>NZ_JAVIFV010000001.1 GCF_031157375.1 Sphingosinicella sp. LHD-64
AGGCCTGCTGGCGGCGTCGCTTGCTTGCGCGTAGCGGTCAGCTACGCGACTGCGCTGCGCTCCTTGCCAGCGGACCTCTCCAGACGATCACGACCATTGCCGGTTATGGGTACAGGCCCTAGAGGTCCGCGGGTCATTCCTCCGCGGAGCCGTTCGAGCCCCATGCGCCTGTCCCGCTATTTCCTGCCCGTCACCAGGGAAACGCCCGCCGACGCCCAGATCGTCAGCCACAAGCTGATGCTGCGCGCCGGCCTGATCCGCCAGACCGCCGCCGGCATCTATGCCTGGCTGCCGTTCGGGTATCGGGTGCTGAAGAAGATCGAGCAGATCGTCCGCGAGGAGCAGGACCGGGCCGGGGCGATCGAGCTCTTGATGCCGACGATCCAGTCGGCGGACCTGTGGCGCCAGTCGGGCCGCTACGACGCCTACGGCCCGGAAATGCTGCGCTTCCCGGACCGCAAGGGCACCGAGATGCTCTACGGGCCGACCAACGAGGAGATGATTACCCAGATCTTCTTGGGGTCCGTCAAATCCTATCGCGACCTGCCGCGCACGCTCTATCACATCCAGTGGAAGTTCCGCGACGAGGTCCGCCCGCGCTTCGGCGTGATGCGCGGCCGCGAGTTCCTGATGAAGGACGCCTACAGCTTCGATCTCGACGAGGCCGGGCTCACCGGGAGCTACGAGGCGATGTTCGTCGCGTATCTGCGTACGTTCGCGCGGCTCGGCCTCCAGGCGGTGCCGGTGCGCGCGCCGACCGGGCCGATCGGCGGCAACCTCAGCCACGAATTCCACATCCTCGCCGACACCGGCGAAAGCGCCGTCTTCTACGACGCTGCGTTGGAGGACGTATCGCGTGACGAGCTGCTCGCCGCCGACGCCTCGACGATCGCGAAGCTCACCAGCCTCTACGCGATGGAGGAGGAGGAGCATGCCAAGATCGAGACCTGCCCGGTCCCGTCCGATCGCCTGCACCGGCGCCGCGGCATCGAGGTCGGCCATATCTTCGCCTTCGGCACCAAGTACAGCGCGTCGATGGGCTTTTCCGTCCAGGCGGCCGACGGCAGCCAGGTCCATCCGCACATGGGCAGCTACGGCATTGGCGTCTCGCGGCTGATGGGCGCGATCATCGAGGCGAGCCATGACGAGGCTGGGATCATCTGGCCCGAGAGCGTGGCGCCGTACAAGGTCGGGCTGGTCAACATGCGCGCCGACGACGCGGCCTGCGCCGCGGCGTCCGACGATATTTACGACAAGCTCGCCGCGGCTGGCGTGGACACTCTCTACGACGATCGCGACGAGCGTGGCGGCGCCAAGTTCGCGACCATGGACCTGATCGGCCTGCCCTGGCAGCTCGTCGTCGGCCCGCGCGGACTGGAGAAGGGCGTGGTCGAATTGAAGCGCCGCGCCACCGGGGAGCGCGAGGAAGTGAGCATCGAAAGCGCGCTGGCGAGGTTGGCGGGATGACAGGTCGCAAATCCGTCATTCCAGCGAAAGCTGGAATCTCTCTTTTTCTTCCCCGGCTGTTGCAAGGCAATGAGATTCCAGCTTTCGCTGGAATGACGGGCGAGATCGCATGATCCTCTCCCGCTACGAGCGGATGATCGCCCGGCGCTACCTGATGCCGGGCAAGGGCGAGGGCTTCATCTTCCTCGTCGCCTCGATCAGCCTGGTCGCGGTGATGCTCGGCGTCGCCGCGCTGATCATCGTGATGAGCGTGATGAACGGCTTTCGCGCCGAGCTGTTCGACAAGGTGGTCGGCCTCAACGGCCATGCGGTGATCCAGGGCTATGGCGGCCGGCTCGAGAACTGGCGGCCGATCCTCGAGGAGGCGCAGCGCACGCCGGGCGTCACCTCCGCCACCGCGCTCATCGAGCAGCCGTTGATGGCGAGCAATTCCGGCCGGGTCGAGGCGATCCTGCTGCGCGGCGTCACGCCGGATGAGATCGCCCACAACCAGACGCTCAATCGCAACGTTGTCGCCGGATCGATGGCCGAGGTCCGCGAAGGCACTGAGAATGTCGCGATCGGCTCGCGGCTCGCCGAACTGCTCGGCCTCAGCGTCGGCGAATCGATCACGATCATCAGCCCGCAGGGCCGCTCGACGCCGTTCGGCACGGTGCCGCGCATCGTCGACTATCGCGTCGCCGCGATCTTCGAGGTCGGCCTCTACGATTTCGATCGCGCCTTCGTGGTGATGCCGATGGCGGAGGCGCAGAACTTCCTGCTGATGGGCGATGCCATCGGCATGATCGAGGTGGAGACCACTGATCCCGACCGGGTGCAGGACATCCTCGCACCGGTCGCCCAAGCGGTCGCGGGCCGAGCGGTAGTGAATGACTGGCGTTCGATGAATTCGGCCCTGTTCGAGGCATTGCAGGTCGAGCGCGTCGCGATGTTCGTCGTGCTCTCGATCATCGTGCTGGTCGCGGTGTTCAACATCCTTTCGTCCCTCATCATGCTGGTCCGCGCCAAGACCCGCGACATCGCGATCCTGCGCACCATGGGCGCGAGCCGCGCCGGGCTGATGCGGGTGTTCATGACGGTGGGCGTGACAATCGGCGTGCTCGGCATCCTGGCCGGCATGATCCTCGGCGCGATCTTCCTCTACTACCGGCAGGGTGTCGTCCGCTTCGTCCAGACCGTTACCGGCCAGAATCTCTGGGACCCCTCGATCCGCTTTCTGACCGAGCTGCCGGCCAAGACCGATCCGTTCGAGGTCGCCGCGATCGTCCTCATGGCGCTGGTCCTGAGTTTCCTCGCCACGCTCTATCCCGCGTGGAAGGCGGCGAGCACCGATCCGGTGCAGGTGCTGCGCTATGAGTGACGTCCTTTCGGTCCGCGGCCTGAAGCGCAGCTTCAAGCAGGCCGGGGTGGTGATCGACGTGCTGCGCGGCGTCGACCTGCATGTCGGGGCCGGGGAGATCGTCGCCCTGCTCGGGCCTTCCGGCTCGGGCAAATCGACCTTGTTGCAGGCCGTCGGCCTGCTCGAAGGTGGTTTCGAGGGCTCGATCCAAATCGCCGGCGAGGAGGTCGCGACGCTCGACGACGGCGACCGCACGCGCGTCCGGCGCGACGCGCTGGGCTTCGTCTACCAGTTTCATCACCTGCTGCCGGACTTCAACGCGATCGAGAATGTCGTCCTGCCGCAGCTCGTGCGCGGCGCCACCCGCGCCGAGGCGGAAGAGCGCGCCGAATCGCTGCTCGGCGCGCTCGGTCTCGCCGAGCGACTGACCCATCGCCCGTCCAAGCTTTCCGGTGGCGAGCAGCAGCGCGTCGCCGTTGCCCGCGCGCTGGCCAATCGTCCGACGCTGGTCCTTGCCGACGAGCCCACCGGCAATCTCGACGAGGCGACCGCCGACATCGTGTTCGCGGAGTTCCTCCGGCTCGTCCGCGAGGAAGGCAGCGCGGCGCTGGTCGCGACCCATAACGAGCGGATCGCGGCCAAGATGGACCGGGTGCTGCGACTGCACGACGGTGTGCTCACCTGAGCTTGACGCCGCCCCACGGCGGCGGGCTACATTGCTCCCAAACAGGGAGGATCGTTCGTGAAACGCCTGCTCGTCATCGCGGCGCTGCTGCTCGCCGTCCCCGCCGCCGCCCAGCGCCAGCCCGAAACCGCCGACGATGCCCTGCGCCAGCAGCTGGACCGGATCGCAACCTCGGAGGAGGCGGTGCTGGTGCCGATGCGCGACGGCGTCGGCCTCTCGACCAACATCTACCGCCCGCGCGAGGCCGAGGGGCGGCTGCCGACCATCTTCTGGCGAACGCCCTACAACGAGCATCGCCTGCGCGGCTCGACGCTGCGATATGCGCTGGAGGCGGCGCGCCGCGGCTATGCCTTCATCGTCCAGAACGAGCGCGGCCGCTATTTCTCCGAAGGCACGTTCGAGATCCTCGGCCATCCCCAGACCGACGGCTATGACGCGCTGACTTGGATCGCCGACCAGGGCTGGTCGAACGGCCGGGTCGGCACGCTCGGCTGTTCCTCTTCGGCGGAATGGCAGCTGGCGCTGGCCGCGCAGAACCATCCGGCCCACGCGGCGATGGTGCCGATGGCCTCGGGCGCCGGCATCGGCACGGTCGGCCGCTTCCACGAGCAGGGCAACTGGTACACGGGCGGCGTCCCGCGCACCCTGTTCTTCGTCTGGCTCTACGGCGTCGACAATCCGCTGCGCGCCCAGCTCCCTTCCGGTCTCGACCAGCCGACCCGCGCCCGCATCGCCCGCTACAACGATCTCAACGCGTCGAAGCCCGACGTGAACTGGCAGCGGCAGATCCGCCACCTGCCGGTCAGCGAAATCCTCTCCGATCTCGGCGAGCCGCCGGCGACCTTCGAGCAGTTCATCGCCCGCACGCCGGCCGATCCGGCCTGGCGGCAAAGCGGGCTCTATCATGACGACATGGGCTGGGGCGTGCCGGCGCTCTGGTTCAACTCTTGGTACGACGTCTCGATCGGCCCCAATCTCGAGCTGTTCAACCATGCCCGCCGCGCCAATTCGGACCGCGAGGCGAGCGCCAACCAATATGTCGTGATCGCGCCGACCCCGCATTGCCAGTACAACCGGCTCGGCCCGGACACGGTGGTCGGCGAGCGGGCGATGGGCGACACCAGCTTCGACGTCGACGGCCAGATTTTCGGCTGGTTCGACCGCTGGCTGAAGAACGACCGGAGCGCCTTCCCGGCCTCGACCCCGCATGTCCGCTATTTCGTGATGGGCGAGAATCGCTGGCGCTCGGCGGCGGACTGGCCGCCGCGCGGCACCGAGACGATGCGCTTCTATCTGCGCAGCGGCGGCAACGCGAACAGCCTCAACGGCGACGGCCGCTTGGCGGCCGAGGCGCCGCCGGCAGGCGAGGCTTCGGATCGCTACCGCTACGATCCGATGAACCCGGTCCAGACGATCGGCGGCGGCGATTGCTGCAATGGCGGCCTCGTCATCCCCGGCGCCTACGACCAGCGCCAGATCGAGGCGCGGGACGACGTGCTCGTCTACACGAGTGAGCCCCTGACCGAGCCGATCGAGGTGAGCGGCTTCGTCAACGCGCTGCTCAGCGTCTCCTCCAGCGCCCGCGACACCGACTTCGCGGTGAAGCTGGTCGACGTCGCGCCGGACGGCACCGCCTGGATCATCGGCGACACGATCATCCGCGCCCGCTACCGCGACGGCTACGAGCGGCCGGTCTTCATGGAGCCCGGCGGCGTCTACCGCATCCAGCCGACCCCGATGGCGACCGGCATCCGCTTCGGCGTCGGCCACCGCATCCGCATCGAGGTGACCTCGTCCAACTTCCCCAAGTTCGTCCGCAACCTCAACACCGGCGGGCCGAACGAGAGCGAGCGTACCGGCGTCGTGGCGGACAATGTGATCCATCATGCCGGCGAGAACGTCTCCTACATCGAGCTACCGGTGGTGCCGCGCTAGCAGATCGGGCTTGCGCGTCGCAGGCTTTCGGCGGAGGTTGAGTGCGGTGGCTCGCTGAAGGGAGGTTCTCCCGTGCTCGTCGCCATTGCCCTTGCCGCCTTGCAGACTGCCCAGCCGGCGACGCCCTCGCCACCGGCCTGCGTCACACCCGAGCATCGCCAGTTCGATTTCTGGGTCGGTTACTGGGACGTCTATCAGACCGGCACCGAGCGGCTGGTGGCGCACAGCCTGATCGAGCGCCGCTATGCGGGCTGCGCCATCCGCGAGAACTGGATGCCGTTGCCAGGGCAGGAAGGCGGCAGCTTCAGCGCCTGGCGACCCGACACCGGTCGGTGGCGCCAGACCTGGGTCGATTCGAGCGGCGGCTGGGTCGAGTTCACCGGTGGCATGGCCGGCGATGCGATGGAGCTGACCGGCAACTGGCGCGGCGTGGTCGCGCCGGGACAAGACGGGCTGATGCGCATGCGCTACACAAGGGAAGCGAACGGCGCGGTGCGTCAGCACGGACAGGTCTCGACCGATGGCGGGGCGACCTGGGCGCCGAGCTTCGATTTCACCTATCGGCCCTCGGCCTCGCCGGCGCCGGCACAGCCGGGCTCGTGATTTCCTGTGGACAAGGCGCGCGCACGGGTTTCCCTCCGCGTCCCAAGCGCCCATAAAAGGGCATGTCGTCCGCGCCTTACGTCCCGCTGCGCAACTTCTCCTGCTACACGATGCTCGAAGGGGCGATCGATCCCAAGGCGATCGCCAAGCAGGCGAAGAAGCTGGACTTTCCTGCGGCCGCCCTCGTTGACCGCAACGGGCTTTATGCCGCCATGCCGTTCACCGAGGCCTGCATCGGCGAGGGCGTCCAGCCGATTATCGGGACGCTGCTCGGCGTGGCCCGCCCCGGCACGCCGCAAGGCAAGCCGGCGGTCATCGACTGGCTGGCGCTCTATGCGCAGGACGAGGCCGGCTACGCCAATCTCTGCGCGCTCGTCTCGGCCGCGCATCTCGATCGACCGGTCGAACAGGACGCGCATGTGCCGTTCGAGGCGCTGACCGGGCGCACCGACGGCCTGATCGCGCTGACCGGAGGTGGGGAGGGGGCGCTCGCCCGGCTGTTCGCTGAGGGCCTGGACGAACCCGCCAAGGCGATCGCGGCGCAGCTCGAGGCGCTGTTCCCCGGGCGGCTCTATATCGAGCTCAGCCGGCGCGGCGATCCGGTCGAGCAGGCGGCCGAGGCGGCGCTGATCGAGCTTGCCTATGCGCGCGACCTGCCGCTGGCGGCGACCAATCCGGCGGCCTATGTCGAGGCGGCCTTCCACGGCGCCCACGACGCGATGCTGTGCATCGCGCAATCGAGCCAGGTGGCGCGCGACGACCGCAATCGTTCCTCGCCCGAGACCTGGATGAAGCCGGCCGCCGAGATGCGGGCGCTGTTCGCCGACCTGCCCGAGGCGATCGCCAATACCGCCGTGATCGCGCGGCGCTGCGCCGTCGGCGCGCCCAAGCGCAAGCCGATCCTGCCCAGCATCGCCGGCGATACCGATGCCGAGGCCGAACAGCTCCGCCGCGATGCCCGCGAAGGCCTGGAGGCGCGGCTCGCCGTCTACGACGACCTTACGGACGCCGATCGGCAGGCCTATTTCGACCGGCTCGCCTACGAGACCGACGTCATCGCCGGCATGGGGTTCCCGGGCTACTTCCTGATCGTTGCCGACTTCATCAAGTGGGCAAAGGAGCAGGGGATTCCCGTGGGTCCGGGCCGCGGCTCGGGCGCCGGTTCGGTGGTCGCCTGGGCGCTCACCATCACCGATCTCGACCCGCTGAAGCTCGGCCTGCTGTTCGAGCGCTTCCTCAATCCCGAGCGCGTGTCGATGCCGGACTTCGACATCGACTTCTGCGAAACCCGGCGCGGCGAGGTGATTCGTTACGTCCAGGAGCGTTACGGCGCCGACAAGGTCGCGCAGATCATCACCTTCGGAAAGCTGAAGGCCCGCGCCGTCCTCAAGGACACCGGCCGCGTCCTCCAGATGCCCTATGGCCAGGTCGACCGGCTCGCCAAGCTGGTGCCCAACCACCCGACCGACCCGTGGACGCTGGAGCGGGCGTTGAACGGCGTCAGCGAGCTCGCTGCCGAATATGCCAACGACGTCGACGTCCGCCGCCTGTTCGATCTCGCCAAGGAGCTGGAGGGCCTGCCGCGGCACAGCTCGACCCATGCCGCCGGCGTGGTGATCGGCGATCGGCCGCTCGACCAGCTGGTCCCGCTCTACCGCGATCCACGCTCGGACATGCCGGTCACCCAGTTCGATATGAAATATGTCGAGGCGGCGGGGCTGGTGAAGTTCGATTTCCTCGGCCTCAAGACGCTCTCGGTGCTGCGCAAGGCGGTCGAGTTGCTGGCGAAGCGGGGTGTTGCGATCGATCTCGACCGGCTGATGCCGTGGAACGATCCGGCGGTCTACGCGCTGCTCCAGCGGGCCGACACGGTGGGCGTGTTCCAGCTGGAATCTGAAGGCATGCGCCGCACGCTCGCCGCCGTGAAGCCGTCGAACTTCGGCGACATCATCGCGCTCGTCTCGCTCTACCGGCCGGGGCCGATGGACAACATTCCGATGTTCGGCGACCGCAAGAACGGCCGCGCCGCGATCGAATATCCCCATCCCTTGCTCGAAGAGGTGCTGAAGGAAACCTACGGCATCTTCGTCTATCAGGAGCAGGTGATGGAAGCGGCCAAGGTGTTGGCCGGCTACAGCCTCGGCGAGGCCGACCTGCTCCGCCGCGCGATGGGCAAGAAGATCAAGGCGGAGATGGATGCGCAGCGCGAGCGGTTCGTCACCGGCTGCGCGTCGAACCAGATCGGCAAATCCAAAGCGAACGAACTGTTCGATTTGATCGACAAGTTCGCCGGCTACGGCTTCAACAAGAGCCACGCCGCCGCCTATGCGCTGGTCGCCTACCAGACCGCCTGGCTGAAAGCCCATTACCCGGTCGAATTCTTCGCCGCATCGATGGCGTTCGATATCCATCAGACCGACAAGCTCGCCATCTTCGTCGACGACATGCGCCGCCTCGAGGTCGAATGCCTGCCGCCCGCGATCAATGCCAGCGAGGCGGACTTCAGTGTCGAGCCATCAGGGGACGGTCACGCCGTCCGCTATGCCCTCGGCGCGCTCAAGGGGGTCGGCGAGAAGGCGATGGAGCAGCTTGTCGCCGAGCGCCGCGCCGGCGGGCCGTTCCGCGATCTCGACGATTTCGCCGCGCGGATCGATCCGCGCGCGCTCAACCGACGCCAGCTCGAAAGCCTCGCCGGCGGCGGCGCCTTCGACGGCCTTGCCGAGCGCTGGTCGGCCTTCGCCGCCGCCGAGACGATCCTCGCCGCCGCCAACAGCGCCGCGGAGGCACGGACGAGCGGGCAGGGGGGGCTGTTCGGCGAGGGCGCGGCCAATGTCGCGCCGATTCGCATGCCGACCTGCGAGACCTGGACGCTCGCCCAGACCATGGCGGCGGAAAAGGAGAGCTTCGGCTTCTACTTCTCGGCTCATCCGGTGGACAACTACCGCCATATCGCTGCCGCCAATGGTGCGCGCAGCTTCGGGGACATTGCCGCGATGCCCGCGCCGGCCGACGGCAGCCGCACCGGCGCGACCATGGCCGCGCTCGTCGAGGACACGCGCTGGCGCACCTCCGCGAGGGGCCGCCGCTACATGATGGCGACGCTCTCCGATTCCTCCGGCCAGTTCGAGGCGACGATCTTCGACGACATGGTCGCCGAGCAGGTCGCGAACGCCGCCAAGGCCGGCACCTGCGCGCTGCTCGGGGTCGAGCTCGACCGCCGCCCCGGCGAGGAAACCCCGCGTGTGACGATCCGCAGTCTGCAGAGCTTCGAGAGCCTGTCGAAGCGCACGCGGCTCCAGTTGGAGGTCGAGGTCGATGATCCCGCCGCGCTTCCCATCCTTGCCGAGGCGCTGGCGGGCGACCGCAACGGCAATGGCCAGGTCCGCCTCAAGGCGCGGTTCGAGGGCGGCATAGCTGAGGTCATCCTCGGCCGCGACCTTACCGTCGATGCCGAGCTCGCGGCCCGGATCGAGCGCCTCCCCGGCATCCGCGCGGTGCAGCTCTCGCTCGCCGAACCGCCCCGCCTTGCGCTGGTGTCCTGACCACCCGTCATTCCGGCGGAAGCCGGAATCCCTCTTGCTTTTTCCTCTCGACAAGAAGGCAATGAGATTCCAGCTTTCGCTGGAATGACGCGAAGAAGATAAAGCGGGAGAGATGCCATGTTTGGCGGGATGCAGGACTATGAGCTGCGTGTCCCGCGCCTGATCGACCATGCCGAGCGCGAGCATGGCGGGCGCGAGATCGTCAGCTACTGGGCGGACGGCACGACCACCCGCACGAGCTGGGCCGGCATCGCCCGCGACGCCCGCAAGCTCGCCCAGGCCCTGGAGAAGCTGAGGGTGAAGCGCGGCGACCGCGTCGCGACCCTCGCGATGAACCATAGCCGCCACCTCGTCGCCTGGTACGGCGCGATCGGCATGGGCGGGGTCATCCACACGATCAACCCGCGCCTGTTCGACGAGCAGCTCGTCTACATCGCCAACCATGCCGAGGATAAGGTCCTCCTCTACGACAAGGTCTTCCAGCCGATCGTCGATCGCCTGAGGACCCAGTGGACGAGCATCGAACATTATGTCTGTTTCGACGATCGCCAATTCGAGGAGATGATCGCCCGGGAGGACGGGAACTATGCCTGGGTCGAGGGACCGGAGCGCGAGCCGTGCATGCTCTGCTACACCTCCGGCACCACCGGCAATCCGAAGGGCGTTCTCTACGAGCATCGCTCGTCCGTCATCCACGCGCTGACCGAAATCTCGCCGGCCTGCTTCGATCTGTCGACCTCGTCGGTCGCGCTGCCGATCGTGCCGATGTTCCATGCCGCCGCCTGGGGCCTGCCGTTCGCCAGCGCCATTGCGGGCCTCAAGCTCGTCTATTCGGCGGTCAACGATCCGACCGTGCTCTGCACGTTGATGAACGAGGAGAAGGTCACCCATTCGGCCGGCGTCCCCACCGTCTGGCTCGCCATGTTCCAGTATATGGACGCGACCGGAAAGAAGCCGGAGCATCTGAAGATCGTCACCATCGGCGGCTCGGCCGCGCCGCGCGCGATGATCGAGCGGCTGATGAGGATGGGCATCCGCGTCGGCCACGCCTGGGGCATGACCGAGACCTCGCCGATCGGCACGATCGGCTCGCCGCCCGCCCATTGGGACGAGCTGGACTTCGACGCGCAGGTCGACCTCGTCTGCAAACAGGGGCGGGTGCCGTTCGGCGTGGAGCTGCGCGTCGTCAACGACGATGACGAGGTCCAGCCGCGCGACGGCGTCAGCTCGGGCCGCCTCCAGATCCGCGGGCCCTGGGTCATCAAGCGCTATTTCCAGGACGCGGCTGGCGACTGCATCGATCGCGACGCCTGGTTCGATACCGGTGACGTCGCCGTGCTCCATCCCTGCGGCACGATGCAGATCACCGACCGATCCAAGGACGTGATCAAGTCGGGCGGCGAATGGATCAGCTCCGTCGAGCTCGAAAACGCCGCGGTCGGCTGCGCGGGCGTCGCCGAAGCGGCCGCGATCGGGGTCAGGCATCCCAAATGGGACGAGAGGCCGTTGCTGCTGGTCGTCCGCAAGGAGGGGTCGGAGGTCACCGCCGACGACATCCAAACGCATCTCGCCAACCATGTCGCCAAATGGTGGCTGCCCGACGAGATCCTGTTCGTCGAGAGCCTGCCGCACACCGCGACCGGCAAGCTGCTCAAGACGGCGTTGCGCGAGCAGTATCGCGACCATCAGCTGGCGACGGCCACAGCGCCGCCGCTTGCCCAGGCGTAAGAGATCGTCGCCAGCCTGTCCCGCAACGGGACGCGGTCAAAACAGGCCATCTTTCCTTTACCACCGCGCGCTAGGCGGAAGCCATGCATCCGGCCGGACAGATCGCGACGCCGACGGACCGGGCAGGCACGGCGCCTGTCCGACTCGACGCTGCGCCTGATGGGCTAGGGGCGCGGGTTCGCGACACGATCGATCCCGAGCTCGCCGCCGAATGGATGGCGCTCGCCGCCGACGCGGCCGAACCCAACGCCTTTGCGGAGCCGTGGTTCGTCGCCGCCTCGCTCGCCGCCTTCGGCGCGACGCGCGACGTGCGGCTGATCGAGGTGCGGAGCGGCAACGCGCTGATCGGCATGATGCCGGTCGCGATCGAGCATCGCTACGGCCGCATGCCGGTCCGCTTCCTCCAGAATTGGTGCCACCATCAGATGTTCCTCGGCACCCCGCTGGTCCGCGCCGGCCAAGGGCGGGCATTCTGGACTGCTGTCTTCGAGCTGCTCGACGGTGCCGATTGGGCGACCGGCTTCTTCCACCTGCGCGGCGTCGTCGAGGAGGGACCGGTGCATCGGGCATTGCTCGACGTCCGGCCCGGCACGATCGTGCATCGCGAAACCCGGGCATTTCTGGAGAGCGATCTCTCGCCCGACGCGTATTATAAGCAGGCGGTCCGCCCAAAGAAGCGCAAGGAAATCCGCCGCCTCCAGAATCGGCTCGGCGAGCTGGGCAAGGTGCGTGTCCGCCGGCTGGAGGAGGGCGCCGATCTGCACGCCTGGGCGGACGCCTTCCTCGCACTCGAAAAGGCGGGCTGGAAGGGCCAGGCTGGAAGCGCGCTCGCCTCCACCCCCGAGACGGAAAGCTTCTTCTTCACCGCCCTTGCCGGTGCATGGGAGGCAGGCCGGCTGCAGTTCCTTCGCCTCGACCTCGACGATCGGCCGATCGCCATGCTGGTCAACTTCCTGACCCCGCCCGGCAGCTTCTCGTTCAAGACCGCGTTCGACGAGGCGTACGCCCGCTTCTCGCCCGGCGTGCTGATCCAGCTCGAGAATCTCGACATCCTCGATCGCCCCGATATCGCCTGGATGGACAGCTGCGCGGTCGAGGACCATCCGATGATCGACAGCCTGTGGACCGGGCGCCGCCATATGGTGCGCGTCACCGTCCGCCTCGCCGGCGCCCGCCGCAGCGCCACCTATGCCGCCGCCCGCACGGCCGAGATCGGCTGGACCGCGCTCCGCTGCCTGATGGGGAAAGCCCGATGACCGTCTTCGACGCCAAGGCCCATGCCGACTTCGCCGCCGCCTATCCGGAGCGGCCGACCCGGCTCGACCACGGCCTCGCCGACCATCCCTTGCTGAAGCTCGACGCGCTGGCGGCGCTCGCCCGACGCATTCGCCCGGTCGATGCCGAATATAATCGCGGCGACATTCCCGTCGGCATCGATCCCGGCGACACGCCGGCCAACGGCCTCTCTATCGAAGAGACGATCCGTTCGATCGAGGAGAACGGCTCCTGGATGGTGCTGAAGTTCGTCGAGCAGGACCCGCTCTATCGCGCGCTGCTCGCCGAGACGCTGGCCGAGCTCACGGACGACGTGCGGCCGACGACGGGGGCGATGCTGAAGCAGGAGGCCTTCATCTTCATCTCCTCGCCCGACGCGGTGACGCCCTTCCATTTCGATCCTGAGCACAACATCCTGCTCCAGATCCGCGGCCGCAAGATGATGACCGTCTTCCCCGCCGCCGACGAGGCGCTGGCCGACGGCGCGCAGCACGAAGCGTTCCACAATGGCGGCCATCGCAACCTCGCCTGGCGCGACGAATTCGCCGCCAAGGGGCAGCCCTTCCACCTGACCCCCGGCAGGGCGGTCTATGTGCCGGTCAAGGCGCCGCACTGGGTCCAGAACGGCCCGGAAGTGTCGATCTCCTTCTCGATCACCTGGCGTTCGGACTGGAGCTATCGCGAGGAATATGCGCGCCGGATGAACGCGGTGCTGCGCAAGGCCGGGATAGATCCGGCCGCACCCCGGCGCTATCCGCACCAGAACCACGCGAAGTCGCTGGGCTATCGCGTCATCGACAAGGCGCGGCGGATGACGGGGCGCGCAGGGTGAGCGCGCCCGAGCTGCTCGTCGTCGTCGACACCGAGGAGGAGTTCGACTGGAACGCGCCCTTCTCGCGTGACGCGACGACGACGCGCAGCATTCCCGCCCAGGCACGGGCGCACGAGATCTACGACCGCTTCGGCGTCGTCCCGACCTATGTGGTGGACTATCCGGTGGCGACGGATCCCGCCGCCGTCGCGTTCCTCAAGAGGCTGGCCGACGCCGGCAAGGCGGAGATCGGCGCCCATCTCCATCCCTGGGTGACGCCGCCGCATATCGAGGAGGTGAACGAGCGCAACTCCTTCCATTGCAACCTGCCGCCCGAGCTCGAACGCGCCAAGATCGAGACGATTACCGCGGCGATCGAAACGGCATTCGGCGCGCGCCCGAAGATGTTCAAGGCCGGTCGCTACGGTTTCGGCGCGAACACGCAGCGGGTGCTCGTCGATCTCGGCTACCAGATCGATTGCAGCATCACCCCGCATACCAGTTTCCGCGACAAGAGCGGCCCGGACTTCCGTCATGCCCCCGATGCGCCGCACTGGCTCGACGAGGCGGCGGGCCTGCTGGAGGTGCCGCTGACCATCGGACATCTCGGCGCGCTCGCACGGTTCGGCGGCAGGTTCGACCGACTGTTCGACGACCGTCGCGCCGCCCGGCTGCACGTTCCGGGTGCGCTGTCCCGCGCCGGCCTGGTGGCGCGCTCCCGCCTCACGCCCGAAGGCACCTCGGCCGACGAACAATGCCGCCTGATTGCGGCGATGCACGCACGCGGCCACCGCACCTTCAGCCTGACCTATCACAGTCCGAGCCTCGAGCCGGGCCACACCTCCTATGTCCGCGACGCGGCCGACCTCGCCCGCTTCCTCGCCGACATCGAGACGGTCCTCACCTTCTTCCGCGACGCGATGGGCGGCCGTTTCACCACGTTGACCCGGGTGCGGGAGGATTGGGCCGCCCGCCGCGCCGCCGCCTAGCGGGCGGTCAGTCGATCTGAAGCACCTCGTCATTGCGAGGAGCGAAGCGACGAAGCAATCTAGTCTGCTTCGGACGCCGCACTGGATTGCTTTGCTACGCTCGCAATGACGAGGCTAGCTTAGGTGCCCATATTCTAACGCGTTCCGCCGCGATCGGCGGTCGCTGCCGGGCGCTGCGCCAGCTGCTGATCGCGCGCCAGCGTCGTTCCGAAGAAGCTGTCGGCATACCAGCGCGGCGCCTCCGCGCCGTCGGCGATCTCGCGGGCGATCAGATAGTTGAGCTGCGCGAACTTCGCGCCGGCGGCCCAGTTGAAGGGGAGGGCGATGTCGTCCTCCGGGCTGTGGTAGAAGGTGCGCAGGAAGCTGGTGAACCGTTCCTGCCCCGCGCCGCCGAAACCGGTCATCAGGAAGACCGACGGCACCCCTTCCAGCACGAACTTGTAGTGGTCCGAGCGGACGAACAGGCTTTCCTGCGGCAGCGGGTCGCCGGCCAGCACGACGTTCATCCGTGCGGCGGCGCGCCGGACGATCGGCCCCAGCGTCGAATGCTCGGCGCCGAAGGCGATCACGTCCTGGAAGTCGTAGGTCAGCACCGGCATGTCGAGATTGACCAGGCCGACGATGCGACCGTCGACGATCGGGTTGCGCGACAGGAACTCGGCACCGAGCAGGCCCTTCTCCTCTGCGGTCACCGCCGCGATCAGCACCGGCCTGCGTGGACGATTGCCCGGCTGCGACATCGCCCGGGCGACCTCGATCAGGGTCGCGATGCCGGTCGCATTGTCCATCGCGCCGTTGCGGATGCGGTCGGCATTGGCGGTGTCGCCCGCTTCCGCCTCGCGAACGCCGAGCCCGTCGAGATGCGCCATCAGCAGCACATATTCGTCGGCGAGCGCCGGATCGGTGCCCGGCAGCAATGCGACGACATTCTCGCTGGCGAAGCGCGAGGTCTCCGCCGCCGGCCGCTCGACCCGCGCCGTCCGGGTGAGCGCGAAACCGCGTGGCCGGGCGCCGCGGCGGGCCGCCTCGTTCAGCACCTGGTCGAGTGAGCGGCGCGACCCCTGAAACAGGGCCGCGGCCGCGGCGCCGTCGGCATAGGCGGTGAAGCGCAGGCCGCTCCCGTCGAAGGGCTGACCGTCGCGTCCAATCCAGGTCGTCCCGGGACGACGCGCGCCGGTCACGAGCCGGTTCCAGGGGGTCGCCTCGGCCTCGGCGCGGCTGCGGACGACGATCATCCCGATCGCGCCGCGCGCCGCCGCCATCCGCGCCTTCGCCGAATTGAGATGGGCGGCAACGTCGCTCGGCGTGCCGTTCGGCGAACCGGCGATGATCACGACCACCTTCCCCCGGACGTCGAGCCCGGCATAATCGTCGAAGCCCTGCGGCGGCGCGTCGATCCCGTAGCCGGCGAAGACCAGCCCGGCGTCGAGCGCCAGCGCCTCGGTGCTCGGGCTCGCCCGGAACACGACCTCCTCCCCCTGCGCGAAGCTCCGGCCACCGATGGTGAGTTGCGGCGTGCCGGTTGGGGTGAAGCGCAGGAACTCGACTCGCTGGTACCAGTTGCCGTTCGCGGCCGGCTGCAGGCCCAGCGCCGCGAACTGCGCCGCCACATAGCGCGCCGCGAGGTCATAGCCGCGCGTTCCCGCCTCGCGCCCTTCCAGCAGGTCGTCGGCGAGGAAGGCGACATGGGCGCGGAACGCCTCGGCCGAGAAGTCCGGCGCGGCGGCCGGCGCCTGGGCAAGCGCCGACGACGAGAGCGAGAGGGCGCCGAGGCCGGCGAGCAGGATCCTGGACTTCATAGGGCGCGAAAACTTTCCCGAACGTGGTGATGCACTGGCGTAGAACGGTGCGCCGGCCGCCGCAACGGACTTTGCCAAAGCTGAACGGGAGGGAACCTTGTCAGTCAGCTGGCGTTCAACTCATCTATGGAAAACAACGCTTCATCGCAGCTCATCGGAGCGGCGAAAAGGGAGTAAGGAAAATGTCGGTCTCGATCTTCGGCAAGCGCGGCACGGGCCACCTCAGCGATCCGTCGCTGCGCGGCTATCATGTCGTCTATCGCGAGAACGAGGTAAACCACTGCCCCGGCTGCGGCCGCTCGCACTGGTATATCGGGCGTCTGTCCGCCGAATGCGGCTTCTGCGGCACGGCGCTGCCGCTGGTCGAGAAGATGACGCTCGGCGCCGGCCTGTTCCGGACCACCCGCCGCCCCGTCGAGTTCGCCGAAGCCGCCTGACCCCGTCGCCAGCGACCATCTCGAAATCAGCCTCACCTTCTTCGGCCGATCGGACGGTCAGCCTCCGATCCGGCGCCGCAGCCCGGCGATTCGAACCTCCTGCGCCTCGGCCAGGCGCGTGGTTTCAGCGATCGCTGCGCCGATCAGGGCGAAATCGTCGGTGCTGGTCGGCTGATCGGTCCGGTCGGTTTGAAGGCGGTCCAATGCGGCCAGCGCCTCGGGCGTTGCACCGCGGGCCGCTTCGAGGCGCGATAGTGCCTCCTGCGCGACGATCCAGGATTCGGACTCCGGTGCCCCTGCGCGGTTGACTGCGGCGGCGGCCGCGCCGTACGCGCCCTCAAAGGCACGCTGACCCGCCGCAGCCTGCGCCTGCAGCGCTGCGACGCGCTGTCGCAAGGCCGCGTCGCCGGGCACGTCGGCGCTCGGCCGCACCGGCTCGGCGATGGAAATCTCGCGCTCGCCCGGTCGCGGCGCGAGCGACGGATAGGTGCCCTGCGACACGCAGCCGCCCAGCACCAGCGCCGAACCGGCGAGCGGGATGATCGGCAAGCGCAAAGCCATGCCTGCTCCTATGATGACGCGCGCGCGGGGGCAACGGGTGTTCCTCTTCGATGGGCCGAAGGTCGCGCATTCGGGCTTGCGTCGCGCGGATTGTCTGCCTATGCCGCCGCTTCCCGCGCGCCCGTAGCTCAGCTGGATAGAGCACCAGACTACGAATCTGGGGGCCGGAGGTTCGAATCCTTCCGGGCGCGCCAAATACCGCCGTCTGCCGCCGTATCTCGTGCGAGGTGGTCCAGACTGCGCCAGCGTCGTTCGTGGCGCTACGCATCCATTCCGGCCTGGACGTTCAAGATGAACTCGCGCATCAGCGCGGCGCACTCCTGATGGTGCGTCTCGAGCAGGAGGTGCGCGCCGTCGTAGATGTGCATGTCGAGTCGGTCGAGTTCGCGGGCATAGGCGAGCACCTCCTCAATCTCGAAATAGGGGTCGTGTCGACCCCATAGCATCAAGGCGGGCGGCCGATGTTCGCGATGATAGGCCGAGATCTCGGGGAACCGGGCGACATATCGGCCATAGTCGGCGAAGATGCGGAACTGGATCTCGACGAGGCCCGGCCGGCGCATCCGTTCCCAGTCGAGGTGCCAACCTTCCGGCGGGAACTGCGGCTTGAGCCGATCCGGGATGTCGCCGACATAGGTGTGCCGCACACCCTCGAAATTCAGCCATTCGGGGAGCTTCGCGCGGTTCTCCGGGCTGGGGTCCGCCCAGTAGGCCTTGTTCGCGACCCAGTCCGGGCCAAGGCCTTCCTCGTGGGCATTGCCGTTCTGGATGATCAGCCCCAGCACACGGTCCGGACGCGCCAGTGCCAGATAATAGGCGACGGGCGCCCCGAAATCGTGGACGTAGAGGAAGAACCGCTCGAGCCCGATCTTCCGGGTCAAGGCATCGACCGTCCGCGTCATGGCGTCGAACGTGTATTCGTAGTCGTCGGGTGCCTCCGTGAAGCCGAACCCGGGCAGGTCTGGCGCGACGACCCGCGCCACCTCGGCCAAGGGGCTGATGACCTCGCGGAAGCTGTACGATGAGCTGGGCTGGCCATGGAGAAGCAGCACGCCGGGCGCGTCGCGCCGCCCCGCCTCGCGATAGAACAGATTCACTCTATCCACGTCGACGGTGTGATGTCTGGTTTTCTGAACGCTCAGCATGGTCATCCTTCTTCTTCAGCATGCCTCGGCAGCGCGGTCTCTCGTGGATCTTTTGACGCTGGCATCACAACCGGCTAACATGCTTTACCGGTTACACGCTCGCGATGCTCAATGCGCTTGGTCAGGTTAGGTTCCGATGGTTAGGCCTGTGTCGCCCTGGACGATGGGGCATTTCATCGGCGGGCACCCGGCGCTCGATCTGGTGAACACGGTCTATGATCGACACGACCCGCCGGTCGACAATGAGCTGCTCAAGACCGGTCAGGAGCTCGCGGCGTGGCTTCGGTCGCAGAAGCTCGTCCGGGATGAGCAGGCGGCGGACGTTGCGTCGCTTGACCCGGAACCCCTGCGGACGGTCTGGCTGGTCCGCGATGCCGCCTTCAATGTGTTCGATGCGGTTGCGGGCGGCCGGTCGCCCGACTCGAAGGCCGTGGGAGGCCTGCTCAGCACGGCCGGTGTCGGGTTCGCCAGTCGTGCACTGGCCTGGGAGGCGATGCCGGCCCGTGTCGCTCTTGCACCTGATTTCGGTGCCCATGACGTGCCGGCGTTGCTGGCGGCCCTGGCGCTCGATGCCCTTTATCGCCTGCCACCGGCGCGCCTGCGCGCCTGTCCGCGATGCGGCTGGCTGTTCACCGATACGTCGAAGGGCAACCAGCGCCGTTGGTGCAGCATGAACCTGTGCGGCAATCGCGAGAAGGTGGCACGGCATCGCCAACGGGCGTGACGTCTCATGCCGAGCGCCGCCGCGCCGTTCCGATGGCCCTGTTCCGGGTGAGGGATTCCCGCTAGGATCGCGCCCTCACAGCGGAGGGACGTGCCGTGGTTCTCGACTGGATCAGAAAGCAATTCGTCGACGTCATCGACTGGACGGACGAGCCGGGCGTGCTCGCCATCCGTTATCCGATGGCGGACAAGGAAATCCAGAACGGCGCGCAGCTGACGGTCCGCGAGGGCCAGATGGCCGCCTTCATCAACGAGGGCCGGGTCGCCGACGTGTTCGGGCCGGGCCTCCACACGCTGGAGACCTCGAACCTGCCGGTGCTGACCTCGATCATGAACTGGGACAAGGCGTTCGCCTCCCCGTTCAAGTCGGACGTCTATTTCTTCTCGACCCGCGAGCAGATCAACCTCAAGTGGGGCACAGCGCAGCCGGTGACGGTGCGCGACAAGGAATTCGGCCCGATCCGGCTGCGCGCCTTCGGCAGTTATTCGTTCCGGCTCGAGGACGTCGCCGCCTTCTCGGTCAAGCTGATGGGTTCGCTCGAGAAGGTGACGACGGAGAGCCTCGAGCCGCAGCTCAGGGCGGCGATCGCGACCGCGCTGGCGACCGGCCTCGGCGGCAGCGACGTGCCGTTCCTCGATCTCGCCGCCAACCAGACCCTGATGTCGGAGAAGCTCAAGGAAGCGGTGAACCCGGTCTTCGCGCAATGGGGCCTGGCGGTGCCGAGCTTCTTCGTCGAGAGCGTGTCGCTCCCCGAAGAGGTGCAGAAGTATCTCGACAAGTCGAGCTCGATGCGGGTGCTCGGCGACCTCGACAAATATGCCAGGTTCCAGACCGCCGAGGCGATCGAGACGGCGGCGGCCAATCCGGGCGGCATTGCGGGAATCGGCGCCGGTGCGGCGGCCGGCATGGCGATCGGCCAGGCCATGGCCGGCGGCCTGACGCCCGCAGCGCCGGCGCAGGCAGTGCCGGCGGCGCCTGCCGCGCCGCAGGAGGATGCCTTCGCGCAGGTCGAGAAGTTGCACAAGCTGCTCACCATCGGCGCCATCACCCAGGAGGAGTTCGACGCCAAGAAGGCCGAATTGCTGGGCCGGATCCGCTGACCTAAGGCCATGCAGAAGGTCTCCTGCCCCAATTGCGGCGCGGAGGTGACGTTCCGCTCGCCCGCGCTGCCGTCGCGGATCTGCGATTACTGCCACACCATCCTGGTGCGCAGCGGCGGCGGCATCGAGCAGGTCGGCAAGGCGGCGGTGCTGCCGTTCGACGTGAGCCCGATCCAGATCGGCACGGCGGGGACCTTCGACGGCCGCGACTTCACGGTGGTCGGCCGGGTCCGCTGGGGCTGGACCGACGGGTCGTGGAACGAATGGCTCGTCCTGTTCGGTGACGGCAGCGACGGCTGGCTCGGCGAGGCGATGGGTCAGTTCATGCTGACGAAGGAACGCCCGCTCGGCGACGTGCAGAGCGACCCGACGATCCGCGCCATCATCCTGGGCGAGCGGGTACCGATCGGAACGGAAGCCCAGGTCGACGGCGAGACCTTCATCGTCTCCGATGCGCGCGAGGCGACCTGTCTGGCGGCCGAGGGCGAGCTGCCGTTCACCGCGATCACCGGCACGACGATCTACAGCATCGATTTCCGGTCGACCACCGGTGCCCTCGCCAGCCTGCAGCGCGAGAAGACGCTGTCGAGCTTCTATCAGGGCCGCTACGTCACCCTCGCCGAGCTGAGGCCGCGCCACCTGCGCGCGATCGACGGCTGGCCGATGCCGGCTTATGGGACCTGACACGATGACCGGGGGGACCGCCGCACTGGAAATGGAGGCGCCGCCCGCGCGGCCGCCGGCGCCGTCGGTCAAGGCGCTGAGCTGCCCGAGCTGCGGCGGCACGATCAACCTCAAGGCAGCCGGCTATACGGTGACCGTGGCCTGCCAGTATTGCGGCTCCATCCTCGACGTCGCCAGTCCCGAGGTGCGGCTGATCACCGAATATCATCAGGCCGCCGCCGAGCTCGAAATCCCGCTCGGCACGCGCGGCACGTTGCGCGACGTGGAATGGGAGGCGATCGGCTTCGTCCGCCGCTCGGAGCACGGCGCCTATCCCTGGGTGGAATATCTGCTGTTCAATCCCTATCACGGCTATCGCTGGCTGATCACCAACGGGCGCGGCTGGAGCTTCGGCGAGATGCTGACCCGCGCGCCCGATTGGGGCCATAGCGGGCCGGCGCTCGATGGCGAGAGTTACGAGCCCTTCTTCGTCGACGGCCAGGCACAGGTCGATTATGTCGTCGGCGAATTCTACTGGCGCGTTCAGGTCGGTGAGGAGGCCGCCACCGACGATTATGTCCGGCCCGGCTTCATGCTGTCGCGCGAGGCCAACGACAAGGAGGTGAGCTGGACGATCTCCGCGCTGCTGAAGCCGGCGGAGATCGAGCAGGCGTTCGGCGTGCGGGCGCCGCGCGACCCGTGGCCCCCGCTGCCGCACCAGCCGTCGCCCTATCGCGGCGTGATGAAGGTCGGCGCCAGGATCGCGCTGATCGCGGTCGGGGTCATGTTCCTGCTCACCCTGCTGATGAGCGGCGGGCCGAGCCTGTTCGAAGGCTATGTGCCGGTCGAGCTGGACCGGCGCGCCCAGAACGTGACCGCCGGGCCGATCGAGGCGACCCGGCCCTATCAGCTCATCTCGATCGAGGCCTGGGCGCCGAACCTGGAAAATGGCTGGATCGACCTCGACTATGCGCTGGTCAACCGGGCGACGCAGGAGAGCTACGAAGCCTATGGCGTCGCCGAGCGCTATTCCGGCCGCGATTCCGATGGTGCCTGGTCGGAAGGGAGCCGCGGCGCGACGACCAAGCTCGCCGCGGTGCCGCGCGGGACCTACGACCTCGTCGTCGAATATACCGGCAACGGCTGGACCGACGCCGCCTACGGGTCCTACAGCCAGGGCAGCACACTCAACATCCGAGTCACGCGCGCCTCGGTGTTCCCCTCGAACTTCGTCATCGCGCTGATCCTGATCCTGCTGCCGCTCATCTGGTTCTGGTGGAAGCATCTCAAGTTCGAACAGGCGCGCCAGGACGAAAGCGACGTCGGCCGCACCGGCATGGCCAAGGTCTTCACCGGGACCGACGAAGAGGAGGACTGATGGACCCCAGGAACATCTTCTACAGCGTCTGGTCGGGCGGGATCGGCGCCCTGTTCCTCGCCGCGACCCTGTTCGGCTACTCGCCCTTCGCCGATGGCGGCCGCGCGCCTGCGCGCGCCGGCATCTACGGCCCCACCCACAAATAGGAGAAGCAGGACATGGACACGCTCACCACCACCGCGGCCATGCTGAACACGCTCATCTATGCCGGCATCGGCCTCGTCGTCTTCGTCGTCGGCTTCATCGTCCTCGACCTGCTGACACCAGGCAAGCTCTGGGAAGAGATCAACAGCAAGCAGAACCAGGCGGTCGCGATCTTCGCCGGCTTCATGGGCCTCGGCCTCGCGATCATCGTTGCCGCGGCGATTCATGGCTGATAAGTCCCCGCCGGCGCTTCGTGCGTCGGCGCCCACGGCTGCGCTCCTCGCCTCTGCCTTCGTCGTTGCGACCTGCGGCCTGATCTACGAACTGCTCGCGAGCACGCTCGCCAGCTATCTCCTCGGCGACAGCGTCACCCAGTTCTCGACGGTCATCGGCGCCTATCTCTTCGCGATGGGGATCGGGAGCTGGGTCTCGCGCTACGTGCGCGGCAACGAGCTTCGGCTGTTCGTCCGGATCGAGCTGCTGATCGCCGTGATCGGCGGCTGCTCGGCCGCGGCCTTGTTCATGCTCTTCCCGATGATTGCTCATTTCCGTGTCGCGCTCTACGCTATCGTGCTGGCGATCGGCTTCTTCGTCGGGCTCGAAATCCCGCTGCTGATGCGGATCCTCAAAGGGTACGACTTCCGCGAGGTCGTCTCGAGCGTGCTGACCTTCGACTATGTCGGCGCGCTGGCGGCGAGCCTGCTCTTCCCGCTGATCCTGATGCCCTATCTCGGCATGATCCGCACCGGCTTCCTGTTCGGCATCCTCAATGCCGCCATCGCGCTGGCGCTGCTGCTCGTCCTGCCGCGCGGGACGCGGATGCTGTTCGAGAAGGCGGCCTCGGTCCTCGTGCTCGCCTTCCTGATCGCCGGCTTCGTCGCCTCGGAGCGGCTGCAGCGCTGGGCGGAGGTGGCGAGCTACCAGGAACCGGTCGTCTATGCGGAATCGAGCCGCTTCCAGCGCATCGTGCTGACCCGGCGCGGCGACGATCTCAGACTCTATCTCAACGGCAACCTGCAATTCTCGTCGCGCGACGAATATCGTTATCATGAGGCACTGGTGCATCCGGCGCTCGGACGGGTCGCGCGACCGGCCAATGTCCTGATCCTCGGAGGCGGTGACGGGCTGGCGGCGCGCGAGGTGCTCCGCCATCCGGAGGTTCGTCGCATCACCCTGGTCGATCTCGATCCGTCGATGACCCGATTGTTCCAGCGGACCCCGATGCTGGCCGCGCTCAACCAGGGATCCCTCACCAATCCCAGGCTCACCGTGATCAATGCCGACGGCTTTCGCTGGGCGCGCGAGGCGCAGGGACGTTATGACGCGATCATCGTCGATTTCCCCGATCCGGTCGATTTCTCGGTCGGCAAGCTCTACACCGAGAGCTTCTACCGCGAGCTGGGACGATTGCTCGCGCCCGAGGGCATGGCGGTGATCCAGAGCACGTCACCGCTGGTCGCGCCCAAATCCTTCTGGACGATCTCCACGACGCTGGAAGCGGCCGGCCTCCGGACCCGGGCCTATCACGCCTACGTGCCGAGCTTCGGCGAATGGGGTTTCACGCTCGCCGCCCACCGGCCGATCCCCGAAGCCGCCGCGATCCCGAACGGCCGCTTCCTCACGCCTCAAATCGCGTCGCGCCTGTTCGATTTTCCGCCGGACATGGCGCGGCGGCCGACGCCGGTGAACCGGCTCGACAACCAGGCGCTGGTCCGCGAGTTCGCCGACGAATGGGCGCGCTATGAAGGTTAGCCGCCGCGCCGCCGTGGGCGGTCTCGGCGCGCTCGGGGCAGCCGCCGCGGCAGGCCTTGGCTGGGTGGCCACCCGCCCGAATCCACCTGCGGTGACGATGGGCGGCGCGGACGTGGCGCGAGGCCATCGCCTGCGCGACGGCGGCTTTCCGGCGCCGAGCGTGACGGAAGACGCCGGAATCGTCATCGCCGGCGGCGGCATATCCGGCCTGGCGGCGGGCTGGACCCTGGCCGAGGCCGGCTTCGGCGATTTCCGGCTGCTGGAGCTGGAGGACCGGGTCGGCGGCAATGCGCGCAGCGGCCGCAACGCCGTGTCGGCCTTTCCATTTGGGGCGCACTATCTCCCTGTCGCCAATCGCGAGGCACGGGCGCTCCAGCATCTGCTCCGCCGTCTCGGTATGATCGTCGGCGACCGGAACGGCGTCCCGGTTTACGACGAATACCAGCTCTGCGCGGACCTCCAGGAACGGCTGTTCTGGAAAGGCCGCTGGCAGGAAGGCCTGATCCCGCGCACCGGCCTGACGCCGCGCGACCGCGACCATCTCGAAGCGTTCGACGCCGCGATGCGTGCCTTCCGCGACCGCATCGGCCGCGACGGCAAGCCGGCCTTCGCGCTGCCGGTCGCCTACAGCTCGCAGGACCCGGACCTGCGCGCGCTCGATCGACAAGCGTTTGCCGCCTGGCTCGACGGGCAAGGCTGGGATTCGCCGGTGCTGCGCGCGCATCTGCGCTATGCGATGCGCGACGACTATGGCTGCGAGGTCGATCAGGTCTCGGCCTGGGCCGGCATCCATTATTTCGCCGGGCATCGCGGCTGGGCCGAGGGCGAGACGGCCGACAATGTCCTGACCTGGCCGGAGGGGAACGACCGGCTGGTGCACGGCATGGCAGCCCGCTTTCGGGACCGCATCCGCCCCGGCCGGATCGTGCATCGCATCGCACGGGAGGGCGATTCGGTGCTGATCGACAACTTCGACGTCGCCGCGAACCGGACGGTGCGGATGCGCGCCCGTGCGGCGATCCTCGCCATGCCTCATTTCATCGCGGCCCGGATCGCGCCCGCCGAGGTGCCTGCCGACCGCGCCTTCACCTACGCGCCGTGGCTGGTCGCGAACGTCACCGTCGACCGGTTGCCCGAGGGCAGGGGGGCGCCGCTCGCGTGGGACAATGTCTCGGCAACCAGCAACTCGCTCGGCTATGTCGTCGCCACCCATCAGGGGCCGACGGCGATCCAGACCGCCACCGTGCTCACCTGGTACCTGCCGTTGTCCGACATGGCGCCCGGCGAAGGCCGCCGCCTGCTGCTCGAACGCTCCGCCGGGGAGTGGCGCCGGATCGTCGTCGACGATCTCCTCGCGATGAACCCGGATCTGGACGGCGCGATCCGCTCGGTCGACCTCTGGCGCTGGGGCCATGCGATGATCCGGCCAACGCCAGGCTTCATCTGGGGCCAGGCCCCTGCGGCGGCGCAGGTGCGACCGCCGCTCTTCCTCGCCCATTCCGATCTCTCCGGCCTGTCCTTGTTCGAGGAAGCGCATTATCGTGGCACCTTCGCTGCGGAGGGGGCCATGCGCCATCTCGGCCATGGGTTCGAAAGCCTGTTATGACGATGTCCGCCGACGCCTATGACGGCCGTCACCTGATCGCCGAGCTGTACGGCTGCGCGGGGCTGGACGATGCCGGGCTGATCGAATGCGCCCTGATCGATGCGGCCGCGGCGGTGCGGGCCACCGTGCTCGAGGTGCGGTTGCACAGCTTCGGCGCGGGGCAGGGGGTGACAGGCGTTGCCCTTCTCGCCGAATCGCACATCTCGATCCATACATGGCCGGAGCGTGGATACGCGGCGATCGACATCTTCCTGTGCGGCAGACGGCACGATGTCGGGGCCGGATTGGCGGTGATCAGCGCCGCGCTGAGAGCCGGGCAGGTCGACAAGCAGGTCATTGCCCGCGGTTTCGCCACCCGCCGGAACGCCAGGGCAATGGACAGTACCGCGACCGCACGTTAAGTCCCGCTCCCTTTCGGAGCGCGCCGCGGCGATCCCCCGCTCGATCGTGGAGTCACGCATGTCAGGTGGCCTGGAGGCCGTCTTCCTCGACAACCGCCCGACGCTGCTGCGTTTCCTGCGCGCGCGCGGCGCCGGCGATGGCGCCGAAGACCTGCTCCAGGAATTGTGGATCAAGGCATCGGCGGGCGCCCATGGCCCGATCGCCGAGCCGCTCGCCTACCTCTACCGTACCGCGAACAACCTGATGCTGGATCGGCGCCGGGCCGATCTGCGCGGTGCCCGCCGCGACGCGCTTTGGAGCGAGACCGGCGACGATACGGCTGCGCCCGAGGGCGAGCACAAGTTGATCGCCCGCGAGCGGCTCGATCAGGTCGAGCGGACCCTGACCGATCTCGGCGAGCGGACCGATGCGATCTTCCGCCGCTACCGTCTCGACGGGCAGAGCCAGCGCGACATTGCCGCCGAGTTCGGCATCAGCCTGTCGGCGGTCGAGAAGCACCTGCAGAAGGCCTATCGCGCCCTCGCCGAATTGAGGAGACGCCTCGATGCGGAATAAGCGGAGCGGCGGCGTCATGCCACGGGAAGGAATGTAATGGCCGACGCGTGGAACAGGATCGACGAGGAAGCGGCCGCCTGGCTGATCCGGCTGCGTACGGACGCGTCGGGCGCTGACTGGGAGGCGTTCACCGCCTGGCTCGAGGCCGATCCCGCCCATGGCGCCGCCTACGACCTGATCGCCCTTGCCGATCTCGAGCTCGACGATCTGCCGCTCGCCAAGCCCGCGCCGCTTGTCTTCCAGCCGGAGCCGAGGCGGAGCCGCCGCGCGTTCCTGGGCTGGGGCGGCGCAGCCGTGGCCGCAGCCGTTGTCGGCGCGATCACACTCATGCCGTCAGGTGCCAGCACCTACGAGGTCGCGACAGGTACCGGCGAGCGCAGGACGGTGGCGCTGGACGACGGCAGCCGCATCGAGCTGAACGGCGCGACACGGCTCGTCCTCGATCGCGACAATCCCCGGTTCGCGCGCGTCGAGCAGGGCGAGGCGCTCTTCACCGTCGTCCATGACACGGCGCGGCCGTTCCGGGTCGAGGCCGGCCAGGCGCGGCTCCACGATCTCGGCACGGTCTTCAACGTGATTCATGACGGCGAGCGGACCGATGTCGCGGTGGCGGAAGGGGCGGTGCGCTGGCAGCGCGGCGACAGCCGGGTCGATCTCGCCGCCGGCATGGCGCTCAGCCAGCGTGGCGGCGCGCGACCCATCGTCACGCGCGAGACGCCGGCCAATATCGGCGGCTGGCGCGAAGGCCGGCTCAGCTATTCCGGCGCCCGCTACGACATGGTCGCCGCCGATCTCAGCCGCAATCTCGGCACGCGGGTCTCGATCGACGATCGCGCGGCGGCGCGGCAGTTCAGCGGCGTGATCGTGATCGACCGCAATCCGGCGGTCACCATGCAGCGCGTCGGCGCTCTGCTCGAGGTACGTCCGCAGCGGGCGGGCGACGGCTGGAACCTGTCGGTGGGGGGCGGTGCGACTCGCTAGTCTGGCTCTCAGTGCGGCGATCCTGATCCACGCGCCGGCGGTGGCCGCCGGCGCGCGTCACCAATTCAACCTGCCGGCGGGCCGCCTCGGCGATGCGCTGGTCGCCCTTGGACAGCAGGCGGGGATCAGCATCGGCGTCTCCGATCCGTCGCTGGCGTCGCGCCATGTCGCGTCGGTGCGCGGCCGCATGTCGGTCGATCAGGCACTGACCCGGCTGCTGCAGGGCAGCGGCGGGCGTCCGATCGCGATCGATGCGCGGACCTACCGCGTCGTGCGGGCGCCCGAGCCGGTGCGGCAGGCGGCCATGCACCGGCGCCCCCACGCGCCGCCGCTGCCGCCCGTGGAGATCGAGCAACCGGACATCATCATCACCGCCAGCAAGCGCTCGTTCCGCCTCGCGTCCTTTCCCGGTGCGGTGCTGCTTGCAGAAGGCGACGACCCCGTCCTCGCGGCCTATGGGCAGGGGACGGAGGGGCTGACGGCGCGGCTGCCGGGGCTCAACTCGACCCATCTCGGCACCGGCCGCAACAAGCTCTTCATCCGCGGCATTGCCGATTCGAGCTTCAACGGACCGACCCAGGCGACGGTCGGCCAGTATCTCGGCGAGACCCGGCTCAACTACAACACGCCGGATCCGAACCTGCGTCTGCAGGATATCGAACGGGTCGAGGTGCTGCCGGGGCCGCAGGGGACACTCTACGGGGCGGGATCGCTCGGCGGCATCCTGAGGATCGTGCCCAACGCGCCGCGGCTCGGCGAGGTGCAGGGCGCCGTTTCGGCCGGCGCCTCGCTGACCGAGCATGGCGATCCGGGTGGCGAGGCCTCGGCCATGCTGAACCTGCCGATCGTTGCAGATGCGGTCGGGTTGCGGCTGGTCGGCTACGGTGCCACCGAGGGCGGCTATATCGACGACACGCTGCGGGGCCTCGACGACGTCAATCGCACCCGCACCTATGGTGGCCGCGCCCGGCTGCGCGCCCATGCCGGGAGCTGGACGATCGATGCCGGCATCGCCGGCCAGTATATTCGCGGCGAGGACGGCCAGTTCGCCGACCGCGATGCGCCACCGCTGACCCGCGCAAGCCCGATCGCCGAGGATTATACCAACGAATATCTCCTCGCCGATGTCGTCGTCGAGCGCGGCTGGGGCGACGGCATGCGCTTCGTGACGACCGCCGGCTTCGTCCGCCAGCGGCTCGAGGAGCGGTACGATTCGAGCCGCCCCGATGAAGCGCCGCAGGCCTATGACCAGCTCAACCGCCTCACGATGTTCTCGGCGGAAAGCCGGCTTTCGCGCGGGGCCGGGGACGGAACCGGCTGGTTGATCGGCACCAGCTTCATCTCGCACGAATCGGAGCTGGAGCGGGCGCTCGGCGATCCGGACGGTCCGCTGCCGATCACCGGCGTGCGCAACACGGTGAACGAGATCACCGCGTTCGGCGAGGCCACGTTCCGGCTGGCCGAGGGCGTGACGGCGACGGCCGGCGGCCGCATCACCCATTCGCGCCTGTCGGGCTCGGTGCTGGACGCCCCCGAATCCACGTACGCGCTGCTGGCGACGCTGCGCGCGCATCGTTCCGAGACCGTGTTCCTGCCGTCCTTTGCAGTGGCGGCCGAGGCACGCGACGACCTGCTCTTCTACGCCCGCTATCAGGAAGGTTTCCGGCCCGGCGGCCTGTCCGTCTTCGCGCCGTTCACCGCGAGCGTGGCGATCAGGAATGGCGTCGTGGCGGCGGTGGAGCCGGGAGACGCCGTCGCGCGCCTTGTGGCGGTGGGCCGGTTCGAGAATGACGAGGTCGCGACCCTGGAGGCCGGCCTGCGCTACGGCCGCCCGGGCGCCGGCGCCTTCGACCTTGCGGCTTCGGTCGCCTACACGCGCTGGACCGATATCCAGGCTGACGTCATCGACCTGTTCGGCTTCCAGTCGACCCAGAATATCGGCAACGGGCGGATCTACACGCTCGATGTGCGGGCGAACTGGCGGCCGGTGCCCGGCCTCAATCTCGAGGCGGCGGCGGTGCTGAACGACAGCGAGGTCACCAATCCGGCGCCGAGCATCATCATCGGCGCCAGCTCGCCGTTGCCCAACGTCGCCAAGGTCAACGGCTATTTCGGCACCGACTACCGCATCGACCTCGCCGACGATCTCGCGCTGACGCTCTGGGGCTCGGGCCGTTACGCCGGCACGTCACGCCTCGGCATCGGTCCCATCCTCGGCGAAGAGCAGGGCGACTGGTTCGACCTCAGCGCCGGTGCGCGGCTGGAGCGTGGCCGCCACGCCTTCACGCTCGGCATCACCAACCTGCTCGACACGGTCGGCAACCGGTTCGCGATGGGCTCGCCGTTTACGCTGGCCCTGCAGCGCCAGATCACGCCGCTCCGGCCGCGCACCGTCCGGATCGGCTGGGAGCTGCGCTTCTAGCCTTTCCCGAATTTTTTCCGCACTGCGCTGCGGGTCCGTACGGACGGCGACGTCTGACGATCAGAGAGCGGTGCCTGACTCCCCCACCCCAAGGCGCCGCTCTCCCCTTTTTTTGAATGCTCCAAGGAAAGATCGTTGATGCGTCTGTTGCTGGCCTGCACCTGCCTCACCCCCGTCACCCTCTACGCCGGCGCAGTTCATGCCGAACGGACGGTCGACACGAAGATCACCACGCCGATCTCGACCTCGACCGCGTCCAACGGATCTCCGGACAACATCAGGATCACCGCAAACGGCAATGTGAATCCGAGCGGCGGGACGGCGGTCACGATCGACAGCAATCACAGCGTCGAGAATCTCGGCACGATCCAGATCACCGGCGCCAACGACGCCACCGGCATCCTCGCCAATCCGGGCTTCGCCGGCAACATCACCAATTCCGGCAACATCACGATCGACGAGAGCTATACGCCGACCGACGGAGACAATGACGGCGACATCGACGGCCCGTTCGCCCAGGGCGCCCGCCGCTTCGGCATCCGCGTCGCGCCGGGCGGTACCTTCACCGGGAACATTGCCCACAATGGCGGCACGATCGCGGTCGAAGGCAACGACTCCGCCGGCATCGCGGTGGACAGCCGACTCCAGGGCAATTTCACCAGCAACGGCACCATCAATGTGACCGGCGACCGCTCGGTCGGTATCCGGACCAGCGATGTTACCGGCAACGTCCGGGTCGCCGGCACGATCAACGTGCTGGGCAGCGAGTCGATCGGCGTGGCGCTGGACGGCGACATCGGGGGCGCGCTCACCATCCAGGGGTCGATCTCGTCCACCGGCTACCGCTACACGACGCCGCCGTCCGATACGTCCAAGCTCGACGCCGATGATCTGCTGCAGGGCGGCCCGGCGCTGCGCATCGCCGGCAATGTCGCGGGCGGCATCATCTTCGCCCGCCCACCGGCCGACAACAGCGAGAGCGACACCGACGAGGACGATGACGGCATCCCCGACGCGCAGGAAGGGACGGCCAACGTCATTTCGCGCGGTGCGGCCCCGGCCGTGCAGATCGGCAGCGCCGCGGAGGACATCGCGGTCGGCGCGGTGGCGGGCGATGCCAACGGCCACGGCCTGGTCATCAATGGCACCGTTACCGGCGCGGGACTCTACAAAGGGGTCGACAGCACCGGCATGCAGATCGGTGGTCTCGGCGGAGACGTCACCATCGCCGGCGGCATGACCAACACCAGCACGATCACCGCCGGCTCCGTCGATTCCAATGCGACGGCGGTGCGGATCGGCGCCGGCGCGACGGTCAACGAAATCCGCAATTCGGGCCAGATCAATGCCGGCGGCGCCACCCTCGGCGGCAAGCTCAGCCAGTCCATCCTGATCGAAAGCGGCGCGACCGTCACGACGATCCGCAACAGCGGTCAGGTCAACGCGGTCTCCGGTGCCGACGGCGGTGCCGGCGCGATCATCGATCGTTCCGGCGGCGTCTCGCTGGTCGAGAACAGCGGCCGCATCTCGGCGACGGGCGCGACCGCGAACAGCGGCCGCAACGTCGCGATCGACCTCTCGGCGAACAATGCTGGCGCGACGGTGCGCCAGACGACGGTTGGACAGGGTGTCACTTCCCCGACGATCACCGGTGACGTCCTGTTCGGCGCCGGCGACGATTTGCTCGACGTGGCGGACGGTGCCGTCACGGGTACGACGCGATTCGGCGCCGGCGCCAACCGCCTCCAGCTTTCCGGCGACGCTGCCTATTCGGGCAATGCCGTCTTCGGCGCCGGGGCAGACCGCGTGACATTGGGCGGAACCAGCACCTTCAGCGGCAGCACCGATTTCGGCGGCGGCGCGGACGTGCTCGAGCTTTCCGGCACGGCGAGCTTCCGCAGCAACATCTCCAACACGGCCGGGCTCAGCGTCAATGCGCAGGGCGGCCTGTTCGAGGCGACCAACCTCGGTACGGTCACCTTGTCCTCGCTGACGCTGGGGGCCGATGCCGCGCTCGGGGTCAATGTCGACGCGGCCGCCGGCACCAATACGTTCTACGATGTGACCGGCACCACGACGATCGCGAACGGCGCCGACGTGCGTGTCCGCCTGGCCAATGTGAGCGAGTCGGAAGGCCGCTACGTCTTCCTTCGCTCGGGGACGCTGACCGGGGCAGGGGGACTCAACCTGACGGATTCCTCGCTGCCCTTCCTTTTCAAGGGCGCGCTCGACACGGCGACAGCCGGCGAAGTCGCCGTGGTGGTCACGCGCCGCACCGCGACCGAGCTTGGCTTCAACGGCTCGGAAAGCCGCGCTTATGACGCGGTCTTCGCTGCGCTCGACAGCGACGAGGATGTTGCCGACGCCTTCCTCGCGCTCACCAATGCCGAGGGGGTACAGGCCACGATCCGCCAGATGCTTCCCGACCATGCCGGCGGCGCGTTCGACGCCGTGACCCAGGGCTCGCGGGCGACTGCGCGATTCCTCGCCGATCCGCATGCGCCGCTCGCCGACATGGGCGGCTGGGGCTTCTGGGTGCAGCAGGTCGCCTGGGGCTCGTCCAAGGATCTGGGCGACACCGCCTCCTACGACATTGCCGGCTGGGGCACCTCGGCCGGGGCGGAGATCCAGGGCGGCGGCATCGGCAATTTCGGTCTGTCACTCGCCTATCTGAATGGCGAGGACGACGACGGCGAGACCAACAACCAGGTCCGCGCGGAGCAATATGAGCTCGCAGCCCATTGGCGCGGCGGCTGGGGCGGCTTGCGCGCCTGGGCACGCGTCTCGGCAGCGCTGATCGACTTCCGCGGCACCCGCGTCTTCACCGGCAATGACGGCATCGAGGAGTTCACCCGCACTGCCAAGGGCGATTGGGGCGGTCAGCTCTATTCGGCGGCGGCGGGCGTCTCCTACGAGCTCGGCTTCGGCAGGTTCAGCCTGAGGCCGCTCGCCTCGATCGACTATTACCGGCTCAGCGAGGACGGCTACACGGAAGAGGGCGGCGGCGATGCCTTCAACCTCATCGTCGACGATCGCACCAGCGACGAGTTCGCGCTCAATGCAACCCTGACCGTCGGCTATGATTTCGGCCGGCGAGAGGCTGGCGGCGGCTGGCTGCGAACCGAGCTGGAAGCTGGTCGGCGCCAAATCCTCGGCGGGTCGCTCGGCGAGACGACGGCGCGCTTCAAGGACGGTGATCCGTTCACGCTGGTGCCCGAGGACCGCACCGACGGCTGGGTTGGCCGGTTGCGCGTGGTCGGCGGCGAGGGTCCGTTCTCGCTGGGCGGCGAGGCGAGCGCCGAGGAGCAGCTCGGCAAGGCGGCGATCGCCTTCCGCGTGTCGCTGCGGGTCGGCTTGTAACCGGAAAGCCGGACAACCGCTCGCGGCTTCATCGGCCCTATGGCGCGCGCGGTGGCTTCGCCGACCGCGTTGATGACGGTATGAAAGCCGGGCCGGGCGAGCGCCGGACCGAGCGGTTCCATCTTGCATCCGCATCCGAAGCGGCGGAGACTGCCCCGAGCGATCCAGCGGGGGGAACGACATGAACAGGACGGTGATCGTCATGGCTGCGCTGCTCGGCGCGGCCGGGTGCAACATGGCGAGCGAGGAGGATCGGCTCGAAAACTCGATCCGCGAAGAGCTTGGCAAACAGGGCACCGTGCAGGAGGTGAATCTCACCCGCCAGGACGAGAACAACATGGTCGGCTATGCGACGATCCGCGAGCATAGCGGCCGCTCCGGACGCCTCAATTGCACCGCGCAGCGCACCGAAGGCGCCAATTTCAACTGGCGCTGCTCGCCGGCGATCGACCAGGCCGTGCTCGACGAGATGGAGGGGCAGATCCGCACCCAGCTCGCCCAGCAGGCCGACGTGGCGGAGGTCAGCCTCGAGCGCGCCGGCGACGACAATCATATGGCGGGCTATGTCGTGGTCCGCGAAGGCGGAGGCGAGACCCGCGTGCCGTGCACCGCCGAGCGCACCGAAGGCGCGAACTTCAGTTGGCGCTGTGGCGAGGAGACCGAGACGGGAGGGGCGAAATAAGCGCTCCGAGTCCGGGCTGGGTTTTCGGCTGACCGGCGGCCGTGGTCCGACGCGAAACGGCACAGTCTTTTTGCGAATGATATTGACTCGCAATAACTGACATGGATAGGCGACCCGGGGACTTTTCTCCGGGGGCGTCGATGTTGCGTGCTGTCTTGTTCGTTTCCGCCAGCCTGCCCGCGATCTGCCTGCCTGCCGCGGCATCGGCGCAGACGGCCGGCGATGCCATGCAGGAGGTCGAGGAGATCGTCGTCACCGGCGAGAAGGTCGATCGCTCGCTGCAGGAAACGACGACCAGCGTGGCGGTCATTACCGCGCGGCGGATCGAGCAGGAGAATCTCCAGAGCCTGCGCGACATCTTCAACCGCACCGCCAACGTGTCGGAAACCTATGGCGCCGCTGGCTTCACCATTCGCGGCATCGCCAACAACGGCGTGTCGTCGGCGGGCGATGCGCCGCTCGCCACCGTCTATCTCGACGGCGCCGCCTTGCCCTCGTCGATCCTCTACGGCGCGCCGACCGACCTGTGGGACGTGGCGCAGGTCGAGATCCTGCGCGGGCCGCAATCGACCCTGCAGGGGCTCAACACCCTTGCCGGCGCGGTGATCCTGCGCACCGCGGACCCGGGCAATGACTGGAACGGCCGCGCCCGGCTGTACCTCACCGATTCCGACGATCAGGCCTATGCGCTGGCCATCGGCGGCCCGCTCGTCGCCGACGAACTCGGCGTCCGGATCGCCGCCGAATATCGGGATTCCGACGGCTTCATCCGCAACGTCACCCGGAACGCGCCGGAAGACCCGCTCGAGACGCTGAACCTGCGCGGCGTGCTGCGCTGGACGCCGCGCGCGCTGCCCGGCCTCACCGCGCGGCTCAGCTACACCCGTTTCGAGCGCGAGGGCGCCTATCAGTTCGTCTATGTCGACACGACGGTGCCGGACTTCTTCGACCACCGCACGGTGCCGGACAACACGCCCAATGTCGGCAATATCGACGCCGACATCGCCAATCTCGAACTCACCTACGACCTGTCGGATGCGTTCACCCTGACCAGCGTCACCTCCTACAACGCCGTGGTCGAATCGACCGCCTATGACGGCGACCGTGGACCGGCGAACCAGGGCTATGGCACCCAGGACCGCGACTATGACACGATTTCGCAGGAGCTGCGGCTGGCCTACGAATCCGGCCGGTTGAGCGGCCTGCTCGGCGCCTTCTACTATCGCCGCGACCAGGACTTCACCAACACCAGCCGCACCGACGTGCCGACCCCGGTGCCGACGATCGCGGCGGTGCTGCAGGGCGCCGGCTTTCCGGCGGCGACGGCGACGACCATCGCCACCCTTTACGCCCAGGCCCTGCCGGTCATTTCGGTCGACTACGCGTCGCTCGGCACCAGCGAGGTCGAGACCTTCGCGATCTTCGGCGACGGGCGCTGGCGGATCTTCGACCAGCTCTCGCTGATCGGCGGCTTCCGCTGGGATCACGAGGTCAACACGACCCAGAACACGTCCACAGCGGTGTTTGCCGGAACCTATCCCAATCCGGCCGCATTCGGTGCGCCTGGCTCGCCCCTGTTTCTCGCTATCGCCGGCATCAACCAGGCGGTCGGCCAGTTCGTCGGCCAGGCCGCGGCGGTTACTCCGAGATCGCGGCGGACCTTCGATGCCTTCCTGCCCAAGTTCGGCCTCGACTATGATTTCACTGACGACCTCTCGGTCGCCTTCGTCGTCCAGCGCGGCTATCGTTCGGGCGGATCGAGCCAGAACATCGCGCGGGCAACCGTCGTCCCCTACGATCCCGAATATAGCTGGAACTACGAGCTGTCGCTGCGCTCGCAGTGGCTCGACGGGGCGCTGACCCTCAACGCCAATGCCTTCTATATCGACTGGACCGACCAGCAGGTCTCGATCAATTTCGGGCTCAACCTTTACGACTACAACACAGTCAATGCCGGCAGCAGCCACCTTTACGGTTTCGAGGTGGAGATGACCCACCGGCCGAGCCGGATGTTCGACTGGTACGTCTCGATCGGCCACACCCGCACCGAGTTCGACGAGTTCGCGATCGGCACGAGCCCGGAGGACGACCGCTCGGGCCAGGAATTCCCCTATGCCCCGCGCTGGACCTTCGCGGCGGGCGCCAACCTGCGCTTCGGCGGCGGTTTCTTCGCCAACGCCAATGCCAGCCACCGCAGCGGTGTCTTCACCGACGTTGCCGAGGATCAGTCGCTCTGGCGGGTCGGCAGCCGCACGCTCGTCAACGCGCGGATCGGCTATGAGATCGAGCACGTGACCATCTCCGCGTTCGTCAACAATCTCTTCGACGAGGCGTATATCCAGTACAATGCGATCAGCCTGCAGCGGGCCGTGATCGGCGCCCCCCGGGTGTTCGGCCTGACGCTGGAGGGACGGTTTTGAGCCTCGTCGCGCCCGGCGCGCTCGGCGGCGCGGCGATCCTGGGCGCCGCCGCCGGTGGCGCCTGGCTGCTGCAGCGCGCCTGGTGGCGGAAGACCGACCGGCGCCGGGCCTTCATTGTCGCCGGCTGGTCTCTCCTGGTCGTTCTCACCCTGGTCACCGCCTGGCTGCTGGGTTCGGCACGCGGCACCTTCACCGCTTTCACCCTGGTTTCGGTCGCCGCGCTCGCGGTCGTCGCAAGCGGGTTGCAGCGGCGCGCGGCACGCGCCGGGCGCACCCGGAACAACGAGAGCCTGGCGCCCGAACCGCTCGAGCGGCCGTCGACCTGGTGGCGCACGACGCTGCGCTGGCTGCTCGCCGGCCCGATCGGGATGATCGCGGCGATGGCCGTAGGCATCTGCTACGCCGTCTGGGTGCCCGGCGAGCCGCAGACCCGGCTGCTGATCGGCGGCCTGCTGGTTCCCGTCCTGTGGGGCGGGGCGATGGCCTGGACGCTCGCCGACAACCGTATCCTGCGCGCGACCGCGGTGCTGGTCGGCACCGCCTTCCTTGGCTTCGCCGCCTCGATCCTGAAAGGTTTCGCATGAACGCGGACAGCGGAACGGCGCGCGCGCCGGCCAAGCGCAAGGCGTGGATTCCGGCCGATTTCGTCCGCGCCGTGCTGAAGGGGCACAGCCTGCTCGGCCTCGCCTTCGCCGCCGCGATCTACCTGGTCTGCCTGACCGGGACGGTCGCCGTGTTCGCCCGGGAGTTCCAGCGCTGGGAGAATCCGGCGATCGCGCCGATGACCGCCGCGTCGCCGGAGGCGGTCCAGACCGCGTTAAGCCAGGCGGTGGCCCGCGCCGGCCCGGGGGTCGAGCATGTCTATATGACATTGCCGGGCGCTGAGCTGCCGTGGCTGCTGGTCACCACCGATGTCGCCGGCCGCACGCAGAGCTGGGCGGCCGACGAGAGCGGCCGGATCACCGAATCAGCCGCCTCGCCCTGGACCGACTTTCTCACGGCGCTCCACATCAACCTCCATCTGCCGCGCAGCTGGGGCATCTTCCTCGTCGGGCTGACCGGGGTCGCCTTGCTGTCCTCGCTGATCTCCGGCCTGTTCGCCCACCCGCGGATCTTCCGCGACGCCTTCCACCTCAGGCTGGGCGGATCGCGGCGACTCCAGGAGGCCGATCTGCACAACCGGATCGGCGTCTGGGCATTGCCCTTCCATGTCCTCGTCTCGCTCACCGGTGCGTTGCTCGGGCTCACCACCATCATCGTCGGCGTGCTGGGACTCGCCTTGTTCCAGGGCGACGTAAACCGCGTCTACGATCTCTTCGTCCCGCCGCATCCGGCCGACAATCCCGAGGCCGCGCCGTTGCTCGACCTGCGGCCGATGTTCGCCCAGGTGGCGGAGCGCGCGCCGGGCGGGCGGGTCGAATATGTCTTCCTCGAACATCCCACCGAAATGGGCGGGGCGGCCCTGTTCAACGTCGATGACGGCTCGAGCAACCTGACCAACGTCGATGCCTATGCGTTCGACCGCACCGGGCGGCTTTACCATGCCTCTCCGGCACGCGAAAACAATCTCGGCGAGCAGATCCTGGGCGCGCTCGGCACGCTGCATTTCGGCTGGTTCGGTGGCGGCATCATCAAGCTCGCCTACGGCCTGCTCGGCCTCGGGCTCACCTATCTTGCGGCCGGCGGCGTTTTCATCTGGCTCGCCCGCAGGCGCGACAAGGGGCGGGCCGCGCCCGGGCTGGAGCGACTCTGGACCGCCGTCGTCTGGGGCCAGCCCCTGGCGCTGGCCGCGTCGGCCGTGGCGGTGATCCTGATCGGCGGGGCAGGCGCGCATGATGTCACCGTCGCCCTGCCGCTCGCCGTCTGGGGCGGCGTGACTCTCGCCTGTCTTGCCGCAGCGACGGTGATGAGCCCGGTGCGCCTGTCGGGGGTTGGCCGCGGGGCAAGCGGCGCATTGCTGGTCGTCGTCGTGCTGGCCCACGCGGCGCTCGCCGGCGGTCGTACGGCCGACATGACGGCCTGGGCAGTCAATGGCTGGCTGATGGCGATCGGCCTGTTGCTCCTGGCCACGGTGCTGAAGAGGCCCACGACAAACTCCGGTGCAAGGCGGTAGCCCGCGCTCAGCTGTCGCCGAGTATCTTGCGGGACAGGATGGCCGAAACCCGATCGGCGAGCACTTGCAGCGCGGCCATCGTCTCGTGCGCGCTGAGCAGGCGGGGCGCGGGATCGATCGCGCACAGGGTTCCGTAGAAGCTGCCGTCGGCCAGCACGACGGGCAGCGAGGCATAGCTCTCGAATCCATAGAGGGCGGGCACGGGATGCGTCCGCCAGTCCGGGTCCGCGCCGATATGGTCGATGACGATCGCCCGGCCGTCGCGGCGGATGTCGTCGCAGATCGTCTTCTTGATCTCCAGCTCGTCGCCGGGGTTGAGTCCGAACTCGATCCGGTCCTCGACCTGGGCGGCGATCCAGCGGGTTTCCGTAACACGTGCCACCGCGGCGAACCCCATGCCGGTCACCCGGCAGACCTCATGCAGGATCTCGACGATCGCCGCGTCGTCCCCTTGCTCCGCCACCTCCCCGGCAAAGTCGTCCCTCATGCCGGAACGCTAGCGGAACGGAGCGTCGAATGCATTAACCGAACGCAGCCGATCATGCCGGCCGCCACGTCGCCCCTTGAACCTTGGCGACGATCCTCCGATGTTGCCTGTTGTCGACCAACACCCAGGCAACAGGATCTCATCGCAGCCATGGACCACAAGGACATCATCGCCGGGCTCGTCCCCATCGTCATCGAGCAGTCGAACCGCGGCGAGCGCAGCTTCGACATCTATTCGCGGCTGCTGCGCGAGCGGATCGTGTTCGTGACCGGGCCGGTCGAGGACCATATGGCGACGCTGGTCACCGCCCAGCTGCTCTACCTCGAATCGGAAAACCCCAAGAAAGACATCTACATGTACATCAACTCGCCGGGCGGGGTCGTCACGGCGGGCATGGCCATCCATGACACGATGCAGTACATCCGCCCGCGCGTCGGGACGGTCTGCATCGGCCAGGCCGCCTCGATGGGCGCGTTCCTGCTCTCGGCCGGCGAGCCCGGCATGCGGGTCGCCCTCACCAATGCGCGGATCATGATCCATCAGCCTTCCGGCGGCGCCCAGGGCATGGCGAGCGACATCGAGATCCAGGCGCGCGAGATCCTGCGCATTCGTCACCGGATGAACGAGCTGATGGCCGGCTTCACCGGCCGCACGCTCGAGGAGATCGAGAAGAATGTGGAGCGCGACAAGTTCTTCTCGGCGCTCGAGGCGAAGGAGTTCGGTCTGGTCGACGAGGTGTTCGACAAGCGTCCGGTGCCGGCGGACGAGGAGGCCGCCAAGGCGGCCTGAGCGAGATGAGGACGGCCCCGGTGCCCGGCTTAAGGCCCGGTCGCCGCGCCGCCCCACTCTGGAGCGGTTTAACGATTCAGGCATTGTGGTCGTGATAATTTGCCGTCAGGATATGTGCCCGTTGTAAAGCGGGCCCGGATGGCCCGAAGGAAAGAGTATGACGAAGCTGAGTGGCGGCGATAGCAAGAGCACCCTGTACTGCTCGTTCTGCGGCAAGTCCCAGCACGAAGTGCGCAAGCTGATCGCCGGCCCGACCGTGTTCATCTGCGACGAATGCGTCGAGCTGTGCAACGACATCATCCGCGAGGAAACCAAGTCGGCCCTTGTGAAGACCCGCGATGGCGTGCCGACGCCGTTGGAGATCTGCAGGCATCTCGACGATTATGTGATCGGACAGAACCGCGCCAAGCGCGTCCTCTCTGTCGCCGTCCACAATCACTACAAGCGACTCGCCCATGGCGCGAAGTCGGGCGAGGTCGAGCTTTCGAAATCGAACATCCTGCTCGTCGGACCGACCGGCTGCGGCAAGACGCTGCTCGCCCAGACGCTGGCGCGCCTGCTCGACGTGCCGTTCACCATGGCCGACGCCACGACGCTCACTGAAGCCGGCTATGTCGGCGAGGATGTCGAGAACATCATCCTCAAGCTGCTCCAGGCATCGGACTACAATGTCGAGCGGGCGCAGCGCGGGATCGTCTATATCGACGAGATCGACAAGATCAGCCGCAAATCGGACAATCCGTCCATCACCCGCGACGTCTCGGGCGAGGGCGTCCAGCAGGCGCTGCTCAAGATGATGGAGGGCACCGTCGCCTCCGTTCCGCCGCAGGGCGGGCGCAAGCATCCGCAGCAGGAGTTCCTGCAGGTCGACACGACCAACATCCTGTTCATCTGCGGCGGCGCCTTCGCCGGCCTCGAGAAGATCATCGCGGACCGGCTGGAGGGCAAGTCGATCGGCTTCGGCGCCCATGTCGCCGCGCCAGAGGAGCGTCGCACCGGCGAGATCCTTCGCCAGGGTGAACCGGACGACCTCCTGAAGTTCGGCCTCATCCCCGAATTCGTCGGCCGCCTGCCGGTGATCGCGACGCTGGAGGACCTCGACACCGAAGCGCTCGTCAAGATTCTCCAGGAGCCGAAGAACGCGCTGGTGAAGCAATATTCCAAGCTGTTCGACATGGAAGACGTGAAGCTCACCTTCACCGACGAGGCGCTGGTCGCGGTCGCCAAGAAGGCGATCGAGCGCAAGACCGGTGCGCGCGGCCTCCGGTCGATCCTCGAGAACATCCTTCTCGACACGATGTTCGACCTGCCCAGCATGGACGGCGTCGACGAGGTGCTGATCGACAAGGATGTCGTCGCCGGCACCAAGGAGCCGGTGCGGGTGTTCGCCAAGAAGGCTGAGGACGCGGCCTGAGCACCGACGCCGAACCGCTCGTCCCGGACGAGGGTCGGCTTTTCGATCGCGCGATGCTGCCCAAATGGTCGCTGGCGCTTCCGGCGCTGGGTCTCGTCGCGCTCGCGATCGGGCTGGCGAAGCTGGGCACGCCTGGCATCCTCGCCGCGGGCGCGATCCTGATCGGCTGCGTTCTCGCCGCGGTCCATCACGCCGAGGTTGTCGCGCATCGCGTCGGCGAGCCGTTCGGTACGTTGGTCCTCGCCGTCGCGGTCACGGTGATCGAGGTGTCGCTGATCGTCTCGCTGATGCTCTCGAATGCCGGCGATGCAGCGACGCTGGCCCGCGACACCGTGTTCGCCGCGATCATGCTGATCCTCAACGGCATCGTCGGCCTGTGCCTGCTCTCCGGCGGCATGCGACATCACGAGCAGAGCTTCATGCAGCAGGGCGTCAGCGCCGCGCTTTGCGTGCTGGCGGCGATGTCGGTCCTGACCCTGGTCCTGCCCAATTACCTATCGAGCGCGGCCGGTCCCGCCTTCTCACCGTCACAGCTCCTGTTCACCGCCATCGTCTCGCTGCTGCTCTACGCGACTTTCGTGCTGGTCCAGACGGTGCGGCACCGCGACTATTTCCTGCCGGAAGGCGGCGGCGACCTGCCGGAAGACGCGCATGCCGCACCGCCCTCGCTGGCGCAGACCCGGATCGCCTTCGGCCTGCTGCTCGTCGCCCTGGTCGGGGTTGTGCTGCTGGCCAAGGGGCTGGCACCGACCATCGAGGGCGCGGTGGCCGGGGCAGGGCTGCCCTATGCCCTGGTCGGCATCGTCATCGCCGCGCTGGTGCTCGCGCCCGAAAGTCTCGCCGCGTTGAAGGCGACGCGGCGCAACCGCCTCCAGACCAGCCTCAATCTCGCCCTCGGCTCGGCCCTTGCGACGATCGGCCTCACCATTCCGACGGTTGCCGTCGTCTCGCTCGTCATGGGCTGGGAGCTGCATCTCGGCATCGGCCCCAAGGCGCTGACCCTGCTCGGCCTGTCGCTCTTCGTCTCGGTGATCTCGCTGAGCACCGGGCGCACGACGATTCTTCAGGGGATCGTTCACCTGGTCATCCTCGCCGCCTATCTGTTCGTGACGATCGTGCCCTGAGGCACGCGCGAGCGCGCTATTTCTCGCCCTTGCCGTCCTGGACCGGTTCGGCGCTCCGTGAGGCGCTGCTTCCGGCATTCCCCGGGGAGCCACCGCCTCGTGGCGTCGCTTCCGCGCCGCGCCATGGCGTGGTCGCGACGTTGTAGCGGTTGACCTCCTGCTGGGTGAGGCAGCGGCGGGTTTCGCGGTTGCGGGCGTCCTGGACCGCGCTCGTCCGGTACATCACCTCGGTCAGGAGGTTGCGCGAGACGCCCATGCGGATCAGGAAATCATTGTCCTCGCTGGCGAGCAGGGCCGATTGCTGCTCGATCTCGCCGATCAGGCCGATCGTGTTGTCCTCGCCCTGCGCGACCTCCTGGCGGATGACCTCGCGGTTGTTGGTGTGCGTGAACATATGGACGATGAACAGGCCGCCATTGTCCACGAAGCGGGCGATGCCGCCCATGAACAGGAAGTTGCAGGCGGAGAAGCAGGCATAGCCGTTCGGGATTCGCGTCGGGATGCCCGCCTCGCGGATGATCCGGCCTGCCTGGTTGCCGACCCGGGCGTTGCCGCCCGGCGATCGCAGCCAGAGCTCCTCGGCCTGCGGATTGTCGCGCAGCGCCGCCTCGAGCCGCGGCACGAGATTGTCGTCGATGAAGCCCTCGGCGACCAGCACGTTGCGGCCGCCCGCCTGCTGCGGCGTGAACGTCATCTGACGGTTGAGCGACCAGCCCGGATTTTGCGGGCAGGTCGGGTTGTTGGGGTCGCGCTGCGCCTGCGCCGCCTGCGCGAAGGCGAGGGCGGCGAGGGCAACGAAGGACGCATACCGGCGCAACGCGAATCTCCCGAGGTCAGTCAAACAGATCAGACGCGGACATAACGGGTCGACGGCGGGCGGCGGCACATGCGCTTGGGCGCGCGCGTCTCTTCGCCGTCGACGATGACGATATCGGTGACGGTCATGCAATCGCCGCCGCCGGCTTCCGCCTGCTGCGCGGTGACTTCGGAGCGGCCGGTGACGCCCGCACGCGTCTCGCTCTGCCACTCCACGGAGGTGCCGACGCCGCCACGGAGCGCCTCGTCGGTCGCCGCGGCCGCCTTCTGCTGCTCGCACTGGTCGAGCAGGCTGGCGATCGCCTCGCCCAGCATCTCGCCGATCGGCAGGTTGTTGGCGATCATGCCGCCGACGCCGCCCATCCGGCCGCCGACCGCGCCGGCGATGCCGCCCAGCATGCTGCCGATGCCACGGCCGCGCTGGCGGCGGGTCTCGGAGCTCGGGCACTGGCCGCCATTGTCCTGCCAGGCCAGCGCCGGCGCGGCGACGGGGATCACCGTCATCGAGGCGAGCGCCATCGGCGCTGCGATAATCAGAGCGCGAAACATAGAAAGTCCCTCCCCACTAAAGGCCGGAAATTTTAGACCTCCCCCGGTAGGGGGTCAATTGCAAAGCGTCTCTTTCGCCGGCGTTAACGCGACTTCATTGATGCCGCCCTATAACCGCCCCATATAGCGGACGAGCGGACCCATCGTCCGCGCCCTGGAGTCTACATGAGTCAATCCTACCCCGTCCTGCCCCTGCGCGACATTGTCGTTTTCCCCCAGATGATCGTGCCGCTGTTCGTCGGCCGCGACAAATCGGTGGCGGCGCTCGAAAGCGCGATGGCGGCGGACAAGAGCATCTTCCTCGTCTCGCAGCTCGATCCCGCCGAGGACGATCCCGACCGCGAGGCGCTTTACGACCTCGGCGTCATCGCGACCGTCCTGCAGCTCCTGAAGCTGCCCGACGGCACGGTGCGGGTGCTGGTCGAGGGCCGGGAGCGGGCGTCGCTGCGCACCCTGACCCAGGAGGGCGGCCACCTCGCCGCCGAGATCGACCTCGTCGACGTGCGCGAGGCCGAGGGCGCCGAGGCGCAGGCGCTGATGCGCTCGGTCGTCGAGCAGTTCGAGAATTATGCGAAGCTCAACCGCAAGCTGCCGGCCGAGACCGCCGTCCAGCTCGGCCAGATCGAGGAAGCCTCGAAGCTCGCCGATGCGGTTGCCGCCAACATCAACATCAAGGTCTCGGACAAGCAGACCCTGCTCGCCGAGCTCGATCCGGTGCGTCGGCTCGAAATGGCCTTCGCCTTCATGGAAGGCGAGCTGGGCGTGCTCCAGGTCGAGAAGAAGATCCGCAGCCGCGTCAAGCGCCAGATGGAGAAGACGCAGCGCGAATATTATCTGAACGAGCAGTTGAAGGCGATCCAGCGCGAGCTCGGCAATGCCGGTGAGGAAGGCGAGGGCGACGAGCTCGCCGAGCTCACCCGCAAGATCGAGCGTACCAAGCTCTCCAAGGAAGCCAGGACCAAGGCGCAGGGCGAGCTCAAGAAGCTGCGCGGCATGGCGCCGATGTCGGCCGAGGCGACGGTCAGTCGCAACTATCTCGACGTGCTGCTCGGCCTGCCCTGGGGCAAGAAGTCGAAGCTGAAGCATGACATCCCCGAGGCCGAGCGGATTCTCGACGAGGACCATTATGGCCTTGAGAAGGTCAAGGATCGGATCGTCGAATATCTCGCCGTCCAGGCGCGGACCAACAAGCTCAAGGGCCCAATCCTCTGCCTCGTCGGCCCGCCCGGCGTCGGCAAGACCTCGCTTGGCCGCTCGATCGCGCGTGCCACGGGCCGCGAGTTCGTCCGGCAGAGCCTTGGCGGCGTGCGCGACGAAGCCGAGATCCGCGGCCACCGGCGCACCTATATCGGCTCGCTGCCGGGCAAGATCGTCACCAACCTCAAGAAAGCGGGAACGAGCAATCCGCTGTTCCTGCTCGATGAGATCGACAAGCTCGGCCAGGACTTCCGCGGCGATCCCGCCTCGGCCTTGCTCGAGGTGCTCGATCCGGAACAGAACAACAAGTTCCAGGATCACTATCTGGAGATCGACTACGATCTCTCCGACGTGATGTTCGTGACCACCGCGAACTCGCTGAATCTGCCGCAGCCGCTGCTCGACCGCATGGAGATCATCCGGCTCGAAGGCTATACCGAGGACGAGAAGGTCGAGATCGCGCTTCGCCACCTGCTCCCCAAGCAGATCGAGAGCCACGGTCTCAAGGAGGGCGAGTTCAGCCTGACCGAGGAGGGTCTGCGCGGCGCGATCCGTCATTACACCCGCGAGGCCGGCGTGCGCACGCTGGAGCGCGAGATCGCCAAGATCGCCCGCAAGGCCCTGCGCCAGATCCTCGAAGGCAAGGCCGAGCGGGTCGAAGTGACCGCCGACAATCTCGGCGAGTTCCTCGGCGTGCGGAAGTATCGCCACGGCGTCGGCGAGGAGGAGGACCAGATCGGCGCGGTCACCGGCCTCGCCTGGACCGAAGTGGGCGGCGAACTGCTGACCATCGAGGCGGTGACCGTCCCGGGCAAGGGCCTGATCAAGACCACCGGCAAGCTCGGCGAGGTCATGCAGGAATCGGTGCAGGCCGCCTTCTCTTTCGTGAAGGCGCGCGCGCCCGGCTATGGCGTCCGGCCCAGCCTGTTCGGCCGCAAGGACATCCACGTCCACCTGCCCGAGGGCGCGGTGCCCAAGGACGGGCCGTCGGCGGGCATCGGGATGGTGACGGCGATCATCTCGACGGTGACCGGAATCCCGGTCCGCCGCGACGTCGCGATGACCGGCGAGGTCACGCTGCGCGGCCGCGTGCTGCCGATCGGCGGCCTCAAGGAGAAGCTCCTGGCGGCGCTGCGCGGCGGCATCGCCAGGGTGCTGATTCCGGCGGAAAACGAGAAGGACCTCGCCGAAATCCCCGCCAACATCCGCGAGGGGCTGGAGATCGTCATCGTCAGCCATGTCGACGAGGTGCTGGCCCAGGCGCTCGCCCAGCCGGTCGTGCCGATCGAGTGGAGCGAATCCGACGAGCTCGCCGCGCTGCCGCCGTCGGAGCTGGCGCCTGCGTCCGAAGATGGGACACCGGTGTCGATCCGGCACTGACGTTCGTCGTGACGAATGGTCCGGAAGAGGCGCTTTTCGGGTGAAAGGCGCCTCTTTCCTTTGACTCCCGTCCCGCCCGTGGCATGTAAACGTCCGGCGCGCGGGCGCCGCGAGTCATCGGGAACAGGGGTTCGGGACAGATGAACAAGCAGGAGCTGATCGGTCGCGTGGCGGAGCTTACTGGGCTGGCGCGGGGAGATGCATCGCGGGCCGTCGAAACCGTGTTCGACACGATCACCGGCGCGCTCCAGCGGGGCGATGAGGTGCGCCTGGTCGGCTTCGGCACCTTCTCCTGCTCGCGCCGCAAGGCGTCGACTGGCCGCAATCCGCGCACCGGCGAGCCGATGCAGATCAAGGAATCCACCCAGCCCAAATTCAAGCCCGGCAAGGGCCTGAAGGATGCGGTCAACGGCTGAACGGCCTTCCCAGCTCGTCATTGCGAGCGAAGCGAAGCAATCCAGTGCGACGCTCGGATCCGGCTGGATTGCTTCGTCGCTGCGCTCCTCGCAATGACGAGGACGTGGCTAGACAGTCGCGAATGCGCCAGTTATGGGCCGCCTTCCGTCCGGGTCTACCACACCGGATGCAACCTAGGCGTGGGCGCGTAGCTCAGTGGTAGAGCACTGTGTTCACACCGCAGGGGTCGCAAGTTCAATCCTTGCCGCGCCCACCACGCCTTTCCCGTGAGCAAGCTCGACATCGCCGGCCTGACCAAGCGCCATGACGGCCGCGCGGCATTGGACGATGTCAGCCTGTCGATCGGGTCCGGCGAATTCGTCGCCCTCGTCGGTCCTTCGGGATCGGGCAAGACGACGTTGCTCAAATCGATCAACCGCCTCGTCGAACCTGACGCCGGGACGATCCGCATCGACGGCCGCGGCGTGTGCGAGGTCCCGCTCGCCGACCTGCGCCACGGCATCGGCTACGTCATCCAGGGCATCGGCCTGTTCCCGCATCTGACGGTCGCCGAGAATATCGGCATCGTGCCGCGATTGATGGGGGTGGGGGAAGATCGCGTCGCCGAGCTGCTCGACCTGGCCGCGCTGCCGGCGGACTTCGCCGGACGCTATCCGCGCGAGCTTTCCGGTGGCCAGGCGCAGCGCGTCGGCCTTGCCCGGGCGCTGGCGGCCCGGCCCGGCCTGATGTTGATGGACGAGCCGTTCGGGGCGCTCGACCCGGTGACCCGCGATTCGCTCGGCCGCGCCTATCGTGCGCTCCACGAGCGGCTCGGCCTCACCACGCTGATGGTGACCCACGATATCGCTGAGGCGCTGCTGCTTGCCGACCGGATCGTCGTGCTGCTCGCGGGCCGCATCCGCGCCGATGCCGCCCCGGCGACTTTGCTCGTCAGCGACGATCCCGAGGTGCGCGCCATGGTCGAGGTGCCGCGCCGGCAGGCGGAAAGGCTCCAGGCGCTGTGAGCCCGACGCTCGCCGACGCGCTTGCCGCGCTCCCGGTGCTGGCACGTGCCCATCTCCTGCTCAGCGGTTCGGCGGTGCTGATCGGGGTGGCGCTCGGACTGCCGCTCGCCATCCTCTCGGCCCGCCATCCTCGCCTGCGCACTCCGGTGCTCGGGCTCGCGGGACTGGTCCAGACCGTGCCGGCGCTGGCGCTGCTCGCGCTCTTCTACCCCGCGCTGCTCATCCTCGGCCAGGCGACCGGGCTCGCCATTCCGGCACTCGGCTTCCTGCCGGCGCTGATCGCGCTCAGCCTCTATGCGCTGCTGCCGATCGTCCGGAACGGAGTCGCGGCGCTGCAGGGGATCGACCCCGCCGTGCTGGAAGCGGCTGACGGACTCGGCATGACTGCCCGCCAGCGCCTGACCCTGATCGAGCTGCCGCTCGGCGCGCCGGTCATCCTCGCCGGCATCCGCACCGCCTCGGTCTGGACGATCGGCGCCGCGACCCTTGCCACCACCGTCGGCCAGCCGAGCCTCGGCGACCTCATCTTCTCCGGGCTTCAGACCGAGAACTGGGTGCGCGTGCTGACCGGCTGCGCTGCCGCCGCGGCACTGGCGCTCGCCGTCGACGGGCTGCTCGCGCTGGTCGAGACGGGTCTGAGACGGCGTTCCCGATGGCGGGTTCGTACCGGCCTGATGGCGCTGGCCACGGCGCTCGGCCTCGCCATGCTGCCCGCGGGCCCGAGCGGCGGCGAGACGATCGTCGTCGGCGCCAAGAACTTCTCCGAGCAATATATCCTGGCGAGCGCGATCGAGCGGCGCCTGCAGGCCGCCGGCTTCCGCACCGAGCGGCGCGACAATCTCGGCTCGACCGTCGCCTATCAGGCGCTCGCTGCCGGCGATATCGACGTCTACGTCGACTATTCGGGCACGCTCTGGGCCAATATCCTCGGCCGCACCGACACGCCGCCGGCCAACCGGATGCGGCAGGTGCTGACCGAAGAGCTGCGCCGCCGCGACGGCGTGACTTTGCTCGGTCCGCTCGGCTTCGAGAACGCCTATGCACTGGCGATGCGCCGGAGCCGGGCCGCGGCGCTGGGCGTGCGTTCGCTCGGCGACCTGACGCTCGTCGCGCCACAGCTCCGTCTCGGCGCCGACCTCGAATTCCTGACCCGGCCCGAATGGCGCGCGGTGCAGGGTGCCTATCGCCTGCGCTTCGCGGCGCAGACCTCCTACAGCCCGACCTTCATGTACCGCGCCGTCGCCAATGGGTCGGCCGACGTGATCACCGCCTTCTCCTCGGACGGGCGCATCGCCGCGCTGGACCTGGTGACGCTGGGCGACCCGCGGCGAGCCTTGCCCAGCTACGACGCGGTCCTGTTGCTCGCGCCGCGTCACGACGCAGATTCGAGGTTGGCCGAGGCGCTGCGGCCGCTGATCGGCGCGATTCCGGTTGGGCGGATGCGCCAGGCCAACCTGCTCGTCGATCGCGACACCGACAAGCGCACGCCGGCGGAGGCCGCCCGATGGCTGGATCCGTAAGCGCTACGCCGAAGGCAGGCAGACCCGCAACGGACCTCGGCTCATCGACATTTCCACACGGGAGCCGTCGCGCCGTCTCGAAACCGGCCCGCCCTGACGCGCCCGCCCTGTCGGTTCATATCGCTGCCACCTAATGGCGCTATCCCACCGGGGATCGGGAACACATGACCAACGACCGCATCTATTACGCCCGCCGGGCGGCCGAAGAGCGTGACGCCGCGGCGCGCGCCCGGACCGACGACGCCAGGCGCCGTCACCTCGAGCTCGCCGAGCTGCTCTCGGCCCGACACGAAGCCGCGCACGCGCCCGGCGCCTGACGCCGTACTTCCCTTGACGGTGGGGGCCGCCCCCCACTATGTGCGCAGCGCATTCCACTGCATGGCGATCGTAGCTCAGCTGGTTAGAGCATCGGTTTGTGGTACCGAGGGTCGCGGGTTCAAGTCCCGTCGATCGCCCCATTTCGTCTGAACCCGCCTCACAGGATCATCATGGACTCGCTCTGGGACTATCCCGATTTCGACGGGCATGAATTCGCGCATTTCGTCACCGACGAGACAACCGGCCTCAGGGCGATCATCGCGGTCCATTCGACCCATCTCGGCCCGGGTGCAGGCGGCACCCGATTCTGGCATTATGCGAAGACCGGCGATGCGATCGCCGACGTGCTGCGCCTGTCGCGCGGCATGAGCTACAAGAACGCCATGGCCGGCCTGCCGCTCGGCGGCGGCAAGGCGGTGATCCTCGCCGACGCGGCCCGGACCAAGACACCCGGGATGATCGCCGCCTTCGGGCGCGCCGTGGGCGGCCTCGGCGGCCGCTACGTCACCGCCGAGGATGTCGGGGTGAACGTCGCCGACATGGTCGAAATTTCGAAGCAGACCAAATTCGTCGCGGGCCTGCCCGTCGCGGAGGGCGCGGTCGGCGGCGACCCCGGGCCGCACACCAGCTATGGCGTCTTCCTCGGCGTCAAGGCGGCGGTGAAGCGGGCGCTTGGGCGTGACAGCCTCGCCGGCCTCCACATCGCGCTGCAAGGCGCAGGCAGCGTTGCCGGTGGCCTTGCCCGCCGCGCCGCGCAAGAGGGGGCGCGGCTCAGCATCACCGATATCGACACGGCGCGGGCGCAGAAGCTCGCCGACGAGGTCGGTGGCGCCGTCGTCGCTCCGGAGGCGATCATGACCTTGGAGGCCGACGTGCTCAGCCCCAATGCGCTCGGCGCGATCCTCGACGAGCAGTCGATCGCGGCCTTGAACGTGCCGATCGTCGCCGGCGGCGCCAACAACCAGCTCGCCACTCCGGCGGACGGCGACCGCGTCCAGGCGCGCGGCATCCTGTATGCGCCGGACTACGTCATCAACGCCGGCGGCATCATCAATGTCTCGACCGAATATGTCGGCGACGGCGACGAGGCGGTGGTCCGCCAGCGCATCGAGGCGATTCCCGGCCGGCTCGAGCAGATCTGGGCGGAAAGCGCCGCCACCGGCCGCAATCCGGCCGAGGTCGCCGACGGCATGGCCCGCAAGCTGATCGGTCGCGCCTAGAGCGGTTCCGGGCCGGGCTTCTCTCGCCCGAGCTTGTGCTCGCGATAGAGGGTATAGAGTCCGCTCGCAACGATGACGGCGCCGCCAATCCAGGTCGTGGCCGCGGGCTGCCTGCCCCAGATCAGCCAGCCGAGGAGGACTGCCCAGACGAGCTGGGTGTAGTCGAACGGCACCACCACCGAGACCGGTGCGAATCGCAGCGCCGAGGTCAGGAAAAGCTGGCCGACCCCGCCGAACAGGCCGAGCGCGACGAGGATCGCCCAGGTCGCCCCGTCATGCCCGCGCGCGAAGACGGGCATGAAGAGCCCGGTCGCGGCGATCGAGAAGAGGGTGAACCACAAAACCGTGGTCGGCGTGCTTTCGGTCCGGCCGATCTGGCGGATGGTGATCGTCACCGCCGCGCCGCCGAAGGCTGCGGCGACCGCGAAAGCGAGACCGACGGGGGGCAGCTCGGTCCCGCCCGGCCGCATCACGACCAGCACGCCGACGAAGCCGATTGCGACCGCGCTCCAGCGGTGCCGCCCGACCGGCTCGTGCAGGATCAGGGCCGACAGGATGACCGCGAACAGCGGCACGGCGAAATTGATCGTCGTCGCCTCGGCGAGCGGCAGCCAGATGACGGCGGAGAAGCCGCAGACCATCGTCGACAGGCCGATTATGCCGCGGATCACATGCGCCATCGGCCGCTTCGTCCGCCACGCGCCGAGGTTGCGGGTCATCGCCATCCAGGCGAGCAGCGGGACGAGGCCGAAGAAGAAGCGGTAGAAGGCGAGCTCGACCAGGCTCACGCCGATCTCGCTCCCCAGCTTGATCATCGCCGCCATGAAGCCGAAGCTGGTCGCCGCGCCGATGCGAAGGCTGATCCCCAGGAGTCGGTTCTGCGGAACGGAGGCGGCGGCGGTCACGCCCGGGCCGATGCGCAATCGGACGCGAAAGCACAAGCTTTCCCGTCGCCCGTCGCTTCGCTACAGAAACGCTCAGGCATGCACGTTTACGCGAATCCGGCTCGCTTCCTGAAGATCGCGCGACCCCTGACGGGCCTTTTCGGCTGGGCGGGTGTCGCGCTGATCGGCGTCGCGCTCGCCATCGGCCTGTTTCTGGCGCCCCGCGACTATCTTCAGGGCGAGAGCGTCCGGATCATCTACGTCCACGTTCCTGCCGCGTGGCTCGGCATGGCGGGCTGGACCGGCATTGCGGTCGCCAGTCTGATGCAGCTGGTCTGGCGCCATCCGCTCGCCGCCGTCGCCGGCCGGGCGATTGCCGTTCCCGGCGCCGTCTTCACCTTCGTCTGCCTTGCCACCGGCTCACTCTGGGGGCGACCCACCTGGGGCACCTACTGGGAGTGGGACGGGCGGATGACCTCGATGCTCGTCCTCCTCTTCCTCTATCTGGCCTATATCGCGCTGGCAGGCGCCGAGAAGGAGAAGGGCGGGGAGGGCCGGATCACCGCGATCTTCGGCCTGGTCGGGGCGGTCAACCTGCCGATCATCCGCTACTCGGTCGTGTGGTGGAACACATTGCATCAGGGGCAGAGCATCGACATCGTCCAGGGCCGTTCGTCGATCGACAGCTCGATGCTCTGGCCATTGCTCGCCTCGGCCTCCGGCTTCACCCTCCTGTTCGGCGCGATCGTCTTGATGCGGATGCGCGCCGAGCTCGCCCGCCAGAAGCTCGAGGCGCGGATGCGACGGATGGCGGCCGCTTCGTCAGGCTCAGGACGGGCGCAATGAGCCACTGGCCCTTCATCATCGGCGCCTATGCGATCGGCCTCCTCGCGACCGTGGGGCTGACCTTGTGGAGCTGGGCGGCGATGCGCCGCGCCGAGGCCGATGTCGAAAAGCTGAGCCGCGACAGATGAAGCCCAAGAACCAGCGCCTCGTCCTCGTCGTGCTCGCGCTCGTCGCCGTGATCGGCGCGGTGCTGCTCGCCATGTCCGCGATGCGCGATCAGGCCGCCTTCTTCTACGCGCCCGGCGACGTCGCGCGCAAAGGCCTGCCGCTCGACCGCGCGGTCCGGATCGGCGGCATGGTCCGCCAGGGCTCGATCCAGCGCCATCCCGACGGCGTCACCATCGATTTCGTCGTCGGCGACGAGACGCAGGCGACCATTCCGGTGCGCTTTGCCGGCATTACGCCGGACCTGTTCCGGGAAAATAGCGGCGTGGTCGCGGAAGGCCGCTTCCAGCCGGACGGTCGCTTCGTCGCCAGCGAAATCCTTGCCAAGCACGACGAGAACTATATGCCGCCCCGTCTGGGGCCGCAGGGCCAGCACAAGACGGAAACGCTCGAATGATCGCGGAAGGGGGGCTTGCTTCATTGTGGCTGGCGGCGGCGCTGTCGCTGCTCCAGCTCTTCCTCGGCGCGGCTGCACTGCGGCCCGGCGGCGAGCAGCTGCTGCGCGCGGTGCGGCCGGTGGCGATGGCGCAAGGCGTGCTGGCTGCGCTCGCCTTCCTGATCCTCATCTGGCTGTTCCTGCGCACCGACCTGTCGGTCCAGCTCGTCGCGGCCAACAGCCATTCGGCCAAGCCCTGGCTCTACAAGTTCGCCGGCGCCTGGGGGAATCACGAAGGCTCGATGCTGCTCTGGGTGACGGTGCTCGCCGTCGCCGGCGCGATCGTGGCGCTGTTCGAACGCCGGCTCCTGAAGAACACGCTGGCCGCGACGCTGGCGGCGCAGGCGGCGATCGGCCTCGGCTTCTACGCCTTCCTGCTCTTCGCCTCGAACCCGTTCACCCGGCTCTCGCCCGTGCCGGTCGAAGGCAACGGCCTCAACCCGCTGCTCCAGGACCCGGGCCTCGCCTTCCATCCGCCGACTCTCTATTTCGGCTATGTCGGCATCTCGGTCGCCTTTTCCTTCGCGGTCGGCGCGCTCGTCACCCGCGACGTTGGCCCGGCCTTCGCCCGGGCGATGCGTCCATGGGTGCTCGGCGCCTGGATATTCCTGACGCTCGGCATCGCCGCCGGTTCCTACTGGGCCTATTACGAACTCGGCTGGGGCGGGTGGTGGTTCTGGGATCCGGTCGAGAATGCCTCGCTGATGCCCTGGCTCGCGGCGACTGCCTTGCTCCACAGCGTCACCGTCCTCGCCACACGCGACGGCCTGCGCGCGTGGACGATCATGCTTGCCGTGGTCGCCTTCTCGATGTCGATGATCGGCACCTTCCTGGTCCGTTCCGGCATCCTGACCAGCGTCCACGCCTTCGCCGTCGATCCGCAGCGCGGCGCCTTCATCCTCGCGCTGCTCGTCCTCTATATCGGCGGCGCGCTCGCCCTGTTCGGCCTGCGCGTCGGCACGGTGAAGGAGGGCGCGCGCTTCGACCTCGTCAGCCGCGAGGGCGCGCTGGTCGTCAACAACCTGCTGCTGACCGTGATCCTCGGCGTCGTCTTCGTCGGCACGCTCTATCCGCTGGTCGTCGAGGCGGTGACCGGCGAGAAGCTGTCGGTCGGTCCGCCCTATTTCAACAGCGCCGCCGGGCCGGTTGCGCTCATTCTGGTCGCGATCATGGGCATGGGCGCGCTGCTGCGCTGGCGCAGCGACCGGCTGAAGGAGCTGGGCAACCGCATCGCGATCCCCGTCCTGATCAGCGCCGCCGCCTTGTTCGCGATCATCCTGCTCGCGCCCGGCACGCGCATCCTGCCCTTGCTCGGGCTCGCCGTGTCGGCCGGCGTCGCCGCAGCCAGCATCGCGCCGCTGTGGAAGCGCAACCTGCGCCGCACCCCGATCTTCATCTACGGCATGGTCATCGCCCATCTCGGCATCGCGGTCAGCATGGCGGGCATGGCGTCCGAAAGCGCGTTCACCAAAGAGACGCTTGTGGCGGCGAGCCCCGGCCAGACCATGCATGTCGGCGGCTTCAACGTGCGCTTCGACGGGGTCGAGCCGATCGCGGGCCCGAACTGGACCGCGATCGAGGCGCGGCTCACCGCCCGGCGCGGCGAGGGCGGCGCGCCGTTCGAGTTGAGGCCGCAGGCGCGGATGTTCTCCTCGCCGCCGACCCCGACCAGCGAGGCGGCGATCGCCACCCGCTGGGACGGCCAGCTCTATATCGCGATCGGTGAGGAGGACGAGCAGGGCCGCTGGCAGCTGCGCCTGTGGTGGAAGCCGTTCGTGACCCTGATCTGGTTCGGCGGCGGCCTGGTCGCGCTCGGCGGCGTGCTGTCGCTGATCGGGCGCCTGCGCCGTGAGCGCAAGGCGGCGGCCAAGGCCGCGGAGGCTGAAGATGCGCCGCCGGCGTCCTTGCCGGGCAAGGAGGCGCTGGCGTGAAACGCGGCCTGATCATCTGGGTGCCGCTGGCGGTCTTCGTCGTCTTCCTCGGCTTCGTCGCCTGGGGCCTCTACGCGCCGGCCGACCGCAACATCCAGTCGGCGCTGATCGGCCAGAATGTGCCGGAATTCGCGCTCCAGCCGAGCCTCCCCGGTCAGCCCGGCCTCTCCAGCGCATCGCTGCGCCGCGGCCAGCCACGCGTGGTCAACATCTTCGCCAGCTGGTGCATCCCGTGTCGGGCCGAGGCGGCGCAGCTCGAGGAGCTGGCGCGGCGCGGCGTGCCGATCGACGGCGTCGCGGTACGCGACCGGCCGGAGGATCTTCAGGCCTTCCTTGCGACCTACGGCAACCCGTTCCAGTCGATCGGCGCCGACACCGACCGCCGGGTCCAGCTCGCGCTCGGTTCGGCCGGCGTGCCGGAGACCTTCGTAATCGACGGCAACGGCGTCATCCGCCACCAGCATATCGGCGCGATCATGCCGCAGGACGTCCCGGCGATCGTCACGGCCTGGGAGGCGGCGCGATGAGGGTGTTGCTGGCCGCCATCGCGCTCGTCGTCGCGGCCCCGGTCTTCGCCGATTCCCTGATGCCGGCCGCGCCCTATGCGAACCGGCAGCTGCCCGACCCGCGGCAGGAAGCGCAGGCCAAGGCGCTGATGGAAACGATCCGCTGCCTCGTCTGCCAGGGCCAGGCGATCTCGGACAGCGATGCGGAGATGGCCGGCGACATGCGCTCGCTGATTCGCACCCGCGTCCAGGCCGGCGAGAGCCCGGAGCAGATCCGCGACTGGCTGGTGTCGCGCTACGGCAATTGGGTGACCTACAATCCGCCGCTCGGGTGGGACACATTTCTCCTCTATGCGGCGCCGTTCCTCTTCATCCTGTTCGGGCTGTTCCTCGCCCGCGGCCGCTTCAAGCGGAGAAAAGCGTGATGGGCTGGGCGATCATCCTCATCCTCGCGCTGCTCGTCTTCGCCGGACTGTGGCCGTTCATCGGCAAGGACAAGGGCGCGCTGCAGTTCCTCGGCGCAGCGCTGCTCGTCGCCCTCGCCGGCTATGCCTGGCAGGGTCGTCCGGCGCTTGCGGGGAGCCCCAAGCCGCCGCCCGAGCGGGTCAGGCAGGACGAGAGCGCCTTCGCCCAGACGCGCGAGGATATGCTCGGCCGGTTCGACAATGCGTCGCGCTGGCTCACCATCGCCGACAGCTACCAGCGCCGCGGCGACACCCGGAGCGGCGCGGAAATCCTCCAGAGCGCGCTGCGCCAGGCGCCGAGAGACGCCGATCTCTGGGTCGGCCTCGGCAATGCGCTGGTCGTCCACAGCGGCGGGATGATGAGCCCGGCGGCCCAGCTCGCCTTTGCCCGCGCCGAGCGGATCGCACCGGATCATCCGGGCCCGCGCTTCTTCTACGGCCTGGCGCTCGCCCAGGGCGGCAATTTCGACCAGGCCGAGCAGATCTGGCGCCAGCTCCTCGCCGAAGCGCCGGCCGACGCGGAATATCGCGCCACGATCCAGGAGCGGCTCGATTCGCTGCAGCAGGCGCGCGCGATGGGACAGATTCCAAGCGCGCCACAGCGACCGAACGGACCGCCTTCAGAAGGCGAGGGGACCCCCACTCCCGAAGCGCGGTAGTCAGGCCCGGCTTCTGATCCGCCCGGGACTCAATCCGAAGATGGCCGCGACGTCGCGGGTCATATGGCTCTGGTCGGCATAGCCGGCTGCCAGGCTGATCTCCGCCAATGGTGCGTCGTCGCCAACGATCTCGAGGAATGCGCGCCTTGCCCTGGCGCAGGCCCGGAATTCGCCGATGCTGCAGTTTCTATGCCGCCGGAACAGGCGGGTGAGCGTGGTCACATGGACACCGGCATCCTCGGCGAGGTCCGCAAGCGGGACCCGCATCTCCTCACGCAGGCGTCCTTCCACCCGCTTCAACCATGCCGGCTCCGCCCTCCGCCCGTCCCCGTCCCCGCTGAACAGGCATGCCGCGAGTTCCGCGGCCAAGGCTTCGAACACGAATTCGTCGGCTCCGGTCCAGAGAGCGCAATAGAGCGCGCCGAGGGCCAGATAAGCCTGGTCCTCGTCCAGGGTCGCAATGTCGTCATCGCATCCGCGCGGCATATCGATGTCGCGAAGCAAGGCCGGATCGAGCTGCAAACACAGGAACGTCGCGCCGTCTCGGCCGATCTCGTCGCGATGCTGGAAGGCGCCAGGATGATAGACGGCGGTGCTGCGCCCGAACTCGATTTCGCGGGTCCGGGTCCGGGACACGTACGACCCCTTCAGCAACATGCTGACGAACGGCCAGTCGTGGGCGTGTTCCGGCAGAGCGCGCGCCTCGACATGGGCGACCGCGGAGAGGTGGCAGCGCGGGGCGGTGGCGCTGCGCGCGACCTGTCCGAGATAGGCGCCCACGGCCAGCCGGTCCCGCGTTCCGGGCGTGCCTTCGCACGATGGGCACTGCGCAGCCATCCGTGTCCGCTCCGATGATTCAAGACAGGGGCCGTTACAGCCCGCACGAAATGCGGCGGTCAAGTCAAAGGAGCGGGGTCATGATATCGAGCCTCAAAGCAATCACCATCTTTGCGATCGTATTCGCTGCGACCGGCGCGTCGAGCGCCCATGCGCAGGCGGCCGATCGCCTGACGCGCATCGTCGAGGCCTATGGCGGCGCGGCGGCGCTGAACCGGGTCGGACAGGTTGAAATCGAATGGGCCGGATATGTCATCGGCCGATATCAAAGCCGTCGCACCGATCCGCCCTATGATCATCTGCCGATCCGGAGCTGGCTGGCATTGGATTTCGCGGCCGGACGGAGCGTCATCGATTCGATCGGCACCTATCCGGGAGAACTCAATTTCGGCTGGCGGGACGTCAATGACGGCGCGCGCCGGTGGTCGTTCAACACGATCTCACGCATCTATGCTGCCGGCAGCATGCATTCGCACGACGATCTCGTCCAGATGGCGACGAGCCGGATGCCGTGGATGCTGGCCCGGACGATGGCCGGCAATCCGGGCGCGTTCGCGCTGGCGGGGACGCGCGAACGTCGCGGCGTTACCTACGACCTGATCCGGCATGGGGAGTCGACCCTCTGGGTCCACCCCGAAACGTCGCTTATCCATGCCGTCTCGTCGCGGAGTGGCGACCTGGTCGATGCCGAGACGGAGGTGGTCACCACCTATACGGATTATTTCGAGCACGAAGGGGTGATGGTCAATCGCGGCTATCAGGTCTCGGTCGATGGCGAAGCGACGCGGGATCTCGAGCTCTATTCCCTGCGCTTCAATCATGCGCTGGACGATCATCTGCGCGTGCCCGGCGGCTTCCTGCAGGTTCCGACCCTCGATGGCTATAACGGCGTCGCAGAGGTTGGCGTGCAGCGGATCGGCGACGGTGTCTTTCTGGCCGGCAGCGGCGACACGCGTGTGCTCTATGTCGAGTTCGCCGACCATTTCGTCGCGATGGAAGCCGGCGGGCTGCCCGACTATGCGGAGCAGGCCTACAATGCCATGCGGCCTCATATGGGCAGCAAGCCGCTTCGTTACATCATCCCGACCCATCATCATGACGACCACGCAGTGGCCATCCACTTCTACGCCCGGGTGGGCGCGACGATCCTGACCACCCGCGACAAGGAAGGCTTCATGCGGCGCCTGCTCACGCGCGCATGGGGCGACACGCCGCCGGTCACGAATGCCAGGTTCCGGTTCGTCGACGACCCTCGCCTGGTGCTGGAGGATTCGTCCAACCGGCTCGAAATCCACGTCTATCGGGACGCGCCGCATACGGAGAACATGCTCGTCGGCTATCTCGGCCGCGACCGCACCCTCTACACCTGCGATGTCTTCGTCGGCTGGACGGGGGGCGTCCGCCAGGGCGCGTCGCACGGGGTCCGGCATCTGGCGCGCTGGGTTGCCGCACGTCAGGCATCGGGCGGACTGGGGCCGGTCCGGCACCATGCGTCATGCCATGGCAACGGCTATAGCGCTGCCGAATTCGAGCAGATGCTCAGAACGGAGCGGACCATCGCGACGCTGCCGGGAAATCTCGCCCTGCCATCGGCGAGCTGGTTTGATCGCTACGGGCTTGCCGACGACGCGGCGCGCAATCCCCGTCGCGAACGCGTCTTCGATCCTACGCGCGCGCGTTGAATTCGCCTGTGTCGAAGACCCTCCCCGCAAAGGAGGAGGGGATTGGCGTCAGGCCGCCTCGTAGGGCAGGCCGAGCGCATCGGCGACGGCCTCGTAGCGGATTTTCCCGCCCGATACGTTGAGGCCCGCCGCGAGGTGCGGATCGGCCTTCATCGCCGCCTCGGCGCCGAGGTTGGCGAGCTTCAGCGCGAAGGGCAGGGTGGCGTTGTTGAGCGCCAGGGCCGAGGTGCGGGCGACCGCTCCCGGCATGTTGGCGACACAATAGTGGATCACGCCGTCGATCTCGTAGACGGGGTCGCTGTGGGTCGTCGCGTGGCTGGTCTCGAAGCAGCCACCCTGGTCGATCGCGATGTCGACGAGCACCGAGCCGCGCTTCATCGTCTTCAGCATGTCGCGGGTGACGAGCTTCGGCGCCGCCGCACCTGGCACGAGCACCGCGCCGATGACGAGATGGGCCTGGCGCACCGCCGCGGCGATCGCCGCCTTGCTGGCATAGACGGTCTTGATCTGGCTCGAGAAGAACATGTCGAGCTCGGCGAGGCGGGCGTTCGAGATGTCGTAGATGGTGACGTCGGCGCGCATGCCGACCGCCATCTGCGCCGCGTTGACGCCGGCGACGCCGCCGCCGAGGATCGCGACCCGCGCCGGCGCGACGCCGGGGACGCCGCCGAGCAGCACGCCGCGGCCGCCCTGCTCCTTCTCGAGATAATGGGCACCGACCTGGACCGACATCCGGCCGGCGACCTCGCTCATCGGCTTCAGGAGGGGCAGTGAGCCGTCCTTCGCCGTCACCGTCTCATAGGCGATGCAGGTGGCGCCCGACGCGATCAGGCCCCTGGTCTGTTCGGGATCGGGGGCGAGGTGGAGATAGGTGAAGAGGAGGTGACGCGGCTCCAGCATGGCGATCTCGACCGCCTGCGGCTCCTTCACCTTCACGATCATGTCGGCGGCGGCGAACACATCGGCGGCAGTGCCGAGGATCTTCGCGCCCGCCTCGACATAGTCGGCATCCTCGAAATCGATACCGGCACCTGCGTTGGTCTCGACGACCACCTCGTGTCCGGCCGCCACCAGCTCGGCCACCGACGGCGGGGTCAGGCCGACGCGATATTCGTGATTCTTGATTTCCTTGGGAACGCCGATACGCATGTTGCCTCTCCTTGAAGCGGATGGCGCGCAATACGCGATTCGCGCCGGGAAGTGCTTGCGAATGCGCGTCACCTGCCGCGGTTATTCGCAACACTATTGCGCAATCCACATTTTGTCTGCAAAATGATCCATCGTGGATAGCATCGACCGCAAGATTATCGAACTGCTCGCCGCCGACTCAGGCCTGACCAGCGAGCAGCTCGGGGCACGTGTGGGTCTCTCGCCCTCGGCGGCGCATCGGCGGGTGAAGGCGCTGGAGGAGGCGGGGCTGATCCTGGGCTACCGGGCGCGGCTCTCGCCGGCGGCGCGGGGCAATCCGTCGACCGTTTTCCTCTCGGTGACCCTGGTCGATCAGCGTCAGGCGACGATGATGGCATTCGAGGCAGCGCTCGCTCGCACGACGCAGGTCTGCGAGGCGCATCTGATGAGCGGCCAATCCGACTATCTGGTCAAGGTGCTCGTCCCGGAAAGCGACAGCTACGAGCGTGTCCACCGCGAAATTCTCTCGACTTTGCCGGGTGTTCACCGTCTGGTGACGCAGTTCACCATCCGCACGTTGACGGCGGGCGATTGACCGGCCCCGCATCATTGCTGCGGGATGAACGAGATGCTAGGGGCCGCTTCGCCTTGGCGGGGTCAGGGTAGGCAAAAGGAAAGTCGGACGTTCAGCGTTCCTGACCGATGAGCGAAACCACCGCCACCGAAGCGCCCGCGGATCCCTCCGCAGTGGCGCACCGCCACAATGGCATCGTCCGGCTCGCCGTCGGCGCGGTCGGCATCGTGTTCGGCGACATCGGCACCAGCCCGATCTACGCGTTCCGCGAGACCTTCGCCGGCCACCACGAGCTCGCCCACGGCCAGCCCGAGATCGTCGGTGTGCTCAGCCTGATCTTCTGGTCGATGATGATCGTGGTGTCGCTGAAATATGTCAGCGTCATCATGCGCGCCGACAACAAGGGGGAGGGCGGCAGCCTTGCCCTGCTTGCGCTGATCAGCCGCTCCGGCGAGGGCCGCAAATGGACCACCGGGATCGTCCTCCTCGGCGTCTTCGCCTGCTCGCTCTTTTACGGCGATTCGATGATCACGCCGGCCATTTCGGTGCTCTCGGCGGTCGAGGGCATCACCACCGTCCAGGCCGATCTGGCGCCCTATGTGCTGCCGATCGCGGTGGGCATCCTGGTGGGCCTCTTCACCATCCAGGCAACCGGGACGGCGCGGGTCGGGCTGTTCTTCGGGCCGATCATGCTGATCTACTTCCTGACGATCTCGGTGCTCGGCATCATCCATATCGTCGGTTCGCCGGGGATCATCCTGGAGACGGTCAACCCGGTCAACGCCGTCAACTTCTTCATGATCGACGGCTGGCGCGCCTTCCTGGCGCTGGGTTCGGTCGTGCTGGCGGTGACCGGCGCCGAGGCGCTCTATGCCGACATGGGCCATTTCGGGCGCAAGCCGATCGGCATTTCCTGGCTCGCCTTCGTCATGCCCGCACTGATGTTGAACTATATGGGCCAGGGCGCAATGATCCTGTCGCTCGATCCCGCCGCGGCCGACGAGGCGATCCGCAATCCCTTCTTCATGCTCGCGCCCGAAGAGATGCGTCTGCCGCTCGTCATCCTCGCCACCATGGCCACGGTGATCGCCAGCCAGGCGGTCATCTCCGGCGCCTTCTCGGTGACGCAGCAGGCGATGCATCTCGGCTTCATCCCGCGCCTCAGAATCCGCCACACCAGCGAGGCGGCGATGGGCCAGATCTACATTCCGGTGATCAACTGGGCGCTGATGGTCGCGGTCATCATGCTCGTCCTCTTCTTCCAGACGTCGAGCAACCTCGCCGCGGCCTATGGCATCGCGGTGACCGGTGCGATGTTCATCGACACCTGCCTGCTCGCCGTCGTCCTCTTCCATCTGTGGAAGTGGAAGCCCTGGCTCGCGATCCCCGTGCTGGCGCTCTTCTTCCTGGTCGACATCGCCTATTTCGCGGCGAACCTCACCAAGGTGCCGGACGGCGGCTGGTTCCCGCTGCTGATCGGCCTCTTCTGCTTCACCCTGCTCACCACCTGGGCGCGCGGACGCAAGCTGATGATCCAGCGGATGAACGAGGCGGCGATGCCGGCCTCGATCTTCATCAAGTCCGCCGCCGGCAGCGCGACCCGCGTGCCGGGCACGGCGGTCTTCATGACGACCTCACCGGACGGCATCCCGCACGCGCTCCTCCACAACCTCAAGCACAACAAGGTGCTGCACGAGCGGGTGATGCTGCTCACCGTCCGGATCGAGGACGTGCCCTATGTCGAGGAGAAGAAGCGCTTCGAGCTCACCAACCTGGGCACTGGCTTCTACCGCCTCATCATCCGCTACGGCTTCATGCAGGAAACCGACGTGCCGGCGGCGCTGGTCCGGGTCGAAAGCTGCGGCCCCGAGTTCAAGATGATGGACACGAGCTTCTTCCTCGCGCGTCAGACCCTGCTCGCGTCGGATCGGCCGGGCATGGCGATCTGGCGCGAGAAATTGTTCGCCTGGATGCTGCGCAACGCCGAAAGCGCGATGGAGTTCTTCAAGCTGCCGCCGAACCGCGTCGTCGAGCTGGGCTCCCAGGTGGAGATTTGAGGGTCGGGATTTGACCGGGCCGCTCATCGTCACCGCCTTGTTCGCCCCGGGAGATGACGGCTGGCTCCAGGAGCTGCGGCGCACCCATTATCCGCCCGGGCTGAACCGGGTCGCCGCGCACCTCACCCTGTTCCGCCATCTGCCGCCGAGCCTCGAAGCCGAGCTCTCGGCCCGCCTTGCCGCCGCCACGAACGCGCCTCCGCCTGAAGCGGAGATTGCCGGTATCATGGATCTGGGAGAGGGGACGGCGTTGCGCGTCGAGAGCCCTGACCTCGCCGGCATCCGCACGTCGCTCGCCGAGGCCCTTCACGGCCTCCTGACGCCGCAGGACCAGACGCCCTTCGACGCCCACATTACGATCCAGAACAAGGTGCCGCCTCGGGATGCGCGCCGGCTCCAGCAGCACTTGCGCACCACTTTCATACCGCGCCCGCTTCGCATCCGGGCGCTCGCCTCCTGGCGCTATCAGGGCGGTCCCTGGGAGCCGCTCAAGACCCACCCGTTCCGGCGCTAGTCGAGCTGCCCGATTCCCTCGCAGCTATAGTCGAATGCGGCGAGCCCGGCGTCGAGATAGCCGGCCAGCAACGGCATGTCGTTGAGTTCGTCCATCCGCTCCCCCGCATCCATGTCGCTCGCCTCCTCGAAGGCCTCGTCCCATTCGCTGGCGTCATAGGTGCCGCGGCCGATCCAGGCGAGCGCGAGCACTTCGGCGAGCTGGTCGTCGGCGAGGTCGTCGAGCACCGCCTGGACCTCCTCCTCCACGCTGTCGTTCACCTCGTCCTCGAGGACTGACATCGCCTCGCCATCTTCGTCGTCGATATCGTCGACATCTTCGGGATCCTCGTCCGGATCCTGTGCCGGCATTTGCGCCTCCAGCTCGCGGGCGCGGAGGATCAGGCGGCAAAGGGTTTCGAGAGGGGTCAGCAACTCCATGGCGCGTCTCCATGTCTACCCGATGCGAAACTCGGCGCCGCGCGCCGGGTTCCTGTGGTTCGGCGCGAGACCGCAAGGCTTGAAATTTCTTGCCCTGTGCTCCAGTTGACCAGCGTGCCCGCGCTTCCTATAGCGCCGCGACGTCTTGCCGGGACATACGGCATGCATAGGACGGGGCGGAGTAGCTCAGCTGGTTAGAGCAGCGGAATCATAATCCGCGTGTCGGGGGTTCAAGTCCCTCCTCCGCTACCACCCCGCGAACTGTTTTCGCTACCGCCTAGATCTCGTGCATCCCGTGCGCCATTGCGTCGATCGGGCAAGCATTTGATTGCGCTGATTACAGTCGTATGTACCCGCATGACTTGGTTCGCGGCGAGCCGAGCCAGATCCGGGACCAACTCGGCAGTCTTTCACTCCCTATGGTTCCAACCGTTCATCTCTCCGGGCCTATTCTTCCGCGATGCATGGCGTGCGCCGGGGGGAACCGGAACCGCCGACTGGGATGAGGGTCATCGGATGCGGTTTTTCGGTTTGCTTGCCTGGCTGCTTGTCGTTTTCGCCCGGCCCGCTTTGGCCGAGGTGCCACCGGCGCTGCAGCCGCTCGAGCAGCGCCTCGCCGTGCTGGCGACGGAGAATCCGGGGGAATTCGGCATCGCCGCGCTGGACCTCGAAACCGGGGCCGTGGTGAGCTTCAACGGTGACCGGCCCTTTCCGATGGCGAGCACGATGAAGATCGCCGTCGCGGCGGCCTATCTGTCGGAGGTCGATGCCGGGCGCCGCCGCCTTGACGATCCGATCGCCGGCACCACCGCAACTATGCTCCTCGATGCGATGATCACACGCAGCGACAATCGCGCAACCGACCTGCTGCTCGCCGCGCTCGGCGGACCGGCGGTGGTCGACGGATGGCTGCGCAGGCACCGGCTGGACGGGATCAGGGTCGACCGCACGATCGCGCAGCTCCTCGGTGACCGCCGGGATCTGAGGGACATCCGGGATTCGAGCACGCCGACGGCGATGCTCGATCTGCTTCGCCTGATCGACTCCGGCGATGCGCTGACCCCGGCGAGCCGTTCGCTGCTGCTGGACATGATGCGGCGCTGCGCCACCGGGTCGAACCGCATCCGCGACCTGCTTCCACCGGGGGTCAGAGTGGAGCACAAGACAGGGACGCTCTCGGGCTATACCGGCGACGTCGGATTCCTGACGCTGCCCGACGGCCGGCGGATCGCCGTCGTGTTCTTCGCCCGGGGCGGATCGAACCGGCCCGCGGTCATTTCCACGGCGGCGCGCGCCATCTACGATGCTTTCGGTACCCGGGGGCTCGCGGGGCAGCTCGGCGGACGTGTCGTCCAGGCCGTTTCGGGTCCGGCTGGCGCCGCCGGCCTTCCACAGAGCGGACCGCCTTCCGCGACCTGCATGCTGGGGGGAAGGGCGGTCCAGGCGCAGTGCTGAGGGGGCGTCCACGCGCACGGCCCTCGCCTCGACGCTGATCCGCCGGTGGGCACAATCCGTTTCGGATGCGGGAGCCCGGCCGACTCCGCAGCGGGCAGCCGATGCTGTTGTCGGCGAAAAGTCGGAGTATTTGACCTAAGCCTATGGATTGACTAGCCGGTCGGCTGCCCGGCCGATCCGCCGACCCGTTGTCTGCGCGAATCACGCGCGTCGGACCGAGGCCGGATATGGCGAGGCGAGATGCGTATAATTCTCCTCGAGAACGATACAGGTTTCCACACGTCGCTCGGCGAACGGCTGCGCAGCCAGGGGCTCGCGGTCGACCTGGCCCGATCGGTCTTCGATTTCTATCGCGAGATGGCGGTGGACGGATACGACGTCGCCGTCATTGACGTCGATCTCCCCTGCGACAGCGGCCTGGATGTGGTCTCCCGGCTTCGCAGGAAAGACGGCATCGGAATCGTGCTGCTGACCGACCGGGACGCGCCCGGCGACCGGATCGAAGGCTACCGGAGAGGCGCGGACCTGTGTTTCGCAAAGCCGGTCGACGGCGCCGAACTGGCGGCAGCGCTGAACAGTCTCTCCCGGCGCCTGGGGCACGCGAACGTGGGCGAACGGGACACGGTGCGATCCACCATGCCATGGCGCCTCGATCCGGACCGGTGGATGCTGGAGGCCCCGAACGGCAAATCGGTCAAGCTCAGCACCGCGGAGATGACGGTCGTACGGCGGCTGATCGAGCAGCCCGGGACGGTCGCCTCACGCGGCGAGCTTCGCGCTGCGCTCGGCTACGGCCAGGACCGGAACGACGACCAGAAGCTCGACGCCCTGATCAGCAGGCTGAGGCGCAAGATCGAGCGGCAGGCCGGCTGTCCGGCGCCCGTGCAGACTCTGCATGGCCGCGGTCACCTCTTCTCCGACGCGATTCGCGTCGAAGTGCGTCTCGCGGCCCGGCGTCCGCTCTAGCCGGCACGGGTCAACCTCTCCGGAACGCATCGCCATCCCGCAGATGAACAGAAATCTGACGACTTTGAAGGGGAAAGTCAGCCCCAAATTATAGTTAACCGTCAACATTTAGATCGATACCGAAATAGTACGAATACTGTATTGATATACTTGTAATATTTGCTAGCCATTCTCTCTGCAGAAGGGGGTGGGATTATCCCTCTTTTCATTTCGTTGCCTGGCCTCGGGCCAGGGAGAAGGGGGGCTTCGGATGTTCAGACCACGGCTGCAGAGGGAAGACGGCAGGCGTCACCGACACCGCTGTCAATTCGCCCATCTGGCCCTGCTGGCTGCGCTGGCCGCTGCCAATGGACAAGCCATAGCGCAATCGGCGCCACCTGCGCCGCCGGCCGATACATTCCGGCAACAGGCCGATCAGCTGGGCGTGCGCCGCTGCGCCAACCTGCTTTCGGCGCTCGGGCAGACCGTGGCCTACGGCTCGACCTACACCGTCCACACGCAGGCGGAGCCCGCAGCGCCCGATGCGCACGGCGTGCAGGGCGTGGTCGGGATGACCTACGACACGCCCGGCTACAGCGGTCCGGCGGCCGGCATCGTCCTCGCCGCGCCGGTCGGCGAGGGGTGCGAGGGGCAGGTGGTGCGCGTCGCGCCCTACCAGCGCGCCTGCCCGGATGTGGTCGCCCTGCTGCCGGCGGGCAGCGTCCAGGCCGGCATGCTCTCGGGCGTGCCGCTCTATACACTCGGCGGCAATCAGGGGCAGGCGCTTCTCGTCGCCAGCGGCGGCGCCTGTGTGGTGGTGACGGTCGCGCAAGGCAAGGACGTCCGGTGAGGCCGGGAGGGGGCGGGGATGAGCGGATGTTCATCGGGCTCCCTCGAACTGAATTTCGATCTCCTGGTGGTGGAGTGCTCTCGCGCATCCGCGGGCGAGGGCGTGTGTCTATTCGCTCGCGATCGGCTGAAGGCGCCGTGGCGAGTTTTGAAAGAGGAATGTGCCATGTTCGCAGTTGAGTCCGCTTCGCAAAAAGCTCGCCGCGCCGGCCTCGCCGGCAACTGGATCGTCGGCGCAGAGGGGGCAAGCTGGTCGCAGCGGCGCCGGCTGATGGCCGTGCTCCGCCGTGCGCACCGTGTGCTTGGCATCGACCGCAAGAATCTGGGTGTCGGATCGCTGGGCTTCGGCGGCAGCGCCCGCTCGGTGCTGCTGTCGTCGGCGAGCCCGTCGAGTATGATCGGCGGCCTCGCCGCCATCGCCGCGTTTGGAATGGCCGCGCCCGCGCAAGCGCAATACGCCGCTGGCAACGGCACGGCGTCGGGGCCCCAGAGCATTGCGATCGGAACCACCGGCACCACCGCCACGGCGAGCGGCCAGCGCGGTGTCGCGATCGGAAGCACCGCAACGGCGGGCGGACTCGATTCCGTGGCCCACGGCACCGCCGCCAACGCAGGCGCCCAGAACGCCGTCGCCATCGGTTTCCAGTCGGTTGCGTCCGCGTTGAACTCCATCAATATTGGCGCGCGCACGGTCCCGAACACGGGCGCACTTGCGGCTGGGGCCATCGCCCTCGGTACGGATGTGGTGGCATCTCAAGAGCGGTCCATCACGATCGGGGTATTGAGCAGCGCAACGGGTACGGGCGCCACGGCGATGGGTAACCAAGCCAGAGCCTGGGGCAACCAGTCCATTGCATTCGGTTTAGGCGCACAAGCAGGCGTTCAGGCCAACACGGCCGTGCCCAACAGCATCGCGATCGGCACCAATTCACGTTCTGGCGCCAATTCCGCCGTCGCGATCGGCACCGCGGCGAACGCATCGGTGGACAATGCCGTTGCGGTGGGGAATGGCGCCGCTTCGTCGGCACAATATGCAGTGGCTCTTGGCCTGAACGCGGCGGCCTCGGGCGGCGGCGGCGCGGTGGCGATCGGCCAGACAGCGATCTCAAGCGGCATCAACACAATTGCGATCGGTGTCCAGGCCAGCGCCACTGGCGGCGGTGGCGATATGGCCCTTGGCACCTTCTCCAGCGCCACGGGAGGGAATTCCACTGCGGTCGGTGTCAGCTCCTCGGCCAGCGGCAGCCGTTCGTTCGCCGGCGGCCGCATTGCCAACGCCGCGGGCGCCGATTCTGCCGCCGTTGGTTTCAACTCCAGCGCGGCGGGGGCCAGCTCGGCGGCGTTCGGCGCTCTCGCCAATGCTTCGGCCGACTTCGCGCTGGCCTTGGGCAATGGGGCCGTATCGAGCGGAATCGGCTCGGTTGCGACAGGTTCGGGAGCCCAGAGCACGGGCGTCTCCTCCGTGGCGCTCGGCAACAACGCCACCGCGACGGCCGACAATGCCGTCGCCGTCGGCCTGGGCACGGTCGCCAATTCCGCCGACGCCGTCGCCATCGGCACCGGCTCGACCGCGACCGGCGGCCGCGCGGTCGCGGTCGGCGCGGGCAACCTCGCCAGCGGCAACGGCGCGGTGGCGATCGGCGATCCCAACACCGCGACCGGCAACGGCGCGGTGGCGCAGGGCCTGGACAACACCGCGACCGGCAACGGATCGATCGCGATCGGCAACACCAATTTCGTCGGCGGCGGCGGGCAGGCGGTGAGCACGCCCGGAACGCCCGCTCAGGGCGCGGTCGGCATCGGCTACCAGAACCGGGTGACCGGCCAGGGCGCCGTGGCGCTGGGCAGCACCAGCAGTGCACTAGCGGCCGGCGCCCTCGCGTTCGGCGATACGGCGGTCGCCAACACCGACCAGAGCATCGCGATCGGCTCCAATTCGAGCGCGACGGGGGGAAGCGCCATCGCCATCGGGCGGGTCAGCGTCGCGAACGGGACCAATGCATCGGCATTCGGCGCCGGCGCCACCGCGAACGCCAACAGCGCGCTGGCACTCGGAAACTCGGCCGCCGCCAATAATTTCGGCGACGTGGCGCTCGGCTCGGGCTCGACCACCACAGCGGCGGTGCAGACCGCCGGCACGACGATCAACGGCACCAACTACAGCTTCGCCGGCACCACACCGACCAGCACGGTGAGCGTCGGCGCCGCAGGAACCGAGCGCACCATCACCAATGTCGCAGCCGGCCGGATCAGCAACAGCTCGACAGACGCGATCAACGGCTCGCAGCTCTTCGCGACCAACCAGGCGGTGGACAGCCTGGGCACGCAGGTGACGCAGAACACCACCGACATCACCAATCTCGAGGCGAGCGCGATCCATTATCTCAGCGTCAACGACGGCGGCACGACACAGGGCAATTTCAACAACAACGGCGCGACCGGGACGAATTCGATCGCCATGGGCGTGAATGCGGCTTCGCAGACGGCGGACAGTGTCGCCATCGGCAATGGTGCCTTCAATCAAGCCTCCGGTGCCGACCGGGCCGCGGTTGCGATTGGTGTTTTGGCGCGCACCGCCCAGACCGGCTCGACAGCGGTCGGTGGCCAGGCCGCCGCGCTTGGCGTCAACTCGATCGCGCTCGGCGCGTTTGCGTCGGGAACCACCTCCTACGCCATCGCCATCGGCGGCGGGCCATCGGCAGGAAATGCCGCCAACGCAACGGGCATCGGGTCCATCGCCATCGGCGGCGGTGGCGGAACCACGCCCACCGGTCTTCCAGCCTCCGCAACCGCAGCGCGCGCCATCGCCATCGGCCAGAACACGGTCGCTGCGTTCCAGAGCTCGGTTGCCCTGGGCAGCAGGTCTGTGGTCGGAAGCGCATCGTCGCTGGCCATCGGCGACACCGCCACCACGGGCGCGACGGGCCGGAACGTCGCCATCGGCAATCTGAGCACCGCCGATTCCGCCACGGCCGCCGGCGGCGCGGTGGCGATCGGACGCTCCAACACCGCCTTCGGCGACGGCGCGGTGTCGATCGGCGATCCGAGCTTTGCCAGCGGCACCGGGGCCTTCACCGGCGGCGCGGACAACATTGCCAACAGCGACGGGATCGCGACGGCCACCGTCGCGAACCAGGCCAATGGCGCGGTCGCGATCGGCAACAACAACCGCGCGATCGGCCAGGGCAGCGTCGCGCTCGGCAACGGCTCGACCGCCGGCGCGGCCGGCCTTGCCGGCAATGTCGCGATCGGCGACGGCGCGGTCGCCACGGCGAGCGCGGGCGATGTCGCGCTCGGCTCGGGCAGCACGACCCTGGCGGCGGTGGCGACGGCCGGCACGACGATCGACGGCACCAACTACGCCTTTGCCGGCACCACACCGACGAGCACGGTCAGCGTCGGGACGGCCGGAGCGGAGCGGACGATCACCAACGTCGCCGCCGGCCGGATCAGCGGGAGCTCGACCGACGCGATCAACGGCTCGCAGCTCTTCGCGACCAACCAGGCGGTCGAGGCGCTGAGCAGCACCGTCCAGGCGACCGCCATCCACTATTACAGCGTCAACGACGGCGGCGTGCCGCAGGGCAATTTCAACAATGACGGCGCGACCGGCGCGGCCTCGCTCGCCGCGGGCGTGGGCGCGTCGTCCTCCGGCATCCAGTCCACCGCCGTCGGCAACGGCGCCACTGCGCAGGGCCTGCAGAGCATCGCCCTGGGCTACAATGCCCGCGTGCTGGAGACCGTGCCGAATGCCAGCGCGCGCGGCATCGTCATCGGCGATTCGAGCACGATCGACAACAGCTTCAACTCCTGGATCTTCGGCCAGAGCAACAGCGTCACCGGATCGACCCAGGCCGGCGTGCTGGGCGGGTTCACCACCGTGACGGGGAGCCAGGGCATCCTGGCGCAGGGCTCGAACAACACCATTACGGGCACCCAGGGCGCCAACGTCATCGGCGTGTTCAACACGGCCAGCAACACGCAGGGCGCCAGCATCATCGGCGCGCTCAACGGCATCACCGGGGGCGCGAACAACAGCATCATCGGCACCGGCAACACGCTCGATGCCGCCAGCGGCAACTTTGTCGGCGGCTTCAACAACACGTTCGGCAGCGGCCTCACCAACAGCTTCGTGTTCGCGAGCGGCGGCACCACCGCGGCGGGCGTCCAGAACGGCGTGCTGATCGGCGCGGGCGGCACGCTCGGCGCCAACGACGCCGTCGCCCTCGGCACGGGGGCGCAGGCGACGATCCTGGGATCGCTGGCGCTCGGCGCCGGCTCGGTCTCGAACCGCGCGCTCGCCCCCGCCGTCGGCCAGATCCCGGCCGGCACCGGCTTCGTGCCCTACAATACGAGCGACCAGGTCCTGCTCGGCGCGGTCTCGGTCGGCAATGCCGGCGCCTATCGGCAGATCACCAATGTCGCCGACGGCACCCAGGCGCAGGATGCGGTGACGATCCGCCAGCTCGCCAATTCGCTCGCCTCGTTCGCGGTGACGCCGACGCTCTATTTCCACGCCAATTCGGCGGCCGCGGACTCGCTCGCGGTCGGGGCGGAATCGATCGCGATCGGCCCGACCACGGTGGTCAACGGCGACAACGGCATCGGCATGGGCAATGGCGCGATCGTCCAGGCGACCGCGCCGGGCGGCACCGCGATCGGCCAGAACGCGCAGGTCAGCCAGGCCGACGCCGTCGCCCTCGGCACCAGTTCGGTCGCCGACGGCATCCAGTCGATCGCGATCGGTGCCGGGGCCAATGCCAGCCGTTCCGGCAGCGTCGCCCTTGGTGCCGGCGCCGAGACCAATGTCGGCTCCGAGACCGGCTACACCGCCTATGGCCTGACCGCACCGCAGAATTCGGCCGGCGAAGTCTCGGTCGGCACCGCTGGCGCCGAGCGGAAGGTCACCAATGTAGCGGCGGGCTCGGCACCGACCGATGCGGTCAACGTCAGCCAGCTTCAGGCAGTCGCGCAGAACGCCACCACCGCAATCACCAACCTCGACGGGCGGGTTACGACCGTCGAGAACCGGGTCACGACAGTCGAGAACAACGTTACCAATCTCGGCGACAGCGTTGCGAACAGCTTCGGCGGCGGCTCCACCTACGATCCGACGACGGGCACCGTGACGACCGTGCTGAACGTGGGCGGCAACACCTACAACAACGTCAACGACGCGCTGCAGTCGCTGAACCAGACGGCAAGCGCCGGCTGGAACATCCAGGCCAATGGCGGCCCGGCGACGAACGTTGCGTCGAACGGCACGCTCAACGTGACCGCGGGCTCCAACACGGTGGTGACGCTGAGCGGCAACCAGCTCCAGGTCGCCGTCGTCGACAATCCGACGTTCAGCGGCATGGTGACCGCCAATGGCGGACTCACCGTCGGCGCCAACACGACGGTGAACATGGGCGGCAATGTCGTCCAGAACGTCGCGGCCGGCGCGGTGAACGCCGCCTCGACCGACGCGGTCAACGGCTCGCAGCTCTATCAGGTGCAGCAGTTGGCCAGCAATTCGGTGCAATATGACGCCGACGGCAATTCGGTGACGTTCAACCCCGGCGGATCGGCGGTGACGCTGCAGAATGTCGCGGCCGGCGTCGCCCCGACCGACGCGGTCAACGTCCAGCAGCTCAACGACGGGCTGGCGAGCACATTGGCGAGCGCCAACGCCTATACCGACCAGCGCCTCGCCGCCTTCCAGTTCGACCTCACCGACATGCGCCGCGATGCGAATGCCGGCGTGGCCGGTGCCCTGGCGGCTTCGGCGCTGCCGCAGGCGTTCGAGCCCGGCCGCGGGATGATCGCGTTCGGCGCCGGTACCTTCCAGGGCCAGTCCGCCTTCGCCCTCGGCCTCTCGCGGGTGATGGACGACGGGCGCACCGTCGTCCGCGCCGGAGCGACCTACGACACCCAGCAGCGGGCCGGAGCGAATGTCGGTATCGGCTACTCCTTCTGATGCGCCGCCAACCCACGCCAACCGGAGGATGAATCCATGAACCTCAGGACGCTCTTCATTGCTTCTTTCGTCGGCGCGGGCCTCGTCGCGCCGACCGCTGCCCCGGCCGAGGACGATACCGGCTATGTGGGCACGATCGATCCGTCGGCCTTTCGCGAGACACCGCGCGAGCGCGACCGGCTCGGCGCGACCGTCGATCCGGCCGCGGTCCGGATGATCACGCCCGGGATCGACAAGTTCAGCATCTACCGGCTGATCGGTCCGCCCCATTTCAACGAGGCGATCGCGCGGCGGTGGAACTACATCCTTGTCTTCCCGTCGGCGTCGGGAAGCGAGGAACGGCTACGCTGCCGGATGGAGATCCGTTTCGCCCCGCCGGCGCGCGGCCGCTACAACGTGACCGTCTCCGAGGTCGTCTGGCAGGACCGGTCCTGCGCGGAGCGGGTTGCGGCGGCCGGCTGATTGGGCGAGAGGCGGTGGCATGCGTCTGATCGGGCTCGCCGCCGCTCTCCTTCTTGCCTGCGCCGGCACCGCCGCGCCGGCACAGACGTTCGGCGCGCCCATCCCGGGAGTGTGCCTGTTCTCCAAGACGGCCGCCATCGGCGCTTCGCAGGCAGGCCAGTCGCTGCAGGCGCAGATCCGGCAAATGCAGGCGTCGCTGTCCGGCGATCTTGCCCGGCAGCGCGCCGCCCTGGAGCAGCAGCGCCGGCAGATCGAGGCGCGGCAGAACGCCATCGCGCCGGTCGAGTATCAGCGCCAGCTGGCGGCGCTGGCCCAGCAGGCACAGGCTCTCGAGCAGCAGCAGAATGCGCGCTTCATCGCTGCCCAGCAACGCGGGCAGCAGCAGATCGACCGGGTGCTCAATGAAGCGCTCGGCCGCGTCGTGACACGCGCCGCGTGCAGCCTGGTGCTCGAACGCGACACTGCCTATGGCTGGAACAACGAGATGGACATCACGGTCGCCGTCACGCGTGAAGTGGACGCGGCGTTGCAGCAGGTCAGCCTGCAATGACCGCCGCCATCGTTGCGGCGATCCCTGGACGCGATCGCCCCTCCCTCGGGACCCGGTAAACGGGTTCATCCCGGGGGCTGTCGCGACGCGCATCGCCCAAGACTCCTACCCCCCATGACGTCAACAGGATCGCGATATGGAGAGGTTCTTCGTCATCACCGGTGGGCCGGGCTCCGGCAAGAGCACGCTGATCGACGCGCTTGCCGCTCAGGGGCTGCGGACGATGCCGGAAGCCGGGCGTGCGATCATCCGCGATCAGGTCGCGATCGGCGGCGATGCGCTACCCTGGGGCGACCGGCTCGGCTTCGCCGGGCAGATGCTCGGGTGGGACATGCGCTCCTGGCATGAAGCGGCGGAGGGGGAGGGCATTGCATTGTTCGATCGCGGCGTGCCCGACATCCTTGGCTATCTCGCGCTCGGCGACATCGCCCCGCCGGCACATTTCGTCCGGGCTGCCGAACGGTTTCGCTACAATTCCTGCGTCTTCATCGCCCCGTACTGGCCGGAAATCTATGCGCGGGATGCCGAGCGCAAGCAATTACCGGCCGAGGCCGAAGCCACCTGCCAGGCGATGGCGCGAATCTACGCGGATCTTGGCTACCAGCTCGCTTGGCTGCCGCGGGCGCCGGTCGAAGCGCGGGCGCGGTTCGTGGCCGATCGCCTCCGCTGAGCGGGCCGGCTTTGTTGCGTCGCTCGCGGCACTCCATTGGCACCACGCGCTCGAGGCCGAAGGGGTGGACAAGAACTTCGCCATCCATTTTCCGCTGCTGGACCGGCTGTTCGGTACCTTCCATCTGCCGCCGGGGCGCTGGCCGGAAGGTTATGGCGTGCCGGAGAAGGTGCCGCAGGGCTATCTGCGGCAGTTCCTCTATCCGTTCCGGCGGAAAGCCTGATCCGATCGGCCAGCGCGATCATCTTAAGCAGCATCGTCATTGCGAGCGCAGCGAAGCAATCCAGTGCAGCCTTGAGTCAGGCTGGATTGCTTCGTCGCTTCGCTCCTCGCAATGACGAGGTGTTTCAGGCTGAGCTGATCATGCTAGTCGGCCCGCTCCAGATAACCCGCCGCCCAGAGCGTGCGCACCAGATCCTCGGGCTCGGCGCAGGGCAGGTCGCCGGCGGCAAACGACGCGCCGGACAAGGCGATGTCGAGCGCATCGCCGTCTTCGGCCTTGAAGTCGATGTCGCCGTCCGGGCCGACCAGCACCAGCTTGCCCTCGTCGTCGGCGACGCTCCAGGGCACGAAGCGGCGGCGGCGGTAACGGTCGCCGGCTTGCGGCGGCCGCGCGGACCCCGCGACCACGCCCGCGACATTGGGCCGGCGGGCCCGCAGGAAAGTGTCGGCGAGCAGATCGAAGGCGCCGTCCATTCCTGCCTTCTCGCCGATCAGGGCGACGAGCCGCTCGAAATGCGCCTTGGCCTTCGTTCGATCGAAGTCGCGCGCGGCGAATCCGGCCGGGAGCGAGCGGCGGAAGCCGGGCTCGGTCAGCGCCAGCTCGGAGATCGATTCGAGCAGCAGGTCCGCCCAGGTCTTGGTGATGAGGCCGACCGTTATGTGGAGCGACGGCTCCTCGCCGACATTCTCGGCGTCGTGCATCACGCCGCGCGGCAAATAGAGACAGTCGCCCGGATTGAGCGTGAAGCGCTGCGTCACCTCGCCGGTCTCGTACTTGCCGAGCTCGAACCGCTCGCCGCGATAGGGGATGTCGACCGGCGTGCCGTAGATCCGCCAGGCCTTCTGACCGGAGACCTGCATCACGAAGACGTCATGGTTGTCGTAATGGGGCGGGAAGCCCTGGTTGCCGTGCCCCTTGCCATCGTCCTCGGTCTTTGCGGTCTCACGCGGCTGCGGCGTCAGATAGACGTTGGTCTGGACGTGGCAGGTGAAGACCTCCTCGAGCGAGCGGCAGAATTCGCCCAGGTTGAACAGCGAATCATGCAGATGCGGCAGGATGATCGTCGCGCCGCGCAGATACTCCTCGGTGATCGCCGACCGGATCACCCGGCCGTTCTCGTCGACATAGTCGTCGCGCGAGATGCGGTCATGATGATTGGTGAGGTCGATCATGCCCTCGCGCAGGTCGGCGCTGGCGATGAACCGGTCGAGCGTCTCGAGCGTCAGCAGGTCCGCATAGCGCTCCGGCTCGCCCCGCAGGTCGACCAGCGGCTGGCGCTCGTAAAAGTCGGCCAGGAACGCCTCGCGCGTCACCGGCGCGATCAGGAATCCGAGCGCATCCTCTTCCCAGCGCGGCGGCGCGCCCGCCGCCCGCACGGGTCTCACATCAGCCATCGTCGTCTCCCCATTCACGGCCACCTTATCGGGCGCCGCTGGCGGTCGGAAGCCGCCAAAGCACGCGGTCAGGAATTATAGGGGAAGGTATCGATCACGTCGCCGCGATACGGCTCGAGAGCGGTTTCGAGCACGCGCAGGGTTGCAGTGGCGGACGCCGGCAATCGCCGGGCGTCGAGGGCATCGCGAAATGCGGCGAGTACTGCCTGTGCGGCGGCTGCCAGCAGAATCTCTCGCGCGGTATAATCCGCAGCGTCGCGGCCCCAGTTCATGGCGCGCAGGGCGCAGGAAATGGTGCGCTGCATTTGGGCGCGACAATGCGGTTCGTCATATGCGATGCGATCGACGGTGGAGAATCGCCGTACGATTCAACGATTTCCGATGAATTGTCAACAAGGAATTATCAAAACTGATGAGTTTTGGTGCGCGACTGGCAGAAGAACGCAAGAGGCTCGGCCTGAAGCAGGCCGAATTCGCCGGCATGGTGGGCACCGATGCCCCCAAGCAAAGCCTGTATGAGAATGATCGGCGCGAGCTCAGGGCCGATTATCTTGCTCGTCTCGCCGAGGCGCGTGTCGATATAGTCTATGTGCTGACCGGGCAACGCGTGGCGGGAGACGCTCTGGGCCAGGGCGCAAGTGAATTATTGTCGGCCTACCTGTCCCTGCCCGCGGAAATGCAGCGGGCGCTGGAAGACCTTGCCCGCTCCTTGCGCGATCAATTTGCCGGGCTTGGCGGCCAGACCGTCCATGCACGGCGGATGACGTACAAAGGCGAGGGCCGCGACCCTTCCTGACCGGACATTTGGAGAATGGGAGGGCGCGGCCGACACCCTCCCGGATTCCGGCGATCAGTTCGTGCCGTTGTCCGCAGCGGCCGGCGCGTTGCTCGCGACCTGGGCGCGCAGCTGCTCGACGGTGCCGCCGATCACGAGCCCGTTCGGGCCCGCGGCCACGGCGTTGCGCGGCAGGCGCACCTGCTGTTCGCCGAGCTGGATGGTCAGCGTCTCGGCGTCGAGCGCCTGGACCGGGCCGACCTCGGCGCCCTGGCTGTCGCGGACGACCGCGCCGACGACGAAGGCCGCCTGCTGCTGGGCCATCATCTGGTCGACCTGGGCGTTGAGCTGGTCGCGGGTAAGGCCGATCAGCACCGCCTGCTCGGTCGCGGTCAGCGAGCTCGCCGGCAGGGCGACCTCATGGCGGTCGGTGCGCAGCGTCACGTTGTCGCCGCTAACCGCGGTGATCGTGCCGACCTCGCCGCCCGACGTGTCGGTGACGGTGCGGCCGACCGCGAGCCCGGCCTGGGCGCTGGCGACGCCGGGGACGAGGAGGGCCGCGGACAGGGCGGTGGCAGCAATGAATTTGCGAAAGGACATTGAGTTCAGGCTCCCGATAGGAATGAAAGGTGGCTCTTTGGCCGGCGATCGCGATCGCGAGGGGAGGCCTTGAAGGCCGCTCTCCCTGGGGCGGGACGTTACCACCCTCCGTTACGGTTGCAACCCGGTTTGGCTCAGAACAGGGTCGTTACGGCGCCCGTGACGTCATAGCCGTCGGTCACGGTGAGCAGCGCGGTCCACCGATCGAACGTCGCGCAGGGGTGCGAGATGCCGAAGCCGACGAGGTCGCCGATCGCGAGCACGTCCGGCGGAGCATCGATGGCCAGATGCTGGTCCCACATCACAGTCACCATCATGCCGTCAGCAGGCTGCGCGGGATCGGTCGCGCCGGACGAATGATACCAGAGCGGGATGGGCGGCTCGATGTCGAACGATGCGTCGCGCTTGCCGACACCGACAATCGCGCGTCCCGGTTCGGGCAGCGACAGGACCACGCCCCAGACCTCCAGCGCGTGCCGAAGATCAGGAAGCCCCGGATAGGGCTTGCCACCAGGCCGCGTGGTCCGTTCATAAAAGCCGCTGTCGTGGGTGACGTAGCAGCCGGGCCGGATCACCCGCTGCACCGGTCGACCGCCGATCTCCTCCGGCAGCCTCGTCGCGCACAGGTCCAGAAAGGCGGAGCCCCCGGCGGAGAGCAGCAACGGCCCGTCGGCGAACAAGCCCTCTGCCGCAATGGCGTCGACCGCGGCGACGGCCAGATCGATCATCCCGCCCGCGAGATCGCGGGCATCGGGAACCGCCTGACGCACCCCCTCGAACGTCTCCACGCCCCTGAGCGCCAGAGTGGGCAGGGCGGCGACCTGTCGCGCCAGCGCCAGCGCCGCCTCGACCGATCGCACCCCGGTCCGCGCGCCGGTGAGGCCGGTTTCCACCAGCAGGTTGATCCGCCGACCCTTGCCCGCACGCGCCATGCCCGCACGCGCCATGCCGTCAGCGAGCAATGACGCCGCCTCGGGTGAATCGACCAGGCAGTAGAAATCGAACTCCGGATCGGCCGCGATCTCTTGCGTGATGAGATCGATGTCGGTCCTTCCGGCCAGGATATTGGTCAGGAACACCCGGCTGACGCCAAGCCGCCGGTAGATGCGCACATGATGCGCCGTCGCCGCCGTGATCCCCCAGGCGCCCGCCTCGAGCTGCATCCGGAAGATCTCCGGGCTCATCGTCGTCTTGCCGTGCGGGCAGAGGTGCGCGCCGCTGCGCTGCGCGAAGGCCTGCATCTCGGCGATATTGTGCCGCAGCGCCGCCTCGCGGATTACCGCTGCCGGCAACATCAGGTCGCCGGCGAACAGGTTAAGTCCGAGGGTGCCAAGGTCCTCAGCCGCAGCGCCCTCCGCACGCGGCGGCAGGCCTTTGGTGCGCCAGTCGAGGCGCGGCCGAAGGACCGGGTCGCTCAGGCGTCGGCCTTGGCGGGGATGACGCCGCGGCGGATCTGGTCGAGCTCGATCGATTCGAAGAGCGCCTTGAAATTGCCCTCGCCGAAGCCCTCGTTGCCCTTGCGCTGGATGATCTCGAAGAAGATCGGGCCGATCATGTTCTCGGTGAAGATCTGGAGCAGCAGCCCCTCGCCGGTCTCGGGCGAGCCGTCGATCAGGATGCGGCGCTTGCGCATCTCCTCGACCGAATGGCCGTGGCCGGGCAGCCGCTCGTCGATCATGTCGTAATAGGTGTCGGGACTATCCTGGAAGCGGACCCCGTTGGCGCGCAGCGCGTCAACGGTGGCGAAGATGTCGTCGGTGGCGAGCGCGATGTGCTGGATGCCCTCGCCCTTGTACTCCTTGAGGAACTCCTCGATCTGGCTGTGCTCGTCCTGGCTTTCGTTCAAGGGGATGCGGATCTTGTCGTCCGGCGCGGTCATCGCGCGGGAGAGCAGGGCGGTCTGCTTCCCCTCGATGTCGAAATAGCGGATCTGGCGAAAGTTAAAGATCCGCTCGTAGAACCCCGCCCAATGGTCCATCCGGCCGCGGTTCACGTTGTGGGTGAGGTGGTCGAGGGTGTGCAGGCCGACGCTGTTCTTGTCCGGAGACGCGCCGGGGACCGGCTCGAAATCCGTGTCGTAGATCTGCTCGGCGCCGTAGCGGTCGACGAGGTAGAGATAGGAGCCGCCGATCCCTTCGATCGCGGGGATGTCGAGCTCGCCGGGGCCACGCGGCATCTCGGCCGGAACGGCGCCGCGCTCGACCGCCATCTGGAAGGCTTGCCGCGCGTCCTTCACCCGGAACGCCATGCCGTTCGCGGACGGGCCGTGGGCGTGGCGGAAGTCGGCGGGCTGGCCGGCCGGCTCCATGTTGAGGATGAAGTTGATGTCGCCCTGGCCATAGTGGCGGACGTTCTTCGACTTGTGGACGCCGAGATGGGTGAAACCCAGCTTCACGAAGAGATCCGCGAGCGCCTCCGGGTCGGGGCTGGTGAACTCGACGAACTCGAAACCGTCGAGGCCAAGCGGGTTTTCGTGAGCGGTCATGGCGTGCCTCATCACAGGAATACAGGGGTTGCGGGCGGCTTCTACACCCCGGCGCGGCGCCCCGCAAATGCCAGTTGCGAACATGGTTGCGAACATGGGAGCGGCCGCTTACCTCCCTCATGACACGTCTGCTTCACACCTCGGAAAGACCTCCATGGCCGCGACTCACTCGACCCGCATGCTCATCCTCGGCTCCGGCCCCGCCGGCCTCACCGCCGCCATCTACGGCGCGCGCGCGGGCCTCGCGCCGATCGTCGTCCAGGGGATCCAGCCGGGCGGGCAGCTCACCATCACCACCGACGTCGAGAACTATCCGGGCTTCGCCGACGTCATCCAGGGTCCGTGGCTGATGGAGCAGATGCAGAAGCAGGCCGAGCATGTCGGCACCCGCATGGAGTGGGACCATATCGTCGCGGTCGACCTCTCGCAGCGCCCGTTCCGCATGATCGGCGACAGCGGCAACATCTATGTCGGCGACACCCTGGTCATCGCCACCGGCGCGCAGGCGAAATGGCTGAACCTTCCGTCCGAGGAGCGCCTCAAGGGCAAGGGCGTGTCGGCCTGCGCGACCTGCGACGGCTTCTTCTATCGCGGCAAGAAGGTGATCGTGATCGGCGGCGGCAACACCGCGGTCGAGGAAGCGCTCTACATGACCAACCACAGCCATGACGTCACGCTGATCCACCGCCGTGATTCGCTGCGCGCCGAGAAGATCCTGCAGCAGCGCCTGTTCGCTCATCCCAATATCAAGGTGCTGTGGAATCGCGAGATCGCCGAGTTCATCGGGGAGGGAACACCCGAAGGGCTGGTCGCCGCCGACCTCAGGGACACGACGACCGGCGCGATCGAGCGGATCGAGCTGGACGGCGCCTTCGTCGCGATCGGCCACGTCCCGGCGACCGAGCTGTTCAAGGGCAAGCTCGAGGTCGATGCCGACGGCTATATCCCGGTGACGCCGGGCACGAGCCGGACCTCGATCCCCGGCGTGTTCGCCTGCGGCGACGTGATGGACAAGGTGTACCGCCAGGCGGTCACCGCTGCCGGCACCGGCTGCATGGCGGCGCTGGATGCCGAGAAGTTCCTGGCCGAGGCCGATTACGAGGCGGCGCCCGCCGCGCACGAGGTCGAGGCGGCCTGATTTTCAAAGCGGCGCTCGTTCCTCATCGTCATGCTGAACTTGTTTCAGCATCCAATTTCCCGTCGCCCGGGCAGGTGGCCAGTTGGATCCTGAAACGAGTTCAGGGTGACGGCTTCGCCGACAAGGATGCCAGCGCGTCTTCGACGGCCGCCAGCAGCGCGGCCTCGTCGCCGGGCCGCGCGAAGGTGTGTGAGTCCGTATCCAGTGTCTGAATATCCGGTTTCAAATCACTGAAACATTTGCTCTTCATCTCGACCTCCGCCGCGATGGCGGTGGCGTCGTCCTTGGCGAGAATGAGCTGGACCGGCAGGCGATGCCGCCGCAGCGCCGCGGCGATGTCTTGCGCGAGGCTCGGGTCGCTGCCGCGCAGGATGCGGATCAGGCCGCGCCAGAGCTTGCCGAAGTCGACGGCGCCGGTGAGCAACTTCTTCCAACCTGACCAGCTGGTCAGCTGCTGCCGATAATGCGCGCGCACCGCGGCCGCGGGCGGCGCGCCGGCTTCGGCCTCGACCAGCCAGGGGTTGACGAGAATCAGGCCGTCCAGGCCAGCCGTGTCGCCGAACAGGGCGATGGCGCTGGCACCATCGCACAGGCCGAATCCGTAGAGGCGGGTAAGGGCAGAGGCTTCGGCCCGGAACGCTGCCGCTGCAGCGGTCAGATCGGGGGCACTGCCGCGGAAACCGGGATCGTCGCCGCTGCTGTCGCCGACTCCGCGTCGGTCGAAGCGGAAGCAGGGGATATTATTTTTTGACAGTCCCTTGGCGAGCCTTTCATACATCCGGTGCGAGCCGATCCGGGTCTGGCTGCCGCCGGTCACGAGCAGTAAGCCGGTCGTGCCCGCCGCGTCATCGAGCGTCGCGCCGAGCATGGCGCCTTCGCAGCTGAAGCTCAGGAGCCGGCGCATGTCGCGTGCCACGCGGCGATATCCTCTGCAATCGCCTCGGCCAGCTCGGCCGAATTGCCGGGCTCCGAGCGGCGCCACAAGGCCGGGCCGGTGATCTTCGCATCGGCCGCCCCGGCGTCGGTCACGAGCCTGACGGTCCTGAGCGGTTCCTGATCGAAAGGTCTGGCGTCGGCCAGCCGCCCGCGCACGTCGGCCGAGGCGTCGTAGCCGGCCCACTCGACCCCAGCGATGCCGGCGCGGACCATGTCGCGGACCAGTGAGGCGCCGTCGACCGGGGCCAGCCGCCAGCGTCCGATCGCCGCCGCCATGTCGTCGATCAGGGCGCCGCCGCGCAGAGCGGCGAGCAGCGGGATCTGACCACTGCGCTCTCTCACGTGCGCGGCCGCGGCGGTGACGTCATGGCGCCAGTCGCTCCATGTCGTATCTTCGAGCGCCGCCTCGCTCTCGCCGGTGCCCCGCAGGTCGGGCAGCCAGCAGCCGAAGCCGCGCCCTGTCAGCACGCGCATCGTCGCCGCGATCAGCGCGCGGGTGCGGTTCATCTCCTCGAAGAGCGGCGGGACGAACAGGATCGGGGGCGCCTCGGCCGCGCCGATCCGCATGATCCATTCGGGGCCGGCCTCGCTCTGATATTGCTCGTAGGCGAGGCCGTCAGGGTTCACTGCAGCGCCTTGTTGCGCGCGAAGGTGAGGAGCGATCCGAACGTCTCGAGCATGTCGGCGTCGACCTCGTCATCCTCGATGACGATGCCGAGGCGCTCCTCGAGCTCGGTCAGCAGGCCTGCAACCGCCATGGAGTCGAACTCCGGCAGCGCGCCGAAGAGGGGCGAGCTTTCGTCAAACGCGGTGACCCGCGCCTCCGGCAGGCCGAGCACGTCGACCAGCACCGCCTTCAGCGTGATCTCGACCTCTTTCCCGTCGCTTGGCGCAACCGTCATGCGCACCCCTTTCGCCGTTTGCGGAGCCAGCGCCTAACGGCTTCGCAGGTGGCGGGCAAGATTGGAGGCTTTGGTGCGCAGGGCGGCCGCCAGCCCCTTCAGGCGACGCGGATTGTGGGCGGTGAGCTGCCAGAGCATCCGCCGCTCGCCCATCCAGTCCGCCTTGTAGGGCTCGTCGCCGGTGCCGTAGTCGATGACCCGGACCCGGTCGTGATCGAGCACGCGGCGGAACATCGCCTCGCCGAGGATGGTGCCGGGGGAGAGCGGCCTGGCGCTTTCGGCATAAGCGAGCTTGTGGATGGTCGCCTCGCCATTCTCGACCAGCCAGAGCTGCGCCGCGACCGGAATGCCGTCCTGCTTCGCGATGCCGAGGCGGAGGGTCCCGGCAGCGCCTTCCTGATCGGCGAGCGCGCGCAGGAAGGGGAAGGAGCCTTCCTCGGGTTTCCAGCTTGCCCGATAGACGGCCTCATAATCGTCCCATGCTGCCGGGCTGAACCGGTCGTGGACCTCGACTTCGAGCCCGGCGCTTTTCGCCTTGCGCTTGAACGTGCTGCGCAACTGGCCGGGTCGGCTCGCCCAATAGGTCTCGAAATCCATGCCTGCGGTGTCGATCCGCCAGTTCGCCTTGTCGGGCTCGACCTCGACGATCCAGCCGGCATCGCGAAAGCCCGCCGCCAGAGGCCCGGGATCCTCGATCGGCGCAAGCGTGACGGTCGCGATCCCGCCGTCGCGCAAGGCGGCGGCGATCGACGTCATGACGTCACGTTCCCGATTCCCCACCGCGTCGAAGCGCAGGGAATACCAGGCGGCGAGCCCGCGTGCGTCGCTCCCGTCGACCGCGAGGAAGAGCCAGGCCCGGCGTCCGCCCGTTTCCGCCCGGATGACGACGGGTTTGCCGGCGGACGGGCAATGCGCGGCGATCAGGCGGAACCAGTCGAGCCGGCCGTAGAGGCTGGGCACGTGGGCGCGATCGAGCGCGCCGGCGGCGTCGCGCGCGACGACGTCCAGGCTTTCAAAAAGCTCTATGTTAACCGCCACCGCTTTATGCCCCTTCGCCGCCGCCCTATCATGCCCTCTTTTAAGCAGGAATGAAGTTGTCCGATCCCACGCCTCGGCCGCTCGACCATTTGACCCTGCTGGGCGAGCGCAGCGCCCCCGCGCTCGTCACCAGAGAAGGCGCATTCGACTTTGCAGGGCTGGAGCGGGCCGTCGCGGCTCTTGCCGGCGCGCTGCAGGCGCGGGGGCTCGTTCCGGGCGAGCGGATCGCCAGCTGGCTGCCCAAGAACCGTCTCACCAGCCTGCTGCCGCTCGCCGCGCCGCGCGCCGGGCTGACCCACGTCCCGATCAACCCTCTGCTGAAGCATGCGCAGGTCGCCCATATCCTCGCCGACAGCGGCGCCCGGCTGCTGATCAGCGCCCGTGCACGCCTCGCCACCTTGGAGGACGGCGACGTGCCGGCTGGCTGCACGCTGCTCGATGAGGAGGGCAGCGCGGCTCTGTTCGATCATCTCGAGGGACTGCCGCCGTCGGACCGCGATCCCGAGGACCTGGCGGCCCTGCTCTATACCTCGGGCTCCACGGGCCGGCCCAAGGGCGTGATGCTGAGCCACGCCAATCTCTGGCTCGGCGCGATCAGCGTCGCGGACTATCTCCGTCTGACGCCCGAGGACCGGGTGCTGGCGGTGCTGCCGTTCAGCTTCGACTATGGCCAGAACCAGCTCTTCTCGACCTGGGCGGCGGGCGGCTGCGTCATGCCGCTCGATTATTTGACTGCGCGTGATGTGATCCGCGCGGTTGAAACCCATGAGATCAGTACATTGGCAGGTGTTCCTCCGCTCTTCGTGCAACTGATTGAGGCACCTTGGCCACCGGCGGCGGCACTGTCGCTGCGGCGGCTCACCAACAGCGGCGGCAAGCTCGCCCCCTCGGTGATCCGGCGGATGCGCGAGGTCTTCCCGGCCGCCGATATCTATTCGATGTACGGGCTCACCGAGGCGTTCCGATCGACCTATCTCGATCCGGCGTTGCTCGACGATCATCCGGATTCGATGGGCACCGCCATACCCTTCGCCGAGATCATGGTAATCGACGCGGACGGGGGCGCGGCGGAGGAGGGCGAACTCGTCCATGCCGGGCCGCTCGTCGGCAAGGGCTACTGGAACGACCCCGTTCGCACCGCCGAACGGTTCAAGCCGGCGCCGCAGGGCTCGGTCTATGGCGGCATGGCCGTCTGGTCGGGCGACCGGGTCCGCCGCGACGCCGAGGGGCTGCTCTATTTCGTCGGCCGCGAGGACGGGATGATCAAGACGTCGGGCCACCGCGTCAGCCCGACCGAGGTGGAGGAGGCGGCGATCGCCTCCGGCCTGATCACCGAGGCGGTGGCGCTCGGCGTCCCCGATCCGCGGCTCGGCGAGGCGATCGCGCTCGTCGTCCGCCCGGATCGGCGCGATCAGGAGGAGATACTGCGCGCTCATCTGAAGCGCGAACTGCCCAATTTCATGCAGCCCGGGCCGATCCTCTGGCGCACCGAGCTGCCGCGCAGCCCGAACGGCAAGCTCGACCGGGTCGCGCTCAAGGCGGAGCTGATGGCATGACCAAGCCGATGGGCCCGATCCCGGCTGGCTTCACCGCCGACGCCGACGGCATGCTGCTGATCGGCGGGCGCCGCGCCGATGCGCTGGTCGCCGAGGCCGGGGATACGCCGCTGTTCGTCTACGATCTCGGCCTGGTCGAGGCGAAGATCGCCCGCTTTCGCGCCGCCTTCGAAGGCGTCCACCTTCATTTCGCCATGAAAGCAAATCCTTATCTTCCGTTGCTCAAGCACGTCGGAAGCAAGGTTGACGGCGTGGATCTGGCTTCGGGGGGCGAACTGGCGATCGCGATGGCGGCCGGTGTCGATCCGGCGGTCACCAGCTTTGCCGGCCCCGGCAAGCGCGATGCCGATCTCGAGGCGGCCATGCGTGCCGGCGTGACGCTGAATGCCGAATCCGAAGGCGAGGTCGAACGCGCACTGGCGATCGGTACACGGCTCGGCATCCGCCCGCGCCTCGCGGTGCGGGTGAACCCGGATTTCGAGATCAAGGGCTCGGGCATGCGCATGGGCGGCGGCGCCAAGCCGTTCGGTGTCGATGCCGCCCGCGTGCCGGCGCTGGTCAAGCGGATCGTGAAGGCGGGCGCGGAGTGGCGCGGGTTCCACATTTTCGCGGGTTCGCAGGCGCTCGATGCCGGCGCGCTGATCGAGGCGCAGACCGCGACGGTTGCGCTGGCCGCCGAGCTGGCCGAGGCCGCCGGCGCCGAGCCGCCGCTGGTCAATCTGGGCGGTGGGTTCGGCATCCCCTATTTCCACGGCGAGCAGGCGCTCGACGTCGAGACGATCGCAGCTGCGCTTGCGGAAACCCTTGGAAAGCGCCCGCAAGTGCTTGCGAACACGGAATTCGCGATCGAGCTTGGCCGCTGGCTGGTCGGCGAGTGCGGGGTCTATCTGACCCGGATCGTTGACCGCAAGGAGAGCCACGGCAAGACCTTCCTCGTCACCGATGGCGGCATGCAGCACCAGCTCGCCGCCTCGGGCAATTTCGGCCAGGTCGTGCGCCGCAACTATCCCGTCGCCATCGCCAACCGCTTCGGCGCCGGGCCCGAAAGCGACGCAACGGTGGTCGGCTGCCTCTGCACGCCACTCGATCGGCTGGCCGACGATGTCGCGCTGCCCGACGCCCGGCCGGGCGATCTCGTCGCCGTCTTTCTCGCCGGCGCCTACGGCCTGTCGGCGAGCCCGCAGGCCTTCCTCGCCCAGCAGCCGGCGCGGGAGATGGTCGTCGGCGCTTAACGCCTTCCGGCCCTCACGTCCCATTCCGGGACGCGCCCGAAAAGGCGCTTGTTCCTAACCCGAATTTTACCTCTTGCGGCCATAGCGGGCGGCGAAATCCCGCGCGTCGGCCATCCCGTTTCGGGACCGGACGGAGCGGCGAGGCAGCCTTTGAAGAGGATCGATGATGCGCGTTCCCGCCAAGTCCGGTTTGACCCTCATCCTGGCCGCAGCGCTCGGCGCCTGTGCGACCGGCGGCGGTACGGGCGAAAGCCTGCCGCCCGCCAGCTTCGTCGGTACCAGCGACCAGGTCGGCGAGAATTACCAGATCGGCGCGCTCGACCAGCTCACCGTCTTCGTCTGGCGCAACCCGGAGCTCGGCGCGCGCGTCCAGGTCCGTCCAGACGGGCGGATCACGACGCCGCTGATCACCGACATGGTCGCCGTCGGCAAGACCCCCGCCCAGCTCGCCGAGGACATCCGCGCGATCCTCGCCCAGTACATCCAGGACCCGCTCGTCTCGGTGATGGTCGATCAGCCGCAGGGCACCTTCGCCCAGCAGATCCGCATCGTCGGCGCCACCGAGCGGCCGGCGGCGATCCCCTACCGCGCCAACATGACCCTGCTCGACGCGATGATCGCGGTCGGCGGCCTCAGCGAATATGCTGCGGGCGACCGCGCCCGTCTGGTCCGGACCGATCGCGGCTCGGGCGCCCAGCGCGAATATGACCTCAAGATCGCCAGTCTGCTCCGCCGCGGCGACGTCAGCGCCAATGTCCGGCTCGAGCCCGGCGACGTGATCATCATTCCCGAAAGCATGTTCTGATCCGCCACGTGCGCCAGCCCTGAAGGACGATACACCGCCGATGGACGGACTTTACGAACAGGTCAGGATCGCGCTCCACCAGGTGTGGCGCCGCCGCTGGCTGGCGCTCGGCACGGCCTGGGGCGTGGCTGTGCTCGGCTGGCTGGTCATCGCGCTCATTCCGAACAGCTACGAAGCGAAGGCGCGCCTCTTCGTCCAGGTCCAGCAGGCGCTGCCGCTGCAGCCCGGCGCGCCCGACGATCGCCAGAACCAGGTGATGCGCCTCAAGCAGACGCTGACCTCGAACGAGACCCTGCTCGCCATCGCGCGGCGCACCGATCTGGCCAATCTCGCCGCCAACGACCGCGAGCTGGGCGGCGTCGTTTCCGCCCTGCGCGAGCGGATCAAGATCACCGTCCAGCCGGACGGCATGATCGAGATCATCGCGAGCTCGAACATCTCGAGCTTCTCCAACGGCCAGAACGCCCGCACCGCCGCGGCGACCGTCCAGGGTCTGATCGACGAGTTCATGCGCCAGAACGCCGCCGGCGACGCCTCGGCCGGCCAGTCGCTCCAGTTCCTCGATCAGGAGCTGGCGCGCCGCGAGACCGCGCTGCGCGAGGCCGAGCAGCGTCGCGTCGAGTTCGAGCAGCGCTTCATGGGCCTGCTCCCCGGTGAGGGCTCGATTTCCCAGCGCATGTCGGCCGCCCGCGCCGAGCTCGCCGACATCCAGCAGCAGCTCCTCGCCAGCCAGGCCGCGGTCAATGCGATGCGTGCGCAGCTGAGTTCCACACCCGCCAACCTGCCGGGTACCGACGGCGGCACCACGGCAAGCGGCCAGATCGCGTCGCTCGAGGGCCAGATCAATCAAAGCCTCGCCCGCGGCTGGACCGAGCAGCATCCGGACATTCAGGCGCTCCGCCAGCAGATCGCGCGCCTGCGCCCCTATGCGCAGGCCGAGCGCGGCGGACCTGTCGCGGGGGCGTCCAACCCGAGCTACATCTCGCTGCGCGCCATGCTCTCCGAGCGCGACGGCCAGCTTGCCGCCGCGACGACGCGGCGCAACCAGCTTCAGGCCGATCTCGCGCAATTGAGCTCGCGCCAGTCGAGCGCGCCAAGCCTTGCCGCCGAGCAGGAGCGGCTCGACAACGACTACAACGTGCTGAAGCAGCAGTACGACCAGCTCCTCGCCAGCCGCGAGCAGGCCCGTCTGCGCAGCGATGCCGCCCGCAACACCAGTCCGCTCGCCATCCAAGTGGTCGAGCCGCCGAGCGTGCCGGGCGTGCCGGCCGCGCCCAACCGGCCGATCTTCCTGACCGCGGTGCTCGTCCTCGCGCTCGGCGCGGGCGGCGCCGTCGCCTTCGTGCTCGGCCAGCTCCAGACGACCTTTCCGACCCAGAACCGGCTCGCGGCGGTCACCGGCCTGCCGGTGCTCGGCACGCTGAGCGAAGTGGTGACGCCGCCCGAGCGCACGCGCCGCCGGCAGCAGCTCGTCTGGCTCGGCGGGGCAGGCGCGGCCCTCGCCGGCGGCTATGCCGCGCTGATCCTCGTCGAATTCTGGCAGCGCAGCGGGGTCGCGTGAGGACCGATATGACCAAGCACGGCGCCTCCTCGCTCTTCGAGCGCGCCGCCGAAGTCTACGATTTCGGCAGCGTGTTCGTGCCGCCTGCCGCGCCGCCGCCTGTGCCGGCGGAGGTCCAGTCCGAGCCGGAACGTGCACCCGTTATCGAACCTGAGTCTCCCTCTCCCCAGTGGGGAGAGGGTTGGGGTGAGGGGGTTCTGACTCCCGATGATACCCACGAACGTCCGACCCCCTCACCCTACCCCCTCCCCCAAGGGAGAGGGGAAGAAAGCGAGAGTGTGTCGGAGCCGGAAATCGCACCTGAACCCGAATTGCCAGTTATAGCTCCCGCCGAACCGCGTCTCGATGGTGTCGCAGCAATCGACCGCAATATCTTGGCTGAAAAAGGCTTTGTCGTCCCGGAAGCGCCCGCCACCGGCCTCGCCGAGGAATTCCGGCTGGTGAAGCGCCAGCTCCTCGTCGGCATCGAGCGGCGCGTGTCGCTGCCGGAGGAGAAACGGCGCACCGTGCTCATCTCCTCGGGCCAGCCGAACGAGGGCAAGAGCTTCTGCGCGATCAACCTCGCGCTCAGCCTCGCCGGCGAACGCGACGTCGAGGTGCTGCTGATCGACGGCGATTTCTCCAAGCCCGATGCGCTGGCGACCCTCGGCATTCCCGGCGGCCCCGGCCTGGTCGATGCACTCGCCGATCCGTCTCTCGATCCAGAGGAGTTCGTGGTCCCGACCGACGTGCGCGGCCTCTCGGTCCTGCCCGCCGGACGCAAGGCGAACAACGTGCCGGAGCTGCTCGCGTCCGATCGCACCCGCGAAGTGCTGGCCCGGTTGGTCGACGCGAACCGCAGCCGCATCATCCTGTTCGATTCGCCGCCGGCGCTGATGGCGTCGCCCGCGACCGTGCTCGCCGGCCATGTCGGCCAGGTGCTGGTCGTGGTCCGTGCCGACCGCACCACTGAGGCAGACCTGCGCGAGACGATCCAGCTGCTCTCGGCCTGCGACACTGTCGGGCTCCTCCTCAATGGCGCCGCGATCGCCGTCAATGGCCGCAAGTTCGGCGCCTATGAAGGCTATCCCGATGCGGAGTGAGCTTCGCGTCCTCCGCCGGCTGGCGCTCGCTTTCGGTCTGCTCGTCGCGGCGACGACGGCGCACGGCCAGGCGGGCATGCCGCGCTCGGGCGTCTCCTACGATCCGCCGCCGGTCGTCGGCGGGCCGGACGCAACGGCGGCGTCTGATGCCGCGGAACCGGAGGACAGCCGCAACGGGCGCGCCACGCGCCCGGGCCGCGCCCGCAGCGACGTCCAGGCCTATCTCGAATTCGCCCAGGTGCTGAGCGCCGAGCTCGATGGTGGCGAGACCTTCACCTATTCCAGCGTCGCCGCCGGCGTCGACGGTCAGATCCAGACCCGCCGCGTCCGCGCCCAGGCGAGCTACCGCTACCAGCGCAACATCGAATGGAGCGGCGATGTCGCCGACAGCGACATCCACAGCGGCATTGCCCGGGTGAATGCCGACATCGTCCCCGGCGCCCTGCAGTTCGACGCCGGTGCGCTGGCGACCCGCACCGGCGGGGTCGGGCGCGCCCTCGGCGTCACCGATCGCGATGATTCGACCGAGGTCTACAGCATCTATGCCGGCCCGACGCTGGCGACCCATGTCGGGCCGGTCGCGGTCAACGCCGCCTACCGGCTCGGCTACACCGCGGTCGACGACGAGGCCTTCCTGGGCTTCGGCGACGACTATGATGATTCGATCACCCACAGCGCCACCGGCAGCATCGGCATGGGGCCGGGCCGGCTGCCGTTCGGCTGGACCGTCGGCGCCGGCCATATGCGTTCGGATTCAGGCGGGCCGTTCGACTATCGCTTCGAAGGCACGTTCGTGCGCGGCGACGTCGTCGTGCCGGTCAGCCCGACGCTCGCCCTGACCGCGGGCGTCGGCTACGAGCAGCTCGAATCCAGCCAGATCGACCTGGCCCGCGACGCCAACGGCCTTCCCGTCGTCGGCCCGGACGGCCGCGCCGTGCCGGACCCGTCGCGGCCGCGGCTGCTCACCTATGACGTCGACGGCCTGATCTATGACGGCGGCCTGATCTGGCGGCCGACCCCGCGCACCGAGCTCACGGCCCGCGCCGGCCATCGCTATGGCGGCACGACCATCGTCGGCACCTTCCGCCACCAGTTCCGCCGCGGGTTCGGGGTGACTGCGGCCGTGTTCGACACGGTGGAGACGTTCGGTGGCACGTTGATCGCCAATCTCAATAACTTGCCGACAGACTTTGATATCCTGCGCAACCCGTTCACCGGCGATCTCGGCAATTGCGCGATCGGCGGCCAGGAGCCGGGCAGCGGCCAGTGCTTCGCCTCGTCGCTACAGTCGATCCGCGGCACCAGCTACCGGATGCGCGGCGCCTCGATCCTCTTCTCGGGCTCACGCGGCCTGTGGGATTTCGGATTCGGCGCCGGCTATGCCCATCGCCGCTTCGCCCGGCCCGACGATCCCGCCTTCGATAGTTTCGGGGGCCGCGAGGACGAGAGCTTCCAGGTCTTCGGCTCGGTCGGGCGCGAGCTCAGCCGCACGTCGCAGCTCGGCTTCGATGCCTATGCGAGCTGGTACAGCAGCGATCCGGATGCGTTCGGGGACGTGACGACGATCGGCGGTACGCTCAGCTATTCACGCACATTCCTGTTCGACCGGCTGCAGCTGATCGCTGCGCTCGGCCTCTATCATACCGACGGCAGCCTGATCGACAGCACCGTCGCGACGGGCCTGATCGGCCTCAGATACACCTTTTGGTAGGCACGAAAGGCCAGGGACAAGCCCATGTATATCGAGCATTTCGGCCTGACCGGACAGCCCTTCCAGTTGACCCCGGACGCGCGCTTTTGGTTCGGCAGCCGCAGCCACAAGAAGGCGATGGCCTATCTCGGCTACGGCATCTCCCAGGGCGAGGGTTTCATCGTCATCACCGGCGAGATCGGCGCCGGCAAGTCGACGCTCGCCGCCCATCTGATGGCGACGATCGACCGCGCGCGGCTCAACGTCATCAGCCTGGTCTCGACCCAGGTCGAGGGCGACGACATGCTGCGCCTCGCCGCCCAGGGCCTCGGTCTCGCGATCCGCGGCATCGAGAAGGCCGCCCTGCTCGAAGCGGTCGAGCGGCGGCTGACCGAAGAGGTCCGTTCCGGCAAGCGTACGCTGCTGATCGTCGACGAGGCGCAGAACCTGCCGGTCTCGGCGCTGGAAGAGCTGCGCATGCTCTCCAACTTCCAGGCGCGCGGCCATGCCCTGCTCCAGATCCTGCTACTCGGCCAGCCCGAGTTCCGCGAGAAGCTCGCCTCGCCGGGGCTCGAGCAGCTGCGCCAGCGCGTCATCGCCACCCACCATCTCGACGCGATGGATGCCGACGAGATCGAAACCTATGTCGGCCACCGCCTGATGGTCGCCGGCTGGCAGGGCCGCCCCGATTTCGCCGCCGACACCTTCGCCGTCCTCCATGCCGAAAGCGGCGGCATTCCCCGCCGCGTCAACCAGCTCGCCAACCGGCTGCTGCTCCAGGCCGCGATCGAGAACGGCAACCTGATCACCGCCGCGACGGTCCGCGCCGTTGCCGCCGAGATGAACGCCGACGCCGCCCCGGCCCGCGTCGAGGCTCCGGCGGCGGAAGAGCGCGTCCTGCCGCTGCGCTCGGCCCGGCCGCAACTCGTCCGCGACGAGCCGGTGCCGACTCCACAGGCGATCGAGCAGGATCCCGCGCTGGCCGGCCGGATCGAAGCGCTCGAGGCCCGGGTGGAGGACCAGGAGGCAATGCTGCGGCGGGTGCTGACCCTGCTCGTCGAATGGGTCGAGTCCAATCAGGACGGCGCCGTGAGGTCCAACGCCGCCTGAGGGGAGGGCCGATGCGCAATGCGCTGTCCGTCGATGTCGAGGACTGGTTCCAGGTCGGCGCGTTCGAACGCGTGATCGACCGCGCGGACTGGGACAACCTGCCGCGCCGGGTCGAGGCCAATACCGATCGCGTGCTCGGCTTGTTCGACGAAGCCGGGGTGAAGGCGACCTTCTTCACCCTCGGCTGGGTCGCGGCGCGCCATCCCGCCCTGATCAGACGCATCGCCGAGGCCGGCCACGAGGTCGCCAGCCATGGCTGGGACCATCGCCGCGTCTTCGCCATGGCGGGTGCGGCCGAATTCCGGGACGACATCGCAAAGGCGCGGGCAGCTCTGGAAGATGCGTCGGGGCAAAAGGTCACGGGATACCGCGCGCCGAGCTTCTCGATCGACCCGCGGACGCCCTGGGCGCACCCGGTCCTGGCGGAAGAGGGCTATGCCTATTCCTCGAGCGTCGCGCCGGTGCGGCACGATCACTATGGCTGGCGGGAGTCGCCGCGCTTCGCCTGGCGGCCGGTGGCGGACGCCGAACTGATCGAACTGCCGGTCACCACCATCGACATCGCCGGGCGGCGGATGGCAGCGGGAGGCGGCGGTTTCTTCCGCCTGTTGCCCTATGCCTTCTCGAATTGGGCGGTCGCGCGCGTCAACGCCAGCGAGCAGCGCCCTGCGATCTTCTATTTCCATCCGTGGGAGGTCGATCCGGACCAGCCGCGCGTGGCCGATGCGCCGCTCAGATCGAAGCTTAGACATTACACCAATCTCTCCGGGATGCAGGGTAAACTACTGAAACTGCTGATGGCCCATGCCTGGGGCCGCACCGATGAGGTCGCCGCTGCCGAACGGAGGCGCCTCGCATGAACGCGCATGCCCCGATCGCGCCGATCGAAGTGACAACCGCCGATCAGACCGATGAGGCGGTGGCAGCATTCGTGCGCGCCCATCCGCAGGCGACGCCATTCCATCTCCCGCAATGGAGTCGCGCCATCGCGGCCGGCACCGGCCAGCGCGCCCACCTTCTGGTTGCGAAGCGCGTCGGGGAAATTGTCGGCCTGCTTCCCCTGACGGAGATGCGATCGCCTTTGTTCGGCGCTGCCCTGGTCTCGACCGGCTTCGGCGTCGATGGCGGCATCCTGTCCGTCGACGCGGCGCCCGCCAATCCCATCGCCGGCGAGGCGATCAGGCTGGCCGACCGGCTGGGCTGCCCGTCGATCGAGCTGCGTGGCGGCCCGTGCCCGGACGGCTGGCATGTCAGCCGCGACACCTATGCCGGTTTCGCGCGCGACCTGCCGCAGGATGACGAGGCGATCCTGACATCGATTCCGCGCAAGCAGCGCGCCGAGGTCCGCCGCGCGCTCGGCTTCGGGCTCGACGTCGCGATCGGTCGCGATCCCGGTCCGCATTACCGCGCTTATGCCGAGAGCGTCCGCAATCTCGGCACGCCGGTCTTCCCCCGCGCCCTGTTCGAATCGGTGCTGGGCGCGTTCGGCGAAGATGCCGACATCCTGACGGTTAGCCGGGGCGGGCAGCCGCTGGCGAGCGTGCTCAGCCTCTATTTCAACGGCACCGTCTACCCCTATTGGGGCGGGGGCACCCGCATGGCCCGCGCCGCCCGCGCCAACGAGCTGATGTATTACGAGCTGATGCGTCACGCCGCGGCGCGGGGCTGCACCCGCTTCGATTTCGGCCGTTCGAAATTCGGCACCGGCGCCTTCGCCTTCAAGAAGAACTGGGGTTTCGAGCCGCAGCCGCTCGCCTATGCCCGGTGGGGCGAGCGGCGCGAGGTCAATCCGCTCAACCCCAGATATCGTCTGCAGGTCGCGCTCTGGCAGCGCCTGCCGCTCTGGCTCGCCAACCGCCTCGGCCCGCCGATCGCCCGGGGGCTCGGATGAGCGACATTCTCTTCCTCGCCCACCGCATCCCCTATCCGCCGGACCGCGGCGACAAGATCCGCTCTTGGCACATCCTGAAGCACCTGACGGGGCTGGCCCGCGTCCATGTCGCCTGCTTCGCCGACGATGAGGCCGATGCGGCTCACCTACCGGCCTTGCGCACCGCTCTCGGCGGCGCCCTTGGCGAGGCGCATGTCGAAGTCCGCCGCACCGGCAAGGCGGTGGCGGGCACCCGTGCGTTGGCGCGCGGCAAGCCGGTCTCGCTGACCCTGTTCGACAGCGCAGGCCTGCGCGCCTTCGTTGATCGCCTGCTTGCCACCGGCCGAATCGGCGCGATCTTCGCCTTTTCCGGCCAGATGGCGCAGTTCGTTCCGTCGGACTGTCCGGCACGCTTCGTGATGGACTTTGTCGACATGGATTCGGCGAAGTTCGCCCAATATGCCAACGACGCGTCTGGCCCGATGCGCTGGGTCCATCGTCGCGAGGCGGAAAAGCTCTTCGCCTTCGAGCGCGCCACCGCCGCGCGCGCCGATCTGTCGCTGTTCGTCAGCGAGGCCGAGGCCGCCCTGTTCCGGTCGCGGACGGGCCTCGCCGACATCCGCGCGCTCTCCAATGGCATCGATCTCGCCTTCTTCGATCCCGCCGCCGCCTTTCCGCGTCTCGTCGCGGCCGAGCGCGGGGAAGGGCCGGTCCTGCTTTTCACCGGCCAGATGGACTATGCGCCCAATGTCGACGCGGTCGGCTGGTTCGTCCGCGAGGTGCTGCCGCACATCCCCGGCCGCTTCGTGATCGCCGGCCGCAATCCGGCCGCGGAGGTGCGTGCGCTGGCCGGCGCGCGGGTCCACGTGACTGGCGCGGTCCCCGACATCCGCACGTGGCTGGCGGCGGCCGACCTCGTCGTCGCGCCGCTCCGCATCGCCCGCGGCATCCAGAACAAGGTGCTGGAAGCGATGGCGATGGCCAAGCCGGTGGTCGCCACCCGCGCGGCCTTCGAGGGGATCGAGGCCGAGCCCGGCCGCGACCTGGTGGTTGCCGACGGCGCGGCGGCGATGGCCGACGCGATTCGGGGCCTGCTGCACGATGAGCCCCGATGCGCGGCGCTCGGCGCCGCCGCCCGGCAGCGTGTCGAAATCGGCTACGGCTGGGAGCGGCGCCTCGCGCCCCTGGTGGAGATGGTGGCGCCGCCGGCCGGGAAGGCGGCCGCGTGACTCTCGCCGTGCGCCTCGACGCCGCCGCCGTTGCCGGCCCGTGGCGGACGCACCTCGTCGCGCTGGGCGCTGCGGCGGCGGCGATCCTTGCGCTCTTCCACCGCGATGCCGCCGACGTCGCAGCGATCTGGTGGTCGAGCTCGACCTTCAACCACTGCCTGCTGATCCCTCCGATCATCGCCTGGCTGGTCTGGCAGCGGGTACCGGGCCTCCGGCAGCTGACGCCGACCGTCTGGGCGCCCGGCCTCGCCCTGGCCGGCCTCGGCGCACTCGGCTGGCTGCTCGGCGATGCCGGCGGGCTCGCGCTCGCGCGCCATGCCGGCCTCGTCCTGATGCTGCAGGGCGCCATCATCGCCTGCCTCGGCAGACAGGTCAGCCGCGCGCTCGCCTTCCCGATCTTCTACGCGCTGTTCCTGATCCCCGCCGGCGAGGAGCTGGTGCCGGCGATGCAGACGGTGACGGCCGAGATCTCCATGGCCCTGCTCGCGCTCGCCGGCGTGCCCGCCCATATCGAGGGCATCTTCATCACCACGCCGACCGGCTATTTCGAGGTCGCGGAGGCCTGCGCGGGGGTGAAGTTCCTGATCGCCATGGCCGCCTTCGGTGCGCTGGTCGCCAATGTCTGCTTCCGGTCCTGGCCGCGCCGCATCGCCTTCATGGCCGTGGCGCTGGTCGTCCCGATCCTTGCCAACGGCGTGCGCGCCTTCGCGACCATCTACGTCGCCCACCGCACCGGCAGCGTCGATCTCGCCGCCGGCTTCGACCATGTCGTCTACGGCGGCATCTTCTTCGCCATCGTCATCGCGCTGATTCTGGCCTTGAGCTGGCGCTTCTTCGACCGCGGCCCCGACGATCCCTGGTTCGATGCCGCCACGCGGCGATCGGAGCAGGGTCGGACACCCATTGCCGTAGCTGCCGCCGCCACCGTCCTGATTGCCGCCTTCCCGGTCGCCTGGTCGGCTGCCGTTTCGGCGGGCGCCCGCCCCGTGCCGGCGACCCTGACCTTGCCGGACGTGCCCGGCTGGCAACGCGTGCCGGCGCGGGGCGGCATCCCCTGGCGCCCGCATTTCGCCGGCGCCGACCTCTTCCGTATGGCCCGCTATCGCGACCGACAGGGGCGCGAGGTCGATCTGGCCATCGCTGTCTACGCCCGCCAGTTGGAAGGCCGCGAACTGATCGGTTTCGGCCAGGGCGCGGTCGGGCCCGACAGTGCCTGGGCATGGACCGCCGGCGCTCCGGCTCCGCTGGACGGGCGGGCGGAGCGGATCGCCTCGCACGGGCTGGTGCGCGAGGTGGTGAGCTTCTACCGGGTCGGGGGGATCACGAGCGGGAGCGGCATGGCGGTGAAGCTGGAGACGATGAAGGTGCGCCTGATCGGCGGCCCGCAGCGCGCGGTTGCCGTGCTCGCATCCGCGCCTGCGCTGGCCGAAGGGGTGAGCCCGCGCCCGGCAATCGACGCCTTCCTCGCCGCGCTCGGCCCCGTCGCGCCGTTCGCCGACCGCGCCGCGGGGCTGGAGTAGCGTCATGTGCGGCATTGCCGGCCTGTTCCATCCCGACGTACCCAAGCCGGTCGATCCCGCCCGGATCGCGGCGATGACCGAGGCGCTCGCCCATCGCGGCCCGGACGGCAGCGGCATCTGGACCGCGCCCGGCATCGGCCTCGGCCACCGGCGCCTGTCGATCATCGACCTCTCTGACGCCGCATCCCAGCCGATGCTGACGCCCGACCGGCGCCTCGCGATCAGCTTCAACGGCGAGATCTACAATTTCCGCGAGATTCGTACCGAGCTGGAAGCCAAGGGCCACAGCTTCCAGACCGGGAGCGACACCGAGGTGATCCTCGCCGCCTGGCGTGAATGGGAGGCGGGCTGCCTCGCGCGCCTCAACGGCATGTTCGCTTTCGCGCTCTACGATGCCGGCGAGGACGCGCTCTACCTCGTCCGCGACCGGCTCGGCGTGAAGCCGCTCTTCGTCGCCCAGCTCGCGGATGGCGCCGTGATCTTCGCCTCGGAACTGAAGGGCCTGCTCGCCCATCCGGGCCTGCGCCGCACCCCCGATCCGGTCGCGATCGAGGACTATCTCGCTTATGGCTACGTCCCCGACGACGTCTCGATCGTCGAGGGCGTGCGCAAGATCCCCGCCGGCCATTACCTCCGCATCCGCCGCGGCCGCGAGATCGCGAACCCGGTGCAGTGGTGGGATGTCGATTTCTCCACCACCGACCGCCGGCCCGTGCGCGTTTTGCAGGAGGAGCTGGTCGAACGCCTGCGCGAGGCGGTCCGCTCGCGCATGGTGGCCGACGTGCCGCTGGGCGCCTTCCTCTCCGGCGGCGTCGACAGTTCCGCCGTCGTCGCCTTCATGGCCGAGGCGAGCCGCAGCGCGGTCGAGACCTGTGCGATCGGCTTCGACGAAGCCGACCATGACGAGACCGCCCACGCCGCCCGCGTCGCCGAACTCTTCGCCACCCGCCACCGTACTCGAACCGTCGCCGCCGCCGATTTCGACCTGATCGACACACTCGCCGAGGCCTTCGACGAGCCCTTTGCCGACGCCTCCGCCTTCGGCACCTACCGGGTGAGCGAATTGGCCCGCGAGAAGGTCACGGTCGCGCTTTCCGGCGACGGCGCCGACGAGATACTGGCCGGCTACCGACGCTACCGCCTGTTCCGCAACGAGGACCGGGTGCGCGGCCTGCTGCCCGGCCCGCTCGGCCGCGCCGCCGGGTGGCTCGGCGACCTCTACCCCAAGCTCGACAATGCCCCGCAATGGCTGCGCGCCAAGACAACGCTGCAGGCGCTGGGGCAGGGGAGCGGCACCGCTTATGCGCTCGCTGTCGGCGTCACTCCGCCGGCGATCCGCCGCGCGATCTTCCGGGCACCGCTCGGCGGCCATGTCGCCGAGGCGCGCTACGCCCGTGCCTTCCGCGACGCTCCGGCGAACGACGCGCTGTCGCGCGCCCAATATGCCGATCTCAGGATCTGGCTCCCCGGCGACATCCTGACCAAGGTCGACCGCGCCAGCATGGCGGTGAGCCTCGAGGCGCGCGAGCCCCTGCTCGATCACCGCCTCGTCGAGTTCGCCGCGAAGCTGCCGCCGCACATGCGGCTCCGGGGCGGCACCGGCAAATGGCTGATGAAGCGCGCGTTGGCCGATCGCCTGCCCGACGATCTCCTCCATCGCCGCAAGATGGGCTTCGTCACACCGGTTTCGGCCTGGCTGCGCGGCCCGCTCGCCGGCGAGTCGACGCGGATCGCGCACAGCCAGGCGCTCGCCGAGACCGGGTGGTTCGACGCCGACGCGATCCAGCGTCTCGCCGACGGTCACCTCGCCGGCGACATCGACCATGGCCGCACCCTCTGGCAGCTGCTGATGCTGGAAAAGTCGCTCCAGCGCGTCTTCGGGCTCGGCGCGGTCAGCGCTCCCCGGGATAGGACGCCTCGACGAAATAAAGCCCGTCGGGCGGCGCGTTGAAGCCAAGGGCCGCGCGGTCCTTCGCCTCCAGCGCCGCCTTCAGATCCGCCTTCGACCATTTGCCGCGCCCGACCAGCTCGAGGCAGCCGACCATCGAACGCACCTGGTGGTGGAGGAAGGAGCGTGCCGCCGCCTCGATCTCGATCACTTCGCCAAGGCGGCGCACCGTGATCCGGTCAATCGTCTTGACCGGGCTTTCCGCCTGGCATTGCGCCGAGCGGAAGGTCGTGAAATCATGCTTTCCGACAAGCGCTTGTGCGGCCTTGTTCATATCGTCCGCGTAGAGCACCACCGGCACCCGCCAGGCCCGCTTTGCCTCCAGCGCCAGCGGGGCGCGCCGGTTGACGATCCGGTAGATGTAGCGCCGCCCGATGCAGGAGAAGCGGGCGTGGAAATCCTCCTCGACGACCTGTGCGCCGAGGATCGCGACCGGCAGCGGCCGCAGCTTCGCATTGGTGCCGTCGGCGAGCCGGAACGGCGTGATCGGCTTGTCGATGTCGACATGGGCGGTCATCGCCAGTGCGTGGACGCCGGTATCGGTCCGCCCGGCCGCGTGCAGCACCACCTCCTCATGGGTGATCGCCCGGATCGCCTCCTCGATCGCCTGCTGCACCGATGGGCCGTGCGCCTGACGCTGCCAGCCCATGAACGGCCGGCCGTCATATTCGATGGTCAGGCGGAAGCGGGTCACGCGAGGACCGTGCCGACGGGAATGGCGAAGCCTCGCAGCAGTTCTCCGGGAGACATCGCCGCGCGCCCGGCCCGCTGGACGAAGGCCGGGCGGATCGCGCCGGAACCGCAGGCGATGGTCAGCCGCGCGTCGAGCACCGTCCCGGCCGCGCCGGTTTCATCCGAGAGATCGGCCGCAAGCACTTTGATTCGTTCGCCTGCATGCTCAAAAAAGGCCCCCGGCACGGGGTTGAACGCGCGCACCCGTCGCTCGACCTGAGCGGCGTCGCCCAAGAAATCGAGCTTCGCCTCGGCCTTCTCGATCTTGGCGGCATAGGTCACGCCGTCTTCGGGCTGGGGCTCCGGAACGATCTCGCCGATCCGCTCCAGCTCGTCGACCATCAGCGCCCCGCCGATCCCGGCCAGCTCGGCGGTGAGCTCGCCCGCGGTCTTGCGGTCGATCGCCGTCTCGCGCCGCGCATAGACCGGGCCGGTGTCGAGCCCTTTCTCCATGCCCATGATGCACACGCCGGTCATCTCGTCGCCGGCCAGGATCGCCCGATGGATCGGCGCTGCGCCGCGCCAGCGCGGCAGCAGCGATGCATGGACATTGAGGCAGCCATGCCGCGGCGCTTCAAGGATCGGCACCGGCAGGATCAGCCCGTAGGCCGCGACTACCGCGACATCGAGGTCCAGCCCCGCGAAGTCGGCCTGCGCGTCTGCGTCGCGCAGCGTCAGTGGCGTGCGCACCTCGATCCCGGCTTCCTCGGCGCGCCGCTGAACGGGGGAGGGGGACAGCGCCTTGCCGCGCCCTGCGCGCCGCGGCGGCTGAGTGTAGACCGCGACGACATCATGCCCAGCCGCCAGCAGGGCATCGAGCGTCGGCACGGCGAAGTTCGGGGTTCCCATGAAGGCAATGCGCATGGGTCGGACTTAGCGATGAGTTTCCGTCATTGCGACCCCGGCGCAGGCCGGGGGAAGCAATCCAACTCCCGCTCCTGGATTGCTTCGTCGCTTGCGCTCCTCGCAATGACGGCTACCTAACCCACATGGCCTCCCAGGAAATCGAAGCGCTGACCCAGGCGCTGGCCCGGCTCCCCGGCCTCGGCCCGCGCTCGGCGCGGCGCGCGGTGCTGCATCTGATGAAGCGGCGCGAAAGCGCGCTGACGCCGTTGCTGCGCGCGCTGGAGAAGGTGAACCAGAACCTCTCCGTCTGCTCGGTCTGCGGCAATGTCGACACCACCGATCCCTGCGGCATCTGCGCCGATCCACGCCGCGACACGCGGTTGCTCTGCGTCGTCGAGGAGGTGTCGGACCTCTGGGCGCTGGATCGCTCGCGCCTGTTTCCGGGTCGTTTCCATGTCCTCGGCGGGCGCCTTTCCGCGCTGGAGGGGGTGCGGCCGGAGGACCTCAATATCGACGGCCTGATCACCCGCGTCGCCGGCGGCGGCATCGACGAGGTGGTGCTGGCGATGAACGCGACGCTCGAGGGGCAGACCACCGCCCACTATCTCGCCGAGCGGCTCGAAACCTTTCCGGTGCGGCTCACCCAGCTCGCCCACGGCCTGCCGGTCGGCGGCGAGCTCGACTATCTCGATGAAGGCACGCTCGCGCAGGCGCTCCGGGCACGTCGCCCCGTCGCCTGAGCCGCGGGTGATTTGCCCCGGTCAGATGATCGGGTGGCGCTCCCAGTTCACCTTGTCGGCGCGGCCGGTCAGGCGTCCGTGGAGGCGACGCATCGTCTCGCTGCCGGTATTGACGCAGAGGAACGGAAAAACCGCGTGAATCAGGCAGGCGATACCGCCCCCGATCATCCGCACCCCGAACCAGGCCGCATGGCCGAAATGCTGGCCATAGGTCTCGCCGACCTCGTTCGGATGATGGGTGAAGGGGTTTTGCGCCATGGAAGATTCTACCTCTCTGTGTCTCCGTAATAGCAATTTATTCCCCGGGCTTCCAGACTCAGTTCGGCTCGTCTACCGTTGACGTAAACGTAAGCCTGAACACGAGGATCAGCTCATGCCGGAAGCCTTTATCGTCGACGCCGTCCGCACCGCTGGAGGCAAGCGCGGCGGCGCACTGAAGGACTGGCATCCGGCCGATCTGGCCGCGCAGGTGCTGAACGCGCTGGTCGATCGCGCCGGCATCGATCCCGCCGGGATCGACGACGTGGTCATGGGCTGCGTGGGGCAGGCGGGCGAACAGAGCTTCCATGTCGGCCGCACCGCGGTGCTCGCCTCGAAGCTGCCGCAGAGCGTCCCTGCCGTCACCATCGACCGGCAATGTGGCTCCTCGCAGCAGGCGATCCAGTTCGCTGCCCAGGCGGTGATGTCGGGGACGCAGGACATGGTGATCGCCGCGGGCGTCGAATCGATGACCCGGGTGCCGATGGGGCTGCCCTTCACTTTGCCGCTGCAGCACGGCATCGGCACCGGCCCGTTCCCGAAGAGCGTCCGGGAGCGATTCGGGGTCGCGATGTTCAGCCAGTTCGACGGGGCCGAGATGATCGCCGCGAAATACGGCTTCGCCCGCGAGAATCTCGACGCCTTCGCGCTGGAGAGCCATCGCCGCGCCGCGCGCGCCACGCAGGATGGCGCCTTCGCCGACGAGATCGTCGCGCTTCCCGTCATCGATGAGACCGGCGAGACCGTTCTGCACAACCGGGATGAAGGCGTGCGTCATGACGCCACGCTGGACGGCATCGCCTCGGTCAAGCTGCTGCGCGAGGGCGGCCGGATCAGCGCGGCCAGCGCCTCGCAGATCTGCGACGGCGCCAGCGGGGTGCTGATCGTCAACGGAGCGGCGCTGAAGGCGCATGGCCTGACGCCGCTGGCGCGCATCCACAATCTCACCGTCACCGCCGGCGATCCGGTGATCATGCTGGAAGAGCCGATCCCCGCGACGGTCCGCGCCCTGCAGCGCTCGGGGATGACGATCGCCGACATCGATCTCTACGAGGTCAACGAGGCCTTCGCCCCGGTCCCCCTGGCGTGGCTACGCGAGACCGGTGCCGATCCGGAGAAGCTCAACGTCAACGGCGGCGCGATCGCGCTCGGCCACCCGCTTGGCGCATCGGGCGCAAAGCTGATGGCGACGCTCGTCCACGCCTTGAAAAATCGTGGTCTGCGCTACGGACTTCAGACGATGTGTGAAGGTGGTGGGATCGCCAACGTGACGATCGTCGAAGCGCTCTAACTGTCGATCCAGCCAGTTCCGTCCGACCAGCGCGGATGGGTGCCGCCCTTGCGGCCGAAACCCGGGCGGCGGCCGTCCGGCTGGGTCAATGCCGGCATTTCCGGCGCCTTCTGGAAGGCGTCGAGCGCCTCGTGCTCCAGCGCGTCCTCGAACTCGATCCCGGCCTGGGTGCCCGAGACCCAGACGATGGTGCCGAACGCATCGGCAGCGCCGCGCTTCAGCATCACGTCGGTGCCCGCCGCCGGCAGGTTGAAGCCCTCGATGCGGGCGCCGCCGGCGGAGAGGTCGCGGATGCGGACGGGGACGTCGGTGGTGACGGTGAGCAGCCGGGCCGACAGGATCGTCAGCTGGCGCGGCCATTGCCGGCGGCTGTCCTGGCCATTGTCGAACACCAGTTTGAGCATTTGGCTGCTGGCCACGAAAACCCCCGTAGTTACCCCGTGCCGCAGTTTATGCGCCGTAAACCCTAATCGCCGGTTAAGTACGGCGTCGAAATGACGCCTGACGCGAGCCTTGCGCACGCCCGCCCGGCCCCTCTAGGGACAGGGCAAAGGGAGACACCGTCATGAAGCTCGATTCCTCGATCGCCGCCGTCGTCACCGGCGCCGCCTCCGGCCTCGGCGAGGCCACCGCCCGCGCGCTCGCCGCCAGGGGCGTCAGGGTCGCCGTCTTCGACCGCGACGCCGGCAAGGGCGAGAAGGTCGCCGCCGACATCGGCGGCATCTTTGCCCAATGCGACGTGACCTCGAACGAGGCGGTCGACGCGGCCTTCGCGGCCGCCCGCGAAGCCCATGGCCAGGAGCGGATCTGCGTCAACTGCGCCGGCGTCGCCAACGCGGTGAAGACGGTCGGCCGCGACAAGGAGACGGGCGAGATCAAGCGCTATCCGATCCACCAGTTCGAGCTCGCCGTCCAGATCAACCTGATCGGCACCTTCCGCGTGCTCTCCGCCTCGGCCGCCGGCATGGCGACGCTCGATCCGCTCGAGGACGGCGAGAAGGGCCTCATCATCAACACCGCCTCGGTTGCCGCGCAGGACGGCCAGATCGGCCAGGCCGCCTATTCCGCTTCCAAGGCCGGCGTGCTCGGCATGGCGCTGCCGATCGCCCGCGACCTGATGGGGGAGGGGATAAGGGTCAACACCATCCTTCCCGGCGTGTTCGAGACGCCGATGGTCGCGATGATGCCGCAGAACGTGAAGGACGCGCTCGCCGCCCAGGTGCCGTTCCCGAAGCGGCTCGGCCAGTCCGGGGAATATGCCCGCCTCGCCGTGTTCATGGCCGAGAACGTCTATCTGAACGGCGAATATGTCCGCCTGGACGGCGCCATCCGCATGGCGCCGCGCTGAGAGACTGTTTGTAAACGCTACTGGTGCGGCCGTCTGGCGGCGGTTTCTGCGCTTCCGGTGCTCACGGACATCCATGTCCGCTGCGCGCCGGTTCTCGAAACCACTACCAGCCGACTCACACCAGCGCGTTTCCAAACAGTCTCCAGGGGCGGTCAGCGGCGCTCCGGCACATAGGCGGTGCACTCGACCTCGACGAGCGCGCCGCGGGCGAGGCCGTCGGCTCCGAAGGCGCTGCGCGCCGGCCGCCGCGCGGCATTGAAATAGGTCACATAGACCCGGTTGAACGCCGGCCAGTCGGCCATGTCGTCGAGCATCACCAGGCAGCGCACGACATCGTCGAACGACGCACCCGCGTCGGTCAGCACCGCCCGGATATTCTCCATGACCTGCCGGGTCTGCGCCTCGATCCCCTGCGGCAGGCTGCCGTCCGGAAGGCTGCCGATGCTCCCCGACAGGTAGAGCACGTCGCCGGCCCGCACCGCCGCCGAGAAAGGCGGGGTCGATCCGGGCGCCCGGACCGCCGCCGCGGCCGCGTCGCTCACCGGATAATGCTGGACCGGCGGGCGCTGGGCCGAGGCCGTTCCCGCCGCCAGCATCGTCGCCGCCATCGCCATCCATGCCTTCATCGTGCCGCCCCTCGCTCTGGTGTCGCGCCCACACTTTATCCGCCGCGCGCCAGAAATCCACGCTTGCCTCGTTGGCCCCTCGCACCGCAGACTGCCGGCATGACCCGTCACATCGGCATCCTCGCCCACAGCGCCGAGGGCGCGACGCTCTGCTACCGGACGACCTGGCTGGAGGGCGTCGCGAAGATGGGCCCGCACAACCACCCCGAGATAACGCTGACCGGCATCGCCATGCACCACGCGCTCGATGCCTGGGAGCGCGGCGACCTGCCGGCGCTCCGCGAGATCTTCCTCGCCGACGCCCGCAAGCTCGCCGCCGCCGGCGCCGACTTCTTCGTCTGCCCGGACAACACCGCCCACATCGCCTTCGAGGCCCCGGGCGAACCGTTCCCGACCCCCTGCCTCCACATCGCCGAGGTCGTGGCAGGCCGCGCGGTCGCTGACGGCCGCACGAAGATCGGCATCCTCGGCACCGACTGGACGATGACCGGCCCGGTCTATCCCGGCGCGTTCGGCCGCCGCGGCCTCCACTGGGAGATCCCCGACGCCGCCGACCGCAAGACGATCCACGACATCATCTTCGACGAGCTTTGCCTCGGCATCTTCACCGACGCCGCCCGCGCCGCCTATGTCGATATCATCGTGCGCCTCCAGGCGCGTGGCTGCGACGCCGTCGCCCTGGTCTGCACCGAAATCCCGCTGCTGATCACCGCCGACATCTCGCCGCTGCCGATCCTCGATTCGACCCGCCTGCTCGCTGCCGCCGCGGTCGAGGTCGCGCTCGGCGAGCGGCCGATGCCGGCGTGGCGCGGCGGCCCGCTCGACTGACCTGGCGCACGAACACCGCATTGCGCGTCGGAATGACGCCGTCGAACGCGATCTGCACGCCGGCGCCGGTGCGCGGATCGACCGCATGGACGTGCAGATGCGGCTCGGTCGAATTGCCCGAATTGCCGACCTGCCCGAGCCGCTGGCCGACGGCGACGCGATCGCCCGCCGCCACCGCGATGCTGCCTTGCCGGAAATGGGCCAACTCGACCCGTAGGCCCTGGCAGGCGAGGACGACATGGTTACCCGGCGGATGCTCCGTATCGGTCGCGGGCGGCCGAAGGTCCGGCAGCCCGTCCGTCGCCGAGACCACCTGCCCGGCGCACGGGCTGGTCACCGGCTTGCCGAAGACGGCGTAGCGCGCGGGGTCGGCCGGCAGCAGGCCGGCCGCGCGGAACCCGGCCGGGCCGACCGCACCGATGTCCACCGCATGACGTTGCGCCCGGTGTCTGCTGTGATGGTTGAGCAGCCCGATCCCGCCGCCATGCGCTACGACGAACCGGCCGTCGGCGATCGGAAAGGCGAGGGGCCGGGGCGCGTCGCGATGGAACAGCCCGGTGAGGATATATAGCCCAACGCCAGGCCGAAGAAAGCGAGCGAGGCCGTGGTCAGATGCCGCCGCCAGAACGGGCCACCGGCCGGGTCGCGCCAGGCCCGCCCGCGATGTCGCCGCGCCGAAAGCAGGATCGCGATGAGGATCACCGCCATCAGGAGGAAGCGGGTCCAGATCCCGGCGATGTCCCAGCGACCGACGAGCAGGATCAGCAGGGTGAAGACCAGGGTGTCCGCGATCACGACCAGCCAGCCTGCCCGGGTCGGCTCGTCGAGCCGCCACAGCCGCCAGGCGAAGGCCAGGGGCAGAACGGTGCAGACCAGCAGCAGCACGCCGATCATGAAGTGGGACATCGTCACAGCGGTCTCCGGTAAGGGCCGTTCGCCTGATCAGAAGGACGCCGCGCTGCCGCGTCCGGCCCTCCGCATTTCGACGATGCGCCCCGCCTTTGGGACGAGCACCTCGCGGCGGATTCGCCATTCAGCGCCCGTTTCGCCTGCAACGGGCATTGAGCGGCCAGCGACAAAGGAGCAGGATATGCGGATCATCTTCGCCCTGACCGGCGCGGTCGCGCTGGCCGCAGGTGCGGCCGAGGCCGGCGCCCAATCCTCCAACACCAGCTCGAACAGCTCGTCCAACAACGGCGTGGTGCGCGAGCGGATCGTCGACACCTATTGCGACCGCGGCTGGTGCGAACGCACCGTCGAGCGCCGCACCTGGCGCGACGACCGCCGCCGCTGGCGCGACGGACGCCGCGACTGGCGCGGCCGCGACGGCCTGCGCCGCTATCGCGGCAGCCAGGAGTATGACGACAAGGCGGCTGACGAGAGCCGGCCTCGATGGCGGGTGTCCACTTGGGGTCGAAAGCGGACATCTCGGATCAGCCAGCTACGACAAGCCGATAGCCCGCGTCATATGCGTCAAGGGAAAGCAACTCCGCGTAGCGACGTTCCCATTCACCCGTTTCGAGATCGTGCTGCAGACTCCGCAATCCCGGTTCGGGGTTGCTGAGAGCCCATGGAGGCGTCGAAAGTATCATCGTCGAACGGAAGCTAGCGCGATGCGCGGTCGGGCTTGCGAAGCTCCGCGTAATTGATTCCGATCCGATCGTATTTGGCGCTCATTCAACCCGTCTCGCTCAATAGCTGAATGCCCGCAATGAGTCGAAAAACGGACGTTGATCCGTCAAGCATGAGGGCGTCCGGCTCCGTCGCTTCTCATTCATTCCGACGCCGGCTAGCGTGCCATTCGTGAAGATCGAGTGCGAGGGGCGCGCATGTATCGGATGACACAGCTGGAAGAGTCGTTTCCGGGCGAGCTCTATTATCTCAAGAACAGCATTTCGCTCCGCGTGGCGGGGCTGCGGGAGAAATACGTCGTCGCCGGTATCGCCGAGGACGGCTCGCATATTGCCATCGAGGGAGCGGTGTGCGGACGGATCGAGATTCCGGTCTCTTCGATCACCCATGTCCGCCTCGGCTGCCGGCCGGGCGGCCCACGGAAGTTCTTCAAATGCACCATCCGGCGCGAGGACGGGTGGCCGGTCGCGGTCTACGGCACCCACCCCTGGTCCGACTACGCAGGCTTCGTGCGCCACCTCGCCCGTGAAATGGAACGGCTGGGCCGTTTCGATCGGATCGAACGCGGCTTGCCCGTCTGGCACGCCCTGTTCCTGCTGCTGGTCTGCCAGGTGGCGCTGCTGTTCCCCGGCTTCATCACCTGGTTGTGGTGGGAATATGGCTGGAAGTTCGAGCCGCGCCATTATCTCTACGCGATCGGCCTGGCGCTCCCCTGGATCGGCTTCTACTTCTGGGGCCTGTGGATCTGGCGACGCCGCTACTGGCCGCGGCCCGCCCGGGACGTGAACGACCTGACGCCGATGCTGCCGAGCGATCGCAAGCCGCCCAGGGTGCTCGGCATACCGCTCTACTGAGTCGCCGCGCCCGCGCCACCGAACGATTGCCGCACGAGATGCGCCATGACGTTGGCCGCCTGCGCCTCGGGCAGCTCGGCGGCGGCGCGGTGGACCGTCACGCCGTTGGCGCAAAGCCGGGCCGGGCGCATGTCTGCCGCGCCGCCGGTCTGGGCCTGCCGCACCAGCGCCGGATCGATCGCAGCCATGCGCTGCAGCCAGGCGGCCGTATCGGGCGGGCTCAGCGGCCCGCGCGGGCTGCCGCCGGCCTCGCCGCCGCGTGCGGCAGTGAGGAACTGCGCGTTCATCCGGCCGATCGCGCGGCTCGCCGGGGCGGGGAGGCGGGCCGGCTCCATGGCGCCCTGCGTCACGAACTGGGCGCAGAGGCCCGCATCGACGCGCTGCAGCTCGGCGACCAGAGCCGCGATCGCGCGGGCCAGCGCGTGCAGGTCCGCGGCCGGTGCGCGAACGATCGCGTCCGCCTTGCCGGCGACGAAGCGGCGGATGTCCTCGCCGGCGGCGCGCTCGGCCGCCGACTGCCCTTCGGCATCGGCGACGGCCGAGACCCGCGCGAGGAAGGCGCGATAGTCGTCCGGATAGGCGGTGCGGAAGGCGGCCAGCGTGTCTTCGAGCTCCGGTCGTTCGGCCAGGCGCGCCTCCAGCGCGTCGGGCGTGCTGCGCTGGAACAACAGGAAAGCGACGAACAAAGCGAAGGGCAGCCCGAACAGTGCGATCAGCGCCCCGCTGCCGAGCGACCGCCTGCGTTTCGTCTGGGGCTCTTCCGGCATAGTTCCTCCTATTCGGGCACGAGCGTCCGCGCCCGGATCCAGCGGCTGGCGATCAGCTTGGTGCCGGCGGTCACCGGCAGGCCGGCATGTTCGGAGGCCGGATCGGGCCGACCGTCGGGCAGCGTGTTGCGGAACAGCAGCGCGTCGCCCTTGCGGCCGCGGAAGGTGAAGCCGCTGCGGGTGAAGCGGGTCTCGCCGCCCCGATAGCCGTCGGTCAGATAGACGATCATCGTCAGGATGCGCTGGTTGTCGAGCCCGGCGATCGCGTCGAGATGCGGCCTGTATTGCTGCCCCGATCGGTAGCGCAGCACCTGCAGCGGCTCGCCCTGGTCGAAGCCGGTGCCGCTCGCCGCCGCGATCCGGCGGCCCAGCGCCGTGACCGCGGGGTCCGCGAGCAGCCAGGGAAAGTCGGCGCCGTCGGAGGTGCGGATCGGATTCGGCACCTGCCTGCCGGTGTGCTCGTCGACCACCACCGACGGCTTCATGCGCGGCGCCGCGACCGCCGTCAGATAATCGCATTCGCCCGGCGTGAAAAAGCGCTCGAAATGCCGCACCTCCGGCGTCTCGTGTACGACGCCACCGGTCGGGGTTGCACCCGAACCGCCGGCCGCATCCAGGTCCATCGTCTCGATCAGCGCCAGCGCCGTCCGGCTGGCCGGATCGTGTCGGGCGAGGGCGCCGAGCCGTTTCAGCGCCGCCGGCCAGTCGGCCGGACCGCCGGTGCCGCTGGCGAGGAAATTGACGTGCACCCGGGCCCCGTCGCGCCGCCCGGCCTCGCCCGCCCGGCGGAAGAGGTCGCGCGCCTGCATGACGTCGGGCGGCACGATCCGGCCGGCGAGCCGCCACAGGCCGAGCGCGAACAGCGCATCGGGATCGCCGGCGGCGGCGAGCTGGTTCATCATCAGCACCGCCTCGGGCCGTCGTCCGGACGCGGCGAGCCGTTCGGCGGCTTCGGCGGAGGCGGGGAGGCGTTGCATCGCCCGAGCTATGCCATCGCTTCGTCCGCGGCGAAACCTGCTGACTCCGATGCCAGCGCCGCCTAGGCTCGCCGAAAAGGAGAGGAGAGGGCGTGCAGCCGCTCGAGGGGATCCGCATCGTCGAGTTCGCCGGCCTCGCGCCGGCACCGTTCGCCGCGATGATGCTTGCCGATCACGGTGCCGAGGTGGTGCGGATCGAGCGCGCCGGCTGGACCCCGCCGATCCCGCCCGACAAGGACATCCTGCGTCGGAACCGCGCCGAGATCCTGACGCTCGACCTCAAGGACCAGGGCGATCTTGCCCGGGTGTGCGCGCTGGTTCGCGACGCCGATGGCCTGATCGAGGGGTTCCGCCCCGGCGTGATGGAGCGGCTGAGCCTCGGGCCGGACGACCTTCGCGTCGAGAACCCACGCCTCGTCTATGGCCGTATGACCGGCTGGGGGCAGGCGGGCCCGCTCGCCGCGGCGGCGGGGCACGACATCAACTATATCGCGCTCGCCGGCAACCTCCACGGCTATGGCCGCGCTGGCGGGCCGCCGACGCCGCCCGCCAATGCGGTGGGCGATTTCGGCGGCGGCGGCATGCTGCTCGCCTTCGCCATGCTCGCCGGCCTGCTGTCCGCGCGCACGACCGGGAAGGGCAGCGTGATCGACTGCGCGATGGTCGACGGTGCCGCTCTGCTCGGCGCGCAGACATACGGCCTGCTCGCCGCGGGGATGTGGTGCGACGCGCGCGGCGCTAACCTGCTCGATGGCGGCGCCGCCTTCTACGACAGCTACGAATGCGCCGACGGCCGATGGGTCGCGATCGGCGCGCTCGAGCCGCCCTTCTTCGCGGTGCTCAAGGACAAGCTGGGCCTCGCCTCCAGCCAGTTCGACCCGGCGCTGCGCGACGAACTTTCGGCCACCTTCCGGCGCCATCCGCGCCAGCATTGGTGCACATTGCTGGAAGGCACCGACGCCTGCTTCGCCCCGATCCTGACCCTCTCGGAGGCCCCGGACCACCCCCACAACGCGTTCCGCGGCACTTTCGCCACCATCGACGGCCTGCTCCAGCCCAGCCCCGCCCCCCGCTTCGAGGACCTCTGAGATGCTCGACCTCTCCCGCCGCTCCGCCTACACCGAGGAGCACGACCTCTTCCGCGACCAGGTCCGCAAGTTCTTCGACCGCGAGCTCGTCCCCCATCTCGACCGCTGGGAAGCGCAGGGCGAGATCGACAAGGGATTCTGGCGCAAGGCCGGCGAGGCGGGCCTGCTCTGCCCGACGGTGCCGGAGGCCTATGGCGGGCTCGGCCTCGACTTCGGCTACAACGCCGTGATCGACGAGGAGCTCGGCTATGCCGGTTCGACCGCGGGCATCGGCCTCCACTCCGACATCGTCGCGCCGTACCTGGTCCACTACGGGTCGGAGGACTTCAAGGCGCGCTGGCTGCCGAAGATGATCTCCGGCGAGACGCCGACCGCGATCGCGATGACCGAGCCCGGCGCCGGCTCCGACCTGCAGGGCATCCGCACCACGGCGCTCAAGGACGGCGACGACTATGTCGTCAACGGCTCCAAGACCTACATCACCAACGGCCAGCATGCCGGGCTCGTCATCGTCGCTGCCAAGACCGATCCGGCCGAGGGCGCCAAGGGCATCTCGCTGATCCTCGTCGAAGCCGACCGCCCCGGTTTCCAGCGCGGCCGCAACCTCGACAAGATCGGCCTGCACGGTCAGGATACGTCCGAGCTGTTCTTCCAGGACGTGCGCGTGCCGCAGTCCAACCGGATCGGCGGGGAAGGGGCGGGCTTCGCCTATATGATGACCCAGCTTCCGCAGGAACGGCTCAACATCGCGATCGGCGCCCAGGCCGCCGCCCAGCGCGCCTTCGACGAGGCGGTGAAGTTCACCAAGGAGCGCAAGGCGTTCGGGCGGACCGTGTTCGAGTTCCAGAATACCCGCTTCACCCTCGCCGACCTAGCGGCAAAGCTGCAGGTCGGCTGGGCCCATCTCGATTGGGCGCTGAAGCGCCACATCGACGGCAAGCTCACCCCGGACGAGGCGAGCGCTGCCAAGCTCTGGCACACCGAGCTGCAATGGGAGGTCTGCGACGCGAGCCTTCAGCTCCACGGCGGCGCCGGCTACATGAACGAATATCTGATCGCGAGGCTTTGGCGCGATGCTCGCGTCACCCGCATCTTCGGCGGCACCAACGAGATCATGAAGGAAGTCGTGAGCCGGGCGATCTGAGCGTCGACCGGAAGGCCTAGGTCTGAACGACGTCGGCGCCATGCTCCCGCTGGAAGGCCACTGCGGCGCCGAGCAGGCCGGGCTCGGGATAGGTCGCCAGCACCACCGGCACCCGCTGCATGCGCTCCCTGTAGCGACCCTTGGCCGTGAAGCGGGCGGCGAACATCGGGGTGCGCAGCAGATGGACGATGCGGTTGGCGAGGCCACCGGTGATCGCGACGCCTATCGCGCCATGGGCGAGGCTGATGTCGCCCGCCGCCGCGCCGAGACAGCGAACCAGGATGTCGAGCGCATGCGCGGCGAGAGCGTCGCTGCCCTCGATCGCGGCGCTCCACAGGTCGCCGGCGCGGTTGGGATCGACGTCGGTCGTGCCGCCCAGATGGTCGTAGATATCGATGAGGCCCGGGCCCGAGACGACCCGTTCCACAGAAGCACGCCCATAGCGCTCGACCAGAGTGTCCGACAGCGCCTCCTCCTCGGGATCAAGCGGGGCGAAGGCGATATGCGCTGCCTCGGTCTCGATGACCGCGACCTTGCCGGCATGGCGGCTGAACAGGGCGACGCCGAGGCCGGTGCCGGGCCCCATCACGGTGACCACCCCGTCCTCCGGCAGGGTAGGCGGACCGGCGATCGGTTCCAGCTCGCCCTCTCCCAGGATCGAGACGGCATGGGCGACCGCGCCGAAATCGTTGAGCAGGGTGAGCTGCTCCAATCTCAGCTCGTCCGCGATGTCGAAGCGGGGAATGCGCCACGCGCTGTTCATGAAGCGCAGCACCTCGCCCTCGATCGGCGCCGCGACGGCGAGCGCGGCGCGCTTCGGCAGCGATGCGCCATGCTCCTTCTCGAACAGCGCCCAGGCCGAGCCGAGCCCCGGATGCTCCCGGGTCCGGTAGCGTTTCATCGACCCGATCTCGGGGCGACCGAAATCGTCGATCCGGGCAATCGCGAAGCGGGCGTGCGTTCCGCCGATGTCGCCGACCACGATCTCCATCAGCGCTGGCCGGGGCGGGAATCTGAACGGGTCATAGCCTGCCCTTAACTGCCATTCGAGCGCGACGCCATAACGCCTCGACGCAACTATTGACATAATTAACTTATTAGTTAATCAACAAACCGATGAACAAGGTTTTCGACGCATTGGCCTCGACGCCGCGACGCAGGATCCTGGCCTATCTGGCCGAGGTTGATCTCACCGCCGGCGAGATTGCCGCGCGCTTCGAGATGAGCAAGCCGGCCATTTCGAAGCATCTCCAGATTCTCGAAAATGCCGGTCTCGTGGCCAGCACCAAGGAAGGTCAGTTCGTGCGCTACGCGTTGGTGAGGGAGAATCTCGTGAACACGCTGAACGGCTTCCTTCAGCGCGTATGTCCGGTTTCCACGCCGCTGAAGCGTGAAAGCGCAGCGCTCCGCGATGCCCGCGAGGCGGATCGCGACGAATAGGGGGAAAGTTCATGGACCTCGTACCCGGATCGGATCGCATTGCCGCAATATTGTCATCCGATCCGGTCGCGGGGCGGATCAGGTGGGCACCGGCCAAGTCGATATGGATCGGCGCGATGACGCTGGCCGCGCTGATTCTGTGTCCCGTCTTCGTGACGCCCGGTGCCGTCGCGGTGTTCCTCCTGGCCTGTGCGGTCACGCTCTGCGCGGGGCATTCCGTCGGCATGCATCGCCGTCTCATTCACAACAGCTTCGAATGCCCACGCTGGCTCGAATATGCGGGTGTCTATCTCGGTGTGCTGGTCGGCATGGCCGGGCCGATCGGTATGATCCGCCTTCACGATTTTCGCGACTGGGCACAGCGCCAGCCGGCCTGTCACGACTTCTTCGCGCACCGGGCTGGCTTCTGGCGCGACGGATGGCGGCAGCTGCATTGCGAACTCGCACTGTCCAGTCCACCGACATTCCGGCTGGAGCCGCGCATCGCCAATGATCGCTTCTACCACCTCCTCGAGCGGACCTGGATGTGGCAGCAACTGCCCTGGGCGATCCTTTTCTTCGCGATCGGCGGCATGCCGTGGCTGGTCTGGGGGATTTGTGCGCGCGTTTCGGTCTGCGTGACCGGCCACTGGCTCGTCGGCCATTTCGCGCATCTGGAGGGCGAGCAAAGCTGGATCGTCGAAGGCGCGTGCGTACAGGGCTTCGATATTCGTGTCGCCGGGTTGGTCAGCATGGGCGAGAGCTGGCACAACAACCATCATGCCTATCCCGGCTCGGCGAAACTTGGGCTGGAACCGGGTCAGATCGATCTGGGCTGGATGCTGATCGGGCTGCTGGAGCGCCGGGGTCTGGCATGGAACGTCGTCCTCCCCGGGGACCTGCCGCATCGTACGGCGCTGAAACGGGTTGCCGCGGACGCGATGCCCCTCCGCGAGGCGTCCCGGCGCCTGGCCCGCGGCTGACGGCATGAGACAGCACCTCTCGATCGATCGCGGCCTCTCGCCGGCCGTCTATCCGCTGGCGGCCGCGCCGTTGCTTTTCATCCCGCATGCCCTCGTGGCGCTGGCCTATCACCGGCACGGTGCATCGCTCTTCACCGACGCGGAATTCTGGCTGTTGCCATTGCGCCGCCTGACCGAGCTCGGCGCGCTCCCGGCCTATGAGACGGGGCTGATCTTCCTGCTCTGCCTCATCTCGACCTGGGGGCTTGCGATTCTCTCCTTCCGACGGGCGGTCAGCTCCGGGTTCGGATACTGGCTTGCCGCACTGACCGTCATCCCGGGGCTCCAGTTTCTGCCCGTCGTGATCCTTGCGGTGCTGCCAAATTGGCACGAGCCCGATCCGACTGTCGATGAGTCGGTCGATCAATCCGGTGCGGCAGGATTCAACTCGGCGCATGTTCTTCAAGGCGTCCTGGCGGGCGTCGCGATCATCATCGCCGCCGTGCTCGTCTCGGCGGTCACCTTCGGCGCCTATGGCTGGGGCCTGTTCGTCCTCACGCCGTTCACGGTCGGGCTGGCAACCGCCTATCTCGCCAATCGACAGGTCCCTGTCGGGGGCGGGCGGACCATCGTGCTGGTGCTTGCCGCGGCCGCCTTGGGCTGTGTGGCGCTGATCATGATGGCTCTTGAGGGTCTGGCCTGCCTCGTTCTCGCGGCGCCGCTCGGAGCGGTCGCGGCGATCGCCGGAGGCGCGCTGGGGATGACCCTCGCCGATGTCGGCCATCGGCGCGGCAAGCCGCTGCTGAGCGTGGCCTTCCTTCCGGCGGTTTTCATGCTGGAGGCCGCCGTTCCACCGGCCGCGTCCATCACCTCGCAGGACAGCATCGTCATCGCCGCGCCGCCTGCGGCCGTCTGGCGGGCGCTGACGAGCGATGCGCCGGTCGGCGAGCCGGCGGGATTGGTTGGCCGGGCAGGCCTTGCTTATGCGCTTGGCGGTCGGATCGTTGCGCCGGGCCAGGGTGGCGAGCGGCTCGGCTATTTCTCGACGGGCCACGCGCGCGAGCGCATCACGGACTGGGCGGTCGGACGCCGCCTGGCCTTTTCTGTGACCCGGCAACCGCCGGCGATGGAGGAGATGAGCCCGTATCGCCGCGTCCACGCACCCCATGTGAACGGCTATTTTTCGACGGAGACGACGCGTTTCGATCTCGATCCGATCGGAGATGGCCGCACACGTCTCACGATTTCGACTGCGCACGTCCTGCGGATCGATCCGGTGCCCTATTGGGAGCCTCTGGCCCGCTGGGCGATCCATCAGAACAGCCAGCGGGTGTTGCGCGACATCGGCCGGAAGGCGGAGCAGGCCGGCTGAGCGCTATCGGTTCCGCCGGCCTTCGACGAGGGAATCGACCAGGCTCGGATCGGCCAGGGTCGAGGTGTCGCCGAGCGACCCGAAGTCGTTCTCGGCGATCTTCCTCAGGATGCGGCGCATGATCTTGCCCGAGCGGGTCTTGGGTAGCGTCGGCGTGAAGTGGATGAGGTCGGGCGAGGCGATCGGGCCGATCTCGCGGCGCACGAGCTGCCTGAGTTCCGTCTCGAGGGCCTGGCCGGGCTCGGCGCCCACGACCAAGGTCACATAGGCGTAGATGCCCTGGCCCTTGATGTCGTGGGGATAGCCTACGACAGCGGCCTCGGCCACTTCGGGGTGTTCGACCAGCGCGCTTTCGACCTCGGTGGTGCCGAGCCGGTGGCCGGAGACGTTGAGCACGTCGTCGACCCGGCCGGTGATCCAGTAATAGCCGTCCGCGTCGCGCCGGCAGCCGTCGCCGGTGAAATATTTGCCGCGATAGGTCGAGAAATAGGTCTGCGCGAACCGCTCGTGATCGCCGTAGACGGTACGCATCTGGCCCGGCCAGGAACGGGCGATGCAGAGGTTGCCGGACGCGGCGCCTTCGAGCACCTCGCCTTCGCCTTCGCCCTCGACCAGCTCCGGCACGATGCCGAAGAAGGGCAGGCCCGCCGATCCCGGCTTCATGTCGTGGGCACCGGGCAGGGTGGTGATCATGATCCCGCCCGTCTCGGTCTGCCACCAGGTGTCGACGACCGGGCAGCGCTCCTCGCCGACGGTGCGCCAATACCAGAGCCAGGCCTCCGGATTGATCGGCTCGCCGACGGAGCCGAGCAGGCGGATCGAGGAACGATCGTGCTTGATCACCGGCCCGTCGCCCTCGCGCATCAGCGCCCGGATCGCGGTCGGGGCGGTGTAGAAGATGTTGACCTTGTGCCGCTCGACCGTGTCCCAGAAGCGGCTGCTGTCGGGATAGTTGGGGACGCCTTCGAACATGAAGGTCGTCGCGCCGTTCGCCAGCGGGCCGTAGACGACATAGCTGTGCCCGGTGACCCAGCCGACATCCGCGGTGCACCAGAAGATCTCGCCGGGGCGATAGTCGAACACATAGTGGAAGGTGGTCGCGGTCCACACCGCATAGCCGCCGGTCGTGTGCAGCACGCCCTTGGGCTTGCCGGTCGAGCCCGAAGTGTAGAGGATGAACAGCGGATCCTCCGCGTTCATCGGCTCGCACGGGCAGGTATCCGGGACGGTCGCGCCCAGCTCATGGTACCAACGATCGCGGCCGGCCTCGACCGCGATGTCGTTGCCGAGATGCCTGACGACGATCACGCCTTCGACCGGCGTGCCCTCGGCGAGCGCGGCATCGACATTGGCCTTCAGGGGCACCAGCTTCCCGCCGCGCAGGCCGCCGTCGGCGGTGACGACGAAGCGGCTGCCGCAATCGACGATCCGTCCGTGCAGCGCCTCGGGCGAGAAGCCGCCGAACACGACGCTGTGCACCGCGCCGATCCGCGCGCAGGCGAGCATCGCGACCGCCGCCTCCGGGATCATCGGCAGATAAAGGGTGACCCGATCTCCCTTGGCCGCGCCGAGCGCCTTCAGCGCGTTGGCCATGCGTACGACGTCGGCATGGAGCTCGCCGTAGCTGACCCGGCGCACCGTGCCGGGCTCGTCGCCCTCCCAGATGATGGCGGTGTCGGCGAAGCGCGCGGGCAGGTGCCGGTCGACGCAATTGTGACAGAGATTTAGAACACCGTCCTCGAACCATTTGATTTCCAATGGATCGTAGGACCAGTTGACGATACGCGTCGGCGCGGTGTCCCAGTCGATCCGCTGCGCCTGCTCCGCCCAGAATCCGTCCGGATCCTTGAGCGATCTTTGGTAGAGCACCGCATAGTCGGTGGCGGTGGCATGGGTGTCGGCGGTCGCGGCGGCGGGGGGAGCGATGCGGTCGGACATGGGCCGACCCTAATCGCTCTCCCGCTGCCGCGCCAGACGGGCGGACGCCCATCGGCCCCCGTCCGTCTGCGTCACCGACCGAGGATGCTATCGCGCAATATGCCGCCAATCGAGCGGCGACGGCGCGGCTGCTCCTGCCGGCCGCGCGCGGATCGGCTGGAGCTGCTGTCCTCGCCGCGCATCATCGCCGCCATGTCCATGCCGAGCATGCCCATATAGGCCGATCGGGTGCGCAGCTTCACCGTCCATTCGGGTGCCCAGCCGCGCGGCGCGCGGGCCGGACGGGCGGGGTAGCTGAAATTCGCCTCCGGCCCGAACGCGGTCATCATCAGCGAGGCTGCCTGGATCCCGTTCATGACCTCCGCCGGCACCGTGCACTGGGTGGTCTGGGCATTGAGCAGCACGCGCTGCTGCACGAGCCGCGCGACCTCCGCCTCGGAGAGATAGTCGGCGCCGGCCACCTGGCTCATCTGGACTTCGCTGGAGCTCCACATCACCAGCGTACCGTCCTCGCGCGAGCCGACCGCCATCAGCAGATAGCCGCCGGCATTGGGCACGCTGCGCCATGCGAGCGGCACCGCCCCCGAAGCGGTCGGGCTGTTTTGGGTCAGCTCGATCGGCGCAAGGAAGTCCTGCCCCTGCGCCAGGGTGAAGCGCAGCTCCGGCGTATAGTTGCCGCGCACGACATGGTCGCCGACCAGCGATCCGGTCGCCGGCACGGTCGTCTGGGACCGCCGGTTCGGCCATTCGCCATAGGTGGTGGTAGCCCCGGCTGCGGGCGGATTCATCGCACGCCAGACCATCTGCGCCATCGCCGGCGGCACCTGCCCGCGCGCGATCTGCGACAGGTCGATCTCGACCGGCTGGCCGGCCCGCGCCCGCTCGCCGCAGCCCCAGTAGATCAGGATGCGGCCCTGCGCGCCGCCGTCGCCCCAGGTCCACCGCTCGGGCGTGTTCTGGGGCGGCCGCTGCGCCGCCTCGGGTGAGACCAGCGGCAGTGACGCGCCGGCGCCGAGCGCGGCCGGCGGGAGGTGCTCCGCCGCGGGCGGGCCCGAGGCCGCGCGGGGGCTGCCGAGCTGCAGCGTCAGCCGCCGCGCATAATCGGCATCGCCGCCGCCGCGGCCGGACATCATCGCGCCCAGCATGCCGGCCCCGCCACGGGCCTGCGCCGCCTGCGCGGCGAACCCGCTCGTCGTTTCGGCGGACATCCAGTAGTCGACCGTGCCGCCCTGCCGCGTCTGGGCGGTCGCGCCGCCGAAAGCCACCAGCGCAAGCGTCGCGGCACCCGAGAGTATCATCATCGTCTTCATCTGCGGTTTTTCCCTGTTTTGCTGTTCTGTGTGGGCGCCCGTTAGAAGGCACACGGTCAGCGCGTCAGGAGCCGGCGACGAAGCCGGAAAGAGCGGCGACGAGAGCTGAATCCGTCGACGAAACTGACGCCGGACGTGACGAAACTGCTCCGGCTGTCGTTGCTTCAACGCAACCAACCCGCCAGCCACGCGTTGGCCGCGGTTCGCGGCGCCCCTTCATGTTGCGGACAGGTGGCATTATATATATCTGTGTTATCCGACTAATTCACTTGGCTGGAAACGGTTGCCCTGAATGACGACGATTGCCGCCGAACTGCCGGATTCGCGCCTGTCGCCCAGCCCGCGCGACTGGGTGCGCGCACATTGGCGCGCGGCTTTGTTCGTCGCCGCGATGCTCGTTCTGTTCGCGGCCACCGCCACAAGTCTGGCGACGCGCGACCCGAATGTGGATGCGCTGCTGGAGCTGGAGCGCGCGCAATCGGCGCCGATCGCCCAATTGCGCGAAGCGGCGACCGAGACCAGTGCCACCCAGTTGCGTCCGGTCGCGCCGCAGGATGCGCTGACCATCAACGCAGCGATCCCGGTTTCGAACCTGGCCAATCCGGCCGCGCGCCCGTTCCGGATGACCGGCACCCCGGCCGATCGCCTGCGCTCGCTCGAATGCCTGACCGCCGCGATCTACTACGAGGCAGCACGCGAGCCGACCGACGGCCAGCGTGCGGTGGCGCAGGTGGTGCTGAACCGTGTGCGGCATCCGGCCTATCCGGCTTCGGTCTGCGGCGTCGTGTTCGAAGGCGCGCGGCGCTACACCGGCTGCCAGTTCTCCTTCACCTGCGACGGCTCGCTGCGGCGGGGGCCGATGGCCTCCTACTGGGAGCAGGCCAGGGCGGTCGCCGAGGCGGCGCTGGGCGGCTATGTCTACACGCCGGTTGGCTGGGCCACTCACTATCACGCCAATTATGTGGTGCCCTACTGGGCGTCCAGCCTGATCAAGTCGGCGACCATCGGCAACCATATCTTCTATCGCTGGCGCGGCGGCTGGGGCCGTCCGCCGGCCTTCCTCAACCGCTATATCGGTGCCGAGCCGGCAATCGCCTGGCGCGGCGGCTTCGGCCAGCCCGACGCGGCCGAGCGGCTGGCGGCGGAAGGCGGGGAGCGCGACGCGGCGGCGGCCGCCGCGGCTGAGGAAGCCGCCGACAGCGCCCACAGCATCGACAGCTTCCAGCGCGCCGTGCTGCGCCGCTACGAGGCGCCGCTGCAGCGCGACAGCGCCCGCCAGCTCATCTCTGAGCGTGCCGGCACCAGCGGCGCCCTGACCGCGAGCCAACGCTGGTCGCTGACCGGCGACGAACCCGCCTCCGCGCCGCCGCAGCGCCCGCTCGGCCGATGGAGCACCGCGCCGACCGAGCCGCAGCCGATCACGATCGCGCCGCCCTCGCCCGTGCAGGCCCCGGCCCAGCCATCCGCGGGTGATGCGACGCAGGCGGCGCCAAGCCGCTAGCGCGTCTGCGGCCAACCGGCGTCGCGCGCGCGGCGTTCCGCCTCCGCATCGAGCGGCTCGCCGGCCATCATCTCCTGCGCCGCCTGGAGCACCAGTGGCGACCCGCTCCCGGCTTGGCGATAGTCGCTCTGCTGCGCATCGGATCCGGGCGCCGCGACCATAACCTGCCAGCCTTGCGCGCCATGACAGGCCAGACCGGACAACGCCGCATCCTCGAACGTCCGGCACAGCCGCCCGTCGACCCCCGCAAAGCTGACGCCGATTCGCGTCGGGCCATCCGGCGCCTGCGCCGAAGCAAGCTGTGTGTCGAGCGCCGTTTCCAGCGAACCTCGCGCGATCATGACGCCATTCTCGATTGCGACCGGGCCGCTGCCGCCGCCCGGCGCCAAACGGCCGATCGCAATGCCGAGCACCAGGGTCGCGGCGATCCCAGCCACGCTTTGCCAGATCGGGCGCGCACGCCGGGCGCGCTCGATGTCGAGATCGACGACCTTCGGCTCCAGCATCGCGCGCAGATGGTCCGGCACCTCCTCCTCGGCAACGGGATCGTAACGCGCCGACAGCCGGGCGCGCAGCTTGCGCTGGGTCTCCATTTTGGCCTGCAGCTCGGCATCGGCATCAAGCGCCGCCTCGACCTCGGCGCGCGCCGCCGCGTCGAGCTCGCCGTCGAGATAGGCCATCAGCCGGTCGTCGGTGATCGCCATCATGCCGCCTCCAGCATCTGCGCCAGCGCCTGCCGCCCCCGCGTCAGGCGCGAGGTCAGCGTGCCGATCGGGATGTCGAGCAGCTCGGCCGCCTCGCGATAAGCCAGCCCCTCGACAAGCACGAGCGCGACCGCCTCGCGTTGCTCGTCCGGAAGTGCGTTCATCGCCCGGTCGACATCGTGCATCTCGGCAGCGCGTTCGATGTCGCGGTGCGCGTCCGATCCGACAAGCGTGCCGGCTTCTTCGGGGGCGAAGGTCTGCGCGCGGCGGCTGCGGCTGCGGGCTTCGTCGATCCAGAGGTTGCGCATGATCCGCATCGTCCAGGCATCCAGTCTCGTTCCCGGCGCCCATTGCCGGCGCGCCTTCAAGGCCCGCTCCAGCGCGAGCTGGGTGAGATCGTCGGCATCCGCCGCGTCCCGGGCGAGCGCACGCGCGAACCGGCGCAGCCGGGGCAGCAGCGACAAGAGCTCGCCTTCGAAACCCTGCAACGGCCATGCCTCCAATCGATCCCGGGGAGGAAACGGCTGGCCTCGCACGTTTCATCCACAAGCACAGGAAAATATGTCAGGACGGCAGCGCATATGAAACCATTTCAGCTCTGGATCGGCTTTGCCGCGCTGGCTGCGCTTGGCGGTGCGGTCCAGGCGCAGCTCGTGCCGCCGGTGCAGGTGCCGCCCGTAGGGGGCGTCATCGGCGGGGTGGGGCAGACGGGCCGGGACGTGCTCGATACCGCGACGGGCGCCGTCGATGACGTACGGACCAGCGCGCGGGACCTGGCCGGGGCGCGGTTGCGGCGGCTCGAGGATCTCGTCCGCCGCAACCCGGACCTGCTGGAGATGACCGACCTCGGCCCGGCCGTTCGCGGCGAGGTGGTTGCGGTCGACCCGGATTCCAGCACAATCTCCGCCGCGGAAGCGGCCGGCTTCGTCCGGCGCGAGGAAACCCGTCTTGAAGGCCTCGACATCCGCGCCGTGACATTTCAGGTGCCGCGCGGCTGGTCGGTCGACCGGGCGCTCTCACGCCTGCGCCGGATCGCGCCGGACGCGACCTTCACGGCCAATCATCTCCATGGCCAGAGCGGCGAGGTGGCCGGCGGTGGCGGCGCGCTGACGCAGGGCAGTGCGGGACCCGGCGCGATCGGGCTGATCGACGGTGGGGTGGCCGCGCATCCCGCCCTGCGCGGCCCGGTCCGTCAGCAGGGCTTTGTACGAGGCGCGCCTTGGCCGAGCGCGCATGGCACCGCGGTCGCGTCGCTGATCTCAGGGCAGGGGAGCGTGCGCGGCGCGGCGCCCGGCGCGCCGCTGCTGGTGGCCGACATCTTTGGCGTTGATCCGGCAGGCGGCAATGCGGTGGCGCTGGTGCGCGCGCTCGGCTGGCTGGCGCAGCAGCGGGTGCAGGTCGTCGCCGTGAGCCTGGTCGGCCCCGCCAACGCCCTTGTCGCGCGTGCCGTGGCGCAGGCGCGGGCACGGGGAATGTTCATCGTCGCCGCAGTCGGCAATGACGGGCGGGCCGCGCCGCCGGCCTATCCCGCCTCCTATGACGGCGTGATCGCCGTCACCGGCGTCGACGCACGCAACCGGCCGCTGATCGAGGCGGGACGGGCGCTCCATCTCGATTATGCCGCGCCGGGCGCCGACATGGCCGCGGCGGGCGCGAATGGCCGACTCGTACCGGTGCGCGGCACCTCCTATGCGGTGCCGTTCGTCGCCGGGCGTCTCTCGCAGCATCTGGGGCGGCCCAACCCGATCGCGGCGCTGGATGCCGAGGCGAATCCGCGCGGCCGCGGCCTCGGCCGCGGTGTCATCTGTGGCGATTGCCGCACGCCTCGTCGACGCGACTAGAGAGGGCGATCCGGAAATCTCCATCCCCGGGGATTAAACCCGCTGGCCGCCTCGTTTGCCGAGCAGAGGACCTGAAACGGTCCCTCGAGACAAAGGAGGCGAAGATGAAATCCATTCTCAAGCTCATGGCCGGCTGCGCGATCGTCGTGGCCACGCCGGCTTCGGCGCAAATTCTTGGCGGAGGCGGCCTTGGTAGCGGTCTCGGCGGCGGCCTTGGTGGCGCGCTCGGCGGTACGCTGAACGGCCCGCTCGGCGGCGTGAACCAGACTCTGGGCGGCACACTTGGCGGCCGCGCCGATTCCCGCATCGACCGCAATGTCGATCGTCGCTCGGGCCGCGCCAATGCACGTGCGTCCGGCAGTGCCAGCGGCAACGGCGCGCTCGACAGCACGACCGACAGCGCGCTGGGCTCGCTCGGCGCCTCGGGCAGGGCCGGCGGCAGCGCCTCCGGGGGCGCAGGCGCCGACGCGCAGCTGATCGGCACCGACGCGGTGCGCGACACCGTCGTCAGCACACGTGAGCGTGCGCGCGGCACGGTCGATCGGACCCGCACCGCGGCCGGCAATGCGGTGAACGCGACCCGCAGCCGTGCCGGCAATGCGGTCTCGCAGGTCCGCGACCGGGCCGGCTCGGTCCAGGGCGGCGTCTCCGCCTCGGGCCAGGCCTCGGGCGACGCAGCGGCCGAGCGCGACCCGCAATAGCCGGGCGACAGGGGGCCGAGGGCCGCCCACCCCCTCCACGAAGGCCCTCGGCAAGGCCCGGAGCTCCCCCCGCTCCGGGCCTTTTCCTTTGCCTGGGCCTACCCGGCGACCCTATGGGGAGCGCCATGCATCCGCTCTTCGCCGACATGCCGACGACGATCTTCGAGCATATGTCGGGCCTCGCGCGCGAGCTTGGCGCGATCAATCTCGGCCAGGGCTTTCCCGATTTCGGCTGGCCCGGCGATGTGATCGGCCGGGCCGCCGACGCGCTCCGCGCCGGCTCCAACCAGTATCCGCCGATGCGGGGGCTGGCGGCGCTGCGCGAGGCGGTCGCCAGCCACTATCGGCGTCATCAGGACCTCGACGTCACGCCCGACCAGGTCGTCGTCACCTCGGGCGCGACCGAAGCGCTGGCCGCCAGCATCCTGGCGCTGGTCGAACCGGGCGACGAGGTGGTGCTGATCCAGCCGCTCTACGACGCCTATCTGCCGCTGGTGCAGCGCGCTGGCGGCGTGCCGCGGCTGGTGCGCCTGACGCCGCCCGACTGGCGGATCGCCGAGGAGGCGCTGGCCACCGCCTTCACCGAACGCACCCGGCTGGTCATCCTCAACAATCCGCACAATCCCACCGCGCGGATGTTTGGCGAGGACGAACTGGCCTTGCTCGCCGAGGCCTGCGTGCGCGCCGACGCGGTCGCGCTCACCGACGAGGTCTGGGAGCATGTCGCCTTCGACGGCCGCCGCCATGTGCCGCTGGCCTCGCTGCCGGGCATGGCCGAACGCACGGTGAAGGTCGGCTCGGCCGGCAAGATCTTCTCGCTGACCGGCTGGAAGGTCGGCTGGGCGGCGGCGCCGCCGCCGCTGATCGACGCGGTCGCCCGCGCCCATCAGTTCGTCACCTTCACGACGGCGCCCAACCTCCAGGAGGCGGTCGCCTACGGGCTGGGCAAGGACGAGGCCTATTTCAGCGCGATGCGCGCCGGCTTCGCCGCCGGCCGAGATCGTCTGCGTGACGGCCTCGAAACCGCCGGTTTTGCCCCGTTGCCGGCGCAGGGTACCTATTTCATGACGATCGATCTGGCCGCCTCGGGGATCGGCGCCGACGACGTCACCTTCTGCGAACGCGCCGTGCGCGAGGCGGGTGTCGCGGCCATTCCGCTCTCGGTCTTCTATGCCGAGGATCCGGTGACCAACGTGGTCCGTCTGTGCTTCGCGAAGACCGACGACGTGCTGGACGAGGGCCTGTCGCGGCTCCGCAAGGCACGGGCGCTGTTCGCCTAGCCGTCCTTGAAGTCCTCGCGATACCGCGTCTCGATGAAGCGGTTCTGGGTGTCGAATCGCATCTGCTTGTCGCGGCAGCAGGTGTCGAGCAGGTTGCCGAGCTCGTCCGCGACGATGCCGAGGCTTTCGGTGAAGCGCTGGCTCGCCTCCGATCCCGGCGCGCGGCTGCTCGGCGGCAATTCAAGATAGGTGTCGACGAGCCGCGGCATATGCTCGCCGATCAGGCGGCGGGCGTCGCCGGCGGGCAGTGAGGCCGGATCGAGCCGATCGAGATGGGGCTGCAGCTCATTGAGGCGCGACAGGATCGCGTCCGCCGCCGGCAGCGCCCGGCCGGGCAGTTCGGCGCGGCGGTCGAGCAGGCCCTCCTCGACGCGGGCGGCGAGGGTGCCGAGATCGGGCGGGCGGCGGACGTCGTTCGTCTCGCGCCGCCGCCGGCTCGGCCAGAACATCGTGAGCAGCGCGAACAGCAAGGCGGTCGGCAGCGCCACGATCCAGGTCAGGAAGCCGATCGGCGCGACGGCGAGGCTGTAGACGATCAGCGCCGCGACGATCCCGACGAAGACGAGCCCTGCCCGCCGCAGGCGCCGCATCGCCTCCTCGAAGGCGCGCTGCGCCTTGCGCTTCTTCGCCTCGCGCTGGGCGCGGGAGCCCAGGTTGCGGCGCAGGAAATCCTCGGTTTCGTAGAGGACGCGTTCGAGTTCGAAGCCCATCTTGCGGCTATTCGCTCTTGATCGTGTCATTGTCCTTGTAGCGGCTCTCGATGAACCGCCCCTGGGTCTGGAAGGCGTCGAGATCCTCGCGCGCGAGCTTGCGACCGAGATCGTCGAGCGCGGTCTTCGCCGCGTCGAGGCCCTGGACCAACCGGTCGTCGACGGTGAGGCCTTCGCCGTCGCGGTCGCGGCGATATTGCGCGGGCACACGCTCGTAGCGCTCGATCAGCTCGGGCAGGTGCTTGCCCATCAGCCGGCGGGCGTCCTGGGCGAGCGGATCGAGCACCGCGGTCTCGGCGAGCCGGTTCTCAAGCAGCGGCAATTGCGCGCTGATCGCGTCGAGGCGGCTGGCGGCGGGGGCGGGGAGGGCGGCGCGCTTGCGCACGAGCAGACTGTCGAGGCTTTGCACCACCGCCTTGTTGGGCAGGTCGTCGCGGTAGCTGACGATCGGCTTCTCGCTGCCGCCCCAGACCGAGAAGAAAATCACCGACAGGAACATCAGCGCGAAGACGATGAACAGGCCGGTGAGGCCGATGCCGTTGAGGACGATCCCGGCGACGATCGCGCCGAGCAGCACGACGCCGAGCGCGATGCCGATATTGGTCGCCTTGCGCGCGACGACCGCGACATTGCGCTGCACCTGCCGCCGGTTCGCCTCGCGCGACGCGGTCGATCCGGTCCGGTCGATCCGGCCCATCACCTCCTCGAAGCGGGCGATCGCCTGGTCGACGCTCTTGGGATGGTCGGGCATGGGCTTCGGCGGCTCCTCGCTAGCCTTCGATCGCCGTCAGCGGAGACTCGCTCGGGCCGGCGAGCTGGTTCTGTGCCACGCCCTCGGCGCGGGCGATATAGCCGCGGCTCTTCTCGACCTCGCGGCCCAGCGTTTCGACGGTCTGCTTCATGTTGCCGAGCGCCTCGATCTTGAACTTGTCGATCGAATCCATCGTGTCATAGATGTTCTGGAAGGCGCGCTGCAGCGTCTCCAGCGGGATGGTCGAGCTGGCCGCCTGCTTGTGGATCTCGGCCGACTGGGTCTTCAGCAGCTCGCCGGTCGATTCGATCATGTTGGCGGTGGTGGTGTTGAGCGCGGTGATCTGCTCCAGCACCAGCTTCTGGTTGGTCAGCGCCTGGGCGACGGTGACCGCGGTGCGCAGCGCCGACACGGTGGTGGTCGATGCCCGGTCCACGCCCTTCACCAGCTCGACATTGTTCTTCTTGACCAGATCGAGCGCGAGATAGCCCTGCACCGTCACCGCCATCTGGGTGAGCAGGTCGGTGGTCCGCTGGCGGGTGTAGAAGAGGGCGGTCTCGCGGATCGCCTTGGCCTTGGCGGGCTCGGTGGCGTCGAGTTCGTTCGCCTTGTCCTCGAGCCTGGCGTCCATCGCCTTCGAGATGTGGATCATCTGCTCGAGCTTGCCCATCGTCTTCCACATGTTGGCGCGCTCGACGTCGATCGCGGCATTGTCCATGAGGAGTTCGTCCTTGCCGCTGGCAAGCGCGGAGAGGATCGCGGCGATGTGGCTCTGCGCCGACTGATATTTGTGGAAATAACTGCGCAGCTTCCCGCCCATCGGGATGAGGCCGAACAGCTTGCGTGGCTTCGAGAGCGCGCCGCCGCGGCCCGGATCGAGATCCTCGACGGTGCGGCGAAGCTCGGTCAGGTTCGCGCCGATGCCGGTGTCCTTGTCGATCGCCTTGACCGGGCGATCGAGGAAGCGGTTGGAATGGCCGGCCGCCTCGGCGATCTCCTTGCGGCCCATGCTGGTCAGCTGATCGACCTTCCGGCCGAAATCGGGCGAGTTGGAATCGAGCGCGACCAGCTCGTTGACGAAGGTCTCGACCTTCTCGTCGAGCTGGCTCTTCTGCTCCTCCTTCAGGGGCACGAGCCCGGCGGCCTGCTCCGGCTGCACGGTCTGGAGCGGCTGCGGCGGATCGAGCGTCAGCGTGCTCGCCGTCTGCGTCGCGGTGTCCGTCTGGGTCTGGGTGGCCATACGTGTGTCCCGGTCCTCTCTGTTCCCCGCGAGATTGGGGCTTCGCACGCCCGAGCGCAAGGGAGAACGTGTATTATTTCGATAAGTCACCACGTTGCATCGCCAAGATGAACCGCGGCTAACCGCCGGATTCAGAAGCCGCTCAGCCGAATCGCGGTAGACCTTGTGTCAGGACGCGGAGCCTTCCCTCCGCGCAACAGGTTCGAAAGGGAGAGTATCATGCGTAATCTGATTTTCGGCGTCGTCGCCGCGACCATGGCCGTTCCGGCCGTTACCGTGCCGACGATCGGCAGCGCGGCTTATGCCTATGATCATCGCGACCGCTATCGCGGCGATCGCTATTATGATCGCCGTGGCTACTACAATGGTCCGCGCTGGCGCGGTCGCGATGGTCGCTACCGTTGCCGCCGTTCCAACGGCACGACCGGCCTGCTGATCGGCGGTGCCGCCGGCGCGCTGCTTGGCCGCGAGATCGACGGCGGCCGCGACCGGACCACCGGCACGATCCTCGGCGCCGCGGCGGGTGCGCTGCTCGGCCGCGAGATCGACCGTGGCGGCAGCCGCTGTCGCTAAAAAAGCTGAATCGGGTGTTCCCTAGCACCTGACCAGCCACGCCCCGGCCTTCCCCCAGGCCGGGGCGTTTTCTATGAAGCCTTCCTTGTCCGGCTCGAGGGAGATTTCCGACATGAGGAAGGCACTGTTGGGGGCGGTCACCGTCGCCGCTCTGATCGGCATCGCGGCGTGCAATCGCGGTGAGGCGCCGACGCCCTCGAACGGCGCGTCCGACAGCGCCTCCTCGGGTTCCACGGGGATCATTCGCGAACGTCAGTCGCACTACAAGGACATGGGCAAGGCCTCCAAGGCGATCGCCGACGAACTCAGGGCCGACACGCCCTCCCTCCCGACCGTTCGGGAAAACGCGCAGCGCCTTGCCGACTATGCGCCGCGCATTCTCACCTGGTTTCCGGCGGGCAGCGGTCCGGAGGCGGGGGTTCGCACCCGGGCGAAGGCGGAAATCTGGTCGGACCAGGAGGGCTTCGGTCGCGCCGCGGCCGGCTTCATCACCGCCGCCGAGCAGTTCAATGCGATCGTGAAAAGCGGCGACGTCGCGGCGATCCGCGCCGACCGGGTCGAGCTGGGCAAGGCATGTAGCAACTGCCACGATCGTTTCCGGGCGCCGGAGCGCGAATGACCGCGCCGCCTCAAGGACACGCGCGCGTCCGCATCTGGGATGCCCCGACCCGTATCTTCCACTGGGCGATCGCGCTTCTAATCCCGTTTCTCTGGTGGACCGCGGAGGAAGAACGGCTCGACCTGCACATTCCCGCGGGCCTGACCATGTTCGGCCTGATCCTCTTCCGCCTGCTCTGGGGTCTTGTCGGCAGCTCGACGGCCCGCTTCGTCAGCTTCGTGAAAGGGCCATGGACGGTCGCGCGCTATCTCGCCGGGCGCGCCTCGCCGGTCATCGGGCACAGCCCCCTGGGCGCCTTCAGCGTGGTTGCGATGCTGAGCGCGCTTGCCGCGCAGGTCGGCCTGGGCCTGTTCGCGAGCGACGAGGACGGCCTGTTCTCTGGCCCGCTCGCCCACCTCGTCAGCTATGAGACGTCGGAAACGCTGACCGATTGGCACGACAGGTTGTTCGACTTGCTTCTCATCCTCATCGGCCTTCACCTCGCCGCGGTCCTCTTTTACCTGATCGTCAGGCGTCGCAATCTCGTCTTGCCGATGGTGACGGGCGCGGGGGAAGGCGAGGATGCGGCGATGCCAATGCGTCCTGCGCCAGCCTGGCGCTTCTGGATCGCGGCGACGATCGCTGCGGGCGCGGCGCTATGGATCGGGGGTGCATTCGCATAGCGATTGCCGCCGACGCATCGGTTGGCATTCCCATGGCCGACGTCGATGCTTAGAGGCAAGCGCATGCGCGACCCATCCGAACCCGCCATCCGTCTCTTCTCTTATGGCACCTTGCAGCAGGCGGACGTGCAGCGCGCCAATTTCGGTCGGCTGCTGGCCGGGGAAGCGGACGCGGTCACGGGTTACCGGCTGTCCAGCGTCGCCATCGACGATCCGGACGTCGTCGCGGAAAGCGGCTCGGCCGTGCATCCGATCCTGGTTCCCACTGGCCATGCCGCCGACCTGGTGACCGGCACCGTCTTCCTGATCACCCGGGCCGAGCTCGAGGCGGCCGACGATTATGAGACCGACGCCTATGTCCGGGTCGAGGTGACGCTCGTGTCCGGCGGGCAGGCCTGGGCCTATGTCGCACCGGCCGCCGATCCTTCGGACGGCAGCAGCACCTTGTAGAGGGTCGGCTGACCGGGCGTGCGTTGCTCGACCTTGAGCACGGTCTGACTGTCCTTTGCGATCCAGAACCGGCCGGTCGCGCCGCGTCCGTAGTCGAGCGTCACGACCCAGCAATCGACTGGCCTGCCGCCCAGCATGACCGGCTCGGAGCCAGTGACGCGTACGACATGGTCCTGGGGCGCGCCGCCGCCAGGGTGGTAGAAATTGATTCGCGTCGCATAGCCCTCGCGCCAGGGCAGCGTGGACATCATCTCCATGTCGGTCTCGAAATTGAACGTTCCCGCCGGGGTGGCAACGTCGAGCGCGGCGAGGCTGTTGGCGGTGACGCTTCCGTCGCCGCGCACCCGTTCGGGCGTGAACAGCACGCCGGCAACGTTCGCGGTGGTGGCGTTGTTGAGGCTGGTCCGATGGGAGAGGGGCCGGAACGTCCCCATCTCGAACCAGGAATCGAGCCGTCGCTCGGACTGACTGCCCTCCCAGACCTGAGTAATGTGGAGCCGCCGCGTGCCGGTCGCCGAATCGGACTCGAATGCGATCGTCCGGGTCCAGATGTCGATGATCGTCCGGCGATCGGCCCGGACGGCGTAGCGCAGATAGCGCGACGTGCCGGGGCGCAATCGGTCAAAGCGGGGCAAGGGCTGGCCCACCCGGATAGCCTCTCCCTCGGCGGCAGCGGAGTCCTGCGCCAGAATCGGGCGAATCGCCATCGCGGACGCCACCAGAACAAGGCCGATCAGCACGGTCGGATATCGCATCTTCTTGCCCCCTTCGCTGCAGGTCGCGCGACGCTACGGCTGGCCCGAGCCCGGGCAATTCCGGCTCGACGAATGTCCGATCCATTTCGGCAAATGGTGCTGAATCCGATTGGACTTGATCCAGACCGCAAAATGACGGGCCTTCCGCCCACCAGTCGCAAACGTGTGGGGATGCGATGGATCAGCCCTTTCTGCCCCTTCGGCGCACTCATCGGGCGTGCTCATCGCCAGAAGGGCTAATGGCTGTGGACCGCCTTCCCATGATCCTCGGGCCGGATGTGCTTGCCTTCGCGCAGGTCTCCTGATCTTCCTTTTCGCTTGAACGGGACACCGGGAGCCAATCGCTGCGAACTTGAAGGGAAGAGCGGACACGGCGAACGTCGGCGGCTGAACCGGGCGGTTGCGGGAGGCGCCCGGCTGTTCTAGGGAGCCTCCCCGCGTGCCCCTGTGGCGGAATTGGTAGACGCGCTCGACTCAAAATCGAGTTCCGCAAGGAGTGCCCGTTCGACTCGGGCCAGGGGCACCAACCTGCATCATATCGTCCTCTCTTCTCAGCCGCCCCGGCCTGGGGCATGGTTGGCTGAATGGGAGAGCAACTTAACACGGGCCCGGACGAGACCGCGACGAAGCCGACACCTCATGTCGAGGCGATCGAGCTGGAGCTGGAGGCGGTCGCGCATCGTCGCGACCGGCTGCTTGCCTCGCTCGTCCTCATGTTCGGGATCGCGCTGGTGCTGGCCCTGCCCTTCGCGCTCCGGGCGGGCGCGGAGTTCTTCCTGCCGGTCACGGCCGCGCTCGTCATCGCCATAGCGCTGGTACCGCTGCTGGAATGGCTGGAGCGCCGACGGGTGCCCTCGGCGCTGGCCGCGCTGATCTGCATCATCCTGTTCCTGATCGTCGCCAATGTCGCGGTCGCGGCGATCGTCATTCCGGCGGCCGACTGGTTTCAGCGCCTGCCCGAGCGGATCGGGCAATTGCGCGACACGCTGGCACCCTTGGTCGACGTCTATTCGAACCTCGAGCGCTTCATCGACAATGTCGTGCGTGAATTCGGCCGCTCGCCGATCCCCTCGCCGCAGGCGGTCCGGGTCGAGACGCCGAGCACGCTCCTCCAGATCATCGCGACCTCGGCACCGTTCGCGGTGATCCAGATGTTCTTCGCCGTCCTGGTCATCTTCTTCTTCCTCTCCGGCTGGACCCGGATGAGGAAGCGCACGATCACCACCCGGACGAGCTTCGACGGCGCGATGACCACCGCGCGGGTGATCCAGCAGGTGGTCGACGCGACCTCGGCCTATCTCGGCACGATCACGATCGTGAACATGGGCATGGGCCTGGTCGTCGCGTTCGTCCTCTATCTGATCGACATGCCGACGCCCCTGATGTGGGGCGGCATCGTCGCCGTGCTCAACTATATCCCCTATCTCGGCCCGATCGCCTCGACCCTGCTCCTGGCGCTCGGCGGGCTGATGACCTTTGAGGATCCCTGGTACGCGCTGCTGCCGGCGATCTGCTTCGTCGGCATCCACCTGATCGAGGCGAATGCGGTGACGCCCGCGGTCGTCGGCCGGAGGCTCACGATCAATCCGCTGATGATCCTCCTGTCGCTGAGCTTCTGGGCCTGGGTCTGGGGAACGACCGGCGCGCTGCTCGCCGTGCCGCTGCTGATCATCTTCCGGACCATCCTCGACGCCGCAGGCAAGCCCGACATTGCCGGCTTCCTGTTCGAGGAGGGGACGCTGATTCACGAGCATCACGAGGACCAGCGGCCCCGGCCGCCGCCCGATCCGGGCACCTGAAAATTCTGCCCGTCCGTTCGCTTGACAGGCCGGTGAGCCTCAACTAGGTCGCCCGCCTGCCCAAACGCGGGTGTAGCTCAGTTGGTTAGAGCGCCGGCCTGTCACGCCGGAGGTCGCGGGTTCGAGCCCCGTCACTCGCGCCATTGCTTCAATGGTTTAGGTTTTCGGCCAAAGCGAGTTCCAACTCGCCTCGCTGAGAAGTTCCAACTTTCAGGGTTGGTTCGCCTCGCGAATACGGCGGCGACCTCTGATTCGAGCCTCGTCCGCCCCGAGAACCGATGCGAGCTCGACCGGCTGATAGGTGCTCTGAAGCTGGCGAGAGCTATTGATCGTATTACCCATCTTCGCGGCTAGCGAATTTGGATCGACCTCTCCCGCCGCCGCCTCTACGGCGCCAGAGCGTCGCATATCCATTAAGACCCGCCTGTCTCCGGGGAAGGTGTGCTCTCGGACCGATCGGAAATCATCGCCCAAGGTGTCCTTGCTGTACGGCTTGCCTTGTCGATGACGGAAAAGGGGCAGATTAACTGAGGCCGCCTCTATGGTGCCTAGGTACGCCGTGACGAGGCGCGCCGTAGGTTTGCTGAGGGTGCCGATAATTTCTTTGCCCGTTTTTTCGCGTCGAACGGCCCGAAAGAGCAATCGCCCATTTATGCCAGCGACATTGTCGCCGGTGAGCTTCCTGACATCGACGGGCGAAAACTGGGTGTCCCAAGCTACTGCAATGATGCACGCTAATCCGGAATATCCCAGCCGTAGGGCATCCTTGACCAGACGTGCGACTTCTCCTCGCCGCCAAACCTGCGATCGTGCTTGGGGTGCGATGCGCCTGATGCCCTGCGAAGGGTCTGCGCCACCATCGCAATAGCCCATTGCCGCCATCTTTCGCCAAAGGCGACGCCAATGCTTGATGGCGCGATAGGCCTCGCTGACACCGCGATTTTCGAGGACTGCTGCGTAGAAGGCGTCAATGTGCTCGAAGCTTACCGTTCGCGGATTGACGGTGCCGAAGATGGGTTCGATCGCGCGCTGTCCTCGGTCCCAGTCCTCCTTGGTTCTGGGTTCCATCCGCTGCCACTCGCTCGTTCCCCTAAATCTGTGGAACGCTTCGCCCGACGAGCCTGCTGGCCATGCCGGACGCCCAGTCGGCGTGAGTCCTAATCTGTGCAGTTGCCAGAGGCGGTTCTGCTCTTCGGCCTTCGCCCATGCCGCTGGCCCATCCACTCGGCCTTGGGAAAGCCCCTTGAAACTAGCTCAGGAAGCGCAACGCAAAACGCCGGTTCCGAGAGGCCCATGCGATACGCAGCCACACGGGCGGGGACATCGCCGGGCTCCAGAGATTGGAAAGATCGTCGCATGTCCAGATATACCGGATCACGCGAATTTCATCCAATCTGTCGGTCTATTTGAGGCGTCTAATGGTCGTTTTGAGCGCGTTCGCGCTCCCGCTCATGGCAGCAAGCGAGCATACAGCGCTGTCGGCTCTTCGCCCAAGGCTCGTGCGATGGCTGCGAACTCAATGACATCCAATCGGCGCTGCCCTCGTTCTATGTTGCTTATATAGGATTGGCCCCGGTCAAGCCGGGCCGAAAGCTGCGTCTGCGTGATTTCCTTGGAGCGGCGGACGGCCCTCAGCCGCCCAATAAATTCCCGATGGTCATCCGTGAAGATTGTCTTCGCCGTGACCCTCCGAGCCGCCATGGCGATTGCACTATATGCTATATTCGAATATGCATTTTTCTAATATTCTTCCGACGGAGCATGGCCTTGCTACGATCAAAAATAGGAGTGCTGCTCATCGTGTGTGGAGCATTTGGGGGCTGCAACCAGGAAGCACGGCAAGCACCCTCGGAGCCTAAAGCCGACCCGTTTGCCGAGATGGACCAGCGTGTGAAGCAAGCCGTCGCCGCCTCGCTAAGAGACCCTTCAAGTGTGCAGTTCAGGAGTGTGCGTCGCGTGTCTTTGGGTTCCTCGACAGCGCAGGGAAATGCGCAAGCCGAGGTGTCGGGCTGGCAGTATTGTGGAGAGGTCAACGGGCGGAACGCGTTTGGCGCCTATGCCGGTTTCCGGGCATTCCACGCCTTTGATCCACGGGGCCAATCGGAGGGGCAGGGGATCAGCATATCTGACCCTTCGAACCCCGGCAGCAGTATGGCCTACGATGTCTTTTGCCGGAACGAGGATGGTACGGAACGAACGGGGCAACCCGTAAACTTCTGACATGAGAAGGGGCGCAATGAGCGCCCCTCCTTTTCATGGTTCCTTGGGATGGTCCTGTGAAATCACATTGATCGAAAGGCACTTTCATCTCTCGATGCATATAGAATTGCATGTTTTCCTGAGATTTTTCCAAGTTCTAGGGTGGGGAGTTGCCTAAGATTACTAACGTGACGTGGGGTGCGGGGGCTCGCCATATATCCACTAGACGCTCGGCCTTCTTCCGCCCCGCGAGAGCCGGCCCAAGCATGCGGCCGCGACCGCTGGATTCGTCTTGCATCGCGTTTCATCAGCATTCCACGCGATACCATTTCCAAGAGGTAATGATCACAATTCCACCGCAGCTTCGCAATTGGGAAGGGGCGGGAAAATATCGTCCCATGAAAGCGTCGGCTCTGAGCTGGTCGTCACTAGGGATCGGGCAGCGCGGGTAATGTCGCCGGGCGTGAACGGATGCAGGAAAGCTGCCTCGCGCAACCTTTCAAGCATGTCTTGCCGAAACGTCATTGGCCCAGTCTTGCCACGGGCTCTGAATACATAATCGCCTTCGTTGGGGTGCATTTCGTCAAGGATCATATCGACAAGTGGGCCTCTCGGCAGGGACGCTTCGATGTGCGGGCTCCACCCCGTTGTCCGCGCTCTGGCTGCCAACACCTCCTTCATGGATAGCCCTGACACGATTAGCAGGCGAAAAGCCCATTTCCAGTTGATGGGTAGGACTTCGCACGCCCTCCACAACTCGCCCAAATCGGATGGTGTCACCTTCTGCCTGAGCCGCGGCTCCGGTCGTGGCGGCGAACGATTGCCTTTCAGGACATTGGTCGTGATGCGGCCGGTCTCGACCGCCCATGATAGGAACGAGCGTAGAATGTCCCGCAGATTCCGGGTGCCGTAGTAGGTTGGCCGGCAAGCGCATGCGGCTTCGGCTTGGCTGGCCGTCATGCGCTGGAGATAAAGATCGCCGATTGTCGGCAGGAAATGCCGATCAAACTCGCGTCTGACGCGCGATTGCCACTCGCTGCTCCGGAAGCACGATCCGTGGGAGAGATACGCTGCAAAGGCATCGCAGACCGTCTCGAGGGCGGATGGACGCGACGTTTCTTTCAACCGACCTCCTCGTGACAATTCATATTCAGCTCGTCGCGCCTCGTTTCGCGCCGCTTGAACCGACATTGTTGGAAAGGAGCCGAGATGCTTCGCTCCGAGGGATTTCTTGTGGCCAGGGCGATAATACCAACTCTTGAGGCCTGAGGAGCGAACACGAATGTAGAGACCCTGCACCTCATAGTCGTGCATCGCATATTCTTTAGGCTGGGCATTCAACGCCGCCACAAGCGGGTCGGTCAGCGTTTCACGCTGGCGCGCTCGCCGCCCTCTTCGTTCTGGCCGCCAGTCAAACTCAAAAGCCGGTTGGAGCTTACGGCGCCGCGTAGGCATGGTGGGCTGTTCCTTTCCCACCAGTATACCGGCGACGCGCGAAATGGACCAAAGGGAGGCTCTGGATGACTCCTCACGCGCCGCCGATTACGCCATCAGTGCGCAGCCTCGATGAGCTGTGCGTCGAACAGCCGTGCGAGCTGCGTGGTCGGCAAGCTCGTGTAGATGCTCGGACCCGCTGCCGTGTATACGATCGCGCCACCGTTCGGACCATTTGGGCGGGCGCCTACGACCTGCGTTCGCTTGACGAGTACGCCATCGCCGGTCACGCTCGGTAGGAACACGAAACGCTCTTCGTTCTCTGCCATGTTCAACTCCATCGGTTGCATCATGGGGAAAAGAACGGGTGGAAAATCCACTACGGCATCTCTTCCCCACTATCCAAAACCAGACTCCCACAGGGTGTCAAATTATGAGTGTTGGGAGGAAACCGTTGGCCGCATTTTCAAGAGGAGTATCTCCTCTTGAGGGGAGTGAACTGAGTTGTCTAAGTCAATGCCGCGTCACGGGCTTTTTTGATCGCTGCCAGAAACCCATCTGGAAAACGCAGCGAGCCCTCTTTTGCGCGCTTGTAGAAGCCGGTCAGCGCGCGATGGGAGAGAGGTTTCCAAGAGCCATCCCTCAACGTTTCGAGGCTCGGAGTGACCTCGTTGAAGGGAAATTCCGATATTTCCACGCGATAGTGGACGCCTTTTTCCCCAAAAGCCGCCGCGGGCCATCTGCCACCTCGGACTAGGGGAGTGGTCGGTGACGAAAAGGGAATACCTGGTTTGGCCAATCTAGATGCGACCCAACCAGAGGCTGGGACGGAGACTGCATTACCAATCATCGTCCAGCGGGGCGAGCGGGCTGTCGTGAAGGGCAGGGCGGTCCAGCCAGGCTCGAAACCTTGCAGGCTCTCACAGCTTTCCAAGCTAGGCATTTCGACGCGACCGTCTGGAAATAGAACCGCTGGTGCAGAGGGTATGCCCAAGCCTGAACCGCCCTTCAGCGGAGGGATCGAATCATCTGCTAGTCCGACGCCTGATCTTCCTTCGGTCCAATAGAAGCCAATCGGTCGTTTGAGCGATAGCTTGCGCTCAAGAGGGCGGCCCGCCTCATCTGCGAAAAGGACGGCACGCGGATCGACCTCTTTGCTGGCGATCATAAAGACGCGGCGGCGGCGATGCGGCAGTCCGAAAGATCTCGTGTCGACCACTCGATAAGCCCACGCATAACCTAGGCCCTCGATGCGATCGACGAGCGATTGCATGGCACGACCGGCATCCACGCTGAGCATGAAATACACGTTTTCAAGCGCGAGAGTGGGGAGATGTGAGCGCGTAAGAAGCTCGAACATCATATTTACGTCGCCACTTTTGGCGCCGCCAATACCGACTTTATCTCCTGCCATGCTCAAATTCTGACAGGGAAAGCCAGCCGTCACGACCGTGGTGCCCGCAGGCAGTTCCGACAAGGAGGACACATCGCCGGCTATCGCTGCGCCGGGAAAACGAGTGCTCAGGACAGTTCGACAGCTATCATCCTTATCGGCAAGGAGGAGTGTCTCGAATCCAGCCGATTGAAAACCCAGCTCGAATCCGCCAATGCCAGCGTAGAGGCCTGCTACTTTCATGGCGGCTCATTATAGACGCCAGCGTTCTGAGCAAGCTCCTAGCGTGGGGCCCGGGAGACGAAATGCCATCATCGCCTCTGCCGCATTTGTACGACGCAGAGGGAGAGGTGGCCGCACTCCATGCTCGCTGCGGGGTTTATACCGCACATGACATGGTACGGGCAATGCTCGACGACGTTTGCTGGACGGAATTTACTGATCTTCGTGATGCAAATTTGCTCGAGCCGGCTTGTGGAAACGGAGCCTTCGTTACGGAAGCGGCGATTCGGCTGGTGCGCTCTTTCAAGGCCAACGCCCGCGCGATGGAGGTGGCAACCCTAAGCCCGGCTATTCGCGCTTTCGAACTACATCCGGTCGAAGCGCATGCCGCTCGGGAAGCCTTAATCGCAGCCCTCGTCGGCGAAGGTATCGATCGCTCGGTTGCGTCCTCTCTCGGCGGGACGTGGATCACGACAGGTGATTTTCTGCTCGCGGATTTTGGGGATCTGCGATTCTCACACGCCGTTGGTAACCCCCCTTACGCGCGCTGGTCGAAGATTCCGCCGGGCCTCCGAACTTCATATTCAGAAGCACTGCCTGCGGGTATCGCGAAGGGTGACATTTTCCTTCCTTTTTTGGATAGGACGATCGCGCTTCTGAAAGAGAATGGTACGCTAGGTTTTTTATGTTCTGACCGCTGGCGCTTCATGGCTTTCGCTGAGGCTTTCCGCCGAGATCGTCTTCCCGAAATTGAAATCCTGAAGGAAGAGAAAGTGCTCCCGGACGAGGTCTACCAGCGAACGGTGGACATCTATCCGTCCAAGCTGATTGCCAAGCGCAGGACGCCACTCCCTGAGGTTGCGGGTCGCGCGGCACCGGGCCGTTCGTTGTTGGAAGCGGGCTATCGAGTTAAGGTCGGTCCGGCGTTGGGCTATACGCCTGCCTACGTATTGACCGAGAGGGACGCGGAGAAGATCGAGCCGGAACTCCTTGCGCCTTGGGCTCGGGCATCCGACCTTATCGGAAATTCCAGTCGAACCCCGCTCTGGGTGATTTGTCTGCATGATGAGGACGGCAGGCTGAGAAACCTGACCGAATACCCAAAAGCGTTCGATTGGATGCGGACACATCGCAAGAAACTAGAGGCGCGCTCGATTATCACAGAGGGCGATCCACATTGGTACCGTCCCATCGACCGAGTGTTCGCCGCACCGTGGCGTCATTCGAAGCTGATCGTTCCGGAACTCGCTCGCCATCCACAGGTGTTCTTGGATCACACCGGTCTAATTCCATCGCATGGTAGCTACGCGATAATCGCGACCGGCAACGAACCAATCGAGACGTTGCACCGCAAGTTGGAAGGCGATGGTTTAGCCCAAGCTTTGAGGGGCCTGACGCCCACGGTCAAAGGCGGATATGTTCGTTGCTACAAGCGCTTCTTGGAAATGATCCGGATTTAAGAGGGGTAGAATAGATGGCGGGCACGTGCCAGAAGCTTAGCACCGTCCGTCCAGTCAGGCCTCGTTTGCTGGATCGCCGCTATCTGGGCTCCCAAGCCTGAAGCGCTGCCTCCATTGAGACCATACAAGCTGACGAGCACGGCAAGCCATGTATCGCCCATTGCGGAGCAAGGTCTCGGGAAAGCCGGGTAGCTCTGGGGTAGCCAGCCTGCATCGGTCGTCGGGCCTCCATTGCGAAAAACGCTGGTGAACTGGATGTGGGCGTATCCGTGCGTGTCGTCATCCTCTCTACCGCGCTCGAATCTAAGCCCCATCCTAGTCGGAGGCGCTCCAGATAGAAGCAGTAAGCCCAAATCACATTCGGCCGCGTCGCCATCCACCACATGAACTTCGGGTCTGAAGAATGCCAAGCTGAAGCCTCGGGTGTCCGCCCGCCCCAGCGGCATGGGATGGAAGCTCAGAGGAGCATTGCCTCGTAGTCTGCCGGGATTCAACTCAGTCCAAATACGCTGCTGCGTCGGATCGCATTGCTGCAATAGCTGCACGACGTTGTCGTGCTCTTCATTTTCCCGCCGAAACTGTTCGCACGGCTCAAGTCCCTGCAACGCAAAAAGCTGCATGGACGTGGCGACCTGATCAAGAGTGAGAGGAGGGCACACGATTTGCACTCAGCCAAATAGGAGGCTGCGCGGGGAATAGTTGAATCCGGTCAACTGGGAAACGAAGCGCGGAAGCCAAGGCTTTCCGCCTTCTGGAACGAATTTCCCAATGTCAGGGCTATCTTGGACGTTCTTGAACGCTCTCACATCCTCGCAAAAGACGGCGCCTACGGAACGTGGCCTGCTTACCATCTCAGAGTAAGCCTTGTCGTTTTCGATCTCGGACCACCAGAAGGCCCCATCCCGCGGCAACCAACAATCTGATTCAAAGCGGTGTTGGGAGGCTACGGCGTTATAGAACTCCGCTTCCAAACCGAAGGGCTCATTCGGATTTTGAGCAGTCGCGTCTAATTCCTCAAGCGAAGGCTCGTTCGCTGCGGAGCGAAATCCTACCCTCATCTGAAGATGCGGAGCATCCATTAGAACATCTTGCAGCCCGAGAATGTCCCGCCTGATCCAGTGATCTATTTCTGCAGCGACGACACGAGAGATAATGCGGCGTATGCTCGGCTCGGTAGGGCTCTGCTCTAGGTCTTTGAACAGCGTTTTGATCTCGGCTTCGTCCTTATCGGGGAAGACGATTCGTGCCCGATCATCAGCTATCAAAGACCGATTGGACGTCTTGAAGTGCTGCCAGAAAGTCGGATTGCCATCACGTTCTTCTTGCGGAGACAGGTAAGCAATCGCCCGTCCCGGAATCAGGTCGAGCGCGGATGCCGGAAATTTCAACGCAGTTAGAATTGGGTCATCCATTTTAGCGTCGACGAAGGCTATCTGGGCTCGCCGTCTATCCGCCACATCACGTAGCGCGGGCCAATACCAAGGTGCAAACGGGTCTGCAGAGTTGTCGTCACTGGGTTGCTCCCCAACATGCCAAAGACGCTTGTTTCGAAGATGGGGTTCGTTCAGCGCGAGGTCCGCTTTGGTCTCGTGATCGCCGATTTGATGCCGCAAGTCGAAATCTACGGAAGGATTCTTGTTGAGCGAGATTACGTAGGGAGTCTCGAAGAATGCTCTTAGATTCCCGGCGACTCCTTCCGCAGTCAATCGGGGACCTGTCGACGTTGCTCCTGAAAGGTTATTGTCGACGATAATGATGTCATAATCATCAAATGCGGCAGCATTGACATCGTCAGGGGCTGCGCCTGTTCCATTGGCATATGCTCGGACCACTTTGAAAAATGCGTCAAGGCGATTCATGAGTGCCTCAATGTCAGGCGCATCAACAATTGCATCTGGGCAGCCCGCGATAACGGCCTCTGCAATCTTGCCAGCGTCCTGATCATCGAGAACCAAGATACGAGGACCGGGCATTAACCCCTCCATGAAATTTGCATTGTAGTGCTGAAACCCTTCTCAGGTTCGACAAATGAAACGTCGGCGGTGTGGCGAGAAGCCAGCATCCTGACAATAGAGAGACCCAGCCCCTGACCACCAATCACTAGGGATGCGTGGTCGCGACCGACATTCATGTTTCTCTCGAAAGGTTCAAACAGTTTCTCGGCCTCTGCCGGGGACATATTTAGGCCAGTACCCGTGTCGCTCACCCACAACCATTGATCTCTTCCTTCGACGTGGCCCTCGATCCGAACTCGGGCCTCCTTCGCCTCAAGAATGGCGTTCCAACTATTGGCCAGAACATTTTGCAGCAAAGCATTCCACGAGGCCAGTGGAGCCGCTGGGAAACGCATGTCCTCAGGCACGTCAATTTCAACGCTCATTCCGGTGGTAATCGCGCTCATGGCGTCGACAATCTGCCGCACGACTGGAAGCACCCTCAATCGACTGTCCCCTTCGCGATCTTCCTCCGCAAGAAGCGGCGCAAAGAGCGTCTGCAGCGCTCTGAGACGCTTTAATGACGCCGCCAAGGTGTCTGCTGAAGCAGCTATCTCTGGTAGGCCATGCTTTCTTGCCAGAGTACGTAGGCTACGCTCGGCACTTTCGAGGGTACGTGTTTCCCGAGCGAGTTCATGCGTGACTGCCAGAGCGGTCATTCCCGCAGCGGCGAGTGGGGCTAGCAGCGCAGCCCGCGCGTTGATTTCCTCGTCTTGCCTAGAAACGGCCTTCTGAGCATCAACTGCTTCGCGCCGTATTTCTTTGTATACGACAGGCGGAATTTCCGTCTCGTGCCGCTGCAATAAATCGACGACCCGACCCTGCTTCCGAGCTGGAGGCTCGCTATAGCGCTTAGCTTCGACAGCCTTCAGAGAACGAGCTTTGTAGCGGTTGGCGTAGAAGTCTAGAGAGTAGCGGACCAGATCAGCTAGTTGTTCGTAGGCAGCGTTGTCGTGCAGCCGGTCCCGGCCGGGTTGGATTTGTAACCAAGATCCGGCTTTTGCGCCTGCCCGTTTGGCTGCGCGTTCCTCATGCGAGGTGCTGAGCTCCACGACGCCAAAAATCCGGCGCACCGTTGGCAAATCCAACATATAGCGCCCGTCTATGTTCAGTCGGCTCGGCAGCAAACTGGAGATCGACAAGCGGCTGGCATGGGCTTCTTCAATCTTCAGCCAGTCCTGATTTGTCCCATAGTACGGTAGTCGGAAACCGCCATCGTAGATGGAGACGTTCCCGTATTCAGTGAGGTAATCTCTCAACTCACCTACCGGAATACCCTCTGCCTGCCGATGTTCGAGGCGATATATGTAAATCTGGAATCGGACATCATCCAAGAAACAGGTGTCGGAAGAACGAATCTTCCGAATGGGAATTTGAACATGATCGACGTATCGCTGTTCCCTAGCGCCCTCAGGATAGCCAGATTGAAACTGAATTTCGATCGTCGCGCTTCCGTTTTTACGCCCCTGCTCTATGCGCCCGTCTATTCGGGCACGCCAAAGTGTTTCCGTCAGTGCGTCGCGAAGACGATTAAACGTGTCCTCGGCGTCTTCAATGTCAGGCGCGGTCACTTCAACGTCGAAATTTCTAGGGTCGTCGCGACGGCGGTCGGTTTCGCCTAGCTTCCGGAACGGAGAGCGAAGCATCCAGAGCTCACGACCTAGCCGGTCGATATCGTCAGCATCCCAATCGTTTTTCAGGCCCCGCAGTATCAGCCGCGTTCCATTAGGGTGCCCCTCGTAAGAGGCAGGGCTGTTCAGCGTGGTGACGTCAACGGTAAACCGCTTGAGCTCTTCACCTTCAACGATTTTTGACCAATCAACCTTTGCACGCGTCGTCTGGGTTGGATCGTCCTCGGCGGTTGTCGTAAGCTCTAACTCGGATGCCAAGAACTGAACGGCGAGCCTCCCGATGCCCTTCGCTCCGGTTAGAGGGCGTCTCAGTCGCGGCGACACCTGTTCATTTGCTTTGTGACGTGTTCCGATCCGTAGCCAGAACTGCTTGAACGTCTCGGGCGACATCCCATGTCCGTCATCGACAATCTCAATGTGGTCATCGGCAAACGTTATGTGGCAGGTGGTCGCGTCCGCGTCGTAGGCATTTTTGACAAGTTCGCCGAGTGTAATGTGGTGCTTTCCAATGAGGCGCTCACCCAGCTCTTGGAGGAGGGCAGCGTCCACGATGAAAGGTTCTTTTGACATCTCGCTCGCCCCGTCCACCCCTATCGCTATATATGCGCGATCCACTTAGCAAATCCTTGGATAGGGACATCTTCCAGTTCGTTCCCGAGAAGCGTCGTCGCCACATGGCGGCGGTTAAGGGGAAAAATACAAAGCCCGAGCTGACAGTCAGGCGTGCGGCGCACGCTTTGGGCTACCGCTTCCGGCTACATGGCAAAGGGTTGCCCGGAAAGCCCGATTTGGTGTTCGCAAGGCGGCGCAAAGTCATATTCGTGCATGGGTGTTTCTGGCATCGCCATGGCGGGTGTAAGCGAACCACGACTCCGGCGACACGAGCGGATTTCTGGCAAGCCAAATTCGCAAGGAACGTTGAGCGCGACGCGCATAATATATCGGAGTTGAAGGCGATGGGCTGGCATTCGCTCGTCATTTGGGAGTGCGAAACTTTCGAGCCGGCGGCGCTGCATTCTCGGCTCCAGGAGTTTCTAGACTAACGAGCGATCTCAAATTCCAACTTCGTACCGCTTTTCAAGCGGTTATCTCGGCGGCAAAGTTGGAATGCGGCTTGATTCTTCGACTAGATATCCGGCCTGTCACGCCGGAGGTCGCGGGTTCGAGCCCCGTCACTCGCGCCACCTCCCCAATTCGCACCTTTGCTCGCGATGGACACCCTTTGCGCGCTGGCAACCTATGCGATCCGATTTGCCCGCATCGCCGCTTCACGGACCGCCAATCTCATATTCCACGCTGCTGCCGGACGATCCGTTCGAGAGCTGAGCGCGCTTACTCGATCCGCCGCCAGCGCCCTGTTTCCATCCAGCGCAGCAGTGGCTTCAACGGCAGGATCCAGACGATCCCCGCGAGGAGATAATAGACGACATGAACCGGCCAGGGCAGGCCGGCGATCAGGCTCGATGCGCTGACCACGATCACGCTCCAGATCGCGATCAGGGCGAGGATCAGGAAGATGCCCACGGGCTGACGCCAGGTCGGCTCTAGGCGCATGGAATCCACTCCTTCGGCGTCGCGACCGCATCGAGGCGCATGTCCCAGGGATCGGCCGGGATCGGCTCGTCGCTGATCTGGCGCTCCCAGGCAAGGCCGATGGTGAGGACCGGGCCCGACTCGCGCAGATGCGCCAGTGCGCGGTCGTAATGGCCCTTGCCGTGGCCGATTCGCGTGCCGCGCCGGTCGGCGAGGACGATCGGCACCAGCACCGCGTCCGGCGCCAGCGCTTCGGCGCCGGCGGGCGGCTGCAGCACGCCCCAGGGGCCCGCCTCCACGGCCGGCGCCTCCCGCCAGATCATCCGGGCGTCGCGCGCCGCGAACCACGGCAGGCCGATCCGCTGATTACCCTCGAGCAAGGCGAGGAGCGGGTAGGGGCTGATCTCCTCCCTCAGCGGATGATAGGCGCCGATGACTCGCGCACCGGCGAGGCGTGGGAAGACCTGCCGGGCAAGCTGGTCCTCAAGCGCGGCGCGCAGCTCCGGCGTCAGGCTCGCCGCGAGGTCGCGGCGGCGGCGCAGGCCTTCGGCGCGCAGGTCGGCCTTGCCGGAGGAGGGGGGTGACGGGACCGCCATGGCCGTTTGCCGGAATATCCTCTGACGCCTCAACGTCAGGTGGGGACCATGTACGTCGGGCCAGGGCCCGGGCAGGGACAGTCCCCTAGGATGTCTTATCGCCTCAGGGATGTTCTCAAAAGCTCGTACCGGGCAGTACCCGTCATCCGCCTATCTAGGCGCTCTGGGCCTCCGCCTCAAGCCTGTCCACCAGGCTTTCGAGGCGGCCCGCCAATCGTTCCAGCGCATCCGCGACCGCGGGGTCGGGCTGGGGCGGCACCGGATCGGGGATGGCGTTGCCGGCGCGGACCTCCTTGAGATCGTCGGCGATGAGCAAGGCGGCGAAGAGGAGCTGGCGCGATTCGGTAAGGCCGCCGAGTGCCTCGGCGGCGTCCTGCGCGCGCTTGTCGACGACCGCGGCGAGGCCGCGCAAATGGTCCTCCTCGCCGTCGCGGCAGGCGACATTGTAGCGGCGGCCGGCGACCTCGACGTCGATATTGGCCATCAGCCCGGCTCCGTCTTGGCGATCATCCGGTCGATCTCGCCGATCACGCCCGTCACGCGCTGGCGCAGCCTGTCATGGGCGACGCGCAGGCGCCGGTGCTCTTCGCTGTCCTGGAGGGGCAGGGCAGGCGCAGGTCGTGATGCCGCCACCTCGATGCGCGCCAAGGCCCGCTCGATGCGGCTGATAGCGTCGAGGGCGCGCCGATCGGCCATGTGGTGACGATAGCATGACTGGGGCGCGCGGCAAGCGGCAAGGCCGCAGCGGTTGACGGGGCCGCCATCACCGATAAAGGGAGGCCGCAGCGCATTCGTGCCCGTCGCCCCCGATTCCGCCTCGCAAAGGGACTGCATTGCCCGCCGACATCAGAACGCTCGCCAACGCCATCCGCGCACTTTCCATGGACGCGGTCCAGGCAGCCAATTCGGGCCATCCCGGCATGCCGATGGGCATGGCCGACGCGGCGACGGTGCTCTGGACGGAATTTCTGAAGCACGATCCTGACGATCCCGAATGGGCGGACCGCGACCGGTTCGTCCTGTCGGCCGGCCATGGCTCGATGCTGATCTACGCGCTGCTGCACCTGACCGGCTATGCGCGGCCGACGATCGAGGACATCCGCAACTTCCGCAAGCTGGGCAGCCCTTGTGCGGGCCATCCGGAGAACTTCCTGCTGGACGGCGTCGAGGCGACGACCGGGCCGCTGGGGCAGGGCGTCGCCATGGCGGTCGGCATGGCGATCGCCGAGCGGCACCTCAACGCCGAGTTCGGCGACGATCTGGTCGATCACCGGACCTGGGCGATCGCCGGCGACGGCTGCCTGATGGAAGGGATCAACCACGAGGCGGCGGGGCTGGCCGGCCATCTCGGCCTCGGGCAGCTCAACGTACTGTGGGATGACAACCGCATCACCATCGACGGATCGACCGACCTGTCGACCTCCGAGGATATCGAGGCCCGTTACCGCGCCTATGGCTGGCATGTTGTCCGCTGTGACGGGCACGATCCCGACGACATCCGCCGCGCCCTGGACGAAGCGCTGGCCGATCCGCGTCCGTCGCTGATCGCCTGCAAGACGATCATCGGCTTTGGGGCGCCCAACAAGCAGGGCACGTCGGCCACCCACGGCGCCGCGCTCGGTACCGACGAGGTCGCCGCCGCTCGGGTCGAGCTCGGCTGGACGGCAGCGCCGTTCGAAATCCCCGCGGAGATCGCTTCGGCCTGGCGCGAGGCCGGTCGGCGGAGCGCCAGCGACCACGCCGCCTGGCGCGATCGGCTTGCCGCCAGCGACAATGGCGCCGAGCTGACGCGTCGCATGTCGGGCGAACTGCCCGCCGGCTTCTCGCTGTCCGACTACATATCCGGGCTGATCGCCAATCCGCAGAAGGTGGCGACCCGCAAGGCGTCCGAGATGGCGCTCGAGGCGATCAACGCACAATTGCCGGAGACGGTGGGCGGTTCGGCCGATCTCACCGGTTCGAACAATACCAAAACAAAGGCGCTCAAGCCTTTGACTAAAGGGAATTATTCGGGGCGCTACATCTACTACGGCATCCGCGAGTTCGGCATGGCGGCGGCGATGAACGGCATGGCGCTCCATGGCGGGATCATCCCCTATGGCGGCACCTTCCTGGTCTTCGCCGACTATGCCCGCCCGGCGATCCGCCTCTCCGCGCTGCAGCAGGTGCGGGTCGTCTATGTGATGACCCACGATTCGATCGGGCTCGGCGAGGATGGGCCGACACATCAGCCGATCGAGCATCTCGCCTCGCTGCGGGCGATGCCCAATCTCGACGTCTACCGCCCTGCCGATGTCGTCGAGACCGCCGAATGCTGGGAGCTGGCGCTGCAGGCCGAGGGCAAGCCCGCCGTGCTTGCGCTCACCCGCCAGAACCTCCCGCAGGTTCGCACCGAAGCTTCGGAGAACCTGTCTGCCAAGGGCGCCTACCGCCTCCGTGCCGCCACCGCGCCGCGCCAGGTCGTGCTCCTTGCCACCGGTTCGGAGGTCGAGGTCGCTCTGGCCACCGCGGACGCCCTTCAAGGCGAGGGGATCGGCGCCGACGTGGTCTCCATGCCTTGCTGGAGTCGCTTCGACGCTCAGGATGCCGCCTATCGCGCCGACATTCTCCCCGCCGACGCGCTGCTCGTCTCGATCGAGGCCGGCGCGACGCTCGGGTGGGAACGCTATATCGGCCGCGACGGCCTTGCCATCGGCCTCGACAGGTTCGGCGCCTCGGCCCCGGCCGAGGACCTGTTCGCCCATTTCGGATTCACCGCGCAAGCGATCGCGCCGCGCATAAGCGCCGCACTCAAAAAGTAAGGAGATCAGTTATATGGCCACCAAAGTTGCGATCAATGGCTTCGGCCGCATCGGCCGCCTCGTCGCCCGCGCGATCCTCGAGAACAAGGACAGCGGTCTCGAACTGGTCGCGATCAACGATCTCGCCGACGCCGAGTCCAACGCGCTCCTCTTCAAGCGCGACTCCGTCCACGGCGCCTATCCGGGCGAAGTCCGCGCCGAGGGCAACGACCTCATCATCGACGACAAGCGCATCCACGTCACCGCCGAGAAGGACCCGGCCAAGCTGCCGCACGCCGCCAACGGCGTCGACATCGCGCTGGAATGCACCGGCTTCTTCGCCGATCGCGAGAGCGCCCAGAAGCATCTCGACGCGGGTGCGAAGCGCGTGCTGATCTCCGCGCCGGCCAAGGGCGCCGACATCACGGTCGTCTTCGGCGTCAACGACGACAAGCTGAAGGCGACCGACACGATCGTCTCCAACGCGTCCTGCACCACGAACTGCCTGGCGCCCGTCGCCAAGGTCCTGCACGACGCGATCGGCATCGAGCGCGGCTTCATGACCACCATCCACGCCTACACCAACGACCAGAAGATCCTCGACCAGATCCACAAGGACAAGCGCCGCGCCCGCGCCGCCGCCATGTCGATCATCCCGACCACCACCGGCGCCGCCCGTGCGGTGGGCGAGGTGCTGCCGGAGCTGAAGGGCAAGCTGGACGGCTCGTCGGTGCGCGTGCCGACGCCGAACGTCAGCCTCGTCGACCTGACCTTCACCCCGAGCCGCGACACGACGGCAGAAGAGGTGAACGCGATCCTGAAGGCCGCCGCCGAAGGCGCGCTCGAGGGCATCCTCGCCTATACCGACGAGCCGCTCGTCTCGATCGACTTCAACCACAATCCGGCGAGCTCGACCGTCGACAGCCTGGAGACGATCGTGATGGAGGGCAAGCTCGTCCGCGTCGTTTCCTGGTACGACAATGAATGGGGCTTCTCGAACCGCATGGTCGACACGGCCAAGGCGATGGCGAAGCTGATCTGACGTCATGGCGTTGTTCCGCACTCTCGACGATCTCGGCGACGTAACCGGCAAGCGCGCACTCGTTCGCGTCGACCTCAACGTGCCGATGCAGGATGGCGTGGTGACGGACGACACGCGGCTCACCGCCACGCTGCCGACCGTCGCCGGCCTTGCGGACAAAGGCGCGATCGTCCTGCTGCTCGCCCATTTCGGGCGGCCGAAGGGTGAACGCCGGCCCGACATGTCGCTGGCGCTGGTGACCAGGCCCTACGAGAATGTGCTCGGCCGGCCGGTGCGGTTCATCGGCGACTGCTGCGGACCGGAGGCGAAGGAGGCGATCGCCACCTTGGCGCCGGGCGACGTCGCGATTCTCGAGAACACCCGCTTCCACGCCGGCGAAGAGAAGAATGACCCGGCGCTGGCCGCGGACATGGCCGAACTTGGCGACCTCTACGTCAACGACGCCTTCTCCGCCGCCCATCGCGCCCACGCCTCGACCGAAGGGCTGGCCCACCTGTTGCCGGCCTATGCGGGTCGATCGATGGAAGCCGAGCTGAACGCGCTGGAAAAAGCGCTGGGCAATCCCGAGCGGCCGGTCGCGGCCGTCGTGGGCGGCGCCAAGGTCTCGACCAAGCTCGACGTGCTCAAGCATTTGGTGACCAAGGTTGACCACCTGATCATCGGCGGCGGCATGGCCAACACCTTCCTCGCCGCGCGCGGCGTCGCGATCGGCAAGAGCCTCGCCGAACGCGATCTCACCGGCACCGCCGAAGAGATTCTCGACGCGGCCGACAAGGCGAATTGCACCGTCCACCTTCCCTATGACGTGGTGGTGGCGAAGGAGTTCGCGGCCAATCCGCCGAGCCTGCGCACCTGCAACGTCCACGAGGTGGCCGAGGACGAGATGATCCTCGATATCGGCCCTGCGGCGGTCGAGGCCTTGTCGGACGCGCTCAAGACTTGCCGCACCCTGGTCTGGAACGGTCCGCTTGGTGCCTTCGAGACGCCGCCCTTCGATGCCGCCACCGTCGCGCTGGCCCGCTATGCGGCAGCGCTGACCCAGGAAGGCACGCTGACGTCTGTCGCCGGCGGCGGGGACACCGTCGCGGCGCTCAATCAGGCCGGGGTCGCGGGCGACTTCACCTTCGTCTCCACCGCCGGCGGCGCCTTCCTCGAGTGGATGGAAGGCAAGGAACTTCCCGGCGTGAAAGCGTTGGAGCGGGTGTGATCAATCTCCGCGACATCGATCATGTCGTGCTGCGCGTCGTCGACCTCGATCGCGTCGCCAGCTTCTATATCGATGTGCTCGGCGCCCGCTGGGAGAAACGCCAAGAGGCCGTCGGTCTCTATCAACTGCGTGCCGGCAACTCGCTGATCGACCTCGTCCCGGTCGACGGCAAGCTCGGCCGCATGGGCGGCGCGGCGCCGGGGCCGGAAGGCCGCAATGTCGACCATATCTGCTTCCGCGTCCTGCCTTGGGACGGCGAAGCGGTGCTCGCCCATCTGAAATCGCACGGGATCGAGAGCGAGATCGTCTCGCGCTACGGCGCGGATGGCGTCGGCCCGTCCGTCTACCTTTCCGATCCCGAAGGCAACAATCTGGAGCTGAAGGGCCCGCCCTGGGCCCCGGTGCCGGATCGCGCCTGAACCCCGTTCACACGAAAACCGAGGACAGATCGATGCAGGATTCCGAAATGACGGCCAAGATCGCAGGCGGCAAGGGCTTCATCGCCGCGCTCGACCAGAGCGGCGGCTCCACGCCCAAGGCGCTGAAGGGCTACGGGATCGAGGCGGACGCCTTCTCCAACGACGAGGAGATGTTCGGCCTCATCCACCAGATGCGCAGCCGGATCATCACCTCGCCGGCCTTCTCCGGCGACAAGGTGATCGGCGCGATCCTGTTCGAGCGGACGATGGACGGCCAGATCGACGGCAAGCCGGTGCCGCAGGTGCTGAAAGAGCGCGGCGTCGTCCCCTTCATCAAGATCGACAAGGGCCTGGAGGACGAGGCGAACGGCGTCCAGCTGATGAAGCCGATGCCGGAGCTGGACGCGCTGCTGAGTCGCGCCAACGGCCTTGGCGTGTTCGGCACCAAGGAGCGCTCGGTCATCAACCTCGCGAACCGCGAGGGCATTGCTGCGGTGGTGAAGCAGCAGTTCGAGGTGGGCCAGCAGGTCCTTGGTGCCGGCCTCGTCCCGATCATCGAGCCCGAGGTCAACATCAAGAGCGCCGAGCGCGCCGAAGCGGACCAGATCCTGCTCGAGGAGCTCACCAAGGCGCTCGACGCGATGCCGGGCACCGACAAGGTGATGCTGAAGCTCTCGATTCCGGCCCAGCCCGGCCTGTTCGACCCGCTGGTCGATCATCCGCGCGTGTTGCGCGTCGTCGCGCTCTCCGGCGGCTTCGCCCGGCCCGAGGCGTGTGCGGAACTCGCCAAGAATCGGGGGATGATCGCCAGCTTCAGTCGCGCGCTGCTCGAGGATCTACGCCACCAGATGACGGACCCCGAATTCGACACGGCGCTGGGCGACGCGATCGACGAGATCTACCAGGCCTCGGTCGTCAAGGCGTGACCCTGTCCGGTACCGTCATTGCGAGGAGCCCTTCGACGCCGCCTGCGACGTCGCTCAGGATAAACTGCCGCTTCGCGGCAGCGACGCGGCAATCCATGGCGCCATGCTGGATTGCTTCGCTGCGCTCGCAATGACGGGAGGGGCTATGGACGAAGACGATCTCGACCTCGATCCGGGCTTCGCGGCGCGCTTCGAACGCGATCCGCGGCGCCCGGCCTGCCAGCTCTACTTGATCTCGCCGACCGACGTGGGCGGCGATTTCCCCGTCCGGCTGGCGGCCGCGCTCGAAGCCGGGCCGGTCGCCGCCTTCCAGTTCCGCGTGAAGGGCATCGATCAGCATGCGGCAGCGCGCCTCGCCGAACCGCTTCAGCGGATCTGCGGCGATCGCGAGGTCGCCTTCATCGTCAACGACGATATGGGTCTCGCCAAACGGCTCGGCGCCGACGGGGTGCATCTGGGGCAGGGGGACGGCGATCCGCACGATGCGCGGGCGTTGCTGGGCCCGTCGGCGCAGATCGGCGTCACTTGCCACGACAGCCGCCATCTTGCGATGGAGGCGGGGGAAGCCGGAGCGGACTATGTCGCCTTCGGCGCCTTCTTCCCCACCACGACCAAGAATGTCAGCCACCGCCCCGACCCGTCGATCCTCGGCTGGTGGTCGACCCTGTTCGAAATCCCCTGCGTCGCGATTGGCGGCATCACGCCTCAGAACGGGCGCGTGCTGGTCGAAGCGGGCGCCGACTTCCTGGCGGTGAGCAACGCGGTCTGGAGTCATCCGCAAGGGCCCGCCGCCGCCGTTGCGGCGTTCCAGTCCGTCGTTCAGGCCTGAGGCAACCGGATCACGGCCCGATAGCCTTCGTCCGTCTCGCCCGTCTCCAGGCTGGCGGCCGCCCCGAACCGGTTGGCGAGACGCTGGCGGATATTGGCAAGGCCGATCCCCGTGCTGGGACGCGCCGGACAGTCTTCGGCTGCGACATCCAGATCGCTCGGCAAGCTGTTGAGAACACTGAGCACGAGCGCACCGCCTTGCCGTGCCGCGGCGACACGGAGCGCAGCCGGCCCCTTGATGCGCGCCACACCATGTTTGATCGCGTTCTCGACCAGCGGCTGGAGCAGGAAGTTCGGCACCGGCGTCTCCGCCACACCGGGCTCTACATCGATCCTGACGTCGAGCCGGTCGCCGAAGCGGGTCGCCTCAATGTCGAGATAGGCGTCGATGCCATCGATTTCCTGCGAAAGCGGCACGTCCGCCATCGGATCGGCGTTGAGCGAGGCGCGCAGGAACTCGCACAGACGGTCGATCATTTCCTCCGCCTGATGCTTGCGCTCGAGATGGACGAGGCTGGAGATCGAGTTCAGCGTGTTGAACAGAAAATGCGGGTTGAGCTGGAGCCGCAGCGCCGCCGCCTCCGCCTTGGCCGCGGCCGCCTCGGCGCGCGCGGCCCGGGCGTTGCTGGCCTCGAACTTCGCGCTGAACCGCGCCGCCCAGAGGAGGGTGATGGCGAGGCAGAAGGTCCAGAGATAGAGGATGCCGACCGTGAACACCCGCTGCAGGCCGATGAGCAGCGCCCATTCCTGCCAGCGCGGCGCCAGGGTCATCGCGACCCAGCGCAGCCAGTAGAGATCGAACAAGGTCTGGATCACGGTCGCGGTGACGACGGCAAGCGCGAGCAGCGTCCAACGAAGTATCCAGCCGCGCGATTGCAGCGCCTGCCGCAGCTCATCGAGGGTCAGCGTCAGTCCTATCCCGAGCAGGAACATCGGAACGGATGCCAGGAGGTTCGTTCCCGGCGCGCTACGGCCCATCAGGAAGGCGAAGATGTCGACGAGGACATAGCCGAACCCCCAGATCACCACCGCCGGCCCGAGGGCGGTATGGCTGAGGCGCAGCCGGAGGCTTTTGATCATCCCGTAGCGGCCTTACCGACGCGCCGCCGGCACGCAGTTCACCAGCCGCTGTTCGGGGTCATATTCCGGCCAGCGCACGGCCGCTCCGGTGCGGATCAGCTCGCAGCTGATATCGACGCCGGTGGGCGAGGTGCAGCTGGAATCGACGCGGTTGTAGGAGGGGCCGAAGGAGACGCATTGCAGCTGCCCGACCGCCAGTCGGGTGAGGATCGCCTTGGCTTCCTGTCCGGAGAGAGGAGGGCAGACCTCCATCTGGCACGTATTGTCGGGCTCGCGCGCCTCGATCCCTCGCAGGCGTACGCTGACCTGTTCGCCCGCCCCGTCGACCTCGGCGCAGTTGATCGGCCCGTCGCCGTCATAGACGCTGAGCACCGTGCAGGTGAACCGGCTGCCGGTGGCCGTGTCGACCGCCGTCGGCGTAATGTCCCGGACGGCGTTGATGACCACGAAGATCACAGCCGCAAGCACGATGGCGCCGATGACAAGGCCACCCGTCCCGATCCTGCTGCGTACCTGGCCGAAGAAGGTCGATGCCACTTCTGTACCCCCTCGACCGCACTATGCCCGAGGCGATGCCGGCCCTCAACTGGTCAGGTCGGCCTGGCGGGCATTTGTTCCATGGAGCGGCCCTATTGAGGATCGCTGCTCCGAAGGCCCGTGCGTCGATGATCCCGCATATGGCGCGCGTCGCGGTCGGTGACCAACCGATAGAAGCTGTTGTTGATCTCCACGGTATCGAACGTCTCGGCATAGAAGGCGAACCAATTTTTCATGGGCAAGTCTTGAGGGTAAAAGGGCCCGTGCCAGTCGCGATAGCTCCCGCCTGAGCAGCCGATGCGGATCTCCTTCATGGCGAGGGAACGTTGTCGGCTCGGGACAGGTTTCAATCCAATGCAAAGGCTGGCGGTCCCCTTGCTTTGGCTTATCACGGGCGGCGTGATCCTGTTCTTCGTCAGCATGATCTGGTTTTCGGCGACTCCGCTCGACGATAGTCGTGAGGCGCCGAGCACGGCAGGGGTTGAGACTGCCCTGCGGACCAGCCGGCGGCCGATCATCGCCGCGCCCTCGAGGCTGGCCATCCCGGTTGCGGGTGTGAGGCCGGACCAGCTCGTCGACACCTACAGCCAGTCGCGGGCCGGCGGGGCGCGCGCCCACAATGCGACCGACATCATGGCGCCGGCCGGAACGCCGGTCGTCTCCGCCGCCGACGGCACGGTGGAGAAACTCTACTTCAGCCACGGCGGCGGCGGGATCAGCGCCTATGTCCGCTCCGGCGACGGGCGCTGGGTCTATTATTATGCCCATCTTCAGGCCTATGCGCCCGGACTGCGCGAGGGCCAGCATCTGCGCCGCGGCGATCCGATCGGCCTGGTCGGCAGCACCGGCAATGCCGATCCCGCCGGGCCGCACCTCCATTTCGCAATCCATGCGATGGCGCCGGGCGAGCGCTGGCACCAGGGCACGGCGATCAACCCGTACCCGCTCCTTGCGGGGAACGGCGCGCGCCGCTAAAGCGCCCGCCAATCCTTTCCAGTCAGCGAGCGAAGCATGAAGATCAGCGGCGTGGACATTCGTCCCGGCAACATCATTGAATATGAAGGTGGCATCTGGCGCGCGGTGAAGATCCAGCACACCCAGCCCGGCAAGGGCGGCGCCTATATGCAGGTCGAATTGAAGAACCTGCGCGACGGCCGCAAGAACAACGTCCGCTTCCGCTCGGCCGAAACGGTGGAGCGCGTGCGCCTGGACACCAAGGACTTCCAGTTCCTGTTCGCCGACGGCGACGGCCTCGTCTTCATGGACAAGGACACCTACGATCAGGTGACGCTGCCCCGCGACCTGCTCGGCGACGCCGCCGCCTTCCTGCAGGACGGCATGGACGTGATCATGGAGCTCTACGACGACGAGCCGATCAGCGTGCAGCTTCCCGACACGATCGAGGCAGTGATCGTCGAGGCCGACGCGGTGGTGAAGGGCCAGACCGCTTCCTCCAGCTACAAGCCGGCCATGCTCGACAATGGCGTCCGCGTCATGGTGCCGCCGCACATCGCGAGCGGCACCCGCATCGTCGTCGACGTCTACGAGCAGACCTACGTCCGCCGCGCGGACTGATTTTCCTCCCCTCCCGCTTGCGGGAGGGGATCGAGGGGTGGGCAATGCCAACCTCTCGTCAACCCCACCCCCAGCCCCTCCCGCAAGCGGGAGGGGAGAGGAATGACATGGTATCCCATTCCGGCCTCATCACCGTCATGGAGCGCGCCGCCCGCAAGGCGGCGGGGCGTCTGCGCCGCGATTTCGGCGAGGTCGAGCAGCTCCAGGTCAGCCGCAAGGGTCCGGCCGATTTCGTCAGCCTCGCCGACCAGCGCACCGAGCAGAGCCTCGTCGAGGAACTGCGCCATGCGCGACCGGACTGGGGCCTGCTGCTCGAGGAGGGCGGCGCGATCGAAGGCAATCCGCTGAAGCCCCGTTGGATCGTTGATCCGATCGACGGCACGTCCAACTTCCTTCACGGCATCCCGCATTTCGCCATCTCGATCGCGGTGCAGGAACCGAAGCCGGGCGGGCAGGGCTGGGGCGAGATCAGCCACGGCCTCGTCTACCAGCCGCTCACCGACGAGAGCTACTGGGCGGAGAAGGGCAGGGGCGCTTGGCTCCACGACCGGCGCCTGCGGGTCTCCTCGCGCCGTCACCTCGACGAGGCGCTGGTCGCCACCGGCATTCCCTTCAAGGGCCATGGCGATACGGAACGCTTTCAGAAAATCCTCGGCGTCGTCGCGCCGGAGGTCGCCGGCATCCGCCGCTTCGGCTCGGCGGCGCTCGACCTCGCCTGGGTCGCGGCCGGCCGTTACGAGGGCTTCTGGGAAGAGGATCTCAATTTCTGGGATATCGCCGCCGGCCTGATCCTGGTGCGCGAGGCGGGCGGGTTCATCACCGACTTCCGCGGCGGCGACGCGAACGTCGCCAAGGGCCAGGTGCTGGCCGCCAATGGCGAGCTGCATTCCCGCCTTCACAAGCTTGTCGCGGGTGCGCTGAGGAGCTGAGTCCGTCTCTTGCCGTCATTCCCGCGAAAGCGGGAATCTCCCTTTCTCCTCCGCGCTTCCGACTCTCCGCGTGCATCAAGAATGGTTCGCGCGGAGACGCGGAGTGCGCGGAGAAAGGACGGGTAGAAGAAGCGGGATTCCCGCCTTCGCGGGAATGACGGATTTGTGGGAAGAAGAGCCGTCCAAAGCCTTGCTTCGCACCTGCAGCAGTCCTAAAGCCGCCCCATCCTCTGGGGAGAGAGTCTGGTTCATGGCGACTGTTGCCGCCGGTTATCTGCCGATCCTGCTGTTCCTGGCCGTCGCGCTGGGTCTCAGCCTCGCCTTCGTCGTCCTGCCGATGATCGTGGCGAAGCTGACCGGCGCCTCGCGGCCCTATGCGGACAAGCTCGCCGAATATGAATGCGGCTTCCCGGCGTTCGAGGACAGCCGCGCCCAGTTCGACGTGCGCTTCTATCTGCTTGCGATCCTGTTCATCGTCTTCGATCTCGAAGCCGCGTTCCTCTTCCCCTGGGCGGTGAGCGTGTTCGATCTCGGCTGGACCGCCTGGTTCGCGATGATGATCTTCATCATCGAGCTGGCGCTGGGCCTCGCCTATGCGTGGAAGAAAGGGGCGCTGGAATGGGAGTGATCGTCGATCCCCGTGGCGTTCCGATGCAGCCGGCCCCAGGTGCCTCAGACGGTGCCACGGTGCCGGATCCCTACATCTTCAACCAGATCCAGTCCGAGGTTTCGGACAAGGGCTTCCTCGTCACCACCACCGAGGACCTGTTCCAGTGGGCGCGGACCGGCTCGCTCTGGTGGATGACCTTCGGCCTGGCATGCTGTGCGGTCGAGATGATCCATGTGAACATGCCCCGCTATGATCTTGAACGGTTTGGCGCCGCGCCCCGCGCGAGCCCGCGCCAGTCGGACGTCATGATCGTCGCCGGCACGCTCTGCAACAAGATGGCGCCGGCGCTCAGGCGGGTCTACGACCAGATGTCCGAGCCGCGCTACGTGATTTCGATGGGCAGCTGCGCCAATGGCGGCGGCTATTATCACTACAGCTACTCCGTGGTGCGCGGCTGCGACCGGATCGTGCCGGTCGACATCTACGTGCCGGGCTGCCCGCCGACTGCCGAGGCCCTGCTCTACGGCATCATGCAATTGCAGCGGAAGATCCGCCGCGAAGGCACGATCGAGCGGTAAGCCATGCCAAGCGTCGCACCCCTTGTCCCGGCCCGCGAAGGGCTGATCGACGCGGTGAAAGCCGCGCTCGGGCCCGCCTTCCTCTCCGCCAAGGATGAAGTCGGGGAAGTCTCGATCGACGTCGCCCGCGAGAGCGCCGCGGAGGCGCTCACCATCCTGCGCGACCGGTTCGACTATCAGCAGCTCATGGAGATCGCCGGGGTCGACTATCCCGAGCGCGCCGAGCGGTTCGAGGTGGTCTACCACCTGCTCTCCGTCACGAAGAACCATCGGCTGCGCGTCCGCGTCTCGACCGACGAGGAGACGCCGGTGCCGAGCGTGACCGGCGTCTATCCGGTCGCCGGCTGGCTCGAGCGCGAGGTGTTCGACATGTACGGCGTGCTCTTCGCGGGCAACGCCGATCTGCGCCGCATCCTCACCGACTACGGCTTCCGCGGCCATCCGCAGCGCAAGGATTTCCCGCTCACCGGCTATGTCGAGCTGCGCTATTCGGAAGAGCAGAAGCGGGTGGTCTACGAGCCGGTCCGGCTCGCCCAGGATTTCCGGACATTCGACTTCCTCTCCCCGTGGGAGGGCGCGGAGTATATCCTGCCCGGCGACGAGAAGGCGAAGCTGCCCGAAGCGAAGGGCGCGCCGACCCCGCTGAGTGCGGACGAGATCAAGGAGGCCGACGCGGCCAGGTCGCCGGCCGCCCCGCCGCCGCCCACGCCCAAGACCACCGAGAAGAAATCCGACACCGGCGCGGGCGAGCCTGCGAACACCGAGGCGGCCAAACCGTCGCGCGCCCGCAAGGCCGCGCCGAAAACCGATGCGCCGAAAAAGCCGCGCAGCCCCCGCAAGCCGAAGGGTGAGGCATGAGCGAGACCCTGACCCAGCCCGACGCCACCACCGCGCCAGCCGGCGAGACCGAGATCAACAACTATACGATCAACTTCGGCCCGCAGCATCCGGCCGCACATGGCGTGCTGCGCCTCGTGCTGGAGCTGGACGGCGAGATCATCGAGCGGGTCGATCCCCATATCGGCCTGCTCCACCGCGGCACCGAGAAGCTTTGCGAGTACAAGACCTATCTCCAGGCTTTGCCCTATTTCGACCGGCTCGATTACTGCTCGCCGCTGCCGATGGAGCACAGCTTCGTGCTCGCCATTGAGAAGCTGATGGACCTCGAAATCCCGCTGCGTGGCCAGTACATGCGCGTGCTCTTCGCCGAGCTTTCCCGCATCTCGAACCACATGCTGAACCTCGGCTCCCACGTCATGGACGTCGGCGCGATGACGCCGAACCTGTGGCTGTTCGAGATCCGCGAAGACTGCATGAACTTCTTCGAGCGGGCGACCGGCGCGCGCATGCACTCCAACTGGTTCCGCCCGGGCGGCGTGCGCCAGGACGTGCCGCTGAAATTGCTCACCGACATCGCCGACTGGCTCGACACACGCCTGCCGCGCCTGTTCGAGGACGCGATCAGCCTGGTCGCCGACAACCGCATCTTCAAGCAGCGCAACGTCGACATCGCCTTCGTCTCGAAGGAAGACGCGCTCGCCTGGGGCTTCTCCGGCCCGATGATCCGGGGCGCCGGCATCCCGTGGGACATCCGCAAGAGCCAGCCCTACGAGGTTTATGACCGGATGGACTTCGACGTGCCGATCGGCACCAAGGGCGACTGCTACGACCGCTTCATGGTCCGGGTCGAGGAGGTCCGTCAGTCCGCGCGGATCATGAAGCAGTGCCTCAACGAAATGCCGGAAGGCCCGGTGGCGACGCTCGACCGCAAGGTCTTCCCGCCGCGCCGCGCCGAGATGAAGCAGTCGATGGAAGCGCTCATCCATCACTTCAAGCTGTTCACCGAAGGCTTCCACGTCCCCGCCGGCGAGGTCTATGTCGCGACCGAGAGCCCCAAGGGCGAGTTCGGCGTCTATCTGGTGAGCGACGGCACCAACATGCCGTACCGCGTCAAGATCCGCCCCACCGCCTTCAGCCATCTCCAGGCGATGGACTTCATGTCCAAGGGCCACATGCTCGCCGACGTGACCGCCATCCTCGGCGCCATGGACATCGTGTTCGGGGAGTGCGATCGGTGAAGACGCCTTGGCGAGCCGCTTATGATGCGGGGGAGCAACTGGACTCCCGCTTGGCTGGCCAGCCTTCGTTGGTGCGCAGTCGGGCGGTTGCCCTATTCTACTCTGTGATTGTCGCCGTCGCTGTTTTTGGCTCCGCGGCACTGCTTGATTGGACTGCTCCGTCCTCGCCGATGAATCGTTTTGTTCAAGAGAATTTGGACACAATTTTCGTAGCTGGTTTCGTCCTTTTCCTGTTTTACACGGTCGGCCTCGTCTTCTGGCAGGCTTTCTTTCCTGTCGAGCGGAAGAAAAACGGGACTCAAAATCATGGCTGAAGCCGCACGCCTTGCCACGCCGCAGCCCGTCAACATCGCCGAGAAGCTCGCCAGCTTCTCCGATCACTGGAACCCGCGCGTCGTCGGCCGCTACAACGGCAACGAGGTCCGCATCGCCAAGGTGGACGGCGAATTCACCTGGCACAGCCATGCCGGGACGGACGAGCTGTTCATGGTCATTTCGGGCGATTTCGGCATCGAGTTCCGCGACGGCCTCGTGAAGCTCGCGCCGGGCGAGATGCTGGTCGTGCCGAAGGGGACGGAGCATCGTCCGGTGGCCAATGGCGAATGCCAGATCCTGATGCTCGACCGCGAGGGCGAGCCGAACACAGGCGCCAGCCCGTCCCACTATACCCGCGAGAGGCTCGAGACGATCTGATGGCCGCCAAGCGTCTTCCCGACACGCCGGAAATCCGCGAGCGCTGGGGGTCCTTCGCCTGGACGAAGGACAATGCCGCCGAGGCGAGGAAGGTCGTCGACCGCTATCCGCCGGGCCGTCAGCAGAGCGCGGTCATTCCGCTGCTCGATCTCGCCCAGCGCCAGATCGGCGCCGAGACCAACACGCAGGGCTGGCTGCCGATCCCGGTGATCGAATATGTCGCCGCCTTCCTCGATATGCCAAAGATCAGGGCCTATGAGGTCGCGACCTTCTACACGATGTTCAACCTCGTCCCGGTCGGCCGCCACCACGTCCAGGTCTGCGGCACCACGCCCTGCATGCTGCGCGGCTCGGACGACGTGCTCGCCGCCTGCTACGTCAGGGGCATGAAGAAGGGCCACACGACCGGCGACGGCCTGTTCACGCTGACCGAGGTCGAATGCCTCGGCGTCTGCGCCAACGCGCCGATGGTCCAGATCAACGACGAGAATTACGAGGACCTGACCTTCGACAGCATGACCGCGATCCTCGACGCGCTCGCCGCTGGCCAGGCGCCGAAGCCCGGTCCGCAGGTCGAGCGCCAGACCAGCGCCCCCGAAGGCGGCCCGACCACGCTCCAGGCGATGGTGAAAGAGAACCATGACTACCGGGGGGAGTGGTGATGGGACGGCGTTCTCCCGCCCTCGTCACCCTGAACTTGTTTCAGGGTCCAGTTTTCCTCTCGCCGAAGCGGTGGAGGCATGGATGCTGAAACAAGTTCAGGGTGACGGGATTGGGCTTGGCCTGCGCGCGATGATCGCCGTGCCGCTGCTCGCCTCATGCCAAGCTGAAGTGCCTGCAAACAATGTCGTGGAGCCCGCCAAGGCGCCCCAGGTCGAGGGCGACGTCGGCATCGCCCAGCGCCTGGTCCGCGAGAAGCTCGGCGCGGCCGGGGCGCGGGGCATCAGCTTCTCCGAGCCGCGCCGGTCGCGCGCAGAGGGCGTCACGATCATCTGCGGCGCCTTCACCCAGGCCGGCCGCAGCCAGCGCTACATCGTCGTCGGCGGCGAGGACGCCTTCGTCGAGCCGCAGATGAACCCGGGCGAGATGGACCGCGCCTTCGTCGAATTCTGCAACCAGGGCGCGCAGAACCCCGCGCAGCCCGCGCCGCCGCCCGTCCCGGAGAATGCGCTGTGACGCCGCCGCTTCCGCACCATCCCGTCATGCCAGCGCAGGCTGGCATCTCGGGACAAGAGGTCACGGCGTTGCGCGCCGAGACCCCGGCCTGCGCCGGGGTGACGATCTCCCACGGAGTCCGTCATGCTCGCTGACAAGGACCGCATCTTCACCAATCTCTACGGCTATCAGTCGTGGGAGCTGAAGGCCGCCGAGAAGCGCGGCGACTGGGACGATACCAGGGGCCTGATGGCGCGCGGCCAGGACGCGATAATCGAGGAGATCAAGGCCTCGGGCCTGCGCGGCCGCGGCGGCGCCGGCTTCCCGACCGGCATGAAGTGGAGCTTCATGCCCAAGGAGCCGAAGCCCGGCAAACCCAATTTCCTCGTCATCAACGCCGACGAATCCGAGCCGGGCTCGTGCAAGGACCGCGAGATCATCCGCCACGATCCGCACAAGCTGATCGAGGGCGCGCTGATCGCCGGCTATGCGATGCGCGCCCGCGCCGGCTACATCTACATCCGCGGCGAGTTCATCCAGGAGGCCTGGCGACTCGAGGCGGCGGTGCAGGAGGCCTATGATGCCGGCCTGCTCGGCAAGAACGCGGCGAAATCGGGCTACGATTTCGACCTCTTCGTCCACCGCGGCGCCGGCGCCTATATCTGCGGCGAAGAGACCGCGATGCTGGAGAGCCTGGAGGGCAAGAAGGGCCAGCCGCGCCTGAAGCCACCGTTCCCGGCGGGCGCCGGCCTCTACGGCTGCCCGACCACGGTCAACAATGTCGAATCGATCGCCGTCGTCCCGACCATCCTGCGCCGCGGCGCGAGCTGGTTCGCAGGCATCGGGCGCGAGAAGAACGAGGGCACCAAGCTCTTCCAGATCTCCGGCCATGTGAACAGGCCGTGCGTCGTCGAGGATGCGATGGGCGTGCCGTTCCGCGAGCTGATCGACCGCCATGCCGGCGGCATCCGCGGCGGCTGGGACAATCTCCTCGCCGTCATCCCCGGCGGCTCCTCGGTGCCGCTCGTGCCGGCGGCGCAGATCATCGACGCGCCGATGGACTTCGACGGCCTCAAGGACCTGGGCTCCGGCCTCGGCACCGCCGCCGTCATCGTCATGGACAAGTCCACCGACGTGGTGAAGGCGATCAGCCGCATCTCCTATTTCTACAAGCACGAGAGCTGCGGCCAGTGCACGCCCTGCCGCGAGGGCACCGGCTGGATGTGGCGTGTCATGGAGCGCCTTGTCACCGGCGACGCCGAAATTCACGAGATCGACGCCCTCTGGGACGTCACCAAGCAGGTCGAGGGCCACACGATCTGCGCCCTCGGCGACGCCGCCGCCTGGCCGATCCAGGGCCTGATCCGCCACTTCCGCCCCGAGATCGAGCGCCGCATCGAGGAGCGGCGCGGCCGGACGCTGGAGGCGGCGGAATGAGGCGAATGAACCTGCCCTTGCCCCGTCATTCCCGCGAAAGCGGGAATCCCGCTGCCTTCGCGGCCGACGGGATCGAACACAAGCTGGATTCCCGCTTTCGCGGGAATGACGAATGGGTGCGCGGAGATGCCTAAGCTCAAGGTCGACGGCGTCGAGATCGAGGTTCCGCAGGGCGCGACTGTGCTTCAGGCGTGCGAGCTGGCCGGGAAGGAAATCCCGCGTTTCTGCTATCACGAGCGGCTCGCCATCGCCGGCAATTGCCGGATGTGCCTCGTCGAGGTGAAGCCAGGGCCGCCCAAGCCGCAGGCCTCCTGCGCGCTGCCTGCCGCCGACAACCAGGAAATCTTCACCATGACGCCGATGGTGAAGAAGGCGCGCGAGGGGGTGATGGAGTTCCTGCTCATCAACCACCCGCTCGATTGCCCGATCTGCGACCAGGGCGGCGAGTGCGACCTGCAGGACCAGTCGATCGCCTATGGCAAGGGCCACAGCCGCTACGACGAGAACAAGCGGGCGGTGACCGAGAAATATATGGGCCCCGTCGTCAAGACGGTGATGACCCGCTGCATCCAGTGCACCCGCTGCATCCGCTTCATGGATCAGGTCGCGGGCGTCGAGGATCTGGGCGCGATCGGGCGTGGCGAGGATATGGAGATCACCTCCTATCTCGAGCACGCTCTCGGCTCGGAGCTCAGCGGCAACGTGATCGATCTCTGCCCGGTCGGTGCGCTGACGTCCAAGCCCTACACCTTCGAGGCGCGCCCATGGGAGCTGCGCAAGGTCCCGGCGATCGACGTCACCGACGGCGTCGGCACCAACATCCGGCTTGACGTGCGCGGCCGCGATGTGATGCGCGCGCTTCCCCGGATCAACGAGGACGTCAACGAGGAGTGGGCGCACGACAAGACCCGCTACGTCGTCGACGGCCTGACCCGCGGCCGCCTCGACCGCCCGTGGCTGCGCGAGAACAGCAAACTCCGTCAGGCGACCTGGGAAGAGGCGTTCGCGAAGATCGCCGAAATCGCCGCCGAGGCGAAGGATAGCGTCGCGGCAGTGGCCGGCGATCTCGTCGACGTCGAGACCATGTATGCGGCGAAGCAGCTGCTCGCCGCGCTCGGCTCGACCCTGATCGAGGGCCGCCAGACCGGCCTCGCCTATGACGCGTCGAATCTCGCCGCGGTCAATTTCAACACCACCATCGCGGGCATCGAGACGGCGGACGCGATCCTGCTCGTCGGGACCAACCCGCGCTGGGAGGCGAGTCTCGTCAACACCCGCATCCGCAAGGCGGTGCTGGCCGGCGCGAAGGTGTTCGCGATCGGACCAGAGGTCGATCTCACCTACAAGGTCCAGTGGCTCGGCGACGATCTGTCGCTGCTCCACAAGCTGCCGAAGGACGCGACGGACGCGTTCAAGGATGCCCAGCGTCCGGCGGTGATCGTCGGCGGCGCGGCGATCAAGACGCCGGCAGGGCAGGCGGCCAGCCTCGCGCTCGTCAAGACGCTCGACCTGATCCGCGACGGCTGGAACGGCTTCAACGTCCTCCACACCGTCGCCGCGCGCACCGGCGGGCTGATGCTCGGCTATGCGCAGGATGGCGGCATGGCGTCGCTGGCCCAGAAGGCGCCCAAGCTGCTCTTCCTGCTCGGCGCGGACGAGGCGGACCTCGCGCCGTTCGCGAAGAGCTTCAAGGTCTATCTCGGCCACCATGGCGACAAGGGTGCCCATGCGGCCGATGTGATCCTGCCGGGCGCCGCCTATAGCGAGAAGCACGGCATCCATGTGAACCTCGAAGGCCGCGTCCAGTACAGCGAGAAAGCGGTCGACGCGCCGGGCGACGCCCGCGAGGACTGGTCGATTCTGCGTGCGCTCTCCGACGTGCTCGGCCAGCGGCTGCCGTTCGACAGCTTCGGCGAGCTCCGCGCCCGGCTGTTCGCCGATCACCCCGAATTCGCCGAGCCCGGCCTCGTTCCTTTCGTCTGGGCGCCGCCGAAAATCGACGCGCCGAAGATCGGGAAGGGGACCGAGGTCGCCTATCCAATCAAGGATTTCTACCTCACCAACCCGATCGCCCGCGCTTCGGCGACGCTGCAGCGTTGCTCGGCCGAACTCCTCCACGGGCAGGATTTCGCGGAGGCGGCGGAATGATGCGGTCGTCGACAGGCAAGGGAGCGCTGCGTGAGTATCTGGGAGGCGTTCACCGAGTGGCTGGTGGACAGACTGCCGCGACGGCTCACCGTCGGCTGCGGCGCGCTGGTCATGGCGGTCATCGTCATCTCCATGATCTGGAACGCGAAATGGTGGTGACGGCCGGGTGTGGGGGCGGCCTTACGATGGGAAGCCCGTCGGTGCACGCTTATGCCCCCTTTCCCCGTGGGGGAGAGGGCCGGGGTGAGGGGGCTCCGCCTTTGAGATTGTCCGCCAACAACCGACCCCCTCACCCAACCCTCTCCCCACTGGGAAGAGGGCTTTTGGGACTCACCCGATGACCGCCTTCTTCCAATCCTGGCTCGGCTTCGGCTGGGGCTGGTTCGTCGCCAACCTCATCCTGATCCTCTTGATCGCGCTGCCGCTGATGCTGGCGGTCGCGATGATCATCTATGCCGACCGCAAGATCTGGGCGGCGATGGCGCTGCGGCGCGGGCCCAACGTGGTCGGGCCGTTCGGCCTGCTGCAGAGCTTCGCCGACGGCCTCAAGGTCTTCCTCAAGGAGACGATCGTCCCGTCCAGCGCCAACCGGGCCTTGTTCCTGATCGCGCCGGTCATCACCTTCACCGTCGCGCTCATCGCCTGGGCGGTCATCCCGTTCGGACCGGGCATGGTGCTCGCCGACATTAATGTCGGCCTGCTCTACCTGCTCGCGGTCTCCTCGCTCGGCGTCTACGGGATCATCATCGCCGGCTGGGCGTCCAACTCGAAATACCCGTTTTACAGCGCGTTGCGTGCCGCCGCTCAGATGGTTTCATACGAAGTCTCGATCGGCTTCGTGCTGATTCCGGTCGTGCTCTGGGCGGGCACGTTCAGCCTGTCCGGCATCGTCGGCGCGCAGCAGGGCCATATCTTCGGCCTCGTCAACGGCTTCGGCTTCAACCCGCTGCTGTTCCCGCTGGCGGTGATCTTCCTGATCTCCGCCATGGCCGAGACCGCCCGCGCGCCGTTCGACCTGACCGAGGCGGAGAGCGAGCTCGTTGCCGGCTACCAGACCGAATACAGCTCGATGAGCTTCGCGCTCTTCTGGCTCGGCGAATATGGCAATGTGCTGCTGATGTGCGGCATGAACGCCGTGCTGTTCTGGGGCGGCTGGCTGCCGCCACTGGACATCCCGATCCTTTACGATTTCCTGTTCAACGCCAGCATCACCGGCATGTTCTGGTTCTTCGCGAAGATCCTGTTCTTCTTCTTCGTGTTCAGCTGGGTGAAGGCCACCGTGCCGCGCTTCCGCTACGATCAGCTCATGCGGCTCGGCTGGAAGATCTTCCTGCCCATCTCGCTCATCTGGGTGTTCCTCGTGTCCGGATATCTGATGCTCCAGAAGCAGGGGATGCTGCCGTGGTAGCCCACTGGATCAAGACCTTCACCCTCTGGGAGTTCGTGAAGGCGCACTGGCTGACCTTGAAGTATTTCTTCAAGCCCAAGGCGACGATCAACTATCCCTACGAGAAGAACCCGATCTCGCCCCGCTTCCGCGGCGAGCATGCGCTGCGGCGCTATCCGAACGGGGAAGAGCGCTGCATCGCGTGCAAGCTGTGCGAGGCGATCTGCCCCGCGCTGGCGATCACGATCGAGGCCGAGCCGCGCGCGGACGGCAGCCGGCGCACCACCCGCTACGACATCGACATGACCAAGTGCATCTATTGCGGCCTGTGCCAGGAGGCCTGCCCGGTCGATGCGATCGTCGAGGGGCCGAACATGGACTTCGCCACCGAGACCCGCGAGGAGCTGATCTACGACAAGGCGAAGCTGCTCGAGAATGGCGACCGCTGGGAGCGCGCGCTCGCCGCGAACCTTGCCGCCGATGCGCCGTACCGGTAAGCGCCCATGCAGACTCGCACGTCATCCAACGGGGCCATGCAAAATCTTACCGTCATCCCGGCGAAGGCCGGGATCTCAGGCAGAAAGAGACTCGGCCAAGTCGCCCGAGACCCCGGCCTTCGCTGGGGTGACGGCCTGTTGGGGCCGTCATGATCCAGGTCTTCACCTTCTACCTGTTCGCGACGCTCGTGATCGTCTCCGGCGTGATGACGATCGCCTCGCGCAACCCGGTCCATTCGGTGCTCTGGCTGATCCTCGCCTTCTTCAACGCGGCGGGCCTGTTCGTGCTGATCGGCGCCGAGTTCCTCGCCTTCCTGCTGGTCATCGTTTACGTCGGCGCGGTCGCGGTGCTGTTCCTGTTCGTGGTGATGATGCTCGACATCGATTTCAGCGAGTTGCGCGCGGGCATTTCCCAATATTGGTTCCCGAGCGTGATGCTCGCGCTGGCGCTGCTGGCGGAATTGGGCGCCGCCTTGCTCGCCCACAATGCCGGCGGCATCGACATCGCCGGGCGGACCGCGCCGACCCCGGCCGAGACCTCCAACATCGCCGCGCTCGGCCAGCTGCTCTACAGCCGCTACCTCTTCATCTTCGAGGCGGCGGGCCTGGTTCTCCTCGTCGCGATGATCGGCGCGATCGTGCTGACCCACCGCGCCCGCAAGGACACCCGGCCGCAGAAGATCTCCGATCAGGTCCGCCGCCGCCCGCAGGACGCGGTCGTCAACACGCAGCCGCCAGTGGGGCAGGGGGTCGAGCTGTGATTCACGTCGTCGTCATGCCAGCGAAGGCTGGCATCTCAGGATCAGAAGTCTCGGAGGGGCTCCTTGAGACCCCAGCCTTCGCTGGGGCGACGGCATCGGAGATACCGTCGTGATCGGCCTCGGCCACTACCTCGCCGTCGGCGCGATCCTGTTCGTGCTCGGCGTGCTCGGCATCTTCATCAACCGCAAGAACGTCATCGTCATCCTGATGGCGATCGAGCTGATCCTGCTCGCCGTGAACATCAACCTCGTCGCCTTCTCCGCCTATCTGGGGGACATGGTCGGGCAGGTGTTCGCGATGTTCGTGCTCACCGTCGCGGCCGCGGAAGCCGCGATCGGCCTTGCCATCCTCGTCATCTACTTCCGCAACCGCGGCACGATCGCGGTCGACGACATCAACCAGATGAAGGGGTGACGAAGATGCAGCGCATATTCGTCATCCCGGCGAAGGCCGGGATCTCGGCGAGACCCGCCGTGACTTCTGGTCCTGAGTCCCCGGCCTTCGCCGGGGTGACGGGTGGGGCTGAATAATGGTCCAGGCGATCGTCTTCCTGCCCCTGCTGGCGGCCATCATCGCGGGGCTCGGCAACCGCATGATCGGCAATTTTGCGGCCAAGCTCATCACGACCGGCGCGCTGTTCGTCGGCATGTTCCTGTCGTGGCCGATCTTCTTCGGCTTCATGGCGGGGACGGAGCACTCGCAGCTCCACCCGGTGCTGAACTTCATCCATTCGGGCGATCTCCAGGTGAGCTGGGCGCTCAGGGTCGACGCGCTCACTTCGGTGATGCTGGTGGTGGTGACGACCGTCTCGGCGCTCGTCCACCTCTACTCCTGGGGCTACATGGCGGAGGACGACAGCCAGCCGCGCTTCTTCGCCTATCTCTCGCTCTTCACCTTCGCGATGCTGATGCTGGTGACGGCGGACAATCTCGTCCAGATGTTCTTCGGCTGGGAAGGCGTCGGTCTCGCCTCCTACCTGCTCATCGGTTTCTGGTACCACAAGCCAAGCGCCAATGCCGCGGCGATGAAGGCGTTCATCGTCAACCGCGTCGGCGATTTCGGCTTCAGCCTCGGCATCTTCGCGACCTTCCTGGTCTTCGGCACCGTCTCGATCCCCGACATCCTCGCCGCCGCGCCGAACATGACCGGCTCGACGATCGGCTTCCTTGGTACGCGCATCGACACGATGACCCTGATCTGCATCCTGCTGTTCATCGGCGCCTGCGGCAAATCGGCGCAGCTCGGCCTCCATACCTGGCTGCCGGACGCGATGGAAGGCCCGACCCCGGTCTCCGCCCTGATCCACGCCGCGACCATGGTGACCGCCGGCGTGTTCATGGTCTGCCGCCTCTCGCCGATGTTCGAGACGAGCACGACCGCGATGGCGGTGGTGACCTTCGTCGGCGCGCTCACCGCTTTGTTCGCGGCAACGGTCGGCACGGTCCAGAACGATATCAAGCGGGTGATCGCCTATTCGACCTGCTCGCAGCTCGGCTACATGTTCATGGCCGCGGGCGTCGGCGCCTATGGCGCGGCGATGTTCCACCTCTTCACCCACGCCTTCTTCAAGGCTTTGCTGTTCCTCGGCGCGGGCTCGGTCATCCACGCGATGCACCACGAGCAGGACATGCGCTATTACGGGGGCCTCCGGAAGCACATCCCGCTGACCTTCTGGGCGATGACGATCGGCACGCTCGCCATCACCGGCGTCGGCATCTACTGGCTCCACGCAGGTTTTGCCGGCTTCCACTCCAAGGACGCGATCATCGAGGCCGCGTTCGCGAGCGGCGTGCCGTTCGGCGGCTTCGCCTTCTTCATCGCCGTGTTCGCGGCGCTGCTGACCAGCTTCTACAGCTGGCGCCTGGTGTTCCTGACCTTCTTCGGCAAGCCGCGCTGGACCCAGTCCGAGCATATCCAGCACGCGCTCCACGGCGATCATCACGATCATCCGGACGCCGAGGATGCCGGCCACGACACCCATGCGCACGAGGCCGGCGCCCACCAGATGACGGAAGGCACCGGCGGCTATCATCCGCACGAGAGCCCGTGGTCGATGCTGATCCCGCTCGCCTTGCTTTCGGTCGGCGCGATCTTCGCCGGCTATGTGTTCACCGCCTTCTTCATCGATGCAGAGCAGGGCGTGCACTTCTGGGGCGGCTCGATCGCCTTCGACAGCCATCTGATGCATGCGATGCATGAGGTGCCGCTCTGGGTGAAGCTGTCGCCGGCGGTGGTGATGCTGATCGGCCTCGGCATCGCCTTCTACGCCTATATCCGCAACACGGCCTTCCCGGCGGCGTTCGCGAGCCATTTCGACGTCCTGTACCGCTTCCTGCTCAACAAGTGGTATTTCGACGAGCTGTTCCACGCGATCTTCGTCCGCCCGGCCGTCTGGCTCGGCCGCTTCTTCTGGAAGCGCGGCGACGAGGGGACGATCGACCGGTTCGGCCCGAACGGCTTCGCCGCCGCGATCGCGACCGGCACGAAGCTCACCGCCCGGTTCCAGACCGGCTATGTCTACAGCTACGCGCTGGTGATGCTGCTCGGCGTCGCCGCCGCCACCACCTGGGCGATGGCGCACTAAGATGGACGGCTTCCCTATTCTCTCCGCGATCCTCGCGCTGCCGCTGCTCGGTGCGGTGGCCTGCCTCGTCAGCAGCGCCGCGGCCGCCCGCTGGATCGCGCTCGTCACCACGCTGGCGACGCTGGCGCTCTGCATTGGCCTGTGGGCGACCTACCAGATCGGCGGGCCGCAATGGCAGTTCGTCGAGGATGCCGCGTTGTTCGGCAACGCCTTCCGCTGGGCGCTCGGCATCGACGGCATCGCGCTGCTGCTGATCGTGCTGACCGCCTTCCTGATGCCGATCTGCATCGCCGCCTCCTGGGAGGCGATCGACCGGCGCGTGCCCGAATATATGGCGCTGTTCCTGTTCATGGAGGTGCTGATGCTCGGCACGTTCATGGCGCAGGACATCTTCCTCTTCTACATCTTCTTCGAGGCCGGCCTCATCCCGATGTACCTCATCATCGGCATCTGGGGCGGCGCCAACCGGATCTACGCGGCCTACAAGTTCTTCCTCTACACATTGCTCGGATCGGTGCTGATGCTGATCGCGATGCTGTGGATGGTGAACTACGCTGAGAGCACCTCGATCCCGGTCCTGCTCAACACCGATTTCCCGCCCCAGGCGCAGACCCTGCTCTGGCTCGCCTTCTTCGCCAGCTTCGCGGTCAAGATGCCGATGTGGCCGTTCCACACCTGGCTGCCCGACGCGCACGTCCAGGCGCCGACCGCCGGCTCGGTGATCCTCGCCGGCGTGCTCTTGAAGCTTGGCGGCTACGGCTTTGTCCGCTTCTCGCTGCCGATGTTCCCGGAAGCCTCGGCCCAGCTTGTCTGGGTCGTCTTCGGCCTGTCGATGGCCGCCGTCGTGCTGACCTCGCTGATCGCGCTGGTCCAGCAGGACATGAAGAAGCTGATCGCCTATTCGTCGGTCGCCCACATGGCGTTCGTCACCGCCGGCATCTTCACCTTCAACCGGCAGGGGATCGAGGGCGGGCTCGTCGTCATGCTTTCGCACGGCCTGGTCTCGGGCGCGCTCTTCCTGTGCGTCGGCGTGGTCTACGACCGGCTGCACAGCCGCGACATCGACAAATATGGCGGCCTCTCGAACAACATGCCCGCCTATGCCCTGTTCTTCATGGTCTTCACCATGGCCGCGGTCGCGCTCCCCGGCACCTCCGGCTTCGTCGGCGAGTTCCTCGCGCTGGTCGGCGCCTATGAAGCGAATAGCTGGCTGGCCGCGGTGCTGACCACCGGCATCATCCTCGGCGCCGCCTACATGCTGCTGCTCTACTGGCGCATCGCCTTCGGCACGGCACGGACCGAGGAGGCGGCGAAGCTGCCGGACCTCACCAGGCGCGAATGGGCGATGATGGCGCCGATCGCTGCCGTCGTCCTGTGGATGGGAGTCTATCCGGAGAGCTTCCTCGCCCCGATGCGCCAGGACGTCGCCGTCCTGCTCGAGCGCGTCGCCCGCGCCGCGCCGGAGGGCGATGCCCATGTCACCGCCGGCGCGCCGGCTCCGGCTGCGCATGAAGGGGAGGCACACTGATGTGTAACCCCCGCTCCCGTCATCCCAGCGAAAGCTGGGATCTCCCTTCTTTTTTGAGCGAAGGCAAAGAGATTCCAGCTTTCGCTGGAATGACGAGAGATCGGGAATCGCGGTCATGATGAACGACTTCCTTCTCGTCCTCCCCGAGCTGATCCTGACGGTCTCGGGCCTGATCCTGATGATGATCGCCGCCTGGGCGGGCGACCGCGCCGCCCCGGCGCTGACTTGGGCGGCGATCCTGACGCTGGCAACGGCGGCCGCCTTCCTGCCCGGCCTCGCCAGCCCGGGCGGCAGCGCCTTCCACAACCTGTTCGCCGCCGATCCGTTCGCGGCCTACACCAAGGTCATCGTCTACCTCGCCGCCATCGTCTCGCTGTTCGCGGCGATGAGCTGGTTCGGCCGCGACCGCGACTATCGCGCCGAATATCCGGTACTGGTGCTGTTCGCGGTGGTCGGCATGGGCATGATGGTCTCGGCCAGCGACCTGCTCACCCTCTATGTCGGCCTCGAGCTGCAGAGCCTCGCCGCCTACGTCCTCGCCGCCTTCCAGCGCACCGACAGCCGCTCCTCCGAGGCCGGCCTCAAATATTTCGTCCTCGGCGCTTTGGCCTCGGGCATCCTGCTCTACGGCATCTCGCTGCTTTACGGCTTCACCGGCACGACCGGCTTCGACGGCATCGCCGCCGCGCTCGGCAATGACGGCGTCTCGACCGCCGAATTGTTCGGCCTGGTCTTCGTTCTTGCCGGCCTCGCCTTCAAGATCAGCGCCGTCCCGTTCCACATGTGGACGCCGGACGTCTACGAGGGCGCGCCGACCCCGGTCACCGCCTTCTTCGCCTCGGCTCCCAAGGTCGCGGCGATGGCGCTGCTGGTCCGCGTCGCGGTCGAGGCGATGGGCCCGGCCGCGGGCGAATGGCGCCAGATCGTGATCTTCACCGCGCTGGCCTCGACCATCCTCGGCGGCGTCGCGGCGATCGGCCAGAAGAACATCAAGCGCCTGCTCGCCTACTCCTCGATCAACAATATCGGTTTCGCCCTGGTCGGCCTCGCCGCCGCCACGCCGGAAGGGGCGGCGGCCGTGATGTTCTACATGACGGTCTATGTCGTGATGACGCTCGGCGCCTTCCTCGTCGTGCTGCGCATGCGCGACGCCAACGATCAGCCGGTCGAGACGATCGCCTCATTGTCCGGCCTGTCGCGCACCCGGCCGATGCTGGCGATGGCGATGGCGATCTTCATGTTCAGCCTCGCCGGCATCCCGCCGCTCTTCGGCTTCTGGCCGAAGTTCCTGGTCTTCCAGGCGGCGGTCGCGGCGGACCTCACCTGGCTCGCGGCCGTGTCGATCGCGACCTCGGTGATCAGCGCCTTCTATTACATCATGATCGTCAAGATGATGTATTTCGACGAGCCCGCGCCGGCCTTCGCCGAGACCCGCGAGCCGGTCGGCGCGGGTCTCATCCTCGCCTCGGCCCTGTTCGTCTCGCCGCTCGGCTATCTCGCGATCCCGGCGCTCAGCGCCGCCACCCTCGCGGCGGCGTGGTCGTTGTTCTGATCCGCACGGTCGAAGAGACCGGCTCGACCAACGACGATGTCGCGGCGCTGGCCCGCGAGGGTGCGCCGGAGGGCGCGTGGCTGCGCGCCGAACGCCAGACCGGCGGCCGCGGGCGGCAGGGCAGGGCCTGGCAGTCCCCGCCCGGCAATCTCTACGCCAGCACGCTCGTCCGCCTCGCGCCCGGCGACCCGCCGGCCCCGACGCTGGCGCTGGTCGCCGCCGTCGCCCTGCACGAGGCGGTGTCGCTCCACGCCCATTGCGTCCAGGTCAAATGGCCCAACGACCTCATCGTCCACGGCGCCAAGCTCGCCGGCATCCTGCTCGAGCGGCACGACGAGGCGGTGGTGATCGGCTTCGGCGTCAATCTCGCGCACCACCCCGATCTTCCCGACCGCCCGGCGACCAGCATCGCCACGCTCGCCGGCGCCGCGCCCGATCCGGCGACCTTCGCCGAAACCCTCGCCGAGATCTTCGCCCGCTGGCTGCTGCGCTGGCGGGGCGAAGGCATCGCGCCTGTCCGCAAGGCCTGGCTGGCCGCCGCCCATCCCATGGGAACGGCGCTCGCCACGTCGGAAGGCGAGGGGCTGTTCGACGGCCTGGACGAGGCCGGCGCGCTCAGGCTGCGCTTGCCGGACGGCACCGCGCGCGTCATCCATGCCGGCGACGTCTTCCTGCTGTGAGACCCCCGCGATGAAATTTCTGACCTGCCTCGCTTTGCTGTTCGCGCTGGTTGCGGCGCCGGCTCATGCCCAGAACGATCAGGCGCGCTGGCAGGCGCAGGCAAGCCGCGTCACCATCACCCGCGACGACTGGGGCATCGCCCATGTCCACGGCCGCAGCGACGCCGACGCCGTGTTCGGCGCGATCTACGCCCAAGCCGAGGACGATTTCCCGCGCATCGAGGCGAACCTGCTGACCGCGCTCGGGCGCACGGCCGAGGCGGAGGGCGAAAGCGCGATCTGGCAGGACCTGCGCCAGCGCCTCTGGATCGACCCCGCGGAGCTGCAGGCCGACTATCGCCGCAGCCCCGACTGGCTCCGCGCACTCATGGACGCCTGGGCGGACGGCCTGAACTACTACCTCGCTATCCATCCTGAGACGCGCCCGAGCGCGCTGACCCGCTTCGAGCCGTGGATGGCGCTATCCTTCACCGAAGGCAGCATCGGCGGCGACATCGAGCGCGTCGATCTCCGGCAGCTCGCCGCCTTCTACGGCGGGCAGGAGCCCCGGGTCGCCGCCATCACCGACGACGAACCGCGCGGCTCCAACGGCATCGCCATCGCCCCGCGCCTCACCCGCGACGGCCATGCGCTGCTGCTGATCAATCCGCACACCTCCTTCTTCTTCCGCGCCGAGCTCGGCATGCGCAGCGACGAGGGGCTGAATGCCTATGGCGCGTCCACCTGGGGCCAGTTCTTCATCTATCAGGGCTTCAACGACCGGGTCGGCTGGATGCACACGTCGAGCGGCGTCGACGTGGTCGACGAGTTCGTCGAGACCGTCGGCCAGCAGGGAGCGCAGATTTCCTATCGCTACGGCAACGAATCCCGTCCGGTCGAGACCCGCGCGGTCACCTTGAGGATCCGCCAGCCCGACGGCAGTCTCGCCGAGCGCGCGTTCACCACGTACCGCACCCACCACGGCCCGATCGTCCGCGCCGAGGGCGACCGCTGGGTCGCGATGGCGCTGATGCACCGCCCGATCCCGGCGCTTCAGCAGAGCTGGCTCAGGACGAAAGCCCGTAATTTCGCCGGCTACATGGAGGTGGCGGCGCTGCAGGCCAATTCGTCCAACGACACCATTTATGCCGATGCCGACGGCCACATCACCTATCTCCACCCGCAATTCGTGCCGGTCCGCGACGACCGGTTCGACTATACCAACCCCGTCGACGGCAGCGATCCCGCCACCGACTGGCGCGGCCTGACCCCGATCGACCGGCTCCCCACCGTACGCGATCCGCGCGGCCATTGGCTCTACAACGCCAACGACGCCCCCTGGCGCGCCGCCGGCCCGGACAGCCCGCGTCAGGCCGATTTCCCCCGCTACATGGATTCGGCCGGCGACAATCCGCGCGGCGACCATGCGACGGCGCTGCTCGGCGAAGCCCGCGCGCTGACCCCCGAGGGTCTGCGCCAGATCGCCTACAGCAATCTCATGCCCTTCTTCCCCAAGGTCATTCCGTCCTTGGTCGAGGGCTGGCGGGCTCTGCCCGCACGCGATCCGCTCCGCACCCGGCTGGCCGGTGCCGTCGATCTCCTCCGCGCCTGGGACAGCCGCTGGTCGGCCGGGTCCGAAGCCACCACCCTCGCCAATTTCTGGGCCGAGGAGATGCGCGCGCTCGCCACCCGCCAGCGCCCCAGCGACAATCTCTGGGCGGTGATGGAAGCCTTCACCCCGCGCGAGAAGCTCGACGCGCTCGCCCGCGCCGTCGATACGCTGGAGCGCGACTGGGGCCGCTGGCATGTGCCCTGGGGCGAGGTCAACCGCTTCCAGCGCAACGACGGCGCCATCGCCCAGACCTTCGACGATTCGCGCCCCAGCATCCCGGTGCCCTTCGCCTCCGCGCGCTGGGGCACGCTCGCCTCGTTCGGCGCCCGCGCTTATCCCGGCACCCGCCGCTGGTACGGCACCAGCGGCAACAGCTTCGTCGCGATCGTCGAGTTCGGCCCGCGCGTCCGCGCCTGGGCGGTCAGCGCCGGCGGCGAAAGCGGCAACCCCGCCTCGCCCCATTTCAACGATCAGGCCGCGCGCTACGCCGCGGGCGATCTCCGCCCAGTCTATTTCCACCCCGAGGATCTGGAGGGCCATGTCGCCCGCACCTACCGCCCCGGCGAATGAGATCGCGATGCACCTGAGGCCGCTCGGACCGGACGATATCGATCTCATCTGCCGGCATCGCGAGTCGATGTTCCGCGATTCCGGGCGGAGCGAAGCCGTGATCGCGGCGATGGCGGCGCCGTTCCGCGCTTGGCTGGCGCCGAAGCTGGCTGACGGGCGCTATTTCGGCTGGGCGGTCCGCACTGACGACGGCCGGGATGTCGCCGGCCTTGGCATGATGGAGATCGACTGGCCGCCGCATCCCGCGCATCCGCTGGATGGTCGTCGCGGCTACATTCTCAACGTCTATGTCGAGCCGGAGGCCCGGCGCCGCGGCCTCGCCCGGATGCTGATGGCGGAAGCAACGGCCGAGGCGAAACGCCGCGGGCTCTCGTTCATGATCCTGCATGCGACCGACGAGGGGAGGCCGCTCTACGAGTCGCTCGGCTGGGCCGACACGGCGGAGATGGCGCTTATCATCGACGGCGCCGTCGGATAGGGTCGGCCCATGCTGCTCGCCATCGACGCCGGCAACACCAACGTCGTCTTCGCCCTGGTCGAGGACGGGGTGATCCGCGCGCGCTGGCGGATCGCGACCGATCCGCGGCGCACCGGCGACGAATATGCCGTGTGGCTGTCTCAATTGCTCGAACTGGAAGGGCTGGAACGCGCCGACGTGACAGCTGTCATCATCGGGACCGTCGTGCCGCGGGCGCTCCACAATCTCGAAGTCCTGGCGTCCAAATATTTCGGCGTCGAGCCGCTCGTCGCGGGGCAGGGGGGTGCGGACTACGGCATCGTCCTCGACGTCGCCGATCCGGCCACCGTCGGCGCGGACCGGGCGCTCAACGCGCTCGCCGCCCACGCGCTCTACGAAGGCGACCTCATCGTCATCGATTTCGGCACGGCGACGACCTTCGACGTCGTCGACTATTCCGGCGCCTACCAGGGCGGGATCATCGCGCCGGGCATCAATCTCTCGCTCGACGCCCTCGTCTCCGCCGCCGCCAAGCTGCCGCGCATCGCGATCGAGGCGCCGGACAGCGAGTCGGTGATCGGCCGCACCACCCAGGACATGATGCACATCGGCATCTACTGGGGGTACGTGGCGATGATGGAGGGCCTGGTCGAGCGGATGAAGGCGGAGATCGGCCGGCCGGTCTCGGTCATCGCCACCGGCGGGCTCGCCACGCTCTTCGATCAACACACCGAGATTTTCGATGCGATCGAGGGCGATCTGACGATTCAGGGGCTGGCCATGCTGTACGCGCGGAGCCTAAGTGGCCCTTGATCGTCATCCCGGCGAAGGCCGGGATCTCCGGACAAGAGGTCTCGGCATTGCACCATGAGGCCCCGGCCTTCGCCGGGGCGACGGAGAACCATGACACCCGGTAACGAACTGCTTTTCCTCGCGCTCGGCGGCTCGGGCGAGATCGGCATGAACGTCAATCTCTACGGCTGCCAGGGCAAATGGATCATGGTCGATCTCGGCATGACCTTCGCCGATCCGGCCTATCCCGGCGTCGAGCTGGTCCTGCCCGATCTCGCCTTCATCGAGGAGCGGCGCGAGGACCTGCTGGGCATCGTCCTCACCCACGGCCACGAGGACCATATCGGCGCGATCCCCTATCTCGCCCAGGATCTCGGCGTGCCGCTCTACGCCACGCCATTCACCGCGGGCCTCATCGCCGGCAAGCTGGAGGAAGAGGGGATCGTCGAGCAGGTGACGGTCAACGTCGTCGACATGCTCACCGATTTCCAGCTCGGCCCGTTCGGCCTCCGCTACATCCCGCTGGCCCATTCGATCCCCGAAGGCAATGCGCTGCTGATCGACACGCCCTATGGGAAGGTCTTCCACACCGGCGACTGGAAGCTGGACGACACGCCGCAGCTCGGCGACCCCAGCACCGAGGCGGAGCTGCGTGCGATCGGCGATTCCGGGGTGCTCGCCCTCGTCTGCGACTCGACCAACGTGTTCCAGGAACAGGCGTCGGGCTCCGAGGCCGGCGTGCGCGAGGGGCTCGACGAGGTCATTCAGGGCGCGCAGGGCCGCGTCCTCGTCACCACCTTCGCCTCCAATGCCGCGCGACTGAAGACGCTGGGCCATGTCGCGCAGGACACCGGCCGCAAGGTCTGCGTCGCCGGGCGCAGCCTCGATCGCATCCTGCGTGTTTCGAAGAGTGTCGGCTATCTCACTGATTTCCCTGAGACGATCGACTTCGAGGAAGCGATGCGCCTGCCGCCGCGCGAGGTGCTGATCATCGCCACGGGCGGGCAGGGGGAGAGCCGCGCCGCGCTCGCCCGGATCGCCTTCGGCCAGCACAAGCTCAGCCTCGACGCCGGCGACCTCGTCGTCTTCTCGTCCAAGCAGATCCCCGGCAACGAGATCGCGATCGGCCGCATCCAGAACGAGCTCGCGTCCAAGGGGATCGAGATGATCACCGACCGGCAGGCCCCGGTCCACGTCTCGGGCCATCCCGGCCGCCCCGAGCTTGCCGCCATGTACCAGTGGATCCGGCCCGAGATCATCGTGCCGGTCCATGGCGAGATGCGGCACATGATGGAGCAGGCGCGCTTCGCCCGCGCCCGCGGCATCCCGCACGGCATCGTCCAGAAGAATGGCGACCTCGTCCGCCTCGCGCCGCATGGGCCCGAGAAGCTGGGCGAGGAGCGGGTGGGGCGCCTGATCCTCGACGGCGACGTCATCCTGCCCGCCGACGGCACCACGATGAACGAGCGTCGGCGCCTCGCCTTTGCCGGTCAGATTGCCGTCGCCATCGCGCTCGACCCGGATGACCGCGTGGCGGGCGACGTCGAGATCGAGCTGCAGGGCATTCCGGTCGAAGAGGATCGCGACGCGTTCCTCGAGGAAGCATGTGAGGCTGCCGCGGCGGCGGTGGCGCGAGCCAGCGGCAACGAGGACAAATTGCGCGAGGAGGTTCGCCTCGCCGTCCGGCGGTGCGCGACGGAATGGACCGGCAAGAAGCCGGTCGTCACCGTGCTGTTCGTGCGGGTTCAATCATGAAGCTGACCTCCATCCTCGCCGTCTACCTGCTGTTCTGGATGATGAGCCTGTTCATCGTGCTGCCGTTCGGCGTGCGCACCAGCGAGGAGGTCGGCGCCGAGCGCGTGCCAGGCCATGCAGATAGCGCGCCGCACAGCTTCAGCTTCTGGCGGGTGGCGCTGCGCACCACGATCGTCTCGGCGATCTTCTTCGCCCTGTTCTATGCCAATTATGTCTACGGGTGGGTCGAGGTCCGCGACATCGATTGGCTAAACCGCTAGCGGCGAGGGCTTAAGCTTTCTTCGGCACGAGCAGCTTCTCGGGCCGCCGCTCGCGTGCCGTCTTGAACAGCGAGAAGCTGCGGTTCACGTAGTTGGTCACGTCCGTGATCGAATCGACATAGCTGCGGAGATCCGGCGTCATCTGTGCTTCGACGAGGCGAACCTGCGCCGACGGATCGGGTCCCTCGAAGCGCACATAGAACCAGGGCTCCCCGCGCTTCAGGATGAGATCCTTGGACGTGTCGTGCCACTCAAGTGCCCACATGAGCGGGCGCGGCCAGATATCGATCGGATAGCGTCCACATAGTTGTATGCCAGGCCACGGCGCACCACCATAATGAAGAAAGGGCGGGAACTGGTTGATATAGATGGGGTCATCCGAAATGAAGAGATAAGGCGTGGCGATCTGGATGACGGGGCGCTCCGGATGGCGCCATTCCGGCTGGGGCATGAAGACGACCATTTGATTGAGTGCGCCCGGCCGGACGGCGCCCTGCATCTGCATATTGGTGACGTTGATCTTGCCGTCCGGCGTCGTGGCCAGCCGAAGGTGCACGTCGATCGGACAAGGGATGATGAAATGCCGTCGATCGAACTCGATGACCGCCGGGCAGACTCCGACCGATTTGGGCGAGGCGCTTTGCGAAGGTTCCCGAGTCGGCTCGGGCGCCCCCCAGATGATGCTCGTCTTCTCGCTGTTAAACAGCCAGCCGACTTCGTAGCTTCTCGACGGCTTCTCCGGCTCTGTGACTTGCGCTGGGGCCCCCTCATGCACCCGTCTGGCGAAGAATCGGCTGAACACGCTTAGCGCCCCCCAAGAAAATCCTGGTCAGCTTCTAAGCCGCTGGATCGCCTGGGCAAGCGCAACATAGAGCTTGCCCATGTCGGAGGAGAGCAGGGTGACGCCCATCATCTCGCCGTCGCGGTCGGCAAGCACGCGCCGCAGCATCGCCTCGAAATCGTGGACGTAGCGATTCACCTGATCGCGGAAATCCGGTTCCTCGTCATAATGACGCAGCACCTCACGTGCTTCGCCGGAGTCGAGCAGCCGGACGGCGCGGCGGGTGAAGACGCCGCGGTCGCCCTTGAGATAGGCGGCCCAGGCGGTGTCGGCGACATCATTGGACAGGAGCTTGTTGACGTCGATCGCGGTCGAGTTGAGGGCTTCGATGAGCAGGGACACGCGCCGCGACATCGCGCCGGCATCGCGTTCGGCACGTTCCGCCTGGTCGGTGGCGATCCGGTCCTCGATCGCCGCCGCCGTCTCGCTCATCACGAGAAGCTGTCGGGTCAGCCGCTCGCTCGCCTGCCGCGCCACGGCCATCGCCCGCTGCGAGGCGCCGGCGACCTCGGCGATCTGGTCCTGCACCGGCTCGGCCACCGCCTCGGCGACGGCGTCGCGGCTCGCCTCGACCAGCGCCGAGACGCTGTCGGGGATGACCGCGACGATCGCTTCGCGGGCATGATGGGCCGCCTGGTTGGCGGCATCGCGCACCCGGACGAGGGCGTCGATCAGCTGCGGGCCGGTCTCCTGAACGAGACGTGCCGCAGCGCTGTCGGCCTCGCTGACCGTGCTGCCGAGCGCGCGCAGCTTCTCGTCGGCGAGGCCGACCGCTTCGCGCACCGTGCCGATCATCGCATCGAGCGACTCGCGCTGGCGTGCCGCGCTGGCCTCGCTCTCCGCCATCGATTCGGCGGCAAGAGCGGCGGCGGCCTGCACCGCCTCCATCGACGGCACGACGGATTTCACCGCCTGATGGGTTCGCCCCGCCTGGCCTTCCACGTCGGCGAGGGCACTGGTCAGCTCCTCGCGGAACTGGCCGGACATCGCGCCCAGCGCGGTCGCCAGCTCGTGGGTGCGGTCGATCAGCTGGCCTGAGGCGGCACTGCCGGCCTCGACCTCGCGGTTGAGGGCTCCTGTCACCTCACGCAGCACACCGACGGACTGCGATAGCCGCGCATTCTGCTCATCGCCGCTCTGGCCGAGCGCACACAGCCTGTCGTCGAGCTCGGCGAGCTGTGCGGTAATGCCTTCGACCAACGTCCGGCTCGCCGCCTCTTGCGTCGCCAGCCGGTCGCCCAGGGTGGCGACCGCTGCACCGGCGGTTTCGAGCTCGGCGGACAGCCGCTGGCCGGCCTCGGCGCCGGCCTGCTCGAAGGCGGCCCGGCTCTGCTCGACCATGGCGAGCATCGTCTGTCCCTGCGCCTCGAGTCCGCCGCGCGCCCGATCGACCGACTCGGCCGCCCGCGCCATCGCCGCATCGACGGCGGCATTCATCTGGGCGGACGCCTGTTCCATCCGTTCGGAGGCGGCGCTCGCGCTGCTCTCGATTCGGGCCACGTGAGCGCCGAGCCGCTGGGCTGCGCCGCCGACCACTTCGTCCGCCTCGCGCCCACGCGCGGTGAGGGCGGCAAGGTAACCTTCGAGGCCGGCGGCCTGCTCATGCGCGTTGAGGCCGGCGCTCCGCATCGATTCGGCCACCGCGCGCGCCTGTGCCTCGGCTCGCGGGAGATCGGTGAGCAGCACGCCGATATCGACCCGTGCGCTGCCGGCAGCGGCATCGAGCGCCTGGGCGCTGCGATCGAGCTCGGTGCTGCCGCGGGCCAGATCCTGGGTGACGCGGCCGAGCCGGTCCGACGCTTCGTCGCCGAGCGACATCAGCCGTGCGGCCTCCTGGCTGAGCGCGGCGCGATTCTCGCCGAGCCGCTGCGCGACGATGCCGAGCAGGCTTTCGAGCGCCTGCGCCTCCTGGCGCATGCCGGCGACGGCGCGCGAGAAGGCCTCGGTCTCGCGCCGCGGCGTGCGGCCGAAGATCGTCCAGGCAAGGCCGAGCAGGATGAGCGGCGCGCTGATCGAGGCGATCCAGCCGGTCCAGCCGGCGAGGTCCGCGCCCGGCCAGGCCTGCCACAGGGCGTAGCCGGCGAGGCCGACCCACACCACAGCAAGCAGGATCAGCGTCCCCGCGAAGACACGCAGCCCGGTGGCGGGCGGCGCCTCCTCCTCTTCGACGAAGGTACTGAAATCGAACGATTCGGTCGCGGCCGGCAGCGGTTCCACCGCCTCGCTCCACCCCGCCTCGTCCTGCGGCTGCGCCACGGCGCGCTCGACCCCCATGCTCATGGCCTATTGTACCACTTTGACGCACGGATGAAACGGGCCGTTAACACGGTTCGGCCCATAAGCAGGGCATGGCATACGATCCGGGAGCCCTGAACGCCTCGCTGGCCGCTGCGGTGGGCCAGGACGGCGATCTGATGGCGGAGCTGCGCAGCGCGTTCATCGAGAGTGCGGCGCGCCAGCTCGACCTGATGGGCCGGTCCCGGTGCGACGCCAACTGGACGATCGCCGCCGCCCGCCTCAAGAGCGTCGCGGCCAGCTTCGGGGCCCGCGGCCTGTCCGGCCTGGCCGATGAAGCGCTGGACGGCGCGCCGGGCGATCCGGTCGTCTTGCGCAAGATCGCCGGTGCGATCGACGATTTCGCGGCGACCTAGCTCTCCGAACGCAGGCTGAGCGCGGCGGCCTCGAACTCGCCGGCCATCCCGAGCAGCGTCTCCACCGTCCGGGCGTCGTTCACCGACCCGGCGAGCCGCCGGCAGCGCGCCGCCTGCGCCTGAAGCGCGTCGGGCTGGCTGGCGTCCGTGATGTCGATGAGCAGGTTGACCGCACCGGTCATGCGGCCGTGCGGGTCCATGATCGGCGTGGGGTAGGGGAGGAAGGTCACCCGGCTGCCATCCTCGCGCTCGGCGACGGCGATCGCACCGCGGATCGAGATGCCCTGTTCCGTCGCCGCAGCCATCGGGCATTTGTCAACCGGCATGAAGGCGCCGCCCTCGGTATAAAGCCGCCAGGTCACGCACCAGCGATCCCGCCCGGGCTCCGGCGTACGGCCGGCGAAGGCGACGCACGCAGCATTGAAATGGATCAGCCATCCGTCCGCGTCGGTCAGATAAGCCGGGACGGACAGGGAATCGATCGATGCGCGCCGAGCCTCGTCATCCGGTGCGATCAGGATTGTCTCGATCATCGCGTCCGGGGTCGCGACGTGGGTCGCGACAGGGCCGGGTTCCGCGTTTCTGATCACCCCCATGGCCGCGTCAAAACGCCGGGCCCCGCGCGCGAGTTCCCCGTCCATGCTTTTGCTGCTTGTCGGAATGGGCCAAACCGGACCATTAGGCGCAAAACTCAAGGGGAGGCGGCTTTGGCGAACTGGAAGACGAAGAAGGCGATCGTCGCGGCGGAGGATATCGCCCCCGAGCACCGGCTGACACGTTCGCTGGGCTGGCCGCACCTCATCGCGCTCGGCGTCGGCGCGATCGTCGGCACCGGCATCCTGACCCTGATCGGCGTCGGCGCGGCCAAGGCGGGCCCGTCCGTCATCCTGTCCTTCGCCATCGCCGGCGTGATCTGCGCCGCGGCGGCGCTCGCTTATGCCGAAATGGCGACGATGATCCCCGCCTCGGGCAGCGCCTACACCTACACCTATGTCGTGCTCGGCGAGCTGATCGCCTGGATCGTCGGCTGGGCCCTGATCCTCGAATATTCGCTGGTGGTGAGCGCGGTCGCGGTCGGTTGGTCGGGTTATGCCGCGCCCCTGCTCGAAGCCTGGATCGGCTTTCCCGCCGCGCTGGCGAACGGCCCGGAGCTGGGCGGCATCGTCAACCTGCCGGCGGTGTTCATCATCGCGGTGGTCGCGGGCATGCTGATCTACGGCACGCGGGAAAGTGCGACGGTGAACGCGCTGCTCGTCATCGTGAAGGTGGTCGCCCTCATCGTCTTCGTCGCCGTCACCTTGCCCTATTTCGACGCGGCCCGGTTCGAGCCATTCATGCCCTACGGCTTCCCCAAGACCGGCCCGGCCGGCGCCGAGGTCGGCGTGATGGCGGCCGCGGCGATCATCTTCTTCGCCTTCTACGGCTTCGACGCGATCGCGACCGCGGCGGAGGAGGCGAAGAATCCCGGCCGCGACCTCTCGGTCGGCATCGTCGGCTCGATGTTCGTCTGCGTCCTCATCTACATGGCGGTCGCTGCCTGCGCGGTCGGCGCGATCGCCTACTCCCGCTTCGCCAACAGCCCCGAGCCGCTGGCGCTGATCCTGCGCGAGATCGGCCAGCCGCTCGCCGCGCACTATCTCGCCATCTCGGCGGTGATCGCGCTCCCCACCGTCATCCTCGCCTTCTTCTACGGCCAGAGTCGCATCTTCTTCGTGATGGCCCGCGACGGCCTGATCCCGCAGAGCCTCGCCCGCGTCTCCAGCCGCGGCTCGCCGGTCCGGATCACCGTCTTCACCGCCGTCGTCGTGGCGGTGCTCGCCGGCCTCATCCCGCTCGCCGAGCTCGCCGCGCTCGCCAATGCCGGCACGCTCACCGCCTTCATCGCGGTCTGCGTCTGCATGCTCGTCATGCGCCGCCGCGCGCCGGATGCGCCGCGCGTGTTCCGCACGCCCGCCGCCTGGCCGGTCGGGATCGTCGGCATCGCCGGCTGCCTCTATTTGCTCTACAGCCTGCCGCAGACCACCCAGATCTGGTTCGCCGGCGCGCAGGTGGTCGGCATCCTCCTCTATTTCGCCTACGGCGCCCGCAAGAGCATCGCGGGCAACGCGGCCGAAGGCGCCTGATCCGATGCTCCGCCTCTTCGTCCTCGTCCTCGCCCTGATCGGCCTGCCGGCGCTGGCGCAGCCGCCGGCATCGGCGCCGGCCGCAGCGGCAGGCGTCCGCGTCGCGCTGGTGACCGATAGGGGCCGGATCGTCGTCGAGGTCGATACCGCCCGCGCCCCGGTCACCGCTGGCAACTTCCTGCGCTATGTCGACGCCCGCCGCCTCGACGGCACGGAATTCTACCGGGCGATGAAGACCGCGCCCGCGGCCGGGCTGGTCCAGGGCGGGGTCCGCGATCCGCGCCAGCTGTTCCCGCCGATCGCGCACGAGCCGACCAGCCAGACCGGCCTCAGCCATACGGACGGCGCGCTCTCCGTTCCGCGCTTCGCGCCCGGCACGGCACAGGGCGATTTCACCATCATGGTCGGCGACCAGCTCTATCTCGACGCCCAGCCCGGCTCGGCCGGCGACGGCCTCGGCTATGCCGTGTTCGGCCGCGTCGTCGAGGGCATGGACGTGGTCCGCGCCATCCTCCAGGCCCCGACCTCGGCGACCGAAGGCGAGGGCGTCATGCGCGGCCAGATGCTGGACCCGCGCATCCGCGTCGTGACGGCGCGGCGGGTGAGCCGCTAGGACCAATCGACATTCAGGGACTTCCCCTCTCCCTTGAGGGAGGGGGCAGGGTGAGGGTGTCGGGCATTCGGGACTATTCTCGGACGCAGAACCCCCTCACCCCAACCCTCTCCCCGCTGGGGAGAGGAAGTTTCATTCCGAATGTCGATTGGTCCTAGCAAAGCAAAGGCCGCGGAAGCGCCTGCTTTGGGTGGGAAGCGGACTTGATGCAAACGCGTTCAAACTTTCGATTTGAAGGTCCTTCTTCGAAAATGCTGCCCCAAACCGCCTCGAATAAGTGATCGCCCGTATCTGATCGAAAGGATATTCTGGCGGCGAAATGAGTGATGCCACTGTTCCGCCCAGCCTAACGACACTCCAGATCTTCTGGCGCTTCCTGCGCTTTGGGTTGCTTGCCTGGGGTGGGCCCGTCGCCCAGATCGCGATGATCAGGCGCGATCTCGTGGACGAGGAGCATTGGGTGTCGAGCGGCCGGTTCAACCGACTGCTGGCGGTCTATCAGGTCCTGCCGGGCCCCGAGGCGCACGAACTGTGCGTTCATCTCGGGATGGTGGCCGGGCAGCGGCGTGGCGGCGTCGCGGCCGGGCTTGGCTTCATGCTGCCGGGCTTCGTGCTCATGCTGGCGTTGTCCTGGCTCTATTTCCGTCTCAACCTCACTCAGTCAGCCCTCAGCGCCGTTTTCCTCGGCGTGCAGGCCGGGGTGATGGCGCTGATCGTGCGAGCCGTGCACCGGATCGGCGGGCACGTGCTTTCGAGCGCCTGGCTCTGGGTGATCAGCATCCTTGCCGGCGTCGCGGCGTTCCTGGGCACCAGCTTCTGGATCGTCCTGCCGGCCTCCGGCCTCATCTTCCTGCTGCTGGCGCATCGCCGCTACTGGACAGCCGGGGCCGCAATCGCGGCCGCCGCCGCGTTGGCCACCGTTCTCCATCCGCCAACGGCCGTGGCGCCGCTTGCGCCCGCGGCGACGCCTTTGCTGGTGGCGGGAAGCATCCCGGCATTCACCCTGTTTCTCTCGGGATTGAAGGCGGGCCTGCTCACCTTCGGAGGCGCCTACACCGTGATCCCGTTCCTGCGCGACGATGCAGTGGGCAAGGGATGGATGACGGACGGACAGTTTCTTGACGGTGTCGCGCTGTCCGGCATCCTTCCGGCACCGCTCATCATCTTCTCCACCTTCGTGGGCTATTATGCGGGCGGACCAACTGGGGCGCTGGCGATGACTGCCGGTATCTTCCTGCCGGCCTTCGCTTTCTCGCTATTGTTCTACGACGGACTGGAACGGGTGGTCGAGAATGAGCGGCTGCACCGCTTCCTCGAAGGCGTGGCCGCCGGTGTTGTCGGGTTCATTGTCGCGACGACGCTGGAGCTGGGCGTCGCGCTCGCCCAACGCGTGCCCTCACCGCTTGCGGCGGCGGCCATATTCGCAGGCGCACTGGCGTTGCTCTATCTGTGGAAGTCCAGACTCAACATGGTCGCCGCAATCGTGGCATCGGGCATCATTGGTTATTTCGCGATGGGCTAGATGCCGCAATGGGTCGAAAATAACCATCCCCGATTGCTGGATACAAATAGGATCTCGCCTCCTGACATGCTCGCTGCGACTCGGGGCTTGAACCCCGGCTCGCCGGCTCTTTGACAGGTTCGCTTCGACGCTCCTGCCGCCGAAAAACCCGGGAAGGGGCCACCCTCATGGCGACTGCGAACATTGGGAACATTCGCGCGCAGCCCGGCCGCGCCGAAACGCCTTTGGCCAGTGCGACCTTTGCTGACCTTTTGAAACTTTCAGGCCGGCGCGAAGCTGTCCGTCGTCTCGTCCAGAACGTGCAGGACGCCGTCGGACACCGCGAAGATCGACCCGTGGAGCTTCAGCGTGCCCGCCTGCTCGCGCGCGGCGATCCAGGGGAAGGTGCGCAGGTTGGCGAGCGAGACGCGCACGCCTTCCTGCTCCATCGTCTGGAAGGCGGCGCGGTCGAGCGCCGGATGGGCGGCGCGGATGCGGTCGCGGGCGCCGCTCAGCATGTCGATCCAGTGGGCGATGAAATGGCCGGCGCCGTGTTCGGCCCGGTCGAACTGGCCGGTCAGCGCGGCCGCGCAGCCGCCGCAGAAGCCGTGACCCATCACCACCAGCTCGCTGACCTCGAGCTGGGTGACGGCGAATTCCAGCGCCGCCGACACGCCGTGATAGTTGCTGTCCGGCTCGAACGGCGGGACGAGGTTGGCGACGTTGCGCACGACGAACATCTCGCCCGGCCGCGCATCGAAGATCTGGGCCGGATCGACCCGGCTGTCGGAGCAGGCGATCACCATCACCTGCGGGCTCTGGCCCTCGGCCAGCTCCGCCCAGCGCTCGCGCTGTTCGGACCAGCCCTGTTGACGGAAGCGGCGATAGCCGTCGATCATTGCGTTGAAGTCTTTCATTTCGCTCCTGCGTTCAGACGTCATCCCAGCGAAAGCTGGGATCTCACTTCTTATGCGGGCTCTATAGAAGAGCAGAAGGGAGATTCCAGCTTTCGCTGGAATGACGAAGGGCAGGGGTGGCGAGGAGGCCTTACAGTCGCTATCTCGCCGCCATGAGCGAAGCCGACCCGATCATGCCCGCCCGTCCCGAGCGCCCGCGCAAACCCGACTGGATTCGCGTGAAGGCGCCGATCAGCACCGGCTTCATGGAAACCAAGAAGCTGATGCGCAGCCTCAACCTCGCCACGGTGTGCGAGGAGGCGGCCTGCCCGAACATCGGCGAGTGCTGGACCAAGAAGCACGCGACGGTGATGATCCTCGGCGACACCTGCACGCGGGCCTGCGCCTTCTGCAACGTCAAGACCGGCATGCCGCGCGCCGTCGATCCGCTGGAGCCCGAGCATGTCGCGACGGCGGCCGCCGAGCTCGGCCTCGAACATATCGTCGTCACCTCGGTCGACCGCGACGACCTGCCCGATGGCGGCGCGATGCAGTTCGTGAAGGTGATCGAGGCGCTGAGGCGCAACACGCCCTCGACGACGATCGAGATCCTGACCCCGGATTTCCGCAACAAGTCGGAAGCCGCGGTCGAAAAGATCATCGCGGCGCGCCCCGACGTCTACAACCACAACCTCGAAACCGTGCCGCGACTCTACCCGACGATCCGGCCCGGCGCCCGCTACTACGCTTCGCTCCGCCTGCTGGAGAGCGTAAAGCGGCATGATCCGTCGATCTTCACCAAGTCCGGCGTCATGGTCGGCCTCGGCGAGGAGCGGATGGAGGTCCATCAGGTGATGGATGACATGCGCTCCGCCGACATCGATTTCCTGACCATGGGCCAGTATCTCCAGCCGACCCCGCGCCACGCGAAGGTCGCGGAGTTCGTCACCCCGCAGGCCTTCTCCGCCTATGGCGCGATCGCCCGGGCCAAGGGCTTCCTGCTGGTCGCGGCGAGCCCGCTCACCCGATCAAGCTATCATGCCGGCGACGATTTCGCGAAGATGAAGGCGGCGCGTGAGGCGAAGCTGGCGGCCGCAGCCCGTCAGAGCTGATGCCCCGCCACACCGAAACGCGGAACCTGCCCTACACACCCGAGCAGCTGTTCGATCTGGTCGCGGATGTCGGCCGCTACCAGGAATTCCTCCCCTGGGTCGCCGCGACCCGCATCCGCTCCGACAGCGAGACCGAGATGCTGGCCGATCTCGTCGTCGGGTTCCGGGCGCTGAAGGAGACCTTCACGTCAAAGGTGAACAAACGCCGCCCGCACGAGATCGAGATCGACTATGTCGAGGGGCCGCTCAAATATCTCCACAACAACTGGAGGTTCCGCCCCGACGGCAAGGGCGGTACCGACGTGGATTTCTGCGTCGACTTCGCCTTCAAGAACAGGATATTTCAGGCACTTGCCGGACAAATGTTCGACGCGGCGCTAAGACGGATGATCGGAGCGTTCGAGACGCGCGCCCACGCCCTTTACGGCGGCGCGCTCCCCGGCAGCAAGAGATCGAGCGCGCAGAGCGCCGCCTGAAGCCGGATCCCGGCGCGGCCGTTGTTCTCGAACGCCTTGCCGTCCGCGACGATGTCGTCGGAGGGCGCATCGCGTTCCGCCCGGGCGAACACGACGGTGCCAACCGGCTTCTTCTCGGTGCCGCCGCCGGGGCCGGCGATGCCGGTGATCGACACGGCGATGTCGGCACCACTCCGCTCCAGCGCGCCCTTCGCCATCGCCCAGGCGGCGGCGATGGACACGCTGCCGAAGGTCTCGATCACTTCCAGGCTGACGCCGAGCAGCGCGATCTTGGCCTCGTTCGAGTAGGTGACAAAGCCGGCGTCGAACACGTCCGAACTGCCGGCGATCTCGGTCAGCGCTGCGGAGACCAGACCGCCGGTACAGCTCTCGGCGACTGCAATATGCCGCCCGGCGGCGCGGTTCTCCTCGATTACCCGTCGGGCCAGATCGACGAGCTCGGCGGGAAGGATGAAGTCGCGGGTCTCGGTCATGAGTCCTCCGGAAGCCGGATCGTCGCCACCGCCTGCGCCGCGATGCCTTCCCCGCGGCCGGTGAAGCCGAGCCGCTCGGTCGTCGTCGCCTTGATGCTAACCCTCTGAATGGGCAGCCGCAACAGGCCGGCGATCTTCTCACGCATCGCCGCCCGATGTGGGCCGATCTTCGGCGCCTCGCAGATGATCGTCAGATCGACATGCTCGATCCGCCCGCGGGCCGATTCCGCGAGACTTCGGGCGTGTTCGACGAACAGCGAGGAGGGCGCGCCCCGCCATTGCGGATCGCTGGGCGGGAAATGATCGCCGATATCGCCGGCACCCAGCGCACCGAGCAAGGCGTCGGTCAACGCATGGAGAACGACATCGGCATCGCTGTGCCCCTTGAGCCCCTTGTCGTGGGGAATCCTGAGGCCGCCGAGCCAGAGCTCCTCACCGCTTGCCAGCGGGTGAACGTCGAAGCCGAGCCCAGTCCGTGACGTGAGTGCTGCCGCAAGGCGCGCCTCGGCGCGCGCCAAGTCGGCTTCGTAGGTCAGTTTCTCCAGCTCCGCAGCGCCCTCGACCATCGCGACCCCGATCCCTGCTGCCCGTGCGACCTGTGCATCGTCGGTGGCTTCGCCTCCGTTCCACGCCGAATGGGCCTTCAGAATGGCGGCGAAGCGAAATGCCTGTGGCGTTTGGACGCGAACCAGCCCGTCACGTGCGATCGTGTCGCCAAGCCGGCCGTCTGTGCGAGCGAGCGTATCGACAACCGGGAGGGCGGGCACCGCAGCCTGATCCATGTCCAGCGCCTTCTGCAGCCGGTCGATCACGCCGGCGGGCAGGAAGGGGCGGGCCGCATCATGGATCAGGACATGATCGAAACCGTGCCCGGCCAGCGCTTCAAGGCCGCGCCTCACCGATTGCTGACGGGTGGCGCCGCCGATCACGGGCGGGGGAAGGGCGTGCGCGCCGATCGCCTCGACATAGGCAGCCTCCTGATCCGCGCCGATCACCACCTGGATCGCGTCGATCGCCGGGTGCCGCAGATGATCGATCGCGTGGGCGAGCACGGCCTTGCCCGCGATCCGCCGATATTGTTTGGGCACCTCGCCGCCCGTCCGGCTGCCGCTGCCGGCAGCCACGAGCAGCGCGACCGTCTTCCCCCGAGACTCCATGGCGGCGCCTCCTAGCCGAGGCGAAACTTGCCCGCCAGCGCCTTTCACCCTATCTCGCGCGGCCATGAGCCGCCTTGCGCCCATCGAGATCGGTCCGGTCCGCATCGAAACGCCAGTGATCCTGGCACCGATGACGGGCGTCACAGACAAGCCGTTCCGGCGGATCGTGAAGCGCTATGGCGCCGGCCTCACCGTCACCGAGATGATCGCGAGCCAGGCGGCGATCCGGGAGACCCGTCAGTCGCTGCAGAAGATGGAATGGGATCCGTCCGAGGAGCCCGTGTCGATGCAGCTCGCCGGCTGCTCGCCCAGGGAAATGGCCGAGGCCGCGAAGCTCAACGAGGATCGCGGCGCGGCGATCATCGACATCAACATGGGCTGCCCGGTCAAGAAGGTGGTCAACGGCGAGGCGGGCTCCGCGCTGATGCGCGACCTCAAGCTGGCGTCCGCGATCATCGACGCGACGGTAAAGGCGGTCCGCGTCCCGGTCACCCTCAAGATGCGGATGGGCTGGGATCATCACAGCCTCAATGCACCGGAACTGGCCCGCATCGCCGAAGACCTGGGCGTGAAGATGATCACCGTCCACGGCCGGACACGCTGCCAGATGTACAAGGGGGTGGCCGACTGGGCGTTCATCCGCAACGTCAAGGACGCCGTCTCCGTGCCGGTGATCGCCAATGGCGACATCAACACCTTGGACGATGTCGATGCCGCGCTCGACCAGTCCGGCGCCGACGGCGTGATGATCGGCCGGGGAGCCTACGGACGCCCGTGGCTCCTGAGGCAGGCCATGCATTGGCTGAAGCATGGCGAGCGGCTGCCCGATCCCGGCCTCGACGAGCAATATGCGGTGATCGTCGAGCAGTATGAGGCGATGCTCGAGCTTTACGGTCCGCAGATCGGTGCCAATTGCGCGCGCAAGCATATCGGCTGGTACACGCGCGGCCTCCACGGCTCCGCGGAGTTCCGCAACGCGTTCAACAAGGAGGCCGATCCGGTCGCTGCCCTGGCGATGTTGCGCGAATTCTACGCTCCCTGGCTTCACAAGGCGGCCGCCTGAGCCAGGCTGTCGCTTCCATGCGACAGATCAGCGCAAAGACTGTGTTCTTTCGGCCACATTGTTGTGCTAGAGCCATGGGGTGAATGCCGAGGCAGTGAGTCCCGCCGAGTCCCGGCCGCGTTGGCGGCGGCGCCTGTCGGTCGCGCTCAAGCGCAGCAGTTTCGTCCCTCTGATCGAGATCGCGGCCGTGATCGCGCTGATCACGACGGTGGTGATCAGCTATGTCACGCTCGAGCGGCAAGGCGATGCGGGCGCGCTGCTGACACCGCCGATGGTCGCCGTGCTGCTGGTGGCGAATCTCGTTCCGGCGATGGCGCTGATGGTGCTGGTCGCCCGGCGACTCGCCAAGCGTCGCGCGGCCCTGATCGGGCTCGGCATGAAGAGCCGGCTGCCGGTGCGGCTGGTGGCGATCTTCTCGGGCATCGCAGCGGTGCCGACGCTGCTGGTCGTGATCTTCGCCTCGCTCCTCTTTCAATACGGTGTCGAATTCTGGTTCTCGGATCGGGCGCGGGGCATGCTCGAAAATGCGGCCAGTCTCGCCCAGGAAAATTACAATCGCGAGGTCGAACGGGTGGGTCTCGAGGCGGTCGCGATGAGCGGCGACCTCGCCGGCTACCTCCAGCAGGTGCCGATCGACAGCACGACCTTCGCCGGCCTGTTCGGTCGCCAGGTGTTCGAGCGCAACCTGTCCGAGGCGATCATCTTCCGGGTCGCGCGCGACAACGGGATCCAGTCGCTTGCCCTGGTCGATCCCTACGACCGGTCGCTCGAGAGCGTGATCACACCGCAGATGATCGCGAGCGTGCGGCCCGAGCAGCCCAACATCATCGTCAGCAACGACCGCTTCGCGGCGATTGCGGCGCTGCCTTATGGCGAGAACACCTACATCTACACTGCCCGCGTGTTCGAACCCGAGCTGGCGAGCCAGCTGCGGCGCGGCGCGGCAGTCCTCGAAGACTATCGCACCTTGGTGAATCGCTCGCGCAATCTGCAGCTGCGTTTCAACATCGCCTTGTTCGCGCTCTCGCTGTTGATCGTCGGGCTGGCGATCTGGATCGCGCTGACCCTGGCCGACCGGTTGGTGCGCCCGGTGAACCAGCTGGTCGGCGCAGCGCGGCGCGTGACCGCTGGCGACCTATCGGCGCGGGTGCCGCAATCGGAAACGCGCGACGAGGTGGCGACGCTCGGCAATGCGTTCAACCGGATGACGAGCCGGCTGGAGGAGCAGACTGGCGCTCTGGTCAGCGCCAATGCGCAGCTCGACAGCCGGCGCGCCTTCACCGAGGCGGTGCTGTCCGGGGTCACCGCTGGCGTGATCTCAGTGGACGAGAATCATGTCGTGCGGCTGATCAACAGCTCGGCCGAATCGCTGCTCAACACCGGCGGCAAGAGTCCGGTCGGCTTGAAGCTCGCCGGGCTGGCGCCCGAACTGGACCAGCAGCTTGCCGCCGAGGAGCGCGAGGAGATCGTCCAGGTCGCCTCGGGCGGCGAGCCGCGCACGCTCGCCCTCAAGACCGTGAAGGTCGAGGGCGGCTATGTGCTGACCTTCGACGACATCACCGAGCAACTGCTTGATCAACGCCGGGCCGCCTGGTCGGACGTCGCCCGGCGCATCGCGCACGAAATCAAGAACCCGCTCACCCCGATCCAGCTCGCCGCCGAGCGACTCCAGCGCCGCTATTCCGGCGAAGTGGTCTCCGACCCGGCCACGTTCGAGCGCCTCACCGGCACGATCGTCCGCCAGGTCGGCGATCTCAGGCGGATGGTCGACGAATTCTCCTCGTTCGCGCGCATGCCCAAGCCGATCTTCCGCGAGGAGCCGATCGTCGATATCGCCCGCCAGGCCCTGTTCCTTCACGAGGTCGCACATCCCGACATCCGTTTTGCCCTGGAGGCGCCCGATCCGTCGCCGATCCTGGTCTGCGACCGGCGCCTGCTCGGCCAGGCACTCACCAACGTCGTCAAGAACGGCGTCGAGGCGATCCAGCAACGGCGCGAGGAGCTGGGCAGGGAAGGCGGCGACGACCGGATTGCCATCGCGGTCCGCGTCGAAGGCAGTCGGCTGACGATCGAGGTTACCGATACCGGCGTGGGCCTGCCGGCGGACCGGCGGCGTCTCACCGAACCCTATATGACGACGCGGGCCAAGGGCACCGGCCTCGGCCTCGCCATCGTCAAGAAGATCGTCGAGGAGCATTTCGGCCAGATCGAGTTCGACGACGCGCGCGGCGGCGGATCGCTGGTGCGCTTCCAGTTCGATGTGGAGACGCTCGGCCGATTGATCGCTCCTGTTTCCAAGTATTCCGAAGATTCCGTAGCAAGTGGCTGAATAATATGGCGTTAGATATCCTCATTGTCGACGATGAGCAGGACATCCGCGATTTGGTCTCGGGTGTGCTGGAGGACGAGGGATTCACCACACGCACCGCTGCCAACAGCGCCGAGGCTTTGCAGGCGCTGGGAGACCGGCGTCCGTCGCTGGCCTTGCTCGACGTCTGGCTGCAGGGCTCGAAGCTCGACGGACTCCAGCTTCTCGAAGAGATCAAACGGCGGGATCCGACGCTGCCGGTGCTGATGATCTCGGGCCACGGCAATCTCGACACGGCCGTCGCCGCGATCCGGCAGGGGGCGGTGGACTTCATCGAAAAGCCGTTCGAGGCGGGGCATCTCGTCCATCTCGTCGCGCGCGCCACCGAGACCGAGCGGCTGAAACGCGAGAACGAGACCCTGCGCCAGCAGATCGGTCACGAGACCGAACTCACCGGCTCCAGCGCCGCGATCAACAATGTGCGCGCCACGCTGAAGCGGGTCGCCGCCACCGGCAGCCGCGTGCTGATCGCTGGGCCGGCGGGAGTCGGCAAGGAGGTGGCGGCCCGGTTGATGCATAACTGGAGTCCCCGCGCCCGCGGGCCCTTCATCGTCGTCACCGCCGCGCGCATGACCCCTGAGCGCGTCGAAGAGGAGCTGTTCGGCGCGGAGGAGGGGGGTGAGCTTTCACGCCCCGGCCTGCTCGAGCAGGCGCACGGCGGAACGCTGTTCCTCGACGAGATCGCCGACATGCCGATCTCGACCCAGGGCAAGATCCTGCGCGTCCTCACCGATCAGAGCTTCACCCGGGTCGGCGGCCAGCGCACCGTCAAGGTGGATATGCGCGTCGTCTCGTCCACCGCGCGCGAGCTCCCGGCCGAGATCGCCGCGGGACGCTTCCGCGAGGATCTCTATTATCGCCTGAATGTCGTCCCCGTGCATCTGCCGGCGCTCGCCGACCGACGCGAGGACATCCCGGAGCTGGTCGCCCATTTCGCCGCCCGCCATGCCACCGATCAGCGCGTCCAGACACCGGCCATCTCAAGTGACGCCATGGCGGCACTTCAGGCCTATGACTGGCCCGGCAACGTGCGGCAGCTGCGCAACGTCATCGAACGGACGATCATCCTCGCGCCGGGCGACCGGATCGGCTGCATCGACATCGACATGCTGCCGCCCGAGATCCTCAGCGATCAGGCGCAGCTGACGCCGAGCGAGGCGGTCAAGGCGATCATGGGCACGCCGCTGCGGGAAGCCCGGGAGACGTTCGAACGGGAGTATCTCAAGGTCCAGATCCGGCGCTTTTCCGGCAACATCTCCCGCACCGCCAACTTCATCGGCATGGAGCGTTCGGCGCTGCACCGGAAATTGAAGGCGCTCGGCCTTGGTGATACGCGCGGGGAGGGGGGCGAGTAGGGCGGCGTTGTCGTCGCCTCACGCCACATGGTAAGACTCCCCATCGCGTATCGACCAACTGACAAGATCCGACGGGGCGGATCCGGGAGAAAAAGAAAATGGCCGAGAAGGTCAACAACCTCCAGGACATGTTCCTGAACAACCTGCGGCGCACCAAGACGCCGGTCACCATGTTCCTCGTGAAGGGAGTCAAGCTCCAGGGGATCATCACCTGGTTCGACAATTTCTCCGTGCTGCTCCGGCGGGACGGCCAGGCCCAGCTCATCTACAAGCACGCCATCTCGACGATCATGCCCGCCCAGCCGGTCGATCTCGCCGATCTCCAGCAGGCCTTCGACGATCAGCAGGGCAAGAAGAAGCCGACGCTGCTCCAGGAGGTTTTCCTGACTGCGGTGCGCAAATCGGGCGAACCGGTGACGATGTTCCTGGTCAACGGCGTCATGCTCCAGGGCGAGGTCGCGGCGTTCGACCTGTTCTGCATGCTGCTCGAGCGCGACGGGCTGGTCCAGCTCGTCTACAAGCACGCCATTTCGACCGTGCAGCCCGAAAACCCGATCAACCTGGCCGAAGCTCAGGGTGAGGAGCCCTCCGTCTGAGCGTCTTCAACCGCGAATCCGACGACGAGTTCCGGCGCGGTGCGCGGGCGGTGATCGCGCTGCCCGACATGGGCCGCGATGCGACTCGTGATGTCGATTCCCGTCTCGACGAGGCCGCCGGTCTTGCCGACGCGATCGGCATTGCCGTCGAGGGCAGGCTGCACTTCAGGATCCGTGCACCCCGGCCGGCGACCCTGTTCGGCCCCGGCCAGGTCGAGCAGATCGCCGGCGCCGTCCGGCAGAGCGAGGCGGAGCTGGTCATCGTCGACAGCGCGATCACGCCGGTCCAGCAGAAGAATCTGGAGGACCGCACCAAGGCGAAGGTGATCGACCGGACCGGCCTCATCCTCGAGATTTTCGGCGAGCGGGCGGCGACGGCGGAAGGACGCCTCCAAGTCGAGCTCGCGCATCTCGACTATCAGGCCGGCCGGCTGGTCCGATCCTGGACTCACCTCGAGCGGCAGCGCGGCGGCTTCGGCTTCCTCGGCGGCCCCGGTGAAACCCAGATCGAGGCCGACCGGCGCCTGATCCGCGACCGGATGGCGAAGCTCCGCCGCGAGCTCGATCAGGTCGCCCGCACCCGCACGCTGCATCGGAACCGGCGGCAGCGGGCGCCCTGGCCGGTTGTCGCACTGGTCGGCTACACCAATGCCGGCAAGTCGACCCTGTTCAACCGGCTGACCCGCGCCGAGGTGATGGCCGAGGACCTGCTGTTCGCGACGCTCGATCCGACGATGCGCGAGATCGAGCTTCCAGGCTTCGACAAGGCGATTCTCTCCGACACGGTCGGCTTCATCTCGGATCTTCCGACCCAGCTCGTCGCCGCCTTCCGCGCGACCCTCGAGGAGGTGGTGTCGGCGGATCTCATCGTCCATGTCCGCGACATTTCCCACCCGGACAGCGACGCCCAGCGCGCCGACGTCGAAGCCGTGCTCACCGAGATCGGCGCGCTGCGCGAAGGCGGCGCGCCGATGATCGAGGCATGGAACAAGATCGACGCGCTCGCCCCCGATGAAGCGGACAGCGTGCGTGCCGAAGCCGTCCGCCGCGACGATGTCGTCGCCATCTCCGCGCTGACGGGCGAGGGGATGGACGCGCTGCTCACGCATGTGTCGCGGCGGCTGCGGCGGGATGCGCGGACCCACACGATCACGGTGCCTGCGACCGATGGCGAGTTGATCGCCTGGCTCCACGCCAATGGCGAGGTGATGAGCCACGACCACGAGGGGATGGAGACCCGCTTCGTCGTCCGCCTGACCGAAGTCGACTGGAATCGCTTTCAAGCCTGGCGCAAGGAACGCGGCTAGGTCTGCAGCACATTTCGGCCGCTCGAGCCGCGTGCGGCGTCGTTCAAGATGAACTGCTGCCAGCCTCTTTCTTCGCGCGCTGCCAGAGTGCTTCCAGCTCTTCCAAGGTCATGACTTTCAGTGGTTTATCGGTCAGGCTTTCCACCTTGCGGAAGCGTCGTTCGAACCGCGCATTGGCCTCGCGCAGCGCTGTTTCCGGATCGACGCCGAGGTGCCGCGCATAGTTGACCACGGTGAACAGCAGGTCGCCGATCTCCGCCCCGCGCTCCTCGTCATTCCGAGCCTGCGCAATCTCTTCCAGCTCCTCGTCGATCTTTTGCCGCGGGCCCATCGCGTCCGGCCAGTCGAAGCCGACGCGCGCGGCGCGGCGCTGGATCTTCTCGGCGCGCTTGAGGGCGGGGAGGGCGAGGGCGATGCCTGCCAACGCGCTCGAGTCCTCATGTGTCTCGCGTTCAGCCGCCTTGATCGCTTCCCAGCCCGGGCTCGCACCAGCCTCGCCGAAGATGTGCGGATGCCGGCGGATCATCTTGTCGCAAATGGATTTTATGACGTCGTCGATCGCGAACGCGCCGGCTTCCTCGGCCATGCGGGCATGATAGACGACCTGGAACTGGAGATCGCCGAGCTCGTCCTCAAGCGCGGCCATGTCGCCGCGCGCGATCGCGTCGGCAACTTCATAGGCTTCCTCGATCGTGTACGGCGCGATCGTCTCGAAGCTTTGCGCACGATCCCACTCGCAGCCGGTCTCGGGATCGCGCAATCGCGCCATGATCGCGACGAGTTCGGCCAGGGGGGATTGAGGGTCGGAAAGCGACATCTAAAAGTCCGATAATATACATTATGTAAAATACAGATGGAGCCGAACTAGCGCGTAGCGGGTTTCTCCCCCTGCGAATCCGGTTCGTCGATCGGCGGTGCGGTCGCGTCCGCCACCGCAGCCGGCGCAGCCGTATTGCCCGAGCGCATGACGAGCGTGCGGCCCTCGACGCTCCAGCCCGACAGGCTCGACAGGAAATTCATGCCGATGACATTGAGATCGCCGAACGCGTCCGAGATGTGGACGGCGACGTCGCGTCGCTCGATCGGCCCGATCCGCAAGGTTTCGGCGCGGCCACGATCGACCTCGACGATTCCGTTGGCGGTACGGACCATTGCCGGAAAGCCGCCCGACACCACGATCCCGGCGCGCTCGGCCGCCGCGCGCGACAGGCTGGTCGTGGTCGCGCCGCTGTCGATCAGGAAGCGCACCTGCCGACCGTTCACCTCCGCGTCGACCCAGAAATGGCCATCCGAGGCCTGGCGGACGCGGACTTCGCCGGGCCGACCCGCCACTTCCTCGACCGTGCCGCCGCGCGCCTCGAGCAGCACGCGGTTGCCGAGCGCGAGAAACTCGTCCTTCATCGTGAAGATCACGAACGCGGCGCCGAAGATCAGCACCCAGCCGACGAACATCTTGAGACCGGATGCGAGCGGGATGCGCCGCACCATCAGCGCGCTCACCACCATGACGAGCACGCCGATCAGATAGATCACGTGGATCGCCTGGTCGCCCTCGTTCAAAGCGCGACCTCCAGCCCGTCATAGCCGGGCTCGATCCCGGCGGGCAGCTCGCCGAGCAGCGTGCGATAGTCCATCGTGTTGTCCATGTGGGTCAGGATAGCGCGTTTCGCGCCGACTTGCCTGATCCATTCGAGCGTGTCGGCGAGATGAGCATGCGTCGGATGCGGCTTGCGGCGAAGCGCATCGACGACCCAAAGATCCACGCCCTCGAACAGGAAGGCCATGTCATCCGTCAAAGTATTGAAATCTGTGGAATATCCAATCGATTTACCTCCCGCGTCGAAGCGCAGGCCGGCGCTCGTGATGTCGCCGTGCGGCTGATCGACAGTCCGCATCGAGATGCCGCCGAGATTGATGTGATTGGGCAGCAAATGGCCGGTGACCACCGCCGGATAGCCGCCCTTCCCTTCGAAGGCGTAGCCGAAACGATATCGGAGCAGCTCCAGTGTCTGGGCACGCGCATAGCCTGTCACCGGTCGGCCCCGCGCATGATAGAGCTGCCGCAGGTCGTCGATGCCGTGACAATGATCGGCATGATCATGTGTCCAGACCACCGCCTCGACGTCACTCACATGCGCATCGAGGAGCTGCTCGCGCAGGTCCGGACTGGTGTCGACCAGGATGCGCGCCTTGTCATAGCCGATCAGGATCGAGGCGCGACGGCGCCGGTTCTTCGGCTCGTGCCGGTCGCACTGACCCCAGTCGTCACCGACGCGCGGCACGCCGGAGGACGTGCCGCAACCGAGGATGCGGACCCACATTCAGACGGCCTTGGCGAAGAGCCGACGAAAGTTCGCGCTGGTGGCTTCGGCGAGTGTCTCGATCGGCTCGGCGCGAAGCTCGGCCAGGAAGCGTGCGGTATCGGCCACGAAGGCTGGCTCGCACGGCTTGCCGCGATGCGGGACCGGCGCGAGGAACGGCGAATCGGTTTCGATCAGCAGGCGATCGGCCGGTATCGTTCTTGCGACATCCTGCAGCGCCGTCGCGTTCTTGAATGTCACGATGCCCGAAATCGAGATGTAAAGGCCAAGCGCCAGCACCTTGTCGGCAAAGGCCTGGCTCGCCGTGAAGCAATGGATCAGCGCGGGATAGGCCCCCTTCCCCATCTCCTCGGCGAGGATCTCGTACGTGTCCTCCTCGGCATCGCGGGTATGGACGATGAGCGGCAGCTGCGTCTCGCGTGCTGCGGCGACATGGGCGCGAAAGCTCTGTCGTTGCCGCGCGCGGTCGGATCGGTCGTAATAATAGTCGAGCCCGCTCTCGCCGATCCCGATCACCCGCGGATGCGTCGCCTTGTCGACCAGTGTCGCAGTCTCGACATCGGGGTGGATGTCGGCCTCGTGGGGATGGATGCCGACCGACGCCATGACGTCATCCTCGCGCTCGGCGACTGCGATCACGTCGTCCCATTCGCTGGCACGGGTCGAGATGTTGAGCATGAAGCTCACGCCGGCCGCCCGTGCACGGGCAAGCACGGCCTGCTGATCCTCGACCAGGCCCTTATAGTTGAGGTGGCAATGACTATCGATGAACATCGCAGGCGCATGTAGTCGCTGGGCGTCACGGCGTCACCCTCCCTAGCGCCGCTGATCCCTCAGCTGCTGGCGGAAGCGACGGCATTGCGGGGTCCCCTGCCCTGCATTCTGGCAGAACAACCGCATATTCTCCGAGTTCGCCCGGTTGATCCTTGGGCCGGTCGGACGCCGGCGCGCCGGGGCGGCGCCCGCATGTTGTACGGCCTGGGCCTGCGCGGCTGCTTCCGCGCTTGGCTGGATGCTGGCGGCGAGCATGTAGCCCACTGCGCCGCTCGCCGTGCGCACCCGCCACCAGTCGCCTTGCTGCGGATAGGTGGTGAACGCCTCACCTTCGTTGATCCGGGCGACGGTGAGCCCTGCCCCGTCCGGCGCGCTGCGCACCAGCGCGAAGCCGTCTGCGGCGCGCACCACCGCCTGCTGGGTGAACTGCGCGTCGGCCGCCGGCGCGGCCGGGCTGGCCGAATTCTCGGTCGGGGCGGACATGGCGGGCGGCTCCATCCCACCTGCTTGCGGCGCAGGCGTTGCGGCCGACGGCGTGCCCGGCCCCGGTGGCAAGGTCGCAGTGAGGCTCTCCGACGACGCTCCCCCAACCGACCCGTCCAGCCAGCCCTGCTGCCAGGCCCAATAGCCGCCACCGGCCAGCAGGGCGAACAGGACAATTAGGGCCGCGACCAATCCGCCCTTCGACCCACGGACCGGTGTCGCAGTCGGCGCCGATGCCGATGCCGGCGCAATCGGCTCCGGCGCCGGCGCAGGTGCAGCGGCCACAGCAGGAGGCGGTGACGCGACGGCCGCAGCCGGTGCAGCAGCCACGACCGTCTTTTCCGAATCGGGCGGTCCGCACAGCGCCTGCACGCCGTTTCGGACCCGCTGCCAGTCCGCATCGCCGGGATCGCCGAGCCAGGTCGAGAGCGAGGCGACCTGCGCGCTGTCGAACGGGATCGGCGGCGGCTGGTCATCGGCGGTGGCCTGGACCAGCTTCTTCATCCCGCGCGCGACATTGGCCTCGGCACGCACCCATTCCGAAGCGCTCGCGGCCTCCGACCAGATGACCACCACCGCCCTGGCGCGGCCGATCTCGCCGGCGATCACATCCGCGCTTACCGCGCTCGCTGTCGGGCTGTCGTCGCGCCAGACGTCATAGCCCTCTTTCGCCAGGGTCTCGGCCACCAGCCGGGCCGTCGCCTCGTTCTCCCGCGTGTAGCTGATCACGACATCGGCCATGGGCGCCCCTTTCTGTCGATCAGGCTCCCTAGCACGGTGTACTTGGCCCGGGGAAGCCGATCAGCCGGGCGCGGGCATCTCCAGTCGCGGGAAGATCGGCGATGGCGAGGCGATCGCAACGCCCTTTGCCGCGACGCGGGCATAGCCGTCCCCGTCCCCGAGCGCGACATAGTCGCGCTCGTCCGCCGGAATGCCGAGCAGGTCGAGCACCGCCGCGGCCGAGGCCGGGATCACCGGCTGGATCGCAATGGCCAGATCGCGGATCGCCGCGCACAATGTCGCGAGCACCGCTGTCATCCGGTCCGGGTCGGTCTTCTTCAGCGTCCAGGGCGCCTCGGCGTCGATATACTGGTTGCAGGCGAACACGGCCTTCAGCCAGGCCTCGATCCCCTGGCTCAATGCCAGCGCCTCGAAATGGCCGGGCATGTCCTCGAGCAATGCATCACGCACCTGGCCGAGGAGCGCCGCATCAGTCGGGGAGCCCTTGCCTCCCTGGGGCAGAACGCCATCACAATTCCTTGAAATGAAAGACAAGGTGCGTTGGACGAGGTTGCCGAAGCTGTTCGACAGATCGGCATTGACCTTGGTCGTGATCGCCTCGGCGCTGTAGCCACCGTCCTGCCCGAACGTCACCTCGCGCAGCAGGAAGTAGCGCAGCGGATCGACACCGAACGCGGCGATGAGGTCGTTCGGATCGACGACATTGCCGAGGCTCTTCGACATCTTCTCGCCGCGATGGAGCACGAAACCGTGGCCGAACACCTGCTTGGGCAGCGGCAGGCCGGCCGACATCAGGAAGGCCGGCCAGTAGACGGTGTGGAAACGGATGATGTCCTTGCCGATGACGTGCAGGTCGGCCGGCCAGTATTTGCGCCACGCCTCGGTGTCGCCAGGGTAGCCGACGCCGGTGATGTAGTTGGTGAGCGCATCGACCCAGACGTACATGACATGGTCCGGGCTGTCGGGCACCTTCACGCCCCAGTCGAAACTGGTGCGCGAGACCGACAGGTCGGAAAGGCCGCCCTCGACGAAGCGCATCACCTCGTTGCGACGGCTCTCCGGCCGGATGAAGTCGGGATGGGCACGATAATGGTCGAGCAATCGGTCCTGATAGGCGGAGAGGCGAAAGAACCAGCTCTCCTCCACCGTCCATTCGACCAGCGTGCCCTGCGGCGACAGGCGCTCGCCGCTGCCGGCGGTGACGAGCTCCTTCTCGTCATAATAGGCCTCGTCGCGGACCGAGTACCAGCCCTCATAGCGGCCGAGATAGATGTCGCCGGCATCGACCATCGCCTGCCAGATCGCCTGGCTCGCCTTGTGGTGACCGGACTCGGTGGTGCGGATGAAGCGATCGAACGAAATGTTCAGCCTGTCGTCCATTTCACGGAAATAGGACGACATTTCCTCGGCAAGCGCAGCCGGTTCGACGCCGCGGTCGCGCGCTGCCTGGGCCATTTTCAGGCCATGTTCGTCGGTCCCGGTCAGGAAGAAGACGTCGCGCCCGCGCAGCCGCTGGAAGCGCGCGATCGCGTCGGCGGCGATCGCCTCATAGGCATGGCCGATATGGGGACGGCCGTTGGGGTAGCTGATCGCGGTGGTGATGTAGAAGGGCTCGGACATGGCTGAGCGCCTAGCCGTATCGTCGCACGCGATAAAGCCCTGTCCTCTCAGGCGGCGCGGCGATCCGATCCGGGTGCGAGCGCGGCGACCAGGCCGGCAAGCTCGAACACGGTGCTTGCGGGATCGAGCGACAGGCGACGCGCGGCCATGGCCAGATTGCGTGCGCGTTCCCAAGCCGCCAGCGCGTCCGCCAGCGCCGGACCGGTGCGGTTCCGCGCCGTGGCGGCGATCAGTTGCGGCGCACGCTCCAGGAATACCTCGTAGCGCGCCTGCGCCGATTTGGGCGCCAGCGCCTGCGCGAGCGCGGCGCGGCGCGCATTGGCCGGGTCGCCGTCGCGCACCAGTGCTTCCAAGTCCCGATCGAGCGCATCGATATCGAGGCCGCGCCAGGCGACGGCGCGTCCCGGTGCCCCCTCCCCGGCCGCCGTGAGCGCCAGAATCTCCTCCTCGTCCGCATCGGGGATCGCCGCGCGCAGGGCCGACGCCATGGCGTCGCTTTTGAGTGGCGACAGGCGCAGCACCCGGCAACGCGAGCGGATCGTCGGCAGCAGCCGCTCCGGTGCGTGGCTGACGAGCAGGAACACGGTATTGGGCGGCGGTTCCTCGAGATTCTTGAGCAACGCATTGGCGCCGGCCGTCTCCAGATCGTCGATCGCGTCGATGACCACCGCACGCCAGGGCGACAGCGAGGACGTTGTCGTGAACAGCCGCTGCAGGCCGCGCACCTGATCCACCGTGATGGACCGGGCGAGATCGATGCCGTTCTCGCGGGTCAGCCGTTCGAGCCGCATCAGGTCCGGATGGCTGCCCGCCGCCACCAGCTTCGCGGTCGGATGATCGTCCGGCACATCGATCCCGGATGCGGCGACCGATCCCGCCCCTTCTGCCAGCACCCGCAGCGCCGTCTTGTCGGCGAACAGCGCCTTGCCGATGCCCTTCCGCCCGGCGATCAGCCAAGCATGATGCAGCCGCCCGGAGTCGAGCGCCGTCCGAAAGGCGGTGACGGCGGACTCGTGGCCGTGGAGCGGAGTCACAGCAGATCCGCCAGCGCGGCGACGAGTCGCCCAGTCACCTCCGCCGCGGTGCCGGCTGCATCCACCTTGCGGATCCTCGTCGGGTCCTCATCGGCAAGCACTTCGAAAGCGAAGCCGATGCGATCGTGATAGGCGGAATCGCGCGCGCCGAACCGGTCCGGGCCTTCGGTATCGCGAGTCCGTGTGCGCTCCGCGGCGGCGCGCCCTTCCATCTGGAGCAGCAGGGTCCGGTCCGGCAGGAAGCCGCCGCTGCCGATCTCGTGCAACTGGCGGATCGCATCGGCACCGACATGGCCGACGATGCCCTGATAGGCGATCGAGCTGTCGAGGAAGCGATCGCAGACCACCCATTTGCCGAGGTCCAGCGCCGGCCTGATCGTGCGCGCGACATGGTCCGAACGTGCCGCGGCGAACAGCAAGGCCTCGGCCTCGGCCGACCAGCGGTCGACGGCGCCCTGGAGCAGCAGTTGGCGGATCGCCTCCGCCCCGGGACTGCCGCCGGGTTCACGTGTCTCGACCACTTCCACGCCCCGCGCCCGCAGCGCTGCAGCCAGGGCCTTCGCCTGGGTGGATTTGCCGACCCCCTCCCCGCCTTCGAGCGTGATGAAGCGGCCGGTCACGATGAACGCCTGACAGGCAGGTGCGATGTACCCCGTACATCGCAGTCATGCCGGGGGCATGACGGCCTGTCTGTCATGCGCTCATGCCGAGCAGGCTTTTCAGTCCGGCCCAGATGCGGCCGAAGAAGCCGGCCTCGCCGACCGCGCTTTCGGCGAGAAGAGGCGTGGTGGTCGCCGGCATGTCACCGGCCTGGACGACGAGGTCGGCGATGTGCTGGCCCTGCTGGATCGGTGCCTTGATCGGCCCCTGATAAACGATCCGGGCGCGCACATCCTGACCGAGGCCGGACGGATAGGTGACGGCGAGGTTGCGCGGCGCCACCAGGCCGACGGCGCCGGCGCTGCCGAGCTGGACCTGGGCCTCGCCGATCCGCTGCCCCTGGCGCAGGATCGGCCGCGACTGCCAGGCGCGGAAGCCCCAGTCCATGAACTTGACCGATTCCTCGATCCGCTGGTTGAAGCTCGAAAGACCCGCGACGACCATCACGATGCGGCGGCCGTTCTGCTCGGCCGAGCCGGTGAAGCCGAAGCCGGCTTCCTCGGTATGACCGGTCTTGAGACCGTCGGCGCCGGCGACCCGTCCGAGCAGCGGATTGCGATTGGCCTGGACGATCGGCTGGTTGCCCCCCAGCGTGCGCCCCCAGGTGAACTCGCGCGTGTTGTAATATTCCCGGTAAAGCCGCGGATTGTCGCGGATCGTCGCGGCGGCGAGTGTCCCGAGGTCGCGCGCGGTCGTGTAGGTCACGCCATTGTCCGGCCAGCCGACCGGGTTGCCCCAGTGGGAATTCTGCAGGCCCAGCTCGCGCGATTCCCGGTTCATCAACGCGACGAACGCAGCCTCGGTCCCGGAAATGCACTCGGCCAGGACGACCGTCGCGTCGTTGCCCGACAGGGTGACGATGCCATGCAGGAGGTTGCGCACGCTGACCTGCTCGCCCGGCGACAGGAACATGGTCGATCCGGCCGCCGGCCCGTGCCAGCGCTGCCACGTCTCGGGGCGGACCGTGCACATCCCGTCGGGATCGAGCTCGCCGCGCTGGATGAGGTCGAAGGCGACATGGGTCGTCATCATCTTCGCCATCGACGCGGGCGGGATGCGCCGGTCGGCATCCTTGGCATAGAGCACGGCGCCCGACGAGAGGTCGACCATGTAGGCGATCGGCGCCGGCGTATCGAAGGGCGGTGCGGCGGCGCGCGCCGGAAGGCTCAGTGCGGAAACAAAAAGAAGCGGAAGCAGTGCTTTGCGGATCATTCCTGTCGGCCTGTCAGAGTAACAGCTCAGCGCGAGATCGAATCGGCCAGCAGGCCGACCGTCAGCGCGTAGAAGTTCGAGCAATTATAGTCGAGGATGGAACGGTAGTTGGTGGTCAGCAGATAGGCCGTACGCCCCGGCCCGTCCGGCTCGAGCAGCGAGGCCATCGCATTGTTCGGAATGTTGCCGAGGGGCACGACGCCCAGCCGCCGCCACTCCGCCACCGTCAGCCAGCGGCTGTGGCGGGCATGGACCGGGGCGCAGCGCGGCGCGCGCAGGCGATTGGCGACGGCGGCGCGATTGAAGCCCGCCGGCACCTGCGCGGCGACGCCCCAGGGCTGGCCCGGCCGCCAGCCGGCATTGCGCAGATAATTGGCGATCGAGGCGAGCGCATCGAGGTGACTCTCCCAGATGTCGGCGCGGCCGTCGCCATCGCCGTCCACCGCCAAGCGGATGTAGACGGTGGGGAGGAATTGCGACTGACCGGTCGCGCCCGCCCAGCTGCCGGTCAGCTCGGAGCGCGGAAAACCGCGGTCCATCATCTTGAGCGTCGCAATGAACTCCTCGGTGAAAAGCGCGCGACGCCGGCCCTCATAAGCGAGGCTGGCGAGGCTGTTGAGCAGGTCGAAATCGCCCATGATCGAACCGTAGCTCGTCTCCTTGCCCCAAATCGCGACCAGCACGCCGGGCGGCACGCCATAGCGGCGGCCGATCTCGTTCAGCCGGCCGACATTCGCGGAATAGCGCGAGCGGCCGCGGTCGATCAGGCTCTGGGTGAGGTGCCGCACGCGATAGGGCGCGAAAGGCGGGATGGCGCTCGATCCTGCTGCGCCGCCGGGCTGGGCGCGATCGAGCTCGATCGTCCGCGACGAGAAGGTGAGCGCCGGAAAGACCCGATCGATCGTGGCGCGGCTGACCCCTTCCCTCAGCGCGCGCGAGCGCAGCTGCGGTAGGAATGTCTCGAAACCCTGCTGACTGAGCCCGCTTTGCGCCAGAGCCGGTACGGCGACCGGTGGCGCCACCGAGAAACCGCTGATGAGCGCCGCCGCTGCCAGGATACGCAAGATACGCATGAACCACCCTCTACCGCTGCTGCCTATATGACACGAGCTTTCACCGGCATGAAAGATGGAATGGCGCGCCGCTTGCAGGTATCGGCGAAGAGCCGCTATCGCGCGGTCAACGGATGGGTGGCCGAGTGGTTTAAGGCAGCGGTCTTGAAAACCGCCGTGGGTGCAAGCTCACCGTGGGTTCGAATCCCACCCCATCCGCCACTTCGGAACAACGATGGGCACTCCGCCCGCCGCCGTGGCTACGCCGTTAGCGGCCAGCACGCGGAGCAGATTGCTCTTCGATCCCATGATGCGGACCTCGCCACGATCGACCTCGACCCGCTGCGCCAATGCGCGAAGATGGTCGCGGCGATAACCGCCGCCTTCCGTGCGGATACGGCGCCGAGCGGTTGACGCGAACTTTCGCAAAGTGGCCGGCGTGATGGCCTGCTGCGCCGAGTTTAGCAGGAGGGCCGAGGCCCGCTCGGCATCCGCCCGCGCCTGATCGCGAGTCGCCTTCAGGGCGACGATGCGATCCTTGAGCGCCGAGTCTTCGAGATCGGCGACGCCGCTTTCGATTGCGTCGTAGAGCCGCTTCAAACGCAGCTCCGTCTCGGCGGCGCGCCGGTTCAGCTCCGCGATGTGCTCACGCCGGCGGCCGCTTCGTTCCTGCCGACGATCTAGAACCTCCGCCAACACGTCCTCCAATCGGTCGGGATCGAGCAGCCGTTCAGCCAAATAGTTCGCAACCAAATCGTCCAGCCGCTCCATCGCGACAGTCATACCCTCGCAAGCGGTCGCGCCCTGCCGCGCCTTCATCGAACAGGTGTAATAGCGATAGCGGCCGCCCTTTCCGGTGCGAATCGTCATCGCGCCGCCGCACTTCCCGCAATGGATCAGGCCCGTGAGCAACGTCGGGCCGCCCACGACCTGCGGATGGGCGACCTTCGGATTGCGCGCCTTCAAATGCGCCTGCACCGCATCGAACGTGGGCTGGTCGATGATCGCCGGAACCTCCACCGCGATCACTTCCTCGGCGAGCTTCAATTCCTTGCTCTTGCCGCGCTTGTTGAACTCGTGCCGGCCGATATAGGTCGGCCGGGTCAGCATCCGATGCACGGTGCCGATGCCCCAGCGGCCACCGTCGCGCGTGAAGATACGGCGCTCGTTGAGGTGCTTGGTGATCGACTTCACGCCCATCGGGCCGGACGTGCCATCGCCTTCCAGCGCCAGCTTGAACGCCAGCCGCACCGTGTCGGCATGGAGCGGGTCGATCTCCAGCTTCTTCTTCATCTTCGCGCCGCGCTGCTCGGCATCGACGACGCGGTAGCCGATCGGCGGCAGCGAGCCGTTCCAGAATCCCTGCCGCGCATTTTCCTTGAGCGCACGGAGGACGTGTTTGGCGTTCTCTTTGGACTGATACTCGTCAAACAGCGCCATGATCTGGCGCATCATGACGTGCATCGGATCGTCGCCCATCTCCTGGGTGATGGAGAGCAGCTTGACGCCGTTCTTGGCGAGCTTGCGAACGTAGAACTCCAGCTCGAAGTGATCGCGGAAAAAACGCGAGAAGCTGTGGACCACGACCACATCGAACGGCGCGGGCTTGCTGGTCCCCGCCTCGATCATGCGCTGGAACTCGGGCCGCCGGTCGTTCGTCGCCGACGCGCCGGCCTCAACAAAGGTATCGACCAGCTCCAATCCCCGCGACAGGCAATAGGCTTCGCCCTGTTTGCGCTGATCGGGAATCGACACGTCATGCTCGGCCTGCCGCGCCGTCGAGACGCGCAGGTAGAGGGCGGCGCGCAGAGGCACGGTCATGGCAGCAAACTCCTCACATCATCGGCACGGCCCGAACAACTCGTCGAAAACGTCGCCGAACCATGCCTCGAACACGTCCACTTCCGCACTCGTGACCGGCACACGCTCGGGCCAGTCGTCGGTGACGGTCCAGGTCGAAAGATCGTCCTTCGGGTTTTGTCCCGTGCAGGGACGGACGCTGCCGACTGGCCGCGCGGCATAGTCGAACAGGTCATCCGGGCATTCCGCCCGGTAGCGATTGGTGCGACGTTGGGCTTTGCGGGCAAGGGCCATCCCGACAGGCTGCGTCGCGCCCGCGCCTCATGCAAAGCCTCTGTCGCGGCGAAGCACAGATAGGGGCGAAGGGCGGCGCGCTGCGCGGCAGCGTTCCGTGCGGCCGGCTTCATCGTCAGTCGTCCGACTCGAAGCTGCGCTCCTCGCGGCAATGCCAGAGGCGCAGGATGAAGATCGTCGCGTCTGCGATCTCGTAGCGCAGCTCGTAATTGCCGACGATGATGCGCCGGACCTCGCGCGGCTCGTAGGCGTCCAGCTTCTCGCCGATCCGGGGATAGTCGAGCAGCCGATCCGGCGCGCGCGAGAGTTGCTGCACCACCCGCGCCGCCGCCTCGGGGGCAACCGGGCGCAAATGCTCGTGCAGCCGCACCAGATCCGAGGACGCCTTGCCGGTCCACTTGATCCTCATGCCGAAGGCGGCGGCAGCGGGTTATCGGTGCCGAGACTGTCCGCCCATGCGCGCACGGCTTGATGGTCGATCACGCGCCCGGCATCCACGTCTTCCAGGGCTTCGAGCGTCATGCGGTGACGCTCCTCCTCCTGATCGACCCAGGCGGCGAGCGCCTGCTTCATCACCCAACCGCGCGAGCGTTCAAGCCGCAAGGCCATCGCTTCGACCTTTTCCGCGAGGTGCAGCGGAACGTGGGCGGTCAATACTTTTGTCTCAGTGGCCATGTTCATCGCCTGCTATCAATCCGATTAAAATATAATCGAAATCGATTGGAAAAGCAAGTTCAGCAGAAGGGTTTGGCGCCTCCCTGCGGGACCGCCGCTCTATCTCCGCTGCGCTCCGACCGAGCCCCTGACGGGTCTCGTCCCTGCCGGGTGACGATCAGCATGGCGGGTTGGCGCTGGCGCGCCGGGCGGAACGCGGATTCAATCGAGCGCACACTGCGGCGTCTGTCGAAGCCGACAGGGTTCGCGCGTTGCTTTGGCCGCGTTGCACTCTTGCTCTGCCCCGAGGGCACGGCGACGGCTGGCCCCCAGGTCCGCGCGCACGCCGCCGCGCCGACCGGTCGCCGCAAGGGTGCGACATTGCTGACGCCGCAGAGCGGCGTGGTTGCTGGGGCTTCGCCCTTATCGGCGGACCCGCTGGCGTGTCCGGCTTCCTTCCTGTTGCGGAGATCAGGGCCAAGGCTGCGCCGGCCCGATCGCGTCTGGTCGATTCTCTCCCCGTCGATGGGATGGGCGACGCTTCCCTGTAGGCCCGCCGCGCCGGGCCGCAACGCGCTGCTGGCGCGTCCTCCACTGCGTTCCGGTCCTGCGGATGCTGCCCGGCTCCGCCGGCGGGCCTGCCGGTCGCTTCTTCGCCGCCCATCCCATTCCGGGGTGAGTGCGGTTTTTTAGGAGAAGTGTGATGAACGCTGTTACCGAAACCGTAGCCGCCGAGCTTGTGTCGGGCGTCGAAATCTTCGTGCCGCTCGCCAAGCTCAAAAAGTCGCCGCGCAATGCCCGCAAGGTGTCGCATGGGGAAGCCGCAATTGAGGCGCTGGCCGCTTCGATCCAGCACAAGGGGCTGATCCAGAATCTTGTCGTGAAGCCGGAAGCCAAGGAGGACGGGACGCCGACCGGCAATTATCTCGTTACCGCTGGCGAAGGTCGCAGGTTGGCGATGCTGCTGCGCGCCAAGCGCAAGCAGATCAAGAAGTCGGAAGCCGTGCGCTGCTGGCTCGATACCGCCAACGATCCGTCCGAAATCAGTCTGGACGAGAACGTGACCCGGACCCCGATGCACCCCGCAGACCAGTTCGAGCGGTTCCGCGAGCTTGCGGACGGCAAGGGTTGGGGCGCGGAGGAAATCGGCGCGCGGTTCGGCGTGTCGGCTGGTGTGGTGAAGCAGCGGCTTCGCCTTGGCGCAGTCTCGCGCAAGCTGTTGCAGGTCTATCGTGAGGACGGCCTTACGCTGGATCAGCTAATAGCCTTCGCTATCACCGAGGATCACGCACGACAGGAGCAGGTATTCGAGAACCTGCATCACAACCGCGAGCCGTGGATTATCCGCCGCGACATGACTGCAAGCAACGTGTCCGCAGACGACCGCCGCGCCGTGTTCGTCGGCGCGGAAGCCTACGAAGAATCGGGCGGCATAATTCTCCGCGACCTGTTCACCCCCGGCGGCATCGGCTATTTCGAGGATGCGGGCTTGCTCGATATGCTCGCTATCGAGAAGCTGCGCGAGGTCGCCGTGCAGGTTCAGGCGGAAGGCTGGAAATGGGCCGAGGCGCATATCGACTATCCCCACGCCCACGGAATGCGGCGCTTTTATCCGCAGACCGTCGCCCTGTCCGAGGAGGATGAGGCGCGGCTGGACGACCTGTCGGCAGAGTATGATGCGCTGGCCGAGGGCTATGAATCCTTCGAGGAAATGCCGGAGGAGATGGCCGCGAAGCTGGAGGCGGTGTCGGACGAGATAGACGCCTTTTCCGCCAAGCGTTCGGCCTACGCCCCCAACGTGATCGCCAATGGCGGCGCGTTCGTCATCCTCAACCACGATGGATCGGCACGGATCGAGCGCGGGTTCGTGCGGGCCGAGGATGAGGCGCTGGCGGACCCCAAACCGGAGCCGGAAGAAGGCGATGCGACCGATCCGCAGATCGGAGAGGACGAGCAGCCGGAGGGTGGAGACGAGGACGTGCAGGACGCCGACGAGGACGAGGAACCGGGCAAGCCAATTTCCGACAGCCTCACCCGCGACCTGTCCGCCCATCGGACTTTGGCGCTCCGCGTGGCGCTCGCCGAGCAGCCCGGTATGGTGCTGATCGCGCTGACCCACACGCTCACCGCACAACTGTTCTACAGCTATGCGGAGGCCGGTTGCCTTGAGGTTCGTCCGACTGTGACACCCTTGGGGAGCCACGCGGACGGGATCGAGGATACCCCGCTGGCCGCGCGGGCGAGCGAGCAGCACGAGGCGTGGGCCGAGCGGATGCCGCGCGACGTGGCGGACCTGTGGGGCTTCATCGTCGGGCTGGACGAGGCGAAGCGGATTGCGCTGCTGGCGCATTGCGCGGCTCGCACCGTCAACGCCCTGCGTTTGCCGTGGGACCGCAAACCCCGGTCGCTGCAAACGGCGGACAGGCTGGCGGGCGCGCTGGCGCTGGACGTGGCGAAGGACTGGACGCCGTCCGTGGACAGTTACCTTGGCCGTGTCACCAAGGCGCATATCGTGGAGGCCGTGACCGAAGGCGTGTCCGAGGACGCCGCCCGCCGCATCGCGGACATGAAGAAGCCTGACATGGCGCAGGCCGCCGAGCAGCTTCTTTCCGGCACCGGCTGGCTTCCCGCCGTGTTGCGGACACCCGAACCGGAGGGAGCGGACCCCGCGCCTGTGGAGCCGGAGGACGCGGATAGCGTGGAGCAGCCGCCCGAAGTGGAGGATAGCGAAGCGTCCTATGCCGTTGCCGCCGAATAGCGGCATGGGACCGGGACCGCGCGAGCGGTCCCGACTTCCTGTCGTAACCGGCGAAAAATCGCGGCCGCGCCCGTTGGGGCGCGGCCGCTTCCCAATGCAAAGGCGCCCCGCTCCGAGGGCGCGGGGCAGCGTGCTGATGGCGGATCGACCGTTGCGCTTCTGGGGCTCGGTTCGCCGATTGATATTGCAGACCCGAACGACGGAATCGCTTGGCGACGATGATGCGGGCGGTGAGCGACGGTCTATTCCAGCCTCACGCTGGATCTCGGCGAACACAGGCAGAGGGTCAGCAGCGTCCGCTCTCCTCTCGTCTCTACGAAGGATACTTGCAAGGTGATCCCGGCGCGGACCGGCAAAGAAGCGAATGCCTCCGACTGACAATGCCCGTCATAGTCACGGCGTAGAATTTCCAGTTCGGCGACAACCGTGCGGCCTCTCGATTGGCTTGATCTAACCGGGGCCGGCTTCGCCTTGATCGACCCGGCGCAACGGCGCCGCGCGGCTTTTTTCCGCCGCCTTCGGCTTTGCATCGCGAAACAAAAAAGCCGTGCGTCGCCATCCTCCGCTGCGCTCCGGCCGCAAGCGGTGCGCGTCCGATCATCCCCGCTTCACCGATCGCCATCGAGGCCGCGGCGGTCGTGGCCCGAAGCGAAAGGAACTTCGACGTGGCTACCATCGGCACCTTCACCCAGGCGGGCAACGGCTCCTTCAGCGGAACCATCAAGACGCTCACCCTCAACGCAAAGGCCACCCTCCGTCCGATCGACAGGGAGAGCGAGAAGGCCCCCGATTTCCGCCTCGCGGTCGGCACGGTCGAATGCGGCGCGGGCTGGAAAAAGACCAGCCGCGAGAACCGCGACTACATCTCGGTCAAGCTGGACGATCCGACCTTCCCGGCTCCGATCTACGCCACTCTGTCCGAAACTGAGACCCCCGGCGAATACGCTCTCATCTGGTCGCGCTGACCTCGACACGGCGCCCCGCTCCCTCGGAGCGGGGCGCCTTCGTGTGCTGGTCCGCCGGTTCATAATATGGACGGGCCAGTGGCCCGGCATGTTGTGAGGTGCTTGGGGCGCTGCCCCCGGCGCCCTTCGGAGCGGCTTCCGCCCAGCTTCCTCCACGCTTCGCGTTCCGTGCAGCCGGTTCCCCGCGAAGCCGCCCACTCCGGTTGCACCCCCGGTCTCGCCGACGGGCAGGGTTTCAGCGCGGCGCTCCGCTGCGCGGAAACCCAGACCCAAGGAAAGGAAAGACCCATGAGCATCCATCACCTTGCTACCCGGTTCGGCCGGAACGCCCATCAGATCAGCGGTCGGGAGCCGCTCGACAACGAGGCGCTATATCGCCACGTCCCGTCCATCTTCGCCCGCGAGGCGCACGACAGCAGGTCGGAGCGGTATGTCTATGTCCCGACCATCGACATCGTGGAGGGACTGCGCCGGGAAGGATGGAGCGCATCGACGAGGCTTTCATCGGCCGCTCCAGCGACCCTGACGACCGCAGGTCGATCGGCGTCGGTCTGGAGCCCGGCTATCCGCACCCGGCCACGCTCACCAATATCAATGAGGATTTCAACAAGAACACGGCCGCGAAGAGCGGCTGGAAGATCAACGACTTCAGCAAGCCGATCATCCTGGTCATCAAGAAGAACGTCACGACGCTGACCGCGCTTCACAAGTGGCTCAAAGAGCTGAACGCCGAGGGAGACGGGCGGATTTCCGACGTGCCCATGCTCCTGATCGACGACGAGGCCGACAATGCGTCGATCAATACGAATAAGGAGGACCTGGACCCGACCCGGACGAACGCCATGATCCGGCGCGTCCTCGGGCTCTTCGCCAAATCCTGCTATGTCGGCTACACGGCCACGCCCTTCGCCAACATCTTCATCAATCCCGAAGCCTATGATGAGGACGTGCGCGAGGAGCTGTTCCCGCGCGATTTCATTTACTGTCTCGACGCACCGACAACCTATTTCGGCGCCGAGAAGGTGTTCCTGAACGAGGACACCAGCGAGTCGATCGTGCGGCCGATCGATGACTGTGAAGACCTGATTCCCTATTCGCACAAGCGCGATGATCCGGTCGCGGAACTTCCGCCCAGCCTCTATCGGGCGCTGGACGAGTTCATCGTCGCCCGCGCCATCCGCAATCTGCGCGGGCAGACGAACAAGCACTGCTCCATGATGATTAATGTCTCACGCTTCGTCCCGGTGCAGAAAGCGGTGCGGGACTTCATCAGCCTGCGCGAGAAGAAGATCAGGGAGGCGGTCCGGGCCAACTACATGATGCCCGAATCTGTCTCCTCGACGAACATCCACATGCAGCGGCTTAAACAGGCCTTCGAGGAGGAGTACGCCGATTCCGGCCTCACCTGGGACGAGCTGAAGCCGGCCCTGAACGGCGTGTTCGACCATCTCCACCTCTACGTGATCAACAGCAAGAGCGACGAGGTTCTCGACTACACGAAGTATGAGAAGGAGGGTGTCGGTCTCACCGCTATTGCAGTCGGCGGCTTGAGCCTGTCCCGCGGGCTGACGATCGAAGGGCTGACCGAAGCATCATGACGACTATGTCCAGAAGGTCTCGCCCATCCTCGCCAGCAATTTCGCCAATGCGACACTGAGCAGCCTTGAGGAAGCATTCTCGCGCTATGGAGAATTCGCGCTGGAGACGAAATGCCGCATTTTAGCGAATGCCTGGGAAGGCGGCGTCGACGGTCCGCGGCTGGTTCTGGTCAACCGGCCCGAATCGATCATGCGGGATTCGCTCATCCAGGCGCTGCAACTGGTCCTGCGCGACGCCAATGCCCGGCCCGAGCACAACACCGACGAGACCAAACCTGTCGATGTCCGCGTCGAATGGTTCGCATCCGGCGCTGCCGCGCTGATCGAGGTGAAATGGCTCGGACGGTCCACCGCCCGGTCCCGCAACCCCACGCCGCAGCCCACCTATACCGAATATGGGCCACCGCGCGCGCAGGAAGGGGCTGACCAGTTGGCCGACTATCTCGATCGCGAAGTGCGTCACACCGCCAGCACCGCAACCCGCGGCTATCTCGTCGTCTTCGACGCGCGCCGACGCAACGTCCAGGGCGCGGCCGATCCCCTTGTCGAGGCCGATGCAATGCACTTCGCGAATGACGTCCTTCACTATGATCCAGACCATGCACAATCGCGCGACGATTTCGCACAGCCGGTGCGGTTCTTCCTCAATCCGAGGCAGTCAAACTTCGCGACCGTCTGAGAACTTGAGATTGCATCGGTCGTTACCCGGTCCACGCACATAGAGCGTTAGGCACAAAACGCCGGTGGTAAGCGGCAGGGGGCACTTCACGACAACGCTATCGTAGCGCTACAGCGTAGGTATAGTGCCCGTCATAATCGGGCGTGGCCCGCCGCTGATGGCCGCATAAATGGAATATAATCCCCTTATCTATCAAATAGATAGCTTCTTTGAGGCGATTGGGGTTGCGATCACGGTTCTTATGCCCCTGACTGAGCCGGCTAACCCACCAGTATAGCCAGAAAGCGGGCTGGCAGCTCTTGGTGTCAGATGCGAGCGAGCAACCGTTCAATACGGGCAAGAATTCATCCTGAGCTGACGCTACGAAGACTCACATGCGCACAACATACTGCGGTTGACGTCATGCTGACAAAATCTGTCACTGCCTTGCGCTATAGGTGTCTCGTCCTACTCCCCAAGGAGAAAATGATGAGCAACACCACTACCAGTCCCGCGCTTCAGGTCGCCATGGCCTACTACGAAGCCTGGCGGAATCGCGACCACGCAACGGCCATGAAGGTTGTCGCGGACAACGTGGTCTCTGAAACGCCGTTCGGCACTGTCGAAGGCGCCGCCGCTCTGCACAAGGGGGAATCGGAATTCGCGCACATTCTCACGGGAGCGACGCTCGTTTCGGCGTTCGGCGATGAGAATACTGCGCTGCTCATGTACTACACGCACACGCAACCCGTCCCCAGCGTCCTCTCCTCCAAGCATTTCACGGTCGAGAACGGCAAGATCATCGGGCTCAAGGGCGTCTTCGACAAAACCGCTTTCGGCGCTCAGTGACAACGGTTCGGCGGCGCTAACCGCTGCCGCGTCTGAAGGGCCGGCCGAGCACGGCGCTCATCGACGTTGTCGCCACGACTCTCAAGAGGAATGGTTTGCTATGAAACGCATCCAGTATCATCGCTATGGCGGCCCGGAGACGATGCAGCTCGAAGACTTCGCGCTGCGTGCGCCGGGTAAGGGCGAGGTCGCCGTCAAGGTCGCCTTCGCCGCAATCAATCCGATCGATTGGAAGGTCCGCAACGGCCACTTGAAGATGGTGACCGGCAAGACCTTTCCGCGCGCGTTCGGTAGCGATTTCTCGGGTACGGTCATTGCGGTCGGGCCGGGCGTGACCCGGTTCAAGGCTGGGGATGCTGTCTTCGGCTCCGCACGGATCAAGGATAGTGGTGCGATTGGCGAAGCCGTTATCGCACCGGAAACCTTCATCGCCAAAAAACCGGCAGTGGTGTCCTTCGAGGAGGCCGCTTGCCTCGGCACGCCGGGGGTCACCGCCTGGAACGGGCTGGTGGACAAGGTGGAGGTAAAGGCCGGCGACCATGTGTTCATCAACGGTTGCACCGGAGCTGTGGGTGAGTCCGCCGTCCAGATTGCGCGTCTGTTCGGGGCCAGCGTCTCCGGCGCGACCAGCACAGAGCAAATGCAGCGCGCCGAGCAGATGGGCGTACACCCGGTTCTCGATTATCGGACCACCAACCTGTCGAAGATCAAGGAACGATTCGATGCGGTCTATGACACCGCAGGCACGATGACGGTCGCGACCGGCCTCGGCCTGCTTCGCAAGGACGGGGTGTTCCTTGACCTCAACCCATCACTCGGCAAGTTCATCCGCGCGCTGTTCAATCGACAGCTCAAGCCGATCGTCTGTACTGCGCGGGCGGACATCCTCGATGGTCTTGCCGAGGCGGCGGGTGAAGGACGGTTTCGGCTACCGATAGCCGAGGTTGTGCCGCTCACTGAGGCAATTCCGCAGGTGATCGCTCTCGAACGGGGACGCAAGATCAGCGGCAAGGCCGTGGTGGCGATGCAGTGAAACAGGCTGCTGCCAAAATATGGCATCAGCCTGTAGATTGATCCGATGTCCAAGAGCAACCGGCTATTCGATCTTCTGCAAGTCTTGCGTCGGCGCAACGGTCCCGTGTCAGGCAGAGATCTTGCGCGCGAAGCCGGCGTTTCGCTGCGGACCATCTACCGCGACATCGCTACCTTGCAGGCGATGGGCGCGGACATCGAAGGCGAGCCGGGTTTCGGTTACATCCTGAAACCCGGCTTTCTGCTGCCGCCTCTGATGTTCACGCAGGAGGAATTGCACGCGCTGACCTTGGGCGCGCAATGGGTAAGCCGCCAGACCGACGACGGTCTCGCGCTCGCCGCTCAGAACGCGATCGGCAAGATCGACTCGGTGCTTCCTCCTGAGTTGCGCCCCCTGTTGACCGACAACGCCTTCCACGTCGGCCGTGCGAGACCACAGTCTGAGGCGGTCGATCTCGGGCTGCTGCGCCAGGCCATGCGCGAGCAGTTCAAACTCCATGTCACCTATCGCGATCCAACGGGCGCCCAGACCCAACGTATCATCTGGCCAATCATGCTCGGGTTTATCGAAGCCAAACGCTTCGTCGCCGGATGGTGCGAGCTGCGAGAGGATTTCAGAACCTTCCGCGTCGATCGGATCGCGCGCGTCGAGTTGATCGAGGAGCGTTATCCCGGCCGTCGTCGCGATCTGGCGAAGCGATGGCGAACCCTGGTCGACGAGGAGCGAGCGAAAACCACGGCCAAAACTGCAGTATCTACCAAATCGTAATCCGGCCCTCGCGCCCGATTTCCTGTGTTTTATGAGGTCGGCAGCCACCTTCAAGGTTCATTCGGGAGGGCTATGGCGTAGACGTAGTTCCCCGTTTCATCGTTCCCGGCCCGCCAAAATACGTCTAGTCATTCCTTCTGATCTGCATTAGTTTTCTTCTGAAATGCCGGGGGAATCCAAAGATGTGGTCGAAGTCTCGGGCGGCGCGTAGCGCAGCCGCCTTGGCCCTTTTGCTGTGGGTCGCGCCCGCGCAGGCAGAATGGCTTCGCGCGGAGAGCGCGAATTTCATCGTCTTCGGCAACAGTTCCGAGTCGAGACTGCGCGAGCGCGTGGAGCTGCTCGAGGATTTCGATCGCCTGCTGCGGATGATGACGACGGTCAACGACCCGCCGGCGCCGACGAAGCTGCACATCTACCTGGTCAGCGGCCTCGATGACCTGCGACTGGTGCGGCCCGTCGCTACAGGGGTCGGCGGTTTCTATGCGGCCACGCCCAACGGCGTCGCGGCTCTGGTCGACAGCCGGGCCGAGGCGGGCGGGAACGAGATCCTGTTCCACGAATATGCCCACCATTTCATGATGCGCTATCGGCCGGGCGCTTACCCGGCCTGGTATGTCGAAGGCTTCGCGGAATATTTCATGACCGCGCGCTTCCGCCCGCAACAGGTGGATTTCGGCACAGCCTCACGAGGGCGGGCCTATTCGATCACCGGCATGCCTTGGCTTTCGATCGACCGTGTTCTGTTTGGCGATTCGAGCGGCCTCGGCCGAGAACAGATGGCGTCCTTCTACGCGCTGAGCTGGCTTGCGGTTCACTATTTCTACAGTACGGTCGAGCGACAGGCGGCGCTGCGCCGCTATCTGGACGGCGCAGAGGGAGGAGATCCGCGTGCGGTGTTCCAGCGTGCGACGGGCTTGGCCCCGGACCAGTTCGACGAAGAGCTCCGACGGTATATCCGTGGCAGGCGCATCGTCTCCCGCCGCATGACCCGCGAGCCGCCGGCGCCTGCGCCGGTCGCGGTCATGCCCCTGCCGCGCGCCGCCGATGACCTCATCCTCTACGAGGTGGCTCTGCGGCTGGGAATCCCGGATGAGACGGGTGCTGCTTATCTACCGCGTATTCGTAGTCTCGCCGCGCGACACGCGCAGGACCCCTTCGCCACGCGCGTGCTTGCGCATGCCGAACTGCTCTATGGCGATCCGGCGGCGGCCGACCGATTGCTCGATCCGCTGATCGAAGCGTCACCGGACGATGCGGAGCTGCTCTACCTCAAGGGGATGCGCTATCTCGTCGCCGCCGAGAAAGCCGACGACAATGCGTCCGACGAGCGGCTGGCACGACAATGGTTCGGGCGCGCGCATGCCGCCGATGGAAACCACTTCCAGACCCTGTACCGCTATGCCCAGAGCCTGCGCGGCAACACCAATTTCGCTTCCGAGAACACCCGCAACGTGCTGCTTCTGGCCCACAGCCTCGCGCCGCAAGTCTCGGAGATCCGCATGAACACGGCGGCCTTGCTGATGAGCCGCGGCGAATATGCGGAGGCGGAAACCCTGTTGCGGCCGCTCGCTGCCGATCCCCACAATGCCGGCATCGCGCGGGCTGCGCGAGAAATGCGGGAGCTGGCGCTTACGCGTCTGCGTTCTGCCGGCGGGTCGGAAACGACGCGGGCCGAAGCTCCGGATGCTGAGTAGGTTCGGCGGGCGCCGCCGCCCTGTTCAATTCCCGCCGGTCTGCGTGACCTGGATGGCCTGGGCGCCGGTCTGGGTGATGCCCAGGTTCGAGAGGTTGTTGCCCTGCTGCGTCCAGATCAGGCGGTTGCCGACGCCGGTCTGGGCAGCCGTCATCTGGTTGCCGTTGCCGTCCTGGGCGAGCGCTGCGCGGTTGTCGCTGCCCTCCTGAAGCAGGTTCATCTCGTTGAATGTGCCGGCCTGCGTGAGAACGGCGCCGTTGAGCGCCCCGCTCTGCCCGGTCTGTTGGGCCAAGGCGCGGTTCCCGATCCCCGTCTGCGTCAGATAGAGCGCGTTGATGCCGCTGCCTCGCTGTGACAGGTTGGCCTCGTTTTCGTTGCCGGTCTGCACGACATTGCCATAGGAGGTCGCGTCACCGCCCTGGGTAACCGTCGTGAGATTGCGCTCGCCATCCTGACGGATGCTGATCGATGCGTTCGGAGCCGTTTGCGTCACGGTGGCCTGGTTCGCATTGCCGATCTGGTTCACATAGGCGCTGCGCCCGGAAACCGCCGGCGGCGCGATCTCGATCGGGCCTGGAGTACCGCTGGTCGTGGTCTGCGCGGCAGCCGGAAGCGCGGCCGCCATGCCCAGGGTCATCACGACGATGCCACGCGCTGCCTTCATCTCATCCGCTCCGATCCCCGCAAAGACGCGAATTGTCGCCCAAAAGGCCGACTCGGGAATACAGAAGGTCGGCCGGCTTCGCAACGAGCCGGACGCATCGCTCAACACCCCGCAGTACCGGGACGGAACAATTTCCGAGCGTTCTTCACGGGTTCGGGATCCGCTATCGCGAAAATCCGTAACGCCGCATCAATTCAGCGCGGGTGGCGATTTCGGGGCGGGCCCCACGCATGTGCACGACAAGCTCATAGACACCGGGCCGGATCTCGCGCCACCAGGGGAGATCGATGGCCCCGTTTCCTTCAAGATGCGCGAGGTATTCGTCGAGAGTCCGAAACCGCTTGCCGCGCGAATAGGGCAGGTCGGCGACACCTTCGCCCGAGTTGGACCGGGTCATCTCATCGGTTCCTGTCCCCTGGTTCTGAATGGCGTTTGCAGTGAGCTCCTGAGCGAAAAGCCCGGACGCGGCAATTGCGACGATCGCGACTGATATCTCGAACAGGCGCATGGAAACTCCGTGGAATGGTCATTTTCCGATCAGGTGAGAACAGTACTCAAATCAGATGATTGTTCCTTCCCATAAACTGTGATCCCTTGCCTCATCGGGCGACTCTGTCGCTTTGAACAGGAGGGAACCTCATGAGACCCGGACATCTGCTCACCCAAAGCAAACCCTATCTCAGTGACGATGATGACCTGACGTTCAGCTTCTTGGCCTGCGGATGCCCCAATTGCGCCGCTGCGGCCCATGAAGCGGCCTATGTCAAAGATTCATTCGCTGCGGCTCCTGCTTCCGCTGAAATGTCCGTTGCGGCCCCGCTCGAACTGAGTGTGCCCGCGGAGGTTCTGGTCGACGGCGAAATCGACGGGACCGAGATCGACGCCTATTCGATCAATCTCGTTGCCGGCCAAACCTATATGTTCTCGGTCCGCGGGACAGGCGCGAACCCGCTCGGCGACACGTTTCTCTACGTGATCGACGACACGCTGACGACGGCCGGCATCCTCGCCGATGATGACGATGGTGGCGACGGCGTCAATTCGCTGATCACCTACACCGCAACCTATACCGGTCTGCACTATATCGGCGTCGGCGCCTATCCGGGCTCCGGCTTGACCGGAACCTATACGCTCGACGCGATCATCGATCCGGGCGTCGACCTCGTGTCGGATGAATTCGCGCTTGCGCCGGATCTCACGTTCAACGCGGTCACCTTTGGGTTCATCGAGTCCGGGCCGGGCCCGTACGGCGTGAATTTCAGCGAAGTCGACACCTACAAGCTCGAGATCGAGGCCGGAAAAATCTACACGATCGAGATGGCGGGCGGTGCCGATTACGAGTCGGACTGGCTCGACCTGCCCGATGGCGAACTCGATCCGCGCCTCGTCATCTACGATGCGAACGGGAATCTCGTCTTGCAGAACGACGATATCTCGTTCCCGAGCGATATCAACGCGAAGCTCAGCTTCCTCGCGAATGTCAGCGGCACCTTCTATCTGGACGCCTTCTCCTGGTCGCCCTGGACGGGTGGCTATACGATCGTCGCCCAGGAGTTCGACCTCGCCGACTTCAGCCCGCTCGACGCGATCAACTGGTTCAGCGCGGACAATATCGAGCCGGTGAACAACACCGCGACGGTCTATTTCGCCGTCGCCGGAGAGACCTTCGGGGAACCGGGCGCTTCCTATGGCTGGAATGCCACCGAAAAGGCGGCGATCTTCAACGCGCTCGAGGAATATACCAAGATCCTTGGTATCAACTATGTCGAGACCACCGACTCCTCGACTGCGACATTCCGGCTGATCACCACGACATCGACCCAGTTCGGTGCCTATTTCTATCCTCAGGATCCGACTTACGGCACTCAGCAGGGTATTGGCGGGTTCAACGTCAACAGTGGCGGCTGGGACAAGCCGGGAGTTTCCACCCAGGACATTCCGGGCGACCAGGTCAGCCTGTTGCAGGGCGGCTTCGCCTTTGGCGTGATCCTGCACGAATTCGGTCACGCGCACGGCCTCGCCCACCCGCACGATCGGGGTGGCGGCTCGGACATCATGCTCGGCGTGACGGCGTCGACGGGATCGTACGGTGTCTACAATCTCAATCAGGGCGTCTACACCGTCATGTCGTACAATGACGCGTGGGACTTCCATCCGGATGGCCCGTCGCCCTTTACCATTGCCGGCATCAGCAATGGCTGGTCGGGGACGCTCAGCGCCTTCGACATCGCGGTGCTTCAACAGCGCTATGGCGTGAACAATCCCTATGCCACGGGGAACACGGACTATGTGCTGAAGGACGTTCAGGCCATTGGCACCTACTACGAGACCATCTGGGACACGGGCGGTATCGACACGATCCGCTATAGCGGCAATCGCAATGCGACGATCGACCTGCTCGCCGCAACGCTCGACTACTCCCCGACCGGTGGCGGCGCGATGTCGTTCGTCGACGACATCAAGGGCGGCTACACGATTGCAAACGGTGTTGTGATCGAGAATGCAAGCGGCGGCGGCGGCAACGACGCCCTGCTCGGGAACAGCGCCGCCAACACGCTCGACGGCAATGGCGGGAACGACGTGCTGATCGGGCGGGGCGGTGCCGACCGGCTCAACGGCGGCAACGGCTTCGACACCGCCAGCTATGTGACTGCAACTGCCGGCGTCGTCGCCTCGCTGGCCAGCAACTCCGGCTCTGCCGGCGACGCGGCCGGCGACCGCTATACCAGCATCGAGAAGCTGGAAGGCAGCAACTTCGCCGATACGCTGTCGGGCGGCAATGGCGGGGATACGCTAAGCGGCCTGGACGGCGACGACACGCTGAACGGTGGCAACGGCCACGACACGCTCGACGGCGGGGACGGCAACGACCTGCTCGAGGGCGGCAACGGCGTCGATACGTTGAGTGGCGGTGACGGCGACGATACCGTCCGCGGCGGCAACGACAACGACACGCTGAACGGCAATGCCGGCAATGACGGTCTCAATGGCGGCAACGGCAACGACACGTTGAACGGTGGCACCGGTGACGACCTCCTCTATGGCGGCAATGGCAACGACCTGTTCGTCTTCACCGACCTCGGCGGTACGGACGTGATCGGCGACTTCCGCCGCGGCGATGACAAGGTCGACGTCAGCGGACTCGGCGATTTCGCCTGGGTCGGCTCCGGCGCATTCAGCGGCGGCGGCGGCGCGGAGCTGCGCGGCTACAGTCAGGGAGGGCAGTTCTTCCTCTCCGGCGATGCCGACGGCGACGGCGATGGCGACTTCCTGATCCAGGTCAATACGACGCTGACCACCGCCGATATCATCCTGGCCGCTTAAGCGGGCGGGATTGTTTCGAGAAAGCGCTCCGGATCGGTTCCGGAGCGCTTTCTTGTTTCGGGACAATCTTCGGCTTCGGCTCATCCTGTCGGCAGGTCGCGATTTCGATAGATGCTTGATTGGGGACGTTTTATCGGCCATTCCCCGTCGTCCGTACAAGCTGATGACGACGCCCGGAATGGCGCTGGAGCAGTTGGTATCCGGGGTTTGGGGGTTTGCGCGTCCGCAATCGCGAGACGGCATGGAGATTTGGGTTCTCCTTTTGCTGGCGATCCACGCCGGCAAGCCTGCCGCCACTCCCTGGTGATCGGATCGGGTTGGGGGGATCCTTGCGTCTAGGGCGTCACTGTTTGGGTGCAGTTCTCTGTCTCTTCGGAGCCGGAGCTGCGGTCGCGCAATCCGAGCTGCCCCAGCCCACCGGGACGCCGCTCAGCATCGATTTCGGCCAGGATCCGATCCTCAACCTCGCGCGCCGCGAGGCGGCGAACGATCTCTTCCGCGCCACCGTTGCCGCAGCCGTCCGCCGGCATCCGGCGACGGACGAATCGCGGGCGGGCATCGACGAGGCGGGCGCCGGTTTGGAAGGCGCGCGCGAATCCCGTTACCCGTCGGTCGACATCCAGGTTTCGACCTATCGGGTGATCTCCCGCGAGTTCTCGGACGACCCCAACAACATCATCGAACGCTCGCGCGCACCGACGCGTACCGACGCGCTCATGTCGGTCCAGCAGACCTTGCTCGATTTCGGCGCCGGCAGTGGCCGGGTCCGGGCGGCTGGCGCCCGGCTGCGGGCAGCGGGAGCAGACCTGGAAGCGACGGCGGATCGGGTGGCGCTCAGCACGATCGCCGGCTGGTACGACGTGTTCGGCTATCGCGCGCTCACTCAGCTTTCCGAGGCCTATGTGAACAGCCTGCGTGAGATGCGCGAGGCGGTGCAAATGCGGATCGATGAAGGCGTGTCGGCCCAGGGCGACCTCGCCCAGGCCGACCTGTATATCGCACGGGCCGAAACGCGCCTCGCCCAATTCCGGCGTCAGCTCGCCAATGCGGAGGCCACATTTGCCGCCTGGACCGGCATGCCCGTGCCCGAGGTGCTGGATCGTGCGCCTACTCCTGCCCTTCACATCGCGACCCGCGATGACGCCGAACTGGCCGCTGCCGAGGTCGCGACCGTGCGCAGCGCCGAAGCCAGCGCCGAGGCGGCCCGACAGGAGGCCCGCTCCGCCCGCGCCGAGCGGTTGCCCCAGATAACCGCCGGGATCGAGGCCGGCCGCTATGGCGTGTTCGAGACGGACCGCGACTATGACGTTCGCGGGCGCGTCGGCCTGCGCTACCGGCTCTTCGGCGGGACCGATCCGCGCGCGGAGGAATATTCGGCCCGTGCCCGCTCGGCCAGCGCGCGCGCCGACCGGATCCGCGAGGAAGCCGAGCGCGACGCCATGATCGCCCTGTCGGACGTGCAGGCGCTGGAGCAGCAGCTTCGCGCGCTGGAATCCTCCTATATGTCCAGCCGGCGGTCGCGCGACGTCATCATCGAGCGTTTCCGCGTGGCGCGCGGCACGCTGTTCGACGTCGCCATCGCCGAGGACGCCTATTTCGACAGTGCCACGGCCTACATACAGTCGCTGACCGAGCTGGACGCCGCGCGCTATGTCCTGCTGTCGCGCACCGGTCGGCTGCTCGACACGCTCGACATCGCACCGATCAGCCTGGGGAGACACGAGTGAGCGCCGACAATCTGGTGTCGATCCCGCGGCCGCGGCTCGCCGACTGGCTGATGGAGCCGATGCGCCGCAACCGAGCGACCTACCGGAAGGTCGCCCTCGCCGCGGTGTTCATCAACATCTTCGGCCTGCTGACCGCCCTGTTCACGATGACGATCTACGACCGGGTCGTTCCGAACAACGCCATGTCTTCGCTGGTCGCGCTCTCGATCGGCTTCGCCATCGTGATCCTCTTCGATTTCATCCTGAAGATGCTGCGCGCCTATTTCGTCGACCATGCCGGCGCGCAGATCGACCGCGACATTGGCGCCGAGGTGTTCGACCGGCTCATCGCCATGCGTCTGGAGCTCAAGAGAGGCTCGACCGGCGCCCTCACCGGCCTGATGCGCGAGCTCGAGGCGCTGCGCGACTTCTTTGCGTCTGCGACGCTGGTCGCGGTGGTCGACGTGCCGTTCATCCTGCTGACCCTCGTTGTGGTCGCGATCATCGGCGGCTGGGTTGTACTGGTGCCTGCGATCATGGTGCCGCTGGTCATCCTGGTCGGCTGGCTGACCCAACCGGCGCTGGAGCGGCTGACCGCGAAGTCCATGGGCGAAGGCTTTCTCAAGCAATCCGTGCTGGTCGAGACGATCGGCGGGCTGGAGATGGTCAAGACCGCTGGTGCCGCGCCGCTGATGTCGCAGCGCTGGCTTGCCGCAGTGGACCGCCATTCCGACAGTTCCCTGCGCCAGCGCCTCATCGCCGCGATCGGCGTCAACTTCGCCAGCACCGCCGGTACGCTCTCCTATGCGGGCGTGGTCATCATTGGTGTGGTGATGATCGCCAACCAGTCGCTCACGATGGGCGGCCTCATTGCCTGCTCGATCCTGTCCGGCCGGGCGATCGCGCCGCTCGCGCAAATCTCGCAGCTTCTGACCCGCATGACCGCGACCCGTACCGCCTATCGCCAGATCAACGACATGATGGAAATGCCGATCGAAGGCCCCGGCGGCGAGGCGCTCAAGGTCGACCAGCTCAAGGGCCGGATCGAGTTCCGCAACGTCAGCTTCCGTTACCCGGGGGCGGCCGAGCGGACGCTCAATGAGCTGAGCTTCACGGTCGAACCCGGCGAGCATGTCGCGCTGCTCGGGCGGGTCGGATCAGGCAAGTCGACGATCGCCCGCCTGATGCTCGGCCTCTACCCGCCTGAAGAAGGCCTGATCCTGGTGGACGGTACGGACATCCGTCAGTTCGACCCGGCTACCCTGCGGGCAAATGTCGGTGCGGTGATGCAGGAAAGCGTCCTGCTCACCGGCTCGGTGCGCGAGAATATCGTGCTCGCCCGCTCCGGCATCGACGATGCCGAGATGCTCCGGGCCACCCAGATTTCCGGTACCCATCAGTTCATGGGCCAGATCGCCAACGGCTATGATCTCAAGCTCGCCGATCGCGGCGAGGGCCTTTCGGGCGGGCAGCGCCAGTCGATCGCCATCGCCCGCGCCCTTGCCGGCCGGCCATCGGTCCTGCTGATGGACGAGCCCTCGAGCGCTATGGATGCGCAAACCGAGGCCGGTCTGATCCACCGGCTGCAGGAGGAGCTGAAGGAGCGCACGCTGGTCCTCATCACCCACCGCCCCGTCCTGCTCCAGCTCGTCCGGCGGATCATCGTGGTCGATCAAGGCCGGATCGTTGCGGACGGGCCGCGCGACGCGGTGCTGAAGCAGCTTGCCCGTCCGAAGGCGGCCTGAGCCATGTCCGACACCCGTCCGAATACCCACATCGAAGACCTCACCGACCGGATCAATCCGCGCAAGGCCTCCAACCTGCTGCTCTGGGGCGTGATCGCCTTCGTCGTCGTGTTCTTCGTCTGGGCGGCATTCGCCGAGCTGGAGCGCACGGTGCGCGGCATGGGCCGTGTCATCCCGAGCTCGCAGCTCCAGGTCGTCTCGAACCCCGAAGGCGGCGTGGTCGATCAGATCCTCGTGCGGCCCGGCCAGAACGTACGCGCCGGTGATCGGCTCATGAGCCTCGACCCCGTCCAGCGGGGCTCCGAATTCGGGAGCGGCGCGGCGACCGTGGCCGCGCTCGACGTCAAGATCGCCCGACTGGAGGCCGAAGTGGCCGGCCGCGAGCCGGTCTACCCCGATACCACCGACCCTTCGGGAATCGAGCAGATCCGGATCGAACAGGCACTGCACGTGGCCCGCATCGCCGACCTGACCAGCCTGCTCGGTGCGGCAGAGGCGCGCCTCTCGCAGGCGACCCGTGGCGTCGCCGAGGCACGGGCGACCTATGAGGCGCGGATCACATCCCGCGACTCGCGCGCCGAGGAGGCGCGCATGCTGCGTCCGCTGGTCGAGCGCGGTATCGAGCCGCGACTCAGCCTGACCCAGGCCGAAAGCGCCGCCGCCGTCGCCGCGAGCGAAGCTTCGGCGGCCGCGGCAGCCATCTCCCGCGCCCAGGCCAGCGTCGCCGAGGCCCGGGCGAGCGCTGCGCAGGCCCGCCAGGACTGGCGCGCCCGTGCCGCGACCGAGCTCGCCGGCGCCCAGGCCGAGCGCGAGGCCCGGCGCCGGACTCTCCCCGCCCTCGCCCAGCAGGTCGAGCGCACCGTCCTGCGCGCGCCGCTGTCCGGCCGGGTCAACCGCGTGCTGGTGACGACGCGGGGCGGTACGGTCCAGGCCGGCCAGCCATTGGTCGAAATCGTGCCGTCCGAGGAAAACCTGATCGTCGAGGCGCGGGTTCGCCCCCAGGATATCGCCTTCGTCCGCCTCGATCAGGACGCGCGGGTCGCGATCACCGCCTATGACCGCGCCGTCTATGGCACGCTCGACGGCCGGGTCGTCGCGATCTCGCCCGACGCCGTCGCCGAGGAGCGGACCGGGGAGACCTATTATCTCGTCCGGGTCCGGACGGATGCCAACGCGCTCCGTGACCCGGGGGGACGGCCATTGCCGATCGGCCCTGGCATGGTCGCCGAGGTCGACATGCTCGGCGACACCCGCACCGTCCTCCAATATATTCTCACCCCAATCACCCGCCTCAGCGAATCCGCCTTCCGCGAACGCTAGCGGCTTCCTTCGCAACGCATGAGCCGCTAGGCGCGTCGGGCAAGATCAAGAGGACGAGATGGCCGAACCCACCACCCTGCCCTTCGACTGGGCCGATCCTTTCGCGCTCGACGCGCAGCTTTCGGACGAGGAGCGGATGGTCCGCGACACGGCGGAGGCCTTTGCGCAGGACAAGCTGCTGCCGCGCGTGACGAGCGCGTATCTGGAGGAGCGGTTCGATCGCGAGATCATGAACGAGCTCGGCAGCCTCGGCCTGATCGGCGCGACGATCGCTCCCGAATATGGCGGTGCCGGCCTCAACTATGTGAGCTACGGCCTGATCGCGCGGGCCGTGGAGCGGGTCGACAGCGGCTACCGCTCGGCGATGTCGGTGCAGTCCAGCCTCGTCATGCATCCGATCAATGCCTACGGGACCGAAGCGCAGAAGCAGAAATACCTGCCCAGGCTGGCGACCGGCGAATGGGTCGGTTGCTTTGGCCTCACCGAGCCGGACGCCGGCTCCGACCCTGGGTCGATGCGCACCCGCGCACAACAGATCGACGGCGGCTATCGCCTGTCCGGCACCAAGATGTGGATCACCAACTCGCCGATCGCCGATGTGTTCGTCGTCTGGGCGAAGTCGGACGCGCATGATGGCCGGATCAAAGGCTTCGTGCTGGAGAAAGGCATGAAGGGCCTCTCCACGCCCAAGATCAAGGAGAAGCTCTCGCTGCGCGCGTCGATCACCGGTGAGATCGTCATGGACGGCGTCGAGGTGCCCGAGGAGAATCTGCTGCCCAACGTCAGCGGATTGGCCGGCCCCTTCGGCTGTCTCAACCGCGCGCGCTACGGCATCGCCTGGGGCTCGATGGGCGCGGCTGAGGCCTGCTTCCATGCCGCGCGCAGCTATACGCTGGAACGCAAGCAGTTCGGACGGCCGCTGGCGGCGACGCAGCTCGTGCAACTGAAGCTCGCCAACATGGCGACCGAGATCACACTCGGGCTGCAGGCGGCCTTGAGAGTCGGACGCCGCCTCGACGCCGGCGACCTCGTCCCGGAGACGATCAGCCTGATCAAGCGCAACAATTGCGGCAAGGCGCTGGAGATCGCCCGCATCGCCCGCGACATGCACGGCGGCAACGGCATCTCGGCCGAGTTTCAGGTCATGCGCCATGCAGCCAACCTCGAAACGGTGAACACCTATGAGGGCACGCACGATGTCCACGCCCTGATCCTCGGCCGTGCGATCACCGGGCTGGCCGCCTTCTGATGGACAAGCCGCTCGCCGGGCTCAGGGTGATCGAGCTCGCCCGGATCCTGGCCGGGCCCTGGGCCGGCCAGCTGCTGGCCGATCTCGGCGCCGAGGTGATCAAGGTCGAGCGGCCCGGTGCCGGCGACGACACGCGCGGCTGGGGACCGCCCTTCGCGGCCGACGGCAGCGCCGCCTATTTCCACAGCTGCAACCGCGGCAAGTCTTCGATGGCGATCGACCTCGAAACCTCAGAGGGGCAGGACGCGGTCCGCGCCCTCGTCCGCGACGCCGACGTGCTGATCGAGAATTTCAAGGTCGGCGGGCTCGCCAAATATGGTCTCGACCAGGCGAGCCTCTCGGCGCTGAATCCGCGGCTGGTCTACTGCTCGATCACCGGCTTCGGTCAGGACGGTCCCTATGCGAACCGGGCTGGCTATGATTTCATGATCCAGGGGATGGGCGGGATCATGGACCTGACCGGCGAGCCGGACGGGTCGCCGCAAAAGATCGGCGTCGCCTTTGCCGACATTTTCACCGGCGTCTATGCTTCGACGGCGATCCTCGCCGCGCTGCGCGGACGCGAGGCGACCGGAGCGGGCTGCCATATCGATATGGCCCTGCTCGACGTGCAGGTCGCTGTCCTCGCCAATCAGGCGATGAACTACCTGGTCGGCGGAACGCCGCCGCACCGGATGGGCAACGCCCATCCCAATATCGCGCCCTATCAGACCTTCGCGACTGCCGACGGCCATGTCATCGTCGCCGTCGGCAATGACGGCCAGTATCGACGCCTGTGCGCCCTGCTTGGTCAATCGACCCTCGGCGAAGACAGCCGCTTCGCCACCAATGCGGATCGGGTGCGCAATCGCACTGCACTGGAAGCCGCGCTGGCCCCGCTGATCGCCCTGCGCCAGCGTGACGAGTTCCTTGCCGCGCTTGCCGCGAGCGGCATCCCCGGCGGCCCGATCAACGATGTCGCCCAGGTGTTCGCCGATCCGCAGGTGATTGCCCGCGGGATGCGGATCGATGCCGGCGGCGTGCCGGGCGTCGCCTCCCCGATCGTCATCGATGGCGCACGCCAGGTGGCACGATCGTCCAGCCCCGCCCTGCCGGCCGGCGCGGAAGGCTAGTCAGCGCTCGCGTCGGAAGAGCAGGATCGGCGACTCGCGATAGGTCGCCTCTTCGCGCACATCGAAGCCCACCTTTTCGGCCAGCCGGATCGACGCCGCATTGCCATGGTCGATGATGGCGACGATCTGCGGAGCGTTCAGCGATCGATCCGCCCAGTCGAGCGCAGCGACGACGCCTTCCACCGCATAGCCATGCCCATGCGCTTCCGGCACCAGGATCCAGCCCATCTCCGGCAGGCCCTCGATGCCGGGCGTCATGTCGCGCTTGAAATCGGCGAAGCCCAGTTGCCCGAGATAGGCGCCATCCGCCTTCCGCTCGATCGCCCAATAGCCGTAGCCGAGCAGCTCCCACAGGCCGGGAGCAGCGAGCATCCGCCGCCAGGTGTCCTCGCGCGCATGCGGCGTGCCGCCGAGATAGCGCACGACCTCGGGATCGCGCATGGCCTTGGCCTGCGCGTCCAGATCGCCTGCGCGGAACGGACGTAAGACAAGGCGCTCGGTCTCGACAACCGGCGCTTCAGCCATGGATCCCGGCCCCTTCGACGTCGCCGGCGGCGTCGCTCAGGACATGCTTCGCCGGGATGGCGGCTGATCCAGCCGTCACTTCTTGCCGAGCGCGAGACCGCCGAAGCGCTTGTTGAAGCGCGCCACCTGACCACCCTGGTCGACGAGGCGGGTGTTGCCGCCGGTCCAGGCCGGGTGGACCTTGGGATCGATGTCGAGTTGCAGCGTGTCGCCTTCCTTGCCCCAGGTGGAGCGGGTCTCGAACACGGTGCCGTCGGTCATCTGCACCTTGATCATGTGGTAATCGGGGTGGGTATCGGTCTTCATGTCTTTGATCTTCCGTGGTTTCGGCTGGTTTCCGACCAGCCCGACGGGAAAGGAAGGCGCGGCTCTACCTGCAAAGGGCACGATTGACAAGCCGTGGTGCGGCGCAATAGGGCGGCCGCGCAGAAGGTGCCGTCCTCTCAGGGGACGGTGAAAAGGGAAGCCGGTGCGAAACCGGTGCTGTGCCCGCAACTGTAAGCGGCGAGCTTGCCCTCCGCAAAGGACGGCGAAGCGATCGAGCCGCGAGCCAGGAGACCTGCCTTCGCCGTCGTCCGCATCCGGCCGGGACCAGCCGCGGTGCGTGGCGTCGTGCAAGCTCCGCCTGCGCGGCTCCTCCGAGACGACATGCACATGTCGTCAAACGGAGGTATCGATGCCCGCCTTTCTTCTGCTTCTCTCCGCCGCCGTGGTTCAGCCCGGCAGCGAGATCATTGTCACTGCTGCCCGCGCCCCGCGCGCGGCCGACGAGCTCCCCGCCTCTTCGACTTTGTTCGACGAAGCGACGCTGGACGCGTTGTCGCTGCCCGCGGCGTCGGACGTGCTGCGCCTCTCGCCCGGCCTGTCGGTTGCGGCCACGGGGCCGCGCGGCACCCAGACGCAGGTCCGCATTCGCGGTGCCGAAGCGAACCACACCTTGCTTTTCGTCGACGGCATCCGCTTCAACGACCCTGCGTCGGGCAACGAGCCGCGCTTTGAGTTGTTGACCACCGACGCGCTCTCGCGGATCGAAGTGGTGCGGGGGCCACAATCGGCTTTGTGGGGATCCGAGGCGCTGGGCGGCGTGATCGCGGCGAGCACGATCGGGGGCACGGGCAGCACAGGTTTCCTCGGCGATGCGGAATATGGCAGCCTCGACAGCGCCCGCCTGTTCGGCCGCTATGCGGTCCGGGCCGGTGATGTCCGCCTCTCGGCGTCGGGCGGCTGGCAGCGCAGCGATGGCATCGATTCCTTCGGCAGCGGCGGCGAGCGCGACGGATTCGACAATGTCACGGCGAGCGTCCAGGCAGTCTATCGCAGCGGACCGATCGAGGGCGGCGTCGTCGGCCACTGGATCGAGGGCACCAGCGAGTTCGACGGCACCGATCCGGTGACCTTCCGCCGCGCAGACACGCTCGACGAGACCGAGAACCGGATCGGCGCGGTGCGCGGCTGGCTGTCCTGGGAAGAGGACGGTTGGGCGCTCAGCGGCGAGGCGAGCTATCTCGACAGCGCCAATCGTAACCGCCTCGGCGACGACCCGCTCAACAGCACCTTCGGCGACCGCCTGACGCTCGGCGCCCAGGTTTCGCGCCGTTTCGGCAGCCATCAGCTTATTGCCGCGATCGACCACAACCAGGAGGATTTCCGCGCCCGCGACACCGCCTTCTTCGGCGGCACCGATCAGGACCGTTCGCGCGACATGACCGCCGTCGTCGGCGAATGGCGCGCGGACTGGACGCCGTGGCTCGCGACCGACGTCGCGCTGCGCCACGACGATTTCAGCGCGTTCGACGATGCGACCACCTTCCGCGGCTCGGTCCTCATCCGTCCGGTCGAAGGCCTCACCCTGCACGCCGCCTATGGCGAGGGCATCGCCCAGCCGACCTTCTTCGACCTGTACGGCTTTTTCCCCGGCTCGTTCGTCGGCAATCCCGATCTCAAGCCGGAAAGCTCGCGGGGCTGGGAAGCGGGCGTACGCTGGGCGAACGATCGGCTGGGCATCGGCGTCACCGGCTTCACCCAGCGCCTTCGCAACGAGATCGTCGACACCTTCGATCCCGTCACTTTCCTGTCGAGCACCGAGAATGCCGACGGCAAGAGCCGCCGCGACGGTTTCGAGGTGGAAGCAAGCTATCGCCACGCCGATTGGCTCAACCTCACCGCCAACTACACCTTCCTCGACGCCGACGAGCAGCGCACCGCCGGTGTCGACCTGGTGCGGGAGGTTCGCCGGCCGCGCCATACGGCGAACCTGATCGCCTTCGGCGCTGCCGATCGGTTCAACTGGGGCGCAAGCATCGCCTATGTCGGCAAGCGTCGCGACACCGATTTCGACGTCTTTCCGTCACCGGTGGTGACACTCGACGATTATGCGCTTGCCTCGCTTCGGATCGGTTATCGCATCCTGCCCCAGCTCGAACTCTATGCCCGGATGGAGAATGCCTTCGACGCGGACTATCAGGACGTGATCGGCTACAACACGCCGGGTCGGACAGTCTATGCGGGTCTTCGCGTCGCTCTCGGTCGCTAGGCCCCTGCTCCTTGCGGGGGCCTGGGCGCTCGCCATGCCGGCCATGGCGGCGCCGGCGCGGGTCGCGTCGCTGAACTTGTGCACCGATGAGCTGGTCCTGGCGCTCGCCGCGCCGGACCAGATCGCCTCGGTGACGCATCTGGCGCAGGATCCGGCGGAAACGCCGCTCTGGCGCGAGGCGCGACGCTACCGGCGCAATGACGGCAGCCTGCTCTCGGTCGCCGCGCTTCGTCCCGATCTCGTCGTGACGATGGGCGGCGGCGCGCGCGATCGGCTGCGGATTGCCGAGCGGCTCGGCATTCCCACGATCGACCTGCCTTTCGCTGCGAGCCTCGACGACACCAAGGCCGGTATCCGTCGCCTCGCCGCCGCGCTGGGACGGGTGGCGGCCGGGGACGCGCTGATTCGGCAAATCTCCGCCCTTCAGGCGAGCACGCCGCCCGCTCAGGCCGAGGCGATCTGGCTCGGCGGCGGCGGGCGGACCGTCTCGGCCGTCGGTCTCGAGGCGCAGTGGATGGCATTGGCCGGCCTTCGCCAGCGGCCGTTGCGGGGCGACCGGGTCGGGCTCGAGACCCTGCTGGCGCGGCCACCGCAGATCCTGCTGCGCAGCGACTATCGCCAGGGCCAATATTCCGCCGCCCAGCGCTGGCTCACCCATCCGGCTGCAGCGCGTGTCCGCGGCGCACGCACGATCGCGACCGACGGGCGGCGCTGGACCTGTATGGGCCCGCCGCTGATCGGCGAGATCCACCGATTGCGTCGCGAGATCGCACGGTGACCCGGGCCACCGCCCTTTTGCTCGCGCTTGCGCTTGGCGGCGCGTTCCTGGCCTCCCTGGCACTGCCCTATGGCGACCTCGCCGGCATCTATCGGCAGGATACCGGCCTCGCGACGACCCTCCTCATCGAATTGCGGCTCCCTCGCGCCGCGCTCGCGTTGATCTACGGCGCGATGCTGGGGGCGGCGGGCGCCGCGGTGCAGGCACTGTTCGCCAACCCCCTCGCCTCCCCAGACCTCACCGGCACGACCAGCGGTGCCGCGCTCGGCGCCGTGATCACCGCCTATATTTTCGGCTTCGCCGCGCCGATCGCGCTTTCGGTCGGCTCGGTCGCCGGCGCGCTCGGGGCGCTCCTCCTGCTCCTTGCTCTCGCCGGCCCCAAGGCCGAGACGGCAACCCTGCTCCTCGCCGGCCTGGCAATCAGCGCGCTCGCCGGGGCCTTGACCACGCTCGCGCTGGCGCTCGCCCCCTCCCCCTTCGCCTTCTACGATGCCTATGACTGGCTGATGGGCTCGCTGGTCGACCGCAGCCTTGCCCAGACCGCCTTTGCCGGCATACCGGCGGCGCTGAGCTTCGCCTTGCTGCTCCGGCTTGTCCGTCCGCTCGACAGCCTCGCCCTCGGGGAGGAGGTCGCCCAGTCGCTCGGCCATGACGTGCCTTCTCTGCGTCGCCAGGTCGTCTGCCTGACCGCGCTTGGCGTCGGCGCCTGCGTCGCGATCTGCGGGGCGATCGGCTTCGTCGGGCTGGTCGCGCCGATCTTCGCGCGCCGGCTGACCCGGAGCCATCCGGGCCGGGCGATCCTTCCGGCAGCGATGATCGGGGGCATATTGCTCCTATTGGCCGACCTCGCGGTGCGACTGGCGCCGCTGGGGCGGACGCTGCCGATCGGGGTCCTCACCGCCCTGCTCGGCGCGCCCTTCTTCCTCTGGCTGGTCGCGCACATGCGCTGGCGCGTGGCGGCATGACGCCGCTCCTTCAGGCCCGCAACCTGTCGCTGCCCGGCCGACTCATGGACGTGTCGCTGGACATCTATCCGGGTGAGCTGATCTGCCTCGTCGGCCCCAATGGCAGCGGCAAGACCAGCCTGCTCCACGCGCTGACCGGTATCGGCAGTCCCGCTGGCGAAGTTCTTGTCGATCACGTCGATCCACGCCGGCTGGGACCGGCGCAGCGCCCCCACTATCTGACCTTCCTGCCCGCGGCCCGCGACATCGCCTGGCCGCTGCTTGCCCGCGACCTGATCGCGTTGGGGGGCGGTGGAGCGCCGCCTGACGCGCTTGCGCTGGACGATCTGCTGGACCGCCGTCTGGACACGCTTTCCACGGGCGAACGCAGCCGGGTCCTCATCGCCCGCGCCCTGGCGCCGAAACCGAAGCTGCTCCTGCTCGACGAGCCCACCGCCAATCTCGACCCGCTCTGGCAAATCCGCCTCATGGAGCTGGTCCGGTCGGAGGTGCGCGACAATCAGCGCGCGGCCCTGGTCGCAATCCACGACCTCGATGCGGCCACCCGCTATGGCGATCGGGTGCTCGTCATGGACGGAGGATCGATCGCCGTCGAAGGCCTCGACGGCGAGCCTGTCGCACGGATTTTCGGAATCGAGAAGGTGGCCGGCGCGTGGCGGCCGGTCAGTCCGTTGGCGGATCGGCGATCATCGCCGTGAAATTGGCTTCGGCGGCGAGCTTGCCGCCGACCAGCGCGCGGCCGGCGAACTTGCAGACGCTGGTGCGCTTCTGGACGAACTCGACCTCCAGGCTCAGCAGGACACCGGGTTCAACCGGCGTCCGGAACTTCGCCCCGTCGATCGCCATGAAATAGACGAGCTTGCCCGAGCCCGACAGGCCGAGCGATTCGACGGCGAGCACGCCGGCTGCCTGGGCGAGCGCCTCGACGATCAGCACGCCCGGCATGATCGGCCGGCCGGGGAAATGGCCCGCGAAGAACGGCTCGTTGATGGTCACCGCCTTGGTGGCGACGATCTTCTCGTCGACCACCAGCTCCTCGACGCGGTCGACGAGGAGCATGGGAAAGCGATGGGGAAGCGCCGCCATCACCCGCCGGATATCGAACGGGACCCCGGAAGAAGCCGGGGCGGCGGCGCTGGTCCGGTCAGGCATTACCGGCCCTGCGGACGGTTCTGCTGCTGCTGTTGCTGCTGGGCCGGCTGCTGCGCGGCGGGCTGCTGCGCGGGCGCGTTGACGTTCACGCTCGTCACCGCGGTGTTGAGCGCGGCCAGGACCGCATCGGTGATCTCGACCGACGGGTTGATCGCGAGCGTCGCCGCGCGATCCATGGCGATCGTCGCCCCGCGCTGCTGCATGATCTGGGTGATCGATGTGTTCAGCGGTCCCTCGAGCTGCTGCAGGACGAAGGCGCCGTTGCGGCGGAGCTGCTCCTGACGAGTCTGAAGCTCCCGCTGCGCGTTCTCCTGAGACGTCTGGAAGGTGCGGATCCGCGTCTGGAGCGCCGCATCCGGCTGCCCGCCCTGCGGAATGGCGTTGATCGCCGTTTGGATCGCCGTCTGCTCGGTCTGCAGCGGCTGGCCGAGCTGTTGCGCGCGCTGCTCGAGCTGCTGACGCTGCGTCTGGAGCTGCTGGTTGGCGGCGACGCAGGCCGTGCACTGGCTGAGGATGCGCTGGGTGTCGACGACGGCGACGACGGCCGGCGCGATTGCCTGAGCCTGCGCGGCGGCCGGAATGGCAAGTGCGAGCGCGGCGGAGGCCGTGCCGAAGAGCAGTTTGTTCATCAGAATGCTGTCCCTACGTTGAAGCTGAAGAGTCGGGTATCGTCGCCCGGTTCGCTGAGCAGCGCCCTGGCGATGTCGATGCGGAATGGTCCGAACGGCGAGTTCCAGTTGACGCCGATGCCGATCGAAAGGCGCGGCGCGGGCGTATCGCCAAGGAAGACTTCACGGAAGGGCGAAACGCCGAGGCGGGTCAAAGTCGTGCCGGTCGGGCAGGTCGAGCCGCCGGGAACGGTGCTCACAGTTCCCGAAGGGTCGGTGCACTGGTTCAAGGTCAGCGGAGACCCGGGTGCGATGTCGAGCGTCACAGGATCCCGCACACCCCAGAGCGCGCCGACATCGACGAAAATCGAAGGCCTGAGACCAAGGTCGCGCGCCCCCGCACCGAGCGGAATCTCCAGTTCGGCGCGGCCTTGGTAGTAGAGGCGGCCGCCGATGGCATCATCGAGGATGGCATCGGGGTCGTCGCTGAGACGCACGTTCGTGATGTTGCCGTTCTCGTCCGTGTCGAACAGGTAGGGGATGCGCTGCACCCGCGGGCCGACGCCGCGGATGTCGAAGCCGCGCATCTGCGGATTGCCGAGGAAGAAGCGGTCGTTGATGCGGACCGGATCGACATTGGGCGCGCCGTCCTCGAACGAACGGATGTAGCCGCCTTCGGCGCTGAGCGAGAAGATGAAATTGCCGAGGACGTTCCAATATTTCGCGGCGCTGGCGCGAGTCCGCAAATAGGTCACGTCGCCGCCGACGCCAGCGAAATCCTGGCTGAGCAGGACCCTGTGGCCGCGGGACGGCCGGACCGCGTTGTTGAGCGTGCTGTAGACGAGCGAATAGCCGATCGAGGAGGTCAGCCGGTTGCCGAGCGAGTCGCACAGATAGCGGCTGGCGAGCAGCGGGTCGCATTGCGACGGCAATGGCCCGGTGCCGTCGGGATCGGTAAAGTACAGCGCCTCGTTGAGGCTGACCTCGTCATAGGAAAGCCCGTAGCGCAAGGCGAGGCTGAGATTTTCCGTGATCGGCACGCCTGCGCGGACCTGCCCGCCCGTGCTGACCACCTCGTAAGTCGTCTGACGATCGTTCCCGAGCAGGTTGAAACTGTTATAGTCGCGCCGGAAGAGATCGAAGCCGACAGCGATGTTGCGATCGAACAGATAAGGCTCGGTAAAGCCGAGCTCGACCGACTTGCTGTAGGACGAATAATTGACCGCCGCCCGCAGCTCCTGCCCACGGCCCATGAAATTGCGCTGGCGGATGGAGAGGTTGACGAGGAAACGCTCGAGGCTCGAGAAGCCTGCCGAGAGCTGGAGTTCGCCGGTCGCCCGCTCCTCGACCGCGACGCCGAGAACGACACGGTCGGGGCCCGACCCCTGCTCCTGGGTGATCTCAAGATTGTCCTGGAAGAAGCCGAGCGACTGGATGCGGTCGCGCGAGCGGCGGACGCGGACATTGTTGAACGCATCGCCCTCGGCGAGGCGGAACTCGCGGCGGATCACCTTGTCGTGCGTGTTGGTGTTGCCGGAAATGTCGATCCGCTCGACATAGACGCGCGGCGTTTCCGCAACCCGGAACGTCACCCCCATGGTGAGATTCTCGCGGCTGCGCTGGAACTGCGGGCGCACGTCCGCGAAGGCGTAGCCGAACAGGCCGGCCAGCTCGTTGAGGCTGGTGACCGTGTCCTCGACCTGCTGCGCATTGTACCAGTCGCCGGTGCGCATCGGCAGCGTGCGCTGGAGAGCGTCGGCCTGGAAATCGCGGATGTCGCTCTGGACGGCGACATCGCCGAATTTGTAGCGCTCGCCTTCCTCGACCACATAGGTGATGATGAAGTCACGCCGATCCGGCGTCAGTTCCGCGACCGCCGAAACGACGCGAAAGTCGGCATAGCCCTGGGTCAGATAGAACTGCCTGAGCTTCTGCTGGTCGAAGGCGAGCCGGTCGGGATCGTAGGTATCCGACGAGGTGAAGAAGTTCCACCAGACATGCTCGCGCGTCGCCATCTCCGAGACGAGGCGATTGTCGCCGAACCGCTCGTTGCCGATGATGTTGATCTGACGGACGCGCGAGCGCGGTCCTTCGTTGATCTCGAACACCACGTCGACACGGTTCTGATCGAGCTGGACGATCTGCGGCACGACGCTGGCGGCGTAGCGGCCCTGGCGGCGGTACAGTTCGATGATGCGCGCGACGTCGGCGCGGGCGCGCGAACGGGTGAAGATCTGTCGCGGCGCGAGCCGGATTTCCGGCGCGATCTTGTCGTCCTTGAGACGGCGGTTGCCCTCCAGGACGATGCGGTTGATCACTGGGTTCTCGCGGACCTGGATGACGAGCTCGCCGGTGTCGGCGCCGGCGATCTGGACGTCCGCGAACAGCTCGGTCGCGTAGAGATCACGCAGCGCGTCGTCGAGACGCTCCTGCGTATAGGGCTCCCCGGGGCGCAGCGAGGTATAGGAGAGAACCGTCTCCGGCTCGATCCGCTGGTTGCCGGAGACCGTGACCGTCCGGATGGTCCGGCTCGGCTCGGCCGGCGACGGCGGTGACAATTGCGGAATCTGTTCCGCCTGTGGTGCGGGTGCGGCGGGAGCCGGCTGCGCGACCTGTTGCGCCGCCGCGGGGGCGGACAGGCCACCGAGAACGGTTCCGACGAGGAGGACAGCGCACAGCTTTCGACCATTGGGAAATACTTCGTTCGCCGTCACGCGTCCCCGCCTTTTGATCTGAAGGCCGCCAACTGGGCCGGCCGTTGTCCCTGTAAGCACCTGCCCTGCCCCAACATAGTCAGCCGATCAAGCCGCCAAGCTTGGTAAAGAGGCCAAAAGAAGCCAGATCGTTGAACGTGACGAAGACCATCAATGCCAGCAAAACCGCAAGGCCCGTCCTGAATGCCCACTCCTGGGCCTCCGGCTTCAGCGGTTTCCGCCTCACTCCCTCGATCGCGTAGAACAGCAGATGTCCGCCGTCGAGCAAAGGAATTGGCAAGAGGTTGATGAATCCCAGATTAATTGAAATCAGGCTCATGAAGAGGACGAAGTCGAGCCAGCCGAGGCTCGCTTGCTGGCCGGAGAACTGGGCGATCTTCAACGGACCGCCCATTTCCTGAAGCGAGCGCTGGCCACGGATGACCTGCCCGAGCGTCACGACCATCATCTTCACCGTGTCGACGGTCTGCCCGAGCGCGGCGCCGACCACCTGATGCGCCGGAAGCCGGGCCACCTCGATGCCGCCCGGCCCGATGCCGATCCGGCCGATCCGCGCCCTGTTGCCGAACCGGTCCTCGACCTCGAGCGACTGCGGCGTGATCTCCAGCGTCTGCGGCGCGCCGGCGCGCTCTATCCCCACGGTCATGCGCTGATCGGGGCGGATCGACACGTAGGAGGCAATGTCCTCGAATCGGTCGATGTTCCGCCGGTCTATGGCGGTAATGCGATCGCCGGGCCGGAGGCCGGCCGATGCCGCGGCTGACCCTTCCAGGACCGTCGCGATGACCGGCGGCGTGCGCGGCTGGCCATAGGTGCCGAACAGGGCGATGTAGACGAGGATGGCGAACAGGAAATTGGTGATCGGCCCGGCGGCGACGATGATGAAGCGCTGCCACAATTTCTTCGCCTGGAAGGTCTCGGCGCGCTCCTCGGCAGGCAGAGCCAGCCATTCGTCGCTCGGCGTCGAGGCCGGGTTCATGTCGCCCTTGAACCTGACGTAGCCGCCGAGCGGCATCCAGCCGACCTTCCAGCGGGTGCCGCGCTTGTCGGTCCAGCCGAAGACTTCGTGGCCGAAGCCGATCGAGAAGGCTTCCGCCTTTACCCCGAACCAGCGGCCCGCGAAATAATGGCCGAGCTCGTGGATGAAGATCAGCGGCCCGATGACGAGCAGGAACGCGAGAATTGTGAAGAAGAGGCCGGGGCTGCTCAAATGCGGAACTTTCCTGTCACCTCGGCGGCCACGTCCCTGGCCTCCCGATCGATCTCCAGCACCTCGTCGATCGACGAGGGGCCCCCCGGTGCATAGCGGGAGAGAACCTCGCCCACCACCGACGCGATATCGAGGAAAGCGAGGCGGCTTTCAAGAAAAGATGCGACCGCTATCTCATTGGCGGCATTGAGGATGGCAGGCTTCGCACCACCCGCGACCAGCGCCTGCATGGCCAGGCCGAGAGCCGGAAAGCGATCCAGATCCGGCTCCTCGAAATCGAGTTTGCCGATCCTGACCAGGTCAAGGCGCGCGCACGGCGTCTCCATCCGCTCGGGCCAGGCGAGCGTGTGGGCGATCGGGATGCGCATGTCGGGTGCGCCGAGCTGGGCCAGCACCGAGCCATCGACATATTCGACCAAGCTGTGGATCACCGACTGCGGATGGATCACCACTTCCAGAGCATCCGCCTCGACGGGGAAAAGATGATAGGCCTCAATGAGTTCTAGGCCCTTGTTCATCAAGGTCGCGGAATCGATCGAAATCTTGGCGCCCATCGACCAGTTCGGATGGGCGACCGCCTCGGCGGGGGTGACTGCGCGCATCTCCTCGCGCGACCGGCAGCGGAACGGGCCGCCGCTGGCGGTGAGGATGACCCGGCGAATGCTGCCCGGCCGCGCGGCGTCGAAACACTGGAAGACGGCATTGTGCTCGGAATCGACCGGCAGCAGGGTCGCGCCGTTCGCCGCCGCGGCCGTCGTCATCAGGTCCCCTGCAGAAACGAGCGATTCCTTGTTGGCGAGCGCAACCGTGCCGCCGGCCTCCAGCGCCCGCATGACCGGCTTGAGGCCCGCCGTGCCCACGATCGCCGCCATCGTCCAGTCGGCGCCGGCGGCGGCGGCATCGGCAATCGCCTGCTCTCCGACGCGCGCGTCGACGCCGGTGCCTTCGAGCGCCTCCCTGAGGCGCGCGTGATGAGTTTCGTCGCCGATCACTGCCGTTCGAGGGCGGAAGCGACGGGCGAGTTCGACCAGGCCGTCGATATCCTTGCGCGCGGTCAGCGCGACGATCTCGAACCGGTCGCGGTTGCGTTCGATGAGGTCGAGGGTGGACCGGCCGACCGATCCGGTTGCGCCGAGGATGGTGACGCTGCGGGTCATCCGGTCCACAGCCCCGCCATCAGCACCGCCAGCGTGACCACTGCCACCGGCAGCAGCCCATCGACCCGGTCGAGGACGCCGCCATGGCCCGGCAGGAGGGTGCCGCTGTCCTTGACGCCAGCGCGGCGCTTCTCCCAGCTCTCATAGAGATCGCCGGCCTGGGCAAGCACCGCCATTGGGGCGCCGAGCCAGAGGAAGGGCGCGCCCAGCGCGAAAATCTCCAGCCCGGCGACGAGCCAGCCTGCGACGGCCGCTGCGACGATGCCGCCGAAAAGCCCCGCCCAGGTCTTGTTCGGGCTGATCCGCGGCGCGAGCTTCGGGCCGCCGATCGCCCTTCCGGCGAAATAGGCGCCGATATCGGTCGCCCAGGTAACGATCATCGCCCAGAAGACGAGCCCGTACCAGGCCCAGCCCAGCACCAGCAGATCGAAGGCCGGGACGGCGATGTAGAAGAAGCCCCAGGCCATGACGAGGCGGCGGCTGAGGATGCCGACGATCATCGCCACGGCCGCGGCGATGCCGAAACCTGTCCAGACCGGCGCGAAGCTTTCCGGCGCCAACGCGAGGATGCCGGCTCCGTCCGGGGTCAGGATCTCGTCCATCTGGCCGGCCGGAAAGAGCCATTCAGTGACGCCGAACAGGAAGGCGACGACCAGCGCCGCGCTTGCCCATGCCCAGTGGCGAGGCAAGCGATGCATGTCGCTCCACTCGACCAGCATGATCGCGGCGCCCAGCGCGACCAGGATGCGGAACGGCCAGCCGCCCAGATAGATGGCGACGCTCGCCACCGCGACCATGGCCACGCCGGCGGCGAAGCGCACGGTGAGGTCCGCCGCGGGCTTCTGCATGTTTTCGACCGTCATAGCCCGCCGTAGCGCCGCTCCCGCCGGGCATATTCGGCGAGCGCAGCCTGCATGACGGCCTCGTCGAAATCGGGCCAGAGCGTGTCGACAAAGAGCAATTCGGCATAAGCCGCCTGCCAGAGCAGGAAATTGGACAGGCGCTGCTCGCCCGAGGTGCGCAACAGGAGGTCGAGTGGCGGCAATCCGTGGGTGTCGAGCGTGCCGTCGATCCGCGCCTCATCGATCTCCTCGGGCCGAAGCTGCCCTGCTGCCACCTGCTCCGCGAGCCGGCGCGTGGCGCCGACCAGCTCGGCGCGCGCGCCGTAATTGAGCGCGATCGCCAAAATCATCCGACGATTGCCGGCAGTTTTGGCGACGGCATCATCGACCATCTTCGCCACATCGGGCTCGAACGCCGTGTGATCGCCCAGAATGACAAGCTTTATACCTTCCCTATGAAGGTCGTTCAGCTCCTTTTTCACATAGAATTTGAGGAGTGCGGTAAGATCGGCGATCTCGGTCTTGGGCCGCCGCCAGTTTTCCGAGGAGAAGGCGTAAAGCGTCAGGCACTCGACTCCCGCTTCACCTGCGGCGCGCAGCGCCTTGCGGGCAGCCTCCGCTCCGGCGCGGTGCCCCGCCGAACGTGGCAGGCCGCGCGCGTTCGCCCAGCGGCCGTTGCCGTCCATGATGATAGCGACGTGGCGCGGGACCGCGATTTCCGGCGCTTCCGGTCGGGTCCCGGCGCTGGCCGGCGCGGCGGTCACTTCTGAAGGATTTCCTTGTCCTTGGCGGCGAGAACGTCGTCGATCTCCTTGATCGCCTCGTCGGTGAGCTTCTGCACCTCGGTGTCGAGGCGCTTATGCTCGTCTTCGCTGATCTCCTTCTTCTTCTCGTCGGTCTTGAGCGCGTCCATGCCGTCGCGGCGGACGTTGCGGACGGCGACCTTCGCCTTCTCGGCATATTGGTGGGCGAGCTTGGCGAGCTCCTTGCGGCGCTCCTCGGTCAGGTCCGGGATCGGCAGGCGGATGTTCTGGCCGTCGGTGATCGGGTTGATGCCGAGACCGGCATTGCGGATCGCCTTCTCGACCGCCGAGATGTTCGAGCGGTCCCAGACCTGCACGGACAGCAGTCGCGGTTCGGGCGCCGAGACGGTCGCGACCTGGTTCAAGGGCATGTTCGCGCCATAGACCTCGACCGTGACCGGATCGAGCAGCGCTGTCGAGGCGCGCCCCGTACGCAGGCCGCCCAGATCGTGCCTCAGCGCCTCGACGGCGCCGTGCATACGGCGCTGCAGATCGCCCTTGTCATAAGCCGGCATGGCGTCCTCCCTAGTTCTGGACGATCGTCGCCATGCCTTCACCACCCAGGACGCGGGCGAGATTGCCCTGTTCGCGGATGTTGAAGACGACGATCGGGATGTTGTTGTCACGGCACAAGGCGACGGCGCTCGCGTCCATCACCTTGAGATTGTCGGCGAGCACCTGGTTGAAGGTGACGGTGTCGTAGCGCCTGGCGTCCGCCACCTTCTTAGGGTCGGCATCGTAGATGCCGTCGACGCTGGTACCCTTGAACAGGGCGTCGCAGCCCATCTCGGCGGCGCGCAGCGCTGCGGCGGTGTCGGTGGTGAAGAAGGGGTTACCGGTGCCGGCGGCGAAGATCACCACCCTGCCCTTCTCCATGTGGCGGATCGCCCGGCGGCGGATATAGGGCTCGGAGACGGTCGCCATCGGGATGGCAGACTGGACGCGGGTGTCGACCCCGATCTTCTCGAGCGAATTCTGCAGGGCGAGCGCGTTCATGACGGTCGCCAGCATGCCCATATAATCGGCGCTGGCCCGGTCGAAGCCCTTGGCGGCGCCGGCGAGGCCGCGGAAGATGTTGCCGCCGCCGACGACGAGACAGAGCTCGAAACCGTTCTCGCGGGCCACCTTGATCTCGCCGGCGAGGCGGGCGACCGTGTCCGGATCGATGCCGAACTGGCCGTCGCCCATCAGCGCCTCGCCCGACAGCTTCAGCAAGATCCGGTTGAAGCGCGGGCGCGACATGAAGGCGATTTCCGTTCGATGCTATGCTGAGAGCGCGCGCACCTTAGTAAGGTGCGACGGGAGTGCCAAGCCTCTCCCCCTCCCGCAAATCGGAAGGGGGAGATGCTGGTTATGCGACGGGCTCGGCTTTCTGGGTGCCGGCGGCGGCGGCGACTTCGGCGGCGAAGTCGCTTTCCTTCTTCTCGATGCCCTCGCCGATCTGGAAGCGCAGGTACGAGGCGAGCGTCACCGGCGCGCCGAGGCGCTTGCCCTCGGCGGCGATCACGTCCTCGACCTTCGTCTTGTTGTCCATGACGAAGAGCTGCGAGAGCAGCGCATTCTCCTTGCGGAACTTGGCCATTGCGCCCTCGACCATCTTCTCGACGATGTCGGCGGGCTTGCCCGATTCCTTGGCCTTCTCAAGCGCGATGCCACGCTCGCGCTCGATCAGGGCGGCGTCGAGATCCTCGCCGCGCAGCGCCAGCGGGTTCGCCGCGGCGATGTGCATGGCGAGCTGCTTCCCGAGCGCCTCGAGTGCGGCCTTGTCGGCCGCGCTCTCCAGCGCGACCAGCACGCCGATCTTGCCGAGGCCCGGCGCAGCGGCATTGTGGACATAGGACACGACCGCGCCCTCGTTCACGCTGACGCGGCCGGCGCGGCGCAGCGACTGGTTCTCGCCGATCGTGGCGATGTTGTTGGTCAGCACCTCGTTGACGCTGCCGCCGCCCGGATAGGCGGCATTGCCCAGCGCCTCGATGTTCGCGCCGGTCTCGAGCGCCAGCTTCGCGACTTCGCGCACGAAGCCCTGGAACTGCTCGTTCTTGGCGACGAAATCGGTCTCCGAGTTCACCTCGACGACCGCGCCGGTCGCGCCCTCGACGGCGACGCCGACCAGGCCCTCGGCGGCGACGCGCCCGGACTTCTTGGCGGCGGCCGCGAGGCCCTTGGTGCGCAGCCAGTCGATGGCGGCTTCCATGTCGCCATTGGTCTCGGCCAGCGCCTTCTTGCAGTCCATCATGCCGGCGCCGGTGCGCTCGCGCAGTTCCTTCACCGCTGCGGCCGTGATCTCAGCCATGTCTCATATCCTCTTGATAGAACGGGTCCCCGGCCCATGGCCGGGGAATGTTGCGCTTAGGCTTCAGCCAGCGCCGCTTCGGCCGGCGGCTCGTCCTGCGCGCCGAGATCGACGCCGCGGGCGGCCGCGCCGCCCTGCTTGCCGGCGAGCACCGCATCGGCGATCGCGTCGCAATAGAGACGAACGGCGCGGCTGGCATCGTCATTGCCCGGCACCGGGAAGGCGATGCCGTTCGGGCTCACATTGGTGTCGAGCACCGCGACGACCGGAATGCCGAGCACGTTCGCTTCCTTGATCGCCAGCTCTTCCTTGTTGGCGTCGATCACGAACATCACGTCCGGGATGCCGCCCATGTCGCGGATGCCGCCAAGGCTGAGCTCGAGCTTGTCGCGCTCGCGGGTGAGCTGGAGCACTTCCTTCTTGGTGAGGCCGTGCGTGTCGCCGGCGAGCTGCTCCTCGAGGCTCTTGAAGCGCTTGATCGAGTTGGAGATCGTCTTCCAGTTGGTGAGCATGCCGCCCAGCCAGCGATGGTTGACGAAATGCTGGCCCGAGCGGCGCGCGGCCTCGGCGATCGGATCCTGCGCCTGGCGCTTGGTGCCGACGAACAGCACCTTGCCGCCCGACGCGGCGGTCGAGCGCACGAAGTCGAGCGCACGCGCGAACAGCGGCACGGTCTGCGACAGGTCGATGATGTGCACCCCGTTGCGCTCGCCGAAGATGTACGGCTTCATCTTGGGGTTCCAGCGATGGGTCTGGTGGCCGAAATGCGCCCCGGCCTCGAGCAATGCCTGCATGGTGACGTCGGTGGACGCCATGATGTTTCTCCTTCCGGTTATACCTCTGCGGGGCCGAGAGACTGGATCGCTCCAGCCACCGGTATGATGGCCCTGCATGTGGAATGGGCGCGCATTTAGGGGAGACCGGGCGGGAAATCAACCCGGTGCTGATTCCCGGTTGACTGTAGAACAAAAAGAGAACATAGGCATGTCAGGCAGCGATCGAGGAACCCTTGGCCGTCGCCTGGATTCAGCTGTGGATGGTTGAGAGGATAAAGCTGTGGCTCACCTGTTGACGATCGCGTTCTTTCTGACCCTGCTGGTGGCGCTGGGCATGGTTCTCGAGTTCATTCTGAAGGAGAGCTGGGCGGAGATCTGCGCCGCCTTAAGGGGCGCGCCGGCGGCTCCGGCAAGGGCAGCTCGGCCTCGTTCGACCGTTGCGCGACCGCCCCGGCACGCTGCCGCCTGACCTTCGCATAACTCGCGATGCTGAACGGAATGAGGGCGAGATAGACGAGCGCGACGACGCTCAGGGTCTGCCAGGGCGCGGAGAAGAGCGCGCCGCCGACCAGCGCGATGACAAGGATCGCTTCCAGCCGGATGTTGCGGCGGAGACGCAGCGAGGTCCAGGAAAAGGTCGCGAGGTTGGAGATCGCCAGGAAGGCAATGAAGCCGGCCCAGATCGCGACCAGCCAGAAATTGCGCAGCCACTCCCATTCCTGGCCACTGGCCAGCCAGAGATAGATCGGCAGCAGGAGCAGCCCCGCCCCGGCCGGCGCCGGCACGCCCGTGAGGAAACCGGCTGACTTGTGCGGCTGGTCCTCGACGTCGATGCGGGCATTGAAGCGGGCGAGCCGGAGCGCCATGCAGACGGCATAGGCAAGCGCGAACACCCAGCCGATACCACGCTGCTCCTGCAGCACCCAGAGATGGAGCACGATCGCCGGCGAAACACCGAAAGCGATAACGTCGGAAAGCGAATCCAGCTCGGCCCCGAACCGGCTCTGCCCCTTCAGCGCACGGGCAATGCGGCCGTCCATGCCGTCCAGCACCGCCGCGGCGATGATCGCATAGATCGCCCGGTCCCACTCGCCGGCAATGGCGAAGCGGACGCTGGTGAGGCCGACGCAAAGCGCCAGCGCAGTGATCGCATTGGGAACGACCGCGCGCAGCGGGATTCCCCGGCGCTCCGGCACCCCGGTCATGTCGGGCAGCTCATTGCGCGACGCCCTCGATCAGCTCGGAGACGCCGAGCCTGGCGATCACCGTCTCGCCGGCAATGGTGCGCTGGCCGAGCAGCACCTGGCTCGACGTGCCGGCGGGGAGATAGACGTCGACGCGGCTGCCGAAACGGATCAGGCCGACGCGCTGTCCGGCGACCACGCGGTCGCCCGCCTTGACCCAGGGCACGATCCGCCGCGCGACCAGACCGGCGATCTGGGTGAAGGCGATCTTCGTCCCGTCCGGCGCCTCGACCAGGATGTGCTGGCGCTCATTGTCCTCGCTTGCCTTGTCGAGGTCGGCGTTGAGGAACTTGCCGGCGATGTAGACGACCTTGAGGATCGTGCCGGCGACCGGGGTGCGATTGATGTGGACGTCGAACACGCTCATGAAGATCGACACGCGGATCACCGCGTCCGGCGACATGCCGCCCTCCCCGCCGATCAGCTCCTTGGGCAGCGGCACGGTCGCGATCATCGTCACCATGCCGTCGGCCGGCGCGATCACCAGCCCCTCGCCCGTCGGCGTGGTGCGAACGGGATCGCGGAAGAAGCTCAGGATCCAGACGGTGACGCCGGCGGCGAGCCAGCCCAGCCAGTCCCAATCGACGATCCACCAGAACAGGAAGGCGATCGCGCCCGCGATGACGGCGAACTTGCGGCCTTCGGGATGAACGCTCGGCAGGCGATAGCGGACGGTGGGCGTGACCGGACTGTCCGGCTTTTCGAGGGAGCTCATGGGCGCACCTTCTAGGGCCAGAGCAGGGGCGAAACAACCGAAAGGGCGGCCCCTCGCGAATCCCTCGCAGCCGGATTGATCGATGGCGCTTCCCCGCTTAAGGCCCTGTCACACGTCAATCCGGGGAAGGAACGGACAGCCTCATGGCGAAGATCAAGGTGAAGAACCCCGTCGTCGAGCTCGATGGCGACGAGATGACCCGCATCATCTGGCAATGGATCCGCGAGCGGCTGATCCTGCCCTATCTCGACGTCGACCTCATCTATTTCGACCTGGGCGTCGAGAAGCGCGACGAAACGGAGGACCGGATCACCGTCGAATCCGCCGAGGCGATCAAGAAATACGGAGTCGGCGTGAAATGCGCGACGATCACGCCGGACGAGGCCCGGGTCGAGGAGTTCGGCCTCAAGAAAATGTGGAAGTCACCCAACGGCACGATCCGCAACATCCTGGGCGGCACGATCTTTCGCGAGCCGATCGTGATCGAGAACGTGCCGCGGCTGATCCCCGGCTGGACCGATCCGATCGTCGTCGGTCGCCATGCCTTCGGCGACCAGTATCGCGCGACCGATTTCCTCGTCCCCGGCCCCGGCAAGCTCACCATGAAATGGGAGGGAGTCAACGGCGAGACGATCGAGCGCGACGTGTTCGACTTCCCGGAAGCGGGTGTCGCCATGGGCATGTACAATCTGGACGAGTCGATCCGCGACTTCGCCCGCGCCTCGCTGAACTACGGCCTCAACCGGCAATGGCCGGTCTATCTGTCGACCAAGAACACCATCCTCAAGGCCTATGACGGCCGCTTCAAGGACATCTTCGCAGAGGTTTACGAGAAGGAGTTCGAAGCGCAGTTCAAGGAGCTCGGCATCGTCTACGAGCACCGCCTGATCGACGACATGGTCGCCAGCGCGCTCAAGTGGAGCGGCAAGTTCATCTGGGCCTGCAAGAATTACGACGGCGACGTGCAGTCGGACCAGGTCGCCCAGGGCTTCGGCTCGCTCGGCTTGATGACCTCAATCCTGATGACGCCGGACGGCAAGACCGTGGAGGCCGAGGCGGCGCACGGCACCGTTACCCGCCACTACCGCATGCACCAGCAGGGCAAGGCGACCTCGACCAACCCGATCGCGTCGATCTTCGCCTGGACCGGCGGCCTCAAGTTCCGCGGCAAGTTCGACGACACCCCCGAAGTGACGCGCTTCGCCGAGACGCTCGAGCGGGTCTGCGTGCAGACCGTCGAGGACGGCAAGATGACCAAGGATCTCGCCATCCTGATCGGCCCCGAGCAGAGCTGGATGACGACCGAGCAGTTCTTCGAGGCGGTCCGGTTGAATCTCGAAGCCGCCATGGAGGCCGAGCCCGTCTGAGACGATTTCTCCCGTCACCCTGAACTCGTTTCAGGGTCCAACTGATCACCGCGGGATCGGTGGAGAACTGGATGCTGAAACAAGTTCAGCATGACGAGAAGCGGTTTTTTTGTTCAGGTATCGGGCGCGCGTGCTGACAAGCGCGCCCGATGCTGCATAAAGGCCTCATGGCCAATGAATTCACGGCTTCCGGTCTCAGCGACGCCCTGGTGATCCTCGGCGCGGCCGGTGTCGTCATCCCGGCCTTCGCCCGCTTCCGGATCAGTCCGGTCATCGGCTTCATCCTGATCGGCGTGCTCGTCGGCCCGGCCGGGCTCGGCGCGATGGCCGGCGACTATCCGTGGCTGCGCTTCGTCACCATCACCGACCGCGAGGCGATCGAGCCCTTCGCCGAGTTCGGCATCATCCTGCTGCTCTTCTCGATCGGGCTGGAATTGTCCTTCAAGCGTCTCTGGGGCATGCGGCGCCTGGTCTTCGGGGTCGGGGCGGCCGAACTGGTACTCGGCGCGGTGTTCATCGGGTTCGGCCTCTATCTCTTCGGCAACAGCACGACCGCCTCGATCGCGCTCGGCCTCGCCCTCGCTTTGTCCTCGACCGCGCTCGTCCTGCCGATCGTCGGCACCAGCACCCCGGTCGGCCGCTCCGCGCTCGCCATGCTGCTGTTCGAGGATCTGGCGATCGTTCCGATCATCTTCGCGCTCGGCGCCCTCGCCCCGCGCGCCGCGGTCGGAAGCGAATGGGAAGGGCTGGTCGAGGCGCTCCTGATCGGCACGGCGGTGGTCGCGGCGATGCTGGTGCTGGGTCGCTTCTTCCTCCCACGCCTGTTCGCACAGGCCGCGCGGACCAAGAGTCCCGAGCTGTTCCTGGCCGCCAGCCTGCTCGTCGTCATCGTCGCGAGCCTTGCCACGGCGGCGGCCGGCCTGTCGCCGATCGTGGGCGCGATCATCGCCGGCGTGCTGATTGCGGAAACCGACTATCATGACGAGGTCGAGGTCATCACCAAGCCCTTCCAGGGCCTCGCGCTCGGCGTCTTCCTGATCACTGTCGGCATGAGCGTGGACCTGCGCGTCATCCTCGCCAGCTGGCCGGCCCTGCTTGGCGCAGTACTCGGCGTGCTGCTGGTCAAGGTGATCGTCACCGCTTTGCTGCTCCGCCTCAACGGGGCGCGTCCGGCCGTTGCCGCCGAGACCAGCGTGATCATGGCCTCGCCTTCCGAAACGACGCTCATCGTCCTCACCGCTGCGGCCGCGGCGGGCCTGATCGCACGTGAAACCGCAGCGTTCTGGCAGATCGTGACCGCGATCGGCCTCACGATCACGCCGCTGCTCGCCAAGCTCGGTCAGGTGCTGGCGCGCCGCGTCGACGTGCAGCCGGAAGTGGAGATCCCGCTCCCCGTCGCCGGGCAGGAGCAGCCGGCGGCAGTGATCATCGGCTTCGGCCGCGTCGGCCGGCTGGTCGCAGAGATGCTCGAAACGCACGGCCGGCGCTACATCGCCGTCGATTCGGACGTGGATGCGGTCGCCGCCGCCCGGCGCGAGGGCATTCCGATCATCTTCGGCGACGTCGCCCGCCCGGAAATGCTCGACCGCCTGAACCTCGGCCATGCCAGCGCGCTCATCCTGACGATGGACGATCCTGTGCTCACGGTGAAGCTCACCCGGCGGGTGCGCGGCTGGTGCCCGGGCCTCACCATCGTCGCGCGCGCGCGCGACCCGCTCCACGCGGCCGAGCTCTATCGGGCGGGCGCGACCGACGCCGTCCCAGAGACGATCGAATCCTCGCTCCAGCTCTCCGAAGCGGTGCTGGTCGATCTCGGCATGGCGATGGGACCTGTGATCGCCTCGATCCACGAGAAGCGGGCGGAGCTGCGCCAGCAGATCATGGACCTCGGCAAGCTCGACCGGGAGCCGCCGATGCGCGGCATCCGCCTCCGGGACATGCCCGGCAAGGAGCCAGCGGCGAGCTAGGCCGTCTGCGGCTCGGTCGCCAGCGCCGCGCGGACGGCGTTAAGCGCGGCGGCCGCCTTGCTCCCGTCGGGGCCGCCCCCCTGCGCCATGTCGGGGCGGCCACCGCCCCCCTGCCCGCCGACCGCCTCGACCGCCTTTCGGACGAGATCGACGGCGTTGAGGGAGCCTGCGAGGTCGTCGGTCACGCCGACCGCGACGGTGGCGCGGCCGTCATTGACGGCGACCAACGCGACAACGCCGGAGCCGACCCGGCCCTTGGCCTCGTCGATCAGGCCGCGCAGCTGCTTGGGATCCATGCCGTCCAGCACCTGGCCGATGAAGCCATGGCCGCCGATCTGTTCGGGGGCCGCCGCGTCGGCCTTGCCGCCGCCGCCGAGCGCCAGCGCCTTCTTCGCCTCGGCCAGCTCGCGCTCGAGCCGGCGGCGCTCCTCGACCAAGGCGGCGACGCGGGCGGGCACCTCCTCGGGTGAGGCCTTGAGCGAAGCTGCGGCTTCCTTGAGCCGATCCTCGCGCTGCACGAACCACTGGCGCGCCGCCTCGCCGGTCAGCGCCTCGATGCGGCGGACGCCCGCGGCGACCGCGCTTTCCGAGGTGATCTTGAAGAGCTGGATGTCGCCAAGCGCGCTGACATGGGTGCCGCCGCACAGCTCGACCGAATAGGGCGCGTCGCCCTCATGGCCCATCGAGAGGACGCGGACCTCGTCGCCATATTTCTCGCCGAACAGGGCCATGGCGCCAGCTTCCATCGCATCGTCGATGCTCATCAGACGGATGCCGACCGGCTCGTTCTCGCGGATATAGCGGTTCACGTCGGCCTCGACCGTCTCGATCTCCTCGCGGGTCAGCGGCTTGGGGTAGGAGAAATCGAAGCGGAAATAGTCCGGCGCGACCAGGCTACCCTTCTGGGTCACATGCGTGCCGAGCCGGTGGCGCAGCGCCGCGTGGAGCAGGTGGGTGGCGCTGTGATTGGCGCGGACTTTCGACCGGCGCGCGGCATCGACGGAAAGATGGACCGTGTCGCCGACCGCGATCTCGCCCGCGCCGATCATCGCGTGATGGCCATGGAGCTTGCCGAGCGGCTTCGACGTTTCCTCAACCTCGGCCAGCAAACCCTTGTCTGACGTGATTTTTCCGGTGTCACCGATTTGGCCACCACTCTCACCGTAGAAGGGCGACTGGTTGGTCAGGATGGTGACTTTGTCGCCAGCCCTGGCCGTCGCGACCCGCGCGCCATCCTTGACCAATGCGACCACCTGGCCGTCGCCGTTGTGGCCGAGATAGCCAGTGAATTCGGTCGGCCCCAATTCCTCAGCGATGTCGAACCACACCTCCTCGCTCGCTTTGGCGCCCGAGCCCTTCCAGGCGGCCTTCGCGGCCGCCTTCTGCTCGGCCATGGCGGCATCGAAACCGATCCGGTCGACCCCGAGGCCCGCCGCGCGCAACGCATCCTCGGTGAGATCGTAAGGGAAGCCGTAGGTGTCGTAGAGCTTGAATGCGGTGGCGCCCGGCAAGGTCTCCCCAACCGTCATACCGACAGTCGCCTCATCCAGCAGCTTGAGGCCGTTGGCGAGAGTCTGGCGGAAGCGGGTTTCCTCCAGCTTCAGCGTTTCCTCAATCAGCGGCTGGGCGCGGACCAGCTCGGGCCAGGCGGCGCCCATCTCGGCGGTCAGGCTGGGTACGAGCCGGTACATCAGCGGCTCGGCGGCGCCGAGAAGCTGTGCATGACGCATCGCGCGGCGCATGATGCGGCGGAGGACATAGCCCCTCCCCTCGGCGGCCGGGAGCACGCCGTCCGCGATCAGGAAGCCCGCGGCGCGCAGGTGATCGGCAATGACGCGGTGACTGGCCTGATTTGCGCCGCTTGTGTCCGTCCGGGTGAGCTCGCCCGAGGCCGCGATCAGCGCCTTGAACGTGTCCGTGTCGTAATTGTCGTGGACGCCCTGCAGCACGGCCGCGACGCGCTCCAGCCCCATGCCGGTGTCGATCTGCGGCTTCGGCAAGTCGCCGACGATGACATCGTCCGCCTGCACGTTCTGCATGAAGACGAGGTTCCAGATCTCGACGAAGCGATCGCCATCCTCGTCCGGCGAACCCGGCGGGCCGCCCGGAATATGCTCGCCATGATCGTAGAAGATCTCCGAGCAGGGCCCGCAGGGGCCGTCCGGGCCCATGGCCCAGAAATTGTCCTTGGTCGGGATGCGGATGATCCGCTCGTCGGGCAGGCCCGCGATCTTCTTCCACAGATCGAAGGCCTGATCGTCGGTGTGATAGACGGTCGCGGTCAGCCGGTCGGCAGGAAGCCCCCATTCCCGGGTCAGCAGCTCCCAGGCGAGCAAAATCGCCCGCTCCTTGAAATAGTCGCCGAAGGAGAAATTCCCCAGCATTTCGAAGAAGGTATGATGCCGGGCGGTGTAGCCGACATTGTCGAGATCGTTGTGCTTGCCGCCGGCGCGGACACATTTCTGCGAGGAGACCGCCATCGAATAAGGCCGCGTCTCCTGGCCGATGAAGACGTTCTTGAACGGCACCATGCCGGCGTTGACGAACATCAGCGTCGGATCGTTCTGCGGGACGAGCGGCGCGGAGGGGACGATCGTATGCCCTTCTCGCCCAAAATAGTCGAGAAAACCGCGCCGGATGTCGTTGGTCGATGTCATAGGGGGTCACTTAGGCGAGCGGGGGCGTCACGAAAAGGCCCGCGATCACCCTTCCCCATCCAGAACGGCACGGCCGCGCGGGCTGAGGCGATAGCCGACCTCCAGCGATTCGGTGAGGCCGAGCGCCTTCAGCTTGCGGACGTCGCGCTTGAAGTCGAGCGTCTCGCGACCGAGACGCACAGCGAGATCGGCGGCACGGACGCCTTCATGGTCACGGATAAGGCGCAGGACTTCGCGGGTCCAGGCGCCCATTTTTTCGAGACGCGCTGCGAGGCTGGCGCGCTCGGCGGGGTCGAGATCGGCCTGTTCACGCAGGGCGATGCGCGGGTCCGCACCGAGATACCGGACCGCGATACGATAGATATCCCCTTCCCGTCCCTCCAGGGAACGCATCAGCGCGTCGCGGCTGTCGAAACCTGCGGCGCGGGCGTCGCTCTCGGTAATCGCGGCGGGGTCGACCGGATCGACCCGGTCGAAGCCGATCATGCCGGCAAATGTGTGCTGCTTCCCGCCCGCGACGGCGGCGGGCTTTCGCCAGCGGCGGAACGCCAGCGTCACCTCGCCTGCCGCGATACCCCGCACGATGTCCTGCTTGAACAGCATCGCACCGATGTGCGCGATGGGCTGCCGGCCTGCAAGCGACGAAGCCCCACGATCCCCCTTGCGCTTCGCCGCGGACAGGAGGAAGCTGGCGGTTTCCCATAAGGCGCGCGGCCGCGTCTTCTCGCGGACCGCGACCAGCGGACGAAGGAGACGATCATGCCCGACAGAGCTGCAGGCACCAGAACCATCGCGCTTGTGGGCCCCGGCGGGGCGGGTAAGACCAGCCTAGCCGAGGCCCTTCTTTTTGCGGCCGGCGCCACCGGGCGCCAGGGATCGGTCGCGGACGGCACCAGCGTCGGCGACGCCAGTCCCGAGGCCCGCGCCCGCTGCGGCTCCACCGAATTGAACCTGATGCATTACGACTATCTGGGCGACCGCTATGCGCTGATCGACGGACCCGGCTCGGTCGGATTTGCAGCCGATGCCGCTCTGGCGATCGCGGCGGCCGATCTCGCCTTGGTCGTGATCGACCCCGACCCCGACCGCGCGCTGCTCGCCGAGCCGGCGTTGCGGCAGCTCGAGGCGCTCGGCGTGCCGCACATGATCTTCGTCAACAAGATCGATTCTGCGCGCGGTTCGATCCAGGGTCTGCTGGAGGCGCTGCAGCCGATGAGCCGATCGCCGCTGATCGCACGCTGGATCCCGATCCGGGATGGCGAGAAGGTCACCGGCTTCGTCGATATCGCGCTGGAGCGCGCTTATTATTACCGGCCCGGCCAGCCCTCCGAGCAGAGGGACATCCCCGCCGACCTCGCCGACCGCGAGGTGCTGGAGCGGACGCATATGCTGGAGCAGCTCGCCGACCATGACGATGTGCTGCTGGAACAGCTCCTTATGGACGAAATCCCGGATCGCCAGACCGTGTTCGACGATCTCGCCAGGGAGACCGGCGCGGGCCAGATCGTCCCCGTCCTGTTCGGCTCGGCGGCGAACGGCCAGGGCGTCCGGCGGCTGATGAAGTCCCTGCGCCACGAAGTCCCCGCGCCCTGCACGGCCGCCGAGCGGCTGGGTGCCACCGGCGGCTGCGCCTTCGTGTTCAAGGTCAGCCATGGCGGCGCAATGGGGCGGCTCAGCTACACGCGCGTGTTCGGTGGCGGCCTCAAGGAAGGCGCCGAACTCAGCACGAGCGGCGGCGATTCGGTGCGGATCGGCACTTTGTTCGCCATGCAGGGCGACAAGAGCGTGAAGCTGATCGAGGCCAAGGCCGGCGATGTGGTGGCGATCGCCAAGCTCGACGAGGCGCGCCCCGGCGAATGGCTGGCGAGCGGCAAGGCGCCGCCGGCGCCCGGGGTCTCCCCGGCCACGACGAACTACGCGCTCGCGATCGCGACCAAGGATCGCAAGGACGACGTGCGCCTGTCGACCGCCCTGCACAAGCTGACCGAGGAGGATGCCGCGCTCCATTGGGAGCAGGACGAGGCGATGCACGAGACCCGACTCAAGGGCGTCAACGACGAGCATCTCAAGGTGACGCTGGAGCGGCTCAAGCGGCGCTATGGCGTCGCAGTCGATTCGCGGCCCTGCCAGGTCGGCTACAAGGAATCGATCCGCAAGACCGTGACCCAGCGCGGACGGCACAAGAAGCAGTCCGGCGGCCACGGCCAGTTCGGCGACGTCGTGCTGGAGGTGAAGCCCCTGCCCCGCGGCGGCGGGTTCAAGTTCGGCGAGCGGATCTCGGGCGGCGTCGTGCCGAAACAGTGGATTCCGGCGGTCGAGGACGGCGTGCGCGACGCGCTTGCCAAGGGGCCGCTCGGCTTTCCGGTGGTCGATGTCGAGGTGACCCTGGTCGACGGCTCCTACCACACCGTCGACAGTTCGGAGATCGCGTTCCGCACCGCCGGCCGGATCGGCATGTCGGAGGCGCTGGCGCAGGCGGCGGCGCATCTGCTGGAGCCGGTGATGAAGGTGACGGTGACCGCGCCCAGCAACGCCACCTCGCGCGTGACCTCGGCAATCGCCAGCCGGCGCGGCCAGATGCTCGGCATGGAGCCGCGCGAGGGCTGGTCGCGCTGGGACAAGGTCGAGGCGCTGATCCCCGAGGCGGAGATGCAGGGCTTCGACGCGGAACTCAGGTCCCTGAGCCAGGGCCTCGCGACCTATGAGGCAGCGTTCGATCATCTCGCCGAGCTCAACGGGACCCTCGCCGACAAGGTGGTGCAGCGGGAGCTCGAACCGGCCTGATTTTCCTCCCCGCGATTTCGTGGGGAGGGGGCCGTCCGCAGGACGCTTCGCGCGGTCTCCCCTCCCCTGCAAGTTCAGGGGGAGGATTCAGGCCGGCGCGCTCGCCTGTGCCGGCGCTTCCTCCTCGCCGCGCGAGACGACCACCGCGGCCGCGAGATCGCCGGTGACGTTGAGCGTGGTGCGGCACATGTCGAGCAGCCGGTCGACGCCGAGGATGAGGCCGATCCCCTCGGGCGGCACGCCGACCATGGCGAGGATCAGCGCGACGACCGGGAGCGAGCCGGCCGGCACGCCCGCCGTGCCGATGCCGGCGAGGATACAGACGAGCAGCACCGCGACCTGCTGCCACAGGTCGAGCTGGACGCCGAAGAACTGGGCGAGGAACAGGACGGTGACGCCCTCGAAGATCGCGGTGCCGTTCTGGTTGGCGGTGGCGCCGATGGTGAGGACGAAGCGCGAGATGCGCGGCGGCAGCTTCAGCTTGTCCTCGGCGACGCGCAAAGCCGTCGGCAGGGTGGCGTTGGACGAGGCGGTCGAGAAGGCGACGACCATCGCCTCCTGCACGTCGCGGAAGAAGCGGACCGGCGACATGCCGCCGAAGAGCTTGAGCGCGATCGGATAGGAAACGAACATGTGCAGGCCGAGCGCGAGCAATACCACGCCGACATAGGCGCCGAGCCGCACCAGCAGGTCCCAGCCGAATACGGCGGCGAGGTTGAACATGAAGCAGGCGATGGCGAGCGGCGCGAGGCGGATGACGATGCCGATGAGCCGCATCGTCACATCGAACAGGCCCTGGATCACGTCCTGCAGCTTCTGCGCGGCGGGTGTGTTCACCAGCAGGAGGCCGATGCCGAAGACGAGCGCGAAGAACATCACCGCCAGGATGTCGTTGGCCGCGGCGGCGGCGATCACATTGTTGGGGATGATGTTGAGGAAGGCGGCGACACCGCTCGGCCGCTCGGCATTGGCCGAGATGATCGCCCCGGCATTCTCGCGCGCGTCGGCGAGGAGCTGGTTGGCGAGGATCGGATCGACACCGGCGCCGGGCTGGAAGATGTTGGTGACGGCGAGCGCGAGCACGACCGCGATGGAGGACAGGAGCAGGGTGAAGACGAGCGTCTTGATCCCCACCCGTTTCAGCGCGGCGACATCGCCCATCTCCGCGATGCCCACGACGAGCGCCGAGAAGAGCAAGGGGATGACGAGCATGAACAGGAGGCGCAGGAAGATTTGACCGATCGGCCCGGTGACATAGGTCGTGACCGCATCCACCCACGGTGCGCCGGGCTGGGTCATGTGGACCGCAAGACCGGCGACCAGGCCGATCAGGAAGCCGATCAGCATCTTCATCTGCAGCGAAATGCGGCGGCCGCCAGCGCTTTCCATGATTGCCCCTTGTGGTTTGTGCGGCCGGCATCCGGGCGCCTGCGCCACGAAAAGTCAACCTCATTCGGCGGTTTACCTGGACTGACCTGTCGGCGGACGGGAGAGGCGACATGCTCAAGATCGCGGGAATCGCGCTGCTGCCGGACTGGCCTACGTTTCTCGGCTTCGCGCTGGCGGCGGCTGGCGCGGCGGCGCGGGTGCGGGATATCGAGTGGGTGACGTGGACGGCGCGCTGGATCGCCGCGGCGGCGATCGGCGCGCGCGGCGCAACTCGCGCTTGGCGCGCGGCGTCAGGCGTAGGCGTAAGGCCCGCCGCGCTTCAGCGCCGCCGCATGGGCCGGGCGGGCGTGGATACGCTCCAGCCAGTCGGTGAGGCTGGGGCGCGAGGCGTCGAGGCCGGCGCGGTTGCGGGCGGCCTCGAGCGGGAAGCTCATCATGATGTCGGCGGCGGTGAATTCGTCGCCGGCGAACCAGTCGCGGCTGGCCAGCTCGTTTTCGAGCCAGTCGAGATGCCTGCCGAACATGGCGAGCAATGGCGCCCTGGCGGGCTTGCCCAGCAGGCCGAGGCGGTTGACGACGAGGATCGCGAAGAGCGGCGGCATCATCGAGCCCTCCGCATAATGGAGAAAGTGGCGGTAGCGGAGCACCGATTCGCGGTTGGCGGGCGGCCCCAGGCGGCCTTCCGCCTTCTCGACCAGATATTCGACGATCGCGCCGGTCTCGGCGAGAACCAAGCCATCATCCTCGACCACCGGCGACTTGCCGAGCGGATGGACGCGGGCGAGCGCGGGCGGCGCGAGCAAGGTCTTGGGATCGCGCTTGTAGGGGACGATTTCATAGTCGAAGCCGAGTTCTTCGAGCAGCCAGAGGACACGCTGGGAGCGCGAGTTCTCGAGATGATGAACGGTGATCATCGCGCCCTCCCTGGGCGATCCATGTGCGACCCACATACGACCCACGTGCGGCCGCGGCTTCCATAATCGCACGGCAGGGAATAGGGAACCGATCGCGGGAGTCGTTCCGGGCCACCCGCACCAGCGACATGGATGCCCCCTGTGACCGACCCCCGCCTTGCCGCCGCGCCTGCCGTCCTGCGCCCCGGCTTCCGGGAGTTCGTGGTGCTGATGGCGGGGCTGATGTCGCTCAACGCACTGGCGATCGACGCGATGGTGCCGGCGCTGCCGGCGATTGGCGAGGCGCTGGATGTGGCGACCGACAATCAGCGCCAGCTCGTCGTCTCGCTCTATTTCCTGGGGTTCGGGACGACGCAGCTTCTCTACGGGCCGCTCGCCGACCGGTTCGGGCGCAAGCCGGTGCTGCTCGGGAGCCTGCTTCTCTATATCGGCTTCGCGCTCGCCTGCGCGGCGGCGCCGAGCTTCACTTTGCTGCTCGCGGCCCGGCTTGCGCAAGGCGCCGCCGCCGCCGCCACCCGCGTGCTCGTCATCTCGATCATCCGCGACCGCTATGAGGGGGCGGCGATGGCGCGGCTGATGAGCCTTGTTTTCCTTGTTTTCCTGTTGATGCCGGTGCTCGCGCCAGCCTTCGGGCAGCTCACCCTGATGATCGCGCCGTGGGAGTGGATCTTCTTCGGCCTCGCCATCTTCGGCGCGGTGATGCTGGTCTGGAGCCTGATCCGCCTGCCCGAGACGCTGCATCCCGAATATCGGCGGCCTTTGTCGGCGCGGGTGGCCCTGGAGGGCGCGCGCGAGACGCTGACCAACCGCATGTCGATCGGCTACACGCTCGCCTTCACGCTGATGATGGCGCCGCTGGTCGGCTACATCTCCTCGGTCCAGCAGATCGTGTTCGACGTCTATCAGCGGCCGGAGCTCATCGCCGCGACCTTCGCCGGCGTCGCGGCGCCGATGGCGCTTGCGTCCTGGCTCAACGCCCGGCTGGTCGAGCGCGCCGGCACGCGGCGGATCGCCCATCTCGGCCTGATCCTGTTCACGGCGCTGGCGCTCGTCCACCTCGCCTCGGCGCTGCTCGTCGAGAGCCTCGGTCTCTTCATTCTGCTCCAGGGCCTCACCATGGCCAGCTTCGCCTTCGCCGCGTCGAACATGGGTGCGCTGGCGATGGAGCCGCTCGGCCATGTCGCCGGCACCGCCTCGTCGGTGCAGGGCACCATCACCACCGTGATCGGCGCCGCGCTGGGCATGACGATCGGCCTCAGCTTCGACGGGACGACCATCCCGCTGATCCTCGGCGCTGCACTCTGCGGCGCCGCCGCCCTCGCCACCGTCCTCGTCACCGAGCGCGGCCGCCTGTTCGGCCGCGATCCGAACCTGCGCGGCGCGGAAGTTTCAGAAGTTTCAGCTTCCTAGGAGCAAAAAATCCGGCCACTGAAACTTCCGGAGACTCAGATATCGTCCTCGGCATCGGGGCCGGTCATCAGCGCCTCGCCGACCTCGTCGGTGCGGCCGCGGATCGCCTTTTCGATACGATCGGCAATTTCCGGATTTTCGCGCAGATAGACCTTGGCATTCTCGCGGCCCTGGCCGATGCGGATCGAATCGTAACTGAACCAGGCGCCGGACTTCTCGACCAGGCCGGCCTTCACGCCGAGATCGAGCACCTCGCCGAGCTTGGAGACGCCCTCGCCGTACATGATGTCGAACTCGACCTGCTTGAACGGCGGCGCGAGCTTGTTCTTGACCACCTTCACCCGGGTCGCGTTGCCGACGATGTCGTCGCGGTCCTTGATCTGGCCGGTGCGGCGGATGTCGAGCCGGACCGAGGCGTAGAATTTCAGCGCATTGCCGCCGGTCGTCGTCTCGGGATTGCCGTACATGACGCCGATCTTCATGCGCAGCTGGTTGATGAAGATCACCAGGCACTTCGACTTGGAGATCGAGCCGGTCAGCTTCCTCAGCGACTGCGACATGAGCCGTGCCTGCAGGCCGACATGGCTGTCGCCCATCTCGCCCTCGATCTCGGCGCGCGGCACCAGGGCGGCGACCGAATCGACGATCAGGATGTCGACCGCGTTGGAGCGGACCAGCGTGTCGGTGATCTCCAGCGCCTGCTCGCCCGTGTCCGGCTGCGAGACGATGAGATTGTCGATGTCGACCCCGAGCTTCTTGGCATAGATCGGATCGAGCGCATGCTCGGCATCGACGAAGGCGGCGACGCCGCCATTCTTCTGCGCCTCGGCGACCGCATGCAGCGCTAAAGTGGTCTTGCCCGAGCTTTCCGGCCCGTAGATCTCGACGACGCGGCCGCGCGGCAGGCCGCCGATGCCGAGCGCGATGTCGAGCCCGAGGCTGCCGGTGGAGATGGTCTCGATCTCGATCGCCTCGCGCGAGCCGAGGCGCATCGCGCTCCCCTTGCCGAAGGCGCGGTCGATCTGCGCCAGCGCGGCGTCGAGAGCTTTCTGCTTGTCCATATCCATCTGGGTCCTGTCGGAAACGACTTGAAGCGATGCCACCATGGCCGGTCTCCCCGTATTGCGTCAGCACGGATCGTTCAACGTGAGATCGCGGTCGTACACGAAACGTTCCATGAGAACAAGAGGAGAACTTGTGCTTTACGCGCCGCGGCGCATTCCTTCCGGGCGAAGGCGGTGATCATGACCCCGTTCGACGACTTCGAACCGATGAGGATCCCGACCGCAAGCGGGCACATCTTCCTGCGCCGGGCGGGGCAAGGGCCGCCGCTCCTGCTGCTGCACGGCTTTCCCGAAACGCATCTGATGTGGCGGGAGGTCGCGCCGCATCTGGCCGACGGCTTCACCATCCTGTGCGCCGATCTGCGCGGCTATGGCGACAGCGGCTGCCCGCCTTCGGATGCCGAACACATGCCACAACCGGGAAGACAGGACGAAGGGACGCCACATCGCCTTCCCCGTGCTCGCCTTGTGGAGCCGGAACGGAGCGCTCGAAAGCTGGTACGAGGCCGAAGGCGGTGCACTTGGTATCTGGCGTGAATGGGCCGATGACGTGCGCGGCCATGCGGTCGACGGCGGGCATTTCTTTCCGGAGGAAGAGCCGAAGCGGATGGCGGTGAGGCTCCGGGCGTTCTTCACCGGCGCACAGCGTCCAGCGCCTGCGCCATGACGCCGGCGAAATCGGGATGATCGTAGAGGTCGTTATGGCCGGCCGCCGGGATCGTGCGGTCGAAGGCGAGGTTCGGAACCGAACGCCGCAGCGCGTCGGTTCGCGCCGGCGGGATCAGCGTGTCGCGGCCACCGGCGACGATCGCGACCCGCATGTTCGTGGCGGCGAGATCGCCGGCGGGATCGAGCCGGTTGCGGAACAGGGCCCGCACCGGAAGCCAGGGATAATGGCCGGCGGCGACGCGTTCGAGAGAGTCGAACGGCGTGACCAGGATCGCGCCGTCGATCGGACGCGCGGCGGCAAGTGCGGCGGCGACGCCGCTGCCCACGCTGAAGCCGACCGCGACGATACGCCGCGGCCGCAGGCGCGCGCGGGCGAAATCGTGGATCTGCAGCGCATCCTCACGCAGCGCCGTAGCGCTCGGGCTGCCTTCGCTCGGGCGATAGCCGCGATAGTGGAAGGCGACGATGTCCGCCTGCGGATAGAGGCGGTGAAGGAAGGCCGCCATCACCTCGCCGTTCCAGGCATTGCCGCCGAAGCCGAGGATCAGCAGACGTTCGCCGGACGGCCGGGCGGGCGGGATGTGGAGGCCGCGGAGCCGCGCGCCCGAGGCGGTCGCGAGCTCGAGCCGTCCCGACCCCGGCGGCGGCGGGCCGGCGGCGCCGACCTGGCCGGTCGGGAAGATCAGGGCATTCTGCCCGAAGAACAGCAGCACGCAGATCGCGAGATAGACGGAAAGCGGCAGGAAGAGCAGCCACCACATCCAGCGTCGCCGCCCGGTCAACCGGATGGGCGCCCGGTCAGGTCCGGAGCGCGAGCGCCTGGGCCAGCGCCGGCTCGATCGCGTCGATCGTATAGGGCTTGGCGAGCACCGGCGCGGCGGCATGGCGCGCCGGCGGCGGATCGAGGTGGCCGCCGGTGGCGAGGATGAACGGCATGCCCCGATCGGCAAGCCTGTCGGCGAGCGGCCAGGCGCGCTTGCCGTCCTTGAGCTGCACATCGACGATCGCGACGTCGAAGCCGCCCGCCTCGGCATGGCCGAGCGCGGCCTCGAGCGTGTCGCAGGTGGCGACGACCTCGTGGCCGAGCGATTCGAGGAAATCCTCGAGCATCATCGCGATGAGCGGCTCGTCCTCGACGACCAGGATCGAACGCTTGCTGTCCATAGGCGAAGGCTTAGCGGGTGCTGCGCAAAGCGAAAGATTTATTTCGCTGGAACCATGATCGCGCCCCCATCACTTGCGCGCGGCACGATCGGCTGCCAGCACGTCGCGCACCGTTTCGGCGAGCTGCTGGACCGAGAAGGGCTTGGCGAGGAAGGAGACGTTGGGAAGGTCGATCGACTTCCTGAGCTGCTCCTCGGCATAGCCGGAGATGAACAGGATCGGCAGGTCCGGATGGCGCTTGCGCGCCTCACGGGCGGTGGTGGGACCATCCATGGTCGGCATCACCACGTCCGAGATCATCAGGTCGACCTTCGGCTCCTTCGCCAGGATTTCCAGGCCCGCCTCGCCATTCTCGGCGACGAGCACGGTGTAGCCGTTGCGCGAGAGCGCGCGCTCGGCGACGGCGCGGACCATCGTCTCGTCCTCGACCAGCAGGACGGTGCCGCTGCCCCAGAGGTCGCCGGCCTTCTCCTTCGCCTTGGCCTTGGGCGCCGCCTCGCCGGGCTGGGCGCGGTGGACCGGCAGATAGATGGTGAAGCTGGTGCCCTTGCCGGGCTGGGATTCGGCGAAGATGAAGCCGCCCGACTGCTTGACGATGCCATAGACGGTGGAGAGGCCGAGGCCCGTCCCCTTCCCCACCTCCTTGGTGGTGAAGAACGGCTCGAAGATCTTGCCGAGGATTGCTGGCGGGATGCCGGTGCCGGTGTCGGTGACCTTGAGCCCGGTATAGTCGGCGATCGGCAGGATATCGGTGCCCATCCGGCGCACGTCGTCGGCGCTGACGGAAAAGGTCTGCAGGGTCAGCGTGCCGACGCCTTCGGGATCCTTGGCAACCATCGCGTCGCGGGCATTGACCGCAAGATTGACGATCACCTGTTCGAGCTGGCCGGGGTCGGCGCGCACCGGGCCGAGCCCGCGGCCATGCTTGACCTGGAGCCTGATCCGCTCGCCGAGCAGGCGGGTGAGCAGGTGCGAGACTTCCGAGACCACATCGGGAAGCTGGAGGACCTGGGGCCGCAGCGTCTGCTGCCGGGAGAAGGCGAGGAGCTGGCGGGTGAGGTTGGCGGCGCGGTTCGAGTTCGAGCGGATCTGCTGGATGTCGTCATAGTCGGAATCGCCCGGCGTATGACGCATCAGCATGAGATCGCAGGTGCCGAGGATCGCGGTCAGGATGTTGTTGAAGTCATGCGCGACGCCGCCGGCGAGCTGGCCGACCGCCTGCATCTTGGTCGCCTGGGCGATCTCGCGCTTCAACCGCGCCTCTTCGCTGTTGTCCCTGAGGCTGATCATCACCGCGGCGGCGCCGAGGCCGCGCGCGCCGGCGACGGTCATCGCCACCGGCTCCTCGGGATTGGTGCGCAGGCGGACGGCGAGGTCGCCCGAGAGCGCGCGGCCGCGGCCGAAGCGGCGGACGGCATCCGAGACCGCGCCCTTGTCCTCCTCGACGACGAGATCGCTCGGCCACGTCGGGCGTTCGCTCGGGGACAGGCCGGCGGCCTTGCGGAACTCCTTGTTGACGAAGACGAGGCGGCCGTCGGTGTCGGCGAGGGCGAGGCCGAGCGGCAGGCTGTCGAGCAGCGCGTGGATGTGCGCGCCGGCATCCTCGCCCGATGCGGCGGCGGGCGCGTCGTCCAGCATCAGGAAGAAGGAGGGCGATTCCGGCGTCTCGCCGAGCGGGATCTGGACGATGCGCAGCGGCGGGCCGGCCTTGCCCTCGGCGGCGAGGTGGAACTGGCCGTTTTCGGCCGCGGCGAGATGCTCGACCAGGCCGGTGCCGTCGGCGCTGTCCTCCTGATCGCCCATCGCGCGCTGGGCGAAGGCCGGGTTGGACGCGCGGATGCGTCCGTCCGCATCGGTGAGAACGAGCATCAGGCCGGCCTCGCCGATCCGCCGGCCGGCCTCGCCGGTGGCGAGCCGGCGCGCTTCGCCGGTGAGATCGAGCGCCTCGCCCTGGCCGAGGCGCCAGAGCAGCAGGTCGCCCTCGCCCGGTGCCGGGCCGACCTCGCCCCCGATCGTGCGGCCGTTGATCGCAAACGGCTCGAGCAGGGCGAGGCCGTCGCGGCGGGCGGCCCGGGCGGCGGCGGCGAGCGTCTCGCGCAGCTGTTCGTCGGGCAGCGCCGATGGCGCGACGCCGTGGCCGAGCCACTGGCCCCAGGCCCTGTTGGCGCAGATGAGGCGGCCCTGGGCGTCGGTGAGCGCCAGCGCCGTCCCCTCCCCCGCTGCATCGAGCGCGGCGCGGAGCAACGTGACGTCGGTCTGCGCGGTCAGCGGCGCCTGGGCCGGCACCGCCACGCGCGGACGGGCGAGCAGGAAGAGCGCGCCACCGACGCCGATGAGCCCGGCGAGGAAGATCCCGGCGAAGGCCGGGTCGCCGACCGCCCAGAGCAGCAGGCCCGCCGAAACGAACGCGGCCAGCGCGAAGAGCGGGAGATCGCGCCCGGGCCGCGGCCTGGCGGCGCCGTTCATCCCTGCATCTCCGTCGCCGCGCGCCGGTGGCCCCGGCGGCGCCACTTGCGCCCCTGCCACCAGCGCCAGATGTAGCGCGAGATCGCCCAGCCGACGACGCCCGAGACTGCAGCGATGATGAAAAGGCCCGAGATGACCGCAGGCGCCGCGTCGGAAAAGGCCCAGGCGGCCCAGTCGCCGAGGCTGGCGCCGCCGCTGTAGAGCGCCTGGAAGGAGGCGAGATCGGCGTGGAAGCCGAGCTTGTTGCCGACCCAGATCGAGGCGACCAGCAGGAAGGGCGTGGTCGCCGGATTGGTGAGGAAGGTCATCGCTGCGGCGATCGGGATATTGGCGCGGAACGGGATCGAGGCCAGGGCAGCGCCGATGATCTGGATGCCCGGGATCAGCGCGAAGATGCCGACGAACAGGCCGACGCCGACGCCGCGTGGCACCGAGCGTCGGGTGAAGCGCCAGAACTCGCTGTGAAGCACGCGACTGCCGAACACCCGCATCCAGCGGCTCTTCTCCAGATCCTCGCGCTTCGGGGCGTTCTTCGCCATCCAGCGACCGATGCGCTCAACCATGCTGGCGCAGCAGGCGGCCCTGCTCCCTCTTCCAGTCCTTTTCCTTCTCGTAGTCGCGCTTGTCGTGGCTCTTGCGACCCTTGGCGAGCGCGAGCTCGACCTTCGCCCGGCCGCGGCTGTTGAAATAGACCGACAGCGGCACGAGCGTCATGCCCTGGCGCGCGACCGCGCCGTGCAGCTTGGCGATCTGCCGCTGGTGGAGGAGCAATTTGCGCGGGCGCTTGGGCTCGTGGTTGAAGCGGTTGCCGTGGCTGAATTCGGGGATGTTGGCATTGATCAGCCAGACCTCCTCCTCGCTGACTTCGGCATAACTCTCGGCGATCGAGCCCTCGCCGAAGCGCAGGCTCTTCACCTCGGTGCCGGTCAGCGCGATGCCGGCCTCGTACTTGTCCTCGATCGCATAGTCGAACCGCGCCCGCCGGTTCTCGGCGACGACCTTCTTCTTGTCGAACTCGGTGGGGCGCGGGCGGGCCATCAGATCAGGCCGGCATGGGCCAGCGCCGCGTCGACGGCGCGGCGGCTCGCGTCGGAGGGCGGCGTCATCGGGAGGCGCAGGGCGGAGGGGAATTCGGGGCGGACACGGCTGAGCGCATATTTAACCGGTCCGGGTGAAGCATCGGTGAACAAGGCGGCGTGGAGCGGATAGAGCTGGTCCTGCAGCGCCAGCGCGTCCGCCCAGCGGTTCTCAAGACAGGCGTTCTGGAAGTCGGCGCACAGGCGCGGCGCGACATTGGCGCTGACCGAGATGCAGCCGACGCCGCCCATCGCGTTGAAACCCAGCGCCATGTCGTCATTGCCGGAGAGCTGGACGAAGTCGGGACCGCAGAGCTGGCGGTGGGCGGAGACGCGAGCGAGATTGCCGCAGGCATCCTTGATCGCGACGACGGTTGGCAGCGCCGCAATGCGGGCAAGCGTTTCGGGCAGGATGTCCGTCACCGTGCGGGTCGGCACGTTGTAGACGACGATCGGCAGGTCGCAGGCCTCGGCCAGTGCGGTGAAGTGCGCGACCAGCCCGTCCTGGTTCGGGCGATTGTAGTAAGGCAGGACGCACAGCGCGGCGTCGGCGCCGCGCGCCTTGGCCGCCTTCATATTCTCGATCGCGGTCTGGGTGCTGTTCGAGCCGCAGCCGGCAATCACCGGCACGCGTCCCGCCGCCTGTTCGACGCACACCTCGACGACGCGATAATGCTCCTCGGCGACCAAGGTCGCCGATTCACCGGTCGTACCGCAGGGCACGAGCGCATGACTGCCTTCCGCGATCTGCCAGTCCACGAACGCCCGGAACGCGCCCTCATCGAACGCTTCGTCGCGGAAAGGCGTCACCAGAGCGGGGATCGACCCCTTGAACATGAATGTCTCCTTCACCCCGCGGCGATGCCCGGCCTAGACATGGATATAGGACGTCCGGGGGGATGTTCATGGTCTGATAAGGAGGGGGCGGTCATTCTGTCCAGCATGCACAAGGGAGCGGGTCTTTTTCTCCTGATGGGTGTCTCGGTTGCCGCAGTTGCCGGCACGACGATGACCGTGCCCGCCGTTCAGGAACGCATCGCGAAGGCGCCGAATGCGTCCCGGGTCGCCGTCACCGCGCTGGCGCAGGCACCGTCGCGGCCGGCCCAAGGTTCGGCGATCGCCGGCGCGGTGGCGCGCTGGAACAGCCTGAGACAGAGCGACTCCCTGCCCTTCTCCTCCTACGCCTCGTTCCTCAGCACATACCGCGGCTGGCCCGGCGAGACCGCGATGCGCCGGACCGCGGAGCGCCGCCTGTCGGTCGAGCCGGTGTCGCCGCGCGAGGTGCTGCGCTTCTTCGACGCCTTCCCGCCACTCACCCCGACCGGCCATGCCCAGCGCGCCTTCGCGCTGCTGGCGACGGGCGAGCGCAGCCAGGCGCTGGAGGCGGCACGCACCGCCTGGACCTCGGGCGTGCTCGCCCAGACCGACGAATCGCGGCTGCTCGGTGCGTTCGGCAGCGGCTTCACCACCCGCGACCACGACCGGCGGATGGACGTGCTGCTCGACAATGGCGACCGGCAGAGCGCCGGGCGCACATTGGCGATGAGTTCGTCCGAGCGCCGCCCGCTCTACGAGGCGCGTCTCGCGATGCAGAACCGTTCGTCGGACGCCGCGCCGCGGCTCGCGGCGATCGGATCGGCGGCGGCGAGCGATCCCGGCTTCCTCGCCGACCGCGCCGTATGGCTGCGCGAGACGGGCAATTCGGCCGCGGCGCGCGAATGGCTGGCCCAGCCGCGACGGCTGCGCAACCCGCCGGCCAATCCCGAGAAGTTCATGGAAACGATGGTCGCCTTCGCGAGGGCCGCGTCGAACGACCGGCAGTGGACGACCGCCTACCGGATCGCCAGCCAGGTCGACGACATCTTCCCGGCCGGCACCGACGTCAGCCGCGGCACCTATGGCGAGCGCGACGAATATACCAACCTCACCTGGCTCGCCGGCCAGGCGGCGCTGCGCCTCAATCGCCCGGCCGACGCCGCGGCGATGTTCGACCGCTACGGCCGGGCCGCGCAATCGCCGCAGACCCGCGCGAAGGGCTTCTACTGGGCTGCGCGCTCGGCCGCGCAGGCGGGACAGACACAGCAGTCCAACGCCTGGCTCGAACAGGCCGCGGCGAGCCCCGACCAGTTCTACGGCCTGCTCGCGCTGGAGCGGCTGGGCCGCACCCCGCCCGCGCCGCCCGCGACACCGTCCGCAACCGCCGAAGAGCGCGCGGTCTTCGCCCGGCGACCGCTGGCCGAGGCGACCCGCTATCTCGGCATGACCGGGCAGCGGAACGACCAGACCCAGTTCGTCCGCGCGCTGGCGAGCAGCCTGGACAACGACCGCGACCGCGCCGTCGCCGCCGAGTTCGGCCGGTCGATCGGCCGGCTCGACATGGGCGTCTGGGCGGCACGCGAGGCGCGCTCGAACGGCGACAGCTTCTACACCCGCGCCGCCTTTCCCGAGGTCACCATACCGCCCGCCTATCGCAACCACTGGGCGGCGGCGCACGGCATCATGCGGCAGGAAAGCTCGTTCGAGCGCAGCGCGGTGAGCTCCGCCAATGCCCGCGGCATGATGCAGCTGATCCCGAGCACGGCGCAGATCGAGGCGCGGCGGCTCGGCGTGCCGTTCAATGCCGGGCGGCTGACCGAGGACCCGGACTACAACATCCTGCTCGGCACCGCGCACCTGTCGCGGCTGATGGACCAGTTCGGCGGCAATCTCGTGCTGGTCGCGGTCGCCTACAATGCCGGGCCTGGCCGTGTGCCGCAGTGGATCGCGGCCAACGGTGACCCCCGGCTGCCGGGCACGGACGTGGTCCAGTGGATCGAGAGCATCCCCTTCTCCGAGACGCGCAACTATGTGCAGCGCGTGGTCGAGAATGCGATGATCTACGACACCATCCATCCGGAGCGCAGCCGCTCGCATGGCCGCGTTTCCTACTATCTCGGCCAGCGCTCGGCGCGCTGAGGCCTTCCCGTCATTCCAGCGAAAGCTGAAATCTCGTTTCTTTCTTCCTTTTCGCCGCCCCTTCGCGCGCAAAATCGAGCGGCCGCGCGATGGCGTAGGGTGCGCGGAGAAGAAAAGGGAGATTCCAGCTTTCGCTGGAATGACGATAGGGAAAGGACATGAGCGAACGCCCGAACTACATCACGCCCGACGGCTTCCGGCGGCTGCGCGAGGAATATGAGGCGCTGTTCGGCGGCGAGCGGCCGAAGCTGCTCGAGACGATCGCCTGGGCGGCGGCGAACGGCGACCGCTCCGAGAATGCCGACTATCAGTACGGCCGGCGGCGGCTGCGGGAGATCGACCGGCGGATCAACTTCCTCGCGCGGCGGATGAAGGAAGCCAAGGTGACCGATCCGGCGCGGCAGCCCGACCGGAGCCGGGTCTGGTTCGGCGCGACGGTGACGCTGGCCGACGAGGACGACAACGCGCGGATCGTCACTCTGGTCGGCGAGGACGAGGCCGATGCCGGCACCGGCCGGATCAGCTGGTATTCCCCGATCGCCCGCGCCGTCCGCGGCGCCGCGGTGGGCGATCTCAGGCGGGTCGCCCTCCCCTCGGGCGAGAAGGAATATGAGGTGATGGCGATCGCCTATCCCCCCGACTCGTCATGCCGGACTTGATCCGGCATCCACCTTTCCTTTCCTCAGAAAGAAGATGGACCCCGGATCAAGTCCGGGGTGACAAAGGAGTGGCCACGCCGCGCAGGTCCCGCGGGCTGCGGCCGGTCCAGCGCTTGAAGGCGCGGGAGAAGGCGGCGGGATCGGAGAAGCCGAGGCGGTAGGCGGCGTCCTTCACCGACAGGCCCTGGTCGCGGATCAGCTTGAGCGCCCGGCGATGGCGCAGCCCGTCGAGGATCTGCTCGAAGGTCAGCCCTTCGGCCTTGAGGCGGCGATAAAGGGTCTGGCGACTGCAGCCCATCGCCTTGGCGACGCGGTCGATCCGGGCCTCGCCCGCGGCGAGCAACGGCTCCAGGTGGCGTTCGACCTCGCGGCGAAGCGCGCTTGGGCGGGATTGCATTTCCTTGCCGACGGCCTTGGCGATCTCGCCGAACAACAGGGCGAGCGCGCTTCGGCGTTGCCCGGAACCGGCGGGCGCCCGCCGCGCCGTGAAGGCTGCCCCGATCGCTTCCGGCCAGACGAAGGCGCAATCGTCGCGCCGCTCGCAGGTGCCGCAGGACTGGGCCCGCATCCGTTCGATACAACCTGCGATCATGTCTTTGATCCCCCCGATCATGGGCAGCACTGTACTATTTCAATAATACGCTTCTTTCCGGACAGGCACAAGGGAGAGCGGCGTGACCCCGATCATGTTGGTGCATATCATTGGCGGCAGCATCGCCTTGCTGTCGGGCGCCGCGGCGCTCATCCTTCGCAAGGGATCGCGCTGGCACGCGCAAGCCGGCACGGCCTTCTTCGCGGCGATGCTGGTCCTGGCCGGCACCGGCGCGGTGATCGCGGCGCTGAAGCCGGAGCGGGGGACCGCGGTGATCGGCATCTTCACCTGTTATCTGGTGACCACCGCCTGGAGCGCGGCACGGCGCCGCGACGGGCGGCCGGGCGGGCTCGAACATGCGGCGCTGGCGGTCGTGCTCGGCTGCATGGCCGCGCTGCTGTCCTTCGGCGTGTCGGGGCTCAATGATCCGGCCGGCCGGGTCGACAGCCTGCCCTGGCAGGTCCATTTCGTCTTCGGTGCGGTCGCCGGGCTGGCCGCGATCCTCGACCTCAATTTCCTGCGCAAGGGTCAGCTGGCCGGGATGCAGCGGATCGGCCGGCACCTGTGGCGGATGTCGACGGCGATGCTGATCGCGACCACGTCCTTCTTCCAGGGCCAGCAGGACGAGTTTCCCGAGGCCTGGCAGGGTGCGATCCTGTGGAACGCGCTGCCGCTCATGGTGCTCGCGGCGATGCTGTTCTGGATCGTCCGCGTCCGCTTCAGCGCGGCCTTCCGGAAATGGCCGCCGCGGATCGCCGAGCCGGCCGAGGCCGCGGCCTGATCAGCGTAGATAGCGGCCGGCCGCGGCGACCAGGGCGGTGCGGATCTCCGGATCGGTGATGCGCATGTCGCGGTCGTGGTCGGCGTAGTAGCGGAACCAGATGTTGGCGCGATGGGCGGTGTCCTCGCTGACGAAGCCTTCCGCCGCGTCGCGGAAGCCGAGCGTGACGATGGCGCGGCCTTCCGGGGTTTCGAGCAACCAGGGATCGAGCGTCCCGACGCCAGGGCCGCGCAATTCACCCTCGTAGGGCCGGCGCTCGCGCCAGGCATCGCCGGCATAGGCGTAGCGGCCGTAGCCCGGCGCGCCATAGTGGAAATCGTCCCAGGCGCAGGCGCCGAGGGCCGCGCTCGCTGTCAGAATCAGAAGGATCGTGCGCCGCATGTCCGCTCTCCCTGTCGAGTACGACCCTAGCAAAGGATGCCGGCTCAATCGCCGTCGCCGAGCGCCTCGCGGAAGGACTGTGCCAGATCGGGACGGATCGGCGGCGGCTTTTTCGGCAGCGCGGCGGCGAGCGTGTCGGCGACCTGGGTCAGCGCGGCGATGCGGGCGGCCTTCTTGTTGTTGCCGTCGATCACCGTCCAGGGCGCCCAGCGCGTGTCGGTACGCTCGAACATGTCCTTGAGCGCCTTCGTATAATCGTCGCGGCGGGCGCGGTTGCGCAGATCCTCCGGGCCGACCTTCCAGTGCTTCCAGGGGTCGTCGAGGCGGGCGCGCAGGCGCTTGTCCTGCGTCTCCTGCGTCACGTGAAAGAAGAGCTTGATCAGGATCGTGCCGTCGGCGGCGAGCTGCGCCTCGAACTCGTTGATCTCGTCATAGGCGCGCTTCCACTCGGCCTCGGTCGCGAAGCCCTCGACCCGCTCGACGAGGACGCGGCCGTACCAGGTGCGGTCGAAGATCGCGACCTCGCCGGCCTCAGGCAGGCGCGTCCAGAAACGCCAGAGATAGTGGCGGGCCTTCTCCTCCAGCGCCGGCGCGGAGATCGGCCAGACCTTGTAGGTGCGGGGATCGCAGGTGGCGGTCAGCCGCTGGATCGCCCCGCCCTTCCCCGCCGCGTCCCAGCCCTCGACGGCGATGATCGCCTTCTTCCTGTGGACGTCGGCGGTGACGAAGAGGCGGGAGAGGCGTTCCTGCAAGGCTTCGAGGTCGGTTTCGTAGTCGCCTTCATAATTGGCGCCGGATTCGTGCTCCCCGAGATCGATGGTCATTTGCTCGGCGCCCCAGTCATGTGTTCAGATACGGCCTGGCAATCACGTCGAAATCCTCCGGCTCAGTCGCCGAAACGATGGCGAGGAGCGCCGCGGATCGATCCCCTGACATATCGAAGAACCGCCGGCACATGTCGAGGCCGACCGCATAGCCGAGCTGGGCGGGACGATCCGGCCGGTCCTCATTCCGCCCGCTGAACCAGCCCCGCGATTGCGCGGCGGGGTGTGAAGCGATGGCGATAAACTCCCGCCTGAGTTCATCGGCATGCCTCTGGAAATAGCGGTGGCGTTCGCGGAGCTGGGCCGTCGTCAACCACGACACCAGCTCGGCGCCGCCCTCGCGGACGGCCATGGCGAGATTGGTGGCCCGGCCGGGGACGGTATACAGCCGGCGATATTGTTCCAGCCCCTGCCGATGGACCTGCGCGACATGGCCGTATTCATGCGCGACGAAGCCGACCACGTCCTCTATCTGCGCCCGACCGGCGCGGCCCTCCGGAAACTCCGACATGTCGGTTTCGGCGGTCATGCCCACATGCTCGACGGGCATAAGGATGCCTAAGCTCGCCGCATCCGTGCCGGACCGGACTTCCCGTGGCGTCGCGCCGGGCCCGAGCGTGCCGACGAGGAAGAAAACGGGCGCATCAGGCGTCCCAGGCAGGAGCGCTCGAACGCGCGCCATCGCCTGAAGGATGCCGGGCTCGAAAGGCCGCAGGCGGTCGCGTAAGCCCACCAGCGCGCGATAGAAAAGCGGCCGTTCGGCCAGACGCTCCGCATAGGCTGCCGGGGTGACCCGATAGGTGCGCAGATAAGCCGCAAGGCCCGCCGACGCAGCCTCCAGATAGTCGGCAATCGCCTGTTCCGTCGACCGGGTGGCGATCAACGCCTCGAAGCGCTCCAAATCTTCGAAACGGAGCATAGATGACGAATGGCCAGAATCGCCCCATGCAGGACGGCCCGAGAACCCAGCGATCGCTGCGGCGCCAGAACGGACGACGGCACGCCGTGACCAGCCCATCGATGATCCTTTCTTCGTCGGGAAGACGGGGATGGTTTAACGGATTTAGCCCGTTGCCGCCTCCGCGATGCGGATAGACAGCTCGCGCAGCTGCTTGGCCGTCACGTTGCCCGGCGCGTTCATCATCAGGTCCTCGGCCTTCTGGTTCATCGGGAAGAGGACGACCTCGCGGATGTTGGGCTCGCCGGCGAGCAGCATGACGATGCGGTCGATGCCGGGCGCGGAGCCGCCGTGTGGCGGGGCGCCGAACTTGAAGGCGTTGATCATGCCCGCGAAGTTTGTGTCGACGTCCGCTTGCGTGTAGCCGGCGATCTCGAACGCCTTGTACATGATGTCCGGGCGGTGGTTGCGGATCGCGCCCGAGCTCAGTTCCACGCCGTTGCAGACGATGTCGTACTGGTAGGCGAGGATGTCGAGCGGGTCCTTCGTCTCCAGCGCCTCGAGGCCGCCCTGCGGCATCGAGAAGGGGTTGTGGCTGAAGTCGACCTTCTTGGCGTCCTCGTCATACTCGAACATCGGAAAGTCGACGATCCAGCAGAATTCGAAGCGGCTCTCGTCGATCAGACCGAGCTGCTCGGCGATGCGGGTGCGGGCGGCGCCGGCGAGCTTGGCCGCGGCGCCTTCCTTGCCGGCGGCGAAGAAGATGCCGTCGTCCGGGCCGAGGCCCAGCGCCTCGATGAGCTTGCGGGTGGCTTCCTCGCCGTGATTCTTGGCGATCGGGCCGCCCAGCTCGCCGCCCTTCTGCGTGATGTAGCCGAGGCCGGCATGGCCTTCGGAGCGCGCCCAGTCGTTCATGTCGTCGAAGAACTTGCGGCTCTTCTCGGCCGTGCCCGGCGCCGGGATGGCGCGAACGACGTCGCCGCCCGAAACGATCCGGTCGAACAGGCCGAAGCCCGAGCCCTTGAAATGGTCGCTGACGTCGGAGATCAGGATCGGGTTGCGCAGGTCCGGCTTGTCCGAGCCGTATTTGAGCATCGCTTCCCTGAACGGGATGCGGCGGAACGGCAGCGGCGAAACGCTGCGGCCCTTGCCCTGCCAGTCGGCGAACTCCTCGAACACGCCGTGCAGCACCGGCTCGATCGCCGCGAACACGTCGTCCTGCGTCACGTAACTCATCTCGAAATCGAGCTGGTAGAACTCGCCGGGCGAGCGATCGGCGCGGGCGTCCTCGTCGCGGAAGCAGGGCGCGATCTGGAAATAGCGGTCGAAGCCGGCGACCATGATCAGCTGCTTGAACATCTGCGGCGCCTGCGGGAGCGCGTAAAACTTGCCCGGGTGGACGCGGCTCGGGACAAGATAGTCGCGCGCGCCCTCCGGCGACGAGGCGGTCAGGATCGGGGTCTGGAACTCGGTGAAGCCCTGGTCGATCATCCGGCGGCGGATCGAGCTGATCACGTGGCTGCGCAGCAGGATGTTGGCGTGCAGCCGCTCGCGCCTCAGGTCCAGGTAGCGGTAGCGCAGGCGGATGTCCTCGGGATAGTCGGCCTCGCCGGCGACCGGCAGCGGCAGCTCGTCGGCGGCGGACTGGACGGTGACGCTGTCCGCGACCACCTCGATCGCACCGGTCGGCAGGTTCGGGTTGGTCGCCTCGGGACCGCGCGACACGACCTCGCCGTCGATCGTCACCACGGATTCGGCGCGCAGATGTTCGAGCACCTTCAGCGGTTCGCTGTCGGCGCGGGCGACGATCTGGGTGAGGCCGTAATGGTCGCGCAGATCGACGAACAGCACCCCGCCATGGTCGCGCTTGCGGTGGACCCAGCCGGACAGGCGGACCCGGCTGCCGACATGGCTTTCGCGGAGTTCGCCGCAGGTGTGGGTGCGATAGGCGTGCATCGGGTCGCTTTCGAAGTCTGAAATATGTGGAAAAGTATGTGCGAGGCGCTTCGCGTCACTCACAGCGCTTTGTCAAGCGATCTGCCCGTGGTTATGACGGCCGCCAATGCAGATTCATTCCCTCATCACCGACACCGAGTCTCTCGAAAAGCTCTGCGAACGGCTGGCCCGGTCCGATTTCGTCGCGGTCGACACCGAATTCATGCGCGAGAACACCTATTGGCCTGACCTGTGCCTCTTGCAGGTCGCGAGCCGCGAGGAGGCCGCCGCGATCGACCCCAAGGCCGAGGGAATCGATCTCGCGCCGCTGCTCGAGCTGCTCGTCAACAACGAGGAGGTCCTGAAGGTCTTCCATGCCGGCGGGCAGGATATCGAGATCGTCGTCAACCTGACCGGCCGCACCCCGCATCCCATGTTCGACACCCAGGTCGCCGCGATGGCGCTCGGGCTCGGCGAGCAGGTCGGCTATTCCAATCTCGTCGAATCGCTGCTCGGGCGCAGTCTCGACAAGGGCGCGCGCTTCACCGACTGGGCCCGCCGCCCGCTCGACAAGCGCCAGATCGACTATGCGATCGGCGACGTGACGCACCTTGCCGAGCTCTTCCCGAAGATGCTCGACCGGCTCATGAAGACCGGGCGCGGCGCCTGGCTGGACCAGGAGATGGAGCGGATCTCCGACCCCGCCAACTATCTCAACGATCCAGCGACATCCTGGAAGAAGGTCAAGGTGCAGAGCCGCAAGGCCGAAGTGCTCGGGCGGCTGAAGGCGCTCGCCGCCTGGCGCGAGGTCGAGGCGCGCTCGAAGAACCTGCCGCGCGGGAGGATCATGAAGGACGAGACGCTCGCCGACGTCGCCATGCACCCGCCGGCCGATCAGGACGCGCTCGGCAAGGTACGCGGCCTCTCCCCCGCCTGGCGGACCAACGACATCGGCGGACGGATGATCGAGGCGCTTGGGCATGCGCGGCCGTTGCCACCGGACGAGATGCCGGCGCGGGACGAACGCTCGCCGGGCCTGGGCCGCGAGGGTGCGCTGGTCGCCGACCTGCTGAAGCTGCTGCTCAAGATCCGGGCGCGCGAGAGCAATGTCGCGCCACGACTGGTCGCCCGCTCCGAGGAACTGGAATTGCTTGCTGCGGGCCGGCGCGAGGGGCTCTCGATCCTCGAAGGCTGGCGCTACGAGGAGTTCGGGCGCGACGCGCTCGACCTCGTCGAGGGGCGCTTGGCCTTCGCGATCCGCAATGGCAAACTGGTGATGACCCGGACCGAAGTGGAGAGCGTATCATGAAAGCCGCCGTCACCGCCCTCGCCATGATGACCGTCGCCTGCACGACCACGCCGCCGGAGGAAGGCGGCAATGGTGGGCCCGGCGGCGCCCAGCGCTGCAACGCCGACGGGCTGCAGAGCCTCGTCGGCCAGCCGGGGACCCCCGAGCTCGGCGCCCAGGCACAGCAGCGGAGCAATGCGCGCACCCTGCGCTGGATTCGCCCGGGCGACGCAGTGACGATGGACTATCGCGAGGATCGCCTGAATATCGAGCTCGATGCCGAGGGCAAGGTCGCCCGCTTCAACTGCGGCTAGGCGCCTGCCGCGACCGCCGCGGCGTGCTGCCTTGCCAGCTCGACATAATGGGCGACGCCGGCCCGCATGCCGGCAATGTCGGCCTGGCTCAGATCGCGGACATATTTGGCCGGGCGACCCGCCCAGAGCTGTCCCGAAGGGATTCGCCGGCTCGGCGTCAGCATTGCGCCGGCGGCGAGCATCGCGTCGCCTTCGATCTCGCAGCCGTCCATGACGATCGCGCCGAGCCCGACGAAGGCACGGTCATGGAGCAGGCAGCCATGGACCATCGCCAGATGGCCGATCAGCACGTCGGCGCCGATGATCGTCGGATGGCCGTCCGGCGTGCCCGGTCTCGGCGAGTCGCAATGGATGACGGTGCCGTCCTGCACGTTGGTGCGCGCGCCGATGCGGATGCGGTTCACGTCGCCGCGCAGCACGCAATTGTACCAGATGCTCGCCTCCGGCCCGAGCTCGATATCGCCGATCAGCACCGCGCCCGCGGCGACGAAGGCGGCCGGGTCGATCCGCGGCGTTTTGCCGCCGATGGCCAGGAGGCGCGCGTCCCTCACCTCATTCACCGCCCGGCCACAGATCGGGATAGTTGATGATCGAGAGGATCGACGCGTGGTCGTCGCTCCAGCCGGAGAAGCCCCGGGTCGGCTCCAGCACCTCCCAGTAGATGCTGTCGGCGCCGCTCAGCTGGTAGAGCTGGTTGAGGGTTTCGGGGTTGCGCGACAGGGCGATCCAGACCGAGATGGTGAGGTTGGCGGCCTGCTCGTCCTCCTCCGGCACATATTGCAGCAGCCAGGCCGTCCAGCCCTCGCGCCGGGCGATGTCGGCGACCACCGGCTTCAGGTCGAGATAGCGGTTGGAGACATGGAACAGCACGATGCCGTTCGGCTGCACCGCCCGGCCATAGACCCGCAGCGCCTCGCGCGTGAGGAGGTGCATCGGCACCGAATCGGACGAGAAGGCGTCGACGGCGAGCACGTCGAAGGAATTGGCCGGCTCGCGGGCCATGCTCAGGCGGGCGTCGCCGAGGACGATGCGCGCGTCGGGCGCGCAGCGGTTCAGGAAGCTGAACCGGTTGCGGGCGACGTCGACCATCGCCGGATCGATCTCGAAGAAGGTCCAGCGCTGGCCGGGCTGGTGATAGCAGGAGAGCGTGCCGCTGCCGAGGCCGATCACCCCGATCCGCGCAGTGCCGCCGAACAGGGCATTGGCGTTGTCCAACACCAGGCCCACCCCGGAACGGCGGGCATAATAGCTGGTCGGCATCGTCTCGAGCCCCGGCTCGAGGTTCTGGATGCCGTGCAGGGTCGTGCCGTGGGTGAGCACGCGGGCCGATCCGTCCGGCCGCTCATAGACCTCGTAGATCCCGAAATAGGAACGGGTCCGGTCCTCGATGCCGGTGCGGGCGATCGTCGACCAGCCGCCATAGCTCAGCATCAAGGCCGCAAGGCTGACGGTAAAGGCCCAGCGCCGGCCGAGGCAGGCCAAGGCGAACAGCGACACGACGATGCTGCCGGCCATGGTCACCATCGGCGAATGGCCGAGATAACCCTGCTCGGTCAGATAGGAGAGCGCCAGCGCGGAGAGCGGCACGACGATCGCGATGATGCGCGCGCGCGACGACGGCCAGGGCAGCAGGATATATTGCGGCACGAGCAGCGCCGCGCCGAGGATCAGCAGCGGGTGCTCATAGGCCCAGTCGAACAGGAGCGGCGCGACGATCGCGCAGAACAGGCCGCCGAGCATGCCGCCGAACGACATGGCGAGGTAGAAGCGAGTGAGGTGGCCGACCGCGGGGCGCAGGCGAAACATCTCGCTGTGCAGCGCCACGGCGATCGCGAACAGCAGGGCGAGCCCCATCGTTGCCGAGACGAACGGATTGCGCGTGCCGTCGCTGAACGCGAGGCCGCCGCAGATCAGGATGACGAGCGGCGCGCCGATGGTAATGACCTCGGCCGGCTTGCGACGCGCGGCGAAGGCGATCACCCAGCTGAGGAGATAGAGGCCGAGCGGCAGCACCCAGAGCAGGGGCATCGCGACGATGTCGGTGGTGAGGTGCGTCGTCGTCGACAGCATCAGGCCCGACGGCACGGCGGCGAGCGCGATCCAGTGCAGCGTGCGGCGAATGGTCGGCGGCGCCTCCTGCTCTTCCGGGACGACCTCGACCGCGTCGGCCGGCACGGTCAGCGCGCAGCCGATGACGAGCAGGACCAGCGCCGCATAGATGCCCGTCCACAGCCAGCTCTGCTGCTGGAGCGTCATCAGCGGCTCGACGATCAGCGGATAGGAGATGAGGCCGGCGAAGCTGCCGAGGTTGGACGCCGCATAAAGCGGATAGGGATCGCCGCGGCTCGTCTCCAGCGCATACCAGCGCTGCATCAAAGGCGCCTGGGCTGAGACGATGAAGAACACGGGACCGATCGAGTTCAGCAGGAACCAGGGCACCCAGATCGCTGGCTCGAAGGTGGCCGGCGGCACCGCAGAGGTGAGCCCGATCGGCAGCCAGAGCGCCGCGACGCCGAACAGGACGATGTGGATCCCCGCCTGCCGCCGCGGCTTCATCCGGGCCACCCAATGGGCGTAGGCATAGCCGGCGAGCAGCAGGAACTGGTAGACCAGCATCGCGCTGTTCCACACCGAGGGCGCGCCGCCGATCCGGGGCAACGCCATGCGCGCGATCATCGGCTGGGTGAGGAAGAGCAGGAACGACCCGGTGACGATGGTCAGCAGGAAGAGCGGACGCGCATAGCGCTCGTTGACCCGTCCGGCGGCGGCTTCACTGTGCACTCAGTCTTCCTTCCGATTGCAGCGCAGCGGCGGTGCGGACCAGGACGTCGATGGCGTCATCGATATGCGCCAGATGGGTACGGAACGACAATATCGCGCAACGCAGCCAGGGCGCACCGTCGATCCGGGTGCCGCTCAGGAAGAGCCGGCCTTCCTCCTGGATGCGGCGCAGCAGGCGATCGTTGAACGCGTCGGTGTTGCCCCTACCCGGGCGGAAACGGAAGGCCACGATCGACAGATCCGGTGGGCCGCCCACCTCCCAGCCGTCCAGCGCCGCCAGCCGGGCATGAAAGTAACGGGCGAGCCCGATCTTCTCGGATTGCGCGGCGCGAAAGGCAGCGACGCCGGCGGCCTGCAGCGGCAGCCAGAGGCGCAGCGCGCGGAAATGGCGGGTGAGCTCGGGCGAGAGGTCCGCCGGCGACGGGCCGACGCCGGTCTCGCCCAGCGGCTGGATATAGTCGGCGCTGGCGCTGAAGGCATGAAGCAGGTGGCGACCGTCGCGGACGACAACGGCGCCGGTGCCGTAGGGCAGGAAGAGGGTCTTGTGCGGGTCGAGCGCGACGCTGTCTGCGGCATCGAGCCCGTACAGTGCCGCCTTGCCCTCCTCGCACAGCATGAAGAGACCGCCATAGGCGCCATCGACATGGAACCAGGCGCCATGGCGGGCGCAGAGCGCGGCGATCCCGGCGAGCGGATCGACCGAACCGGTGTCCACCGTCCCGGCCGAGGCGACGACCAGCCAGGGCCGGATGCCGGACGCACGATCCTTCTCCAGCGCCTCGGCCAGCGCGCCGATGTCCATGCGATGCTGCGAGTCGGTCGGAATTAATCGTCGAGGCGCGCGCCCGCGCCCGGCGATGTTCAGGCCCTTGTCGATGCAGTGATGGGCGAATCGGGTGAGATAGACCGCGCCGCCGCCCTCGGCATCCCGTGCCTCGCGCGCCGCGACGATGGCGGTGAGGTTGGCGAGGCTGCCGCCCGAGGTCAGCGTGCCCGCCGCACCTTCCGGAAAGCCGATGACCCGCGCGATCCAGGCAGCGGTCGCATTCTCCAGCCGCACCGCGCCGGGCGCGGCGGAAGCGAAGCCCGAATATTTGTTGGTCGCCGCGGCAAGGAAATCGGCAAGTGCCGAATGGAACAGGCCGCCGCCCGGCACATAGCCCATGAAGCGCGGTGAGGTGGTCGTGATGCCGGGCTCGGCAACCGCGCGATGGAAATAGGCGATCAGCTCGGCGAGATCGCGGCCTTCGTCGCCGAACTCGCCGTCCAGGGGCCGCACGCCCTCCCAGTTGCGGTTGGCCGGCGCCCCGGGGAGGGCGTCGAGAAACCCTTGAGCGTAGTCGAGCGCATCGGCGGCCAGCGTGCGCCGGCGCTCCGCATCCGGCTCGAGCGGCGCCGCCGCCGCTTCCAGCGCAGCGATCTCGGCGCGCAGCGCGTCGAGCATCAGCGCCCGAGCAGCCGTGCCGCGTGCGCGGCGTGATAGGTGAGCACGCCCGAACAGCCGGCGCGCTTGAAGGCCATCAGGGTTTCGAGGACGAGGGCGTCGCGGTCCCCCGCCCCGGCCGCGGCGGCGGCCTCGATCATCGCATATTCGCCGGATACTTGATACGCGAAGACAGGGACTTCGAACCGTTCTTTCACACGGCGGACGATGTCGAGATAAGGCAGGCCCGGCTTCACCATCACCGTGTCGGCGCCCTCGGCGAGATCGAGCGCGACCTCACGCAGCGCCTCCTCGGCATTGGCCGGGTCCATCTGGTAGGACTTCTTGTCGCCCTTGAGCAGGCCGCGGCTGCCGACCGCATCGCGGAACGGCCCGTAGAAGGCCGAGGCATATTTGGCGGCATAGGCCATGATCTGGACGTTGACATGCCCCGCCTGTTCGAGGGCTGAACGGATCCTGCCCACGCGGCCGTCCATCATGTCGGACGGCGCGACGATGTCCGCGCCCGCCTCGGCCTGCACCAGCGCCTGATTGACGAGGACGTCGACGGTATCGTCGTTCAGCACATAGCCCGCATCATCGACGAGGCCGTCATGGCCGTGCGCGGTATAGGGGTCGAGCGCGACATCGGTCAGGACGCCGACCTCGGGCGCGGCCTCCTTGGCGGCGCGCACCGCGCGGCAGATCAGGTTGTCGGGGTTGAGCGCCTCGCGCGCGTCGGTGCTGCGCAGGCCCGGCGGCGTATTGGGGAAGAGCGCGATGCACGGAATGCCGAGCTCACGCGCCTCGCGGGCGCGATCCCGGATCAGGTCGACCGACCAGCGCGACACGCCGGGGAGCGAGGCGATCGGTTCCTCGACGCCCTCCCCTTCGGTGATGAACAGCGGCCAGATCAGGTCAGCGGGAGCGAGGACGGTCTCGGCGACGAGCGCGCGGCTCCACGCGGCGGCGCGGGTGCGGCGCAGGCGCAGGGCGGGATAGCTGGCGGAGGTCATTGCGAGGGAGCGCTTAGCGCGGCGGCGCGCCCGCGCAAAGAAGATTGGACAGGATCGGCTTTTTGATGCGTTGGTCGGAGGTGCCCGATTCCCGCCCGGTCCCCAAGGAAGCGATTCTCATCGTCAACGCGCATTCGCGCAAGGGGCGCAAGCTGTTCCGCCGGGCCGTCTTCCGGCTGCGCGAGGCGGGGATAAGGCTGACCGCAGCCCATGCGGTGCGCAAGACCCGCAACCTCATCCCGACCGTCAAGGCCGCGGTCCGCAGCGGCGCGCCGATGGTGATCGTCGGCGGCGGCGACGGATCGCTCTCCTCGGCGGTCGACGAGCTGGTCGACCGCGACTGCGTGTTCGCGCTGCTGCCGCTCGGGACGGCGAACAGCTTCGCGCGCACCCTCGGAATCCCGCTCGACCTCGAGGGCGCCATCCGGACGATCGCCACGGGCAAGCGGTGGCGCGTCGATCTCGGTGTCATCGACGGCGACTATTTCGCCAACAGTGCCGCGATGGGCCTGTCGCCGCTGGTCGGCGCAACCGTGCCGCACAATCTCAAGAAGTTGCTCGGCCGGTTCGGCTATCTGATCTGGGCCGGCATCCAGACCGTCCGCTTCAAGCCCTTCCACCTCACCGTCGAGATCGATGGCGAGCGGCACGAGATGGACGCGATGGAGGTGCGAATCGCCAATGGCGGCTTCCATGGCGGAGTCGAGGTGGTCGACGCGGCCGAGGTCGACAGCGGCGAGATCGTGGTCCAGGCGGTGACGGGGCGCGAGAAGAACCGGCTGCTGTGGAACTGGATCGGCATCCTGCTCAGGCTCGAGTCGCGGCGCGAGACGGTGCGCGATTTTCATGCGCGTAAGCTCAGGCTGATCACCGACCCGCCCCTTCCCATCTCGATCGACGGCGAAGTGCTGGGACACACGCCGGCGACGGTCGAGGTTGCCGAGCGGGCGATCGTGGTGGTCGTGCCAGCGGACAGTTGAACCGAATTTCATGCTGCGTTGCACAAAATTGACTTGAGAACGCTAACATGGGTCCTTTATAAGGACCCAATGGACACGAACCGGCCGATCTTCGAGGCGATCGCGACCCGCAAATGCGTGGCTGCGACCTACAACCGCACGGCGTTCAAGCTGGCGCCGCACATCCTCTATACGCGTCACGACGAGCTCTATGTCGACGCCGTCGCGGTGGAGCGCGATGGCCAGCCGCCGCGCGAGATCAAGCTCGGGACCTTCAAGCTTGCCGGCCTCAAGGACGTGGCCGTCGCCGACATGCCGTTCGAGCCCGAGTCGCTGTTCGATCCCAATGACGGCAAATATCGGGGCGTGACGTTGTTCGCAGTCTGAGGCCCCCTTGCGGTTGGGGTGATAACCGCGTTAGGATGCATCCGATGACCCGTACTTGGCTCTACACCTATTTTACCGGCTTTACCGCCTTTGGCGGGAGGAGTCGGGCGCGCGCGTAACGCACAAGCACAGCCTGATTTCCGCGAACCGCCAGCTGCAAAACTGGCGGTTTTTTATTGCCCTTCACAAGAGTATCGGACCCGACATGACGCACCAGACCGACGACGTCCGCATCGACGAGATCAAGGAGCTCTCGCCCCCCGCCCACCTGCTGCGCGAATTCGCGATCAGCGGCGAGATCAGCGACACGGTCTATGCGGCGCGCCAGGCGATCCACCGCATCCTGCACGGGCAGGAGGAGCGGCTGCTGGTCGTGGTCGGGCCCTGCTCCATCCATGATCCGGCCGCTGCGCTCGACTATGCGGTCCGGCTGGCGGAGCAGCGTCAGCGGCTCGGGGACCGACTCGAAATCGTGATGCGGGTCTATTTCGAGAAGCCGCGCACGACGGTCGGCTGGAAGGGCCTGATCAACGATCCGGACCTCGACGGCAGCTTCAACATCAACAAGGGCGTGCGCGTCGCGCGTGAGCTGCTGCTCGACATCAACCGGATCGGCCTGCCGGCGGGCACCGAGTTCCTCGACATGATCACGCCGCAGTACATCGCCGATCTTGTCGCCTGGGGCGCGATCGGGGCGCGCACGACCGAGTCGCAGACCCACCGCGAGCTTGCCTCGGGCCTCTCCTGCCCGGTCGGGTTCAAGAACGGCACCGACGGCAATCTCAAGATCGCGCTCGATGCGGTGACGGCCGCGTCGCAGCCGCACCATTTCCTGTCGGTGACCAAGGGCGGCCATTCGGCGATCGTGGCGACGAAGGGCAATGACGACTGCCACATCATCCTGCGCGGCGGGAAGGAGCCCAATTACGATCATGCCAGCATCGAGGCGGCCGCCCGCGAGGCGGCGAAGGCCGGTTGCGATCGCCGGATCATGGTCGATGCGAGCCACGGCAACAGCCGCAAGAAGCCGGAGAACCAGCGGCTGGTGGTCGCCGACGTCGCCGGGCAGATCAAGGCCGGCGAGCGGCGGATCTTCGGGATGATGATCGAGAGCCACCTCATCGGCGGGCGGCAGGAGCTCGTGCCGGGCCAGTCGTTGACCTACGGCCAGAGCGTGACCGACGGCTGCATCGGCTGGGACGAGACGGTCGAGCTGCTCGACGTGCTGGCCGATGCGGTGGGCGAACGGACGGCGCTGGCGGCCTGAGGCGTCCTATTTCGGCGCCGACTGGCGACGGACGCTGAGCGAGGCACCGTCGATCGTCAGGGTCAGGCCATCGGGGTCGCCACCCTCGTCGATGAGGAAGACATGATCGCCATTTGCCTGGACGATCGCACTCATCGCCCGTTCGATCGGGATCCGTACCGTTGGAATCCGCGCATAGTCGGAGCTTACTTCAACGAGATTGGCGCCGACACGGGTGACGGTAATCGTTACGCCCGACCGCGACGATCCGCGCGCATCGGAGATCACGTCGCCATAATAGGTGCCCGCGACTCGATCCGCGATGTCCTGCCCGTCCGGCCGGCTCGCCTGTGTGCCGGATGCAATGGCGGGCATCGGGGCGGCGACCGAAGCTGCGGAGATCACAAGCAGGGCTGCGTGAAGTGCGATTCGCTCCATCCGCCCCTCCAGAAAAACAGGACGCGACGGGCTTGTCGTAGCCGGTCCGCCGCTGAGGAGCAACGTGAGCTAGCCCGAAGGATTGAGCCGTCCGCCCGGCTCCGCGACGGCCTGTGCCTCCTCTTCCAGCTCGGTGACAGGCGGCGGGGCCATCATCCGGCTCTCCCGCCAGCCGCCGTGCAGATAGAAGGCGATCGCCATCGCCATATTGGCGAGCGCACTGACCGGAAAGCTGAGCCACAGCGCGTCCGCCCCGAGCCATGGATAGGCACCGACGGCGAAGCCGAGGCGGATCGGAAACAGGCCGATGGCGAAGATGATCAGCGGGCCCAGCACCGCGCCATTGGCGCGCACCGTGCCGAAGAGGATCATGGTCACGCCGAACAGCAGGAAGCTCCACGTGACGAGGAGCTGGATATGCCGGGCGATCGGCAGCGCCGGGCTCTCGCCGCCGAGGAACAGGGCGAGCGCCGGCCGATCGGCCACCGCGAGCACGACCACCAGCGATCCGGTAATGGCAAGGTTATAGAGGATGCCGGCACGCGTGACCTTGCCCACCCGATCCCATCGCCCGGCACCGATATTCTGGGCCACCATGGCGCTGACCGCGGCGGCCAGCGCCATGGCGGGCATCTGGATATAGGCCCACAGCTGCAGGACCACGCCGAAGGCGGCGGTGGTGTGAACGCCTTCGCGGTTGACGAGGCCGAGGGCGGCGAGCGCGGAGGCGGAGACCACGATCATCTGCAGGCCCATCGGCACGCCCTTGCGCACGACGATGCCGAGCAACGCCCGATCGGGCCAGAGAAGGCGCAGCTCCGCCCCGCGCAACCGGATCGGCAGGTCGCGGCGATAGATGAACACGATCAGGCCGATCAGGGCGACGTAATTGGCGACGACCGTCGCCATCGCCGATCCGGCGATGCCCATTGCCGGCACCGGGCCGAGCCCGAGGATGAAGACGGGGTTGAGGCCGCTGTCGAGCACCACGGCGACGATCATGAACCAGAGCGGGGTCATCGCATCCCCGGCCCCGCGCAGGCTCATGACGAGCAAGGTCGCGAGCAGGATCGGCGGCATGGCGATGAAGATGACGCGCAGATAGGCGAGCGCGAGCGGCACCGCGTCGGGCGGCGTGGCGAGAATGCGCAGCAGGTCCGGCGCGAAGATCCAGCCGAGCAGGCCGATCGCGGCGGCCACAGGCACGAAGGCGCCGATCACGGTGCCGGTCACCCGCCGCACTTCGGCGAGATCGTGGCGGCCGAACGCCTGGCCGATCAGCACCGTGGCCGCCATGCCGAAGCCGAAGACGAAGGCCATCAGCAGGAACATCGTCATGTTGGCGTTGGACGTCGCCGCCAGCGCGTCCTCGCCGAGGAAGCGCCCGACCCAGATCGCGTTGATCGACCCGTTCAGCGACTGGAGAACCGAGGAGATGAGCGTCGGGACGGCAAAAGCGAGCAGCACCGGGCCGATCGGGCCGGTGGTGAGGTCGCGCTGGCCTGGCCTGCTTGCCGTCGGTGCTGACGTCCGTTCGTCTCCCATCCGGCCCCCTGCCGCCGTCTAGCTCAGCCGCGCGAGCGCCGCCCGGTATTTTTCCGCGTCGGACGACTTCTCCGCATGGTCGGCCCGCGCCTTCTCCACCGCCTCCGGCTTGGCGCGCTCGACGAAGCTCGGATTGTCGAGGCGCCCGGCGAGCGAGTCGCGCTCCTTCTCGGCGGCTTCGGCGGCTTTGGCGAGACGGGTCTTCTCCGCCGCGATGTCGATCACGCCTTCGAGCGGCAGGATGAAGGTCGCCTCGTCGACGATGATCTGCGCCGCCCCGCCCGCAGGTTCGCTGCCGGCGATCGCCTCGATCCGGGCGAGGCGCTGGATCGCGGCGGCGTGACGTTCGATCCGGGCCGACGTGCCCGGCGCCGCACCGCGGACGTGCAGCGGCAGCTTCGCGCCGGGTGGCACGTTGAGCTCGGAGCGCGCGGTGCGGATGCCGCTGACGAGGCGGATCAGCCAGTCGATCTCCAGGCCCGCCTCGGGATCGAGCGCGCGGGCGTCCGGCATCGGCCATTTGGCGAGGATCAGCGGATAGGGCCGCTCACCAATCGCGCCCCACAGCTCCTCGGTCACGAAGGGCATGAACGGGTGGAGCATGACGAGAATCTGGTCGAGCACCCAGGCGGCGACTTCGCGGGTTTCGGCGGCATCGTTTCCCTCCCCTTGATCCCCTCCCGTAAGCGGGAGGGGAGAGAGAACGGGCTTGATCAGCTCCAGATACCAGTCGCAGAAGGTGCCCCAGGTGAACTGGTAGACCGCGTTGGCGCTCTCGTCGAAGCGGAGTTCCGCGAGGGCGAGGTCGAGGGCCTGGACGGTCTTCACCGTCTCGCCGATGATCCACGTGTTGACCGGCAGGGTCGCCTGCGGCGGCTCGATCGTCTTCGACGCGCCGATGCCGTTCGCCTGGCAGAAACGGGCGGCGTTCCAGAGCTTGGTGGCGAAGTTGCGATAACCCTCGACGCGCTTCTCATCGAGCTTGATGTCGCGGCCCTGGCTTTCCATCGCGGCCAGCGTGAAGCGCAGCGCGTCGGCGCCATAGGTGTCGATGAGGCCCAGCGGATCGACCGTGTTGCCCTTCGACTTGGACATCTTCTGGCCCTTGGCGTCGCGGACCAGGCCGTGGAGATACAATGTCTTCCACGGTCTCTCTCCCATGAACTCGAAGCCCTGCATCGCCATGCGGGCGTCCCAGAAGAAGATGATGTCGAAGCCCGAGACGAGCACATCGTTGGGATAGTGGCGAGCCAGTTCGCTCCCCGGCTTCGCGACCCACTTTGCCCCCTCTCCCCCGGGGGGAGAGGGTTGGGGTGAGGGGGTTCGGCCTTCGAGGGAACGTTCAGACGTGGGAGCCCCCTCACCCTGCCCTCTCCCCCCAGGGGAGAGGGTTGGTTCCGCGTTGTCCGGCCAGCCCAGGGTCGCAAACGGCCAGAGGGCGGAGGAGAACCAGGTGTCGAGGACGTCGGGATCGCGCCAAAGGTGGACGGTGTCCCCACCCTTCAGAAAGCCATCAAAGGCTGCGTCTCGCGAGTCAGCAATGCTCACTTGATGCTTCGAACCATAATATTCGCGAGCCAGAAGCAGCGCCTCAGCTTCGGTTTCGGCGACAAAGGTCTTTTGCGCCGGTGCGAAGTCCTGCTTGAAGGTCTGGTCGCCACGCTCGCCGAGCACCGGCCCATACCACGCCGGAATCCGGTGCCCCCACCAGAGCTGGCGCGAGACGCACCAGGGCTGGATGTTCTCCAGCCAGTTGAACCAGGTCTTCTCCCAGGTCTTGGGGACGATCCTGATGTCGCCGGAGCGGACCGCTTCGATCGGCTTCTTCGCCAGCGTTTCGGCGTCGACATACCATTGGTCGGTCAGCCAGGGCTCGATCACCGCGCCGGAGCGGTCGCCGAACGGCGTCGCGACCGTCCGGTCCTCGACCTGCTCCAAAAGGCCCGCTTCCTCGATGAGTGCGACGACGCGCTTGCGGGCGTCGAAGCGGTCGAGGCCGAGCAGGTCGTCGGGGATCAGGCCGTCGGCGGTCTGGATCACCTTCGCATCGCCGTCGAGCATGTTGAGCATGTCGGCGGGCTTGATGCCGGCGCGGCGGCCGACCTCGAAGTCGTTGAAATCGTGGCCCGGCGTGATCTTGACCGCACCCGACCCCAGTTCCGGATCGGCATGCTCGTCGGTGATGATCGGCACGAGGCGCCCGGTGACCGGCAGGCGGACGTTCTTTCCCACCAGCGCCTTGTAGCGCTCGTCCTCCGGATTCACCGCGACGGCCATGTCGGCGAGCATCGTCTCGGGCCGGGTGGTGGCGACCGAGATATGGCCGGAGCCGTCCTCCAGCGGATATCTGAAGTGCCAGAACTTGCCCTGGACATCCCGCGTCTCGACCTCGAGGTCGGAGATCGCGGTCTTGAGGCCGGGATCCCAGTTCACCAGCCTTTTGTCGCGGTAGAGCAATTTGCGCTCGTAGAGATCGACGAACACCTTGAGGACGGCCTTCGAGAAGCCCTCGTCCATGGTGAAGCGCTCATTGCGCCAGTCGCAGGACGCGCCGAGCCGGCGGAGCTGGCGGGTGATCTGGCCGCCGCTCTCCGCCTTCCATTCCCACACCTTGGCGACGAATTCGTCGCGGCTGTAGTTGGTGCGCTTGTCCTGCCGCTCCTCCATCTGCCGCTCGACCACCATCTGGGTGGCGATGCCGGCATGGTCCATGCCGACCACCCAGAGCGCGTCCTTCCCTTGCATGCGGGCATGACGGATCAGGATGTCCTGCAGCGTGTTGTCGAGCGCGTGGCCGATGTGGAGCGACCCCGTCACGTTGGGCGGCGGGATGACGATGGTGTAGGGCTCGGCCTCGTTGCGCTCGGCGCGGAACAGGCCGTTCTCCTCCCAATGCGCGTACCAGCGCGCCTCGATCGGACCGGGTTCGAAAGTCTTGGGCAGTTCGCTCATGCGTGGCGCTTAGACGAGAGGCGCACTCCGGAGCAATCACCGTCACGGCGGCGAGAGCCGGAGGCGGCCATCCACGTCGCCCCGGGGCCGGTTCGCAAGACATTTTTTCCGGCAGCCTTGCGGCGGAAGGCACGGAGAACAGCCGGGAATCCCGCACTCCGGCGGGGGCGAAGTTCGGGGATTCCGCAGAAAACAGGAAAATTCCGGCGTCTCCGTTTTGAGGTTCCTCGGAGAAGTCGTCGGAATCAGGGCATTTTGTTGGCGGCCCGCGCCGAGAATGTGGTTCGGGCCTTGTCCAGTTCTGGCCGCTTTTGTCCGCCGCCAGGTCGCTGACGGCCATATGCAGGCAGGCGCGGGGCGGCCGGACCGGGGGCTGGTGCGCAGGGGATGAGGAGAAAGGTCTCATCCGGCCAGCGTTTCAGACGAAATCCTATTTGTCTCCAACAATCGCAGGGCTGCTCGTTCTGGTCCCGAGATCCCGGCCTTCGCCGGGATGACGGCTAGTTGGACGGCCTCAGATACTGGTCGAGCCAGCGATTCACCTCGCGATACCACTGGATCGAGTTTTGCGGCTTCAGGATCCAGTGATTCTCGTCCGGGAAGACGACGAGGCGCGAGGGGGCGCCCCGGCGCTGGAGCGCGTTGAACAGGCCGAGCGACTGGCTGTACGGAATGCGGAAATCGCGCTCGCCATGGAGGACCAGCATCGGGGTGCGGAAGTTCTGGACGAAGTTGACCGGGTTGTTGCGCTCGTAGTTCGCCGCGGCCTCGGGCTCGAAATAGGGGCCGCCGAACTCGTATTCGGTGAACCAGAGCTCTTCGGTCTCATAGGCCATGGCGCGCTGGTCGAAGACGCCGGAATGGCTGACCAGGCACTTGAAGCCGTCCGTCCAGTGGCCGGCGATCCAGTTGACCATGAAGCCGCCATAGGAGCCGCCGAGCGCGCAGGCGTTGGCGATGTCGAGCGCCGGATCCTGCTGTCCCGCGGCGGCGAGGCCCAGTCGCAGGTCTTCCAGCGGGCCGCCACCCCAGTCGCGGTTGATCGCGTCGGTGAAGGCCTGGCCGTAGCCGGTCGAGCCGTGGAAATCGACGGTGACCGCGGCATAGCCCGGCGCCGAGAAGAGCCGCGGGTTCCAGCGGTAGGACCAGGCATTGCCGAACGAGCTTTGCGGGCCGCCATGGATCAGGAAGGCGACAGGCAGGCGGGACTGCTGGCCGTCGGGGCGGACGATCTGGCCCCACACGGTGTCGCCGCGCGCGCCGCGGAAGCTGAACCGCTCGTAGCGGACCGGATCGAGCTCGGCGAGCAAGGCCGCGTTGACCGAGGTGATCGGCACATTCTCTCCGGCGGCGTTCATCCGGTAGAGATCGTCAGGACGCTCGATCGTGTTGAGGGTGAAGACTGCGCCGTCGCGAGTCGGGACGACATTGCCGACGGTGCCGGACTGGGTGAGCCGGGTGACGTTGCCGCTCCGGGCATCGACGCGGAACAGGGGTGTGTCGAGCGTGTCGCCGGCGGTGACGAGCAGGCTGCGCGAATCGGGCGCCCAGGCGATCGAGCCGACCGAGCGGTCCCAGCCTTGCGTCAGCACCCGGGTCCGGCCGGTGCGCAGGTCGCGCAGATGGATGACCAGCCGGTCCGCTTCATAGGTCGGCCGGGCCATCGCCGCATAAGCCAGCCAGCGGCCGTCCGGCGAGACGGCGGGCGTGGTGTCGGTCGCCTGATTGGCCTCGGTCAGGTTGGTCGGGGCGGCGCTGCCGTCGGCCGGGACAGAGTAGATGTCGAGATTGGTCGAGTTCGGCTCGGTGCGGCCGCCCAGACGCAGGGTGAAGTAGAGGGTGCGGCCGTCGGCGCTCCAGGCGATCTCCTCGGCGCCGCCGAACGGCTTGGACGGCGAGTCGCCGACGAGGTTCGGCGCGAGGGGCGTGCCGGCGCCCTGCGGCCGGCCGTCGACCAGCGGCAGAGTGAAGATGCGCGAGCGGACGTTCGGTTCAACCCAGGTGTCCCAGTGGCGGACGAAGGTCTCGTCATAGACGCGGCCGCTCCCCTGCCCGCTCTGCGCGGCCGGGACATCGGCGCAGTTGAAATCGGTGCAGGCCATGTTGCGATCCGCCCAGATCGCGATCCGGTCGCCGGACGGCGCGAGGCTGAAGCCGGCGATGTCGGTCGCGAAGTCAGACACCCGCTCCGGCGTCCCGCCCGGCAGCTGGACCCGCCAGAGCTGCTCGGAGCCCGAAGCGCCGCTCAGATAGTAGAGCCAGCGGCCATCGGCGGAGAAGCGCGGGTCATGCTCGTTATGCTCGGCCGCCGATGCGATCTTGACCGGCTCGGCCTCCGCGGCGCTGAGATCGAGCAGCCAGAGGTCCAGCCGGCCCCGGTTCGCGGCGAGATCGGTCTCGCGCAGCTGGTAGACCACCCAGCGCCCGTCCGGCGACACGGTCGGCGCGCCGATCCGTCGCATCGAGGCGAGGTCGGTGGCGGTCATCGGGCGGGCGAGCGCGGCAGACGCCGGGGCGAGAGCGAGCGCGGCAAGGCTCGCGGCGAGGAGCTTTCTCATGGAGCGTTGGCGTAGCATCGGCGAAACGACCCGGAAAGTCCCCCGCGCCTTATTCCCCTCCCTCTCAGGGAGGGGTTAAGGGTGGGTGCGAGCGCAGCGAGCTCTCGGGCGCAGGTGTGCCGAAAGCGCCTTCGGCGCTACCCACCCCCGGCCCCTCCCTTGCAGGGAGGGGAGATTAGAGGCTGCGGCCGGTGATCCGGGCGATCTCGCGGGTGACGAGCTGCTCGACGATCTCGGGCAGGTGCTCGTCGAGCCAGTCCTTCAGCATCGGCCGGAGCATGTCGCGCACCACCGCCTCCAGGGCGCCAGCGTCGGCCGGTGCCTCGGTGCGCTGGCGGATCGCCGAGAGCGCGGCCAGCCGTTCGCGGCTTGCCGCGGCGACGTCGCTCGACATCAGCCCGCTTTCCTCGGTGACCGGATCGTCGAGCTCGAGCACGTCCTCTTCTTCCGGCGTCGGCGCCGGCTCGGCGGACGGCGCCCGGCGCGCGCGCGCGGCCGGCGCGGCGGCCGTGCCGTCCTGGGCGATGACGCGTTTGATGGAAGCGAGAATTTCTTCCATCGAAGGATCCTGCGGAATGTCCCCCATATCGAGGGCCTTATTGCCTATCGGGGCAGCTCTGTCACGGGGCTGTTTGCGGTCTCCGGCGCGGTCCGTGTCGCGACCGGGCGGATCATCGGCCCGTCGTCCCAATCGTTCCAGCTGCCCGAATAGCGGTTGTAGTTGACGGTCGGGTCGTAGAGCGGGCCGTCCTCGAGATTGAGGTCCTCCGCTTCGGCCTGGCCCATCGAATTCAGCAGATCGAAACCGGCGACATAGGCGTCGCGGCGGGCCGTCACCAACGCGACCTGGCTGTTCAGCAATTCCTGCTCGGCATTGAGAACGTCGAGGACGTTGCGGGTGCCGACCGTCTGCTCGGCGCGGGTGCCCTCCAGCGCCAATTCGTTGGCGGCAACCGCGATCGTGTTCGATTCGATCGCGTCGTTCGCGGCCACATAACGGGCATAGGAGGCGCGGGCGTTGGCGATCACCAGACGTTCGACTCCGATCGCCTGTTCGAGCAATTGCCCGCGCTGGGCCTGTGCCTGACGCACGCGCGCGCCGGCGGCGCCGCCCTGATAGAGCGGCACGCTGAGCGTGAGGCCCACGCCCGCGCTGGTCGTATTCTCGGGAACCAGACCGCCACCGCCGCCGACATTGATGTTGTTGGTGCCGAGCGAGTCCGAATAGCGGATGCTGCTCACGCCGGAGATCAGCGGCAGGCGCTCGCCACGCGCGGCGCGCACGTCGAAGCCGGCCGCCCGCGCCTGGGCCGCGATCGAGGCGAGGTCGGCATTGTTGGCGAGCGCGACCTCCATCGCCTGCCCAGGGGCGCCCGGCAGGCTCGGCAGCGGCGGCGGCGGCTGGAGGTCGCCCGGCGCGACGCCGATCACCCGCTCGTAATTTTCCTCGCTGGTCTCGAGCGTCCCCTCGGCGATGGCGAGATTGCTGCGGGCAAGCGCGAGGCGGGCCTCGGACTGCGCCACGTCGGTGCGGGTAAGATCCCCGACCTCGAACCGGTCGCGATTCGCCTGCAGGTTGGTTTCGAGGACGCGAACCTGATTCTGGTTGAGCTGGACGATCGAACGATCGCGGATCACGTCCATATAGGCGGCAACCGCCTCGGTGAAGATGTCGCCCTCGGTCGCGCGCAGGTCGGCGCGGCCCGCCTCGACGCGGGTGTTCGCGGCGCGAACCGCGTTGCGGATCGTCCCTCCGGCAAAGAGCGGGACGCGGACATCGCCGCCGACGTTGAAGTTGCGCTGGTTCTCGCCGAGATTGCGGGTGATCACATCCTGGTTGAAGGCGGCATCGCCGTTCACTTGCGGGCGGCCGCGCGCACGGGCCAGCGCCACGCCTTCGTCGAGCCCGCGCAGCGTCTGGCGCTGTGCCATGAGCGTCGGATTGCTGGCATAGGTACGGACCAGCGCATCGCGCAGGGTCATCGCCGGGCCCGGCGCGGGCGCGGCGGGCGGCAGCGTGGCCGGCATCTGCGCCGGCGCAGCTTGCTGCTGCGCCAGGGCCGCGCCACTCCAGACCAGTGCGGCCACCCCCGCCGCGGCAAGCAACCGTCCCCGCATCACCGATTCACTCCTCAGAAACTGAACGTCCGGGGCTTTTCGAAGCCCGGAAGCGCCGCCGCCGCGGCATCTGCATAGGTTGTCACACCGAACGCTCCGGCAACGACCCGCCCGATACCAAGCCGGGTGACGCCCTGGTCGATCAGCGCCAGCGCGATCTCTCCGCCGTCCGCGACCTGATCGACGATCGCCTGCGGCACCGCTTCCACGGCACCGTCGATCAGGATGAAGTCATAAGGGGCGCCGGCGGCATGGCCCTGGTTCAGTGGCCCCTCGACGATCTCGACTCCGGTTCCCGCCAGCGCCGTCCGCGCCGTTGCAGCGAGATCGCCCGATTCCTCGAGCGCGGTCACGGACGCGACGAGCCGCGCCAGCACCGCGGCCGCATAGCCGGCGCCCGCGCCGATCACGAGCGCGCGTTCCGGTCCGCGCAGCTTCGCCTCGGTCAGCATCCGACCCAGCGCCATCGGCGGGTTGAGCTGGCGGCCGTCGCCGATCGGCACCAGGGCATCGGCATAGGCGATCGCCTTGCGGTCCTCGGGCACGAAACGCTCGCGCGCCACCTCACCCATCGCCGCAATCACCCGCGGATCGTTGACCCCGGTGGTGCGGAGCTGGCTCGCCACCATGGCGCGGCGCATCGGTTCGAAGGCGTGTTCGGTCATCGTCGCGGCTCTACTCGCATAACTGTTTTATTGATGCAATACACTTGTGCGTCTCAGCGGCTTTTATCGGCAAGCCGGAAAGAGGCCAAGCGGAAGCGTACGGCGACATGCCGGTCGCTCAGCAAAAGCCGTGCCAGCCCTTTACCGCGACTGAACGGCATAAGGATCGGGCCATGACTGTCCGAAACCGGACATGGGACCGTCCGATCCCGGACATGTCGCGCGCCCGCGCACTTCTGCTATGCGCCCGGTGTGACCAGCAGCGACATCCAGGACAGGCCGTTCGACCGCGCCCTGCGGCGCCTCCGCCGTGATCGCGCGGCGCGCCTGGGCAGCGAGACGCGCTATCTGCACCGGCGCGCGGCGGACGAGCTGCTCGAGCGACTCGACCTGGTCACCCGCGACTTCGGCGAGGCACTCGATCTCGGCTGCGGCGACGACTATCTGGGTGCGCAGCTCAGAACGCGCGGCCTGAACGTCACATCGGCCGACGCCGGTCGCGTTTTCGCCACTGCCGGCATGCAATGCGACGAGGATCGCCTGCCCTTCGCTGACGCGACGTTCGACCTCGTCGTCTCGGTCGGCGTGCTCGATACGGTCAACGATCTGCCCGGCGCGCTCACCTTGATCCGACGCGCGCTTCGCCCCGACGGTCTCTTCCTCGCCGCCTTCTCCGGCGCCGGCAGCCTGCCCCGCCTGCGTGCGGCGATCCGCACGGCCGAGGAGATCGAAGGGAGGGCCGCGGCCCCACGCATCCATCCGCAGATCGACGTGCGGGCAGCGGGAGATCTGCTCGGCCGCGCCGGCTTCGCCCTGCCGGTCGCCGACGTCGAAGAGGTAACGGTGCGCTACGGTTCGCTGATGACGCTCATCGGCGATCTTCGCGGCATGGCGGCGACGAACATGCTGGCGGAACGGTCGCGTCTGCCGCTGACGCGCCTCGGGCTCGCTGCCGCGGCGGCCGCATTCGAAGGCGCAGGCGATCCGGACGGCAAGGCCGGGGAACGCTTCTCGATTCTGTATCTGAGCGGTTGGGCGCCCGCCCCGGATCAGCCCCGGCCGGCACGACGCGGCAGCGCGGTGGCGTCGCTCGTCGATGCGCTCAAGCCGCCACGCGCTGCGGCGCCAGGCCGGCGGAACTGAGCGACTCGGTATCCGGCCGCGCGCGCCGCCAGACGCGGCGGCAAACGAGTGCGAACAGGCCAAGTGCGGCAAGCGGCGCGACATTGACCGGCAGGTCCCCGGTCCAGTTCTGGAGGAAGGCCATCAGCGCGATGATCCAGATCGGGACGAGCAGAGGCCGGTCGCGCGCCGTTTCCGCCAGCCACAGGAACGGGATCACCAGGATGATCGCGTCGTAGCTGTAGAGATAGGGACTGGCGAGCGCCGTCGCGGCGGCAAGACTCGCCGCCCGCGGGCCGAGATCGGTGGTTCGCCGCCAGACGGCGCAGGCGGCGAGCGTGACGACGACGGCGACAAGGAAATGCGCGACCAGCGCGACCATGTGGGCGGTCCCGGCCAGGCGCAGCGCGGCATAGACGCTCGCCATCTTGTTCCAGCCGGTGAGTCCTTCGGTGGCGATCGACGCGTAGAGCGGGGCTTGCGCAATCCAGGCCTCGTAGGATCCCATCCCGAACAGGACGACGCCGATCAGAAGGACTCCCATCGTAGACATCGCCGCCCCCGCGATGGCGCGCCATTCCCGGGCGGCGAGCAATGCGAAGGGGAGCACCAGGCCGAGCTGCGGCTTGAGGATCAGGATTCCGAGCAAGGCGCCGCCGATCAGGGGGCGCTTCGGCAGCAGCGCCAGGCCGGCTGCGAGCAGGCCGCACAGGATGAAGCCGACCTGGCCGATGATCGCGTTGGTGAGGACCGGCGGAAATGCGGCGGCGGCGAGACCCGCGCGCGGGGCGAGGGTGCGCAGGCACAGCAGGTAGAAGGTCAGCGTCGCGACGACCCAGCACAGCAGGGCGGGCACATAGGGGAGCAGGCTGAACGGCGCGGCGAGGATCAGGAACGGCGGGGGATAGGGAAAGGGCATGTCCCCGCGCATCGCCACGCCCTGCTCCTCCACCGCGCGATGGACGGCAACGTCGTAGGCGGCGGCCGGATTCCCGTCGAGCGCGAGGATGCCGGCCGCCCAGAAGCTGACGAAGTCGGATGGGTAGGGATTGGTGACCTGGGTGGCGAGCGCGAGCGTCGCGACGAACAGGAAGAGCAGTACGACCGGCTTCACCGCGCGTGCGAACCGGCCATAGATGCTCTCGTCGACCAGCGGCATGCGCGGGCTCCTTTCGGTGCCCTGCTACGGATGTTTGGTTTACAAAGGCTAACGCTGATCGGGCGGGCGCGGCCCGGCGGGAGGCCCGAGCAAGGCCTCGAGCAACCCGATCAGGGGCGCGTCCGCCGGCGGCATGGCGATTTCCGGCATGTCGCGGGTCCGTTCCCAGCGAAGAGCGCTGGCGTCCAGCGCCCGGGGCTGGCCGCGCCAGTCGCGGCATATGTAGAGCAGCAGCACCATATGGCGCGCGCCCATCGGAGCGCTGGCGAAGCAGGCCGGCATCAGCTCGGCCGGATCGACCTGGATTCCCAGTTCCTCCTCCAGCTCGCGCACCAGGGCAGCTTCGGGCGTTTCCTCCGGCTCCACCTTTCCGCCGGGAAACTCCCAGAGCCCGGCCATCGACCGCGCCGGCGCGCGCTGCTGGAGCAGGACCCGCCCTTCCCCATCGACGAGCGCTGCGGCGACGACCGTCATTGTCGGGTTTTTTTGCACAGGGCGTTCTCCAGGTAGGATTCCGTTAACGACACAGGGTTTAGCGCCCTCGCCAAATCGGCGCATTTTCGTGCGTGGGATGGGGATCGAAGCGATGCGGCTTTTCACCGACATCCGCAAGGACAGGCGCGGCGCGACGGCAGTCGAATACGCGATCATCCTGGCGATGGTCTTCCTGGCGATCGCCACGGCCGTGTCCGCCGTCGGCGTGACCACGGCGGGCATCTGGAACAATGTCGCCGATGCCTGGCCGGACGCCTGAGCATTAAATCTTTGGCAACTTCCTTGCCCTAGGACGAACCAAGCTGACCCCAAGATTGCCAAGCGCGGGCGGCCTGGAAGTGTGGACTTCCAACATGGAATTGGAACCAAGGAGACCGGAAATGCAGTTCATTCGCAAGATGATCAAGGACACCAAGGGCGCGACCGCCATCGAATATGGCCTGATTGCCGCCCTCATCGCCGTTGCGGCCATCACCGCGATGGGCGCCCTGGGCAACACGCTCAGCAACACCTTCAACGAGGTCGAGAGCGAGATGTCGAAGTAAGCCTTCGACTTCGTTCAAAAGGATCGGGCGGCGGGACTTGGGTTCCGCCGCCCTTTCTTTTTCTTCTTTTGCTTCAGGCGATGGCGAGGAATTTCTCGCGACGGGCAGCGCGAACCGCGTCGCGTTCGAGCGGCGCCAGCGCATCGAGCTCCTCGCCGAGCGCGACGCCGAGCATGGCGATCGCCTGTGCCCCGTCGCGATGGGCCCCGCCGATCGGCTCGGGCACGATCCGGTCGACGACGCCGAGCTGGGCGAGATCGCCCGCGGTCACCTTCATCGCCTCGGCCGCGTCGGCCGCCTTCTCGGCCGTGCGCCAGAGGATCGAGGCGCAGCCCTCCGGCGAGATCACCGAATAGATGCTGTGCTCCAGCATGAGCACGCGGTTGGCGGCGGCGATCGCGATCGCGCCGCCCGAGCCCCCTTCCCCGACGATCGCCGCGACCATCGGCACGCCGAGCGCCAGGCATTGCTCGGTCGAGCGGGCGATCGCCTCGGCCTGGCCGCGCTCCTCGGCCTGGACGCCCGGAAAGGCGCCGGCGGTGTCGACCAGGGTGACGACCGGCAGCCCGAACCGGTCGGCGATCTCCATCAGGCGGATCGCCTTGCGATAGCCCTCCGGCCGCGCCATGCCGAAATTGTGCCTGAGGCGGCTCGCCGTATCGTCGCCCTTCTCGTGGCCGATCAGGACGATGCGGCGCCCGCCCAGCCTGCCGAGGCCGCCGACGATCGCCTCGTCCTCGCCGAACGCGCGGTCGCCGGCGAGCGGCACGAAATCCTCGATGAGACCGGCGACATAATTCTTGAAATGCGGCCGGTCCGGGTGACGGGCGACCTGAGTCTTCTGCCAGGGCGTGAGCTTCGCATAGGTGTCGCGCAGCAGCTTGCCGGCGCGCTCCTCGAGGCGCGCGATCTCGGCCTCGATATTGGGCTCGCTCGCCGACGCGGTGTCCCGAAGCTCGGCGATCCGCGCTTCCAGCTCGGCGATCGGCTTCTCGAAATCCAGATAGGTGGCCATTGGCGCGCGGAGTTAGGGCTGCTTCGCGTCCGCGTCAACGCGCGCGGCGCTCCGCGGCGGCGCATCGGCCAGCGGATGGCGGCTGTTCACCAGCTCGATCAGCCGGCGCGAATCGACATGGGTGTAGATCTGCGTGGTCGCGATGTCGGCGTGGCCGAGCAGCATCTGGACGGCGCGCAGATCGGCGCCGCCTTCGAGGAGATGGGTGGCGAAGGCATGACGCAGGACATGCGGGCTGATCCGCTCGGGCGGAATGCCGGCCGCCGCGGCGAGCTCGCGGACGAGCTGGTACAGGCGCACGCGGCTCAGATGCTTCCTGCCGGACGGGAAGAGCCAGAGCGAGTCGCGCGGCACCTGCGCGGCCCATTCGGCAACCGCGGCGCGGGCACGGTCCGAGATCGGCACGAGCCGCTCGCGGCCGCCCTTGCCGGCGAGGATGAGGAAGGGTTTGTCGGGCGAAACAGCATTGCGCGGCAGCGACACGAGTTCGGTGGCGCGCAGGCCCGAACCATAGAGCAGCTCGATCAGGGCAGAGAGGCGCAGCGCTGCCGTGCCCCCCTCCCCCTTGCGCCGCTCGATCTCGGCGAAGAGGGCATCGACGGCACGATGGTCGAGCACCCTGGGCAGCGGCCGCTCGGTGCCCGGCCGCGGCAGCGCGCTGGAGGGATCGTCGGCGCGGAAGCCCTCATCCTGGAGGAACGCGAAGAAGCGTCGCAGCGCCGCCGCCTTGCGCGCCACCGTGGCACGCTTGAGCGGCATCCACGCTTCGGCGAGCCCGTGCAGCGCCTCCGGCCTGGCCTCTGCGAGTCGCCCTTCGAGCAGCGCCGACGCGCCTTCGAGATCGCGGCCATAGGCCAGCAGCGTGTTGCGCGCCGCCCCGGCCTCGGCCGCCATCATCTCGAGGAAGGCGCCGATGAGCTGCCGGTCCTCCGACACCGGATCAGGCCCGCGCCATCGCCTCGGCGGCGATCATCCGCGCCTCGTAATCGAGCCCGACCGCCCGCAGCGCCCGGATGATCCGGAAGAAATAGCGCGGCGGCACGCCGGACCAGTCGGGCGTCTGCATCGCGAGGCCGGCGAGGAGTGCGACGGTGCCTGGCCGCCGTTCCCGCGCCGCGCGGTCGATCGCGTCGGTCCAGATGTCGGTGCCGCCGACCTCCAGCCCGGCGGCCTGCGCGAGCTGCTGGCCCTCGGCATCGCTGATCCGCCCGAGGCCGACCAGCGCGCCGACCAGTAGCTGAGAGCGCTGCTTGTCGGCGCTCTCGTCATTGCCGATGAAGGTCCCGACCCGGCCCGCGCTCATGTCGACCGCGGGGCGCGGCGATCCCAGCGCCAGCATCGCCCAGGCGCGGTCGTCGCCGCCGTCCTGCACCACCGCTGCCCAGCGCGCCGCATCCGCGTCGAACCCGGCCGAGAGCATTGCGGAGACCAGGTTCGGCGCATCGCCCGCATAATCGGACGCGGCGGGAATGCGCGTCGCCGCGCCCGCGGTGAGGATCAGCCGGGCGTAGCGCTCGCGAAGGTCGGTCGGCTCGGTCCAGAGCGTGCGCAGGGCGGTCACGCGGTCGCCCGGGCTGCCGCCGACCCAGGCGGTGCGCAGGCGCGCCCCGATCGTCCCGCCGGTTTCGGCGACGTCGGTCTGGTCGAGGATCAGGCTGTGGATCTCGCCGAGCGAGTGCGAGGAAAAGACACCGAGCGCCGCGGCGACCGACGCAGCCTGGAGGCGCTGGTCGAGCGGCACCATCGGCGCGCGCGCGAACCAGGCCTGGACCCGCGGGCCGGCACCGGCGAGCAGGTTTTCCGGAACGGCCGTGCCCGTCGCGCTGGCGAGGCCGAAGCGCCAGGGGGTCAGCGTCTCGACGCCGTCCCAGACGATCGCGACCGAGCGGCGGGTCTCGGCGCCGGCGCCGACGACCTTCTCGGCCAGCGCAAGGTCGATGCTGCGCGAGCCTTCGCCGCGCCGCGCCTGGTCGATCAGTGCCGCCGCGCGGGCAGGCTCGCTCTCGAGCGACGCGCACATCGCCTCGGCCAGCGTCCACACCATATCGCGCGACAGCTGCCTGGCCGGGCCGACCAGCGGGCAGAGCGCGGCGGGATCGGCGGTCGCCAGCGCAGCCTGCCCCGCGACCTCGATCATCCGCGGCGTGTAGAATTCCTGATCGACCGACTGGACGAGCATCCGCGCGCCATCGGCCTCGCCCATGCGCAGCAGCAGGTCGGCACGTTCGGCCACCCAGTCGACCGGATTGACCCCCGCCGGCGCCGCCACCCGCGACAGCAGCGCGCGGCGGAGCAGGATCGAGGTCCAGCGCGACGGAAGCGGCGCATCGAGCCGGCGCATCACCTGCGCGAGCAGCGCGCCCTGATTCGGCCCGAAGGCGTCGCGGCCGAGGCCGTAATTTCCGGGCTCCAGCGGCCCGACGAGGTCGACCGGGCGGGCACGGCCCTCGGGAATCGTGAAATAGTTGACCGGCTGGAGGTCTTCCGGTGGCGGCACGTCCTCGCCCTCGCCGATCTCGGGAAGCGGCAGCGGCGGGGCGATGACCGGAACCGGCGCGCCCGGCTGCGACGGCGCCGGCGACTGGCCCGGCGCCTTCGGGGCCGGCGGTGGCAGGGCTTCGGGGTCGCCGAAGCCTTCCGGCAAAAGCGATTCGGGCGCTTCCTGGCTGAGCGCCGGGATCGCGACGAGCAACGCCGCGCCGGCGAGCAGCAGCGCCCTACCGGGCCAGGATGTCATTCGTCACGTCCTGTTCGATACGCTGGGTCGGCACCTCGGTGTCCCTGAGGCCCAAATAGATCAGGACGCCGACCAGCAGCACGAGGATGAGGAGAAGGATGATCCCGACCGGCGAACGGCGGCGGCGAGGCGGACCAAAATCGTAACGAGCCATGGCCGGCCTTTTGCCCCAGCCCGGCGCGCTCTGTATAGCCCCCGCATGCCCGATACATCCGCCCTTTCCGACAAATCGCCCGAGAAGGCGATCGTCCTGGTCGGCCTGATGGGTGCGGGCAAGTCGACGGTGGGACGGCGGCTGGCGGCGCGGCTCGGCCGGCCCTTCTTCGACGCCGATGCCGAGATCGAGACGGCGGCGGGGATGACCATCGCCGAAATCTTCGAGAGGTTCGGCGAAGCGCATTTCCGCGACGGCGAGCGCCGGGTGATGGCACGGCTGATCGACGGGCCCGCCGGCGTGATCGCGACCGGCGGCGGCGCCTTCGCCGACGATGCGACCCGGGCACTGATCCTCGAACGGGGGGTGGCGGTGTGGCTGGACGCCGACATCGCCACGCTCGCGGAGCGGGTCGGCCGGCGCGACCATCGCCCGCTGCTCAAGGATCGGGATGCCGCCGAAGTGCTGAGCGAACTCGCCGGGCGGCGCAACGCGGCCTATGCCGAAGCGCATGTCACGGTCCGCAGCGGCCGCGGCTCGATCGAGAAGACCGTGGACGCCATCCTCGCCGCGCTGGCGGGGCATGCCCACTGAGATCGTCAGCCCAGCGAAGCATGTCCTGAGCGCCTGCCTTGCAGGCAGTCGAAGGGGCTGGGGTCTCAGGTCGACAATGACATCAAGCCTGGATGTCGCCGAGATGCCAGCCTGCGCCGGCATGACGAAGGCTAGACGATTTCCCGATCGGCGAGCGGGTTGCCGGGACTGAACATCCGTTCCTTGAGCGCCTGCAGGTCGCCGGAGCTTTTCTGGATCTCGAGCCGCTCCCGGTCGCGGCGGCGATATTCCTCCTCGACCCGGTCGACCTCCTCCGGGGTGACGCAGAAGAGCGACAGCGCCTCGCGGCCCATCGCGATCGCCGATTCGAACATCTCCCGCACCGCATGCCTGAGGTCGAGCGACGCGAACTCGATCAGCTGGCGCCGGTCGAAGACGCGCACGAACACCGCCGCATGCGGGAAGGCCTCGAGGATCGGCTGGAGCCGGTGCGCGGTGAGATCGGTGCCGTCGATGCAGAACAGGATCGCTTTCGCTTCCGCAGCGCCGGCGAGACGCAGCAGATCGATGCGCGTGCCGTCGCCATAATAGACCTTCATGCCGAAATTGCCGCTGAGCTCGATCTGGCTCGGCTTCGAATCGATGAGGGTCACGGGAATGCCCTTGGCCATCATCATCTGCGCGACCGTCTGGCCGAAGCGCCCGTAGCCGACGACGATCGCCTGGCTCGGGCCGGACATTTCGGGGCCTTCGAGATCGACCTGTCCGCCGCGCGACCAGCGCCGGTCGAGCCAGTCGTTCAGCATCATCAGGAAGGGCGTCGTCGCCATCGAGACGGTGACGATCGCGCTGAACAGGCTGGCCGCCGCCGGCTCGATCAGCAGCGCGCTCTGCGCCGCGGCGAACAGCACGAAGGCGAATTCGCCGCCCTGGCTCAACAGCAGGCCGAGCTTGATCGCCTTGCGCGGCGGCATCCGGAACAGACGTGCGAGGCCGTAGAGGACGGCCGTCTTCACGACGATCAGGGCCGCGGCCATGCCGATCACGAACAGCGGCCGCTCGATGATCGCGCCCAGATCGAGCATCATGCCGACCGAGACGAAGAACAGACCGAGCAGGATCGACCGGAACGGGTCGATGTCCGCCTCCAGCTCGTGCCGATAGGGCGAGTCGGCGAGCATCACGCCGGCGATGAAGGCGCCGAGCGCGGTCGAGAGGTGGAGCGACTCCATCACCGCCGCGGCGGCGGCGACGGTGAACAGGCCGGCGACGATGAACAGCTCGCGCTCGCTGATCCGGCCGACCAGGCGGAACAGCGGGTTGATGAGGAAGCGTCCGGCGAGCACGAGACCGACGATCGCCCCGATCGTGTAGAGGCCCAGCACCCAGCCCGGCGGCGCGGACGGATCGACGGGCGCGCGCGACAGGGCTGCGGTGATCGTGATGAGCGGGACGATCGACAGGTCCTGGAAGAGCAGGACGGAGAAGGCGCGCTCGCCCGCCGGCGTGTTGATCGAACCGTCGGAGCGCAGGCTCGGCAGCACCTGCGCCGTCGAGGACAAGGCGAGCGGGAGCCCGATCGCGAGCGCCGCGGCAGGGCTGAACCCGGTCGCGACGAAGACGACCGCGGAGATGGCGAGCCCGGCCACCGTCACCTGCAGCAAGCCGAGGCCGAAAATGGCATGGCGCAGCCGCCAGAGCCGCTCGGGATGGAGCTCGAGCCCGACCAGGAAGAGGAGCAGCACGATGCCGAAATCGGCGATGTGCAGCATTCCCTCGGGCGCATTGACGAGGCCGAGGCCCGAGGGGCCGACCAGCGCACCGGCGACGAGATAGCCGAGCACCGCGCCGAGGCCGAGGCGCCGGAACAGCATCACGAAGGCCATCGCGGCGCCGAGCATGACGACGCCGTCGCGCAGCGCGAGGGCGACGGTCGCTCCCCCCTCCGCCGCCATCAGCGCACCCGCACCAGGGCGGCAGCCGCTTCGGTCGCCGCAGCCGCGGCATCGAAGGCAAGAAGAATCGAGCGATGACGCGCCGTTACCCGCCGGGCCTCGGAAAAGACCTCAAGTCCGGGCCAGTCCCCGGGATCCCCGCGCGCGCCCGTGAGATAGGCCGCGAACGCATCGCGGGCGGTCGCGAATTCCTCTCCGGTCCGGCCGATCGCCTCCCGGCCCATCAAGGCGGCCGAAGCCTGACCGAGCGCGCAGGCCTGCACCTCCTGGCGGAGGTCGGCGACCCTGCCCGCGCCGTCGACCACGACATCGACGACGACGCGGCTGCCGCAGACCGGCGAGGTGCGCTCCGCCGTTCCCTGCGGCGTCTCCAGCCGGCCGAGATGCGGGATCGCGCTGGCGAGACGGAGGATATCGCGGCTGTAGAGGGTGCTCACCATGGCCGGCATATAGGCGGCGATGCCATCGCGCGCCATGGCCCGGCGCGGCTCATTTCAGCATCAGTGCGCGGGCGAACACGGCCTCGAACATGTCCGGGGTCAGCCGACCGGTATTCTGATTGTAGCGCGAGCAGTGATAGCTATCGATCAGCATGCGCCCGTCGGGCAGGCGATGCTCGGCGAGATGACCGAAGCGACAGGCCGCCAGCCGTCCACCGGATGTTCGCACGGCCGAGCCGTGCGCGATCTGGCCGAGGGCGACGAGCACGCGCACGTTCGGCAATCGCGCCAGCGCCGCCTCGTAATAAGGTCGGCAGGTGGCAATCTCCGCGGGCAACGGCCTGTTCTGCGACGGCAGGCATTTGACGGAATTGAGGATGATGCAGCCAGTGAGACACAAGCTGTCGTCCGGCCGCTCCTCATAAGCTCCCGTCGCCAGCCCGAATTTCAGCAGTGTGGCGTAGAGCAGATGGCCGGCGTGATCCCCGGTGAACGGCCGCCCGGTCCGGTTCGCGCCCCACATGCCCGGCGCCAGGCCGACGATCGCGAGCCAGGCTGCGGGATCGCCGAACGCCGGCACCGGGGCATTCCACCAGTCGGGATGCGCCGTCCTGAGCGCCGCGCGAAACGCCACCAGCCGCGGGCAGAGCGGGCAGTCGCGCGGCGCTTCGACGTCGGGGAGCGGGCTTCCGGGCGGCATGTTTAGCGTCTAGGCGGCAGGACATGGCGACGACAAGCTATGCGATCGCGCTCGGCTCGAACCGGCGCCACGGCCGCCACGGCGCGCCGGCCGACGTCGTGCGCGCAGGGTTGGAGGCGCTCGCCGGACTGGGGAAGATCGAAGCCGCCTCCGCGATCCGCGCGACACCCGCGCTCGGCCCGGCCGGCCGCGGCTTCGCCAATGCCGCCGCCCTCCTCGCCACCGACCTCGCACCCGACGATCTGCTCGACGCGCTGAAGGCGATCGAGCGGCGCTTCGGCCGGCGCGGCGGGCGGCGCTGGGGCCCGCGCGTGCTCGATCTCGACATCCTGCTCTGGTCGGAGGGACCGTGGGGCGGCCCCGGGCCGATCATCCCCCACCCCGCGTTCCGCACGCGGGCCTTCGTCCTCGATCCGCTCGCCGAGATCGCGCCCGGCTGGCGCGACCCGATCGGCGGCCTCAGCGTCCGTCAGCTGCATGCGCGGTTGACCGCGCCCCGCCCCGCGCACGCGCCCGATCGCTCGCGCCCTTAGCCGCGGGCGTGAATCAGGCTCGCGCCGATATCGAGACCGGGATTCACGTTTCGGGCTTTAGCCTGAAACGATCCTGGTCTAGGTGACGCGCACGAGGGGCCCTTAGCTCAGTCGGTAGAGCAACTGACTTTTAATCAGTAGGTCGCTGGTTCGAATCCAGCAGGGCTCACCATCCATCCCGGATTTTCAGGACTTGCGCGGCGTGTCGCGGCTGACCGCGTTGCGTCGGCCTTCCGCTTCCTCGAATTCCCAGACCGACATCAGCCTGCCGAGCCACATCCCGCCGCCGACCGCGGCGAAGAAGAACAGCGTCTGCCACATATGGCCCGGCACGATGACATCCTCCAGCGTTCCCTCGCTCCAGAGCAGCCAGTAGAAGCACAGGCTGAGGCCAGCGAGCATCAGCATCTGCACGACGATCAGCCGCAAGCCGAGGGCGGGCGTGATGACGAAGTCGCCGGGGTCCTTCGCGTCGGTGAGCCATGCAGCACCCGTGTTGAACACGAACAAGCCGGTGAAGATGCCGATCACGAGCCAGACCGCAAAGGACAGCAGGTCGTCCTCACCGAAAAAGCCGAAAAACAGAATGACCAGCATCCCCGTGATCGCCGCGGGGATGAGCCACATGACCAGCCCGATGGCGGCGCTTTGCGCGATCTTGAGCATCCCCGCTCCCCGTGGACGAACGCTATCGCAACGGCGCCCCGAGTCAACGCGCGGCGCGGGTCAGCCGGTACATCGGGAACTGGCCGTAATTCTTGGCGAGCTGGATGCGCCCGACATAGCGGCAGGCGAAGCGCTCCCCCGCCTCCAGCGCGACGATCGCCGCGAACGGCTCGGTCACGAACACCGCGCCCGGCGGCGTCACCGGCTCGATCCGCGCCGTCTTCGAGACTTCGGTGCCGTAGAAGGTGGTGCGGCCGGTGATATGATCGACGGTGCGATAGGCCGGGCCGTAATGGACGCCGATCCGCATCCCGCCCGTCCCGTCGAGGCCCAGCGTCGCATAGTCGAACAGGGCGAGCGCGTCCTGAAGCTCCAGTGCGATCTGGGCGGCCAACGGCGCGCTCGCCGTCACCGCGTAGAGCGCGTCACCCCAGCTGTTGCGGCAGGCAACGCCCTCGCCATGCCCGTCGAGCACGCCGGCCACGACCCGCATCACCCCGTCCCAGAATGCGGGCAGCGCCGTCTCCTTGAGCGTCGAGAAGCCGGCGAAATCGGTGAACAGGATCGCGGCGAGGCTGCGCTGGTAGGGGCTGCGCACGCGCGGATCGGGCCGGACGAGGCCGCGATCGATCGGCCCGGGCGCCACGATCGCGCTGCGCCCGCCCCGCGTCTCCCAGGCGGCGACGTCGACACCCGTGCCCGCGTCACCGTCGGCGGCGACGCCGTCCCAGACCGCCACCTGGAGCGATTCGGCGCCGAGATGCTGGGCGCGAAGCCGCGCCAGTCCCATCGCCATCCGGCTGGCATAGCCATATTGGGCGGGGTCGCCGAAATATTCCATCTCGCTCGCGAAGACGACGCTCGCCGCGCCCTCCAGACAGGCGCGATAGCGCGCCGCCCACCCGTCCCCGCCCGGCAGCACGGACTGGGCGAGGAAATCCTCCTCGACGAAGGGCAGCACGGCATGGAGCTCGATATCCCGCGCCAGCGCCGCCTCGGCGAACAGGATGTCGGCGCCGCAGGCCAGCGCGCCGTAGGCGAAGCCGATCTTCTCCGCCGCGAGCACCGCCTCGATACCATCCTTGATCTCGCCCTCCAGCGACGGATCGGCGGCAAACATATGGCCGCAGAAATGCGCGACCCGCGGCGGCGCGAGGCCGGCGAGGAGGTCTTCGGTGTCGTCGAGGCCGAAATGGTCGGCGATCATCGCCAGCTGGCGCGCGGTGCCGGAGCGGGCGCCATAGTCGGTGCTGGTCGCCACCACCTCGCTCGCCAGCACCGCACCGACCTCGTCCAGCCGCCCGAGCAGCAGCAGCGCTTCCGCCTTGGTCGCGGCAAGATAATAATCCGCCGCCGTCGCCACGCCGGGATCGGCGAGCAGCACCCCGGCCAGTTCGCGCGCACGCGCCTCGTCGCCGGCCAGCAAGGCCAGCGTCGCCGCATTGATGCCCGGGAAGGAATCGGCGCTGTCGCAATAGATGGCGTGATAGATCTCGAAGGCCTCCCGGAGCGCCGCCTGCCGCGCCGGCCCCTCCGCCGCCAGCGCCCGGTCCTTGAGCAGCCGCGCCCCGATCGCGCGCTGGTGCGGATCGTCAGACCGGTCGAGGCCATAGGCAGCGAAGCGCTCCATCGCCCGCTCGGTATCGCCCATCCGCGCGAGCGCGAGGATCTGGCGGTGGCGGATTTCGCCGGATTCATCCCCCTCCGCGATCGCCGAGACGGTGATGTCATAGGCGCCGATGAGGTCGCCGCGCGACAAGGCGGCCCGGGCACGTTCGGCGGCGCGGCTCATCCGGGCCTTATGACGCCGGCGACGGGGGGAAACAATTCACGACAAACTGCGACACAGTTCCTCTGGCGCCGCACCGTCGCGAAACCGTAAAGGGCGGGCAATGGCCGAAGAACCGCATATCCTGCTGGTCGACGACGAGCGCGACATCCGCGAGCCGCTCGCCGCCTATCTGTCGCGCAACGGCCTGCGCGTCACCAAGGCGGAGAATGCGTCGGTCGCGCGCCAGATGCTGTCGGCCTATGCGATCGACCTCGTCCTGCTCGACATCATGATGCCGGGCGAGGACGGCCTCGCGCTCACCAGCTACATCCGCGGCACCACCAGGCTGCCGATCATCCTCCTCACGGCCAAGACCGAGGAGACCGACCGGATCGTCGGGCTGGAGATGGGCGCCGACGACTATGTCAGCAAACCCTTCAGCCCCCGCGAGCTGCTCGCCCGGATCAAGGCGGTGCTGCGCCGGATCAGCGAGAATGGCGGCGCGGTGCGCGCGCCGGACACGGATTCGTACGCCTTCGGTCCCTGGGTGCTGAGATCGGGCGAACGCGAGCTGGTCGACCAGGAGGGCGTCGCGATCCCGCTCTCGACCGGCGAGTACAACCTTCTCCACGCGCTGGTCACCCATCCGCGCCGGGTGCTCACCCGCGATCAGCTGCTCGATCTCAGCCAGGGCCGCGAGCTGGCGGCGTTCGAGCGCAGCATCGACAATCACATCAGCCGCCTCAGGAAGAAGATCGAGGAGAATCCTTCGGCGCCCAAGCTGATCAAGACGGTCTGGGGCGGCGGCTACACGCTCGCGGCGGAGGTCCGGAAGCTTTGAGACGCTTCCTGCCGAGGAGCCTGATCGGCCAGATCGCGCTGGTCATGGCAGCAGCCCTGCTCGTCGCGCAGTCGATCAACTTCACCCTGCTGCTGGTCGAGCGGCAGCGCGCCACCCAGGCGCAGATCGAAGGGCCGCTGTTCGGCCGCTTCATCTCCGCGGCCCAGCGCTATGAATCGCGGCCCGTGGATGCCCGGGCGGACATACCGAGCTTTTCGCGGCGCAGCCGCTACACGATCAGCAGCGAAAGCATCCTGCCTCCCGAGCGCAGCGATGCCCGGCTGGTCACCCTTCTCCGCAACAGCGCCCAGGCGTCCGGCCTCGTCGTTCGCGATGCCCGCGCCGGCTTCAGCGAGGGCGAGCCGCCGCCGCGGCGGTTCGAGCGCCGCCCGCGCGACCGCGACGATCATCCCGACCGCTATCGGCTGCTCGTCCTCTCGGTGCAGCTGCGCGACGGCAATTGGGTGAACGGGCTGCTGTGGATCTCGAAGCCCGATCGCTGGGCCCCGGTCCGGCTCGCCGGCTCGACCTTGCTCCTCTATTTCGTCCTTCTCGTCGCGATGATCTGGGTCTCGGCACGGATCGTCCGGCCGTTGCGCGACCTCGCGTCCGCAGCCGACCGGCTCCAGGGCGCCGGCGAAACACCGATCGTGAAGCCGAGCGGCCCCGCCGACATCGAGCGTGCGATCACCGCCTTCAACGCGATGAGCAAGCGGGTGAGCGCCATGCTGGTCGAGAAGGACCGGATGCTCGGCGCGATCGGCCACGACCTCAGGACCCCCCTCGCCTCCCTGCGCATCCGCGCGGAGAGCATCGAGCCGGAGGACGAGCGCGCGCCGATGATCGCGACGATCGAGGAAATGGCGGCGATGCTCGACGATACGCTCGCCCTCGCCCGCACCGGCCGCGGCGTCGAGCAGCTGCGCCCGATCGACGTCGGCGCGCTCGCCGATACGGTGGTCGAGGAATTCCGCGCGCTCGGCCAGCCGGTCGAGCTGGAGGGCGGCGCGCGGCTGATCGCGAAGCTGCAGCCGAACCTCATCCGCCGCGCGGTGCGCAACCTCATCGACAATGCGGTCAAATATGGCGGCTCCGCACGGGTCGCCGTCCGCGACGCCGGCGGCGACCGGATCGCGATCGAGATCACGGATGATGGCCCGGGCATCCCGGACGGCGAGCTCGCCAACGCCCAGGAGGCCTTCTACCGGATCGAACCGTCGCGCAGCCGCGAGACCGGCGGTTCCGGGCTCGGCCTCACCCTCGCCCGCGCCGCCGCGCAGGCCCATGGCGGCGGCCTGGAGCTGGCGAACCGGCCGGAGGGCGGGCTCGTCGCCCGCATCCTCCTGCCGCGCGGCACTGCCGCCTCTTAGACCACAAGCAGCACCCACTTCATCGTCATTGCGAGGAGCCCTTCGACGCCGCCTGCGGCGTCGCTCAGGGTAAACTGCCGCTTCGCGGCCGCGACGAGCAATCCAGCGGACCTCCGGGGCCGCACTGGATTGCTTCGCTGCGCTCGCAATGACGATGCGGCTTGTGCCGGATTACTTGGAGCCGCCGGCCCCGCCGCCTTCCATCCGCCGGGTCTCGATGATCTTGTCCTCGGCGACGAGCCGGGCGAAGTCAGCCCGATTGATCGGGATCCGCTCCTGCTCGTCCCAGGTGATGTTGGCGAGATCGCCGCGCAGGTCGTTGACCGCGCCGCGCGAGTTCTCGTAGGCCGAGGTCTCGGTGATGACCGTCACCCGGTCGGCCGCCACATCGACCACGCGCAGCAGCCCATAGGCCTTTTCGCCGTTCCCGCCATTGCCGGTGGCGTCCGCCGGTCGCGCAGAGCCGAAATTCGCGCCCGAGAAGGCGGTGAGCTCGGCGGCATAGAGATCGCCGACCTGCGGATTGGCAAGGACCGGGTCGAGATCGGAAGCCGCCGTCTGCGCGGCCGGCGCCGCGCCGGCCTTGTCCGCGCCCGCGGCCGAGTTGCTCATCAGCACCGCATTGCCGGCGGTCGGCGCATTGTTGCATGCCGACAGCATGGCGAGCGCCATCGCGCCGCCGAGCAGTGCAGGCCGGATCGAGAAAGAGCTGGAATCTTTCGACATCGTCATCCCCGTTTTTCACGAACACAACGGGAGCCAGCCCGGCTGCAGCAGGAAGTCGGGCCTTTCTCCCGGCTTCTGCGGATACGTAGCGATCGTGACGATGTCAAAGCAGCCGGATCAACTGCCCTAGGGAGGCTCGACAGCCGGAAAGCTCTTCACCTTGCGCTTCCCGCACCAGAGCTCGAGCGGATGCGGACCGGCACGGGGTTCGGCGGCACGCACGGCCTCCAGATCGTCGGCCGCCTCGATCTCCTCGAAGCCGACGAAACGGCCGTCCGGGCCGCTCAATATGTAGAGCCGGTAATAAGCCACGTCGCGCCCCCGCCACGACCCCGTCGAGTCGTATCTCCTGTCTGGCATGAAACCGGCGGGTTCGACTTAAACGAGATCAAACCGCCCGGGAGATCGACGAAAGCAAAGGAGGCGGGACAACGCCCGCCTCCTGATGTCACGTATTTCGGATGGCGCTTATTGGGCCCGGTCACGGCGCTCCTGCATCCGCTGGCGGAATTGCGCGCGCATCTGCTGGCGTTCGGCGGCGGTCACGGTGCCGTTGCGGTCCGCGTCCATCCGGTCGAATCGGGCGAGCGCCCGCTCGCGCATCTGCTCGACGGTGATGAAGCCCTGCTCGCCGAACATCCGCTCGCCACCCATGGCGAAGCGATGATGTCCGCCGCGCCGGCCGAGGCCGCGATGGCGGCGGTGCTCGCCGGCTTCGGCGCGTTCGGCCCGGCGCGCGTCGCGCCGCTCGAACCGCTGCGCCTGCGCCTGGCTCATCTCCTCGCGGGTGATGCTGCCGTTGCGGTCGAGGTCGAGCCGGTCGAACATGCGATTGGCCCGCTCGGTCTGGCGCTGGGCATGCCTCTGCTGGGCCTCCTCGCGGGTGAAGCGGCCGTCGCGATCGGCGTCGAGGCGCGCGAAACGCTGGTCGACCCGCTCGATGACCTGTTGACGGGTCATGTCGGCATTGCGGTCGGGGCGCGGCGTCTCGGACGTCTGGGCCCAGGCGGCGCCGGCGATGGCGACGGTGAGCGCCGCGCCGGCAATCAGTGCACGTGTCTTCATGGGTGAACCCCTCTTCGGTGAACGTCGATGCTGTTCATCTGGCAGGCGGCTGTCCCGCAACTATGTTCGCCGCGCGGTGAAATTGTCCCAGTTTGTCGCCGATGGGAAGCCTTGCCGACCGGGTGCGCTGCGACGAAGCGGGTTCCGCTTGCGCCGAGCGGATTTGTTATAACGTCATAATAAGTTTGTTATAACATTACGCCTTTGCTAGGAGCCGCCCTCGATCCAAGGAGGGACTCTTGCTTCGACATGTTCTCCTGGCCGGTGTGGCCAGCATCCTCGCCCCCGGGCTCGCCCTTGCCCAGACCGGCGTGGCGCCGTCGGCCGACGACGCCCAGCAAAGCGGCGGCACGGGCCAGGCCCGCACGCCGCACCGGGCGCAGGATCTCCACGCGCCGGAGCAGCAGGAAATCGTCATCACCGGCTTCCAGCGCAACCGCGACGACATTCTCTCCGGCACGTCGGTGGTCACCGGCGAGGAGCTGACCCGGGACCTGAGACCGACGATCGGCGACACCCTCGCCCGCCAGGCCGGTGTCTCGGCAACCTCCTTCGGCCCGAGCGCCTCCCGTCCGGTGCTGCGCGGCTTCCAGGGCGACCGCATCCGCATCCTCACCGACGGGATCGGCAGTCTCGACGTCTCCTCGACCAGCGTCGACCACGCCGTCGCGATCAACCCCCTCACCGCCGACCGGGTCGAGGTGCTGCGCGGCCCCTCCGTCCTTTTGTTCGGGTCCTCCGCGATCGGCGGCGTCGTCAACGTCATCGACAGCCGTATTCCCCGCCATGTGCCGGACGAGCCGGTTCATGTCGAAGGGTTGTTCACCTACGGCTCCGCGGCGGACGAGCGCTCGGCCAACGGCGCGGTCGACGTGCCGCTGGGCGGCGGCTTCGTCGCCCATGTCGACGGCAACTGGACCAAGACCGACGACCTCAGGACCGGCGGCTACATCCTGACCCCGGAACTGCGCGCCCAAGCGGCAGCCGGCGCCGACCCCGAGATCCGGGAACTGGCCGAACTCCGCGGCCGCCTGCCCAATTCCGCTTCGGAAACCACCGACTTTGCCGGCGGCCTCGCCTGGATCGACGGCCAGAACAATGTCGGCCTCTCCGTCAACCGCTACGACAGCCGCTACGGCATTCCGATCCGCTACTCGCTCGATCCCGCCGTAGAGGCGGAGGGGCCGACGCTCGACCTGCGCCAGACCCGGGTCGACGCGCGTGCCGAGATCGACGCCGGCGACGGCTTCCTCGACGTGGTGCGCTTCCGCGGCGGCTATTCCGACTATCGCCATTTCGAGATCGAGGACACGGGCGAGATCGCGACCACCTTCCTGACCGAGGGCGTCGAGGGGCGGCTCGAGTTCGTCCAGTCGGACCGGGGCGGCTGGGGCGGCGGCTTCGGCGTCCAGTATTTCCACCGCGACTTCTCGGTCGACGGCGAGGAGAAGTTCCTGCCCGCCAACACCACCGAGCAGTTCGGCCTGTTTGCGCTCCAGACCTTCGACCTCGGCGACTTCCGGGCCGAAGTTGGCGGCCGCTATGAACATTCGCGCCTCACCGCCGACGCCGATGCCGATCTCGGCAATCCCGCGCTCCGACGCACGTTCGACACCTTTTCCGGCTCGATCGGCGGCAGCTACGAGCTCGCGCCCGGCATCCGCTTCGGCGTCAATGCCTCCCATGCCCAGCGCGCGCCCTCGGCCGAGGAACTGTTCGCCAACGGCCCCCATGCCGGCACCCAGGCGTTCGAAGTCGGCGATCCGACCTTCGGCAAGGAGAAGAGCTGGGGGCTGGAAGGCACGCTGCGTGCGACCGGCGACGGCTTCCATACCAGCGCGTCGATCTTCCAGAGCTGGTTCGACAATTACATCTACGAGGCCCCCACCGGCGCAGTCGAGGACGACCTTCCGGTGTTCCAGTACAGCCAGGCCGATGCGCGCTATTTCGGCGTCGAGTTCGAGGCCTCGGCGCGGCTTGCCCGCATCGGCAGCGTGACGCTCAACGCCGACGGCGTCGCCGACTATGTCCGGGCGACGATCGATTCCGTCGGGCCGGCGCCGCGCATCCCGCCCTTCCGCATTCTCGGCGGGCTGGAGGCCCAGTCGGATCTCGCCGACGGCCGGATCGAGGTCGAGCATGTCACCGGCCAGGACCGGATCGCCGCCTTCGAGACGCCGACCGACGGATACACGATGGTCAACGCCTCGATCGCCTTCCACCCGTTCGGCGACCGCAACGACAGCACGATCACCTTGTCGGCGAACAACATCTTCGACGTCACGGCCCGCCGCCATGCGAGCTTCCTCAAGGACTTCGCCCCGCTTGCCGGACGCGACCTGCGAATCAGCGCCCGGGTGAGCTTCTGAGGAGTCTGGATTCGTTCTATCCCGCCTCCGAAACGGCCCGTCCCGCCAAGCCAATGATTCATATGGCAGAAATACCGTATTTGGTGTGATGTGCCGCCGGGCAAAGGGACGTTTCGGAGGAACGATGACGAGCGGGACAGGATCTCGGGCGCGCAGGATTCGGGCATTGGCGCTGACGGCGGCGGTGCTGGTCGGCTTCGCGCCCCAGGCGAATTCGGCGCAGACGCGCAGCCGGCCCGATGCGCCCCCGACCTATGCGCCGCGCCCGGCCACGATCGCCCAGCGCGCGCTCGACGTGCGCATCGGCGCGCTCGGTCGCAATTTCGACGGGCTCGTCGGCATCGCGGTGCGCGAAGTGGAGACAGGCTGGACGACGAGCTGGAACGGCGAACGCCATTTCCCGCAGCAGAGCGTCAGCAAGTTCTGGGTCGCCCTGACCGCGTTCAGCCGGATCGACGCCGGCGAGCTCAGCCCCGACGACCGGGTCACGATCCGGCGCCAGGACCTGACCCTGTTCCACCAGCCGGTGGCCGCGGAGATCGGTGCGAACGGCTATACGACGACGCTCGACAACCTGATCTTTCGCGCGATCACCCAGAGCGACAACACCTGCAACGATGCGGTGCTGCGCCGCGCCGGCGGGCCCGAGGCGGTGCGCGCCATGCTGACCCGCAACCGGATCGAGGGCATCCGCTTCGGCCCCGGAGAGCGGCTGATGCAGAGCCAGATCGCCGGCCTGCAATGGCGGCCGAGCTATTCGGTCGGGCGTGCCTTCTACCAGGCGCGGTCCGCGGTCCCGGAAGACCGCCGGCGCGAGGCGTTCCAGAACTATGTCGAGGACCCCATCGATGGCGCGACGCCGCTCGGCATCATCGACGGCCTGTCGCGCCTGCAGCGCGGCGAACTGCTGTCGCAGCGCTCGACCGCCCGGCTGCTCTCGATCATGTCGCAGACCCGCACCGGGCGGCAGCGCCTGACCGGCGGCCTCGCCCCGGGTTGGCGAATCGCGCACAAGACCGGCACCGGCCAGGTGCTGGGCGCGACCCAGGCGGGGTATAACGACATCGGCATCCTGACCTCGCCCGAGGGCCGGCACTATGCGGTGGCGGTCATGATGGGTCGCACTGCGATACCGATCCCGCAGCGCATGGCGCTGATGCAGGACGTGACGCGGGCGGTGATCGCCTACAACGATGCCAGCCGTGCCGAAGGAACTGGATCGCTTCGCTAACGCTGGCGGAGCAAGCGCCCTGCTCATAAGATGGGCCGATGGCACGGCCCCAATCCCCCGACTATGACAAAAGGCGCGAGGCGATCGTCGCGGCGGCGGCCCGCCTCTATGCGCAACGGGGCTTCCAGGGCGCGTCGGTGGCCGACCTCGCCAAGGCCTGCGACACGTCCAAGTCGCTGATCTATCATTATTTCCCGGCCAAGGACGACATCCTCCACGCGGTGATGGCCGAGCATCTCGATGCGCTGGTCACCGCGGCGGAAGAGGCCAGGCGCGGCGGCGGCTCGCCGGAGAACCAGCTCCGGACGCTGACCCTCGCCTTCATGCGCCACTATGTGGGCGCACAGGACCGCCATAAGGTCCTTCTGAACGAGCTCGACAATCTGCCGGCGGTGGCACGCCAGGACGTCGTCGCCAAGCAGCGCCGGGTGATCGCGACCACCGAAGCGATCATTGCCGACCTCGCCCCCGGGCAGGACGCCCGGGTCAGCGCGATGCTGTTCTTCGGCATGATCAACTGGACCCACACCTGGTTCGATCCGGCCGGGCCGGTGATGCCGGAGATGCTGGCGCTGCGCGTCGTCGATCTGATGCTTCGTGGGGTGCAGGGCGGCGTTCAGGCGTCGTAATTGAGCTCGACGCCGTTGCCCTTGGGCACGGACTGGCATGTCAGCACATAGCCCGCCGCCACCTCCTCGTCGGTGAGGCCGTAGCGGGCCGCCATCTCGACCTCGCCGGTGACGACGCGGGCGCGGCAGGTGGCGCAGACGCCGGCCTTGCAGGCGAAGGGCGCGGGCAGGCCGGCGGCGCGGGCGCTGTCGAGGATGTTGCCTGCCGCCGCATCGAAGGGGACGCGGCGCTTGCGGCCGTCGAGGGTGACGGTCATGGTCAGGCCCGCGGCTTCCTGCTTCAGCGCCTGCATCTGCGCTTCGACCACCGCTGACGCGCGACCGGCGGTGAACCGTTCGAGATGGATGCGGCTGCGGTCGACGCCCCTGGCGAGCAAGGCTTCCTCGGCGGCATCCATCATCGGACCGGGTCCGCAGATGAAGAAGGCGGCGATCTCGGACGGATCGATCAGCGCGCCCAGGATCTCGTCGCATTTGGCGCGATCGAGCATGCCGTTGAACAGCTCGAACTCTTCGGCCTCTTCGGCAAGGAAATGATGGACTTCGAGGCGATCCATGAAACGGTTCTTGAGCTGCGCCAGCCCTTCCAGGAAGATGATCGAGTTGCTGTCGCGATTGCCGTAGAAGAGGGTGAAGCGGCTCCCCGGCTCGGTCAGCAGGGTCGACTTCAAGAGCGACATGACCGGCGTGATGCCGGAGCCGCCGGCGAACCCAACATAATGATTGGTGGCGGCGGGATCGAACTCCCACGTGAAGCTGCCGTGCGGCGCCATCACCTCGATCGCGTCGCCGGCCTTCAGGTTTTCGTTCGCCCAGTTGGAGAAGAGGCCTCCGCCGATCCGCTTCACCGTGACGGTCAACGTCCCGTCCTGCGGTGCGACGCAGAGCGAATAATTGCGGCGAACCTCTTCACCCGAAATCTCAGCTTTCAACGTCAAATGCTGACCAGGCTTGAATTTGAAGGTGTCGCGCAGCGCCTCGGGCACGGCGAAGCGGATCGAGCGGGCCTCGGCGGTCTCGTCGATCACGCCGGCGATGGTGAGGGTGTGGAAGGCGGCGCTCATCTCAGTGGCACTTGAACAGGTCGAAGGGCTCGAGACAGTCGCGGCACCGCCATTGCGCCTTGCAGGGGGTCGAGCCGAACCGGCTGATTTCCTCGGTCGCCGTCGAGCCGCATTGCGGGCATTCGACCGCATGCGTTCCCGCGGGCGTCGGCGGGGCGATGCCGTAGGCCTTGAGCTTCGCCTTGCCGGATTCGGTGATCCAGTCGGTCGTCCAGGGCGGTGACAGCGTGGTCTCGATCGCGACGTCGCCGAAACCGGCCTCGTCGAGCGCAGCGCGGACCATCGTCTCGATCACCAGAGTGGCCGGGCAGCCGGTATAAGTCGGGGTCAGCAGCACGCGATCCGCAGAGACATCGCGAACGATGCCGAGATCGACGATGGAAACGATCGGGATCTCCGGATCGAGCACGGCCTCAAGAACCCGCCAAATCTCGTCACTCCGGCGAAGGCCGGAGTCCAGACTCCCTTGAGCCTGCCGGGCTGGATCCCGGCCTTCAGCCTTTGGCTGAAGTTTATCCTGAGCGCCTGCCTTGCAGGCAGTCGAAGGGCCGGGGTGACGGGTTTGCACCGCTGCTACCATGTCGCGTCCGGATAGGTGCGGGGCAGGAACTGCATGACGGCCAGCAGATGGCCCAGATGCTCGCCATGGTGGCCGCGGCGGCCGCCGAGGATCGGGCGCTGGTCCTTGGGCGCCGCCAATGTCGCTTCGGCGAGCACGGCGGCGATCCGGGCGTCATAGTCGGCGCGGAACGCTACAACGTCGGCGCCGATGCCGCGCGCCGCGGCCTCGGTCGCGACCGCGTCCATCTCGAACAGTTCGGGGACGAAGCGCCACATCCAGTCGAGGCCGTCCTGCATCCGCCGACGGCTTTCCTCGGTGCCGTCGCCGAGGCGGATCACCCATTCGGACGCCAGCTCGGCATGGTAGGTGACCTCCTTGACCGCCTTGGCGGCGACCGCGGCGATCGTCTCGTCGGTCGAGGCCGTCAGCCGCTCGAACAGCAGCTGCTGCCAGGTCGAGAAGAGGAGCTGGCGCGCCATCGTCTGGGCGAAGTCGCCATTGGGCTGCTCGACCAGCCAGCAATTGCGGAAATCGAGCACGTCGCGGTGGAAAGCGAGCGCATCGCCGTCACGCCCCCTGCCCTCCGCAGCGCCGGCTGCGTTCAGGAAATGGGTCGCCTGACCGATCAGGTCGAGGCCCATATTGGCGAGGCTGAGATCGACCTCGACCGAAGGCGCATGGCCGCACCATTCGCCGAGGCGCTGGCCGAGGATCAGACTGTCGTCGCCCAGGCGCAGCAAGGTTTCGAACAGAACCGAGCGCGCCTCCTCCGCCGACGAGTCGAACGCGCCTTTCCCGGTGGCGCCAGTCGGCACGTCGATCGGGGGCAACGAGGCCATCAGGCCGTTCCCACGCACCAGGGATCGGGCTGCATATCCACGATCGGGCCGGCTTCATCCGGCCGCGGGTAGCGCGCCTTGAAGGTGAAGGCCTGCGGACTCGGGCCAAACTGATCGAGCCGCCACAGGCGCGAGAGCCCGTCGTCCACGCTCGGGATCGTGCCTGCCGGCACCCACCACAACGCCTGATAGGCGCCGCTATAGGGCGCCACCCATTCGCGCCGCCGCGCCATCACTGGCGTATGTGCGCTGCGGTAGACGAACTCGAACAGCGCCTCGACCCCGGTCCACACCGACATGTTGATCACCAGCAGTGGATCGGGTGTCGATTGCAGCCCGGTCGCGTTTCCGTTGTCGCCTTGCAGCCGCCAGACGAAGCCGGGGCTCGCATCGGCGATCGCGTTCACCCGGTCGAGCGCGTCGAAAAATGGCTGCACCACCGGATCGCCTTCAGGCCCCAGCAGGCGGCCGATGTTGATCTGGGCGATGTGCCACGCCTCGGTCATTTCCGAATCTCCTTCAAATGTGCTTCACGTCGTCGGGGATGTCGTAGAAGGTGGGGTGGCGGTAGATCTTGTCCTCGGCCGGTTCGAACATCGGCCCGTCGTCGGCGGGATCGGACGCGACGATCTGGGCCGACGGCACGACCCACAGGCTCACGCCCTCCATCCGCCGCGTATAGGTGTCGCGGGCATGGCGCAGCGCGATCTCGGCGTCCGGCGCGTGGACCGAGCCGACATGGCGGTGCGACATGCCGCCCTTGGCGCGGACGAACACCTCCCAGAGCGGCCAGTCCTTCGACATCTTCACCTCGTCATTCCAGCGAAAGCTGGAATCTCCTTTGTTCTTCTCGACCTCCCGAAGGAAGTGAGATCCCAGCTTTCGCTGGGATGACGGTTTAGGCGGCCTCCCTCGCCGCGCGCTTCTCGGCGTGCGCCACCGCGGCCTCGCGGACCCAGGCGTTGCTTTCCCACGCCTCGCGGCGAGCCTTCATCCGCTCCCTGGCGACCGGTCCCTCGCCGCGCACGACCGCGTAGAATTCCTCCCAGTCGACCGCGCCGAAATCATGGCCGCCCTTCTCCTCGTTCCACCTGAGATCGGGATCGGGGACGGTGAGGCCGATCGCGTCGGCCTGCGGCTTGGTGATGTCGACGAATTTCTGCCTGAGCTCGTCATTGGTATCGCGCTTGATCCGCCAGCGCATCGACTGGGCGGTGTTGGGCGAATTGTCGTCGGTCGGCCCGAACATCATCAGGCTCGGCCACCACCAGCGGTCGAGCGCGTCCTGCGCCATCCTTTTCTGCTCCGGCGTACCCGCCGCGAGATGCATCATGATCTCGTAGCCCTGGCGCTGGTGGAAGCTCTCCTCCTTGCAGACGCGGACCATGGCGCGGGCATAGGGGCCGTAGGAGGTGCGCTGCAGCGGCACCTGGTTCATGATCGCGGCGCCGTCGACCAGCCAGCCGATCGCGCCGATGTCCGCCCAGATGAGCGTCGGATAGTTGAAGATCGTCGAGTACTTCGCCTTGCCGGAATGCAGCGCCTCGATCATCTCCTCGCGGCTCGTGCCGAGCGTCTCGGCGGCCGAATAGAGATAGAGGCCGTGCCCGGCCTCATCCTGCACCTTGGCGAGCAGGATCGCCTTGCGGCGCAGCGACGGCGCGCGGGTGATCCAGTTGCCCTCCGGCAGCATGCCGACGATCTCGCTGTGCGCGTGCTGGCTGATCTGGCGGGTCAGCGTGCGGCGATAGGCCTCGGGCATCCAGTCCTTCGGCTCGATGAACTCGTCGGCGGCGACCCGCGCTTCGAAGGCGGCGAGCTTCTCGGGATCCTCGGCCGAGACGACCTGAGCCGTCTTCTGCATCTCGGTCGTGTACATGGACGTCTCCTACCATTAATCGACCGATCGGTCAACGAATTCAAGAGCGTGTAATCGCAACACTCACCCAAGCGTCTCCAAGCGCGACCTCATCGAGTATCTTCACCCTGGCGACGCGAAAGCGGTAGAATCGAAATCCCTGCGCCGGGTCGTCCTCGGCGAGCCCCGTTTTCCAGCCGTCATATTGAGCAAAACGCGCGCTGTAAGATCGTGCGGCTTCCTCAGCGTCGGCGCCGGACGTGACTCCAGCCGCGCCGAAGAGTTGCACGCCCCTGCCCGGCCCCGTCCACGGCTGATCAGTGGAAAATACCGTCATCGCCATTGACGGATTGCCGAGCAGGTTGCGGCAATGCAGCGCGCTCGGATGCGACATGAAGATGACGTCGAGCGCATCCGTCCAGCTGAAGTTTGCTGTGTTGATATGCGGCGCGCCCTCCGGCGTGACCGTGGCCATCGAGCAAAGGATACTCGACTCCAGGATGTCGGCGAGGCTTCCCCGGACGCTTTCCCCGCTGAACCCCGCGGTACTTACCGGCGAGCCCCGCACGTCTGTGACACTGATGGTCTCAAGCTCGAAACGATGCGCGCAGTTGGTCATATCGCCGCGCCGATCACGATCAGCACATCGGGAGCGACGACGCTGGCGATCCGCGTTTGAAAGGGCGTCATCATTCAAACCCGCTCGATCACCATGGCGATGCCCTGACCGACGCCGATGCACATGGTGCAAAGGGCATAGCGTCCGCCGCTGCGGTGCAGTTCTTCCGTCGCGGTGAGGACGAGGCGGGCGCCGGACATGCCGAGCGGGTGGCCGAGCGCGATCGCGCCACCATTGGGGTTCACATGCGGCGCATCGTCGGCGACGCCGAGCTGGCGCAAAACGGCAAGGCCCTGGGCGGCGAAGGCCTCGTTGAGCTCGATCACGTCCATCTGGCCGATGGCGAGGCCGAGCCGCGCCAGCAGCTTCTGCGAGGCGGGCGCGGGGCCGATGCCCATGATCCGCGGCGGCACGCCGGCGACGGCGGCGCCGAGGATGCGGGCGCGCGGCGTCAGGCCGTTGGCCTTGGCGACCTCCTCGCTGGCGATCAGGAGCGCGGCGGCGCCGTCATTGACGCCCGAGGCATTGCCGGCAGTGACGGTGCCGCCTTCCCGCACGATCGGCTTCAGCTTCGCGAGCGCCTCGACGCTGGTCTCGCGGGGATGCTCATCGCGGTCGACCACAATCGGGTCGCCCTTCTTCTGCGGGATCGAGACCGGTGCGATCTCGGCGGCGAGGCGGCCATTGGTTTGGGCGGCGGCGGCGCGGCGCTGGCTCTCCACGGCGAACTTGTCCTGATCCTCGCGGTTGACGCCATAGTCGTCGGCGACGTTCTCGGCCGTCTCCGGCATGGAATCGATCCCGAACTGCGTTTTCATCAGCTTGTTGACGAAGCGCCAACCGATCGTCGTGTCGAAGATCTCGGCCCGGCGATCGAACGCGCTCGTCGCCTTGGGCTGGACGAAGGGCGCGCGGCTCATGCTCTCGACGCCACCGGCGACGATCAGGCCGCCCTCCCCGCTCCGGATCGCCCGCGCCGCCATCGCCACCGCGTCGAGGCCGGAGCCGCACAGGCGGTTGAGCGTGACGCCACCGGCGGTGTCAGGCAGCCCCGCCAGCAGCCCGGCCATGCGCGCGACGTTGCGGTTGTCCTCGCCAGCCTGGTTGGCGCAGCCGTAGATGACGTCCTCGACCTGCGCCCAGTCGACACCCGGATTGCGTTCGATCAACGCGCGGATCGGATGCGCGGCGAGATCGTCGGCGCGGACCGACGACAGGCTGCCGCCATAGCGGCCGATCGGGGTGCGGATCGCGTCGCAGATGAAGGCTTCGGTCATGTCTTACTCCGTCATGCTGAACTTGTTTCAGCATCCAGCTCGTTGATCGCCGCGATGCTCGAAACTGGACCCTGAAACAAGTTCAGGGTGACGCGTTAAGGTCGATGAACTCGCCCCCGACCGAGCGGGAGAAGCCCTGGAATTCCGCGACCGGCCGGCCTCGGTCGGTCCTGACGCTGACGTTGTAGACGCCCGAGCGGCCGACAAGAGCCGCTTCCTGCGCCTCGGCGACCAGTATCTCGCCTTCCTCGGCGCCGTCGAGAAACACCATGGTCGCCTGCGCGCCGACGGTGCGCAGGTTGCGGCTGTTGCAGGCATAGGCGAAAGCGGTGTCCGCCAGCGCATAGACCATGCCGCCATGGGCCTTGCGATGGCCGTTGAGCATCGCCGCGGTCAGCCGCATCCGGATGCGCGCATAGCCCTCGCGCACCTCCTCGATCTCGATGCCCCAGGCCGGGCCGGTGCCTTCGCGGGCCAGCATCGCATCGGCGACCTTGCGGGCGATCTCGTCCGGCGTCACACTAAGCTCCTTGGGTTTCCCGACCGATCGGTCTATGAATTCCGCCATGGCCTACGAAACCATCGACTTCAAGGTTGAAACGGGGGTGGCGCGGCTGACGCTGAACCGCCCGGACCGGCTTAACAGCTTCACCGTGCAGATGCATGAGGAAGTCGCCGACGCGCTCGGCAAGCTCGGCGATGCGCGGTGCCTGATCCTGACCGGCGCGGGGCGCGGCTTCTGCGCCGGGCAGGACCTCAATGATCGCGCGGTGGCGCCGGGACAGGCGGTCGATCTCGGCGAGTCGGTCGAGAAACGGTACAATCCGCTGATCCGTCGCCTGACCGGACTGCCGATGCCCGTGATCGCCCGGGTGAACGGCGTGGCGGCCGGTGCGGGCGCGAACATCGCGCTCGCCTGCGACATCGTGATCGCTGCGAAGAGCGCCAAGTTCATCCAGAGCTTTGCGGCGATCGGGCTCATTCCGGACAGCGGCGGCACCTGGGTGCTGCCGCGGCTCGTCGGACAGGCGCGGGCGCTCGGGCTGGCGCTGACCGGCGAGCCGCTGGAGGCGGAACGCGCCGCCGAATGGGGGCTGATCTGGAAGGCGGTCGAGGACGACCAGCTCGACGCCGAGGTGGATGGGCTCGCCGCCCACTTCGCCGCCGGGCCGACCAAGGGCCTCGCCCGGATCAAGCAGATGATCCGCGAGAGCTGGGGCCAGAGCCTCGATGCCGAGCTCGACCGCCAGCGCGACGCGATGCGCGAGCTCGGCTTCTCCGACGATTATCGCGAGGGCGTCAACGCCTTCGTGGAGAAGCGCAAGCCGAGTTTCACGGGCCGATAGCCCGTCATTCCAGCGCAAGCTGGAATCTCTCTTCTTGAGGGAAGAGGTCACAAGAATAATGAGATTCCAGCTTGCGCTGGAATGACGTGAGAGGTTCGAGATGAAAACGCTGAAGCTGCTGAACTATGCCGCCGACCAGTGGGTGTCCGGCGCCGGGGCGCTGGAAGAGGTGCGTAGCGCCGTCACCGGCGAGGTGATCGCCGAGACCGGCAGCGTAGGCCTCGACTACGCAGCGATGCTCGATCACGCCCGCAAGGTCGGCGGGCCGGCCCTTCGCAAGCTCACCTTCCACGAGCGCGCGCTGATGCTGAAGGCGCTGGCCAACGCGATCATGGCGAAGAAGGAGGAGTTGTACGAGCTCTCCTACGAGACCGGCGCGACGCGGGCGGACAGCTGGATCGACATCGAGGGCGGCGCCGGCACGCTTTTCTCCTTCTCCTCCAAGGGCCGGCGCGAGCTGCCGAACGGGCGGGTGCTGATCGACGGGGCGATGGAGCCGCTGTCGAAGAACGGCACCTTCGTCGGCCAGCATGTCTTCACCCCGCTGCAGGGCGTCGCGGTCCACATCAACGCCTTCAACTTCCCGGTCTGGGGAATGCTGGAAAAGCTCGCCCCCACCCTGCTCGCCGGCGTGCCGGCGATCGTGAAGCCGGCGAGCCAGACCGGCTACCTCACCGAAGCGGCGTTCCGGATCATGATCGAGGCCGGCATCCTGCCGCCCGGCGCGATCCAGCTCCTCGTCGGCATCCCGGGCGACCTGCTCGACCCGCTGACCTGCCAGGACGTGGTGAGCTTCACCGGCTCGGCGGCGACCGCAATGAAGCTGCAATCCCATCCGGTGATCGGCCGCGAGAGCGTCCGCTTCGTCGCCGAGCGGGACAGCCTCAACGCCTCGATCCTCGGGCCGGACGCCGGGCCGGGCACGCCGGAATTCGACCTTTTCATCAAGGAGGTCGCGCGCGAGATGACGGCGAAAGCGGGGCAAAAGTGCACCGCGATCCGCCGGGCGATGGCGCCGGCCGAACATCTCGACGCGGTGCAGGCCGCGCTCGCCGAGCGGCTGGCCAAGGTGCGCATCGGTGACCCGCGCGAAGAAGGCGTGCAGATGGGCGCGCTCGCGAGCCGGGCGCAGCTCAATGCGGTGCGATCCGCGGTGATGGAGCTTTCGAAGTCGGCACGGATCGTGGCGGGCGATCCCGACGCTTCGCCGGTACCGGGCGACGGGGCGTTCATCTCGCCAATCCTGCTGCGCTCCGACGACCCCTGGGACTCGGCGGCCGTACACGACGTCGAGGCGTTCGGTCCGGTATCGACGATCATGCCGTACCGCGATCTCGACGACGCCATCGCGCTCGCCAATCGCGGCATGGGCAGTCTCGCGCTGTCGCTGTTCACCTTCGACAAGAGCGTCGCCACGGACTTCGTGCTCGGCGCGGGCGCCTATCACGGCCGCATGGTGCTCCTCGACCGCACCAGCGCCAAGGAATCGACCGGCCACGGCTCGCCCCTGCCCGTCCTCGTCCATGGCGGCCCCGGCCGCGCCGGCGGCGGCGAGGAGATGGGCGGGGTGCGCGGCGTGAAGCACTACATGCAGCGCACCGCGCTGCAGGGTTCGCCGGACGTGCTGTCGGCGGTGATCGGGCAGTGGCTGCCGGGTGCGGAGAAGCCGACCGGCGCTGCGCATCCTTTCCGCAAGCGCATTTCCGAGCTGGACATCGGCTATACGCTGAAGACGGAGAGCCGGACGGTGACGCTCGAGGACATCGAGCATTTCGCCCATTTCACCGGCGACACCTTCTACGCCCACATGGACGAGGAAGCGGCGAAGGCGAATCCGATCTTCGACGGGCGGGTGGCGCATGGCTATCTGATCCTCTCCTTCGCCGCCGGGCTGTTCGTCGATCCCGCGCCGGGGCCGGTGCTCGCCAATTACGGGCTGGAGAACCTGCGCTTCCTGACGCCGCTCTATCCGGGCGATTCCATGCGGGTGGAGCTCACGGTCAAATCGAAGAGCGTCCGCAACGAGGAAATGGGCGAGGTCCGCTGGGCGGTCATGGTGTTCAACCAGAAGGACGAGCTGGCGGCGACCTACGACCTCCTCACCATGAACCAGCCATAACGGCACCACGAATTCGCAAGGCTTTGCGGTTGTCCTCGAACCCTGTTTCCAATAGCGTTCAGGAACCTGGGAAGTGGAGGGGATGATGGGGGAACAGGAACGGAAGGGCTCGTTCGAAACTGAAGTGAACCGGATCGATGAAACGGGACCGTCCGGACAGATGACCGCAGCCGGTCAAGCGCCCGCCCCACAAGTCGAATGCCCGTTCTGTGCCGAGCCGATCGCGGCGCGTGCGAAAAAATGCCGTTATTGCGGCGAGACTGTCGATGTCGCGCTACGCCGCGCCGAAGAAGCCCTGCGAGCCAGCGAGCGGCCCCAGAATGTCTACATGAACGCGGGCGGAGCTGCAGCCACGGGAAACGGCGACAGTATCCTGCGGCCGTTCAATCACGGTCTGCACATCATCCTGAGCGTGTTGACTTTAGGCTGGTGGCTGCCCGTCTATCTCATTCTATATCTGGTTCGGAACAAGAACTACTATTGTTGATCGCGCTCGATAGTCGCCGCGCACTCCTGTGTGCTTGCGAATCGGCGGGAACCCAGCCTGGGTCCCCCCTTTCGCGGGGACACACGGGATCGATCAATCCGCTGACGGGCGCCCTCGCTTGCTGTATCGAGGCGGCATGCGGATCGCCCTCTCCTTTCTTCTCATCCTCGCCGCCTGCGGACAGGCGCCGGTCAACGCGCCGGCCGCCGAAGCCCAGCCCGTCCCGGCTGCGTCGGAGACGCCCGCGCCGGTGCAGGGCTTCCGGATCGTCAACACCTATCCGCACGACCCGCGTGCCTTCACCCAGGGGCTCTTCTGGCTCGACGGCCATCTCTACGAGAGCACCGGGCAAATCGGGGAATCGACCATCCGCAGGGTCGAGCTGGAAACGGGGCGCGTGCTCCAGTCAGTCGACATCCCGCCCGGCATGTTCGGCGAGGGGATCGTCAACTGGGGCGACCAGATCATCAACATCACCTGGCAGAACCAGACCGGCTTCCGCTGGGACCGGCGGACGCTGCGGCGGATCGGCCAGTGGCGCTATCGCGGCGAAGGCTGGGGCCTCACCCAGAACGGGCGCGAGATCATCATGAGCGATGGATCGAACGAGCTCAGGTTCCTCGACCCCGAGACGCTGCAGGAGCGGCGGCGGCTCACCGTCACCGACGCCGGCGCGCCGGTCGAGCGCCTCAACGAGATCGAATGGGTGGACGGCGAAATCTACGCCAATGTCTGGCTCACCCCGATGATCGCACGGATCGACCCTGAGACGGGCCGGGTACGCGGCTGGATCGACCTCACCGCACTCGCCGCGCAATCCGGACGGCGGGGCACGGACGACGTGCTGAACGGGATCGCCTGGGACGCCGAGCGGCGGCGGCTGTTCGTGACCGGTAAATACTGGCCACGGCTTTATGAGATCGAGCTGACGTCTTCTCGCGAGCCATAATTCGTTCGGTTGGAGTCGCTGGCCCGATAATTGGCGAGGTCGCCTTCAAGAAAGCTGGCGTTGCGCTCGCGGAGGAGTGCCGCCGCCTCGTCATAGAGGAAGGGAAGAAATGCGAAGCGCCGGCCGCGGGTGACGGGCGTCGCTTCATGCAGCAGCGAGCAACTGAACACGACCGCGCCCCCGGTTGGCGCCCGGTAGAGCCGAGGGCCGAACTCGGGGAAGCGCAGGTCGCCCCCTTCATAGTCATCGGCATTAAGATTGATCGTGACCGCGAAGCGCCGGTGCGCCGTACCTTTTGTCGTATTGTCCCGGTGGGCCCGAAAATGACCGCCGCTTTCCGCCTCGTAGCAGGCGACGATCAGCCGCTCGACCCGCGTCACCTCAAACGAAAAGGCGCGCCAGATCATGGGTGCGAGACGTTGCCGGAGACGAAGCTGAAGCTCCCGGATCAGCCTGGGATCGTTCACGACATAATCGCGGCGAACCTTATGCGCCGGATCGAGCACGAGGCGCGTCTTGCCCTCGATATCGCGCATGAACCCCGAATCCTCGCCGCCATCCGCTTCATAAAGCGCGATCAGCCGCTGACAGAGCGCCGGCTCCAGAAGATCCTCGATTATCAGCACGGGTGCCAAGCCTGTTGCCGATTGCCGTTCCACCAACGAATTGAAAGCAGCCAGGGCCGCATCCGTGTCGCGTAAGGCATAGGCGCCGGTGACGCGCATCGCCCGGTCGAGAAGAAGCCAATGGCCGCGATAGGTCCCGCCCTCTCCCAGTGCGCCATAGGCACCACTGATAGCCCGGTCATAATCCAAAAAGAACCGGATGCCCGGAACTTGCGCGCGAATTCTCCCTTGTGCCGCATCGGCGGGATCCACGGTGACACCGAAGAATGCCGCCCGGCGATCGTCGAACAAATCGCGACGCGCCATCATCTTGTCCAGCGCGACCCGGCATGCCGGCACGGCCGCGCTTCCAAAGAACAGCATCAAAATCGGTCGACCCGCGACAGTATCGAACACGAAATTGGAAGAACCTTCCAGAGCGGCTGCGCGGAACCAAGGCGCCGGTTCCCCGAGAGCCGGCGGTGTCGATCTTGCGTTCATGGAGAAAAAATACTCATTCGTGAACGCTTTGGCGAGCCATGAATGCACATGTGCCGGGCGTATGCCCTTGCCCGTTGCGCTATGGCGGGAAAACAGGGCGGGACCAAAGGAAGGAAATCACTCATCCAGATCGCGCCCCGGCTGCTCCCCCGCCGAGCTGCAATCGCCAGCGTTGTACTGTCGTAAGTTGGGTCTCGAGCCAGGCGAGATGATCGGCGCGGACCTTGCGCAGGCGGTCCGCGGGATAAAGCGCTTCATGATCGTCGACGATCTTGTGATGCTCGCGGCAGAGGAGAATTAGATTCTCGGGATCGTTGCGGCTGCCAGTCCAAACCGTGCGGCCGCGGGCGGCGGATTCCTTTTCTCCGACGATATGCGCGATCTCGCCAAGTAAAGACGGAATGCCGTCTTCGACGCTGTGCACGAGTGACTTTCGGCACAGGGCACATCGCCCCGCGAACTCCCCCCAAGATCAGTTTCTGTACGCGGACGGAAACCGGCATTGCTTTCTTTTAAGCAAGCGATGGCAATCGTCCAGTCCCGCTACGCAGACGAAATCAGTCGCGCGGCCAGCTTTCCAGCACCTCCACGAAGCGGCTGAGCCAGGCGTTGGTCTGGTGGCCGTCGACGACGCGGTGGTCGATGGTGAGGCTGACATAGGCCATCGGGCGGATCTGGATGGTGTCGACCCCGCCCACCTCGCGCACCACCACGCGCTTCTCCAGCTTGCCGACGCCGAGGATGGCGGACTGTGGCTGGTTGATGATGATCGGCGCGGCGAAGAGCGAGCCGGAGACGCCGTGATTGGAGATGGTGAAGGTGCCGCCCTTCACCTCCGCAGCGGTGAGCTTCTCCTTGCGGGCCTTCTCGACCAGCTCGTCGAGGCCGGCGGCGATGCCCTTGAGGTTGAGCTGCTGGACCTTGCGCAGGACCGGCACGATCAGGCCCTTGGTGCCGAGCGCGGTGCCGACGCCGATGTTGATGTCGTCGTAGAGTTCCAGCCGGTCGTCGTGCCAGCGGCTGTTGATCGCGGGCGCGACCTTCATCGCCTCTGCCGCCGCGGCGACGAGATAGGCGGTGTAGGTGAGCTTCACGCCCTTCTTCGCGAAGGCGGCCTTGTGGGCCTCGCGGTGGGCGATGATGGCGGAGAAATCGGCTTCGAAGACGGCGGTGACGTGCGGGGCGTCACGGAGCGAGCCGGCCATGTTCGCCGCGATCGCCAGGCGCATGCGGTCGTGGGGCACCGAGTGGGACCGGATGTCTGTCCCGAGCGCAGTCGAGGGGTCGCCGGTCGTAGCGGGGATGATGCCTTCGGGCGGGCGGGTCGTGCCGGAGGCCACGGCGCGGTCGACGTCGGCGCGGGTGATGCGGCCGCCGCGGCCGGTGCCCTCGATCGCGCTGTGATCGAGGTCGTGCTGGCGCAGGGCGCGTTTGACGGAGGGGGAAAGCCGCAACTCTCTTAAGCCCTCCCCCTCGATGGGGGAGGGTTGGGTGAGGGTGGCCTTCGAGGAAAGTTGAGTGTTCTCGGAGACTCCACCCCTCCCCAACCCCTCCCCATCAAGGGGAGGGGCTTTAGCCGCATGATCACCCGCCGGATCGATCCGGCCCAGCACCGCGCCGGGCAGCGCCTCGGCGTCGCTCGCCAGCACGATCTCACGCAGCACGCCTGCGGCCGGAGCCGGGACTTCCATCGCGACCTTGTCGGTTTCCAGCTCGACGAGGGGATCGTTCTCCTCAACGCGGTCGCCGATCTGTTTGAGCCAGGCGCGGACGACGGCCTTGGTGCCCTCCTGCTCCATCGGGACGGTGACGTCGATCATGACGGCCCCCACAGGCCGTCACCCCAGCGAAGGCTGGGGTCCCGTGGAGACGCGCCGCGCCTTTTCCTCCCTGAGATCCCGGCCTCCGCCGGGATGACGAGATGACCCATACTCAAAACCCCAGCAACTCGTCGATCTTCGCGCGGATGCGATTCACCGACGGCACGGCCCAGTCGAGCAGCGCGGGGTTATGCGGGCTCGGGATGTCCGGCATGGTGACGCGGGCGACCGGGGCGTCGAGATCGAGAAAGGCCTCGTCGGCGACCACCGCGGCGATCTCGGCGCCGAAGCCGCCGGTCCTGAGGTCCTCGTGGACGATCAGGCAGCGGCGGGTGCGGCGGACCGACTCCAGCACCATCTCGCGGTCCCAGGGCATCAGGGTTCTGAGGTCGATGACGTCGGCGGAGACGTCCTTGGCCGCTTCCTCGCAGCGCGGGACCATCGCGCCCCAGGTGACGAGGGTGATGTCGTCGCCCTCGCGGGTCTTCTTCGCCCGGCCGAACGGCAGGGCATAGTCGTCGCCCGGATAAGGTCGGCGCGCCCAGGCATCGTCGAGCATGGCACGATGCTCGAAGAAGACGGTGGGATCGTTCCCGCGCAATGCCTCGCGCAGCAGACCGACGGCGTCCTCGGCATTGGAGGGCGCCGCGACGCGCCAGCCGGGGTTGTGGACGAACTGCACCTCGTTGGTCTGGCTGTGCCAGGGATCGCCGCACTTGAAGAAGCCGACCGGCATGCGCAGCACCATCGGCGCGGCGAAGCGGTTGTGGGTGCGCCAGCGCATCGTGCCGCAATCGTTGATCTGCTCCAGCGCCGGCTCGGCATATTTGCGGAACTGGATCTCGGGCACCGGCATCAGGCCGGCGAGCGCGAGGCCGACGGCGCGGCCGACGATGCCCTCTTCGGAGAGGCTGGTGTCGAACACGCGCGCCTCGCCATGCTTCTCCTGCAAGCCGAGCGTGACGGCGTGGACGCCGCCCTTCGGGCCGATATCCTCGCCGAACAGCATCATGCGCGGATTGATGGTGAGCTCATGGTCGAGCACGCGGCGGATCGCGGTCACCATGTTGATCCGCTGGCCTTCGGGCTTCGGTTCGTCCGTCGAGGCGGGCGACACATAGCCTTGCGTCCACTGGCCGCCGCGCTGCTGCATCTCGCCTTCGAAGAAGACGTGGCTGGTGACGCTCTCTGGGCTGGAGACGCCCCGCCCCTCCGCCTCGGCCCGCGCCGCGGCGACGGTGGCTTCGGCTTCCACCGCGACCGCGTCCCACTCGCTCTCGTCCATCAGCGCGCCGACAAGATAGGATTTGAGCTTGGGCAGCGGATCGCGCGCCCATTCGGACTGGACGACCGCTTCGGACTTGTAGGTCTGGGTGTCCTGGAAGCTGTGGCCCTGCAGGCGCGGCACGGTGAGGCGGAGCAAAGCCGGGCCGCGATGGGAACGGACATGCTCGACGGCCCGGGTCAGCAGCCGCGCCGCCTCGGCCGGCTCGGTGCCGTCGCCGGAGAGCACCTCGAGATTGCTGAAGCTGGCGAGGTTGCGGGCGATGTCGCCGCCGGGCGTCTGGAAGCGCGAGGGAACGGAGATGCCGTACTGGTTGTCCTCGACGTAGAAGAGCATCGGCAGCTTCTGCGTCGTCGCGATGGTGAGCGCCGACCAGAAGCCGTTGGTCGCGCAGCTCGCCTCGCCGCCCAGCACCACGGCCATCGCGTTCGCGTAGGCCGGGTCCTTCAGGACGTCGCGATAATAGGTGATCGCCTGCGCCCAGCCGGCCGTCGGCGTATATTGCGCGCCGACGCCGCCGCACATCGGCAGCGCCGGGCAGCCGTTCGGGTTCGGGTAGTTGAACACGACGCCGATGTCGCGACCGTCGGAATAGCCCCCTTCCCGCCCCATGCCGGAGCCGAGCGCGTCGGCGAGCGGCACGCCGAGCGAGAGGAGCAGCGGGCGCGAGCGATAATAGCCGCAGGCGCCGTCATGGGCGTCGGTCAGGTGCGAGCCCAGCAGGATCTGGGCCATGTCGTGGCCGCGCGCGCTGAACTGGTAGAGGACCTTGCGCAGCGGCACGAGCTCCTCTTCCTCGAGCCGGTCCATCGCCCGGCTGACATGGACGAGATAGGCGATCCGCCGCCAGTCATAGGCGGGGTCGGGCGCGTTGACCCGCGCCCGCCTGTCACTGGCAATCGCTTCAGCCATCCAGCTCCTCGATCACGGCATTGGCGAAATAGTCGACGTTGGAATCGGAGAGGCCGACCACGTTGAAGCGGCCCGATCCGGCCATGTAGAGGCCGTGCTTCTCGCGCAGGTTCAGCACCTGCTGCGGCGAGATCGGCAGCATCGAGAACATGCCCTTCTGGCCGGCGATGTAAGCGAGGCGCGGGTCGGCGGCGGCGAGCTTCGCGCGGAGCTGGCGGATGCGCGCACCCATCTCGGTGAGCTCGGCGCGCCAGTCGGCGGCGAGCTCCGGATCGTCGAGGATGATGCGCACGGTCGCCGCCATATGATCGGGCGGCATCGACCACATGGTGCGGGCGAGGCCGAGCAGGTTGCCCATCACCTTCTCGGCGCCGGCCACGGTCGGCATCTTCACGAACAGCGAGCCGAGGCGGTCGCGATAGCAGCCGAAATTCTTGTCGCAGCTCTGCGCGATGATCGCCTGTTCCGCCGCCTCGACGACGAGGCACGCGCCGGCGGCATCGGCTTCGAGGCCGTCGCCGAGGCCCTGATAGGCGATGTCGACGAACGGGATCAGCCCGCGCGCGGCGACGATCTCCGCCACGACCCGCCACTGGTCGAGGTTCAGGTCGGCGCCGGTCGGATTGTGGCAGCAGCCGTGGAGCAGGACGAGATCGCCGGCACTGGCGCCGTTCAGCGCGTCGACCATCGCGTCGAAGCGGATCGTGGTCGCTGCCTTGTCGTAATAGGGGTAGTCGACCATCGCGACGCCCGCCGCGCCGATCAGCGGCTCGTGATTGGGCCAGGTCGGGGTACCGACGAGGATGCGCGCGGTCGGGTCTGCCTTGGCGATCAGCTCGGCGCCGAGGCGCAGCGCGCCGCAGCCGCCCGGAGTCTGGACGCCGACGATCCGGTCGTCGCGCGCGCCCGCCTCGCCGAACACGATCGGCTTGATCAGCTCGACGAAGCGGGCGTCGCCCTGCGAGCCGAGATAGGACTTGGTCTCCTGCGTCTCCCACAGGATCAGCTCGGCCTTCTTCACCGCGCGCAGGATCGGGGTGTTGCCGGCGGCGTCGCGATAGACGCCGACGCCGACGTCGATCTTGGTGGGGCGCGGATCGGCCTCAGCCAGCGCGATCAGCGCGAGCAGCGCGTCCGCGGGTTGCTCCCCAAGCCTGTCCAGCAACGTCAATTGATCGCTCACCTGTCGACCCCCTGTCCTTCATGGGTTTCCCGAGAAGGCCGGCTCTATGCGTAGCGGCTCCTGTGCGCAAAAGCGCATCAGACATCGCGCTCCTGGCAATATTGTTGAAACATCTGTTTCATATTATGATCGCTTCATGAGCAATGAATTTCATCTCGATACGATCGACCGGCGAATCGTCCGCGCGCTGCAGCGCGACGCGAGTCTCAGCCAGGCGACGCTCGCGGAGTCGGTTGGTGCCTCGGCCGCGTCGGTCTGGCGCCGGGTGCGTAATCTCGAGAAGGAGGGCGTCCTCGGCGCCACGGTGCGGCTCGCCAATGCCGAGCGGCTCGGGCGCAGCGTCAACGTGCTGTGCCAGGTGCGGATGAACCGCCAGACCACCGACGCCCGCGACGAGTTCGAGCGCTTCATCGAAGGGCGCGAGGAGATCGTCGAATGCTACGCCATGTCGGGCGAATGGGACTATCTGCTGCGCATCGCCGTCCGCGACGTCGCCGACTATGACCGATTTATCCGCCAGGGCGTCCTCGCCCACCCGAGCGTCGCCCATGCCGCTTCGAGCTTCGCGCTCAGGCAGGTGAAATACACGACGGAGATTCCCGTCTAGTCGAGCGGGCGCATCACCCGGATGCCGATCGAATCGTCACGGTGGCCGGGCGGCTGACGGAAGCGGTCGGCGACGCGCAGGTTCGGGATGGTGCTGCCCCAGGAGCCGCCACGGTTGATGCGGCGGTCGCAGCCGGGCGGATCGTAGGCGCCAGATGCCGGCAGCGTTTCGTAGGAGGGCGCGGTGCAGTCCTGGACCCATTCGGCGACATTGCCGATCATGTCGTAGAGGCCGAACGCGTTGGGCCGGTAGGAGCCGACCGGAGCGGTGTTGAGCACGCCGTCGCTGCAGCTGGTCGCCACCCAGGTCGGATATTTGGCGAGCGGCGTCCGGTCGACGCCATTGCTCCAGGGGCAGCCCTGATTCGGATCGTCGCCCCAAGGGTAGACGGTCGAGCTGCCGGCGCGGGCGGCATATTCCCATTCCGCCTCAGTCAGCAGCCGGAAGCGCATGCCCGGCGCCTGGACGTTGAGCCAGGCGACATAGGCCTGCGCATCCTCCCAGCTCACGCAGGCCACGGGATGATTGCCGGCCTGGGGGAAACCGGGATCGCGCAGCGTCGAGACGCGGTCCATCGTCCAGGTGCCCTGCGTCTCGCGATCGGTGAGGCAGCCGACGCCGACCGGGTGACCGGTGGCGCGCAGGAACGCCTCATATTCGTTGCGGGTGATCTCGAAGCGGCCGATCGCCATCGGCGCCGCGAAGGTGATCCGGCGCTGCGGCCCCTCGTCGTCGCGGCGGTCGCGCTCCCCCGCGGGCGAGCCGAGAGTGAAGGCGCCGGCCGGCACGACCGCCAGCTCGGGACACCAGGCACAATCCCACCGCAAGGCCGGGTCGCCGCCGGACGCGCGCCAGGCATCATAGCGGGCGGTACGCTGTGCATCCGTCTCCCCTGCCGGCGGCGAAGCCTGCGCAACTGCGCCGACGCAGGAGAGCGCGAGCATCAGGAGGATGGATCGCAAGACGGGCATCGCCGGCGAGCCTGTTCAATCACCTGCCGGTCGAACAAATGCCGGTTCGATCAAGCGCGAAAACGGCTCGACGAACCCAATCACATCGCGATCCGCGATTTTCGGAACCCTCACCGCCTCCGACGATTGAATCGCCCGCGACACGATCGGAGGCACCCATGGCCGCGCGCGCTTACTGGAAGGGGCAAATCCGCCTCGCCCTCGTCTCGATCCCGGTGGAGGTCTATTCGGCGACGAGGAGCGGCGCGACGATCGCCTTCAACCAGATCCACGAGCCCTCGGGCAAGCGGATCAAATACGAGAAGGTCGTGCCAGGGCTCGGCCCGGTGGACGCCGACGACATCGTCAAGGGCTACCAATATTCGAAGGGCCATTACGTGACCTTCGACGACGAGGAGCTGGAGGCGGTCAAGCTGGAGAGCAAGAAGACGCTGGAGCTCACCCAGTTCGTCGATCCGCAGGAGATCGATCCGCTCTATTACGAGCGGCCTTATTATGTCGTGCCGGCGGACGACCTTGCCGAGGAAGCGTTCGTCGTGCTGCGCGAGGCGCTCAAGGCGGCCGGCAAGGTGGCGCTCGGCCAGCTCGCGATGCGCGGGCGCGAATATATCGTCAGCCTGAAGCCCTGCGGGCGCGGTATCCTGATGGAGACGATGCGCTACGCCGACGAGGTGGTGAAGGCGCAGGGCTATTTCCGCGACATCGGCGACGCCAAGCCGGACGAGGAGCTGCTGGACATGGCCGAGGCGCTGATCGACCGCAAGACGGCCAAGTTCGATCCGGCCAAGTTCCATGACCGCTATGTAGATGCCCTCAGGGATCTGATCGCCAAGAAGCGCAAGACCGGCGAGCGGATCGAGGCCGAGGAAGAGGAGTTGCCCGACCGCCGCGGCTCCAACGTCATCGATCTGATGGCGGCACTGAAGCGCTCGATCGAGAAGCCGGGTGCGAAGGCCGGCACCACGGAACAGCGCAAACCCGCGGCGCGAAAGGCTCCCGCCAAGAAGAAAGCCCCGGCGCGAAAGGCGGCGCCGGCGCGCAAGCGGGCCTGAATGGCGCGCCAGGACCCCCTTTCCACCTACAACCGCAAGCGGGATTTCTCGAAAACCGCCGAGCCCGCCGGCAGGGTCGCGCGCGGCAGGCGCAGGGCGCTCACCTTCATGGTGCAGAAGCATGGCGCGACACGGCTGCACTACGACTTCCGCCTCGAGCTGGCCGGGGTGCTGAAGAGCTGGGCGGTGACGCGGGGACCGAGCCTCGATCCCGCCGACAATCGTCTCGCGGTGCGCACCGAGGACCATCCGATGTCCTATGCGACCTTCGAGGGCACGATCCCCAAGGGCGAATATGGCGGCGGCACGGTGATGCTGTGGGACCGGGGCACCTGGACTCCGGAGCCGGGGAAGGATCCGCACGAGACGCTGAAGAAGGGCCATCTCCATTTCGCCTTGAATGGCGAGCGGATGAAGGGGGAATGGGTGATGTTCCGGCTGAAGCCGAAGCCCAAGGAGCGGCACGAGAACTGGATCTTGAAGAAAGTCGACGACGATTTCGCCGGTAGCTCGACCGGGCTCACTGACGTCCACCTGACGTCGGTGAAGACGGGGCGCACATTGAGCGAAATTGCAGAGGGGAAGAAGACCCGTCCGTCATCCCGGCGAAGGCCGGGATCTCGGAGCCAGAAGTCACAGCGGTCTCCAGGAGACCCCGGCCTTCGCCGGGGTGACGGAAGATTGCCGAAATTCCGACCCATCCAGAAAGCCACTCTCGTCGACCATGTGCCCACCGGCGCCGGCTGGCTGCATGAGATGAAATATGACGGCTATCGCTGCCTGCTCGCCGTCGCCCGCGACAAGGTGCGCATCTACACCCGCACGGGTCTCGACTGGACCGACAAATTCCCCGAGATCGCCGCGGCGGCCATCGAGCTCGACATCGGCTCGGCGCTGCTCGACGGCGAGATCGTCAAGCTCGACGCGCATGGCAATACGAACTTCTCCGCCTTGCAGGCGGCAATCGGCGAGGGCGGGCACGGCCTCACCCTCTTCCTGTTCGACGCGCTGGAGGTCGACGGAAAGAAGCTCGACAAGCTTCCGGCAATCGAACGCAAGCAACAGCTGGCGGCGCTGATCGGCGACGGCGCCCCGCCGTTCCTCCTCTATGCCGATCATATCGTCGGCCGGGGCGAGAGGCTCTATGACGCGATGTGCAAGGCCGGTCAGGAAGGGATCATCTCGAAGAAGGCCGACGCGCCCTATCGCGGCGCGCGAACCAAGACCTGGCTCAAGATCAAATGCACCAACCGGCAGGAACTCGTGATCATCGGCTGGACGCCGAGCGACAAGAAGGGGCGCGGCTTCCGCTCGCTCCTGCTCGCGCTGCACGAGGACGGCAAGCTGCGTTATGCCGGCAAGGTCGGCACGGGCTTTTCCGTTGAGACCCAGTCGGACCTCGGCGCCCGGTTCGAGAAGCTGAAGGCCGCGAAAGCGCCGGTCGAGGTGCCACGCAGCGAGGCGCGCGGGGCGCAATGGGTCAAGCCGAAGCTGGTCGCCGAGATTGCCTTCGGCCAGTTCACCGCCGACCATATCATCCGCCATGCGAGCTTTCTCGGTCTGCGCGGCGACAAGCCCGCAAAGGATGTCGTAAAGGAGGCGCCACAGGCGATGCCCGATATGGCCGAGGACGATGTCAGGATCAGCAACCCCGACCGGGTGATCTTTCCCGAGGCGAAGGTCACCAAGGGCCAGCTCGCCGATTATTATCGCAAGGTCGGGGCGCTGATGCTGCCCTGGACCGCCAACCGGCCGGTCAGCCTGGTCCGCTGCCCGCAAGGGCGCGCGCGCAAATGCTTCTTCCAGAAGCACGACAGCGGGAGCTTCGGCGAACATGTGAAGCATGTCCCGATCCGCGAAAAGGACGGCAAGACCGAGGATTATCTCTATGTCGAGGACTCAGCGGGGCTCGTCGCTTGCGTGCAGATGGGGACGATCGAGTTCCATGGCTGGGGATCGAAGGTGTCGGACATCGAGAAGCCGGACCGGATCATCTTCGACCTCGATCCCGACGAGGGGCTGGGATTCGACAAGGTAAAGAAGGCGGCACACGACCTCAGGCGTCACCTCGCCGACATCGGCCTTACCACCTTTCCGATGCTGACCGGCGGCAAGGGGGTGCACGTCGTCGTGCCGCTGGCGGCGGAAGCAAAATGGCCAGCGGTCAAGGATTTCGCCCAGCGTTTCGCCCTGGCGCTCGCCGAAGCCGAGCCGGGCCGCTTCACCGCCACCCTTTCCAAGGCACAGCGCAAGGGCAAGATCTTCATAGATTATCTGAGGAACCAGCGCGGATCGACGGCGATCATGCCCTATTCCGCCCGCGCCCGCGAGCAGGCGCCGGTCGCCGCGCCGATCAACTGGGACGAACTGGACGGCTATGACAGCGGCGGCCATTTCACCGTGAAGGACGCCGAGGAACTGGTCGAACGCGCCGCTTCCCGCGCCCTCAGAGGCTGGGGTGACGCGGCACAGACCCTGCCGGACGTTTGAGATCGGCGCGCCGCTCGGCCGCCCAGAGCGCCGGCGCGCGCCCGAAATGGCGGCGGAAGGCATGGCTTAACGCCACCTCGTCCGAATAGCCGGTGCGTTCGGCCACCTCGGCCAGCGGGCAATTCCCCCAGGCGAGGAGTCGCGCGGCGCGCTCCAATCGCAACGTGCGATGATAGGCGATCGGCGCCTGGCCGAAGGCGCGCTTGAAGGAGCGGGCCAGGTGGAACTGGGAAAGTCCCGCCACCGAGGCCAGCTCGACGAGCGATACGGCGCGGCCGTCATGGCAATGGAGGTGGCTGCGGGCGCGCTCGAGTCGTTCGAACAGGCCGTGGCGGGTCGAGGCCTTCGCCGCCTCGATCCCCTCCATGGGCGCGCGACTTTCGGCGAGCAGCTCCTCGACGGTCCGGCCCGGCTGGTCGATCAGACGGCCGACGTCGGACCTGCGCGCAATCGTGAAGACACTTGCCATACCGCCCCGTGTGTTAGCTTACTACACCAGTATGACGGCTCGAACCTGAACGGCAGATTACTCGCTACAAATGTAGCACATGCGCGTCGAGGATTCGCAAGAACGATCAAGTATCACGCAATCGTGATCATGTTCCTGCGCTTCGGGCGTCGTTAGTCGGCCCGGGAACGAAGGAGGTCGGTGTTGATCGAGCGGCTCCCCAGGCGCGAACGCGAGGTCGCCCGGATCGTCCACGCCCTGGGCGAGGCGAGTGCCAACGACGTCCGTCGCGCCCTCCAGGATCCCCTCAGCAACGCCGCAGTTCGCTCGATGCTGCAGCGAATCGAAGCCAAGGGCCTGTTGCGTCGACGCAAGGAAGGGAAAAAGTACCTCTACAGCGTCGCGTCGCCCGATCTCGTCACCCGTGAGGCGGCATTGCGGCGGCTGAGCCGGGACTATTTCGGCGGGTCCCTGACCCGCGCGGCGCGCCTCCTTGCCGATATGATCACCAGAGAGGTGGCCACGGACCGGCCCCGCAGCGCCGCCAGGCCGGCTTTTCGGCCCAGGAAGCAGAGGCCGGTGGGCTAGCGCCCCTGCCATTTCCCTACAATCGAACGTCTTCGCTAGGTGGCGGGATCACCGCTTCGGCCTGGCTGCATGATCCGGGCTTCCCATTTTCATCGGACCCAGTAAAATTACGGTATAACAGAGGCGGGTTGCGTTCTACGCTCACGGCTCCATCGGGACGAGGCGTTCAGGGACCGGCCGGGGGGACGGGTTATGGCGATAGGTGACCGGTTTGCGCGGTGGGCGCAGCGTTTCGCATCGGAAGACTCGACGTCGAATCGGATGGATGCAGGGCGCGATGAACCGCCCCGCCGTGCCGTCGATCGCGACCGTGCGCTTTATGCCGAGGTCGGCGAATTCCTGTTCGCACAGGATCTCGACGTCACGCCGCTCAATTTTTCGCTTGCGCTCGAATATGTATCGCGCAGCGACCTTGCGATTGAAAAGGCGGTCGATGCGGCGCTGGTCGAATATGGTTGCCTCACCAACGGCATCGTCGAGGAGATCGTCGCGGAGCGCGATGCCGACAAGATGACGCCGGAGACGCTGGAGACGATGCTGGAGAAGGTCGAGGCCCATCTTGCCCAGGTGATCGGGGTCACCGAGGGCTCGCGGGTGTCTGCGCAGGATTACGGCACCGAGCTCAAGAAGCAGGTGGACGACCTCGATCGGGGCCAAGGTGTCGGCGCGCCGGCGGTCGACAAGCTGATCCTGCTCACCCGCACGATGGTCGAGACGATGCGCAAGGCCGAGGCCCAGATGCGCGCCAGCCAGAAGGACACGCGCGCGCTCCAGCGCAACCTCGAGGCGGCGCGGCGCGCAGCCGAGCAGGACTATCTGACCGGCCTTCCGAACCGCCGGGCGTTCGAGGCCGTGCTCAAGACCCGCGAGAAGGTGGCACGCGAGCAGGGCACGCCGCTCGCCATCGTCTTCTGCGACCTCGACCATTTCAAGGCGATCAACGACACCTACGGCCACGATACCGGCGATCGCGTGCTCCAGTTCGTCGCCAACCTGTTCGCGCAAATCTCGCGCAACGCCTGCCATGTCGCGCGCCATGGCGGCGAGGAGTTCGCGATGCTGCTCGACGCGAGTGCCGACGAGGCGGCGCAGATCATCGACGATGCCCGCGACGACCTCGCCAACCGCAAGCTCGTCAACCGCGATGACGGCGAGCGGCTGGCGCCGGTCAGTTTCTCGGCCGGTATTGCCGAGGTGCTCGCCTATGCCGACGGACGCGCGGCGCTGAAGGCGGCCGATGAGGCCCTCTACCGCGCGAAGCAGGACGGACGAAACCGGGTCTATATCGCCGCGGCAGCGCGGCAGGAGGCCGCCTGACCGATGCGGGCAACGGGCCTGCTTCCCGCAGCCTGGCTGCTGCTGTGCGCGGCGGCCCCGCCCATGTCCTTCGTGGCCACCGCGTCGGTCCATGCGACCGCCGCGGCGGAGTATCGCAGGCTCTGGGACGTGGACGGCGCGCGGATCGTGGCCGCGATGGAGGCCGTCACCGGCCTCCCCTTCCCCGCCAGCCCGATCGAGGTGATCGTCCGCGATGGCCCGCCGATGACGAGCTATGATGGCCAGACCATCCGCCTGCGCGCCGGCTATTCGCCCGCCTACAAGAAGGCGACCCTCGTCCATGAGCTCGGCCACCGGCTCGCCCTCACCCTGCCGCGCGAGGCCGGGCTCGACGACCACCGGCTGCTTTATCTCTTCCTCTACGATGTGTGGACCGATCTCTACGGTCAGGACTATGCCGACCGGATGGTCGCGGTCGAGCGTCGGATGCGCCGACTCTACGACTATGACGCCGCCTGGACCTGGGCGCTGTCGATGACGCGGGAAGAGCGTCAGGCACGCCTCCGGGCCCTGACCTCGCGGCTCGACTATCAGACGATCGACCTCAGCTCCTAGATGGAGCCGGCAAGCACCGGTTCGGCAGCGGGGCTTCTGGCGGTCACGGGGATGCGCAGATAGTGCACGCCATTGCTTTCCGCAGGCGGCAGCCGCCCGGCGCGAAGGTTCACCTGGATCGATGGCAGCAGCAGCCGCGGCGCGGACAGGGTCGCGTCGCGTGCCGCGCGCATCGCGGCGAAGCTCTCCTCACTGACGCCCTCGCGGAGATGGACGTTGTCGCGTTGGGCGCCGACCGTCGTCTCCCAGGCGAAGACATCCCGCCCGGGCGCCTTGTAGTCGTGGCACATGAACAGCCGCGTTTCCGGTGGCAGCGCGAGCAGGCGCTGGATCGACCGGTAGAGCTGACGCGCGTCACCGCCCGGAAAGTCGGCGCGGGCGGTGCCATAGTCGGGCATGAACAGGGTATCGCCGACGAAGACATTGCCGCCGATCCTGTAACTGACGTCCGCCGGCGTGTGGCCGGGCGTGTGCAGGACCTCGATCTCGAGCGCGCCCACGGTGAACGCGTCTCCGTCGGCGAACAGGCGATCGAAGTCGCCCTGATCCTCCGCGCAATCGAACAGCGGCCGGAAGATGCGCTGGACGTCGCGGATCTGCGCGCCGATCCCGATGCTGGCGCCGGTCCGCGCCTTGACCAGCGGCGCGCCGCTCAGGTGATCGGCATGGACATGGGTTTCCAGCACCCAGTCGAGCGTTACGCCCTCTTCGGCGATGGCCGCCAGCACCCGTTCGGTTGATCTCGTGTCGATCTCGCCCGATGCCGGGTCGAAATCCAGCACCGGATCGATCACCACGCCGCGCCGGCCGCCCGGATCCCAGACGAGATAGGTGACGGTGAACGTCACCTCGTCGAAGAATGCCCGAATCTCCGGCCCTGCCATGGACCGGGTTCTAGAACGCCTCGACCGGCAACGCCATCAGGCTGTCCGCACCCGCCTCGACCTTGCGGCGAAGCGCATTGCTCTCCGGCATCACCCGCTCGGCATAGAAGCGGGCGGTGGCGAGCTTGGTCTCGTGGAACGCCTTGTCCTCGGTGCCGCCCGCCAGGGCCGCGGCGCTCGCCTTCGCCATCCGCAGCCACATCAGGCCGAGCCCGACGATGCCCATCAGCGACATATAGGGATAGGCCGCGGCACCGGCATGGTTCGGGTTGGCCATCGCGTTCTGCATCAGCCAGAGCGAGGCGGTCTGGAGGTCGCCATTGGCGCGCTCGACCGCGCCGGCGATCGCCGCCAGCTTCTCGTCGCCCTTGGCGGCGCTCGCCTCCTCGCCGACCAGCTTGAAGAAGGCCTGGACCGCGCGGCCGCCGTCCTTGGGGAGCTTGCGGCCGATCAGGTCCATCGCCTGGACGCCGTTGGTGCCTTCGTAGATCTGGGCGATGCGGGCGTCGCGGACAAACTGCTCCATCCCCCATTCGCGGATATAGCCGTGGCCGCCGTAGATTTGCTGCATGTCGACCGCGGTCTCGAAGCCCCTGTCGGTCAGATAGCCCTTGATGACCGGGGTGAGCAGGCCGAGCAGGTCGTCGGCCGCCCGACGCTCCTCCTCGGTCTGCGCCTTGCGGCTGATATCGACCTGGAGCGCGCCCCACAGGACGAGCGCGCGCGCCGCCTCGTTGAAGGCCTTCGCCTCCATCAGCATCCGCCGCACGTCCGGATGGACGATGATCGGATCGGTCTTGGCATCCGGATCGCGCTGGTCGGGCACGAGCGCCCGGCCCTGCCGTCGGTCCTTCGCGTAGGCGAGGCCGTTCTGATAAGCGATCTCGCCCTGCGCCAGCCCCTGTAGGCCGACGCCGAGACGCGCCGCGTTCATCATGATGAACATCGCCTCCAGCCCCCTTTCGGGCTCGCCGATCAGGTAGCCGGTCGCGCCGTCATAGTTGAGCAGGCAGGTCGAGTTGCCGTGGATGCCCATCTTCTCCTCGATCGAGCCGCAGACGACGCCGTTGCGGTCGCCGATCGAGCCGTCGTCGTTGACGATGAACTTGGGCACGATGAAGAGCGAGATGCCCTTCACATTGTCCGGCGCGCCGACGATCTTGGCGAGGACGAGATGGATGATGTTCTCGCTGAGGTCGTGCTCGCCGGCCGAGATGAAGATCTTGGTGCCGGTGATTTTATAGGTGCCGTCCGCCTGCGGCTCGGCCTTGGTCTTCAAAAGGCCGAGATCGGTGCCGCAATGCGGCTCCGTCAGATTCATCGTCCCGGTCCATTTGCCGGCGACCATGTTGGGCAGGTACTTGGTCTTCTGCTCGTCGGAGCCCTTGACCAGGATCGACGCCATCGCGCCCTGGGTCAGCCCGTTGTACATCTCGAACGCCTGGTTGGCGGAGAGCAGATACTCCGTGACCGCGGTGGCGAGGACCGACGGAAGCCCCTGCCCGCCATATTGCTCAGGCGCCGACAGGGTCGTCCAGCCGCCCTCGACGAACTGCCGGTAGGCCTCCTTGAAGCCCTTGGGCGTGGTGACGCTGCCGTCGTCGTGACGGGTACAGCCTTCCTCGTCGCCGCTGCGGTTCAGCGGGTGCAACACTTCGGAAGCGAAGCGGCCGCCTTCAGTCAGGATCGCCTCGACCAGGTCGGGCGTCGCATTCTCGAAGCCCGGCAGGTTGGAATAGCGCTCGATGCCGAGCACCTGCTCGAGGACATAGCGAGTATCGCGGACCGGCGCGGTGTAGCTGGGCATTGTCCCCTCCCTAGGGCGTCAATTGGCGGGTTCGTTCTCGGCCGCTTCCACCATGGCGATGAAGCGTTCCAGTTCGTCGATCGTGGCGTCGATGTCGATCTTCTGCTTGCGCAGCAGGTCGGCGCGGCGCCGGCACTTCTCCAGCGTGACGACGCGCTGCTGGTGGCGGCCGTCGCCAAGGTCGTAGAGGTCGATCATCTCGCGGATGTCGGCCAGGCTGAAGCCCACCCGCTTGCCGCGCAGGATCCAGGCCAGCCGGGCCCGGTCACGCCAGGAATAGATGCGCGCGAGGCCCTGCCGTTCCGGCGCGATCAGGCCTTCGTCCTCATAGAAGCGCAGCGCCCGGGCAGTGACTCCGAATTCGTCGCACAGTTCGGTGATCGTGTAGGTGCGCGCGTTGCGGCCGGACTGATGGTAATCGGAATGCAGCGCAGTTTCGGGCATGGCGGGCAGGGTAGTTTCCCTTTACGTTAGCGTCAAGCATCTGCTCTCTGGACGCCAGCTCTCGCCGGCATGACGGATGGGGACGAACGGGAATGCGCCCCCGTGACAGAATCTTTACAGCGCGGGGGCGACAAAGCGGAAGGGTGCCCCTATATGCGCGGCGAAACGGGGCGTGACTCGCGGGAAAGCCATGCTGACCACTCATCCTTACGACGACGACAAGCTGCGCGAGGAGTGCGGCATCTTTGGCATCTGGGGCGCGGAAACGGCCGCCGCCGTGGTGACGCTCGGTCTCCACGCGCTGCAGCACCGCGGCCAGGAAGCCGCCGGCATCACCTCCTTTGACGGCGAGGCGTTCCACAGCCACCGCGCCATGGGCCATGTCGCCGGCAATTTCGACAAGGACAACGTGATCCGCGCCCTCGCCGGCCGCGCCGCGATCGGCCACGTCCGCTATTCGACGACCGGCGAGACGGCGATGCGCAACGTCCAGCCGCTGTTCGCCGAATTCTCGACCGGCGGCTTCGCGGTCGCCCATAACGGCAACATCTCGAACGCGATGCGCCTGCGCCGCGAGCTCAACGCGCGCGGCTCGATCTTCCAGTCGACCAGCGACACCGAAGTCATCATCCACCTCGTCGCGACCTCGAGCTATCGCGGCCTGCTCGATCGGTTCATCGACGCGCTGAAGCAAGTCGAGGGCGCCTACAGCCTCGTCTGCCTCACCGACGAGGGCCTGATCGCCTGCCGCGATCCGCTCGGCATCCGCCCGCTCGTGATGGGCCGCCTCGGCGACGCCTATATCTTCGCGTCGGAGACCGTGGCGCTCGACATCGTCGGCGCGACCTACATGCGCACCGTCGAGCCGGGCGAGCTGGTCATCGTCTCCGAGCAGGGCGTGCGCTCGCTGCGCCCGTTCGCGCCGGAGCGGCCGCGGCCCTGCATCTTCGAGCATGTCTATTTCTCGCGGCCGGACAGCATCGTCGACGGGTCGTCGGTCTACTCGGTGCGCAAGGCGATCGGCGCCGAGCTGGCACGGGAGAATCCGGTCGACGCCGACTATGTCGTGCCGGTCCCGGATTCCGGCGTGCCGGCAGCGATCGGCTATGCCCAGGAAAGCGGCATCCCGTTCGAGCTCGGCATCATCCGCTCCCACTATGTCGGCCGCACCTTCATCCAGCCGGGCGATCAGGTCCGCCACCTCGGCGTGAAGCTCAAGCACAATGCCAACAGCGCGCTGATCGCCGGCAAGAAGCTGGTGCTGATCGACGATTCGATCGTGCGCGGCACGACCAGCCTGAAGATCGTCCAGATGCTGCGCGAGGCCGGCGCGCGCGAGGTCCATATGCGGATCGCCAGCCCGCCGACCCGCCACTCCTGCTTCTACGGCGTCGACACGCCGGAGCGGAAGAAGCTGCTCGCCGCGCAGATGAGCGTCGCCGAGATGAACCAGTATATCAAGGCGGACAGCCTCGCCTTCCTCTCGATCGAGGGCCTCTACCGGGCCCTTGGCGAGGCGGTGCGCGACGAGGCCGAGCCGCAATATTGCGACGCCTGCTTCACCGGCGCCTATCCGACCCGGCTCACCGATCAGGACGATCAAGAGCAGAAGGACCAGCTCCTGCCCAGCGCAAGCTACGCCTGACCCCTCAATCGTCACCCTGAACTCGTTTTCAGGGTCCATCTTCGAGCATCCGCGAGCTTCATCGAACTGGATGCTGAAACAAGTTCAGCATGACGGAGTGTGCATGACCAAGTTCCTCGACGGCAAACTGGCGCTCGTGACCGGCGCCAGCCGGGGGATCGGCGCGGCGACGGCCGAAGCGCTGGCCGCCGCGGGTGCACATGTCGTGCTGACGGCGCGCACGGCCGGCGACCTCGAGGCAGTCGAGGAACGGATTCATGCCGCCGGCGGCAGCGCGACGATCGCGCCGCTCGACCTTACCGAACGCGAGAGCATCGCCCGCCTTGCCCAGGCGATTGGCGAGCGCTGGCAGGCGCTGGACGTGCTGGTGCTCAACGCCGCGATGCTGGGCACGCTGACTCCGGTCGCCCAGATCGACGGCAAGGAGTTCAACAAGGTTCTCACCCTGAACGTGCTCGCCCAGCAGGCGCTGATCGCCGCCTTCGATCCGCTGCTGCGCCGGAGCGTCGCCGGACGCCTGATCGCCCTCACCTCCAGCGTCGGCAGCGCGGCGCGCGCCTATTGGGGGCCCTACAGCGCCTCCAAGGCGGCGCTCGAAATGCTCGTCTCCAGCTACGGTCAGGAAGTCGAGAATATCAGCAGCGTGCGCGTCGCCCTGGTCAATCCGGCCGCGACCCGCACGCAGATGCGCGCCCTCGCCTATCCCGGCGAGGATCCGGCGAGCCTCAAGGACCCGTCCGTCGCCGCCGACGCGATCGCCGGACTGCTGCGGGAGGATTTCGCGACCGGCCACCGCCTGTCGCTCAGCTGACCGGGAAGTTCGAGTCCAATAAGGACATCAGCGCGCGAACCGGCTCGCTGACATAAGCCACCACCTCATCCGGCCGCCGCGTCGAGGTCGCGATGTGGAGCGCCTGGAGCAGGCGGGCATAGTGACGCGCCTCCGGCCCTTCGAGCTGATAGGCCTCGACCAGCGCGACGGCGAGCGCGCGCTCACGCCTGTCGTCGGCGCCGCGCACGAGGTCGCCGATCTCGGGATAGTCGGCGGCAAGCGCCCTGACGCCGCGTTCCAGCGGCGGATCAGCGGCGCCGGTGAGGCCGAGGATCGCCCAGAGCCGCTCGACCGGCGAGCCTGGCGCGCGGGACACCTCGGCGATCGCGGTACTTTCCGTGTCCGACCAATGCTGCGCCACCGCCAGGATGAGCGCGCCGACGCTCCGGAACTGCGCTTCAAATGCGGAGCGGGATTGGCCTTCCCGATCGGTCAGCCGCTCCAGCGTCAGCGCCGAGGGCCCCTCCTGACCCAGGATCTTTGCGGTGAGCGCGATCCAGCCGTCCCGCGTCACCTCAGCCATGCTTGACCAATGTCACCTGCGCCACATCGATCCCCCCGCTCAGGAAGCCGCCCTCGCAATACATCAGATAGTAGCGCCACAGATTGTGAAAGCCCGGATCGAAGTCGTCGGGCAATCTCGCCTCGGCAACGGCTTTGTCATAGTGTTGGCGCCAGCGGCGGAGGGTCTCGGCATAGTGGAGGCCATAGCCGGTGCGGTCCTGCCAGGCGAGGCCCGCCGCCTCGCCCAGGCGCCGGAAACGCTCCTCCTCGATCAGCAAACCGCCCGGGAAGATATAGGTCTGGATGAAGTCGGCATTGGCCGCATAGCCGGCGAACAGGTCGCCGCGCATCGAGATGAGCTGCAGCGCCGCCCGCCCGCCGGGCTTCAGCGCCCCGGCGATCGCGTGGAGATAATTGGGCCAGTATTCCTGCCCGACCGCCTCGACCATCTCGACGCTCGCGACCGCGTCGAACCGGCCGGTGACGTCGCGATAGTCGGTGAGCTGGATATTCGCCCGGCCGGTCAGGTCCGCCCGGGCCAGGCGCGCCTCGGCATAGGCCTTCTGCGCCTCGGACAGGGTGAGGCCGGTGACGTGCACGCCATAATCGCGCGCGGCGATCTCGGCGAGGCCGCCCCAGCCGCAGCCGATCTCGAGCAGGCGCTGGCCGGGCCGCAGATCGAGCCGGTCCAGCAGCGAACGCACCTTTCGCTCCTGCGCGGCTTCCAGCGGTTCGTCGGGCGCGATCGGCTCGGCGAAGACGGCGCTCGAATAGGTCATGCTGCCGTCGAGCCAGGCGGCATAGAAGTCGTTGCCGAGATCGTAATGATGCTGGATGTTCAGCCGCGCATGCTTGCGATCGTTGGCGCGCAGCGCATGGGCGATACGGTTGACCAGTCGCCACGGCCCCTTCGCGCGCCCGGTCTCGCCGAGACTCGCCGCATTGCGCATGAAGAGATCGAACAGCGACACCGGATCCGGGCTCGCCCACTCGCCCGCCGCCCACGCCTTGTACCAGCCCACGGAGCCCGATGTCGCAAGCCGCACCAGCGCCCGCCAGCTCCTGAGATGCACGATCGCCACCGGCCCTGCGGCGCGTCCGCCGAAGCTGCGCTCCGTGCCGTCGGGAAGGGTGAGGTCGAGCCGGCCGCTGTCCAGCCCGCGGTCGATCGCCCCGAGCAACCGCCCGAACCCGCCGGAAAACAGGCGCGCGATCAGGCCGCCTCCGGTGGCGAAGCCCCGGTCGGCCGCGACCAGATGTGTCCCCCTGCGCGTGGCCATGGGCGCTAGATGAGGGCGATTGCCCGATCAGGCAAGCTGGTCGCGAAATGAAATTCGAATCTGCCCCAGGGCCGGCTGCCTGTGCGGCCGGTGCCTGTGCATCATCGCTTGATGACCGTCACCTCGGGTCGCTTGCCCGGCCACAATTGCACGCGATACCGATCATTCCCCTCCAGCCCGTTCTCGGACAGGTCCGTCAAGCCGGCATAGGAAATGCGCGCCGCATAATCACCGGGCTCGACACTGAAACGCGGGCAATCCGGATAATATTCCGTGCATCCCGCCACCACGATCGTCCCGCTCGGAGCCGCGAAGCTGCATTCGATCACACGTTCCCACGCGTCGAAATCGTCGGCCGGAGGCGTGGCATGGATTTCCAGAAGGACGGGAACGCCCATGTTCCGCGCGGTGCCAATGGCAATCAGATCGGGGCCGGTCGCCAGCATCCGGTCGACAGTCCCATGGTCCCAGACCTCGCCCGTATCGGTATTCCGCGCCTCATCGCAGACATAGAACTGGAAATAGTCGGCGAAGACCTCCAGCTCGTGTATGTCCGGGGCCATCCCGCTCAGCCCTCGCGCGGTTCCTTTTCGACCTGCCAAGTCTGGCCCTTGGAGACGAGCGCCTGGAGATCGGCGCTCTTGCCGGAGATGGCGGCTTCGGTCTGCTCGCGGACGGCGCTTTCGAAGGTGGGGCGCGGGTCATCGTAGATGACGCCGAGCGCCATCGGGAAGCTGCCGATCGGCATGTCGATCAGCATGTGGGCGACCGCCTTGTTCTTGGGGTCGTGGACGATGACGTCCGCCGCCTGCCAGTCGCCGTCCGCGACATCGACGACCTTGAGGTTCAGCGCCTCGCGATCGAGGGTCAGGCCCTTGGTGCCACTGTCGAACAGCATCGGCTCGCCCGCCTTCAGCCAGAGCTGCTTGCCGGCATGCTCCTTGGCGGTGAACGGCGCGAACACGTCGTCATTGTAGACGATGCAGTTCTGGAAGATCTCGACGAAGGCCGCGCCGCGATGGCCGTGGGCGGCCTTCAGCACGTCGGGCAGGTTCTTGTGGACGTCGATCGCGCGCGCGACGAAGCGCGCGCCCGAGCCCAAGGCGAAGGCACAGGGCCGCACCGGCCGGTCGACCGAGCCGAAGGGCGTCGAGGGCGAGCGGGTGCCGACCCGGCTGGTCGGCGAATATTGCCCCTTGGTGAGCCCGTAGATCTCGTTGTTGAACAGGAGGATCTGGCAGTCGAGATTGCGCCGCAGAACATGCATCGTGTGGTTGCTGCCGATCGACAGCGCGTCGCCATCACCGGTGATGATCCACACGTTGAGTTCGGGATTGGCGAGCTTCACCCCCGTCGCCAGCGCCGGCGCGCGCCCGTGGATCGTGTGGAAGCCGTAGGTCTCCATATAATAAGGAAAGCGGCTCGAGCAGCCGATGCCGGAGACGAACACCGTGTTCGCCGGATCGGCGCCGAGGTCGGGCATCGTGCGCTGCACGGCCTTCAGGACCGCATAGTCGCCGCAGCCGGGGCACCAGCGCACCTCCTGATCGGTGGCGAAATCCTTGGGGGTCAGCTTGACCATCTCGGTCATCGGGTCATCCTCGCATCGAATAATAGATCAGCGCACACACCACGACGAGCATGAGCAGCAGCGGAAGCAGGCGAGGCGGGCCGTTCATGGCGCCGGCGCCTCGCCCGAGGCGCCGGCCCGCCGGGCCAGTTCCTCGATCGGAACGTCCTGCCCGTTCTCGCTCACCTGGAGATATTTCGCCCCGCCTTGCTCCAGCCTGCGATAACCCTCGAAGGCTTGCTGGGGCGTCAGATACTCCTCCGCGGCAGCGCCGTGCAGGCCGTAATGGACGATGAAAGTCACCTCAGCGCCTCATCGATCGCCGCCTCGATTTCGGCGATCTTGAACGGCTGGCCGGACGTCTTGTTGACCGGCCTGGCATCGACCAGGAACTGGTCGCGCAGCACCGTCTTCAGCTGGCCGGTATTCATTTCCGGAACGATGATCCGGTCATAAGACCTTAAAAGATCGCCCAGATTCTTCGGCAAAGGCCAGATATGCCGGACGTGGATATGGCTGACGTCCTGGCCGGCCCTGCGCGCGCGGCGGACGGCCTGGTGGATCGGGCCGAAGGTCGAGCCCCAGCCGACGACGGCGAGCCTGCCGCCCGCCTCGCCCAGGCACACGTCCTGGTCGGGACAGGAGTCGGCGATGCCCAGCACCTTGTGGGCGCGAATGTCGGTCATCGCCTGGTGGTTGGCCGGCGCATAGTCGATATGGCCGGAGCCGACATTCTTCTCGATGCCGCCGATCCGGTGCATCAGGCCAGGCGTTCCGGGCTTGATCCAGACGCGCTTCAGCTTCTCGTCGCGCCGATAGGGATTGACCGCCTCGCCCTCCGCCGGCGGCTCGGTGTGGAAGGAGACCTCGAACGGCGCATAGCCGCCCATGTCCGGCACCTTCCAGGGCTCGGCGGCATTGGCGATATAGCCGTCGGTCAGCAGCATCACCGGGGTCATGTACTGGACCGCGATCCGGCAGGCCTCGATCGCGCAGTCGAACGCGTCGGCGGGCGAACGGGCGGCGATCACCGGCAGTGGCGCGTCGCCGTTCCGGCCGTAGACCGCCTGGTAGAGATCCGACTGCTCGGTCTTGGTCGGCAGGCCGGTCGAGGGGCCGCCGCGCTGCGAGTTGACGATGACGAGCGGCAGCTCGGTCATGATCGCGAGGCCCATCGCCTCGGTCTTGAGCGCGATGCCCGGCCCCGAGGAGGAGGTGACGCCGAGCGATCCGGCGAAGCTCGCCCCGATCGAGGCGGCGATCGCGGCGATCTCGTCCTCGGCCTGGAAGGTGGTGACGCCATATTCCTTGAGGCGGGAGAGATGGTGGAGGATCGCGCTCGCCGGGGTGATCGGATAGCCGCCGAAGAACATCGGCAGGCCCGCGAGCTTCGCGCCTGCGACGAGGCCGAGCGAGATCGCCTCTGCGCCGGTCACGGTGCGATAGAGGCCGGGCTCGGCCGGCGCCGCGCCGATATGGTGCTGGGTCACCTGCCCGCCGAGCTCCGCCGTCTCGCCATAAGCGTGGCCGGCGTTGAGCGCGGCGATGTTCGCCTCCGCCAGCTCCGGCGCCTTGGCGAACTTGGCCTTGAGCCAGCTGACGATCGGGTCGCGCTCGCGGTCGAACATCCAGAGCGCCAGGCCCAGCGTCCACATGTTCTTGCAGCGCAGCGCTTCCTTGTTGCCGAGGCCGAACGGCTTCACCGCGTCGAGAGTCAGCTGCGAGATGTTGAGCCGCATGACCTGCCATTTGGCGAGCTGGTCGTCGTCGAGCGGATTGGTCTCGTAGCCCGCCTTGGCGAGGTTGCGCTGCCCGAATTCGCCCTCGTCGGCGATGATCAGGCCGCCGGCCTTCAAGTCGCCGACATTGGTCTTGAGCGCCGCCGGGTTCATCGCGATCAGCACGTCGGGCGCATCGCCCGCGGTCTCGATCGCCGCCGATCCGAAATTGATCTGGAAGGCGGAGACGCCGAACGTCGTTCCCTGCGGGGCGCGGATCTCGGCCGGGAAGTCCGGGAAGGTCGCCAGGTCGTTGCCGGCGAGCGCGGTCGAGAGGGTGAACTGCCCGCCGGTCAGCTGCATACCGTCGCCGGAATCTCCGGCGAAGCGAACCACCACCGCTTCGAGTGGCGCATCGGGGCTGGCGTCTTCGGGGGGTACGAAATGTCTGGCCGTGGCCAAGGTCAAGTTCCTCAAATATCCGGAGCCTGTGGGACCGGGCCGAAGCGGCGCCTCGGCGGGGTTCGGATCAGGCTCCCCTTCTCCGGGATTCGCGTCCGGACCGCTGGCGGCTTCGGACGATCCCGTTTGCGCGCGGACCCTAGACCTCTCTCTCGCGCGCGACAACCATCTGCCACGCGGGCGTTCGCTTATGGAACGCGGGCGTGGCTGACGTCATAGATGGGAAACGATTCGTGTCGCGAGGAGTGCCGATGGGAGAAATTTTGGGTTATCGCCCGGCAGTCGGGGTGATGCTGATCAACGCCGAGCGCAAGGTCTGGGTCGGCCAGCGGCTCGATAACGCCCTCGACGCCTGGCAGATGCCGCAGGGCGGCCTCGACGAAGGCGAGACGCCGTTCGACGGGGCGCTGCGCGAACTCGAGGAGGAAACGGGCATCCGCCGCGGCCTCGTCGCGCAGGTCGCGCAGGCCAGGGAAGAACTCTATTACGATCTGCCGCCCGACCTCGTCGGCAAGGTCTGGAAGAAGAACTGGCGCGGGCAGCGGCAGACCTGGTTCCTGATGCGCTTCCTGGGCGCGGATTCCGATGTGGACATCGAGACGCCGGAACCCGAGTTTCGCGCTTGGCGGTGGGTGGAATCGGCTGAGCTGCCGCATCTCATCGTGCCATTTAAAAAGAAGCTGTATGAGGATGTTCTAGAAGCTTTTGCCGAATGGCTCTGATTCACGAAGGCAAGGAAATGACCCTCCGGACGCTCCTCGCGCTCGCTTTGCTTGCGGCTGCCACCCCCGCCTGGGCCGATCAGGCTCCCTTCCCTGCGCCGGTGGCGATCGAGCCGATCCCGCCCGCCGTACAGGCGATGATCGAGGACGCCTTCGAAAACGGCACCGATGCCGAGATCGATGCGGTCGTGAAATATGCCCGCCGCGCCTTCCCGACCCAGGCCGTGGTACTGGACAATCGCCTCGCCGAACGCACCGCGGCGCGCCAGGCTGCCGAGCAGGCAAGGCTGGCCGCCGAGCGCGAGCGGCTGCTGACCGCCGGACTGTTCGACAACTGGACCGGCCGCGGCGAGGTCGGTGCCTCGCGTTCGACCGGCAATACCGACAATCTTGGCATCTATGCTTCGCTCAACCTCACGCGCGAGGGCGTGAACTGGCGCCATGCCGTCCGCGCCAGCGCGGAGGTCCAGGAAACCAACGGGGTGCGCACGCAGGAGCGGCTGCTGTTCGCCTATGAGCCACGCTACAAGGTCAGTGACCGGCTCTCGACCTACGGCCTCATCCAGGGCGAGCGTGATCCGTTGCTGGGTTATGACGCGCGCTACTCCGCATCGCTCGGCCTCGGTTATGCGCTGGTCAAGCAGCGGCGCCTCACGGTCGATGTGCAGGGCGGCCCGGCGTTGCGCTATGCCCAGCTCACCGACAACGGATCGGAGCTCGATATCTCCGGCCGCGCCGCGATCGATGCGCGGCTCCAGCTGCGGCCCGGTGTCACGCTGACCCAGAATGCCACCGCCTTCCTGGATTCGCAGAGCAACACCTTCACGTCCGCGACCGGCCTCGAAACCCAGCTGATCGGCGCCCTCACCGCCCGCATGTCCTACAATATCCAGCATGAGAGCGACCCCACGCTCGGCCGCGTCGCCACCGATACGCAAAGCCGCGTGACCTTCGTCTACGCCTTCTGAGGGGTTCCGGCGCGCCGGTTCCCCGGCTAGGGAAGCGCGATGGAGAGGCTCGACGGACGGGAACGTGAAGCGATGGCGCGCGCCGGCGAGGCACCGCTGCTCGACCAGGTCACCGCCTGGGCCGCGGTCAACAGCGGTTCTCGCCATCTCCCCGGGCTTGAAACGGTCGCCGGCCTTCTCGCCGACGCGTTTTCCGACCTGCCGGGCGAACTCGCTCTGAAGGACGCTGCGCCGGTCGAGGCGATGGCGCCGGACGGGACGCTGAACCCGACTGAGCACGGCCGAAATCTGCATCTCAAGGTCCGCTCCGAGGCGCCGGTGCAACTCCTCTTTACCGGCCACATGGACACCGTCTTCGGCATCGACCACCCGTTCCAGAAGGTGTTCTGGCGCGAGGATGGCGTGCTCGGCGGACCCGGCGTCGCCGACATGAAGGGTGGGATCGCCGTGATGCTCGCCGCCCTGAAGGCGGTGGAAGCCGTGGGCGTGCCGGAGCTCGGCTACGAGGTCGTCATCAACAGCGACGAGGAGGTCGGCTCAGGGGGCTCGGCCGCGCTGATCGCCGAGGCAGCGCGCGGCAAGAAGGCGGCGCTGACTTACGAGCCATCCGCTCTGCCCGACGGCACGCTGGCCGGTGCACGACCCGGCAGCGGCAATTTCTCGGTCCGGATCGAAGGCCGATCGGCCCATGCCGGACGCAATCCGGAGGAAGGCCGCAATGCCCTTCTTGCCGCCGCCGATCTCGCCCTGCGTCTCGCCGCGGCGAAAGATTCCGGACTCAAGATCAATCCGGCCAAGATCGATGGCGGCGGACCCAACAATGTCGTTCCCGACCATGCCGTGCTGCGCGTCAACCTGCGCCCGGCCACGCCCGAGGATGAGGCGCGGGCCCGGTCCTTGATAGACGAGACCGTCGCAGCCGTGTCAGCGGCACATGACGTGCGAATCCACGTCCATGGCGGTTTCGGGCGCCCGCCCAAGCCAATGGACGCCAGAGCACAGGAGCTGTTCGAGCTGGTCCGCCGCTGCGGCGCAGACCTTGGCCAGGAGATCGGCTGGCGCGACACCGGCGGGGTATGCGACGGCAACAACATCGCCGCCTGCGGCGTTCCCGTCGTCGACACGATGGGCGTGCGGGGCGGTTCGATCCATTCGTCCGAAGAATATCTGATCACCGCCAGCCTGGCCGAGCGCGCCCAGCTGTCCGCGCTCACGATCCTGAGGCTGGCCAAGGGGGAGGGTTTGTGAGCTTCAGGGTACGGCCCGCGCGCGAGGACGATTTCCAGGCGATCTATGAGATGGCGAAGCTGACCGGCGGCGGCTTCACCAACCTGCCGGCCGACAAGGGGACGCTCAAGGCCAAGCTGGCCCGTTCGGAGGCTGCCTTCTCGCGCGACGACGGCGATCCAAAGGGGGACCTCTTCGTCTTCGTGCTGGAGAATGCCGAGACCGGGCAGATCCGCGGCACCTGCCAGGTGTTCAGCCGGGTCGGCATGATCGAGCCATTCTATTCCTACCGGATCGGCCATCTCACCCAGACCTCGCCCGAGCTCGGCAAGACGTTCCGCGCCGAGATGCTGACCTTGTGCACGGATTTCGAGGGCAGCTCGGAGGTCGGCGGCCTCTTCCTCCACCCCAACGAGCGCGCCGGCGGCCTCGGCGTCCTGCTGGCCCGCAGTCGCTACCTTTTCATCCGCCGCCACCGCGAGCGCTTCGCCGAGAAGGTGCTAGCGGAGCTGCGTGGGGTGATCGACGAGGCCGGCGGGTCGCCCTTCTGGGACGCGATCGCGGGGCGGTTCTTCGACATGAACTTCCAGGAGGCGGACGCCTTCAACGGCGCGCACGGCACCCGCTTCATCGCCGACCTGATGCCCAAGACGCCGATCTACACCGCACTCCTGCCGGACAGCGCGCGGGCGATCATGGGCGTCCCCCACCCGTCGGGCCGCGCCGCCATGCGGATGCTCGAGCAGGAGGGATTCAGCGGCGGCGGCTATATCGACATTTTCGACGGCGGGCCGACCATGTCCGCGCCGATCGATCAGGTCCGGACCGTCCGCGACGCGCAGGAACTGGTGCTGGGCGTGATCGACGATGCCGATCCGGGACCGAAGATGATGCTCGCGGGTGGTGAGCTGAAAAGCTTCGCCTCGGGCTATGGCCACGTCCGGATCGCGGACGACGGCAGCGCGGTGCTGGACTCCGCCGCCGCCGGCCTGCTCGGCCTCGCCATTGGCGACCGCTTCCTTGCGATCGGGCGCTGAGCGATGGCGCTGGTGGAGATCAACTTCGACGGCCTGGTCGGGCCGAGCCACAATTATGCGGGGCTCAGCTTCGGCAACCTCGCCGCCACCGCCAACAAGGGCAGCACCGCCTACCCCCGCGCCGCCGCGCTGCAGGGCATCGGGAAGATGCGCCACAACCTCGGGCTCGGTCTCGCCCAGGGCATCCTGCTTCCGCACCCGCGCCCGAACCGTGCCTGGCTGGAGTCGCTCGCCGTCTCTCCCGAGACCGCCGACGAGACCCTGCGCGCCGCCGCATTTTCCGCCTCAGCGATGTGGGCGGCCAATGCCGCGACCGTCTCCCCCGCCCCGGACACCGAGGACGGACGCTGCCACCTCACCGCCGCGAACCTGCGGACCATGGCGCACCGCAGCCACGAATGGCCGGCGACGCTCGAGCAGCTTCGCCTCGCCTTCGCGGACGACGCGCATTTCGCGGTCCACGATCCCGTCCCGGAGACGTTCGGCGACGAGGGCGCCGCGAACCATATGCGCCTGTGCACCTCCCATGATGCGCCCGGCATCGAGGTTTTCGTCTACGGCGTGCGCGGCGGCGCCTTTCCGGCGCGCCAGCATGTCGAGGCGAGCCGGGCGCTCGCGCGGCTGAACCGGCTCGATCCCGCACGCACCTTGTTCGTCGCCCAGTCGGAAGCCGCGATCGCGGCGGGCGCCTTCCACAACGACGTCGTCGCGGTGGCGAACGAGCGCGTCCTCTTCGCCCACGAGCAGGCGTTCGAGGACAAGGACGGCTTCTACGCCGACTTGAGGCGGCTGCTGCCCGAGGTCGAGATCGTCGAGGTGCCCGCCGCGCTGGTCAGCCTCGAAGAGGCGGTGAAATCCTATCTGTTCAATGCCCAACTGGTCACCCTGCCGGAAGGCGGCCCCTCGACGTCGCTCGGGAGAGCCATGGCGCTCGTCCTTCCCGGCGAGGCGCGCGAGACCCTGCGGGTCTGGACATGGCTGGAGACGATGGCAGCCGGCAACGGGCCGATCCGCCGGCTCGCGGTGGTCGACGTGCGCGAATCCATGGCAAACGGCGGCGGGCCGGCGTGTCTACGCCTGCGCGTCGTCGCCGATCCGGCGACGGTCGATCCCCGCTTCCTCGTCGACGAGGAGAAGCTCGGTCGGATCGCCGCGCTGGTCGAGGCCTTCTGGCCCGAACGCATTGCGCCCGAGGACCTTGCCGATTCAGCCCTGTGGGGCAGGATCGAGGCCGCCCGCGCCGCGCTGCTATCGCTGCTGGACCTCGTCGAGCTGGCCTGATCGGAACCGCACCATGCGGGCATCCGTTTTCTCCCGCGAAGGAGAAACGCCATGCCTGCCAAGTCCGCCGCCCAGCAGAAGGCCGCCGGCGCCGCCTTGTCCGCCAAGCGCGGCGACACGCCCAAGAGCGAGCTCAGGGGTGCGTCGCGCCAGATGGTCAGTTCGATGAGCGAGAAGGAGCTCGAGAAGATGGCCTCGACGAAGCGAAAGGGGAAGCCGGAACATGTCGGCGGCTAGCGCCGCTTCTCCTCTTCGTCCAGCGGTGGCTTGCCGCTCTCGGTCGTGAGCGACGCCTGCTGGGCCGCCGGTGCCGCGGCGAGCCGGGCCGGGGTGCCCAGCCGGACGATCACGTCGTCGATATGCACGCCGCCGCGTTCGACCAGGATGGTCTGGTAGTTGCGCTCGTCCTCCCGTGTCGTCGCCGGCACGTCGCCCTCGCGGCGGAACCGGCGGCGGACATAGGTGGAAAGCTCGCCCGCGGTGACGATCCGGTCGCCATCGTCGTCCGCCTCGCCAGTGATCCCCGCGCGCAGGAAATAGGACAGGAAGCCACCGGCCTGGAAGCGGCTCGCCACCAGGCTGGTCAGGTCCTCCTCGGAGCTGAACATGCCGATGACGTTCGGCCGGTCGACGAGGCTGCGGAACCCGCCGGCATAGCAGGCGTCGATCACCAGCATTGACATGCGTGCCCTCACGCCGGCGAACAGCGGCGCGAGCTCGGCATCGGTCATCGCGGCATCGTAGAGCTCGATCGTCTCGGCGCGGCCGTCCAGCTCGGCGGCGCTCACCGGCACGTCGACCTGATTGCCGTGGCCCGAGAACAGGAAGAGGAAGAGGTCGTTCGGCCCTGCCGCCGCCGCGACGCGCCGGAACGCGTCGGACACGGTCTTGGTCGTCGCCTCCGAGTTGGTGAGGACGACGCTCGCCGGATGGAGCAGCCCGGCGCGGCGCAGCGTCTCGTAGAGCTCGGTCGCGTCGTCATCGGTGTTGGCGAGATCCGAGGTGCGTTCATAATCCGAGACGCCGACGAGCAGCGCGATCACCCGCGGGCCGCCCTGCACGCCAAGCTGGCGCGGCAGGCCGGGACTTTGGGCGAGCGACAGGCGGTAGGGACCGGTTTCGCCGGGCCGGAAGCTGCTGACCGAGATCACATAGTCGCCGTCCTCGGCGAGCACGGTGTCGATGCGGCTGTTGGTCGAGGTCTCGCCATCCTCCTCGGTGTCGTCGCTGACGTCCTCGGTGCCGTCGGGCCGCCGCAGGGTCAGGACGGTGTCGAACTTGTCCGCGCCGAGCGCGATCCGGACGCGTTCGCCGCGCCGGGCGGTGAAGCGGTAATTGTCGAACCAAGCCCCTTCCCCGCGCCGGCCATCGCCGGCTGCGAGGCTGCCGTTCACCGTGGCGCCGACGCGGATCGGCTGGGCGGGCTCGGGCCGGGTCGCCGCGATTCCGGCCGGTGCAGGCGCGGCCGACAGGCGATAGGTGCCCAGCTCGCCGGCGCGGAAGCTGGTCGCGGTCACGCGATAGGTGCCGTCCAGGGGAAGCTCCAGGACGAGGCGGCTGTGCAGCGCTCCGCGGCCGCCCTCCTCATCGTCATTGCCGAGGCTGAAGCCCTCCGGCCCGCTGACCACGAGATAGGGATCGAAGGCATCGGACGCGAGCCTGAGGTCGATGCGCTGCCCGCGCCGCCCCTGGATCACATAGACGTCCTCGAACTTGCCCGAGCGTCGTTGTGAATCGTTCGAGGTCAGCTCGCCGGCGACCGTCTGCCCGATCGCCAGCCCCGCCGGCGACGGCGCATCGCCGCGCTGCGCGATTGCCGAAGGCCCCGTCATCGCCGCGGCCAGCGCCACGGCAACGCCCAATCCGATCCGGTTCATCCCCGTCACTCCCCACCCCGACCAGCGCGAGACAAGCGCGGCGGCAGAGAAAATTCCGCAACGGCAATGAAGCGGCGCTGAATGGCCGCCTCAGCGTTCCGTCGCATCCTCGGCAGTCGCCTTGCCGCTAAACAGCGCCCGGCCGGCATATTGTCCCTCGGCCAGCTCGAGCGCGAACCGCTCGTCGTCGCGGGCGCGGATTCGCGCCGTGATCTCCATGATCTCGTCGTCGCTGGCGCCGAGCACTTCCAGTGCCTTGCCGCCGAGGATCAGCGAGGATTCGAAGGTCTCGCGGATCTGGTAGTCGGCGTTGACGCGAACCAGCTCGGCGGCATGACGGCGGTCGTTGGCGCGTGCCAGCACCGGCACCAGCGGATATTCGGCCTTCATCGCCTCGACGATCCTGGTCGCCGCCTCGAGATTGTCGACGCAGACGAGCACGGCCCGCGCCTGCCCCGCCCCGGCGGCGTGCAGGATGTCGAGGCGGGCGCCGTCGCCATAATAGACCTTGAAGTCGAACTCGGCGGCCGCCTCGATCATCTCGACGTCGGTATCGATGATCGAGATCGAATGGCCGCGCTCCAGCAGGAGCTGGCTGGCGATCTGGCCGACCCGCCCGAAGCCGATGATGAGCACGCTGCCGGTCAGGCCGTCAGGCGTATCGACGCCGTCGGTGGACGGCGCTTCCGCAGGCTGGACGCGCTTCAGGACGATCATCGCGAGCGGCGTCAGCACCATCGAGATGATGACGATCGCTGTCAGGATCGCATTCTGTTCGCCGGTGATGATGCCCGCGGCGGTGGCGGCGGCATAGAGGACGAACGCGAACTCGCCGCCCTGGGCCATCATCACGGCGCGCTCCAGCGCCTCGGGATGGCGGGCCTCGAGCAGGCGGGCGACCGCATAGATCGCGACGCCTTTCACGATCATGTAGGCGGCCACGTAAAAGGCGATGAGCTGCAGGCTGGCGGCGACCACCCCGAGATCGAGCGACATGCCGACCGCGAGGAAGAACAGGCCGAGCAGGATGCCGCGGAACGGCTCGATGTCCGCTTCGAGCTGGTGCCGGAAGGTGGATTCGGAGAGCAGGACGCCGGCGAGGAACGCGCCCATCGCCATCGAAAGGCCGCCCAATTGCATCGCCAGAGCGGCACCCAGCACGACGAGCAGGGCGGCCGCGGTCATCGCCTCGCGCGCCTCGGCGATCGCCAGGAACCGGAACATCGGGTTGAGCAGGTAGCGGCCGGCGATCACCAGGCCGGCGATCGAGGCGAAGCCGATGCCGATCGCCGCCCAGTCGAGCCCGGCGCCCTGGCTGGTGCTGCCCGGCGCGATCGGCGCGAGGAAGGCGACTGCGGCGAGCAGCGGCACGATCGCCAGGTCCTCGAGCAGCAGGATCGAAACGATCCGTTGCCCGGCGGGCGTCGCCATCTCGCGACGGTCGGCGAGCAGCTGCATGACGATCGCGGTCGAGGTGAGCACGAAGCCGGCGCCGGCGACGAAGGAGGGCGAGACCGGAAAGCCGGTGAGGACGCCGACGCTGGTCAGCAGCGCCGCGCAGACCCCGACCTGGACGAGGCCGAGCCCGAAAATCTGCCGGCGCAGGCCCCAGAGCCGCGACGGTCGCATCTCCAGTCCGACGATGAACAGGAACAGGACGACGCCCAGCTCCGCGACATGGAGGATCGAGGTCGCCTCGGTGACGAGCCTGAGGCCGAACGGTCCGACCACGACACCCGCCGCCAGATATCCGAGCACCGAGCCAAGCCCGAGCCGCTTGAACAGGGGCGCGGCGATGACACCGGCGCCGAGCAGGACCACGACCTGGGTGAGGTCGACCCCATGGGCGGCCTCAGCCATGGTCCGCGCCCTCCCCTGCTTCCCTCGCGCTCATCGCGTCAGGATGGCACAAAGCCGGAAGATTGGGGAGTGACGGGATAAGGGCGGCGCCGAAGAGCGCGGCACCGCCCTTGCTGCGCTACATCCGCACGGTCGCGCGGGCGTAGAAGAAGGTGCCCGGGACGTCATAGGTGGTCGGATCGAGATTGTTGAGGCCGCAGGTGAAACAGCCGGGCGGATCGACGTTGAACAGGTTGTTGGCGCCGATCGCGAAGCCGAACCCGCTCTCCAGGTTCCAGCGCAGCTGGATGTCGGTGTAGAAGCGCGAGCCCATCCGGTTGCCGTCCGCCTCGTCGACACCGCTGATGTAGCGGCCGGTCAGCGATGCGCCGAGTTCGCCCAGCGACCAATCGAGGATGCCGGTCGACTTGTAGCGGGGGAAGGCCTGATCCGGACTGCCCTGCTCGGTGCCCTCGCGCTCGATCTCGGTCACGCCGTCGGTCGCGGGCACCGTCACCGTGTAGTTGAACAGCACCGAATTGTTCCAGGTGAGGCCGAAGACGCCGGCGCCGGTCTCGCCGGTGCGGTAGCTCACCGTGAAGTCGATGCCGTCGGTCTCGATGCTGGCGATGTTCTGCAGGAAGCCGCGGATCTGGGTGATCTGGCCCGAGCCGCTGCGGGTGATCGCGTCGCAGCTGAACTCGTCGAGCGTGTTGGCGCAGCGGCCGAGCAGCACCTCGGCATCGATCGCCTGGATCGCGCCGGCGACGCGGATGTTGAAATAGTTCGCCTCCAGCGTCAGCCGCGGCAGGAAGGACGGCCGCCAGACGGCGCCGACGCCCCAGCTTTCGCTGGTCTCGGCATCGAGATCCTGGTTGCCGCCGGTGACGACGGGAAGCTGCGGATTGTTCTGGATGTAGCTGCCGTCGGCGGGGACGCCCACCGCGATGCAGTTGGCGCGGACCGCCGCCGAGGTGCTGAACGTGTTCGGCAGCGTCTGGCCGGCCGAGCACGGATCCGGCGTCTCCTGGTCGAACCGCGACGGCGTGCCGAACAGCTCGCCGATGCTGGGCGCGCGGAAGCCCTCCGACCAGTTGCCGCGGATCAGCAGGTCGCGCACCGGCTCCCAGTTCACGCCGGCGCTGAAGGTCGTGGTCGACCCCGACGTCGAATAGTTGGACCAGCGGGCGGCACCGGTCACTTCGAGGCGGTGGAAGAAGGGCCGGTCGCCAAGCAGCGGCAACCGCAATTCCGCATAGGCCTCGTCGACATTGTAGCTGCCGCGGGTCGGCAGGGCCGGAATGTCGGAGCCGAGGCCGGCGGCGACGGTCGGATCGGGGTCGAAGCGGCCGCTCTGGTCGCGATGCTCGTAGCCGATGGCGAGTGCGGCGGTGCCGCCTGGCAGCTCGAACAGGCCGCCGCTGACGTTCACTGAGACGTCCCACAGTTCCTGCCGGCTGCTGTCGCGCTGGGTGAACGAGATATAGTCGAGCATCTCCGGGGTGATCGACCCTTCGCCGCCGAAGATGTTGAGCGGGACGCAGGGCGCAGTGCAATTGGCGATCGGCCCGAGCGCGCGCTGGACATTGGCGGCGTTGACGTTGCCGAACACGGTCTGCTTCGCGTCGTTGCGGCCCCAGGTCCCGTTGACGTCCCAATACCAGTTGTTGCCGAACAGATCGAACGATCCGTCGACCGTGCCGGCGACATAATAGGTATCGACACTCTGCTCGTAGCGGCGCGGACCGCCCTCGACGACACGGCGGGCGATCAGGTCATAGGTCGTCGCGTCGAGCGTTCCGAACGGATTGAAGGGGTTGCTGGCGTCGATCACGATCGTGTCGAGCAGGTTGCCGTTGCCGGCGTCCGGCCCGATGAACAGCGGCAGGGGCGCCGCCTGGTTGCGCGAGTTGCGGCGGTTGTAGATGCCGCGCAGACGCACCGTGATCGTATCGGTGAGCTCGTGGGTCAGGCTGACGAAGCCGCCATAGCGCTCCAGCGGGATCTGGATGAAGTTGTAGGGCGCGAAGTTGAAGGCGTCGGCACCACCCGCCCATGGCCGATAATCGGCAAGCGTCGGCGCGCGGCCGATGACCGGGGCGATCAGGGTCAGGTCGTCGGGACCGACGATGAAGCGGCCGAGCGGCGTACCGGAGCTGCAGCCGCCCGCGGCGCAGGAGGTCGCACCCGGTGTCGGAAAGAGCGAGATGTCGCGATTGCCGGAGCGTATCTCGTCCTGGCGGATATAGTTGCCGCCGATGACGATCCGGGTGCGGTCGTCATTGCCGCCGAGGCCGTAGCTCATCTGGTAGTTCTGGGTGAAGCCGTCGCCTTCGTTGAAGATGCCGAGCTGGGCGGAGGCCTGGAGCCCGTCCTGCTGCTGGCGGGTGATGATGTTGACGACGCCGGCGATCGCATCCGAGCCGTAGATCGCCGAGGCGCCCGCCTGGAGCACTTCGATCCGCTCGATCATGCTTTCGGGAATCGAGTTGAGGTCGGTGGAGCCCGGCACGCCGCTGGCCGAGGCGCCGTTCACGAACCGCAGACCGTCGACCAGCACGAGGACGCGCTTGGACCCGAGATAGCGCAGATCCGCCTCGGCCGCGCCGGCGCCGACGCCGCCGCCGTCGGGCGGGTTGCCGAAATTGCCGCTGTTGTTGAACCGGCTGTTGAGCGCGCCGCCCGACCCCGGCAGGCGCTGCAGCACGTCGGCGGCGGAGGTGAGGCCGGTCCGGTCGATGTCGCTGCGGTCGACGAACACGACGGGCTGGTCCTGATCCAGCGGATCGCGGCGGATGCGCGAGCCGGTGATGATGATCGCCTCACCCTCGCCTTCGTCGGCGCCGGGCGGCAGCGTATCCTGGGCGTAAGCCGGTGCCGCAGCCATCAAGGCCGCCGATGCCACCGCGATCGCGGCGACGGTGGAATCCAGATGGAAGCGATGGGCAAGCGTGCGCATGCGTGATCCCCTTTTTTATCTACGCGGCGCTTTTTGCAGCGCCTGGGGCGAGGAGAATGCCTTCTCGCCGCCGTTGAAAAGAGGAAAGGCCGCGCGTGTTCCGCAGGCGGTGACGATTTTACGACAAAGTTGCACGACTGCCGCAGGACACCGTATTGGCATGCGGGAACTACGGGGTTTCTAGATGCTCACAGTACCGTAAATACCGATGGTTATTTACCGCCAACTTGAATGAGGGCGATAGCAGAACAGGTTCTACTTGATCGCGATTGCGCCCGGCAGGATGACGCGAACGGTGAATCCACCGGTGCCGCGGTGGAAGGCGATCTCCCCGCCGTGGCTGCGCACGACGTCGCGGCTGATCGCCAGGCCAAGGCCTGTGCCGCCGGTCTCGCGGCTGCGTGAGCTGTCGAGCCGCTCGAAGGGCGCGAAGGCGCGCTCGGCATCCTCCGGGGCGATGCCGGGACCACGGTCGACGATGTCGATCACCACGCCGTCACCTTCGACCCTCAACGCGACCCGCACGCTTCCACCATAGCGGCAGCCATTGGCGATCAGATTGTCGAGCGCGCGGCGCATCGCGAGAGGGCGGCACAGGATGTCGAGATGATCGGGGCCCTCATAGGCCACGTCCTCGCCCATGTCCTTGCGCGTGTCGGCGAGGCTGATCAGGAGGGCGGCGAGATCGACCGGCTCCATCGCCTCGCTGCGCACCTCGCCGCGCATGAAGGCGAGCGCATCGGCGACCATCGCCTCCATCTCGGCGACATTGGCCTTCAATTGGATGCGCTGCTCCTCGTCGGGCACATATTCGGCGAGCAGACGCAGCCGGGTGAGCGGCGTCCTGAGGTCATGCGAGATCGCCGCGAGCACCTGCACCCGCTCGTCGACATAGCGCTTGAGGCGCAGCTGCATGGCATTGAAGGTGTCGGCGATGGCGGCGAATTCGGGCTGGCGCATGCCCGTGATCAGGGTCGGCTCGCGCTCCCGCCCCATCCGCTCGGCGGCGCTGGCGAGGCGCGAGAGCGGCGCGATGATGCTGCGTGCCATCCAGATCGAAAAGATCGCCAGGATGAGAAGGTTGCCGGCAATCGCCAGCAGGTTGCGCATATAGTGCCAGCGCGCGTCGCTCGTCCGGCGAGGGTTCATCACGACCCAGCGCCCGTCGTCGCGGCGCACGGCGATGTCGAGCCGGCCGAGCACGCTGGTGCGGCCTGCCTCGACTTCCTCAGCGCTGAGCAGGCCCCGAAGACGGTCAAATCGCTCGGGCTCCCAGCGGTCGCTGGCCGCTTCCTGGGGGGACAGCAGGATCGGCGGCCGGGGAATGACCACCATTGAGGTGCTTGCCGACCGCTCCCAGAAATTGTCGCTGAAGGTTTCCGCCCGGACACGCACGTCGGCCACCGGCTTTCCGAGTGCGGCAGCGAGCGTGGCCTGCAGGCTCAGGGCGAACCTGTCGGAGCTGCCACCCTGGGAAAAGGCGGGCTCCGGCTGCAACTGAACCTCGAGAAAGTGCCCGACCGCTGGTCCCTCCGATTCCGCCCAATCGGCCCGGGCCACGCGCACGACCGCGTCGACCAGCCAGGCGCGCTGGGCCACCAGGAAGGGCGGCGGCGGGATCAGGGTGCGTAGCGCCTGATCGAGCGCGAACGAAGCGATCACCACGAGGATGATCGCGATCGCGAGGCGCGCGGACAGCTTCGGCCGCGGCAGACGCGTCATGCCTCGGCCTCGACCGCCGCGGAGAAGAAATAGCCGCCGTTGCGCACCGTCTTGATGAGGTCAGGCGCGTGGGGATTTGCCTCCACCTTGCGGCGCAACCGGCTGACCTGCACGTCGATGCTGCGATCGATGTTGAGGCTCGATCGGCCGTGGACATAATCGAGCAGCTGGTCGCGGCTCAGCACCTGCTGCGGGTGCTGGACGAGGGCCACGAGCAGGTCGAACTCGCCGGTGGTCAGCTCGACCAGCGATCCGGCGGGTGAGACGAGTGTGCGCCGGCCGATATCGAGCGTCCAACCACCGAAACGGAAACGACTGGCGAAGAGCGCCACCGGCGGCGGCGCATTCATCGAGGCCCGGCGCAGCGTCGCACGCAACCGGGCGAGCAGCTCGCGCGGGTTGAACGGCTTGGGCACATAATCGTCGGCGCCGATTTCCAGCCCGACGACCCGATCGGTCTCGCCGCCACGCGCAGTCAGCAGGATGATCGGCACGGTGCTCCGGCTGCGCAGGCGCTGACACAAGGTGAAGCCGTCGTCGCCCGGCATCATCACATCGAGCACGACGGCGTCAAAGCGATACTGGACGACGAGCTCGCTCATCTGCCCCCCGTCGGCCGCGGTGGTCACGCGCAGGCCGTTGTCGCCGAGATAGCGCGCCAGCATGGTGCGTATCTGCCGGTCGTCGTCGACGATCAGGACGTGCGGCGTCTCCTGTCGGGCCATGGCCGCCGGATAGCGCGCCCGGCAGGCCGAGTCTGTATCCGTAACATTCCGCAATATTTCGACACCGGGCGGAAATCCCAAGGTGGCGGCCGGGGCGTATAGGCGCCGAGCCCATCCTGAATCCCCGGAGCCCCGCAATGCATGCCATTTCCTCGCCGCGTCTCGTCCAATCCCGCCCCGGCTGGCGCCACGCCTTCCTGCTGCTCGTTCTGCCGTTGGCTGCCATGTCGACCAAAGCCCGGGCGCAAGAAGCGGATTGGCAGGTGTCGATCGGCGGCGGCGGGTTGTACACGCCCGACTATGAGGGGTCGGACGACTATCAACTCCTCCCCTTTCCGTTCGTCTCGGTCGGCTATCGCGACCTCTTCTACCTGCGCGGGCCGGAGGCGGGTTTCAATCTGCTGCGCCTGCGCCCGAGCGACGATGTCCGGATCAACCTCGGCCCGGTGGCGCGCTTCCGTCGCGACCGGCCGGAGGACCGCAATGACGACCTGATCGGACTGGGCGACGTCGATGTCGCGATCGAGCTCGGCGGCGCGCTGTCGATCGAGTATCGCGATGCCTGGCTGCGCGTCAGCGTGGCGCAGGATGTCGCGGGCGGCCATGAAGGGCTGGTCGGCGAGGGCGAGGCTGGCATCCGTTTCGATCTCGCGGATCGCCTGAACGCCTCGGTCAGCGCCCGCGCGAGCTGGGCCGACCGCGACTATATGGGTGCCTATTTCAGCGTGACGCCCACACAATCCGCCGCCAGTGGCCTTCCCGTCTATCAGGCCGGCAGCGGCATCAAGGATGCCGGCGCCGGCCTCAGCCTCAGCTACCAGCTGGGCCGCCATTGGACGATCTCCGCCATCGGCGGCTACACCCGCCTGCTCGGCGATGCCGCCGACGCGCCGCTGGTCACGCTGCGGGGATCGCGGGACCAATGGCAGGGCGGCCTGTTCCTGGCCTACCGTTTCTGAGCGCCGCCTCTCAGCGGCCGGCGGGCCCCGGCAGGCTCAAATAGTGCAGGCGCCGGATCTCGCGGCGGCCGCGGACGACCGTGTCGAGGATGAGCCCGGCGAAAAAGCCGAGGGCGGCGAGGATCATCAGGCCGGTCGCCAGAATTGCGGTCGGAAAGCGAGGGACGAGCCCGGTCTTGGCGAAGGTGACGGCGAGGGGGATGGCGAGGATGATTGCGGCCACCGCGAGCGCGAGGCTGAAGCAGCCGTAGAACAAAACGGGCCGCTCGATCCGGTAGAGATGCAGGATCGTCCTCGCGATCCGCCAGCCGTCGCGCCAGGTGGAGAGCTTCGATTCCGAGCCTTCCGGTCGCGCGCCATAGGCGGTCGCCACCTCGCCCACCGGCATCGCCAGCTCGAGCGCGTGGACGGAGATTTCGGTTTCGGTCTCGAAGCCGCGCGACAAAGCGGGAAAGCTCTTCACGAAGCGGCGCGAGAAGACGCGATAGCCCGAGAAGACGTCGCTGAACGTGCGCCCGAAGAGCCCGGCGAGCAGGCCGGTGAACAGCTTGTTGCCGAGCACATGGCCGCGCCGATAGGCCTCGGTCTCCACTTCGGACCTGCGCGCGCCGACGACCATGTCGAGCTGCTCGTCGAGGAGCTTCCGGACCAGCGCCGGAGCGGCCGAGGCGTCGTAGGTCGCATCTCCGTCGGCCATGACATAGATGTCCGCCTCGACGTCCGCGAACATGCGGCGGACGACATTGCCCTTGCCCTGCATCTTCTCGGACCGGACGACGGCGCCCGCCGCTTCGGCGACCTCGCGGGTGCGGTCGGTCGAATTGTTGTCGTAGACGTAGACGGTGGCGTCCGGCAGCGCGGCGCGGAAGGCGATCACGGTGCGCGCGATCGCCGCCTCCTCATTGTAGCAGGGGAGCAGGACGGCGATGCGCGGTGCGTCGTTTGCCAATGCTGCTCCCCCGGGAAATCCCCTCCCCCTAGCGGGAGAGAGTTAAGCCCTGATTAGGCCTTCTTGGCCGGGGCCTTCTTCGCCGCCGGCTTCTTGGCCGGAGCGTCGGCCTTCTCGGACGCATCCGCCTTCTTTGCGGCGACCTTCTTCGTCGGCTTCTCGGCCGGCGCTTCGACGGCATCCGCCTTGGCGGCAGGCTTCTTGGCCGCGTCCTTCTTCGGCCCTTCGACGCCGCCTGCGGCGTCGCTCAGGACAGGCTTGGCACCGTGGTCATGATCATGGTGATCGTGACCGCAGCCCGGGCCGTGGACATGGCCTTCCTCGGACTCGATCGCCTCCTGCAGCGCGTCGCGGGTCACCTCGCGGTCGCCGATCTCGGCCTTGCCGAACAGGAAGTCGACGACCTTGTCCTCGTAGAGCGGCGCGCGGAGCTGCGCGGCGGCCATCGGTTCGCTGCGGATATATTCGACGAAGCGCTGGCGGTCCTCCGGCCGGTACTGCTGCGCCGCCTGCATGACGAGCGCGTTCATTTCCTGCTGGTTGACTTCGACGCCGTTCTTCTGGCCGATCTCGGAGAGCAGCAGGCCGAGGCGGACACGGCGCTCGGCGATCGCGCGATAGTCGCCGCGCTCGCTCTCCATCTCGGCGCGGGCGGCCGCGGGGTCCTCCTCGTGGCTCGCCTCATGCTCGAGCTGGCGCCAGATCTGATCGAACTCGGCATCGACCATCGACTGGGGCACCGGGAAATCGTGCGCGGCCGCGAGCTGGTCGAGCAGCTGGCGCTTCATATGGGTGCGGGTGAGGCCGTTCAATTCCTGCTCGACCTGATTCTTGAGCAGGTCCCGGAGCTGGGCGATCCCCTCCAGGCCCATCGACTGGGCGAAGGAATCGTCCGCCTTCACGTCGCGCGCGGTCTGCACCTCGTTGACGACGACCTCGAACACCGCATCGCGGCCTTTCAGATAGGCGACCGGATATTCCTGCGGGAAGGTCACCTTGACCTGCTTCTCGTCATTGGCCTTCACGCCGACGAGCTGGTCCTCGAAGCCCGGGATCAGGCGACCCGAGCCGAGCTCGATCGACATGCCCTCGCCCTTGCCGCCCTCGAACGGCTCGCCGTCGACCTTGCCCTCGAAATCCATGACGACGAGATCGCCCATCGCGGCCTTGTGGGCGGCGGGAGCGGGATCGAAGCTCTTCTGGCCCTGGGCGAGGCGCTGGGCGGCCTCGTCGAGCATGTCGTCGGAGACGGGAACGGTCAGCCGCTCGAGCTTCAGGCCCTCGATGCTCGCCGCCGGCACGTCGGGGAGGGTCTCGACCTCGACGGTGACGATGGCGTCCTTGCCCTGGCCGGCTTCCTCGAGCGCGACGCTCGGAGTCATGGCCGGGCGCAGGTTCTGCTCGGCGAGCAGCTTCTGCACACCCTCCTGAACCGCGCTCTCCAGCGCCTGCTGCTCCAGCGCGGGGCCGTGCATCTTGCGGACGAGATTGGCCGGAACCTTGCCGGGACGGAAACCGGGCATGCGCACCTGCGGCGCGACCGACTTCAGCTCGGCATCGACCCGCGCGCTGATGTCCTTGGCGGGGATGGTGAGCCGATAGGCGCGCTTCAGGCCCTCGTTCAACGTCTCGACAGTCTGCATTGCGAAAACCTTCATGTCAGCAAAAGATGCGGGCGCCTATGCGTGGGCGTTTCGGGCGGACTGGTGCGGGCGAAGGGACTCGAACCCCCACATCTTTCGATACTGGAACCTAAATCCAGCGCGTCTACCAGTTCCGCCACGCCCGCTTAGGCCGGCAAAGGCGGCGTCTATAGCAGTGCTGACATGAAGGGCAAGCGCGGCATGCCACCGGACCGTCATCTGCCGATCTGGAGCTCCGATCTCAGGTTCAGCTCGATCGCGAGGGTCTTGAGGCGCCGTTCCACCGGCTCGCCGGCCAGCGCCGCATCGTCTTGCGCGATCCGCAGGCGCAGCGCGCCGTCGCGGCGGCTGAGTCGGCTGTTCTCCAGCCCCGTCGCCACGCCGCCGCTGAACCGCTGGCCGAGGCGCATCGCGAAGCCCCAAAGCTGCGCGCGCTTCAGTTCCTCCGGCGTGCAGAGCGCGGCGATCGCCGGGTAAGGCAGGTCGCGGCCGCCGCCGAAAGCGCAGAACAGGGCCTGGGCCAGCATCACCCGGCCCGGCGCGTCGATTGCGACCCAATTGCCGTGCAGCGCCATGTCGATGCCCCGCTCGGCGCGGAAATCGGGATGGGCCGCCCAGGCGATGTCGGAGAGGAGGCAGGCCGCCAGCCGAAGCCGCGCCTGGCGCGGCGTATCGTCGAATACCGGGGCGATCCAGGCGTCGAGCAGGTCGCCATGCTGGGCGAAGCGCCCCAAGCCCGCGCCGGCCTCGCGCGCCGCCTCGATCAGCGGATCGAGCTTGCGGGTCTCCCGGTCGAGCTCGTCGTAGAGCAGGCCCTCGCGAATGCCGAAGCTGGAGACGACCAGCGCCGACGGCTGGAGGGTTTCCACCAGCGCCACGAGGAGCTGATTGGCGCGCGGCAGGCTGGGCACGCGCGAGGGCGACACCGGGGTGATCTCGCGGACCAGATCCTTGTCGAGCTTGCGCAGGGGCTCGCGCAGCGCCGCCGGGCGATTGGCGGGCATCGCATGCTGCTGGGTGATCGGCAGCGGATGATCGGTCAGCGCCATGTCGAGCTGTGCCAGCGCGCGCCAGCTGCCGCCCACCATGTAGAAGGGCCGCCCCTTGCCGGCGTCGGCGAAACCGGTCGCCTCGACCGCCTTGACGACCTTCCTGGCGAAGGCGGCATCCCCCTCCCTGGCCAGTGCGTCGAGCCGGAGCACGCCGAGCGGGAGCGAGACGTTGCGCTTCACCGCCCGCCTCGAGAGCTCGACCAGCTCCAGGCTGCCACCGCCGAGATCGCCGACCAGGCCTTCGGCATCGGGAATGGCGGAGAGGACGCCGAGGCCGGCCATCCTCGCCTCCTCCTTGCCGGAAAGGATGTGGGGGTCGAGGCCGATGGCGCGCACCTGATCGAGGAATGCATCGCCGTTCGAAGCCTCCCGCACTGCGGCGGTCGCCACTGTCCGGGTCAGCACGACGCCCATCTGCTGTGTGAGCAGATGGAACCGGGCGAGCGCGGCCAAGGCCCGCGCCTGCGCTTCTGTGCCCAAGGCCCCGGTGTCAGGGATTTCACGGCCCAACCCGGCCATGATCTTCTCGTTGAAGATCACCGAGGGGCTGCGCTTCGCGCCCGAATAGACGACGAGGCGGACCGAATTCGATCCAATGTCGATGATGGCGACCGGCGCTTCCGCAAACATATGGGAGACGCCCTAGTGCGTCCCGCGGGGCAATCGCAACTTCTTGGGCAGCGCGCCGCCGCCATGAAGGGCCGCGCCGCGGCCGGATAGCGACGGGTTGGTCATGAAATAATGGTGCAGGTTAAACGGCTTCTCGCCGTTTGTTGAGTGCAGGCGCTCATAGCTGCCGTCAGGCAGCATCCGCCAGCTCTGCTCGTTGTCGATGATGTTCGCCACCATCACCTGGTCGAGAATCTGGGCGTGGACGGTGGGATTCTCCAGCGGCAGCGCATATTCGACGCGGCGATCGAAGTTGCGCGGCATCCAGTCGGCCGAGGAGATGTAGACCCCGGCATGACGATTCGGCAGCGCATCGCCGTTGCCGAAGCACCAGATCCGGCTGTGCTCGAGAAAGCGGCCGACGATCGACTTCACCCGGATGTTCTCGGAGAGGCCCGGGACTCCCGGCCGCAGGCAGCAGATGCCGCGGATGACGAGGTCGATCTCGACGCCCGCCTGACTGGCTTCGTAGAGCTTGTCGATGATCGCCGCGTCGACGATCGAGTTCATCTTCGCCCAGATCGCGCCATGCCTGCCGGCGCGTGCATGGGCGATTTCGCGGTCGATCAGGTCCGAAAGACGGCGGCGCATGTCGCTCGGCGACATGACGATCAGCTCCAGTCCCGTCGGCTCGATATAGCCGGTGATGTAGTTGAAGACGTGGGCAACGTCGCGGCCGACCCGCGGGTCGGCGGTGAAGAAGCTGAGGTCCGTGTAGATCTTGGCCGTGATCGGATGGTAGTTGCCGGTGCCGAGATGGCAGTAGGTACGGTAGCTCCCCTCCTCGCGGCGCACGACCATCGACATCTTGGCGTGGGTCTTCCACTCGATGAAGCCGTAGACCACCTGGACGCCGGCTCGCTCCAGGGCGCTCGCCCAGAGCAAATTCTGCTCCTCGTCGAACCGGGCTTTCAGCTCCACAACCGCCGTGACCGACTTGCCGGCCTCGGCCGCCGCGATGAGCGCGTTGATGACGGCCGACTGTTTTCCGGCGCGATAGAGCGTCTGCTTGATCGCGACGACGTCCGGATCCTCGGCCGCCTGACGCAGGAAGGCAAGCACGACGTCGAAGCTCTCGTACGGGTGATGGACGACGATGTCCTTGGCCCTGATCGCGGCGAAGCAGTCGCCGTCATATTCGCGGATGCGCTCGGGAAAGCGGGCCGAGAAAGCGGGGAATTTGAGGTCGGGACGATCCTCGTCGACCAGCAACTCGAGGTCCGCGATGCCGAGGAAACCGGTCGATTCCGACACCAATGCCTCGCTGGCATCGAGACCCTCGCGGACCAGCGCGACAAGGTCGTCCGGCATGTCGGCGGCGAGCTTGAGGCGGATGACGCGGCCGCGGCGCCGGCGCTTGATCGCGCTCCGGTAATAGCGGACGAGGTCCTCGGCCTCCTCCTCGATCTCGATGTCGCTGTCGCGGATGATCCGGAAGGCGCCGCCGCCGAGCAGCTCGTAGCCCGGGAACATCACGCCGATCTGGCGGCGGATCAGATGCTCGATGGCGACATAGTGCGCCGCCTCGCCCGGGATGCGGACGAAGCGCGGCAGAGTCGAGGGGACCATCAGCAGCTCGCGGATCGGCTCGCCGTCCGAGATGCGCTTGAGGTCGAAGATCAAAGAGAAACCCTTGTTCGGGATGAACGGGAACGGGTGCGCCGGGTCGATCGCCTGCGGAGTCAGGACCGGGAAAATATGGTCTTGGAAATGCTGGTCGAGCCAAGCGCCGTCCTCGGCACCGATCTCGTGATGGCTGAGCACGACGAGGCCCGCCTCCCGCAGCATTTCGCGCAGGTCCGCCCAGACTCCCTGCTGCGCGGCGGTGAGCCCATCCGCCTCGGTGGCGATCGCGGAGAGTTGCTGTGCCGGCGTCAGGCCGTCGGCGGACGTTTCCTCCACTCCGAGCAGCTGCTGCGCCTTGAGGCCCGCGACGCGGACCATGAAGAATTCGTCGAGATTGTTGCCGGAGATCGACAGGAAGCGCACCCGCTCGAGCAGCGGATGGGCGGGATTGCAGGCTTCCTCGAGCACCCGCCGGTTGAAGCTCAGCCAGGAAAGCTCGCGGTTGAAATAGCGCCGCGTATCGGCTTCGGCCGCAGGAGCGGCGTCGTTGGCGGGCTTGGCGGCGGGTTCCATCAGCGGCCTTTCGCTCGTCCGATCAGTCCGGCCTCGTCGAGGGCCTTTCTGGCCATAGGCACGGTCATGCGGCGATGATGTGACAGCATCGCCTGATCGAGGATGTCGACGACATTGAGCACCGAAACATAGCTGCGTTCGATCCGCGGAACCAGATATTCGGACAAATCGGGCGGCGCGGCGATGCCGCGGTCGCCGAGCAGCTTCAGGATCAGGTCGGCGAGCAGCGCGTCGTCGGGCGCGCCGATCTCGACTTGGGGCGTCGCCGCGAGCCGCGACCTCAGATCCGGCAGCGCGACCTCCCAGCGCGGCGGCGGCGCATCGGCGATGATGAGCAGCGGCTTGCGGCTGGCCTGGGCCTGGTTCCAGGCGTGGAACAGCGCCTCCTCGTCATGGCTCTCGGCATTGTCGAACAGCCGCCCGCCGGTCTTGCGGACGAAGATGCGTCCCAGGAGGCTGCGGCCGGACTTGCGCGGGCCGGTGAGCAGCGTCGCCATCACCGGCCACAACGCCCATCGGCGGAAATGATCGAATGCGGCCCGATTGGAGGCGGAGAGGAGAAAGTCCTCTTCGCGATCCGCCACCGGCCAGTCGAGCGGCAGCGCGATCTGGTTCATCGCCCGGCGCCTACCGGGTGATCCTGAGCGTGTTGCCGCCCAGCACCTGCACCCGCCATCCCTGCGCCGACAGGGCCGCCTGTAGCGCCGCGGCGTCGCCCGAATAGGTCACCCGCATGATCGAGGTGCCGCCCAGCGCCAGGCTGGTGGTGATCGCCGACGCGACGCCGCCGACCCGGCTCACCGACAGCTCGGCATTCTGCACCGACGCGGCATCGGGCGTGTCGACCTGGATGCTGAAGCTCTGGAGCGCCCCGGTCGGGGCCGTCTGCACGGGGGCGAGCTCCGGCAGCTCCTCGACGACCTCGGCGATCTCCTGCTGCACCTCCGGCGCGATGATGACCAGGCTCGGATCGGGCCGCAGCAGTCCTCGGTTGAGCGCCTGGGTGTAGATCATGTCCAGCCGCCGCACGCCCTCATCGAGCATCGCCCCGATCTGGGCGCTGCCGTCGGCGCGCAGCTGAAAGCGGCCGAGCACCTGCCCATCGGGACCAAAGCGCGCCGTGAAGATGCCGAGCGCCGGCCCGCCCGGATAGAGCCGGCGCAACTCGAGCTCGGCAACGACGATGTCGGCCGCGCCATATTGATCGAGGATCATCCGCCACCAGCCGCGGCCGCGCCGGCGCGCCTGGGCGAGGTTGAGCAGCAAGGGGTCCATGCCCGTGCCGGAGGTCCGGACATAGTCGATCGGGCTGTTGACCGTGCGGAACTGCGCCCAGGCCCGCTGCCAGGGATTCTGGAACTCGAAGCTGTAGGCGGTCGACCCCGTCTTCAACACCGGAATGACCAGCACCGGCGCGGAACGGCGGACGAGACCCTGGACACCGAGCATCTGGCCCGTCCGCGCGCGATCGAAGAGGACGCCGAGCCGGGCAATGTAGCGGGTCGGGCCGATCTGCTCGGAATCGATGACCACGCCGGAGACGATGGAGTTCAGCACGGAATCGGGCAGGTTCGGCGCCTGCGCAGCCGGGCGGCCCGTGGTGCGTGACCAGAGCATCCGCCAGCCGTCGCGCTGGGCCCGGCGCCAGCCTTCGACCCGCGCCTCCTCGCCCGTGCGGGCGGTGACGTCGATGTCGATGCCCGTCACTTCGAAATTGCTGGTCGAATCGATCGGCGGGATGCCGCGCTCGGACCCATCCAATTGGGCATAAATCAGGCCCGCGCCGGCCAAGAGGGCAGCGGCGCCAACGGGAATCGCGAACCAGGGGAGACGGCGAAGACGCTTCACGCGCGTCTTTTGGCGAGTTGAGCGTGGAAATCCAAGCGCGTTATGTCTAGGCCGCCCGGATGAGCGAGGAAGAGAGCTACACATACGCCAAGGCGGGCGTCGACATCGCCGCAGGCAATGCGCTGGTGAAGGCGATCGCGCCGCTGGCCAAGGCGACCGCGCGGCCCGGCGCCGACGCATCGCTGGGCGGCTTCGGCGGATTCTTCGACCCGAAGGCTGCCGGCTACGCCGACCCGTTGCTGGTCGCCGCCAATGACGGGGTCGGCACGAAGCTCAAGCTCGCCATCGACAGCGGCAAGCATGACGGCGTCGGCATTGATCTCGTCGCGATGTGCGCCAACGACCTGATCGTTCAGGGTGCCGAACCTCTCTTCTTCCTCGACTATTTCGCGACCGGCAAGCTCGAGCCGGGCGTCGCCGAAGCCGTGATCGCCTCGATCGCCGCCGGCTGCCGCCAGGCGGGATGCGCCCTGATCGGCGGCGAAACGGCGGAGATGCCGGGCATGTACGCGTCGGGCGATTACGACCTTGCCGGCTTCTGCGTCGGCGCGGTCGAGCGGGGCGAAGCGCTGACCGGCGACCGGGTCAAGGCCGGCGACGTGATCCTCGGTCTCGCCTCCTCTGGCGTCCATTCCAACGGCTTTTCGCTCGTCCGCCGGCTCGCCGCGGACAGGGGTTGGAAGCTCGACCGCCCTGCCCTGTTCGATCAGGAGGTGCTGCTGATCGATGCCTTGCTGGCGCCGACGCGCATCTATGTGAAGCCGCTGCTGCCGGTGATCCGCGCCGGCCGGATCGCGGCGCTCGCCCACATCACCGGCGGCGGTCTGCTGGAGAACATCCCGCGCGTGCTCCCCGAAGGCCTGCACGCGCATATTGATGCCGGTGCCTGGCCGCAGCCGCGGCTGATGGCCTTCCTGCAGGCGCAGGGCCATATCGAGCCGGGCGAGATGGCGCGCACCTTCAACTGCGGCGTCGGCATGGCGCTGGTCGTCGCCGAGGCCGACGTCGCCGAGGTGACCACCACCCTCGAAGCCGCAGGCGAGACGGTGTTCGCCATCGGCCGGATCGCGCCGGGACCCAAGGGGTGCACAGTGAGCGGCGATGCGGGAATCTGGAGCGGCAAGGACGCCTGGACGGCCACGCACCATGGCTGATCGCGTCCGGGTCGGGGTCCTGATCTCGGGCCGCGGCTCCAACATGGTGGCGCTCTCCGAATATAAGCGCCGCGATCCCGGCCGTGCTTATGACATCGCCCTGGTCGCCTCCAACGTACCGGAGGCGCGCGGGCTGGTCGCCGCGAAACGCTTCGGCATCAAGACATGGGCGCTGAGTCACAAGGGCCTGGACCGCGTCGCTTATGACATGGAGGTCGATGGGGCCCTGCGCGCCCATAAGGTCGAGCTGGTCGTGCTCGCCGGCTACATGCGGCTGTTGTCGAGCGACTTCGTCGCGCGCTGGCCGGAGCGGATCCTCAACGTCCACCCGTCCCTGCTCCCGCTCTACAAGGGTCTGGACACGCACCGCCGCGCGCTGCTGGCCGGCGACGACTATGCCGGCTGTTCGGTCCACGTCGTCACCGACGACCTCGATTCCGGACCGGTCGTCGCCCAGGCCAAGGTGCGGATCCACCCGCGCGACGATGCGGAAAGCGTCGCCGCACGCGTCCTCGCTGCGGAGCATGCCCTCTATCCGGTCGCGCTCGACGATTATTGCCGCTGGCTGCGCGATATGGCGGCGTAGGCGCGCGACGCCGAGTCAGTTCATCGACCGGTAGCGATCGCGCAGGTCCAGCGGACGCGCCGACAGGGGCTGCTCCACCCCGCGGACCAGGATCGCGCGCGGCTGTGACAATGGCTCGAACGGATCGCCGGTCCACAACACCAGATCCGCGTCCTTGCCGGGCTCGATCGATCCGATCCGCTCGGCGACGCCGAAGGTTCGGGCCGGGTTGATCGTGATCGCAGCCAGCGCAGCCTCGTAAGGAAGGCCATAAGCGACGGCATTGCCGGCGCCGTAGCGCAACTCGCGGGCGCGATGGGCGACGCCGCTGCCGGTCTTGAGGATGATGGTGACGCCGGCGGTATGAAGCCGCGCGGCATTCTCCATCGTCGCACCCAGTTCGGCAAAGCTGTGGGGCAGGTTCGACATTGGATCGAGGATCACGGGAATGCCGGCGCGCGAAATCTCGTCGGCGACACGCCAGCCTTCCGCGGCGCCGTCGAGGATGATCCGCAGGCGCTCCGCGCGCGCGAAGGCGATCGCCTCCCGGATGTCGGCGGCGCGGTCGACCCTGACGATCAGCGGCATGCGCCCCTCGACGACCGGGATCAGCGCTTCGAGATCGGTCCGCGACAGCGTCTGCGGCCGACCGGCACCGCGGTCGTAGAGGGCAAGGTTGCGCGCGAAATGGCGGACGTCGTCGATGAGGGCGCGCAGCGCGGCGATTTCCGCGCCGCGGGCGCCGCCGCCGCGCTCGGCCCCGCTTTCCCCCATTTCCAGCACCATCGCGACGCGCGGCCGCGTCACCATGTCGGGGCGTTGGCCGAGATCGATGACCGCCGCCTGGCCGGCGAAGAGCAGCCGGCGGTTGCCCCGGTCGTCGTAGAGCGGCGTCACGACCGCACGGGTGATGCCGGCGAGGCGCGCGACGGGCAGCAGGATCGAATCCGGATTGAGGCCCAAGGAGATGTCGAAGGCGGCGCTGATCGAATCGTGATGGGTCGCCCGGTCGGCGCTCGCCGGCACCTGGCTCACCTCGACCGTGCCCAATGTGCTGTCCGCCTGGATGAAGCCGGGAGTCAGAATGCCGCCATTGCCGTCGATGACCCGCGCGCCGGTGGGGATGGCGACATTCGCGCCGACCGCGGCGATCCGCCCGTCGCGCACCACGACGGTCCCGCGCTCGATCTCGCCCTGCGGCCCCATGGTCAGCAGGCGGGCATTCACGATCGCGATCGTCTCGGCCCGAGCTGGCAGCGCGGCGAGGAGCAGAAACACCGTCGCAAGCAGCCGGATCATGGCCGAAGCTCCTGCCCCGGCTGGCCGACCAGGAAGTCGGAATGGCGGCGATAGCCGGGGTCGCGGCGGTCGAACACCGAAGCGCCGTCGATCCAGACCCGTTCGGCGCGTGCGTAGATGCTGAACGGATTGGCGCTCCACAGCACGACGTCGGCGCGCTTGCCCGGCTCCAGCGTGCCGGTGGTTTCGGAGATGCCGAGGGCGCGCGCCGGATTGGCCGTGATCCAGCGGATCGCCTCGGCCTCGTCGATGTCGAGCCCGGCGCGGCGCCCGGCCGAGAGCGCGGCCGCCGCCTCCTGGTTGAGATGCTGGATCACCGTCGGGTCGTCGGAATGGATGATCGCGCAGCCGCCGGCCTCATGAACGAGCGCGGCATTCTCCTCGATCGCGTCGAACACCTCCATCTTGTAGCCCCACCAGTTCGTCCAGGTGGCAACGCAGATGTCCTCGCGCGCGAGCAGCGGCGCGATCTTGTACGCCTCGTTGGCATGATGGAAGGTGCGGATGCGGAAGCCGAACTCGCGCGCGACATCGATCATGATCGCCATCTCGTCGGCGCGGTAGCAATGGTTCTGAACGAGGATCTCGCCGCCCAGCACACCGGCCAGCGTTTCCAGCTCCAGATCGCGGCGCGGTGGATCGCCGGTGCCGCTCGCCCGCCAACTGTCCCAGCGCCGGCGGTAATCGGCCGCATCGATCCAGGCGCGGCGATAGCCGGCGACATTGCCCATTCCGGAGGCCGGCGATCGGCCGCGGCCGCCATAGACCCGCTTGGGATTTTCGCCGCAGGCGACCTTGAGCCCATAGGGCGCGCCGGGAAACTTCATCTCCTGGACGCTCATCGCCGGCACGTTGCGCAGAGTGACGGTGCGGCCGCCGAACAGGTTGCCGGAGCCGGGAAGGATCTGGAGCGTCGTGATCCCCGCCTCCCGCGCGGTGTCGAAGCCCGGGTCCTGCGGCCAGACCGAATGCTCCGCCCATACCTCGGCGGTGTTGGGCTCGGTCAGCTCGTTGACGTCGTTGTGCGCCTCCACGGAATCGGGCTGCGACCAGATGCCGACATGGGAATGGGCGTCGATGACGCCGGGGGTCACCCACCGACCGGCGCCGTCGATCCGCTGATAGCCGTCCGGCACCGGCAGGCCGGCACCCACCGCCTCGATCCGACCGTCTGCGAGCAGCACCGTGCCGTTGGCGATCTCGGCGCCGGTGCCGGTGAGCACGGTCGCGCCGACGATCGCCAGCCTCTGGCTCGGGCCCGGACGATAGGTGCTCGGATACGGGTCCGGCGACGCGTCCAGCCCTGCGCGCAGCGGGGCAGGCGCGGAGGGCGCGGCCACCGGCCGTTCGCCCGCCGCGCATCCCACGAGCGCGCCCAGGAACAGGAGAGCCGCGGCGCGGCGCATCAGCTCTGCGGCGTCAGCGAGCGAAGCACCTGGCCGTTCTCGTCGAGGAAATCGATCGCCGAGGCGCCGTCGGGCGCCACCCGCATGCGGATGCGCGGCCGGCCCATCGCGTCGCTCAGCAGCACCGCCGACTCGCGGTCGCGGGTCTTGCCGACATAGACACGTTGGCGGCCGAACGTGCCCTCGGCCTGGACGCGCTGGATGGCCGCGGTCCGCTCCGGCCCCTCGGGCAGTTGCGTGATGCGCTGGGCGAGGTCGAAGTCGAGCGGCGCATCAGGCACATCGCGCACGATCATCGCCGCCCAGCGTCGGCCCGCCTGCTCGTTCTGGGTGAGCTGGATGACCTGGTCCTGCTCATATTGATCAAAGCTGATATGCCCGCCGCCGACAGCGCTGCCGTCCGGCAGCCGCCGCCCGCTAAACGAGAGACCGCCATTTTCCGTGCCCTCGTCGTTGAAGAAGAGCATGCCGGCGCTGCGGCGTCCGCTCGGGTGCGGGCGCTCGACATTGCGCCAGTAGATGCCGGGCGACTGGGCGGTGTTGGACAGCACCATGCGGATCGTCCCGTCCGGCTCGCGGATGTTGATCCGCTGCACGTCGATCTCGCCGAACTTGGCCTTCTCGTTGCCCGGCGCCTGGTTGGCGACCGCGCCGGTCCCGAGGCCAATGGCACAGGCGGCGGTGAGCACGGCGGAATAGACGATCAGCAGCTTGTTCCCGTTCATGGCTGGTTCCCTCCTGAAGGCATGTAGCGGTCGCGCAGCAGCGTCTGGCGCGAGGTCATCGGCTGCGGTTCGCCGCGAATGAAGATGGCGGTCGGGCGCCCCAAAGTGTCGAGCGGGTCGCCATCCCAGATCACGAGATCGGCGTCCTTACCTGTTTCCAACGAGCCGACCCGGTCGGCCAGACCGAAGATGCGCGCGGGATTGATCGTGATCGCGGCCAGCCCCTGCTCCCAGGGCAGGCCGACGGCGACGGCGTTGCCGGCATTGTAGCGCAGCTCCCGCTCGCGGTGATTGCCGTTGCCCTGGAAGGCGACGAGCACGCCAGCCGCCTGCAGGCGCCGGGCATTGTCGAGCGTCGCGCCGAGCGTTTCGAAGGATATCGGGATGTTGTCGACCGGCGTCAGCAGCACGGGCACGTTGGCGCGGACCAGCTCGTCGGCAACGCGCCAGCCCTCGGCCGCGCCTTCGAGGACGATCCTGAGCCGCTCCTCGCGGGCAAGGGTCAGGATGGCGCGGATGTCGGACGCGCGGCTCGCGCTGACGAGCAGCGGCATCCGGCCTTCGACCACGGGGACGAGCGCTTCGAGATCGGCGCGAGACAGCGAATAGTCGCGCGTCTCGCCGCGATCATAGGCGGCGCGGCGGCGCGCATAGTCGCGCACCTCGGCAAGGTTGGCGCGCAGCGCGACCAGCTCTGCCGCGCGCGCGCCGCCGGCGCGCTCGGCGCCGGCATCTCCCATTTCCAGAACCATGGCGACGCCGCGCCGCACCAGCATCGGCCCGCCGAGCGCGACCGCTGCGGCCTGGCCGGCGAACAGCATCTCGCGGCCCGGACTGTCGTCATAGGCCGGCGTGGTGATGGCGCGGGTGATCCCGCCGAGGCGGGCGACGGGGATCAGCAGCGAATCCGGATTGAGCCCGTCGCCGGCATCGAAGGCGGCGCTGATTCCGGTCATGTCGGCGGCGCGATCATTGGCCGCCTCGACCGAACGGACCGCGATGAGGCCGAGGCCGGTATTGGCGGCGATGAGGCCCGGCGTCACGATCCGGCCGCCGGCATCGATGACGCGCGCATCGGCTGGCGCGGCGACATTCGCGCCGACGGCCGCGATACGCCCGTCGCGCAGCACGATCGTGCCGCGCTCGATCGTCCCGTCCGGCCCCATCGTGACGAGACGCGCATTGGTCACCGCGACGGTTTCCGCAGCGGCGGGCGCGGCGGCCAGCGCCAGCAAGGCGAGCAGCCGGGCGATCATCGCGCTGCCTCCTGCCCCGGCTGGCCGAGCAGGAAATCGGACGGGCGCTGATAGGCTGGATCGGCGCGGTCCCAGACCGGCGCGCCGTCGATCCACACCCGCTCGGCGAGCGCATAGACGCTGAACGGATTGGCGCTCCACAACACGACATCGGCCATCCGCCCCGGCTCCAGCGTGCCGACCCGATGCTCGATGCCGAGCGCACGCGCCGGGTTGGAGGTGATCCAGCGGATCGCCTCGCCATCGCTGATGTTGATGCCGGCGTTCCGGCCGGCGGTGAGCGCGATGCCAGCCTCCTGGTTGAGCCGCTGGCCGAGCGTCGCGTCGTCGGAATGGATGATCGCGCAGCCGCCGGCCTGATGGATGATCGGCGCATTCTCCTCGACGGCGTCGAGCGCCTCCATCTTCGAGCCCCAGCTGCTCGCCCAGGTCGCGACGCATACCCCTTCGCGGGCGAGCTGGGGCGCAAGCTTGTAGGCCTCCGTTCCATGATGGAAGGCGCGGATGCGGAAGCCGAACTCGCGCGCCATGTCGAGCATCACCGCCATCTCGTCGGCACGGTAGCAATGGTTGTGGATCAGGATCTCGCCATTGAGCGCGCCCGCCAGCGTCTCCAGCTGAAGGTCGCGCCGCGGCGGCTCACCGCCGTTCGTCCGGGCGCGCTCGACCCGGCGCGCATAATCGGCGGCTTCGATCCAGCCACGGCGGAAGCCGGCGACATTGCCCATCCGCGTGGCGGGCGAGCGGCCGCGGCTGCCATAGGTGCGCTTCGGATTCTCGCCGCAGGCGACCTTGAGGCCGTAGGGCGCGCGCGGGAACTTCATTTCCTGCACCGTCGTCGCCGGCACGTTGCGCAGCGTCACGGAGCGGCCGCCGAACAGGTTCGCCGAGCCGGGCAGGATCAGCAGCGTCGTCACCCCGCCCGCGCGGGCGAGGCGGAATTGCGGGTCCTGCGGCCAGACCGAATGCTCGACCCAGACCTCCGCCGTGTTGGGGGCGACGCCCTCGTTCGCCTCGCTGCTGAGCGGCGTACTGGGCGCGGAGTTCGCGCCCAGATGGGAATGGGCGTCGATGATGCCCGGCGTCACCCAGCGCCCGCGCGCGTCGATTACCTGATAGCCGTGGGGGACCGCGAGGCCTTCCCCGACCGCCTCGACCAGGCCATCGCGAACCAGCAGCGTCCCGTTGGCGATCTCGGCGCCGGTGCCGGTCAGGATGCGCGCGCCGGTGATCGCCAGCGGCGCGCTTTGCGGGCGCTGGTAGGTGCTCGGAAACGGATCGGCGGGATCGGGCGCCGCAGTCTGCGCCTGCGCCTGTGCCGTAGAAGCGAAAACAAAAAGGAACGCGCACGCAATCCGCTTCATTCCGCTTTGCGACCCCCATTGCTCGACACCGGCGTACACACCGCCCGATGACGACGATGCGCGGCGCCGGACAATCCGCCACCTCGCGTTCTACTTTCCTAAAACACCGATGGATCGATCCATCGCGATACCCGATTTTTGCCGCGTCGGGATGGCGGATGCGGGCGCCACGCGCATCGTTTCGTGCAGAGCGGCCCAATGTTCCGGGCCCGTTTCAGCGGGGGTGTGTAAGAACGTGATCGAGAACCGGTTTGCCCGTCGCGCGGCGGCTCTGTCCCCGAATTTCCCGGCGTCGCATTTTCCGGGCGAGCTCGACGAAGGCGTCATCCCCTTCGATTCCGGTTTCGCCGCCCCGCAACTGCTGCCGGACCTCACCGGCTTCGCGGACGATGCGCTCACCACTTGGCGTGAGGAGACGCTGCAATATTCACCACCACAGGGGCAGCCCGAGCTGCGCGGCTGGCTCGCCGGCATGATGAACGCGGACGGCTGCGCGCTCAGTGCGGAGAACATCCTGATCGTCAACGGGGCCAAGCACGGGCTGGAGCTGGTCTGCCGGCTGCTGATCGACGAGGGCGATGCGGTCGTGGTGACGGCGCCGACCTATTTCACAGCGATCCCGATCTTCCGCAGCTTCGGCGTCGAGTTCGTCGAGATCGGCCAGGATGCGGACGGTCTGCTGGTCGATGACCTGGAACGGGCGCTCGCCGAGCGTCGCGCCGAGGGCAAGCCGGCACCGAAGCTGATCTACAATGTCGCCGATTTCCACAATCCGTCGGGCGCGACCATGCCCGAAGATCGCCGCCGCAAGCTGCTCGAGATCGCGGTGCGCGAGGGCATTCCGGTTGTCGAGGACACTCCCTATCGCCGCGTCCGCTTCGAGGGCGATCATGTGCCCTCGCTGAAGGCGCTCGATACCACCGGGATTGTCTTCCACCTCGGCACCTTCTCCAAGCTGGTCGCCCCGGGCCTCCGGATCGGCTGGGTCGCGGCGGAGGCGCCGCTGATCGCGCGGCTGATTCAGCTGAAATCCGACGGCGGCTCCTCGCCGCTGGTGCAGCGGATCATCTACGAATTCGCCCGCTCCGGTGCCTTTCCTGCCCATGTCGAACGGGTCCGTGCTCTCTATCGCGAGCGGCGCGACGCGATGGTGGCGGCGGTGCGGCGCGAGCTGCCGGGGGCCACGCTCCATGTCCCCGAGGGCGGCTATTATGTCTGGGTCACCCTGCCCTCCCATGTCGATGGCGACGGCTTCGCGGCGCGGGCGGCGGCAGCGGGAGTCAACATCATCGCCGGCAGCAAATTCTTCGCGACGCCGGGGCGGGAGTGGCCGGCGAATATGTCGAGCCCGCGCAACCACGTCCGCCTGTCCTACAGCTACGCCACCGTCGCGCAGATCGAGGAAGGCGTGAAACGGTTGGCCGCGGTCTACGCGCCCGTCGAGGCCTGATGCTCTCGACGTCATCCGATCCCGATTGTCCGCTCGTCGAGTTCGTCGGCGTCGAGAAAGTCTATGACGGCGGCCGACCGGCGGTCGCGAATCTCGATCTCGCGGTCCGCAAAGGCGAGTTCCTGACCCTGCTCGGCCCCTCGGGATCGGGCAAGACGACGACGCTGATGATGCTCGCCGGTTTCGAGGCGCCGACCGGCGGCGACATCCGCCTCGGCGGCCGGTCGATCGCCGGCACGCCGCCGCACCGGCGCAACATGGGTGTGGTCTTCCAGAGCTACGCCCTCTTCCCGCATATGACCGTGGGACAGAACATCAAATTTCCCCTGGACGTCCGCGGTATCCGCGGACTGGAGGCCGAGGCGCGCCTCGCCGAGGTGCTCGCGCTGGTCCATCTCGAAGGTCTCGCCGACCGCCGGCCCGACCAGCTTTCCGGCGGCCAGCGCCAGCGCGTCGCGCTGGCCCGGGCGCTGATCTTCCGCCCCGACATCGTGTTGATGGACGAGCCGCTGGGCGCGCTCGACCGGCAGCTGCGCGAGCGGCTGCAGAGCGAGATCAAGCAGATCCAGCACCGGATCGGCGCCACCGTGGTCTATGTGACCCACGACCAGACCGAGGCGCTCACCATGTCGGACCGGATCGCGGTGTTCTCCGGAGGGCTTGTCCAGCAGGTCGACACGCCGCAGAACATCTACGATCGGCCGGCCAACGCCTTCGTGGCGGGGTTCATCGGGGAGAATAACGGTATCCCGGGGGTGGTGACAGCACGTGGCGAGGCAACCTGCGAGATCCGGATCGCGGGCGATCTCGTCGTGCAGGCGACGCCGGTCGGATCGATCGCGCCGGGCGACGCCGTGCTGGCAACGGTCCGGCCCGAACATGTGCTGACCGAGATCGGCGGCGACATACCCTGCAACCGTTTCTCCGCGGCGATCGAGGAGCTCGTCTATCATGGCGACCACAGCCGCATCCGCGCCATCCTCCCCGGCGGCGCGACGCTGACCATGCGTGCGCCCGGCCGGGCAGCGCTCTCGCAGTCCCAGCCGCTGACTGTCAGCTGGTGCGCCGACCGCTGCCTCGCCTTTCCTGCCGAGCCGGCGCTGGCGGAGGCGGCGGAATGAGAGGCTTCTTCCGGCTCCTCGCACTCGCCGGTCTGCTGGTCGCCACTGCGAGTTGCTCGCGCGAGAATGATGGGCGCCCGCTGACCGTCGTCGGCTGGGGCGGATCGTCGCAGGAGGCGCATCGCCGGGCCTATTGGGATTCCTTCACCCGTACGACCGGCGTCCGGCTGCAGGAGGACACCTGGCATGGCGGCGTCGGCGTGATCCGCACGCGCGTGGTCGGCGGCGACACGAGCTGGGACGTCGTCCAGGTCGAAACCGAGGACCTGATCCTCGGCTGCGAGGAAGGACTGTTCGAGCCGCTCGAATGGTCGTCGCTCGGCGGGCGCGAAGCGTTCATTCCGACCGCAGTGCACAATTGCGGCGTCGGCGCGATGCTGTGGTCCTACCTGATCGGCTGGGACGGCGACCGTATCCAAGGGGAGGGGCCGCGGACCTGGGCGGATTTCTGGGACGTGCGTCGCTTCCCTGGCCGGCGCGGCATGCGCCGCACGCCCAAATATACGCTGGAGTTTGCGCTGATGGCGGACGGCGTGCCGGCAAACCAGGTCTATGCGGTGCTGCGCACGCCCGCCGGCATCGACCGCGCCTTCCGCAAGCTCGACGAACTGAAGCCCCATATCGTCTGGTGGTCGTCCATCTCGCAGGTGCCGGACCTCTTGGGATCGGGTGAGGTCGCGATGTCGGTAACCAGCCCCGGCCGGCTGATCGTCGCCAACCGCACGGAAGGGCGCAACTTCCGGACGAGCTGGGACGGCAACATCTATGCGGTCGACTATTGGGTGGTGCTCGCCAACAGCCCGCACAAGGCCGAGGCGATGCAGCTGCTGCGCTACATGACCCGCCCGGAAAACCAGGTACGGCTGCCGCAGTTCATCCCGACTGGGCTCACCAGCCGGCGCGCCAACGAGATCGTCGATCCGCGGCTCAAGCTCGATACGCCGTCGGACCCGCGCAACATGACCAACGCGCTCGAGCTCGATGCGAATTTCTGGGTGGAATATGGCGACCAGCTCACGCAGCGCTTCAACGCCTGGCTGGCCCGTTAGCGGGGCGCAGAGCCGGCCGCCGGCCGCGCAGGGCGCGGGCGGCTGGACGTGGGCGCTGACCGCGCCCTTGCTCGTCTTCCTCGCCATCGCCTTCCTGGGGCCGGTGCTGCTGATGCTTGCCCGGGCGGTGAGCGATGCCGAGCTGCCGTCGGCCTGGCCGCAGACGGCGCAGCTGCTGCGGGACTGGGACGGGAACGGGCCTCCGGACGACCGGCTCGCTGCGGCGCTCGGCACCGAGATCCTGGCCGCGCGCCGCGCCGGAACGCTGAACCGCGTCGCCAACCGCCTCAACTATGACTTGGTCGGCTCGCGCAGCCTGGTCTACGCGACCGGTGACGCGCTGGAGCGCGGGGCTTCGGTGCGCGGGTTCGCCGATCTGGCGCGGATCGACCGGCGCTGGATCAACCCCGCCGTCTGGACCGCGATGCGCCATGCCGCGGGGCCGAGAACCAGCTTCTACCTGCTCGCCTCGGTGGATCGCCGGCTCGATGGCGACGGTCGGATTGTACAAGTGGAACGCGAGCAGGCGGTGTTTGTCGACATCCTGCTCCGGACCTTCCTGATCAGCGCCGTCGTGGCCCTGCTCTGCGCCTTGCTCGGCTATCCGGTCGCCTATCTGCTCGCGACCCTGCCGTCGCGCTGGGCCAATCCGTTGCTGATCCTGGTGCTGCTGCCCTTCTGGACCTCGGCTTTGGTGCGGACCACCGCCTGGGTGGTGCTGCTCCAGACCCATGGCGTGCTCAACGAGGCGCTGATCGGGATGGGGCTGATCGAGACGCCGCTGGCGCTCATCTATAACCGGCTCGGCGTCTATATTGCGATGACGCACGTGCTGCTGCCCTTCCTCGTGCTGCCGCTCTACGGGGTGATGAAGGGCATTTCGGCAGCCGAGATGCGCGCAGCGACCTCGCTTGGCGCCGGGCCGCTCACCGTATTCCTGCGCATCTATCTGCCGCAGACCCTGCCCGGCCTACTCGCCGGCATGATCATCGTGTTCACGCTGGCGCTCGGCTACTACATCACGCCGGCGCTGGTCGGCGGCGGGGCGGACCAGATGGTGAGCGGGTCGATCGCCTTCTACACCAATCAGTCGCTGAACTGGGGCATGGCGGCGGCGCTCAGCCTGCTGCTGCTCGTGCCGCTGACCTTGATGCTGTTCGCCGGACGCTATCTCACCAAGTCGGTGCCCGTATGAGCGTGGTGACGCCCTACCGCACGCGGGCGCAGCGCATCGGGCGCGGTGTCCTGATCGGCTTCTGCGCTTTGGTCTTCGCCTTTCTCGTCCTGCCGACCCTGGCGGTGATCCCGATCTCCCTGAACCCGAGCGCGTTCCTGGTCTTCCCGACCGAAGGGCTGTCGCTGCGCTGGTATGCGGCGCTGTTCGAGTCCCCGGCCTGGACACAGGCCTTTCGCAACAGCCTTATGGTGGCGGTTGCGACAACTTTGATCGCGACGCCGCTCGGCACGCTCGCCGCGATCGGGTTGGCGCGGATGCGCTCCAGGCTGAAGCCGCTGCTGATCGGCCTGTTCGCGGCGCCGATGGTGGTGCCGGTGATCATCGTCGCGATCGCCTTCTACTTCCTGTTCGCGCCGATGGGACTGGTGAACAGCTTCGTGGGATTGGTGCTTGCCCACACGGTCCTCGCGATCCCGTTCGTCGTGGTGGTGGTCCATGCCTCGCTGCAGGGTTTCGATTTCGAGGTGCTGCGCGCCGCCTCGAGCCTCGGCGCGCGACCGCACACGGTGCTGCTGCGCGTGCTGGCGCCATTGATCGCCCCGGGCATCGCCGCCGGGGCGGTGTTCGCGTTCATGACCTCGTTCGACGAGACGGTGGTGGCGCTGTTCGTCGCGGGGCCGGACCAGCGGACCATCCCGCTGCAGATGTTCGAAGGCGTGCGCGAGCAGATCAGCCCGACGATCACCGCCGCAGCGACCCTGCTGGTGCTGCTCTCGACCTTGCTGCTCGGCACCGCCGAGCTGCTGCGCCGCCGCAGCGAACGGATGAACCGTCCGCCGGCGGTCTAGGCGTGCAGCGCCCGCTCGAATTCCGCCGCGGCATCGGCGCCGGCGATGTTGGTCAGCAAGCGCAGGAAGACCGCAGTGGTGTGATCGGCCTCGCGCGACATCTCGACCATCAGCCGGTCCATTGCCGGGCGGCCGATGCGGCGCTCGAGATCGACGAGCAGCAGCGGCCCCTTCTGGTAGAGCTGGACGCGGTTGGGGCGGCCGTGGCCCATGACCGGGCCGGCCTCGGCCGAGACGCGGCGCTTTTCGGCGAGGAAGCGCTCCGCCTCCTCGGCACCCATGGTCGCCTCGATATAGCGGACCGCGCAATATTCGGCGGCGGATTCGACCAGCCAGAAATCGTCGGTGAGCGGGCTCGCCAGCATCCACCAGGCATGGGCGACCTCGTGTGCGGCATGGCGGGCGGCGGCGACCTCGGTCGGCGGCGTCTCGCCGGGGCGCTCGGGGAAGACGGTGTAGGCGGTGCGGGCATAGGCCATCGTCCGCTCGCGGCGAACCAGCGCCATGCGCACCGTATGGTGCAGCGGACCGAACCACTGGCCGAAGAAGCGCGCGGCCTGCTCGGAGTGGCGGACATAATAGGTGGCGCGCGGCGTCGTGAGATCGGGCGCGAAGAACTCCACCCCCTCGGCCTGCGCCCTCTGGAGCCCGCGCATGGCGACAAGCGGCACATCGATGTCGATGAAGTCGCGACGGATGCGGACGCCGGTGGGCGTGCGCGTCACCTCGCCCTGCCCCACCGGCACGAGATCCGGCGCCAGCCCCTCGAACTCGGCGTCGAGGGTGAAACGCGTCTGGATGTCGGCGCCGACCGGGAACCACATATGGTCGATGAAGAGCTCGTAGCCCTGCGGACGGAAGGCCGTGACGCCGTTGTCGTCGGGATAGTTGATCGGCCCCGAATAGCGGAAGCCGAGACGCATCGGGCCCTGGTAACCGGGCAGCGCCTGGAAGCGGTAGCGGTAGAGGCCGTCGACCGGCGTGTCGCTGGGCTCGGCGGCGGCCAGGATCACGCCCGGCGGCAGATCGAGCCCCTCGAGCATGAAGCGGCGCGAGAGGATGAAGCTCTTGTCGCGCACATCCTCCGGCAGGGTGATCGTCACCTCGGCATCGAGCCTTCCCTGCGGGTCGAAGCGGGCATGGAGATCATAGTGCGGCGCGCTGGCCGCCGCGGCGAGGGCGAGGAAAAACATCGCTATCTCCGGTAGATGCGCCCGTCGCGCATGACGAAGGACACGCGCTCCAGGACACGGACGTCGGCCAGCGGGTCGCCGCGCACCGCGACGATGTCGGCCGCGCGGCCAGCGGCGATCGTGCCAGCCTGATCGGCGATGCCGAGATGGTCGGCAGCGTTGACGGTCGCGGCCTGGATCGCCTCCAGCGGGGTCAGGCCGGCCTGGACGAGCAGGCCGAACTCGCGCGCATTCTCGCCATGGCGGCTGACGCTGGAATCGGTGCCGAAGGCGATGCGCACGCCGCCCGCATGGGCGCGGCGGGTGGAGTCGATCATGCGCGGGCCGACCAGCAGCGCCTTTTCGCGGATCGCGGCGGAGAAGCCACTGTTGGGGTCATTGCCCCAGCGGGTGACGGTATCGCCGGCGAGCAGGGTGGGCACGAGCCAGGCGTTGTTCGCACGGAACAGCCGGATCGACTCCGCATCGAGGTTGGTGCCGTGCTCGATCGAATCGCCACCGGCGCGCAGGAAAGCGTTGATCGCGCCCGCCTCGTGACCGTGGGCAGTAACGCGGCGGCCGAGCGCATGGGCGGTCTCGACGATCGCGCGCATCTCTTCGTCGGTGAACACCTGGCCGAGGCCCTGCGCGGTGTCGGAGAGGACCGAGCCGGTGGCGACGATCTTGATGAGATCGGCGCCGCGGTGGATCGTCTCGCGCGTCACCCGGCGACAGTCGTCGGCGCCCGAGCACAGGCTCGGCCGGCGCAGCACATGGCCGACGTCGTCGCGATAGCCGGCCGGATCGCCGGGGCCGCCATGCGGGCTCAGCGCATTGCCGGCGGCGAGGATGCGCGGGCCGACGATCCGGCCGCGGGCGATGCCGTTGCGGAGCGCGAAGATCGCGTCATTCTCCTCGCCGACATCGGCGACGATGGTGAAGCCGGCCTCCAGCGTGATCCGGGCATAGTGAACCCCGTCGATGGCGAGGTCCGCCGGGGTCTGGCGGACGCGGCGGAGCGCGTCGTCCGGCCCGTTCTCGTGGCAAATGTGGACGTGGGAATCGATGAGGCCGGGGAGGACGAAGCTGTCGCTGAGATCGACCACGTCGCCCTCGCCGACGAAGCCGTCGCGGAGTTCGACGATCCGGCCGCCGCGCACGGCGATCGTGTGGTTGGTGAGGACGCGCCCGGTCGCAGGATCGGCGAGCAGGCGGCCGGCGTGGATATAGGTGGTCTGAGGCTCCTGCGCGGGCGCGGCGGCGGGCATCAGCCAGGCCAGAGCCGCCGCGAGGATCGTCCAGCCTTTCATGCCGCGGCGATCCAGGCGTCAATCTGTTCTTCGAGCATGGGGAGCGGCAGCGGGCCGCTGCCGAGCACCTGATCGTGGAACGCGCGGAGGTCGAAGCGCTGCCCGAGGCGCTGGCGCGCGCGCTGCCTCAGCTCGAGGATCTTCTGCATGCCGATAAAATAGGAGCAGGCCTGCCCCGGCAGGACGATGTAGCGGTCGATCTCACGGACATTGTCGGCGTGGCTGCTCGGCATGTTGCGATCAAGGTACTCGGTGGCCTGCGTCCGCGTCCAGCGCATCGCGTGGATGCCGGTGTCGACGACCAGGCGGCAGGCACGCATCAGCGACATCGAGAGCCGGCCGAAATCGGCATAGGGATCGGCGTAGAGGCCCATCTCCTTGGGCAGGAGCTCGGAATAGAGGCCCCAGCCCTCGCTGAACGCGGCGACGCCGGCGAAGCGGCGAAAGCGCGGCAGATCAGTCAGCTCGTGCGCGACCACCGTCTCGACATGATGCCCGGGGATCGCCTCGTGATAGAGGATCGCGGCGAGCTGATAGCGGGGCTGGGCGCTCATGTCGGCGAGGTTGACGTAGAAGATGCCGGGCCGCGAGCCGTCCTGCGGCGGATTGGTATAGGAGGCCTTCGGCGCGGAACGCTCGCGCCACGCCTCGACCGCACGGACCTCGACCTCCTTGGTCGGCAGGCGGCCGAACAATTCCCCCTGCCGCGCGCGGATTTCGGCGAGCAGCACATTGGCCTCGGCGAGATAGGCGGCGCGCCCCTCGGCGGTGTCGGGATGGTAGAAGCGCCGTTCGGTGCGCATGAACTCGAAGAAATCCTGCAGCGATCCGGTGAAGCCGGTGCGCACCATGATCGCACGCATCTCCTCGTGGATGCGCGCCACTTCGCGCAGGCCCAGCGCATGGACGTCGGCCGGGTCGAGCGGGAGCGTCGTATAGCCTTCGAGCTGCGTGCGATAGAAAGCGGCGCCATCCGGCAGCTTCCAGACGCCGTCGACGTCGTCGGCGCGGCTTTCGGCGCCACGCAGATAGGCGAGGAGATTGCGGTAGCCGGTGGCGAAGCCGCCGCGCAACGCCGACTCGGCGCGCTGAACCAAAGCCGCCCGTTCGCTCGCCGGCACTTCAGAGCCGTTCAGTTTGGTCTTGAAGTCGGCCAGCATCGGGCTGTCCGCGCCGGTCTCGAACGGCGCGCCGCGCAGCAAATTCTCGCACGGGCCGATGACCAGCGGATAGACGAAGCGCGGCGGCCGGATTCCGGCCGCTTCCTCCCGCTCAAGATTGGCGATCACCTGGCCCATCAGCGGGCCGACGCGCTCGAGGCGCAGGATATAGGCGTCCGCGTCGCCACGGCTCTGAATCGGGTGGGAGTTGATAAGGGTTGTGGCCACGCGGGTATGCATGCCGCCCATCTGGGTCATGCCATAGCCATGATCGCGCCAGCGCCAGTCGCGCAAGCTTTCCTCCAGCCCGCGCTCGAACATGCGGTAGCTGAGCCGCGATTGCGGCGAGAGGCGCGCGATGTCGAATTCGCGCAGGCGCGCCAGATCCTGCTGGCGCAGGGCGTGGCCCTCCAGCTGCCGCGCTTCGCTGAGATCGTCCCACTTGTCCTGGTTGGTCTTGAGGCCCTGGCGCGACTGGGCGATCGGGCTGCGATCGAGCCCGCGTTGGTAGATCGCGTCGAAGAAGGCGTTGAGCCGTGCGTCCTCGTCGCTCTGGATCGCGAACAGGGGCGTCGCCCAGAACTGGGTCGCGAAGGCCCCGCCCAGTAGCCCGAACTCACGCCGCGTGATCATGCCGCCCTGCCTCCGCCCTCGATCCAGCGGGTCACGATCTCGTCGAGGATCGGCAGCGGCACCGGTCCGCCGCCGAGCAAGGTGTCGTTGAACCGCCGGACGTCGAAGCGTGCGCCAAGCCGCGACCGGGCGCGGGCCTGCAGCTCCATCATCTTCAGCTTGCCCATCTCGTAGGCGCAGGCCTGGCCGGGCGTGACGATGTAGCGCTGGGCGGCCGTGATGTTGTCGGCGTGGTTGGAAGGCGTGTTCTCGTCGAGCCACTGGATAGCCTGTTCGCGCGACCAGCGCAGGTGATGAAGGCCGGTGTCGACGACAAGGCGGCCGGCACGCATCAGCTCCATCGAGAGCTGGCCGAACTCCTGCCAGGCATCGCTGTAGAGGCCCATTTCCAGCGGCAGCTGCTCGGCATAGAGTGCCCAGCCCTCGCTGAACGCGGTGTAGCCGCCAAACTGGCGGAACTTGGGGAGACCGGTCAGCTCGCGCGACACCGCCCGCTCGAGATGATGGCCGGGCACCCCTTCGTGATAGGCGAGCGCGGACAGTTCGTAGACCGGCAGGTTGCGCATGTCGCGCTGGTTGACGAGCAGGAGGCCGGGGCGCGACCCGTCGGCCGACGGCGCGAAATAGCCGGCGGTGGCGGCCGAGACTTCCAACCAGGCCGGCACCCGCTGGACCTCGACCCGCGCCTGCGGGCGGCGGGTCATGACCTCGCCGAGACGCGCCATCACCTCGTCGATCTTGGCACGCATCTCATTGAGGAAGCGGGCCCGGCCCTCGTCGGTGTCGGGATAGTAGAAGCGGTCGTCCGCGCGGGTGTAGGCGTAAAGCTCCGGCAGGGTACCGGAGAAGCCGAGCCGCGGCATCAGCGCGCGCATGGCACCGTGGATGCGCGCTACCTCCTGATGGCCGAGCCGGTGGACCTCGGCGGCGCTGGTCGCCAGCGTCGTCTCCATCTCCAGCGCCGCGGCATAATAGGCGTCGCCTTCGGGCAGCGCCCAGACGCCGTCATTGCGGTCGAAGCTGCGCTCGCCGGCGCGCAACCAGTCGATGAGCTGGCGGAAGCCCGGGCCGAAGCCTTCGGTGAGGCCCGCTTCGGCATCGCGGGTCAGGCGGGCCTTGTCCGCCTCCGGCAGGTCGGCGCGGCCGAGCTTGGCCTTGAAATCGGCGAGGATCGGGCTGTCCGCGCCGGAACTATCGAATGGCGCGCCGCGGACCAGATTCTCGCTGTTTGCGACGACCAGCCGATAGGAGAAATTGGGCGGGCGGACGCCGTGGCGCGCCTGCGCGTCGAGGCGCTCGACGATCGCCGCCATATAGGGCTTCACCCGGTGGAGCCGGGTAACATAGGCCTCGGCATCCTCGAGCGAGGCGATCGGATGATTGTCGATCAGCGTCTGCGGGATCGAGCGCTGCGGCCCGCGCATCTGGCAGACCGGATAGCGGTTGAGCCGCCAGCGGTGGGCGGTCAACGACTGCTCGTTGCTATGTTCGAACAGGCGATAGCTGAGCTCGGCCTCGGGCGTCAGTGCCCGCCGGTCGAAGCGGCGCAGCGCCGCCAGGTCCTCGCGGGTGCGCGCCGCATTCTGCTCGGCGCGCGCCTCGCTGACGTCGGGCCAGGAGTCGCGCCCCGATCGCAGGCCGAGGCCCGACTGCATCGCGGGATCGCCGGCGAGATCGCGCTGCCAGACCTCCTCGAAGAAGGCGTACAGGCGCTCGCTTTCGTTCCCGGCCTGCAGCGCCCATGCGGGCCGTGCGGCGAGGAGCAGGCTGCCGGCGATCAATTCGCGCCGGCCGATCGTGAGACTTGCTTTCATGACTTCGGAAACACCCCCGCGAGAACGGACACTTGGCTGGCTTCGCTTCGGGGACCTTGAAGGGGAAGCTGGCACATCGCTCTCGCGGGGGTGGCGACGGGGCGGCTCACTGGGAGGTGCCGCCCCGCAGGTGCTGATCGAGAAATCGCAAGATCGTCCGGTAGGCGGTGATCTGGTTCGCCTTCTTGCGGAAGCCGTGGCCCTCGTCGGGGAAGACGACATATTCCACGGGCACGTTGTTGGCGCGCACCCGGGCGACGATGTCCTCGCTCTCGTTCGGCTGCACGCGCGGGTCGTTCTGACCCTGGAGGACGAGCAGCGGCCGGCGGATGCGGTCGGCATGGAAGAGCGGCGAGATGCTGCGGAGATACTCCGCGTCACGCTCGGGATCGCCGACCTCGGTGAACAGCAGGCGGCGCAGATCCTCCCACCAGGCCGGGGTGGCGGCGAGCAGGCGCGGCCAGTTCGAGACGCCGTAGATATCGACGCCCGCGGCGAACTCTTCCGGCCGGAAGGTGAGGCCGGCAAGGGTCATGTAGCCGCCGTAGCTCTGGCCCTGGATCGCGACCCGGGCCGGATCGACATTGTATTCGCGCGCCAGCCATCCCTTGGCCGCGACGACGTCGTCCAGGTCTGCGCTGCCGTGGCGGCGGTCGTCGAGATGGTAGAAGGTACGGCCCGAACCTGAGCTGCCGCGGTTGTTGATCTCGAACACGACATAGCCGTGGTTGACGAGATACTGGACGAGCGGGCGGTAGCCGATCCGGCTCTCGTCGCCCGGCCCGCCATGGACGTGGATCACCGCCGGGCGCCGCTCGCCGCGGCGGGCGCCGCGGGGGAGATACAGCACGCCGGGCACCTCGAGCCCGTCATAGGAGCGGAAGCGCACGACCTCGCCAGCGACGAGATCGGCCTGGTTCACCTCGGGCGCCTGCGAACGGAGCAGCAGGCGGCGTTCGCCGCTCTGGAGGTTCAGCAGGTAGATGTCTCCCGGCGTCGCCCCGTTCGACATCGTCATCAGCGCCATCGGCGAGTTGTTCGCGATCATCAGGCCGACGCTGGCATCGGGCGCCGGATTCTCGATCCGCACCGGCTGCAGCGTTGCCGCGTCGAACAGATAGGGGCGGCTGCGGGCGTCCTCGTTGACCGAGACCATGAGATAGCGCTCGTCGCGGGTGAAGCCGGCGCCGGAGACGTCCCAGCGCTCCGGACGGAATACGGTGCTGCGCTGGCCACTGTCGAGGTCCTGGCGGACGAGGAAGGTGAATTCGCCGCCGTCGTCGGTGGTGTAGAAGAGGGTGTGGCCAGTGGCGGCGAAGGCCTGCGGCTCGCAGGCGACGGGCTGGCCCTCGGTGGTGAGCTGGCGGAGCTGCCGCGCCTGCCGGTCGTAGACGTAGCAATGCTTGGTCTGATTATCGACGATCCGGCTCAGGCCGACGAAGCGGCGGTCCGGGCTGACCGCGCGGATCTGGTAGGCGCGGTCGTTCTCGAAGATGCGTTCCGAGCCGTAGGCGCCGTTGTCGTCGACCCGGATCTCGTAGAGATCGAAATAGCGCGGATCGCGGCTGTTCATCTGGACGAAGAAGGAACGGCCGTCATGCGCCCAGTCGACGAAGCGGGCGACGTGGCGCTCGCCGGGCGTCGTGTCGCGGATCGTGCCGTCGATCTCGCGCACATAGATATGGGCGCGCTCGTTGCCGCCCTGATCGCTCGAATAGAGGATGCGCTCGTCAGCCGGAAAATAGCCGAGCGATCCGACCGTCTCGACCGTCGAGTTGGTGAGCGGCCGCATTTCGCCGCCCGTCGCCGGCATCACATAGATGTTGGCGATGCCGGTGCGGTTGCTGGTGACGAGCAGCTTGCTGTTGTCCGGCGAGAAGGAGAAGCCGCCGAGCGAGTCCGCCGCCATGAGCTGCTCGATCGTGTAGGTGCGGCTGGGCTGGGCCCACGCTCCGGACGGGAGCGTGAGCATCAGCAGGGCGATCAACACAATACGCAACATTCCAACCCCCTCCCGGCTTCTCCTAGAACCGCATCGTCGCGGTCGCAGTGTAGGTGCGGCCGATCGGATCGAAGATTCCGAACGCGCGCTGGACGACCCCCGGGAAAGGCACGTCGCGGTCGAACAGGTTGCGCACGCTGAACTGCAGGAAGTAGTTCTCGCCGAGCCTGAAACCGAGCGACGTATTGACCAGCGTGTAGGACGGCACGTTGAGGATGTCGGCCGCGATGTCTTCGGTCGTCGCATTCAGGTCGAGCACGGTTCCTTCCGTCCAGATGACATTGACGTCGAAATCGACCGGATCGAGGGCGAAGCCGATGCGGCCGTTGATCCGCCATTGCGGGGTCCCCAGCGTTCCGGCCGACTCGATGATTGGCGAGACGCTTGAAGTCTGGTTGCGGAAGCGCCGGATGTGAAAGGCTTTGACGTTGAGGCGGATCGCTCCCGGCTCGCCGTCGGACGAAACGAAGTTCGTGATCGGGATCCGATAGTCCACCTCGCCAATGATGCCCGCGAAATCGAGCTCCTGGGTGTTGAAATAGGTCTCGCGATAGCCGTTGGCGATGTCGCCGAGATTGCGTTGGACGCCCGTTGCCGCGAACTGGGCGGCGAGCTCGGCCGCATCCAGGCGATCGAAATCGGCGCAGAACGGCTCGTTCGGGAAATTCGGGCTGTCGTAACAAGACGACTGCGCGGTCAGCAGAGTGAAGCGGGTGATCGCGCCGGTCACCTTGATTTCACTATAGTCGACATTGATGCGCAGCCGCGGAATCGCGGGCGGCATCCAGACGAAACCGACCGACCAGCTGTTTGCTTTCTCGTTGTCGAGGTCGGGATTGCCGAGGAGCTGACCCTCGGGGGACCGCGTACTCGTGGTCGGGTTGAACGTCGCCGGCGTCAGTCCGAACTCGGCGAGCGCGGTCGTGCAGTTGGCGCGGCGCACCGTCGGGTTCGGCCCCGCATCGATGCGGGCCGGCGCGCACACGTCGAGAGCGTTCCGCAAGACCGGCGTCGGATTGAGGAACAATTCGATGATGTTCGGCGCGCGGATCGAGCGGGTGAAGACGCCGCGGATCGTCAGGCCGTCGACGATGCCGCCGATGCGCGGCTCGAGCCTGCCGCCCGCCGACCAGGTGATGTCTCCGCCCGCGGTCGAGTGGTCGACGTAGCGGATGGCACCCTCGAACTCGAGGCGGCGGATGGCCGGCAAGCCCAATTCCTCGTCGATCAGCGGAATGACCGCCTCGCCATAGACCTCGTCGGTGTTGAAGCCGCGCTTGGGCGCATCGGGAAAGGCGGACGGCCAGGGCGGCGGCGTGGTCGGCGTCGCGGCAAGCAGGAACAAGCCGTTGTTGATGACATCGTTGCCTTCGAACGACCCGGTTTCGGTCCGATGGGCATAGCCGATGCTGAACGAGATCGGCTCGACGATCCCGAACGGAAGGCGGCCGCCGATATTGGCAGTGATCTCTTCGAGCGCGTTGCGGCTGATGCCGACACCCTGATCGAGGACAGCCGCAGCAGCTTCGGGGTCGAAAGCACCCTGGCCGAAGAGGTTGAGCGGGATGCAGGTCCCTCCGGACCGGCATTGCGGTTGGCCGTTGACGGAAATCACGTCGATCGCGGCGTTGAAGCGGTTCAGGTTGATCTGGTTGAGCTCGGAGCGGTTGCGGCTGTGGCCATAATTATAGGCGATATCCCAATTGAGGTTGCTGCCCCAGATATCGAAATCGCCTCGTGCTCCGACGACGATCCGCCAGACATCGAGCTCGGTGACCGTCGGTTGGCTGTCGGCAATGTCGTTGAGGTTGCGGTTGAGGCGAAACGTCGTCTGACCGGCCGGCAGGTTTCGGACGATGATGTCGCGGGCCTCCGGGGACAGGAACGGATTGTCGATGCTGAAGGTCAGCAACGGACCGCCGATCCCCGGTGCGGCGAACTGGAAAAGCTCGCTGATCTCGACCGCTTCCGTGTGGGCGTAGGAACCCTCGAAAAAGATGTTGATGTTGGGAGTGACGTCGAAATTGCCCAACGCGTTCAGGAGATAGCGCTCGTTGGGCGCGACGAGGTTCAGGTGATCGGCCGGGTTGACGCCCTCCCCGCCGTTGCGCAGCAGACCGCCCGAGTCGTTGAAATACCGGGCACCACGGCTGAACGGGACGAGGCTCCCGTCCCCACCGAACTGAAGCGGCAGGTTGGTAGCCGATGCATCCGCTCCGTTGATCGTGATGAGGGTCGCGTCATTCGGGGTCGCGCCGCTGACGAACGGCAAGCCGCCCTCGGTCATCAGGGCGAAGACCTGCTCGATCGGAATCAGGGCCGGAATGCCGTCGGTGCGGTCCGTGTTGCCCGACGCAAGCAGGGTCAGGGCTGGGAAACGATCGGAGAGGATGATCGATTCCCGCCGCACATATTCCGCGCCGAGGACGATATTGCCCCGGCCATCCATGAAATTCGTGCCCCAGAGGCCGCGGATGACCTGGCTCGGCGCGTCGCCCCGTTCGCTGATCGAGGCCTGGCCGGTGATTTCGAGCCCTTCATAATCGTCTTTGAGAATGACGTTGACCGTGCCCGCGATCGCATCGGAACCGTAGATCGGCGCACCGCCGATTGCGACCGTCTCCGTCCGGGCGATCAGGCCGACCGGGAGGAGATTGAGGTCGACCTGCGAGCCCGGCGACGCGGCCCCGCCGATCCCCGAAACGGTATTCGAAGAGACGAAACGACGCCCGTTGACCAACGTCAACGTCCGCTGCGAGCCCAAACCGAAGAAGTTCGAGAAGCTCTGCGCCACGCCGAGCGTGGACTGGGTCGATTGAACCTCGCTGTTCGCCGGCGCCGCGAAGCCCGGCGTATCCGATAGAGCCTGGATCACGTTGGTATAGGCGCGCCGCTCGAATTCCGCCTCGTCGGTCACGGTGGCCGCTCGGATCGTGTCGACGCCTTCGCGGATGATTCGCGTGCCGGTGACAATGATCTCCCGGTCGCGCTCGGCCTGCGCCTGGGCGGACTCCTGCCCACCGGCCTCGCTCCCCTGCCCTTCGCTCGGCAGGTCGGCGGCGAGCGCCACCTGCTGCGAGGCGCGGCGTATCACAAGCGTGTTCCCGTTGCTGGGCGCCGCTTCAAGGCCCGACCCCGCGAGCATGATGCGCAGCGCTTCCGCCGGCGTATACTCGCCGTTCACGGGCCGCGTGGTCACGCCGGCCAGATCCGCATTCGGCGCGATCACCTGGACGCGCGACTGGATCGCGAGCGTCTGGACGCGCTGCGCGGCATTGCCTGCCGCAAGATTGAACCGCTGCCGTTCCTGCGCGATCGCTGGACTGGCGAAGAGAATGGCCGCTGCCACGCCCGCCAGCAAACCCGCACGCACAGCTTGTCTGTTGTATCCCGCCCTGATCATTCGACGCCCTCCCGTCGGACGCGGACGTTGTTTTTTGTCCGCCACCGGGAACGAGCGACGGCCGCCTACATTCCGCTACTCTTTTGCGACAATTTCACAGAAAGTCCGCCGAGGACGCGGATCGCGTCGCGCGCGGCCGTCCGGATCCGCCGCTAATGTACGATCAGTGCGAGGGCGAATTCTGCTGCCGCATGAGGTGCAGGCGGCCCTCGCGTTCATGGACCTCGCCGTTGAACGCCTGGGCCGCGGCATGGGCGAAGGCGCGGCCGTCGCCTATGCGAAAGACGCCGACGAATTCGGCCCGCGCCAGCGTCGGATCGTCGATCGTGACGGGCACGCGCGAATAGCGGTTCACTTCCTCGGCGGCGCGGCCGAGCGACTGGCCGTCGAACACGAGCAGACCCTGCCGCCAGGCAAGCCGGCGCTCGACCTCGTCGGGCTCGAGCATCGCCCGGCGCGCGCCAGCAGCGGCGGCAACGAGTTGCTCGTTGCGCCGCACGAGCCGCGGCGCGGCGGTTGCCGGACCGCCGGCGACCGCGACCTCGCCTTCCTCGACGGTGACCTCGACGTCACCGTCCTCGAAACCGACCGCGAATTTGGTGCCGACGGCGCGCACGGTGACGTCTTCCGCAGAGACCAGGAAGGGCCGAGGATCGCCATGACGGACTTCGAACAAGGCCTCGCCGCGCCGAAGCACGACACGCCGTGCGCTGCCGTCGTAGCGCACCTGGAGGGCGGAATCGCCATTGAGCACCGCGACCGATCCGTCGTCGAGCACCAGCCGGCGAACCTCGTCGCGCGAGGTGGTCACCCGACCGGCGAGCTGATCATAGCCGACGCCCCCGCCGATCAGCGCGACAGCGACCGAAGCCGCCATGGCGAAACGGCCCCAGCGGATCGGTGGACGCACGTCCGGCAGATCGTTGCGGGACACCTCGTCGAGCGCCGCGACCCGGTCCGTATCGCTCCAGATCGCCTGCGCGCGCACATAGGCGCCGAGATGCCGGCTGGAACCGGCAAGCCAATGATCGAGCTGCTGCTGTTCGTCCTGGGTTAGCTCGCGTGTGGCCGTACGCACGGCCCAGGCCGCGGCTGCGGCCTCAATGTCGTCCCCACTTCCAGAACTTACTGTCATCAACGTCCGAAACCTCCGCCTCGTCAGCGGTCGTTTTCATTTCCTGGCCGAGGATGCGCAGAGCCTTGGCCAGATGCTTTTCCACCGTGCTCTCCGCGACACCCATCCGCTGGGCGATCTCCCGCTGCGAGAGCTCCCCGAACTTTTTCAGCTGAAACGCCTGGCGGCATTTCGGGGGAAGTCTTGAGATGATTTCATTCAACCGCTCGATTTCTTGCTTTCCACTGAGGCGGCGATGCGCGTTTACCTCATCATCCACGATGTTCAAGACTTCGAGGTCCGCCATCAGCTCGATCGAAACGATGCGCGAGCGGCGCAGATGCTCGCCGACGATGTGGCGGGCGGTGACGAAGAGATAGGCGCGTGCATTGACGACCTTGTCGAGATCCGCCGCCCACATCCGGGCGTAGGCCTCCTGGATCACCTCGTCGACGTCGCAGGATTCGAGGCCGCGGAGGCGCGCGACCAGCCAGCGGCGAACGTCCGGCTCGTGCGGGAGGACCTCCCGAGCGAACCAGCGGACTCGATGGCTATGGTCCATAAGGCATCGCATCACTGATCGGCGGACCCGTCAAGCCTTGCGTGGCGGAAAGGTGAAAATTGCGCGTCGTCGGCGTGACTCCTCTCGCTAAGCCGTCATTGCGAGGAGCGAAGCGACGAAGCAATCCAGCCTGACTCAAAGGCTGCACTGGATTGCTTCGCTGCGCTCGCAATGACGTCCATTCTTCATGCCCGAGCCTATTGCGTGATCCGGCGCACGACCGCGCCATTTTCGTCCAGGAACTGGATGCTGGGCGCGCCGCTCGCATCGACCTGCAGCACGAGTCGCGGCCGGCCCTGCGGATCTGCGAGGCGGACGATCGCGTCGCCCTGCACCTTGCCGGCGAACATCCGCTCCGCGCCGACGCCGCCATTGGCCATGGCATGGGCGCGCATTTCCTCGCGAATGCGCTGGCGCTCGGCATCGGTGGGCGCGCGGGCGGCGCGGTCGCTCATCTCCATCAGCGGCTCGATCGAATTGTCGGGACGGTCCCAGACGCGCATGCCCGCTTCGCGGCGGCCGTTCGACTCGCCGTAGAGCATCGAGACGGTCTGATCCTGCTTGTACTGATCGAAGGTGATCCCGGCGCTCGCCGACCGGTTCGCCGCGTTGCTGCGATAGGTGAGCCCACCGACCTCGTCGCCGTCGTCATTGTAGAACCACATGCCACCGCCGCTGCGGCTGTGATGGCGATATTCCCGCCCGTTCATGAACAGGCCGGGAAAGCGGTCGCTGTTGGCGAGCACCAGCCGGTAGCGGCCGTTGGGCTCGACGATGTTCAGCCGATTGACGCTGATCTCGTCGAAACGGGTGACCTTGGGTTCGGTGTCGGCGGCGGCGAAGCCGAGCGGGATGAGCGCGCCCGCCCCGACCGCAACCGCCAGCGCGGCGACAAGCTTGAGACGGAGCACGCCCATGATCCTTCCTTCCGGTCAGTAATTCCAACTTGCGGTGTCGGCGCCGGCCGGCGCGTTGCGGCGGACATGCTCCGCCATTTCGCGCACCACCCCGGCCCAGTCGGTATGGTGCCAGTTGTGGCCCTTCTTCGGCCGGCCCCATTCGAAGCGGATCGGATAGCCGGCGCCGCCGACCTCGCGGATCATGTCCTGGAACTGGTAGACGGCGAGGTTCAGATAGAAATCGTCCATCTCGCCGGCGAAGAAGTTGAGCCGGCCGCGAAGCTGCGGCCCCAGGCGTGCCCAGTTGTTGCGGACATGGGCGCTGAGATCATAGCCGTTGTCGCGCATGTAATTGGCGACCTCGCGGTTGATCGCGCCGGTGCGCGGATCGAACAGCGGCACCGGATAGCCGTCCGGCCCGACCGGCCCGTGCGTCGCCTGCCAGATGCCGAGCTGGTAGAAGGAACGGCCGCGCGAGCCGAGCACGGATTCGAGCTGCGAAAGCTGGCGCATGGACAGCAGCGGATGGCCTTCGCGGGTGCGACGGAACGGCGTCTCCTCATTGAGCCAGTCGTTGATCCTGAGGTTGAACATGTTGTCGCGCTCGTAGATGTTCACGAGCTGGTAGCGGGAAAAGTCGATCGGATCGGGATTGAACACCCAGGCGCCGCCGAACAGCTCCGGATAGTGGACCTGCATGGCGAGCGCCTCCCAGCCTCCGGTCGAGGCGCCCTCGACGATCCGGGCATAAGGCTCGCGGATCAGCCGGAACTCGCGCTCCAGATGGGGGATGAGCTCCCGCGTGATCGCGTCGCCATAGGGGCCGTTATTGGCCGAGTTCAGCGAATAGGACTCGATGAAATAAGGGCTCGGATGGTCGAGCGTGATCGCGACGAAGCGCGGGAAATTGTCGCTCAGCCATTCCTGCGAGAATTCGTAGCCGGTGCGGACATTGGCGTCGCGGGCATTGGCCTGCGCCCGTTCGGTGTTGGTCGCCGGATCGGTCGTGAAGTTGAACGGCCCGCCGAAATGGCCGAAGGTATAGACCGACGGGTAGCGGACGTTCGGATGCTCGTCGAAGCCGCGGGGCAGCAGCACCTCGGCGCCGATGTACATCGGCACGCCCCAGAAGCGCGACAGGATCTCGCTGCGGATGCGCACGCGCTTCAGATACTGCGTGTCGGGCTCCGCCGCCGGCACCGGGATGGTCTCGGTGAGCGCCAGCTCGACCTGCTGGTTTGCGTTGGCGGCAACGGTGAGCTGGACCGGGCGGCTGTAGAGATTGCCGGCCATCATCGTCGAGAAGCTACGCGGCCCGTTCGGGATCGGCACCCAGATGGTGTGGCCGTCCGAGCGAGTGACGCGGGTGTATTTGATGAGGACCGCCTGCGCCCAGTATTCGCCTGCGGGAAGCGCGCCGAGATTCTCGACCGGATAGGCATCGGCGCGGCCGTCCACGACCGCGGCGGCGCCGGGCCTCAGCCCCTCGACATCGGTGCCGAACGCGGGCGGGCCGTTGATCGCGATCGAGAGGCGCGGCTCGGGACTCTGGGCGCGCGAGACGACGACGATCAGGCGGCCGGTGACGGGACCCTCGGCGCTCGCCGGCAGCGTCACAGCGAAATTGACCTCCGCCGCGGCGGGACCGGCCAGCCCCAGCCCGAACACTCCGAACACAAGGAGCAGCAGCAGCAGCGCCCAAAGCCTCGACACCACGCGCATGCACCCCTCCCCCTGATTCGTCATTCTCATCATGAGACGATGCGCGACGGCGGGCGATCCGCCATCCGGTTTCGGGCGACGGCGGAAAGCCACTCTTCGACCATCGTGTCCGGCAATCACCCTGTAGCAGGAGCCCGCTTGTGCCCGATCCGATGATCTCGACCGAAGACCTCGCCACCCGCATGCGCCGGCCGGGCCTCAGCATCGTCGATGCGAGCTGGCATCTCGGCGACCGGGACGGCGCGGCGGAGTATCGGGCGCGCCATATCCCCGGCGCGGTCTTCTTCGACATCGATGCGATCGCGGACCCGGCGACCGACCTGCCGCACATGCTTCCGGACCCGGCGGCATTCGCCGAGGCGGTGGGAGCGCTCGGCATCTCCGATACCGACGACATCGTCGTCTACGACAGCGTCGGCATGTTCTCGGCGGCGCGGGTGTGGTGGACGTTCCGGATCATGGGCGCCGGGAACGTGTGGGTGCTCGACGGCGGGCTGCCGAAATGGGAGGCCGAGGGCCGCCCGGTCGCCGACGGCGACCCCGATCCGGCGCCAGCGCGGTTCGCGGCGCGCTTCCGGCCGGAGCTGGTCCGCGGCCTCGCCGGCGTGCAGGGCGATCTTGCGTCGGAAGGGGTTCAGGTTGCGGACGCCCGGCCGGCCCCGCGCTTCACCGGTGACGCGCCCGAGCTCAGGCCGGGGCTACGCAGCGGCCACATGCCGGGCGCACGCAGCCTGCCGCTGGCGAGCCTGCTCAACCCCGACGGCACGCTGAAATCGGCCGAGACGCTGAAGGCGGTGGTGGCGGACGCGGGCGTCGATCCCCAGCGTGCCGTCACCGCCACCTGCGGCTCCGGCATCACTGCCGCCGGCATCGCCCTCGCGCTGGCGCGGCTCGGCAACGAGGGCGTCGCCGTCTATGACGGCAGCTGGGCCGAATGGGGCGCCCGCGACGACCTGCCGGTGGCCGCCGGTCCCCCTAGCTGGCGGGCACACCGTCGACGGTGACCTGGCGGAGGCCGGGGAAGCGCTGCCGGAGCGCTTCGATCCAGACCTGCGAGTCCCCGGCCACGACGATCGTCGCCGCCTCGGGCCGCACATAGCGCGCGGCGAAGCGGGTGATGTCGGCCGAATCCGGCCCATCGCCGCCGGCCAGTTCGATGCGCGCCATGGTGAGCGGGGCGCCGGCGGTCACCAGCCGGGCCAGATAGTCGGCAAGCCCCGACGTGCGTTCGGTCTGGGAGCCGAGCCCATTGGTCAGCGCGGCGGCGCGGAGCGCGAGGTCGGGCGCGGTCATCGGCTCGGCGGACAGGCGGCGCATCTGCTCGAGCACCAGCCCGACGACCTGATCGGCCGCATCGTTGCGCGTCTGGGTCGCGGCGAAGACGAAGCTGCCGCCGCGCCGCTCGTCGATGATGCTGCCGGCGCCGTAGCTGAGGCCGCGCCGGACCCTGATTTCCTCGTTGAGCAGGCTCTGCCGTCCGGAGCCGAGGCGGGCATTGGCGAGGCGGAACTCGGGCCAGGCGGGATCATCGCGACCGACGGCCGGCAGGCCGGCAAGGACGGCGGTCTGGCCCGCGGACGGGATGTCCACGACCAGCACTTGCGGGGCAGAGGCCGCGCGGCGGGCCGGCGTGAACGCGGTCCCGCCCTGCCAGTCGCCGAACAATCGCCCGGCCAGCGCGAAGGCCTGGTCGCCGGTCAACGCGCCGGTGACGATGAGGGTGGCGTTGCGTGGTCCCCAGCCGCTCCGGTAGACGCCGGCGACATCTTCCGGGCGGATCGCAGTCAGGGTCGTGGCGGCCGGGACGCCATTCGTCATCGCTCCCATCAGCACGCGAAGTGCCGCCTGCATCGGCTGGCGGGCGGACACGGCTAGCGCATCGGCCTGCTGCCGGCGCGCGCGCTCCAGCTCTTCGGTGGCGAAGGCCGGGCGGCGAGCGATGTCGGCGAGGAGGTCGCCGGCCGCCGCGGCATTGGCGGCGGGGACGGTCAGCGAAATGCTGGTCGCGTCGGCATCGGCGCTCGATGCGATCGACCCGCCGAGCGCGGCGACGGCCTGAGCGAGCTGTCCGGCGTCACGTCCGCCGGCGCCGCGCAGCGCCAGCGCCGCCATGACGTCGGCGAGCCCGGCGCGTCCCCCGGGATCGGCCGCGTCGCCGCCGCCGATCACCAGCCGCAGCGTGACGAGCGGAATGTCCGAGGACCGGGCCGCGACGACGCGCAGGCCGTTCGGCAGGGTTCGTTCGGCGATGGCCGGAATTGCACGCGCCACTTCGGCGCCCGCCGCCGGCCGCGCCACACGATCGCCCTCCGCGGCCAGAGTGACCGGTGGGCGGCTCGCAGGCGGCACGATCGTGCCGAGCGTCGCGACATCCGGCGCGGCATCGCCGGTGTAGCCGGCCGGTCGCGCGGTCTCGTCGCGGTAGCGGATCGTCACGCGGCGCGCGTCGGCGAGCCAGTGCCGCGCGATGCGCTGCAGGTCCTCGGCGGTCACGTCGCGGATCGCGGCGAGGCGGCGGTCCGCCGCATCGGGATCGCCGGTCAGCGAAACGGCATCGCCCAGTTCGAACGCCCGGCCCCGCGCCACTTCGCGCCCGGTCAGCGCGTCGCCGAGCATGGCGTTCTTGACTGCGTCCAGCTCCGCCGCATCGATCGGCGTGTCGCGCAGCCGCGCGATCTCGCGGCCGAACGCCGCCTCTGCCTCGGCCAGGTCCCGGCCCTGGGCGAGGGTCGCCGTGAACGAGAAAGCATGGCCGTCACGCGTCGCGAAGTTGAAGGAAGTGACGTTGGAGGCGAGCTGCTGCGCATCGACCAGCTGCCGCCTCAGGCGCCCGGACCGGCCACGCGTGAGGATCGCCTCGATCACCGAAAGGCCCGCGACGTCGGCATTGTCGGCCGGTGGCGCGCGCCAGGAGAAGACGAGCGCGGGCAGCGGCACGTTCGGCGCATAGGTGTCGATGGTCAGCGCGCGGCGCTCCGTCCCCGTCGCACGGTCGCGCGGCATCGGCGTCGTGGGGCGCGGGATCGAGCCGATATAGCGGTCGACCCATGTATCGAGCTCGGCCGGATCGAAATTGCCCGAGATCACGAAGATCGCATTGTCCGGCCGATAGTAGGTCTCGTGGAAGGCGCGCACGTCCGCCAGCGTCGCCTGGTCGAGATCGGTGATCGTGCCGCCGATGGGGCGCTGATAGGGATGGCCGTCGAACGTGTAGGCGGGCAGCAGCAGGTGCAGGATGCGGCCGTAGGGCTGGGCGAAGATGCGCTGGCGCAGCTCCTCCTTGACCACGTCGCGCTCAGACCGGAACGCGGCCTCGTCGACGACGAGGTTGCTGAGCCGCTCGCCCTCCATCCAGAGCAAGGCCTCGAGCCGGTTGGCCGGGACGGTGACATAATAGAGCGTCGTGTCGAACAGGGTGGTCGCGTTGCTCTCGCCGCCGATCTCGGTGAGGAAGCCCATGACGCCCTGCGGCAGGTTGCGCGTCGTCTTGAACATGAGATGCTCGAACAGGTGCGCGAACCCGCCCCGCCCGCGCGGGTCGTCGCGCTGCCCGACATCGTACCAGATGTTGACCGAGGCGGTCGCCGAGGAGGTGTCGCGGATCGCATAGACCCGCGCACCGTTGGCCAGCGTCCGGCCGGCATAATGGAGCGGCGGCACGGAAACCGCGGATTGCGCCACGGCCACGGCCTGGCCGGAAAACCAGAACGTCAAAAACAGCAATGCAGTGACGGCGATCCGCATGTCCGGCCCCTCCCTGAAGCAGGATGGGCGCCACCCTGCTTTCCGCCATCTGCGCCGGTCCGGGCCCGGAGCGCAGCGCATCTTCGTCCTGACCCCGTAACGTCACACAAGACGCGTAGGCTTGCCACGTCCCAGGAAGAGGTGCGCCATGAGAAAGCAGCTCCTGCCGGCCCTCGGGTTCCTCTTCGCGCTGGCCGCGTGCGGTCAATCGTCGGCGAGCGTCGAGGAACAACGCGACCATATCCTCGCGGCCGGATCCTCCACCGTCTATCCGTTCACCCGCGCCGTCGCCGAGGAATTCCAGCGCAAGAACGCCGGCATGGCCGCGCCGGTCATCCAGTCGACCGGCACCGGCGCCGGCTTCGAGGCCTTCTGCGGCGGGCTCGGCGCGCGCTTCCCGGATCTGGTCGACGCCTCGCGGCGCATCCATCCCGACGAGCTGGCCCAATGCCGCACCAACGGCGTCGTCAACATCACCGAGCTCCAGATCGGCATGGACGGCGTCGCCCTCGCCCAGAGCCCGGCCGCGCCGCCGATCCGGCTGACCCGCATCGAGCTCTACGAAGCACTCGCCGCCAATCCCTATGGCGAGCCCAACCAGAAGACGCGCTGGAACCAGGTCAACCCGAACCTGCCGGACATCCCGATCCTGGTCTACGGCCCGCCGGCGACCAGCGGCACGCGCGAATCGCTCGCCGAGCTGCTGCTGATCGGCGGCTGCCAAGCGGACGCCCGCATGCGTGCGCTGAAAGCGCAGGACGAGGCCGGCTTTCACCGCCTGTGCACCGAAATCCGCGGCGACGGCCTCTATCAGGAAAGCGGCGAGGACGACGAGCGCTTGTCGCAGATGCTGGTGGTGAATCCGGGAGCGATCGGCATTTTCGGCTACGGCACGCTCGAACGGGCCGGCAGCCGGCTGCGCGCGGTTCCGATCGACGGCATCATGCCCGATGCGACGACCATCGCGGCAGGACGCTATTCCGGGGCACGGCCGCTCTACATCTACGTGAAGGGCGACCGGGTCGACAGCGTGCCTGGCCTCAGGATGTTCCTCAGCGAATATGCCGCGGCGATCGGGCCCGGCAGCTATCTCACGCAGCGCGGACTCATTCCGGCCGATCAGGCCGTGCGGCGGCGGACGGCGGAGAGCGCGACACGGCTGATTCCGCTGACGCCAGCGGCGTTGCGCTGAAGTGGAAGAGCGTCGCGGCGAAGCCGCGCCGTCGGTCCCGTCGTCCTTCGACTTCGCTCAGGACGCAGGCCGCCCGCCATTGGCCGGCTCTTTGCCCAGCTGCGCTGGGCCCGGCGGCTCATGGGTGGGAGCCGGAACGACCCGAAGCGAAATCGTTACGGCTGCTTCCTTCCGGACCTGACCGGGTTGGCGACGACTCCGTCCGCCCGACTCCCGCGCGCCATATGGCGGTGCCCGCCACTCAATGCAAGGCGACGCCTCAGGCGAACGTCCGGGCGACGAGGCGGCCGATCTCGGCGTGGATCGTGTTGCGCATCTCCGCCGGCGCATCTCCGCCACTGATATAGCAGGTGACGAGGACCGGCGGCAGGCCGGGGCGCAGGGCGAACGCGATGTCGTTGTGGGCACCGTTGGCGCCGGTCCCGGTCTTGTCGCCTGCCCGCCAATCCGGCGGGAAGCCGGCGCGCAGCCGCTCGCGGCCGGTCGAGGAGCGCGCCATCCAGCGGGCGAGCCGGCGCCGCGACTCCAGGCTCAGCACCTCGCCGAAGACGAGCGTGTAGGTGAGCGCCAGCATCGCCGCCGGGGTGGTGGTGTCGCGCCCGTCGTCGGGGAAATTGGTGTTGAGGTCGGGCTCGGTGCGGTCGAGGCGGGTGACACGGTCGGCGCAGCGGCGGATGAAGCCGGTCAGCGCTTCCGGGCCGCCGAGCTTGGCCAGCAGGAGGTTGGCGGCGGTATTGTCGCTGACCTCCAGGATCGCGCCGCACAGCGCCTCGATCGTCATCCGGCCCTGCGCGACGTTCGCCCGCGTCACAGGGGCGTAGTCGAGCAAGTCCTCCTCGCCGAACGGGAGCTCCTCGGTCAGCGGCCAGCGCTCCAGCTCGGCACCGGCCAGCATCGCCGCGGCGAGCGGCAGCTTGAAGGTCGAGCACAGGGCATAGCGCCCGTTCGCATCGAATTCGATCCGGCGCTCGCCGCCGTCCCAGGCCGCGACGCCGAGACGGCCGCCCGCACCCAGGCGCTCGCGCAGGCCGAGCAGGGCGGCATTGGGATCGTCGGGCTCCTGCGCCCGAAGCCCTGCGGCAACCGAGAGAGCTGCACATCCGAGCAGCACCCCGCGACGATCTATCATCAACGCCCCTGCATGTTGTGGACCCCGCCGGGGATACGCACGGTGAGGCTGTCCAGTTCCTCGGTCAGCCAGATCTGGCAGGACAGGCGCGAGCAGCGGGTGACGTGGCTGGCGAGGTCGAGCATGTCCTCCTCCTCCTCGCTGGCGCGCGGCAGCTTGGCGAAATCCTCGGCGTCGACGATGACGTGGCAGGTCGAGCAGGCCATCTGCCCCTCGCAGGTGCCCTCGAGCGGCTGGCCGGCATTCTGGCCGACGTCGAGCAGGCGTTCACCCGCAGGCGCGTCGATGTCCTGCACCGACGCGCCGTCGGTGGAGATGAAGCGGACCTTCGTCATTTCGAGGTCATGCGGCGAAGCGGAGCTGGCGGTCGGCGGCTTCGGTGATGAGGCCCAGAGCTTCCCGGAGCTCCGCCTCGGTCGTGTAGCGGCCGAAACCCAAGCGGATGCTGGCATGCGCCTCGGCCTCGGTGAGCCCCATCGCCCGCAGCACATGGCTGGTCTTGCCCGATCCGCTGCCGCAGGCGCTGCCCAGGCTGAAGGCGACCTGGCGCACGTCCGACAGCAGCCGCACCCCGGTCACGCCCGCCCGCCGCACGTTGAGATTGCCGCGATAGCGCTGCGCGACCGACCCGTTCACGGTCCAGCCGTCGAGCAGCTCCAGCGCCATGTCCCAGAGACGGGCGACATGCGCCGCGTCGGCTTCCCTTCGCTCGGCCGCCAGACGGGCGGCGGCGCCGAAGCCTGCGACCAAAGCCGGCGACACCGTGCCCGAGCGCATCCCGTGCTCCTGTCCGCCGCCGAGCAGCAGCGGGGGCAGGCGCACGCCGTCGCGCACCCACAGCGCGCCGATCCCCTTGGGGCCGTGGATCTTGTGCGCGCTGATCGCGATCAGGTCCGGCCCCTCGGGAATCGCGATCCGGCCATAGCCCTGCACGGCGTCGCACAGCAGCAGGCTCCCGCGCGCATGCGCCGCGACGGCATAGTCGGCCACCGGCTGGACCGTCCCGACCTCGTTGTTGACCAGCATGAGCGCCACGATCCCGCCCTCGAGGAGCGCCACCTCGTCCACCGGCGGCACCAGCCCGTCCGGGCCGACCGGAATGAGGGTCGCGCCCATGCTTTCGAGACATTGCAGCGCCGCATGATGCTCGATCGCGCTGCCCGCCACGCCGCCCGGCGCGAGGCGCGTGCCGCACATCAACGCCCAGTTGAGCGCTTCCGTCGCGCCCGAGGTGAAATGGACCTGTCCGCCGGCCGGCAGCAGCGCGGCCACCTGGTCGCGCGCCACCTCCACTGCCGCCGCCGCGGCGCGGCCGGCGCGATACTGGCTCGACGGATTGGCATAGCCGTCGCTGCCCGGGCCGCCGAGCCAGGGCAGCATCGCCTCCAGCGCCTCGGGCGCGAGGGACGTGGTCGCCTGATAGTCCAGATACAGCATTCGATGGGCCAGAGTCCTCGAAGCTTATTGCGAACGATTCGCAAAAGTTGCGATTTGAAACCAGCACCTATATAGGGCGCACCGCCCGGCCGCCAGCATCCCGCGCGGCGCCGAACAGTCCGGAACCTGTCGTCTATGCCCGAAGTCATCTTTCCTGGCCCCGAAGGCCGCCTCGAGGGTCGTTTCAATCCGGGTCCGCGCCCGCGCGCGCCCGTCGCCATGATCCTTCACCCGCACCCGCAGGGCGGCGGCACGATGAACAACGCGATCGTGCTCGCGCTCTACAAGACCTTCGTGCGGCGCGGCTTCGCGACGTTGCGCTTCAACTTCCGCGGCGTCGGCAAGAGCCAGGGCATTTTCGACAACGGCATCGGCGAATTGAGCGACGCGGCGAGCGCGCTCGACTGGGTGCAGTCGATCCATCCGGAGGCGGAAACGACCTGGATCGCCGGCTTCTCGTTCGGTGCCTGGATCGGCATGCAGCTCCTGATGCGTCGCCCGGAAGCCCGCGGCTTCATCTCGATCGCGCCGCCGGCGAACATGTACGATTTCAGCTTCCTCGCCCCGTGCCCCGCGAGCGGCATCATCATCCAGGGCGAGGCCGACGAGGTGGTGACGCCGATCGCGACCCAGAAGCTCGTCGACAAGCTCAGGACCCAGCGGCACATCACGATCGAGCACAAGACCGTCCCGGGCGCGAACCACTTCTTCGCGAACGAGATGGATCAGCTGATGAAGGCGGTCGACGACTATCTCGATTTCCGGCTGGATCCGGGCTGCCCCATTCGCTGAGGCTCAGAGCGCCTTCCAGCGCAGCGACATGCAGGAAAGGCCCGCGTCGATCTTCGCGATCTCGCGCGTGTCGAGCGCGACGAGATCGAGGCCGCGCGCCGCGAGGAGGTCGATCGTGCGCGGGAAGGCGGCGGACACCAGCACCCGATCGTTGACGCGGACGAGATTCGCGGCGGCCTCTTCGCCTTCCGGCGTCACCAGCACGTCATAGCCCGCAAAACATGGGGCGAGGACGGGCGTTGCGATCACCGTCTCCTCGTCGACGAGGGCCGAGGCGGTCTTGAAATGGAGGATGCCGCGCGGCGTCTCGACAATGCGTGCGGTGCGGCCGAGCTCTGCGGCCAGGGCCACGAATCGTTCGGCGCCGGCACGATCGGTGCGCGCGGAGAGGCCGATCAGGATCTCGTCCGGCAGGATCAGGATGTCGCCGCCGTCGGCATGGCCCTCGTCCAGCTCCAGCACCCGCGCGAACCGGCGCCGCAGTGCCGGCGCGATCCCGGCCGCCTCGCCGATCCGGGTCGGCGCGCCCGGCCGCAGGACGATCGCGCCTTCGGGCACAACGAAGGCCTGATCCTCGACGAAGACGGAATCGGGGAAGGCGTCGAGCGGCGGCAGGATCTCGACCGAAACGCCGGCGGCTTCGAGCGCGGCGATATAGGCGCGGTGCTCGGCCAGCACGCCTTCGTGGGACGGATCGTCACGATCGCCGTCGCGCAGGCCGTTGACGACGCTCGGCGCCGGCATACGAACGATCGCCGCATCGAAATCGAAAACGCGCATGAGCGGTCAGACCGTCCAGACCAGCACGTTGCCGAGCATGACGATCGCCGCGACCAGCATCAGCGCGCCCTTGCGGCGATCGCGCCCCTTGAGGATCAGCCATGCGCCGCCGCCGGCGAGCGCGAAGGCGGCGAGCATCAGGATCGAGAGCATGAGCGCAGGCAGGCCGGACATGGCGGCGTGATGCCATGAACCCGCGCGCGACACAAAGACCGCCTGCGTGACCGCTGACGGGTCGACTGCCTCGACATATTCATCGGAAGCAGTGACGCCGGGGCCGACCGGCGCTAGACTATCGCCATGAGTCCGGACCCGGATGGCTGTCTCGAACGCCTGCGCGCGATCGCGCTGGCGCTGCCGCGAACGGTGGAGAAAATCTCGCACGGCATGCCGGTCTTCTTCATCGAGAAGGGCAAGACCTTCGCCTGGTTCCTCCACGACCATCATGGCAGCGGCATCACCGCGGTCGCGGTGAAGACCTCGGGCGCGGAGGAGCAGGAGATGCTGGTCGAGGCCGATCCTGACCTCTACTACCGGCCGCCCTATCTCGCGCCGTCCGGATGGATCGGCGTGCGGCTCGACGGCGAGGCGGTCGACTGGGACCATGTCGCCGACCGGATCGCGACCAGCTGGGAGCTGGTCGCGCCGGCGAAGCTGCTGGAGATGGGCGGGCGTTAGCCCATCACCGTCATTGCGAGCGGAGCGAAGCAATCCAGTAGCGCGCGGAGGCCCGCTGGATTGCTTCGTCGCTGCCGCGAAGCGGCAGTTTATCCTGAGCGACGCCGCAGGCGGCGTCGAAGGGCTCCTCGCAATGACGAGCTCAGGTACTACCCGACGATCTCTTCGGGCTTGAAGAAGAAACGGATCTCGATCTCGGCGTTCTCCGGGCTGTCGGAGCCGTGGACGCTGTTGGCCTCGATCGATTCCGCATAGGTCTTGCGGATCGTGCCTTCCTCGGCATTGGCCGGATTGGTCGCCCCCATGACCTCGCGGTTCTTCGCGACTGCGTTCTCGCCTTCGAGCACCTGCACGACGACCGGGCCGGAGGTCATGAAGGCGACGAGATCGTTGAAGAAGGGCCGCTCCCGGTGGACGCCGTAGAAGCCCTCGGCCTGGTCCTTCGTCATGTGGATGCGCTTGGACGCGACGACGCGCAGGCCGGCATCCTCCAGCATCTTGGTGACGGCGCCGGTGAGATTGCGCCGGGTCGCGTCCGGCTTGATGATCGAAAAGGTGCGTGTCGCGGCCATGGCCGATGAAGCTCCATCTTTGGGTGGAAATTGGCGGGCTCTCTAGTCGGGCGGCGGCCCGAGGGCAAGCGCCCTACCCTTCGTGATTGTCGGCGATGAAGCGGTCGAGCAGCGCCACGCCATAGCCGGTCGCACCCTTGTCGTAGAGCGCGCCGGCCTTGTCCGCCCAGACCATGCCGGCGATGTCGAGATGGGCCCATTTCACGCCTTCCTCGACGAACCGATGGAGGAAGCAGGCGGCGGTGATCGATCCGGCGTCGCGCACGCCGGCATTCTTCATGTCGGCGATCGCCGAATCCATCATCTTGTCGTAGGCGTCGTTGATCGGGAAGCGCCACAGCTTGTCGCCGCTGGCGAGGCCGGCATCATAGAGCTTGCCGGCCAGCCCGTCGTCGTTCGAGAACAGGCCGCCATATTCGTGACCGAGGCTGATGATCATCGCGCCGGTGAGGGTCGCGAGATCGACCATCACCTCCGGCCCGAATTCGCGCTGCGCCCAGGTCATCGCGTCGGCGAGGACGAGGCGGCCTTCAGCGTCGGTGTTGATCACCTCGATCGTCTGACCGGACATCGAGGTGACGACGTCGCCGGGGCGCTGGGCGTTGCCGTCCGGCATGTTCTCGGCGAGCGCGCAGACGCCGATCACGTTCGCCTTCGCCTTGCGGGCGGCGAGCGCCTTCAGCGCGCCGACGACGGCGCCGGCGCCGCCCATGTCCCACTTCATCGCCTCCATGCCCTGGGCGGGCTTGATCGAGATGCCGCCGGTGTCGAAGGTGATGCCCTTGCCAACGAAGACGACCGGCTTGGCCGATCCGCCGCCATTCCATTTGAGCACGAGCAGCCGCGGCGGCCGCACCGAGCCCTGGCCGACGCCGAGCAGGGCGCCCATGCCGAGCGTGGCCATCTGCGTCTCGTCGAGCACCTCGATCTCGATGCCGAGGCCGTCGATCGAGGCGCTGACGCGCTCGATGAAGGTTTCCGGATAGATGATGTTGGAGGGCTCGGTGACCAGGCCGCGGGTCAGATCGAGACCGTTCAGAACGGCGGCGAGGTGCGCCCATTCCGCCTCGCTGCCCTCCGGCGCACCGACGATCACCGCCTCCTCGAGCGTCGGGCGCTGCTTGCGGCCGAGCTTGGTGCGGTAGATGTCGTAGCGCCAGGAACGCGCCGCCGCGCCGAAGGCGAGCCGTGCCGCCTGGCGGGCATCGAACGGCAGACCGGTCAGATCGATCACCAATCTCGTCTCGCCCGAGGTCAGCAGCCGCGCGGTCAGGGCGCCGCCGGCCTTCTCGTAGAGGCCTGCCTCGTCCGCCTTCCCGCCGAGCCCGACCAGCAGCAACCGGCGTGCGGCATCCTTCTCGTCGATGAAGGTCTCGGCGATCGCCGCCGGCTCGCGCTCGAAGCGCTGCGCCTCGGCCGAGCGGACGGCGAGCGTGCGGGCGGCCTCGCCGAAACCCTGCAGCCGGTCGTGCAGCATGTCCTCGCCCCGTACCGGAATGGCGAGCGCATGGGCGCCGTCTGGGCGCGTCGCGGCGAAACTGACCTTGATCACGAAACAAATCTCCTCGATCGGCCGTTTGCGGCGGCCGGAAGCCCTCGCCATTGCAGGGAGCGGCGTCAGGTGCAATAGGCTGGCCCGTCTTGGTGCAGTTGGTTCAGGGGCCAGGGCGCGGGGATTTGTGACGACGCTTCGAACGATCTGCCGGACCGCTTTGCCACTGCTGCTGAGCCTGCCCTGCGCCGCGCTGGCGCAGACACCGGTCGCGCCCGCGGACCAGGCACCGGACCAGGTGGCCTTCAGCGCCGATCAGCTCGCCTATGACGAGAATACCGAGATCGTGACCGCGACCGGCGAGGTCCGGATGACCCGCGAGGGCTACAACCTGCGCGCCGACACGTTGAACTGGAACCGGATCACGGGCGAGGTGCGGGCCGAGGGGAACGTGCGCGTCGTCAGCCCGGCGGGCGACGTCGCCTATGGCGACAGCGTCCAGCTTCAGGACACGCTGCGCGACGGCGTGATCCAGAACCTGCTGCTCGTCCTCGCCGATGGCGGGCGCCTCGCCGCGATCGAGGCGCGGCGGGACAATGGCGTCACCACCTTGAACCAGGCCGCCTACACGCCCTGTTCGGTGGTGGACGAGAATGGCTGCCCCAAGGCGCCGACCTGGCAGATCACGGCGGTGCGCGTCGTCCACGATCCGGTCCGGCACCGGATCAGCTATCGCGGCGCGACCCTCAACCTGTTCGGCCGCCCGATCATCGGCCTGCCCGGCCTGTCACATCCGGACGGAAGCGACGGGGCCGGCGGCAGCGGCGTGCTCGTCCCCGAGCTGCGCTACGACCGGATCAACGGCTTCGAGATCGCCGTCCCCTATTATCTCCGGCTGGCGGAGAACCGCGATCTCACCCTGACGCCCCATGTCTATACCGATGTGGCGCCGATGCTGGAGGCGGAATATCGCCAGCTGACGGCGCGCGGCGCCTTCCAGATCCGCGGCTATGCGACCTACAGCCGCAGGGTCGGCGTGAACGAGGAGCCGCTGCCCGGCGCGGACCGGGCCTTCCGCGGCTATATCGAGGGCAATGGCCGCTGGCAGCTGACGCCCGAATGGAGCGTCACCGCGTCGGGTCGCTACGTCACCGACCGCACGTTCCTGCGCCGCTACGACATCTCCCGCGACGACCGGTTGCGATCGGTGATCGAAGTGGAGCGGATCGGCGCCGACAGCTATATCTCGATCGCCGGCTGGGCCTTCCAGGGGTTGCGTGTCACCGATGTCGAGGGGCAGCAGCCGATCGTGCTTCCCGCCATCGACGCCCGCTTTCGGCTCGACGACCCCTGGCTGGGCGGCACCTTCAACCTGCAGGCCAACAGTCTCGCGATCCTGCGCACCGAGGGCCAGGACACCCAGCGCGCCTTCGCCAGCGCCCAGTGGGACCGGCGGATGATCACGCCCTGGGGACAGGAGCTGGTGCTGACCGCCTTCGCCCGCGGCGACGTCTATCACGCCAGCGATACGTTGCTCACCCAGCCGCTCTACCGCGGCACCGAAGGCTGGAGCGGACGGGTCATCGGCGCGCTCGCGGCGGACATCAAATGGCCGTTCATCGGCGAGTTCCTGGGCGGGACCCAGCGCCTCACGCCGCGCGTCCAGTTCGTCGCCGCGCCGGTTTCCGACAATCTCGATATCCCCAACGAGGACGCCCGCGCGATCGAGCTCGAGGATTCGAACCTGTTCGCCCTCAACCGCTTCCCCGGCTACGACCGCTGGGAGGACGGCGCGCGCGTCACCTATGGCGCCGACTGGGCGTTCGATCTGCCCGGCATCCGGGTCCGCACCAATGTCGGCCAGAGCTATCGCCTCAGCACCCGCGAGGCGATCCTGCCGCCCGGCACGGGGCTGTCGGGCCGCTTCTCCGATATCGTCGGGCGCACATCGATCCAGGTCGGCCGGCGGCTCAGCTTCACGCACCGCTTCCGGCTCGACAAGGACAGTTTCGCGGTGCGTCGCAACGAGATCGACGCGACGGTGGGCGGCCGCCAGACCTATGCGACGATCGGCTATCTGCGCCTCAACCGCAACGTCGATCCGTCGATCGAGGACCTGCGCGACCGCGAGGAGGTCCGCGTCGGCGGCCGCGTCGCCTTCGCCCGCTACTGGTCGATCTTCGGCTCGGCGGTCGTCGACCTGACGGACCGGCGCGAGGACCCGCTGTCGCAATCCGATGGCTTCGATCCGATCCGGCATCGCATCGGCATCCTCTATGACGACGAGTGCCTGGAGCTCGGTGTGACCTGGCGGCGCGACTACGAAACCACCGGCGATGCACGCCGCGGCAACACCTTCCTCATCCGGGTGGCGCTCAAGAACTTAGGGCGCTAGGAAGGGCGCGCTAAGCTGCGGTTCAGCATGTTTCGGGCACGTTCGGGGCCTGCATCCATTGGAGGAATGATGAAGCTCGGTTGGTTTTCAAGGGCGGCGGTCGCATTGGCGGCGTCCTTGCTTTCGGTGTTCGCGGCCGCGCAGACCCAGCCGGAGGCCCAGACCGAGGGCACCGGCAACCTCAACATCCCGATCGACGTCCGCTTCGTCGGCAACACCCAGCCGGGTGTGCGCAAGGCCACCGCGATCGTGAACGGCTATGTCATCACCGAGAGCGACATCGATCACCGGCTGGCCCTGATCGTGGCCTCAAACCGCATCGAGCTTCCGCCCGAGGAACTGCAGCGTGTGCGCGCCCAGGTGCTGCGCAACCTGATTGACGAGACGCTGCAGATCCAGGCTGCGACGCAGCAGGAAATCTCGGTCTCCGACAATGACGTGAACCAATATTACTCCCGCTTCGCGCAGGGCTCGAACCGCACCGCCGAGGAGATGTCCGCCTATCTGCGCTCGATCGGCTCGTCGGACGAATCGTTGAAGCGCCAGATCCGCGGCGAACTGTCCTGGCAGCGGGTGCAGCGGCGCCAGATCGAGCCGTTCGTGACCGTCGGCGACGAGGAGGTCCAGGCGGTCATCGACCGGCTCAACGCGTCGCGCGGCACCTCCGAATTCCATGTCGCGGAAATCTATCTCTCCGCCACGCCCGAAACCGCGACCGAGGCGCGTGCCAATGCGACACGCATCGTCCAACAGGTCCGGGCCGGCGCCTCCTTCGCCGCCTATGCCCGCCAGTTCTCCGAGGCGACGACCGCGGCTGTCGGCGGCGATCTCGGCTGGGTGCGCGGCGAGCAGCTTCCCCAGGAACTGTCCGCGGTCGTTCAGGAGATGCCGGTCGGCGCGATCAGCGACCCGATCCAGGTGTCCGGTGGCTATTCGGTCGTCGCGCTGGTCGACAAGCGCCAGATCCTGGTCGCCGACCCGCGCGACGCCGTGCTGAGCCTCATGCAGATGTCGATCGCCATGCCGGCTGGCACGAGCGCTGACCAGGCCCAGGGCCGCGCCCAGCAGCTTGCCCAGGCCACCCAGTCGATGGGCGGCTGCGGCAATGCGGCGCAAACGGCGCAGACGATCGGTGCCGAGCTCATCTCCAACGATCAGGTGCGGGTCCGCGAGCTGCCGCCGGCGCTGCAGCAGACCCTGCTCAATCTCAGCATCGGTCAGGCCTCGCCGCCGTTCGGCTCTGCGGAGCGGATCAGCGTTCTCGTGCTGTGCGGTCGCGATGATCCGCAGCAGGCTAGCGGGCCGAGCTTCGACCAGGTCTATGCCCAGCTCAACGAGGAACGCGTCAGCCGCCGCGCGCAACGCTACCTGCGCGACCTGCGGCGCGACGCAGTCGTCGACTATCGCTGAGATGCCCGCCGCCCCGCTCGCCGTTTCGCTGGGAGACCCGGCCGGCATCGGCGCGGAGGTGATCGCCAAGAGCTGGGAGCGCCGCGTCGAGGCTGCGCTGCCGTCCTTTTTCGCGGTCGGCGATGTCGGTGCGATCGAGGCCGTGTGGAGCGGCCCGGTCTCGGTCATTGCCGAGCCGAGCGAAGCGCTTGGCCTCTTCGACAACAGCCTCCCTGTCATCCGCGTCGCCGATTCGACGGTGCCGCCCGGCAGCCTCGATCTGATCGGCGCGCGCAATTCGCTCGATGCGCTGGAGCTGGCAGTCGGGTTGACCCGCTCCGGCGCCGCCTCCGGCCTCGTCACCGGGCCGGTCTCCAAGGCGCGGCTCTATGCGGTCGGTTTTGTCCACCCGGGCCAGACCGAATTTGTTGCCGAGCGCTGCGGTGTTTCCAGCGAGCTGGTGGCGATGATGCTTGCCGGCCCGACGCTGCGCGTCGTCCCGGTCACCACCCATATCCCCCTTGCCGACGTCCCGCACGCGCTGTCGGTCGACCGCATCGTGGCCAAGGGCCGCGCGGCCGCCCGCGGCCTCCAGCGCCAGTTCGGCATCGAATCCCCGCGCATCGCGGTGGCAGGGCTCAATCCCCATGCCGGCGAGAACGGCGCGCTCGGCCGCGAGGAAATCGACCTGATCATGCCTGCGATCGATCGGCTGCGCGGGGAAGGCTATGACGTCACCGGCCCGCATCCGCCCGACGTCATGTTCCATAACCATTGCCGTCGCAGCTACGATCTCGCGCTCTGCATGTATCACGATCAAGCGCTGATCCCCTTGAAGACGCTGCATTTCGACGAGGGGATCAACGTCACGCTCGGCCTGCCGATCGTGCGCACGTCGCCCGATCACGGGACCGCGTTCGACATCGCGGGCAAGAATCTGGCCGATCCCGGCGCGATGATCGCCGCCATCCGTGCCGCAGGGGAGTGCGCCCGGCGCCTGGCGGCGGCGTGACGTCGCTCGCATGCAACTGAGGTTTCGGGCCGATTGCTCCCCCGGAGCAATCTGCGTCATGCTGGGAGCATGACGCACCCGGAACCTCTGTTGCATCTGCCACCGCTGCGCGAAGTCATCGCCGCGCACGGGCTCAGCGCCTCCAAGGCGCTCGGCCAGAACTTCATCCTCGACGAGCAGTTGCTCGGCCGGATCGCCAAGGTCCCGGGATCCCTCAAGGGCGAGCGCGTCTATGAAGTCGGCCCCGGGCCGGGCGGTTTAACCCGCGCGCTGCTCCGCGCCGGTGCGGAGGTCGTCGCGGTCGAGCGCGATCGCCGCTGTCTCGTCCCGCTTGGCGCGCTGTGCGAAGCCTCGGGCGGCAGACTCCGCGTCATCGAGGGCGATGCGCTGGAGATCGACGAAGCGACGAGGATCGGCCCGGCCCATATCGTCGCCAACCTCCCCTACAATGTCGGCACCGCCTTGTTGGTACGCTGGCTCGGCGGCGAGGCCTGGCCGCCCTGGTGGCGGTCGCTGACGCTGATGTTCCAGCTCGAAGTGGCCGAGCGGATCGTCGCTGCGCCGAACAGCGGCGCCTATGGCCGGCTCGCCGTGCTCGCGCAGTGGCGGAGCGCGGCACGGATCGCAATGAAGGTCCACCGCTCGGCCTTCGTGCCGCCGCCCAAGGTCATGTCGGCGGTGGTCCACATCACCCCTGCCCCGGCGCCGGACGGAGTCGCGCCCGCGATGATGGAACGGCTCACCGCCGCCGCCTTCGGCCAACGCCGCAAGATGCTGCGACGCTCCCTGCAGCCCGTCCCCGGCGCGCTCGACGCGCTGGCCCGGCTGGGAATCGATTCCGCGCGGCGTGCGGAAACGCTGGCCGTTTCCGACTTCATCGCGATCGCCCGTCTGCTGGGCTCCGCTTAGGCGGCGGTCAGGATGCGTACCCCGAACACCGGGCCGCAGCGATCGCGGTCCGTCGTCGGCTTGAAGCGGATGGTGACCTGCGTCTTGCCCTGAGTCAGCGCCGGCGGGATCGGATAATCCACCTCGAAGAACTCACCCGGCCGTTCGCCATTCAGGCGCTGTGTCGCAATCTTGGTGCCGTCGACCAGGATGTCGAACAGCTTGTTCCGCTCCTCGCCCCAATAGGCCGCCCTGAGCACCAGCGGACCGGACCGGACCCGCGCACGGAATTCGAAATAGCCATGGTTGCGGGCATCGCGCCCGTGCCGGCCGCGATAGGTGACCGGATAGCTGTTGTCCGCGGTGAGACCGTGATCGCGTTCGGGCTGCATCTCGCCGAGATGGACCTCGTCCACCGTGCGGGCGGCGATCGCCTGGCGCTCCCGTTCGGCGGCGGCGAGCGCCGCCTGCTCGCGGGTCCAGCCGGCCTCGTCGAAGGCGCGGAAATAGACCGCGGTACGCCGCTGCCATTGGGCGAAGAACGGGGCGAACGCCATGTCGCCGGGACGGCCGATGCCGTTGGTGCGGAACCGCCCCTGCGCCGCGTCGACCGGCGTGAAGCCGCCGACGATGTCGGCGGCGACCAGCGCCGGCGGCAGCCCCTCATAAGGCCGGTCGGTCGGCCCCAGGTCGGCGGCGAGCACGACCGGACCGTGCAGCAGCGCGATAGTGGAAGGATCGTCCACCGTCGCCTCGCTGCGCAGCCGCATCGGCAGGTCGAGCATGATCCGGTCGCCGACCCGCCAGCGGCGGCGCAGGACGAAATAGCCGCCGCTCGGCTCGGCCTGCTGCGCCTCGCCGTTCACCGCGACGCGGGCGCCGTCGCACCAGCCGGGCACACGGAGCGCGACGGCGAAGCGCGACGGCCCCGCCAGCGTCTCGATCGTGAAATTGACCTGCTCGCCGAACGGATAGGCCGTCTCCATCCGCACGCCGGCGCGCTGGCGCGCCCAGGTCGCGGTCGACGGGATGTAGAGATTGGCGATCAGCGTATCGCCACTCTCCCACCAGACCGACTCGCCATGCTTGGCATGGCTCTCCATGCCGCTGCCGACGCAGCACCAGAAGCTATCGAACGGCTCGGAGAAGGTCCGGTGCGTGCCCGACATCAGCGGAACCATGTAGGCGAACATGCCCGTCGCCGGGTCCTGATGCGCCAGGATGTGGTTGAGGTGGGCACGCTCGTAATAGTCGAACAGCCGCGCCTCCGGCCGCCACGCATAGAGATGCCGGGTGAGCTTCAGCATGTTGTAGCTGTTGCAGCTCTCGCAGGTCTGCTCGGTGATGTGCCGGGAGACAGTGCGCGCGGCCGTGAAATATTCACGATCGGCATTGCCGCCGATCACATAGGTGTAGTCGCGCACCACCGTTTCCCAGAAGAAACGGGCGGCCGCCTCATGGCGCGGGTCGCGGGTGATCTCGTGCAGCCGGGCGAGCCCGATCAGCTTGGGGATCTGGGTGTTGGCGTGGATCCAGGGGAGGACGTCGCGCCCTTCCGTCAGTGGGTCGAGGATGCGGCGATGGCGAAACCGCTCGGCGAGCCGCAGCCAGCGCGGATCGCCGGTGCGCGCATGGAGCTCGGCGAAGCTCTCGTTGATCCCGCCATGCTCGCAGTCGAGCACGAGCTGGACCTGTTCGTCGCTCAAGGCCGCGAAGACGCGGTCGATATAGCCGGCGAGGCCCAGCGCCACGTCCCGCGCTTGCCGGTTATCGCAATGACTCTCGGCATCGAACAACCCGGCGAAGGTCTTGTGCCAGTTGTAGAAAGGCACCCAGCAGCCGTTGAGGTCGAAGCCCAGCGAACGGATGTCGCCGCGCATCAGCTCGGGAAAGAGCGCCTTGCCGTCCTCGATCACGCCGTCCGGGCGGCGGCGGGTGAAGCCGGCGACATAGCCGTCGCCATGCGCCGCCTGGCATGCGGCGAGCTCGCCGACGATATAGTCGACCCGCCGGCGGCATTCCGCATCGCCGGTCTGGGCGTGCATCAGCGACAGCGCGGTCAGATAATGGCCGAGCGTATGGCCGGCGATCGTGTCACCTTCCCACCCGCCATAGCGCTCGCCCCTGGGCTCGAGGCCGGCGCTTGTCCGGAAATTGTGGAGCAGCCGGTCCGGCTCGAGCCGATGCAGATAGGCGCGATTCGCCTCGACCGCATCCAGATAGACCGACGGCAGCAGCCGGACCGAGTCGAGCGGCAGCGGAGCGGCCGAATCGAAGGCACCGCGCGTGTGCGCCTGGGCCCTGAGGGCGTGCGGAACGAACGCGGCGAGCGCGGCGCCGGCGAGGAGCTGACGGCGGTTGAAGTGGAAGCCCATGAATGCGATGCCTCCGTTGACGGGTTGCCTCGATAGTATACGATATACGGTGATCTGTCCCGATCGAATTTGCCAAGGGGAATTTCCGGATGCTGCGCTCGACGTCCTGCCGCCTCGCTCTTGCCGCCTTCTGCCTCACCGCTCCCCTGCCGGCCCTCGCGCAGCAGCCTGCGCCGGCCGCGCCCGCCCCATCAAGCGCTGACGCGCGGCTGAAGGCGCTCTACGAAGCGGAATGGGCGTGGCGGCGCGAGCAGGAAGGGACGCTGCCGGGTCAGGGGCCGGGCGCGCTGGCCGATCACCTGCCGAGCGTCACGCCGGCCGCCAATCAGGAACGGCTCGCTTACTGGGAGAATGCGCTGCGGCAGCTCGACGCCATTCCGGCGGAACAGCTGTCGCCAGACGAAAAGATCAACGCCGCGGTCTTCCGCACGGTGCTGCAGGAGCAGATCGGCGATGCGCGCTTCCGCGCCTATGAGATGCCGTTCAACTCGGACAGCTTCTTCTGGACCTGGATCGCGCCGCGCTCGGGCTTCGCCAATGCCGACGAATATCGCCGCTATATCGGACGTCTGCGCGACGTGCCGCGCTATTTCGGCGAGAATATCGCCAACATGCGCACCGGTCTGGCGCGCGGCTTCTCGGTGCCACGCGTGACGCTGACCGGGCGCGACGCGACCATCGTTCCGTTCACCGCCGACGGCGAGGACAATCCGCTCTTCGCGCCCTTCCGCCAGATGCCGTCGAGCATTCCGGCCGAGGAACAGGCACGGCTGCGGCAGGAAGGTCTGGCCGCGATGAACGAGGCGGCGATTCCCGCCTTTCGCGAGCTGCTGCAGTTCATCCGCACCGAGTATATGGAGCGCGCCCGAACCACCCTCGGCGCCTCCGAGATGCCGGACGGCGAGGCCTATTACCAGGCGATGATCCGCAAATACACGACGCTCGACATCACGCCGCAGGAGATTCACCAGACCGGCCTGCGCGAGGTCGCCCGCATCCGCGCCGAGATGGAGCAGGTGATGCGGCGTGCCAACTTCACCGGCACCTTCCCGGAATTCCTCCAGTTCCTGCGCACCGATCCGCAATTCTACGCCAAGACCCCCAACGAGCTGCTCGGTTATGCCTCCTATGTCGTGATGCGGGCGCAGGGGCAGCTCCGCAACGCGTTTGGCACCCTGCCCCGCTATCGTCATGGCATCGTGCCGGTCCCAGACGACATCGCGCCGATCTACACCGGCGGCCGCGGTGGCCTGCAGAACTGCATGTTCAACACCTACAACCTGCCGCAACGGCCGCTCTACAACCTGCCGGCCCTCGCGCTCCACGAATGTACCCCCGGCCACAGCTTCCAGGCCGCTCTGGCGCTCGAAGGCCCGAACCGGCCGGAATTCCGCCAGGAGACCTATTTCTCCGGCTACGGTGAGGGCTGGGGCCTCTACACCGAATGGCTCGGCACCGTCATGGGCATCTACCAGACGCCCTACGAGGATTTCGGCCGCCTCACCTACGAGATGTGGCGCGCCTGCCGGCTCGTCATCGACACCGGCATCCACGCCTATGGCTGGGACCGCGACCGGGCGATCGCGTACCTCCGCGACAACAGCGCGATGTCGGAGCTGGAGATCGTCAACGAAATCGACCGCTACATCTCGTGGCCCGGCCAGGCGGTCGCCTACAAGCTCGGCGAGATCACCATCCGCCGCCTGCGCGCCGAAGCCGAGCAGCGGCTCGGCACGCGCTTCGACCAGCGCGGGTTCCATGACACCATCCTCGGCCTCGGCTCGGTGCCGCTGCCGGTGCTCGAGGAGCAGGTCCGCGCCTGGATCGCCGGCGTCGAGAACGCGCCGGCGACCCCGGCGCCCCGGACGACGGGGTCGTCCTCCTAGTTGTTGTTGTTCTGCGGCCGTACCGGCGACGGGGCCTCGACGCGCTGCGCCGAGACGACCTCGGCGGGCGGGCCGCGGGTGATCACCGCGGCGAGCTGATCGGCCTGCGGGCACGGCGCATTGCAGAGCTGGCGCACGCGGTCGAGATTGCCGCGTGCCCGGTCGACGGCGCCCCGCTGGACATAGGCCTCGCCCTGCCCCGCCAGCGCGCTCACGTCATTGGGTTCGAGCCGCAGCGCATCCGCGTAGAGACGGATCGCCTTGCCGGGCAGACGCTGTGCCTGGGCGACCCGGCCGAGCTGGACATAGGCGCTGCGATTGCCGGGATCGAGGACGAGCGCGCTCTCGAGCAGGTCGATCGCCTCGTTGTAGCGGCCGGCGGTGGTCAGGGTCCGCGCCTGCTCGACCATCGCGGCGGAGCGTGGGTCGACCTGATCGTCGGCGCGCTGGCCGAAGCCGGCGCTGGCCATGGTCGCCGCCGCGACCGCAATCGTAAGGGCAATCGGCATGAGGCGCATCAGATACTCCATTCCTTCTCGCGGCCAGCCTAACATGCGCGCCGCCACCGCGCGATGAAAAAGCCGTCGGTCCCGTCACGTGCCGGGCTGAGCAGGCGCCCGGGCCCTGCGGCTGTTCCCGCAGTGATGGGCACGGTTTCCCGAACAAATGCTGAATGGCGTGCCTCGAAGGCTGCGGCCTGCTCGCGCCCCTCCTCGCCGAGGAGCGAGCAGACCGCATAGACCAAATGCCCATCAGGGGCTACAAGTTCCACAGCAACATCAAGAAGATGTGACTGGAGCTTCACGAACCGGGCGAGCCGCTCCGGAGTCAGGCGCCAGCGCGCCTCCGGGTTGCGCCGCCAGGTGCCGGTGCCCGAGCAGGGCGCATCGACGAGCACGAGATCGGACGCTCCGGCCAGATCGGCGAGCGCCTCCGCCTCGCGATTGGGATCGAGCAGCCGCGCCTCGATGATCGACACGCCAGCGCGATCCAGCCGCGGCGCCATCCGCGCCAGGCGGGCGCGATCGGTGTCGGACGCGACGATCCGCCCCTGGTCCGTCATGTCGGCGGCGAGCGCGAGGGTCTTGCCCCCTGCCCCGGCGCACAGATCGACGATCGTGGCGCCGGGCCTGGCGGAACAGCCGAGCGCGAGCAACTGACTCCCTTCGTCCTGCACCTCGACCAGGCCGGACGTCCACACCTCGCTCTGCTCAACCTGCGCGCCCTCGGGCAACCGGAGGCCGAGCGGCGCATGCGGTGTCTCCCGCGCTTCGGGAAACGCCGCCACCGCCTCCGCCCGCGTGCCCTTCAGCCGGTTGACCCTGAGATCGAGTGGTGCGCGGTCGAGCAGCGCTCCGAGTTCCTCGCGTTGCAGAGCGGGGTCGAAGCGCTCCAGCAACCACAGGGACGCGATCCCCGCTGTAGCCACCGGTTCGTCCACTTCCAACGGCGCAGGTCCGTGCGCCGACCCGTCGAACAGCGCACGCAGCTCGGGCGCATCCTCGGCCAGACCCAGGAGCGCCGCACGGCCGGAGACGGGCCGCTCTCCCGCCCGGCGGATGGCGCGGAACACCAGGTCGCGCACCGCGCGCCGGTCCTTGGAGCCGGCATACCGGCGCGTCCTGAAGTAGCGGGCGATCAAGGTATCCGCCGCCGCCCCGCCTTCGCGCGCGGCGGCGATGATCGCGTCGAGCAGCTCGATCGCCGCCTCGGCACGCGCGGCCGGAGTCACGCCGCCCGCTCCCTACGGGAACGGCCGCTCCCGATAGGCGACCTTGTCCTCACCGTCCTCCTCATAGGCACGCAGATACAGCGTCGTGGTGCGGCCGTCGGCCAACCGCGCCTGCGCGGTGCAGCGTATGTCGGCGGGCGAACGGGCGGTCTCCTGCGGGTTGGCGATCTCGGCGACCTGGATCGGCTGCGTCCGGGAGATTTCCCGTGCCCGGTCGGCGATCTCGGCGCAGTCCATACCGGAAATGCCGCCACAGCCCGCCAGGGCCAGCAGAAATGCGACCGGACCGCCTGCTCTCACGCGTGCGCGCATCTTCGTTCCCCGCTGGCCGACGATCGGCGGGAAGCTTCATCATCCGGCCCCGAAACGCAAGCCTAGCGCACCGGATAGTTCGGCGCCTCGCGGGTGATGGTGACGTCGTGGACATGGCTCTCGCGGAGGCCGGCATTGGTGATGCGGACGAACTCGGCCTTCTGCAGGTCGGGAATCGTCGCGGCGCCGGTATAGCCCATCGCCGCCTTCACCCCGCCGACGAGCTGGTGGATCACGTCGCGGGCATGGCCCTTGTAGGGGACCTGCCCCTCGATCCCCTCCGGCACCAGTTTCAGCTGGTCCTTGATGTCCTGCTGGAAATAGCGGTCGGCCGAGCCGCGCGCCATTGCGCCGACCGACCCCATGCCGCGATAGCTCTTGTAGGCGCGCCCCTGGTACAGGAACGTCTCGCCCGGTGCCTCCTCGGTCCCAGCCAGAAGCGAGCCGACCATCACCGCCGACGCGCCGCCGGCCAGCGCCTTGGCGATGTCTCCGGAGGTCCGCAGGCCGCCGTCGCCGATCACCGGCACGCCGGATTTCGCGGCCTCCTCGGCGGACTCCATGATCGCGGTCAGCTGTGGCACACCGACCCCGGCAACGACCCGGGTGGTGCAGATCGAGCCCGGTCCGATGCCGACCTTCACGCAGTCCGCGCCCGCGCCGATCAGCGCCTTGGTCGCCTCGCGCGTCGCGACATTGCCGGCGACCACCTGTACGGCGTTGGATGCCCGCTTGACCCGTTCGACCGCCGCGGCGACCTCGCGATTGTGGCCGTGCGCGGTGTCGATGACGATAAGATCGCACTCGGCGTCGATCAGCGCCTGGCTCCGCTCGAATCCCGCATCGCCCACCGTGGTGGCGGCGGCAACGCGCAGCCGCCCGGCGGCGTCCTTGGTGGCGTTGGGATAGGTGACCGCCTTCTCGATGTCCTTGACGGTGATGAGGCCGATGCAGCGGCCGTCCAGGTCGACGACCAGCAGCTTCTCGATCCGCCGCTGGTGGAGCAGCCGGCGGGCCTCGTCCTGGCTGACGCTCGGCCCGACCGTGGCGAGATTGTCCTTGGTCATCAGCTCGGACACCGGCTGACGCGGATTCTCCGCGAAGCGGACGTCGCGGTTGGTGAGGATGCCGACGAGGCGCCCGCCCGTCTCGGTCACCGGGATGCCGGAGATCTTGTGCCGCTCCATCAGCTCGCGCGCGTCGGCGAGCTTCTGGTCGGGCCGGATCGTGATCGGGTTGACGACCATGCCGCTCTCGAAGCGCTTGACCGCGCGGACCGCGGTGAACTGCGCCTCGACGTCCATGTTGCGATGGAGCACGCCGAGCCCGCCGAGCTGCGCCATCACGATCGCCATGTCGGCCTCGGTCACCGTGTCCATGGCCGAAGACAGGATCGGGATGTTGAGCCCGATCTCGCGCGTCACCCGCGTGCGGGTGTCCGCCTGGCTCGGCAGGACGGAGGATTCCGCCGGCTGGAGGAGGACGTCGTCGAAGGTGAGGCCGAGGCGAATGTCCATATGTCCTAGTCCTGCCCGGCTGCGGTCGTTGCAGCGGGGCGCCGATAGACGGTCGGATCGGCGAGGCGACGGCCGAGCGCGACCATGAGATTGGTGTCCTCGGCCGCGCCTTCGAGCGGGATGGGCCCGCCGAGCTGGTCCTCCGGCTTGTGGTAGGCGCCGTTGAGGAAGGCGCCGAGCAGCTCCATGTTCGAGAAGGAGCCGCCGACCATGATCGTCGGGATGCCGGCCTGGGTCAGTTCCCACCCGTCCTGCCGCTGCACCAGGGCGTTCGCCTCGTCGTCCGTGTCGATCTGGCGGCCGGCGGCCTGGATCGTCTCGTCGATCACCCGGTCGAGCGCCGGATCGCCGCGGCCCATCACCGCGACCGGCGCGCCCGCCGGGGCGATCGCGATCGTGTCCATGTTGATCGCCGCGACGATCGATGGTGCGGGGGCGACCGGATGGGCGGCAAAATATTCGGCGCCGAGCAGCCCCGATTCCTCCGCCGTGGTGGCGAGGAACAGGATGTCGCGCGCCGGCCGCGGCTGGCGCGCCAGCCGGCCGGCGATCTCGATCAGCGCGGCGATGCCGCTGGCATTGTCGACCGCGCCGTTACAGATCCGGTCCGCCTCGCCTTCCGGCCGGCAGACGCCGAGATGGTCCCAGTGGGCGAGGTAGAGCAGGTTCTCGTTGGTGTTGCCGCTGCCGCGCAGCCGCGCGACGACATTGTTGCTGACGTAGCGCTCGACCCGGGTCGTGACGTCGATCGTTGCGCGCAGCGGCAGGGTCACCGCGCGGAACGACGAGCCGGGTTGCTCGTTCATCAGCCGCTCGAGATCGCCGCCGCCGGCCGCAATCAGCCGCTGGGCGGCGGCGAGCGGCATCGCGCCGGTCACTTCCGGCACCGGCGTGGAATCGAGCCGGGTGGCGCGCTGGCCAGCCATGGTCGTGCGCACCGCCTCCCAGGGCACCTCCGCTCCGACGATCGCGATCACCGCGGCCGCGCCGGCATCGCTCACCGCCTGACGCCGCTCGGCGAGCGACGGGAAACCTTCGATGTTCGGGCCTTCGAGCAGGACCAGCACGACGGCCCCGCGCACGTCGGTGCCGGCGAGCTGGTCGATGCCGCGATCGGGTATGCGCGCGCCGTGGCCGGCGAAGATCACCGGCGCATCGGCGATCCGCTGACTGGCGTCGCGGCCGAGCAGCACGATCTCGTCTTGGGAGAATTCGGCCGGCCGCCCGTTCGCGGTCCACTGGACAGCGTGTTCCCCGGCAGCGCGCTCGACCAGGGGCACCGGCTGGAACCAGCTGTCGTTCGCTCCCGCAGGCTCGAGTCCGTGGGACCGGAGCTGCTCGACGATATAGGCGGTGGTCCGGCGCTCGCCCTCGGTGGCCGGGGCGCGCCCCTCGAACTCATCGCTCGCCAGCCTCTCGATATGCCGCATCAGCTCGGCCGGCGTGACCGGCGGATCGGCCTGGGCCAGGGCGACAGTGGACGACAGCAGGAGCGCGAGCGGCGCGAGTGCGCGGATCGGGGCGGCAAACATGCGGCTGCTTAAGGAGGCCGCAGCCTAGTGGCAAGCGATTCGGAAAAGCCGGCTAGCGCCCTGCCCGCTCGACCAGCGCACGCGCCTGATCGACATGCATCGCCTCGATCATCCGCCCCTCGTGGCGTTCGGCGCCGCCCCCTGCCGCCTCGATCAGCCGGCGGGCGGCCTCCAATTCGGCCTCGCTGGGCGAGAAGATGCGGTTGACCGTCTCGATCTGGCTCGGATGGATCACCGACTTGCCGTCGAAGCCGTAGCGCCGTCCCTCCTCGCACTGCTCGGCGAGGCCGTCGTCCGCCTCCAGGCGGTTGTAGACCCCGTCGAACGCGGCGACGTTCGCCGCCCGCGCCGCCAGCACGATCCGCTGCAGCGCGTAGACGAGGCCGCGCCGGCCGCGCTCGGGCGGGATACGCAGGCTTGCGGCGAGGTCGTTGGTGCCGGCGATCAACCCCTTGGTCGCCGGCGCGATCGCCGCGGCGTCGAGCACGCCGCGCGCCGTCTCGACCATGGCGAGCACCGGCTTGCCGATCAGCCATGACGCGTCATGCGCCTGCTTGGCATTCTCCGTCTTGGCGAGCACGACATAGTCGACCGCGCAGCGCCGAAGCGCCACGACATCCTCGCCGAACCAGGGGGTATCGAGCGCATTGACGCGGACCGCCTTCACCCGTTCGCCGAACCCTTCGGCCGTCGCCGCGATCGCCGCCTCGCGCGCCGACGCCTTGTCCTCCGCCTTCACCGCATCCTCGAGGTCGAGGATCACCATGTCGGCGGCCAACGCCCGCGCCTTCTCGATCGCGCGCGGATTGGAGGCCGGCAGGAAGAGCAGCGAACGGCACTGGCGAAGGTCGATTGCGGTCATGGAGCCCCCTCCGATTCTGCTTGGATGCCTATGGCTTTGTCTACATGATATCGTCGGCAGCGGTGGAAGGAATCGCCATGGAAGCTATCGTCCTCGTCCTTATCACGTTCGTGGTGCTGTACCTCTTCGTCAGCGTGAAGATGGTCCGGCAGGGATACAAGTACACGATCGAGCATTTCGGCCGCTTCACCGCCGTCGCCGCGCCCGGCCTCAATTTCTACCCGGCGATCTTCTACCGGGTGGGCCGCAAGGTGAACATGATGGAGCAGGTGCTCGATATTCCGGGCCAGGAGATCATTACCAAGGACAATGCGATGATCCAGACGGACGGCGTGGTGTTCTTCCAGGTGCTCGACGCCGCCAAGGCCGCCTATGAGGTGAGCGACCTCTACGTCGCGATCATGCAGCTCACCACGACGAACCTCCGGACCGTGATGGGCTCGATGGACCTCGACGAGACCCTCTCCAAGCGCGACGAGATCAATGCGCGGCTGCTCTCCGTCGTCGACCAGGCCACCGAGGCCTGGGGCGTCAAGATCACCCGCGTCGAGATCAAGGACATCCGCCCGCCCGCCGACATCGTCAACGCGATGGGCCGCCAGATGAAGGCGGAGCGCGAGAAGCGCGCGCTGATCCTCGAATCCGAAGGCCTGCGCGCCTCCGAGATCCTGAAGGCGGAAGGCCAGAAGCAGAGCCAGATCCTCCAGGCCGAGGGCCGCAAGGAAGCGGCGTTCAGAGATTCCGAGGCGCGCGAGCGCGAGGCCGAGGCCGAGGCCAAGGCGACCAAGGTGGTCTCCGACGCCATCGCCGGCGGCAATTCGCAGGCGATCAACTATTTCATCGCGCAGAAATATGTCGAGGCGGTCGGCCAGTTCGCCACTTCGCCCAACTCCAAGACGATCCTCTTCCCGGTCGAGGCGACGCAGCTGATCGGCACGCTCGGCGGGATCGGCGAGCTGGCGAGGGAGGCGCTCGGCAGGAACGAGGGAGACGCCCCTGCCCCGGCACCGCGCCGGCAGGGGCCGTTCGAAGGAAACCAGTGATGGATTTCAGCGGGCTGGAGCCGCAATGGTGGTGGCTGCTCGGCGCGGCGGTGCTGGGCATCCTCGAAATCGCAATGCCCGGCATCTTCCTGATCTGGCTGGGCGCCGCGGCGGCGATCACCGGCATCGCGGTCGCGGTCGTTCCGATGACGCTGCCGCTCCAGCTCGCCCTGTTCGGCCTGCTGTCGATCGCCGCGGTGATGGGCGGCCGGCGCTTCTACGAGCGCAACCCGGTCGACAGCGCCGATCCGCTGCTCAACGACCGCACCGCCCGGCTGATCGGCCAGAATGTCGAAGTGGTGACGGCGATCGCCAATGGCGAGGGCCGGGTGCGGGTCGGCGACAGCGTCTGGCCCGCCCGTGGCCCCGACGCGCCGGCGGGCGCGCGGGTGCGCGTGATCGGCGCCGAGGGCAATTGCCTGACGGTGAGCGCGCCGGCCGCGCTGCCGCCGGCGGCGAAAAGCTAGGGCCTCACCGCCCGAGCTTGCGCATGATGTCGTTGAGCGGGTTGCCGTCGCCGTCCATGTCGAGCATCGCCCCCAGACCGCCGAGCCCGCCCGCCTGCGGTTGAGGCTGCGGTCCGCCGCCCCTGCCGAGCACCCCGCCCAGCACGCTGCCGAGCATTCCACCCAGTCCGCCGCCCCCGGCCGGCGCCGCGCCGTCGCCCTGCCGGGACAGGAACCCGCCGACCAGCATCGCCAGCATCGGCAGCATCTGCCTCAGGGTCGAGGCATCGAGCCCGCTCTGGGCCGAGGCGTCGCTGGCGACCGCGCGGCTGACATCCTTCGATCCGAAAATCTGCCCGAGAATGTCGTTGCCCTGATTCACATCGGTCGGCTCGCTGCCGACGACATTGTCGAACAATCCGCCGCCGCCCATGCCGCCGAGCATGCCGACCAGGCCCTCGAGCCCGCCCGCCTGGCCCTGCGCATTCTGCTTGAAGCCGCCGAGGATGGCCGGAAGCAGCGCGCCCGCGCCGCTCCGCGCCTGATCTGGCGCGATGCCGAGCTGGCCGGCAATCGCGTCGATGCCGCCGCCGTTCAGGATGGCTTGCTGGATGTCCATGTGCGTACCCCTTCCTGCAACATTCAGGGACCATGCTTATCGCGCGGATGTGACAGGTCGCGCAACGTGGGACTTGCCGCATCCGGAACCGGCGCCTCGCCGCCGGGTTCTATGATCCTCGCCGGCGCATGAAGCCGGCCGACAAGGGAGGGTGACCATGAGTATCTTCACCAAGATCAAGAATGCGATCCTCGGCCGTCCGCTGAACATGCCGAGCGGCGGCGCTGCCCCTGCCCCCGCTGTCGCCCCGGCGGCCGCGCCCGCGGCTGGCGCCGGCCAGGCGACCGCCCAGGCCCAGCCGCAGCCGCAACCCGCCCCCCAGCCGCAGGCGATCAGCGAGGTCGACGTCGCCCGGGTGCTGGAGGAGCGCGCCGCGGCGCAGGGCCAGCAGCTCAACTGGCGCACCTCGATCGTCGACCTGATGAAGCTGCTCGACATCGATTCGAGCCTGGAGAACCGCAAGGAGCTGGCCCGCGAGCTCGGCTATACCGGCGACACCGGCGACAGCGCGACGATGAACATGTGGCTCCACAAGCAGGTGATGCGCGAGCTCGCCGCCAATGGCGGCCGCGTGCCGGCGGAGCTGACCGACTAGACGGCACATCTACGGCCCCGGTCCTCCGACGCCTCCAGCGTCGATCGGGATTGAATTCCGGCCGGGGCCGGTTGCCGGAATCGGCTCTCGGCCCCGGCCTCGTGGGACACGCCGTAGCACCGCGTCCTCGAGCGGCCGGGCTGGGGCTTTTCCGTCGGGCCACGTCTCGTGAGTCAGAGTGATCGGCAGTCCGAGCTTCGGGCGTCATACTCCAAAAACCGCTTGCGATATAAAACCAGTAGAACTAGCTCACAGCTGATTGCATAACGCAATCAGAACCGCGCGGGCGCGCTGCATGAGGAGGAAATCGGGCATGGCCAAGCTCGTGTTCGGAATGAACCAGTCCCTCGACGGCTATGTCGATCACGACCGCTTCGCGCCCGACCCCGTCCTGTTCCGCCACTTCATCGAGGAGGCCGAGGGGCAGACGGGCAGCGTCTATGGCCGCAAGATGTATGAGATCATGCGTTATTGGGACGACGATCATCCCGATTGGGAGCCGGAAGGAGCCGCCTTTGCGGCCGCATGGCGCAGGCAGCCGAAATGGGTCGTCTCGCGCACGCTCGAGTCGGTCGGCCCCAACGCCACGCTTGTCGGCGACGATCTCGGGAGCGCGATCCGCGCGCTGAAGGCCGAGCGCGACGGGGAGATCGAAGTCGCCGGTCCGGACCTGGCGCGAAGCCTCACCGAACTCGGCCTGATCGATGAGTATCGAATCTACCTGCATCCTGTCGTGCTTGGCCACGGCACGCCCTATTTCGCCGGACCGCGGCCGCCGCTCCACCTTGTGGCCAGCGATCGGATCGGCGAGGATGTGATCAGGTTGACGTACGTTCCCGCCTGATCCCGCGGCTCGCCGGCGCCGCTCAAAATGCCTGCGTGGCCAGCCAGGCTGAACCGAACAGCCCGGCGCCGAAGATGAGATGCGTCATCAAACCGCGCAGTCGCGCGATGTGGGGATTGGGGAGCCGGGACGCGGCGACACCGAACCCCATGGCGGGCTGCATCAGGAAAAAGGGCGCAGCGACGGTCAGCAGACCGACGCCAAGCGCGAGGCCCAGATTTGGTCGCGCGACCCATGCCGCGCCACCGAGCAACAGAAGAATGCCCGCAAATGCGACGCCGATCAGATAGTGGGCGATCCATCCGATCGCTTTCTCTCCGGAGACCGGAGGTGCCGCCGCAATCGTGTCGTGGACAAACCGTCCTTTGGGCATGTGCCCGAGCCAGCGGCCCACCAGCGCATAGTCGAGCGAGGGGATGCCGAACGTACGACGCTGCAACAGCGCCCAGAGATCCATTGTTGCGGTCGCTCCGACGCCCATCGCGATCAGCAGAATGAAAAGCTCCATCTGTCCTCCGCAAGACGGCATATAGCGCCGAGTCGGCTGCTTTTACGAGTTCGAGTGGGCTTGCGATCAATGCCCTGGCGCACGCGCTCGAAAGCACATGGTCCGATCCGGCCAGCTCCAGCCGATCGTCTATCGCGCGCCTCTCTCGATGCGTTCAAGAAATGCGCCGAGCAATGCGTTGAACTGCTGCGGCTGGTCGACGAACACGGCATGCCCGGCATCTTCGATGGCATGAAATTCCGCGTCGGCCACGCGGGACGCCATGTCCCTTTGATCGACCAGCTCAGCGGACCGTGCGGAGGCGACGATGAGCACCGGCTTGTCCATCCGCTCGAGCGCCGGCCGCCGATCGACGCCGAACAGATCGGCGACCAGCATCGCCGCCCCGGTCGCGGTCGGCGTCGCGAGCGCCCGATCGACCAGCTGGTCGAGTTCGGCGGAGGAAAGCGGGCGAACGACGACCGCACGCATCATCCCTTCGGTATAGTCGCGCGGCGCATTCATGTAAGCCGACAGCCTGCCGAACTGGCGTGCGGCGGCGTGCGGCGCCCGTTCGATGCGGGCGGCGCCGCTCGATATGGGAGAATCGACAAGCACGATGCCCTCGATGTTCGCGGTGCCGTAGCGCTCGACATAGGCTGCGGTGTCCTGAACCCCCTGAGACCAGCCGACCAGAACGAAGCGGCCGACATTCAGCCGTGCGAGCAGGGCATGAAGATCCTGGGCGCGCTGTTCCGGCGTGTTGCCCTCCGCCGTCTTGGTCGATTGCCCCTGGGAGCGCGGATCGACGGAGATCACCCGTCTATCGCTGCCGAACGCCGCAATCTGGGCAGACCAGATCGAGCCCGAGAAGCGCCAGCCGGGCAGAAGCACCAGCGTGGGCCGGTCCGCCCGCGCCGGTCCCTCGTCGATGACATGGATGCGCACATCTGCCGACACCGGAACATCGGCGGTTCTGGCGTTCGATGCGGACGCCATGAAGGGCATCAGCATGCAGAGCGAAGCGAGGCGGACAAGATTTCGGATACTCGCTGAAGCCATTGTTTTTCTCCAAAGGTGCCCGAAATGCGGAAAACCGGACCCGGCGCGCTTCGCACGATCGGTTCGACCGGCCAGCGCTTTCTTTTCGACCAGCAGCGAAGGGTGCCGCCACCCGGTGCGCGATTGGCGCGCGATGTTGGTCGGGACCATTCCGATGCCCCGATCGATCATGCGCCGGCGCCGCCAAAGCTTCCAGCCAGCCGGTTCGCAAAATCAACGATCGTGGCGCCCCCTTCGGCACCGTGGTCGGGATTGACCTCGCACACGGTCAATCCGGCCAGGTTATCGGCCGACAGAAGGATGGTCAGGGCCGTCATGGCCGCATCGACGGTAATCCCGCATTTCCGCCTGACATTTTCCGCCAGCGGAAAGTTCTCATAATCGATCACGTCCACGTCGAAATGGATCAGCACCTGGTCGAAGGACCCGGCCCAAGCCACGGCGCGCGCGGCTGCGGACGCAGGATCGGCGCCGACGGCCGCCACGTCGATGATCTCGATGGCGCGCTGGTCGATCACCGCCTGCTCCGGAGCGGTGATGTTCCCGGCACCGAACAGCAGCAGGTCCTCCGGCACCAGCATGGGGCGGCGGGGACCGATCTTCGTCAGTCGATCGACAGCGCCCGGAAGCCCAAGCATATGCGCGACACCCATCCAGTCGAGGGCGCCGTCGGGCGTGGTTTCGGGGGTGTTCAGATCGGCGTCGAGATCGAAGTAGATCAGTCCCGTCCGATGGGAGGGTGCGAAGCTGCCGGCCAGCGTCCCGAGCTCGATCGTACAATCGCCTCCCACTACCAGGGGCAGCAGGTTCGCCGAGCGTGCCCTCCGGACTTGTGCGGCCACCGCCGATGCGACGGCAGCAACCTGCGCCACGTTCATCGCGAGCGGCGAGGCGGGATCCGCACGCCAGCGGAAGCCTTCGACATCGCCGAAATCGCGGCAGGCAAACCCCGCGGCGGAGAGCCGATCGACCAAGCCGGCTCGTCTCAATGCTTCCGGCGCCTTTTCTTGCCCCGGCGCGTATGCACCTGCGCTGCTGGGCGCGCCGATGAGAGCGATCGAGCGCATGACCATCTCCGGGTAGTAGACCGCTATCGCCAGAAGGTCAGGTAGGAGCGATCGCGTCTGCTTTCCACAGCCTGAAAACGGATAATCGATGCATGGCGGTTTTTCCGGATGCCGATCGAAACCCGGCCGGTCCGCTATCGACCATTCCGCCACCCAGGGTCGTGAAGTGCAGGATTTCTGTCGAGCCCGGCGAACACGCAAGAATTATGCGGCGGCGCACAATTTTCGGCAATTGAGGTGCCTTTTTCGGCCCCGGGTTGTGCTTCGTGGACGGCGCGGATCGAGATCTGGGTGATGGTCTCGTGATAGCCCTGCGTCTCGTCGTTCACGCCGCCGACGCTCTCGTTGTAGCGGCGGATGAGGTGCGGCAGGTCGCGCTCCGGCACGATGTCGGGCCGCTCCAGCACCAGCCAGGCGCAGGTCGAAAGATGCGCTTCGTGGGTCCATTCGGCCTTGGGCAAGGTGCAGGCCAGCATCCGCTCCCCGATCGAGCGGATGGCATCGTCGTCGGCGAACGGTCTCGGTTCGCAATCGCTCATCTCATGTCTCCCAAACAGCAAAAGGAGCGCGCCGGCCCCGCCGGCACGCTCCTTTCGAGACGGTTGTGGTGCTTGAGGCGTCAGGCGGCCGTGATCACGGGCTCCTGCGCTTGCTGGACGACCACCTCGCCCGCGCCCATCGGCGCGGCGGCGAGGACGCCGGCGTCGACATGGGCCGCGAAGCGGGCGAAATTGTCGGTGAAGAGCTTCACCAGCTTCGCCGCGGTCGCGTCATAATCGGCCTTGTCGGTCCAGGTGTCGCGTGGGTTGAGAATGCGGCTCTCGACGTCCGGCACGCTGACCGGCACCTCGAAGCCGAAATTGGGATCGACGCGGAATTCGACGTTGTTGAGGCTGCCGTCGAGCGCGGCGTTGAGCAACGCGCGCGTCACCTTGATCGGCATGCGGCTGCCGACGCCATACTTGCCGCCGGTCCAGCCGGTGTTGACCAGCCAGCACTTCACGCCGCCCTTGGCGATCCGGTCCTTGAGGAGGTTGCCGTAGACGCTCGGATGGCGCGGCATGAAGGGCGCGCCGAAGCAGGTCGAGAAGGTCGCCTCGGGCTCGGTGACGCCGATCTCGGTGCCGGCGACCTTGGCGGTGTAGCCGGACAGGAAATGGTACATCGCCTGGTCGGGCGTCAGACGCGCGATCGGCGGGAGAACGCCGAAGGCGTCGGCGGTGAGGAAGATGACGTTCTTCGGCACCGGCCCCATATTCTCGGCCGAGGCATTGGGGATGAAGTCGATCGGATAGGCGCCCCGCGTGTTCTCGGCGAGCGTATTGTCGTCGAGGTCGAGCGCCCGCGTGTCGGGGTCGATCACGACATTCTCGAGCACCGTGCCGAAGCGCTTGGTGGTCGCGTAGATCTCCGGCTCCGCCTCGGGCGAAAGACGGATCATCTTGGCGTAGCAGCCGCCTTCGAAATTGAAGACCGCGGTGTCCGACCAGCCATGCTCGTCGTCGCCGATCAGGGTGCGGCTCGCGTCGGCGCTGAGCGTCGTCTTGCCGGTGCCGGAAAGGCCGAAGAAGACCGCGGTGTCGCCCTTGGGGCCGATATTGGCCGAGCAGTGCATCGGCATGATGCCGGCGACCGGCAACTTGTAGTTGAGGATGCCGAACACCGATTTCTTCATCTCGCCGGCATATTTGGTGCCGCCGATCAGGATCAGCTTTTCGGAGAGGTTGACAGCGATCACCGTCTCCGTGCGGGTGCCGTGGCGGGCAGGGTCGGCCCTGAAGCTCGGCAGATCGATGATCGTGAATTCGGGTTCGAATCCGGTGAGTTCATCCGCCTCGGGGCGGACCAGCAGGGTGCGGATGAAGAGATTGTGCCAGGCGAGCTCGTTGATCACGCGTACCCGTACCCGGTGCTCGGGCTGCGAGCCGCCAAAGAGATCGGCGACGAACAACGTCTCCTTCTCGCCCACCGCCTTCAGGAAGTCGGCCTTGAGCGCCGCAAAATGGTCCGGCGTCATCGACGCATTGTTGTCCCACCAGATATTGCTCTCGGTCTCGCCGTCGCGGACGATGAACTTGTCCTTGGCCGAGCGGCCGGTGTGCTTGCCGGTGGCGACGACCAGCGGGCCGTCCTTGGCCAGCACGCCCTCGCCGCACGCCAGCGCCTGCTCGACGAGCTGCGGCGTGCCGTAGTTCCAGTGGAGCGTCGCTTTGGTGTCGATGCCCTGGTGGTGAAGATCGAAGGACGGGACCCGGTTGGTCACCTTGGCTCTCCTATGGATAAAGGGGTTCGGCCCCGCCAGCGGGGGCGCTCTGCATGGAGCCGCGCATATCGAAGGGTTGGCCGCGCGTCAAAGGGTAGCGCGGCAGGACGCCCGTCGCTAAAGCCGGTCCGGGGAAGGAACGAGCCCAACATGTCGACCACGATCGCGCTCGTCGACGACGACCGCAATATCCTGACCTCGCTTTCCGTCGCGCTCCAGTCGGAGGGCTATATCACCCGGCTCTATTCGGACGGCGAGGTCGCGCTGAAGCCGCTCACCGAGACGCCGCCGGACCTCGCCATCTTCGACATCAAGATGCCCAAGATGGACGGCATGGAGCTGCTCAGGCGGGTGCGGGAGAAGGCCGATTTCCCGGTCATCTTCCTGACGTCCAAGGACGAGGAGCTCGACGAGGCGCTCGGCCTCGCCATGGGCGCGGACGACTATATCGCCAAGCCCTTCTCCCAGCGCCTTCTCCTCGCCCGCATCCGCGCCGTGCTGCGCCGGACGGAGGCGCGGGCGCGCACGGCCGGCGAGAATGACGAACCGGAGGCGGCGGAGATCGCGCGTGGACGCCTCGTCATGGACCCGGCGCGCCATCGCGTGCGCTGGGACGGCAGGGAGGTGGTGCTCACCGTCACCGAATTCCTGATCCTGGAAACGCTGGCGCAGCGCCCCGGCGTGGTGAAATCGCGCAACCAGCTGATGGACATCGCCTACCAGGACGACATCTACGTCGACGACCGCACCATCGACAGCCATATCAAGCGGATGCGGCGCAAGTTCCGCGAGGTCGACGGCGCGTTCGGCGCGATCGAGACGCTCTACGGTGTCGGATACCGCTTTGCCGAGGAATGACGCGCCCGAGCTGAAGCTCGGCTGGTCGCGGCGGCTCTCGATCCGCCAGCGCATCCTCGCCGTCAACATCTTCGCGATCGTGATCCTCGCCGGCAGCCTCTTCTACCTGGACGGCTTCCGCAGCCGCCTCACCCAGGCGCGGATCGATCAGGCCCAGTCCGAAGCGGTGATGATCGGCCATATGCTCGCCGCGGCGCCGCGCGAGATCTGGCAGCCCGCCCTGATCCAGCTCGGCCGGGATTCGGGCACCCGCCTCCGGGTCTATTCCCGCGACGGCGCCAAGCATGAGGACAGCTGGAACGGCGCGCCGCCGACCTATGAGCTGCGCGACCCGTCGACGGAAGCCTGGTATCGCGACGTCGCGCGCGCGCTCGACAACGGCTTCGACGCGATCGTCGGGGCGCGCCAGCCGGAGCCCTTCACGCCGCCGGTCGTGGACCGGCTGCCGGCCTGGCCGGAGGCTGTGCAGGCGCTGCGGTCCGGGGCGCCCGTCGTCGAGAATCGTCGCGCTCCCGACGGCACCGCCTATGTCAGCGCCGCGGTCGGGATCGGCCGCGCCCGTGAGAATGTCCTGCTGCTCACCGTCAATGCGCGCGACGTGCGCCGCGTCGTCCGCGCCGAACGGCTCAGCCTCGCCATCATCCTGTTCGGAACGCTCGTCCTGTCGGCGCTGCTGTCGCGCTTTCTCGCCCGGACCATCGCCAATCCGCTGCGCGCCCTCGCGCTGGCGGCGCACCGGGTCCGGCTCGGGCGGGCGCGGGAGGTCGACGTCCCGACCCTGCCCTCGCGGCGCGACGAGATCGGCCTGCTCGCGCGCGCGCTCAGCGACATGACCCAGACGCTGAGGCACCGCATCGACGCGACGGAGGCCTTCGCTGCGGATGTGACCCACGAGCTCAAGAATCCCCTCGCCTCGCTCCGATCGGCGGTGGACTCGCTGGAGCGCGTCGAGGATCCGGGCCTGCGGCGGCAATTGCTCGACGTCGTCCGCCACGACGTCGTCCGGCTCGACCGGCTCGTTGTCGACATCGCCGAATCGGCCCGGCTCGATGCCGAACTCTCCCGCGCGCGGTTCGAACCGGTCGACCTCGGTCGGCTGATCGAGGCCATGGTCCCGACCTGGGAGGCGCGTGCCGCGACGCGCGGCGTCGAGATCGCCTTCGCGCGGCCGCTCGCCGGAACCGCCGTCATCATGGGCGACGAATCGCGGCTGGCGCGGCTCGTCGACAATCTCGTCGACAACGCCATCTCCTTCTCGCCCGAAGGCGGGCTGGTCGATGTGCGCGCAGCGGCGGCCGGGGAGGAAGTTCTGGTCAGCGTCGACGACGAAGGGCCGGGGGTGCCGACGGATTCGCGTGAGGCGATCTTTAACCGCTTCCATTCCATTCGCCCGGATGAGGATTTCGGCCGCCATTCGGGCCTCGGCCTTGCCATCGCCAAGGCCATCGTCGAGGGTCACGATGCGCGGATCGAGGTCAGGGACCGGCATGACGGGCGGGCAGGCGCGCGCTTCGTCGTGCACTTCCGGGGAGCGGCGGCGTGAAGAATCCCATTTTGTCATCCGAGACCGTCCATGTGAGCGCGGTATCGATCGACGGCCGCGCCGTGCTGATCGGCGGCCTCTCCGGCAGGGGCAAGTCCGATCTGGCGCTGCGGCTGATCGACCGCGGCGCCCGTCTGGTCAGCGACGACTATACGATCGTCCGCCGGGTCGACGGCCGGCTCCTCGCCGGCGCGCCGCCCAACATTGCGGGCCGGATCGAGGTGCGCGGCGTCGGCATCCTCGAATTCCCGAATGACGAGGGTGTGCCCGTTGCCCTCATCGTCGATCTCGGCCTCGAGCCGGAGCGGCTGCCGAGCGAAGGCGAGACGCGGACGCTGGCCGGCATATCGGTGCCGGTCATCGGGCTTGCAGGGCTCGAGGCGTCCGCGCCGATCAAGGTCGAGGCCGCGCTGAAGCTGTTCGGGCTGAAGTCGTGACCCGGGCCGCCTCGCCGACCCGCATCCTGCTCGTCACCGGCCTGTCCGGCGCAGGCAAATCGACCGTGCTCAAAACGCTGGAGGATCTCGGCTGGGAAGCGGTCGACAACCTGCCGCTCTCCCTTCTCAACCGCCTGCTCGCGACGCCGCTGCCCGCCGGGGCGGACGAGCCGCGCTCGCTCGCGCTCGGGCTCGACAGCCGGACCCGCGGCTTCGACGCCGAGAAGATCGTCGGCGAGATCAAGCGCTTCGCCAGGGAGCGGCACCAGGCGATCGAGACGCTCTACCTCGATTGCCAGACCCACGAACTCCTGCGCCGCTATTCGGAGACGCGGCGCCGCCACCCGCTCGCGCCCGATCGTCCGGCGACCGACGGCATCGCGGAAGAGCGCGAGATGATGGCGCCGCTGAAGCGCTGGGCCGACCATGTCATCGACACGACCGACAGCGATGCCAATGGGCTGAGGCAGCAGATCCGCCACCGCTTCGGCGCGGGCGCGGATGCGCCGACGCTCGGCATCCAGTCCTTCGGCTTCGCGCGCGGCCTGCCGCGCAATGCCGACCTCGTCTTCGACATGCGCTTCCTCAGGAATCCGCATTGGGAGCCGGCGCTGCGCGACCTCACCGGGCTCGACCAGGCGGTGCGCGATCATATTGCGACCGATCCGGCCTATGAGGACGCCGTTTCGCGAATCGAGGACTTGCTGCTCGTTCTCCTCCCCCGCTACCGGGCGGAGGGGAAAGCCTATGTTTCGGTCGCCTTCGGCTGTACCGGCGGGAGACACCGTTCCGTCCATGTCGCCCATCGGGTCGCGGCACGGTTGCGCGCGGCGGGATTTTCGCCCACTCTGGAGCATCGCGACCTCGCCACGCCGCCTCGCGACGGCATAGAGCGGTCCGCTGAAACGGGTTTGGATGCGACGAAGGCGGACGACGGCTTTCAAGGTGACTAGATGATTGGTTTGGTGCTGGTGACTCACGGCCGACTGGCGTCGGAGTTCATTGTGGCGATGGAGCATGTCGTGGGTCCGCAGGAGCGGATCGAGGGCATCTGCATCGGCCCCGACGACGATATGGAGACGCGCCGCGAGGACATCGCCCAGGCGATCGCGCGGGTCGACGACGGCAATGGCGTCATCATCCTCACCGACCTGTTCGGCGGCACGCCGTCCAACCTCGCCATCTCGCTCATGAAGACCGACAAGATCGAGGTGATCGCCGGAATCAACCTGCCGATGCTGATCCGGCTCGAGGGCGCGCGCAAGACGATGGACGTGAAGGCGGCCGTGGCGGCCGCGCGCGAGGCCGGCCGCAAGTATATCTCGGTGGCGAGCGAGGTGCTCGGCGAGGCGGCCGCCTGATGATCAGCCGGACCGTGGAGGTGCGGAACAAGCGCGGCCTCCATGCCCGCGCGAGCGCGAAGTTCGTCACCCTCGCCGCCCAGATCGATGCCGCGGTCGAGGTCGAGAAGGACGGCACCAGGGTCTGCGGCACCTCGATCATGGGCCTGATGATGCTCGGCGCCGCGATGGGCGACAGCATCACGATCAGCGCCACCGGTCTCGGCGCCGAGCTGGCGGTGGATCGGCTCTCCGCACTGGTCGAGGACCGGTTCGGCGAGGAATGATGGACCTATCACGTCACCCCAGCGAAGGCTGGGGTCTCAGGCAGAAGATGGCGCCGTGTATCTCCTTGAGATGCCAGCCTGCGCTGGCATGACGGATTAGAGATCAGTGCCCAAGCAGATCACCTCCTTCTCCAACCCGATCGTCAAGCAAGCCCGCGGCCTGCGCGACAAGAAGCACCGGCGCGCCGAGGGCCGCTTCCTCGCCGAGGGGCTCCGCATCCTGACCGAGGCGCGGGAGGCGGGCGTCCTGCCAGAAATCCTGTTCTATTCGGACGCGTCCCATCCCCTGCTCCGTCAGCTGATCGACAAGACCGAGGCGGCCGGCGGCGACGCGATCGAGACCAATGCCGACATCCTCCACAAGATCTCCGGCAAGGAGAATCCCCAGACGGTGCTCGGCGTCTACAGGGCGTTCGACACGTCGCTCGCCCGGATCGACCGCGACGCCGCGCCGCTCTGGATCGTCGCCCAGGCGCTGCGCGATCCCGGCAATATCGGCACCATCCTGCGGACCGGCGACGCGGTCGGCGCCGGCGGGTTGATTCTCGTGGACGACTGCGCCGATCCCTTCTCGGTCGAGGCGATGCGTGCCTCGATGGGCGCCCTGTTCACCCAAAAGGTGGCCGCCGCGCGATGGGACGCGTTCGTGCCCTGGCTTCGTTCAGGCCCGGGCCAGCTGGTCGGGACCAGTCTCAAGGCCGTCCATGACTATCAGGAACCATGCTATACCAGGCCGACCTTCATCCTGGTCGGCAACGAGCAGGCGGGGCTGCCCGGGGCGTATGAGGCGGAGTGCGACGTGCTGGTGAAGATGCCGATGCTGGGCAAGGCCGACAGCCTCAATGCGGCGGTGGCGACCGCGGTGATGGCCTATGAGGTGATCAACCAGTGGCGGAGGATGACATGAAGGCGATCCTGATCGCGGGCCTCGCGGCGCTCGCCGCCTGCGCGACTCCCGCCGAAAACAACCAGATCGGGGAGGACGCCTATCGCGCACTCGGCACCGAGCCCTTCTGGTCGGTGACGATCGCCGACGGCCAGATGCGCTACGAGACGCCGGACAGCCGCGACCTCATCGTCCCCGCGCCGGAGCCGCGGACCAGCTTCAACGGCCACCGCTACGAGACCGAGCGCCTGACCGTCGACGTGACCCATCAGCCGTGCAGCGACGGAATGAGCGACCGGCGCTATGCCGACACGGTGCGCGTCACCGCCGACGGGCGCGAGCTCAGCGGCTGCGGCGGCGAGATCCTGCCCCCCGCCAGTCTCGCCGACACGAGCTGGAGCCTCGTCGCGATCGGCGGCGAGGCGGTCTCGGGCGAGCGCTATGCGATGCAGTTCACAGCCGACCGGGTGAGCGGCCAGGCCGGCTGCAACCGCTTCGGCGGCAGCTACGCGCTCGCCGGCGAGACGCTGACGCCAGGGCCGATCATGTCAACCCGGATGGCCTGCCCCGAACCGGCCATGACCCACGAGGGCCGCGTCCTCGCGGTCCTGCGTGGACCGGTGACGGTGAGCTTTCCCGACGGCGACACGATGGTGCTCGCCGGCAATGGCGGCGAAATCCGCCTGCGCCGGGCGATCTAGTCGGGTCGACGGGGAGCACGATCACTCCCCGCCCCTCTTCACAGCCTAAAGCGGCTCCCAGCCATATTGGGTGCAATAGCCGACGAACTCGTCCACCTGGAATTGGGTGTAGGTTCCCGACAAATGATACTGGACGTAGTGAAAGCCGCACTCGGGATCGATCTGCCCGACCTGCACCTGATGCGAGGCGTCGCTGTACATATAGGTCCGATAGGCAGCTTCCCGGTAGTCGAAGCCCGCAGTGGCCGGACCGGCGCCGGTGACCGTCAACACGGCGGCCAATGAGGATATTTTGAACCACCTGCCCATAATTTCCTCCAACGTTCTGATGGTGGAACAGATCGCATGACGCAGTCTATGATTGACCTCCGCGATCTTGTTACCATCGCAACAAAAGGGTGAAAGTCCATCTGTTCCGAATACTGTACGATTTCAATTTTAGGAGGGCAGGCGCAAAAACGCGCCTTAATTGGGCTGGCCGTCTTTTTCGGTCGGAAACAACTTGGTGAGCGGACGCGGCGCGCCTTCGATCAAGGGCAAGTCCTCGATCTCCTTGGCGCCGCTCGAGACTTCCAGCGCTTCGAAGCGCTTGGCCTGGGTCATCACCTGGCTCTCCAGGCTGCCGACGAAGGCGTTGTAGGCGCCGGTTGCGAGCTCGAGATTGCGGCCGAGCCGGGCGACATGGGCGCCCATCGTGGCAAGGCGCGAATGGAGCTCCTTGCCGAGCCGGGCGATCTCGGCCGCCTCCTCGGCGAGCCGCTCCTGCCGCCAGACGCTCGCGACGGTGCGGGCGATCGCGACGAGGTTGGTGGGGGTCGCGAGCAGCACGCGGCGCCCGAAGGCCCACTCCCACAGGCCGTCGTCCTGCTCCAGCGCCGCGGTGAGGAAATGCTCGCCCGGGATGTACATGACGACATAGTCGGCGGCGTCGCCGAACTGTTCCCAATAATTCTTGGAGCCGAGTTGCTGGGCGTGGGTGCGGATCGCCGCGGCATGCTTCTGGAGATGGGCGGCGCGGGCGGCCTCATCGATCTCCTCGCTCGCATCGAGATAGGCGTTGAGCGAGCATTTGGCATCGATGATCAACTTGCGCCCGCCCGGCATGCGCACGATCACGTCGGGGCGGAGGCAGCCGTCGTCGGTCGTGACCGAAACCTCCGACTGGAAATCGGCATGCGGGGACAGGCCCGCCTGCTCGAGCACGTTGCGCAGGCTCTGCTCGCCCCAGCGCCCCCGCGCCTTCGGGCTGGCCCGCAACGCGTTGACGAGGTTGCGCGTCTCGTCGCGCACCTGGGTGTGCCCGGTGTGCAGGAGCTGCACCGCTTCGCGCAGGCCGGCATATTGGTCGACGCGGTTCTTCTCGACCTCCTTGAGGCCATCCTCGTAGCGCTTCAGCGTCGCCTCGACCGGCTGAAGCAGCGCCTTCAGTTGCGCCTCGCTCTTCTCGCTGGCCTGATGGAAGCGGGCGTCGGCGCGCTCCAGGAACTGCTTCTGCGCCTCGCTCAGCAGCTTCGAGCCGACCTCGTTGAACTGCGCGGCGAGCGCGTCCTTCGCCTCCATCAGCTCCTTCATCCGAAGCTCGAAATTGCGGGCGTCCGCCTGCATCTCGGAGAGCTGGCGGAGCGCCGTATCACGCTCTGACGTGACCTCGGTCAACGTCATGCGCAGCAGCTCACCCGCCCTGGCGCGCTCCTCCGCTGCGGCATGGCCTTTTTCCGCCTCGCTCACGCGCGTGCGCAGATCGTCCCGTTCGGCATGGAGCGGCGCCGCCTGGCGCGCTGCGGCGAACCAGCCGAGGCCCAGACCTCCGATCAGGGCGACAAGCGCCAGGATGACGACGGTGACGGGTTCCATATTCCCATGTCCTGCAGCGGAACGAAGCACGAACTTAGCGCTGCAGGGGCGCGGGCTCAAGCCGGACGGAACGGAAGGTGTGGAAAAGCCGTTCGGGAGGCGTCAGGGAGGCGGCATGTTCGGGACACGGCTGATTCTCGCAGGCATGTTGGCGGCGCTCGGCGTCGCCGGCTGCCGGCCGGCGCCCGAGACGGCGCCGATCGACAATGGCACGGCCAAGGTCGAGGCCGATGACGCCCCGGTGGCCGATCTCAACGCGTCGCTGGCGCTCGACCAGCTCGCCGGGGCCGAGAACCATATGGCGGCGCCCGAAGGCTTTGGCGGGCTGCCGCCGGACGACCGCGCGCTGCGCTTCGTCGGCCGCTGGGCGGCGGAGGTGGGCATGTGCCGCAGCCAGGCCTGGGTGTTCACCCACGAGCGGCTGACCACGCCGGCGGGATCGGTCTGCGAATTCGGCGACATCACGCCGGTCGACGGCGGCTACGACATCGCGGCGCGCTGCACCGCCGAAGCGCCGCCGCGGGACGACACGATCCGGCTGCGCTTCGCGGAAAGCGCGCGGGCGATGCTGTTCGAATCGGAGAGCGTGGCCGGAAGCGGGCTGGTCTATTGCGGACCGCTGCCTGCGGCGGACTAGGACCAATCGACATTCAGCATGAAACTCCCTCTCCCAGCGGGGAGAGGGTTGGGGTGAGGGGGTTCTGCCTCCGAGAATGGTCCCAAATGCCCGACACCCTCACCCTGCCCTCTCCCTCAAGGGAGAGGGTACAAACCGAATGTCGATCCGTCCTAGGCGGCGCGGCGCGTCGCCGTCTCGCGGCGGGCCTTGACCAGCTTCTTCATGATCATGTCGCGCTTCAGGCGCGAGAGATGATCGATGAAGAGCACGCCGTTCAGATGGTCGATCTCGTGCTGGAGGCAGACGGCCAGCAGGCCGTCGATCCACGCCTCATGTTGCTTGCCGTCACGGTCGAGCCAGCGGGCGCGGACCCGGTCGGGGCGCATCACCTCGGCATATTGATCGGGCACCGACAGGCAGCCCTCATTGTAGGGCACCGTCGTCCCGGAGGTTTCGAGGACCTCCGGATTGATGAAGACGCGCGGGTCCTTGACCGGCTCGCCCTCCTCGTCGCCTTCTTCCGGCTCCTGCAGGTCGATGACCAGCAGCCGCTTGGGCACGCCGACCTGGATGGCGGCGAGGCCGATGCCGGGCGCCGCGTACATGGTCGCGAACATGTCGTCGATCAGGGTCTGCAGCTCGGGCGTGACCTCCTCGACGGGCGTGGAGATCTGCCGGAGCACCGGGTCCGGGGTTTCGAAGATCGGCAGGATGGCCATGGCGGCGATGTAAGGCGAATCGCGCCGCCGTTCAAGAAAAGCGGCGACGCCTGAGCACGATGTAGAGCGCCCCTGTCCCGCCGTGGCGCGGATGGGCGCCCCGCACCGCCGCGATGTCGCCGGCATGGCGCGAGGCGGCGAGCCAGTCGCCCACGGCGGCGCGGATGGCGCCGCGCCGTGCGGGCCGATGGTCCTCGCTGGGCGGCTTGCCGGTGACGAGCAGGACGAGCCGGTCGCCGCCGGCGATCGCGGCCTCCAGCTGGCCGTCGATCAGCGCCCAGGCGGTGGCGAGATTGTGGCCGTGCAGGTCGACGATCCGGTCCGGCGGGACGAGGCCGCGCGCCAGCCGCTTGTCCCAGCTCGCGTCCAATGTGGTGCCCGGCGCCGTCCGGGCCGCCGGCTTCGGCACCGCCTTCACGGGCCGGGAATTCGGCCGGGCGTCGAGCGCCAGAGACGCGCCAGCTTCAGCCGGCGGCGTCGCCCTGCCCTCCAGCGGCCGGACGCTTTCGACCACCTTGCGCCACAGCGCCTTTTCCTCAGCGGTCAGCCGGCGCACGGGCGCGGAGCCTCTCCAGCGCGCCGCGCGGCAGCAGGATCAGCGCGCGGCCGCGCGACTGCATCGCGCCGGCCGTCGTGGCCGCGGCCGGGCCGGCGCCCCAGAACGTGTCGACGCGGTTGGCGCCGCGGATCGCGCCGCCGGTGTCCTGTGCGATCCACAGGCCATCGGCGCGGGGATTGTCCATGTTGGAAAGCAAGACCGGCGCGCCCAACGGGATGAAGCGCGGATCCGCGGCGACGCTGACCTCTGGCGTCACCGGCCGCCCAAGCGCGCCCAGCGGGCCGGGGCCGGTGAGCTCGCGGAAGAAGACGTAGCTGAGGTTTTCCTGCATCACCGCCCGGCCCTCCTCGGGATGGGCATGGAGCCACGCGACGATCTTCTGCATGCTGACCGGCGGGGCGATCAGGCCGCGGTCGCGCAGCACGCGGCCGATCGCGACATATTCGCGCCCGTTCTGCCCGGCATAGCCGATCCGCATCACGCCGCCGTCCGGCAGCCTCAGGCGCCCCGAGCCCTGGATCTGGAGGAAGAACAGCTCGACCGGATCGGCGGCCCAGCCGATCTCCAGCCCGCGCCCGGCGAGCGCCCCGGCTTCGATCGCTGCGCGGTCGTGATAGGGCACGTAGTTGCCGCTTTCATCGACGCGGCCCCGGCCTCGCGCGCCCGTCGCCGGATTGGCGTCGAGGAGATCGGGCGGAACCGCATAGACCGGCACCTCATAGCCCGTCTGGCGGATGCGCGACCCGCGGATCTCCGGTTCGTAATAGCCGGTCGCGAAGGCGGCGCCGTCGCCGACCTCGACCGTCTCGAAATGGCGGCGGAAGAACAGGACGTCCGACTGCGGCGTCCAGTCCGTGACGACCGCATCGGCGTCGCTGCAGGCCCCGCGCCAGTCCTCGGGCCGGGTGAGGCCGCTCGCGTCCTGGCGGGTGATCAGCGACGGACAGCTGATCCGGAAGGCCTGGAGCGCGCGTGTCGCCGCGGCCGGCTCGAGGCCGAGATCCGGCCCGGACCGCACCCCGGCCTCGACCGCCGTCGCCGGCTGGGCTGCAGGTGGGGGCGTCGGCGGCTGCGGCGGCGTCACCGCCGGTTGCCGCGGCGACACGCAGCTCGCCAGCGCGACGAGCAGAAATCCGGCGGCCGGCCAGCGCGGAAGTTTCGGAAGTTTCAGCTTCCCCGGACGAAAAAAACCATCCGTCGGCGGCAGATGCGGCCGTTTCGCCGATCGAGATCGAAAGATGGATTCGCCGCCGCCCATCCTGAGGGCATAACCCGTTCGGGCCGCTGTAGGAAAGCGCGGCAGTTTCAGCCCGACGCGACGGAACCCGATGCCCGGCTCGTTTGTCGTCGCGCGAGCACAATCTCGAGATGCGGGAGACGGACATGGAGCTCGTGACCCACAAGAAGTTCAAGAGCGGCCGGCTGATGCCCTGGGGCAAGGGCACGGTCGTCCGCGGCGCCAAGGGAATGGTCTACCTGTGCGGAAACACCGCGACCGCCAGGGATTACGACCCGACCGGCGCGACAGGCGGATTCGCCGGCGACCCGGCCGCGCAGTGGCGCGAGGTCCTGGCCAACATCAAGTCGGATCTGGAAGAGCTGGGCAGCGGCCTCGATCATCTCGTCCGGCTGACCTTCTTCGTCAAAGGTCCGTTTCCGAACGGCGGCGTGCTGAGCTCACCCAACTACCGGCTGGACGTGCTGGACGACTTCTTTGCCGAACATTGCCCGAAACATTGTAGCGACAACAATCCGGCGCCCTCGGAGGTGATCGGCGTCGCCGCGCTGGCGCAACCCGACATCGTCATCGAGATCGTCGCGGTGGCGGCGCTGCCGGACTGATCGGGGGCCGGCTCAGGCGCCAGCTTCGTCGGTCTCGACGAGGAGCCAGTTGGGATCCTGGCTCTTGAGATCGCGGCGGAAGGTCCAGATGTCGTTGGTGGGGATCGCGTCGCTCAACGAGCCGGCGACGACCTCGCCCTCGGCATTGCGGGTCACCGCCACGACGAACGCGTCGAAGCGGACCTCGATCTCGGCGTCTTTGCCATCCAGGCGGGCGGCGTCGATCGACGCGCGCTCGATGGCGACGAGCCGGTTGTCGAGCGTCTGGCCGGCGGCCTCGCGCGCGGCGATGGCCGCCTCGAATGCGTCGCGGACCTGCGGGGCGCTAAGATAGGCGAGCTCCTCGCGGTCGCCCTTCCAGAAGGCTTCGAGCACCATCCGGTAGGCGCCCTGAGCGCCCTCGAGGAAGCGGGCGACGTCGAAGCCGGGATCGGCGGCGATGATCGCACGGACGCCGGCGGCGGCGCCCTGGTCGAACGCAAGTCCGGTCGGCTCCGCCGCGGTGGCCGGCGCATCGGCCTTGGCCGGCGCGGCTTCCACGCCCGGCGTGGCTTCGGGGCGGGTCAGCGGGCGCTGCTCGTGACCGGTCCGCTGGCCGAGGACGGCATAGAGCCGAAGGCCCACGAACAGGGCGATCATGGCCAGCAGCACGATTCCGACGGTCAACGAATTTCTCCTGAATGCAGCCGCCTACATAAGCGCGAAACCCTGCGGTTTCAAATGTCCATTCCCCGTAACGACTGAAACGGGCGGATGTTGCGCCGGGATGATGCGGCTGCTACCCGCCCCCGTCGAGGCGACGCCTTTCGAGTCCTCCGGGCGCGCCATGCATTTCCACCGTAATCATCAAGGGTTTGAAACGAGATGGCCGAAGAGAATGGTGCGACCGGCGCGGATGCTGCGAACGGTGCGGACAATGTGGCGCCGGTTGGTGCCGGAACGCTCCCCCAGGTCGGCGTGATCGCGCAATATGTGAAGGACCTGTCGTTCGAGAATCCGAACGCCCCGGCCGTCTACCAGTGGCAGGGCCAGCCGCAGGTCGACGTCCAGTTCAACATCGGCTCGCAGCCGGTAGGGGAGGACGTCTACGAGGTGGCGCTGAAGATCGAGGTCGGCTCGAAGACCGATCAGGGCACCGTCTTCACCATCGACCTGCTCTACGGCGGCCTGTTCGCGCTCAAGAACGTCCCGGACGAGCAGCTCCAGCCCTTCCTTCTCGCCGAAGCACCGCGCATCCTCTTCCCGTTCGCGCGCCAGGTGCTCGCCGACGCGACCCTCCAGGGCGGCTTCCCGCCCTTCCTGCTCGATCCGATCGATTTCGGCAGCCTCTACATGCAGCAGGCCGCGCAGCAGCAGGCGGGCCTCACCGGCGGCCAGGCCGGCGAGGTGACGGGTCAGGCCTGACGTCCCGGAAGACATCGTCATTCCAGCGAAAGCTGGAATCTCCGTTCTTTTACGGCAAAGAGATTCCAGCGTTCGCTGGAATGACGGGATTTCATCGATGACGGGCCGATTTCCGAAGAGGCTGGAGCGGGCGGACAAGGTCGCGGCATCGCGATGAATCTCGTCCGCGCCTTTTCCTCGATCGGCCTGTTGACGCTGGCGAGCCGCGTGCTCGGCTTCGTCCGCGACATGCTGATGGCGCGGTTCCTGGGTGCCGGCTTCGCGTCCGACGCCTTCCTGATCGCCTTTCGCCTGCCCAACATGTTCCGCGCCCTCTTCGCTGAGGGCGCCTTCGCCTCCGCCTTCGTGCCGATGTTCAACCGGAAGGTCGGGGAGGATGACGGCAAGCTGATCCGCGCCTATGCCTTTGCCGAGCAGGCGCTCGCGGTCCTCCTTCCCTTCCTGATCCTGTTCACCGGCGCGATGATGCTGCTCGCCGGGCCGGCGGTGCTGGTCCTTTCCGGGGGGTTCAACGACGTCACCCCCGAGCAGTTCGCCTTCGCGACGGAGCTGGCGCGGATCACCTTTCCCTACCTCTTCTTCATCAGCCTGGTGTCGCTCCTGGGCGGCATCCTCAACTCGCTGCACCGGTTCTGGGTGAATGCGGCGGCGCCGATCCTCCTGAACCTCTGCCTGATCGTCGCGCTGATCTTCTTCCACGGACCCGACCAATATGCGACGGCGCGGGCGCAGGCGTGGGGCGTGACGGTGGCCGGCGTGCTGCAGTTCCTCTGGCTCTGGCTCGCCTGCCGCCAGGCCGGGGTGAAGCTGAGGCTCAGGCGGCCGCGGCTCAACGACGACGTGAAGCAGCTGCTGAAGCTGATCTGGCCGGCCGCGGCCGGCGCCGGGGCGATGCAGATCAACCTCGTCGTCTCGACCATGCTGGCGGCGCGCTTCCTCCAGGAAGGCTCGGTTTCCTACATCTATTATGCCGACCGGCTGAACCAGCTCCCGCTCGGCCTGGTCGGCATCGGCCTCGGCACCGTGCTGCTGCCGACCATCGCCCGCCTGATTTCCGGCGGCGACGAGGCTGGCGCGCTCGATTTCCAGAAGAAGGGGCTCCAGCTCGCCCTGTTCCTGACCCTGCCCGCCACCGCCGCGCTGATCGTCGGCGCCGAGCCGATCATCCGCGGGCTCCTCCAGTACGGCGCCTTCACGGCCGCCGACGCGACCGCCACCGCCTGGGCGCTCGCCGCCTTCTCGACCGGCCTGCCCGCCTACATCATGATCAAGGTGCTGACCCCGGGCTTCCACGCCCGGCAGGACATGAAGACGCCATTGAGGTTCGCGCTGGTCGCGATCGCGGTAAACCTCGTCCTGAACCTGATCCTGATCTGGCCGCTCGCCCATGTCGGGCCGCCGCTCGCGACCGCCATCGCGTCCTGGGTCAATGTCATCCTGCTCTACCGGAGCCTGCGGGCGCGCGGCCATTTCGCGATGGACCGCAGCCTCGCCAGCCATATCGCGCGCCTCGCGCTGGCCGCGATACTGATGGCCGCTGCGCTGTTCGCCGCCAAGCCGCTGATCGATCCGCTCCTGACCGGCACGTTCGAACTGCGCGTCGCCGGCCTCGCCCTGCTGGTCGGCGGCGGCGTCATCGTCTATGCGGCGGCGGTCTTCGTCACCCGGGCCTACACGCTGCGGGAGCTGAAGGCGGTCCTCAGGCGCAAACCCAAGGAGTCATGATGCGCGTCCTCTCCGGCATCCAGCCGACCGGCAGCCTCCACCTCGGCAATTATCTCGGGGCGATCCGGCGCTGGGTGAAGATGCAGGACGAGGCCGAGTGCATCTTCTTCCTCGCCGATCTCCACGCGGTCACCGTCTACAACGATCCGGCGGAATTGCGTGCCAATGTCAACGGGATGGCCGCCGCCCTCATTGCCTGCGGCATCGATCCGGAGAAGTCGCTGGTCTTCAACCATGCCCGGGTGCCCGCCCATCCCGAAATGGCCTGGCTGCTCTCCTGCACCGCACGTGTCGGCTGGCTCAACCGGATGACCCAGTTCAAGGAGAAATCAGGCAAGAACCGCGAAGGCGCCAGCGTCGGCCTCTACGCCTATCCGATCCTGCAGGCGGCGGACGTACTGCTCTACCAGACCACCCATGTGCCGGTCGGCGAGGACCAGAAGCAGCATCTCGAGCTCTGCCGCGACATCGCGACCAAGTTCAACGCCGACTATGGCGTCGAACTGTTCACCCTGCCCGAGCCATGGATCGGCGAGAGCGCGGCCCGGATTATGAGCCTGCGCGACGGCACCGCGAAGATGTCCAAGTCCGACCCGTCGGACATGAGCCGGATCAACCTCGTCGACGACGATGACACGATCGCGCAGAAGATCCGCAAGGCGAAGACCGATCCCGAGCCGCTGCCGGACTCGGTCGACGACCTCGCCGGGCGCCCCGAGGCGCTCAACCTCGTCACCATCTATGCCGCGCTCACCGACCGGACGCCGCAGTCGGTGACCGGGGAATTTGCCGGCAAGGGCTTCGGCGCGTTCAAGCCGGCGCTCGCCGAGCTGCTGGTCCAGACGCTGTCGCCGATCCGCGCGCGGCTCAATGACTTCGCAGCCGATCCGGCGGCGCTCGACAGCATCCTCCAGCAAGGCGCTCGAAAGGCTGCGGAAATGGCGGCGCCGACATTGGAGGGCGCCTATCGCGCGCTGGGCTTGCCGCGCGGAATCTGATAGGACTGGTTTCGCTTCAGCACCGGTTCAGTGCTGTCGTGCGAAGAGGGATGGCTGCTCTGTCTCGGGAAGGTCAAAACTTCCCCGCTTTTTGAAAGGCTTGGTGCCATGTCCATGTCCAAGAGGCTGCTCGCGCTGGCGGCGCCCTTTGCGTTGCTCGCCCTGAGCGCCTGTGCGACGGGGCTGCCGACGCAGGTGCAGCGCTTCCAGATGATGCCCGCGCCGTCGGGCCAGAGCTTCGTCGTCCAGGCGAAGGATCCCGAGAATCAGGGCAGCCTCGAATTCGCGCAATATGCCGGCCTCGTGCGCCAGCACCTGATCGGGCTCGGCTACAGCGAGGCTTCGTCGTCGCAGCAGGCGAGCCTCGTCGTCGAGCTCGATTATGGCGTCGACGACGGGCGCGAGCGGGTCGTCGCGCGGCCCGATCCGTTCGGGCCGGGCTGGGGTTTCCCCTATTACAGCCGGTTCGGCTATTTCGGCCGCCACCGCTACCCCTTCTACTGGGGCTGGCATGATCCGTTCTGGGGGTCGGGCGGCTACGACATCGACAGCTATACGGTCTACACCAGCTATCTCGACATGGACATCCGCCGCACCGCCGACGGCCAGTCGGTGTTCGAGGGGCTTGCCCAGGCGCGCTCGCGTTCGAACGAGCTGCCGGCGCTGGTCCCGAACCTCGTCGAGGCGATGTTCACCGGCTTCCCCGGCAATTCGGGCGAGACGGTGCGCATCACCGTGACGCCGGAACGCGAGCGGCGCGGCGGCTAGGAGCCAAGGACTCCGTCATTGCGAGGAACCTAGCGACGAAGCAATCCAGTCGGAGGCACGGGCCTTGGGCTGGATTGCCACGCTTCGCTCGCAATGACGGCATTGGTGCACCCAAGCCTTTCGCAACCGACTTGCATCGCTAATACACGGCGCTAGGGTACGGCGATCTTCCCGCTTCGGAGTCCCCGCGATGCTTCTCGACCGCCGCACCTTCCTCATGTCCGCCGCTTCCGCCGCCGCGCTCGGCGCGTCGGGCGCCGGCTTCGCCCAGGCCCAGTCGGGATCGGGCGGGGGCACCCATGCCGCGCTCAATGCGCTGATGGAGCGCGCCTATCAGGAGATCATCCTCTCCGATCCCGAGACGCGGACCTCGCTCGGCCTCGACAAGGGCGCCGATGCCGCGGCCAAGTCGCAGCTCGACGACCGGTCCGCCGCCGGCATCCGCGCCGACCAGCAGAAGGTCCGCGAACTCTACCGGGATCTGCGCGCCATCCCGCGCGACGGCCTCACCGGCATGGACGCGGTCAATTACGACACGGTCAACCAGTATTGCGAGACCGTCGTCTACGCCTATGACAATTTCGACTATGGCACGCACAGCTGGCCCGAACCCTATACGGTGAGCCAGCTCGGCGGGACCTACCAGTCCATGCCCGACTTCCTCGACAGCCAGCATGCGATCGACACCGCCGCCGACGCCGAGGCCTATCTGTCGCGCCTCAGCGCCTACGCGACCCAGCTCGACAACGAGACCGCCCGGCTGCGCGGCGAATATGCCATGGGTGTGATCCCGCCCGATTTCGTCATCGACAAGACGGTGCAGCAGATGGAGACCGTCCTCGGCACCGCACCGGCCCAGGCGGGCCTCACCACCTCGCTCGCCCGCCGCACCGCCGAGAAGAACATCGCCGGCGACTGGGCGGCACGCGCCGAGCGGATCGTCAGCGGCAACATCTATCCGGCGATCCAGCGCCAGCGCGACATCGTGCGCGCCCAGCGCGCCGGCGCCACCCATGATGCGGGCGTGTGGCGGCTGCCGGAAGGCCCGGACTATTACGCCTATGGCCTGCGCTACGCGACGACGACGACGATGAACCCCGACGAGATCCACCAGCTCGGCCTCGATCAGATCGCCGAGCTTTCCTCGCAGGCCGACCGGATCCTGCGCGCCCGGGGCCTGACCCAGGGCACGGTCGCGGAGCGGCTCGGCGCGCTCGGGCGCGATCCGCAGCACGTCTACCCCAACACCGATGCCGGCAAGACCCAGCTGATCGCCGATCTCAACACGCAGATGGCCGACATCCGCCGGCGCCTGCCCAACTGGTTCGGCCGGCTGCCGCGCGCCGAGTGCGACATCCGCCGTGTGCCGCCGGCGATCGAGGCCGGCGCGCCGGGCGGCTATTACCAGTCGCCGGCGCTCGATGGCTCGCGCCCCGGCGCCTATTACATCAACCTGCGCGACACCGCCGAATGGCCGAAATGGACGCTGCCCACCCTCACCTATCACGAGGCGGTGCCGGGCCATCACCACCAGATCGCGCTGGCGCTCGAGGCCACCGATATCCCGATGCTGCGCCGCCTGATGGGCTTTTCGGCCTATTCGGAAGGCTGGGGCCTCTATTCCGAGCAGCTCGCCGACGAGATGGGCATGTACGAAAACGACCCGCTCGGCCGGCTCGGCTACCTGCAGAGCTTCATGTTCCGCGCCGCCCGCCTCGTCGTCGACACCGGCCTCCACCACAAGCGGTGGAGCCGCGAGCAGGGCATCCGCTACATGGTCGAAGCGCTGGGCGACCAGGAATCGTCGGTCACCACCGAAGTCGAGCGCTACTGCGTCTGGCCGGGCCAGGCGACCAGCTACAAGGTCGGCCAGACCCGCTGGCTCCAGCTGCGCGAACGCGCCCGGCAGCAGCTGGGCGACCGGTTCGACATCAAGAGCTTCCACGACACCGCGCTGGCCGCCGGCGCCATGCCGCTCGCCGCGCTGGAACGGGTGGTGGACGACTGGGTCGCCGCCCGCCGCGCCTGACCGGCAACGAACCCGTCCGTCGGGCGTTCTCCATGCAAACCAGCCGAGGAGACGTCCGATGACGGTCATTGCTTCCCGGCGTTTCGTCCTGGTCGCCTCGCCGAGCGCGACCGAATGGATCGGGGAGGTTCTGAGACGGATCTTCCCCTGTTCAGAGGATTTGCCCCGTCCGATCGGGCGACTGGTCGAGCGACTGGGCGGAGGTGACAGGACCGCCGGATGAAAGAAGGGAGGACCAGTTCGACTGGCCCTCCCTTTTCTCCCCCTAGAGAGATTGAATCAGCTCTCCAGCTGGCGCGTCAGCAGGCGGATGTCCGAATCGAGTTCGGGGTCCTGGGCGCGCAGCTTCTCGATCTGGCGGACGGCGTGGATCACCGTCGTGTGATCGCGTCCGCCGAAACGGCGGCCGATCTCCGGCAGCGAGCGCGGCGTCAGCTGCTTGGAGAGATACATCGCGACCTGGCGCGGCCGGGCGACCTCGCGGGCGCGGCGGGCGCTGGTCATCTCGGCCTTGCGGATGCGGTAATGGTCGGAGACGCGGGTCTGGATCTCGTCGATCGAGATGCGGCGCTGGTTGGCGCGCAGGATGTTGGCGAGCACCTCGCTGACGAAATCGAGGTCGATCGCCCGGTTCTGCATCACCGCATAGGCGGCGATACGGTTCAGCGCGCCTTCGAGCTCGCGGACGTTCGAGCTGATCCGCTTGGCGAGGAACATCACCACGTCCTCGGGCACCGAGACGTCGGGCAGCTGCTCGAGCTTCTTGGTGATGATGTTGAGGCGCAGCTCCAGATCGGCCGCGTTGATGTCCGCGACCAGGCCCCAGGACAGGCGCGAGAGGATGCGCGGCTCGATCCCGTCGAGGTCCTGCGGCGCGCGGTCCGAGCTGATCACCAGCCGGCGCCCGGCCGAGATGATCTCGTTCATCGTGTGAAAGAATTCTTCCTGGGTCGATTCCTTGCCGGCGATGAACTGGACATCGTCGATCATCAGCAGGTCGGCGGAGCGCAACTGCTGCTTGAACTGGATCGTCTCGTTGGCGCGCAGCGCCGCGACGAACTCGACCATGAACTTCTCGGCCGACATGTAGATGATCTTCGCCCGCGGCCGCAGGCGATGGAATTCGTGGCCGATCGCGTGCAGCAGGTGCGTCTTGCCGCGCCCGGTGCCGCCATGGATGAAGAGCGGGTTGAACGCGACATTGTCGGCCGTCGCGAGCGTCCGCGCCGCGTTGAACGCGACCTCGTTCGCCTTGCCGACGACGAAATTCTCGAAGCGGTAGCGCGGCTCCAGCGAGACGGCATAGGCGCCGGGCGCCTGCGCCGTCCCGGGCGCGGGCGCTTCGGGCGCCGGGATCTCGACGACGGCGGCGGTGCGCGGCGCCGCCGAGCCGACGCCGATCTGGATGCGCTTCACCTCGGGCATGCGCGCGCGCCATGCGAGCGCGAGCCGCTCGGCGAAATGGGTCTGCACCCAATCGGCCATGAACTGGGACGGCAGTTCCAGCTTCAGCATGCCGGCCTCGGCATCGAAGCTGCCCAGCGCGATCGGACGCAGCCAGCCGTCGAAGGTGCGCGCCCCGCAATCGCGGCGCAGACTCGCCCGAATCGACTCCCACGCGGCAACGATCGGTTCCGGACCGACATCCGACTTCGACACTGACTTGCTCGCCGGCATCTGCGCCACCCTTACTCCCCTTAGCCTCTCTGCCGCTTCCCGAAGGCGGCCTGTTCAGGGCACAAAACTCCTCCGTACGGCGAATCCCCCGGCGCGCCGTGACCCAAGTTCGTCTTGCTGTTGCGTCCGGCAGGGGAGATTCGCCCGGCCGGAAAGGGTGTTTTAGGAACCCGACCGGAGTCCGATCAAGGGTAAAGAAAGCGTCACAAAAAAATAATCCGGGTTGACTTGGAAAAAACGGCGGAAGTCCGCCCTCTTTGTAATATTACACAAGTAATTCAACGTGTTGCCGCAAGACAGCATAGCCTCGGTCCGCGAATCGCGGAAAGTCCTAGGTTTTTCATGAACCTGTCTCGCAAGCGCAAAAAACCCGCCGGCTGGAAGCCGGCGGGCCTCATTTTCAGCCTTTCAAAGGCCTTAGGCGAGCGCGGTCAGACGCCGCGTCAGGCGAGACAGCTTGCGCGCCGCCATATTCTTGTGGAGCACGCCCTTGGCGACGCCCCGTGCCAGCTCCGGCTGCACGCGCTTCAGCGCCTCGGCGGCCTGAGTCTTGTCGCCGGCGGCCAGCGCCGACTCGACCTGCTTCACGAAGGTCCGAATGCGGCTCACGCGCGCGCCGTTGATCTCGGTGCGGCGGGCATTGCGGCGGATGCGTTTCTTAGCCTGCGGCGTATTCGCCATGTACTTGCCTCGTCACGATAAATGAAAAAGGCGCGGCTTCACCGCACCCGTTGAGGGAGCGCCTCTACGCGCACAGCGCACGCGGGTCAAGATCAGCGCTGGCATTTGGCGCAGAAGAAGGTCGAACGGCCCGAATCGACCCGGCGCCGGATCGCCGCGCCACACCGCGGACAGGGCTGCCCCTCGCGCCCGTAGACGCGCCAGTTCGAGGAAAAATAGCCGAGTTCGCCACTGGGCTGGACATAGTCCCGCAGGGTCGAACCGCCGGCTTCGATCGCCGCGCGGAGCACGGCCTTCACCGCCTCCGCGAGCCGATCGAGCCGTGGCCGCGAGATGCGACCGGCCTCGCGTCCCGGATGGATCTGCGCCAGGTTGAGGGCATCACAGACGTAGATGTTGCCGAGCCCCGCGACGATCCGCTGGTCGAGCAGCATCGCCTTGACCGGCGCGACCCGGCTCGCGAATGCCCCGGCCAGATAGGCGCCATCGAACCCGCTGCCGAGCGGCTCCGGACCCATGGCGGCGAAGGGCGGCATCGCGTCCAGCCGATCGGTCGGAACGAGGTCGATCGAGCCGAAGCGACGGGGATCGTTGAGCGCCAGCCGCCGGCCCTCGTCGGTCTCGATCACGACATGATCGTGGACACGCAGCTCCTTCGGGTCGATCCGCCAGCTGCCCGACATGCCGAGATGAAAGACGAGCGTGTCGCCACGGTCGGTCTCGATCAGCCCATATTTGGCGCGGCGCCCGAGCCGCGTCACCCGCGCGCCGGTGATCCGCTGGCGCAGGTCCGGCGGAAACGGCCGCCGAAGGTCGCCGCGGCGCAGCTCGATCGAAACGATCCGCCGCCCTTCGAGCACCGGCGTGAGACCGCGGACGGTGGTTTCGACCTCGGGCAGCTCAGGCATGATCGCTCGCGAATAGAGACGTGCACATTTGCTGTTCCCCCTGCTAGAGGCGGGCGCGATGGACAAGGTATCTTTCGGCCACGAGGATGTTTCGCCCGAGGAGAAGACCCGGCGGGTGCGCGGCGTCTTCTCGAGCGTCGCGACGCGCTACGACCTGATGAACGACCTGATGTCGGGCGGACAGCATCGCCTGTGGAAGAATCTGTTCGTCCGCAAGGTGCGGCCGCGCGCGGGCGAGTCGATCCTCGACATGGCCGGCGGCACCGGCGACATCGCCTTCCGGATGGCGCGGACCGGCGCGCGGATCACGGTGGCCGACATCAATCCGGAGATGCTTGGCGTGGGCATGGAGCGGGCGAAGGCGCGCGGGATCGACGGCCTCGCCTGGGCCGAGGAGAATGCCGAGACGCTCTCCTTCGCCGACAAGCGCTTCGATGCCTATACGATCGCGTTCGGCATCCGCAACGTGACCGACATTCCGGCGGCGCTCCGGGACGCCCATCGCGTGCTCCGCCTCGGCGGGCGATTCTATTGCCTGGAATTCTCGCAGACCCGCTGGCCCGGCTTCGCCAAAATCTACGAGACCTACTCCCGGCGGATCGTGCCGCAGATCGGCAAGATCGTGACCAAGGATGCGGACAGCTACCGCTATCTGATCGAATCGATCGAGCGCTTCCCGAACCTGGGCGCGTTCGCGCGGATGATCGAGGCGGCCGGCTTTCGCAACGTGAAGGCCGAGCCGATCCTCGGCGGCCTCGTCGCCATCCACAGCGGCTGGAAGCTTTGACCGCGTCAGTCGTCCATGTCTGGCGGCTCCTGAAGTGGGGCCGGGTGCTGGCGCGGCATGGCGCGCTGCGCGGGATCGAGCACGATCCGAACACGCCGGCGCCGGTGCGGCGGCTGTGCAAGCTCGCCCGTTTCGGCGCGCGCGTGCCGAAGGTGCCGACCTACGCCACCGCCTTCCAGGAGATCGGGCCGGCCGCGATCAAGTTCGGCCAGGCGCTCGCGACCCGGCCGGATCTGGTCGGCGAGGAGGCGATGCGCAACCTCGCGATGCTGCAGGACCGGCTGCCGCCGGCGCCGTTCGACAAGATCAGGGCGGCGATCGAGCAGGGCCTCGGCAAGCCGATCGACCAGCTCTTCTCGCATATCGATCCGGAGCCGGTCGGCGCCGCCTCGATCGCCCAGGTCCACCGGGCGATCACCACCGAGGGCCGCGAGGTCGCGGTGAAGGTCCTGCGGCCGAACATCGAGGAGGATTTCGCCGCCGCGATCGAGACCTACGAATGGGGGGCTGCCCAGGTCGAGGCAATGGGCGGCGAGGCGGCGCGCCTGCGGCCGCGGCTGGTGATCGCCACCTTCCGGCAGTGGACCAACCGCGAGCTCGATCTCAGGCAGGAGGCGGCTTCGGCGTCGGAGCTCAAGCAGAATCTCGTCGCGGAGAGCGGCTTCTTCGTTCCCGAGATCGACTGGAGCCGCACGTCGCGCCGCGTGATGACGCTGGAGTGGATCGACGGCATCAAGCTGACCGACCGCGAAGGGCTGGTCCGCGCCGGCCACGACCTCAAGGCACTGGCCGCGATCCTGGTGCGCGCCTTCCTGCGCCAGGCAGTGGTCGACGGCTTCTTTCACGCCGATCTCCACCAGGGCAATCTCTTCGCCCTGCCCGACGGGCGGCTCGCGGCGATCGATTTCGGGATCATGGGCCGGATCAACCGCCAGGCGCGGATCTGGCTCGCCGAGATCCTCTACGGCCTCATCACCGGCAATTACCGCCGCGTCGCCGAAATCCATTTCGAGGCGCAGTATGTGCCGCCGCACCATAATATCGACGAGTTCGCGACCGCGCTCCGGGCGGTGGGCGAGCCGATCCGCGGCCTGCCGGCCAAGGAGGTGTCGATCGGCCACATGCTCGACGGCCTGTTCAAGATCACCCGCGACTTCGACATGCGGACACAGCCGCATCTGCTGCTTCTGCAGAAGACGATGGTGATGGAGGAAGGCGTCGCCACGTCGCTCGATCCCGACATCAACATGTGGGAGACGGCCGAACCCTTCCTGACCGAATGGGTGCGCAGCGAGCTGGGCCCGGAAGTGCGGATCGCGGACGAGATCGTCCGGGGCGCCCGGCTGCTGCGCAGGCTCCCCGACCTCGTCCGGCGGATCGACCACTATTATCCCGCACCCGGCGCCGCGCCGCCGGCGCCGCCGCTGCCGGAAATCCTGGTGATCCGCCCGCTCGGCTGGATGCGCTATGCCGTCACCGCCTTCATCGCTGCGGCAGCTGGGGCGGGGGCGGTCCTTCTTCTTCGTTGAAATCCACCCTTGATGCGCATACCTTATGCGCATGAACGCTCCCGGCAAGGTCTCGTCCACCAAGCGGGCGACAAACGTCTCGCTTAGGTCCGACCTGATTGACGAAGCGAAGAAGCTCGGCATCAACATATCGGAAGCCTGCGAACAGGGTCTGGAGAAGGAAGTCGCCCGGTCTCGTCGGGAGGTGTGGCTGGAACAAAATCGCGAAGCGATTGAGGCCGCCAACGCCTGGGTCGAAAAGCACGGCTTGCCGCTTGCACGCTATCGGCAATTCTGATGCCCCGTTTCGACGTGCACCGCATGCAAGAGGGCGAGGGATACCTGATCGATTGTCAGGCCGACCTCCTGCATGGCCTCAACACCAGGCTGGTCGTTCCGCTGCTGCGCCCCGGCGAAGGGCCTCCTCCAATTTCGCGGCTCAATCCGGCATTCCGCATCCGGGACACGGATGTCGTGATGTACACACAATTCGCCGCATCGGTGCCGGTGCGCGAGCTCGGCGAACCCGTGGCCTCCCTGATGGACGAGGATCATGCGATCATGAATGCGTTCGACATGCTGCTGACAGGATATTGACCGGATGAACGGCAAGAAGATCCTCCTGATCGTCGGCGGCGGGATCGCGGCCTACAAGGCGTGCGAGCTCGTCCGGCTGATCCGCAAGGCGGGCGGCAGCGTGCGCTGCGTGCTGACCGTCGGCGGCGCCCATTTCGTGACGCCGATGACGCTGGCGGCTCTCTCCGAAAGCCAGGTGTTCACCAATCTCTTCGACCTCAAGGACGAGGCGGAGATGGGGCATATCCAGCTGTCCCGCGAGGCCGATCTCGTCGTGGTCGCGCCGGCCACCGCGGACCTGATGGCAAAGATGGCGGCGGGAATGGCAGACGATCTCGCCACCACCCTCCTGCTCGCGACCGACAAGAAGGTGCTTGCCGCGCCCGCGATGAACGTGCGGATGTGGCTGCACGAGGCGACGCAGCGCAACGTCGCCCGGCTGCGCGACGACGGCGTCACGGTCATGACGCCCGACGAGGGCGAGATGGCCTGCGGGGAATATGGGCCGGGGCGCCTGCCCGAGCCGGAAGCGATCCTCGACGCGATCGAACGGATGCTGGGTGCGCCCGATCCGCTGGCGGACCAGCCCGATTTCGCGCCGGATGCCCCGCTCGCCGGACGGCATATCCTGGTCACCGCCGGGCCGACGCATGAGCCGATCGATCCGGTGCGCGTGCTCGCCAACCGTTCGTCGGGCAAGCAGGGCTTCGCGATCGCCGCCGCGCTTGGCGCCCTGGGCGCAAGGGTGACGCTGGTGGCCGGGCCGGTCAGCCTGCCCACGCCCGGGGGCGTGACCCGCATCGATGTCGAAACCGCCCGCGAGATGGCCGAGGCGGTGGACCGGGCCCTGCCCGCCGACGCCGCAGTGATGGTGGCCGCGGTTGCGGACTGGCGCGTCGAGCCGGCCGCATCGAAGATCAAGAAAGGCCCGGAGGGGCCGCCGCGCCTGTCGCTCGTCGAAAATCCGGACATCCTTGCCGAACTGGCGGTTTCGTCCAGGCGCCCCAGGCTGTTGATCGGCTTCGCGGCGGAAACCGACAATGTCGTCGGCAATGCTCAGGCGAAGCGGGAGCGCAAGGGGGCCGACTGGATCGTGGCGAACGACGTCTCCGGCGACGTGATGGGCGGGACCAACAACCGCGTTCATTTGATCACCGCCCAGGGCATCGAGAACTGGGACCCTGCTCCGAAGGCGGACATCGCCCGCAAGCTCGCCGAGAGGATCGCCGCCGCATTGGAGGGCTGAGATGCGGGACTGGTTGTTTCTGACGCCGCTGGCGCGCTTCGGCGACGCCGGGCTGCTGCTGCTGCGCTGGGTGACCGGTGCGTTCCTGATCTGGCAGAGCCATGACAATATCTTCAGCGCCGAGCGGATGGACGAGTTCGTCCGGTTCCTTACCCAGTTCCATTTCCCGATGCCCGAGGCGATGGCGCCGCTCTGCGTCTGGGCGCAGTTCCTGTGCGGCTTCGCCTTCATCCTGGGCCTCTTCACCCGCTGGGCCGGCGTGGTAACGACGGTCGTCTTCATCGTCGCGGTGTGGATGGTGCACTGGCCGCAGGATTTCCCGGGCTGGTGGCCGGCGCTGATCCTCGTCTTTCTCGGAATCCTGTTTGCGACCCTTGGCGGCGGGCGCTACGCGCTCGACAATCCATACGAACCGCCAGGGACAAGATGATCCAGATCGAGCTGAAGCGCCTGCCCCACGGCGAGGGCCTCCCCCTCCCCGCTTATGCCACCGACCATGCCGCCGGCCTCGATGTGGTCGCAGCCGAGAGCCTCACGCTCGCGGCCGGGGCGCGCCATGCCGTCGCGACCGGCTTCGCCATCGCCATTCCCGAGGGCTATGAAGTTCAGGTCCGGCCGCGTTCGGGCCTGGCGCTCAAGCACGGCATCACCTGCCTCAACACGCCGGGGACGATCGATGCCGATTATCGCGGCGAGGTGAAGATCATCCTCGCCAATCTCGGCAGCGAGCCGTTCGAGATCGTCCGCGGCGAGCGGATCGCGCAGCTTGTTCCGGCGGCAGTGACCAAGGCAACGTTCGCGGAGATGGAGACGCTCAGCGACACGATCCGCGGCGCGGGCGGGTTCGGATCGACGGGCCGGTAGCGCTCGGGCCGGGAAGCACCTAAGTCCGGCCCATGACCCTGACCGACGACCAGCTCGACCGCTACGCCCGGCATATCGTCCTCCGGGAGATCGGCGGCGAGGGCCAGCAGAAGCTGCTCAAGGCCGAGGTGGTGGTGATCGGCGCCGGCGGGATCGGATCGCCGGCGATCCAGTATCTCGCCGCCGCCGGCGTCGGGCTGCTGACCATCATCGACGACGACCGGGTCGACCTTCCGAACCTCCAGCGCCAGGTCCTGTTCGGGACCAGGGACATCGGCGCCGCCAAGGCCCGGGTCGCGAAACGGCGGGTCGAGACGCTCAACCCCGACGTCGCGGTCGAGTCGGTGACGCGCCGGATCAGGCCCGAGAATGCGCGACGCTTCATCGAGGGCGCGACCGTCGTGCTCGACGGGTCCGACAATTTCGCGACGCGCCTGACCGTCTCCGATCAATGCACCGCGGCGCGCGTCCCGCTCGTCTCCGCGGCGATCGGCCGCTTCCAGGCGCAGGTCGGAACCTTCCGCGGCTGGGAGGCGGATCGGCCCTGCTATCGCTGCTATGTCGGCGATGCGTTCGACGCGGAGGATTGCGACACCTGTTCGGAGCTGGGCGTGCTTGGCGCGATGGCCGGAATTGCCGGCACGTTCGCCGCGCTCGAGACGATCCGGACGATCACCGGCTTCGGCGAGGACGCCGCGGGCAAGCTCCACATCTTCGATGGCCTCAAGCCCGCGATGCGGACGGTCAGGATCGCGAAGGATCCGGCCTGCTCAGCGTGCGGACGGCAGCGCGGCTAGCGCCGCCTCGGCTGCGGCAATGCCGGTTTCATAGGCACCGTGCGCCGTCGAGAAATCCCGCAGCGAGCAACCTTCGCCGGCGAAGAAGATGCGGTCCTCGACCGGCCGGGCCAGCGCCGCCCGCGCCGCATGGTGGCCGGGCAGCGCATGGCTGTAGGAGCCGCCGAACAGGGGATCCTGCCCCCAGCGCGTCTCGACGAGCGGCGTCAGGCGACGGCGCATCTCGCTGCCGAGCAGGCCGACGAGCTGCTCGATGCCGAAATCCAGCCCCGCACCCTCCCCTTCGGCCTCCAGCTCCCTGGCGCCAACGCCGCCGAAGAAGCATTCGATCACCGGCCGGCCGAACGGGCGCAGCGAATAGGCTCCGGTGTCGGCCCGTCGCGGATCGCCGAAGAGCTGGCTGTCGGGCGGAAAGGGCTCGACCCGGTCGAGGCGCAGGAAGGCCTTGTTGGCGAGGCCCAGCGGCAGCCGCGCCGCCGCCTCGACCTTGTCGGGCAGGTCCGGCGTGAAGCGCAGGCGGCCGTCGGCGAGCACGTTGGTCGGCACCGCGACGATGACCGTGTGCGCCTCGATCGGACCGGCCGCCGTGTGCGCGACGAGGATGGGGCCGCTCCGGTCGATCCGCTCGACGGCGGCGCCGAGCCGCACCGGCAGCCCGTCCCCGGCGCCCGTGATGAACGCACCGAAACCGGCGGGCAGGCGCCAGTTCAGCTCGCCCGCAGCATCCTCGTAGGCGAGATAGTCGGCGACCGAGAGACGCTCGAGCTCGGCGCCGTTCATGAAGCCGCTCAGCGCCTCCAAATAGCAGTTCCAGCGATGGCCTGTCTCCATCGCGTCCGACGCGAGGTCGCTCGGCGGCGGGGTCTCGCGCAGACGCCGCATGAAGGCGGCGTAGGTCTCGCGCGCCTCGGCCTGTTCTTCGGCGGTGAAGCCGAGGTCGGCGAACTGGGTGCGCCAGGCGGGCGGGGTGCGATCGATCTCGACCTCCGCCTCCTCGGCCAGCGCCCGCCAGGGATTGCGGTCGGCGGAATGAAGCCAGCCGCAGCCGAGATCGAGCTTCATGCCGGCAATGTCGCGCGTATGGCCGCGGCCGCCGAGCCTGTCGCCGGCCTCGACGACCAGCGTCTCGACCGCTTCACCGGAGAGCCGTCGCCCCGCCGCGACCCCCGCCGCGCCGCCGCCGATGATGAGGATATCGATCATGGCGGCGGGCCCGGCGCGCCTACTGCGCCTGCCCGCCGATGCCGAGCAGGTCGATGGTGAAGATCAGGGTCGCACCACCCGGGATCGGGCCGCGGCCGTTGGGCCCGTAAGCGAGCGTGTAGGGAATGGCGAATTCGTAGCGGTCGCCGACCGCCATCATCGGCACGCCCTCCTGCCAGCCGCGGATGAGACCGCCGAGCGGGAAGGTCGCCGGCTCGCCGCGCGCGACCGAGCTGTCGAACTCGCTGCCGTCGATGAAGCGGCCGACATAGTGGATGGTGACGGTGTCGCTGACGGTCGGGCGCGGCCCTTCCGCGCTGCCGCTGACCTTGCGGTACCTGAGGCCGCTCACCGTGCGATGCCAGCCTTCGGCCGGATCGAGGCGGTTCAGATACTGGAAATGATAGTCGGCATTGGCCGGATCGCCCGGCGTCTGGGCCAGCGCCGCACCGCGCGCCAGGCAGCCCAGCAACAGGACCGCCGCAACATGCGTCATCGTCATTTCTTCCCCCTCGCCTTCTTCGCGGGCGCCTTGCGGCCCCTGCCCTTCTTCGCCGGCCCCTTGGCGGCGCGATCGTCGATGAGCTGGGCGGCTTCCTCCAATGTCAGCTGGTCGGGCGCAAGCGTCTTGGGCAATGTCGCGTTGGTCGTGCCGTCGGTCACATAGGGACCGAAGCGCCCTTCCATCAGCCTGATCTCGGCCTCGGTACGCGGATGCTTGCCCAACACTTTCAAGGGCTCGCGCGAGCCGCGCTGGCGGCCGCCGCCATTGGCTGCGTCGGCGAGCTTCGCGACCGCCGCGTTCATGCCGACCTCGAACACGTCGGTCGTAGAGCCGAGCTTCGCATATTTGCCGTCATGGGCGAGGTAGGGGCCGTAGCGGCCGATGCTCGCGGTGATCTCCTTCCCCGTCTCCGGATGCGTGCCGACGGCGCGCGGCAGCGAGAGCAGGCGCAGCGCCACCTCGAGGTCGGCCCCGGCGCCCGGCACGTCCTTGGGCAGCGAGGCGCGCTTCGCTTCCTTGCCGTCGCCGAGCTGGAAATAGGGGCCGAACCGCCCGGAGCGCAGCGTCACGTCCTGCCCGGTCTCCGGATCCTGGCCAAGCACCTGCGGGCCATTGTCCTCGCTGGCCTCGCCGCCCTGGCCGAAGCGGCGGGTATATTTGCAGTCCGGATAGTTGGAGCAGGCGACGAAGGCGCCGAACTTGCCGCCGCGCAGGCCGAGCCGGCCGGTGCCGCAGACCGGGCAGAGGCGCGGATCGGCGCCGTCGCCCCTGTCCGGGAAAAGATAGGGCGAGAGGAACTCGTCCAGCGCCGCGGTGATGTCGGAGGGCTTCTGCTCCATCACCTCGCCGGTCTTCGGCTTGAAGTCCCGCCAGAAGGCCGCGAGCACCTGCTGCCACTGCGCCCGGCCGCCGGATATGTCGTCGAGCTCGTCCTCGAGATGGGCGGTGAAATCGTAGGAGACGTAGCGCTCGAAGAAGCGCTCGAGAAAGGCGGTCAGCAACCGCCCGCTCTCCTCGGGAAAGAAACGACCCTTCTCCAGCCGGACATAGTCGCGGTCCTTGAGCGTCTGGGGAATCGTCGAATAGGTGGAGGGGCGGCCGATGCCGAGCTCCTCCATCTTCTTCGTCAGCGACGCTTCGGAATAACGCGGCGGCGGCTGGGTGAAATGCTGCTCGGCCTCGACCTTCTTCCTGGCCGGGACATCGCCGTCCTTGAGGCGCGGAAGCCGGCGGCTGTCCTCGTCCTCGACATCGTCCCGTCCCTCCTCGTAGAGGGCGAGGAACCCCGGAAACAGCACGACCTGGCCGGTGGCGCGCAGCGCGTGCTGGCCGGTGCCGTCGGTGAGCTCCACCGTCGTGCGCTCCAGCCGCGCCGAGGCCATCTGGCTCGCCAGCGCGCGCTTCCAGATGAGATCGTAGAGCCGGGCATGATCGCCCGAGCCGACGCGCTCCCTGGCAAAGTCCGTCGGGCGGATCGCCTCGTGCGCTTCCTGCGCATTCTTGGCCTTGGTCTCGTAGTGGCGCGGCTTGTCCGGCACATAGCCGGCATCGTAGCGGTCGGCGACGGCCTTGCGGGCGGCCGAGATCGCCTCCGGCGCCATCTGGACGCCGTCGGTGCGCATATATGTGATCGCGCCGTCCTCGTAGAGATCCTGGGCGAGGCGCATCATCACGCTGGCGGAAAGGCCGAGCTTGCGCGCCGCTTCCTGCTGGAGGGTCGAGGTGGTGAAGGGCGGCGGTGGATTGCGGGTGAGCGGCTTGGTCTCGACCGCGGTGACGGTGAAGCGCCCCTCCTCGACCGCCTGCTTCGCGGCGCGCGCCGTGCCTTCGCTGCCGATCGTCAATCGGTCGATCTTCTCGCCCTGGTAGCGGACGAGGCGGGCGAGGAACTCGGTGCCGTCCGCCTCCATCGTGGCGGTGACCGACCAATATTCCTGCGCGCGGAACAGCTCGATCTCGCGCTCGCGGTCGACGATCAGGCGCAGCGCCACCGACTGGACGCGGCCGGCCGACTTGGCGCCGGGCAGCTTGCGCCAGAGCACCGGCGAGAGCGTGAAGCCGACCAGATAATCGAGCGCGCGGCGGGCGCGATAGGCGTCGATCAGGTCTTCGTCGAGCGCGCGCGGCCTGGACATCGCCTCGGTGACCGCGGACCTGGTGATCGCGTTGAACGTCACCCGCTCGACATCCGCCGGAAGCGCCTTGCGGTTTCTCAGCACCTCCTGAACATGCCAGGAGATCGCCTCGCCCTCGCGATCCGGGTCGGTCGCGAGGATCAGCGCGTCGGCCTTCTTCGCCTCGTCCGTGATGGCTTTCAGCTGCTTCGTCTTGTCCGCATAGGTTTCCCACTCCATCGCGAAGCCCTGATCGGGATCGACCGATCCGTCCTTGGGCGGCAGATCGCGGACATGGCCGTAGGAGGCGAGCACGCGATAGCCGCCGCCCAGATACTTCTCGATGGTTTTCGCCTTGGCGGGCGATTCGACGACGACCAGCTTCATGTGTGGAAAGTTTCCTTCACGCGTACGCGTACAAGGTGGAAAGCGCCGCGCCGGTCCGTCAAGAGCCTGGATGGCCCGCATTCGGCAATGGGGAAAGAATGACCGGCGCCCGAGTCAAATCGGGCGCCGGCCCGCCGGCGTCAACCGGCCAAGCCCCTGCGCATCCGTGCGGTCAGCCGGTCCTTGATGGCCAGCTTCATCTTCTTGAGCCGAAGCAGCCGGAAGCTGTCGGGACGGCTCCGCTTCATCTCCTTGCGGATCGAATCGTCGAGGCTGCGGTGGATGAGCGTGAGGCGATAGGTGGATGATGACATGATTGACTCCAGCAGGTTCGGCATGCCGGCAGGCAGATCTGCGGCAGCGGCCCATTTCACGTTGTCGGAATGCCGCGACGTGGCGGCTCAGGCGGCTGGAGGCGCCCGGGCCTGATAGTGGAATTGCGGATCGAGCGACGCCGCGGCGAAGGCGGTCTGCGCCACGCGCGCTGCCGGCCGGACCGAAACCAGCTCGGTGACCACCGTCGGCGGCGGCGGCGGCAGAGCCGGCGAAGCCTCGTCGTTGGTGCCGTTGTCGTCGGGGCGGCCGGCGATCCGCAGGCCGGTGGCCAGCCGAAGAATCTTGCCGTTGCCGAGGCGGGCCGTGTTCGGATCGGATTGCGGCTGGACGCCGCTCCCGGAGAGACCGAGCAGCAGGCCGACCAGGAGCGCCAGGACCGTGACGGACCCCCGCTTCCTCGCCGACTCCCCTTGCTCGAACAAGCGTATTCTCCTCAACGCCGGCTCATGACGTAGGGTCTCGCCAGGATGGGAACAATGGGTGTCCCTGCCCTTCGCGACGAACCGAAGCCGGTCCGGTCTCCGGGCGCCCGGCAAGGCGACGAGACTATGCCAGGCTCACGCGTCCGCCCGCATGTCGCTCCAGCCGGCCCGCCAGCTCCAGCTCCAGAAGCACGGTATGGACCGCTGCGGGCGTGGCCCCTGACTGCCGAAGGAGCTCGTCCACCGGCACGGGAGTCGGGCCCAGCAGGCCGGTGACGCGGCGCCGGGTCTCCGCGTCGATATCGGCGGGAACGGGGCCTCCACCATAGTCGAGCCGGCGCTGGCGGAACGGGCGCGGGTGGATCGGGCTCAGCGCCTCGATCACGTCCTCGGCCGTCTGGACCAGGGTCGCGCCCTCGCGGATCAGCAGGTTGCAGCCTTGCGCGCGGGGATCGAGCGGCGAGCCGGGCACGGCCATCACCTCGCGGCCGAACTCGGTCGCATGGCGCGCCGTGATCAGCGAGCCGGACTTGGGCGCCGCCTCGACCACCACGGTTCCCTGCGCGAGGCCGGCGATGATCCGGTTGCGATAGGGAAAATGGCGGGCGCGCGGCTCGGTACCCGGCGGCTGCTCGGCAAGCAGCAGGCCGCGGGCCGCGATGGCGCGCTGCCGCTCTTCGTTTTCGGGCGGGTAGCAGATGTCGATGCCGCCGGCGATCACCGCGATCGTGCCGGTTGCAAGCGCGCCGTCATGCGCCGCCGTGTCGATGCCGCGGGCGAGGCCCGACACGACGACCTGACCGGCATCGCCCAGCCCTTGCGCGAGCATCCGCGCGAAACGGCAGGCCGCGGCCGAGGCGTTGCGGGCACCGACCACGGCCACCGCCGGCCTGTCGAGGAGCGAGAAGTCTCCCTTGGCGATCAGCGCTGGCGGTGCGCTCTCCAGTTCGGCCAGCAACGCGGGATAGAGACTCTGGCCGAGAAACAGGTGGCGGGCACCGAGCCGTGCCACCGTCTCGATCTCGCGCTCGACCTGCGCGGCCGGCGCCAGCCTGGGCGCCCGCCCGCCGCCGCGTGCGGCGAGATCGGGAATCGCATCGATCGCCGCCTGCGCCGATCCGAAGCGGGCGAGAAGCTGGAAATAGGTGACCGGGCCGATATTGTCGGAGCGGATCAGGCGCAGCCGCGCGACGGCGTCGGGCGGCGCCGGCATCAGCCCGCCTTGCGCCCGACCTTCGGCTCGGTGCCATTGCGAAGCCGAGCGATGTTGGCGCGGTGCTTCCACAGAACGAGCAGCGCGAAGCCGAGGAACAACGGGGCCTGGTCGAACCGGCCCATCGCGGCGGCGGCGATCGGCGCGGCGACGGCTGCGCTCATGCCGCCGACCGAGGAATAGCGGGTGAGGAGGAGCGCGCCGATCCAGGCCGCGGCCGCAATCAGCGCCACCGGCCAGGCCAGCGCGGCAAGCAGGCCGAGCAGTGTCGCCACCCCCTTTCCGCCCTTGAAGCGCAGCCACACCGGCCAGAGGTGGCCCAGGAAAGCGCCGATCGCGGCGACCCCGTCCAGCCCCATGATGTTCGGCCACAGCGCGCGGACCAGCAGCACCGCAGCGGCGCCCTTGGCGGCGTCGAGGATCAAGGTCGCGGCGGCGAGCCCCTTGCGGCCGGTGCGCAGCACGTTGGTGGCGCCGATATTGCCGGAGCCGATGTCGCGAACGTCGCCCAGACCGGCGAAGCGCGTCAGCAGCAGCCCGAACGGAATCGCGCCGAGCAGGTAGCCGAGCAGAAGTGAAAGGAGCGGCTCGGCAAGTGTATCCCAAGTAATCACGGCATCCCCTTCTATGCCGGCGTAAGCCCGCGCGGGGATCGGCGCAACTGCGTTTGCTGTCGGCAAATGTCGCAGCTACATCGGCCGCGATGCCGCCCGCCCGCCCCCTCCTCGTCTTCGATTCGGGCGTCGGCGGTCTTTCGGTGCTGCGCGAGATCCGGACGCTGCTGCCTCATGCGCCGATCGTCTATGCGGCGGACAGCGGCGGCTATCCCTACGGCACCAAGAGCCCGGCCGAGATCGCCATTCGCGTGCCGGCGCTGCTCGGGCGGCTCACCGAACGCTATGATCCCGAGCTCATCGTCATCGCCTGCAACACCGCCTCGACGATCGCGTTGGACGACGTCCGCGCCGCGCTCGATCTGCCGGTCGTCGGCACCGTGCCGGCGATCAAGCCGGCCGCCGTCCTGTCGAAGACCAGGGTGATCGGCGTGCTCGGCACCAAAGCAACGATCGTCCAGCCCTATGTCGATCGACTCGCGGCCGAGTTCGCCACCGACTGCACGGTGATCCGCCATGGCTCGGCCGAGCTGGTCGACCTCGCCGAGGCGACCCTGCGCGGCGCAGCGACGTCTTCTGACAGCTATCGCCGCGCCCTCGACGGCCTGCTCCACCAGCCTGGCGGTGACCGCATCGACGTTGTCGTCCTCGCCTGCACCCATTTCCCGCTGGTCGAGGACCGGCTCGCCGAGGCCGCGCCGCACGCGCTTACCTTCGTCGACGGCAATGCCGGCATCGCACGGCGCACCGCCTGGCTCGCCCGCGACGTCACCTGGCCCGAGGAGCCGTCCGAAGGCATCGCCGTCTTCACGGGCGACGCGACAGCCGCCGAGGCCTATCGCGCCGGCCTTGCCGGTTTCGGCCTCACCCGGATCGAGAAGCTCTGAGCGGCCGCTTGTTGCGAGCCGTTCTCACTGGCCTTCCCGTGGACAAATCCGCTATTGGGCAGTCGAGCAACGGGGACGAGTAGAGTCTTGGACTATCAGCGCATCTTTGCGGAGGCGATCGAGCGGCTGCATGCCGAGGGCCGCTATCGCGTGTTCATCGATATCCTCAGGAACAAGGGCGCCTTCCCCAATGCGCGCTGCTTCCACGGCCACAACGGCCCGAAGCCGATCACCGTCTGGTGCTCGAACGACTATCTCTGCATGGGCCAGCATCCGTCGGTCACCGGCGCGATGGAAGAGGCGCTGCACGATGTCGGCGCCGGCTCCGGCGGCACCCGCAACATCGGCGGCAACACCCACTACCATGTCGAGCTCGAGGCCGAGCTCGCGGACCTGCACGGCAAGGATTCGGCGCTGATCTTCACCTCGGGCTACATCTCGAACGAAGCGACGCTGTCGACGATCGGCAAGCTGCTGCCCGGCTGCATCATCTTCTCCGATGCGCTCAACCACGCCTCGATGATCGCCGGCATCCGCAATTCCGGCTGCGAGAAGCAGGTCTTCCGCCACAACGACCTCGAACATCTCGAGGAGCTGCTGGCGGCCGCCCCCGCCGATGCCCCGAAGCTGATCGCGTTCGAGAGCGTCTATTCGATGGACGGCGACGTCGCCCCGATCCACGCGATCTGCGACCTCGCCGACAAGTACAACGCCCTCACCTATCTCGATGAGGTGCACGCCGTGGGCATGTACGGCGCGCGCGGCGGCGGCATTTCGGAGCGCGACGATGCCGCGCATCGCCTCACCATCATCGAGGGCACGCTCGGCAAGGCGTTCGGCGTGATGGGCGGCTACATTGCAGCCGACAGGAACATCGTCGACGTGGTGCGCAGCTACGCGCCGGGCTTCATCTTCACCACCTCGCTCTCGCCGGTGCTGGTCGCCGGCGTGCTGGCGAGCGTCAGGCATCTCAAGGCCTCGTCGGTCGAGCGCGACGCGCAGCAGGCCAATGCCGCGACGCTGAAGCGGATCTTCGCCGAGGCGAAGCTGCCGGTGATGCCGTCGACGACGCACATCGTGCCGCTGCTGGTCGGCGATCCGGTCCGCGCGAAGCGGATCAGCGACATCCTGCTCGCCGAATACGGCATCTACGTCCAGCCGATCAATTACCCGACCGTGCCGCGCGGCACCGAGCGGCTGCGCTTCACCCCGGGCCCCGCGCACAGCGAAGAGATGATGCGCGACCTCACCGCCGCGCTCGTCGAGATCTGGGACCGGCTGGAGCTGCCGCTCGCCGCCTGAGCTCAGCCGAGCACGACGGTGCCGCCGCCCGGCAAGGCAAGCGGCTCGCCGAAGCGCACGACCGTTCGTTCGTCATAGGCCTCTCCGCCTGGCGCCGCCATGACATGGACGACGCGCGCCTTCACATCGACGACCCAATAATGCGCGATCCCGGCCGCCGCATAATCGCGCAGCTTTTCGCCGAGATCGCGGTCGAGCGTGGAGTCGGAGATTTCGATCGCCAACCGCACCTGCTCGGGCTGCAAAAGCCCCGTTTCCTCGATCGCACCCGCAACCAGCGCCGCATCGACGGCGCGCACGGTGTCGGTGCCAAGCATGATGCCGACTTCGCCACTCAGGGTGAGGCCGCTCCCGGTCATCCCTTGCGACAAGACCGCGATCACCTGGGCCTGCATCGCGCCATGACCGCCATGGGGTGGATTCATCCGCACAAGCTCCCCATGGTCCAGCTCCACCGTCATGTCTTCGAACGCGCCGAGATCGGCCATGCGGAGAAACTCCGCAGTGGTGAAGCGCGCGGGCGCGGTGCCGTCGTGATGAAAACGTTCTCTGGGACGATTCATGGCGATAGAGCTAGCATGAATGGCCATCGGGTTCACCGCCAAGAATGATCTCCGCCCTCGATTTCCTCATCCTCGCCGCTGCGGCCTTCGCCGCAGGCGGATTCAATGCGCTGGCGGGCGGCGGCTCGATCTTCACCTTTCCGGTGCTGATCGCGGTCGGGCTGCCGCCGATCATGGCCAATGTCACCAACACGATTGCGCTCTGCCCCGGCTATGTCGGCGGGGTGCTCGCCCAAAGGCGCGACCTGACCGGCCAGGGCCGGCGCATGGCGCTGCTCCTGCCCGTCGCCGCTGTCGGCGGGGTGGTCGGCGCCTGGCTGCTGACTCAGACAGACGAGGGCACCTTCGAGGCGCTGATCCCCGCGCTGGTGCTCGGCGCCTGCCTGCTGCTTGCGATCCAGGACCCGGTGCGGCGCATGCTGACGCGCGGGAGCGCGCGCATCCCGCTCGCCTGGGCGATCCCGCCGGTGATCCTCGCGGCGGTCTATGGCGGCTATTTCGGGGCGGGGCTCAGCGTCATGTACCTTGCCATGATCGGCCTCGCGCTCGACGACACGCTGACGCGCCTCAACGGCCTCAAGCAGGCGATGGGGCTGGTCACCAACGTCACCGCCGCGCTTTATTTCGCCGGCATGGCCGAGGTCCACTGGCCGGCGGCCGGGGTGATGGCGGTGGGCGCGCTGCTCGGCGGCGCGGCGGGCGGACGACTGGCGAGCGTCGTGCGGCCGGGCGTGCTGCGCGCCATCGTCATCGTGATCGGCGTGCTGATCGCCGCCGCCTTCACGCTGCGGGGGTAGTCAACCGCGCCGGGCTGGCCTAGAGGCGAGGCTTCATTCCATCGGGGAGTCTGCGCCTTGGCCGAGCGCATCGCCATCGCTTCCGATCACGCCGCCGTCGAGCTGAAGGCGGCGCTGGCCGACCATCTGCGCGAACAGGGCCACAGCGTCACCGATCTCGGTCCGCAAGGCGTCGATTCGGTCGACTATCCCGACTACGGCTACAAGCTCGCCGAGGAGATCGCCGCCGGCCGCGCCGATTTCGGCGTCGCGCTCTGCGGCTCGGGCATCGGCATCTCGATCGCCGCCAACCGCCATCCCGCCTGCCGCTGCGCGCGGGTCAGCGAACCCTTGTCCGCCCGCCTCGCCCGCCAGCACAACGACGCCAACGCCATCGCCATGGGCGCGCGGCTGATCGGCATCGAGATGGCCAAGGCCTGCCTCGACGCCTTCCTCGCCGAACCGTTCGAGGGGGGGCGCCACCAGCGCCGCGTCGACAAGCTAACCAACCCGTCCTTCACCAAGGAGTCCGCATGACGACCACCGCCGCCAACGATCTCCACGACGTCCAGCCCGACGGCTTCTTCACCCGCGGTCTCGCCGAGGCCGACCCGGCGGTGTTCGCCGGCGTGACCCACGAGCTCGACCGCGAGCAGAACCAGATCGAGCTGATCGCGTCGGAGAACATCGTCTCGAAGGCGGTGCTCGAGGCGCAGGGCACGGTCTTCACCAACAAATATGCCGAAGGCTATCCGGGCCGGCGCTACTATCAGGGCTGCCACCCGTCCGACGAGGTCGAGACGCTGGCGATCGAGCGCGCCAAGCAGCTGTTCAACTGCGGCTTCGCCAACGTCCAGCCCCATTCGGGCGCACAGGCGAACGGCGCGGTCATGCTGGCACTGACCAGGCCCGGCGATACGATCATGGGTTTGAGCCTCGATGCCGGCGGCCACCTCACCCACGGCGCCAAGCCGGCCATGTCCGGCAAATGGTTCAACGCCGTCCAATATGGCGTCCGGCCCGACGACCATCTCATCGACTATGACCAGGTCGAGGCGATGGCGAAGGCGCAGAAGCCGCGGCTGATCATCGCCGGCGGCTCGGCCTATCCGCGCCACATCGATTTCGCCCGCTTCCGCGCGATCGCGGACGAGGTGGGCGCCCTCTTCATGGTCGACATGGCCCATTTCGCCGGCCTCGTCGCCGCGGGCGAGCACCCGACTCCGTTCGGCCACGCCCATGTCGTCACCACCACCACCCACAAGACGCTGCGCGGCCCGCGCGGCGGGATGGTGCTGACCGACGACGAGGACATCGCCAAGAAGATCAACTCGGCGGTCTTCCCCGGCCTGCAGGGTGGTCCGCTGATGCACGTCATCGCCGCCAAGGCGGTCGCGTTCGGCGAGGCGCTCCAGCCGGAGTTCAAGACCTATGCCAAGGCGGTCATCGCCAATGCCAAGGCACTCGCCAGCCGTTTGAAAGAGCGCGGCGCCGATCTCGTCTCGGGCGGCACCGACACGCATCTCGCGCTCATCGACCTCCGCCCGCTCGGCGTCACCGGCAAGGATGCCGACGAGGCGCTGGAGCGCGCCGGCATCACCTGCAACAAGAACGGCATCCCCAACGATCCGCTGCCCCCGGTCAAGACCAGCGGCATCCGCGTCGGATCGCCCGCCGGCACGACCCGCGGCTTCGGCGTCGCCGAATTCCGCGACATCGCCGACATGGTCGCCGATGTTCTGGAAGGCCTCAAGGCCAACGACCATGCCGCCAACAGTGCGGTCGAGGCCGAGGTCAACCAGCGCGTGCGGGCGCTCTGTGCGCGCTTCCCGATCTATCAGGGCTTCTGAGGGGGCCGTCATGGCAGACGAAGCGAAACTGACGCGGATGTGCGGCACCTGTTCGGCGGGCCTGCCGGACGGCGCGAACTTCTGCCCGGCTTGCGGCACCGCGATCCAGGCCGAAGGCGGCGAGTCGATCGGCCAGATGCTGGCCGGTTTCGCGAGCGGCACCGCGGAGGAGATCAGGAAGGCAAGCCAGCCGGTGCTCACCAGCCCGACCGGCAGGAAGGTCGCCGCCGGCGCTGCGATCGGCGCGGTCGCGGCCGTCGCCATCCCCTTCGTCTCGATCGGCGTCGGTGCGCTGGTCGGTGCGGGCGTCGCAGCCCTGCGGCGGAGCAAATCCGGCTAGATGCGCTGCCCGTTCTGCGCCCATGAGAACAGCCAGGTGAAGGACAGCCGTCCCACCGAGGACGGCTCGGCCATCCGCCGCCGCCGCCAGTGCGAGGATTGCGGCGCACGCTTCACCACCTTCGAGCGCATCCAGCTGCGCGAATTGACCGTGCTCAAGTCCGAGGACAAGCGCGAGCCGTTCGACCGCGCCAAGCTCGAACGCTCGATCGCCATCGCCTGCCGCAAGCGGCCGGTACCGACCGAACGGATCGAGCGCCTCGCCTCCTCGATCCAGCGCCAGATCGAAACCAGCGGCGAAAGCGAGATGCCCTCGGCCCGGATCGGCCAGATGGTGATGGAGGGCCTGAAGGCGCTCGACCCGGTCGCCTATATCCGCTTCGCCAGCGTCTATAAGGACTTCCGCGAGGCCAAGGACTTCGAGGACTTTGCTGGCACGATCAGTGAAGCGGGGAAGGAGTAGATTTCCCTTACCCCGCATTCCCGAGCGAAGTCGAGGGACTAGGCCGAGCGAAGCCGAGGCCCTAAGCGGGCAGACATGAGTTTCTGGACCTATATCCTCCACTGCGCCGACCGGAGCTACTATACCGGCCATACCGACGATCTGGACCGACGGGTCGCCGAACATCAAAGCGGCGCCATTCGCGGCTATACCTACGAACGCCGCCCGATCGAACTGGTCTGGGCCGACAACTTCCCGACCCGCGCCGAGGCGCAAGCGGCGGAAACCAAGATCAAGGGCTGGTCGCGTGCGAAGAAGGAGGCCTTGATCGCCGAGAATTGGGATCGGCTGAAGCGACTTGCGATCCCGCCTGGTGAGCGCGCCGAAAGAGCCTCGGCTTCGCTCGGTTTAGTCCCTCGACTTCGCTCGGGAAAAGCGGAATTGGGGATGCCGCGGAAAGCAACGCCCCCCGCCATCGTCCTCGTCCGCCCGCAACTCGGCGAGAATATCGGCAAGGCGGCGCGGGCGATGCTCAATTTCGGGCTCACCGACATGCGCCTCGTCGCCCCGCGGGATGGGTGGCCGAACCCAAGCGCAGGTCCTGCCGCCTCAGGCGCGGACATCGTGCTGGAGCAGGCACAGGTGTTCGACACCGTCGCCGAGGCGGTGGCGGACTGCCCGTTCGTCTATGCGACCACGGTCAGGAAACGCGGCCTCGTCGTACCGGTGGTCTCGCCGGAGGAAGCCGCGCGCGAAGTCCAGACCAACGCCGGCCCCTCAGCCATCCTGTTCGGCGCCGAACGATCGGGCCTCGAGACCGACGAGGTCGCGATCGCGAGCAAGATCGTCACCGTGCCGGTCAATCCCGAGTTCCGCTCGCTGAACCTCGCCCAGGCGGTGATGCTGCTCGCCTATGAGTGGTCGAAGCTGCAGACGCTCGCCGTGCCGACCCTGGGCGACCAGGCCGAGCCGCGCGCCGAGCATGTCCACCTCGAAGGCCTGATCCGACAACTCTTCGACGCGCTCGAGGCGGCCGACTATTTCCACCCGCCCGATCGCACGCCGGCGACCCAGAACACCATCCGCACCATCGTCACCAAGGCCGGCTGGTCGGCGCGCGAGGTGCAGGCGATGCGCGGCATCGTCCGGGCGCTGGAGGAAGGCCGGCTGCGTCAGCCGCGCAGTTCGTCGAACCGGTCGAACTCGTAGGCGATCGAGCCCTCGACGAGGCGCTCGTAGATATCGCCGATCACCTCGTCGGGCACGCTGGCCGCCCGGGCGTGGCTCCGGGCATTCTCGATCACCTGCGCCTTGCGCCATTCGACGCGCACCGTGTCGCGATGCGGTTTGATCCGCGCGGCGGCGTCCATGTAGCGGAAACGCTCGCCGATCAGCGCGACGATCTGCTCATCGAGCCGGTCGATGCCGTAGCGCACCTCGGCCATGGTCTCGCACGCCGCCGGCTTCACTCGTTCTTCAGTCATGGCATTGGTCATGGCGCTCCTTTAACGACACGGCGCGCCCTGTCGAGGTTGACTTTCCGCGCGAGCGCGGCCATGTGCCCGCCTTCGCAATTGGCCCCGCACCCCTGGTGAAGCGGTGGCCGCGCCGGATGACACGGTCCGGCGGTGCGGTTCCAGGGATCATGATAACGCGAATTGGAGTTTCATTATGTCGAAGCGCAGCAGCGCCAAGTACAAGCTCGACCGCCGGATGGGCGAGAACGTCTTCGGTCGCCCGAAGAGCCCGGTCAACAAGCGCGAATACGGCCCCGGCCAGCACGGCCAGCGCCGCAAGGGCAAGATGTCGGACTTCGGCATCCAGCTGCGCGCCAAGCAGAAGCTCAAGGGCTATTACGGCGACGTCACCGAGAAGCAGTTCAAGCGCGCCTACACCGACGCGTCGAAGATGAAGGGCGACACCGGCCAGAACCTGATCGGCCTGCTCGAGCGCCGTCTCGACATGGTCGTCTACCGCGCCAAGTTCGCGCCGACCATCTGGGCCGCGCGCCAGCTGGTCAGCCACGGCCATGTCCGCGTCAACGGCGTCAAGTGCAACATCGCCTCGCGCCGCGTGAACGTCGGCGACGAGGTCACGCTGGGTTCCAAGGCGCAGGAAATGGCGCTGGTCATGGAGGCGCAGAGCCTCGCCGAGCGTGACATCCCCGAATATGTCGCCCCCGACGGCGCCGCCAAGGTCACCTTCACCCGCGTGCCCACGCTGGACGAGGTGCCCTATCCGGTCCGCATGGAACCGAACCTGGTCGTCGAATTCTACTCGCGCTGATCCTGTCGGTCAGACGCGATCAGAAAAGGCGGTTCCCTGCGGGGAGCCGCCTTTTCTCATTCCAGGCCGAGCGTGGTGCGCAGGAAGGCATCGCTCCGCCGCAGCATGTCCGCCCGCGCCGTCGAATCCTCGATCTGGTGATCGAGCCCCGGATAGGCCACCAGCTCGACCCGCCCGCCCGCTTCGCGCAGCCGGCCTTCCATGCGCCGTGACTGGCCGATGCCGACATTCCTGTCGAGATCACCGTGAAAGAGCAGCACGGGCACGCGGATCGCCGCGGCATTCTCCGCAGGCGAGCCGTCGCGGACGTGCGGGCCGCTGCCGACGAAGTCGCGGATCGCCGCGAAGCTGGTCCAGCGCCGCCACTCCTCCTTCAGGAGGTTGAGATCGGTGACCGGCGCGATCGCCACCGCCGCCTTGAACAATTGCGGGTCGAGCACGTTCGCCTGCAGCGCCGCATAGCCGCCATAGGACCAGCCGACGATCGCCAGCCTGGCAGGATTCGCGATCCCCTCCGAAACGAGCCAGCGTCCGGCATCGTTGACGTCGCCGATCGCGGTCCGCCACGCCTGGAAGCCGTTCTCGCGGAACCAGTCGTCGCCATAGCCGGCCGACCCCCGGAAATTGGGCTGGAGCACGGCGAAGCCGCGATTGGCGAAATATTGCGCCAGCCAGTCGAACCCCCATTCGTCGCGCGCCTCCGGGCCGCCATGCGGCAGGACGATCGCCGGCAATCCGCGGCCGCTGCCGGCCGGGGGCAGCGTCAGATAGGCCGGGATCGTCGTCCCGTCCGCGGCGCGGTAGGAGACGGCGCGCACCTCGGCCAGGGTGACGTTCTCCAGTTGCGGCCGCGCCAGCATGATCTCGTTGAGCTGGCGCGTGCCGCGGTCGTAGAGGAAGTAGCGGCCCGGATCGCGATCGCTCGCGGCGAGGATCAGCAGCCGGCTTTCATCCTCCGATGAATCGATAAAGCGGATCTGCGGCAGGTTCGGCATCGCCCGACCGAGCTGGGCGGCGAGCTGCTGCAGCTCCGGATCGAAATAGACCGCCTGACGCGTCTCGGTGACGTAGGAGGCGCCGATCACCCGCCCGCCGCGGCCGATCCGCAGCAGCCCGGCGACATCGACGGTGTCGTGCGAGACAAGCAGCTCGCGCCGGCCGGAGCCGTCCAGCGCAAGCCGGTACAGGGCCATGCGCCCGTTCAGCTTCTGGAAGACGTAGGCGGCGTTGAGCGCGCGATCGACCGCGGCCGGACTCATGCCCTCCCGGGTCGATTCCGTATATTGGCCAAGGGGGCGCCACTCCTCCGAATCGGCGGCCCGGTAGAAATAGTTGATCACGTCGCCCATCATCCCGGTCTCGCCGCGCGGCGGACGCATGCCCATGATCCGGATCGTGCCGTGACCGTCGGAAACATAGCGGGCGGCATTGAGCCGCGCCGTCTCGACCGTTCGGGTCGAGAGATTGGCGGTGTCCACCCGCACCACCCCATAGCCGTTCTCGCGCCGCTCGATATTGGTGCCCTGGCGGCGCTCCGGCACGAAATTCTGCCCCATCAGCACCGCGCCGTTCTGCCCGGGCAGCCAATCGATGACGTTGCCGCCCCACAGGCTGACGTAGCGCTGGTAGAAGCTGTCGGTCTGGCCGAGCACGCGGATGTTGGCGCCGTCGCTGTCGAGCGCGACGAGCCGGCTGAGCGAGACGATCTCGCCGGGGCTGTCGGTGAGCCCGAAGACCGTGCAGAGCAGCCGCGCATCCGAGACCCAGCCGCACCCGCCGAGCCGCTGGCGAACCCCGTCCGCGGCGGTGGTGACGCGCGAGTCCCCGCTGTCGAGATCGACGGTGTAGAGGCGCGACGCCTGCCCATCGGCCGGCGCGACATAGGCGAGCCGGCGCCCGTTGGGCGAAAGCGCGATGCTTTCGATGCTTTCGCGCGCACCAAAAGCCGTGGCCATATCGGGCGCCTGCGCCAAGAGCGCGGCGGGCATGGCCAAGAGCAGCAGCAAGTAACCGCCAAGACGAATTCGCATGGAGCCCCCTCCTATTTCTATGGCTTGATGGCCGAAGTCTCCACCGGGCGCAAGGTTGCGGAAGCGCCTCGAGGCTGCCAAAAGCCCGGCCTTGTCGACCTCCACGCCGGGAAATCGATCCGATGCGCCGCCTCGCCCTCATCGCCGTTTTGCTGAGCTCGCCCGCCCTCGCCCAGCCGCAGATCTCCCGGGAGACGCTGCAGTGGGTGACGCAGCAGCTTTCGTCCGACGCGTTCGAGGGCCGCGCGCCGGGCACCCAGGGTGAGGCGCGCACCGTCGAGCTGATCGCGCAGGAGTTCCAGCGGGCCGGGCTGCAGCCGGGCAACAACGGCAGCTGGTTCCAGGATGTGCCGCTGGTCGAGATCACGCTGCAGGGCAGCCCGCAGCTCCGGATCGCCGGCGGGAGCGGCGCGCCGACCGCCTTCGCCTACCGCACCGATTTCGTCGGCACCTCCTATCGCGCCCAGCCGCGCGTGGCAGTCGAGAACAGCGACATCGTCTTCGTCGGTTACGGCATCAACGCGCCGGAGCGCGGCTGGAACGACTATGAAGGCGTCGACGTCCGCGGCAAGACGGTGGTCATCCTGGTGAATGACCCGGACTGGAGCGCGTCCGGTCTCGAAGGCCCCTTCGGCGGCCGGGCGATGACCTATTACGGCCGCTGGACGTACAAGTTCGAGGAGGCCGCCCGGCAGGGCGCCGCTGCCGCGCTCATCGTCCACGACACCGCGCCGGCCTCCTACGGCTGGAACGTCGTCGAGAACAGCTGGACCGGCCCCCAGCCCTATATGCAGACGCCGAACGACGGCGCCGACCAGACCGCGATGAACGGCTGGCTGAGCCACGACGCCGCCCGTCGCCTGCTCGCCGCGGGCGGGCAGGACCTCGATGCCCTCAGCCGCGCCGCCGCGCAGCGCGGCTTCCGCGCGGTGCCGCTCGCCGGCCTTCGCGCCTCGGTCACGCTCGACAACCAGGTCCGCCGCTTCGCCTCGCGCAACGTCGTCGGGATCCTGCCCGGCACGTCGCGCGGCGACGAATATGTCCTCTACACCGCCCATTGGGACCATCTCGGCATCTGCCGCGAGGAGGGCCCTTCGACGCCGCCTGCGGCGTCGCTCAGGACAGGCGAGGACCGGATCTGCAACGGCGCCACCGACAATGCGAGCGGCACCGCGGCGCTCGTCGCGCTGGCCGAAGCCAATGCCCGCACCGGCGCCACGTCGCGCAGCCAGGTGTTCGTCGCAGTGACCGCCGAGGAATCGGGCCTGCTCGGCTCGGCCTATTATGCGGCCAATCCGATCTACCCGCTCTCGCTCACCGCCGGGGGCATCAACATCGACAGCCTCCAGCTGGCGGGCGACGCCCGCGACGCCTATGCGGTCGGCGCCGGCAAGTCGGAGCTCGACGCCTATCTGCAGCGCGCGGCCCGAGCCGAGAACCTGACCCTGACTCCCGAGCCGGCGCCGGAAGCGGGCTATTACTACCGCTCCGACCATTTCAGCCTCGCCAAGCGGGGCGTGCCGATGGTCTATGCCAAGCTCGGGCCGGACCTGGTCAATGGCGGCCGCACCGCCGGCCTCGCCGCGCAGGAAGACTATCGCGCCAACCGCTATCATGCGCCCGGCGACGAATATGATCCCGCCTGGAACTGGGACGGCGCGGTCCACGAGGTGCGCCTGCTCTACCGGATCGGCCGCGAGCTCGCGGAGAGCGAGGCCTGGCCGAACTGGAACCAGGGCGACGAGTTCCGCGCCATCCGCGATCGCTCGCGCGCCGAGCAGCTGCTGCGATGAGTCTCCGCCAGCCGCCCGAATGGGCGCCGCACGACGCCGTCTGGATCGGCTTTCCGAGCCATGCGGACCTGTGGGAGGACGATCTCGCGCCGGCCCGCGAGGAGGTCGCCGCCTTCGCCCGCATCGTCCATGCCGAGGGCAAGGGCGAGGAGGTGCGGCTGGTTGCGGCCGATCCCGCTTCCGTCGCGGCGGCGGAGACGCTCGCCCCGTTCGCGACCGTCATCCAGGAGCCGTTCGGCGACATCTGGCTGCGTGACACCGGCCCGATCATCTTGCTGTCGGGCGCCGGCCCGGCCGCCGCGCGCTTCCGCTTCAACGGCTGGGGCGGGAAATACGAGCTGGCCGGCGACGACACGGTGGGCCTCAGACTCGCCGAGACGCTCGATCTGGTCGCGGCCTCGCACGACTGGGTGCTGGAGGGCGGCGCGATCGACGTCGACGGCACCGGTCTCGCCGTCACCACCGAACAGTGCCTGCTCAATCCCAACCGCAATCCGGGCATGACCCGCGCCGACGTCGAGGCCCGGCTGAGGGCCGATCTCGGCGTGGACCGCCTGCTCTGGCTCGGCGACGGGCTCCTCAACGACCATACCGACGGCCATGTCGACAACCTCGCCCGCTTCGTCGCCGAAGGGACGCTGGCCATTCCCGAGCCGACTGCGGACGATCCCAATGCCGCCGTCTATGCGGACGCCCGCCGCCGCGCCGAGGCGTTCGGCGTGAGAATCGTCCCCCTGCCCTCGCCCGGCAAGGTCGAGCGCGATGGCGAAATCATCCCGGCTTCCTACATGAACTTCTACATCGGCAATGCCGCCGTGGCCGTCCCGGTCTACGGCGCGCCGAATGACGCCGCCGCCGTGGAGGCGATTGCTGCGCTCTTCCCGGGCCGGCATGTGGCAGGCTATCGCGCCGACCACATCCTGACCGGGGGCGGCAGCTTCCACTGCATCAGCCAGCAGGTGCCGGCGCTGGACTGAACAGTTATTAACCGCTCATCCCGAGCGAAGTCGAGGGACTGAGCCGAGCGAAGCCGAGGCTTGTCCTATTCTCGCCGTCGCTCGAAAGAGTATCTCGACTTCGCTCGACATGAACGGATGGTTTTGATCATGACCCAACTCACCGTCGCCGCGCTCCAGCTCGCGTTCGGCGAGGACGCGCAAGAGAATATCCGCAACGTCTCCGAACTGGTGCGCGAGGCGGCTGGCAAGGGTGCGCAAGTGGTGCTGCCGCCCGAGCTGTTCGAAGGCCCCTATTTCTGCCGCACCCAGGACGAGGCTTTGTTCGCCAACGCCCGGCCGGTCGACCGCCATCCGGCGGTGCTGGCGATGCAGAAGCTCGCCGCGGAGCTCGGCATCTACATCCCGACCAGCTTCTTCGAGGCGGACGGGCCGCATCACTACAACAGCCTCGCGATGATCGACCCCGCCGGCGCGGTGATGGGCGTCTACCGCAAGACCCACATTCCCGACGGCCCCGGCTATCAGGAGAAGTTCTACTTCCGCCCCGGCAATACCGGCTTCCGCACCTGGCCGACACCGGACGCGACGCTCGGCATCGGCATCTGCTGGGACCAGTGGTATCCGGAAACGGCGCGCAGCCTGATGCTGCAGGGCGCCGAGATCCTGTTCTACCCCACCGCGATCGGCACCGAGCCGCACGATCCCGATCTCGACACGTCGCGGCTGTGGCGCCGGGCGATGATCGGCCATGCGGTGTCGAACGTCGTTCCCGTGGTCGCCGCCAACCGGATCGGCAACGAGGACGGCCAGATCTTCTACGGCCACAGCTTCATCTGCGACCAGCGGGGCGACATCCTCGCGGAGTTCGGTGCGAACGAGACCGGCGCCCTCGTCGCCACCCTCGACCTCGACACCGCCAAACGCCACCGCGCCGCCTTCGGCTTCTTCAGGGACCGCCGGCCGGAGTTTTACGGACGGATCGTCGAGGACATCTGAGAGCTAACGCCTCACTCTTCTACCGCTCATCCTGAGTAGGGACTGAGCTTGGCGAAGGCCCGTATCGAAGGACCGATCGGATAGCTCGTGCGCCCTTCGATACGCCGCTTCGACTTCGCTCAGCGGCTACTCAGGATGAGCGGTATGGTAAGCTAGGGCCAATCGACATTCAGAGACGTTCACCTGCTTTCCCTCTCCCTCGAGGGAGAGGGCAGGGTGAGGGTGTCGGGCATTCGGAGTTATCCTGGGACGCAGAACCCCCTCACCCCAGCCCTCTCCCCGCTGGGGAGAGGGGGCTTCGCTCTGAATGTCGATTGGCCCTAGCCGATCCTAAGCCCGCCGCCAGGTTGTGCCCTGAGGTCCATCCTCCAGCACGATCCCCTCGGCCGCCAGTTCGGCTCGAAGACGATCGGCTTCGGCGAAATCCTTCCGCCTCTTGGCCTCGGTACGTGCAGCGACGAGGCCGTCGATGCGCGCGTCGCCTTCGCCTTGGAACCAGCCCGTCGCGTCCGAGCCGAACAGCCCGAGCAATGCGCCGCTGGCCCGCAGCACGGCACCATCCTCGATCGCCGACAGCCTGGCAAGCGCAAGCGGCGTGTTAAGATCGTCCGACAAGGCATTGAGAACGCCTTCATCCGCCACGCCACCGGCCTCGCCGACCGCGCGATAGAGCCGATCCAGCGTCGCCTTGCTCTGGGCGATCAGCGCGTCGGACCATTCGAGCGGCTGGCGGTAATGCGCGGAGAGCAGGGCGAAGCGCAGCACCTCGCCCTTGTGCCCCTCAGCCAGCAGATCGGCGACGGTCACCACATTGCCAAGGCTCTTCGACATCTTCTCGCTGCCCGCCATCGACAGGAAGCCGTTATGCACCCAGTAGCGGGCGAGCGGCGCGCCCTGGTGCGCGCAGCGGCTCTGGGCGATCTCGTTCTCGTGATGGGGGAAGATGAGGTCGAGCCCGCCGCCGTGGATGTCGATCGTCTCGCCGAGATGCTCCCGGATCATCGCCGAGCATTCGATGTGCCAGCCCGGCCGGCCGCGGCCCCAGGACGACTCCCAGCCGATCACCCCGTCCACCGACGGCTTCCACAGCACGAAATCGGCCGGGTCGCGCTTGTACCCCGCCACCTCGACGCGGGCGCCGGCGATCATCGCGTCGCGGTCGCGCCGGCCGAGCGCGCCGTAACCGGGGTCGCTCGGCACGTGGAAGAGGACGTGGCCGTCCGCCTCATAGGCGTTGCCGGTCGCGATCAGCCGCGCGATCATCGCGACCATCTGCCCGACATGGCTCGCGGCGTGCGGCGCGATATCCGGCGCCTGGACGCCGAGCGCACCCATATCCGCCAGATAGAAGTCCTCGTAACGCTTTGTGATCACGGACGGATCGACGCCTTCCGCCCGCGCCGCCTCGATGATCTTGTCGTCGACGTCGGTGACGTTGCGGGCATAGACGAGGCTGTCCGCCCCGTAGACATGGCGCAGCAGCCGGGCGAGCACGTCGAACACCACGGCGGGCCGCGCATTGCCGATATGGGCGCGGTTGTAGACGGTCGGCCCGCACACATACATCGTCACCCGCGCAGGATCGGCGGGGGTGAAGACGCGTTTCTCGCGCGCCATCGTGTCGTGGAGACGGATCTCGGTCATCGGGCTTTGGTCGGAGTCTCTTCGGGATCGGGGCCGCGCTGCGCCTCGACCAGGTCGACGATCGTCTCGCCGCTCGATTCGAGCAGGTGATAGGTGCGCGATTCGCTGATCCAGTCCGGCCGCGCCGCCGCCCGGCCCCAGATCGTGTCGTAGACGAGGCTCAGCAGCAGATAGAGCAGGGTCGCCCAGATCAGGCCCTTCAAGGCGCCGAAGCCGGCGCCGAGCACCCGGTCGACCGGCCCGACCACCGACTGGCGCACCCGCGTCCCCAGCCGGCGCGAGGCGAGCTTGCCGCCGAGGAAGACGAGGCCGAACACCAGCAGGAAGGCGAGCGCCGCGGCGCCCGATTCCGTCCCGATCGGCCCGGCCAGCAGCCGCTCCACCGGTTCGTAGAAATAGCGCAGCGCGACGATCGCCAGGATCCAGGCGAACAGCGACAGCACCTCCGCCACGAAGCCGCGCAGGAAGCCGAAGACGAGGCCCGCCCCGACCAGCAGCAGGACGACGATGTCGAGCATGGTGAGACCCATGGGGAGCGTGCCTAAAGGAGGACGAGCTTCGTTCAAACCACAATTTTACACTCATCCTGAGTGGCCGTTGAGCTTGTCGAAACGGCGTATCGAAGGACGCAGAGAGTCTCCGACCGGTCTTCGATACGGGGCTTCGACAAGCTCAGCCCCCTCAGGATGAGCGGGATCGGATGATCTTCAACCGCGCCCGAGCAGATGGTCGACGAGTTGTCCGAGCGTCTTGTAACCGGAGAGCGTCAGCATGTCCTTCCCGCCACCGACCGCGGCCGGCACGAGCGCGCGCTCGAAGCCTAGCTTGGCGGCTTCCTTGAGGCGCAGATTGGCATGGGCGACGGGCCGGAGCTCGCCGGACAGGGCGACCTCGCCGAACGCCACCGTCTCGGCCGGCACCAGGCGCTCGGCCAGCGCCGAGACCAGGGCCGCGGCGACGGCGAGATCGGCGGCAGGATCGGTCACCCGGTAGCCGCCCGCGACGTTCAGATAGACCTCGGCGGTCGAGAAGCTGAGCCCGCAGCGCGCCTCCAGCACGGCGAGGATCATCGCCAGCCGTCCGGAATCCCAGCCGACGGCGGCGCGGCGCGGTGTGGCCCCGCTCGCAAGGCGCACCGTAAGCGCCTGGATTTCCACCAGAACGGGCCGGGTCCCTTCGAGCGCCGGAAACACGACCGCGCCCGGCACCGCCTCGCCACGATGGGTCAGGAACAGCGCGGAGGGATTGGCGACCTCGGCCAGGCCGCCTTCTTCCATCGCGAACACGCCGATCTCGTCGGTGCCGCCGAAGCGGTTCTTGACCGCACGCAGGATGCGGTACTGATGGCTGCGCTCGCCTTCGAAGCTCAGGACCGTATCGACCATATGCTCGAGCACGCGCGGCCCGGCGATCGCGCCGTCCTTGGTGACATGGCCGACCAGCACGACCGCCGCCCCGCTCTCCTTGGCGAAGCGGATCAGCTCGTGCGCCGAGGCGCGGACCTGGCTCACCGTGCCCGGCGCGCCTTCGATCAGGTCCGAATACATGGTCTGGATCGAATCGATCACGACCAGTGCCGGCGGCGCCGATTCGCCGAGCGTGGTCAGGATGTCGCGCACCGAGGTCGCCGCCGCGAGCTTGAGCGGCGCCGCGCCGAGCCCGAGCCGGCGCGCCCGCAGCCGCACCTGATCGGCCGCTTCCTCGCCGGAAATATATGCAACGACAGCGCCTTGCGACGCGACCTTCGCGGCCGCTTGCAGCAACAGGGTCGACTTGCCGATCCCCGGATCGCCGCCGATCAGCGTCGCCGAGCCCGCCACGACGCCGCCGCCCAGCGCCCGGTCCAGCTCGGCGATGCCGGTCGAGATGCGCGCCGGCAGCACCGCCTCGGCATCGAGCCCGGTCAGCTCGACCCGGCGTCCGCCGCTCCTCAGGTCATGCTTGGCCGAAAAGGGCGTCACCACCCCGGCCGCATCCTCGACCAGGCTGTTCCATTCGCCGCAATCCGGGCACTGCCCCACCCAGCGCGGGCTCACCGAACCGCAGAGCTGGCAGACATAGCGGGTCTTGAGCTTCGCCATGGCCGAGAGACTAGTGAAACATATGCGGAACATCCAGCCGGAATCGGCACAGGGAACGCCGGGCGGCGCGGCGCATTGTCCTCACAATCGTAACCAGCGTGGAGGCAGGCATGTTCGTCCAGATCAGCACCGACAACCAGATCAAGAGCGATGCGGACGCCAATGCCCGGCTGGAGGACCGCGTCCGCGCGAAGCTCAAGCGCTTTTCCGACCGGCTCTCCCATGTCTCGGTCCACGTCGCCGACGTCAACGGAACCAAGGGCGGCGACAGCGACAAGCGCGTCAGCCTGGAGGCGCGGGCCAACGGCCACGCGCCGGTCGCGGTCCACGCCGATGCGGCGCGGATCGACATCGCCGTCACCGCTGCGGCCGACAAGGCGGCCCGCGCCCTCACCCACGCGCTGGAAAAGCAGAAGGCGCATTGAGATTGCGCTTGGCCGCGCGGCCCGCCACATCACCCGGCGCATGATCCGCGTCGCCAGCTACAATATGCGCAAGGCCATCGGCACCGACCGGCGCCGGCGGCCGGACCGCACGGTCGAGGTGCTGAACGAGCTCGACGCCGACGTGATCGCGCTCCAGGAAGCCGACCGGCGCTTCGGCGAGCGGGCGAGCGCGCTGCCGCTCCACCTGCTCGAGGAACATAGCGACTACCTCCCGGTCCCGCTCGACAACCGGGCGGCGAGCATCGGCTGGCACGGCAATGCGCTGCTGGTGAAGCGCCATGTCGGCGTCCGCGGAGGCCACCTGCTCCACCTCCCGTCGCTGGAGCCGCGCGGCGCGATCCTCGCCGATGTCGAGGCGCATGGCGTGGCGCTGCGCGTCGTCGGCATGCATCTCGATCTGTCGGGCCTGTGGCGGCGGCGGCAGGCTCATGCGATCCTCGCCCATCTCGCGACCCACGCGGGCGAGCCGCCGACCGTGCTGATGGGCGATCTCAACGAATGGAGCAGCCGCGGCGGCTGCCTGCGCGACTTCGCCCTCCATCACAATTTCGCGCCCTGCGGCCGGTCCTTCCACGCGAGCCGACCGATCGCCCAGCTCGACCGGATCATGGTGACGCCGGATCTCGACGTGCTCGACAGCGGCGTCCACGCCAGCGCGACCGCCCGCCGCGCCTCCGACCATCTGCCGATCTGGGCCGATCTCGCCCCGCGCGACTCCCGCCCCGCGCCCGCCGGCCTGCCGCCGCGCACGACCTTGCGGACGCGCCTGCGCGTCTCGATCGAGCGAACCCGCGTGCGGGTGCGCGTCCGGCGCTAGGCGCAGCCTTCCTGCGCCGCGCTCGCCTCATAATGCGTGTCCCACCAGCCGCGCCAGCGCGCCTCCAGCGCGACGAAGGCATCTTCGGACAGTCCATAAGTGGTGAGGATCAGCATGCCGCGTCCATGCGCCGCCGCATCGGTCAACGACTTGTCGGTGGCGATCAGCAGGCCGTCGCCCCATTGCGGCACGGTCATCCCGATCTGCCACGACGTGCGATGCCAGACCTCACCCTTCACGACCTCGCCCGTGGGCAGGTCGACGCGCACGACATGGCGGTCCTCGTGCGCACGCAAGGAGGTCAGCCCGAGCGCTGCGATCGGGCCTGACCCGCCTTCCTTCGCGTTGCCGGAGAGGTAGATCGTCCGGCGCGGCCCGAGGCCGTGGCGCTCCATCGCCAGCCGCAGCTGCTGGACGAAGCTGATCCAGCCCTCGGTCATATCCTCGTAGATGTCGTCCCAGCTTTCGTCCGCCGGCGCCGCACGGATGACGCGCAACACGCTGCCCGAACCGCGCTCCGCCACCTCGAACCGGTCCTCGGTTCCCTCGAAACGGAGCGTCCGGGTCGCACCGTCCGCCCGGCCATATCTGCCGAAGATGAAGTCGATCTCGTCCTTCAGCGTGTCGGCGTCCCAGCCGAACCAGTTGCGGATCTTCTCCTGGTCGCGGATCGCCTCCCACACGTCGCCGGCGGGCGCAGCGATGGTGACTTCGACGAGCAGGCGATCGACGGTCGGCTTGGCGGCTTCGGTCATCCTGGTTCCCCTGTCAGTTGACGCTGCGTTTCGCAGCCTTGGCGGCGGCCGCGGGATGGCCGGCAATGGTGACGCGGTAGGCCCGCCCTTCTCCCTCTGGCGCAAAGTCCGCGGCGATCGCGGCGACGGCCTCGGCCAGACGACTGGTGAACCGTTCAACGTCGGAGGGACGCGCGAAGGCGACATCGGCCTCGACCGTGAAGGTCAGCAGGCGGCTGCCCTCCCCCATCGCCGCGTCCCGCATCCGCGAGACCTCGCGCACGAGCCCGGCTGCCGTCCGGACGAGATGCTCGGCGGCGAACCGGTCCTGCTTCTCCGTCGCAACCGGATCGGTGGGCGCCAGGATCATCGGATCGACGATCAGCGCATCGCCCCGCGCTTCGTAGAGCTTCTGGGTGAACCCCCGCCGCTGCCGCGTCCCGGCCTCCGCGATCAGGCCGGCCTTCTCGAGCAGGCGCAGATGATAGCCGATCTTCTGCCGCGGCATCCCGAATTCATCACCGAGCGCCGAGGCGGAAGCCGGCGTCCGCAGCCGCGCCAGGAGCCGCTGCCGCAGCGGCGACAGGGCCAGCCGCGCGGTGCCTGCGTCCTCGACCATAGCCAGCCTATCGCCCATGCCATCCCACTCCAGGCGCTGCCCGCCCAACAGATCCGCTCCATCGGCAGGTTCCCTGCCTGGCGATACGGAGCCTTGGCATTCCCTTTTTCTATTAGACAAAATATTTTGTCAATTCAGAAATGCAGCATGCGTCAGGAGCGAACACATATCTTGCGCGATGCCATGATGGAGATTGACGAGGGCGACGTTCTCAACGGGACGATCCGCCGGAGCAGCTTCAGGCGCTGCCGCCCTCATTGTCGGGCCGCTCCGCCGGCGCCGCCATCTGCCCCGGCGTGTCGATCTGGAGCCAGTCGCGCGACGGCAGGCGGTAGACCATGTCCATGACCTCATATTCGAGACCCGCCGGCGCGTTGGTCGAGCTGTTCCACAGGGCGACGATGCCGGAGCGGCGGGCGGGATCGAACAGGATCATCGAACGATAGCCGCGCACCCCGCCATGGTGGCCGACCACCCGGTGGCCGGCATAGTCGAACACCCGCCAGCCGAGGCCGTAGGCGGAGGTCGGCGTCCGCTCGGTGAACAGGCGCCGGCGCCGCGTCTCGCCCGGGGTGTTGACCCGCGGCGACTGGACCTCGGCGAGCACCTCGCGCGACAGCACGTCGGGCGCCGCGCCCATCTGGGCGAGCATCCAGATCGCCAGGTCCTCGATCGAGCCGTTGACCCCGCCCGCCGCCGGCACGCGATAATAGGAGTCGGTGACCTCGACCGGCTGGCTGTTCTTGCCGCCGGCATGGCCCCGCGCCCAGCTCGGCGCCGCCAGCAGCTCGGCCCGGCCGATGCTTGCCCGGCTCATGCCCAAGGGCTGGAACAGCCGTTCGCGCACGACCGCCGGATAAGGCGTGCCGGTCACCCGCTCGACGATCTCGGACGCCGCGTCATAGGCGACGTTCTGATAGGCGTGGCAGGTCCCCGGCGTGCAGATGTCATGGAGGCTGGAGAGCGCGGCGCGCAGCAGTCTGGGATCCTCCCCGTCCTCGAGCTTGGCGTCCTGCGCATGGGCGAACAGGCCGGTGCGGTGCGAGAGGATGTCGACGATCGTGACGTTCGCCTCGCTGCCGCCGGGCAGGCGCAGCGAGTTCGCATAGCGCGCCGCCGGCTCGAACAGCGACAGCCGCTGCTCACCGGCGAGCAGGGCGACCATGTCCGCCGCCACGCCCTTGGAGAGCGACGCCCAGCGGAACACGGTCGAGGTCGTCACCGGATCGCCATTGCCGGCGCCCGTCTCCCCATAGCCCTTCACGAACCGGATCTGGCCGTCCTCGACGACGGCGATGGCGAGGCCCACCATCGCCGGATCGTTCATCAGGCGGCGGATACGTTCGTCGAGACGGGTATAGTCGACAGCGCCCGGCGTCGACGCGGACGGCGCCCCGACGGGCATCTCGAACCGCGGCCCTGCCTTGGCACGCGAGGCCACATTGACGGGCGCATCGTATCGGGCACCCGCCCACCAGGCCGCGCCGGCAAGGACGAGGGCGACAACGAGAACGGGTAACAGGCGCCTCAGAAACACGGTATTTGGCAATTCAGCTCCAGCCACCGGGTTCCATGACATGCGCCGGCTGCGGCACGGCTTATCGTGACAGAAGTGTGAAGGAAAGGCGCCGCGGCCACACGTCGGCGCGCGCGCCGACCGGGATATCGGCGCACTGCACGGGCCGGTCCAGCCGGCGGCGCGGGCTTGCAATGTAGGATTTCGTCTGTTCTATCCTTCGACATGGAACATATAGAGAACATTCACGAGCCCGGCCCCGGCCGCGCGCTCGTCCCCTTGCCCCGCCGGGACGGCTTCACGCCGAAACGGCAGCGCAGGTTCCTGAAGGCCCTGCGCAAGACCGGCTGCGTGCGCGATGCCTGCCGGGCCGCCGGCATATCGGACAGCGCCGCCTACAAGGCCCGCAAGCGCGATCCGGGGTTCCGCGCGCTCTGGGATGCCGCTCTCTCGTGGGCCGGCAGCGATATCGAGACCTTCGCCTGGCACCTGGCTGTTGCAGGGGTGGAGGAGGAGGTCTGGGCCTATGGCAGGCTGGTCGGCGTGCGGCGCCGGACCGATCCGCAGCTGTTCCGCATGCTCCTCCAGGCGTCCAATCCGGCCCGCTATGGCGGCCGGGGCTATGGCAGCCGCAAGGCGCTGGAGAAGCGCATCCGGCAGGAGATCGCCGGGGAGCAGGAGCATCTTCAGGGCGAGGATATCGACGAGGTGCGCTCGCGCCTCGCCGAAAGAATCGCGCGGCTCCGCAAGCGGTTGGTGGGCGACGGCAAATATTACGAGGAGGATGGGGAACTGATCCCGGTGGGCTATGTCAAAGCCGCCGGTCCCGATCATTCCGATCCCGCGCCGCCAGAACCCGGCGATACATGGACCGGGGATGATGCGGACTGGACAAAGCCCGAACCGGCCCGAACCAGCGACCGGGACGAAAGCGGGGACGAAAATCCGCGGTTTTCCGACGAATCCGGCGCGGCGGAACCGCGCATCACCCGCCTCGATGGCTGGTAATTTTGCCTTTTTTGCGCGAATCCCCGAACTTCGCCCTGGTCGCGGCAAAACGGGCGATGCACGGCGCCTCCGCTCGACATGACGGCCGCTTCCTGCCACGTTGCCGCACGATGCGGGAAAAGGAGCTCCGGATCGCGCTGATCTGCTACGGGGGGATCAGCCTCGCCGTCTACATGCACGGCATCACCAAGGAGATCTGGCGCCTTGCCTGCGCCAGCCGCGCCTTCCATGCTGGCGACGTCGACGATCCGGCTTGCACCGGCGTCTACTACAAGCTGCTCCAGCGGATCGCCGACGAGGCGCGGCTCGAGCTGCGCGTGCTGGTCGACATCCTGGCCGGCGCCAGCGCGGGCGGGATCAACGCCGTCTTCCTCTCCCACGCCATCGCCACCGGCCGGCCGATCGACCCGCTCACCGAGCTCTGGCTCGAATCGGCCGACGTCGACAAGCTGATCGATCCCGAGGTCGGCACCCTCTCGCGATTCGCCAAGTCGGCGGCGATACCCTTCGCCTGGCTCATGTCGCGCCAGTCGGGGACGGTCGAAAACACCGTCGAGAAGGAGCAGCGCGCGGAGATCCGGGCGAAGCTCGCCAGCTTCGTGCGCGCGCCCTGGTTCGCCCCGCCCTTCGGCGGCCCCGCCTTCACCGGCCTGCTGCTCGACGCCTTCGATGCGATGGACGCGACGCCGGCCGGAAAGTCGCTGCTCCCGGACAACCAGCCGCTCGACCTGTTCGTCACCGCCACCGATTTCCGCGGCTTCCCGCAGAAGCTCCAGCTCAATTCGCCGCCGGAGATCGTCGAGCGCGAGCACCGCATCACCCTCGCCTTCCAGGATCCGGGCGGCACCGGCCGCAATTTCGCCGATCCGATCGAGCTGACCTTCGCCGCACGCGCCACCGCGAGCTTCCCGGGCGCCTTCCCGCCGTTCAGTGTGTCGGAACTCGACAAGATCCTTGACCAGCGGAGCCGGCCCTGGCCGACGCGCAACCCCTTCCTCGCCCGGGTGCTGCCCGGCCACAAGGCGGCGGGCGACCTCGAGGCGATCCTGATCGACGGATCGGTCCTCGCCAACGCGCCGTTCCGCCCCTGCATCGCCGCGCTTGCCAGGCGCCCGGCGCGGCGCGAGGTCGATCGCCGGTTCGTCTATATCGATCCCAAGCCCGGCCGCCGCAGCGTCAATCTGGCCGGCGGCGGCGAAGCGGAGACGCCGGGTTTCTTCACCACCATCTTCGGCGCGCTCTCCGACATCCCGCGCGAGCAGCCGATCCGCGACAATCTGGAGACGATCGAACACCTGTCCGGCCGGATCCGGCGCCAGCGGCGGATCGTCCGGGCGATGCGGCCCGAGGTCGAGGCCGCGATCGAGCGGGCGCTCGGCTCCAGCTTCCTGTTCCTGAGCCCGACGCCGAAGCGGCTCGGCAAATGGCGTTCGCACGCCAACGATCTCGCCGCCAGGGCGGCCGGCTATGCCTATGCCGCTTATGCCCATCTCAAGATCGCGACGGTCGCCGAAGAGGCCGCCAACGCGATCTTCCGGCTGGGCGGCGAAGGCGACCGCGTGCGCAAGGATCGCGTGCGCCGCGCGATCTGGCGGGTCGTCGACGCGCGCGGCCTGGTCGGTTCCGGCGTCGTCACGTCCTCCGGCGTCAGCCCTGACGCCATCGCCTTCCTGCGCGATTTCGACATGGGCTTCCGCACCCGGCGGCTGCGCTTCGTGGCGCGCCGGCTCACGCGGATGGCCGAGGAGCTGGGCGGCGAGCGCGAGGAGCGGGAAAGTGTCCGCAAGCTCCTCAACGACATGCTGGCGCGCTACCACACCCGCGAGCCGCAGCAGGCCGACGAGCCCAGCCGCCGCGCTTTCGAGGCGGTCGAAGAGCGGCCCGAGGCGGCGATGGCGGCGCTCGCCCGCATCCTCGATCTGAGGCCGCTCGACGAGGAGACCGACGCGCGCCTGACCGAGGCGTTCAACGTCCTGCCCAAGGGCGACCGCCGGTCGCTGCTGCTCAACTATCTCGGCTATCCGTTCTACGACGTCGCCACCCTCCCCCTCCTCCAGGGCGAGGGGCTCGACGAGTTCGATCCGATCAAGGTCGACCGCATCTCGCCCGACGACGCGACCGCGATTCGCAAGGGCGGCACCGAGGCGACGCTGAAGGGCATCCAGTTCAACAGCTTCGGCGCCTTCTTCAGCCGCGCCTATCGCGAGAACGACTATCTCTGGGGCCGTCTCCACGGCGCCGACCGGCTGATCGACATCACCCTGTCGGCGCTGCCCGACGGCGTCGCGCTGACCGCCGAATCGGTCGCGGCGCTGAAGCGCGAGGCCTTCCGCACCATCGTCGCGGAGGAGAAGCCGCGGCTGACGGCGATCCCCGCCTTGTTCGAGCAGCTCGAACGCGAAATCGGGTGACGGTCTGGACGTAGCGCCGCGGACCGGTCAAAGAGGCAAGCCATGCAGTTCCTGAAGACGCTCTTCTGGGTGATCGTCGCGGTCGCGGTGGTGCTGTTCGCCAGCTCCAACTGGGAAACGATCGCGACCGTCAATCTGTGGAGCGGGCTGCAGGCGGACATCAAGCTGCCGGTGCTGACGATCGGCGCCTTCCTGCTCGGTTTCCTGCCCACCTTCCTCATCTACCGGACGCGGATCTGGGGCCTCAAGCGCCGGCTCGAGACGCAGGGCCAGGTCCATGTCGCCAATGCGCCGGCGGCGCGGCCGGCGCCGGTGCCGGATCCCGAGCCGCGGACGAACCTGTGACGCGCCCGATCTACGTCGCGCTCGACACCACGGACCTCGAGCGCGCCAGGGCCATCGCCACGCGGGTCAGAAATCATGTCGGCGGCCTGAAGCTCGGCCTCGAATTCTTCTGTGCCAACGGCCCCGACGGCATCCGCGAGATGGGAACGATCGGCCTGCCCATCTTCCTGGATCTCAAGCTCCACGACATCCCCAACACCGTCGCCAAGGCGGTGCAGGCGCTCAGGCCCTTGAGCCCGGCCGTGCTCACCGTCCATGCCGGCGGCGGGCGGGCGATGATGGAGGACGCCAAGGCCGCCGCGCCCGAAGGCACGAAGGTCGTCGGCGTGACCGTCCTCACCAGCCTCGACGACGAGGACCTCGCCGCCACGGGGATCACCGGCGATTCGCATGCGCAGGTGGAGCGGCTCACCGCCCTTGCCCGCGAATCCGGGCTCGACGGAGTCGTCTGCTCGGGCAACGAGGTGAAGGCGGCGCGCAAGCTCTGGCCGGACGGCTTCTTCGTCGTCCCCGGCGTCCGCCCGGCGAATGCCGGCGTCGGCGACCAGAAACGGGTCGTGACGCCGCGCCAGGCGCTGGACCGGGGCGCCTCGATCCTGGTCATCGGCCGGCCGATCACCCAGGCCGAGGACCCCGATCTGGCCGCCCGCGCGATCGAAGCCACGCTGTAGACTTCGCGGGCGACGCGGCCTATCCGCCCGCCCTGAGGAGCTTTCCGAACATGAGCTGGCTGAATCGAGTCCGCAGCGCGATCCCCTTCCTGCCGAAGCGGGAAACCCCCGAGACCCTGTGGCACAAATGCCCGGAATGCGGGGCGATGGTCTTCCTCAGGGAATATGAGGAGAATCTCTACGTCTGCCCGCGCTGCGAGCATCACGGCCGGATCGGCCCGCGCCAGCGCTTCGAGATGCTGCTCGACCCCGGCTACACCGTGCTGCCGCCGGGCCAAGTGCGCGAGGACCCGCTCAAGTTCCGCGACTCCAAGCGCTACACCGACCGGATCAGGGCCGCCCGCGCCGCCACCGGCGAGAGCGACGCCCTGATCAACGCCCGCGGCGCGATCGACGGACATCGCGCCGTGATGGGCGTCCAGGACTTCGCCTTCATGGGCGGATCGATGGGCATGGCGGTCGGCGCCGCCTTCGTCGCCGGCGCCCGCGCCGCGATCCAGGACCGCGCGCCCTACATCATCGTCACCGCCGCCGGCGGGGCACGCATGCAGGAAGGCATCCTCAGCCTGATGCAGATGCCCAAGGCGACCGTCGCGATCGCCGAGCTCAAGGAAGCGGGCCTTCCCTACATCGTCCTGCTCGCCGACCCGACCACCGGCGGCGTCACCGCCTCCTATGCGATGCTCGGCGACATCCACATCGCCGAGCCCGGCGCCCTGATCGGCTTCGCGGGCCAGCGCGTCATCGAGTCGACGATCCGCGAGAAGCTCCCGGAAGGCTTCCAGCGTGCCGAGTACCTCAAGGACCACGGCATGGTGGACATGGTCGTCCACCGCCGCGACCTGCGCGCCCGCCTCGCCTTGCTGCTCGACTATCTGACGCCGCGGCGGGAGGCCGCCTGAGGCCCGTGGCCGACCATGCGTCGTCCGATCATCCACAGGTCCAGGCGCAGCTCGACCGGCTGGCGCGCCTGTCGCCGGGGCGCGACATCTTGGGGCTGGAGCGGATCGCCGCCCTGCTCGACCGGCTGGGCAATCCGGAGCGTGCGCTGCCGCCCGTCCTCCACGTCGCCGGCACCAACGGCAAAGGCTCGACCTGCGCGTTCCTCCGCGCGGCAATCGAGGCGGCCGGGCTTACCGCCCATGTCTACACCAGCCCCCATCTCGTCCGCTTCAACGAGCGCATCCGCCTCGCCGGCCGGCTGATCGAGGACGACGCACTCGCTTCCTATCTCGCCGAGGCGCTCGACGCCGCGGCGGACATGGAGATCAGCTTCTTCGAGGCGACCACCGCCGCGGCCTTCCTCGCCTTCGCCCGGACGCCAGCCGACGCCTGCATCGTCGAGGTCGGCCTGGGCGGGCGGCTCGACGCAACCAACGTGATCGCCGAGCCTTTGGTCTGCGGCATCGCCGAGCTCGGCGTCGACCACAATGCCTTCCTCGGCGACCGGATCGAGCAGATCGCGGTCGAGAAGGCCGGCATCGCCAAGCGCGGGGCGCCCCTCCTCACCCAGCGCTACCCGGTCGCCGTGTCGCTCAAGGTCGGCGAGACCGCCAAGGCGGCGGGCGCGCGCTGGCTGCCGCGCGGCCAGGGCTGGGACGCGGACGTCCGCGACGGCGGCCTCGATTATCGCGACCGCAAGGGCAGCCTGCGCCTCCCCCTGCCCCGCCTGCCCGGCACCCATCAGGCGATGAACGCAGCGCTCGCCGTCGCGATGCTGCGCCACCAGAACCGCCTGCGCGTCGGCGAGGGCGCCTTCCGCGCCGCGATCGGCTGGGCGGAATGGCCGGCGCGCCTGCAGCGCCTCGCCCCCGGCCCGCTGCGGGGCCTGCTGCCGGCCGAGGCGGAGCTGTGGCTCGACGGCGCCCACAATCCCAATGCGGCGCGCGCCGCCGCCGACTTCTTCCGCGGCCATGTCCCGGCAGGGCGGCCGTTCCACATCATCTTCGGCCTGCTCGCCAACAAGGACGCCTCCGGCGTGCTGCGCACCTTCCGCGGCCGCCAGGCGACCTTCCACACCATCCCCGTTCCCGGCCACGAGCATCATGCCCCCGCGAAGCTCGCCGACACCGCCCGCGAGCTCGGCCTCACCGCCATGCCCGCGGCAGACGTCACGGATGCGCTGAACTGGATCGCCCGCCACGCCGACCGCGCGAAGCCGCCGATCGTGCTGATCCTGGGCTCGCTCTATCTCGCCGGCGAGGTGCTGAAGGCCAACGCTCAGCCGCCGACCTAAATGCCGCCGGCGCGCAATTCGGCGAGGTTGCGCATCGCCCAATCGTACATGTCGGCGTCACGGGCCCGCTCGAACGAATCCATCCGCTTCAGCCGCCGTTCGACTTCGCCCAGGACAGGCACGGCTGCGCTCCGCCGCCCGAGCGCGAGCAGCAGCGCCGCCTGGCGGCATTGCGCTTCCGCGCCCGGCAGCCGCGTGCCGACGTCGGCATAGATCGCGAGCGCCCGCTCGCTCTCGCCATCCTGGTCCAGCGTCCGGGCCAGCAGCAATTTGGTGCGGTCGTTCTGGCTGGGCGACGAGGAAGGAGGCAGCGCTTCGAGCAGGGCGCGGGCGCGCGCATTGCGGCCCGCCTCGAAGCAGGCCCGCGCGAGCCTGAAGCGGATCGCGCGATCCGGCGACGGCGAACGTCCGTCGGCTATCTCGTAGTGCGGGATCGCCTCGCTCCACTTGCCCTGCTCGGCGAGCGCATCGGCCAGCGCGGCGCGGTTGGCGGCGGTGTCCGCGGTTTCGAGCGCGGCCCGCGCCGCGCGCACATCGCGATCGGGGTCGAGCGCCTTCACCGCCGCCTGACGGACCCGACGCACCTCGCGGCGGCCCATATAATCGGGCAGGATCTCGAACCAGGCGTAAGCGGCGCATCCGAGCAGTGAGAAGAACAGGATCACCATCAACCACAGGCTGTTGCGTCCGTTGCGCACGCAATGGACCGCACAAACGATCTGAACGATCACCGATAACGCAATGAAATGCATAGCCCCCGCCCGATCCTTCAGCCGCCCGGCTGAGTCTCCACCCGCGCGTCGCCTGCGCCTTCCTTGCCAGCGGTGCCGACCGAAGCGTCGACCAGGCCGGTGCGCATCATCCACCAGAAGAGCAGGATGCCGGGCAGCGCCGCCAGGGTGGTGAACCAGTAGAAGTTTACGAAGCCGATCGAGTCCACCATCGCGCCCGCCGTCGTCCCGGTCAGCACCCGTCCGACGACGCTCGCCGCGGCCGATATCAGCGCATATTGCGAGGCGGTGAACCTGAGGTCCGTCAGCGCCGAGAAATAGGCTACGACGACCACGCCGCCGATGCCGCTCGCCACATTCTCGAAGGTCATGCAGGCGGCCAGGCCGAGGTTGGTGTGGCCCGCCATCGCCAGCAAAGCGAAGCTGGCGTTCGAGACGCCCATCAGGACGAGGCTGATCAGCACCGACCGCTTCATGCCGACCTGCGCGTAGAGCCAGCCGCCGATGAAGATGCCGATGAGATAAGCCCAGAAGCCGACGCCCACGTCCCAGATCGCGATCTCGTCATTGCTGTAGCCCATGTCGTCGAGCAGAAGCCGCAAAACCAGCTGACCGAGCGTATCCCCGATCTTGTGAAGCAGGATGAACAGCAGGACGAGAATCGCGCCTTTGCGCAGGAAGAATTCCGCGAACGGCCCCCAGACCGCCGTCAGGGTCTGCGCGATGCCCTTGCGCTCGGTCGGTTCGCGATGTCGCTTCGGCTCGCCGACGATGAGCCCGGTCAGGATCGCCGGCAGCGCGAACAGCGCGCAGGCAAGGTAAGCCCACTCCCAGCCCACCCGCGCCGCCAGCACCAGCGCCAGCGCACCCGCTGCGGTCGAGCCGATCCGCCAGCCATATTGCGACATGCCCGAACCCACGCCGAGCTGGCGCGGCTCGAGCAGTTCGATCCGGTAGGCGTCGATGACGATGTCGTAGGTCGCGCCCGCGACGCCGACGAGGATCGCCGCGATCGCCGTCTGGTAGATGTTCGCGGACGGGTCCTGGAAGGCGAGATTGGCGACCGCGAGGATCACGAAAACGCCCGCGACGATCAGCCAGGATACGCGCTGACCCAGTCGCCCGAGCACCGGGATGCGCACGCCGTCGATGATCCACGCCCAGAGGAACTTTAAATTGTAGACCAGGAAGGCGAGCGCGAAGGTCGTCACCGTCGACTTGGTGATCCCCTCCTGCGCCAGCCGCGTGGTCAGCGTGGCGCCGATCATCGCGAACGGAAAGCCGGAAGACACGCCGACGAAGAAGGCCGCGATCGGTGCCTTCTCGAAATAGGGGCGGATGCCGGCGGGGAGGCTGTCGCGCCAGCTCGGGGGCGCGGTCGGGATCGCTTCGCTCATCCCGCTCTTGTAACGAGCGGACGCAGGTCGGAAAGCCTCTTTGCTTGCCTTACGTTCGCGTAAAGCGCACACTCGCCTGATGGATATGCCGACCCGACAGCGGCCCACCGAAGGCCAGCTCGAGCTCGCCCGCCGGATCGCGGCGGGCGAGGCATCGATGGGCGCCGGAATCACCTCTGTTCCCGCCTCCGTTTATACCGACCCCGCGCGTTTCGCGGACGAGAAGGCCAGGCTGTTCGACCGCCTGCCGCAGGTGATCGCCCCGTCGGCGCTGCTGGCACCCGGCAGCGCCGTCGCGCACGACCAGTTCGGCGTGCCCTTGCTGCTCACCCGCGATCGTGCTGGTCGGGCGCACGTCTTCTTCAACGTCTGCCGCCATCGCGGCACCCGGCTGCTCGAGGGCGAAGACATCCAGTGCGCGCCGATGCTGGTCTGCCCCTATCACGCCTGGAGCTACAAGCTCGACGGCAGCCTCGCCGGCGTGCCGCGCCCCGACAGCTTCCCGGGCCTCGACAAGGCCGCGCACCATCTCGTCGAGCTGCCCTCGACCGAGGCGGGCGGCCTGATCTGGTTCGCGCGCGAGCCGAGCAATTTCGAGGATGCCGCGACGCTCGCGCCAGAGTTCGACGCCTTCGGCCTTGGCGGCCATCATCTCTACCGCCGCCGCGTCCATGACGTCACCTCCAACTGGAAGCTCATCATGGACGCGTTCCTGGAGAGCTATCACGTCCAGCGGCTGCACGCGCCGACGATCGGCAAGTTCTTCGCCGACGGCGTCACCACCGCGGACCGGATCGGCGTTCACCAGCGCTCGGCCGTCGGCCGCGCCGAGTATCTCGCGAAGATCGATCCGGACGACTGGCCGGCCTTGAGGGGCGCGATCACCTTCGCCTACCAGCTCTTCCCGGCGACGGTGATCGTGGTCAGCCCCGATTACGTCAATGTGATGACCCTGATGCCGCAGGCGGTGGACCGCACTTTGGTCGAGGATTTCATGCTGATCCCGGAACCGCCCCAGACGCCCGAGGCCGAGGCGCATTGGGAGAAGAGCTGGACCCTGCTCGACGAAGGCACGTTCGGCGGCGAGGATTTTCGCGCTGCCGCGCTCGGCCAGAACGGCCTCTCGTCCGGGGCGATCGACGAGGTGATGCTCGGCACGCTGGAAACCGGCATCCGCGATTTCCACGACGAGGTCGAACGCGCGCTGGTCTAGGACGGATCGACATTCAGTTTTGTACCCTCTCCCTTGAGGGAGAGGGCACGGTGAGGGTGTCGGGCATTTGGGACCATTCTCGGAGGCAGAACCCCCTCACCCCAACCCTCTCCCCGCTGGGAGAGGGAGTTTCATGCTGAATGTCGATTGGTCCTAAGCCGCTACATGAAGGATCAGCTGCGGCGGGACACGTCGTACGGGCCGGCCCTGACGATGATCGTCGATTGCCGACAACGCATCGAGCAGCACCTTGGCCGTGTAGGGCTTGGCGAGGCATCCGAGGGCCAGCGGCTTCACCTCCTCCGCACAGCCCCCGGTCACGAACAGCACGGCAATGCCACGCGCGCCGGCGACACGGGCGACGTCGATCCCGTCGCCTTCCCCGGCCAAGCCGATGTCGGTCAGCACGAGATCGATCGCCTCGCGCGCGATCACCGCACTGGCCTCGGCGAAGCTGTCAACGGTGGCGACGACCTCGTATCCGGCCTCGCGCAGCAGGCGCTCGTTGTCGAACGCGACCAGCGGCTCGTCCTCGACGATCAGGATTCGATGGATCAGCCTTTGGCGCCTGCTGAACAGCATGTTAGGGGCATTCCTCCCGCGTGTTTATATGAGACGCGTAACGAGCGATTTGGGCGCTGGTGCCCGGCATGCAAGCGCCTGAGCGCAAAAAGATTTCGGGCCGTCTGGTGGCCATCGGGAGATGTGAAAAGTGCCTGCCCGCGAACCGCAGCGGATCGCCAAGCTCCTCGCCCGCGCTGGCATCGCCTCGCGCCGCGAGATCGAGCGGATGATCGAGGAACGCCGGATCGCGATCGACGGGGTTCCAGTCGAGAAGCCCGCGACCCTGCTCACCTCGCTGCACGGCGTGACGGTCGACGGCCAGCCGGTGAAGGCCCCTGCCCCGGCGCGCCTGTTCCGTTTCCACAAGCCGGCAGGCCTGCTCACCACCGAGCGCGACCCCAAGGGACGCCCGACCATCTACGACCGCCTGCCCATGGGCCTGCCGCGGGTGATGCCGGTCGGCCGGCTCGACATGAACACCGAAGGGCTGCTGCTCCTCACCACCGACGGCGAGCTGAAGCGCCAGCTGGAGCTGCCCGCCACCGGGGTCGAACGCAGCTACCGGGCGCGGGTGTTCGGCGAGATCAGCCAGGCCCAGCTCGAGGAGCTGATCAACGGCGTCGAGATCGAGGGCATCCGCTACGGCTCGATCGACGCAAATCTCGAGCGTAGAACCGGCCGCAACGCCTGGGTCGAGATGCGCCTCAAGGAAGGCAAGAACCGCGAGGTCCGCCGCGTGCTGGAGCATCTCGGCCTCCAGGTCTCCCGCCTGATCCGCACCGCCTACGGCCCGTTCGCGCTGGCCGATATGCCGACAGGCAGTGTGGACGAGGTCAGGCAGCACGATCTCGTCGCGTTCCGGAAGTTGCTCGGCAAAATTCCTCCCCGGTACGGGGAGGGGGACCGCGACGCGAAGCGTCGGGGTGGAGGGGCTGGCACGAAGCTCGGAGCAGCCCCTCCACCACGCGCTAAACGCGCGCGGTCCCCCCTCCCCGTTCCGGGGAGGAACCAGTAAGTGAGGATCATCGCCGGCCAGTGGCGCGGCCGCCCGCTCCTTTCGCCCCCCGGCCAGGCCACCCGCCCGACCAGCGACCGGGCCCGCGAAGGCCTGTTCTCGATGCTGGCCAGCCGCCTCGGCAGCTTCGAAGACCTCGCCGTCGCCGATCTCTTCGCCGGCACCGGCGCGTTGGGGATCGAGGCGCTGTCGCGCGGCGCGGCACATTGCACCTTCTATGAAAAGGACCGCGCGGCGCTCGATGTCCTCAAGCGTAACCTCGACAAGCTCGGCGCGGCCGACCGCGCCGACCTCCGCGCCCAGCCGGTCGAGCATGCGCTACCTCCGGCGAAACCCTGCGACCTCATCCTGATGGACCCACCCTACGGCGTCGGCCTTGCCCAGGCGGCAATGGACCGGCTCGCTGGCGGAGGCTGGCTGGCTCCAGGGGGCTGGCTGAGCATCGAAACCGATGGTGAAAGCCTCGCTTTCCCGCCCGGGCTAAACCCCCGGGTCGAACGACGCTTCGGCAAGGCGTTGATCCTCCTTCTTCAGGCAGCGGTTTAAGGGTTCAGCTCGCAACGGCGGTCGGCGCACCCTATCTGCCCCGTCATGTTCGAGAACCTCATCGTCGCCGCGCGGGACCGCAAGCGGCTGGCCGAGATCACCGCCGTGCTCGGCCGCTTCGGCCTGGACAGCCTGATCGCCCGCCTCGGCCGCGGCGGCGATGAGGCGCCCGGCACGCCGGAACGCGCCCGCCTTGCGATCGAGGCGCTGGGCCCGACCTTCATCAAGCTGGGCCAGATTCTCGCCACCCGCTCCGATCTGCTGTCGCCCGACTGGATTGTCGAGCTGGAGAAGCTGCACAGCACCGCGCCCACGCTCCCGTTCGAGGAGCTGCGCCCCGCCGTCGAAGCGGCGCTCGGCGACGCGCCGGAAGCCGTCTTCGCCGAATTCGAGGCCGAACCCGTTGCCGCCGCCTCGATCGCGCAGGTCCACCGCGCCCGCCTCGCTGACGGCCGCAACGTCGCGGTCAAGATCCGCCGCCCCGGCATCCGCCCGCTGATGGAGGCCGATCTGCGGCTCATCGCCGCGATGGCGCGGACGATCGAGGCCAAGCCGTCGATCGCGCGCCTGCGCCCGCGCGAGATCGTCGCGCAGCTCTCCGAGGCGGTGCTGGCCGAACTCGACTTCACCCAGGAGGGCCGCAACGCCGATCGCTTCCGCGCCAATTTTGCGCGCCGGCCGAATCTGATCGTCCCCGACATCCACTGGGAGCTCAGCAGCGAGACCCTGCTGGTCATGGACTTCGTCGAAGGCGTGCCGATGAGCGACGCCGCACGCCTCACCGCCGCCGGCATCGATCCCGCCGCCATCGCCGCGCTCGGCGCCGAGGTGGTGCTGCAGATGGTGCTGATCGACGGCTTCTTCCACGGCGATCCGCATCCGGGCAACCTGCTCGGCCAGCCGGGCGACCGGATCGCTCTGCTCGATTTCGGCATGGTCGGCCATGTCTCGCCGAAGCGCCGCGAGGAGCTGCTGGGCTTCGTGCAGTCGATCACCGGCCGCGATCCCGACCGGCTCGCCGACCTGCTCGGCAACTGGACCGAGCATGTCGACCGCGCCGCCGTAGAAGCCGCCGCTGCCCGCCTCGTCGAACGCCACGGCCAGGGCCGGCTGATCCTCGCCCGCGTCGTCGAGGACATCATGGCGCTGCTGCGCCAGCACGCGCTGGCCATGCCGGCCGATCTCGTCCTCACCTTCAAGGCGCTGATCACCCTCGACGGCGTGCTCGGCCGGATCGATCCCGACTTCGACCTCACTGCCGCCACGCGCCGCGCCTGGCTGATGGCGATGCGTGCCCGCCTCTCGCCCGGCGCGGTCCGCGACCGGATGAGCAGCCTGATGCTGGAGCTTGCCACAGTCGAGGACAACCTGCCCCGCCTGATCCGCGCGGCAACGACACGTCTCACCGACCCGACACCGCCCCCGCCACGGCCGGACCGGACCCTGCCGGTCGCCGTGCTGGCGGGTGCCGCGATGATCGCCGGCGCGATCCTGCTTTCCTGATCCCGCTAACCCATGTTAGCACGGACCTGCCCAACAACCGGGAGGGAGTGTTCTTCCATGGCCCACAAGTTCACGATCAAGCAGAACAAGGCGGGCGAGTATGTCGCCTATTTCAAGTATAACAGCGAGACGATCTTCTGGACCGAGGGCTACAGCTCCAAGGCCAATGCCGTGAACGCGATCGAATCGATCCAGAAGAACGGCCCCGGCGCGCCGACCGAAGAGGAATGATCCGCGACGCCGGCGGACTGTGCGTCAGTCCGCCGGCCCGCGCTTCCTGAGCGCGATCAGCGCCAGCAGGCTCAGCAACGAGGCCGCGGCGAGATAGAGGCCGACCCAGATCAGTCCGCCCTGCTCCGCCAGCCACACCGCCGCGATGGGCGTCAGCGCGCCACCGAGGATCCCCGCCACGTTGAAGGCGAGACTGACCCCCGTATAGCGCACCCGCGCCGGGAAGAGGCCCGGCAGCCAGTCGCCGAGCGGCCCGTAGACGAAGCCCATCACGAACAGGGCGAAGCTCAGCCCCGCGAAGATCGCCGGGATCGACCCCGATACCAGCGTCGGCGCCAGCAGCACGCCGGCGACGGCCGACGCGACGCAGCCCCATGACAGCACGCGGGTCGAGCTCCACAGGTCGGAGAACCAGCCGGCGAGCACGATGCCGACCGCCATGAAGCAGATCGCGCCCAATTGCATCGACAGGAACAGTTGCCGGTCGATCCCGAGCGTCGTGGTCCCGTAGCCGAGCGCGAACGCCGTCGCGAGATAGTAGACCGCGAAGCAGGCGACCGCGCCGAACGTGCCGCCCAGCGTCACCAGCCAGTGCTTGCGCAGCAGCTCGGCGAGCGGCACCGCCGGCGGCGGTCCCTCCTCCAGCACCCGGGCGAAGGCCGGCGTTTCGCTGAGCTTCAGCCGCACCCACAGACCGAGGCCGACCAGCACGATCGACAGCAGGAACGGGATCCGCCAGCCCCAGGCGAAGAACTGCTCGCTCGTCATGGAGAGGCCGAGGATCAGGAACAGGCCATTGGCGGCGATGAAGCCCACCGGCGCGCCGAGCTGCGGCATCATCCCGAACCGCCCGCGCCAGCCCGGCGGCGCGTTCTCGACCGCGAGCAGCGCCGCCCCGCCCCATTCGCCGCCCAGCCCGAATCCCTGCCCGAAGCGCAGGATGCAGAGCAGCAGCGGCGCCAGCCAGCCGGCGGTCTCGTAGGTCGGCAGGAAGGCGATCAGCAGGGTCGATCCGCCCATCAGCATCAGCGACGCCACGAGCGTCGACTTGCGCCCGATCCGGTCGCCATAATGGCCGAACGCCCACGCCCCGACCGGCCGCGCGACGAAGGCGACGCCGAGGCTGGCATAGGAGGCAAGCAGCTGCACCGACGGAGAATCGGCCGGGAAGAAAAGCGGCCCAAACACGAGCGCCGCCGCCGTCGCGTAGATGTAGAAATCGTAGAATTCGACGGACGTGCCGACCAGGCTCGCCGTCAGCACCCGGGCGCTCGCCCTGATCGGATTCGCCATCGTCCTCCCCGGCTCTCTTTGCGCCTCCGGTGCCCGCCGCGCCGGGGGAGGTCAAGCGCCGCTTGCATCGCGCCCACGTGTTCCATATTTGTTCGCCTGCCCTAACCCATCGAGGACGCCCATGCTCAAGGTCATCGCCGAGGATTTCATCGAGCCGGAACAGGTCGAAACGGTCGCGCCGCTCTACCGCGAGCTGGTCGAGCAGACCCGTCAGGAGCCGCTCTGCATGTCCTACGACCTGTTCGTCGACCAGGCCGATCCGGGCCATTTCATCTTCGTCGAGCAATGGCCCGATCGCGCCGCGCTCGACGCCCACTGCAAGACCGAGCACTTCACCCGCCTCGTGCCGCAGATCAACGCCCACCAGCGGCAGCCGGCGCGCATCCTCCTGATGGACCCGTTCGCCTAACGCCAACCGACATTCAGCACATCACTCCCTCTCCCCAGCGGGGAGAGGGTTGGGGTGAGGGGGTTCTGATTCCGATGGTCATCGCCGAGGCCGAGCCCCCTCACCCTGCCCTCTCCCCCCAAGGGGAGAGGGTAAGGAGCTTGACGTTGATACCATCTACGCGAGCATCAGCCGCCTGCTGCTGCAACGCCGCCGCCATCGCCTCGATCACCTTGTTCAGCGCCTTCACCGGCCGCACCATCACCTTGAAGTGGACGATCTGCCCCGCCGCGTTCCAGCGGATGATATCGACGCCGTTGACGGTGAGCCCGTCCAGCACGGTCGCGAATTCCAGCACCGCCGAGCGTTCGCCGTGCCATTCCTCCAGATAGCGGAAGTCGCCACTGCCGAGCACCTCCATCGCCGCGGTGAGATAGGCGATGGTGATCGCCTTCCCCTCCTGCGGCCGATGCACGGCGGGCGATTCGAACACCGCCTCGTCCGCGATCAGCGCGTCGAGCAGTGCCGGATCACGCAGCCGCACATAGTCATGCCAGGCGGCGATCACGGTCATTCCCCTCTCCCTTCGCGCGCAGCGATGACGCATTTGCCGCCGCCTGACCAGCCCGCCCGCCCAACCGGTTGCCCCGGGCGCCGCCGTTCCCTAGATGTTCACCGGTGAGCCAGACTCCCGCCCCGCTTCCCGATCCCCCCTATCTCCGGGGCCTCAACGCGCCCCAGCGCGAGGCGGTGCTGACCACGGAAGGGCCGGTCCTCGTCCTCGCCGGCGCCGGCACCGGCAAGACGGCGGCGCTCACCGCCCGCCTCGCCCATCTCATCGCCACCCGCCGCGCCTGGCCGAGCGAGATCCTCGCCGTCACCTTCACCAACAAGGCGGCGCGCGAGATGAAGGAGCGCGTCGGCCGCCATATCGGCGAGGCGGTCGAGGGCATGCCCTGGCTCGGCACCTTCCACGCGATCGGCGCGAAGATGCTCCGCCGCCATGCCGAGCTGGTCGGCCTCAAGAGCAATTTCACCATCCTCGACACCGACGACCAGCTCCGGCTGCTCAAGCAGATCATCCTCGCCGCCGACATCGACGAGAAACGCTGGCCCGCCCGCCTGCTCGCCGGGATGATCGACCGCTGGAAGAACAAGGGCTGGACGCCGGATCAGGTCGATGCCGGCGAGGCGGAGGGCTATGCCAACGGCAAGGGCGCGCAGCTCTACAAACTCTATCAGGCGCGCCTGCGCGATCTCAACGCCTGCGATTTCGGCGATCTCCTGCTCCACATGCTGGTTATCCTGAAGACCCACCGCGACGTGCTGGAACTCTACCAGCAGCGCTTCCGCTATATCCTCGTCGACGAATATCAGGACACCAACCAGAGCCAGTATCTCTGGCTCCGCCTGCTCGCCCAGGAGCGCAAGAACATCTGCTGCGTCGGCGACGATGACCAGTGCCTGGCGGAAGGCACGCCAGTGACGATGGCGGATGGCTCGCTCAAGCCGATCGAGGCGGTGACGACCGACGACCTCGTCCTCTCCTGCCACGGTTCGGGCGACTTCCGCCCCGCCCGTGTCGCCCGTGTCGCACGCCGCGAGTGCCGATCCGCCCTCGTGCGTCTGCGCACCGCCGGCGGGCGCCAGCTCATCGGCACCACCGAGCATACCCACTTCGCCGATTTCATCCGGGCGGAGAGTCCGCAGAAATATTTCACGTATCTGATGTGGAAGCGCGATGTTGGCTATCGGCTCGGCACGTCACAAATCTACACGCGCGGGCAGTTGAAGCCGGTGATCGGCTTCAAGCAACGCTGCCTCCAGGAACGGGCCGACGCCGTTTGGCTGATCGACGCATTCGACAACGAGAATGACGCGCGTGAGCGGGAGCATTGCCTCAGCCTCGCTTATGGGATCACGACCCTGCCCTTCGTCGCACGCAAAGGCGGGAGCACGAACGGGCTGGTCCATGACCAGGCACGGCTCGACCGCCTCCATCGGGGCCTCGACAGCGAGGCGAAGGCGCTTCGGTTGATGCAGGACCATGGCCTGTCACTCGAGCATCCCCATCACGTTCCGCAAACGGCCGCGGGCCGCCGCGCGGCGCTCAATCTGACGCTCTATGCGGAGCATCGCGGCGCGACGCCGATGCACCGCATCTCGCTGAGCGGCAACGATCCCGAGGGACGGGAAGCCGTCACGGCGCTCGGCCTCAATCCGCGCCCGTACAAGCGCAATCCGGCGAACTGGCGCTACGAGACGCTATACCGTGACGTGGCGAAGCTCGATTCCGTTCGAAAGCTCCTCGCCACGCGCTTCGACCTCCAGCTCAAGGCCAAGGCCAATCTTCTCGGCAAGCCGCTCGCCCTGCGCCCCGCCGCGCAGGTCCGCCCCGGCATGATGGTCGCCTGCGCGGACGGCACGCACGATGTCGTGACCGCGGTGGAAACCGTCGCGGGGGGCGGCGCGGTCTATGACATCGATGTCGAAGGCACCCACAATTTCGTCGCCGGCGGGATCGTCACCCACAATTCGATCTACTCCTGGCGCGGCGCCGAGGTCTCGAACATCCTGAAGTTCGAGAAGGACTTCCCCGGCGCCGTGATCATCCGGCTGGAACAGAATTACCGCTCCACCCCGCACATCCTCGGCGCCGCCTCCGGCCTCATCGCCCAGAACGCGACGCGGCTCGGCAAGACGCTGTGGACCGAAGCCGACGAGGGCGAGAAGGTCCAGGTGATCGGCGTCTGGGACGGCCCCGAGGAGGCCCGCCGCGTCGGCGACGAGCTGGAGAGCCTGCAGCGCCGCGGCGGCCGCCTGGATCAGGCCGCCATCCTCGTCCGCGCCCAGTTCCAGACTCGCGAGTTCGAGGACCGCTTCATCGCGATCGGCCTGCCCTACCGCATCGTCGGCGGTTTCCGTTTCTACGAGCGCGCCGAAATCCGCGACGCCCTCGCGTACCTGCGCGTCATCGCCCAGCCCGCCGACGACCTCGCCTTCGAGCGCATCGTCAACGTCCCCAAGCGCGGTCTCGGCGACAAGGCGGTGGCCAAGCTCCACAGCCTCGCCCGCGCCGAGGGCATCCCGCTCTCCTTGGCGGCCGCACAGATCCTCGACACGGACGAGCTGACCGGCGCCGCCCGCCGCAGCCTTGGCAACCTCGTCACCGATTTCGCCCGCTGGCGCGCCCGCCTCGACGATCTCCCCCATCCCGAGCTCGCCCGCCTCGTCCTCGACGAGAGCGGCTACACCGCAATGCTCCAGGCCGACCGCTCGGCGGAGAGCGCCGGCCGCCTCGAAAACCTCGCCGAACTGGCTCGCGCGATGGAGGAGTACGAAAATCTCGGCGCCTTCCTCGAGCACGTCTCCCTCGTCATGGACAATGATGCGGATCCGCAGGCGGACAAGGTCACGATCATGACCATCCACGCCGCCAAGGGGCTGGAGTTCGACACCGTCTTCCTCGCCGGCTGGGAGGAAGGCGTCTTCCCCTCGCAGCGCGCACTCGACGAAGGCGGCAATGCGTCACTGGAGGAGGAGCGCCGCCTCGCCTACGTCGCGATCACAAGAGCGCGCCGCAAGTGCTTCATATTGCACGCCGCCAACCGCCGCATCTACGGCCAATGGACGTCAAGCATCCCGAGCCGCTTCGTCGCCGAGCTGCCCGAGCCCCATCTCGATCAGGAAACGACGATGACCGGCGGCGCCTCGCTCTGGCGCGCCAATTGGTCGGAGCGCGCCGATCCCTTCGCCAGTGTCGCGCTCACCGACCGCGGCCTGTCCCGAGCGCAGTCGAGGGGCCCCGGCTGGCAACGCGCCGCGGCGTCAGGCCGTTTCGACCCGAACGCCAGCCGCGTGCTGGAGGCGAAGGCCAGCGCCGTCAGCTTCGGCAATCCCGGCCGCACCGACATCCGGGTCGGCCAGCGCGTGTTCCACTCCAAGTTCGGCTATGGCGAGGTCGCGGAGATCGAGGGCAACAAGTTGGAGATCGACTTCGAACATTCGGGGCGGAAGCGGGTGCTGGATAGTTTCGTGAGTGTGGCGTAACCCTCATTCACGTCATTCCAGCGAAAGCTGGAATCTTCCGTTTCTTTTCCATGCCTTCGCGTCTTTGCGCGTATCCTAACCGGTCACGCCCGAGCGGCTCGAACGCCGGATCTATTTCACGCAAAGACGCGAAGACGCAAAGGTACCGAGAAGCGTTGAAGCTGCGCGTTTCCGGCGAATCCGGCATCCTCTTTGTAGGCTCTGAAATTATACGCTTCGCGATGAGAAAGGCTGAAGCCCCTTTGCGTCTTCGCGTCTTTGCGTCTTTGCGTGAAACTATCATCACATCGCCGCAGAACTGAGGTCCGAAGCACCTCACAAAGGCGCATGAGCTTCATACCCGTTCACAACGCGCCTGATGCCCTCGCGAAAAGTCGCGGCGCCGAAGTTCATGAGAAGGCCCAACGGCAGATCCATCAAACGCAGATAGGTGAGGAGCTGCTTCCCGTGCACCGGCGCGAAGCGCTCCGCGCATTTGAGTTCGATCAGCAAAGTGCCTTCGACCAGAAGATCGGCCCGAAACCCTTCCTCGATCACAAGGCCGTCGAAACGTATCGGGATCGGCTTCTGCCGCTCGACCGAAAGCCCGTGTCGGGCAAGGCCCTGCGCAAGCACCGCCTCATATACTGACTCCAGCAGGCCCGGTCCGAGCCGCTCGTGAATCCTGAACCCGCAATCCACCGCCAGAGAGGCGATCCGTTCGACATCCGCGCCGACCTCTTCGCGCCTTCGTCTTTGCGTGAACCAATCCAGCCTCCCCGCCTGAATGATCGATTGGGGTTTCACGCTAAGCCTGACACCAGAACAAAGAAAGAACTTTCCTACACGCCCCTCCCTCCATCATAAGCTCGTAATGGACGACGCCCTCCCCGACGACCTCGCCTTCGATCCTGTCCCCTCCGCCCGCCAGCGCCGCGACGGGTGGACGCCGGAGCGTCAGCGCGCCTTCATTCTCGCCCTTGCCGGGCTCGGCCTGGTCGGCGCCGCGGCGCGGAGCGTGGGGATGAGCCGCAAGTCCGCCTACGCCCTGCTGAAGCGCGCCGGGCCGGAGAGCGGCTTCGCCCGCGCCTGGGACGCGGCGGTCGACCGGGGCCGCGCCCATGCCCTCGATCTCGGCATCGAGCGCGCCATCCACGGCACGCAAATCCCGGTCTTCCACGGCGGCCTCCAGCGCGGCGTGCGGACGGTCTATGACAATCGCCTGCTGATCGCGGCGCTGCGCGCCGTCGAGCGGGCGGACGCGTCCCTGCCCTCGCCGCAGGAGGATCTCGCCACCATCCAACGGTTCGTCGCAGGATTGACGTGACGTGCCGGCACCTTTGTCACCTTTCTTGCCGCCGATCCGCCCGCCGGGAGCAGATTCTTCCCCGCCCGGCGCCCTCGCGCACCACAATCCTCCAATCCGCACCGCTTTGTTGCCGCCCGCGCGCCGCCGTCCTAAGGGGCCGTACTGATGCAGCCCACGTCGCCCTTCCAGTACCGCGACTATCGCGCCTTCTGGGCGGCGCGGCTGGCGAGCACGACGGCGAACACGATGCTGGTCGTCGTCATCGGCATCCACGTCTACGACATCGCCCGCGAGACGATGTCGATCCGCGAGGCGAGCTTCTGGCTCGGCATGGTCGGCCTCGCCCAGTTCCTGCCGCTCTTCCTGCTCGTCCTCGTCGCCGGCTATGTCGCCGACCGGGTGGACCGACGGCTGATCGTCCGCCTCTGCCTCGCCGCCGAGATGCTCTGCGCCTTCGCGCTCGCCGCGCTCGTCTGGCTCGACGCGATGAGCCTGGTGCCCCTGTTCGTCGTCGCCGTCATCCTCGGCATCGGCCGCGCCTTCGCCGGCCCGGCGCTCTCCTCGATCGCGCCCAATCTCGTGCCGCCGGCGCTGCTGCCCAGTGCGATCGCGCTCAATTCGATCGCCTGGCAGACCGGCGCGATCGCCGGCCCTCTGCTCGGCGGCGCGGCCTATGCGCTGTCGACCAGCCTCACCTATGAGGCGTCGGGCGTGCTCTATGCGGTCTCGCTGGTCGCGATGCTGATCATCCTGCCGATCCCGCTCGGCGATGCCGGCAAGTCGCGTCCGCTGCGCGCCGTCATCGAAGGGCTCGCCTATGTGCGCGACAACAAGATCGTGCTCGGCGCGATCAGCCTCGATCTGTTCGCCGTCCTGCTCGGCGGCGCCACGGCGATGCTGCCCGTTTATGCCCGCGACATCCTCCACGTCGGCTCGGAAGGCCTCGGCGCGCTGCGCGCCGCGCCCGCGGTCGGCGCGGCGCTGACCGCGCTGGCCCTCGCCCGCTATCCGCTGAAGCGCCATGTGGGGGTGAAGATGTTCGCCTGCGTCGGCATCTTCGGCCTCGCCACGGTCGTCTTCGGCGAGAGCCGCTGGATGTGGCTGTCGCTCGCCAGCCTGTTCGTGCTCGGCGCGGCCGACATGATCAGCGTCTATGTCCGCACCTCGCTGATCCAGCTCCACACGCCGGATGCGATGCGCGGGCGCGTCTCCGCCGTCTCGGGCCTGTTTATCTCCGCCTCCAACGAGCTCGGCGAGTTCCGCGCCGGCCTCACCGGCTCCGCCCTGGGCCCCGTCACCGCGGTGGTCGGCGGCGGCGTGCTCGCCATCGCCGTCACCGGCCTGTTCGCCTGGATGTTCCCGAGCCTGCGCAAGGCCGACCGCTTCGTTCCCCCCGACGCCGAACTCCTCGACGAGGCCTGTGGCAAGGACCAGCCCGACGTCGAGCTTCCCGCCATGGTCGCGGGCCTCAAACCGCAAACCGAGAAAGGATAGGACATGAAAGCCGCCAGCATTCTCGACACGATCGGCAACACGCCGCACATCCGCGTCAACCGCCTGTTCGGGCCCGCCGAGGTCTGGATCAAATCGGAGCGCGCCAATCCGGGCGCCTCGATCAAGGACCGCATCGCGCTCTCGATGATCGAGGACGCCGAGAAGACCGGCAAGCTGAAGCCCGGCGGCGTCATCATCGAGCCGACGTCCGGCAATACCGGCATCGGCCTCGCCATGGTCGCCGCGGTCAAGGGCTACAAGCTCGTCCTCGTCATGCCGGAGAGCATGAGCATCGAGCGCCGCCGGCTGATGCTGGCCTATGGCGCGACCTTCGATCTCACCCCGCGCGAGAAGGGCATGAAGGGCGCGATCGCGCGGGCGCAGGAGCTGATCGAGCAGACCCCCGGAAGCTGGATGCCCCAGCAGTTCGAGAACCCGGCCAATCTGGAAGTGCATCGCCGCACCACCGCGCAGGAAATCCTGAGCGATTTCAGCGACTCGCCGATCGACATTCTCATCACCGGCGTCGGCACCGGCGGCCATATCACCGCCTGCGCAGAGGTGCTGAAAAAGGCATGGCCGGACCTGCAGGTCTTCGCGGTCGAGCCCACCCTCTCCCCGGTTCTCTCCGGCGGCGAGCCCGGCCCGCACCCGATCCAGGGCATCGGCGCCGGGTTCATCCCGGCGATCACCGACGTCTCGCTGTTCGACGGGATCATCCAGGTCGATCCGGGCGATGCCAAGGAATGGGCCCGCCGGGCCGCGCGCGAGGAAGGCGTCCTCGTCGGCATCAGCTCCGGCGCCACCCTCGCCGCCATCTCGCAGAAGCTGGCCGAGGTCGGCACCGGCAAGCGCGTGCTGGGCTTCAACTACGACACCGGCGAGCGCTACCTTTCGGTGCCGGATTTCCTGCCCGAACAGTGAGCCCGCGCATCGCGATCCTGACTCCGGCCGCGGACGGCGCCCACGGCGGCGGACGCTGGCCGGAGGTGCTCGCCCGGCTCGCGAGACCACTCGAAGCGGCGGGAATGCGGGTCGAAACCTCCGACTGGACCAATGGCCGCTACCTTTCGGATTGCGATCTCGTCCTCCCGCTGCTCGCCTGGGGCTATCACAGCGACGGCGACTGGGCGGGTCGGCTCGCTGCCCTGGAAGCGTCCGGTGCGCGGCTGCGCAATCCCGCCGCCGTGCTGCGCTGGAACGCCGACAAGGCCTACCTGGGTCGGTTGGCGGAGGCGGGCGCGCCGATCGTGCCGACCCTCTTCGTCGACAAGGTGGACGAAGCGGCGCTGCAAGACGCCGCCGAACGGTTCGGCACCGACCGGCTGATCGCCAAGCCGACCGTGTCGGCCGGCGCCTACCGCACCATCCGCTGGTCGCCGGGGACCCCGCTCGACGACGCGCCGGAGCGCGCGGCGATGATCCAGCCCTATCTGCCCGATATCGAAGCGGGCGGCGAAATCTCGCTGCTCTATTTCGGCGGGCAGTTCAGCCATGCGATCCGCAAACGGCCCCAGCCGGGCGACTTTCGCGTCCAGCCGGAGTTCGACGGTATCATCACGGCCCACACGCCCGACACGGACGAAATCGCCGCCGCCGACCTCGTCCTGTCGCACGTCGAGGAGGACCTGCTCTATGCGCGCATCGATCTCGTCCGGGACATGGAAGGCCGGCCGGTCCTGATGGAGGTCGAGCTGGTCGAACCCGAGCTCTACCTCGAGCATGATGCGCGAGCGGGCGCGGCCTTCGCCGCAGCGGTCGGCCGCGCCCTCTGACCGAGCGCCCTCTAGCTGATCGTCGCCATCTCGTAGAGAAAGTCGACATAGCCCATCGCTGCCTCGCGATAGCCGGCGACGGCGGGGGTGTTGCTCTCGATCAGCATGAACTCGTCCGGCGCGTGGGCGCCGCTGCCGTAACCCAGGCCGAATTGCGCAGCGGGCTTGCGCAGCGGATCGCCGGTGAAGGTGACCCCGGGCCATGAGCCTGCCATCCGGGGAAACAGGGCGAACGGGACGTTGTCGCGGGTGAACACCGCCTGCTGCGCCCGGATGACCCGGCTGTCCTCGGCGGTCTCGGTCGGATTGTAGCCGCCGCTGACATTGACCTCGATGTCGTTGAAGCCCTGCCGGTCGAGATGCGCACGCAGCTTCGCGACGCAATCCTCGCGGGTCATGTTGGGGACGAGCCTGAGGTCGAGCTTCGCGACGGCGCGCGCCGGCAGCACCGTCTTGCCGCCCGGCCCGGTATAGCCGGCCACGAGGCCCTCGATGTTCACCGTCGGCTGGGACGCGAGGCGCTCCAGCGACTCGCGCCAAGGCAGATCGTCGATCCAGCGCTGGACGCCCAGCTGGCGCTTCACCTCCTCCTCGCTGCGGGTGCGCGCCGACTCGGCGATCAGGGCGCGCTCGCGATCGGTGAGCGGGCGGACGTGCTCGAACCAGCCCTCGATTGCCGGCGTGTTGCCATGGTCGGTCACCAGCGTCTTGAGCGCTTCCACCAGATGCCAGACCGGGCTGTCGACCTGCGCCTTGAGGCTCGAATGGATGTCCCGCGCCGGCCCGCGGCCCCAGCGCTCGCCCGACGACACCAGTTCCAGTTCGACAATGCCCTTGGAGCCAAGCGCGATCGACACCGCGCCGTTGGCGGCCTGGGTGTTCATCGGAATGATCACGCCTTCGGCGCGGCGCATCGCCGCCAGAACCTCGGGATCGTTGAAGGCGTTGTGGAAGTTCGGCGAACCGATTTCCTCCTCGCCCTCGGCCAGCAGCACCAGGTTGACCGGCAGCCGTTTGCCCGCCGCCCGGAATGCATGGACCGCCGCCAGGAACGCGCTTTCGGGTCCCTTCTGGTTGGTCGCGCCGCGGCCGCGGATGGCGCGGCCGAGCTGATGATCGAACATCTGCCCCTCGAGCGGCGGCGAGGTCCATTCGGACGCGTCATACTGCTTCACGTCGTACATGAAATAGATGCCCATCGTCCGCCGCGCACCGGCATCGAGCACGCCGAACACGGCCGGTACGCCGCCCGTCGGCACCTTGCGCACAGCGGTAAAGCCCGCGTCCGTGGCGAGCCGCACCATGTAATCGGCACCCTGCTCGATGTTGAGTTGCTCGGCGGCGATCGTGGGGTGCGCGATCCAGTCCTTCAGCCGCTGGACGGACTCGTCGAATCCGGCGTCGACCGCCCGGCGGATCGCCTCGCGATCGCCGTCGCGGCGCGTTTGGGCAAGTCCCGCACCCGGCGCGAGCAGGGCAGCGGAGGCGGCTGCGGCCTTGAGGAGCGAGCGGCGATCGGTCGAAGAGCGGCGGTCGGTCATGGCATTCCCCTGTTGAGCGAGGGGCGGATAGAACAACCCGCGGACGGCTCTGTCCAGCCCGTGCAGGCCGCACCTTCCGGAACCCCGCCCTCCGGGCCCGCGTTCTGCCTCCGAAACCAATTTGGAGCGTCAGATGGACGACGAACGGCCAATCGAGCGCGAAACGACCATTGTCCAGACAGGAAATGGCGGCGGCGGAAGTGGTGTCATCATTGCCATCGTCTTTCTGTTTCTGGTGGGCGCAATCGCGTTCTTCTTCTTCGGCGGCTATTTCGAGGGCGAGACCGACAAGGTCGATGTGAGCGTCAATGTCGTCACCCCGAAGATCGACCTTCCCGACATCAGGATCGAGCCGCCGCAGCAGGCACAGCCGACGAACGCGACGACCAACTAGGCTCGGGTTGGGCTCGAGCCCTAAAGGCGATTTCGAGCCGGTGCGTGACGAATCCGGTATGACGGCCGCGATCCTCACTGGCGGATAGTCGCGACTGATCGCTCTTAGCCTCTACCAGTGGAGGACGAGCGATGGGACTGTTGAAGGCCCTGGCCGGGCTTGCCGCTCTGATCTCGGCGACCGCAGCGGGGGCGGCTCCTGAGCATTATGATCTTGAGGCCCGAATCGACCCGACGGCGGGAACCATTTCAGCGCGCCTGATCATCGATCTTCCGGTCGAGCAGGCGCTTGCGGAAAGCCGATACGTCGTCGGCGAGCGGTTCCGGATCGTCGCTGCCGATGCCGGGCCCGATACATCAACCGAAATCGGCCCGGCCACGGCGCCCTTTCCGGGTCTTCAGGCGGTCACGATTCGGACCCGCACCGGTCGTCCACCGCCGCGGCGGATCACGATCCGGTGGGAGGGACCGCTCAATCCCCCGCAATCCGGCTCACCCGTCGTCGCCGCGTCGCCCGATCGGGTGGAATTGTTCATCGATTCGATGTGGCTGCCGTTTCGCGACGACCTCGGCCTCATCTACACGCTCGACGCGCGGATCAGCGGGCTCGCGCGCGATATGGTGGTGGTTGCGCAAGGGCAGATCGATCGCGACGGCGATGTTGTAAGGATCCGCCGCGAGATCCAGGACGTCGACTTCGCAATGGTCGCGGAGCGGGGGTTGACGCGCGTCGTCGACGGTGACGTCGAAGTCTATGCCCGCGATCTGGGCACGGCGCATGCCACGCTCTTTCGCCGCCATGGCACGGCGGCGATCGACTATTTCCGACGCTGGTTCGGGCCATTGCCGTACCGGCCGGTCCGCATGGTGGTCGTCAGCCGTGCGGCCGGCCCAGGCTATGCACGGCGCGGCTACGTCGTGGTCGCCGAGCGTGGCGGCAACACTCCCAACGAGCGCGGCATTGCCGGGCTGGTCGCTCATGAGTTCGGCCATGCCTGGTGGTATCGGGGCGGCCCGACCACCGAGGATTATTGGATGACCGAGTCGATGGCCAGCTATGTCAGCGGCCGCTATCTGGAGTCGATCGGTTACGGTCTGGCCCCGCACGAGCTGGCCGCGTTGCGCAGGGAGAGCCGCGAGACCGGGCCGATTCTCGGCGGCGGGCGGCCGAGCGGTGCCGCTATCTACACAAAGGGTCCGCTTCTGCTGAGGGACCTCGAGGCGCGGATCGGCCGGCCGGCCATGGACCGGATCATCGGCGAGCTGGCCCGCGACCCGCCGGACCGGACCGCCGGGTTTCTTGCCAAGATCGCCGAAATCGCCGGCGCGGGGGCGGCGCAGGCGTTCGAGGCCGATCTCAGGCGGAACGGCTACGAACCGCCCGTCGGCTGACGCGCCACGTTTCTCATTTGGACCTAGTCTTATTTGGACCTAGTTGCGCGGCGCCTGCCGGCGATAGCTCAGCGCCTCGGCGACATGGACGCGTCCCACTCCTTCGCTGTGGGCCAGGTCGGCGATGGTGCGGGCGACGCGCATCACCCGGTGATAGCCGCGCGCGGAGAGGCGCATCGCCTCGGCCGCCTGGGCGAGCAGGCGACGTCCCGGCTCGTCGGGCGTCGCGACCGTGTCCAAAAGCTCGCCATCGGCTTCGGCGTTGGTCCGCAGGCCCTGCCCATCGTAACGCCGCGTCTGTACCCCCCGCGCCTCTGCAACGCGCCGGCCAACCTCGGCAGAGCCCTCCGCGGGCGGCGGCAGGACAAGATCGGCTGCGGCTACGGCGGCGACATCGACATGGATGTCGATGCGGTCGAGCAGCGGTCCGGAAACCTTGGCCTGATAGTCGGCGGCGCATCTCGGCGCACGGGAGCAGGCAAGCGCGGGATCGCCGAGATGGCCGCATCGGCAGGGATTCATCGCCGCGACGAGCTGAACGCGCGCCGGAAAGGTGACATGGGCGTTGGCACGCGCAACCTGCACGATTCCGGTTTCCAGCGGCTGGCGCAGCGAATCGAGCGCGACGCGCTGGAATTCCGGCAGCTCGTCAAGGAACAGCACGCCGAGATGCGCGAGACTCGCCTCGCCGGGCCGGACCTTGAGCCCGCCGCCGACCAGCGCCGGCATCGAGGCGCTGTGATGCGGCGCGCGAAACGGCCGGGTCCGGATCAGCCGCCCGTCCTTCAGCTCGCCCGCCACCGACGCGATCATCGACACCTCGAGGGCTTCCGCCGGCGTCAGCTCGGGAAGGATGCCCGGAAGGCAGGCCGCGAGCAGCGACTTGCCCGCGCCCGGCGGGCCGGTCATCAGCAGGTTGTGCCCGCCGGCCGCAGCGATCTCGAGCGCGCGTTTCGCCGTCTCCTGCCCCTTCACCTGCGCAAGGTCGGGCCCGAGCCCCGGCGGATCGGCTTCGCCAGGCAACGGCGGCGACAGCACCGCGCTGCCGCGCAGATGGTTGGTGAGCGCGATCAGGTCCGGCGCGGCGATCACCTCGACATCTCCGGCCCAGGCCGCTTCGCTGCCCTGCGCGGCCGGGCAGATCAGCCCGAGGCCGAGCGACGAGGCATGAATCGCGGCGAGCAGGACGCCCGGCGACGGCGCGATGCGCCCGTCGAGGCCGAGTTCGCCGACTGCGACATATCCCGACAAGGTCTCCGCATCGATCGCGCCCATCGCAGCGAGCAGGCCAAGCGCGATCGGAAGGTCATAGTGGGACCCTTCCTTGGGAAGATCGGCAGGGGAAAGGTTGACGGTGATCCGTTTCGGCGGAAGCGACAGGCCGATCGCGGCCAGCGCCGCGTGGACCCGCTCGCGACTTTCGCCCACCGCCTTGTCGGGCAGGCCGACGACAAGGAACTTGGGCAGGCCGCTCGCAATCTGGACCTGCACCTCGACCGCACGTGCCTCCAGCCCCAGAAATGCTACTGTGGCAACATGCGAGACCATATGGGCTGGCCCATCCCCCTCCGCCTTACCGTTCCACTTGTGAAACGGAAGGTCGGGGAAGTCGAGTGGGGATCGTTATTTGACTTTCCCGCTCGGGCCACCAGATGAAGAAGATGAGCCCAAGACAAAGATGGCTGACCTGGGGTCGCAACCCGCTCGTCAGGCAATGCCTCTTCATTCTGGGCTGCGTGCTGATCCTGGCTTCGCCCCTCGTCGGGATCATTCCGGGGCCCGGCGGCGTCGTGGTCTTCGCGGTCGGCGCCGGGCTCGTGCTGAAATACAGCGAATGGGCGAAGCGCCAATATGTCCGGTTCAAGCGCCGTCATCCGAACAAGGGCCGCTGGACCGACTGGAGCATGCGTCGCGAGAGCGCCAAGCGACGCGAGGAGTTGCGCCAGCAGGACGAGGCCGACGACGTTGCCGCCGGCAATTGACTTTGCCCCCTCCCTCCCGTATCGGCGCCCGCAACGAGGCCGCCTTCGGGCGGCCCTTTTCATTCGACCTGAATTACGAGGAATGAGCGATGAAGCGCACCTTCCAGCCGAGCAATCTCGTGCGCAAGCGCCGGCACGGCTTCCGCGCCCGGATGGCGACGGTCGGGGGCCGCAAGGTCCTGACCGCGCGCCGCGCCCGCGGCCGCAAGAAGCTGTCCGCGTAACAGCACCGATCGAAAAGCTCACCCGCCGGGCGGAATTCCTTGCCGCCAATGGCGGGAAGCGCGCGCCGACGCCGGGCTTCGTCCTGCTCGTCCGACCGCGCGATGACGGCGATCCCGCCATGCGGCTCGGCCTCACCGTTTCGAAGAAGGTCGGCAATGCGGTCGTGCGCAACCGCATGAAGCGGCGTTTCCGCGAGCTCGCCCGCGCGGTCCTGCCCGGCTCCGGTATCCCGGGAGCGGATCATGTCATGATTGGCCGGGCCAGCGGCATCGAGCGCCCATTCGAAGAGCTTGCCGCCGATTTGAAACGTGCGCTTGGCAAGGTCGCGCGATGATCGCCCGGGCGCTCATCCTGGTCGCGCGCGGCTGGCAATTGGGGCCGTCGCGCATCCTGCCACCGAGCTGCCGCTACTGCCCAAGCTGCTCGGCCTATGCAATCACCGCGCTTTCCCGCTATGGCGCGCTGCGCGGAAGCTGGCTCGCCCTGAGGCGGCTGCTGCGCTGCCACCCCTGGGGGGGATCCGGCTATGACCCGGTCCCGTGAGGGAAAGGTCTATTGAGGGGTCTTAAGTGAACGACCATAAGAATATGATCCTGGCGGTCGTCCTGTCGGCGATCGTGCTCATCGGCTGGGGCTTCGTCACCCAGACCTGGTTTCCGACCGCCAACCCGCCGGTGACCAAGGTCGAGAAGGGCCGCGAGGTCCCCCTCCCGCAGCCGCAGGCCGATCCCGCCGCCGACACGTCCCAGGCGATACGCGGCCGTGAGATCGTGCTGGCCGAAACCCCACGCGTGCGCATCGAGACGCCGCGCCTCGCCGGCTCGATCAACTTGCGCGGTGCGCGGATCGACGACCTCGTCCTCACCACCCAGACCGAGACGATCGTCCGCAACTCGCCGCCCGTCCGCCTGTTCTCGCCCGCCGGCGCGCCGGGCGCCTATTTCGGCGGCTTCGGCTGGACCGGCCAGGGGCTGCGCGCACCCGATTCGAACAGCGTGTGGCGCACCGACGGCGCCCGCCTGACACCCGAGGCCCCGGTGACGTTGAGCTGGGACAACGGCCAGGGCCAGACCTTCCAGATCCGCCTGTCGATCGACGACGGCTATATGTTCACCGCCGAGCAGCGGCTGCTCAACCGTGGTACCGGTCCGGTCGTCGCCCAGCCCTTCGCCCTGGTCAGCCGCGTCGGCCCCTCGGCCGATCCGGACAGCTGGACCGTCCATGTCGGCCCGGTCGGCGTGTTCAGCGGCGCCGCCCACTACGATTCGAACTGGAGCGACGTCACCGAAGCCGGTGTGCAGCGCTTCCCGAGCCAGGGCGGCTGGCTCGGCTTCACCGACAAATACTGGCTGGCGGCGGTGATCCCCGATCAGGGCCGCACCGTCGAGGCCGCGTTCCGTCACAACGGCTCCACCAACGCCTTCCAGGCCGATTATGCCGGCGCGGCCGTCGTCGTCGCCCCGGGCCAGGGTCTGCGCACCACCTCACATCTGTTCGCCGGCGCCAAGGAGGAGGCCCTGCTCTCCACCTATTCGGCGAGCCTCGGCACCCGCCTCGACAAGGCGATCGACTGGGGCTGGTTCGAATGGTTCATGAAGCCGATCTTCGGACTGCTCCACTGGCTGTTCACCCATCTCGGCAATTTCGGCGTGGCGATCATCTGCCTGACGCTGATCGTCCGCCTGCTGCTCTTCCCGATCGCGCAGAAGCAGTTCGCCTCGATGGCGGCGATGCGCGTCGTCCAGCCGAAGATGAAGGCGCTGCAGGAGCGCTACAAGGACGATCGGGCGAAGCTCCAGGAAGAAATGATGAAGCTCTACAAGGAAGAGAAGGTGAACCCGCTCGCGGGCTGCCTGCCGATCTTCCTGCAGATCCCGATCTTCTATGCACTCTACAAGGTGCTGCTGATCTCGGTCGAGATGCGCCATCAGCCCTTCGTCGGCTGGATCCGCGACCTCTCCGCCGTCGATCCGCTCACCCCGGTCAACCTGTTCGGCTTCCTGCCGTTCACGCCGCCGCACTTCCTGATCATCGGCGTCCTGCCGATCCTGGTCGGCGTCACGATGTGGCTGCAGATGCGGCTCAATCCGGCGCCGATGGACCCGGTCCAGAAACAGGTCTTCGCGATCATGCCCTGGGTGCTGATCTTCGTGATGGCGCCGTTCGCGGCGGGCCTGCAGCTCTACTGGGTCACCAACAACCTCCTGTCGATCGCCCAGCAGAAGCTGCTCTACATGCGCCATCCGCAGCTCAAGGAGCCGCTGGTCGGCGCATCGCCGGAGCCTGAGCCCGCAGCGCCGTCATCCGGGCGCAGCCGCAAGCGGTGACCGACGAAACGGACCTCGAAGAATCGGCCCGGAAGCTCTTTTCCGGGCCGGTTTCCTTCCTGAAATCGGCACCGGAGCTCAAGTTCCTGCCCGATCCGACCGTGCCGGAGATCGCCTTTGCCGGCCGCTCGAACGTGGGCAAGTCGTCGCTGCTCAACCGGCTGACCAACCGCAACGGCCTCGCGCGGACCTCGAACACGCCGGGGCGGACGCAGGAGCTCAACTTCTTCGACGTCGGCGAACCGCTCCAGCTGCGGCTGGTCGACATGCCCGGCTACGGCTTTGCCAAGGCGCCGAAGGAGATGGCGAAGCGCTGGCGCTACCTGGTCAACGACTATCTGCGCGGCCGGCAGGTGCTGAAGCGCACCTTGGTCCTGATCGACAGCCGCCACGGCCTCAAGGACATCGATCGAGAGGTCATGAAGATGCTCGACGACGCGGCGGTCAGCTATCACGTCGTCCTCACCAAGGCCGACAAGATCAAGCCGACCGAGCTGGACGCGGTGGCGCGCGCGACGGCCGAGGAAGCGCGCAAGCATCCGGCCGCCCATCCCGAGGTCATCGCGACGTCGAGCGAGAAGGGCACGGGCATGGACCGTCTGCGGACGGCGGTGCTAGAGGCGGCGGAACTTTGACTCATCGTCACCCCGGCGCAGGCTGGGGTCCATACTGAGTCGGCTTGGATGCCAGCCTTCGCTGGCATGACGAGGTGAGAGGACGGGAATGCTCAAGCTCATCATCGGCAACAAGGCTTATTCGTCCTGGTCGCTGCGCGGCTGGCTGGCGGTCAAGCAGTCCGGCCTGCCGTTCGAGGAGATCACCGTCCCGATGTTCGACGCGGACTGGGACAAGCGGACGGAGGGCGACGAATTTGCGCCGTCCGGCGGCAAGGTCCCTATCCTGTGGGACGACCAGACCGTCATCTGGGACAGTCTCGCGATCATCGAGTGGCTCGCCGACAAGACCGACAAGGCGCGCTACTGGCCGCGCGACGAGACGGCTCGGGGCATGGCGCGTTCGATGGCCGCCGAGATGCATTCGAGCTACGCGAACCTGCGGCGCGAATGCGGGATGAACGTGCGCAAGCAGTTTCCGACGTCGGAGTTGAGCGAACCCGTGAAGGCCGAGATCATCCGCATCCTCGAGCTCTGGGCGCAGGCCCGTGCGCGCCACGGCAGCGGCGGCCCCTATCTGTTCGGCGATTTCGGCGCGGTCGACATCATGTTCGCCCCGGTCGTCACCCGTTTCGTCACCTATTCGATCCCCGTCCCCCGCTTCGCCGCCGCCTATATGGAAACCATCCTCGACCATGCCTGGATGAAGGAATGGATCGAGGCAGCGCAGGAGGAACCCTGGGTGATCGAGCAATATGAAAGCCCGGTTGCATGAAGCTCCTGCTCGCCGCCCTCGCCGCCGTTTCGCTGGCTGCGCCCGCCTTTGCCGAGGACGTGTCGCCGGAAACCCTGCGCGAGATCGGCGACCGCTTCGACCAGGCCCAGATCGGACAGGACCGCGCCGCGATGGAGGCGATGACGTCCGAAGGCCTCGTTTTCGTCGGCAGCGACGGCCGCCGCCAGAGCCGCGCCGACTTCATCGCCGGCTGGATGGACCCGAACACGCGCTACGAACCGATCACCGTCGAGGACCGTTACTTCCTGCCGCTCGGCCCGGATACGGGCGTGGTCGGCGGCGATGTGGTCGTGCGCGGCACGTCCAACGGCCAGCCCTTCGCCGCCCATATCCGCTTTGCCGACACCTTCCGCCGGATCGACGGCACCTGGCGCGCCGTCCACATCCAGGCGACGCGGGTGCCCGCCGCCCGGTAGCCGTCAGGCCGTGCCCGATTCCGCAGCGAGCAGGCGCGGATCGATCCCGGCACTCAGGAACGCCGCGGACCAGCGGGATTCGACGTCGCATTCGTAGAGCAGATGGTCGTCGCCCGGCGTCGCGAACCAGCCGTGGCGGGCCAGTTCCTCATCGAGCTGGCTCGGGCCCCATCCGGCATAGCCCAGGGCCACCACCCAGTGCGACGGGCCTTTTCCGGCGGCGATCGCCTTCAGGATGTCGAGTGTCGCGGACAGCACCCAGCGGTCGGCGACCTGGATGCTCTCATTGCCGCCCCAATCGGAGGTATGGAGGATGAAGCCGCGCTGCGGCTCGACCGGACCGCCATGGTGGATCGCGACGTTGGGCGCTGCGCCGGGATCGATCTCGAGCTGCTTCAGCAGGTCGTGGAAACCGAGCCGCGGGATCACCCGGCCGAGGCCGATGCCGAGCGCGCCCTCCTCGTCATGGACGCACATCGCAATCACCGCCTTCTCGAAGCGCGGATCGCCGATGCCCGGCATCGCGAGCAGGAACTGGCCGCCGAGGAACCGGGGATCGTCCATTCGGTTGGTATAGTCCCGCCGGCGGTTGCCGCCCAGCCCCGCGCCCCTATCTCGGGGCGGGCCGGCTTGCTAGAGCGATTGCCAGCCGGGCACGCGCCCGGCGACTCGGAAATCGCGCTGACGAGACGCCACCGGCCCGCAGCTTCAAGGAGAAAAGACGATGACGATCCAGGTCGGCGACCGCATCCCCAGCATGACGCTCACCAAGCCCTCTTCGGACGGTCCGCAACCGGTCCAGACGGACGACTTCTTCGCCGGCCGCAAGGTCGCCATCTTCGCGGTACCCGGCGCCTTCACCCCGACTTGCTCCGCCCGCCACCTCCCCGGCTTCGTCGAGAAGGCCGGTGAGATCAAGGCGAAGGGCGTGGACGAGATCGCCGCCGTCTCGGTCAACGACGTGTTCGTCATGGACGCCTGGGGCAAGCAGGGCGGCGCCGACGGCAAGGTGACGATGCTGGCCGACGGCAATGGCGACTTCGCCGAGGCGCTCGGCCTCGCCGCCGACTTCTCGAAGTTCGGCATGGGCAAGCGCAGCCAGCGCTGGTCGGCGATCGTCGAGGACGGCGTGGTCAGGGAGCTGAACGTGGAAGAGCCCGGCGCATTCAGCGTGTCGAGCGCGGAATTTCTGCTCAATCAGCTTTAGTTAAGGCAAATCGGGCTATTCCCGGCACGTTGAGTCGACAACCAATGTGCCGGGAAGGGTCATGGTCCAAAACTTCAACTCGGAACCGAAAGAGGGCCTCAGCGCCCGCGAGATCGCCGCGCGCAACCGCGAAACCTGCGGCAAATCGCTGAGCAACGTGATGAAGACCGCCGCAACCGCGCGGGAACTGGCGCAAGGTACGTCGCGAAGAAACGGATGAAGGCCGGACCCGGACCGTCGTTTTTCCGAAGACAGACCCTCATCACGCACTGCCCTTTGTTGTGTCCATAATGACCTCAGGCCACAGTGACTTTTGCGTGAATAGCCATTAGCTTCCTTCAGGGCAAAATTGCCCGGCACGGAGGAGGAAAGTCATGAAGGTTTCCCGTTTCGGACTCGTTGCATGCGCATCCCTTGCTTTGCTGGTCGGCAGCGCGCCGAGCCATGCCCAGCCGGATCCAGAGCAATATTGCAGCCAGTATGCCTGGAACTACTGCTCCTATGACCCGCATACCGGCCAGCCCATCCAGGTGACCTTCGAGTGCTGGGAAGCCGCGTTCAACGACTGCATGAGTATTTATGGCGGGGTGGACTCGGCGCCTACATGCGGGACCGGACCGGTCGCGGCTAGCGCGGCGACGCTTCAGCCGGTCGCATCACCTCCACGGCGAATCGCTCCGCCTGATTGGCGAAGACCAGCAGGTTGACCGCGAGATTGCCGCGGATGAAGCCGAAATCGGCGGTGAGATAGCGCTGCAGCGCCGGCCGCCCGTCCTGGGTGATGAAAGCCCGTGAGAAGGCATAGCGCTGGTTGAAGGCCTGGATTCCAGTCGCCATCCGCTCGGCGGGGAGATTGTCCGGCCGTGTCCAGACCGCCTGGATGCTGATCGCCTTGCAACCCTGCCGGTCGCAGCTGCCGAACAGGATCGCGGCGCGGCGATTGTTCGGGAAGGTGACGGTGAGCGCCGGCCGCTCCGCTGTCCCGCGCCGCTCGAAGCGCGCGCCGATCTGGGTCAGCACCGCCTCGACCGTCTGATAGCTGAAGGCCGGGATCACCTGCCGGTTTTCCGGTGCGGCGGGGTTGAAGCGCGACGGCGCGACCTGGGCGGACGCCGCCGACGCGGAAACGAGAATGAGTGCGGCGCAAACGGCTCGCATAGGGGTCCTCCGAAACTGGGTGGCGGGCCCGTGGCGCCCGCCACCTGTACCGCCGATTTACCCTGCGGTGCGACGAGCGGCGGATTGCGACCAGCCGCACTGCCGCCCCCTGTTCTGCTCGCGCAGCCAGCCGAGCAGCGGCTGGAAATATTCGACCATCGGCTCGGCGGACATTTCGCGGGTGCCGGTGAAGGCCTGGAGCGCCTCCGGCCATGGCCGTGAGGCGCCCATCGCCAGCATCTCGTTCAGCCGCCGGCCGACCTCGCGGTTGCCGTAGAAGGAGCAGCGATGGAGCGGCCCGCGCCAGCCGGCTTGCTCGCACGCCGCCTTGTAGAACTGGAACTGGAGGATGCGGGCGAGGAAATAACGGGTGTAGGGCACGCTCGCCGCGGTGTGATATTTGCCGCCGGCGTCGAAATTGCGCTCGCTGCGCGGGCTGGGCGGGACGATGCCCTGATATTGGAGGCGCATCTCGTCCCACGCCGCCTGGTAACGGTCCGGCGTGATCTGGCCGGAATAGATGCCCCAGCGGTAGCGGTCCATCATCAGGCCGAAGGGCAGGAACGCGATCTTGTCGAGCGCCTGGCGGAGCAGCAGCGCCCGATCCTGCGCCTCGTTCGGCATCTGGTTCTGCTGCAAGAGACCGATCTGGACGAGATATTCCGGCGTCACCGACAGAGCGATCGTGTCGCCGATCGCTTCGTGGAAGCCGTCATTGGCGCTGTTGAGGTAGAGGTAGGGCTGCCGGTTGTAGGCGCGCTGGTAGAAATTGTGGCCGAGCTCGTGATGGACGGTGACGAAATCGTCGCCGTTCACGCGGGTGCACATCTTGATGCGCAGGTCCTCCTGATTGTCGAGATCCCAGGCGGACGCGTGGCAGATCACCTCGCGGTCGCGCGGCTGGGTGATCATCGAACGCTGCCAGAAGGTCTCGGGGAGCGGCGCGAAGCCCAGGGAGGTGAAGAAGGACTCGCCCTGGCGGACGATCCGCTCCGGCGTGTAGTTGGCGTGGGTCAGGAGCTCGGTGAGGTCGTAAGGGGCGCCCTCGCCTGCACCCTGCGGCGCGACGACGTCGTAGATATTGCCCCATTCCTGTGCCCAGAGATTGCCGAGCAGGTCGGCGCGGATCGGGCCGGTGGGGGGCTGGACGGCATCGCCATATTGGCGGTTGAGGCCGGCCCGCGCGAAGCAGTGGATCTGCTCGTAGAGCGGGCGGACCTCGCCCCACAGCCGCTCGGTGAGTGCGGCGAACTCGTCCGGGCTCATGTCATATTGCGAACGCCACATCGCGCCGGTGTCGGGAAAGCCGAGCTCGCGTGCGCCGGCGTTGGAGATTTCGGCCATGCGCGCATAGCCGGTGCGCATCGGCGCGCCGACATTGTCGTTCCAGCTCGTCCACATCTCGCGGAGCTGATCGGGGTTGCGGACGGTGCCCATCCGCGCCTCGATCTCGTTGCCGGTGAGCTGATCCCCGCCCATCGTGCCGCGGCCGCGGCCATATTGGGCGCCGAGCTCGGTCGAGATGCGGTTGAGCTCGGCCGCCGCACCCGCCGTGGTCGGCGCCGGCAGGGTGAGACCGGTGCGCAGGATGTTGAGCTTGCGCCGGGTGTCGGCATCGAGGCCCTGCACATTGGCGTAGCGCGCGGCCTCATTGGCGAAGCGCACGCCCATCTCCGTGCCGATCGTGCCGAAATAGGCATTGAGCGCATTGGTGTCGTCGGTGATGTAGGTCTGGTTCACCCAGGCAGCACGGGCGCTGATCACCGAGAATTCGGCAAGCTCGCGCTCGGCGCGCTGGATGAAGGCCTCCGCGCCCGCCTTGGTCGCCGGCGCCGCCTCGCCCGTCTGCGCGGCGGCGGACTGACTTGCGGAGGCGGTGGCGCCGACGGCGGCGACACAGGCGCAAAGAGCGATGGCGAGCGCGGAGACGCTGGTTCTCATCAATGGAGCATCCTCATCCTGAACGGGTTTTCCGACGGATTTGTGGACCCGCTCCGACGGAGGGTCAACGGGCGAGAAAGTCGGCGATTGCCTGGCCCAGCTCGGGCTTGACGACGGCGCTCATATGATTGCCGGGGATCGACCGGAACCGCCCGCCCGGGATCGCTTCGGCCAGCGCTTCGCCGGAGCCGTTGTCGTCGTCCTCCGATCCGGTGACGACGCGCACCGGCAGGTCGATCGCCGCCAACTCTGCGCGGGTCGTGTCGACGAAGGTGTCGAGGATGAGCAGCAGCGCTTCGGGATCGCCGCCGGTGGTCTTGAGGAAGGCCTCGGTCATCCATTCGGACGTGCCGCGGGGGAAGCTGCCGAGATGGGTGAGGACGTTCCGGAAATAGCCGCCCCGCCCCGCCGTATCGAGGATGCCCTCGAGCCCCATGCCGCTCAGCACTGCGCGGCCCGGCTTGGCGCCCTTCACCAGCATGCGGACGGCGGTGCGGCCGCCAAGCGAGTAGCCGGCGAGGTCATAATCGGTGAGGCCGAGATGGCCGATCAGCGCGAAGCCGTCCTCGGCGAGGATGTCGGGTGGATAGCGCGCCGGATCGTGCGGCTTGCCGCTGTCGCCATGGGCGCGCAGGTCCGGCATGATGACCCGCAGACCGGCGTCCGCGAGCAGCCGCGCGTGACCGTAGCGGATCCAGTTGACCTCGGCGTTCGAGAAATAGCCGTGGATCAACACCAGAGGCCGCCCCTCCCCCACCTCCCGCCAGGCCAGCTCGACGCCGTCGGGCGCGGTGAAACGGTGGACCGTCGGATTCATCAATGGCTCCGGATGGAAAGGAGATTCGGACTGGAGAGGATCAGCTGTCGGCGTCGCCGTAGAAGAGCTCGCCGATGCGGATTTCCTCACGCCCTTGGGCAACGCGGTGGGCGTTGGTGTCCCTGAGCGAATAGACGCAGCCGCAATATTCCTGCTGGTAGAAATGCTCGCGCTTGGAGATTTCGATCATCCGGCTCGCGCCGCCGCCCTTGCGCCAGTTGAACGTCCAATAGGTCATGTCCGGATAGTGCGATGCGGCGCGCTCGCCGCAATCGTTGATCTGGTCCATGTTCTTCCAGCGCGAGATGCCGAGCGACGACGTGATCACCGGAAAGCCGTGCTCGTGCGCGTAGAGCGCGGTCCGCTCGAAGCGCATGTCGAAGCACATCGTGCAGCGGATGCCGCGCTCCGGCTCCCACTCCATGCCCTTGGCCCGCTTGAACCAGTTGACGGTGTCATAGTCCGCATCGACAAACGGCACATCGTGCTGCTCGGCGAAGCGGATGTTCTCCTCCTTGCGCAGGAGATATTCTTCCTTCGGGTGGATGTTCGGATTGTAGAAGAAGATCGTGTAGTCGATGCCGCTTGCGGTCATCGCCTCCATGACCTCGCCCGAGCAGGGCGCGCAGCACGAATGCAGCAGCACCTTCTTGTGGCCGGCGGGCGGGACGAGGACGGGACGTTCGAAATCGCTCATGGTGCGCGCCCTTAGCACGCTCGCGCCGGCGAATCACGTCCCGGGCTGTGCGTCCAGCCGACGGGCGACGTCCGGTGCCATCCTCTCGACGACGACCCCGATCCCTTGCGTGGTCGGATGCATGCCGTCCGGGAGAAGCAGGTCCGGCCGGGTGATCACGCCGTCGAGGAAGAAGGGATAGAGGCCGGTGCCGAACGCCCGCGCGAGCTCCGGATAGATCGGATCGAAGCGGGCGGCATAGTCGGCGCCCAGGTTGCGCGGCGCCATCATGCCGGTGAGCAGGACCGGGATGTTGCGCCGCCGGAGCTCGGTCAGGATGGCCGCGAGGTTGCGGCGCGTCTCGTCCGGGCTGATCCCGCGCAGCGCGTCGTTGCCGCCCAGCCCGACGATAGCGAGATCGGGCGCGCGGGGCAGCCCGTCGAGCGTGAAGGCAAGCCGCTGGAGACCGCTCGCGGTCGTGTCGCCCGACACGCCGGCATTGACGACCGTCGCCGGGACGCCGCGGGCGACGAGCGCCCGCTCCAGCGCCGGCGCGAAGCCCTCGTTCTGCCGGAGCTGGTAGCCGGCATAGAGGCTGTCGCCGAAGGCGAGGACCAGCCTGCCCTCGGCGACCGGCGCAGCCGTATTCGTCGATGCCGCACGGTCCCCGGTCGAAATATTCTGGGGTGTTTCGGTTGAACAACTCACGGCCAATTGAACCGCGAGCAGCAGACCTACATATCGCACCAGCTTGAACATCGAAGGAATTCCCCAGTCATGCGGCCCGACGCCGGCTCCGATATCGTCATCAGCGCGCGCAATGTCACGCTCCAGCTCGGCAGCGGCGGCGCGAGGACCGACGTGCTGAGGGGAATCGACCTCGACATCCGCCGCGGCGAGAGCATCGGCATCCTGGGGCCATCCGGATCGGGCAAGTCGTCGCTGATGGCGATCCTGTCCGGCCTGGAGCGCGCGACCGGCGGCAGCGTCAACGTCGCGGGGACCGATTACGGCCCGCTCGACGAGGACGCACTGGCCGCGGCGCGGCGCGGCAGGATCGGCATCGTCCTCCAGTCCTTCCACCTGCTGCCGACGATGACCGCGCTCGAGAATGTCGCGGTGCCGCTGGAGCTCGCCGGCCTCCCCGAGCCGTTCGCGCGGGCGCAGGCGGAGCTGGAGGCGGTCGGCCTCGGCCAGCGGCTCGGCCACTATCCGGCGCAGCTCTCCGGCGGCGAGCAGCAGCGCGTGGCGATCGCCCGCGCGGTCGCGCCCGGCCCCGACATCATCTTCGCCGACGAGCCGACCGGCAATCTCGACGGCCACACCGGCGCGGCGATCATCGACCTTTTGTTCGCGCGACAGGCGGCGGCCGGCGCGACCCTGATCATCATCACCCACGATCCGTCGCTGGCGGCGCGCTGCGACCGCATCCTCGAAATGGCCGACGGCCTGATCGCGCTGGACCGCGCCGCATGAGGCCGCCCGGCTGGAGCTTCGCCTGGGCCGCGGCCCGGCGCGATCTGCATGCGAGCTTCCGGGGCCTGAGGCTGCTCTTCGTCTGCCTGTTCCTCGGCGTCACCACGCTGGCGACGATCGGCAGCCTTACCGCCGCGATCACCAGCGAGCTGGCCGGACGCGGCCAGGCGATCCTCGGCGGCGACGTCGAGATCTCGATGACCCAGCGCGAGGCTACGGCCGAGCAGAAGGCCGCCTTCCGCGCCTTCGGCACCTTGAGCGAGACGCTCCGGATGCGGGCGATGGCGAGCCGCACCGATGCGCCGCCGGGCGACGGCGCGATCCTGACCGAGTTCAAGGCGGTCGACGGCGCCTACCCGCTCTATGGGACGCTACGGATCGATGATGGCCGGCCGGTCGCCCGGCTCGCTGCGGACGAGGTGATCGTCGCGCCGGCGCTCGCCGAACGGCTGTCGGTCGGCGTCGGCGATTCGATCCGCTATGGCGAGGCCCGCTTTCGCATCGCCGGCATCATCGCCGAGGAGCCCGACCGGATCGGCGAGGGCTTCACCTTCGGGCCGGTCGCGCTCACCTCGATCGAGGGCCTGCGCCGCACCGGTCTCGTCCAGCCGGGCAGCCTGTTCGTCGCCAAATACCGGCTGCGCCTGCCCGGCAACGTCACGCCCTCAAGCGTCGTCGACCGCCTGCGGGAACGCTACGTCTCCGAAGGCTGGGCGTTCAAGGACCGTGATCGCGCCGCGCCGGGCGCGAGCCGCTTCTTCGAGCGGATGGGCCAGTTCCTGAGCCTGATCGGCCTCGCCGCTTTGATCATCGCCGGCATCGGGGTCAGCAACGGCGTCTCCTCCTATCTCGGCCTCAAGCGCGACAGCATCGCGACGCTGAAGGTGCTCGGCGCGACCTCGGCCGACATTTCGCGCATCTACCTGCTGCAGATCGGGCTTGTGACGCTGATTGCGGTCGTCGTCGGCCTTGCCGTCGGGGCGCTGCTGCCGCCCGCCGCGGTCGCGCTGGCCGGCGATCTCCTGCCGGTCCGGCCGGGCTTCGCCGTCTACTGGCTGCCGCTCGCGACCAGCGCCGCCTATGGCCTGCTCGTCGCCTTCATCTTCGTGCTGCCACCGCTGGCGCGCGCCCGGCTCTATCCGGTCGCGACCCTGTTCCGCGGCGGCGTCGAGAGCGGCGGCCGGCTCGACCGGCGCAGCCTGCTGCTGGCCGGCGGCGCGGTGGCCACGGTCTTCGCGCTCGCCGTCGCGACGGCGCGCGAGCCGCTGTTCGCCGCTGCGGTGCTCGGCGCGACCGGCCTCGTCATCCTGCTGCTGTTCGGCATCGGCTGGGGCGTGCGCCGGCTCGCCGAGCGGCTGCCGCGCTCGCGCCGGCCGCTGGTCCGGCTCGCCGTCGCCGGCCTCTACCGGCCCGGCGCGCAGACCATCGCCCTGGTCATCGCGCTCGGCCTCGCCCTCACCCTGTTCGTGACGCTGGCCGGCATCCAGACCAGCCTCTCGGCCGAGATCGAGCGTACCGTGCCGCGCCGCGCGCCCAACCAGTTCGTGCTCGACATCCCGGCGACCGAGCAGCGGCGCTTCGAGACGCTGGTCCGCGACCAGGCGCCCGCCGCCGAGATCAACGTCGTGCCGACCCTGCGCGGCACGATCACCGCCTTCGCCGGCACCCGCGTCGCCGATCTCGCCGAGCTGCCCGACGGCGCCTGGTTCCTGCGCGGCGAGCGCGGCGTCACCTACAGCGGCGCGCTGCCGGAGGGCAGCGAATTGGTCGACGGCGCCTGGTGGCCGGCCGACTATCGCGGGCCCCCGCTCGTCTCGCTCGACCGCGAGGCGGCGCGGGTGATGAACGTCGGCGTCGGCGACACGCTGACGGTGAGCGTGCTCGGGCGCCAGATCGACGCGCGGATCGCTTCGCTCCGCCAGGTCAATTGGGACACGATGGGGTTCAACTACATCCTCGTCTTCCCGCCCTCGGTGCTGCAGGCCGCGCCGCACAACCTCGCCGCGACGATCAGCATGGACGGGAGCCGCGAAGGCGCGGTGTCGCGGGCGCTGCTCGCCGCCTTCCCCTCCATCTCGATCGTCGCGGTCGGCGAGATCGTCGCGCAGATCGGCACCCTCCTCGGCCAGATGTCGAGCGCGATCGTGCTCGTCGCCTCGGTCGCGATCCTCGCCGGCATCGCTGTGCTGATCGGGGCGATCGCCGCCGCGCGCCAGGCGCGCGCCTATGACAGCGTGATCCTCAAGACGCTCGGCGCGACGCGCTGGCAGATCCTCGGCGCCCACGCGCTCGAATATGCGGTACTCGCCGCGATCCTGTCGGTCGTGTCGCTCGGCCTCGGCCTCGGCGCGGCCTGGTATGTGATCGTCGAGATTTTCGAGTTCGGCTGGGCGCCGGACTGGACGGTCGTGCTCGGCACGCTGGGCGCCGGCGCCCTGCTGACGCTGGGCATCGGCATCCTCGGCTCGCTGCCCCTGCTCTCGGTCCGGCCGGCGCAGGCGCTGCGCACGCTCTAGGGCCGCATAACTCGATCCAGAACATCTCGTCATTGCGAGCGAAGCGAAGCAATCCAGAACGGTCTCGAAGACAGGCTGGATTGCCGCGTCGCTTCGCTCCTCGCAATGACGAAGGAGCGCAAGATATCCGAGTCGGCGGTCAGGCGCGGGTGAACTGCATCAGCCAGTTGATCTCCCAGGTCGTGCCATTGTCCGGCGAGAAGGCCTGTTCCCAGCGCGGCATGCGGGTGTCGACGTCGGTCCAGCGGAAGCGGACCTTGACCGGCCGGTTGTTGTGGACGTCATCGCCGATGAAGGTGCCGACCCCGTTCTCGAACCCGCCATAGACCGGCGGCTCGATCCGGGTCGGATTGCGGGCGTCCAGCCACCAGATCGCCCAGCGCCGGGTCGCCGGATCGAAGGCGCGGATGCCGACGGCACGGTAGATTCCCGATGGCAGCTCCAGCATGTTGTCGTCGACAGTGCCGAGCCCCTCGAGCGTCAGCCACATCGTGGAGGTACCGTTGAACTCCTGCCAGTCGGTGCTGCCGACCAGCCGGCCGTTGAGGCGGCGGTGGCGGACATTCCAGCGCCCTTCCAGCCAGGCCCAGTCGCGGCGATGACGATCGAGCTCGGCGCCCGCCGCCGGCGCGTCGCCCTGCGCCGTGGCGGCGGTGGCGCCGGTCGAGATGAAGGTCGACAGCGCGCCCATGGCGAAGCCCGCGCCGAGCGCCTCGCGGCGGCTGAGCAGATGGGAAGATTCGGTCATATGGCTCTCCTGGAGTTGCGTCGACGCTTGTACGGGCCGATACCTGTCATCTAATGTCAGTTATTTTTCGGCGAGGGTGGAAAAATGCGTGCGAGTCGCCTCCTCTCGATCCTGCTGCTGCTGCAGACCCGGGGGCGGATGACCGCGCAGGCGCTGGCCGACGAGTTCGAGGTGTCGGTCCGCACCGTCTATCGCGACATTGACGATCTCAGCGCCGCGGGCGTGCCGGTCTATGCCGACCGTGGCCGGATGGGCGGCTTCCAGCTGCTCGACGGCTACCGTACGCGGCTGACCGGCATGACGCCGGCGGAGGCCGAGGCCCTGTTCCTCTCCGGCCTGCCCGGGCCGGCGGCAGAACTGGGCCTTGGCGACGCGATGGCGGCGGCGCAGCTGAAACTGCTGGCCGCCCTCCCCGACGAGCCCCGGCGCGGCGCGAGCCGGGCGGCGGCGCGCATCCATCTCGATCCCGTCGCCTGGTACCGCAAGGCCGAGCAGGCCGACATCCTGCCGCAGCTCGCCGCGGCCGTCTGGAACGCCCGGCGAATCCGCATCCGCTACGAGAGCTGGACCGATGTGCGCGACCGCGAGGTGGAGCCGCTTGGCCTCGTGCTCAAGGCCGGCATCTGGTACCTGGTCGCCGAGGCCGGCCGGGGGCCCCTCACCTATCGCGTCGCCGCGATCCAACGGCTGGATGTCAGCGACGAACGGTTCGAACGGCCAGCGGACTTCGATCTCGCCGCCTACTGGACGAAATGGGCGGCCGAATTCGAGACGCGGATCTACCGGGGCCGGGCGACACTGCGCGTCTCGCCAGCGGGCTACAAGTTGCTCGCGCTACTTGGCGCGGCGGTGACAGAGATGGCGGCGCATACCGCCGGGCCGCCGGATGCCGAAGGATGGGTGTGCGTCGAAATCCCGGTGGAATCGGTCGACCATGCCGCGAGCGAGGTGCTGAGGCTCGGCGCCGGCGAGGCGGAGGTGCTGGCGCCGCCGGAGCTGCGCGCGCACCTGGCCGGGATCGGCGCCCGGCTCGGCGCGCTGTACGGCGCGGGGCGTGAAGATGTCACAAACCGGGCGGCCGATTCCTGATATAACCCACGGGACTCGCCAACAGGAGACCCGCCCATGAAGATCGTTCGCAAGGCATCGGCAGCATGGACCGGCGGTCTCAAGGACGGGCGCGGCGCGATCTCGACCGGCAGCGGCGTGCTCAGCGAACAGCCTTACGGCTTCGCCAGCCGCTTCGAGGGCCAGCCGGGCACCAATCCCGAGGAACTGCTCGGCGCCGCCCATGCCGGCTGCTTCACCATGGCGCTGTCGCTGATCCTGCAGGAGGCGGGCCACACCGCCGAGCGGATGGAGACAAACGCTGACGTCACGCTCGAGCAGGTCGAGGGCGGCTTTTCGATCACCGCGATCAAGCTGACGCTGCGCGCCAGTATCCCGGGCATCGAGGAGAGTCAGTTTCACGAACTCGCCAACAAGGCGAAGGCCGGCTGCCCGATCTCGAAGGCGCTCAATCCCGAGATCACGCTCGACGCCGCGCTCGCCTGAACATTTCGTCACCGGGGGACTTTGCCAGCAGGAGACGTGCCATGCCGACCTTCACCACCAGCGACGGGACCGAGATTTTCTACAAGGACTGGGGCGCGAAGGACGCCGAGACCATCTGGTTCCACCATGGCTGGCCGCTCAGCGCGGACGACTGGGATAGCCAGATGCTGTTCTTCCTGCATGAAGGCTACCGGGTGATCGCCCATGACCGGCGTGGCCACGGCCGCTCGACCCAGACCGACACCGGCAACGAGATGGACACCTATGCCCGCGACGTGAAGGAGCTCGCCGCGGCGCTCGACATCCGGGACGCCGTCCATGTCGGCCATTCGACCGGCGGCGGCGAGGTCGTCCATTATGTCGCCCGATCCGAACCGGGCCGGGTCGCCAAAGCGGTCATCATCGGCGCGGTGCCCCCGATCATGCTGAAGACCGAGGCCAATCCGGGCGGACTGCCGATCGAGGTGTTCGACGGCTTCCGCGCGGGACTCGCGGCAAACCGCGCGCAGAACTTCCTCGATATCCCGAGCGGCCCCTTCTACGGCTACAACCGGCCGGGCGCGAAGGTCGATCAGGGCGTGATCTGGAACTGGTGGCGGCAGGGCATGATGGGCGGCACAAAGGCCCATTACGACTGCATCAAGGCCTTCTCGGAAACCGACTTCACCGACGATCTGAAGGCGATCGAGCTGCCGGTGCTCGTCATGCATGGCACCGACGACCAGATCGTGCCCTATGACGATTCCGCGCCGCTCTCGGCGAAGCTGCTGAAGAACGGCACGCTCAAGAGCTACGAGGGCCTGCCGCACGGCATGTGCACGACCCATGCCGACATCATCAATGCCGATCTCCTCGCCTTCGTGAAGGGCGAGCAGCTCCCGACCGGCACGGAAAGCCTGATCGTCAATCCGGCGATCCCGGCCTGATCTGCCGAAAGCCGTCATTGCGAGCCCTTCGACGCCGCCTGCGGCGTCGCTCAGGATAAACTCCGCGAAGCAATCCAGGGTGCGTTGAAGCCCGCTGGATTGCTTCGTCACTTCGATCCTCGCAATGACGGAAAAGAGGCCAGCCTCGCTCAGTGGCGCGTGAAGGTGGCCGGGACGCGGGCGTTGGTGTCGCTGACATTGCCCCGGATCACCCGCGCGTTGCTGAGCCGGAGATCGAAGGAATCGGGCGAATAGGTCCCCTTCCCTTCGAGCACGCGGACGTTGAAGCAGTTGATGCGGACCGTCGCGCCGGTCGTGCGCACGCGGCAATCCTCGCGGATGCGATAGTCGCTGCCAACGTTGATGTTGATCGCGGCCGAATTGCCGGTGACGTTCATCGTGCCGCTGTGGCGGACGCCGCCCCAGACCCAGAAGACGCTCCAGCGGCCCTCCATCGACGCCTGGGCCGGCGGCGCCTCCGGGGGTTCCTCGCCCGGCACGGTGACGGGCGGTGCTCCCGGCACCGCGCCCGGCTCGAGCAACCGGATGCGGGAGGCCAGGACATAGCCGACGCGGCCGCTGGCGGTGCGCACCCGCCACCAGGGCGCGGTCTGCGGGTAGGTGGTGAGCGGATCGGTCGCGCCCGCCCGGGCGATCACGCCGAAGCCCTCGGCCGGGCCGGCATGAATGTTGATGCTCTCGGCGCCCTGGATCGCCGCGGCGCGGGTGAACAGCGCCGGATCGGCCTGCTGCGGCGCAACCGGCGTCGCGACCGGCCGCTGCTGGTTCGTCGGCTGGGTGGTCTCGGGCTGATTCTGCGCAAGGGCTTGCGGCTGGTTGGTCGCCGGTGTCGGATCCTGCGGCGCGGGCGGATCGCCCCGCCACCACAGGAAGGCGCCGAGCGCGAGCACCGCCGCGCCGCCGACCCCGGCGATCGCCAGAATGCCTCGGTTGCCGCCCCCCTGCTGAACCGGCGGCGTGGTCAAGAGCGCCGCCATCGGCTGCGTCGCCGCGGGGGAAGGTGATGGCGGGGGTGGCGGAGGCGGCGGCGGCGGCAGGTCGGGCGGCAGCGCGGCCTGGATCGTGCCGGGCGTCGCCGACGGCGGGCCGCAGAGTGCGCGGATGCTGGTCTTCACCGCCTTCCAGCCGGGATGATCGTCCTCGCCCTGCCAGTCGCCGATCGCAGCGAACTGGATCAGGTTGAAGGGGAGCGGCGGCGTGGTGCCGTCGACCGAGGTCTGGATGAGCTTGCGGGCGCTGCGGCCCATGTCGGCCTCGGCGCGCACCCATTCGGAGGCTGCCGCGCTCTTCGACCAGACGACGATCGCCGCCTTGGCGGTGGCGATCTTCTCGCTGATCAGCTCGCTGTAGGAGACGTGCGGGGGGATGTCGTCGTCCCACCAGACATCGTAGCCGTCGCGCGCGACCGCCTCGGCGAGGCGCTTGGCGACGTCCTGATTGTCCCGCGCATAGGAAATGAACACATCGACCATGAAGCACTCCTCGCCGGGCCTTAGCATGGCTGCCGACAGGTTTGGGATAGTCATTTCGTGGCCGTCAGGAAATCCTTCGTTTCAAACGGCTTAGCTCGGAAGAGAGGAACATTGGCGGCCAGCATCGGTTTGGACGGGAAACCGATGGGAGAGAGGAAAATGGCCACCAAAACACGCGAAAGCACGTCACGGCAGGGCAATCGCAGCCGCCCGGCCTTCACCTGGTCGGCCGGGTCGGCCGGCACCCTGGCGGCCGCGGCGGTCGCCGGCGCCGCCGTCGGGCTGGCGGCGAATCTCGGACGCAAGTTCGTCGTCCAGGGCCTCGCCGGTGCGTCGGGCGACTGGGCCGAGACGCTGGCGAACGAGCATGCGATGGTGCTGGCGCTGTTCGACAAGATCGAGGCGACCGAGAACCACCAGACGACGATCCGCAAGCATCTCCTGACCAAGGTCAAGAACGCGCTCGGCAAGCATGCGATCGAGGAGGAGAACGTGATCTACCCGGCGCTGCGCGACGCCAATTCCGCGCATGACGCCGACGCGCTCAACGCCGAGCACGGTTATGTGAAGACCTTTCTCTACGAGCTGGAGAACATGGAGGCCGACAGTCCGGAATGGCTGGCCAAGATCCGCGATTTCCGCAGCCTGCTCCAGAAGCACATGCAGATGGAGGAGCGCGAGGTCTTCCCGGCCCTCAAGCGCGAGCTTTCGGACGAGCAGAATGCCAGGCTCTTCCACGCGATGAGCCGCGAAGGGATGAAGCTGGCATGAGGCTTTCGCCCGTCCCGCGAGTCCGGCGGGAGGGGCGAGAATCTAGGCTCCGGCCCCGTGGCAGTGCTTGTACTTGCGTCCCGAGCCGCAGGGGCACGGGGCGTTGCGGCTCGTCGGCGCGGCCACCTCGCCTTCGCCGGCGCCGACCGGCAGCAGTTCCGACTGCGGGACGGCAAGCGGCGGCAGGCGCGACAGGATCGCGCCGGTACCGGCATCGATGTCCGCCGTATCGTCCTCGCCCGAGAACGGGTCGATATGGTGGGTGATGAAGTCGGGCATCGGCGGCAGCTCGGCCGGCTGCATCGAGAAGCGGGCGCGGGCGAGCGTCGAGGTCACGTCCTCGCGGATCAGCCCGAGCATACGCTCGAACATCATGAACGCCTCGCGCTTGTACTCGTCGATCGGCTTCTTCTGCGCATAGGCACGCAGATGCACGACCTGGCGCAGCGCGTCGAGCATCGACAGATGCTCCTTCCAATGATGGTCGAGGCTCTGGAGCAGGATGCTCTTCTCGATCTGGATCCAGCTGTCCTGCGGCACCTCGGCAAGCTTGTCGGCGATCTGCCGGTCGGCCAGGCCCTGGAGCCGCTCGACGAAGATTTCCGGATCGACCGCATCCTCCTTCATCCAGTCGTCGAAGGGCGGCTGCAGGGCGAAGACGGTGTCGACCCGCTCCTTCAGGAGCTCGATGTCCCACTGCTCGGGATAGGTATTGGGCGGGATCGCCTCGCCGACGATGCCGTTCACCGTCTCGGTGCGCATGTCCTCGACGACGTCGCCGACGGTCGCGGCGTCCATGATGTCGGCGCGCTGCTCGTAGATCACCTTGCGCTGGTCGTTCATGACGTCGTCATATTCGACGACCTGCTTGCGGATGTCGTAGTTGCGCGCCTCGACCTTCTTCTGGGCGGTCTCGATCGCCTTGGAAATCCAAGGGCTGATGATCGCCTCGCCGTCGGCGAGATTCTTGTTCATCAGCCGCGAGAACATCGTCTGCGGGCCGAAGATGCGCAGCAGATCGTCGTCCAGTGACAGGTAGAAGCGGCTGAGGCCCGGGTCGCCCTGACGGCCCGAGCGGCCGCGCAGCTGGTTGTCGATGCGCCGGCTCTCGTGCCGCTCGGTGCCGAGCACGAACAGGCCGCCGGCGGCGATCACCCGCTCCTTCTCCTCGGCGACCTCGGCGCGGATCTTCTCCTCGGCCTTCTCGCGGGCCGGGCCGGGCTCCATGCCGGAAAGCTCGTCCTCGATCCGGAACTCGACATTGCCGCCCAATTGGATGTCGGTGCCGCGGCCGGCCATGTTGGTGGCGACCGTCACGGCGCCGATCCGGCCCGCCTGGGCCACGATATGCGCCTCGCGCTCGTGCTCGCGGGCATTCAGCACCGCGTGCTTGACCTTGGCCTTCTTCAGGAACTCGGAGAGCAGTTCGGACTTCTCGATCGAGACGGTGCCGACCAGGATCGGCTGGCCGATCTTCTGCTTCTCCTTGATCGCCTCGACGATCGCCGCGAACTTGTCGTTCTGGTTCTTGTAGAACTCGTCGTCGTCGTCAGCGCGCAGCACCGGCTTGTGGGTCGGAATCGTCACCACGTTCATCTTGTAGATGTCGAAGAACTCCGCCGCCTCGGTCGCGGCGGTGCCGGTCATGCCGCTGAGCTTCGGATACATGCGGAAATAGTTCTGGAAGGTGATCGAGGCGAGCGTCTGGTTCTCGGGCTCGATCTCGACGCCCTCCTTGGCCTCGACCGCCTGGTGCAGGCCCTCGGACCAGCGCCGGCCGTCCATCATGCGGCCCGTGAACGGATCGATGATGACGACCTTGCCGTCCTTCACGATGTAGTCGATGTCGCGCTTGTAGGCGATGTTCGCCCGCAGCGCCTGATTGAGGTGGTGGACGACCTGCGTGTTCTCATAGTCGTAGAGGTTGGAGCCGACGAGCAGGCCTTCCGCCTCGAGCTGGCGCTCCATCCGCTCGGTGCCGTCCTCGGTCAGGAGGACGCGCTTGTCCTTCTCGTCATATTCATAGTCCTCGGCCGGCGTCGCCTTCACGATCTGGTCGAGGGCAATGTAGAGCTCGGACTTGTCCTCGGTCGGGCCCGAGATGATCAGCGGGGTCCGCGCCTCGTCGATCAGGATCGAGTCGACCTCGTCGACGATGGCGAAGTTGAACGGGCGCTGCACCATCTGCGCGCGCTCGTACTTCATGTTGTCGCGCAGATAGTCGAAGCCGAATTCGTTGTTCGTGCCGTAGGTGATGTCGCTGTGATAGGCCTCGCGGCGCTGGAAATCGGCGATGTTCGGGACGATCACGCCCACGGTAAGGCCGAGAAAGCGGTAGATCTGGCCCATCCAGTCAGCGTCGCGCCTGGCGAGATAGTCGTTGACGGTGATGACATGGACGCCCTTGCCGTCGAGCGCGTTCAGATAGGTCGCGAGCGTCGCGACCAGCGTCTTGCCTTCGCCCGTGCGCATCTCGGCGATCTCGCCGCGGTGAAGGACGATGCCGCCGATGATCTGCACGTCGTAATGACGCTGGCCGAGCACCCGCCAGGCGGCTTCGCGAACCGTGGCGAAGGCTTCGGGCAGGATGTCGTCGAGCGTGGCGCCGTTCGCCAGCTGCTCCTTGAAGCGCTGGGTCTGGGCCTTGAGCTCGTCGTCGCTCAGCGCCTGGATGGCCGGCTCGAACTCGTTGACCTTCTGGACGATCTTGCGCAGCGACTTGACGTAACGGTCGTTGGACGATCCGAAAATGGCTTTGGCGAAACCCCCGAACATAGTGGAATCCTGACTTTATATGGACGCGCCGGCGCGGGGCCGGACCTGGAACTGGGCTGAAGACGGCGCGGCGGGTGCGCCGGAACGGCGAAAGCCTATTCGATCAGGCGGACCGTATCGAGTGGGGCGGCCGGAGTCAGCGCGAAGGCGGGAAGCGAATCGACCACATTGCGCGGGGCTGCGGGCGTAGCCGCGGCCTGGTGAACGACGGCGCGCGCGGCACGCACGGCGCTTGGCGCGAGGGCGCGGACGGTGCCGACCTGTGCGGCCTGCTGCAGTCCCGCCTCCGGCGCACGGACGCCGGTGAGCGCGCCGGTCGCGGCGGTCAGCAGGGACAATAGGGCGAGGATCAGCTCCATCGCCGGTCACATAGTAAGCCCCGCCGCCAAGGTCCAGCGGCGGGGCGTAAGATCAGGCAGTTATATCGATCAGAGGGCGCCTTCGAGCCAGCCCTGGATGCGGCTCTTGGGTTCGGCGCCGACCTTGGTCGCGGCCGGCTCGCCGTTCTTGAACAGGATCATCGTTGGAATGCCGCGCACGCCATATTTCGCCGGCGCATCGGGATTCTCGTCGATGTTCAGCTTGGCGATGGTGACCTTCTCGCCCAGCTCCTCGCTCAGCTCCTCGAGCGCGGGGGCGATCATCTTGCACGGCCCGCACCATTCCGCCCAGAAATCGACGAGGACCGGGCCGGATGCGCCAAGCACATCGGACTGGAAGGAGGAGTCGGTGACGGTCTTGGTGGCCATGAATCTGTCTCCTGGAGAGCTTTGAAGCGGATGTAGGGTGCGCGGGCGCGGCGCTCAAGCACCCGATGGACCATGCGCGTCGAGCAAGTCGTCCGGCAGGGCGTGCAGGATGGGGGCCGCGGTGTAGAGCAATGCCGCCCTGACCGGCCGATCCGGAAAGACGACCCTGAGCGCGGCGCGATAGGCCGCCATCTGGCGCAAATGCGCAGGCGGGATAAGGTCGAGCTCCAGCGGTGCCCGACGCCCGGTCTTGAAGTCGGCGACAAGCACTCCGGTTTCGCTCACGAGGAGCCGGTCGACCGTTCCGGCGACGACCACGCCGCCGGCGATGACCGCCGCGATCGGTGCCTCGGCCAGAGCTTGCGGGCCGAACAGCTCGGCAAAGGCGGCGTCCTCGATCACACGGCAGGCATCGGCGACCAATAGGGCGCGGAGGGCCGGATCGGCGATTCCCGCAGCATGCTCCAGCCACTGGTCGGCCAGCGTCGGCCGAAGGGGTGGCGCGACGCCGGGCAGCCGCTCGAACAGCTGATGAAGCAGCCGGCCACGCAAGGCTGCCGCGCGCTGGTCCGGGCTCGGCGGCGGATCGGACACATCGTCCTCGCCGATCGACGAGGGCGCAAGCGGGCGCGGCGGTCGGGATTCGACCGGCGCCGCGCTCCACAGCCAGCCTGGAACAGCGACGGAGGATTCGGCCGGGGCCGCGGGCGCCCGCTGCGGTTGCGGGGCCGGGCCGAGGCGAATCTCGCGAGTCCACAGATCGGACTCCGTCCAGTCTTGGCCGAGCCCCGCCAATGCAGTCTCCACCGCACGATGCCAGCTCGTCTCCGGCGCGCCGTTGCGGTCGCGCGACGTCAAGGCGCCGCCGACATAGAGCCGCTCCTCCGCCCGGGTGAGCGCCACATAGAGCAGACGCCAATGTTCCTCGCGCTCGAGCTTCTCGCGGCGTGCGACTTGCGAGGCGAGCGGCTCGGCCAGCTCGTCCTTGCGCGGGCGGAAGACCGGGATGCGGGCCCCGTCCGCCAGTTCCAGCTCCGCCATCGCGGTGCCCGGGCCCTTGCGATCCGGATCGGCGCAGGCGTCGGCAAGGATCAGCACCGGCGATTGCAGGCCCTTGGAGCCGTGCACGGTCATCACTCGTACCGCGTCACGGGGGCCCGACGGGTCGCGGACGATCTCGACGTCGCCACGCGCGAACCAGTCGAGGAAGCCCTGGAGCGACGTGCCCGTCCCTTCGAACTCCAGCGCCGCCGACAACAGCTCCTCGATCGGATCACGCGCCTCGGGCCCGAGCCGCTCCAGCAACTTACGGCGCCCGCCGAAGGGGCCGGACAGCAGTGCCTCGAAGAAGCCGTGCGGCGTGGCGAAATCGGCCATGGCCAGGATCGCCTGAAGGCCTTGCAAAGTCTCTGCCGGCGTCTCGCCATGCCCGCGCAGCCGAGGCCACAACGGCCCGTCCCGCCCGGCCGCGACCGCGTGGAGCCGGTCCTGATCCCAGCCGAACAAGGGCGAGACGAGCAGGCTGGCGAGGTTGAGATCGTCGCGCGGCTGAACCGCGAAACGGGCAGCGGCGAGGAGGTCCTGGACCGCAAGCGGCGCAGACAGCAGCAGCCGGTCCACGCCAGCGACCGGCACGCCCTCGGCATGGAGCCGGGCGACCAGCAGGGCTGCCAGGTCGCCGCGACGGCGGACGAGGATCAGGATGTCCTCGGGGCGCAGCGGACGGCCGCGGCTCTGCACATGGAAGGGGTGGTCGAGCCAGCGTCGAACCTGCCGCGCCAGCTTGCCGGCATAGGCACGGGTGCCTTCGGCGATCCAGCCTTCCTCCCCGTCATTGTCTTCGGCCTCGACGGAATAGGGCGCCCACAATGTCACCGAGCCCGTGCGGCCGGCATGATGGCTTTCGTGGGGGTTTGGGCGGCGCGGCAGGCCGAATGCGTCATGGCCGAGATCGCCGATCACCCGATCGACCACCTCCAGGATCTGGGGTGCGGAGCGGAAACTGCGATCCATCGACAGATCGAGGAACGCACGCTCGATCGCTTCGGCCTCGCGCGCGAACCAGGCACGGGCATGGTCGAAGCTCTCCGGATCGGTGCCCTGAAAGCCGAAGATCGCCTGCTTGTAGTCGCCGACGGTGAAGATGGTGCGGTGGCGCCCCCGGGCGCCCTCGCCGGCGAAATATTCGAGCGCGATTGCGCGCACGATGTTCCATTGACGCGTGTTGGTGTCCTGCGCCTCGTCGACGAGAATATGGTCGGTGCGCTGGTCGAGCTTGTAGCGCACCCATTCGCCCATGCCCGGCGTCAGCAAGAGTTTCTCGGCACGGCGGATCAGGTCGTCGAAATCGACTGCGCCGGCGGCCCGCTTGGCGTCGGCATAGGCCAGGGCGAAGGCCTGTCCGGCGCGAAGGCCCGCGGCGAGGCTCGCGACCATTACTGCGCGGGCGCGCATCGACAGAAGCCTGGCGGAGAAATCGAACGCCGCCTCAGCAAGCGCTGCATAGTCCGGATCGGGAGGCGCCTGGCCTTTGCCGAAGCTGCGCAGCTCGCCGTCCGCCTTCGCCCAGACGGTATGGAGGTCCGCCAGCAGTCGGACCCGTTGCGCGGGCTCGGCGGCGAGCCAGCGCGCGCACATGTCTTCGCGTTCCAGCCCGCTCCGTGTCCCCCAGGCGCCGTTGAGTGCGCCGATGCGCCGGAGTGCGGCGATGTCGAACATGTCGTCGGCGCAAGCGGCAGCGATCGCCTCGTCAATGTCTCCAAGCGGTAGCTCGAAGGCGTGGCGCAGGCGGGCCTCGATCCCTCCGCGGACGCCAAGCGTCGTCATGGCGTCGGGCGCACGGGCGCAGGCCTTGAGAAAGCTCTCGGCACCGCCTTCTCCCAGGCGCAGGCTCAGCGCCTGCATGTCGGCGATCAGGCCCAGGTCGCCTTCGGCTTCCGAACGGACCAGCAAGTCGGCGAGCGCGGTACGGGCCAGCAGCTGCTCGTCACGTCCGTCCAGCGGGCGGAAGCCCGGCACCAGCTCCGCTTCGGTCGGGAAAGCGGCGAGCAGGCTCTGGGCGAAGGCGTGGATCGTCTGGATGCGCAGGCCCCCACCGGTCGCCTCCAGCACGCGGGCGAAAAGGGTACGGGCCAGCGCCCGCGTCTCCGGACCGGGATCCTCGTCGAGCGCGAGCAGCTCGGCGCCGAGTTCGGCGTCCTTGAGCCGCACCCAATAAGCGAGCCGGGCATGGATGCGCTCGGCCATTTCGGCGGCGCCGGCCTTGGTGAAGGTGAGGCAGAGGATCGAGGCCGGGTCGACGCCGGCGAGCAGCAGCCGCAGCACCCGGGCGGTCAGCACATGGGTCTTGCCCGTGCCCGCCGAGGCCGACAGCGCCGCATGGTCGCGCGGATGCGAGGCCCGGAGCTGGTCCCCCTCCAGCACGGCAAGCGGCCTGAGGCGACTCATCGGCGGCGAGCCTCGATCGTGGACCGGAACGACATCGCCATAACGCTAGCCGCCCGTCCGTCATCCGTCACGCCCTGCGCAAACGGGCGGGATATGATATGGTCCCCCGGTTCGACTCAGCGACGCCCGCATTCGGCATGGGATCGGCACCGGGACGCGTCGCCGAGGCCGCGGCCAAGGATGCACTGCGGCAGCGAGATGCTAGCAAGCGACGCGCACTTTGCCTTGCAAAGAATTGAGAAAATTGAGAAAGATCGAAAGTTAACATATTTTATGAATGCGAGCGAAAGATTTTGAATCCGCGCGAGACTGTAGTTCAAACAGGTCACTCTAAGGAGACCACGGGGGTGGGCGCACAGGACCGGTCACGTGAGATACTGCAGCTGATCAGTGAAGGCTTCGTGCTCGTCGACACCGGCTTCACAGTGCTGGAAATGAATGCGGAGGGCGAGCGGATCGACGGCCGTCCCGCCGCGAAGATCGTCGGCAGGTCGCTCTGGGACTCGTGGCCGAATGTGAAGGACGGCCAGCTCGGCCATCTGCTCAGGGAAGCCATGCACGACCGCCGGCCAGTCTCGTTCGAGCACCTCTACACCTGGCCCGACGGGCGGCAGGCCTGGATCGAGACGCGCGCCTATCCGAGCCGGGACGGGCTTGCCATCTTCTTTCGTGACGTCAGCAGCCAGCGCGAGACGGAGGAAGAGCTCAGACGCACACAGAGCGAACTCATCCACGCCTCGCGGATGAGCGCGATGGGGGCGATGGCGGCGACCCTGGCCCATGAGCTCAGCCAGCCGCTGACCGTCGTCGGCAACTACGTGAACAGCGCACGCCGCCTGCTCCAGGCCGTCCCCGCCGCCCAGGCACGGGATGCGCGACAGGCGCTCGGCTTCGCCGCGACCTCGACCGAACGGGCGACCGAGCTCCTGAAGCGACTTCGCGCCTTCGTCGCCAAGGGGCGCACCGAGACCGAAACCCACGACATCCAGACGATCGTCGCCGACGCGTCGGTGCTCGTCCTGCCGCACGCCCAGAGCGAAGGCGTGGAGATCCAGTTCCGGCTCGACCGCTTCGCGAAATGGGTGAAGGCCGATGCGGTGCAGATCCAGCAGGTGCTGATCAACCTCATCAAGAACGCGATCGAGGCGATGCGCGGCGCCGAGCTGCGCCGGGTGACGATCAGCACCGGCCTCTCACCTGACGGCCAGATCGAGGTCGCCGTCGAGGATACCGGCGCAGGTCTCGACGAGGACATACGGCGCGAGCTGTTCACGCCGTTCAGCAGCGGCAAGGATAAGGGGCTCGGCGTCGGCCTGTCGATCAGCCGTACGATCGTCGAAGCGCATGGCGGCACGATCGAGGGCGCGCCGCGCGATGGCGGCGGCGCCGTGTTCCGTTTCACCCTGCCGCGGGCGACGCCGCCCGCCTAGGCGTCGCGCGGCGCGAAAAGCGGCAGCCGTTCGGCGGCAAGCGCGCCTTCGATCTCGAGCAGCTTGAGCTTGGTCGCCGCGCCACCGGGTGCCGAGAAGCCGCCGGTGCGGCCGTCCGCAGCCGTGATCCGATGGCACGGTACGACGATCGGCCAGGGATTGCGGCCGAGCGCCTGCCCCACCGCCTGCGCCGCGCCGGGATCGCCGAGGCCGCTTGCGAGCTGGCCGTAGGTCCGCGTCTCGCCGGCAGGGATCGCCAAAGCGGCGCGATACACCGACGCTTCCCAATCGCCGACCCGCGCGAAATCGATCGGCACGTCGGCATAGTCGTCGCGGCCACCGCCGAGATGGGCGACTATCCGGACGGTGATCGCACAAATGGACTCCGGCGGCTCCGTATCCTCGAGATCGGGAAAGCGCCGCGCGAGCCGCGCCCGCGCCCCGGCCTCGGTCGGCTCGGGGAGCTGGAGGCCGCGCAGGCCATCCTGGCCCCACGCGATCCCGCAGGGGCCGAGCGGCGTATCGAACAAGGTGAATCCTGAGTCGTTCATATCGCCCTTCTAGCCGGCGATACAGCGCATGCCTTCCCGTTCCTTGCGGGGGAACAGCGGTCCCCGTCGCCGGTTTGGCTTCACGCCCGGGACAGGCTAAGACGGCCTGCGACCGCAGAGCCCGAGCGGGGTTTCGAACAGCGCGAATCCGGTGGCGGTCATCCCTCCCGATTGCACGGATTCCAGCCTTTGCGGCTGCTTGACAGCCCCTGCGGTTCATCTACTGTTCGAAACGTCTGGTTGTTGCGGACGGCGTGGCTGCCTTGGGTTCGCAATGCCGCCCGGACACAGGGGAGATCAGACATGAAACCCACACGGAAGCTGAGCCGTCGCTCGTTTCTCGGGCGGGTGGCCGGCGGGGTTATCGTCGGCGGTGCCGCCCTGACCCTGATCAGCGACGAGGCGACGGCCCAGACCGGCTGCAGCGACACCGACAGCGGCACCTATAGTGATCCACCGGGCAACGGTCGCAGCTGCGGACGCCGAAGCGGCTGCAGCGACACCGACAGCGGCACCTATCGCGATCCGCCGGGTAACGGCCGCAGCTGCAGGCGCCAAAGCGGCTGCAGTGACACCGACAGCGGCACCTATCGCGATCCACCGGGCAACGGCCGCAGCTGCAGGCGCCAAAGCGGCTGCAGCGATACCGACAGCGGCACCTATCGCGATCCGCCGGGCAACGGCCGCAGCTGCGGGCGCCGCTCGGGCATTACCGACGGCGACACCGGCCCGGATGCCGACCCCCCCGGCAATGGTCGCGGACGGCGCGGCAACCGCCGCTAGGCCCTCACCCACAGCGACGACGCGCGCGACAGGAGGGACGGCGGCGCCGGCTGCCGTCTCTTCGTCACATCCGGCGCGGCCGCCGGTTTCCTATCTGCGCCGGAGCCGCTAAAGACGATGGTCCGATCCGCAAATGAGCGAGGAACGATGTCCGGCGAGCCCAGCGACAGTGAAGACGAGACCCCGAGCATTCTCGAGGAAGCGGCCGCAGCCAAGCGTTCGGCGGACAAGGCGGCCGGAACGAAGCGCACCCGCCAGCTCGTCACCGGCGCGGCGATCGGCGTCGGCTCGGCGGCGCTGGTGGCCGCCCTTCTCTATGCCAGCCGCAATCGCAAGAACGACAAGAGCTGAACCCGCTCGCGCCGGAACTTCGCCGGCGCCACCTGCATTCTGGCCCTGAACCACCCGGTCTTCAGGAGATGCCGACATGCTGGAATTCCTGCCATCCAACGAGGATGTCGTTGCCGTGCGCTGCAGCGGCCGGTTCACCCATGCCGAGATCGACTCCTACATGGACCGGATCGAGGCCTCGTTCGCCGCGCGCGACAAGACGCATCTTTATGCGGAAGTGATCGATTTCAGCGGCTTCGAGACCGACAGGTTCCTCGACACGCTGAAGCGCAGCGGCCCCTGGCTGGGCAAGCTCGACAGGATCGGGCGCGTCGCGATCGTCGCGGACCAGGACTGGATCCGCTGGCTCGCGAAGGTCGAGAGCGCGGTGCTGCCGCACGTCAGCTACGAGACGTTCAAGAGCGACGAGCGCGACCGCGCCCTCGCCTGGGTCGAGGGGCGGCTGGACTCGCCCCATGCCGCGGCGATCAAGGTGATCGAGACCGACACGCCAGACGTCTTCGGCTTCGAGATAGACGGGCACGCGGGCAAGGCCGAGCTCGACGCGATTTCCGCGCATTTCCTCAAGGCGATCGAAGGCAAGGACAAGGTCAGCTTCCTAGGACGCCTCCGCAATCTCGGCGGCTTCCAGTTCGGCGGCCTGCTCACCGGCGACTATTTCGCCCTGAAGCGCGAGGCGCTGCAGCGGCTGGAACGCTATGCCGTGGTCGGTGGTCCACCGTGGATCCGGACGATGCTCAATACCCTCTCGCCCCTGTTCAAGGCCGAGATCCGGCATTTCGAGCCGGAGGAGGAAGAGGCGGCCTGGGCGTGGCTCGGCGCCAGGCCGGCGTCGGAGCGGACGCTGGTTTCCTGAGGCTGACAACCTGTCTCGCCTGCGCAACGGAGACGCGCTACCCGTAGCCGACCATCCGGGAGGGGATCATGCGCAAGCTCATCTTTGCCGCGGCCTGCATGCTGGCCAGCGCCGCCTCGGCCCAGGCGCCGCAATCGATCGCGCGCACGCCCGACGAGACGGCCGTGCTCGCCGCCGATGCGGCGCAGCGCACCGCCGTCGCCGACATCGATCTCGGCGCCATCGCGATGAGCGCCCATCCCAATCTGCGGGTGAACGCGCCCAACAACCGCATCCTCACGCGCGACGACTTGGTGCGCATGGTCGGATCAGGCGAAATCCGCAATGAGGTGTTCGAGCGGGTGCCCGAGCAGGTGGTGGTCACCGGCGATGTCGGCGTCGTAATGGGACGCGAGCGCGTCTTTCCGGGCGCAGCCAGCGAGCAGTCGCGCATGTACGGCCATCGCATCCTCGACCGGCGCTACACCAATATCTACGTGCGCGACGGCAGCCGATGGCTGCACCTCGCCCGCCACGCCAACATCGTTCCTGATCGGCCGGCGCCCTAGTCCGCCGCGGGCGGCACGACGGGCACGAGTTCTAGCACCTCGATCTTCGCCCCGCCGCGCGGCCAGGGGAAGACGATGCGGTAGCGGAACGGCCCGACCCGCTCGACGATGCCGACCATGTCCCTTTCGGGATCCTGCCCGTAAGCGGTCGGATCGCCTTCGACGCCCTCGACCATCGTGCCGAGGAAGATGCTGCGCACGTCGGTGTCGTTCCAGACATAGCCGGCCGGGCGCTCGGACCCGGTCTGCTTGGTAAAGGCGAGCAGCTCGTCCTCCACGCCGACATAGCAGAAATAGGAGGGATAGGCGGTGAAGGCGGCGCGGCGCGGACCGGCGCCGAGCCGGATCACGCGGCAATTGTAACTGCCGGGCGGCAATGCGGCGCGCGGCAGACCGGCGCCGGGATTGAGCAGCACCCCTTCCGCGTCGATGGCGCGGCCGAAGCGCGGCCGGGCCTCGGCAAGGCCCTCGCTCCAGGCGCTGTCGAGGCGATTGAGACGGTCGGTATCCGCCTCCCGCACGGCGGTGCGCCAGCTTTCCTCCTCGGGCGGCGCGGCGACCGGCTCCGGCGGCGCGGGCGGCGTGGGAGAGGACTGGCAGGCGGCGAGGACCAGGCAGCCGAGAAGCAGCGCAAAGCGGACGCCGGCCATGGCGTCAGGCCTGCGCGCGGGCTTGGGTCGTGGCGGCCGAGAGGATCCGCTCCAGCACCGCCGGGTGCAGCGGCTGGGTGAACTCGCAGGTGAAGCGGTAGCCATCGATCGAGACGATCCGCGCCGGCCAGCCTTCGAGCCCCGGCAGCACGATCCAGAGCAAGGTCCCGAGCCTGAGCGGCACGAAGGAGTCGAACTCGACCGCCCGCGTGGTGAGCGAGGCGACATCGATCGCCCAGCGTCGCGTCCCTTCGCGGACCCGCGCCGGCAGGCTGAGCTGGATCGCGCCTTCGGACGGCACTTGCGCTGTCGGTTGCGGCACTTCCGGTAGCGGCGATGGCGCATGGAAATCGGCCGGCGGCGCATTGCGGCGCCCGCGCAGCCACGGGATCATCTCCTGCCAGGCGAGCTCGGGCTGGAAGGAGATACCGGCGACGGTGCCGCGCACCCAGCGCACGCTCCCTTCGATCGGCCGCAGGCCTTCGGGCGTGATGACGATACGGGCGTCCTGATCGAGCGGGAACGGCGTGTCGATCTTGGCGCCGCCCTGGGCGAGATCGCGCACGGTGATCAGCTCGGTCCGGCCTGCGGTCTCGAGCAGGGCCGGGCAGAACACCTCGACGCGCGGCATGCGCCGCCGCTCGCCGGGCTGGCTGACCAGCGCGCGGGCGAGAATCGGCAGGACGTCGATCGGTTGGTCGAAGCGCAGCCCCAGTTCGGAGCCGCGGCACCAGACGATCGTGCCATCGAGATGCTCGCCGGTCTCGAGCTCGAGCTCCAACCGGCGGCCTTCCTCGGCCGGGGTGTCGACATGCAGGACCGCGCCGCCCGCGCTGATCTTGCGGATCAGGCAGACCTGGCGGATCGAGCCGATGATCAGCGAACCGGGCTGAAGGACGGACTCGTCGACTTCCTCCACCGACGCTTCGACCAGCGGCACCTCGCCGGACAGGGAATAGATGGTGTCCAACAGAGCGCGCATCCTCGCATTAACCATATGAGGAACCGCCCCATATGGATTACGCCATTTTCCGCCGAAAAGGGTTTACGAAATCCTAATATTTCGGACTCGTAACGTCGCACTTCCCCCTGACGACCCGACATTTGCACCGGCTCGCCGTGCCGCTATGTCGGAACCCGGCCTTTCTTTCCAATTGACCGGGAGCCAGGGATTTGTTCGACCTGTCCGCCGACACCCTGACCGCCATCCTTCCCTTCATCGCCGTCGGCTTCGCCGCGCAGCTCGTCGACGGCGCGCTCGGCATGGCCTTCGGGGTAATTTCCAGCACGTTGCTGATCAGCCTTGGCGTGCCGCCGCAGGTCGCTTCGGCGAGCGTCCATGCCGTCGAGATGTTCACGACCGGCGCATCGGGGATCAGCCACGTGCTGCACCGGAACGTGAACTGGAAGCTGTTCCGCCGGATCGTCATCCCGGGCGTGATCGGCGGCGTCCTGGGCGCCTATGTCCTGACGTTGGCCGCGGAGCGGGCGCGGCCGTTCGTGCTCGCCTATCTCGCCGCCATCGGCCTTTATCTGCTGTGGCGGGGTCTGAGACACGCTCATCGCGAGCGCAAGCCGCGCGTCGTCGAGCCGCTCGGCCTGGTCGGCGGCTTCCTCGACGCGGCCGGCGGCGGCGGCTGGGGGCCGGTCGTCACCTCCAACCTGCTCGTCCAGGGCGCGCATCCGAGGAAGGTGATCGGCACGGTCAACACGTCCGAATTCTTCCTCGCCGTCGCCATCTCCGCGACCTTCCTCTTCTCGCTCGGGGCCGAGGCGTTCACGACCACCCTGGTCGGCCTGCTGATCGGCGGCATGCTCGCCGCCCCGTTCGGCGGCTATGCTGCGAAGAAGATTCCGGCCAAGGGCCTGCTCGTCCTCGTCGGGGTCGTGCTCACCCTGACCAGCATCTACGGCATCTGGACCGCGCTCAGCTGATCGGTCCGCAGGCGAAACAACCTGCGGCACATCTCTATTAACCATGTTAGTTAAGACTCTCCCAGCGAAGAAGGGGATGGTCATGAAGAAGCCGCTCGTCCTTGCCTTGCTTTCGGGTTTCGTCCTTGTCGGCGCCGCCTATCCCGAGGCGCCCACCCCCGCCGGCGCCGCGACCGCCCAGGCGCCCGCCGCCAGCTACCGCCCCTGCCGGCGCGGCGACCCAAGCGACGATCGCTGCATCCAGCTCTATGAGCGCAGCGTGCGCGCCTCCTATGCGCGCTGGCAGGCTGCCCATGGCGGGGAGCGGGTCGAGGCCGCTGCCGCCGAGCCGCAACGCGAGCGTCCGGCCCGCCGCACCCATCAGCTCGCCGCCAACGAGCGCTGCGCCACCGACAGCCCGAGCCATGCCCGTCATCGGGACGAGACCGAGAGCGACGTCCGCGGCATGTAGCGCCATCGTGGCTTGACGGCGGGGATGTGGCGGGGAACGTTCGCGCCACGTCCCAGCCGCCGAGGTGCCCGTGATTCGACCCGTCCTGCTCTGCGCCCTGCTGGCGCTCGCCCCCCTCCCCGTCCTCGCCCAGCCCCAGGCCGTCCAGACGCGACAGATCGGCACCGCGCGGCTCGAGAACGTGCCGGAGATCCCGGCCGAGGTGCGCACCGCCGTCCAGCGCTACCAGAATTATCGCGAGGCGCGCTTCCAGGACTGGCTGCCCGACGGATCGATGCTGATCACCACGCGATTCGGCACCACGGCACAGGTTCACCGCGTCGCCGCCCCCGGGACCGCGCGGACCCAGCTGACCTTCTACGACGAGCCGATCGCGGGCGCGCAGACTGTGCCCGGTACCAACCACTTCCTGTTCGGCCGCGACACCGGCGGCGACGAGTGGTTCCAGCTCTACGCCCGGGCAGTGGAAGGCGGCGCGGCCGGACAGCTCACCGAGCCCGGGACGCGCAACCAGTCGCCCACCTTCAGCCGCGATGGACGGCTGCTCGCCTGGTCGCGGGCCAGCCGGGGGTCGGCCGATTATGCGATCATGATCGCCGATCCGCAGGATCCCTCGACCCGGCGGGTCGCCTGGCAGGGCACCGGCGCGGTCGGGCCGGTCGACATCTCGGCCGACAATAGCCGCATCCTGATCGCGCGCGGCCTTTCCAACCGCGAGACGCGACTGATGATCCTCGATCTGGCCACGGGCCAGGTGCAGGAACTCGCCTGGTCGGCGGCGACTCCGGCGCGCTACGAGGAGCCGCGCTTCGTCCGCGACGGCCGCGCCATCCTCGCCATCACCGACGCCGGCAGCGACGTGCGCCGGCTGGTCGAGATCGACATCGCCACCGGCGAGCGGCGGCCGGTCTCGCCCGAAAGCCGCTGGGACGTCGAGGATTACGACCTCTCCGACGACGGGCGCGCGCTCGCTTATGCGATGAACGAGGACGGCTTCTCGCGCGTCGTCGTGCAGGACTTCGTCACCCGCCGCGCCTTGCCCCAGCCGGAGGCGTTGCCGCGCGGCGTGCTGACCGGGCTCGAATTCTCGCCGGACGGACAAAAGCTGGCGATCGGCATGACGACCGCGACCAGCGCGGGCGACGTCTGGACCTTCGACCTTACCGGCCGCGACGGGCTGGAGCGCTGGACAATGTCGGAGCTCGGCGACCTCGATCCCGCGCAGCTCGCCTCGCCCGAGCTGATCCGCTTCGAGAGCTTCGATCGGCTTTCGGTCCCGGCCTTCGTCTATCGGCCGCGCAATGTCCTGGCGGGGACACGGACGCCGGTGATCATCGATATCCATGGCGGGCCGGAGGCGCAGACGCGGCCGGGCTGGAATCCGGGCGCGCAATATTTCGCGGATGTGCTCGGCGCGACCGTGATCCTGCCCAACGTCCGCGGATCGGACGGTTACGGCACCCGCTACCTCAATCTCGACAATGCCGAGAAGCGGGAGGACAGCGTGCGCGACATCGGCGCTTTGCTCGACTGGATCGGCCGGCAGCCGAACCTGGATCCCGCGCGCGTCGCGGTCTACGGCCAGTCCTATGGCGGCTATATGTCGCTGGCGGTCATGACCCATTACAGCGACAGACTGGTCGGCGGGGTCGAACGCTACGGCATCTCGAACTGGATCAGCTTCCTTGAGAACACCGAGGCCTATCGGCGCGACAACCGGCGGGCGGAATATGGCGACGAGCGCAACCCCCAGATGCGGGCGGTGTTCGAGCGGATCTCGCCGCTCGCCAACATCCGCCGGATCGGGCGGCCGATGCTGGTGATGCAGGGCGCGAACGACCCGCGCGTGCCGCAATCGGAGTCCGACCAGGTGGTGCGCGACCTCAGGGCCAACGGGGTCGAGACTTGGTACGTGCTGTTCGCCGACGAGGGGCACGGCTTCCAGAAGAAGCACAACAACGATCTGAGGCGCGAGGTCGAGACGGTGTTTCTCCGCCGGCTTTTCGAGGCTCCCTGACGTCATCCCGGCGAAGGCCGGGATCCCGTAGAGAGTGCGCGCTGCCGGATGGTCTGGCGCCGACCCAACCTGGGACCCCCGGCCTTCGCCGGGGTGACGATGTCGATCATTCGCGGCCGTACCATTCGTCGAGCCGCATGAGCTGGTCGTAGTCGCCATAGGGTGCATATTCCAGGTGGAGCTTGGCCGTGAAGGGCTCTTCTCCGGTCAGCCATTGTGCCGCGGCGCCGATGAAGTTGCGGGCCGCTGCCGTGGTGAAGTCCGCGACGTCCATGCCGGTACGACCGCCGACCGGGCTGGCGACATAGCCGAGGCTGCCGGCCTTGCGGGCCAAGCTCCAATATTCAAAGAAGGCTGCGGCGCCCTCGATGCCTTCGAATCCACCGCGTTCGGCAATGAGGCCGAGCAGGCCGAGCTGGAGCGAATAGCCCTCCGACACTGCCTTGTTCGAAGGCGGCTTGCCGGTCTTGTAATCGACGATGGCGAGGCTGCCATCGGGAAGGCGGTCGATGCGGTCCGCCTTGCCGCCCAGGGTGACGCCGGCAATCTCGATCTCGCCCCAGGCCTCGGCCTTGAGCGGCAAGCGGCCGGCGGCGCGGTTCTTCTCGACCTCGGCGGCGATGAAGTCGATCGCTTCCAAGAGGCGCGGCTGCCAGAGCGCGCGCATCAGCGGATGGGCGTCGGCGCCGGCGAGCAGGGCCTCGGCGCGGGGGCGCAGCTTCGCCGGGTCGCACGCGTCCTCCTTCATCCAGGCTTCGAGCACGGCATGGACCGCGATGCCCCGCCACGCGGCGGTGGGATCGGCATCGACCGCGTCGAGCGCGGAAAGGCCGAGGATGCGGCGGGCGTAGAAAGCGAAAGGATCGGCTTTCAGGCGATCAACTTCGGTGACCGAGATTCGGCGCGGACGCTCCCTCGGCGCCGGCGCGGGACGGCCGGCGGGACGATAACCGCCCGGCTTGTCGATCGCCTGCGCCCATTTGCGACAGGCCGGCGCACGGGTGAGGCCACCGGTCATCGCCTCCAGCCTGAGCCAGAAGCGCGAGGCGACGGCGGGCGCGCGGGCATCGCGGCGGGCGCGGGTGACGAGCACCTGCGGCGCGCCGAGGGCACAGGCGAAATCGTGCGCGGCGAGGCCGATCCGCCGCTCCAGCGACGGCAGGCCGAGATCGGCGCGCAGGCGCGGCGCGAGCCAGGGATCGGGCGCCGGCAGCGCCGGCCAGGTGCCCTCGTTGAGGCCGGCAAGGATCATGAGATCGGTCTGCTGCAGCCGCGCCTCGATCAGGCCCCAGATGAACAGGCGCGGGTGCTGACCATAGGGCGGACGGACCGCCTGGGCGGCGAGCAACCGCTCCAGCATCGCCGGAAAGGCCGCGACCGCCACCGTCTCCGGCCCCTCCCCCGCGGCCTCCTCGAGACGGGCGAGGAGATCGGCGGCGGCGCGGCCGGCGGGACCGGCCCAGACCGCATCGCCGGCCAGCGCCTGCGCCGCCTCGCGGACCGCAGCGAGGAGGTCGAAGAAGCGGCACCCGGCGCCGAAGGCCGTTTCCAGCGAACCCAGCAGCGGCGCCGCGTCCGAGGCCCACCAGAGCGCGACATCGCCCTTCAGATGGCGGGACAGGCCGTCGAGACCCGCCGGCGGGCGGGGGCCGCGCAGGGCGAAGTCGAGGTCGCGCGCGCCGTCGAGCCAGTCGAGCCTGCCCTCGCCCGTCCGGACCAGCGGATGCTTGAGGAGGGCGAGCAGCGGCACCGGGGCGAAGCGTTCGGCCACGGCCGTCGCGATGGCGAGGAGCAGGGTGCCGGGCGGGGTCTGGGAAAGCGGACGGCCGGCGCTGTCGTCGGCCTCGATGCCCCAACGCTTGAGGTGCGCGCAGACGCGGGCGGCGAGGTTGCGGTCGGGCGTCACCAGGGCGGCAGTGCGCTCCGGCGTCTCCAGCGCCTCGCGCAGCGCAATGGCGATCGCCTGCGCCTCCTCGGCCGGATCGGCGAGCTCCAGCGCGCGGACGCCGGTGAGGCGGCGATCGGCGGGCTTCAGCGCCTGCCATTTGCGGGTGAAGGCGGGCGGCGCCATGGCGTTGGCAATGGCGCGGCTGCGCGCTGCCGGGGCATCACGGCCGCTGCCCCGGCGCCAGCGCCCGACCTCGCCGCGGCCGACGCCCATCCGGTCGAGCAGCAGCTTCAGCTGGAACTGCGGATGGGTCTCGATCGCGGGGCGGCGACGGCCGGTGGCGGGATCGGGCTCGTGGGGGCCGAGTGCCGCCCACTCCTCGTCCGGCATGGCGAGATCGAGCGCGGGGAGCACGACCATGCCCTTGGGCAGGCGCGCAACGGTGCGCAGCAGCCGGGCGACGGCGGGTGCGGTGGTGGTGATGCCGGCGGCGCAGGCGAAGCCGGCGGGCGGCCGTTCGCGCCAGCGCTTCGCCACGGCATCGAGGAGCCGGTTGCGGCGATCGGCGAGGTCGATCCGGCCACGCTCGGCAAGGATGCGCGGCCAATCGTCGAGGATCAGCTGTAGACGATCGAGCGACTTCTGCCAGTGGAGCGAAAGATCGGGCACCTCCGCAGCGAAGGTTCCGAGGCGGGCGGGATCGACCTCCTCGACGCGCAATTGATCGAGTGTGCGGCCGAGATCCTCGGCGAGGCGGAGCGCCTCGGCGGCGTCGGGACCATGGTGGCGCTGGACCAGCCGGGCGAGCAGCATCAGCCGCTCGACCGGATCGATTGCGGCAGGGATCGGCGCCGTGTCGTCGAGCGGCTCCAGCGCGCCGCCGATCCGCTCGTCGAGCTCGGGATCGCCGATCGGCACGAGGCGGGGCAGCAGCAGGCCGCCGTCCGAGCGGCGCACGAAGGCGTCCTGCACCGCCCGCACCGCGCGGTTGTTCGGCAGCAGCAGCAGCCCGCGGGCGAGACCCGTCTTCTCCCGCCCGAACCGCGCGATCAGGCCGGCAGCGAGCGCGTCGGCGAACGACCGGTGCGGCGGAATGGTGAAGACGGCGGGGATCACACCCACCAGATTAGCCGTGATGCGGGCGAAGTCGAGATTGGCCATTCCCCGTGTCGGATTTCGATCGTTCCAGGCCCCAGGTCCGAAAGGGTCACAAGCGCCTCTTGCGGTCCTGGATTGCGCTCGAGCATCGGCCATGTTTCTGTACATCGGGACCCACGCATGAAGCGCATCCTCATCACCGGCATGTCCGGCACCGGCAAATCGGCCGTGATCGGCGAGTTGCGGCGCCGCGCATATCGCGCGGTCGATCTGGACACGCCCCAATGGTCGCACTGGGCTGATGCCGCGCCGGAGGACCACCTGACGCCGCGCGCGGGACAGGATTGGGTCTGGCGGGAGGATCGCGTTCGGGACCTGCTCTCGCGACGCGACGGGGAGGACCTGTTCGTCAGTGGTTGCGCCACCAACATGAGCAAGCTGTTCGACGTGATCGATACGATCATCCTGCTCTCCATGCCGCTGGACACGCTCATGGGCCGGCTCGCAGCCCGGCGGCCAGGGGGATATGGCCACATGGCGGACGAGCGCCGGAAGATCGCCGAACTCGTTGCGACGATCGAGCCGTTGCTGCGGCGATCCGCAGATCATGAGATCAACACGGCACGGTCCGTCACCGACGCGGTCGAGGACGTTTTGACGCTGGTGAAGTCGCGCTAGCAGGCGATGATCTACAGGAAGGACCAGACGATCGGCCGCGACGAGGATTGGCGGCCTCGCCACGCTTCGCTATGAGGCGTCTCACGGCCCGGTGCCTGTTGGCACGGGACCATGGTTCGGCGATTCGGCGGGGCGGGTTGCGAATGGTCCTTTCAGGGCCAGTGTGCGTCTGGACGAGAAGGAGCGGCCCCGCCTGTAAGCCTATGAATGGAAATCTGAGCCTCCGGTCGCGGCCGGCGCCCTCCGGGCCGCGCCGCGCAACGATGATCGCCGGCCTGTTCTGGCTGACGAGCTATGCAATCCTCTCGCTCTGGTCGGCGCTGCGCATCGACGGCGCAATCCCGATGCTGAGCGCGCCGCGTTTCTTCGGGACGCTGGTCGGAGCGTTCGCGCTCTGGGTGATCGTGACGCGACTCGAGAGGACGGAAACCAGGGCGTTTCCTCACCCGCTCGCCGTCATTCCCGCGATCCTTCCAGCCGCCCTGGCCGTCCTCCTGACCAGCTTGGTGACCTATCAGGTCTGGCCGAACCATCTGATCCGGTTCAACGACCATCTCCGCTGGGTCATGGTCTGGGCGGGTTATTTCGGCACCGGGCTCGGTCTCTATCTCGCCTGTGACATCTACGGCCGGCTGCGCCGCGCGCACCTCGCGCCGACAGACCGGGCGGGTGCGCCGGAAACGATATCCGTTCCGATGACCAATCAGGCAATGCGGACACCTGCCCGCAGCGGCGCAGTCGTGCCGGCAGACGATTGGGATTGGCTGATCGACGCGATCGCGGACGAGATGGCTGCGGCCCCCGAGGCCGACCGCCATGTCATCGCAGCGCGCCTCATGTCGAAGGCGGGGTATCGGATGGCGGACGATCGCCTGATGCCGGACCACAATATGCGGCTGGATCTGGTGGAGCGCATCGTGGGAAAGATGCGGTAGTCGAAGGGATCGACGGGGCTGGTTCTGGTCCCATTCTTCCCTGAAACCCGTGCCTACCCCTCCCGCAGCATCTCCTCCGCCTGGCGGATGCTCTCGGGACGACCGACGTCGAACCACAGGCCCTGGTGGACGGCGCCGCAGCAGCGCCCGGCCTCGATCGCGCGGTCCCAGAGGAGGTTGGTGCTGAACGCCCCCTCCGGCAGCGCGCCCTCGAACAGGCGCTTCGAGACCATCTGGATGCCGGTATAGACGAAGGGCGCGACGCCCTTGGGCTTGCGGCGCCTGAGCTGTCCGACGGCACTCATGTGGAAATCGCCGCGGCCGGCGTGGCAATGGGCGCGGGCCAGCGGCACGAGCAGGAGAAGCGCGTCCATCTTCGCGTCGTCCCAGAAGGAGGCGAGCAGCTTCAGCGTGTCGATCGGGCCGTCGATCCAGAGATTGTCGGAATTGACGACGAGAAAGGGATCGGCGTCGATCTGCGGCAGCGCCCGGACCAGGCCGCCGCCAGTTTCGAGCAGCACGTCGCGCTCGTCGGAAATCGTGATCTCAATGCCTTCGACACGATTCTTGAGATGCCCTTCGATCGCACCAGCGAGATAGTGAACGTTGACCACAGCCTTTCGGACGCCCGCCGCGCGCAGGCGATCGAGCGTGTGATCGAGCAGCGGCTTGCCGGCGACCTCGATCAACGGCTTCGGCCGGGTGGCGGTCAGCGGGCGCATGCGCTTGCCGAGGCCCGCCGCCATCACCATCGCCGTCTTCGGCACTGCGGCACCCGGATCGGGGCGGAGCGCCAGCGGCTTCTTGTAGCGGCTCATGCGGGCACTCCGTTCGCCCAGGCGGCGGCGCGCTTGTCCTGGGGGATATGGGCATCGAACCAGGCCCTGACGGGGGCGAGGTTGGGGTCGGCGAGATCGCGCTCGAGCAGGCCCCACATGCGCGGCTGGTAGCCGAGATAATGGGGCTTGCCATCGCGCTTCCAGAGGCGGGTGAAGACGCCGAGGATGCGGGTGTTGCGCTGGGCGGCGAGCGCCCAATAGGCGCGCTCGAAGCCGGTCGCGTGGCCGGTGGCGTCGAGATAGCGCCGAAGCATTGCCGTCTCGATCGCCGGGGTCACGTCGCGGCGGGCGTCCTCCAGCACCGAGGCGAGATCGTAGGCCGGGTGGCCGGCGAGCGCGTCCTGGAAATCGAGCAGGCCGAGATGGCGGATGCCCTCTCGCCCCCCCACGAGCATGATGTTCTCGGCATGGTAGTCGCGCAGCACTGTGACCGGACCGAGGCCGTCGGCTGCGACCGGCGCCAGCACTTCGGTCCAGGCCGTCCGATAGGCGTCGGCGTCCACGTCAAGTCCCAGCGCGGGACAATACCAGTCGGGGAACAGAGTCAGTTCGGACAGCCATTCGTCGGGACCGTGCGGCCGTAGGCCCGGCATGGGCGGCTGGCCATGGAGATGGATGAGGAGGTCGGTCGCCTGTTCGTAGAGCGCCCGCTCGCGGTCCGGCGTGTCGTCGAGCGTCTCGCGCAGACGTATGTCGCCGAAATCGTCGAGCAGCAGCAGGCCGCGCTCATAGTCGCTGGCGAGGATGCGCGGCGCCGAAAGGCCGGCATGGGCGAGCCACTCGGCGACCGCGACGAACGGCTTTGGATCCTCGTGCGGCGGCGGCGCGTCCATCAGCACCGCGCTCTCGCCCTCGCGCAAAACGCGGAAATAGCGGCGAAAGCTCGCATCGCCGGCGAGCGGCCTGATCTCGGCGCCGGCCCAGCCGTGGGCGGCGAGGAAATCGGGCGCGTAGGACGGCGGAATCATCGGGGCGGCCATCGCGTTCCCCAAGCGGGCGGCACCTCGGCTGTCAAGGCGCGGCCGGCGCCGTCCGCCGCCAGCGTGAGGCAGAGCGTTTGCGGCCAGAGGCCGGGGAGCCGCTCCGGCCATTCGATCAGCAGCGCACCGTCGATCAGCGCGTCGTCGAGGCCGAGCTCGTCGAGCTCGCGCGCCTCCTCGATGCGGTAGAGATCGACGTGCCAGACCGGCAGGCGCACGTCGGGCGGATCATAGGCCAAGACGATCGGGAAGGTCGGACTCGCGACGTCGCCCGCGTGGCCGAGACCGTGGAGCAGGCCGCGGGCCAGCGTCGTCTTGCCGGCGCCCAGCGTGCCGTGGAGGGCGACCGCGTCGCCGGGACGGATCAGCGGGGCGAGCGAACGGCCGAAGGCTTCGGTGGCGTCGGCATCGGCCAGACGAATGGTCATGCGGGATCCGCGGCCCCCTGCTCCCCGGCATAGGCCGCCTGCTGGTCGGCGGTGCGGGGAAGGTGGATGGTGACGGTGGTCCCCTGCCCCACCTTCGATTCGAGCGCGATCGAGCCGCCATGCGCTTCGACGAACTGGCGGGCGAGCGGCAGGCCGAGGCCGACCGCGGCGGCGTCCTGGGTGCGCCCGTCAACGGTGCGGGTGAAGCGATCGAAGACACGCGCCTGGTCCGCCGCCGCGATGCCGCGACCATTGTCGGAGACGATGAGCCGCGCCTCCTTCGCATTGCCGTCGGCACGCAAGAGCACACGGCCGTCCTCGTCCGTGTAGCGCAGCGCATTCTCGACGATATTTCCGAGGGCCTGGCCGAGCCGACGCAGGTCCCCGGTGATGATGCCGACCGAGGGGTCGATCTCGACGGCGAGCGCGACCTTGCGCTTGACCGCAAAGTCGCGCGCCGCGGCGGCCGTCTCCTCGCACAAGTTGGCGAGATCGACCTCGTCCTCGGCGAGCAGCAGGCTACCCATGTCGCTCTGGGTGAGATCGAGGACATTGTCGATGAGGGCCCCCAGCCGCGCGACGCTGTCCAGGATGGCGGCGACATAATCGGACGCGAGATCGGGCAGCTCACCGGCATAGCCTGCCGACAGCATCTCCGCGAACCCGCCGATCGAGGTGAGTGGAGTCCGAAGCTCATAGCTCATGTTGGAGACGAATGCGGTCTTGAGGCGGTCCGCCTCCTCGAGCGCCTCGGTGCGCTCGCGCAACGCCGCCTCCACCTTCCGGCTGTCGGTGATGTCGAGCATGGTGAAGAGGGCAGCGCCGTCGGGGAGCGGCACGGCGGCGAACTCGAACTCGCGCCCGTCGATCAATGCGACCCGACCGGAGCGCGCCTTGCGCTCCTGCGTCGCACTGCGCACCAGCTCGCGGACCAGGCCGGCATGATTGGAGCGCTTGAGGCGTGCCGCCAGGTGCGGGGTGAGCGTATCGACGCGCGGATGGGCGGCGAGCTGCGCCTCCTCGAACCCCCACAGCTCCTTGAAACGGTTGTTCCAGAGGCTGAGCCGCCCGTCCGACGAAAAGACGCTGATCGCCTCGAACAGGTTGTCGAACGTGGCCGAGCGAACCCGGAGCAGCGTGTCGCGGGCGGACGCGAGCTGGATCTGCTCGGTGCGGTCCTCGAAGATGAGCAGCAGGCCGCCGTCGGGCAGCGGCTGGGCGACGACGCGCAGATGCTTCCCGCCGGGGAGCAGCCACTCCTCCTCGTCCGCCCCGGGGCCGCTGATGAACCAGTCGCGCCGCTCCTGCTTCCAGACGGGGAAGTCGCGCACTTCGGGCAGGTTGCCGGCGTCACGCATCGCATCGATCACCCGCTCGAATTCCGGGCGGTCGGCCAGGAATTCGGCCGTCAGCTCGAACAGGCGGGCAAAGGGCTGGTTGAAGAAGATGAGGCTGCGGTCGCGGCCGAACTGGGCGACGCCGGCCGAGAGGCGATCGAGCATGTCGCGCTGGGCGCGCACGAAGCGGACCAGCTCAGCGCGCGCCTCCTCCTGATCCTCGACGTCGATCGCGTAGCCGGCGACGCCCTGATTGCCGAGCGGCACCTCGACGACGCGCATCATCCGCCGCTCGCCGGCGATGGTGACGGGGACGGTGCGGTGCGTCGCCTCCTGCTGGTCGCGGACCCGGGCGGCGTCGAGGCGCGGGCTCTGACCGGCGGACTCGTCGATGAGCTCGACACCCTGACGGACGACGGCGGCGGCATCATCGCCCTCGACCGCGGCGACGTAGGCCGAATTGACCATGGCGAGCGACAGGTCTGGCCCGCGATGCCAGATCGGGAAGGGTGCGACCTCGATCAGGCGCGACAGGGCCTCGAGCGCAGCACTGCGCCGGTCGAGCCGGGCCCGCACCACGGCCGCCTGCCCCTCCGCCTCGGTCACGTCCTGGAACCAGAGCAGCACGGTGCCGTCGCCGCAACCCATGGGCGCCGGCGCCCCTTCGATCCGGAAGATGCGCTGCGAGCCTTCGGGGCGCGCGGTGAGGCCGAAGCGGTCGCCGGCACGCGCTGCGGCGATGCCGGCGGCGAGCGCCGAGGCGTCCTCGCTCTGCCAGGGGCCGCCGGGCGCAGCGAGGTCCGGCCAGGTTTCGGGAATCGCGACCAGGCCCAGAGCGCCGGCCAGCCGCTCGGTTCCTGCAATCCTGCCATCGGTGCCGATCAGCAGCGGCATCGCCGCACCGGCCCCGAGCAGAGCCGCGAGCCGCCGGTTTTCGCCGAGCACCGCGGCGGCCTCGGCCGCCTGTCCGCGGGCGCGCAGCACCGCCCACAGCGCCACCGCCAGCCAGATGCCGGCGACGAGCGCGATAAGGGCAGCCGCAGTGGGGGAAAGCGCCATCAGCGCCAGTGTCTAGACGCGAGGACGGCGTTACGAAAGCCGTGCCGGCATCGGGCGGTTCGAGCGGGCTCGAACTGTCGCGATGCCGGCGCGGACGGTCGCTCAGTAACGATAGTGATCCGGCTTGAACGGCCCTTCGACCGGGACACCGATATAGTCGGCCTGGCGCTGGTTGAGAATGGTGAGCTTGACGCCGAGCTTGTCGAGGTGAAGCGCCGCGACTTTCTCGTCGAGATGCTTGGGCAGGACATAGACCTCGTTGTTGTACTGATCCGATTTGGTCCAGAGCTCGATCTGGGCCAGCACCTGATTGGTGAAGCTGGAGCTCATCACGAAGCTCGGATGGCCGGTGGCGTTGCCGAGGTTGACGAGGCGACCCTTCGAGAGGACGATGATCTTCTTGCCGTCCGGGAACTCGACCTCGTCGACCTGCGGCTTGATCTCGGTCCACTTGAAGTTCTGGAGCGCGGCGATCTGGATCTCGCTGTCGAAATGGCCGATGTTGCAGACGATCGCCATGTTCTTCATCGCGCGCATATGGTCGAGCGTCAGCACGTCCATGTTGCCGGTGGCGGTGACGAAGATGTCGGCGCGGGTGGCGGCCTCCTCCATCGTCACGACCTCATAGCCCTCCATCGCCGCCTGCAGCGCGCAGATCGGGTCGATCTCGGTGACGAGGACCCGAGCGCCACCGTTGCGCAAGCTGGCGGCCGAGCCCTTGCCGACGTCGCCGAAGCCGGCGACGCAGGCGACCTTGCCGGCGAGCATCACGTCGGTGGCGCGGCGGATCGCGTCGACCAGCGATTCCTTGCAGCCGTAGAGATTGTCGAACTTCGACTTGGTGACGCTGTCATTGACGTTGATCGCCGGGAACGGAAGTTTGCCCTGTTTGGCAAGTTCGTACAGGCGATGGACGCCGGTGGTGGTCTCCTCGGAGACGCCCTTGATGGTCTGGACGGTCCTGGTGAGGTAGCCCGGACGCTCCTTCAGGAAGCGGTTCAGCGTCGCGGCGAAGATCTCCTCTTCCTCGTTGGTCGGGGTGAACAGCGTCTCCCCGGCTTCGACCCGCGCGCCCCAGAGCGCGAACATGGTGGCGTCGCCACCGTCGTCGAGGATCATGTTGCAGGTCTCCTCCTGACCCCAGTCGAAGATGCGGATGACATAGTCCCAATAGTCTTCGAGGCTCTCGCCCTTGATCGCGAACACCGGCACGCCCGACGCGGCGATCGCGGCGGCGGCATGGTCCTGGGTCGAGAAGATGTTGCAGGATGCCCAACGGACTCTCGCACCCAAAGCGGTGAGCGTCTCGATCAGCACCGCGGTCTGGATCGTCATGTGGAGCGAGCCGGTGATCCGCGCGCCGGCGAGCGGCTTCGACGCGCCATATTCGGCGCGCAGGGCCATCAGACCGGGCATCTCGGTCTCGGCGATCTCCATCTCCTTGCGGCCGAAGGCGGCAAGCGAGATGTCATGGACCACATAATCGTCGAACGAAGTCTGGGGCTGGGTCGCCACGTAGCGTCTCCTGAAAGGCCGGGAGCCGCCCGGAATAGGGCGGCCGCACCGCGGCTCCCTAGTCGCGCATGCGCGCAAATGCAAATATAAAGATGTCTTTATATCCGGATTTCCGCGCGGCCGGCCGAAGCTCAGGCGCGCCGGTGCCGCACCACCGGATTGCGCGCATCGACGAGTTCGAACCCCGGATTGTCGCGGATGAATTCGTCGACAGCGGTCCGACAGCCTTCATAGTCGTGATAGTCGTCGATGACGATCGCGCCGCCAAGGCTGAGGCGGCGGGCGGTCTCGCCGAGGCAGAATCTGACGGGATCGTACCAGTCGCAATCGATATGGGCGAAAGCGATCCGATCGACGCCGAGCGTCGGCCAGGTCTCCTCGAACAGCCCCTTCACCAGCCGGATGCGCTCGCCGTCCATCGGTGTGCCGTAATAGAGGAGCTGGGTGCAGGCATGCTCGTAGAGATCATGGCGATAGCCGTAATAGGGGTCGCCGCCGATCCCGATCGACCGGCGTTCGACGATGTCCTGGTAGCGCTGCTTCGATTTCGCATCGTCCTTGAGCGAAGTCGGCTCCGGAATCATGCCGAACACGTCCAGGCCGTAGAAGCGGCGTTCGGCCGAAGCCTCCCGGGCGAGCAGGACAGTCGACCCGCCGAGGGCGACGCCGAATTCGATGATGTCGCCGGGCACGCCTGCGCCGATCGTTTCATGGAGGCGGCGCTCGATGTGGCGGAGCTTGCCCGGGTGGAGATAGGTGAGCCGCCGGCGCAGCACCGACCGGGCGAGCGGGCTCAGCGACCAGAAATCGACGAGGCGATGCGCCCTCCCCCGCATTCCACGCAGCATCCGACATCCTCTTGCAATGACGGCAAGGCAACGCCCCATCGCCGGAAGGGTCCGGCCGGATTCGGCGGACGGCCTTCCGGTTGCGCCGGATCGAAGGTCGCCTAGGGCGGATCGACATTCAGTTTTGTACCCTCTCCCTTGAGGGAGAGGGCAGGGTGAGGGTGTCGGGCATTTGAGACTATTCTCGGAGGCAGAACCCCCTCACCCCAACCCTCTCCCCGCCGGGGAGAGGGAGTTTCATGCTGAATGTCGATTGGTCCTAGGCTTCTTCGGGACCCGGCTCGAGATGGCGCAGCTTGTCCGGATTGCGCACCACATAGACGCCGGCGATCCGGTCATTCTCGATCAGCAATGCCGTGGTCTGGAGCATGCCGTCGGCCTCGCGGGTGACGAAGCCCGGCAGGCCGTTGATCATGCGATAGCCGACCAGCTCGTAGCGGCCCTGGCGGAGCAGCCGGGCCAGGGTGGCGAACACCGTCACCGCCTCGTTGATGCCGTAATAGGGCCGGGCCGCTGCGGCGCGCTTGCCGCCGCCGTCGGAGAAGATCGCGACATCGTCGGCCAGCATGCTGCGCAATGCGCCCATGTCGCCGCTGCGCGAGGCCTGGAAGAAGGCCCTGGCGATCTCGAGGCCGCGCTCCTTCGCCACCGGGAAACGGGGCCGGTCGGCGCGGACATGAGTGCGTGCCCGGGTGGCGAGCTGGCGGCAGGCGGCAGGCTCGCGCTCCAGCGTCGCGGCGACCTCGTCGAAGGAGAGGCCGAACACGTCGTGGAGCAGGAAGGCGGCGCGCTCCAGCGGCGAGAGGCGGTCGAGCGCCATGAGGAGCGGCAGCGTCACATCCTCGTCCATGTCGCGCTCGGCCTCCGGCGCCACCACCGGCTCGGGGAGCCAGGGTCCGACATAGAGCTCACGGCGGCGGCGCGCCGACTTGAGCTGGTCGAGGCAAAGGCGCGTGACCATCCGCCTCAGGAATGCCTCGGGCTCGCGCACCGCATCGCGGTCCGTCCGCAGCCAGCGCACGAACGCTTCCTGCACCATATCCTCGGCATCGGCGACCGAGCCGAGCATCCGGTAGGCGACACGCTGCAGCGTCGGCCGCAGCGGCGCGAACACCGCTGCGGCCTCGGCGGAGACGTCTGCCCCGGCGTTCATGCCGCGTCCGCCAATGCACTCTCCCTGTCCTCGTAGAACAGGCGGAAGCCGACGGCGAACCGATTCCAGCCGCTGGTGGCATTGATCCGCAAGGTGAGCTTCACCTGCTCCTCCTCGCTGAAATGCTCGGCGAATGCCGCATAGGTCTCGTCGTCCGGCGCGCCGCGTACGGCGATCATCGTCAGCGCTTCGGCCCAGGCCAATGCCGCCCGCTCGCGTGCGCTGAAGACGGGCGCCTCGCGCCATACGCTCAGGAGATGAAGCCGCTGCTCGCTCTCGCCGTCCCGGCGGGCCTCCCTGGTGTGCATGTTGACGCAGTTCGCGCAGCCGTTGAGCTGCGAGACGCGGGTCGTGACGAGGTGGACCAGGCCGGGCTCGAGGCCGTCGGCGGCGACCTTCTGGCTATAGGCCACCCAGCTCCCGATCGCGTCCGGGGCGGGTTTGAAGATGTTCAATCGTGCGGTCATGTCAGTCATCCTTTCGCCTGCTGGTGCAGACAAGACGAGACAGGATCCGGCGATGTGACATGCCCGGCGAAATTTTCGCAGGCCGCCTCCTAATAAGGTGTGCCGTCCTTGTGCGTATAACGGTCATTGGCGACGTCGGCATGCAGATCGATATCGGGATAGTGGCAATCGCCCTCCCCGATCTGGCAGTCCACGGCGATGAACACGCACGGCCGGTCGCTGCGATTGATCAGGCGATGGCCGTTGGGCACGTCCCTGGGGAAAGCCGCGCAATCGCCGGCGCGCATCGGCGTCTCGCCGCCGTCCTCGACCAGCATCGCCTCGCCTTCCAGGATCACGACGAACTCGTCGATGCCTTCGTGCCAGTGGCGCTGGCTGGAGACGCCGCCCGGATCGAGCACGACATGGCTGACCCCGATCTGGCTCAGCCCGCCGGCCGGCGCCAGCCGCCGGAAATGCCGCCCGCCCATCTCCGCCGCGAACGGCATCGGATAGGTCGTCCGGTTGGTCTGTTCGATCGCCTCGAGGTCGAGCTTCGGCATGGCGTTTCTCCCCAGCCCGGTGCTAGGCGAACCGGATGAGCGGAGCAATCGACCCGGTGGCGCTGGCGGAACGCCTGATCGCCTGTCCCAGCATCACGCCGGCCTCCGGCGCGGTGTTCGACGTGCTGGAGGCGGCGTTGCTGCCCCTGGGGTTCGAGGTGCATCGCTTCATCGCCGGGGACGCGCCGGACGGGCCGGTCGAGAACCTGTTCGCGACGCGGGGGTCCGGCGGTCCGCATTTCGGCTTTGCCGGCCATCTCGACGTCGTGCCGCCGGGCGACGGCTGGGCGAGCGACCCGTTCGTGCCGGAAATCCGCGGCGGCCTGCTGCACGGCCGCGGCGCGGTCGACATGAAGAGCAGCATCGCCGCCTTCGTCGCCGCCTGCGCCGACACGCCCGACCAGCCGGGCACCGTCAGCCTGATCGTCACCGGCGACGAGGAAGGACCGGCGACCTTCGGCACGCCGGCGATCATGGACTGGATGGCCGCGCGCGGCATCCGCCCCGACATGATCCTGATCGGCGAGCCAACCAGCGAGGCGCGATTGGGCGATGTCGTGAAGATCGGCCGGCGCGGCTCGGTGAATATGTGGATCACCGTGCCGGGCGTGCAGGGGCACGTCGCCTATCCGCACCGTGCCGACAATCCGGTGCCGAAGCTCGCGCGGGTGATCGACGCGCTCGAGGCGATCCGTCTCGACGACGGCAACGACGCCTTCCAGCCTTCGAACCTCGAAATCACTGCGGTCGAGACGTCGAGCAGGGCGACCAACGTCATCCCGGGCGCCGCGCGGGCCCAGCTCAACATCCGCTTCAACAACCTCCAGCGCGGCGCCGACCTAGTCGAGCTGGTGCGCCGCACTGCCGAGGCCGCCGCGCCCGGCGCAACGGTCGAGGCGAAGATTTCCGGCGAGGCCTTCCTCACCCCGGCCGGGCCGATCTACGACATCGTCCGCGCCGCGATCGAGGCGGAGACCGGCGCCACGCCCGCGCTCACCACTTATGGCGGCACCTCCGACGGCCGCTTCCTGATCGCGCTCTGCCCGGTGGTCGATTTCGGCCTGCCCAACGCGACGATGCACAAGCTCGACGAGGCCACGGCGGTCGACGACATCCGAGCGCTGCAGCGCATCTACGCGCGCGTGATCCGCAGCGCGCTGGCTACAGCCTGAGCTTGCGGCGGTCCTTGAGGATCGCGGCGGCGGCATTGTGCCCCGGCGCGCCGGTAACGCCGCCGCCGGGATGCGCGCCCGAACCGCAGAGGTAGAGGCCGTCGAGCGGCATGCGGTAGTCGGCATGGCCCAGCATCGGCCGGTTCGAGAAGAGCTGATCCAGCCCCATCTTGCCGTGGAAGATGTCGCCGCCGACCAGGCCGAAGCGGCGTTCCAGATCGAGCGGCGAGAGCGCGAGCCGGCCGACCACGCTCCCGGCGAACCCCGGCGCATAGCGATCAACATGGGCGATGATCGCGTCCGCGGCCTCGTCGCGCCGCGCCTCCCAGCCGCCCGGCACGTCATAAGGAAAGTGCTGGCAGAACAGGCTGGCGACATGGGTTCCGGCCGGCGCGAGGCTGTCGTCGAGCGTCGAGGGGATCAGCATCTCGACCACCGGCTCCTCCGAGAAGCCCTCAGTGCGCGCGGTGAGATAGGCGCGGTCCATGTAGCCGAGCGACGGCGCGATGATGATGCCGGCGGTCATGTGATCGCCCGGATCCGGCAACGACGTGAAACGCGGGAGCTCCGACAGCGCGATGTTCATCCGGAACGTTGCGGACTCGCTGCCCCAATGCGTCATGCGTCGTTCGATCTCGGGCTCGACCGTGCCTTCGGGCAACAGGCGGGTGAAAAGCAGCTTCGGATTGACGCCGGCCGCCACCGCCTTGGCGCGATAGGTCTTGCCGCCGGCGACCGCGCCGACTGCCCTGCCCTCCTCGACGATGATCTCCTCGACCGGGGCATCGAGCACGATCTCGACACCGTGCTCCCGGCAAGCCTTGGCCATCGCCTGGGTGATCGCCCCCATGCCGCCGATCGCATGGCCCCAGGCGCCCTCGATCCCCGCCGCCTCGCCGAACACGTGGTGGAGCAGCACATAGGCGGAGCCGGGGCTGTACGGGCTGTCATAATGGCCGACGACGGCATCGAACCCGAACAGCGCCTGCACCAGCTCATGGCTGAAATAGCGGCCGAGAACGTCAGCCGCCGAGCGGGTGAAGAAATCGACGACGTGCCGCTGATCCTCGAGTCCCAGTCGCCCCACGCCCCCGCCGAGCTTGATCAGCGCCAGCAGGTCGGCCAGCCCGCCTCCCGCATTGGGCGGCGCCTTGAGCAGCCACTGCCGGACGACGCCGACCACCGCGCCCAGCGCCGCCGAATAGGCGTCGTAATTCTGCGCGTCGGCCGGCGCATGGCGCGCGATCTCCCGCTTCGTCAGACCGTCGCGACCCGCAAGCAGGTAATCGGGTCCCAGCGTCGGCAGGAAGTTGTCGATCTTGCGCAGCACGACCCGAAGGCCATGATCGTACAGCCGCATGTCGCGGATGACCTGCGGGTTGAGCAGCCCCACCGTGTAGCTCGCGGTGGAATTGCGGAAGCCGGGATGGAACTCCTCGGTCACCGCCGCGCCGCCCACAATGGCGCGCGCTTCCAGAACCGTCACCTTGAGCCCGCGCGACGCGAGATACCAGGCGCAGACGAGGCCGTTATGGCCGGCGCCGATGATGAGGACGTCGGTTGTCATTCCGCGTCCTTAAAGGGCTGGGATGTGCGGTGCGAGTCCGGTCATGCGGACTCTAGCGCATCAGCACCAGCTCTTCCGACATGGTCGGATGGAGCGCGATCGTTTCGTCGAACTGGGCCTTGGTGAGGCCGGCCTTCACCGCGATCGCCGCCGCCTGGAGGATCTCCGGCGCGTCAGGGCCGATCATGTGGATGCCGACGACCTTGTCGTTGCTCTCGTCGACGACGAGCTTGTAGAGCGACCGCTCGTTGCGGCCGGCGAGCACGTTCTTCATCGGACGGAAATCCGAGGTGTAGGTCTTGGGCGAGCCCAGCTTGTTGCGCGCCTCGCTTTCGGTCATGCCGACGCCAGCGATTGGGGGATGGCTGAACACCGCCGAGGGAATATTGGCATAGTCGACCCGGGTCGGCTTGTTGCCGAACACGGTGTCGGCGAAGGCCTGGCCCTCGCGGATCGCGACCGGGGTGAGCTGGACCCGGTCGGTCACGTCGCCGATCGCGTAGATCGACGGCACCGAGGACTGGTTGTCCTCGTCGACCAGGATCGCGCCGTTCTTGCCGAGAGCGACGCCGGCCGCCTCGAGGCCGAGGTCGGCGGTGTTCGGCGCACGGCCGACCGCCCAGAGCAGCAGATCGGTCTCGATCGGGTCCTGGCCGGCGAGGAAGATCCTGAGCGTGCCGTCCTCCTGCTTTTCGACCTTCTCGAACGGCGCGTTGAACTTGAACTCGATGCCCTTCATCAGCGAGATCTGGAGGAGCCGGTCGCGGATCTGCTCATCATAATGCCTGAGGATGCGGTCGCCGCGATTGACCAGGGTCACGTGGCACGAGAATTCGTGGAAGATGCCGGCGAACTCGTTGGCGATGTAGCCGCCGCCCGCGATCACGACCCGCCGCGGCATGGCCTCCAGGTGGAACACCTCGTTCGAGGTGATGCCGTGCCCGGCGCCGGGCACGTCGGGAATCACCGGGTGCGCCCCGGTCGCGATCAGGATCGTGCCGGCGCCAACCTTGGTCCCGTCGGCGAGCGTCACCTCGTTGGCGCCGCTGACCGTGGCGCGCTGGTTGACGACCTCGACGTCGTGGCGCTCCAGGATGTCGCCGTAGATCCCCTCCAGCCGCTCGACCTCGGCCAGCACGTTGTCGCGCAGGGTCGGCCAGTCGAATGCGCAGTCGCCGACCTCCCAGCCGAAGCGACGCGCATCCTGCAGATCCTCGGCGAAATGGGCGCCGTAGACGAGCAGCTTCTTGGGCACGCAGCCGCGGATCACGCAGGTTCCGCCGACGCGAAACTCCTCGGCGACGGCGACGCGCGCGCCGTGCGCGGCGGCGACGCGCGAGGCGCGCACGCCGCCCGATCCGGCGCCGATCACGAACAGGTCGTAGTCGTAGGTCTTGGTCATTCTTGTTCCTTAGCTCGTCATGCCAGCGCAGGCTGGCATCTCAAGACAAGAAGTCACCGCGGGTCTCCACGAGACCCCAGCCTTCGCTGGGGCGACGTATAGGGATTATTCTGCGTCAAATGCCCGTGCGATCAGCGCCTCGGTCGAAGGATCGAAGTCCAATGCGTTCCGGCCGTCCAACGCCTTCGCCATTTCCTTGCCGAGCTCGACGCCGAACTGGTCGAACGGGTTGATGCCGAGCAGCGCGGCGTTGGCGAAGACGCGATGCTCGTAGAAGGCGATCAGCGCACCCAACGTGCGCGCATCGACGCGGCCGAGCAGGATCGTCGTCGAGGGCCGGTCGCCGGGATAGAAACGGTGCGGATCGTCCGAACCGCGCCCGGCCATCAGCGCGGCGCCCTGCGCGAAGCAGTTGATCAGCAGCTGCCGGTGATGCTCGGGGTCGAGGCTATCGCCCGGCTCGATCGCGGCGACGAACTCGACCGGCACGAGATGCGTGCCTTGGTGGAGGAGCTGGAAGACGGCATGCTGCGCGTCGGTGCCGACGCCGCCCCAGGTGATCGCCGCGGTGGCGCGGCCGACCGGCGACCCGTCGACTCGGACCGACTTGCCGTTCGATTCCATTTCCAGCTGCTGGAGATAGGGCGGCAGCAGCCGGAGGCGCTCGTCATAGGCGAAGACGGCGCGGGTCTCGGCGCCGCGGACGTCGGCGTAATAGCGGTCGACGAAGGCGGCGAGCACCGGCGCATTGCGCTCCGGCGGCGCGAGCCGGAAATGGCGGTCCATCGCCGCAGCGCCTTCGAGCAGGCTTTCGAACGCATCCCAGCCGAGCGCGAGCGCCGCCGGAAAGCCGATCGAGGACCAGAGCGAAAAACGCCCACCGACGCTCTCCGAGAACGGCAGGACGCGGGTCTCGTCGATGCCGAACTCCAGCGCCTTCTCCGGACTGGCGGTGAGCGCGATCACCCGGCCGAGCGGGTCCTCGACCCCGCCCTCCTCCATCCAGGCCAGCGCCGACGACGCGTTCAGCATCGTTTCGGTGGTGGTGAAGGTTTTCGACGCGATGACGAGCAGGGTGCTGTGCGGATCGAACCCGGCAACCGCTTCCTCCAGCGCCGAGCCGTCGACATTCGAGACGATCGCGGTGTCGTAGCGGCCCGCGTCCCGCCCCAGCGCGTCGACCAGGAAATCCGGCCCCAACGCCGAGCCGCCGATGCCGACATGGAGGATATGGCGGACCGGCCCGAACGCCTCCGCCTCGATCGCATCGATCAGCGTGCGCATCCGCGCATGGAGCTGGCGCGCGCGCGCGACGCTCTCCGGCGCACCCTCCCCGCGCTCGGCCGTGTGCTCGGCGGCGCGCCCTTCCGTGGGGTTGGCGATGTCGCCGCCGAACAGCGCGTCACGGCGCCCGGCAAGATCGGCCGCCCCGGCCAGTGCCGCGAAGGCATCGACCTCGGCGCGGGACAGGTGGGTCTTGGCAAAGTCGAAACGGATGCCGGCTTCGTCGATCGTCAGGCGCTCCAGCCGGTCGGGCTCGGCGGCGAACAGGTCCTTGAGGGTCTTCGTCTCGGCGTTTTCGACTGCCGACCAGGCTTCGTCCATATGATCCTCCGGGCCCCCGCCCGCGCCTATCTAGGGCGACCCGGCAGGAAAGCAATTGACGCCGGACTCAGCGTCGCATCGCATCGAGGACGATCCGACGCGCGCCTTCGATATGCGCGCGCAGCAGGGCGACAGCGCGATCCGCATGTCGTTCGCGACAGGCCGCGACGATCGCCTCGTGATCGGTCAGCCAGCGCGCAGTCTCGTCCGGCAGGCGCTGGTAAGCCGGGGCCTGGAGCTCGCTCGTCATGCGCAGGCGACGGATGAGCGCGACCTGTCGCGGGCGGGCCGCCGGCGCATAGAGCGCCTCGTGGAAGGCCAGGTCGCTCTCCGACCAGTCGCTGGTATCGGCATCGATCTCGGCACGCCGGCGCGCGCGTTCGATGAGCGCAAGGTCCGGCTCGCCCATCTTCTCGATCGCCCGCGCGAGGCAGTCTGTTTCGAGCAGGAGCCGCAGATGGAAGATTTCGTCCACCTCACCGGCCGAAAGTGCGGCAACATAGGCGCTGCGGTTCGGTCCGAAAGCGACCAGATCCTCAGCCTCCAACAAGCGGAGCGCTTCACGAACCGGAATGCGACTCGCTCCGAACCGAGCTGCAAGCTCTTCCTGTTTGAGCTCGGCGCCAGGCGGAAGGGCGCCCTGAATGATCTCGGACCTGAGCAGCTCAAAGATTTTCCTTGGGACCATCGACCACTCCACCCAGCTTTTGTATACATGTATACATCAGGAGTCGGCCGGAGGAAACATGATAAAGCAGCACGACTATTCCACGCGGATCGTCTGGACGGGAAACGCCGGCGAGGGCACGCGGCGCTATCGCGGCTATGCGCGGACCTGGGACATCGCGACGCCCGGCAAGCCGGTCATCCACTGCTCGAACGATCCGCTGCTGGGCGGCGACCCGACCCTGCCCAATCCGGAGGACCTGATGCTGGCGACCGTCTCGGCCTGTCACATGCTCTGGTACCTGCACCTCGCCTGCAACGCAGGGATCGTCGTCCATTCCTACAGCGACGATCCGGTGGCGATCGGCGAGACTGCGCCGGACGGCGCTGGCCGCTTCCTCAGCGCCACGCTGCGCCCGCGGATCGAGGTCGAGCCCGGCGCGGACCTGGCGCGCGCTGCCGAGCTGCACCACGAGGTGCACAAATACTGCTTCATCGCCCGCTCGATCAATTTCCCCGTCGCCTACGCGTCGACCTTCGTGGAGCGGGCGCCAGCGACCATCTGAGCGAGCCGACGGCAAGCCCCTTGCAGGAAGGATTGCCGGCAGATGGCCGAGTCCGTGTTCACACGAACTCGCCTTTGACGAACTCTCCCAGATCTTCGGCAAGCATGAACCGGATGTTCGCATCGCTCGTTCCTCGCGCGAACAGGCCGATATTGGGCTCGCTGCGAAAATTCTCGGCGCTGCAGAGACTGAGCCCGAAATCGAGGAAGATGAAACCCTCGAACGTCTCGAAGACATTATCGGAACGCGCGATCAGATGGTCGATCAGCGCCTGTCTCTTGGTCTTGAACAGATCCTCGCCGTCCAGCAGCAAATTCCTGGTGTTCTTGGGGAAATCGATCAGAGTGACCCGGCCCGCCACATATTCGATAACCGGCTCTATCGTTCCGCCCAGCTTGCGATATTCGTTCAGAACGGGCCGCGATTGCTCTCTCTCGTCCTCGCGGGGTTCCGTGCGTTCGAGAATCTGTTCCGGCGGGCCCATGATCGCTGCAACCTCCGTCGCATTCATCCCGAACCTGAGCGGTCCCACGCCGACATAAGGGTCGATCACCCATTCTCCGATCAAGGCCACCACTCCCGCGCAAACAGATCGGGCAACGATTTCGCCTCCTGGCAGTTGCATTTCAAATCAATACGTGTATGTGCACGCACATGCTCGACACGGTCTGCGCCTGCAACAAGCTCCGACGATCGGCGCGCGTCATCACCGCGATCTACGACGAGACGATGTCGTCTTCGGGCTTCACCGTCTCGCAATTCTCGCTGCTGCGCATGCTCCAGCGCGCCGGCCCCTGCTCGCTCACCGAGTTCGCCGGCGCGACGGGACACGATCGCACCACATTGAACCGGACGCTGCGGCCGCTCGAGGAGGCGGGTTATGTCACCTCCTGCCCAGGCGAGGACCAGCGCGCCCGGATCGTGAAGATCACTGACGAGGCACGCCAGGCAATGCGCTCAGCCCAGCCCCTTTGGGAAGAGGCGCAGGCGAAGGTCGACGCCGCCCTCGGCGCCGACCGCGACGCCCTCTTCTCCATCCTGGACCGCGTGGAGTCCCTTCGACCATGACCATGAGGCGTCCCTGGATCGTCATCGCCTGCGCCGCGTTCATCGTCACGCTGGCGATGGGCGTGCGTCAGGCGTTCGGCCTTTTCCTGCCCCAGATGAGCGTGTCGCTCGGCATCGGCCGCGAGGGCTTCGGCCTTGCAATGGCGCTCAGCAACCTCGTTTTCGGCCTCGCCCAGCCCTTCATCGGCGCGCTCGCCGACCGCCACGGCGCCGGCCGCGTCGTGTTCTTCGGGACCTTGATCTACGTCGCCGGCCTGATCGGCGCCTCGTGGATCGGCAGCGCGATCGGCCTTCATTTCACCTTCGGCTTCCTGACCGGCGTGGGCCTCGCCGCGACCACCTTCGTCGTCGTGCTCGGCGCGGTCGGCCGGGTCGTCCCGCCCGAGCGCCGCGGCCTCGCCTTCGGCATCGTCACGGCCGGCGGCTCGCTCGGCCAGTTCCTGGTCGTGCCGGCGGCGCAGATGCTGCTCTCCGACCTCGGCTACCGTCTCGCCCTGATCGCGCTGTCCGGCCTGGTCGCCGTCTGCGCCGTGCTGGCGATCGGCGTCGCCGGCAAGCCGGACAGCGCGGCTGAGGAAGGCCCACGCCAGTCGCTGAAGGACGCGCTCTCCGAAGCCGCCGGACATCCGAGCTACTGGCTGCTCAACGCCGGCTTCTTCGTCTGCGGCTTCCACATCGCCTTCATCGCCACCCATTTCCCCGCCTATCTCGACGACAAGGGGCTGGGCCTCGGCATCGGCGCCAGCGCGCTGGCGCTGGTCGGCCTGTTCAACATCTTCGGCTCCTACCTGTTCGGCCTGTCCGGCGACGTCTGGCGCAAGAATTATGTGCTGAGCGGGCTCTACGCCGCCCGGGGCGTCGTCATCGCCGTCTTCCTGCTGCTGCCGTTGACGCCGTTCACCGCCCTCGCCTTCGCCGGCGCGATGGGCTTCCTCTGGCTCGGCACGGTGCCGCTCACATCCGGCCTCGTCGGCCAGATGTTCGGCGTGCGCTACCTCTCGACGCTCTACGGCATCGTCTTCCTCAGCCATCAGGTCGGCAGCTTCTTCGGCGCCTGGGCGGCCGGCTATTTCTTCGATCGCAGCGGCACCTACGACTGGGCCTGGGGCGCATCGATCCTGCTCGCCGTCTTCGCCGCGATCGTCCACCTGCCCATCCGCGATACCGCGGTCGCTCGTCCGCAGCCGGCATGAAGAAAGCCCTGCCCTGGCTCGCCCCACTGGCGCTGGTCCCGGTCGCGCTGATCGGGCTGGAAGCCTGGCGCGCGCAGGCGACCTGGATCTGGCTCTCCGGCTTCGTCGCCGCCTGCTTCTGAGCTTGACCCTCCGCCGCCCCCAAGCGAAAGCGGCGGGATGGAGTCCGAGCCCCTGTCCGAGCCCCTTGCCGAGCCGCCGGCCGCGGCAACGCCGGCAAAGAAGCAGGAGACGTGGGGCGAGACGCTGCGCTTCTTCCTCTACCTGTTCGTGGCCGCCTTGGTGCTGCGCAGCTTCATCATCGCGCCGTTCAGCATCCCCTCGGGCTCGATGCTGCCGAACCTGATGATCGGCGACTATCTGTTCGTGACGAAATGGCCCTACGGCTATTCGCGCTATTCCATCCCCTTCGGCCTCGCGAGCTTCGACGGGCGGGTCTTCGCCCGCGCGCCGGACCGCGGCGACATCGTCGTCTTCCGCCACCCGGCCGAGCCCGACAAGGACCTGGTCAAGCGCGTCATCGGCCTGCCCGGCGACACGATCGAGGTCCGCCAGGGGGTGGTGATCCTGAACGGCACGCCGATCCTGCGCGAGCGGATCGCCGATTTCAACATGGCGATCAGCCCCAACAGCCCCTGCCGCGCGGTCGCCCGCGACGGTGCGCGGCGGATCGAAACTCCGGACGGGGCATCGATCTGCGCCTATCCGCGTTTCCGCGAAACCCTGCCCGGTGGGCGCAGCTACGAAGTGCTCGACCAGACCCGGACCAGTCCCGGCGACAATGTCGCGCCGATCGTGGTTCCCGACGGCCACCTCCTCGTCATGGGCGACAATCGCGACGACAGCCTCGACGGCCGGTTCGAGCCGATGGCCGGCGGCGTCGGCCTGCTGCCGTTCGACAATGTGCTGGGCGAGGTCGCGATCGCCTTCTGGTCGACCGACGGCTCGGCCGAATGGCTGAAACCCTGGACCTGGTTCACCGCCGCCCGCTGGGACCGGCTCGCCAGGACCTATTGATGAGCAATCTTGCCGACTGGATCGAAGGCGCGACCGGACACCGGCCGAACGACCTCGCCTTGTTCGAGCGCGCGCTGACCCACGCCAGCTTCGGCGAGGCGAACTACGAGCGGCTCGAATTCCTCGGCGACCGCGTCCTCGGCATGATCGTCGCGCTCTGGCTCTACGAGACCTATCCGGACGAGCCCGAGGGCAAGCTCTCCCATCGCCTCAACGCGCTGGTGACGCGCGAGGTCTGCGCGGAGATCGCCCGCGCGCTCGACGCCCAGCCGCACATCCGCCTCGGCAAGCAGGCGATCGACGACGGCGTGTTCCGCAGCGACAATGTGCTGGGCGACGTCGTCGAGGCGTTGATCGGCGCGCTCTATCTCGACGCGGGGTTCGAGGCGGCGCGCGCCTTCGTCCACCGCGCCTGGGCCGATCGCGTCGACCGCCTCGCCGCGCCGCCCAAGCATCCCAAGGCCGCGCTCCAGGAATGGTCGGCCGCCAACAAGCGCCGCCCGCCCGATTACCGCATCGTCGAGACCAGCGGCCCCGACCACGCCCGCCGCTTCACCGTCGAGGTCAGCGTCAGCGGCGTCGGTGCCGCGACCGGTCAGGGCCTGTCCAAGCAGGAGGCCGAGACCGAAGCGGCGAAAGCGCTGCTGGCGAGCCTCGCATGACCGAGCATTGCGGCTTCGTCGCCGTGGTCGGCGCGCCCAATGCGGGCAAGTCGACTTTGGTCAATGCTTTGGTCGGCCAGAAGGTCGCGATCGTCACCCCCAAGGCGCAGACGACGCGCACCCGTTTGATGGGCATCGCGATCGCGGGCGAGGCGCAGGTCCTCCTCCTCGACACGCCCGGCATCTTCCAGCCCAAGCGGCGGCTCGACCGCGCGATGGTCGCCGCCGCCTGGGGCAGCGCGCAGGACGCGGACCTGATCGCGCTCGTCGTCGACGCGTCGAGCGGCCTGAAGCGCGGCGTCACCGACCTGCTCGATCGGCTGAAGGAACGCCCCGAGCCGAAGCTCCTGATCCTCAACAAGGTCGATCTGGTGAGGAAGGAGGAGCTGCTCACTCTCGTTACCCAGTTCGACGGCCGCGCGGCGTTCGAGGAGATTTTCATGATCTCGGCGGCGAGCGGCGACGGCGTCGCGGACCTCAAGGCGGCGCTGGCGGCGCGGATGCCGGAAGGGCCGTGGCATTTCCCGGAGGATCAGGTTTCGGACGCGACCGACCGGATGATGGCGGCGGAGGTGACGCGCGAGCAGCTCTACCTGCAGCTGCACAACGAGCTGCCTTATGCGAGCGCGATCGAGACCGAGAAATATGAGGAGCGCAAGGACGGCTCGGTCGCGATCCACCAGCAGATCCTGGTCGGCCGCGACAGCCAGAAGGCGATCATTCTCGGCAGGGGCGGCGCACGGATCAAGGCGATCGGTGCGGCGGCGCGGGCCGAGCTCACGACGATGTTCGGCCGCAACGTCCACCTCTTCCTCCACGTCAAGGTGAACCCCAAATGGGAGGAAGATCGAGGCCTTTATCAGGAGATCGGGCTGGATTGGGTGGAATGAGCACCGTGCCCATCTATGTCCGCATCTCGGAAGCGTCCGGGCTACCGGAAATAAGCGAATACCGGCCGTTCCGTGCCGTCGTCGTGCTGGACGCGGACTATAGCGACAGCTGGCAGGACGAGGTCAGTCGTTGGCTGGTCGATGCGGGTTGCCTCTACATGATGGCCTGGGGCCCAAACTGCGGCAGCTGGGACGATTCCGTCGATTACGCCCAGATCCAGAAATATCCCGATGAACCCCCCCAGGCCGACTTCGTCATGACGACCTGGCATGAAAGGGAGACACTCGAGGAGGTTTTCTGGTTCGCGCGGTTTTGCGCCCACGATCCCTACGACCTCATCGAAAACAGCCTGATCGTTCACGTGGGGACCGTCGACCGGGCGACCGAATTCATGGCGCTCTATGCGCAGGCCGAAACGATCGTCGATCAGGAAGACAACCGATCCTAGCGGGAAATGGGCTGGATTGGGTGGAGTGAGCCCTACCAGCTCGCGCCGTCGACGAGCCGGCGCGGCAGCGGTTCCCAGACCGCGGGATCGAACATGCGCAGATTGACGCCCATCCGCTCATATGCAGGATCGCGCGGCGACCAGTGGGTCGTGCAGCCGCAGTGCGCGCAGTGCCAGGTGGTCAGGGTCGCATCCCCCTGGACATAGCCGGCGAGCCGCCCGTCGGGATCGCTGACTCCGACCTCGTTCGGCCGATAATAGCCCCAAAGCCCGCCGATGCGGCGGCAGATCGAGCAATTGCAGCTGCCGAGATCTTCGGGCGCCTCCGGCAGGGCGAGGCGAACCGCCCCGCAATGGCAGCTGCCTTCGATCATCGAGCACCTCCTTCACCCCGGGGCCGGCACCAGTTCGCCCGTCTCGCCTGTCCGGCTCTCATGAAAGCCGCCGCGATTCAGGCGGCCTTCTTGAGATGACGCCGGCCGAGCAGCTCGGCGATCTGCACCGCGTTCAGTGCAGCGCCCTTGCGCAGATTGTCGGAGACGCACCACAGGTTGAGGCCGTTCTCCACGGTCGGGTCCTCGCGCACGCGGCTCACATAGGTCGCATATTCGCCGACGCACTCGACCGGGGTCACGTAACCGCCGTCCTCGCGCTTGTCGACGAGCATGACGCCCGGCGCCTCGCGCAGGATCGCCTGGGCGTCGGCGGCGCTAAGCTCGTTCTCGAATTCGATGTTGATCGCCTCGCTGTGGCCGACGAAGACCGGCACACGCACGCAGGTCGCGGTCACCTTGATCTTCGGGTCGAGGATCTTCTTGGTCTCGACGACCATCTTCCACTCCTCCTTGGTCGAGCCGTCGTCGAGGAAGGAATCGATATGCGGGATGACGTTGAAGGCGATCTGCTTGGTGAACTTCACCGGCGTGTTCGCATCGCCGACGAAGATGTTGCGGCTCTGCTCGAACAGCTCGTCCATGCCGGCCTTGCCCGCGCCCGAGACCGATTGGTAAGTCGCGACCACAACCCGCTTGATCTTCGCGACATCATGGAGCGGCTTCAGCGCCACCACCATCTGCGCGGTCGAACAGTTCGGGTTCGCGATGATGTTCTTCCGGGTGTAGAGATCGATCGCCTCCGGGTTCACCTCCGGCACGATCAACGGCACGTCCGGGTCCATCCGGTAGAGCGACGAATTGTCGATCACCGTGCAGCCCGCCTCGGCGGCCTTCGGTGCGTAGATCTTGGTCGGACCCGATCCCGCCGCGAACAATGCGATGTCCCAGCCGGCGAAGTCGAAATGCTCGATGTTGCGGACTTTCAGCTCCTGGCCGCTGTCGCCGAAATCGATGATGTCGCCGGTCGAGCGCGGGCTGGCGACGACCGCCACCTCGTCCGCCGGAAACTGGCGCTCGGCCAGGATGTTCAGCATCTCGCGCCCGACATTGCCGGTCGCACCCACGACGACGACCCGATAACCCATTCTCACATCTCCGCTTGGCGAAAGGGCGATCTAGCGACGGATGCCCCCGGAACCAAGAGCCTTGCGCCACGCTTTTTGCTATACGCGACTCGCGCAAGCCGAAGGAGACGTCCAATGGCCGCCACCCACACCCTCCCCGCCGCCGGCCACACGCCGGATGTCCCGGTCCGCACGATCGGGGCGCAAGACCTCAATGCCGTGCTCCGCGAAGGCTATGCCGACTTCATGGAGAAGCGCGGCGACCTCCTCATCGTTGGCCTGATCTATCCGATGATCGGCTTTGCCGCGGCGGTGATCGCGCTCGGCGGGGCGTTCATCCCGCTCTTCTTCCCGATGCTCGCCGGCGTTGCCCTGCTGGGCCCGGTCGCGGCGCTCGGCTTCTACGAGCTGGCGCGGCGGCGCGAGGCCGGGCTCGAATCGACCTGGTCGCACTTCTTCGACGTGGTGAAGCGGCCCGCGTGGGACGCGATCATGGCGGTGACCGGCATCCTGCTGATGATCTTCTTCGCCTGGCTCGCCGCGGCCTGGATCCTCTACGCCGCCTTCATCGAGACGCCGCCCGAGACGCCCGGCCAGTTCCTCACCGCCCTGTTCACGACCACGCGCGGCTGGGGCCTGATCGTCGTCGGCAATCTCGTCGGCGCCGCCTTCGCCTGGGTGGTGCTGATGCTGAGCATCGTCTCGCTGCCGATGCTGGTCGATCGCGACACCGACGCCCGCACCGCGCTCGCGACCTCGATCCGCGCCGTCCGCGCCAATCGCGGCGTCATGGTGCGCTGGGGCATCATCGTGGCGGCTTTGCTCGTGCTGGGTGCGATCCCGGCCTTTGTCGGCTTGGCGTTTGTCCTGCCCTGGCTCGGCTACGCGACCTGGCATCTCTACACGCGCCTGGTCGATCGCAGCGCGATTCCGGTCGCCGCGCCCGGCTCTCGCTAAGCCGCGCGCATCTGCTATGCCTCCGCCATGGTGAGACGGGGGCTGGCGCTCATTCTGGTCGTTGCGGCGCTGCTCGCAGCAATGGCGCTCAAGGGCGCGCTCATCGCCTTGCCCGCCCCACCCGCCGGCGCAAGCGACGGCTTCGACGCGAATCGCGCCGCCGCTCGTCTCGCGCGCATCCTCGGCGACGAACGGCCACATCCAGTCGACAGCCCCGCCAATGACGCGGTGCGCGACCGGCTGATCGCCGAAATGCACGCCGTGGGCCTGAACCCGCGCATCACCGACGATTTCGCGTGCAACGGCTTCGCGCGCAGCCGCACCGTCAGCTGCGCCCGCGTCCGCAACCTCGTCGCCACGATCGGCCCGGTCCAGGGCCGGCACCTCCTCCTCAACGCGCACTATGACAGCACGTTCGCCGGCCCCGGCGCCGGCGACGACGGCATCGGCGTCGCCACCCTGCTCGAAACCGCCGCCCTGCTGCGCGGCCGGCGCCTGACCCGCCCGGTCACCTTCCTGTTCAACGAGGGCGAGGAAATGGGCCTGATCGGCGCCCGCGCCTTCATGGACCGCGATCCGCTCGCCGATCGCGTCGGCTTGCTCGTCAACCTCGAGGCGCGTGGCGTCACCGGCCCGGCAGTCATGTTCGAAACCAACCGGCCCAATACTGCGGCGATCGCGCTCTACCGCGCCGCGGTCAACCGACCGCTGGCCAACTCGCTCACCACTGACCTCTACGGCCTCATCCCCAATTCCACCGACGTCACCGTCTTCGCCGAGCGACCCTGGACGATCCTCAACTTCGCGATCATCGGCAACGAGACCCGCTACCACAGCGCCGGCGACAATCTCGCCGCGCTCGACCGGCGCAGCCTCCAGCATATGGGCGAACAGACGCTGGCGCTGACCCGCGCCGTAGCGATCGCCGGCGCCACGCCATCGGCCGGGGGCGCGCGGCTCTACATGGATGTGCTCGGCCGCCAGCTCGTCGTCCTGCCGTTGGCCGCCGGGCTGGCCCTGCTCGGCCTGCTGCTCGCCTTCTTCGCCGTGACGTCATGGCGCCGTGCCGCGCTGCAGCGTCCGCTGGCCGCGATCGTTACCGCGTTCGCCACTGCGCAGGTCCTGGCCTGGCTCGGCCAGCTCGTACTCGGTCTCGTCCGCAGCGGCGACTATTGGCGCGCCTGGCCGATCGTCACCACCACCGCCGTCTATGCCTCGGCGATCGCCGGCATCCTCCTCGCGCTTGGTCTTGTCGCGCGGGACTCGAGCATCGAGCGGCTGCGTGCGGCCTATTGGCTCGCCTTCGCCGCTTTGGGTGCCGCCCTCGCCGTCATCGCGCCGGGCGGGTCGATCTTCTTTCTCGCGCCGCCGCTCGCCATGGCGCTCGGCATCGTCGCCAGCCGGCGCTGGCCCCATACGGAGCGGATCGGCGCCATCATCGCCATCTTGCTGCTCTACATCACCTTCGGCCCGGCCCTCGGCCTGTTCGAGGAGCTGATGAACGGTGGCCCGCACTTCATGTTCGCGCCGCTGGGCGCCGTCCTCGTCCTCCCCGTCCTGATCGAGCTGAAGCCGCTGATCGACCGCATCCCGCGCATCTTCCTCGCCGCCGGTGCCGCCGACCTCGTCCTGCTCGGCTGGCTCGCCGCCGGCCTGGCCCCCGCCTACAGCGCCGACCGGCAGCAGCAATTCACCATCGACTATGTCTGGGATGCCGATGCGCGCTCTGGCCATTGGACGGTCAACAATGACGGCGCGCCGGTGCCCTATGTCGCGGACTGGGCGCGGATCGAGCTGCCTCATTCGCAACGCAAGCGCTGGGCCACGACCGCGCCATCTCTGCCCTTGCCGCCGCCCGCCGCAATTCTGGTCGCCCAGCGCGCCGAAGCCGGCGGTCGCCGCCTCACCCTTCGCCTCGCCGCAAACGGTGCCGAGACGATCTCGCTGATCGCCCCACCGGAAGCGGTGCTGCGCGCGGCGGGCAGTGCCGGCTTCCTTCAACCGTTCGGACGCGGCGATGCCGACGACCGCTGGATCGCGCGCTGCGTCGGCCGCAGCTGCGACGGCGCCTTGATCGAGATCGTCGCGCAGGGTCAGGCGCCGATCGAGTTCACGATCGTCGGCACGCGCAGCGGCCTGCCGCCTGCGGCCGCACCGCTCGTCCGGGCGCGTCCGGCCCATGCCCGCCCGCAATATGGCACAGATTCCACCGTCGCCTATGCACGGCTTCGCCTCTAGAGCGCGATCATCTTAAGCAGCATCGTCATTGCGAGCGCAGCGAAGCAATCCAGTGCGGCCTTCGAGTCAGGCTGGATTGCTTCGTCGCTTCGCTCCTCGCAATGACGAGATGTTTCAGGCTAAGCTGATCGCGCTCTAGGTGCCAAGCCCCGAGAAATGCGCTAGTCCGCGCCCGTGGCCGATCTTTTCAACGACGACCCCCCGCCGCCCGCTTCGTCGGCGCCCTCCGAGAGCGCGCCGCTCGCCGACCGCCTCCGGCCGCAGCGACTGGAGGATGTGGTCGGGCAGGAGCACCTGACCGGCCCGGACGGAGCGATCGGACGGATGGTCGCGGCGGGCAAGCTCGCCTCGATGATCCTGTGGGGGCCTCCCGGCACCGGCAAGACGACGATCGCCCGTCTGCTTGCGGATGCGGTCGGCATGCGCTTCGTCGCGATCTCGGCGGTCTTCTCGGGCGTCGCGGACCTCAAGAAGGTGTTCGCGGAATCTCGTGATCACATCAAGATCGGCAAGCAGACACTTCTGTTCGTTGACGAAATTCACCGATTCAATCGCGCCCAACAGGACGGCTTCCTGCCCTATGTCGAGGACGGCACGGTGGTCCTCGTCGGCGCGACCACGGAGAATCCGAGCTTCGAATTGAACGCGGCGCTTCTCTCGCGCGCCCAGGTGCTGATCCTCAATCGGCTCGATGCCGCTGCACTCGGCAAGCTGCTCGACCGCGCCGAGGTGTTGACGGAGCGGCCCCTGCCGCTCACGCCGGAGGCACGCGAGGCGCTGGTCGCGACCGCCGACGGCGACGGCCGCTTCCTGCTCAACCAGGCGGAGACCCTGTTCTCGATTGAGATCGCGCAGCCGCTGAGCCCCGGCGAGCTTGCCGCCCTGCTTCACCGCCGCGTCGCGGTCTACGACAAGGACCGGGAGGGCCACTATAATCTCATCTCCGCCCTGCACAAATCGATCCGCGGCTCGGATCCGCAGGCGGCGCTCTACTATCTCGCCCGCATCCTGACCGCGGGGGAGGAGCCGCTTTACGTGCTGCGCCGCCTCACCCGCGCGGCGAGCGAGGATATCGGCCTTGCCGACCCCAATGCGCTCGTGCAGTGCATCGCCGCCAAGGATACCTATGATTTCCTGGGCTCTCCCGAAGGCGAGCTCGCCATCGTCCAAGCCTGTCTCTATCTCGCCACCGCGCCCAAATCGAACGCGGCCTATACGGCGCAGAAATCCGCCTGGCGCTCGGCGAAGGAAACGGGCTCGCTGATGCCGCCCAAGAACATTCTCAACGCGCCGACCCGGCTGATGAAGCAGATCGGCTACGGCAAGGGCTATCAGTACGATCATGATGCCGAGGGCGGGTTCTCCGGCGACAATTACTGGCCGGAGGAGATGGCGCCGCAGTCCTACTACGCGCCGACGGACCGCGGATTCGAAAAGCGCGTCGCGGAGCGCATGGCCTGGTGGGAGGAACAGCGTGCCAAAAGGGGCGATTAGGTTTGCGGCGGGATTGCTGGCGGCGGGACTGGCAATCCTTCCTGCCTCTGCGCAGCAGAATGCGCCGGAATATCTCCGCGCAATTGCAGCTGGTTACAAGGCAAGCTTCATTTGCAGCAACCAGTTCAACGGCGGCATCGATCCGGCGCGCACCGCTGCCGACGACCTGCAGGGCACCTATGCCGAGCTGAACCCGCTCCTCGCGACATTGGCCGCGGAGCTGGATGAGGCGAACCGGCGCGTGACCGTCCGCTTCGCCGACAACCTGCCGCCGCGCGTCGCCGCCTGGCGCCCGCATCTCGGCTGCGCGCTACTGCCGATCGGTGCCGATCCGGCCGCGGCTGCCGAACTGCCGCGGATCGACGCATCACCGCTCGACCTTGCCGAGCTCGATGCCCGTCCCTGGCCGATGGGCGACCGGAATGCCACCGCCCGGCCGCGAGGCAACACGCACGCGCTGGAGCAGGTTGCCGCTCAGGCCTTCGACCGCCGCACCTACGGCCAGGGCAGCGAGACCACCGCCCTCCTCATCGTCCAGGACGGCCGCATCGTTTTCGAGCGCTACCGGCCGGATTTCGACATGCACATGTCGCAGCGCACCTGGTCGGTCGCCAAGAGCATCACCGGCACGGTGATCGGTGCCGCCGTCCAGCAGAGGCTGGTCGACGTGAACGCCCCCGCCGGCGTGCCCGAATGGCAGCGCCCCGGCGATCCGCGGCAGCGGATCACGACCGACCACCTGCTCCGCATGGCGAGCGGTCTGCACAGCGACTATCCCGGCAACCGCACCGACGCGCTCTATTTCGGCGGCCTGTCGGTCGGCGAGGAGGCGGCGAGCTGGCCGGTCGTGGCGCCGCCGGACACCCGCTTCCGCTACGCCAACAACGACATCGTGCTGGCGATCCGCGCCCTGCAGCACCGGCTCGGCGACGGCGAGGAGTCGCGCGCCTTCCCGTTCCGCGCCCTGTTCTGGAAGATCGGCATGACCCGGACGGTGCCGGAGACCGACTGGCAGGGCCATTTCGTCATGTCGAGCCAGGTCTGGACGAGCGCGCGCGACCTCGCCCGGCTCGGCCTCCTCTACCTGAGCGACGGACTGTGGAATGGCGAGCGCATCCTGCCCGAAGGCTGGCGTGACTATGTCCGCCGCCACGGCCCCGCCCAGCCGGCGGCCGGCAACGGCTATGGCGCCTCCTGGTGGACCTTTGCGCCCGACGCGGGCCTGCCCGTCGACGCCTTCCTCGCCAACGGCAATCGCGGCCAATATGTCGTCGTCATCCCCTCGCGCCGGCTCGTGATCGTCCGGCGCGGCTTCGACCGGGCCGGCATGGGCCTCGACCCCGCGGCATTGACCGGCGACCTGCTGGAGGCGCTGGAATGAAGGACTGGGGCGAGGTCGTGGCGTTCGCGTTGGCGCTGCCGGAGACGGAGCTGTCCACGTCCTACGGCCGGCCGGCAGTCAAGGTCCGCGGCAAGGCGTTCGTCTATCCGGGACGCGAGGCCGGCAGCTTCGCCGTGTCGACGCCGCTCGACGAGAAGGAGATCCTGATGGAGACCGATCCGGACACCTTCTGGGAAACGGCCCATTATCGCGGCTGGCCGGCCGTGCTGGTGCGCTTCGGCAGCGTCGACCGGGAACGGATCGAGAATGTGATCCGGCGCGCCTGGTGGGATCGGGCCTCGAACCGGCAGCGGGCGGCACATGGCGGCGAACGCCCCTGACTTCGCGCGCTTCGTCGCCATCGACTGGTCGGGCGCCAAGGGCCGGCGGCACAAGGGCATCGCGATTGCCGTTGCCGAGGCCGGGCGCGCCACCCCCGCTCTCGTCCGCCCGGGCCATGTCTGGTCGCGGCAGGAAGTGCTCGACTGGCTGATCGCATATGCCACCGAAGCGCCGACACTGTTCGGATTCGATTTCAGCTTCGCCCCGCCGATCGCCGCACGTGGGTCCTACCTGCCCGGGGTGATCGATCTGCCTGGCGAAGCCAAAAGCTTCTGGGCCTATATCGATGACCGATGCCAGGATGAGGACCTTGGGGCCGCCAGCTTCCTCGAACAGACTCACCGCCCCCATTTCTATTTCGGGGCCGCCGACGGAGTGAAGCGCGACTTCCTTCATCACCGGGTCTGCGAGGAAAGGTTCAACGCGGGCGGCGGGGGCAAGGCCTCGACCGTCTATGACGCGATCGGCGCAGCCCAGGTCGCCAAGGCAAGCTTCGCCGGCATGCGGCTGCTGCATCATGCGGACGGCCGCCTGCCGATCTGGCCCTTTGACATCGCTTGGAGCGAGCCTTTCGATCCGCTCCCGACGTACGGCAGCCTGATCATCGAAATCTACACCCGCGCTTTCATCCGCCTGGCTGGCCTGAGCGGCCGCAAGGTCCGCGATCCCGATCAGCTGGCGCGGGCACTGCAGGCGCTGGGAAGCGAGCCCGGATGTCCTGATCGCCAACTCAGCGACCATGAGACCGACGTCCTGATCGCGGCCGCAGGCCTGAGAGCTATCGCGGATGACCCGCACCGATGGTCACCTCCCGGCCTGACCCCCCTGCTGGCTCGAACCGAGGGCTGGACGTTCGGAGTCGTCTAGGGCGGCTGGATCAACCGCTTGCGCAGCGGCCTCATCCTCCAGCCAGCGAACGAAATGATCGACCGACAGACGATGATCCTGCCGATGCCGGAGCGCGTAATAGCCGTCTTCGCATCTGAGGACATGATCGAACGGCCTGACCAGGCTGCCGTCAGCAAGCTTCGACGCGAACAGCTGAAGCGACAGCAATGCGACCCCTGCGCCCTCGGCCGCCGCGGCGGCCGCCATATCCTGGGTCGCATATTCGACGGGCGCATAGGACAGGACGGGGCGATCGACGCTTGCGCCTTCGAACCAGGCCGGCCAGCTGACGTCCCGGATCAGGGGAAGGCGCTGGAGATCGGCGGGCGAATCGAGGGGGAATCGCCCGGCGAGACCGGGGCTCAGCATCGGCGACAGGTCCATCGGCAGGAGGCGGGTGGCGATCATGTCGCGCCATCCGCCGCGACCACTGCGGATGGCGATATCGAACTGATCGTGCGTGCGCAGATCGGTCGAGACGTCGAGCTGGATGCGGGCCGCCTCGGTGAGTGCGCGATAACGCGGCAGACGCGGCACCAGCCAGCGGGCCGCGAAGGTCGGCGTGACGGTGACGCGCAGCGGCGCCTCGCTCGACCGGCATTCGGCGACGGCGGCACGGACCAGCATCATGACCTCGCCGAGGCGCGCCGACAGTGCCGCCCCTGCCGAAGTCAGCGAAATCCGGGGTCCGTTGCGCACGAACAGGCGCTGGCCGAGATCCTCTTCCAGATCGCGAATTCTGAGGCTGACCGCCGCCGGCGTGATCCCGAGCTCCCGCGCTGCACGAGAAAAGTTCGCATGACGCGCGCTGGCTTCGAAGATGCGCAACGATTCGAGCGGCGGCAGTCGGCGGTCCATCGCGCATTTTAAGCACAGCTTGAAGTGACTGTGTAGATTGCTCGTTTTGCCGGAGACCGGCCGCTCCGTAGCCAGCAGCCATGTCCTTCTCCCGTCTGCTGGTCTCCGCCGCGCTCGCACCCGCCCTCTGCGCCGCACCCGCCGCCTGGGCCCAGCGCACCGACGACAACGCAGCCACCGCCGCCGAAGACGCGTTCGGCCGGAGCATCGGTGACAGCACGATCGGCATCTACAGCGACAGCGACGTGCGCGGCTTTTCGCCCTCGACCGCCGGCAACCTGCGCATCCACGGCCTCTATTACGACCAGCAGGGCATCCTGACCGGCCGGCTGCAGCAGGGCTCGACGATCCGTGTCGGCATTTCCGCTCAGAGCTATCCCTTTCCCGCCCCCACCGGCATCGCCGACTATTCCTTGCGCGAGCCGGGAGGGGAGACGCGCGCGTCGATCGGGCTCAATTACGGGCCGCGCGGCGGGCGGTCGGCGGAACTCGATCTGCAACTACCCCTCTATGGCGATCGGCTCGGCGTCGCGCTTGGGCTGGGCATCAATCGTGGTCGCCGCCTCTACGGCGGCACCCCCAACGATCACACCTTCGCCGGCCTGCTGCGCTATGCGCCCCGCGACGGGATCGAACTCCGGGCCTTCTTCAGCCGTTTCCGCGTCGAGGATGACGAGTCGCAACCGTTCATCTTCACCTCGGGCCCGTTCCTGCCGAAGCGCTTTCCCCGCAACCGCTTCTTCGGCCAGACCTGGAATGATTACTCCTACACGACCGGCACCTACGGCGTGATCGCGGATGTCAGGATCGCGGGCTTCGACACCCGATTCGGCCTGTTCCGATCCGTGTTCGACAATGACGTCTCCACCGCCGACCTGCTGTTCGGCACCGGCCCCGACGGCGCCGTCGCCAGCCGGCTGATCCTGCGCGAGCGCGGCAACCGGTCGGCCTCGACCTCGGGCGAGCTCCGGGTGTCGCGCAGCTTCGACGACGGGCCGCGGCGGCATGGCCTGATCGCGTCGCTGCGCGCCCGCCAGCTGGCGCGACGCTACGGCGGGGGCGCGCTCATCGATCTCGGGCCGAGCCGCAGCGACGGGCCGGACCCGCGCCCGGAGCCGGGCAGCACCGACGGCCCCAAGACCCGCGACCTGGTCGAGCAGGCGACGCTCGGCATCGCCTACCAGCTGCGCTGGCTCGGCGTCGGGGAGCTGACCGCGGGCGTGCAGCGGACCGACTATCTCAAGCGGATCACCAGCCCGGATCCCGGCGTCCTCTTTCCCGACACGCGCGATTCGCCCTGGCTGCCGAGCGCGACGGCGGCGTTCCATCTGACGCCGCAGCTGGCGCTGTATGCCGGCTATGTCCGCGGGCTGGAGGAAAGCCCGGTCGGTCCGCCCGAGGCGGTCAACCGCAACGAGGCGCCGCCGGCGATCCGAACGCGCCAGATCGACGGCGGCCTGCGCTGGTCGATCGCACCGGGACTCACCGCCGTGCTCGGCCTGTTCGACATCTCCAAGCCCTATTTCAACGTCGACGAGGCGGGCCGCTTCCGCCAGCGCGGGGCAGTGACCAATCGCGGCGTCGAGCTGTCGGTCGCCGGGCAGATCGCGCCCGGCCTCAACGTCGTCGCCGGCAACGTGCTCCTCGACGCCCGGATCAGCGGCGAGGAGGTCGCCGCCGGCACGATCGGGCGGCGACCGATCGGTGCATTCGTCCGCCGCACCCTCGTCAGCATCGACTATCGCTTCCCGGCTTTCGAGCGGCTCTCGATCGATGCCCTCGTCGACAGTTCGAGCGCGAGGACGGCCAACGCCGCCAACAGCCTTTCGATTCCGGCGCGGACAATCGTCAACCTCGGCGCCCGTTACCGGTTCAGCGTCGGGAACGCTCCCGTTTTGCTGCGCGCGCAGGTCACGAATCTCTTCAACCGCTTCGGCTGGAATGTCAGTAGCAGCGGCTATTTCACCCCGGTCGCCGCGCGGACCTTCCTGCTCACCCTCGCCGCGGACCTGCAGGCCTAGCTTCGCAAAGGCTGGACGAAAAGGTCGACTTGGCGCATTTGCGCGGGCGCGCCGGGTTAGCTCAGCTGGTAGAGCAACCGCCTTGTAAGCGGTAGGCCGTCGGTTCGAGTCCGACACCCGGCACCATCGGCCCTCCCGTCACCGCCCAATCACCATCTTTCACGGAGGGCCGCAGCGCCGCCGTCTCATGAATTATGGTCATACAGATAGACTGGCCATACACGCGAAGCGACAACGATCGCCTCTACCTACTTTCATAAAATTCTTTTAAAATTAATATGATAGTGCTTTCGCATCGTTCTAGCAGCGAGGCAATTTGAGTCCGTTGACAGCAATATTACTCTGACATAATGGTAGCGCTACCGTAAATCGGCAGCTGAAGTTGCCGGGACAAATCGGGTCAGGGGAGGATTTGGATGATGCGCGACACCTACGCGCGGGCCCTGCGCGGCCTTGCGATGGGCAGCAGCCTGGCGGCTTTGATCTGGTCGAGCGGGGCGGCGGGCCAGACCGTACCGGGAACCGACACGCCCGCATCGACCTCGCAGGATGTCACGTCGTCGGCGACCGGCGACCCGGCCGCCCCGGGCGCGGAAAGCGTCACCGCAGCAAACGAGGACCAGGCACCCGAGGACATCGTCATCACCGGCTATCGCCGCTCGCTCGAGGATGCGATCGGCGCCAAGCGCCGCAACACCAATTTCACCGATTCGATCTTCGCCGAGGACATCGGCAAGTTCCCCGATCTCAACCTCGCCGAGTCGCTGCAGCGCCTGCCGGGCATCCAGATCGAGCGCGACGCGGCGGGCGAAGGGACCCGGGTCAACGTCCGCGGCCTCGGCTCGCAGTTCACCGTGCTGTCGATGAACGGCGCGCAGCTCCAGACCGCGAGCGACAACAGCGTCGGCTTCATCAACGACGGCCGCGGCTCGAGCCTCGACATCTTCCCGACCGAGCTGTTCCGCAGCCTGACGATCAGCAAGACCCCGCTCGCCTCGCAGATCGAGGGCGGCATCGCCGGCAATGTCGAGCTCGCGCCGATCCGGCCGTTCGACAATCGCGGCTTCCAGATCAGCGTCCAGGCGCAGGGCAGCTACCAGGACGTCAGCGAGCAGATTTCGCCGCGCGTCGGCGCGTTCGTCAGCAACACCTGGGAGACCGGGATCGGCGAGATCGGCCTGCTGATCGGCGCGGCCTATGCCGAGCGCGAATATCGGTCGGACACGTTCAACACCGTCGGCTTCACCACCTTCGCGCTCGGCAATCGCTGCCCGGCCGGCCAGGTGGGCTGCAACTCGCTCAATTTCGACGGCGCTCCCGGCAACCCGACCGTCGGCTATGGCGGCGGCGCGTCGATCCCGACGACCGTTCCGGTCGGCACCGGCTTCGGCCTGGTCGACGGGGCGCCGCTCGTCCCCTGCGGCCCGGGCTCGACGCCGGGCGGCACGTCGGGCCTCAGCTGCGAGCAGCTCAGCTATACGCTGATCCCGCGGCTCGGGCGTGCCGAGGTGGTGGTGGGCAAACGCACGCGCACCTCGGGCCTCGTCACCGCGCAATGGGCGCCGGTCCCCGAGGTCGTCTTCAACCTCGATACCATCTATGCGGAGACGGCGAACGACTTCAATCAGAACGACCTGATGCTGACGGTGCGCAGCACCGGCAACAACGTGCCGATCGATTTCGAGGTCAATGAGGACAATATCCTGACGAGCGGCACCTTCGCCAACGCCCAGCTGCTCTCCGAGAACCGCCCCTATTCGACCCGCGCGGACTTCTTCTACACGTCGTTCGGCATGAACTACGAGGTGAGCGACCTGCTGCGCGTCCGTGCCGTGCTCACCTACAACAAGAGCAAGCAGCGCCAGAGCGCGAACACGATCCTGCTGCGCACCCCGCTCGGACGGGGCTACGCGGTCGACTTCGAGCAGACCGGCGACTCGCTCACTCCCATCTTCACGCCCAATTTCGACGTCAACGATCCGGGCCTCGGGTGGATCTGGGACACGCTGCGCGTCCAGCCCAACCGTCGCTGGGTGGAGCAGAAGGACGTGCAGGTGCACCTGCAATATGGCGACGAGGACTTCATGGTCTCGGCCGGCGCGCAGGTCACCCGCTTCGAGCGCACCATCGAGACCTGGGACGTCAGCGCCTGCGCGACCAATGCGGTCAACGGCTTCTGCGGCCCCACCTCGACGCAGCCGTCGGCATTCCCCGGCGCACTGGCCTCGATCCCCAATTCCCAGCTCGGCAATTACATGGTCCGCTGGCCATACGGGCAGCTCTTCACCAACTCGCCGTTCAACGTCGGGTTCAACGGCGGCTGGGCGATCCCGGACTATGACGCGATCGCCGACGTCATCAACATCGACTATTTCGAGAACGAGATCGATCCGGTCACGCGGCTGAACACGCTCAATCCGCGCCAGCTCAACGAGACCACCGCGGCGGTCTACCTCCAGCTCGACGGGCAGACACAGCTCGCCGGCCGGCCGGTGCGGTTCAACCTCGGCATACGCGGGATCAGGACCGACCAGTTCGTCTCCGGCATCGTCACCGATCCGACGGTGGGACGCACCATCTCGCGCTTCGACAACGATTATTTCGAGCTGCTGCCGAGCTTCAACGCATCGATCGACGTGCTCGACAATGTCGTCTTCCGCGTCGCCGCCGGACGCACCATGACGCGGCCCAATCCCGGCGATCTCGCACCGGCCTTCAACCTCAGCTTGGGCGGCGAGGAACTGACGCTCGGCAATCCCGAGCTCGAGCCCTATTTCTCGAACCAGCTCGATCTCGGCCTCGAATGGTACATGACGCCGCGCAGCGTGATCGCGGTGAACTTCTGGATGAAGCAGGTGACCGGCTTCACCTCGATCTTCCGCACCCAGCAGCGGTTCGGCGAGCTCGGGATCAACTTCGACAACCTGCTCCAGATCACGCGGGACGGCCTCACCGTGCGCGGCGACGGCGATCCCAATGCGGCGATCGTCACGGTGGCGCAGCGCCAGAACACCGACGAGGTGATCACGCTGCGCGGCTTCGAGGTCACGCTCGTCCAGCCGCTCGATTTCATCCTGCCGGGCCTCGGCATCAACGCCAACTACACCCGGATCGACCAGGAATCGGAGGGTGCGCCGGAGGTTGCGGGCAACCGGCTCAATCCCGGCGCCGCAGTGGTGGGCCTCTCGCCCAACACCTACAACGTGACGGTCTATTTCGAGCGCGACTGGATCTCGGCCCGCATGTCCTACAACTACCGCGACCCGTTCGTCTCCTTCCTGGGACCGCAGAACAATGTCGAGGGCGACGGCGTCTCGATCAAGGGCGAGTATCTCGATGCGTCGATCAGCTTCCCGATCCCGGGCATCGACAACATCCGGGTCTCGCTGCAGGCGCAGAATCTCCTGAACGAGATCCAGCTCCAGCAGCTCGATGGCGACTCCCTCCTTCCCTATGGCGCCTATGCGCCGGGGCGGACGTTCGTGTTCGGTCTGACCGGCCGGTTCTGATCGGTCACGGCAGCCTGGACGTATCGAGGGAGAATGACGGCGAAGATGCTCGGGCGGTGGGCGAAATGGATGCACGGCCGCGTCGGCCCCGGCGTGGCGGCCCTGGCCGTGCTCCTCTCCCTCATCGTTCCGGGTTCGCAAGCACGTGCGCAGCCGGCGGAGACGCCGCGCGAGCGCATCCTGATCAGCACCGGCTGGCGCTTCACCCGGGGCGACCCGCCGGGAAACACGACCGACCTTCGCTATGATGTCCGCCCCGAGGTCGTGCGCAGCGCCGACGGGCGGGTCGCCGATGCCCAGCCCGAGGAAGCGGTCCGGGTCGGCGATGCGGGCCGGCGGGTGCTGAGACCCTGGATCCTGCCCAGCGCCAACCGCTTCATCGCCGATCCCGCCCGCCGCCACGTCCGCCCCGACGGCGATCCGGGCAGCGAGGTGCCCTATGTCCGGCCGGAATTCGACGACAGCGGCTGGCAGCGCGCCGACCTGCCGCATGACTGGGCGATCGCGGGGCCGTTCATCGAGGAGGGTCCCTATGGCGGGATGGGGCGGCTGCCGAGCTGGGGCATCGGCTGGTACCGCCGGGCGCTCGACATCCCGGCCGGCGATGCCGGCAAGTCGATCTTCCTCGATGTCGAAGGCGCGATGGCCTATGCCACGGTCTGGCTGAACGGCCGGCTCATCGGCGGCTGGCCCTATGGCTACAACAGCTGGCGGCTGGATCTCACGCCTTACGTCCGATTCGGCGGGCGCAACCAGCTGGTGATCCGGCTCGACAATCCGCCCGAATCCTCGCGCTGGTATCCGGGAGGCGGCCTCTATCGCGACGTCTGGCTGGTGAAGACCCGGCCGGTCCATGTCGCGCAATGGGGCGGCTTCGTGACCACGCCCGAGGTCTCCCGCGAGGCGGCGACGGTCGCGCTGCAGCTCGCCATCGACAACGACGCCGCACAGGAGGCCGCAATCGAGGTCGCGACCGAGATCTACGCGCTCGACGCCGACGGGCGGCGCACCGGCCAGCCGGTCGCGCAGATCGCCCCGCAGGCGGCACGGGTCGCGGCGCGTGGCACGACGACGATCCAGGGCACGGCACGGATCGCGACGCCACGCCTGTGGGGACCGCCGCCCACCCAACGGCCCCATCTCTATGTCGCCGTCTCGACCGTTCGCCAGGACGAGCGCATCGTCGACCGCTACGAGACACCGTTCGGCATCCGGACGCTGCGTTTCGACGCCGACCAGGGCCTGTTCGTCAACGGCGAGCGGATCCCGATCCGCGGCGTCAACAACCATCACGACCTCGGCGCGCTCGGCGCGGCCTTCAACCGCCGCGCCGCCGAGCGCCAGCTAGAGCTGCTGCGCGAGATGGGCGCCAACGCGATCCGGATGAGCCACAATCCGCCCGCCCCGGCTTTGCTCGAGCTGGCCGACCGGATGGGCTTCCTCGTCATCGACGAGGTGTTCGACGTCTGGGAGCGCCGCAAGACGCCGCTCGACTTCCACCTCGTCTTCCCCGACTGGCACGAGCCCGATCTGCGCGCCATGGTCCGGCGCGACCGCAACCACCCGTCGGTGATCCTGTGGAGCATCGGCAACGAGGTGGGCGAGCAATATACCGGCGAGGACGGCGCCGGGATCGCCCGCCGGCTGGCCGCGATCGCGCGCGAGGAGGATCCGAGCCGGCTCACCACCACCGCGATGAACTGGGCCAGGCCGGACATGCCGTTGCCCGGGACGGTCGACGTCATCGGCCTCAACTACCAGGGCACGGGGGTGCGCACCCTGCCCGGCCAGTTCCAGGCCTTTCACGACCGTTTCCCCGATACGCTGATCTTCGCCAGCGAAAGCGCGTCGGCGCTGAGCAGCCGGGGCGAATATCTGTTCCCGGTCCCGGGCAGCGTCAGCGGACCGGTCCGGCCCGGATCGGGCGGCGATCCGCGGACCCGGCAGGTGAGCGCCTACGAGCTTCACGCCGCCGATTTCGGCTCGACGCCGGACCGCGATTTCTCGGCGCAGGACCAGCATCCGTTCGTCGCCGGCGAGTTCGTCTGGACCGGCTTCGACTATCTGGGCGAGCCGACGCCCTATTATGACGCGCGCAGCGCCTATTCCGGGATCTTCGACCTGGCGGGATTCCGCAAGGATCGCTTCTATCTCTATCAGGCGCGCTGGCGGCCGGACCTCAGGTTCGCGCACATCCTGCCGCACTGGACCTGGCCGGGCCGCGAGGGCGAGGTGACGCCGGTCCATGTCTTCTCCTCCGCCGACGAGGCGGAGCTGTTCGTCAACGGCCGGTCGCAGGGACGCATCCGGCGCGCACCCTTCGCCTACCGGTTCCGCTGGGATTATGTGACCTATGAACCCGGCGAGCTTCGGGTCGTGACCTGGAAGAACGGCCAGGAATGGGCGACGGCGACGATGACCACGGCCGGCCCGCCGACAGCGCTCGCCGCCGAGGTGGATCGCCGCCGGATCCACGCCGACGGCCGCGACCTCGCCTTCGTGACGGTGCGCGTGACCGATGCCGCGGGCCGAACTGCACCGCGCGCGGACAATGCGGTGCGCTTCACCGTCGAGGGACCGGGCGAGCTGGTCGCAACCGACAATGGCGATCCGACCAGTTTCGTCGAATTCGCCTCGCCGACCCGGCCGGCGTTCAATGGTCTGGCGCTCGCCATCGTGCGCGCGCGGCCCGGCGAGGCCGGACGGATCACGCTGCGTGCCGAGACGGAGGGGTTGGAAGGCGCGTCGGTCGTGATCGAGACGCGCCGGAACGCGGACTAGCTAGCGGGCCATGGCGGAGCGCGTGTCCTCCAGTGCGAGCTCGACCAGCAGCCGCATCGCCTTGTCGGCGGCGTCGATGTCGCCGGCGGCGATCGCGTCGGCGACCCGCGCATGATCGGGCACCGGATCGCGCGGCAGGGCGCGCGAGCGCTGCTTGAACTGGGTGGTCCAGTTGACCGCCGCGCTGATCCCCGCGCTCAGCGTCACCAGCGCCTCGTTGTGGGTCGCCCGCAGGATCGCGTCGTGGAAATCGCGGTCGGCGGCGCGTCCCGCTTCGGTCGCGAGCGTGTAGCGGCGCATGTTGGCCAGCGCGTCCTTGAGCGCGCGGACATCCTCCTTGCTGCGCCGCTCGGCGGCGAGCCGCGCGGCCGCCGGCTCGACGATCGCGCGCAGCTCGAACAGGTCGCGCACGAAGCCGATGTCGGGCTCGTTGGCGAACGCCCAGGCGAGCACGTCGGGATCGAGCATGTTCCAGCGGCTGCGCGGCAGGACGTGCGTGCCCGCCTTGGGCCGGCTCTCGACCAGCCCTTTCGCGGTCAGGACCTGCACGGCCTCGCGATAGGCGGTGCGCGACACGTCCAGCGCCTCGGAATTGGCGACTTCGCCCGACAGGCGTTCGCCCGGCGCGATCGCACCCGAGACGATGGCAGTGCCGAGATAGTGGGCGACGGCGCCGCGGAGTCGCCGTCCCGTGCCTCGCGCGCTGCGCTGGATTTCGCTCACCTCCACGCCACCCCGTCGTCGCCCCATGAAAAGCGCCTCGAAGCGCCTGGCACAATCAGGTTAGTCGCACTCTCGGCGCGGAGCAAATCGGCCGAACTGGCACGATGACGCCCTTCCCGCTCCAGGTTGCGGCGATTGCGGCGCTGATGGCCGGCGGCGAAGCGGGTCGGAGCACGCCCGCGGTCGCCGGTTCCGACGCCGTTCCGGCGTGGCGAGCCGACCGGGGCGACGGCACCTATCGGAACCCGCCGCTCTATGCCGACTATCCCGATCCCGACATCATCCGCGTCGGCGCGGATTTCTATTTCGCGACCACCACCTTCGCCAACGTGCCGGGGCTCACCATCCTGCAGTCCAGGGATCTGGTGAACTGGGACATCGTCTCGCACGTAGTGCAGCGCCTGACCGGGCGCAGCCAATATGACCTGGAGGACGGCACGTCGTACCGCCGCGGCCTGTTCGCGCCGAGCCTGCGATATCATGACGGGACCTTCTACGTGGCGGTGACGCCGGTCGGGCAGAACACCCGCATCTACCGCACGCGCGACGTTCGCGGACCCTGGGAGATGAACGCGCTCGACCGGGAGGCGTTCGATCCGGCGCTGTTCTTCGATGGCGACGGCCGGCCGTATCTGTTCACCTCGATCGGCACCGACGGCACCGTCACCATGCTGACGCTGAGCCGGGACCTGCGGCGCGTCGAAGCGACACAGGTGGTGCACTTCAATCGCGGCGCCGAGGGCTCGAAGGTCGTCAGGCGCGGCGACTATTACTACATGTTCAACGCGATACCTTCGCGGCTCGCGCTCACCGTGTCGCGCGCGCGGGAGCTGACCGGCCCGTGGGAGACGCGCCCGCAGATCGACGACACGACCGGCGGGCACCAGGGCGCGATCGTCGATCTGCCCGACGGCAGCTGGTACGGTTTTGTCATGGTCGATGCTGGCGCGATCGGCCGGATGACCAATATCAGCCCGGTGTTCTGGCAGGACGACTGGCCGGTCTGGGGCACGCCTGGGGCGCCCGGCCGGGTGCCCGCCAGCGCCCCCATGCCGATCCAGGGCCACACTTTCCGCGAGCCGCCGACGTCGGACGACTTTTCCGGCCCCGCGCTCGGCCGCCAATGGCAGTGGAACCACAATCCCGAGGACGGAAGCTGGTCGCTGACCGCGCGGCCCGGCTTCCTGAGGCTCAGGGCGACCCGGTCCGACCGCTTCTGGACCGCCCGCAACACTCTCACCCAGAAGGGCCAGGGACCGGCGAGCCGCGGCGAGGTGGCGCTCGACATCGGTGCGATGCGGCCCGGCGATCAATGCGGCTTCGGTACCTTCGGCAAATATTCGGGCCAGATCGTGGTGAACGGCGGCGATGGCGGAGCGCGGCACCTGTCGATGCGCGTGATGGAGGACAGGGCCGAGGGTCCGCGCACCGAAACACGTGTCGCACGCCGGCCGATCGCCGCGACCCGTCTGTGGCTGCGCACCGACATGGATTTCACCACGGACCGGGCGCGCCTGTCGTACAGCGAGGACGGGCGGACCTGGACCGAGCTGGGCGGTGCGTTTCCGCTGGCCTATGACTGGCGGACGGGGACCTTCCAGGGCCAGCAGTTCGCGATCTTCTGCTACAATCCGGGTCGCGACGGCGGATGGATCGACGTCGACCACTTCGTCCTTTCCGGGATCACGCCAGGCCGGCCGGAGCGGCGCTACCGACCCTAGGGAGGGCCGCACGCGTTCAATGACTGTCGCGCGGCAGGCCCCGGGTCTGGGCGATACGCTGGAACGCTTCCGCGCCTTCCAGGATCGCGCCCGAATCCATCTGGCCGATCATGGTGCGCTGGATCGCCTGCCAGGGCGTCTGCGAGGGCGGATAGCGATAGCCGCCTTCGGCCTCGAGCGCGCGGCGGCGTTCGGCAAGCTCTTCGTCGGAGATCAGGACGTCGGCGGTGCCGGCGTCGAGGTCGATCCGCACCCTGTCGCCGGTGCGCAGCAGGGCGAGGCCGCCCATCGCCGCCGCCTCGGGCGCGGCGTTGAGGATCGAGGGGCTGCCGCTGGTGCCGGACTGGCGCCCGTCGCCGAGGCACGGGAGGCTGTGGACGCCCTGCTCGATCAGGAAGGCGGGCGGACGCATGTTCACCACCTCGGCGGCGCCCGGATAGCCGATCGGGCCCGCACCGCGCATCACCAGCAGCGTACCGGACGTGATTCCGGTCGCCGGATCGTCGATGCGGCGATGATAGTCCTCCGGTCCGTCGAACACGGCCACCGGCCCTTCGAACGCATTCGGATCGTCGGGGTTGGAGAGGTAGCGCTGGCGAAACTCGTCGGAAATCACGCTCGTCTTCATGATCGCCGCGTTGAACAGGTTGCCGCTCAGCACAACGAAGCCCGCCGCGTCCTTGAGCGGCCGGTCGATCGGACGGATCACCTGCTCGTCCTCGATTCCTGCGTTCCGGCAATTGTCGCCGAGGGTGCGGCCGTTGACGGTCAGCACATCCGCGTGGATCAGCCCCCGGCGCATGAGCTGCGCCACGACCGCGGGCACACCGCCGGCGCGGTAATAATCCTCGCCGAGATAGTCGCCGGCGGGCTGGAGGTTGACGAGCAGCGGCACGTCCAGCCCCACGCTCTGCCAGTCTGCGAGCGGCAGCTCCACACCCATGTGGCGCGCGATCGCGGTGAGATGGATCGGCGCGTTGGTCGAGCCGCCGATCGCCGAATTGACCCGGATCGCGTTGTGGAACGCTTCGCGCGTCAGGATGTCGGACGGCTTCAGATCCTCGGCGACCATCTCGACGATGCGCTTGCCGGTGCGCCAGGCGGCCTCCTGCCGGTCGCGATAGGGCGCGGGAATGGCGGCGGAGGCGGGCAGCGACATGCCCATCGCCTCGGCCAGCGAATTCATCGTCGTCGCCGTCCCCATCGTGTTGCAATAGCCGGTCGACGGCGCCGACGAGGCGACCAGGCGGATGAACTCGGCATCGTCGATCTCACCGGCGGCGAGCCGCTCGCGCGCCTTCCAGACGATCGTGCCGGAACCGGTGCGCTCGCCCTTGTACCAGCCGTTGAGCATCGGGCCGACCGACAGCGCGATCGCCGGGATGTTCACCGTCGCCGCCGCCATCAGGCAGGCCGGCGTCGTCTTGTCGCAGCCGATCGTCAGCACCACGCCGTCGAGCGGGTAGCCGTAGAGCACCTCGACCAGCGCCAGATAGGCGAGGTTGCGGTCGAGCCCGGCGGTCGGGCGCTTGCCGGTCTCCTGGATCGGATGGACCGGGAATTCGAGCGCGATCCCCCCCGCCTCGCGAATGCCCTCGCGTACCCGCTCGGCCAGCACCAGATGATGGCGGTTGCAGGGCGAGAGGTCCGAACCGGTCTGGGCGATGCCAATGATCGGCTTGCCCGAACGCAGCTCCTCGAGGCTGAGGCCGAAATTGAGATAGCGCTCCAGATAGAGCGCGGTCATGTCGACATTGTCGGGATTGTCGAACCATGCGCGCGAGCGCAGCTGCTTTGTGTCGGTCATGCCGGGCTCAGCGCGCCGTGCTCAAGCGGTAGATCATCACGTGGCGGTAGGGCGCGTCGGGGTCGACCCGCGCCGGGACGAAGCGGGGCTGGTTGGGCGCGTCGGGGAATTTCTGCGGCTCGAGCGCGATACCGTCGCCCATGCGGTAGACGTGGCCCGATTTGCCGACCAGCGTGCCGTCGAGGAAATTGCCGCTGTAGAACTGGAGGCCGGGCTCGGTCGAGAGCACCTCCAGGACTCGGCCCGAGCCCGGATCCTCCAGCCGCGCCGCCAGTTCGGGCGCGCGCGTCACACCCTTGTCGAGCGCGAAATTGTGATCGTAGCCGCGGCCGATGCGGATCTGCGGGTCCCGGCCGTCGCGCAGCCCGGCGGCGATCGCTCGGGGCGTGCGGAAATCGAACACCGTGCCGTCGACGGCGCGCAGCTCTCCGGTCGGGATCAGCCGTTCGTCGACCGGCGTATAGGCGCGCGCCGGGATGGTCAGCCGATGCGCCGCAGTCCCCTCCGGCGCGCCCTCGCCGGCGAGATTGAAGAGCGCATGATTGGTCATGTTGACGATCGTCGGCCGGTCGGTCCGCGCCTCGAAGCTGACCGTGAGATCGTTGCGCTCGTCGAGCGCATAAGTGACGGTTACGTCGAGCCGGCCCGGATAGCCTTGGTCGCCGTCCGGGCTGACGAGGCCGAGGACGACTCGTGCCGTGGGGCCGTTTTCGACCGATCGGATCGTCCAGTTGCGCTTGTCGAAGCCCTGCGTGCCGCCATGCAGTGAGTTGGGTCCGTCGTTGAGGGTGAGCTGATAGGCACGCCCGTCGAGCGTGAAACGGCCGCCGGCGATCCGGTTGGCATAGCGGCCGACCGTCACCCCGAAATAATTGGGCGTGCGCACATAGGATTCGACGTCGTCATGGCCGAGCGTCACGTCGGCGCGCCGGCCGTTGCGGTCGGGGGCGATCAGCCGCTGGAGCGTCGCGCCGTAGGTGAGGATGCGCGCCTCGATCCCGTTCGCGTTCCGAAGGGTCACCGCCTCGACCGGCGTGCCGTCGGAGAGCCGCCCGGCCTCGCCGCGCGTCGCCTCAGCGGCGAGCGCCTGGGTCGCCATCGACCATGAAGCCAGCGCCATCAGTGCCCCCCGCATGCAATACTCCTCACCTCTTGTCCCGCGCGCCGTTGACCTGTCCTCCTTTGCTCATATAGTCCGACAAAATAATGGAGCAAGCGGGCGATTCATCGACCCCGCCGGAGGACCAGGGAGAGGAAGCGGATGGCGCTGGCACCCAATGCGATGGCCGGAAGCGGATCTGGCGTGCATGCCGCTCATACCTACCGGCCTGCGCTGACCCTGCTCGCGAGCCTGTTCTTCATGTGGGGCTTCATCACCGTCATCAACAACACGCTGCTGCCGCACCTGCGGAGCGTATTCGAGCTCAATTATACTCAGACCACATTAATCGAGAGCGTGTGGTTCATCGCCTATTTCGTCGCCTCGATCCCCTCAGCCAGGCTGATCGAACGGGTGGGCTACCAGAAAGCGATGGTGGTCGGCCTGCTCGCCATGGCCGCCGGCGCGCTGATGATGGTGCCGGCGGCGCGGCTCCCGTCCTACGAGGTCGTGCTGGTCGCCCTGTTCGTGATCGCGAGCGGCATCACCCTGCTCCAGGTCGCCGCCAATCCCTATGTCGCGGTGGTCGGCCCGCCCGAGACGTCCTCGTCGCGGCTCAACCTCGTCCAGGCGTTCAACTCGTTCGGGACCACGCTCGCGCCCCTGTTCGGCGGCTATCTCATCCTCGGCCGGTCCAAGGGCGGCACCTCCGAAGCGGGCGTCGCGCTGACCGCCGCGGAGCGCTATGCCGACGCCCAGTCGGTGATCCTGCCCTATATCATCGTCGCGGCCGTGCTGGTGATCCTGGCGGTGGTGATCGCGCGCTTCCCGCTGCCCGCAATGGGGCAGGCGACGCAGCGCGCCGGCCGCGAGGCGCGCAAGGGCTTGTCGCTGTGGCACCATCGCAACCTGGTGCTCGGGGTACCGGCGATCTTCATCTACCTGATCGCCGAGATCGGCGTCTCGAACCTGTTCATCAACTTCATCAGCCAGCCCGACATCGGCAACCTGACCCACCAGCAGGCATCCAATTATCTCTTCCTGCTGTGGGGCGGGATGATGGTCGGCCGGTTCCTCGGCAGCGTGCTCATGCAGAGGATCGATCCGGCTCGCGTGCTCGCCGTCTTCTCGATCGGCGCCTTCGCCGTGATGCTGATCGCCAGCTTCGCCCACGGTCCGGCGGCGATGTGGGCGCTGATCGCAGTGGGCTTCTTCCACTCGATCATGTTCCCGACGATCTTCACGCTCGCGATCAAGGGCCTCGGCCCGCTGACCGAGGAAGGCTCGGGACTTCTGATCATGGCGATCGCCGGCGGCGCGCTGGTGGTGGCCCAGGGCTGGCTCGCCGACCAATACGGGCTGCAACTCTCCTTCCTGCTGACCGTCGCGTGCGAGCTCTACGTGCTGTTCTATGCGCTCTGGGGTGCCAGGCCGACCCACGCGCTGCCGCCGGTCGAGGTCGAGGAGGCGCAGCCGCCAGCGACCGGCGCCTGACCAGCGCAGCCCTGTCGAAGTCATCCGCCAGCAGCGGGGGAAGAAATGATCAAGATCCTCAAAAGCCTCCTTCCCGCGACCGTCGCGGTCATGGGGCTGGGCGAAGCAGCGGCCATTGCCCAGAACAACGCGCCGGTGCCGGTGCCGGTGACGGTCACCGTCGACACGACCAGGGCCGGCCCGGTCATCGACCGCAACATCTACGGCCAGTTCGCCGAGCATCTCGGCCGCGGCATCTACGAGGGCGTGTGGGTGGGCGAGGATTCGCCGATCTCCAACACCAGCGGCTATCGCAACGACGTCGTCGCGGCGCTGCGGCGGCTTCGCGTCCCGGTCGTGCGCTGGCCGGGCGGCTGCTTCGCCGACGAATATCATTGGCGCGACGGCATCGGCCCTCGAACCCAGCGTCCGGTGCGGGTCAACACCCATTGGGGCGGCGTCACCGAGAGCAACCATTTCGGCACCCACGAATTCCTGAACTTCGCCGAGCTGATCGGCGCCGATGCCTATGTTTCCGGCAATCTCGGCAGCGGCACGCCGCAGGAGATGGCCGAGTGGGTCGAATATATGACCTCCGGCAGCCAGTCGACGCTCGCCAACGAGCGCCGCCGCAATGGGCGGGACCGACCGTGGCGGGTGCGCTTCTTCGGTTTCGGCAACGAGACCTGGGGCTGCGGCGGCAGCATGCGCGCTGACCATTCGGCCGACCTGCACCGCCGCTACCAGACCTTCGTGAAGGCCCCGCGCGAGGCGCCGATCGTAAGGGTGGCGAGCGGCGCCAATTCGGACGACACCAACTTCACCGACGTGATGATGGAGCGCGCGCGGGGGCAGATGGATGCGCTCAGCCTCCATTATTACACCATTCCCGACAGCTGGCAGAACAAGGGTCCGGCGACCGGCTTCGGCGAGGACAAATGGGCTTCGACGCTGCGCGCCGCGCGTCGAATCGACGATCTGATCACCCGCCACAAGGCGGTGATGGACCGGCACGATCCCGAGCGGCGGGTCGGCCTGTTCGTCGACGAATGGGGCGCCTGGTACGAACCCGAGCCAGGCTCGACGCCGGGCTTCCTCTACCAGCAGAACACGCTGCGCGACGCCCATGTCGCGGCGCTCAGCCTCAACATCTTCCACCGTCACACCGATCGGGTGCGGATGACCAATATCGCCCAGATGGTGAACGTCCTCCAGGCGATGATCCTGACCGACGGGCCGCGGATGCTGCTGACGCCCACCTATCACGTCTTCGAGATGTACGTGCCGTTCCAGGGAGCGACCCCGCTCGCCGCCACCGTCGAGGCGCCGGAATACCGGTTCGGAGACATCAGCCTGCCGCGGGTGGATGTCTCGGCGGCGCGCGACACGTCGGGGCGGCTCCATCTCGCGCTGGTGAATCTCGATCCCAACCGGCCGGCGCGCGTCGTCACCAATGTCACCGGCATGACCGTGCGCGGCGCGCGCGGGCGGCTGCTGACCGGGCCGGCGCTCGACACGCACAATAGCTTCGACCAGCCGGACCGGATCCAGCCGGCGGCATATAGCGGCCGGGTGGAGGGCGGCCGGCTGGTGCTAGACCTGCCGGCCAAGTCGGTCGCCGTCGTCGCGGTCGAATAGGCGTAGCGATGCTCTCGCGCCGGTCGTTCCTGCTGTCCGCGAGCGCACTGGCGCTGGCCGGCCCCGCTTCTGCGGCAAGAGGCGAAGCACAGCGCGTGAAGGCTCGGCCCCTCCCCCTCTCCGCCGTCCGGCTCACACCATCCATCTATGCCGATGCGGTGGCGGCGAACCGGCGCTACCTGCTGTCGCTCGAGCCCGACCGGCTGCTGCACAACTTCCACGAGAGCGCCGGCCTGCCGGCCAAGGGCGCGCGCTATGGCGGATGGGAGGCGCGCGGTATCGCCGGCCACACGCTCGGCCACTATCTCTCCGCCTGCGCGCTGATGTTCGCCCAAACCGGCGATACCGAAATGCGGGAACGGGTGCACAACATCGTGGCCGAGCTGGCGCGCATCCAGGCGGCGCATGGCGACGGCTATATCGGCGGCACCACGGTCGAGCGCGACGGCCAAGTCCTCGACGGCAAGATCGTCTTCGAGGAGATTCGCCGCGGCGAGATCCGCACCAGCGGCTTCGACATCAACGGCGGCTGGGTCCCGCTCTACACCTGGCACAAGGTCCATGCGGGTCTGATCGACGCCCACCGCCTCGCCGACGACCCTGGCGCGCTCCGCGTCATGCTCGGCATGGCCGACTATCTCGCCGCCATCCTCGAAGGGCTCGACGACGCGCAGCTGCAGAGGCTGCTCGCGGCCGAATATGGCGGCCTCAACGACAGTTATGCCGAGACCTATGCGCGGACCGGCAACCGGCGCTACCTCGCTCTTGCCGAGCGCATCCGCGACCGTCGGGTGCTCGACCCGCTGACGCGAGGCCGCAACGTCCTGCCGGGCCTCCACGCCAATACCCAGATCCCGAAGATCATCGGTCTCGCCCGCCTCTATGAACTGACCGGCGAACCGCGGCACGCGGCGGCAGCACGCTTCTTCCACCGGACGGTTGTGGAGGACCACAGCTACGTCATCGGCGGCAATTCGGAGCGCGAGCATTTCGGACCACCCCGCGTCCTCGCGCCCGCCATCACCGACCGGACTTGCGAGGCGTGCAACACCTACAACATGCTGAAGCTCACCCGGCACCTCTATGCCTGGGAGCCGGATGCGTCGCTGTTCGACGATTACGAGCGCGCCCATCTCAACCACATCCTCGCGCACCAACACCCGGAAACCGGCATGTTCGTCTATTTCACGCCACTGAGCGCGGGCGGTCGGCGGACCTATTCAACGCCGGAGGACAGCTTCTGGTGCTGCGTCGGCTCCGGCATGGAGAGCCACGCCAAGCATGGCGAGTCCATCTACTGGGAGGACGGTCGCACCCTCTATGTGAACCTCTTCATCCCCTCGATGCTCGACTGGCCGGGGCGCGGTCGATTCGAACTCGAGACTGCCTATCCCTTTTCCGAGCAAGTGACGCTGCGGGTGACCGAAGGCACGGACGAGCCCTTGTCGATCGCGCTGCGCCTGCCGGGCTGGTGCGCAAGCCCCGTGGTGACGCTGAACGGCCGGCCGGCATCGTTCGAGCGCCGGCAGGGTTATGCCGTGCTCGCCCGCCGCTGGCAGGCCGGCGACAGCCTCCACCTCGACCTCCCGATGGCGCTTCGACCCGAGGCGACGCCCGACGATCCGCGCCTGCTCGCCTTCCTCTCCGGGCCGCTCGTCCTCGCCGCCGATCTCGGGCCGGCCGGCGCTCCGTTCGAGGCGCTGCCGCCGGCTTTGGTCTCGGCCGATGCCGCCCACGCGCTCCGACCGGTCGAGGGCGCGCCCCACGTCTTCCGGACCGCAGGCGCGGTTCCGCAGGAGCTCACCCTGCGTCCGTTCTTCAACCAATATGACCGCCGCACCGCGGTCTACTTCCCGGTCTTCACCGGCGCGCAGTGGCAGGCCGAGGAAGCCGAATGGCGGGAGGCGCAGCGTGCGAGAGCGGCGCTCGAGGCGCGGACGGTGGACGTGATCCATCTGGGCGAAATGCAGCCCGAACGCGATCACGATTTCGCCGCCAATCATGCCGATCTCCTGAGCTGGGGCGGGCGCAGCGGGCGCCAAGCCTGGTGGGGCGACGGCAATTATATCGAGTTCACCCTGGCGGTGCGGCCCGGCCCGATGACGCTTTCCGCCCTCTATTGGGGCGAGGAGACGAACAAGAATTTCGACATCCTGGTCGAGGGCATCCGCATTGCCAACGAGCGTCGTGCGGGCGCGCCGGTGGAGCGCTTCGTCTCGGCCGAATATCCGATCCCCGAGGCGCTGACCCGCGGTCGGGACAGGGTGCGTGTGCGCTTCGAGACGCGGGGCAGCGACGCCCCGGTCTACGAATGCCGGATGCTGGAGGGAACGAACGGATGATCCGCCTGACGAGGCGTGCCGCGATCGGCGCGCTGGCCTCTGCACCGCTCGCCGTGAAGGCGATGGCAACGCCGCACGATACAAGCTTCCGCGCACTCGCGCCGCGCCCGCCGATGGGATGGAACAGCTGGGATTGCTTCGCCACGACGATCAACGAGGCGCAGGCGCGCGCCAATGCGGCGGTGATGGCCGAGAAGCTGCTGCCGCATGGCTACGATGTCTTCACCATCGACATCCAGTGGTACGAATCCGGCGCCACCGGCTTCCAGTATCGCGTCGGCGCCGAACTGACGATGGACGGCTGGGGCCGGCTGCTTCCGGCCGGGAACCGCTTTCCCTCGGCACGCGGCGGCCTGGGCTTCAAGCCGCTCGCCGACCATATCCATGCGCTCGGCCTCAGATTCGGCGTGCACCTGATGCGCGGCGTGCCGCGCGGGGCCGCCGACCGCAACCTGCCGATCCTGGGCACGCCTCACCGCTGCGGCGCGATCGCTGACCGGGTGAACATCTGTCCCTGGAATCCCGACATGTACGGCATCGACATGTCGAAGCCGGGCGCCCAGGCTTATTATGACAGCGTCTTCCGTTTGCTTGCCGAATGGGGCGTCGATTTCGTGAAGGTCGACGACATCAGCCGCCCTTATCATCGCAACGAGCCCGAGATCGCAGCGGTGCGGCGGGCGATCGACGGTTCCGGCCGCCCGATGGTCCTCAGCCTCTCACCCGGCGAGACGCCGCTCAGCGCCGCCGCCCATGCCGGCACCCACGCGAACATGTGGCGGATCAGCGACGATTTCTGGGACGAATGGCCGCTGCTGCTGTCGCAATTCCGGCGGCTGGCGAACTGGGCGCCGCACGTGCGCGCCGGTACCTGGCCCGATGCCGACATGCTGCCGCTCGGCCTGCTCGCCATGGGCGCGCGCCGCACCCGCTTCACTCCTGCCGAGCAGCGCACGATGATGACTCTCTGGTCGATCGCGCGCTCGCCGCTGATCATGGGCGGCGACCTGACCGCGCTCGACGATGCGGCCCTCGCCCTGCTCACCAACGACGAAGTGCTTGCGGTCAATCAGCACGGCACCGGCGGCCGCGAGCTGCGTCGGACCGGGACCGAGGCGATCTGGATCGCACGCGATTCCCGGACCGGCGATCCGTATGTCGCCCTGTTCAACCTCGGCGAGACCGAGGCAATAGTTTCGGTTCGTCGAGATGCGCTCGGCGCGGTGGAAGGCGCACACGTCCGCGATCTGTGGGCCCAGCGCGATATCGGCCTGGCGGCAGACAGGATCGATGTCACGCTCGCGCCGCATGGCGCTGCGTTCTATCGGCTGGGCAATGAGCGCGATGCTGTGGTCACTGTCCAGAACCCGTGAGTATCTCGGCGAACAGGTGCGGATCGATATTGCCGCCGGAGACCACGACCACGCTGCCGTCCGGCACCTCGCCCGCCTTGCCGGCCAGCAGGGCCGCAAGGGCGACCGCGCCGCCGGGTTCGGCGACGATTCTGAGATGGCGGAAAGCGAAGGCCATGGCGGCGGCAACCTCGGCCTCGCTGACTGCGACGCCCCGCGCGCCGGCCTCATGCAGGGCGCCGAAGGTCAGCGGGGAGACGAGCGTGGTCTGCAGCGCGTCGCAGCGGGTCGGCGGCGCCGGCTGCTCGACCGGTACGATGTGGCCGAGCGCGAGCGAGCGGGTCATGTCGTCCCAGCCTTCGGGCTCGGCAATCAGGATGTCGCTGTCGGGCAACGCCAGCGCGATGCCGCCGGAAAGGCCGCCACCGCCGCACGGGATGATGACCAGCGGCGGAGGACCCCCGAGCTGTTCCTCGATCTCGACGCCGATCGTCCCCTGCCCTTCGATCACGTCGACATCGTCGAATGACGGCACGAGCGTCGCGCCGCGCTCGGCGGCGAGTCGGGCGCCGATCTCTTCGCGGCTTTCGGTCGCGCGGTCGAAGAAGATGATCTCCGCGCCCGCTGCGCGAGTCGCCTCGACCTTCACGCCCGGCGCGTCGGCCGGCATCACGATCGTTGCGGTGATGCCCATGCGCTGCGCCGCGACGGCGATGCCCTGGGCGTGATTTCCCGAGGAAAAGGCGACGACGCCGCGGACGCGGGCGGCCTCGTCCAGCCGGCGCAGCCGATTGGTCGCGCCCCGCAACTTGAAGGCGCCGCTCTGCTGCAAACATTCCGGCTTTATCCAGATGCGGCGACCCTCCCAGTCGAGGGGAAGCAACGAGGTAATGGTCACCGCGCCGGCGATGCGGGCCGCCGCTTCTCGGACACCGTTCGTCGATGGCCTTCGATTCGTCATTCAAACCTCTGGGAACAAGGGGGAAAATGCAGGTCTTTACATGGGGGTCCAACGCTCATATATCGCCCGTCCGCTGCCCCATGGGACTTCCAACCGCAAGGCAGCTCTTAGTCAACTACCCGTTGGAGGTCCCTTGAGTTGCACAAGCATCATAGCGCGCTGGGGCTAGCGACTGCCCTTCGGCCGGTCCAGCCGGTCACGCTCATTCGTCCGCACGCCGCCCGGCGCGCCGCCCGATTCTTCGTCGAGAAGTTTCCGGGCCGTTCGCTCTATGCCGTGAAGGCCAATCCCTCGCCCGACCTGCTCGAGGTCCTGGGGGACAGCGGCGTCACGCATTACGACGTGGCCTCGATCGCCGAGGTCAAGCTCGTCGCGGAGACGCTGCCGGAAGCGACGCTCTGCTTCATGCACCCGGTCAAGGCCGAGGAGGCGATCGCCGAAGCCTATCACGGCTACGGCGTGCGCACCTTCAGCCTCGACACCGAGGACGAGCTGGAGAAGATCGTCCGCGCGACCGCCACTGACGGCGTCGCGGCGAGCGACCTCAACCTGCTGGTGCGCATCCGCGTGTCCTCCGATCATTCGAAGCTCAGCCTCGCGTCGAAGTTCGGCGCCGAGCCCGACGAGATGAGGGCCCTCCTGATGGCGACCCGCCAGGCGGCGGACGCGCTCGGCATCTGCTTCCATGTCGGCAGCCAGGCGATGACACCGCGCGCCTATGCGGAGGCGATGGAGCGGGTGCGCGCGGCGATCGTCGCGGCGGCCGTCACGGTCGACATCGTCGATGTCGGCGGCGGCTTTCCGTCGACCTACCCGGGCATGGAGCCGCCACCGCTGGAGCTCTATTTCGAGACGATCCACCGGTCGTTCGAGGATCTGCCGATCTCCTATTCGGCGGAACTGTGGTGCGAGCCGGGCCGGGCGCTGTGCGCAGAATATGCGAGCCTGCTGGTCCGGGTGGAGAAGCGCCGTGGCGACACGCTCTACATCAACGACGGCGCCTATGGCGCGCTGTTCGATGCGGCGCATGTCGGCTGGCGCTTCCCGGTGAAGCTGCTGCGCGAGCCTGAGTCCGAGACGAAGGACATGGCGTTCAGCTTCTACGGGCCGACCTGCGACGATCTCGATCACATGGCCGGGCCGTTCCATCTGCCCGCCGACGTCGCTGCCGGCGACTATATCGAGATCGGCATGCTCGGCGCCTATGGCTGCGCGATGCGGACCCAGTTCAACGGCTTCGGCGCGGACCTGAAGGTCGTCGCCGAGGACGAGCCGATGGCGTCGCTCTACCTGGGCGAAGCTGAGGAACGGGCGGTTCCGTCGAACGTCGTAACGCTGTAACCCCTTCACGTCATTGCGAGCGTAGCGAAGCAATCCAGCGCGGCGCTGATGCCGGCTGGATTGCTTCGTCGCTGCGCTCCTCGCAATGACAATGCATGGAGATTCAAGAATGACCGACGCCCCCGTGAACGACACCCGCAAGGCGGAGCTGCTGTCGACCGTGGTCGAGCATATCGACATCAAGAGCTTCGACGCGCGCCCCATCGTCGATGCGATGAAGAAGATGAGCTTCACCAGCCGCGATCTCGGCCGGGCGACGGAAATCTACAACCAGATGCTGGCCGATCCGGACTGCACGATCGTGCTGGTTATCGCCGGCTCCACGTCGGCCGGCGGCTGCATGGATCTCTACGCCGAGCTGATCCGCAACAACATGGTCGATTGCGTCGTCGCGACCGGCGCGACCATCGTCGACATGGATTTCTTCGAAGGGCTCGGCCACAAGCATTATCAGGCGCTTGAAGTGCCGGACGACGACACCCTGCGCTCGCTCTACATCGACCGCATCTATGACACCTATATCGACGAGGAAGCGCTCCAGCACGTCGATCACACGATCTTCGAGATCGCCGAGACGCTGGAGCCCCGGCCCTATTCGAGCCGTGCGTTCATCCGCGAGATGGGCAAGTATCTCGTCGCCAATGGCAAGAAGGACAACAGCCTCGTCAAGCTCGCCTACGAGCATGACGTGCCGATCTTCTGCCCGGCCTTCGTCGACTCGTCGGCGGGCTTCGGCCTCGTCAAGCATCAGGTCGACGCGGTGAAGGCCGGCAAGCCCTATCTGGTGCTCGATGCGATCGCCGACTTCCGCGAGCTGACCGACATCAAGATCAAGGCCGGCACCACCGGCCTGCTGATGATCGGCGGCGGCGTGCCGAAGAACTTCATCCAGGACACGGTCGTGTGCGCCGAAATCCTCGGCCACGACGATGTCGAGGTGCATAAGTACGCGGTGCAGATCACCGTTGCCGACGTGCGCGACGGCGCCTGCTCCTCCTCGACGCTGCAGGAGGCGGCGAGCTGGGGCAAGGTCAACACGGGCATCGAGCAGATGGTGTTCGCCGAAGCCGGCAGCGTGATGCCGCTCCTCGCCAGCGACGCCTATCATCGCGGCCACTGGAAGACCCGCGCCAAGCGCGCCTGGGCGAAGCTGTTCGCCTAGGCCTTGTCGGGCCCGCCCGCTTTTGCGACTTATTGAGAATTGTTCGCGAATCGGGAGCCCATGATGACCAAGCGCCGCAAGACCGTCCGCCGTTCCTTCCTCGCCGCCGTGGCCGGTGCCAGCGGGCTGGCGCTCGCCGCCTGCTCCGATTCCGGCCAGCAGGGCAGCAGCGATCCGAGCGGGAACAACGGTGCATCGTCGCGTGAATCTGAATCGTCAGACAGCGACTCGGATTCCGGCTAGAGGATCCAGGCGACGGTCAACGTCGTGCGATGGCGTTCCCGCGCTTTCCTGACCGCCTCGCTGTGCCTTTACGCGCTGACGATCCGCGCGGCGCTCGCCTTTTTCGGCTAGGCGATCCGCAGCGGCTTGAACACCGTCTGCTCGGAGATCTGCGCGGCTTCGTCGATCTCCAGGTCGAAATGGACGGCGAGGGCGGCAAGGATGTCCGAGACGCTCGCCTCGGGGGTCGAGGCGGCCGCCGACACGCCCAGGCTGCGCGATTCCCGCAGCATCGTGAAGTCGAGTTCGGCCGGACCGGCGACGAACTGGACGGAGGGGCAGCCGGCGGCGCGCGCGACCTCGGCGAGGCGGCAGGCGTTGGAGGAGAAATGCGCGCCGGCGACGATCACCGCGTCGACCTCGGCCGCGATCGCCCGAAGCGCCGCCTGGCGGTTGGTGGTGGCATAGCAGATGTCGCTGCGCGGCGGCGCGGCGACGTCGCCGAAGCGCGCGGTCACCGCCGCGATGATGCCGGCCGCCTCGTCGACCGAATAGGTGGTCTGGACGGCGTAGGCGATCGGCCGGTCCGCGGCGAAATCGAGCGCCGCCACTTCCGCGGCTGAACTGACGACAGTCGCCGCGCCGGCGGGGAGCTGGCCGAGCGTGCCGGCGATCTCGGGATGACCCCGATGGCCGATCAGGATGACATGGCGGCCCTCGCCGTGATGGCGCGCCACCTCGCGATGAACCTTGGCAACGAGCGGGCAGACCGCGTCGAACCAGGTCAGCGCACGGCCATCCGCCTCAGCGGCAACATGTCGGGGGATGCCGTGCGCCGACATGATCACGACGCTGCCGTCCGGGACTTCCTCCAGCTCCTCGACAAAGATGGCGCCCTTGGCCTCCAAGGCACGCACCACGGCGAGGTTGTGAACGATCGGGCGGCGGACATAGACGGGAGCACCGTAGCGCTCCAACGCCGCCTCGACGCCGTCGATGGCGCGGCGAACGCCGGCGCAGAAGCCGCGTGGAGCAGCGAGGAGGACGCGCAGCTTCGGCCGCACGACGATGTCCTCGACGCGCGGCTGGACAGCCAGGGACTGGTGGTGCTGGTCCATCTTCCCCCCTACGCATCTTATGCAGGCAAAGCGGGTGCAGGGAAAGATCGACAATGCCGGATCCCGGTGACGGGGATTTCAAGATCGCATTCCCAAATGAATGTGGTCGAAGCACCGGCGGGCTTGTGCGATGGTTGTGCGATGGACCGCGTTCCGGAGCCGACAAATGATGCGCCTTATCCGCGTCCGGCCCGGTCGCGGATGACGCGGTGGGCGTGGTTCGGGGCGGGTTGGCTGTTCGTCGGGCTGGGCGTCGTCGGGGCGCTGCTGCCGCTGCTGCCGACCACGATCTTCATCATCCTTGCCGCCGGGTGCTTCGCGCGGTCGTCGCCGCGGCTGGAGGCCTGGCTGCTGGCGCATCGGCGCTTCGGGCCGAGCCTGCGGGCCTGGCGGGCCGAGGGTGCGATTCCGCGGCGCGGGAAGATCGCGGCCTGCATCGGGATCGCGATCGGTTACGGCCTCTTCTGGTGGAGCGTCCGGCCGAGCCTGATGGTGGACATCGCCGTCGCCGTCGCCCTTGCCACCTGTGCAGCGTTCATCCTCACCCGACCCGCACCGGCGGATGAGCGCCGAGGCTCCTAGAGCAGATATTTCATCACCACCGTCTGCCGGGCGCGCCCCGCAATCTCGAAGCGGACGTCCTCGTAGCGGGGCGGGCCCATGCGGATGCGGGGGTTGCGGGAGAAGCCAAAGCCCTCGCGCGGGATCGCCATCATCCGGTCGAGCCGGCCGTTCGAGTTTTCGTCATGGATGACGGAAAGCGCATAAGTGCCGGGCGCCAGGCCGCCGAGATGGATGGCGGCGGCGCGGGCGGCGGGGAGCGAACGCTTCACCGCGGCAGGGTCGGCGTTGCAATCGGGAAAATGCGCGGGATTGCGCGTCAGGCAGAGGCGCACGATGCCGTTCGTGTTCCTCAATCCTTGGATGCTGAGATTGAGCTCAGCCGGCGACGCCTGCGCGGTCAGCAGCGCGAACAGGACCGGTGCCAGCGCCGTCCGCACGGCGGAACGTGCCCAGTCCCCTGTCGGTGCCGCAGAGACGATCCCAGAAACGGAAATAGAGCCCATAATTGCATCCATATTGCTGGTGGTGGCGCTGATGGTGGCTGGCGGTGATCAGCCAATCCCCTGCCCGGCCCTGGACGAGCCGGCGCGGGAACATCTCCCAGCCCATATGATTGGTGACGCCCATCACCGTCATCACGGTCAGCACCACGCCCAGCGCCGCGACATGGATCGGGATGGCGAGGACGAGCGCGGGGATGACGACGGCGCCGGTCAGCGCCTCCCAGGGATGGAAGCTCATCGCCGCCCAGGCGGTCGGCGGGCGGCTGGCATGGTGGACGGCGTGAGCGATGCGGAACGGCGTCGGCCGGTGCATCCAGCGATGCGTCCAGTAGAACCAGGCGTCGTGAAGGAGGAGGTAGACGAGCACCGATCCGGGCAGCCACCACAGCGGATACTCCGAGACGTTCGTGTAGACGCGGGTCCAGCCATGTTCCTGCCAGCCCCAGGCGAGCAGCCCGGCCGGGGCGCCGTAGATGAAGGCGCTGGCCAGCGACCAACCGATCTCGCGCCGGATCTGGGGATCGAGGCCGGCATAGAGTCCGGGAAATCGGGCCCGGGTCAGCAAGGCGAAGCCGCCGCTCACCGCGAGGTAACGCAGGCCGACAATGACAGTCATCGCCAGAATCGACGCGGAGATGGCGAGGAGCAGGCTCACGACGCGCTCCTTACAACAGCCGGTGGCGATGTGCGACCGGCCTCGTTAAGGAGGCCTCGTGTCGGGGCGGGAACCTCTTGTGATCGCGGGCGGCGGCCTCGCCGGGTGCCTCACCGCGCTGGCGCTAGCGAAGCTCCGGCCTGAGGTGCCGTTCCTGCTGGTCGAGCAGGGCGAGACGTTCGGCGGCAACCATATCTGGTCCTTCTTCGATGCGGATGTGGCGACCGAGGACCGCTGGTTGGTCGAGCCGATGATCGCCAAAAGCTGGGACAGCTATGATGTGCGCTTCCCGGCGCGGGCGCGCACGCTTCCGACCCGCTACAACAGCACCCGATCCAACCTGCTCGGCCGCTTGGTGCGCGAGCGATTGCGGCCGGATCAGTACCGGCTGGGCGCGACGGCCGACCGAATCGACATCGACGCGCGGGGGGCGGCCAATCTCGATGCGCTCGACCTCGGCTGGCAGAAGTTCGTCGGGCGCGAATACCGGCTCGATCGCCCGCACGGCCTCGATCGCCCGATCGTCATGGACGCTTGCGTCGATCAGGCGGACGGCTATCGCTTCGTCTACTGCCTGCCGTTCGCCGAGGATCGTCTCCTGATCGAGGATACTTATTATTCCACCGATCCGGCACTGGACCGGGCGGAGATCGGCGCGCGCATCGAGGCCTATGCCGATTCGCGGGGCTGGCGCCCTGCCGCGCTCGAGAAGGAGGAGGCCGGCGTGCTACCGGTGGCGATGGGCGGTGATTTCGACGCCTTCTGGCCCGAAGGCGATTGGACGGCGCGGATCGGGCTGCGCGGCGCCTTCTTCCATCCGACGACAGGCTATTCCCTTCCCGATGCGGTGAGGATTGCACTGCTGATCGCGCGGCAGGGGGATTTCTCGAGTCTTCCGACGCTGCTCAGGGCCGAGGCGAAACGGCTGTGGACGGCGCGGGGCTTCTACCGGCTGCTCGACAAGATGCTGTTCCGCGCCGCGCCGCCCGCCGAGCGCTATCGGGTGCTTGAGCATTTCTACCGCCTGCCGCCGGACGTGGTGGAACGCTTCTATGCGGCGCAGTCGACGCTGGCGGACAAGGCACGGATTCTGTCCGGGAAGCCGCCGGTGCCGATCGGCCGCGCGCTGAAGGCGCTCGTCGCATGACGAAATCGGCCGCGATCATCGGCGCCGGCTTCGGCGGCCTCGCGCTCGCCATCCGGCTGCAATCGGCCGGCATCGCGACCACCGTGATCGAGGCGCGCGACAAGCCGGGCGGGCGGGCCTATTTCTGGGAGAAGGACGGCCACGTCTTCGATGCCGGGCCGACCGTCATCACCGATCCCGATTGCCTGAAGGAGCTGTGGGCGCTCGGCGGCGCCGACATCGCCGAGGACGTGGAGTTGGTGCCGGTCACCCCCTTCTACCGGCTGACCTGGCCCGACGGAACGGTGTTCGACTACACCAATGACGATACGCTGCTGGAGAAGCAGATTGCGGCGCTGCGGCCCGAGGATGTCGAGGGGTATCGCAAGTTCCTGGCCTATTCGGCGGGCGTCTTTCGCGAGGGCTACGAGAAGCTCGGCGCCGTGCCCTTCCTCGACTTTGCGTCGATGCTGAAGGCGGGGCCCAGCCTTATGCGCTACCAGGCGTGGCGTTCGGTCTATTCGATCGTCTCCGGCTATGTGAAGAACGAGAAGCTGCGCGAGGCCCTCTCCTTCCACACGCTGCTCGTCGGCGGCAACCCGATGACGACCAGCTCGATCTACGCGCTGATCCACAAGCTGGAACGCGATGGCGGGGTCTGGTTTGCCAGAGGCGGGACCAACGCGCTGATCCGCGGGATGGTGCGGCATTTCGAACGTATCGGGGGGACATTGAGGCTCGGCGATCCGGTCGCGGAGGTCATCACCGACGGAACCCGTGCCACCGGCGTACTGACGAAGAGCGGCTGGCACGCCCAGTTTGACGCGGTCGCCTCGAACGGCGACGTGGTCCACAGCTACGACCTCGTGAAGGGTCACAAGCGCGGCGCCGCCGCCGCACGCAAGCTGCGCCGCAAGCGTTTCTCGCCGTCCCTCTTCGTCGTGCATTTCGGGGTCAAAGGCACCTGTCCCGAGGTCCGTCACCATTCGATCCTGTTCGGGCCGCGCTACAAGGGGCTGCTCGGCGACATCTACAGCCGCGGCCGGCTGGCGGACGATCCGTCGCTCTACATCCACCATCCCAGCCTGACCGATCCGGATATGGCGCCGCCTGGGCATTCGACCTTCTACGCGCTCGCACCGGTGCCGCACCTGGGCAAGCTCGATGTGGACTGGTCGGTCGAGGGTCCGCGCTATCGCGACCGCATTCTCGAACTGGTCGAGCAGCGGCTCGTGCCCGGCCTGCGTGCGAACCTGACCACGGTGTTCCACTATACGCCGCAGGATTTCGCCCACGATCTCGGTGCGCATCTGGGCTCGGCGTTCAGCCTCGAGCCGTTGCTCACCCAGAGCGCCTGGTTCCGAGTGCACAATCGCGACGACGTGATCCCCAACCTCTATTTCGTCGGGGCCGGAACCCATCCGGGCGCGGGCATTCCCGGCGTGGTCGGCAGCGCCAAGGCGACCGCGGGACTGATGATCGATGACCTCCGCAGCTGAACGAGCCTCGCTGGTCGCGGAAGCGGAGCGGATCATCCGCGAAGGTTCAAAGTCGTTCCGCTTCGCCAGCAATCTTTTCGATCAGCCGACCCGCGAGCGGGCATGGCTGCTCTACAGCTGGTGCCGCGCCTGCGATGATCTCGCCGATGGCCAGACGTTGGGGCATGGCGCCACCGCACCGGCCGATCCCGGGCGCCGTATCGCCTTCATCCGCGAGACGACCGACCGGGCACTGGCCGGCGAGACGGTGGGGGTCGCGCCATTCGACGCGCTGCGGGTCGTCGCGGCGGAATGCGCGATCCCGCGGCGCTTCATGGAGGATCATCTTGCCGGCTTCGCGCTGGATGCCGAGGGCTGGCGGCCCGCGAGCGAGGACGATCTGCTGCGCTATTGCTACCATGTCGCCGGCGCGGTCGGCTGCATGATGGCCGTGCTGATGGGTGTCGCGCCGGACGATGAGGACACGCTCGACCGCGCCTGCGACCTCGGCCTCGCCTTCCAGCTCTCCAACATCGCCCGCGACATCGTCGAGGATCATGGCGTCGGTCGGATCTACATCCCCGCGGACTGGGGCCCCGTCGATCCGACAGACCGCCGGAGCCTGGCCGCAATGGCCGAGCGGCTGGCCGGGCTGGTCGCCGCCTACGAGGCCTCGGCGCGGGTGGGCGCGGCGCGCCTGCCCTTCCGGGCGCGCTGGGCGGTGCTTTCGGCGGCCGCGATCTATGGCGGTATCGCCCTTAAGGTGGTCGCGCGCGGCACTCATGCCTGGGACAGCCGCACCGTCGTGCACAAGCCCGAGAAGCTGATGATGGTGATCAACGCGCTGGTCGAATGCGGCGACCGACCCACGCCGGTGGACCGCACCGGCCTCTGGACGCGGCCGCGCTAGCGTCCGGCCGGCGCCCTGACCCCTGCCCGCTCGCGACGCTTCAATTCGGCCTTCAGCACCTCGGGCGGGGGGGCCCAGAGGAAACCGAAGCTCACCGTACCCCGCTTCGTCTCGACCGCGTGATGAAGGCGGTGGGCCTGAACGATGCGCTTCATGTACGTCGAGCGCGGCACGTAGCGGTGATCGAGCCGCTTGTGCACGATCACGTCGTGGAAACCGAAATAGATCGCGCCATAGGCGGCGATGCCGGCGCCGACCCAGATCGCCCAGCTGCCCCAGGCGAGATTCACGCCGCCGAAGATCAGCGTGATCGACGGGATGGCGAAGATCACCGCGTAGAGATCGTTCGCCTCCCAGTTGCCGGTGCGCGGGCGGTGATGGCTGGCGTGGAGGAACCAGCCCGGGCCGTGCATGACCCAGCGGTGTGCCGCATAAGCGACAGCCTCCATCGCGATCACTGTGCCAAGGAACAGCAGGGGGCCGGCGATCCAGCTCATGCGCGGCTCTATACGCCTCGACAGGCGCCCATGCCTAGGTTTGCGTTTGCGCTATCATAGGGTATGCCGGTCCCTTCCTGGTGGGACGACGTACCTTGGCACAGGAAGTCGAGCTCAAATTCGACATTGACCCGGAGGGCGGCGCGGCGATCCGTCGCGCCGGCCTGTTCGGACCCCGGAGGGTTCGGCCGAAGCGGCAGGACAGTATCTATTACGACACGGCCGACGGGGCTTTGCGGCACGCCGGATTGTCGCTCCGGGTGCGACGGTCCGGACGCTGTTTCGTCCAGACGGTGAAGCGGGACGGCGGCAACCGCGCTGGCCTGTTCGTTCGGCAGGAATGGGAAAGCGAGGTGCCGAGCTTCACGCCCGATCTGTCGGTGCTTGACATGCTGCCGTTGCGGCAGGGGCTCGGCGCCGCGTCAAGCGAGAAGCTGGTCCCCCTTGTCCGTACGCGAGTCAGCCGCACGGCCTGGCAGGTGCGGCACAACGACAGCTGGATCGAGGTGGCACTGGACGAAGGCTCGGTGACCAGCGGTCGGACCAGGGCGCCGGTCAGCGAGCTGGAGCTGGAACTGCTCAACGGCGTGCCCGACGCCGTGTTCGACCTGGCTGAGGAAATCGCCGCAACGGCGCCGCTCCGGCTCGGCGTGCTCAGCAAGATCGAGCGCGGCTATGCGCTTGCCGACGGCAAGCTTGGCGGGGCCGCGAAGGCGGAGCCGGTGGACCTCACGCCGTCGCTCAGCGCCGGCGATGCCTTCCTGGCGGTCACGCAGTCGTGCATCCGCCATTTCCGGTTGAACGAAACGGCCCTGCTCGGCACGCGCAATGCCGAAGCGCTGCACCAGGCGCGAGTCGCGATCCGCCGGCTGCGCTCGGCCCTGTCACTGTTCCGGCCGATGATCGAAGGCAGCGAACAACGGCATTTCAACGCGGAACTGCGCTGGCTCGGCCGCCAGCTCAGCGATGCGCGTAACCTCGACGTCCTGATCGGCCATGCCGAGCAGGACGCAGAACTCAGCTCAGCGCTCCGGTCGCTGCGCAAGGAAGCCTATGCCCACGTCGAGTCGACCTTTCGAGCGGAACGCGGGCGCGGACTGATGCTGAAGTTCGTCGAGTGGCTGGAGCTTGGGTCGTGGCGGCAGGGCAGGCAGGCCGACCGCGACCTGGCAGCGCTCGCCGGCAAGCGACTTGGGCGGCAGTGGCGACGGATTGCGCGGGACGGCGAAGATGTGGCCGGTCTCGATGCCGAAGCACGGCACCGCCTGCGCATCCGGATCAAGAAACTGCGCTACGCGACCGAGTTCCTCGCCAGCCTCTATGCCGAAAAGCCGCGTTCGGGCCGGCGCGACGACTTCCTCGATGCACTCAAGATACTGCAGGAACGACTCGGCGACCTCAACGACGCCTGGACGGCCGAGGCGCTGGCCGAGAGTCTCCCTGAACCCCTGCGCCCGGCCATCCGGAAGCTCCATCCCGTGCCGGATCAGCAGAAGGCGCTGCGATCAGCCGGGAACGCGTTGCACAAGGCGCACGCAGCCGCCGGTTTCTGGGCCGGGTAGGCCGGGCGTCCGCCATCCAGCGGCCGCCCGGCCGGATCAGAAGTTCATCGTCATGCCGAGGGAGAACGTCCGGCCGACGCGGTAGCTGTTGATGTCGATCCGGTTGTCGCCGAACTCCTGGAACTCCTCATAGTCCCGGCCGAAGATGTTGCGCGCCTCGAACTTCAGCTCGACCTCGCGGCCGAGGAAATTGACGCCCTCGCGCGCGACGAAATCGACCCGCAGGCCCGGCCGCTCGATGATGTCGGGCTGGCGCACGCCGCTTGTGATCGGCCCGCGGTTGGTGACCCGGTCGCTCGCATAGTTGAACAGGAAGGTATATTGCGAGAGCCGGTCGGTGTCCTCGAGGCCGATCTGGATATTGACGAGATGCTCCGACTGGCCGGTCATCGGCGCACCGTCCTCGAACAGCAGATTGGCCGGCAGGCCGTTCTGGCAGGGGGCGACGCTGACGCCGGGCAGCGCGGTGCAGCGGTTGCTGACCTGAAGCTCCGACTGCGACCAGGTGTAGTTGCCGATCAGCAGGATCCGGCGGGTCGAGAACATGTCGCCGAGGTCCCGGAGCGGAATATAGGTCTGGAGCTCCGCCTCGACGCCGTACAGCTCCGCGCGCGGTGCATTGGCGAAGGTGGTGCGCAGCTGATCGCCGCCGGCGAGCGAGGCCACCGCCTCGATCGGATTGTCGATCCGCTTGTAGAAGCCGGCGAGGGTGATCCGCTCGTCACGGCGGAAATACCATTCGTAGCGGCCTTCCATGTTGAACAGCTCGCTGTCGACCAGCAGCGGATTGCCGGTGAACTCGCGATCGGACTCGTAGTCCTGGTAGATCTGCTGCGCGAGCTCGCGGAACTGCGGGCGGGCGATCGTCTTGGAGACGTGGAACCGCAGCTGCATGTCCGGCCGGAAGTTCCAGGTGACCGTCCCCGCCGGCAGGAAATAGTCGTTGCTGAGGTTGGTCTGGGTGGCGAAGACCGGGTTGGTGCTGATCGGCAGAACCGACTGATCGGCCTGCTCGTAGCGAACGCCGACGGTGGCGCGCAGGCCATGTTCGTCGTCGCTGAACTCCGCCTGCGCATAGCCGCCGTGGATTTCCAGCTCGGCGTCATAGGCCGGCGCGCCTTCCGCGCCCGACACGTCGGTGAGCTCGATGCCCCAGGCGCGGATCGACTGCTGCGACAGAAGGAAATCCGGCCGCATTTGCGACGGGCCGATCGGCAGCGCGCCGCCGAACGGCCGGGTATATTGGAACTGGAAGCGGAAGGCGTTGCGCTCGGTCAGCGTATAGGCATAGCCCGCCGACAGCGTCGTATCGATGATGTCGTTCGGGATGCGGTAGGACAGATCCAGGCCGCCGCTCCAGAGATCCTCGGTCAGCTCGCTGAACGCGATATAGGCGTTCTGGCCGGCGGAGGAGAGGTTGTTAACATAGTCGTCGACATCCCCGGTGCTCTTGGTCGTCGGATCGCCGTCACCGAGATAGACGTAGCTGAAGTCGCGCTCGTAGGGCGAATTGCGGCGGGTGTTCGCATAGGTGCCGCGCAGGTCGAGGCTGAAATCGCCGAACTGGAACTCGCCGACCAGCTGCGTGTCGATCAGCTGACGCTCGAACCAGTAGGTGTTCTGCTCGATGATCGACGGCGGCAGGTTCGGATCCTGTGGCGCGACGTTGACGTTGAAGCCCGCCGCGAGACGGCCCTGCTTCAGCGTGTCGCGGATGAACAGGTTGGTCCAGCGGATCGCATGCTCGTCGAACTCGATGCCGAGGCCGAACAGGCCGTTCACCAGCACGCGATTGTCGGTGATCACGCTGCGGAAGCTGGTCTGCACCGGATCGAGCTCGGCGTCCGCCGAGGTCTGCTGGAGAATGTCGCGGGTGCGCCACGTGCTGCTGTACGAGGCCGCGGCGATGAGGCCGATTCGGGTGCCGCCCAGATCGAAGGACGTGCCGCTCGACACCTCCGCCGAGAAATTGGCGGGGACGTCGTTGTTGCGACGAAGCAGCGTCGTTTCCGCGTTGACCAGGCCCGCGGCGAACTCGATGCGCTGGGCGGAGGTCGTGGCGCCGTAGTTTCCCGACGAGATCGCGCTGCGAATCGCCGACGGGAAGGTCCGCGTGCCGTCGTCGAAGCCGAACCGGTCGAGGTCGCTGCCGAAATAGGTGTAGCCGAGCTGGCCGGTCGTCTCGGTATCGATGCTGCCGGACACGCCGATCTGCAGGAAGGGATCGCGCGGGATCGCGCGCGAGGTGAGATTGATCACGCCGCCGCCGAACTCGCCCGGATAGTTTACCGAATAGCTCTTCTGGACGAGCGAGCTGGCGATGACCGAGGTCGGGAAGATGTCGAGCGGGACGACGCGCCGCAGCGGCTCGGGGCTGGGCAGCGGCGAGCCGTTGAGCAGCGCGAGCGAATAGCGATCGCCGAGACCGCGCACGTAGACGAAGCCGCTGCCGACGACCGACAGGCCGGTGACGCGGGTGAGCGCGCCGGCGATGTCGCCCTCGCCCGTCCGGGCGATGTCCTCGCTCGACAGGAGCGAGATCACCTGCGGCGTGCGCCGCATGATGTTGCCGCGCCGGGTGCCGGTGATGACGATGTCGGTTTCCTGCGTCGGCTCCATGCCCGGGACGGAGACCTCGATCTCCGGCTCCTGTTCCTCGGGCGGCTGGGCCGTCGCGGCAGGATCCTGGGCCGTGGCCGCGCTGTCCGCGGGCGGCGCTTCGTTCTGAGCGGGACTGGGCTGGCCTGCGGCCTGCGCAAGGGCCGCCGAGGGCGCCACCAGGGCGGTCGAAACGAGCAGGCCGCCGGCGATGATCGACTTCTTCATGGAGGTTTCCCCCGAATCTCTACGACGAGGGGCGGCGACACATGGCCGCCGCCCCGGACAATCAGGTGGCGGCGATCAGGTCGTCGGGATTGCGGTGCACGACCCGCTGGTGCCGCCGAAGCTCACGTAGCCCGAATTGCAGGTCCAGCCCTGCCAGTTGGCGGTGAGATCGGCGGTGTCCCGGACCGCGCCGATGAAGGTCACCGCGGTGAACGCATTCGGCCCGGCGGCGCTGCCGAACGTGTCCGTGTTGAACGGCAGCGGATCGGTCGGGAGCACGGCCGCCTCGTTCGCGCCATTGACGATGGTCGCGGTGAGTGTGGGCGTGAAGGCGTTGTTGTTGTTGTTCGTGCCGGTCCCGAAGATCGTCGCGATCGTCGCGGCCGGAACATTGGCTTCGTCGCGGAAGGCGGTCGGGCAGGCCAACTGGACCGACCTGAACACCGGCGGGCCGAGATCCTGCAGCGCCGTATCGGCCGCGCGGGTGGTGGTGCCGCCGGTCTCGTCGATGTCGAGGCAGTTCTGGGTGCCGACCACGACGCTGTTGAGCAGCGCATAATCGGCGCCGCCGCGGATCAGGATGGTGTTGCCGCCCTGGACGGTGCTGCGCTTGATGAAGGTGCCGTTCGAGATTCGGGCATAGGTCCGCGGCAGCGCGTCCTCATTGCCTTCCGAGTCGATCTCGAAGATCGAGTCGCCGTTGGAAGCGTCCCGCTGGACCGCCACGGCGAATTGGATGGTGCCGCGGTAACCGACGTCGAGGTCGATCGAGTCGTCGTCCGAACCGGTGACGGCGAGATACTTCACGTTCTGGCGGCCGCCGAAGAATTCGACGCCGTCGTCCGAGCTGTTGTGCACCTGGACGTGATCGATCGTGGTGTTGGAGCCGACGCCGCCGGTGGTCAGGCCCTGCAGCTCGTTGCCCGGCGCGATGACGACACCGGAATAGCGGATCTGGACATACTGCACCGTGCCGCTGTTGTCGGCCGCAACCGCGCCGCCGTAGCGCGAACTCGTCGTGCCCTCGATCACGTTCTGGCAGTTGACAGAGCCACCGGGCGTGCCGGTGACGTCGCAATTGCTGATCGGTGCGCGGCCGAGCAGGATGACGCCGCCCCACAGGCCCTGGCTGGTGTCGGTGGCCGTGCCGGTCAGATTCGACGAGTGGGTGAAGATGATCGGGTTCGCCGCCGTGCCGATCGCGTTGAGGCGCGAGCCGCGGTTGACGACGAGATAGCTGGTGTTGCCGGTGCCGAACAGCACCGTGCCGGGCTGGATGGTGAGCGTGACGGCCTGGCCGCCGGCAGCGGCGCCGTCACCGCCGACATCGGTGCCGACATTGACCGGGTTGCTGATCTGATAGGCGACGCCCGGCAGGTTCTGGATCGTCGTGTCCGTAGTGAAGCGCGCCGGCAGCTCGCAGGCGCGGCGGGCGGTGCCGATGAGGCCGCGATCGGTGGTGCCGGCCGGGCAGCTCGCAGCCGGGGTCCCCGGCGGCGTGGGGGTGGGTGTCGGAGTCGGCGTGGGGGTCGGCGTCGGAGTCGGCGTCGGGATGACGATCACACCATCACCGGGCGAGGCCACGTCGTCGGCGCCACAGGCGGCGAGCGGGATCAGGGTGGTGACGAGAAGAAGGGTGCGAATCTTGGACATGGAAACCCCCTTGGTGGAAACAAAACAGGCGACTCACGGGAAACGAGCTGGCCTCGAAGGCGCAGCTAGGGGGCTAATGTGATGTTTATATTACATCTATCGAAGTAATAACTTCGCAATTTCTTTGACTTTTATTGGAAACCAATATGACTTACTTTTAAAGTCATTCAGAAACATAAATGTCACAATCAGCGAGACTGGGCACCTTCGGCGGCAAGGCTCATCCGCTGGCCGCCGCGCTCGACCTCGAAGACGACCCGATCCGAATTGGCGATCGTCCAGGCGAGATCCATCAGCCGTTCCTGATCGAACTCGCTGTCGTTGACGCGCAGGACCACGTCACCGGCGCGCAGGCCGGCACGCTGGAGTACCGGCAGAGTCTGGCCGGCCTTGAGGGCATGGCTGGTGACCCGGGTACCGACGCGGCGCGGCTCGAAGGCGAGCAGATAGCGCTGGACATCGGCGCGGACCGCGGCTTCGTCGACCGCGCCGGGCGCCGCGGACGGCGCTGCCGCCGGCGCCGTCGCCGTCACGCCGGTGAAATCGAGCCGGAACCCGCCGGCCGCCGATTTGAGCAGGGCATGATCGACCCGCACGGCCTCCAGTCGCAAGCCGGGCAGCACATCGCGGCCGAGGCGAATCAGCCGCTGACGGCCGTCGGCGCCACCGATGATCGCGCCGGCGCCGGTAACGCCGAACAGACGGAGCCCTTCGGGAGAGGAGACTGGCGCGAGGGGCGGAGCCGGAGCCGACGGGGGCGTGGGTACAGCAGCCGGGGCGGGCGGCGGTGGCGTGGGCGCAGGCGGCGGTTCGTCTCCGCCGGCCAGCAGCAGATAGGCCAGGACCAGCACAAGCAGCCCGGCAATCCCTCCAAGAATCAGGAGGCGTCGTTCAGCCGGCATCGTCGTCGAGCGCATAGCCGGCCGACCGCACCGTGCGGATCAGCTCCGGCCTGCCCTCGATATTGATCGCCTGCCTCAGGCGGCGGATATGGACGTCGACGGTGCGCGGCTCGATGTCGCGCTCGCGGCCCCAGACAGCGTCGAGCAGCCGCTCGCGCGAGAAGACGCGGGCCGGATGTTCGAGGAAGTGGCGCAGCAGCCGGAATTCGGTCGGCCCGAGCGCGATCGCACGACCGGCGCGGCGGACGCGGTGGCGCACGAGGTCCATTTCGAGATCGCCGAGCCGGAGCTGATCGCCGGCGAGCGCCGGACGGACGCGGCGCAGCACGGCCCGGACCCGGGCGATCAGCTCGCGCGGGGAAAAGGGCTTGGTGACATAGTCGTCGGCGCCGGTCTCGAGGCCGCGGACCCGGTCCGCCTCCTCGCCGCGGCCGGTGAGCATGATGATCGGCACGTTGGCGGTGCCCGGCGACCGGCGCAGCCTGCGGCAGACCTCGATCCCGGAAATTCCCTCGATCATCCAGTCGAGCAGGATGATGTCCGGCGTGCTCTCGGTCGCGAGCGTCATCGCCTCGTCGCCGTCGGGCGTGTGATCGACCTCGAAATCCTCGCGCTGAAAATGCCATTGCAGGAGATCGGCGAGCGCGGGGTCGTCCTCGACCAGGAGGAGGCGCGGCTTCACCACGCCGGCCCGGTTGCGGACAAGGGCTGGCGGGCCTCCGACGACGCGATCACAAATCTGGCCACCTTCTCTCCTCCCGCGATTGGGTGCGCGGTCTGGCTAGCCCGATTTGAGGCAATATCCGTGACAGAAGAATGACAGTTCAATGACGGCCGCGAAAACGGAGCGGCCGCCCCACTCCTCGCAAATGGCCCCGCTTCGGACAGGCTTCGCGCAAATCGGCTTGACGTCGGCCGTTGCGGAGATAGTTTAGCCTTAAAGCATCTGGGAGGCGAACATGCGGATCGCGTGCCTGGGCGGGGGACCGGCCGGGCTCTACTTCGCGATATCGATGAAGCTGCGCGATCCGGCGCACGAGATCGACCTGTTCGAGCGCAACCGGCCGGACGACACGTTCGGCTGGGGCGTCGTCTTCTCCGACCAGACGGTCGAGAATCTGATGGCGAACGATCCCGTCTCGGGTGCGATCATCGCCGGCGAGTTCGCCCATTGGGACAATATCGACGTCCATATCCATGGGCAATCGATCCGCTCCTCCGGCCACGGCTTCATCGGTATCGGCCGCAAGCGGTTGCTCAATATCCTGCAGCAACGGGCGCGCGACCTCGGGGTGAACCTCCATTTCGAGCATGAGGCCAGCGCCGATCTGGCGGACTGGGGTGGCTACGATCTGGTCATCGCCGCCGATGGGGCGAACAGCCGGATCCGCACCCGCTACGAAGAGCATTTCGGCGTCGACATCCAGGTCCGGCGCAACAAGTTCTTCTGGTTCGGTACGGCCAAGACCTTCGACGCCTTCACCTTCGCCTTCGAGAAGACCGAGGCGGGCTGGGTCTGGGCGCACGCCTACCGGTTCGACGACGATCTTTCGACCTTCATCGTCGAGATGGACCCGGAGACCTGGGCGGGGCTCGGACTCGACCGGATGGACCAGCCGGCGGCGATCGCCCTGTGCGAAGGCCTGTTCGCCGAATATCTCGACGGCCACGCGCTCATGTCCAACGCCACGCACCTGCCGGGGCCGCAGGCGTGGCTCAATTTCCGGCGGATCGTCTGCGACACCTGGTCGCACGGGAACCTGATCCTGCTCGGCGATGCGGCGCATACCGCCCATTTCTCGATCGGGTCGGGCACCAAGCTGGCGCTCGAGGACGCGATCAAGCTCGCCGAGGTGCTGAATCGCCCCGGGCTGACCCGTGGGGCGGCGCTGGCCGAATATCAGGCCGAGCGCAATCTCGAGGTGCTGAAGCTCCAGAACAGCGCGCGCAACTCGACCGAATGGTTCGAGACCTTGGACCGCTACCTCCATTTCGAGCCGATCCAGTTCGCCTACTCGCTGCTCACCCGCTCGCAGCGGGTCAGTCACGAGAATCTGCGCCTGCGGGACAAGGACTGGCTGGAGGGCGTCGAACGCTGGTTCCAGTCGAAAGCCGCGGGAAAACCTGTCAACGATCCGGCGCCCCCGATGTTCGCGCCGTTCCGCCTGCGCGACATGGAGGTGGTCAACCGCATCGTCGTCTCGCCCATGGCGACCTATTCGGCGGCGGATGGTGATCCGAACGATTTCCATCTCGTCCATTATGGCGCGCGCGCCGCGGGCGGCGCCGGCCTCGTCTATACCGAGATGACCTGCGTCTCGTCCGAAGGGCGGATCACGCCGGGCTGCGCCGGCATCTACACCGATGCGCAGGTCGCAGCCTGGCAGCGGATCGTCGACTTCGTCCACGCCAACAGCCGCGCCAAATTCTGCCTGCAGCTCGGGCATTCCGGACCGAAGGGGTCCACACGGGTCGGCTGGGAGGGCTATGACGTGCCGCTCGCGAGCGGCAACTGGCCGATCATGGCCGCCTCGGACGTGCCTTGGAGTCCGGACAATCAGGTGCCACGCCCGATGACCCGAGCCGATATGGATCAGGTGATCGGCGAATTCGTCGTCGCGGTGCGTCGCGGCCTCGAAGCCGGGTTCGACATGATCGAGCTCCACGCAGCGCACGGTTATCTCCTCTCCAGCTTCATTACGCCGCTCACCAACCGGCGGACGGACGATTATGGCGGCAGTCTCGCCAGCCGGCTGCGCTTCCCGCTCGAGATATTCCGGGCGATGCGCGCGGCCTGGCCGGAGGCGAAGCCGATGTCGGTGCGCATCTCGGCGAACGACTGGATGGGCGATCTCGGCGTCACGCCCGACGAGGCCGTGGAGATCGGCCGGGCATTCGCCGAGGCGGGTGCGGACCTGATCGACGTGTCGGCGGGCCAGACCTGGGCCGACTGCAAGCCGATCTACGGCCGCATGTTCCAGACGCCCTTCGCCGACCAGATCCGCAACGAAGGTCGGCTGACCACGATGGCGGTCGGCAACATCTATGAGCCCGACCATGTGAACTCGATCCTCGCCGCCGGCCGCGCCGATCTCGTCGCGCTCGCCCGGCCGCACCTGATCGATCCGATGTGGACGCTGCGGGCGGCAGCGCAGCAGGACTATCTCGATGTCGCCGTCCCGCTGCCCTATCTCGGCGGCATGGCCCAGCTCGCGCGCAACCTCGCCCGCGAGGCGGAGATGAAGGCATGAGGCTCGCCGGACATCATGCGATCGTGACCGGCGGCGGCACCGGCATCGGCGCCGCCATCGCCCGCGCCCTGGCCGCCGAAGGCGCGAAGCTGACACTGGTCGGGCGCCGGCGCGACAAGCTGGAGGCGGTCGCGGGATCGCTTGGCGAGGCACTGATCGCGCCCGCCGACGTGACCGACCGCGCGGCCGTCGATGCCTGCTTCGACCTCGCCCGACAGACCCACGGGCCGATCACCATCCTCGTCAACAATGCCGGCGCCGTCGAGAACGCGCCCTTCGCGCGTGCCACCGCCGAAAGCTGGCGGGCGATGATGTCGGTCAACCTCGACGCGGTCTTCCACTGCTCCCAGGCAGCCTTCGGCGACATCTCCGCTGCGGCGAACGGACGGATCGTCACGATTGCCTCGACCGCGGGTCTCAAGGGCTACAATTACAGCAGCGCCTATGTCGCGGCGAAGCACGGCGCCGTTGGCCTGATGCGCGCGCTGGCGGTCGAGCTCGCCGGCACGCACGCGACCGCCAATGCCGTCTGCCCGGGCTTCACCGAGACGGAGATCATCACCGAGGCGGTCGCAGCCTTGCAGGGCCGGACCGGCCGCAGCGCGGCCGAGGTGCGGGCCCGCTTCGAAAGCTTCAATCCGCAGGGGCGGCTGGTCACGCCGGAGGAAGTGGCGTCCGCCGTCCTCTGGCTTTGTCTGCCGGAAAGCCGATCGATGAACGGCCAGGCGATCGCCGTGGCCGGGGGAGAAGTGATGTGAAGCATGTCGTGCCCATTCCCGAGAAGCATGACGGCAAGCTCGGCGACCGGTCGAACACCCGTGTCTGGCTGCGCCTCCTGTCCTGCACCATGGCGATCGAGAAGGAGATCCAGCGCCGCTTCGCCGAACGGGGCATGACCCTGCCCCGCTTCGACGTGCTCGCCGCGCTCGATCGCTGCCCGGACGGCATGACGATGGGCGCGCTCTCGCAGGCGCTGCTCGTCACCAACGGCAACGTCACCCAGCTCGCCCAGAAGCTGAAGCGCGACGGGCTGATCGCGGTAACGCCCCTGCCCACGGACCGGCGGACCTCGATCGTGAAGCTGACCGACGAGGGGCGGCAGCAATTCCACAAGCTCGCCCGCGCCCACAACGACTGGATCGACCAGATGCTCGCCGGCCTCGACTTCACGCAGCGCGAGCGGCTCTATGTGGCGCTGGGCACGATGAAGATTTCGATCGCCCGCGCATCGCAAGGGAGGAAGGCGCGATGAACCCGGAAAGCTTCGCGCCCACCCATTTCAAATGGGACTACGCTGACGGCGTCGCAACGGTGACGCTGAATCGGCCGGAGCGGAAGAATCCGCTCACCTTCGAGTCCTATGCGGAGCTGCGCGATACCTTTCGCGCGCTGGTTTATGCCAAGGACGTGAAGGCGGTGGTCGTCGCCGGCGCCGGCGGCAATTTCAGCTCGGGCGGCGACGTGCACGAGATCATCGGGCCGCTGACCGAAATGGCGATGCCCGAGCTGCTCGACTTCACCCGGATGACCGGCGACCTCGTCAAGGCGATGCGCGGCTGTCCGCAGCCGATCGTCGCGGCGTTGGACGGGGTGTGTGTCGGCGCGGGCGCGATCATGGCGATGGCCTCCGACCTGCGGATCGCGACGCCGGAAACGAAGACGGCCTTCCTCTTCACCCGCGTCGGCCTCGCCGGCTGCGATATGGGCGCCTGCGCGATCCTGCCACGGATCATCGGCCAGGGCCGCGCGTCGGAGCTGCTGTTCACCGGCCGGGTGATGACCGCCGAGGAAGGCGAGCGCTGGGGTTTCCACAACCGTCTGGTCGCCGCGGAAGACCTGCTCCCTGAGGCGCAGTCGCTGGCGCGCAGTCTTGCAACCGGCCCGACCTTCGCGCACGGCATCACCAAGACCCAGCTCAACACCGAATGGGCGGTGAGCCTGGAGACCGCGATCGAGATGGAGGCACAGGCGCAGGCAATCTGCATGGCGACCCAGGATTTCCGCCGCGCCTTCGAGGCGTTCGCGGCCAAGCAGATGCCGGAGTTCCAAGGTGACTGACCCCTCTCCCTTCAGGGGAGAGGGAGGGGCCCGCGATGCGCAGCATCGTGGGAGGGTGAGGGCATGAAGCGTCCGCCTGGCAAGGAGATGCTCGCCCGCTCCCGTCGATTACGCCGCGAGATGACGCCGCAGGAAGAAATCCTCTGGCGTCATTTGCGCGGTCGCAGGTTCGAGGGCTTCAAATTTCGCCGGCAGATGTGGCTCGCCGGTTATGTTGCGGACTTCGCCTGCACGGAGGCAAGGCTGGTGATGGAGGCCGACGGCAGCCAGCATATCAACGCAGCCGACTATGACGAAGAACGGGGAGCCGCCTTCACCCGCCTCGGGTGGCGAACGCTGCGATTCTGGAACAATGAGATTGTGGAGGACTTGGAGGGAGTACTGATCGCGATCGGGGCCGCATTGCCCTCACCCTCCCGCCCGGCTTCGCCGGGTGGGCCCCTCCCTCTCCCCTCCAGGGAGAGGGGCAGATGAGCGACCGGACCTTCCTCGACTGGCCGTTCTTCGACGACCATCATCGCCGGCTGGCGGATGATCTGGAGACCTGGTGCGTCGCCAACCTCGCCGATGTCGATCACTCGGACACCGACGCCGCCTGCCGCGCGCTGGTCCGCGAGCTCGGCGACGGCGGCTGGCTACGCTACTGCGTGCCGGCCGCATGGGGCGGCGTGCACGAGACGCTGGACGTGCGCTCGCTGGCGCTGATCCGCGAGACGCTGGCGCGGCATGACGGGCTCGCCGACTTCGCCTTCGCCATGCAGGGGCTGGGATCGGGAGCGATCAGCCTGTTCGGCTCCGACGACCAGAAGCGGGACTATCTGCCGGCGGTCGCGCGCGGCGAGAAGATCGCGGCCTTCGCACTCACCGAGCCCGGCACCGGATCGGACGTCGCCAATCTCGCGACCGGCGCGGTGCAGGATCGGGAGGGTTATACGGTCGACGGCGCGAAGACCTATATCTCCAATGGCGGCATCGCCGATTTCTATGTGCTGTTCGCGCGTACGGGCGAGGCGCCCGGATCGAAGGGCATCTCCGCCTTCATCGTCGATGCCGATGTGCCCGGTTTCGACGCCAGCGAGCGGATCGAGGTCATCGCCCCGCATCCGCTGGCGACGCTGCGCTTCGATCAGACTCCTCTGCCCCATTCTGCCCTGCTCGGGGAGCGGGGGCGGGGGTTCGCCCAGGCCATGGCGACGCTCGACGTGTTCCGCACCACCGTCGGCGCGGCAGCGCTCGGCTTCGCCCGCCGCGCGCTCGACGAAGCCACAGTGCGGGCGATGGCGCGCAAGCTGGGAACGGGAACGCTGGCCGACAACGCGATCGTCCAGTCGATGCTGGCCGAGATGGTGCTCGACGTCGATGCCTCGGCGCTGCTCATCTACCGCGCCGCCTGGCTGCGCGACGTGAAGGGCCAGCGCAACAGCCGCGAGGCGGCGCTCGCCAAGCTGCATGCGACCGACAGCGCTCAAGCCGTGATCGACAAGGCAGTGCAGATTTTCGGCGGGCTCGGCGTCACCGTCGGCGTGCCGGTCGAGCGGCTCTACCGCGAAATCCGCGCGCTCAGGATCTATGAGGGAGCTTCGGAGGTGCAGAAGGTGGTGATCGCCCGCAACCATCTGGCGGAGTTCGCGCAATGAGGGCGCTGCTGCCGCCCGGCTGGCCGCGGCCGAAGGGCTATGCCAACGGCATCTCCGCGCGAGGCCGCCTCATCGTCACCGCGGGCGTGGTGGGCTGGAACGCCGACGAGCAGTTCGAGCATGACGATCTCGCCGGTCAGTTCCGGCAGGCGCTGCTGAACATCCGCGCCATCCTCGCCGAGGACGGCGCCGGGCCCGAGCATATCGTGCGGATGACCTGGTATGTGACCGGCATCCCGGAATATCGCGCCAGCCTCAAGGAGATCGGCGCCGCCTACAAGGAGCTGATCGGCAAGAACTTCCCGACGATGGCCGTGGTCGGGGTGACCGAACTGGTCGAGCCGATGGCGAAGATCGAGATCGAGACGATGGCGGTGGTGCCCGAATGATCGGATCGAGACACATCGTCATTGCGAGGAGCGTAGCGACGCGGCAATCCAGCGGGCCTCTGAAGCTACGCTGGATTGCTTCGCTTCGCTCGCAATGACGACTGGAGCGCTGCGCATGACGACAACCCACATGGACACCTTCATCCGCGATCGCTTGCCGTCCCCAGATGCGCAGCCCGAATTCCTCTTCGACCTACCCGAGCTTCAATATCCCGAGCGCCTCAACGCCGCTGTGGAACTGATCGACAGGGGCGACCCTGACGCGCTGGCGGTGCTGAATGACGCCGGCGCCTGGACCTACGGCCGGATGACGGACCTCTCCGATCGCATTGCGCGCCTGCTGGTCGAGGAGGAGGGGCTGATCCCCGGCAACCGCGTATTCCTGCGCGGGCCGAACAACGCGATGCTGTTCGCCGCCTGGCTCGGCGTGCTCAAGGCTGGTGGGGTGGTCGTCGCGACCATGCCGCTGCTACGCCCGGGGGAGATCGCAACGATCCTGGAGCGGGCGCAGATCAGCCATGCCATCGTCGATTCCCGTTTCCTCGCCGATTTCGAGGCGAGCGGCGGGGTCGGCTCGCTGCTGACCTATGACGGCGACAGCGGTACTGGCGAACTGGAACGAAGGCTCGAAACCGTCACGCCGGGCTTCACGTCGGTCGACACGCACCGCGACGACGTCGCCCTCGTCGCCTTCACCTCGGGCACGACCGGCAACCCCAAGGGCTGCGTCCACTATCATCGCGACATCCTCGCCTCGGCCGACAGCTTCGCCCGCTCCATCCTGAAGCCGCAGCCGGGCGACCGTTGGACCTGCTCGGCGCCGATGGCCTTCACCTTCGGGCTCGGCATGATCCTGATCTTCCCCTGGCGGTTCGGCGGCACCGCGGTGACGATCGAGACGCCGGGGCCGAAGCCGCTGCTGGAGGCGATCGCCCGGCACAAGGTGACGACACTGGCGACCGCGCCGACCGCCTACAAGGCGATCCTCGGTATGGTCGGCGAGAGCGACATCTCGTCGCTGCGCACCTGCGTCTCGGCTGGCGAACATCTGCCGGCGGCGACCTGGCACGCCTGGCACGAAGCGACGGGCATCCGCATCGTCGACGGGATCGGCGCGACCGAGATGATGCACATCTTCATCTCGGCATCGGGCGACGACATTCGCCCGGGCGCGACCGGCAAGGCCGTACCCGGCTATGTCGCGACCGTGCTGGACGAGGAGAACCGGCCGATGGCGAGCGGCACCGGGCGCCTCGCGATCAAGGGCCCGACCGGCTGCCGCTATTTCGACGATCCGCGCCAGGCGAACTATGTGGTGGGCGCCTGGAACGTCACCGGCGACACCTATCGCAAGGACGAGGACGGCTACTTCTGGTACCTCGCCCGCTCCGACGACATGATCATCTCCTCGGGCTACAACATCGCCGCGCCCGAAGTGGAGAACGCGCTCTACTCCCACGCGGCGGTGCAGGAATGCGCGGTGATCGGCGCGCCGTGCCCCGAGCGCGGCCAGAAGGTGAAGGCGTTCGTCGTCCTCGCGCCCGGCTACGCGCCCGACGCCGGCACGGTCGCGCTGCTCCAGGACCATGTGAAGACCGAGATCGCGCCCTACAAATATCCGCGCGAGATCGCCTTCGTCGACGCGCTCCCCAAGACCGCGACCGGCAAGCTCCAGCGTTTCGCGCTCAGGGACCGCTAGGCCCTACCCGTCATACCGGCGAAGGCCGGTATCCAGACCTTGGCCTCAAATATTGACGAGGACTGGACCCCGGCCTGCGCCGGGGTGACGATCCATGCCGAGGGATCGTCAGGCGTCGATCGGGATGTAGCCGGGCGTCGCCGCGACGCGGTCGAGCCAGGCCTGCACGTTCGGATAGTCGGCGAGTTGGAAGCCACCGCCTTCCGCAACATGGGTGTAGGCGTAGAGCGCGATGTCGGCGAGGCTGAGGCGGTCCCCGACGAGGAAGCTGTGCCGCGCCAGATGCTCGTCCATCAGCTTGAGCGCGGCCTCGCCGGCGGCGCGCTTGCCGGGGAACTGGTTGCGCTGCGCCTCGGTCCAGTTCGCCTCGCCGATCCAGCCGTACCAGAAACGGAGCGTCGCGACGTTGGGCTCGTGATTATACTGTTCCCAGAACATCCAGCGCAGCATGTCGGCGCGATCAAGCCGGCCTTCGGGGATGAGCGGCGAACCTTCCGCAAGGTAGAAGCAGGCAGCGTTGCTCTCCGGGATGAAACGGTCGCCGACCTGCAGGACCGGGATCCGGCCATTGGCATTAACGTTGGCGAGGAAATCGCCCGTCCGCGTCTCGCCCTTCATGATGTCATATTCACGCCGTTCGATCGCGAGGCCGAGCAAGGCCGCGGTCAGGCGGATCTTGTAGCAATTGCCCGACTGGGCATATTCGTGCAGCACCAAATTCGTCACGCGTCCCTCCCTTGCTGACGGCCCGCTCTTTTCCGGACTGCGCCCCGAACCGGAAACCAATTCGACGCGCGCGCTGATAAGCCCGGCTTATCGACCGACCGTCAGGACGATCTTGCCGACATGATCGCCCGCCTCCATCCGCCGGTGCGCGTCGGCCGCCTCGGCCAGCGGGAAGGTCTTGTCGATCACCGGCTTCAGGCGGCCGTCCTCGACGAAGGGCCACACATTGCGCAGCAATTCTTCGGCGACCAGCGTCTTGAATTCGACGGAACGCGAACGGAGGAACGCGCCGGTGAGGACGAGGCGGCGCTGCATCACCTTGACGATGTTGAGCTCGGCCTTTGCCCCGCGCTGGACAGCGATCGAGACGTGGCGCCCCTCCTCGGCAAGGCAATCGAGATTCCGCGGCAGATAGTCGCCGCCGACCATATCGAGGACGATGTCGACGCCGCTCCCGCCCGTCAGGCGATGCGCTTCGGCAACGAAATCCTGCGTCCGATAGTTGATGGCATGTGCCGCGCCGAGCGCTTCCGCTCGCCGGCATTTTTCGTCGCTGCCGCAGGTGACGATGATCTTCAGGCCGAAGAGCCTGCCGAGCGCGATCGCCATGGTGCCGATCCCGCTCGTGCCGCCATGGACGAGCGCCGTTTCGCCGTCGCGGGCATAGGCGCGCTCGAAGAGGTTGGACCAGACGGTGAAGAGGGTTTCGGGGAGCGCCGCGGCCTCGATGAGGGTCAGAGCGTCGGGAACGGGCAGGCACTGGCCGACCGGCGCAAGTGCATATTCGGCATAGCCGCCGCCGGCAACGAGCGCGCAAACCAGCTCGCCGGCAGCCAAGTCGACGCCCTCGCCCACCGCCGCAATCTCGCCCGCCACCTCCAATCCCGGGATCGAGGGCGCGCCGGGCGGCGGTGGATAGGCGCCAAGGCGCTGGACGATGTCTGGCCGGTTCACGCCGGCGGCGACGACCTTGATCAGCACTTCGCCGGGGCCGGGCCGCGGCACCGGGCGGCGGACCAGCGCCAGCACTTCCGGGCCGCCGGGTCCGGCCGGGTCGATTGCATTCATCTCGTCCGGCAAGCGGGTCATGTCGCGCCCGAATCAAAGGTGGAAAGGCCGCGGATTTATTGACTTGGGCGGCGCGCTGGTCAACGCTGGCGCCATGGACCTCGACGAGCTTTTCCCGGACAAGCCCGACGATCCGCTGACCCTGCTGACGAAGCAGGATCTCGATCCCTTCTCGGTGCACGAGCTGGAGGCACGGATCGCCATCCTCGAGGCGGAGATCGCCCGCGTGAAGGCCAAGCTGGCAAGCTCGGTTAACTTCCGCGCAAGTGCGGACGAGCTATTCAAGAAAACCTAGGGACAGGCGCAGCGGCAGCGAGTTTTCCCCAGTGATTTCGCCCCGCGGCTTGATGAAGGGAAAGCGAAGCCCGACATTGGGGACAAGTGGCCCGCGGATTCGGCTGCGGGCCGGTCAGGAGTAACCCATGCCGTCCTTTGCCCGCGAACTCGAGCAAACGCTCCACAACGCCCTCGCCGAGGCGAGCGGCCGCCGGCACGAATATGCGACCCTCGAGCATCTGCTGCTCGCCCTCACCGAAGACGTCCATGCCGGGCGGGTGATGGAGGCGTGCGGCGTCAATCTCGGCGAATTGAAGGACCAGGTCCGCCACTATCTCGACAGCGAACTCGAGGCGCTCAAGGTCCAGGCCGACACCGACCCCTCCCCCACCAGCGGCTTCCAGCGCGTCGTCCAGCGCGCGATCCTCCACGTCCAGTCCTCCGGTCGCGACGAGGTGACCGGCGCCAACGTGCTGGTCGCTTTGTTCTCCGAGCGGGAAAGCTACGCGGTCTATTTCCTGCAGCAGCAGGACATGAGCCGCCTCGACGCGGTGACCTACATCTCGCATGGCGTTGGCAAGGGCGAGACGCCCGCCCAGCCGGCCGAGACCAAGGGCGCCGAGGAGACGAAGCAGGAAGAAGGCAAGAAGAAGCCCGAATCGGCGCTCAAGCAGTTCACCGTCAATCTCAACGAGAAGGCGCAGGAGGGCCGCGTCGACCCACTGATCGGGCGGGGCCCGGAGGTCGACCGCACCGTTCAGATCCTCTGCCGCCGCAGCAAGAACAACCCGCTCTATGTGGGCGATCCGGGGGTCGGCAAGACCGCGATCGCGGAAGGTCTCGCGCGCAAGATCGTCGAGGGCGACGTGCCGGACGTGCTGAAGCCCGCCGTCATCTACTCGCTCGACATGGGCGCGCTGCTCGCCGGCACCCGCTATCGCGGCGACTTCGAGGAGCGGCTGAAGGCGGTGGTGAACGAGCTGGAGAAGCTGCCCGACGCCATCCTGTTCATCGACGAGATCCACACCGTGATCGGCGCCGGCGCGACATCCGGCGGCGCGATGGACGCGTCGAACCTGCTCAAGCCCGCGCTGTCGGGCGGGACGATCCGGTGCATCGGCTCGACCACCTACAAGGAGTTCCGCAACCATTTCGAGAAGGACCGGGCGCTGCTCCGGCGCTTCCAGAAGATCGACGTCAACGAGCCGACCTTGGAGGACACGATCAAGATCCTCGCGGGCCTCCGCTCGGCCTTCGAGGAGCATCACAGCGTCAAGTACACGCCGGACGCGATCAAGGCGGCGGTCGAGCTCTCCGCGCGCTACATCAACGACCGCAAGCTGCCCGACAAGGCGATCGACGTGATCGACGAGGTCGGCGCCATGCAGATGCTGGTGCCGCCGTCGAAGCGCAAGAAGACGATCACGGTGAAGGAGATCGAGGCGGTCATCTCGACCATGGCGCGCATCCCGGCCAAGAGCGTGTCGAGCGACGACAAGAAGGCGCTCGAGCATCTCGACAAGGACCTGAAGCGGGTAGTGTTCGGCCAGGACGACGCAATCAGCCGGCTGGCTTCGGCGATCAAGCTCAGCCGTGCCGGCCTGCGCGATCCCGACAAGCCGATCGGTTCCTACCTCTTCTCCGGCCCGACCGGCGTCGGCAAGACCGAGGTGGCGCGCCAGCTCGCCTCGATCATGGGCATCCCGCTGCAGCGCTTCGACATGTCGGAATATATGGAGCGGCACAGCGTCAGCCGCCTGATCGGCGCCCCGCCGGGCTATGTCGGCTATGACCAGGGCGGCCTCCTGACCGACGCGGTCGACCAGCATCCGCACTCGGTGCTCCTCCTCGACGAGATCGAGAAGGCGCATCCGGACCTGTTCAACATCCTGCTCCAGATCATGGACAATGGCCGGCTCACCGACCATCACGGCAAGACGGTCGATTTCCGCAACGTCATCCTGATCATGACCACCAATGCCGGTGCGCAGGACATGGCGAGCGAGGGGATCGGTTTCGGCAACATCTCCAAGGAAGATGCGAGCGACGAGGCGGTGAAGCGGATGTTCTCGCCGGAGTTCCGCAACCGCCTCGATGCGATCGTCCCGTTCGGCTACCTGCCGACCGAGGTCGTTGCGCGAGTGGTGGACAAGTTCATCCTGCAACTCGAGCTCCAGCTCGCCGACCGCAACGTCCACATCGAACTGGACGACGAGGCGCGCGAATGGCTGACCGCGCGCGGCTACGACAAGCTCTATGGTGCCCGGCCGATGGGCCGGCTGGTCCAGGAGAAGATCAAGCAGCCGCTCGCCGAGGAACTGCTCTTCGGCAAGCTGGTCCATGGCGGCGAGGTCAAAGTCCGGATCAAAGACAATGCCCCGTCGTTCGAGATCATCCCCGCCCCGCCCAAGGCTTCGAAGAAGAAGAGCAGGCCTGCCGGCAAGGCGAAGGAGCAGGATCAGCAGGCCTGAACGGCCGACGCCGTCGCCTGGTCCTCGGGATCCGGCGACGGCGGCGACCTCATGGTGATGTCAATCGGCCCGCGCGCGCCGATCGGATAGCGTATCTTCGACGATCACGGCCGGTATCCCGCGATATGCCAGTTGAAATCGGCATGGCCGGCCGCCTGCCACAGCCGCATCCAGAGCGGCATGAGCAGTTCGGTCGCCCGCGCCGAGGTGATGTCGCCGACATCGATGATCCGGTCCGCGCTCCAGCCGAATTCCCGTTCCAGGAAGCCGGCCACCTCCGTCTTCGCATCCGGGTCATTTCCGGCAATGAACAGGTGATGCATGCCCGGCACGCGACCGGGATCGACCATCACCTGGCAGTTCAACGTGTTTAAGGCCTTGACCACGCGCGCCCCGGGAAGGGCGGCCTGAACCTGCTCGCCCAGCGAATTGTCGACCCCGTATTTGAGGGACGGGAGAGCCGAGCCGGCCAGCGGGACGAGAGGATTGGACACGTCGATCACGATCTTGCCGGCAACCGCCTCCGCATCGATCACCTGAAGGGTTTCAAGCGCCCTCGCCCCATTGAGGCAGCTGAAGACCATCTCGCCGAACCGGGCGGCTTCCGCGAATGCGCCAGCCCGACCGCCGCTCCTTTCCGCCCATCGCGTCACGCTTTCCGAGTTCGCCGAGCGCGATCCCATCATGACCTCGTGACCCCGTTCCACGCATTTCCCGGCCAGGGCCTCACCGACCATACCCGTCCCAAGAATCCCGATCCGCATTCGCTTCCTCCAAAGGCAGCATGTAGTACTACTCGTACTATACGCTGTCTTTCATTGCGGAAGAATGTCTATTCGGCTGCTGCAACATCAGTCGCCGCGGCAAGATTGTCCCGGAAGAAGCGGACGACCTCGCGGTTGAAGGTCGCATGGAAGGCGGTGCGGTCGAAGCCCGGCCGCGACGTGCAGATTTCGGGCACCGCGCGCGCCAGCTCGGCCGAGCAGGGCTTGAGGAAGTCGAAGTGCCCTGCCCCCTGCACCAGATGATATTCGGGCGACGACAACCGTGCGCGCACCGGCTCGACATAATGCGGTGACGGCAGGATCTCGTCATGCTCTGCCTGCCAGAGCTGGACCGGAATGCGGATACCGGCCAGGCTTTCGGCGGTGAAGGAATAGCCGAGCGCCGGCGCGGCCGAGACCACTGCCCTGATCCGTGCGTCGGGCCGCCAGCGCCATGTCTCGGGAGACGCGGTGGGATGCGCTGCGCGGAGGCGGCAGTCGGAGAAATCGTTGCGGTGGCGGCAATGGTCGATGACCGCGGCCGGATCGGGCCGGGCGCCGATGGCGGCCAATACCGTGAAACCACCGGACGAGAAGCCGAACGCGCCGATCCGGCGGGGATCGATATGGGCGCGTCCCCGCCAATCCTGAAGCAGATAGTCGATCAGTATGCTGAGCTGTCGCGGCCGGTTCGGCATGTCGGTCGCCAGGCTCTGGTCCAGATGGTTGTCGCCGCCATGGGTGAGCGCCGCCGCCACGAAGCCCGCTTCGGCGAGGGCGATCGCGGTATCCGAATGACCGCCGAAATGGCCGCCATTGCCGTGCGAAAGGACGACGAGCGGCAATCCCTCTCCGACGACCGGCGCCGGGTCGCCCGCAGCGGGCTGCATATGCGACGCGGCCGGATACCATATTCCGACCTCGATCGACCCGCCCTGAGGGTCGGGAATTGTGAGCGTTTCAAAACCAACGCCCGCCCATGCCGGCTGGCCGACCAGCAGGCAGAGCGCCAGCAGGACAGTGGAAATCCGGATCGCCATATATTCTCCCGATTTCGTGGTGAAACCGGGTGCTTCTGGCCTCGCCGGCGCCGGGCTTCACCGCCCTATTCGTGAACGGGCGAACGGGTTCGCCGGCAGGCGAACGGTTTTCGGGGACCGCCTCGCCCGCTATGACGTCGTCATGTTCGCCACGACGATGCTGGGGCGCGATATACGAGGATGGGCAATCCGCCTCGCCATCTATGGCGCGCTTGGCGTCTTCATGGGCCTGGCCGGCCCGTTCGGAAGCTATTTCAACGATTCGGCGCCGACCCGCATCGCCTATTGGACCGCCAGCACCCTGATGGGGTGCATCGGCTTCGACCTGCTGATCCGGTGGTCGCGGGCCCATGCGACGCGGAGGAGTTGGCCCACCTGGATGTGGATGGCGGGAATCGTCCTGCTCGCCACGATCCCGCTTGCCCTCGCAACCCGCACCCTTGCGGTCGCCCTGTGGCCGTTCCTCGTCCGGATCGGCTGGATCGAATGGTACGGCCAGTCGCTGCTGATCAGCACCTTCTGCACCGTCACCTACGTCGTCCTCGGGCTGCATGCCACGCAGAACCCGCATCGCAACGAGGACGCCGGGCTGCCGCTCCACCTGCCGCTCAGGCTCGGACGCGACCTGATCTGCCTCCAGATGGAGGATCATTATGTGCGGGTGCACACCCGGCAGGGCTCCGATCTGGTGCTGATGCCGCTCGGCCAGGCGATCGCGCGGCTCGACGGGGTCGAGGGCATGCAGATCCACCGATCCTGGTGGGTGGCACGCCGCGCAGTGACGGCGGTGGTCGAAGACGGCCGCAACGTCCGCCTCAGGCTGATGAACGGAATCGAGGCGCCCGTCTCGCGGGCCAATGTGTCGCGCCTGCGCGCCGCCGGCTGGCTGCCGTCGCGCGACGAGATCGGCGGCCAGGCCGCGGCCTAATAGGCCAGCGCGCAGCCATCGGCGCGCATCTCGCTGGCGCCGGCATAGACGCGCTGATCCCCACTCATGCGCTGCTCGATGCACTGGTAGCGGCCGAAGCCACCATCGCTCTCGCCGATCCGCCAGCCCAGGTCGACCAGCGCCTGCCGGGTGGCAGCCGGAACGCCGCTCTCCAGCCGCAGCACGCCGGTCGGCCCGAGATCGGGTGAATCCTCGCCCATGCGCTGCGACGACCCTTCATGGTGCCAGCGCGGGGAATCGCCAGCCGCCTGGATGTCGAGGCCGAAATCCACGCAGTTCATGACGATCTGCGACTGGCCCTGCGGCTGCATGTCGCCGCCCATCACGCCGAACGAGAGCCAGGGCCCGCCGTCCTTCGTCGCGAAGCCCGGGATGATCGTCTGGAAGGGCCGCTTGCCCGGCGCGTAGACATTGGGATGGCCGTCCTCGAGCGCGAAGAGCTGGCCGCGGTCCTGGAACATGAAGCCCAGGCCGTCCGCGACGAGGCCTGAGCCCATGCCGCGGAAGTTGGACTGGATCATCGAGACCATCATCCCCCAGCGATCCGACGCGGTGAAATAGGTGGTGTCGCCACGGCTCGGCGCGGTGCCGGGCTGCACGCTCGGGTTGACTCGGTCCGGCCGGATCAGCCGGGCCCGCTCGGCGGCATAGTCCTTGGAGACCAGCCATTCGAACGGCACGCGCGAGAAGGCCGGGTCGGCGTAATAGCGGGCGCGGTCCTCGTAGGCGAGGCGCTTGGCCTCGGCGGCGATGTGGATCGCCCGCGCCGACTGGAAGCCGGCCGCGCGCATGTCGAACCGCTCGATCATGTTGAGCATCTGCAGCGTCGCGACGCCTTGCGTGTTGGCGCCGAGCGCGTGGACGGTGACGCCGCGATAATCGGTGGCGAACGGCTCGGACCATTCGGCACGATGGGCGGCAAGATCCGCGCGCGTCATCCAGCCGCCGATCCGGCGGAAATAGCGCTCGATCGTGTCGGCGATCGGCCCATCATAATAAGCGTCGCGGCCGCCCTCGGCGATCATCCGGTAGGTGCGGGCGAGATCGGGATTGCGGAAGACCTCGCCGACCCCCGGCCCCTCGCCCCAGACGGCGCGGGCATTGGCGGCCTCCTCCATCTCGCTCGCCCGGCGGGCGAAGTTCGCCATGGACCGGCGCATGTAGTGACTGATGATCTCCGGCACCGGTGCGCCCTCGCTGGCCAGCGCGATCGCCGGAGCGAACAGATCGCGCCAGGGCAGCCGGCCGTAACGCTGGTGCAGGGCCCACCAGCCGTCGACCGCCCCCGGCACCGAGACCGTGACCGCGCCATAAGGCGGCAGCACGCCGTTCCGGGCGCGGGACCGGACCGTTTCGAGGCTGAGGCCGCGCGGCGAGCGGCCGGAGCCGGCCAGGCCGACGACCTTGCGCCGCGCCGGGTCCCACAGCATCGCATAGACGTCGCCGCCGATCCCGCAGGCCGTCGGCTCGAGGAAGCCGAGGCAGGCATTGATCGCGATCGCCGCGTCCACGGCCGAGCCGCCGGCCTTGAGGATCTCGATCCCCGCCTGCGTCGCCAGCGGGTGCGCCGTCCCGGCCGCGCCCGAACGCCCGTACACGGCCGAGCGCGAGGCGAAGCTGGCCCCGACCGGGCGATCCCCGGCGCGTAGGTCGGGGCGTGCATAGGTCTCCTCGCCCGCGGGCTGGAACCCGGGAATCGAAGTCGGCCGCGCCTGCGCTTCCGTCCGGACGGCAAGGCCTGCTGCAGCAAACGGGGCGGCAGCGAGGAAGGTGCGGCGGCGCATGCGAATCTCCCCTGAATTCCGGTTTCGCCGAACCCTAAGCGGACGGGCCGGTTTGGCAACCTTGGGAGATGCGCCGCAGCGCTTACAGATCGCCGACCAGCTTCAGCAGCCGCCGCTCGATCGAGGCCAGCACCGGCCCGAGCTCATGGCCGCGCTTCAGCACCTGCCCGGCCTCGCCGATCAGCGCCCACTGCCCCTGCCTGCCGCGCAGCGCCGGGCGCTTCTCGATGCGGTATTCGGGCCGCTCGGCGGCGCGGCGGAAGGCCCAGAAGCTTGCCGCATCGGGGCGGAACTCGATCGCATAGTCCTTCCACAGGCCGGCGGCGACCATGCGACCGTAGAGGTCCACGATCCGGTTCAATTCGAACCTGTCGAAACCCACCTGCGCTTTGGAGTCCGGTCCTGGAAACTGCAGGACCGTCCCCATCAGGCGCGGCCCTGCTCTTTGACGGGCAGCTCCCCGGCGGCGTGATCCCGCTCCTCGATGAGCTCGGCGAGGCGCTTGCGCAGCAACTCGATCTCGCACTGGAGGATCTCGAGCTTCTGCGTCGCCGGATCGAACGTCTCCGAGCAGGGCGTGCCATAGGGCAGGAAGCGCGCCCGGGCGCTCTCCTGCGCGTCGACCAGCGTCGAACGCGCCGGAATGCCGATCATGGTGGCCCCTTCGGGCACGTCCTTGGTGACGACGCTGTTGGCGCCGATCCGGGCGTGCGGGCCGACGATGATCGGCCCCAGAATCTGCGCGCCGGACCCGATGATGACGCCGTCCCGGATGGACGGATGGCGCTTGCCGGCGATGCCGTTGGTCGGGTTGGTGCCGCCCAGAGTCACCTGCTGGTAGATTGTGACGTCGTCGCCGATCGTCGCTGTCTCGCCGATCACGACGAAGCCGTGATCGATGAAGAAGTTCCGGCCGATCTCGGCGCCCGGATGGATGTCGATCGCGGTCAGCATCCGCGAGATGTGATTGACCAGCCGGGCGAGGAAGAAGAGCTCGCCGTTGAACAGCCAATGGGCGATTCGGTGGAAGCCGACCGCCCACACGCCGGGATAAAGCAGGATTTCCCACCGCGATCGCGGCGCCGGATCGCGCGCCTTGATCGAATCCAGATAGGCCAGGAGGCCGGAAGCCATGGCGTGCCCTTGTTCGTTGCAGCGCCAGAAATAGTCCGGCCGCACGCGGATTTCCAGTGCGCACGGCGCGATCGCACGGACGCGGCGATCACCACGCGACTGCTTGGAGGACGCTCCTCTTTAAGCTATGCACATCATTGCGTTCTGAGTTGTCCGGGGAATGGGCCTGTTGCCCCTTTCGCGGACATGGCTGCACGAGGAATCGCACATTGACCTTGCGCCCGGCCTTTGGGCTCCTGCTGTCCATGCACCGCCGGTGCGCGCCGATCTCTTCGGCGCATGTCGGCGCGCCTTTCCCACGCATCCAACCCGGCACAGAACCGCGTATCCGCCTTTTGCGGACCGGCGGCACCGAAAGGTCTGCCCGGCCCCCGGGGCATGTGGAAGGGGTGATTGCATGAAAACCACAAGAAAACTGACCCGCCGGTCCTTTCTGGGACGTGTGGCGGGGGGTGCGATCGCGGGGGGCGCGGCACTGACCATTCTCGGCGGACGTGCCGAGGCGTTCCAGGTGACCGACAATGATACCGGCCCGAATGCGGACCCGGTCGGCCGTGGGCGCGGCCGCTCCGGAATCACCGACAACGACACTGGTCCCAACGCCGATCCGGCGGGCAACGGCCGCGGCCGGCGCGGCGGGCGTTCGGGAATCACCGACAATGACACGGGTCCCAATGCCGATCCGGCCGGTGACGGCCGTGGCCGGCGCGGACGCAGCGGCATCACCGACAACGACACCGGTCGCTATGCCGATCCCGCCGGCAATGGGCGCGGCGGCCGGCGCGGGCGCGGGCGGACCGGCCTGACCGACGGCGATTCCGGCGGCAACGCGGATCCGGCGGGCAATGGGCGCGGCCGGCGCGGCAATCGCTGCAGTGGCCTCACCGACAGCGACAGCGGCAGTTGGGCCGATCCGGCGCGTTGCGGACGCGGTCGACACAATTAGAGGTTCTCAGGGAGGGGAGGGGAGGCACGAACCGCCCTCCCCTTTTTTCATGCCCCGGCCGGGCCGGACCAGTCGTCTGGCGACTTTTGCACCGCAATAACATCGCCCTGCTCGATCAGTCTTACCGCTTTTAATCGTTTTTGACTTTCGCTCTCCGGTCGTAGGGTCATGTTGCTTACCCGTCGCAGAAGGGAGCATCATGGCTGCCACGAACCCCCTCGAGTTCGTCACGAATGCCGTCGTCCTGGACGCCGCAGTGGGCCGGCCGACTCGAAACGCGAACTAGACATCGGAGAGAGACAATGGACGCAAAGACCAGTGGCAGCCCCCTCAGCGATCCCGCGAAGGAACCCGCGGCGTTGCGGTCCCTGCTGGGCCGCACCAACCGCGACTGGTGGCCGAACCAGCTCAGCCTCGACATTCTCCATCAGCATGGCCGGCACGGCAATCCGATGGGGGACGACTTCGACTATGCGAAGGAATTCCAGTCGATCGACTATCAGCAGCTGAAGGCCGACCTTACCGCGCTGATGACCGACAGCCAGCCCTGGTGGCCGGCCGACTACGGCCATTACGGCCCCTTCTTCATCCGCATGGCATGGCACGCGGCCGGCACCTATCGAACGGGGGATGGCCGCGGTGGCGCCTCCTCGGGCGACCAGCGCTTTGCGCCGCTCAACTCCTGGCCCGACAATGCCAATCTCGACAAGGCGCGCCGGCTGCTCTGGCCCATCAAGCAGAAATATGGCCGCAAGCTCTCCTGGGCGGATCTGCTGATCCTCACCGGCAACGTCGCGATCGAATCGATGGGCGGCCCGGTGTTCGGCTTCGGGGGTGGCCGCGAGGACATCTACGAGCCGCAGAAGGACGTCTACTGGGGCACCGAGGAGTACTGGGTCGGGCACGAAAAGAATCAGACCCGCATCCGGCCCGAGGAGCAGATGGTGCTGGAGGAGCCGCTCGCGGCGATCCAGATGGGCCTGATCTACGTCAATCCGACCGGCCCGGGCGGCAATCCCGATCCCCTGTTGTCGGCCCGGGACATCCGCGAGACGTTCGCGCGGATGGCGATGAACGACGAGGAGACTGTCGCGCTCACCGCCGGCGGCCACACGTTCGGCAAGTGCCACGGCGCGGGCGATGCGTCCAAGGTCGGCGCGGAGCCGGAGGGCGCTGACATCGCCCAGCAGGGCCTCGGCTGGCAAAGCGGCCACGAGAGCGGCGTCGGCGATCACACCATCACCAGCGGCCTCGAAGGCGCCTGGACGCCGACGCCGGTCCAGTGGACGCACAACTATTTCCGCATGCTGATGGACTATGAATACGAGCTGGTGAAGAGCCCGGCCGGTGCGCCGCAATGGCAGCCGGTGAACCAGAAGCCGGAGGACATGGCGCCCGGCGCGCACAGTCCGGACCGGCGTCTGCCGACGATGATGACCACCGCCGACATGGCGTTCAAGATGGATCCCAAATACCGGGAAATCTCCGAGCGCTTCTACCGGAATCCAGACCAGTTCGCCGACGCCTTCGCCCGCGCCTGGTTCAAGCTCACCCACCGCGACATGGGGCCCAAGGCCCGTTATCTCGGCCCGGAAGTGCCGGCGGAGGATCTGATCTGGCAGGATCCGATCCCGGCCGGCCCGAAGCTCAGCGACGGCGACGTCGCGACGCTCAAGGGCAAGATCGCGGACTCCGGCCTCAGCGTCAGCCAGCTGGTCAAGACCGCCTGGGCCTCGGCCTCGACCTTCCGCGATTCCGACAAGCGCGGCGGCGCCAACGGCGCGCGCATCCGGCTCGCGCCGCAGAAGGACTGGGCGGTCAACGAGCCCGCCGAGCTCGCCAAGGCGCTCAAGGTCTATGAGGGCATTCAGGCCGATTTCGGCGGCAAGGTCAGCATCGCCGATCTGATCGTGCTCGGTGGCAATGTCGGCGTCGAGAAGGCGGCGAAGGATGCGGGGCATAGTGTCACCGTGCCCTTCTCCTCCGGCCGCGGCGACGCGTCGCAGGAGCAGACCGACGCGCACAGCTTCGAGCCGCTCGAGCCGCGGGCGGAAGGCTTCCGCAATTATCTCGCGGTCCGTTTCAGCGTGCCGACCGAGGAGCTGCTGATCGACCGCTCGCAGCTGCTCGGCCTCAGCGCGCCGGAGATGACGGTGCTGGTCGGCGGCCTGCGCGTGCTCGGCGCCAACCATGGCGGGTCGCAGCATGGCGTGTTCACCGACCGGCCGGGCCAGCTCACCAATGACTTCTTCGTCAACCTGCTCGACATGGGCACGGCGTGGAAGGAACTCGATCCGGCAGGCGACGAGGTGTTCGCCGGCACAGATCGCAAGACCGACCGGCAGAAGTGGACGGCGACGCGAACCGATCTTGTCTTCGGTTCGAACTCGCAGCTCCGGGCGCTTTCCGAGGTCTATGCCGCGGCCGATGCGGGCGAGAAGTTCGTCCGCGATTTTGTCGCGGCCTGGACCAAGGTGATGAATGCTGATCGTTTCGATTTGAAGTGACGATCTCGCCGGCGCGGGGCCGCCCCTTCCCCGCGCCGGCTTCGACAATGTCCGAGGAGAGGACGGGGCCGATGCAGATGTCCGACGTCGACACACTCGACGGCGCAAGGACCTGGTGGGTGCCGGCGGTGACCGCACCGATGCGCGACTGGGCGGGCATGCCCGGCTGCCGGCGTGGTGCGCGCTTCCTGATCGACGAGGAGTCGCTCCGGCCGGCGCGCGACAATTATCCTCTGTTCGAGAACCGCATCGACTGCCTGCAATGGATCATGGCCCATCGCACCGCGCTGGTGCGGACCGCCCCCGATGCGAACGTCGCGCCGGTCAGCCTCGCCCATTGGCTGCTGGGGATCGAGGGATGAGCGGGACGGAGGACGTCGCTCGACTTATCCGCGCGCGGCGTGATGGCCTCTGCGACGCATGCATCGCGGCGGATCTCGCGTTGCCGACCCGCCGCGTCCATTGGGCTGCCGCGATGCTGGGCAAGGTGATCGGATTTCAGCGCATCCACCACCGCTGCTCGCGTTGCACGGAGATCAGATGGATGACCCGCCGGGCCGCCTGATCGTATCCACATTGACGCGCTCGGGTCGCGAGCGTTTACCCCGTCTTCAGACCCATGTGATTGTTCGCCGTTTCGTGCGAGAAACAGTGAGTGGGGAGTCGGCCGCTTATGGCCACAGCAACCGGCATGGCTGGAGATGAGACGCCGCCGTTCGAGCGCATCGTCGCCGAACACGGCGCACTCATCACGCGCATCGCCATGTCCTATGAAGCCGACCCCGCCCTGCGCGAAGACCTGGTCCAGCAGATCCTCCTCGCCGTCTGGCAGGCGCTGCCGAGCTTTCGCGCCGACGCCTCGCTGAAGACCTTCATCGCGCGGATCGCCCAGAATCGGGCTATTTCCTTTGTTGCCAAGCAAGTACGCCAGCTGCCGACTGCGGAAATTCCTGAAAAACTCGAAGCCGGTGACCCAGATCCGGAACAAAGCGCAATTGACGCAAGCGAGCGGCGCGCGTTGATTGAAGCAACACGTCGCCTTCCAGTACCACAACGTGAAGTTATCGTTTTGGTTCTCGAAGGTTTCAGCTATGCGGAAATCGCCGAAATGTTGGGAATCGCGCCCAATGCTTTGGCGTTGAGGCTTTCACGGGCGAAGGCGGCGCTCAAATCTATGCTGGAGAGGGGGCGATGACAGATTTCGATCTCGAACGCCTCGGCGACATGTGGCGCCAGGATCCCGATCCGGCGGAGATCGAAAAGCTCCGCCGGACCGCCGACCGGGTCGCACGACATGCGCGACGCGCCCAGTTTGCCGATGCGGCATTCGCCATCCTCGTTTCGATCGTCGTGCTGATACTCGCCATTTCCAATCCGAGGCCGGCGACCTTGCTGATCGGCGGCGCTGCCATCGCGCTGATGCTGGGAAGCAGCATTCGCCAACGCAAATTGCGTGCGCTCGAGCTAAAATCGCTCACAGGCACGGCCGAGCAGATGCTCGACCAATCCATCGCCCGCGCCCATGCGACGCTGAAACGGGTCCGTACGGGACTGCTCGGCGGCTTGCCGGGCGTGATCCTGGGCCTGGCCTTTGGCGCCGCCCTCGAGAGCGGCTCGGTCGACGGTATTCTCGCGGACATCGGGGAGAGGCTCGCGGGGCCGCATTCGGTGGCCGTCCATCTGGTGATCATCGTCGCCGCGCTTTACATCTATCTTTTCGTCATGATGCGGCGCAGCCGGCGCGAGCTCAAAAGCCTGACCGTCTTGCGTGACGCGTATCGGCGAGAAGATGGAGAGCCCGCGTCCGACTGATCAAATGGAATTCCGTTTAGCAAAGTATAAATCAATCGGTGCGACAAGCCACCTCCCTAAAAGCTAAGATGGGAGGCAAAAATGGCCAAAGAATTTGAAACGATCCGGTTCGAAGTGGAAGCTCTTCCGGAGCTCTGCACACAGGTGGCTGTCGCGGGCGCGGCAAAGCAGCAAGAGGTTGGCGGTGCGGCTTGTCTCGGCGTTGCAGCCGGCCTTGCCATCTACATAGCAGCTTGAAGCAAATCTGCCGGCGGCACGTACGGAGGCGCTCTGCCCCCGTGGTGGTCGCCGGCAAGTCAAGGCCGGAGCGTCATACGCGTGACCAGTGAAGCCAATCGAACTGGAGCGCCCGCGCCCGCGGATCGCGCAAAGTCGCTGGCCTGGCTCGCAGACCGCGAAGCCCAGCGCCAGACGCAACAGACAGTCGACGCGTTCGCAACCGACTGGCGAAGCGGCGGTTTGCATCGACGTTTGGACGCGGCCTTCGCGACGGCGCCCGATCGGAGCGCGGAGGTGACCGCCGAGGCCGTCCGATCGCTACTTGAGGGTGATTGGTTGGATAGTTTGATCGTCGGTCTCGCCGACATGCTCAGGAGCGATCCGTTTGCGGAACCGCCCTTCCCCGCGATCTACAGCGACATCCATAAAGGACTCATGGTCTACGAGAGTCCGGACGTTTCGCTTGCGATCGGCGCCATCAACATCGCCCAGCTTGCCGCCAAGAAGAGCGCGCACCGCGGCGCAACCTCGATCGGCTTCACCGGCCGGATGTCGGTCCTCAAGTTCGTCGATGCGGGCGATGCGCTGCTGTCGTTCTGGGAAGCGCCGCCGATCGGCGCCGGCTTCTCCGCGACATCGGCCGGCCGCTGCGTCCGGACCGGCGAGCGCCGGCTGGCCGATGGCGACGTGCTCGTCGTCGACGGGCGCCGGCAGGCCTATGTGATCGAACAGGCCCGCGCGAACATCCTGCTGCTTCAGGCGGAGATCGCGCGCGATCAGGCGCCGGTGGGCGTCGAATATGATTCCGGGAGCCTGTCCTATGTCGGCTGCAATGCGAATGACGACGGCGCATCGCGCATCCAGATGATGGCGACGTTGCTGCGCAAGCTCGATTGCAGCGCGGCCTTCCCCGTCATGGCCGCGCTTCTCGACCATCCGGACTTCTTCGTGCGCTGGCATGTGATGCGCGAGCTGATCGGCATCGATGCCCGCGCCGCGCTGCCTCACCTGCGCACCATGGCTGCACTCGACCCGCATGACGATGTTCGCGCGACGGCGGGCGCGACGCTGGCGCATCTCGAGCAGGTCGTCGGCGACCGGAAGGCCGCCTGATGCCCCGGATCATCGATTGCCCGGAAACGGCCCCTCTCGAGCTCGGCGATGTCATCGCCGCACTCAACGATCCGGCCTTCGATCCCGCTGACGAGGACAGCTTCGCGGCGGCCGGGGTGCTGCTCAAGGGGCTGGCTGCCAATCGACAGTTCCTCGCCGACATCGCGGTCGCCGAGCTCAAGGACCGCTGCGTGCGTCAGACCCGGGAGAACAAGTACAGCTCGCAGGTCATCATGCTGCACCGCGCCAGCGAGAAATATTTCATCCGCGCCAATTTCTGGCCGAGCCCGCGCGACAGCCTGTTCAAGGCCAGCGGCACCTCGCCCTTCTTCTACCACGTGCCGCACGACCACAATTTCTCGTTCCTGACCGTCGGCTATCTGGGACCGGGCTATTGGAGCGACTATTACGAATATGACCGGGAGGGCGTGGTCGGCGTTCCCGGCGAGAAGGTGAACCTGCGCTTCGTCGAAAAGGCGAAGCTCGATCTGGGCAAGGTCATGCTCTACCGCGCCCATCGCGACGTGCACGACCAGCTCCCCGCCGACGAGATGTCGATCTCGATCAACATCATGGAGGCCTCGCCGCGCCAGCCGTTCCTCGACCAGTACCGCTTCGACGTGAAACGATGCGAGATCGCCGAGATCCTGAACCGGACGGCGACGGAAGCCCTGCTGGCGATCGCCGCCACCCAGACGGGCGGCAATGCCCGCGACCTGGTCGAAAGCTTCGCGGCGCACCATCCGTCCGAGCGCATCCGGTTCGCCGCCCTGCGCGAGCTCGCTGCGGCCGCGCCCGGCGTCGATGAGGGTCTCGCCGTGCTGGATCGCGGCGCGGCCTCGCCGAGCCCTTTCATCGCGGCGATGAGCGTGCGGGAGATTGCCCGCGTCCAGGCCGGCCGCGGCTGGCTCGAGCGCTAGCGGAACAGCTCCAGCGGCACCGCGTCGGCCATCGCCCGGTAACCGGCGATCGATGGGTGCAGTCCGTCCAGGTCATAGTCCGGCCGTATCCGGTCCGGCCGGTCCGGATCGCGCATCGCCGCATCGAAATCGATCACCGCGTCGAAATTGCCAGGCGTCCGGATCCAGGCGTTGATCGCCTGCCGGCTCGCCTCGGTCGGCGGGCCGGGATGATAATAATCGGACCCGGCGAACGGCAGGATCGTCGCGCCGATCACCCGGATGCCGCGCTCGCGCGCCCTTCGGACCATCTGGGCATAGGCGCCGACGACGCCCCGCACGAGCGCCTCGTGCTGCTCGGGCGTCGCCGGCGCGCCTCGGGTCAGCACGCCGAGATCGTTCACGCCTTCGAGGATCACGAGGTAGCGCACGCCGGCCTGCGAGAGCACGTCGCGGTCGAAGCGGGCCAGCGCGCTGGGGCCGAGCCCGTCGCGCAGCATCCGGTTGCCGCTGATGCCATGGTTGAGCACCGACAGATGCCGCGTCTGCGGGGCGGCCTGGAGCCGCTGGGCGAGGAAATCCGGCCAGCGGTTGTTGGCCCCGCCGGTCACGCCATAGCCGTCGGTGATCGAATCGCCGAACAGCACGATCGCCGCCTCCCGACCTCGCGCTTCGACGTCGATGCCGCCAAGCTGATACCAGTGGTCGATCTTCGCGGCGCCCGGCAGGTCGACCGCGTCGCTGTGCACGCCGCGCAGCAGCCAGGAGTCGATGCGCGAGCCCGGATGGCCGGTCTGCCGCGCCGGCGGCTCGGGCAGGTGCATCGTCACCGCGAGGCTGGTCAGCGCAGGCACGGCGAGGTCGACGGGATCGGAGAGATAGTCGGCACCCGCCGGGATCACGACCGTGCGATGGCCGGCAAAAGTCACCGCCCGCCCCGTCCCGGCGACGATCCGCGCGCCGCCGCCGTCGCTCAGGGCGACATGTACGTTGTCGACCGCCAGGGGTTCGGTTCCGAAGGCGTTGGACAGGCGGACCCGGATGCTCTCGCCGCCCAGCGTCAGGCGCACCACCTGGCGCAACGTCATGTCGCGCAGCTGGTCGTCGGGAAGCATGTTGTGCGGCTCGGGTATTTGCTGCGAGGTCGCCCAGCTCCCGACCCAGCGCTGCGCGGCGGCAGGCGTTGCACCGAGCGATGCCGCCAGCAGGACCGCCGTCAACCGTGACAACCACCAGCGCATCATGCCTCCCCCGCCGAAGTTTCGTTAGCGCTAACATGAAACGTCGGCACGGCAATCGCAATAGGGTCGAACGATGGCGGATCAGGCCGCGATCGAGCTCGACCGGACCGTCTCCAATCCGCGCAGCCGCCGCTCCTCCTCGAACAGATAGTCGCGGGTCAGCGGCGCCGCGTCCCGCTTGCGGGTCAGCTGAAACTGGAAGACGACGTGGCCGTCATGGACGAAGGCGCTGCGCGAACCGGCGAGGTAGAAGAGCCACATCCGGTAGAAGCGCTCGTCGTAGAGCGAGACGATCTCGTCCCGTGCCGCGACGCTGCGATCGTACCAGTGTTCGAGCGTGCGGGCATAATGGAGGCGCAGCACCTCGAGGTCGGTGAGCCACAGCCAGGACTTCTCCACCGCCGGCATCACCTGGCTGAGCGACGGCACATAGCCGCCGGGGAAGATATATTTTGTGGTCCAGCCGTCGGTGGCGCCGGGCCCGTCGGCGCGACCGATCGTATGGAGCAGCATCACCCCCTCGGGCGTCAGCAGCTCGCGGCAATGGTCGAAGAAAGCGCCGTAATAGGGCGGCCCGACATGCTCGAACATGCCGACCGAGACGATCCGGTCGAATTGTCCCGCAACGTCGCGATAGTCGATCAGCTCGAACTTCACCCGGTCGGCGACACCCGCTTCCTCGGCCCGCCGGCGCGCAACCCTGAGCTGTTCCTCCGAGAGAGTGATGCCGAGCACGTCCACGTCGGCGACGCGGTTGAGATAGAGGGCGAGCCCGCCCCAACCGCAGCCGATGTCGAGCACCCGCTGGCCGCGCTCGAGCCGGAGCTTGGCGGCGATATGGGCCTTCTTGTCGAGCTGCGCCTGATCGAGCCCAACGTCCGGCCCTGCGAAATAGGCGCAGCTATACTGCCGGTCGCGGTCGAGGAAGAGGTCGTAGAGCCGGCCGGACAGGTCGTAGTGATGGGCGACATTGCGCCTGGCGCGACGCCGCCAGTTCCAGGTGTCGAACCAGGCCGCGACGCCTTGATGGCGCTTGAGGATGCGCCGCGTCCGATTGTCGGCATCCCAGCGTCCGTTGTAGCCGACGAGATCGATGAAGTCGCGGACGTCGCCGTCCTCGACGACCAGTCGCCCGTCCATATAGGCCTCGCCCGCGCCGAGTGCGGGATCGCGCGCGATCCACCAGGGCGTCGCGCGCCCGAACAGGCGCACCGTCACCGGCCGAACGCCTTCGCGCGGCGCGCCGTAGCTGTGTGCCTTGCCGGACGGATCGACGACCGTCAGCGGCCCGGTTTTCACGAGCGCGCGCAGCATCCGGTCAAGAAGGAACATCGCCCCTCCCTCGTCTCCACGGCATCAACCGATCCCTTCTGCCTCCATGACAGAAGCGTTTCAATCCGGCATCGGTTCCGGGTGGGAGGCCAGCGACGGTCGAACAACCGCGACCGGCTGTCATTGCGAGGAGTGGAGCGACGAAGCAATCCAGCGGAGGCAGCCCTGGATTGCTTCGCTTCGCTCGCAATGACGATCGGTGACTGTGAGAAAGCTCAGGCGAAGATCACGTCGGCGCTGGTCAGCAGCACCCCGGTCTGGATCGTGAAGTCGGCGGCGCCGTCACCGTCGACATCGCCGGCCAGATAGGAGGATCCGCCGGACGTGTAGGCGCGCAGCTGACCCGCCGCGCCGCTGAACGCCGCGCCGCCGATCCAGGCGAAGCCGTCATGGCCGCCGCCCTCGATCGCGTCGAGGCCGCTGACGTCGACCTTGTCCTGGCCGCGGCGGAAATCGGCGATCCGGTCGTCGCCGCCGATCTCGCTGACGCGGAAGACGTCGTTGCCGTTGCCGCCGGTCAGCAGATCATCGCCGGCGCCGCCGTCGATCAGGTCGTTGCCATTGCCGCCGCTGAGCGTGTCGGCGCCCTCCCCGCCGAACAGCCAGTCATTGCCGTTGCCACCGTCGAGGACGTCGTTGCCGAGCCCGCCGAGCAGGATGTCGTCGTCATTGCCGCCGCTGATCCAGTCGTTGCCGCGCCCGCCGTCGATCACGTCGGCGCCGTTGCCGCCCGAAAGCGTATCGGCGTCGCCAAAGCCGTAGAGCACGTCGCTGCCATTTCCGCCCGACAAGGTGTCGGCGCCCGCCGTCCCGTCGATCTGGTCGTTGCCGTTGCCCCCATTGCGGGTCACGCCCGGGTCGCTGGCGCCCGAGACGGTGACCTCGACCGTCGCGGTATCGCTGCCGCCGCGGCCATCGCTGACCGTGTAGGCAAAGCGGTCGACCAACGTCTCGCCGGCACCGAGCTCGTTGATGACCTCACCGTTCGCGACATAGCGCAACGTGCCGGTGGCCGGATCGAAGACGAGGCTGCCGAGCGTGCCGGTCGCGTCCACACCGACGATCGCCAGCGTGTCACCGGCATCCGGATCGCTGTCATTGCCGAGCAGCAGGCCCCAGAGGTTGTCGCTGGTGGCGTCCTCCGCCACCGCAATCGCATCGTCCCTCGCGACCGGCGCGGCATTCGGCGCCGGGATGAAGAAGCGGCCGAGGACGGGATCGTGATCGGTGGCGCGCGGCGTGCCGCTGGCCTGCTCGGCGTTGATGTGAACCGCGTCGAACTGGGCGCCGGAGGCCAGCCCGCCGGTCACGACGATATGGTCGAGCGCCTGCAGGTTGCCCTCGAACAGGTAGGAGTAGCGCTCCGCCTCCGGCAGCAGCCGGTGCAGGTCGGTCATCACCCCGCCCGCCTCGAGCGCGCCGATCGCGTCCTCGAACCAGAAGCCGTTGAAGTCGCCGAGCACGCCGAGTTTCAGCGACGGATCGGTCGCGAGCGCGTCGTTGACATAGGCGCGGACTGCATTGGCCTGGGCGGTGCGCTGGGCATCGCCCGCATCGGCCGGCGGCTGGGTCGAACCGAACAACGGATCGCTGCCGAGGCGCGAGGTGGAATGGACGTTGATCAGAGTCACCGTCTCGCCGTTGAAGGTGAAGTCGGCGACAAGCGGCCGGCGGCTGCCGTTGAACGCCGGCCCCTCGATCAGCTCGGCGCTGCCCTCGACATAGTCGACCCGGTCGGCATTGAAGAGGAAGCCATTGCGGATGTTGCCGCCCGGCTCGCCCCCGGTCGAGCCCGCGCTCGTCGGCGCGATCTCGACATAGACGTAATTGGGGCCGCCGAGCGCCGCGATCGCGTCGATCAGCAGCTGCGCGGTCTCGGTGCCCGACAGCGGATCGCTGCCGTTGAGTCCGTTGGCGTCCTGGACTTCCTGCAGGCCGATGATGTCCGGCGCGGCAAGGCTGTAGACGATGTCGCTGGCGAGCAGGTTGAACTTGGCCGGGCCGTCGCCGGGATCGAGATTCTCGACATTGTAGCTGGCGACGGTGAGATGGTTCGCGTCGCCGGCCAGGTTGGTGGTCTCGCGCGAAACGGTCACGTCCTCGGTCACCGTCACCGGGCCGGTGACCAGCACCTCGTAGCTGTTGAAGCTGTAGGAGACGATGCCGGTCACGTCGGACAGCCGGTCGCCCTGGCTGTGCGCCGGATCATAGCCGGGGAACAGCGCCGGGGTCTGGTCGATCTGGATCCGCTCCGGGTTGAAGTCGCCGTCCGAGACGGTGATGCCGCCACGGTCGTTGACTCCGGAGGCGCCGGCACCGCCCGAGGCGACGACGAAGGTCTCGCCGAAGCTATTGGTCTCGGCGACGACCAGCGGCTGATCGATGGTGACCCGCATGCCTTCAAGCGATTCGTAGAAGTCGATGCCGTCGCTCGCCGGATCGTAGCTGGCGAAGCCGTCGTCATCGATCACCTGGCTCGGCGGCAGTACGCCGCCCGCGCCGATCACCGTCGCCGCCGGCAGCGCATTGCCGGTCGATTGCAGCGTCACCGCTGCCGCGGTCACCTGCGTCACGGTGAGGTTGGTGGTGTCGCCGCCCGGCAGGAACTCGGCGACTGTGCCGTTCACCGACACCGCGTCGCCGATCAGCACGCCCGGCGCTGCGCCGGTGAAAACGAACAGGGCGTCGGACGTGCGGGCGTTGCCGTCGCCGGTCGCGTCCTGGAGGTAGAAGCCATTCGTGGCGACCGCAGTGACAATGCCCCCGGTGGTCACCACTTGGCCCTCATAGCCAGAGCGATGGCCCTCGCCCTGGATCTCGTAGGTCTTGAGGGTGATCGGGTCGTCGTTGACGATCGTGCCCGTCGCCGCGCCGTCGATGATGGCGATATTGCCCTGCGGATTCGCGAGCAGGAGGTTGAAGGTTTCGTTGCCCTCGCCGACCGTGTCGCCGGCGATGCCGATGACGATCTGCGCGCTGGTGTCGCCGACCGCGAAAATAACCGTGCCGGTCAGCGGCTGGCCCGGCGCAAGGTCGGCGACGTCGGCGCTGCCGTCGAGGTTGAGGACATAGTCGACGGCGGCGGCCTGGTCGGTACCGCCGGCGCGGCGCACGGTAAAGACGAGCTGCTGCACGCCGCCGTCGCCCTCGACGACGCTGGCATCGGCGACGCTGATCAGGCCGGTGCCGGTCGGGCTGATGAAGTCCTGGCCGGCATTGACCCCGCCGAAGCTGTCGTCGTTCGAGGCGATCCAGGTGAAGTCCTCGTAGCTCGCGCCGGTGCCGACGAGTTGCAGCGACGAGCCGATCGGGTCGCTGCCGCCCTGGGAGACGCCGATGTCCTGGCTGGTGAGGCCCGCGGCCGGGCCGTTGGCGGCGGTGATCGTCCCCTCGATCGACAGGAACTGGACGACATTGCCTTCGGGATCGACCAGCGCGAAGCCGTCGAACGCGCCGTTCTGGATGCCGTTGGCCGGATAGGAGAAGCTGATCGTCCCATAGCCGTCGTCCTGGTCGGGGACGATGCCGCTCAGGGCCCTGGTGTTGTAGCTTACGGCGGCGCCGGGATCGTTGCTGCCGTTGTAGAGCACGATCGTCCAGCCGGCGAGGTCGGTGCCGGCAGACGCGGCGATCTCGATCGCCTCGCCCGCATCGGTGCCGGCATTGTCGTAATGGATCTCGTTGATAAAGACGCCGCCGCCGGGCGTCGGCGGGGTGTCGTCGTTGAGGATCGTGCCGGTCGCCTCGGCGTCGCCGAGCACCGCGCCGCCGGTCGGCGCGGAGAGCGTGATCGTGAACGTCTCGTCCGGCTCGAAATCGGCGTCGTCGGCGATCTCGATGGCGATCGTCCTTTCCGTCTCGCCGTCGGCGAAGGTGATGGTGCCCGTGAACGGCGGATCGCTCTCGATGTCGGACGCGTCGGCGCTGCCCGTAAAGTTGAGCGTCCAGGTCGCCGAAACCTCGCCGGTATCACCGCCGCTGCGGGTCACGGTGAAGGTGAGCGCGCCGGCATCGTCTTCCACAATGCTCGCATCCGCGATCGACAGCACGCCGGGATCGCCGCCCGACAGAGGGTCGCTGCTGACCACAATGTCGTCGACGCCGACCCATTCGTCATTGCCGCCGGCATTGGTCGTCATGATCCGGATCTGCAGCGTCGCGGCATCGTTCGCGCCGGGCGGCAGGATCACGTCGAGCGCGGTCACCAGCGTCGCGCCCGGGCCGGTCACGTCGGCGAAATAGCCGCCGGGGACGTTGATCCACTCCGCGCCCTCGGCGGTGCGGTACTGGACGTTGACCTGCTGCACCGCGTCCTCGCCGGCGGTGGCGTCGATGTCGCGCAGGTTCGCCTGCAGGCGGATGTCGGAGCGGCCGCTCGCGTCCATGTAGAGGACGAGGCTGGGCGCATCGGCGGTGCCGGAGCCCTGCAGCGCGATCGTCGGATTGGCGATCTGGAATTCGGCGATGCCGCCATTGTTGATCGTCGTGTTCGTCTGGTTGGCGATCACGTCGAGCGCGCCGAGCGCCGGCTGGGTGAGCGTGCGCGGATCGACATTGCTGGGCGATCCTGAATTGATGTCGCCGAGATAGCCCATGATGCTGGCGACGGCCGCCCATTGGTCATTGGCGGTGATCAGACCGGTGTCCGACCAGTCCTGCGCGAAATTGCCCGAAGCCAGCGAAAAATAGGCGTTGCTCATCGATTCCCCCCGATAGATCCGAAAATGCGAGGCCCGGCGGATGCCGGACATCGGGCCAGCATGCCGATTCGGCCGCCGCTGGGGAAGAGGCTTAGCGGGCCCGCATGACTGCCGGGCGATAGGAGGGTTACCGCGGCATTAACGATTTGTGGCGCTTCGGCGACCTTCGTTCATCGTGCGAATCGCCCGGTTCGTCGCTGCGCGGCGGCTTCGACGACGACTCCGCGGCCTTCGCCGCGCGGCGCCTGCATCCCCCGCCGAAACGACTAGCGATCGCTTCCGAAGACGCGAGGCCGGGCCCCCGTCTCAGGGAGAAAAGGGATGAAGTTCGCAAAGTTATTGTCGTTGGGGACCGTTGCCGCGCTGCTGCTCGGCGCCGCGCCCGTTCAGTCGAGCGCCGCGGACGGAAGCGGCGACCGGTCCGTCCAGATGCATGCGCTGTCCGAGACACTGGGCGCCCCGGCCGCGGGGCTGCAGGACTTCGTCGAGACCGCGCAGCGGCCGGTGATCTTCGCCGACGGATCGGATCTCGATCCGGGCGAGTTCGCCTGGCGACCCGAGCTGGCGCCGAGCGGCGCGGTCGAGGTCGTCGTCTCGATCCCGCTCCAGCGCGCCTATGTGTATCGTAGCGGTACCCTGATCGGCGTCACCACCGTGTCCACCGGGCGTCCCGGGCACGCCACGCCGATCGGCCGCTTCGACATTCTCGAGAAGCGGCGCGAGCATTATTCCAACCTCTACAACAACGCGCCGATGCCGTTCATGCAGCGGCTGACCTGGGACGGGATCGCACTCCATGCCGGCCAGATCCCCGGCCGCCCCGCCTCGCACGGCTGCATCCGCCTGCCGATGGCGTTCGCCCGGGAGCTGTTCCAGGTGACCCGGGTCGGTGCGACCGTGCACATCCTCGACGCATCGCCGACACCGGATGTCGCGCTGATCATGGCCCGGGGAGAGCGGCTCGCGTCGCTCTGACGGCCACCGCCATCAGGGCCTGCTGAAACGGCCGGCCAGTTCCACATGGGTCGACCAGCGGAACTGGCCGACCGGCCGTATCCAGTCGAGGCGGTAGCCGCCGTCCAACAACACCCTCGCATCGCGCGCGAAGGTGCTGGGATTGCAAGAGACGTAGGCGATCCGCGGCACGTCCGAAGCAGCCAGCAGCGGCACCTGCTCCTTCGCGCCGGCGCGTGGTGGATCGATGACGATGGCCTCAAAGCGGTTCAGCTCGGCCGTTTCGAGCGGGCGCCGGAAGAGGTCGCGATGGTCAACCAAGACTTGGCGTTGGGCGCGCGCAGCGGCCGATTTCAGTGCCAAGGCGGCATCGCGGGCGCCTTCGGCGGCATAGATGCGGCCATCTAGTGCAAGGGAGAAAGTGCCGAGGCCCGCAAAAAGATCAGCGACGGTCTGCGCATCTCCGATGGCTTGCCGCACGGCACCGACCAGCGCCGCCTCCCCTTCCCGTGTCGCCTGGAGAAAGGCGCCGTGCGGGAGCGGGACGGGGATGTCGCCTAGCGTGATGGTGACGGGCTCCGGCTCCCAGAGGGTCTGGGGGCCATAGCCGTCGTCGATCGCCAGGCGGGCGAGACGATACCCGGCGGCGAAGGCGCCCATCATCTCGGTCGCCGCAAGGCCTTCGACGGTGACGCCTTCGAGCAGGACATCGACGCCCTGGTCCGCCAGGGTCAACACGATTTCGGCACGGCCGGGCAACAGGCGGCGCAGGGGCGCGACGAGCGCGAACAGCTCGGGCCTCAGGATATGGCATTCGCGCATATCGACGATGCGATGGCTCTTCCCGGCATTGAAGCCGATCGCCCCGCCCGCCGCCTTGAGTGCGGCGCGGCGGCGGCTGCGCGGCGGCGAGAGGTGTGGATCGAGGATGTCGGGAACCGGCACGCCTTGTGCCACCAGCGCCGAGGCGACACGGTCCTTGAGGAATTCCGCATAAGCCGCATCGTCGACATGCTGGAGCTGGCAGCCGCCGCAGTCCGGAAAATGGCGGCAGGGCGGCGTTGCGTGGTGCGGGCCGGGACTCACCGCGCCGTCAGGGCTGATCAGGTCACCGGGCGCGGTCATCGGCATGAACCTGCCGTCCGCGGTCACCCCGTCCCCGCGCGCGGCGAGGCGGACGATTTCGGCGCCGCCGCTCACAGGCAGTCGATCAGCGCGGCCGGCAGATGGGTAACGAGATCGTCGGCGATCAGCGCCGGACCGGCCAGCTCCGCCGCGCGGGCATGAAGCCAGACACCGGCGCAGGCCGCCTCGAACGCATCGCGTCCTGCGGCACGACATGCGGCGATGGTGCCGGCGAGAACATCGCCCGTGCCGGCGCTGGCCAGCCAGTGCGCCCCGACGGCGAGGATGGCGGCGCGGCCATCCGGCGCGGCGATGACCGTGTCCGGCCCCTTGTAGACGATGACGGCGCCGCTCGCGGACGCGGCGGCACGGGCACGCTCGACCTTGCTGCCTCCGGCGCCATCGGGGAAGAGATCGCCGAACTCCCCCTCGTGCGGGGTCAGGATCGCCGCCCGATCGAGATCCTTCAGGTCGCCGGCCCCGCGCTCGGCCACGAGCCGCAGCGCCCCGGCGTCGAGGACGAGCGGGTGGCCGGAGGCAAGCACGGCCTCGAGCAATTCCCTGCCTTCCGCGTCCGCGATCATGCCGGGGCCGAGCAGCAGCGCGCCGATCCGGCTGTCGTCGAGGCGGGCGAGCGGATCGCCCGGTGTCTGGATGATCGCGGCCGGAACGCCGGCGACGAAGGTCCGCGCCTGGAGCCGCACCGCGCCGGCACCGGCCTTCATCGCAGCGGCCGCCGCAAGTGCGCTGGCACCGGCCATGCCGCCGGCGATCACGGTGACGAGGCCGCGCGAGAATTTGTTAGCGTCGGGGCCGGGCGTCTCGAGGTGTGGGCGAACGATCTCGCTCAACCGGCTTTCCGCCGCGATGCCGATGTCGGCCACGACGATCCGGCCCATATGGCGGGCGGCGGGCTGCAAAAGGTGCGACGGCTTCAGGGTCTGGAAGGTGACGGTGAGATCAAAGTCCGGAACCGGCGAGAGGATGGCGCCGTCGTCGGTGGCGACGCCGCTCGGCAGGTCGATGGCAGCACGGATGCGCGCCTTTCCGGCAAGATCGCACACTCGTTCCGACAGGGCGGAGTCGAGCGGACGTCCGAGGCCGGTCCCGAACAAGGCGTCGATCAGCAGTGGCGCAGATCTGGTGTCTGCAATGTCCTCCACCGGGCCATCCCAGCTAGCCCGGGCGGCCCGGGCCGCATCGCTTTTCGGCTCGCCGGTCGCGGCGACGCGGACCGGAACGCCGCGCGCCGCCAGCTCCCGGGCGACGACATAGCCGTCGCCGCCATTGTTGCCGGGCCCGCACAGGACGAGCGCCGGCGCCGGGCCGGCATAGCGCCAGATCGCTTCCGCGGCGCCGATCCCGGCGCGCTCCATCAGCGTTCCGACCGGCGTGCCGGCCGTGATCGCGGCCTCCTCGGCCGCGCGCATCTCGGCCGCCGTCAGGACGATGCGTCCGGTCATCTCGACTGGACCGTGGCCGGCAGGCGGAAAGCGTCGCCGCCGATCGCGACCTCGATCCGCCGATCGGAAAGCAAGGTGACCACCGCCCCTTCGGCGCCGTCCGCCGCCTCGACGCCGCGGCCGTCGCCGACGATCCGCAGGCGCCGGAAGCCGCCATCCGGCTTGCGCACCGTGAGATCGGCGCCATCGCGCTCGACCGTGCAGAAGCGCTCGAACTGCGCCGCGCCGCCGATCCGGCATTCGATCCGACCATCGTCTTCCACGGCGGCGGCGGTCTCGGAACTGCCGGCGGATTCCTGCACGCCGCAGGCCGTCAAGGCGAGGAGAAGAACCGGGCTCATCCGCATGCGCGCACCCCTATCATGTCCGCCGCCGGGCTTCGAGCCGTCGCGCCAGCTCCGCCCCGCCGAGCAAAGCATCGAAGCGTTCGTCCTGTGCCGCATCCTCCCGTACGCCGCGCACGGCCAGGCGGATTGCATGCTTCAGCGTGGCAAGGCTGTCGTCCGCGTTGGCGAGGATCGAGGCGATCGTCCCCTCCGCCTCCTCGGCGGACACGACGCAATCGACCAGCCCGATCCGCCGCGCCTTGGCCGCATCGATGCTGCCGGCCGTGTAGAGCAGGCGCGCCGCCTGTCCGGGGCCGACGAGCTCGACCAGGCGGTGCACGTCCTCCTGCGGATAGGAGATGCCGATCTTCGCCGGCGTGATTGCGAATTGCGCGACCGCGGTGGCGAGTCTCAGGTCGCAAGCCATGGCGAGCGCGACCCCGGCGCCGTAGCAGGCGCCATCGACCCATGCGATGGTCGGGATGGCAAGGCTCTGCAGCCGATCGAGTGCGCTGCGCATCGCCCGGCGGAAGCGCGCCGCCGCATCCGGCGCCATCGGAAAGTCGGCCAGGTCCGCGCCGGCGCAGAACGCGCCGCCCGCGCCGGCCACGACCAGCGTCCGGGCATCCTTCGCCTCATCGATCCGCGCCGCGAGCCTCTCCCACTCGACGGCCGGAATGGCGTTGCGCCGCGCGGGCCGGTCGAGGATCAGGCGGGCGAGTCCGTCGGCGATCTCGAGCTCGAACATCGCGGCCTTGTTGCCGCGCCGGCCGGGCTTTGTCGCGCACAAAAAAGGCCGGGTCGCCGTGGGGGCGCCCCGGCCATGAGGGGGCCGCGGCGCCCGTCCGGTGGAGGCGGGGACCGCGGGCGAATGTCGGCGCGGCAGAGCGCGCCTCGACTCGTTCCCACATCCCGAGCAAGGGCCGTGCCACGACGGAATCCTGCGGGACTTGATGGTTAACCGGCGTCTCCGGCTGTTCCGGACCGGGACTCGCGGGTCATCTGATACGAGTCGGCAGCATCCACCAGCCCTGCTGGCGATGCGCGATTTCCGCAGCGCACGCGTCGCGCAAGCCGGTGCAGTCGAACAGGCCGAAACAGGTCGCGCCCGATCCGGACATCCGGGCGACTCGAGCCTTCGACAATGCCTGCAACACCGCATCGATCTCGGGCACGAGCATCCGTGCGGGCGGTTCGAGGTCGTTGCGGCCCTCTTCCCAGCCGGCAAGCGGGCCGCGGTCGATGCCGTCCCAGGCGCGGAAGACGGCGGCGGTGGAGACCGGAACCCGTGGATTGACGAGCAGGAGGGGCGTGCCGGCGAGGCCGCTGAGGTCGAGCGGCTCCAGGATATCGCCCCTGCCCCGCCCGAACATGGTGCGGCTGTGGAGGCAGGCCGGAACGTCGGCGCCAAGCTTCGCCGCGATCGTGTGAAGGGCGGCATCGTCGACGTCCAGCGTCCAGAAGCGGCGCAGGAGCCTGAGCGTCGTCGCCGCGTCGGCCGAGCCGCCGCCGATCCCCGAGGCGATCGGGAGGCGCTTGTCGAGCGTGATCGCAGCCCCGGTGCGGACGTCACAATGCTCTGCCAGCGCGCGAGCGGCGCGGAGCACGAGATTGTCTCCCTCGCCGGCCAGCGCATCGGCGAAGGGACCGATGACCGTCAGCGAGAGGCTCTCGGCCGCCGCGACGCCGAGCGCGTCGCCCTCCTCGGCGAAGGCGAAAACCGTTTCGATGCGGTGATAGCCGTCCGGCTCCCGCGCACGGACGTGGAGAGCGAGATTGACCTTGGCGTAGGCGGTTTCCTGCACCGGCTAGCGGACTCCGGCGCCGGCCCCGGCGATGCTCACCGCGCCGCCAGTTCCGGCGTCATGCCCTGAGTGATCTTGGCGTCGAGACGGGTGGCGTCGTCGCCCTCGGCATAGACCCGGGCGGCGCGCCAGGCGTAGCGCGCCTCGGCCCGCCGACCGACGGTGTAATAGGCGTCGCCGAGATGCTCGTTGATCTCGGTATCGGCCGGGGCACCCTGCACCGCCTGCTCGAGCAGGGTGATCCCCTCGGCCCGCTCGCCCTTCAGGAACAGCGCCCAGCCCAGCGAGTCGGTGATCGCTGCATTGTCCGGTGCGCGCCGATGCGCTTCGCGGATCAGCCGCTCGGCCTCCAGCATGTTCTCGCGCCGAGAGAGCTGGGCATAACCGAGATAGTTGAGCACCAGCGGCTGGTCCGGCGCGAGGCTGTAGGCGCGTTCGAGGGCGGCGCGCGCCTCCGGCCACTGCCCGGCCTCGTCATGGGCGCCGCCGCGCATCAGCCACAAAGTCCATTCGGGATAGTTGCTGGTCGCGTCGTCGCGAACCGCGATGGCGCGGGCGAACGCGCCGGCGGCGTCGGCCGGACGATCGAGCGACATCAGCACCTCGCCGAGGCGGACCTGATCGGCGGCACCGGCCGTCTGCAATGCCGCGGCGGCCTCGGCCTCCCGCAGCGCCTCGGTCTTGTCGTCGCCGTCGACGAGGAGGCGGATGCGCTGGTCGCGCGCCACCGCGGCGAACGGATCGCCCGCTGGCACATTGGCGAGCATGGCGATTGCGGCGTCGTGCCGATCCTGTCGCGCGGCGAGTTCGGCGGCGACCATCCAGGTCTCGCTGTTCTCTGGCGCCAGCCAGGTGGCGAGCCGCGCCAACGTGGCCGAGACGGAGGCCAGCTCGTTGGAATTGAGATCGATCGACAGGCGGACGAGAAACTCGCCCATCCCGGCGGCCGGGGAGTCGATCGCGCCCGGCAGCTCCTGCCGCTGCGCGATACGCTCGCGGGCGATGCGGATCGAGGGCGCATCACCCTGCAGCAGGGTGAGCGCCGCCTCCCGGTCACGGCGGGCGATCGCGGCGGCGCCGGCGATGCGCAGGCGTGGCCCGCGGGGGCCCGCGCTCTGGGCGACCCGACCCAGTTCATCGACGCCTTCGCGGCGCCCTTGGGCCAGGAGGATCAGCGGCCGATGCTCGGCGGCATAGCCGGCGGCCGGCCCCTCGGTGGCCCGGCCGAGCTCGGTGATCGGATCGCCGCGGCGGGATCCATAAGCGAGCCAGGCGCGCAGCACCGGCGTCGCGAAGGCGAACAGCCGGTCGCGCTCGATCGCGTCGATCTGGACCTGCGCCGCCCGCCAGTCGCGGTTGCGGAAGGCATCGCCGAGGAGGAGGAAACGCACGTCGGGGAGCAGCGCGCCCTTCGCCTCCAGAACCCGGGCGGCACGCAGCGCGAGCGGCCAGTCGCCCGCCGTGACGGCATGGCCGAGCGCCTGGCCGGCGACCAGCTCGTTGTCCGGCGCCGCGGCGAGGGCGGCGGTGAAATCGGCGCTGGCCTGCTCGGTGGCGCCGGCCGAGGCGGCCGTGCGCGCCTGGGCGTAGGCGACGAGCGGCGAGCGGGACTCGACCCGCGCCTGCGCAGATGTGGCGGCGGTGAGGAGCGCGATGGCGAGCGCGGCGCGGGCACCCGGCTTACATATTGGGGTAATTGGGGCCTCCTCCGCCTTCGGGAACCACCCAGTTGATGTTCTGGGTCGGGTCCTTGATGTCGCATGTCTTGCAGTGGACACAGTTCTGCGCGTTGATCTGAAGGCGCGGTGAACCACCCTCCTCGACGAACTCGTAGACGCCGGCGGGACAGTAAAGCCGCTCCGGGCCGGCATATCGGGCCAGGTTCACCTCGACCGGGATCGCGGGATCCTTCAGCGTCAGGTGGATCGGCTGGTCCTCCTCGTGATTGGTGTTGGAGAGGAAGACCGAGGAAAGCTTGTCGAAGCTGATCACGCCGTCCGGCTTGGGGTAGGCGATCGGCTGCACAAGGTCCTTGCGCCAGAGCGTTGTGCTGTCGGGATGGTGCTTCATCGTGAACGGCAGGCCGATGCGGAGCTGGCGCATCCACATGTCGATGCCGGCGAGCATCGTGCCGATCGTGCCGCCCCATTTCGCGACCAATGGCTCGACGTTGCGTACCTTGTTGAGCTCCGTCGCGATCCAGCTCGCGCGCAGGTTCGGCTCATAGTCGGCCAGAACGTCGCTGCCCCGCTCCGCTTGGATCGCCGCGAAGGCGGATTCGGCGGCGAGCATGCCGGATTTCATCGCCGTGTGGCTGCCCTTGATCCGCGGCACGTTCACGAAGCCCGCCGTGCAGCCGATCAGCGCGCCGCCCGGGAAGGCCAGCGTCGGCACCGACTGCCAGCCGCCCTCGTTGATCGCGCGCGCGCCATAAGAGACGCGGCGGCCGCCTTCGAGGAACTGGCGGATCGACGGATGCTGCTTCCAGCGCTGGAACTCGTCGAAGGGCGAGAGATAGGGGTTCTTGTAGTCGAGCGCGACGACGAACCCGAGCGCCACCTGATTGTTGGCCTGATGGTAGAGGAAGCCGCCGCCCCAGGCGTCGGAGAGCGGCCAGCCCTGGGTGTGAATGACCCGGCCGGGCTCATGCTTGGCCGGATCGATGTCCCACAGCTCCTTGAGGCCGATGCCGTAGACCTGGGGCTCGCAGTCCCGCTCCAGCTCGAAGATCCGCTTCAATTCCTTGGTGAGATGGCCGCGCGCGCCTTCGGCGAAGAAGGTGTAGCGGCCGTGCAGTTCCATACCGGGCTGGTAGTCGGGCTTGTGGGTGCCGTCGCGCGCGACGCCCATGTCGCCGGTCGCGACGCCCTTCACCGATCCGTCGTCGTTGAACAGCACCTCGGCAGCGGCGAAGCCGGGGAAGATCTCGACGCCGAGCGCCTCGGCCTGCCCCGCCAGCCAGCGGCAGAGGTTGCCGAGGCTCAGCGTGTACGTACCCTTGTTCGACATGAAGGGCGGCATCAGGACGTGCGGGAAGCCCCATTTGCCCGTCCCGGTCAGCACCCAATGCTCGTTTTTGGTGACAGGCACGGTGAGCGGACTGTCGAGATCGCGCCAGTCCGACAGCAGTTCGTCGAGCGCGATCGGATCGACCACCGCGCCGGACAGGATGTGGGCGCCGACCTCGGAGCCCTTTTCGAGGATGCAGACGGAAAGCTCACGTCCTGCCTCATTGGCGAGCTGCTTCAGCCGGATGGCCGCGGCGAGACCCGCCGGACCCGCGCCGACGATCACCACGTCATAGGGCATCGACTCCCGTTCGCTCATCCGGACTCCCCTCGTCGCAAGCAGCCAACATCTCGCAGATAAACGGGGCGTTTCCGATTGACCAGCCCGGCGGGGACTGACTCTATACCTGCGGTTTTCACGGTGGGGGTTTCACGAGGCATGTCCTCGAGCCGGGCGGCAAGCGCCCTTTCCTGGTGGTCCGATGCGGGTGTGGACACGCTCGTCGACGAGGCGCCGCGCAACTGGCTGGCGCCGAAAGCGGCCGAACCGGCCGCCGTGCCCGGGCCGCCCCCGGCTCCGGCGCTTCCCGATGATCTTGAGGGCTTCCGCGCCTGGTTCGTCGATGGCGCGCGCCTGCCGCTCGGCGCACCCGCCGCGCCCCGTCTCGGCCCGGCCGGCGATCCCGCTGCGGGTTTGATGGTGCTGGTCGACATGCCGGGGCCGCAGGATGTGGCAGCCGGCCACCTCATCTCCGGCGCGCCGGGTGCCCTGTTCGAGCGGATGCTGGCGGCGATGACGCCACCGCTCGGCCGCGAGACGATCTACCTCGCCCCGCTCTCGCCGGTCCGCACGCCGACCGGCCGGCTCGACGCGGCGCAGGAGAAGCAGCTCGCCGAACTCGCGCGGCACCATATCGCGCTGGTGAAGCCCAAAGCGGTGCTGCTGTTCGGCGATGCCTGCGCCAAGGCGTTGCTCGGCGGTGCGGTCGCCGCCTCGCGGGGCCGCTGGCACGACCTGTCGACTCCCGCCGGGCCGGTTAAGGCGCTGGCAACCATTCGGCCGGAAAAGCTCGAGCAGCGGCCGAGCCTCAAGAAGATCGCCTGGGAAGATCTCCAGATGCTGATGGAAGGATTGACGGCATGAGCAAGCTGACCCGGATCGCGCTGGCCGCCGGCCTCGCCGCCCTGGCCATGCCCGCAATGGCCCACGACGCCGCGCCGACGCCCGCCGGCCCAGCGCGCGCCTTCGACGTCCCGGCCCAGCTCAACGGCTCCGAGCGCGAGGCTTGGCAGGCGGTATTCGCGGACCTGCGTGCCTCCAACTGGTCCTCGGCCTCGGCCCGGCTCGCCGCAATGCGCGAGGGGCCACTCAACGACGTCGCAACCGCGATGCTCTACACAGCGCCCGGCTCGCCCCGCGTCGAACTGGAGCCGCTGATGCGGCTGCTCGAACGCGCGCCGGACCTGCCGCAGGCGGCGGACCTCGCTCGCCTTGCCGCGACGCGCGGCGCGACCTCCTTTCCCGAAATCCCGCAGGCGCAACGCCTCGCCGGCCTTGCCGGCCAGCCGCGCCGTCAGCGCCCGCGCGCGATCCGGGGCGACGCCGTCGCCGACGCGCTGGAGCCGCGGATCAACCCCCTGCTCGTCGAGGACCAGCCATTCGCCGCGGAGAGCGTGTTCAACGAACGCAGCGCGGAGCTCAGCCCCGAGGCGCGCACCGCCTTCCAGCAGCGTATCGCTTGGGTCTTCTACCTGAACGGCTATGACCGCGACGCGCGGCGCCTGGCCGACATGGCGCGCACCGGCCCGACCGAATGGGCGACCCATGCCGACTGGGTCGCCGGCCTCGCCTCCTGGCGCATGCGGGATTGCGCGGCCGCCGCTGCCTATTTCGGCAATGTCGCGGCGCGCTCCGGCGACATCGAACTGTCCTCCGCCGGCCACTACTGGGCCGCCCGTGCCGACACTGCCTGCGGCCATCCGGAGCGCGTGCAGGCCCGGCTCCAGGCGGCGGCGCGGCAGGGCGAGACCTTCTACGGCCTGCTCGCCCAGAGCGCGCTCGGCGTCCGCCACGCTCCTGCCGCGCTCGACGCGCTGAGCGCCGAGGAATGGCGCAGCATTTCGAACGAGCGCAACATCCGCGCCGCGGTCGCGCTGGCCGAGCTCGGCGAAACCGAGCTCGCCGACGGCCTGATCCGCCATCAGGCCCGGATCGGCGGCTCCAGCCGGCACGAGGCGCTGCTGCATCTCGCCGCCCGCCTCAACCTCACCAGCTGCCAGATGTGGCTCGCCCATAACGGCCCGCGCGGCACCCGCACCGCGACCCACGATCGTTATCCGTCGCCGTCCTGGCGACCCCAGCAGGGCTGGCGCGTCGACCCCGCCCTCGCCTTCGCCCATGCCCTCCAGGAATCGAACTTCCGCCCCGAGGCCGTCAGCTCCGCAGGCGCCCGCGGCCTGATGCAGGTCCGGCCGGGCACCGGCGCCCATATGGCGCGGCTGAACGGCGGCAGCGTGACCGCGACGCAGCTCAACGTGCCGAGCATCAACATGGAATATGGCCAGACCTATCTCGAATATCTGCGTGACCGGCCCGAGACCGGCGGTCTCCTGCCCCGCGTGATCGCCTCCTACAATGCCGGCCCGCAGCCGGTGGGCCTCTGGAACAGCCGCTTCGACCAGAGCGATCCGCTCCTCGCGATCGAGACGATTCCGTACTGGGAAACCCGCGGCTACGTCCCGATCGTGCTCAGGAACTACTGGATCTACGAGGAGCAGAGCGCCGACCGCAGCACCAGCCGCCGCGCGTTTGTCCAGGGCCTGTGGCCGCGCTTCCCCGGCATGCGCGGCGCCACCGCCGTGCGCATCGCCCCGCGTCCGCAGACCCGGACCGCGATGACCTCCCCCTCGCCCCAGGCCGGCGGCGGCGCCACGACGCAGGTGGAGCCGGAATAGGCTCCAAACCACCTTTACCGCTCATCCTGAGTAGGGACTGAGCGAAGTCGAAGGCCCGTATCGAAGGACCCATCGAAGAGTCAGCGCGTCCTTCGATAATGAGCAGGTGAAACATGTCCCGCATGTTTCAGGATTGTCCGGGGGACAATCCGACCTGCTCATGGTTCGACAAGCTCACCGGCTACTCAGGATGAGCGATTTTTGTATCTGCATTGCATCAAATGTTCTTGATATGTTCCCATCGCGGGCCTAGAGTTTCGCTATGCCCCGGCCCGACGCGCGTCCCGGCCGGGGTGCGCCCGAAAACCGCACCCCGGACCGCTTCAACCTGCCCCAGCGCGAGGCCGACGGCGACTGGCTGGACGACCGGGAGACCCTCGACGGCGAGGCGCCGCCGCTCCGCACCACGGTCACGGTCGAGCATCCGCGCACGATCATCACCCGCAACCAGTCGCCCGACGTCGGCTTCGACCGCTCGATCAATCCCTATCGCGGCTGCGAGCATGGCTGCATCTACTGCTTCGCCCGGCCGACCCACGCCTTCCACGATCTCTCTCCCGGCCTCGACTTCGAAAGCCGCCTGTTCGCCAAGCCCGACGCAGCGAAACTGCTGCGCGCCGAGCTCGGCAAGCGCGGCTATCAGGTCCGGCCGATCGCGCTGGGGACGAACACCGATCCCTATCAGCCGATCGAGGGCAAATGGCGGATCACCCGTTCGATACTCGAGGTCCTGTCCGAGACCAACCATCCGGCGACGATCACCACCAAGTCGGACCGGGTGCTGGCGGACCTCGATCTGATCGCCGACATGGCCCGGCGGCACCTCATCGGCGTGGCGCTCTCGATCACCTCGCTGACGTCCGACATCGCCCGAACGCTCGAGCCCCGCGCCCCGGCGCCGCGCAAGCGGCTCGCGGCGGTGAAGGCGCTCGCCGCGGCCGGCGTCCCCGCCTATGTTTCGATCGCCCCGGTCGTGCCCGGCATCACCGACCATGAGCTGGAGCATCTCGTCGAAGCGGCGGCCGAGGCCGGCGCGATCGGCGTGTTCTACCTCCCCGTCCGCCTGCCGTACGAGGTCGCGCCTTTGTTCCGCGCCTGGCTCGACGAACATTATCCCGACCGCGCCGGCAAGGTGATGGCGATCATTCGCGAGATCCGCGGCGGCCGCGACAACGACCCCGATTTCTTCAGCCGGATGCGCGGCCAAGGCCCTTGGGCCGAACTTCTCCGCACCCGCTTCGACCGTGCGGTGCGCAAGCACGGTCTGAACCTCAAGCGCCGCCCGCTCCGCACCGATCTGTTCGCACCACCGGAAGGCGCGCAGATGCGATTGCTTTGAAGGTGGCTGAAGTCTGTTTTCGACCCCTGCGGGCGTTACGATGTACGGGTCTGCTTTTCACCCTTAGCGGGGCGGGTCGCTCAAGAATTCTCGACAATCCGATTCACCGCCACGCTCTGGCTGTTCATCACCGCCGTCCCGAAAATGGTCATGAACGCGATGTCGGTGGCGTCGCGGCCGATGCCGATGCGGGCGATGCCCTCGATCGGGGCGCGGCCGGTTGCGTCGACGAGGTGCCAGCCGTCGTCCAGCCACACTTCGACCAGCGCATGGAAATCGGGGGGATCGAGCTGCCAGGCGTAGGCGCCGACCAGCCGCGCCGGCACGCCTGCCGCCCGGGCGAAGCTGGCCAGCAGATGGGCATAGTCCCGGCAGACGCCGCGGCGGGCGACGAACGCATCCGACGCGGTGGTGCGCACGTCGCTGGAGCCCGGCACATAGTCCAGCTCGGTGCGGATCCAGTCCGCCATCGCGTCGATCCTGGCGCCCCCGTCGATGTGCCCGAAGCGCCGCTCGACGAAGCTTTCGAACCGGTCCGCCTCGCAATAGCGACTCGGCCAGATATAGGGCACGACCTCGGCCGGGAGCTCCTTCAGGGGCACGATTCCCAGCCGGTCGAGCGGGATCGACGGGCGCTCGATGTCGACCGTGGCGCGATAGGCGGCGCGCACTGCGCCCTCGGCGCGCAGCCAGGTGCGCTGACCGATCCCGTCCTCACCGGCGATCGGCCGCAGCGGTCCGGCACCGGCCACGGTCAGCAGGTCCCCGATCAGGGTCTGGTCGGGCAAAGGTGCGACCTCGACCGCCAGCAGCACGTCGGCGGCCTCGGGAAAATGATAGTCGAGAGCGACGTCGATCTGGAGGCGCATCGGGAGACCTTGGCGGGGAATCGTTACGGAGCGAGGACGTTTCAGTCCGCGGCCGGTTCCGCCCGGTAGGCGCGCTCGCGATAATCGAACCAGTCGAAGTCGGCCGGAGCGCCGGTGCCGGCCATGTCCTGGCAGGCCATGCCGACGAACGCGCCGGTGAAATTGGGCGCGCCGGGCACAGTTGCCTCATCGGAGAGGATCGAGGCGTCGAACCGTTCAGGAAGCCAGGTCCAGCCACCCTGCCCTTCGACACGGAACGCGAAGCGCAGTCGCTCGTAATCGACCTCGACGCGCAGCTCGATCCGGCCCGGCGGAATCGGGATCGGTGCGGTGAAGGCGTCGGCCTGTGGCGAATCCGGCAGCACCGACATGACGCGGACGTGGCGGCCGATGTCCTCGTCATTGGAGACGTGGAGATAGTGGAACTTGGCGCCGTTATAGTAGCAGACGAGGCCGGCGGCCTGCTGGAAGTGAACGGGGTCGAAGTCCATCGCGCAGGCGGCGGAACAGCAGAAGGCTTGCTGGCGCCGGGCGACCAGCGCCTGGGAGAACAGGCTCCCGATCGTCTCGCGGCCGTAGAGCCGCAGATGGCCTGGCCGGGCGGAAAGGCTGAAGATTGCCCCGGGTTCGGGCGTGCGCAGCCACTGGAAGTCGATCGGCAATTCGGGATCGTCGAAGTCGTAGCGGATGGACACGGACGGCTCCGTCTCGACTTCGACCACGGGAATACCTTCCCCATCCAGCGTATACAGCCAGCCGTCCTCGCCCCAGCGCATCTGCTGGATCGCGGTCTCGCGGCCGAGCACGCAGCGGCCGCGATTGGGCAGAGGGCGGCCGCAGAGATAGACCATCCAGGTCTCGCCCTGCGGCGTCTCGATCAGGTCGGCATGGCCGGCGCGTTGGAGCGGCACGTCGGGACGGTCGCGGCTGCTCAGGACATACATGTCGGGATGAAGCTCATAAGGGCCGGCGATGTCGCGGCTGCGCGCCATGGTCACCGCATGGTTCCAGCCGGTGCCGCCCTCGGCAGTGATCAGATAATACCAGCCGTCGCGGCGATAGAGATGCGGCGCCTCGGTGAGGCCGAGCGGGGTGCCTTCGAAGATGAGCTTGCGCGTGCCGACCAGCGCCCCGGCCTCGGGCGAATATTCGTGGAGGACGATGCCGGCGAAGCGGTTGCGGCCGGGACGGTGATCCCAGAGCATGTTGACCAGCCATTTGCGGCCGTCTTCGTCGTGGAAGAGCGACGGATCGAATCCGGAGCTGTTGAGAGGAACGGGGTCCGACCAGTCGCCGTCGATCGTCTCGGCGGTGACGAGATAATTGTGGAAGTCGCGTAGGGAGGCGCCCGAGGCGCCGCCGACCGTGGTGCGGCCGTAGCGCTTCGCGTCGGTGTAGACGAGGTGGAACCTCTCGCCGTCATGGCTGAGGCAGGGCGCCCAGACGCCGCAGCTGTCCGGATCGCCGCGCAGGTCGAGCTGGCTTTTGCGGCGGAGCGGCCGGGTTAGAAGGCTCCAATTCTCAAGGTCGCGGCTGTGGTGGATCTGGACGCCGGGAAACCATTCGAAGGTCGAGGTGGCGATGTAATAATCCTCGCCCACCCGGCAGATCGACGGGTCCGGATTGAAGCCGGGCAGGATGGGATTGCGGATCATGCGGGATCCGGCGCCTTCACGAGGGTCCAGAGCAGCACGGCGGCGATCAGATCGAGCAGTCCCAGGGCGATGAAGAACGGCGCGTAGCCGATCGAGGCGACCAGCCCGCCGATCAGCAGCGAGAAGATCAGCACGCCGAGATTGGCGAGCGTCCCGGCCATGCCGGCGACCGTGCCCAGCTCGTTCTTGCGGAAGAGGTCGCTCGCCATGGTGATGCAGGTGACCGACAGGGTCTGGTGGGCGAAGCCGCCGAGGCAGAGCAAGGCCACGGCCAAATAGGCGCTCTCGACCGTGCCGACGAACATCATCCCGGTCATCAGGAGCGCGCCGAAGGTAAACGTCCAGCGCCGCGCGTCGACGAGGGATATCCCGCGCCGCTCCAGCCAAAGCACCAGTGCCGGTCCGAACAGGCAGCCGAGGTCGGCCGCGACGAAGGGCAGGAAGGCGAACAGCGCGATCTCGGCGAGATCGAAGCCGCGCACGGTGACGAGATAAAGTGGCATCCAGAAGGTCAGCGTCCCCCACGTCGGGTCGGCGAGGAAGCGGGGCAGCGCGATGCCCCAGAAATTGCGCCGACGCAGCAAGGAGAGAACCGGCGGGCGGGCCTCGGTCGCCTGGATGTGTGCCTCCTGGCCCAGGAAGATATGGTCGCGCTCCGCCTCGCTGACGCGGCGGTGGCGCTCCGGCGGCTGGTAGAAGGTCAGCCACAGCAGCACCCAGACGAACGCCAGCGCGCCCGCGATGAAGAAGGCGGCGCGCCAGTTCCACATCAGGATCGCGAAGGCGACCAGCGGCGCCGCCAGCGCCGATCCGGCCGAGGCGCCGAGATTGTAGATGCCGCCGGCAAAGCCGCGCTCGCGCGCCGGGAACCATTCGGAGACGACCTTGAGCCCGCCGGTGTGCGAGGTCCCTTCCGAAAAGCCGAGCAGGCCGCGTGCCGCCGCCAGCCATTGCCAGTTGGTCGCGAAGCCGTGGGCGACGGTGAACACGCCCCAGCCGGTCGCGAACAAGGCGAGGCCGACGCGCAGGCCGATTACGTCGAGGATGTAGCCGACCACCGGCTGCAGCATGATCCCGGCCTGAAAGGCGGCGGTGATCCAGCTATATTGCCGCTCGTCGATCGCAAGATCGGCCATCAGCGTCGGCGCGGCGACGGCGAGCGTGCTGCGGGTGAGATAGTTGACGATCGTGCCGAGCATCACGATCGCGATGATCCACCAGCGCAAGCCCCGGATCCGTCTCGCCATCCGCATCGCCTCCCCGGCGGGCGGCTCCGGCGCCCGTCATGTTAGCGCTCACATTAGCGGCTTGGCCGAGCCTGTCCAGCGTCAGGCGAGATCGACTTCGGCGACCTTGTCCCGATAGTCCTTCTTGGGATCGGCCCCGAGCAGCAGCTTCACGCCGGCGAACAGGCTGTTCTCGTTGAGCCAGATCTGGGCGCCCGCCGGATCGAAGCGCAGCAGCTGCAGCTTGGGATCGTCCTTGCCGCCCTCGAACCAGGCGGCGACGAAGCTGTTCCAGAGGCGATCGACCGCCCCGCGGTCGTCGCTCGGACTGAGCCGCCCTTCGACCGACGCGAAGAGATCATGCCCCTTGGAGGCGAACTGGAGCACGGCCGCGCCGCCCGCCCCGAGCGCGCGGACCAGATCGACGTCCTTGGCAGTGAAGAACCAGATCGCGCGCGACTCGCCTTCGTCGAGCAGGGCGGTCATCGGCTGGGCGTGGCCGTCGCTGCGACCGGCGAGGCCGAGCATGACGGTCTTGTCGTCTTCCAGCGCGCTCCAGAATCTGGCTTCAATGTCGCGTGAGTCGGGCATGTCGCTCTCCCATAGAAAAAGTGTTGGGAGAGCAAACAGTTGGCGCAGGAGGCCGGTTCCCGGATGCGAAAGAGGGAGGCCCGGGGGGCGGACCTCCCTCTCCCCTGTTGGAGCGGCCACCGGCATGGCCGCCGCCCCCCAACCCTAGAAGCGAAAGCCGATCCCGGCCAACGCCTGATGCCGATTTGCCCCGATTCGCGCGGTCAGCGGATCGTCCTCGTCGCCGAACGCGTAATCGAAGCTGCCATAGTCCGTATAGACATATTCGGCCTTCACGTAGAGATTCGGGTTGAGCGCGACCTCGAACCCGCCGCCGAGATGATAGCCGCCGCGGTTGCGGTTGAAGGCGACGAGATCGTTGTCGTCATCCTCGACATCGCCGTCATAGTCGAAGCGCAGACGCCCGTTGGAATAGCCGCCCTTGGCGTAGACGAGCACGCTTTCGCCGAGCACGAATCCGGCGCGCAGGCCGGCGGTCAGGTTGCGGCCGGTCTCGACGCAGCCGAGATCGTCGCCCAGCACCTCGCCGCACAGCTCCGCCTGCGAGAAATCGAGACCGCCATAGGCGCCGATCACGAAATTGTCGCCGAGCTGCAGATCGTAGCCGATCTCCGCACCATAGGCGATCGCATCGTCGTCATTGTCGACCGACAGCGTTTCGTCCGCATCGTCGGGATCGGGGAAGGTCGCGTCGACGCCGGCGCTGTCCCAGCCGACCCGGACCTCGCCGCGCACGCCGGAAAAATTGCCGTCCTGGGCGAAGGCCGGGACAGCCGCCGTCGCCGCCAGCAGGGCGGCGAGATATCGGATTTTCATCAATCTACTCCTGAAACGATCGTCATGCTCCCGATCGCCGCGGCCCGCGGCGGCAGGACGGTGCGCGCAGCGGAGGGACCACCACACGCTTCCGTCCCCACAAGCGCCGGTGCGCGGGCCGCGGCGCCCCGTGCGGGAAAGGCTGCTCCGCCCTTCCCCGCGACAGGGGTCTCGGTGAGCGGTTCCGGTGTGGGGGGTGGGAAACCGGAACCTGCCCTCTAGACGGCGCGGCCCCAGGAAACCCGCAGCAGGAAATTTCGGGGGTGGTCAGCCGGGTCGGATCGCGATCAATCCTTCATGAAGTCCGGACGCATCCGCCAGCCGAGCGCCAAGGCGATTAGGAATGCGACGAGAACCGCACCCCATTGCAGTATTGGGAGAAACAGGAAGCCGATCGATGCGGTCGAGTTGCCATAGGCATAGACGCCATATGTGAACCAGGCGGTCCACAGGATCAGCGCGAACTCGAATACCAGAAAGAGAAGCGCTCCAAGCCGTGTCGGCGAGGCCCGGACAAAAGCTGCGATGGCGATTGCTGGAGCCGCGATCCAGGGCGCGCCGATCAAGGCACCGAAAAGAGCGCCCGGTCGCCGCCCGCAATGGCGCCCCAAGGGTGAGGCGCAGCGAGGACGAGGAGATAAGCCAGCGACAACCAGCCAGAGAACCGGGCAATCACACTGTGCAACACGACGGTTCTTGTAACGGAACTACCGTCAGTTCGGAACTCCGTTAGCCGAGCGCCTTCTTCAGCAGCTCGTTGACCACGCCCGGATTGGCCTTGCCGGCCATCGCCTTCATCGTCTGGCCGACGAAGAAGCCGAAGAGCTTGTCCTTGCCGGCGCGATATTCGGCGACCTTGTCCGCATTGGCGGCCATGATCTCGGCGATCACCGCCTCGATCGCGCCGGTGTCCGACGTCTGCTTGAGACCGCGCTCCTCGACGATCTTGTCGGGATCCTCGCCGGTCTCGAGCATGATCTCGAACACCTGCTTGGCGAGGGTGCCGGAGAGCGTGCCATCTGCGACGAGGCCAAGCAATGACGACGCCTGCGCGGGTGTGACCGGGCTGTCCTCGATGCCCTTGCCGAGCTTGTTGAGCGCCCCGAACAGGTCGGAGATGACCCAGTTGGACGCGCGCTGGGCGAAGGCGGCATCGCCCTTCCCGGCCGCCAGCAACGCCTCGAACCAGCGCGCCGTCTCGACCTCGGCGGTCAGCACGTCGGCATTGTAGGCGCTGAGGCCCAGCTCTCCCTCGTAGCGGGACCGCTTGGCGTCGGGCAGCTCGGGAAGGCTGGCGCGGCAGTCCTCCACGAAGGCGTCGGAAAGCTCCAGCGGCAGCAGGTCCGGATCCGGGAAGTAACGATAATCGTGCGCATCCTCCTTGGAGCGCAGCGAGCGTGTCTCGTTGCGGTCGGGATCATAGAGGCGGGTCTCCTGGACGACCACGCCGCCATCCTCGATGACCTCGACCTGGCGGCGCGCCTCATGCTCGATCACCGCCATGATGAAGCGGACCGAATTGACGTTCTTGGTCTCCGTGCGGGTGCCGAACGCCTCGCCCGGCTTGCGGACGCTGACGTTCACGTCGGCGCGCATCGAGCCCTGCTCCATATTGCCGTCGCACGAGCCGACATAGCGCAGGATCGCGCGCAGCTTGCGGACATAGGCGCCCGCCTCCTCCGGCGAGCGCATATCCGGCCTGGAGACAATCTCCATCAGCGCGACACCGGATCGGTTCAGATCGACATAGGAGAAGCTCGGATGCTGATCGTGCATCAGCTTGCCGGCGTCCTGCTCGACATGGATGCGCTCGATGCCGATCGTCTTGGTCGCGCCGGCGCCGTTTTCTCCTGGGAGATCGACCGTGATCTGCCCCTCGCCGACCAGCGGATGATAAAGCTGGCTGATCTGGTAGCCCTGCGGCAGGTCCGCGTAGAAATAGTTCTTCCGGTCGAAGCGCGACCATTGGTTGATCTTCGCGTCGATCGCGAGGCCGGTGCGCACCGCCTGGCGGATGCACTCGACGTTCGGGGTCGGCAGCATGCCGGGCATGGCGGCGTCGACCAGGCTCACTTGCGTGTTCGGCTCGGCGCCGAATGCGGTGGCCGCGCCGGAGAAGAGCTTGGCCTCGGAGACGACCTGCGCATGGACCTCGAGGCCGATCACGACCTCCCACTCGCCGGTGGCGCCCTGGATGCGATAGTCGCTCATGTCAGTTCCTGGCCTGCGTCATCCGGTCCACCCAGGCGATGCCGATCGCCGAGAGAATGAACGCCATGTGGATGATCGTCTGCCACATCACTGCGGTTTCGGTCACGCGGCTCGTCGGAATGCCGATCGCGCCCGCCTCGATGAAGGTGCGGAGCAGATGGATGGAGGAGATGCCGATGATCGCCATTGCCAGCTTCACCTTGAGGATTCCGGCGTTGACGTGGCTCAGCCATTCCGGCTGGTCGGGATGTCCCTGCAGGCCGAGGCGCGAGACGAATGTCTCGTAGCCGCCGACGATCACCATCACCAGCAGGTTGGAGATCATCACCACGTCGATCAGGCCGAGCACGACCAGCATGATCTGCTGCTCGGTGAACTCCCAGGCGTGCGTGACGAGATGAACCAGTTCCTTGATGAACAGGAACACGTAGACGCACTGCGCGACGATCAGGCCGACATAGAGCGGCAGCTGCAGCCAGCGCGAGCTGAAGATCAGCAGCGGGAGCGGACGCAGGCGGGCGGGCGGTTCGGGGGGAACGCTGGCCATGACTACCACCACGCCTCCGGCCGATGGGTGAAGCCGGCGCGCTGCTCGATGGCGAGGCCGGCGTTGAGGACGGTCTGCTCGTCCAGCGCCCGCGAGATGATCTGCAGGCCGAGCGGCAGGCCCTGGCCGTCGAGGCCGGCGGGCACCGACATGGCGGGAAGGCCGGCGAGGCTGGCCGGAACCGCGAACACGTCGTTCAGATACATGGCGATCGGATCGTCGCTCTTCTCGCCGAGGCCAAAGGCGGCGCTCGGCGCGGTCGGCGTCAGCAGCAGGTCGCAACTCGCCCAGGCCCGCTCGAAGTCGCGTGCGATCAGGGCGCGGACCTTCTGCGCCTGGTTGAAATAGGCGTCGTAGAAGCCGGCCGAGAGCACGTAGGTGCCGATCATGATGCGCCGCTTCACCTCGGCACCGAAACCGGCGGCACGGGTCGCCTCGTACATGTCGGCGAGGCTGCCCTGCTCCGGCGCGACCCTGAGGCCGTAGCGCACGCCGTCATAGCGGGCGAGGTTAGACGAGGCCTCGGCCGGCGCGATGATGTAGTAGGTCGGCAGCGCGTATTTCGTGTGCGGCAGCGAGACCTCGACGATCTCGGCGCCGGCGTCGCGAAGCCAGGCGATGCCCTGCTCCCACACCGCGTCGATCTCGGCCGGCACGCCGTCGATGCGATATTCCTTCGGGATGCCGACCCGCTTGCCCTTGAGGTCGGCGCTGAGGCCGGCCTCCCACTTCGGCACCGGCAGGTCGAGCGACGTCGAATCCCTGACGTCGAAGCCCGCCATCGCCTCCAGCAGGATCGCGCAGTCCCTGACGTCGCGCGCCATCGGCCCGGCCTGATCGAGCGAGCTGGCGAAAGCGACGATGCCGAAGCGCGAGCAGCGGCCGTAGGTCGGCTTGATCCCCGAAATGCCGGTGAAGGCGGCCGGCTGGCGGATCGAGCCGCCTGTGTCCGTGCCGGTCGCGCCCGGACAGAGCCGCGCGGAGACCGCCGTCGAGGAACCGCCCGAGCTGCCGCCCGGCGCCAGCGCGGCATTGCCGCCGTCGCTGCGCCGCCAGGGCGAGATGACGTTGCCGAAGCCACTGGTCTCGTTCGACGAGCCCATCGCGAATTCGTCCATGTTGAGCTTGCCGAGCATCCCCGCGCCGGCGGCGAACAGCTTGCCGCTGACCGTGGACTCGTAGACCGGTTCGAAGCCTTCCAGGATGCGACTGGCCGCAGTCGTCTGCACGCCCTTCGTGCAGAACAGGTCCTTGATGCCGAGTGGCACGCCCGAAAGCGGCTTCAGGTCGCCGGACGCGCGCGCCGCGTCGGCGGCATCGGCGGCGGCGAGTGCCAGGTCCGGCGTCTCGACGATGAAGGCGTTGAGGGCGCGGCCCTTCTCGACCGACGCATTGAACGCCGTAGCGACCTCGCGGGCGCTGAACGCGCCGTCCTTGACGCCGTCGCGGAGCGCCGCGATGCCGAGATCGGTAAGCGCGGTCACGCCCGCCCCCAATCATTCTTCAGGCTGGCCAATCTGGGGCTATCCTTCTTGTTCTTCTCATCGGCGCGCGGCTTCGCGGCCCGCGCCGGGCTCGCCACCGGAGCCTCGTCACGCGGCGAGATGGTGGTCGGAGAAATGGACGAGACGCCGGTGACGCGGGTCATTCGATCACCTTCGGCACGGCGAAGAAGCCATGCTCGGCGACCGGCGCATTGGCCAGCACCGCGTCGCGGATGCCGCCGTCGGTCACCACGTCCTCGCGCAGGCGAAGCTGGTTGGGGATGACCGCGGTCATCGGCTCGATGCCGCTCACGTCGACCTCGCCCAGTTGCTCGACCCAGCCAAGGATGTTGGAGAGTTCGGGCGCGAGCGCCTCGACCTCGGCATCGCTGACGGCGATGCGGGCGAGCTTCGCGATATGGCGGACGGTGGCGGTGTCGACGGACATGCTGTTCCTGCTGGTTCGGATCGGCAAGCAATCCGAACGGCGCGCTAGCATCCGCGCTGCGGTGCGGCAAGGCGCGCTAGCGCGGCGGCGTCTCGTAACGCATCGCGCCCACCTCATTGCCTTCGGTGTCGAGGAAGCGGATCAGCTCGCCGACGGTCGGGATCGGCGATTTCGGCAGGGTGACCCGGCCGCCATGCGCTTCGACCGCCTCGGCGATCGCATCGACATCGTCGACCGAGAAGGTGCATTCGAAGCCGTTGAGGCCGGTCCCGGTCCGCGGTTCCTGGCGCTTCTGGAGCAGCCCCATCACGCCCGGGGCATCGGTGCCGCCGGTATGGATGAGGTAGAAGCCGGGCGGCCCCCACGGCTCGAAGACCCAGCTGAAGACCGCTTCATAGAAGCGCGCGGCGCGCTCGACGTCGTCGGCATGGATGGCGAAGCTGGCGAGGTTGTTTGGCATGGCGCGGAGCCTATGGCTGTGGCGCGTGCGCCGCAATCCCGCTAGTACGCCAGAATATGTCGAGAAAGCGACACACACGTGCCGACGAGCCGTTCCTGATCGTGCGCACGCTCGCCTCGAACGCCCGCGCCGGCGAGATGGTGGATCGGCATCGTCACGACTGGCACCAGCTCATCTATGCCTCGGCCGGTGTGCTGCACGTGTCGACGGAGCGGGGCGCCTGGATCGCGCCGCCGCACTGGGCCATCTGGGTCCCCGCCGGGGTCGAGCACGACATCCGCTTCGCCACCGGCGGCCGGCTGAGGACGATCTACCTGCGGCCGGATGTGAATGCGCAGCTGCCCCGGCAGTGCACCGTCGTGACGGTCTCGCCGTTGTTGCGGGAGCTGATCCTGAAGGCCGTGGATGTCGGCATGCTGGATCGTCGGGAGACGGTGGACCTGGCGCTTGCGACCCTGATCCTCGACGAATTCCGGCAATCCGGCACGCCGCCTTTCGCACTGCCGCAGCCGGAGAGCCCCGCCGCATCCCGCGCCGCCGCCCTGATCGCCGCTGGCGCATCCCCGGCCCGAGACATGGCCGCGCTAGCCAAGGCAGCAGGGGCCGGCGTGCGGACGCTGGAGCGCCGGTTCCGCGCCGAGACCGGAATGAGCCCGGCGCAATGGCGGCGGCACCGCGAGATGCTCGCCGCGCTCGAGCGGCTGGCGGGCGGCGCGGCGATCAAGGAGGTCGCCGACCATGCGGGCTACGCGGCGCCCAGCGCCTTCGTCGCCGCGTTCCGCCGGCAGTTCGGCGTCACCCCGGGCCGTTATTTCCAGGGCGGATAGTCGGCGCCGCTTGCATGTGGCGCGTGCATGCGCTTGAGGGCGCGGGTGGCAAAACGAAAGACCAGTCCGGCCGGCTGCTTCCTGTGGATCATCGCGGCGGCGATCGTCCTCGTCATCGTCGGCGCCTTCGCCTACCGGATCTTCGAGAAGGATCTGATGCGCTGGGCGATGGTGCCGCGCGTGACCTTCGAGACGGGGCCGGCGCCGACCGAGGCGGCCTATGCCGGGGCGAACCTCTGGATCGCGCGGCCCGACATCTCGAACAATCCGTCGCTGTGGACGCCCGAAAGCTTCCAGCCCACCGCCACGCCGCAGGTCTCGGTCTTCTTCATCCACCCGACCAGTTTCCTCGAATCGACCCGCTGGAACGCGCCGCTCGACGATGCGGAGTCGCAGCAGCGCGCCGCCCTGTTCGTGCGCAGCCAAGCGAGCGCGTTCAACGGCGTCGGCGCGATCTGGGCGCCGAAATACCGCCAGGCGACGTTCGGCGCCTTCCTGACCACCGAGGACAATGCCCGCCGCGCGCTCGATTTCGCCTATCGCGACGTCTTGGCCGCCTATGAGGAGTTCCTCCGCCAGGCGCCGGCCGACCGGCCGATCCTGCTCGCCGCCCACAGCCAGGGCAGCCTGCACCTGATGCGCCTGCTCGAGGAGCGGGTTCGCGGCGCGCCAGAGGCGAACCGCATCGTCGCGGCCTATGTGATCGGCTGGCCGGTCTCGCAGGACGCCGACGTGCCCGCCATGCCGCTGCCGCTTTGCCGGCAGCCACAACAGGCGCGCTGCTTCCTCTCTTGGCAGAGCTTCTCCGAGCCGGCCGACCCGAGCCAGGTGACCGACGTCTATGACGCGTCGCGCGGGCCGACCGGCGTCAGCCGCGCCGGATCGCCGATGGTCTGCACCAATCCGCTCACCGGCGCGCGCGGCGGCGCGGCGGGCGCCGACCGCAACCTCGGCACGCTCGTCCCCGACGCGGACCTGAACGGCGCCGAGCTCCGCCGCGGCGTGGTCCCGGCGCGCTGCGACCTGCGCGGCTTCCTGCTGATTGGCGACAATGACGCGCTGCCCGACATGGGTCCCTATGCCCTGCCTGGGAACAACTATCACGTCTATGACTATGCCCTGTTCTGGGCGAATATCCGCGCCGACGTCGAACGCCGGCTGGCTTCGTTTCTCGGCGCGAATGAAAACCGCTAACCGTCATGCTGAACTCAGCATCCAGGGTCGCGCCGCGCGATCGTCGGTGGATAGACATCGACTCCGGCGCGGCTCCCGGCTGGATCCTGAAACAAGTTCAGGATGACGTGAACCCATGACCGTCGTTGCCAATATCGCCGACTTCCGCGACACACTGCCCGCGGGCGGGCGGCTGCTCGGGCTCGACGTCGGGACAAAGACGATCGGCACGGCGCTCTGCGACGCCCAGTGGACCATCGCCACCGCCGCCGAACTGATCCGCCGGACCAAATTCGGCAAGGACATGGAGGCCCTGAAGACGCTCGCCACCGCTCAGCAGGTGAAGGGCCTGGTCATCGGCTTGCCGCTCAATCTCGATGGCAGCGATTCGCCGCGCACCCAGTCGGTCCGCGCCTTCGCCCGCAACCTCGCGCCGCTTGCTCTCCCCATCCTGCTCTGGGACGAACGCTGGTCGACCCAGGCGGTCACCCGCACCCTGATCGACGCCGACGCCAGCCGCGCCCGCCGCGCCGAACTCGTCGACAAGATGGCCGCCGCCTATATCCTGCAAGGCGCGATCGATGCCTTGACCATGAGTATGTAACCAAATATCATCTGTGTTATGTAAATGATACACTAGGGGGATCACAATGCGTATTCGCTTCACCGCCGCCTTGCTCGCCGGCACCATGCTGGCATTCGGACCCGCGACCATGACCCAGGCCCAGACCACCCCGGCCGCCGCGCCGGCGCAGCCGGCCCGCTACACCGCACAGCAGTTCTTCGAGACGACCAGCTACGGCATGGCCGCCGCCGACGGGATCGCCTTCTCCAGTGACGGCCGCAGCCTGCTGATCAGCTCGGACCGCAGCGGCGTGTTCAACGTCTACGCCCTCCCCGTCGCCGGCGGCGAGCCGGTCCAGATCACCCGCTCGACCACCAATGCGAACATGGCGGTCAGCTATTTCCCGAACGACGATCGCCTGCTCTTCACCGCCGATCAGGGCGGCAACGAGCTCAACCATCTCTACGTCCGCCTGCCCGACGGCACGGAGCGCGACCTGACCCCGGGCGAGAACCTCAAGGCGACCTTCCACAGCTGGAGCGCCGACGGCCGCACCTTCTACGTCAGCACCAACGAGCGCGATCCGCAGGCGTTCGATGTCTACGCCTATGACGCCGCGAGCTACGAGCGCCGGATGATCTTCCGCAATCCGGGCGGCTTCTACCCCGGCGAGATCACCCAGGACGGCCGCTATATCTCGCTGGTCAAGCCCAACACCAGCGCCGACAGCGACGTCTATCTCGCCGAGGCCGGCAGCGAAGCCGCACCGCGGCACGTCACGCCGCACCAGGGCAATGTCGCCTTCAGCACCTACGGCTTCACCCCCGACAGCCGGTCGCTGGTCTATGCGACCAACGAGACCAGCGAGTTCGACCAGGCGTGGACCTATGACGTCGCCGGCGGGGAGCGCCGTCCGCTCGTCCAGGCCGACTGGGACGTGACCGCGATCGCCTTCTCGTCCTCGGGCCGCTACCGCGTGCAGGCGATCAACGCCGACGCCTCGACCCGGCTCACCATCACCGACACCCGCACCGACCGGCCGGTGACGCTCGCCGGCGTGCCGGAGGGCGATCTCGGCGGTGTCCGGTTCAGCCGCGACGAGCGCCGTGTCGCCTTCACCGTGATGTCGGACACCTCGCCGACCGATATCTTCATCACCGACCTTGCCACCGGCCAGGCGCAGCGGATGACCCGAGCGCTCAACCCGGCGATCGACGAGAGCCAGTTGGTCGAGGCCAGCGTGGCGCGTTTCCGCTCCTATGACGGGCTCGAGGTGCCGGGCATCCTCTATCGCCCGCGCGAGGCGAGCGCGGGTCGGCCGGTGCCGGCGATCGTGCTGGTCCACGGCGGGCCGGGCGGCCAGAGCCGGCGCGGCTATTCGGCGATGACCCAGCATCTCGTGAACCACGGCTATGCGGTCTACGCGATCAACAACCGCGGCTCGTCCGGCTACGGCAAGACCTTCTTCCACATGGACGACCGCCGCCACGGCGACGTCGATCTCAGGGACGTGATCGCCGCGCGCGACTGGCTCGCCGGGCAGGACTGGATCAGCGACCGCGTCGCGGTGATGGGCGGCTCCTACGGCGGCTACATGACCGCTGCCGCGATGGCCTTCTATCCCACCACCTTCGATGCCGGCATCGACATTTTCGGAGTCACCAACTGGGTGCGCACCTTGGAATCGATCCCGGCCTGGTGGGGCGCCCAGCGCGCGGCCCTCTATGACGAGATGGGCGATCCCGCCAACGACGCGACCCGCCACCGCGCGATCTCGCCGCTCTTCCACGCGAACCGGATCCAGCGGCCGATGCTGGTCATCCAGGGCGCCAACGACCCGCGCGTGCTCCAGGTCGAGAGTGACGAGCTGGTCGCCGCGATCCGCGCCAACAACGTGCCGGTGGATTATGTGGTTTTCCCGGATGAGGGCCACGGCTTCCTGAGGAAGCAGAACCGCATCGACGCGTCCGAGGCCTATCTCAGGTTCCTGAACCAGTATCTGCGGCGCTGACGACGCCCCGGCAGCGTCAGAGCCAGACGCTGCAAGGCGCTCCGTCGTTCTTTTCGGTGCGGTCCGGTCCCCTCGGCGGCGGCTCCGCCTTGCGCTCCTGCGGAAGGCGGAACAGCCCGATGCCCGGGGCACGGACCCGCTCGTTCTCGCGTTCCGGCTTCACCTCATATGCTCCTGTCAAATGGGCGCTGGCGTGATGCGATTTCCCCGCCGGCGCAACAAGTTGCCGTCGTCGAAAGTGCCGGATTGATCGATAAAACCGCCACCGGTCCGACTCCGCTTGAGTCGGGCGGATAGCGTGCTAGAGCGCGGCTTTGATGACAACAGCCTTCCCCCACCGGCATCTCCTCGGCATCGAGGGGCTGTCCGCCGCCGATCTCGCCCTCATCCTCGACGAAGCCGAGCCGTGGGTCGATTTCAACCGCGGCGCCCGCAAGGCGGACGACCGGCTCGCCGGCCTCACCCAGATCAACGCCTTCTTCGAAAATTCGACCCGGACGATGTTCTCGTTCGAAATCGCCGGCAAACGGCTCGGCGCGCAAGTCTCCGGCTTCCATCCCGCCGCCTCGAGCGTCCGCAAGGGCGAGAGCCTGATCGACACCGCGCTGACCCTCAACGCGATGGGTCCGGACCTGCTCGTCATCCGCCACGAGGCGAACGGCGCCGCAGCCGACGTCGCGGCGGTAATGGACTGCCCGGTGATCAACGCCGGTGACGGGCGCGGCGAGCATCCCACCCAGGCGCTGCTCGACGCGCTGGCGATCCGCCGCCGATTCGGCCGGATCGAGGGGCTCAGGATCGTGATCTGCGGCGACATCGCCCACAGCCGCGTCGCCAATTCGAACCTCAGGTCGCTGCCGCTGCTCGGCGCGGAGGTGCGGGTCGCCGGCCCCGCGGCGCTGCTGCCCCCGTCACTGCCCGCCGGCATCGAAGCGACCACCGACTTCGATGCCGCCCTCGACGGCACCGACGTGGTGATGATGCTGCGCATCCAGCGCGAGCGGCTGGAGGACGGCGTCGCCGACGCGCTCGGCGACTATCACGCCCGCTACGGCCTCACCCGCGACCGCCTCGCCCGCGCCGCCCCGCACGCCGCGGTGATGCACCCCGGCCCGATGAACCGCGGCGTCGAGATCGTCGGCGACGTCGCCGACGACCGCGAACGCTCGCTCATCCTCGACCAGGTCGAGCTCGGCGTGGCGGTCCGCATGGCCTGTCTCGACCTGCTGACGCGGGAACGGCGGGGCTAGACGAAGAGTCAAAAAATGTCTGCGATGGGTGATAAGCGGACATTCCGAGACCAGCCCTGCCACGCTATTGGCCAGCCCTTCGGGCGGGAACATTGGATCGAAGGAAAGCAATGATCCGGCGCACTTCTGCGTCAGCTTGGTCGTCAGGCAGTGGTGCGATGCCTTGTGCGATCGCCAGGATCGCGTGCCTCGGCGCAGAACCAAAAGGAACCACCATCCAGTAGGCGATACGTTCCGTAAATTCTCTGCGGCCGAGCAGCGTTCGCCCATCGGGGAGTGGCGCGTAGAAATAGCTGTCGCCATGAGACGGATTGACCAGGCTGAGGTAGCGTAGCGTCAGAGGCGGTCCGCCTTCTTGGGTTAGTCCCAAGGCATCGGTCACGCGATGATCCGAGGCACGATCAGCGCCATCGCGTGCCAAGCGCTCCGCTAGATACGAAAGCTCCGCTGATGTGATGTGGACGCCCCGCGGCTCCTGCCATGCGATGACAGGCGATGGCAAAGCAATGCCCAAGAACAAACCGATGAGAAGCGCAGGTGATGCTCGCATGACAGTAGCGTGCCGGAACGGAGGTAAGTCCGCAACGGTCGAAAGCAGACGCTACCGATTGTTGGATACAAATAGGATTTCGTCTGACAGGCTCGTCATGAGTCGGGCATTGCCCGGCTCGCCGGCTCCTTGAAACGTCGAAGTCACCGGGCCCGCGCTTCGGCCGAACGCCTGTCTCAACCCTTTCGCTTTCCCTGTTCTGCAGGCCCATGGCCAGTAGGAACATTGGGAACATTCGCCCGATCCGCTACGGCGCGCTTCGAGAAGCGCACCAATGGAAAAGGGCGGCTGGTCTTGGCCACCAGCCGCCCTTCCAAAGAGGAGACGAGGCTCCCCTAGACGTTGCGCGTGCGGCCGTTGGCGTAGCGGGCGGCCCAGCGGATCGAGGCGTCGCCGGCATTGCCGCGCACGAAGCAGGCGCCGCCGCGGGCACGGATCGCGCCGCACAGGCGCTGCGCGTCGCTTTGGCTGGCGAAGCCGGCGACGGCGACGCGGTGCAGCGTGCGGCCTTCATGATCGATCGTCGCGGTGAGCGGCGCATAGGGCGTGAGGCCGAAGCGGCGCTGCGTCTCGACCCAGGCGCGCTCGGCATTGGCCTCGTTCGAGAAGGCGCCAAGCTGGACGACATAGCGGCTGGTGCCGGTGCGCACCGCGGGTGCGCTGGCCGGGCGCGGCGCGGCGCGGCGGAACACCGGCGCGGGCGGCAGCGACGCCGCCGCGGTGCGCACGACAGCCGGTGCCGGCTGGTTCAGCGCCTGTGCAGCGAGGACGTACTGCACCTCGGCCTCGCTCGGGGCTTCGATCGGAGCCTGGGGCGCAGGCGTGTAGTAGGTGGGCGCTTCGGCTGCAGCGACCTCGACGGGCGCGGGCGCCGCTTCAGGCGCCGGCAGACCCCAATCCGACACCGTTTCGGCCGCAGCCGTGTAGGCAACGGGCGCCGGTGCGGCTTCGACCTGCGCGGGCGCAGGCACCGCCTCGGCGACCTGGATCGGCGTCGGGGCCGGCTGCGAGAGCGCGAGCCGGACCGGCTGGCCCGGATCCTGGACCGGGGTCACGCCGAGCAGACTGGCGAGACGGGTCGGGCCGGCATCGGGACGCGCCATCGCCGCCCACTGGGTCATGCGATTCGGCAGCGCCGCCGGGGAGATGTCTTGCGCGGCGATCGCGCGGGCGCGGCGCCAATCGCCCGAGAGCGCATAAGACAGCGCGAGATTCTGACGGACGCGTGCGGTCGCGCTCTGGCTGCGCGCCAGCGGCTCAAGCAGCTCGATCGCCCGGTCGGTGCTGCCGGCGAGCGCATAGGCAAGGCCGAGATCGGCGCCCGAGGCGCGGCCCTCGAGCTCGGCGAGCTGGCCGAGCGCCACGGCGTTCTGGCCGAGCGCGATCTGGGTGAGCGCGAAGCTCATGCCGGCACGGATGTTGGCCGGATCCAGCTCGATCACGTCGGCGAAGGTGGCGCGGGCCGATTCGAAGCGGCCGCTCTTGAGATAGACGTCGGCGAGGGCGAGCCGATAACCGGCGTCGCGCGGCGCCAGCGCAACCGCCTGCTCCATCGCGCCGAGCGCTTCGGCCAGATTGCCCTGCCCGGCGGCGCGGATCGCCTGCTCATGCAATTGCGCGGCCTGGACATTGGCCGGCGCGGCCGCCTGGCCGCTGCCGCGACGCATCGCGCCGGACTGGGTGCTGCCGGCGGCCATCGTCAGGCTGACGATGATCGTCGACGCGGCGATCTTGAACGCGGTCTTGTTCATCTTCCCCCTCCGGTTCGTCAGCTGCGCTTGGCGCTGGCGGGCACCCGCTCGGCGAGTGCGTCGACCTCGGGCAGCGAGGCCAGGAAATCGTCGAGCGCGCCGGTCACGATCTGCTGGGCCGAGCGACCAGTGACCGCGCAGGCGAGCCTGAGCTTCAGGTGACGCTCGGCATCGAGGCGCAGCGTGAACGCGGCCTTCCTACCGGCCGGCGCGGCGGCCACCGCGGGCCGCTGCGGCAGCGCCAGAACCTTGGCCTTCTTGCGCGGCTTCGCGGCCTCGACCGGTGCCTCGTCCTCGACCTCGTCGGCATCGAAATGCTCGGCGATCGCGCGGCGCTGGGCGGCGACCGGTTGGTCCTCGTCGCCCTTGGGCAGCGGGGTCAGCGCCGAGATCGAGCTCGGCACATGTTCGGGATAGAAGTCGGCGGGCTCGTCGGCGGCGACCGGCGCCTGCTGGCCCATGTCGTTCCAGCCGAGATCCTCGAAACCGGTATAGCCTTGCGGACGCATGGCCGGCCGGGCGGTGCCCTTGCGGGCCAGCAGCCCCGAGGAGAGCGAGGCGTAGCGAGCTTCGTTCACTGCACGTCCCCCCTCACTGGCCGATCACGCGGCGGCCGAAGCCGGACGCGGGACGCTGCGCCATCGCATGCGGCACCGGGCCGGACGCGGGGGCGGAAAAGACGGTGCGGCGGAAATTCTTCTCGAGTCGGTCGGCGACATAGTCCCAGAGCTCAGCCACTTCGCGGGCCGATTTGCCGCCGGGATCCACCTCCATCACCGTGCGGCCGTCGATCATCGAGGCGGCGAAGTCGGTGCGATGGTGAAGCGTGACGGGTGCGACGGTGCCGTGCTGCGACAGCGCGATCGCGGCCTCGAACGTGATCTTGGCCTTGGGCGTCGCCGCGTTGACGACGAAGATGAGCGGTTTGCCGGCCCGTTCGCACAGGTCGACGGTGGCGCCGACGGCGCGCAGATCGTGAGGGCTGGGGCGGGTCGGGATGACAATCAGTTCGGCGACCTGGATGACGCTCTGGATCGCCATGGTGATGGCGGGGGGCGTATCGACCACCGCCAGGCGGAAACCCTGCTGGCGCAACACTTCGAGATCGGAGCCGAGGCGCGCGACCGTGGTCTGGGCGAAGGCCGGCATCTCGTCCTCGCGCTCGTTCCACCAGTCGGCGAGCGAGCCTTGCGGGTCGATGTCGATCAGGCAGACCGGACCGTAGCCGGCGCGCTGCGCCTGCACCGCAAGATGGCCGGACAGGGTGGTCTTCCCCGAGCCGCCTTTCTGGGAAGAGAGGGCCAGAACGCGCATGTAATCTATCCTTGGTTCCCCGTGTCGGTCCGCGGGTTTCCTCCAGCGAGACTAAAATCCGGTTAACAGTGCGGCAGGGCCCGCTCCGTTTCGGGACCGGGGCCCGATGGCTTCCCGAGGGAAAACAATGCTAAGAGCGCGTTAAGCATTCGCCTTTAGAGCGAAGCCCAAGAGTTCCGGTGGAGGTATTCTTGACCAACAGGATCGACACGCGCCTGGCGCTGGCTTTGGCCGCCGCGGCGGCGGCGATGAGCGCGCCGGCGACCGGCCAGAACGCGCCGGCGGCGGCGCCCAGCGTCGAGGTCGGCTTCAACGCATGGCAAGCCGGCAATTATGACGAGGCGGTGCGCAACTGGCGGCCGCGCGCCGATCGCGGCGATGCCGATGCGCAATTCAACCTGGGCCACGCCTACCGGCTCGGCCGCGGCGTGCCGCAGAACATGAACCTCGCCGAGCAATGGTACGAACGCGCCGCCCGCGCCGGCCATCAGGAGGCGCAGGCGATGTACGGCGTCATCCTGTTCCAGAACGGCCGCCGCGCCGAGGCGATGCCCTATATCCGGCGGGGCGCCGAGCAGGGCGACCCGCGCGCGCAATATGTCTACGGCACCGCGCTCTTCAACGGCGACCTCGTCCCGCGCGACCTGCCACGCGCCTGGGCGATGATGACCCGCTCGGCCGCACAAGGCCTGGCGCCGGCGCAGAGCCAGCTGCGCGAGATGGAGCAGCATCTGAGCGCCGAGGACCGCGCGCGCGGCGACGAGATCGCGGCGGCTTTGGTGCAGAGCGCCCCCGCCGCCTCCGCCCGCGTCGATGCCCCCGCCCCGCCGCCGGTGCGGGTCGCGACGACCGAGGTTCCGCCGTCGACGACGCCGACGCCGCAGCCGCGCCCGTCAGCGCCGCCGCCACCCGCCCCTGCCGCCACCCGACCGACGCCGCGGCCAACCACGCCCGCCCCCGCGGCCGGCGGGCGCTGGCGGATCCAGCTCGGGGCATTCAGCAGTGAGGCCAATGCGCGCAGTGCCTGGAATGCGGTACGGAGCCGGCTGCCTGGACTGGAGCCCTATTATGTCCGGGCCGGCACCGTCTTCCGGCTCCAGGCCGGCCCCCTCGCCAGCCGCGCCGCCGCCGCCCAGGCCTGCGCGGCCGCAAGGCAGGCCTGCTTCCCGGTCGCCCCTTAACCGTTTTTTTGCGCCGACCGCTTATTTCCGCCCCGAACAAGGGACGGAAATGGGGCAGGCCTACACTCTCGACGATCGACGCCGGATGGCGTCGCGCTGGCGGCGCCGGCGCATGTGCCTGCTCGTCACCACCGAGGCCGCGCCCGCCGCGCTGCGCGACATTTCGGCGACCGGCGCCTTCGTCGAGACCCGCGTCCGGCCGGAGATTGGCGCGCGGGTGGAGCTCCGCCATCCCGAAGCCGGATCGATTTCTGCCAGCGTCCAGTCGGCCGGCGAAGACGGCATCGCCCTCCGCTTTGACTATGGCGAGCGGTCCGTGGCGTTTGCCCTGTCCGCGATCGCGGCGGACATGAGCCGCCCCTCCTAGGCCTCGACCCAGTCCTTGCGCGCATAACCCTGCGCGTAGAGCAGAGCGGTCAGATCGTTCGCCTCGATCCGCGCATCGGCCGCCGCGGCCGTCGCCGGCTTGGCATGATAGGCGACACCGAGCCCCGCCGCCTCGATCATCGGAATGTCGTTGGCGCCGTCGCCGACCGCCAGCGTGGCGTCCAGCGGAATCGCACGCGATGCTGCTGCCTCCAGCAGCGACTCCCGCTTGGCTGCGGCGCCGACGATCGGCCGGGCGACCGTCCCGGTCAGCCGGCCCGCCTCGACCTCGAGGATGTTGGATCGCTGCGCGTCGAAGCCGATTTCCTCGGCCACCGGCCCGGCGAAGCGGGTGAAACCGCCGGAGACGAGCAGCGCATAGGCGCCGTTCGCCCGCATCGTGCGGACCAGGGCCCGCGCTCCGGGTGCCAGCCGCACCCGCTCGGCGCGGCAGCGATCGATCGCCGCTTCGTCGAGACCTTTCAACAGGGCAACACGGGCGTCGAGCGCCGCCTCGAAATCGAGCTCGCCGCGCATCGCCCGCTCGGTGACCTCGGCGACCTCGGCCTTGAGCCCGGCATAGTCGGCGAGCTCATCAATGCATTCGACGGTGATCATGGTCGAATCCATATCGGCCACGAGCAGGCGCTTGCGGCGATGTGCCGCGGGCTGGACGACGACATCGACATCGGAGAGCAAACCTTCGAGCGCCGCGCGGGCGCCGGTCGGACTGTCGATCAGCTGGAGGTCGCAGGCGTGCCCGTCCTCGATCCATTGCTCGCCCGCAACGCCGCCGAGCGCATCCGCCGCGGCGGAAATATCGCCGCGCGTCAGCCGCTCCTTTGCTATCAGGGTCGCAATGAACATGGGTTCCTCTGGAAAGCCGCCGGTCGCGCTCATTGCAGGCCCGACGGCCAGCGGCAAGTCGGCGCTTGCCCTCGCCCTGGCCGAACGCGCGGGCGGCATTGTCGTCAATGCCGACAGCGCGCAGGTTTACAGGGACTTGCGGATCGTTTCAGCGCGACCGTCGCAAGAAGACGAAGCACGCGCACCGCATCGACTCTACGGCTATCGCGACGGCGCGGACGCCTGCTCGGCGGCGGACTGGGCCGACGATGCCAGGCGCGAGATTGCGGCGGCCCATGAAGCGGGCCGCCTGCCGGTGCTGGTCGGCGGCACCGGGCTGTACCTGCGCACCCTGATCGACGGTATCGCCCCGGTGCCGGAGATCGATCCCGGGATGCGCGCAATGGTGCGGGCGCTGAGTGTCGCCGAAGCCCATGACGCCCTTCGCAACGAGGACCCGGAAGCCGCCGGCCGGATCCGGCCGAGCGACATCACTCGCACGGCCCGGGCGCTGGAGGTCGTGCGCTCGACTGGCCGGACCCTGAAGAGCTGGCAGGCGGAGAAAGTCGGCGGCATCGGAAATGCAATCGCGCTGAGGCCCCTTGTCCTGCTGCCGCCGCGCGACTGGCTCCACGAGCGATGCGACACGCGGTTTCTGGAAATCTTTTCAGACGAGGGGGTTGAGGAGGTTCGCTTATTGCTCGAGCGAAAGCTCCCGAAGCTCGCACCGGTGATGCGCGCGATCGGCGTCCCCGAGATCGCGGCCTTTCTCCATGGCGATCTCGACCGCGAGGAGGCGATCGCGGTCGGGCAGGCGGCGACGCGGCAATATGCCAAGCGGCAATATACCTGGTTCCGCCACCAGCCGCCGGTGGATTGGCCGCGGTTCGAGGCGGCGCTCGATTGCGGCGCGCTGCCCGATGCCCTAGCGCGACTGGGCGCCTGAGGAGGGCATATGCAGGTCTATCTCGACGCCGACTGCGACCTTTCGCTCATCCGCGGCAAGCGGGTGGCGATCGTCGGCTACGGCAATCAGGGGCGCGCGCAGGCGCTCAATCTCAGGGATAGCGGCGCTGCCATCGTCATCGGCCAGCGCGAGGGGTCGCCGCGCCATGCGCAGGCGCTGGCGGACGGGTTCGAGGTGGTCACCGCGGCCGCGGCGGCCGCGCAGGCCGACCTGGTCATCCTGCTCGCCGCCGACGAGGATCATGGCCGGATCTATGCCGGAGAAATTTCACCGAATCTGCGCGAAGGCGGCGCCATCGGCTTCGCGCACGGCCTCTCCATCCGGTTCGGGCTGATCGAGCCGCGCGGCGATCTCGACATCTTCCTCGTCGCGCCCAAGGGGCCGGGCACCGCGCTCAGGGCGGATTTCGAACGGGGATCGGGTCTCATCGCTTTGTTCGCCGTGGCGCAGGATGCCAGCGGCGGTGCGGAGGCGCTCGCGCTTTCCTACGCGGCGGCGATCGGTAGTGGCCGGGTCGGCATCCTGCCGACCAGCTTCGCCGAGGAATGCGAGGCGGACCTGTTCAACGAGCAGGCGGTGCTGTGGGGCGCGATCCCCGAGCTGATCCATGCCGGCTTCGAGACCCTGGTCGAGGCGGGCTATTCCCCCGAGATCGCCTATTTCGAATGCCTGACCGAGGTGAAACTGCTCGCCGACCTCATCTACGAGCGCGGCATCGCCGGCATGCGCGAGGCGATCAGCAACACCGCCGAATTCGGCGCCCTCAAGGGCGGCAGCCGCATCGTCACCGCCGAAACCCGCACCGAAATGCGCCGCATCCTGCGCGAGGTGCGCTCTGGCAGCTTCGTCCAGGAGCTGATCGCCGACGCCGAGGCCGGCTATCCGCGCCTCAAGGCCAGCCGCGCCGCCGCGCGCGCTCATGCGATCGAGGCGACCCGCGCCCGATTGCTGGACCTCGCCAGGCGCTGACCCATCTTGGCGAATGTTCCCAATGTTCGCACTGGCCATGGGCGGAAATGGCCTACGCCCGGCACAGGTGATTGCGCGGGGAGGCATGAGCGAACGATGACAAAGAGCCGAATCGACCCATCATCGCAGAAAGCATCGATGTAGGAAAATGAGGGAGACGAGCAGCGCTAATTTTCCGCAACGGGTGGAAAGTGACGTTCCTCTGCCGCCTTAGATCTGGCATTCTTTCGGAAAGGGAGCAGCTCGCGATGGAATTCCGGAATAGAGACTTCACTGAATTGGTGAAGCTGACCAGGGCCAAGTTTTCCGTCAGCATCGACGAAGCGCATGATTTGATTTTCGCCGATGAGGAAGTGCGTCGGCTGGTTGCCAAACGCATCAACCATAACCAAGAGTGTAGCAAGCAAGCGCTTTCCGACATACGCCATAATCGCGACCGATCCCGTTTCGTGCGTGAAGGCGATCGCATCCGCTTTCGGCGGAGCGACGGTCAGCGGTGACGTCGGCAACGCGCCAAAAGCAGACATCCCGTTCCGGTCATTTCCGCCCGAACAGCTTCTCGATATCGCCGTGCGCCAGCTTCACCCAGGTGGGGCGGCCGTGATTGCACTGGCCGCTGTGCGGGGTGACCTCCATCTCGCGGAGCAGCGCATTCATCTCGGCGACGGAGAGGATGCGGCCGGCGCGGACGCTGCCGTGGCAGGCCATGGTCGCGGCGACGAGATCGAGCTTCTCCTTGAGCGACAGCGCCGAATCGAATGCCGTCAGCTCATCGGCGAGATCGGTGACGAGGCCCTTCACGTCGCCGGCGCCGAGCAGGGCCGGCGTTGCGCGCACCAGCACGGCACGCGCGCCGAACCGCTCCAGCTCCAGGCCCATTTCCGCCAGCTCCGCGATCCGCGCCTCGATCCGGTCGCAGGCGGGCTCGTCCAGTTCGACTACTTCGGGGAGGAGCAAAGCCTGGCGCGCAACGCCGCCATTGGCCATCGCCCGGCGCATCCGTTCCAGCACCAGCCGTTCGTGCGCCGCATGCTGATCGACGAGGACGAGCCCGTCCTCCGCCTCGGCGACGATATAGGTGGCGGCGACCTGGCCGCGCGCCACGCCGAGCGGGAAGAAGGATGCCTCGGGTGGCGCTTCGACGGCTGGTTCGGCGCGAGCGTGGGGAGCGTAGTCGAGGTGGCGATCGCGCAATGTCCCCTCTCCCCCGGGGGGAGAGGGCCAGGGTGAGGGGGTTCCCACATATGAGGGGAAGCGCTGCTCATCGAGCCTGTACTGGTCAGGCCGTACCCTCTCACCCCAACCCTCTCCCCCTCGGGGAGAGGGAGCTTGCCAATTGCCCAGCGCGCCCGCATTCGGCCGCTGTGCCGAGCGGTGGCCGGCCTCGTCCAGCGCTTGCCTCAGGCCGCCGACGATCAGCCCCCGGATGCTGCCGGGATCGCGGAAGCGGACCTCGGTCTTGGCGGGATGGACGTTCACGTCGACCTCGTCGGTCGGCAGGTCGACGAACAGGGCGAGCACCGGATGACGATCACGGGCAAGCAGGTCCTGATAGGCGGCGCGCACCGCGCCGATCAGCAGCCGGTCCTTCACCGGACGGCCGTTGACGAAGAGATATTGATGATCGGCGACACCGCGGTTGAAGGTCGGCAGGCCCGCCACCCCGCCGAGCCGGGCCGCCCCGCGGACGTAGTCGATGGCGAGGCTGTTGGCGGCGAGCTCGCGGTCGGTGAGCCCCGCCACCCGCGCCGGCCTGTCCTCGCCGGGCTGGACGGCGAGCGTGCGCCGGCCGTCATGATCGAGGGTGAAGCCGATATCGGGCCGCGCCATGGCGAGCCGTTTCACCACGTCGAGGCAGGCCGCATATTCGCTGCGTTCCGAGCGCAGGAACTTGCGCCGCGCCGGCACCTTCTCGAACAGGCCCTCGACCGTGACCCGGGTGCCGGGCGGCAGCGCGGCCGGCCCTTCCTCTTGGAGCTTGCCGTTGTCGATCGTGCGCGACCACCCGTCAGCGCCCCGCACGCGACTCTCGATCGTCACACGGGCAACGCTCGCGATCGAGGGCAGCGCCTCGCCGCGAAAGCCCAGAGTGGTGACCGCGTCGATCTCGTCTCCGGGCAGCTTCGACGTCGCGTGCCGCTCCAGTGCCAGCGCGATCTCGTCCGGCGCCATGCCGCAACCGTCGTCGGCGACCTCGATCCGCCCGATCCCGCCGCCCGCCAGGCTGACAGCGATCCGCGTCGCGCCGGCATCGATCGCATTCTCGACCAACTCCTTCAGCGCGCTGGCGGGTCTTTCCACCACTTCACCGGCGGCGATCCGGTTGACGAGATGCTCGGGCAAACGCCGTATTGACATGATTGCAGCTCTATACGAAGCCGCGCCGACCCGCGAGACGCGTTCGCACATCTTTGTGGACCGGGGGCGCGGGACCATCCTATAGACACACCTTCGGGAAGGGTCGGGGCTTTTCCCGACGGCCGCCCGGAACCCCACACGACACAAGGACGCGCATGTCCATTCTCAACTTCTTTCGACTTCCGTCGCACGACATGGCGATTGACCTCGGCACCGCCAACACCGTCGTCTACGTGCGCGGCCGCGGCGTCGTCCTCAACGAGCCCTCGGTGGTGGCGATCGAGACGATCAACGGCGTCAAGCGCGTCAAGGCCGTCGGCGACGACGCCAAGCTGATGATGGGCAAGACCCCGGATCAGATCGAGGCGATCCGCCCCTTGCGCGACGGCGTGATCGCCGACATCGACGTCGCCGAGCAGATGATCAAGCACTTCATCCAGAAGGTGCACGGCCGCCGCCGCTTCCCGCGCTGGCCGGAAATCGTGATCTGCGTGCCCTCGGGCTCTACCTCGGTCGAGCGGCGCGCGATCCGCGACGCGGCCTCCAATGCCGGCGCGCGGCAGGTCTATCTGATCGAGGAGCCGATGGCCGCCGCGATCGGCGCCGACATGCCGGTGACCGAGCCGATCGGATCGATGGTCGTCGACATCGGCGGCGGGACGACGGAAGTCGCGGTGCTCAGCTTGCGCGGCCTTGCCTACACCACCTCGGTGCGGGTCGGCGGCGACAAGATGGACGAGGCGATCTCCTCCTATGTCCGCCGCAACCACAATCTGCTGATCGGCGAGGCGACCGCCGAGCGGATCAAAAAGCAGGTCGGCATCGCCAAGCCGCCCGCCAATGGCGAGGACGGCGAGACCGTGCACATCAAGGGCCGCGACCTGGTCAACGGCGTGCCCAAGGAGATTACGATCAACCAGCGCCAGATCGCGGAAGCGCTCAGCGAGCCGGTCGGCACGATCGTCGAGGGCGTGCGCATCGCGCTCGAGAACACCGCGCCGGAGCTCGCCGCTGACATCGTCGACCAGGGCATCGTCCTCACCGGCGGCGGCGCGCTCCTGAAGGGCCTCGATGAAGTGCTGCGCGACGAGACGGGGCTGCCGGTCACCGTCGCCGACGACCCCCTCACCTGCGTCGCGCTCGGCACCGGCCGCGCGATGGAGGAGGAAGTCTTCCGCGGCGTGCTGCAGACGGCCTAGGTCGTCCGTCCGGGAGGCGGTTGTGCGAGCCAACCTCTTTTCCTCGTCATGCCAGCGAAAGCTGGCATCCATGCTGACGCCGAAGCGGGCAGCGCGTAAAGATTCGGCTTGGACCCCAGCCTTCGCTGGGGTGACGAGGACCTAGGTGGCGTCGCCTAAGAACCGTAGACCGGGCTATTCCCGCAAGGCGCAATACGGCCTGTTTCTGGGCTATGTCGTCGCCGTCGCCGGTATCGTCGTGGCGGTGCTGCTGCTGATCATCGCCGCGATCGATCCGCGCGGCTTCTCGGCGATCCGCGGCGCGGCGCTCGATGCGACCACCCCGGTGAGCAGCGGCGGACGCAGCGTCGTGCGCTTCTTCGGCGGCATCGGCGACACGGTCTCCAACTACTTCCGCGCCGGATCGCAGAATGCGCGGCTTCAGGCCGAGCTCGCCGAAACCCGCCGCGAGCTGATCCGCAGCAAGGCGGCGGAATCGGAGAATCAGCGGCTGCTGCGGCTGCTCGGCCTCGCCCGCCAGACGACGGACGAGATTACCCAGGCGCGCATCGTCGGCTCCTCGTTCCAGGCGCCGCGGCGCCTGGCAACCCTGTCGGCGGGACGTTCGGCCGGCGTCGCCAACGGCATGCCGGTACGCGCGCCGGAGGGGCTGATCGGCCGGGTGATCGAGACCGGCCGCTGGGCGTCACGCGTGCTGCTCGTCACCGACGGCTCCAGCAACGTTCCGGTCCGCCTCGTCCGCGATGGCACGCCGGCGATCGCGGTCGGCCGGGGCGACGGGACGATCGAGCTCAGAACCCTCGAAGTGGGCGAGAATCCGTTTCGCCCGGGCGACATCCTCGTCACCTCGGGCATCGGCGGTGTCTTCCCGCCGGACGTGCCGGTCGCGCGCGTGAACCGGCTCGACGGCGATACGGCGATCGCCCGGCCGCTCGCCGACCCGTCGCGCACCGACTTCGCCATCGTCCAGCGCGCCTACCAGCCGGCGGTCGAAGGGCCGCTCGACGCCGCGCCGCAGCAGCCGGTCGCGCCGCCGGTCCTCGGCCGGCCGTCGGCCACGCAAACCCCTGCCGCCGCCGACACCACGCCGCCCAACCGGCAGAATAACCCGAATTATCAGCCGGCCTTGCAGCAGCAGCCGGGGGTTCAGACGCAGCCCCCCGCCGCGCCGCCGCCGGCCGGGACGCCCCGATGAGCCGGATCGCCGGATCGAGCACCGAGGTCGCGATCCGCGACCTGCGCAACCGGTTCGTGCCGCTGATCTCGACCATTGCGGCAATCTGCCTGGTGCTGCTGCCTTTCGTGGCTGCCGCGCCGCTCATTCCCGATCTCGGCTTCCTCACCCTCATCACCTGGCGACTGCTGCGTCCGGAAATCTGGTCGGCGAACATGGCGCTCGGCCTGGGTCTGCTGAACGATCTCGTCGCCGGCAATCCGCTCGGCCAATCCATGCTGCTGTGGACCAGCGCCTTCCTGGTCTTCGACCTGATCGACAGCCGCCTCGGCTTTCGCGACTATTGGATGGACTGGCTGATCGCAGCGGGCGCGATCGCCTTCCAGACGGTCGGCGCCTGGTATATCGCTTTGCTCATGGGCAGCGACGTGTTGGCAACCGTGGTGGTGCCGCAACTCATCGTCGGCATCCTCGCCTATCCGGTGGTGGCGCGGCTCGTGCTCGCGCTCGACCGGTGGAGGCTGGCGCGATGAAATGGCTGAAAGGCCCCCCGGCCACCGAGGCCAGCATGGCGACGAGCTTCACCCGCCGCGCCATGCTGGTCGGCGTCGTCCAGGCGGGCCTCGCCGCGGTGCTTGCCGGGCGGATGGGCTATATCGCGATCGCCCAGAACCAGCGCTACTCCGACCTCGCCGAATCGAACCGCATCCAGGAGCGGCTGATCCCGCCGCGGCGCGGCTGGATCGTCGACCGGCACGGCCAGCCCATGGCCTCGAACCGTTCGGATTTCCGTGTCGATCTGATTCCCGACCAGCTCGAGGACCCGGAGCGGGTGATCGCCCAGCTGACCCGCATCCTCGGCCTCGCGCCCGAGGCGGTCGCCAAGATCCGCGAGGACCTGGAGGCCGCCCAGGGCTTCCAGCCGGTGCCGGTGGCCGAGCATCTCTCCTTCGAGAAGTTCGCCGAAGTCACGGTCCGCCTGCCCGAGTTGCCCGGGGTCGCGCCGCTGCGCGCCTTCGCCCGCTTCTATCCGGAGGGTGCGGCGGTCGGCCATCTGATCGGCTATGTCGGCACGCCCAACCGACAGGAATATGAGGGCGAGAATCGCAACCCGCTGCTCCTCGCCCCCGGCTTCAAGGTCGGCAAGGAAGGCCTCGAGCAGGTCATGGAATCGCGGCTGCGCGGTCATCCCGGAGCGGCGCGGATCGAGGTGACGGCGCGCGGACGCCTGGTGCGCGAGCTCCGTACCCGCCCCGACGTCTCCGGCCCGCCGCTCCGGACCACCATCGATGCGGGCCTGCAAAGCTATGCCGCGCGCCGGCTGGGCGAGGAATCGGGCGCCTGCGTGGTCCTCGACTGCAGCAGCGGCGACATCCTGTGCATGGCCTCGATGCCGGCCTACGATCCCAACAGCTTCTCCGACGGCATCAGCCATTCCGAATGGAACATGATGTCGCAGGACGAGCGCCATCCGCTGATCAACAAGACGCTGAACGCGCTCTATCCGCCGGGCTCGACCTTCAAGCCGGCGGTGGCGATGGCGGTGATGGAAGCCGGCGTCGACCCCGAGGAGACGGTGAGCTGCGGCGGCGGCTATTACTTCGGCGGACGCCGTTTCGGCTGCCTCGGCGTGCACGGGCCGATGAACCTGCACCGCGCGATCGCCAAGAGCTGCAACACCTATTTCTACACGATGGGCCGGCGGATCGGGATCGAGCGTTTCTCGGCCATGGCGAAACGGCTCGGGCTCGGCCAGCGCTTCGGCGAGCTGCCGGTCGTCTCGCAAAGCTATGGCACCATGCCCGATCCGGAGTGGAAGCGGCGGCGACACAATCAGGACTGGAGCCAGTCCGATACGCTCAACGCCTCGATCGGCCAGGGCTATGTGATCCTCAACCCGCTCCAGCTTGCGGTGATGGCCGCGCGGGTCGCCTCCGGGCTTGATCTGCAACCCCGTCTCCTTCAGGGGCGCCATCCGGCCCCCGGCGCCCTGCCCTTCAATGCGGCGAGCTTCGCCGCCGTCCGCTCCGGGATGGACGAGGTCGTCAACGGCAACGGCACCGCCGGGCGGAGCCGCCTGCCCTTCCCCGACATCCGCATGGCCGGCAAGACCGGCACGGCGCAGGTGCGCAACATCGTCGACGCCAATCGCGGCCGCGCCGGCACGCCCTGGCGTTATCGTGACCACGGCCTGTTCGTCTTCTTCGCGCCAGTCGACCGGCCGCTTTATGCCGGCGCGGTCGTCATCGAACACGGCCTCGGCGGCGCCCGCGCCGCGGCGCCGGTCGCCAGCGACGTGCTCACCTATCTGTTCGACAAGGACAAGGCGATGCAGCGCCTGACCGCGCTCGAGCAGGGCTGGGGCGGCGCCATCGGCGAGCGCATGGCCCGCCGCGCCGCAGCCTGGACCGCCAGTGGCGGCCCGCCGCCCGCCGCCGACGGGACGACCTGATGGCGATCTCGCTGGTGCCGCGCCAGGTTGCGGAGTTGCCCTGGCGCCTGTTGTGGGTGGTGATCGCGCTCGGCGCCGCGGGCGTCGTCGCGCTCTATTCCGCGGCGGGCGGCTCGATGACACCCTGGGCGATCAACCATGTCGCCCGTCTCGTCCTGTTCTTCGGTCTCGCCATCGGCCTCTCCTATATACGGCCGCAGACGTTCCAGGACTTCGTCTGGCTCGGCTATGGCGGCGGCATCCTGCTGCTCATTCTCACGCTCGCGCTCGGCGTGATCGGCGGCGGCGCGCGCTCCTGGCTCGAGCTGGGCTTCCTGCGCATCCAGCCGTCCGAGTTGATGAAACCGATCCTGGTGCTCGTCCTTGCCCGCTTCTATTCGATGGTGCCGCCGCGCGAGATCCGGCGCTGGTCGGCGATCTGGCCCACAGGCGTGTTCCTCGCCCTGCCGATCCTGCTCATCCTGCTCCAGCCTGACCTCGGCACCGCGGCGCTCATCGTCCTCACCACGATCGCGATGATGTTCCTGGCCGGCCTGCCGCTCTCCCTCTTCATCGGCGGCGCGCTGGCGGTCGCGGCGGCGATCCCGATCGCTTTCTCCTTCCTGCTGCCGCATCAGCAGCAGCGCGTGCTGATCTTCCTCAATCCGGAGCAGGACCCGCTGGGCGCCGGCTACCACATCCAGCAGTCGCAGATCGCGATCGGCTCGGGCGGCCTGTTCGGCAAGGGCTTCCTCAACGGCTCCCAGAGCCACCTCCAATATCTCCCCGCACAGCACACCGACTTCATCTTCGCCGCGATCGCGGAGGAATGGGGCCTGGCCGGCGGCGTCGTGCTGATCTTCCTGTTTTACCTGCTGTTGCGCTGGGGCATGGGGGTGGCGAGCGAGGCGCGCGGCCGCTTCGAGCGCCTGGCCGCCGCGGGCCTCACGATGACGATCTTCTTCTACATCGCGATCAATCTGATGATGGTGATGGGCCTGGCGCCGGTCGTCGGCATCCCCCTTCCCCTCGTCTCCTATGGCGGATCGGCGATGCTGACGGTGATGATCTGCCTTGGGATCCTGATGGCGATCGACCGCCAGACCCGCCGCGATCCGCGCCGCGGCACGCCGCCTTTCTAAGACGGTTGCAATCGCGCGCCGCCGCCACTAAATGGCCCCTTCCCGCGGGGCCGCCATGCTGCCACCGCGCGCCGAAATGGTGACGGACGCATAGCTCAGTTGGTAGAGCAGCTGACTCTTAATCAGCGGGTCCTAGGTTCGAGCCCTAGTGCGTCCACCATATTTTCAATCGCTCACCAAATGCTGTTGCTATGAGCTTTCGGGCTCGCGATGGCCACGTGATCACCGGATAATCACCAAGAATTGGTCTGTTCGCTCAGTTCGCCCACTTCCAGTCGATCTTTCCAATCCTCGCGAAGCACATTACGCCCCGCGCATGACCCAAAGACGCACCGGCGGCCGCATCCTGATCGACAATCTGCTGGCACAGGGATGCGATCGCATCTTCACCGTCCCCGGCGAGAGCTTCCTCGCCGCGCTGGACGCGCTTCACGACACGCCTGAGATCGACCTCGTCGTCTGCCGGCAGGAGGGCGGCGTCGCCTATATGGCCGAGGCGGACGGGAAGATGACCAGGCGGCCCGGCGTCGCCTTCGTGACGCGCGGCCCGGGGGCGACCAACGCGTCGGTCGGCGTCCATGTTGCCTTCCAGGATTCGACGCCGATGATCCTGCTGATCGGCGACGTCGCGCGCGGCGACCGCGACCGCGAAGGCTTCCAGGAGGTCGATTTCGGCGCGATGTTCGCGCCGCTCGCCAAATGGGTCGGGCGGATCGAGGATGCGCGGCGGATTCCGGAATATGTCTCGCGCGCCTATGCGACGGCGTGTGGAGGGCGGCCGGGGCCGGTGGTGCTGATCCTGCCCGAGGACATGCTGAGGGACGAGGTCGAGACCGGGGACCGACCGAAGAACGCCTGCTTCGCCCAGGCCGCCGACCCGCTCGCGGTCGGCGCGATGATGGACCTCTTGAAGGGCGCCGCATCGCCGGTCGCGATCGTCGGCGGCGTCGGCTGGTGCAAGGGCACGGCGCATCACTTCACCGAGTTCGCCGAGCGGATCGGCCTGCCCGTCGCGGTCGCCTTCCGCCGCCAGGATTCGGTACCGAACGACAGCCCGGTCTATGCCGGCAATCTCGGCTACGGGCCGAACCCGAAGCTGGTCGAGCGGATCCGGGATGCGGACCTCGTGATCGCCGTCGGCGCCCGGCTCGGCGAGGCGACCACCGACGGCTATACGTTGATCACGCCCGATCATCCCGGCCAGACGCTCGTCCACGTCCATCCCGACCCGGAGGAGCTCGGCCGGGTCTACCGGACCGATCTGCCGATCTGCGCCGACATGTTCGAGTTCGCCGAGCTCTGCGCCGACTGGGAGGACGAGGTCATCCATTTCGATGCGGGCGCCGAGGCCCATGCCGAGTGGGAGGCCTGGACGACGCCCAAGCCGCGCGAAGGCGTCGTGCTCGATCTCGGCCAGTGCGTCGCCGCAATGCGCGCAAAACTCCCGGCCGACACGATCGTGTGCAACGGTGCGGGAAATTTCTCGGGCTGGTGGCACCGCTTCTGGCGCTACGGCCCCTGCCCCAGCCAGCTCGCGCCAACCAACGGCTCGATGGGCTATGGCCCGCCCGCCGCGGTCGCTGCGGCGTTGCGCTTTCCCGAACGGACGGTGGTCGCGGTCGCCGGCGACGGCGATTTCCTGATGAACGGTCAGGAGCTGGCGACCGCCGTCTCCCGCGGCGTCGATCTTCTTTTGATCGTGGTCGACAACGGCGCCTACGGCACGATCCGCATGCACCAGGAGCGCGACTATCCGGCACGCGTCTCCGGCACCAATCTCGTCAACCCGGACTTCGCCGCCCTCGCCCGTGCCTATGGCGGCTGGGCCGAGACCGTCACCGTCACTGCGGAATTCGCGCCGGCGCTGGAGCGGGCGATGGCCGAAAAAGGCGTCCGCCTCCTCCATCTCAAGACCGACGTCGAGCAGATCACCAGCACGACGACGATCGCCAGGCTGCGCGGCCGCTAGCCGCGCGCCAGCTGATCTGCGATGGCGCGATAGGCCGGGTCCTTCTTGCGCCGCAGGATGTCGGCCGCTGTCCGCCCCTGCGCATCGGCAATGTCGCCGCGCGCGCCGTGGCGGACGAACATCGCGAAGTGCCCGGGCGCGCTGCCCTTCTTGAGCATCATATGAAGCGCCGTGACGCCCTTGGCGTTGCGGAAGTTCGGATCGGCGCCACCGATCAGCAGCTCCTCGGCGGCATCGAACCGGCTCCACGCCACCGCGCCCATCAGCGGCGTCTCGCCGATCGCGGCGCCCTCCTCGATATCGGCGCCGCGGGCGAGCAGCAGCCGGATCGCCTCCCGGTCATGGTTCCAGGCGGCGGCGAACAGGCAGAAATTGGGATTGGCCCCGAGGTCGAGCAGATGCGCGGCGAGCGCCAGGTTCCGCCCGCGGCTGATCGCGAACCAGAGCGGCGTCGCCTGCCACTCGCCCTCCAGGAACGCCGGCGCATTCAGCCCGAGCCCGCGTTCGAGCAGCAGGTCGGCGGTACGGATGCTGTCCGCCGCATCACGCCCGTCGATCGGCGACCCGCAACAATGGTGCAGCCAGTTGCGGCCGCGCTCGTCGATGACGGCGATCAGATCCGGCCGCGCATCGAGTCCCTCGCCGATCTCCCGCCAACGAAAGGCGCGCACGCTCTCCTGCAAGCTCGTCTTGGACACCATGCGCCCTTCATAGCGCAGGTGAGCGGCCGTCCAAAGCAAAGGCCGCCCCAGGACGAGGCGGCCTCCCTCTCGCATGTCGCGTGCGTCAGATGTCGTCGCCGAGGGCGCCCTTCACCTTGCCGATGAACTGCTGACCCTTGCCCTTGGCTTCCTGGGCCGCGCCCTCGTCGCGGGTTTCGGGGTGCTTGCTCTGCTGCTTGAGCTTGCCGGCGGCTTCGTTGAGATTGCCTTTGATCTTGTCGGTCAGTTCGCCCATCGGACGGCTCCTGCTGGTTTGGCCCGGCGCCACCGTGACGCCGCCTAAGCCATTGAAGTCAGAACGAAGCTGGTGGCGCAGCGGTTCCGCTCACTTCCCTGTCCAGCCGGCCGCGCCGATCAGCGGGACGAACCGCACGGGGCAGAGCGACTCCCGCTCGAATGCGTCGGTGTCGACGCGCGTCACCCGCACCAGGTCCTGAATTTCGTGCGTGCCGCCGATCGGCATGACCAGCTGGCCCCCGACACGCAACTGATCGAGCAGCACCTGCGGCACATGGCTGCCGCTGGCGGCGGCAAGGATCGCGTCGAACGGCGCTTCGTCCGGCCATCCGGCCGAGCCGTCGCCATGGACGATCTCGACATTGCCGTAGCCCAGCCGCCGCATCCGCGCCGCCGCCAGCTCGGCCAACTCCGCGTGTCGCTCGATCGCGACGACGCGAGAGGCGATCCGGCCCAGGATCGCCGCCGCATAACCCGAGCCGGCGCCGATCTCGAGGACCGTGGCGCCGGGCGCGACGCCGGCCGCCTCGACCATCAGGGCCACGATATAGGGCTGGGAGATCGTCTGGCCCGCTTCGATTGGCAGCGGCCCATCCTCATAGGTCCGCGCCAACTGCGCGGGGGGCACGAATGCCTCGCGCGCGACCTCGCCCATCGCTGCCAGCACATGGGGATCGGCAATGCCGCGCGCGACGATCTGCCGCTCGACCATCGCCGCGCGGGCCGCCGCGAAGTCCATGCGCAGGTCCTAAACGTGGAGACCGCGACCGCATTCACGGTCGCGGTCCTTTGCAAGCGGATGGCTACTGGCCCTTTTCCCCATAGCCGCCCTTGTCGGAATAGTTCTGGTCGCTGCCCTGTCCCTTGTCCGGCCAGCCGCCCTTTTCCGGGTAACCGCCTTTCTCGGGAAGGTCGCCCCCCTGGTCGTCATAGCCGGGCTTCTGCGGATAGCCCTCGTCCGATGCGTCCTTGCCGCCGCCGGAATCGCCCTTGTCGGGATAGCCGCCCTTTTCGCCATATCCCTGGTCGCCACCCTTGTCGGCCCAACCACCTTTGTCCGGATAGCCGCCTTTGTCGGCGGAGCCGCCCTTCTCCAAGCCCTGGTCGCCTCCCTTTTCAGAGCCGCCCTGATCGGCGCCGGGCTTGTCCTGCCATCCACTCTTCTGCAGATTCTTCTCGTCGCTCATCCCCGATCCTCCACCTTGCGCGCAACGCGGCGTCGTGCCGGCGTCCAAACCCGCTAAACCGTCGAGACCACCGCCCGTTCCGGCACTCCAACGATCCTATCACCCGGAAGGGCGGCGAAGGAGTCCTAGCTTTGCTTGACCTGGCCCTTGTCGCCGGCGTGGGAGGCCTCGACACTGTCTGTCTTGATATCCTTCTCGCCACCTTCGCCCTTGTCGTCGCCGAGCTCATGATGGATCGATTCGTCGGGCTTGGCGGGCTTGCGTTCGCGATCGGTCACCGTCGCTCTCCTGATTGTCGAGAGACAACCATGCTGGCCCGCACGCGTTCCATTAGATCAGGCCGGCAAGCCGTCGCACTGCCTAGATCAACCCCGCAAGCGGACTCGATGGATCGGCATAGCGGCGCTGGCCCATGCGGCCGGCGCGGTAGGCGAGCCGGCCCGATTCGACCGCGAGCCGCATCGCGCGGGCCATCAGGATCGGATCCTTCGCTTCGGCAATGGCGGTGTTCATGAGCACGCCGTCGCAGCCCAGTTCCATGGCGACGCTCGCGTCCGAGGCGGTGCCGACGCCGGCATCGACCAGCACCGGCACGCCCGCGCCTTCGACGATCAGGCGGATCGTCACCCGGTTCTGGATGCCGAGGCCGGAGCCGATCGGCGCGCCCAGCGGCATGATCGCCACCGCGCCAGCCTCTTCCAGCTGCTTCGCGGCGATCGGATCGTCGACGCAATAGACCATCGGCTTGAATCCCTCCTTCACGAGGGTTTCCGTCGCCTTCAGCGTCTCGCGCATGTCGGGATAGAGCGTCTTCGCCTCGCCCAGCACCTCCAGCTTGACCAGGTCCCAACCACCCGCCTCGCGGGCCAGACGCAACGTGCGGATCGCTTCCTCTGCGGTAAAGCAGCCGGCGGTATTGGGGAGGTAGGTATAGCGCTTCGGGTCTATGAAGTCGGTCAGCAGCGGCTGGCCGGGATCGGAGATGTTCACCCGGCGGACCGCGACCGTCACGATCTCGGCGCCGGCCGCCTCGACCGCCGCGGCGTTCTGCGCGAAGTCCTTGTACTTGCCGGTGCCGACGATCAGTCGCGAACCGAAAGAATGACCGGCGACCGTCCAGCGGTCGTCCGCGCCGGTCAGGGGTGCCGCAAATCGGCCTTCTGCATTCACGCTCTGGTGTCCGTTCCGTTGGTGGAGTTCTTTCGCGATATAGTCACGAACGGCGGTCGCGAAAGCCATGGCTTTCAAGAGCGCGCCTCAAATCGTAAGCTATGGTCGATTCACGGAGGAAGCATATGCGGTTTGTCCGGCTCGCGATTCTGGCGCTGGCGGTCCTCTCCCTGCCCGCGACGGCGGCGACGCAGCAACGCGACATCGTCGTGCGCGGCGACGCCGCGCGCGTGGAGATCGAGCGCATCCTGGATGCCGACAATCTCGATACCTCGCAGCTCAGCCCGCGCGACGTCGTCGAGACCATGTCGGGGATCCCGCGCGGCGAGGCGCCGGAAGATTTCTGGGAGGCCTATCAGACCCATCTGCGCGCCTGGGAACGGCTTGCCACCGCGGTCGAGACGGTCCAGCAGCAGCAAAGCGAATCGACGTTCGTGGAGGGTGCCGACGAGCTGGTCGTCGCCCAGCAGGGCATCGACCTCACCTTCGACGAGGTGGAGCGGGTTGCCCGGCGCTACGGCGCCCGGCTGCCGACGCCGCGCGGCAACATCCTGCCGACCGTCTGAGCCGAGGCTTAGCCGCCGCCGACGAAGGTCACGATCTCGAAATCGTCGCCATCCTCGATCCGGACCTCGGCCAGCGTCGAACGCGGCACGATCTCGAAGTTGCGCTCGACTGCGACCTTGGTCGGCTCCAGCCCCAGCTCCAGCGCGAGATCGGCAATCGTCATGCCGTCGCGCACCCGCCGGTGCTCGCCATTGACGCGGATCGAAACAGTGCCGTCGTGAACCATTGAGCCAAGCCTTTGCAGCAGTGTCCGGGCGTCATATAGAAGCCCGCCATGGCGACGCCACCTCTGATCTTCGTCCTCAACGGACCGAACCTCAACCTGCTCGGCACGCGCGAGCCGGACATCTACGGCTCCGACACCCTCGACGACATCGCCGGGCGGCTGGAGGACAAGGCGAAGGACCTCGGCGTCACCGTCGACATCCGCCAATCCAATCACGAAGGGCATCTCGTCGACTGGATCCAGGAGGCGCAGGCCCGGGGGGCGAAGGCGGTGATCCTCAACGCTGCTTCCTACACGCACACGTCGATCGCGCTGCACGACACGATCAAGGGCGTGAGCGTGCCGGTGATCGAGGTGCACATCACCAATCCGCACCGCCGCGAGCCGTTCCGTCACGTCTCCTGGGTCGGGCAGGCGGCCAGGGGAACCATCGCGGGGTTCGGTGCGCTCGGCTACGAGCTGGCTCTGGACGCCGCCGCACGACTCTGACACAGGGGCGCCTTTTTCGGGGTTCCCCGTCAATGGGGGTGAAGAGGGTTCAATGAGCGACAAGAAGGGTTCCGACGAGCCGATGCGGATCGACACCGATCTGATCCGCCAGCTGGCCGACCTGCTGGCCGAGAACGATCTGAGCGAGATCGAGGTCGAGGACAGCGACCGGCGGATCGTCGTCAAGCGCAAGCTGAGCGTGGCGGCGGCGCCCGTTTATGCCGCACCGGCCGCGCCCGTCGCGCCGGCTGCGTCCGTGCCGCAGACCGCCGCGGCGCCAGCCGTTGCGGAAAATCCTGGCGGCCATCCCGGCACGGTCAAGTCGCCGATGGTCGGCACCGCCTATCTCGCCGGCGAGCCCGGCGCAGCCCCGTTCATCGGCGTCGGCGTGCAGGTCAATGCCGGCGACACGCTGCTGATCATCGAGGCGATGAAAGTGATGAACCCGATTACCGCGCCCAAGGCTGGCACGGTGAAGCAGATCCTGATCCAGGACGCGCAGCCGGTGGAGTTCGATCAGCCGCTGGTGATCGTCGAATAATGGTCGAGCCGATTTCCGTCATCCCGGCGAAGGCCGGGATCTCAGCGACAGTCCGCACCGGCGTCGATGCCGCGCTCTTCCTCCCTGAGGTCCCGGCCTTCGCCGGGACGACGCAGGGCTGACATGGCGATCCAGAAGGTCCTGATCGCGAATCGCGGCGAGATCGCGCTTCGCATCCATCGCGCCTGCCACGAAATGGGCATCAAGACGGTCGCAGTCCATTCGACCGCCGATGCCGATGCGATGCACGTCCGCCTTGCCGACGAGGCGATCTGCATCGGTCCTCCGCCCGCCGGCGAGTCCTATCTCAATATCCCCAACATCATCTCGGCCGCGGAGATCAGCCAGGCCGACGCGATCCATCCGGGCTACGGCTTCCTCAGCGAGAATGCGCGGTTCGCCGAGATTGTCGAATCGCACGACATCATCTGGATCGGCCCCAAGCCCGAGCACATCCGCACAATGGGTGACAAGATCGAGGCCAAGCGCACGGCCGCGCGGCTCGGGCTGCCGCTGGTGCCCGGTTCCGATGGTCCGGTGGAAGACCTGGCCGAAGCCAAACGCATCGCGGCCGAGGCCGGTTATCCGGTCATCATCAAGGCGGCTTCGGGCGGTGGTGGCCGCGGCATGAAGGTGTGCCAGTCCGAGGATCAGCTCGAGACGCTGATGCAGCAGGCCGGCAGCGAGGCGAAGGCCGCCTTTGGCGACGCCACCGTCTATATCGAGAAATATCTCGGCGACCCGCGCCATATCGAGTTCCAGATCTTCGGCGACGGCAACGGCAATGCGATCCATCTCGGCGAGCGCGACTGCTCGCTGCAGCGCCGCCACCAGAAGGTGCTGGAGGAAGCACCCTCCCCGGTCATCACGCCCGAGCAGCGCGAGGAGATGGGCCATCTCGTCGCCCGCGCCATGGCCGAGATGGGCTATCGCGGCGCCGGCACGATCGAGTTCCTCTACGAGAACGGCGAATTCTACTTCATCGAGATGAACACCCGGCTGCAGGTCGAGCATCCGGTGACCGAGGCGATCACCGGCCTCGACCTCGTCCGCGAGCAGATCCGCATCGCCGAAGGGCATCCGCTCACGCTGAGGCAGCAGGATGTGGTCTTTCGCGGCCATGCGATCGAGTGCCGGATCAATGCCGAGGACCCGGCGACCTTCGCCCCCTCGCCCGGCCTCGTCAGCCACTTCCACGCCCCCGGCGGCATGAACGTGCGCGTCGATAGCGGTCTCTACTCGGGCTACCGGGTGCCGCCCTACTACGACTCGATGATCGCCAAGCTGATCGTCTACGGCACGACCCGGGCCGGCGCGATGCGCCGCCTCAGGCGCGCGCTCGAGGAGTTCGTGATCGAGGGCGTCAGGACCACCATCCCCCTTCACCAGAAACTGCTCGACGATCCCGAGTTCCAGGAGGGCAGCTACACGATCAAGTGGCTGGAGGAATGGCTGCAGGAGCAGCGGGGCTGAGACGCTTCCCGAGTTGCCCGGCGCGCATTGGCCTTCACGAAATCCTTATGCTGGGCGGCCGCTATTCCTCTGGAAGCTTAACGGCCCGCGGCCCGATATCGGCCGCATGCCAGACCTCCGCACCCGCCGACACGAACTGACCGGCATCGCCCGGCTCTATCGCCGCTGGGCGCGGACGGCCGACTGGCTCGGCGCGCAGCGGCCGCTCGACCTCGCGCTCGGCGCGACCGCGATCCTCATGGGCATGATGCTGCTCGCGCGCGCCATGTGAACCCCGAAAGGCTTTCCCATGTCTCTCGACCCCCTCATAACCCTCGGCCTGATGCTCCTGCTCTGGGGCATCGGCATCGGCTACATCGTCATCATGGCCGCCCGCGAGGCGCGCACCGACAAGAAGACCGTCGCCTCCCGGCGGATGACGCACCGCAATCCCTGACGACGCGCGTGCCTTCCCTCCCCGGAGACCAACAATGGCAACCCAGTTCCATTCCCTTCCTTCCGCCTGGTCGGTGCTCGGCCTCTCGCCGCACCGGCTGATGCTCACGCGACGCACCGACATGCGCACGCCCGCATCCGCGCGACACCATGCCGAGGCCGGCCTGCTTGAGCAGATCGACCGGGCGCTTCAGACCTTGCACATTCATGGCCGCCATTCGGTCTTCCTCGTCGACACCGCCTGCGGCGACGGCCGGCTGCTCATCCATGCCGCCCGCCGCGCCCGCGCGCTCGGTTTCGTCGCGATCGATGCGAAGGGCTTCGATCCCGCACCCGAGCACATCGCCTTCGCGACCGCGGCGGCCGGCACCGTCCACGACCCGGCGATCGGCTTCGCGTTCACATTGCTGCCGACGGGCGGCACCCTGCCGATCGATGACGGCGAGGTCGACCTCGTCATCGGCCCCCGCGACGCGGAAACCGAGCGGCTGCTCGGCGAGTATGGCACCCTCGTCCATCGGAGCTGACCACCATGCCCGACCCGGCAAGTCCCGGTACGCCGGGCGAGCCGATCCTGCTCGTCGGTCAGGACCGCAAGGGCCACTGGGTGGTCCGCCACAGCCTCGGTCTGATCGAAGGCATTTTCGTCTCGCGTGCGGCAGCATTGCATTTCGCCCATCAGGAATGCCAGGCGATCCCCGGAATGCGCGTCGCACTGGCCGGCGCGGCGCTGAGCTCCGCGCTGGCCCGCTGATCGCACGGCCCGCTGATCTCGCTGGCCTTGTCCGACGGGTTTCAATAGGAGCGGACGCGTCGTCTCGATCTCGGAGACCGCCGTGTTCGCTTTCGCCGTCGCCCTGACCCTCGCCCAGGCCGCCGCCGCGCCGGAGACCGAGCCGTTCGTCGGACAGACCATCCCGGAGACGCAAAGCATCGTCTTCTGTCCAAGTGCCGAGGCCGCCGCGCGGATGCTGGACGACTATTACGAGGCCGGCCCGCACATCCTCGACACCGCGCGGTTCTTCGAGGGACTGCGGGAGACGGGCTGCACCCAGGAGGGTGGGCCGGTGACGGTGGACCGCATCGACCAGGCACGCACCTTTCCGCTGGGTGGAGGTCCCGAAACCCATATCCGCTTCGAAGGCCGCACCGCCTCGGGCACGCTGGTCCAAGCCATCGTCGACACCAAGGCCTTCCGGCCGCCGGCGTCCGAGCTCGACTCGTTCCTGGAATTGGTGGGCAGCGAGGGCGACATCGAGCTGAACGAAGAGCTGGATCTGCGCTGCCCGACCCTGGCGGCCGCCCGTGCGGTCGTCCAGGGCGTTCCCGAAGACGGTTCGAACAGCGAACGCCGGGCGCGCTTCGACGCGATCGCCAGCGCCCAAGGATGTACGTCCGCGACGGGCACGGTCAGGGTGACCGGCGTCTTCGAGTGGATCGGATTCGAAAGCCCGGACGGCCCGTACAATTATCAGGTGCTGTCAGCGGCGGTGGACGGTCAGGAAGTCGGTCTGCTGTTCAGCTTCGCGATCTAGGAGTCAGCGCATGAAAGCCACGATCTGGCACAATCCGAAATGCTCGACCTCGCGCAAGACGCTGGACCTCCTGAAGGAGGCTGGTGTCGAGGTCTCGGTCATCGAATATCTGAAGACCCCACCCGCGCGCGCCGAGTTGCAACGCCTCTATGCGCGCGCCGGAATGACGGCGCGCGATGGCCTCAGGACCAAGGAGCCGCTGGCGAGGGAGCTCGGCCTCGCCAACGCCGGCGAGGACGCGATTCTCGATGCAATGGTCGCCCATCCGATCCTGATCGAGCGGCCGCTGGTCGAGACGGAAAAGGGCGTTCGCCTTGGCCGTCCGATCGAGAAGGTGCGCGAAATCCTCTGACGGGCACTGTCCCCGGACTGTCATCAATCGCTCATAAACCCGTCGCCGAAAGGGAGACGGGCGGACGGTGCAGACGATCGCGGTCTATAGCCTGAAAGGCGGCGTCGGGAAGACCACCCTGGCGGTGAATCTCGCCTGGGCGGCAGCGGCTCGCTCGTCGCGCAAGACCCTGCTTTGGGATCTCGATCCGCAGGCGGCAGCCAGCTTCATGCTCGGCGCGGCTGTGAACGGCGGCAAGGACGCGCAGGCGGTGTTCGCCAAGGACCTCGATCCGGCAAAGCTGATCCGGATCACCCCGGTCCCCCGGCTCGACCTGCTGCCCGCCGATGCGTCGCTGCGCGGGCTCGATCATTTCCTGTTCGGCCTCGGCAAGAAGAAGCGCCTGTTGAAGCTGATCGAGGATGTCGGTCAGAATTACGACCGCGTCATCCTCGATGCGCCGCCGGGGCTCACCGAGACCAGCGAGCAGGTGCTGCGGGCCGCCGACCTGATCCTCGTGCCCGTCATCCCCTCGCCGCTGTCGCAGCGTGCGCTCGACGAGGTCGTCGCCTATCTCGACCGCCACGCGCTGCGTCGTGGACCGATCCTGCCGATCTACAACATGGTCGATCGTCGTCGCGCACTGCATCGCGCCGCTCTGGAAGCAAAGCCCGACTGGCCGGTCATCCCGATGGCGAGCGCGTTCGAGGCGATGAGCGCGACCCCGGAAGATGTCGGCGGCCTGTCCCCAAGTTCCCCGGCGGGCGCCGCGCTGCTCAGCCTGTGGAGCGGAATCGAGAAACGACTGGCGAAGCGCGCCAAATCCGGTTGACGCCCGCAACCCCAGGTCCGATTTCCATGCCATGGCGCTGGATCCGGACCTGCTGCTGCGCGCATATTCGATCGGCGCGTTTCCCATGTCCGACAGCCGTGATGCAGGCGACGTCTTCTGGGTCCAGCCGCGCCGTCGCGCGATCCTTCCGCTCGAGGGCTTCCACGCCTCGAAATCGCTGCGCAAACGACTGCGCGCGGGTCAATTCGAGGTTACCCGCGACCGCGCCTTCCCCGAAGTGGTCGCCGCTTGCGCGGATCGCGAGGACACTTGGATCAATGTCGAGATCGAGGAGAGCTACGCCCTGCTCCACCGGCTCGGCCACGCCCATTCTGTCGAGGTCTGGGACGGGAGGGAGTTGATCGGCGGGCTCTATGGAGTCGTGCTCGGCCGCGCCTTCTTCGGCGAGAGCATGTTCTCGCGCCGGACCGACGCGTCAAAGGTCGCGCTTGCATGGCTGGTGGCGCGGCTCAGGATCGGCGGCTTCACCCTGCTCGATTGCCAGTTCATGACCGAGCATCTGCGCAGCCTCGGCGCGGTGGAGATCACCCAGGAGCGCTATCTTCAGTTGCTGTCGTCGGCGCTCGGTGAGGGCGAAGGCGCCACTGTGTTGGCCGGCGGCGGAGGCGGAGGTTCTCCTTCCGGTGTCGGCTCGGCGGCCGGCGCCGCCGAGTTCGAGGCGCTGGACCGGTTGCTCGTCGCGCGCTCCGCCTCGACCGGCGTGCCGCCCGGATGGGTCATCGCGCAGCTCATCGGCCAGACGTCGTAGATCGGGTGCTCGACGACGTTGAGGCTCGGCGATTCCTTGTAGAGCCAGCCGGAGAAGACGCGCTGGAACTGTCCCTGCGGATTGCGCACATCGAGCTGGACGAAGGCGCCGGTCAGTTGCTGCACCTCCCAGGGCGCGGTCGTCTCGCAGGCGCGCAGGCGCAGGATCACATCGCCGGCACGGATCGCCTGGCCGGGGCGCAGGGTGAACTCGCGCATCTGTCCGTTGCGCTTGTTGAGCAGCCGCACCATTGCGATCCGCTCGGCCATCGGTGTCGTGCCCGCTGGCAGCTGCTCGACCGTTTGCGGCACGTCGACCGTTTCGGTGACGCCGTTCGTATCCTGATTGTTCTGCTGGGGCGCTCCCCCGGTTCCGCAGGCCCCGAGGGCGAGCAGGCCGGCGAGAAGGGCGGTCTTGCGGCGCGCCGACATGCCTCAGTCGGGCGTCCAAGCCTGATAGTCGCCCGTGGCTGCGGCGCGATGGCCGCCGCGCTCCAGTGCGCCGGGCGGGCGGTAGGCGAGCGCAGTGCCAGTCAGGTTGGGGGCCGGGGCGCGCAGGAACGGCGGCGCCGGCGGCAGCGCCTCATCCGGCACCGCGTCGATCTGCCGGGTGAGCCAGGCATACCATTCGGGCGGCACGCGGCTGACGTCGTTCGATCCCTGGTAGATCACCCAGCGGCGATCGTCCTTCGTCGATTCGAAATAGGCGTTGCCGGCCGCGTCCGTGCCGACCTTGCTGCCGTTGCGCCAGCTGTAGAGGGCTGTGCCGGTCGACGCGCCCTCCCACCAGGTGAAGAGATTCTTGAAGAAACCCATGGCCGAAGCGCCTAGCCCCGATAGACGACCGCGCGCAAGGCCTCGCGCGCGTCGAGCCGGTCAGGCCGGCTCGACCTCCACGGCGAGCGGCCCCTTGCGCCCGACCGCGATCCGCGCCCGCAGTGCCTGATCGGGCAGCAGGTCGTTGAGCCCGCCGCGCCGAACCGTTTCCATGTGAACGAAGATGTCCTCGTCCTCGTCGCCTTCGCGGACCAGGAAGCCGTAGCCACGCAGACGGTTGAACCATTTGACCCGAACCGGCTCGAACGCACCGGCATCGTCGAGCAGCGCCGACGGGTCGATCCGATCGGTGCTCGCGGGCGACACACGGCTCGCTTCCGGGACGATCGCCTGGCTGAGATCGATGCTGAGCACCTTGCGCGCCTGAAGGCCGCGTTCCTGCTCCACCACCAGGCACTCGACGATTGCGCCCTCGGGGAGACTGCGCCGGTCATGTTCCTTGAGCACGCTGAAATGAACCAGCACGTCCCCACCGACGTCCTCGCTGACCAGGAAGCCGAAGCCACGGGTCGCGTCGAACCATTTGATCGTGCCGGTGACGTGCAGCAGGCCGGACTCGTCATTGGCCGCCGTCGCCCCGCTCTCGCCGGGCGCGGGGGAAGGTCCAGCCAGGCTTTCCTCACGCGACATGATCAGCTGAATCCCCATAGGGCTGCTACCGTAGAACTACCATGGTTTTGCCGTTTGTGAACCATCGGCATTTACACAGCGTCCGGTTCCGGGACCTCGCCCGGCCGGGCCGACACCAAGCGTCGCGCCAGATCGAGAGGATGACCTGCCCGAAGCATTGCTGCAAGCGCCTTTTCACGCGCTGGCCGGTCAGCTTCCGCAAGCGCGAAAGGGCCGATCTTGCGTCGTTCGGCAAAGCGGAGGGCCGCGTCCCATGCACCTTCGCGTGCGGCAGCCCTGGCTTCCAGCCCGTCATCCTCGGCTATTCCGGCCACCCGCAACGCTTCGCCGACCCGTGCCGCGCCGTAGCCGCGCCGCCCGAGCGACGCGGCGCGCGCCTTTGCAAAGGCGCGATCGTCGACATAGCCGAGCGCCACAATCCGCTCGACAAGGTCTGCTACGTCGGCTTCCTCCGAGCCCGTCCAGCCTCTCTCGCGCAGCTTTCGGTTCAGATAGGCGCCAAGACGCACGCGAGTCGTCGCATAGCGGCCGACATAAGCGAGCGCCGTTTCTTGCAACCGTTCCGCATCGAGCGGCGGGCGTGGCTTGCGAAGGCGGTTCCTTTGCACGCCATGTTTGTGCCACAGTCGAGCCGGATTATGAACGCGCTCTGTCGTCTATGGGCGACGGTTGAACTGTATTTTCGGGACCCGTTGCCCCAATGACCGCATTGCTCCAGCCGACCCCCACCGACGACGACCTTGCGCGTCGCTATGCCGACTTCGCGACCATGACCGAGGCGCTCGATTATGTCGCGCGCGGTCACCGCGGCATGAATTTCCATGATGCGCGGGCGACGCTCGTGCGTGTCTATCCCTATGCGGAGCTGCGCGCTGAGGCGCTTTCACATGCGCACCGCTTTCTCGCGCGCGGCCTCGGCCCCGGCGCGCGCGTTGCGCTGATCGCCGAAACGGCCCCGGAATTCGTCGCACTCTTCTTCGGCGCGCTGTATGCTGGCGCCTGGCCGATCCCGCTGCCGCTGCCGACCTCTTTCGGCGGACGCGATGCCTATATCGAGCAGCTCAAGGTTCAGCTGAACAGCGCCGAGCCCGACTTGCTTCTCTATCCGGCCGAGCTCGTCATGGCCGGTGCCGCCGCAGAGGCGAGCGGCGTCGCAGGCCTGGATTGGGAAACCTTCGCCGGCGAGACCGCGCCGGCTGTCGAACTCCCCGAAACCAGGCCCGACGACATCGCCTATCTGCAATATTCGAGCGGTTCCACCCGCTTTCCGCACGGCGTCGTCATCACCCACCAGCAGCTGCTCAGCAACCTCGCGGCACATTCGCACGCGATGCACATCGGCGATGGCGACCGGGGCATTTCCTGGCTCCCCTTCTACCACGACATGGGCCTGGTCGGCTGCATGCTCTCGATGGTCGCCAACCAGGTGTCGGTCGATTATCTGAAGACCGAGGATTTCGCGCGGCGGCCGCTGGCCTGGCTCGATCTCATCACGCGCAACCAGCAGAACTCGATGAGCTACTCGCCGACATTCGGCTACGACATCTGCGCACGCCGCGTCTCGAGCCAGACCGACGTCGTCAATCGTTTCGACCTGTCGCGCTGGCGGGTGGCGGGCAACGGCGCCGACATGATCCGGCCCGACGTCATGCAGGCGTTCGTCGACACCTTCGCACAGGCCGGGTTCAAGGCGTCGAGCTTCGTCCCCAGCTATGGCCTGGCCGAGGCGACCCTCGCGGTCACGGTGATGCCGCCGGGCGAGGGGATCGTCATCGAGATGGTCGAGGAAACCTTGCTCGCCGGCGGCACGCCCGGCGAACGGGACCGGCCGCAACGCTACCGCGCCGTGGTCAATTGCGGCAAGCCGGTGCGCGGCATGGATGTGGCTATCCGTGGCGACGACGGCTCGCCGATCGGCGAGCGTGAGATCGGCCGGGTCTTCTGCCGCGGCACGTCCGTGATGGTGGGCTATTTCCGCGACGAGGAGGCGACCGCTGCCTGCCTTGATGTGGAGAATTGGCTCGACACCGGCGACATGGGCTACATCTCGAACGGCTATCTCTACATCGTCGGCCGCGCCAAGGACATGATCATCATCAATGGCAAGAACCATTGGCCCCAGGACATCGAATGGGCGGTGGAGCAATTGCCGGGTTTCAAGGCCGGCGACATCGCCGCTTTCTCGATCACCACGCCGGGTGGCGAGGAGACGCCGGCGGTGCTCGTCCAGTGCCGCACCTCGGATCTCGACGAGCGCGGACGCCTGCGCGAAGCGATCCGCGAGCGAGTTCGGGCGATCACCGGCATCAACTGCGTCGTCGAGCTTGTGCCGCCCCGGTCGCTCCCCCGGACCAGCTCGGGCAAGCTCTCGCGGGCCAAGGCTCGCAATCTCTATCTTTCGGGTGAGATCCAGACGTACGACATCGCGGCCTAAGCGGCTGATTTGTTGCGGCTCCTGAACGAGTTGAGATAACGCTTCACTAACGCTTCGCGTCTAAGCATTCCTTCAGGGAGCGCCATGACCGACAAGAGCCTGCCCGAGCTGGACTGGCGCGTGGTCCTGAACCGCGCCGCCCCTCCTGAAAGCAGGGGTTGGGGACGGGTGCGCGCCGCACAGCTCCAGGAAATGAGCAAGGCGCTGGTCGTCGGCGGCTGGGGACAGTGCTTCAACGCGGTCCTCATCGTCTACATGCTGTTCGGCCAGGTGCCGCTTCCCGAAATCGGTCTGTGGGTCGGCAGCCTCGCGCTGCTGATGTGCTATATCGTCGGTCACAGGCGAAAGCTCGGCCATCGCCAGCTCCATTCCCTGCCGCGGCGAACGCTGAACCGGGCCGCCTATCACAGCATCTTCTTCGGCCTCGTGTGGTGCGTGCCGGCGCGATATTTCTTCGAACACGCCAACCACGGCCAGCAGCTCGCGCTGGGCGTGATGACGGCCACGATGATGGCCGGCGCCGCCTTCATCTTCTCACCCGTGCCGGCTGCGGCCTTCGCCTATGTGGCGATCATGGGCGTCGCCGTCACGCATATGCTGGCGACGACGGACTCGCTCGTCATCGCGATGATCGGCCCGATCTATACGACGACGATGCTGATCATCGTGCTCCTGAACGGCCGCGCCTTCATGCAGCGCACGTTTCTCGACCTGAGGCTCGAGGAACGCGAGGAAACGGTCAGCCTCCTGCTGCGCGAATATGAGAACAGCGATGCGGACTGGCTGTGGCAGACCAATTCCAGCCTCGCGCTCAAGAACGTGTCGGCCCGCTTCGCCCGCGCGCTCGGCCGCAGCGCCGAGGAGGTGGAAGGCATGTCGCTTCTCGATCTGCTGCGCACGGTGCCGCGGCTCGACCAGACGGCCCGGCGGGCGCTGGCTCAGGCCGAGGCGAGCGTGGCGCGTCGCGAGGCGATTGCCGAGCTCGTCATCCCCGTCCCGGTCGGCGACGGCATCAAGTGCGTCGAGCTGTCCGGGCGACCAAGCATCGGCAAGGGCGGACGCTTCATCGGCTATCACGGGGTCGGCTCCGACGTGACGGTGGCACGCCAAGCGGCCGACCGGATCGCCCATATGGCGCGGCACGACGCGCTGACCGGGCTGCCCAATCGCCTTCTGCTCGTCGAGAATCTCGCGTCGGCGATCGCAGGCACGAAGCAGGATGGCAGCGACTGCGCGCTGCTGCTCGTGGACCTGGACCGCTTCAAGACGATCAACGACAGTCTCGGCCATATTGCGGGCGATCATGTCCTGCAGCAGGTGGCGCACTGCTTCGAGACCGTCATCTCCGACGATATGACCGCGGGCCGCCTCGGGGGCGACGAATTCGCGGTGGTGGTGCCCCGGGTGGAAAGCCGCGGCGAGCTGGAGCAGCTCTGCCTCGCCTTGGTCGGGGCGTTACAGGGCCCGTTCCTCTATCGCGACCAGCGGCTGTTCGTGGGCGCGAGCATCGGCGTCGCGATCGGGCCGCGCGACGGCGAGACGGTCGAGGAGCTGATCCGCAGTGCCGACCTTGCGCTCTACCGGGCCAAGGATGGGAACGGCAACGACATCCGCTTCTTCGAGCCGGCGCTGCAGGCGCGGGCGGAAGAACGGCGAAGGATCGAGATTGCGTTGCGCGGCGCCGTCGATGCCGGCGAGCTGTCCCTGCAATATCAGCCGGTGGTCGACGCCGGGATGCTCAGGATCGGCAGCTTCGAGGCGCTGCTGCGCTGGCACAATCCCGAGCTCGGCCAGGTGTCGCCGGCCAAGTTCATCCCGATCGCCGAGGAGACCGGCATGCTCGGCCGGATCGGCGAATGGGTGCTGCGCATGGCCTGCCGGGAGGCGACGCAATGGCCGGACGACGTCGCGGTCGCGGTCAACGTCTCCCCGCGCCAGCTCCACGACCCGGGTTTCATCGTCACCCTGATCTCGGCGCTGACCCAGGCCGGCCTCGAGCCGCGGCGGCTGGAGCTCGAGGTGACGGAGACGGTGTTCCTGGAGCTCACCGCCGCGACCCAGAAGATTCTCCAGCAGATCCAGAGCCTCGGCGTCCGCCTTGCCATGGACGATTTCGGCACCGGCTATTCCTCCCTGGGCTACCTCCGCAAGGCCGACTTCGACACGCTCAAGATCGATCGCTCCTTTGTCCAGTCGATCAGCGCCGAGGACCCGGAGAGCAGCGCGATCGTCCGCGCCGTTGTCGCGCTCGCCGGCAGCCTCGGCATGAAGACGGTGGCGGAGGGCGTCGCCAACGAGGAGCAGCTCGCCCTCGTCCGCGCGCTCGGCTGCGACCGCGTCCAGGGCTATATCTTTTCCCGACCCGTCTCGGCCGCCGCCGCGCGGGCGCTGCTGGCCGAGCAAGGCGCCGCGGCGGCGGCCTGACTCCGGCCGGCACTTTACGCCCTTGCACCCGCCCGGCGCGACCGTTAAGGCGCGCCCTCTGGCCTAGGAGTGTAGCTCAGCTGGTAGAGCATCGGTCTCCAAAACCGAGGGTCGTGGGTTCGAGTCCCTCCACTCCTGCCACTTCTGCCGCGCCGCCCTAAAGTTGGGCAAAGTACCTCCCGCTAGGCGCGCGAATGTCCTTGCCTATCCAACTCTTCGAGACAAGCAGCATAGGCCCCCGAGAAGGCCGCACCGGCTTCACCGGTTCCACGCTCGCAGTCCTGCACGAGCGCGTCGTGGAGGCGTGCATATTCGGCCCAGCAGGCAGCGGCCTGGCTTTGCAGCATCGATTTTCGTGCCGACATCGCAGATTCGACCGCGGCCGGCCGGATCGCGGCGAACGCCCCCCGCAACATCGCCCGGAACCCCGCCACCGTCGCCAGCATGTGCTTCTTCACGTCCTGGAAGGAGTCGCGCGCCGCTTCCGGTCCGGCGAGGAAGCCCACATCGTGCCGGAGCAGCAGATCGCTCGCCAGGCGCCGCGACGGCGCCCATTTGAATGGGTTGTTGCCGTCGGCTGCAATGGTGGTGCGCTCCAGCCGATGATCGTTCTTGATCGCGCTGCGGGCGCTCATCAGGTCCGCCAAGCCGAGCACGGTCTGCCGATAGATCGCCCCCGCACGTTCGAGCACCGCACCGGCGTCCTCGCCCGAAAAAGCGGACACGTCGAGATCGGCGCCACGACAGAACGCGACCAGCAGGGCGTCAGCGCCGTCATCACCTCCATTCAACGCGCCTTCCGGCCAGGCGGTCGGCACATCCAGATTGATGCCGAAAAGTGAAGCGAGGATCGTACCATCCAGGGCGGCGCTCCCTTCCGCGTCGGGCGCGGCCTCTATCGCCATGCGATACTTGCCGAAGCACACTGCGTCGCCGGGACGGAGCGGGTGCGGCTCGCCCGACGCAAACTGCTCGCCCATTTCGTTGAATACGCCGTTGGCGCCGAGCGGCGTCATCACGAGGGCGCCGTTATCCACCACCAGCTCGAGATGGGTGCGCGACACTTCGCGATCAGTATCGGGCACCACCCAATCCGCGGCCGGATCGCGCCCCACCCGTACACGGCCTTCGCCTGCCAGGCGCGCAGCGATCGGAGCCACCGCTTCGGATTCGTGAAAGAGCTTGAGGAGGAACATTACGCGACCCTTCGGTACCTGCCTGAGGGCGCAGGCGCGATCTGGGTCGCGTCGACGGCGGGCGGCGGCGCGGACGGCGCTTCGTCGAGAATGTCGGCCAAATGATTGTAGGCGTCGAACATCCGTCCGAACTCGTCGCACCGTCGGTGCGAAATCCGGAACTGGAAGTTTCCTTCCGCGGCGGCCTCGAGTGCGGAGCGCAGCTGCCGCAAGGGCCGTGTGATCGCGCCCGCCGCCATGTGACTGACCAGTGCGACGACCAGCATCAGCACCAACGCGAGCCCGCCCATCAACCACGTGGCATGGGCAGTCGCCTGCGCAAGCTCGGCACCGCTCATCACGAGCTCCACCGTGCCGAAGGGCTGCCCTGCATAGCGAATCGTCCGGCGGAAACGGAAATCATTGCCGGCGGTTTGCGACACGCGCTCGTCGGCACCGTCGGAGACGAGCGTCTCGCGATCGGTTGGCGTGTCGCGCCGCCCAACTTTGGCGGGATTGCTCGAGCCGCGCACGATGCCCGTCGCATCGATCACGGTAATGTGCCGCACGGCCGGGTCCCGGGCGGCGACGTCGACGAATGCCTGCACCGGCGCCCAATCCTGCTGACCGGACGGCAGACCGGCATTCTCGGCCGCCCGCAGGCCGACATTGTTGGCGACGAAGGTCGTGATCGTCGTGCCGGAGGTGACCGCCATGTGGGACATCGACCGATACTGGCGGTCGAGCACCGCGATCATGCTGATCAGCAAGGCCAGGCCCATCGTCGCGCCGATCACGAGCCCGACCCGCCAACGCAGCGGCAGCCCGCGGCCCTGCCGCGCGCCATCCATCGCTGCTCGCTCGCGCGCCAGCGCCTCGGCCACCTCCGCCCCCGACGAAAAGCGCTTGGCCGCCGACTTGGCCAGCATCTTGCCGACGATATATTGCAGCCCGCGTGGGCAGCCCGGCAACACTGTTCCCAGCGGCTGAGGCTGCTGTTGGGTGATCTGGATAGCGAGCGTTGCGAGGCTGGCGCCGTCGAAGGCCATGCGGCCGCTCGCCATCTCGTAGAGCACGACACCGAGCGAGAACAGGTCCGAACGGTGATCGATGGCGAGGCCGAGCGCCTGCTCCGGGCTCATATAGCGCGGCGTCCCGAGGACTTGGCCGACCTGGGTGCGCAGCGCGTTGAGCTCGGCGCGCAGCGGATCCGGCTCGCCGATTCGGGCGATGCCGAAATCCAGGATCTTGGCGGTCCGCCCGCCGTCGCACAGGATGATGTTGGAGGGCTTGATGTCGCGGTGCACGATGCCCGATTCGTGCGCGTAGTGAAGCGCGCGGGCGAGTTGCGCGCCGGTGGCGAGGACCGCTTCCAGCGGCAGGGCGCCGTGCAGCCGGATGTGCTGATCGAGCGGAAGACCGTCGAGCAGCTCCATGGCGATATAGGGGAAGCCATCCGCCTCACCGACGTCATGGATCGTGACGATATGGGGATGGGCCAAGGCCCCGGCGGCGCGCGCTTCCCGCAGGAACCGTTCCGCGACCTCGGCATTGTCGCGCAACTCGGGCTTCAGGACCTTGATCGCGATGCGGCGCCCGATCTCCGGATCATAGGCGCGATAGACATCGGCCATCGCGCCCTCGCCGATGCGATTCTCGATCTCATATCGCCCGACACGCCGCACACTACGTTCCTCTGCTGGGACAAAATTGCCCGCGATGCCCCCTTACCCATTCGAAGTTAAGGTTTCCTCTTTATCAGCGCCTTGACCGGACGGTCCGTTGAACCCGCAACGCGCGTTCCAGGTCACCTCGAATCGCTGCATTTCCGGGATCCGCCGCCGCCGCCCGGCGCAGCAGGGCAACTGCGCGGTCCACCGCGCCGCCATTGAGGGCGGCGAGACCCTGGGCACGAAGCCGTGCCGCCAGAGCAGGATTGGCGGAGGGGCGTGGGCTTGCTGCGGCCGGCGGCGGCACCGACCGCTCCGGTTCGCTGCGGGGCGGGGCCGCCGGGCGTTGTCGGCGCCGCTCCGGTGCCGGCGCCGACCGGCGTCCCGGTATCCGGATGACCTGGCCCGGGCGCACGGATTCCGGCACCGCGATGTCGTTGTACCGGGCGAGAATGTAGAACATCATCGGATTGCCGAGCACGCGCTGGGCGATCGTCGACAAGGTCTCCCCGTCGCGCAGCGTGTAGCTGTAGCTTTGTGCGCCGAGCATCTGCCGCGGATCGCCATCGATCTGCGAGAGGAGTTGGCGCGCAATGCCGTCCCCGGCGTCGCGGCGAAGCACTGACATCAGGCGTTCACGCGCGACCGTCACATCGCCGCGATTCAGCAACGCGATCGCCTCCTGCACGCCCTCACGACCGCGCCAGCCGCCCTCCTCCGGCTGCGCAACGGCGCCGGGCCGCGGCGCCGGGGCAGCGCTGCTGCAGGCCGTCAGGACGGCGCTCGCCGCGACGATGCCCAATATCCCACTCCATGGCGGTCGGAGGCGCGTTTTTGGTTTCATTGACGTCATGTCCCGACCCTCTGCTGAAGCTGCCGCTGCCGACCGCGGGCGTCATTGCCGTGGGCGCGTCCATTGGGGTGCTGCGCGTACAGCACGAAATCGTCCGCGCTCAGCGGCTTGGAGAAGTAGAAGCCCTGGAAAAGGCTGCAGCCAAGTTTCTGCAGCGTCTCGACCTCCTCCAGCGTTTCCGCGCCTTCGGCCAGGACCCCGATGCCCAATCCCCGACTGAGCTCGATCAGGCTGCGGCAGATCGCCTGGCTGTCCCGGCGACGGTCGACGTCGTGGACGAACTCGCGATCGATCTTGAGCTTGTCGAAGGGCAGATTCTTCAGATAGCTCAAGCTCGAATAGCCGCTGCCGAAATCGTCGATCGCAATCGTCACGCCGAGCGTACGCAGCGTGCCGAACAGCTGTCGTGTCCGTCCGGCATCTTCCGCCGCCGCCGTTTCGGTCAGCTCCAGTTCCAGCGCTTCGGGCGGCAGACCATGACGCGCCAGAATGCGCTCGATCGCACTGGCGAGATCGGCGTCGCGCAACTGGCGCGCCGAAAGATTGACCGCGACCTTGAGATCGCCAAGGCGGCGCCTGCGCCAGCTTCGGGCGGCATGACAGGCCTCGTTCAAGGTCCAGAGGCCGATCTGCCGCGTAAGGTCGCTGTCCTCGAGAATGGGGATGAACCGGATTGGCTCAATCATCCCGATGTCGGGATGACGCCAGCGCAGGAGCGCTTCGGCACCGACAAGTAGGCCGCGCGCGATGTCCACCACAGGCTGGAAGTTGAGCTCAAGTTCATGCCGCTCGACCGCGAGGCGCAGCCCCTGCTCGATGGTGAAGCGTTCCCGGGCATCATCCGAACTGTGCGGCCGAACGCGGTCCCGGGCGGCAGAACCCATTCTGGTCAAGCTGATCAAGGCATGATTGACCAGTGCGGCGGCATTGGTCGCATCCTCCGGATAGACGGCGGCGCCTGCCGCCACTTCGGGAGTGAAGACGATGCTGTCGGCATCAATCTCGATCTCCAGGGCATAGCATAACGCCGTCATCTCTCGCTGTGCGGCGGCAGGCTCCACGGCTTCGAACAGGATCGCGAAGCAATCCCGATCGACATGGGCGAGCATCCGTCCGCGGCCCAGGCTGCACGACAGACGCTCGGCGAAGCGCTTCAGGGCCGTTTCCGCGGCGTCGGGGTCGAATGCGGCGAGGCGCTTATAGTCGTTGAAACGAATGGCGCCGACCAGGGTCGACCCGGGTTGCGCGGCGAGATACGCCTCGATGCGTTCGACCAGGCTCTCGCGGATCGGAAGGCCGGTGATCGCGTGGCGTCGCACCCAGCGGTGCTCAAGCGTGTCCAGCTGCCCCAGGAGCCGACGAACTCCGAGCAGAAGCGCGGCACCGTCGGAGTCGGCGTTAGGTGAAAGGTCCGCACGGGCGGTTCGTATGAGGTGGGCGGCCTGCGCCACCGGCCGAAGCGTCCTGTAAAGAAGACCGAGCGCTATCGCGGATACCAGGACACAGCCGGCCACAGGCCACGACAAACCCGTCACCACGACCGCCACGACCCAGGGCACCGCCGCCGCCAGAGCGAGGCCGAGGCTCTTCCATTGAAGGCTTCGCGCAAAGACGGGCACCCGGATCCCACACAAAGTTACACGTGACGGCCGGTCTAATCCGACAGTCTTGTCTTAGGGTTAAGCTCTTGGCGAAATTAGGCTAACCTACATCAGGCAGGAGCTGCCGCTCTCGATCGCCCGGCGCCTTTTCGAATCTGCAAGATTTGGGATCGCCTGTGAGCAGTCCGACCGTATCAAGACCAGCTCGCAGCCCCACTTGCCGCGCGGTTCGCGCATCGCTAAAAGCCCGTTTCAATCCGGCATGGCTAGACGCGGCACCGGTCCCGGGCGGGACGGGGCAGCGGACCCTTGCCCGGAGGCCCGGCCGTCTGCTCTGGCATTCGCCCGGGCAGCGACTATGTAGGCGGCTTCACGGTTTTTCGGATTTTGAGAGAGGCGAGACGAGCGTGGCACGAGTGAATCCCGGCGAATTCCTGCGGCAGGTCCGCGCGGAGAGCGCGAAGATCGTCTGGCCGTCGCGCAAGGAGACGCTGATGACCGGCGTCATGGTCGTGATCATGACCAGCCTGCTCGCGCTCTTCTTCTTCGGGGTCGACAGCGCGTTCAGCGCGATCGTGCAGCGGCTGCTCGCGCTTTTGGGTTAAGGTAGAACATGCCCCTCACCCTTCCCTCTCCCCCAAGGGGAGACGGTGAAAAAGGCGGACGGGGCATCAGGAAACAGGAACAGACATGTCCCGCTGGTACATCATCCACGCTTATTCGGGCTTCGAGAACAAGGTTCGCGATTCGATCATGGCCGAGGCGACCCGCATGGGGCTCGACCGTCTCGTCGAGTCCGTCGAGGTGCCGACCGAGAAGGTCACCGAGGTGCGTCGCGGCAAGAAGGTGACGAGCGACCGCAAGTTCTTCCCGGGCTATGTGCTCGCCAAGCTCTCGATGAGCGACGACGTCTATCACCTCGTCAAGAACACGCCGAAGGTGACCGGCTTCCTCGGCGCGAGCGGCAAGCCGCAGCCGATCTCCGACGCGGAGGCGGCGCGCATCCTCAACACCAAGGACGAGGCCGCCAAGGCCGAGCCCAAGACCCGGATCAGTGTCGACTACGAGATCGGCGATGCGATCAAGGTGCTGGACGGGCCGTTCGCGTCGTTCAACGGCGTGGTCGAGGAGCTCGACTTCGAAAAGAGCCGCGTCAAGGTGTCGGTCTCGATCTTCGGGCGCGCAACCCCGGTCGAGCTCGAGTTCGAGCAGGTCGAGCGAGTCAAGTAGTTCGGATCGAAGACGCAGCCGCGCTCGGACCCTGCTGAAGGAATTTGCACCGGCGCGCGTCTTGCGCTAAGGGCGCCGCCTTCCGACCTTCGTTGGAAACATATGCGGGAGACGCGCAGGCGTCGCTTGGACCGCTCGACTTGAAACCGGAACGGACCGCTGCGGCGGCCCGGCCCGACAATAGAGAGTGACACATGGCGAAGAAAATTACGGGCTATATCAAGCTCCAGGTGCCCGCGGGCGCCGCCAATCCGTCGCCGCCGATCGGCCCGGCCCTGGGCCAGCGCGGCGTCAACATCATGGAATTCTGCAAGGCGTTCAACGCGGCGACCGGCGATCTCGAGAAGAGCATGCCGATCCCGACGATCATCACCGTCTATGCCGACCGCAGCTTCTCGTTCGAGACGAAGACGCCGCCGGCGAGCTTCCTCATCAAGAAGGCGGCGAACATCAAGTCGGGCTCCAAGGAGCCGGGCAAGGTCTCGGGCGGCAAGATCAAGCGCTCGCAGCTGCAGGCGATCGCCGAGACCAAGATGAAGGATCTGAACGCCAACGATATCGAAGCGGCCACCCGCATCATCGAAGGCTCGGCCCGCGCGATGGGCCTCGACGTGGTGGAGGGCTAAGGACATGGCACAGACCAAGAAGCAGAAGGCGCTGGCCGACCTCGATCCGCAGAAGCTCTACGGCGTCGACGAGGCGATCAAGCTCGCCAAGGCCAATGCCACGGCCAAGTTCGACGAGACGATCGAGATCGCGCTCAACCTCGGCGTCGATCCGCGCCACGCCGACCAGATGGTCCGCGGCGTCGTGACGCTGCCCGCCGGCACCGGCAAGGACGTGCGCGTCGCCGTGTTCGCCAAGGGCGACAAGGCGGAAGAGGCCAAGAAGGCCGGCGCCGACGTCGTGGGGGCCGAGGACCTGATGGAGACCATCCAGGGCGGCCAGATCGATTTCGACCGCGTCATCGCGACGCCCGACATGATGGGCATCGTCGGCCGCCTCGGCAAGGTGCTGGGCCCCAAGGGCCTGATGCCGAACCCGAAGCTCGGCACCGTGACCCCCGATGTCGCCAAGGCCGTGCAGGACGCCAAGGGCGGCCAGGTGGAGTTCCGCGTCGAGAAGGCCGGCATCATCCACTCCGGCATCGGCAAGGCGAGCTTCACGGAAGCGGACCTCAGGAAGAATTTCGACGCGTTCGTCGATGCGATCGTCAAGGCGAAGCCGTCGGGCGCCAAGGGCAAATATGTCAAGAAGGTCGCGATCAGCTCCACCATGGGGCCGGGCCTGAAGCTCGACGTCGCCGAGGTGGCGTCGGCCTGAACGGGTTCCCGCCGAGTTCGAGGAAGGGCTGGAGCGGCGACGCTTCGGCCCTTTTTCTTTGCGTTGCGGGCGGTGTCCTGTTTGGATAGCCCGGTCGCATCAGGAGGGGCTCTGCCATGACCGATGATCCGCGCTACCGCCCGTCCGCGCGCGATGAGGAGCGGAGAAGCGACTCGCCGCTTGCGGATGCGATCGAGATGTCGGTGCGGCGGATCGTGACGGCGATCGTTCTGGCCGGCGGGCTGATCGGGATCGGCGCCTATTTCTCCGGGGAAGACGACGAGGCGCCCAATTACCAGGTGACGACGACGAGCGACGGGCGGATCGTCCGGCTCAACACCGACAGCGGGTCGATCGTCATCTGCCAGGACAACCGGTGCTGGGTCATGCAGCGCGGCAGCCGGGACCTGGACGACGAGCCGCCGGCGGCGCTTCCCAAGCAGGAGGCGCGCCCGGCCCTCCCCGCGCCGGCCCAGGCGCCGGACAATGTCGCGGCGGTGCCGGCGGCACGCTGAGGCTCAGGCGGGTTCGGCCATCGCGCGGCGCTGAGCGGCGCATTCGTCTGCGAGGAAATCGAGCAGCGCGCGAACCGACGGCAGCAGGCCGCGGCGCGACGGGAAGACGGCGTGGACGATCTCGCCCGGCAACCGCCAGTCGGGCAGCACCGTGACGAGGCGGCCTTCGCGAAGATCCTTCCAGACCGCCATGGTCGGCAGCCGCACCGCGCCCGTGCCGGCGACCGCCGCCTCGCGCAGCACCGCCATGTCGTCGGTCACCAGCCGCGGCGCGTGGCGGATCTCGGCGACCGTGCCGTCGGCATGAGTAAGACGCCAGCGATGCTCGGCCGTGGCAGGACCGAAATCGAGGCTGGGCAAAGCGGCGAGGTCCGACGGCAGAGTGACCGGCCGGTTGCGCAACAAATCCGGACTGGCGACGATCCGCACGCTGCGTTCGTCGAATCGCCGCATGACCAGCTCGCTTTCGGCCAGCGGCGGCGGGCGGACGCGCACGGCGAGGTCGAAACCCTCGCCGATCACGTCGACGCGGCGGTTGGTGCTTTCGAGGTCGATCTCGACCTTGGGATGATGCGCCAGAAAGCGGGCGAGCAGCGCGCCGAACTGGAAGGCGAGCAACGCGGTCGGACAGCTCATCCGGATCACGCCCTGCGGCTCGGCGCGGACCCGGTCGATCGCCGCCTGCGCCGCCTCGGCCTCGACCAGCATGGCGACGCAGTGGCGGTAATAGTCCTGACCGATCTCGGTCACCGAGAAGCGCCGGCTCGACCGCTGGATCAGACGTACGTTGAGTCGGTCTTCGAGCAAGGCGATGCGGCGGCTCAGCTTCGACTTCTGCAGGCCGAGCGCGCGGGCGGCGGGCGCGAAACCGCGATGATCGACGACCTGGACGAAATAATAAAGGTCGTTGAGGTCCTGCATCGTCCTGTGTGTAGGACGCTAAGTCCGTTTCGGCAAACTTCTCGCCGTATCGTCCCACACTTATAACGAGCATCAAGCGCATCGGCCCTTCGGCGGGTGCCATGGAGACGGACGATGAAGACGATCCTCGGCGTGTACAGCAACCCCAATCGCCACTGGGTGGGCGACGGCTTTCCGGTGCGCTCGCTCTTCTCCTACAACAGCCTTGGCGGCCAGGTGAGCCCGTTCCTGCTGCTCGACTATGCGGGCCCATGGGTGTTCGATCCCGCCAAGACCCCGCGCGGCGTCGGCCAGCATCCGCATCGCGGCTTCGAGACGGTGACCATCGTCTATGACGGCGAGGTCGCGCACCGCGACTCGACCGGCCAGGGCGGCGTCATCGGCCCCGGCGACGTGCAGTGGATGACGGCGGGCGGCGGCATCCTCCACGAGGAGTTCCATTCGCCCCATTTCACTGCCGCGGGCGGCCCGTTTCGGATGGTGCAGCTCTGGGTGAACCTGCCGGCGAAGGACAAGATGACAGCGCCCGGCTACCAGTCGATCACCAATGCCGACATCCCGGTCGTCGAACTGCCCGATGGCGCCGGCAAAGCGCGGATCATCGCCGGCGACTTCGGCGGCGCGACCGGCCCGGCGCGCACGTTCACGCCGGTCAACGTCTGGGACGTCCGGCTGGATCGCGACGCCGATCTGACGCTCGACCTGCCCGAAGGGCATACGGCGATGCTGGTCGTGCTCTCGGGCCACATCACGGTGGGCGGCAGCCAGCCGGCCGGCGAGGCGGAGATGGTGCTGCTCGGCCGCGACGGCGCGGGCATCGACGTCCATGCGGACGGCGATGCGACCATGCTGGTCCTGACCGGCGAGCCGATCGACGAACCGATCGTCGGCTACGGCCCGTTCGTGATGAACAGCCGCGCCGAGATCGAGCAGGCGATCGATGACTTCAACAGCGGCCGCTTCGGCCAGATGGCGGCGGCCTGAACTTCGGGGCGCCCGGTTTCGGCCGGGCGCCCTTTCCTTTGCGAACCGACGAACGGACAATGGCTGGCGGCGAGTCGGCCCGGCGACATGGAGACGACGAGATGATCGAGATGGTGATTCCCCAGCGGCGGCGGAGCCTAGGCGGGTTCGAGGTCGGACGGGTGCTGCCCTTCGCCAGGCGGCGGATGGTCGGCCCCTTCGTCTTCTTCGACCATATGGGGCCGCTCGACATGCCGGCGGGCGTGCCACGCACCGTCGACGTGCGTCCTCACCCGCATATCGGCCTGTCGACCGTCACCTACCTCTTCTCCGGCGAGATCATGCACCGCGACAGCGTCGGCTCGGAGCAGGCGATCCGCCCCGGCGAAGTCAACTGGATGGTCGCCGGCCGCGGCATCACCCATTCCGAGCGGTTCGAGCAGGCCCGCGTCCATGGCGATCACCTCCACGGCATCCAGACCTGGGTGGCGCTGCCCGAGGCCGACGAGGAGGCCGAGCCCGCCTTCGCCCATCATGACGGCGCCGACCTGCCGGTCTGGACCGACGGCGGCGTGCGCGGGCGGCTGATCGCCGGCGACGCCTATGGCCTCCACGCCAACGTGCACATCCACTCCCCGCTCTTCTATGCGCATCTCGACATGGACGCGGGCGCGCGCGGCACGCTGCCCGAAGGACATGCTGAGCGGGCGCTCTATGTCGCGGACGGCGCGATCGAGATGGACGGCGTGCGCCGCGAGACCGGCGAGATGCTGGTGATGGCGTCGGGCGCGGGCGACTTCACGGCGCTCGAGCCCGCGCAGGTCATGCTGCTCGGCGGGGAACCGGTCGGCGAACGCTTCCTCTACTGGAACTTCGTCTCCTCCTCGCAGGCGCGGCTGGAGCAGGCCAAGGCGGACTGGAAGGCGCGGCGGATGAAGCTGCCCGATCTCGACCATGACGAGTTCATCCCTCTGCCGGACGAGCCCGCCGCGCCCCCCAGTCCGATGTCGTGAGGGAGGCCGGCGCCATGGCGGACACGGAACAGCAGATCGCCTGGGCAAACGCCCATATCGGTGCGGTGCGCTATGTGGTCGAGATCCAGACCGGCCACCACCGGCTTGTCGCCGACGAGCATCCGTCACTGGGCGGAAAGGATGCAGGGCCGACGCCCTTCGGCCTGCTCGTCTCGGCGCTCGGCGCCTGCACGTCGGCGACCCTCAAGATGTATGCGGAGCGCAAGAGCTGGCCGCTGGACTCGCTCGACGTCAGGCTGCGTTATCTCAAGTCGGAGGACGGCGACCATATCGAGCGGGTGCTGATCCCGCACGGGCCGCTCGATGCCGCGCAGCGCGCCCGCCTCGCCGACATCGCCGAGCGCACCCCGGTGACGCTGGCGATCAGGGGCGGCGTCGCGATCCGGACGCGGCTGGAGGAAACGGCGGCATGACCCTGCCGCCCGCAAAGAGTAAGCCCCGCCGGTTTGACCCGGCGGGGCTCCCTGAAGGTTCATTCCCGAAGGTTTGAACCGTTCACATCCATTCGATCTTTCGATCAGATGGACGATGGCAGAACGCGTCCATCCGGTTTCGGTTCCATGGCAAATTCATTTCGGAACAGGCGCGGCATTCGCGGGTTGGCGAGGACAGACCCGAAACGGAAAGCGAAGCGCCATGAACCGCACCTTCACCTTCAGCCTCGGCGGCCTCATCCTTCTCGTCATCATCGTCGCCATCCTGTTCTGACGGCCGCCAGCCACATTGACTTTTCCGGCCAGGGCTGTAGATGGCCGTCTTCGCCTGGCGCGGCTTCGGCCGTGCCGGCGTTCCGTCCGAGACAGCTGGCGAGGGGCTTCCCCTCTTAATCTCCAGCCTAGACGGGGAAGAGATTTGTACCGCCGCGGCGTGCGATTGCCGATGCGGATTGCCGGACGGTCTCCGGCTGCGAACCCCTCCCCTTCGGACTCGTGACGCGCGGGATGTCCCGCGCGCCGCAAATGCGTCTGCCGGATGGTCCGGCAGGCGGGTGTGAAGGAAGTAGCTATGGATCGCGCTCAGAAGAAAGAAGCGGTCGCGGCGCTCAAGCAGACGTTCTCCGAGGCGAACGTGGTGGTCATCACCCGTAACCTCGGGCTGACGGTGGCCCAGTCCACCCAGCTTCGGATCAGGATGCGCGACACCGGGGCCAGCTACAAGGTCGCGAAGAACACGCTCGCCCTCATCGCCGTGGAAGGCACGCAATACGCGCCGATCAGCGACATGCTGACCGGCCCGACGGCGCTCGCCACCTCCACCGATCCCGTTGCTGCGGCCAAGGCCGTCGTCGAGTTCGCCAAGACGAACGACAAGCTCGAGATCGTCGGCGGCGCGATGGGCGAGACGCTCCTCGACGTGAACGGCGTGAAGGCGCTGGCCGAGCTTCCGTCGCTCGATGAACTGCGTGCCAAGATCGTGGGCCTCATCCAGGCGCCTGCGACCAAGATCGCGCGGACCATCAACGAGCCGGCAAGCAAGCTGGCCCGCGTGCTCGGCGCTTATGCCGCCAAGGACGCCGCGTAAGAAGACCAACCAACCCACCGTCATGCTGAACTTGTTTCAGCATCCAGCGACGAGCTTCCCAGGAGGCGGAGAACTGGACCCTGAAACAAGTTCAGGGTGACGAAAACGAAGAGACGAAACGGAGACTTAAAATGGCTGATATCAATTCCCTCGTCGAGAAGCTCAGCGAGCTGACCGTCCTCGAAGCCGCCGACCTCGCGAAGGCGCTCGAAGAGAAGTGGGGCGTTTCCGCCGCCGCCGCGGTTGCGGTTGCCGGCCCGGCCGGTGGCGGCGCCGCCGCTCCGGCTGCCGAAGAGCAGACCGAGTTCGACGTGATCCTCACCGGCGACGGTGGCAAGAAGATCAACGTCATCAAGGAAGTCCGCGCGATCACCCAGCTCGGCCTGGGCGAAGCCAAGGCGCTGGTCGAGAGCGCCCCGAAGGCGATCAAGGAAGGCGTCAACAAGACCGAGGCCGAGGCGATCAAGAAGCAGATCGAGGAAGCCGGCGGCACCGTCGAGCTCAAGTAACCGAGCAGCCCGCGAGGGCTGCGTAGAGTTATCCCGGCGAAAGCCGGGATCTCGGGGAGAAGGGCCGAGCCTTTCCGTCCTGAGATGCCAGCCTTCGCTGGCATGACGAGCCAGAACAAGGGCGGCGCCGCAAGGCGTCGCCCTTTTCGTTTCAGGCGCCGTCGACGGCGAGCGCCAGCAGGCGGTCGGCGAGCTCGATCACGGCGGCGCGGGTTTCGCCGGCGCGGAGGCAGGCATAATGGCCGGCGGGATTGGGCTCGGCGCGGGGGGCCACATAAGCGAGCCGGCCAGCGGCGATCGCAGTTTCGGCGAACGGCGCACGCAGGAGCGCCACGCCGAGGCCGGCCTCTGCTGCGACCAGCACGGAATCATAGTCCTCGAAGCGGCGGTCCTGCCAGCGCGGGCGGTAGCGGATGCCGGCACCGGTCAGCCAGGCGCGCCAGTGGGAGACGTCGGAATCGTGCAGGAGCGGCCGGCGGAGCAATGCTTCGGGCGCGGCATCGCTGCCGAGTTCGGCCGCCAGGGCCGGAGCGGCGGCCGGCCGTAGCGTCTCGCCGAACAGCAAGCGGGCGTCGAGACCCTCCCACCAGCCGCGGCCGTAGCGGACGGCGAGATCGGCCTCCTGCGCGTCGAGATCGGTGGGGCGGTGGTCCATCAGCACCTCGACATGGATGTCGCCGCGCTCCAGCCGGGCGAGCCGGGGCAGCAGCCAGAGCCGGGCGAAGGACGGGACGACGGCGAGACGCACCGTCGGCCGGCCGCGGCGCGGGCGCCACTGGTCCGCGCTGCGCGACAGGGTACCGAGCGCCTGGCGGGCATCGGCCGCGAAGCGCTGTCCGGCAGGGGTGAGGCGGACCCCGCGGCCATGACGGTCGAACAGGGATGTGCCGAGCCATGCCTCCAGCACCGCGATCCGGCGGCTGACCGAGCCATGGGTGATGCCGAGCATTTCGGCGGCGCCGGTGAACGAGCCCGCCTCCGCCGCGGCGAGCAGGGCATTGAGGCCGTCGAGCGGCGGGAGCGGATCTAAGTTGTGCATATAGTGCACTGAAGGCCTTCAAACGGTGCGCTATGTCAAGAGTCCAGCCGCTGCCATGTGTCTGGGAATGATCAATACGCGCGCCCTGTGTCGCCGCCTCTTGGCCTCTGCGTGTCTGGCTGTCGTTGCCACCCCCGCCCTCGCCCAGCGGGTGGACGAGAATGCCGTGTCCGACGCCGAGGACGCGTTCGGATCGAATATCGGTGGCGAGACGCTCGGCATCTACAGCCCGTCGGACGTGCGCGGTTTCTCGCCGACCGATGCCGGCAATGTCCGGATCGAGGGGCTCTACATCGATCGCCAGACCGAGCTCACCAGCCGGCTGATGGCGGGCAACCGGGTCCGGATCGGACCCTCGGCGCTCGGCTATGCCTTCCCTGCCCCTTCCGGCATCGCCGATTACCGTCTGCGCGCAGCGCAGGACGAAGCGGTGCTGAGCACGGCGGCCAAGGTCACCAGCTTCGGCGGCTGGGAGGTCGAGGCGGACAGCCTGCTGCCGCTCGATGGGCGACGGCTGGGCCTCGCCGCCGGCGCGGGATTCTACCGCAACCAGTTCCAGTTCCGGAACAGCAACGACGTGCTGTCGACCGCAGTGTCGCTGGTGTGGCGGCCGAACGACGCGACCGAGGTCAAGCCGTTCTGGAGCCGGATCCAGGTCGACGACGAGGAGGCCTATCCGATCGTGATCGGCGACGGGCGGAGCCTGCCGGACCAGATGACCCGCCGTCGTTTCCTCGGTCAGGACTGGGCCGACTTCGAGGTGGAGCGGGTGACCTATGGCGGGCTTGGGCGGACGCGGGTCGGCGGCTTCACGCTGCGGGCTGGCGCGTTCCGATCGGCGAACATCACTACCGAAGGCTATACGATCCTGCTCGACGCCGCGCCGCGCGGCACGCCGGCCGCGCGCACCGTGATTGCCAATCCGCGGCGCTCCAACGCCTCGACCAGCGGCGAGGTCAATCTCTCGCGCCAGTTCGGCATCGGGCGCAGCCGGCACGAGCTGCTGTTCGCCGTGCGGGCGCGGCGGCAGACGCGCTTCTATGGCGGCTCGGACCGCGCCGATCTCGGCCCGGCGCCGTTCGACGAGGAGCTGGCGGTGCCGCGCCCGGCCTTCGCCTTCTCCACGCGGACCGAGGACCGGGTGCGGCAATGGACCGCGGGGCTGGCCTGGCAGGGGCTGATCGAAGGCGTCGGCCAGCTGAGCCTCGGCATCCAGCGCAGTGACTATCGCAAGAACGTGACGACGCCGACCGGCGCCCTGCCGGAATCGCGGGCACGGCCGTGGCTGTTCAACGCCGCGGCGGCGGTCGAGATCACCCCTGCCCTCGCCCTCTACGGCGGCATGACGCGCGGCCTCGAGGAGAGCGACGTCGCACCCGAGACGGCGGTCAACCGCGACGAGGCGCCGCCGGCGATCCGCACCCGCCAGATCGATGCGGGCGTGCGCTGGCGGCTGGGGCCGATGACGCTGATTGCGGGCGGCTTCGACATCGAGAAGCCCTATTACGGGCTGGACCGCGGCAACGTCTTCCGGCGGCTCGGCACCGTCACCCATCGTGGCGTCGAGGCGTCCTTGAGCGGTTCGCCGGTCGAGGGGCTGACCGTGGTTGCCGGCGGCGTGCTGCTCGACGCGCGATTGAGCGGCGACGAAGTCGCCGACGGCACGATCGGGCGGCGGCCGATCGGCACGCCGTCCCGTACCCTGATCGCCAATCTCGATTACCGCCTGCCGGAGTTTCCGGCGCTGTCGTTCGACCTTGCGGTCGAGCATGCGGGCCGGCGCTATGGCGACGCCGCCAACGACGTGCGGGTGCCGGCGCGGACCATCGTCGACCTCGGCCTGCGCCACCGTTTCCAGCTCGGGCGGGTGCCGGCGGTGCTGCGGGTGCAGGCGACCAACCTGTTCAACACCTATGGCTGGGACGTCGAGGGCAACAACGCCTTCGTCTACATCCAGAGCCGGCAGGTCATCGCGCGACTTGCCATGGACATCTGAACCCAGCAGGGTGTCGGCAGAATCGAAAGGGAGGAGCGGATGACCACACCTTCGATGCTGTGGACCGGCCGGGTGCTGACCGGGCTGTTCGCCCTGTTCATGCTGGGCGCCTCGATCGCACCGAAGCTGCTGCGGCTGCCGGTCGCGGAGGAGACGATGGCTGAGCTGGGCTGGCCGGCCGGCTATGCCTTCATGATCGGGATCATCGAGCTCACCTGCCTCGTCCTCTACCTCATCCCGCGCACCGCCGTCTTCGGCGCGGTGCTGATGATGGCCCTGCTCGGCGGCGCGATGGCGACCCAGATCCGCGCCGAAAGCCCGCTCTTCAGCCACATCCTCTTCAGCCTCTATCTCGGCCTCTTCATGTGGGGCGGCCTGTGGCTGCGCGATGCGAGGGTCCGGGCGCTGTTTCCGCTGCGGCGGGAGGGGGGTGACTAGGATCGAACCTCCTCGCCCGCTGCGTATCGCGGCAAATCAGCGACCGCGTCGTCGAAGGCTTGTCGTATCTCAGTTTGGCTGAAGCCTTGATCCCAAAGCTCCGTCATCAGATGCTTCATGACGCTCGGCAAAAGCGGAAGATCTGGCCAAGGGTTGCTCTGATGCAACTCCTTAAGGGCTAGGCCGAATTGGTAGACCGCGTCCATCGATCGATCTTGCCATTGATCCGCATGGTTTGGTTCGTTCTCGTCGCCCATACAACGAAGTGTGCCGCCGAAGGCGGTTGTCCGCAACGGTCTAAGGCCGCTTCATTGCGGATCGCGATAGTAGACGAGCTGGTGGCTGGTCGCGAGGAGGCGGCCGTCGGCGGTCCAGAGTTCGGCGGACTGGTCGTGGAAGCCGCGATCGAAGATGCGAGCGTCGGCGAGGCCGAGCACAGGCGCCGCGCCGGCCGCAGCCAGATCGTCGTCGGTCGCATGGAAATACGCCGTCATGGTGATCGTGCCGAACGGGACCATGCGGCGGCGGACGTGGATGATGCGGCCGAAGAAGATGTCACAGAGCGCCGCGAGGCCGGGGAAGTCGAGTGGGCGAGGCGGATCGTTCACGATCCAGAGCAGCGAGCGGGCCGGACCGGGCACCTCGGCCGTTTCGGGACCGCCCTCGGCGAAGCGCATGTCGAAGCGCTCGACCCATCCGGAAAAGCCGCCGGCGAAGCGCGACAGTGTCTCGAACGGCGGCGCGATGGGCGGGGTCGCGGGGCGGTGGGCGAAGGTTTCCGGGCGGGCGCCGAACAAAGCGGTGCCGGTGGCGGCGATGGTGCCGTCGGCCTGGACAAGCTCCATCGTCCAGTGCTGGGTGGAGCGGTTGGTCCGCGCCGGACGGGCGGCGATGGTGAAGGCGCCCTTCGCCAGCGTGGCGCAGAAGTTGACGGTGAGCGCCACGGGCTGACCCTCGCGCGCCGGATGATCCAGCGCGGCGCGCAGCAGCAATGCGGCGATGGTGCCGCCGAACGGGCCGACCATGTTCCAGTAGGCCTCGCTGGTCGCGCCCTGCCAGCGGTCTTCGCCGAGCCATTCGAGCGCGATCGAGTCATCGAAAGGGTGCGACATGCATGTCTCCTTACGCCATCACGCTAGAGCCTGACCGTCCCGGCGCCAATGCGGTGGCAGGTCATGAACCCACCTTGACGGCCGGAGCCTCTCGCCGTTAAGGAGCTGGTCATCGGATTGCTGTATTTCGCGAGGAACGAAGCAATTCGTGCATCAAGAGTGGGCCCTTGGCCCACGCCAACCTGCCCTCCCGGGCAAGGTGGCGGTCCCGAAGACGGGACGATGCGGCCGGACCGGCAAGTATACGGGGTCTTTCGGCTGTGTCGTCCTTCGAGAGTGAAGAAGGATTGGTCATGCAGCTGTCGGTGGTCCCCAAGGCCGAACCCGCCCTCAAAGCAGAGGTTGTCGCCACGCCAAGCGCCGCGCTCGCGCCGGTCGCGGTGCTGAAGTTCGGCAGCTCGGTGCTGCGGACGGTCGACGACCTGCCGCGCGTCGCGGGCGAGATCTACCGGCAGCGGCGCGCGGGCTTCCGGCTCGTCGTCATCGTCTCGGCATTGGCGGGAGAGACCGACGCCCTGTTCGCGCAGGCCGGCAAGGTGGCGGGCGGTGTCGACTGCGCCGGGATCGCCGAGCTGGTGTCGCTGGGCGAGGAGCGGACCGCCGCCCTGCTGCGCATCGCCTGCGACCGGATCGGGCTTCCAGCGGACATCTGCCGGCCCGAGGGACTGGGGTTGAAGACCGAAGGCGATCAGCTCAGCGCCCATCCGATCGCGCTGGAGGGCGACGTGCTGCGCGCGAAGCTCGCGGCCACGGGCGTGGTGATCGCGCCGGGCTTCGTCGGCACCGATGCCGACGGACGGCGGGCGCTGCTCGGCCGGGGCGGATCGGACCTTTCCGCCGTCTTCCTCGCCGGCGCGCTCGGCGCGGACCGCGTGCGGCTCTACAAGGACGTGAACGGCGTCTACGACCGCGATCCGTCGGTGCTGAAAGACCCCAAACGCTTCGCCGAGATCAGCTGGCACGATGCGGCCAAGGTCGCCGGCAAGCTGATCCAGCCGCAGGCGATCGACCATGCCGCCCATCACGGCCTCCCGATCGAGGTCGCCGAGATCGGCGGCGCCTCCCCCACCCATGTCGGCGCCTGTACCGGCGCGGCGGTGCCGGTCGCGGCCCGCCGCCCCTTGCGCATCGCGCTCGCCGGCTACGGCGTGGTCGGCCAGGCGCTCGCCGCCCGGCTCGCGAACGAGCCCGGCTTCGAGATCGTGTCGATCCTGGTCCGCGACCTCGGCCGCACCCGCGCCGTTTTGCCCCCCTGCGCCCTCACCGACCAGCCCGACGCCTTCGTCCGGATCGGGGCCGACATCCTCGTCGACGCCCTCTCCTGCGACGCCACCGGGGAAGCCCTGAGCCGCGTCCTGCTTGGCAGCGGCTCCCATGTCGTCAGCGCCAGCAAGCGCGTCATCGCCCGATCGGGCCGGCCGCTTGCCGCGCTCGCCGAGGTCAATGGCGGATCGCTGCGCTACTCCGCCGCGGTCGGCGGCGCCGCGCCGGTGCTGGAAACCGTCGCCGAGGCGCGCCGCGCAGGCGAGATCGCCGAGGTGACCGCTATCCTCAACGGCACCGTCAACTTCATCCTCGACCGGCTCGCCGCCGGCACCGATTTCGAGACCGCGCTGGACGAGGCGCGCGCCGCGGGCTTCGCCGAGGAAGACAGCAGCTGCGACCTCGAAGGCGCCGACGCGGCCGCCAAGCTGCGGCTGATCGCGGCCGAGGCGTTCGGGGTCGACCCTGTTTCGGTGGAGGTCGCGACCGAGGCGCTCGACGGCGCGGCGGCCGAACGCATCCGGGGGACGCGCTGGCTCCAGGTCGCGCGGCTGACCCAAAGCGGCGCCGAGGTGGCGCTGCGGCCGGCCGGCGAAACCGATCTCCCCGCCCTGCCCGGCGAATGGAACGGCGCCCGCATCACCCTGACCGACGGCTTCGCCTTCGACTGCGTCGGGCGCGGCGCCGGCGGGGCGGCGACCGCCGAGGCGATCGTCGCCGACCTGTTCGAGATCCACGAGGCGGCGGCATGCTGATGGAAGCGGACCACGACATCGCGACCGATATCGACGTCGCGATCCCTGTTCATCTGCGCCATCTCGGCGCAACGACGCTGGCGCGGCTGACCGGCAACCCGGACGGGCCGTTGATCGTCGCGCTCGGTGGCATCTCCGCCAACCGTTTCGTCGCGAGCGGCGAATATCGCTCGATCGGCTGGTGGCCGGGTCTGGTCGGCGAAGGCCTCGCCGTCGATCCGGCGCGCCACCGCATCCTCGGCCTCGACTTCGCCGCCGACGAGACCGGCCTCACCGCCCCCACCACCCACGAGCAGGCCGAGGTGCTGGCCGCCGCGGTCGCACAGGCGGGCGGCGGGCCGGCGGTGGTGATCGGCGCCTCCTATGGCGCGATGGTGGCGCTGGCGCTGGCCGAGGCACGGCCGGAGCTGGTCGCGAAGCTCGTCATCATCTCCGCGCCGGCCGAACCGCATGCCGCAGCGACCGCGATCCGCGAGCTGCAGCGCCGCATCGTCGGGCTCGGCATCGAAACCGGGCGCGCACTCGACGCGCTGTCGATCGCCCGTGGCCTCGCCATGACGACCTACCGCACCAGCGAGGAGTTCGCCGAGCGCTTCGTCGGCGGCATCCCGGACGAGGACCCGCTCGGCATCTCGGCGCCGGGCGCCTATCTGAAGGCGCGCGGCGACGTCTATGGCGACGTCATGTCGCCGCAGCGCTTCCTCAGCCTCTCGGCCTCGATCGACCGGCACCGGGTCGATCCGGCCGCGATCCCGCATCCGACCCTGGTGCTCGCCGCCTCGACCGACCGGCTGGTGCCGGCCGGGCAGAGCGCGGCGCTCGCCGCGGCGCTGCCCGATGCGCGGCTCCACATCCTCGATTGCCTGTTCGGCCACGACATGTTCCTCAAGGACGCGGAGAAGGTCGGCGCGCTGGTCGGCCCGTTTCTGGAGGACAAATGACGACCCGCAAGCCCGCCACCATCCTCGCCGGCGCCCGGCCCGATGCCGACCCCGGCCTTCACGGCGTCGCACCGCCGCTCTGGGCGTCGGACACCTTCCGCTGGGCGACGGCGGAGGAGAAGCCGGCCTACGACTATGGTCGCACCGTCAATCCCAACCGCGACATGCTCGCCGATGTGCTTGCCGAACTGGAAGGCGCGGCCGGCGGGGCGATCACCGGGAGCGGGCAATCGGCGGCGCTGCTCGCCTTGCTGCTCGTGCCGGGCGATGCGCATGTCGTGGCGCCGCACGATTGCTATGGTGGCACCTACCGGCTGATCCGCGGGCTGGAGGAGCAAGGGCGGCTCTCCGCCACCTTCGTCGACATGACCGACATTGACGCTCTTGGCCGTGCGCTGGAGCGGGAGACCGCTTTGGTATGGATCGAGACGCCGAGCAACCCGCTGCTGCGGGTGACCGACATCGCGCGGGTCGCCGGGCTGGCGACGGCGGCGGGAGCGCTGTCGATCGCCGACAATACCCTGCCCACTCCGCTGCGCCAGCAACCGCTGGCGCTTGGCTGCGATCTCGTCTTCCATTCGACCACCAAGGCGATCAACGGCCATGGCGACCTGTTCGGCGGCGCGCTGCTGGCCAAGAGCCCGGCGCTGGTCGAGAAGCTGCAATGGTGGGCCAATGCGGCCGGTCTCTATGCCGGTGCGCGCGACGCCTGGGAAACGCTGCGCGGGGCGCGGACGCTGTCATTGCGACTCAACCAGGCGGAGGCGAGCGCGCAGCGGATCGCCGGGTGGCTGGAGGCGCGGCCGGAGATCGAGGTCGTCAACTATCCGGGCCTGGCCGGCCATCCCGATCACGATCTCGCGGCGCGCCAGCAAGCGGGCCCAGGCTTCATGGCGAGCTTCCGGGTGAAGGGCGGCAACGCGACGGCCTCGCGCTTCCTGACGGGCCTCAGGCTGATCACCCTCGCCTCTTCCTTGGGTGGCCATTCGACGCTGATCTGCAAGCCCGCCAGCATGACCCATCGCGGCATGCCGCCCGAGGCGCAGGCCGAGGCGGGGATCACGCCGGACCTGCTGCGCCTGTCGGTGGGGATCGAGGAGGCCGACGACCTGATCGCCGACCTCGAACGCGGCTTCGCGGCGATGGGCGGCTGACGCCCTAGAGGTAGGACAGCCACCAATCGCGGCGGCGCGCCTTCAGGGCACGCCACCAGACGCAGCACGGGTAGAGCAGGACCAGCGTGACGCCCCAGGCCACGAAGGTGGCGGAGATCGGTAAATCCAGCGCGGAGAGCGATGCCGGATCGAGGATTGCCTTCCGGAGAAAGTCGAACAGCCCGTTCGTCGAACGCCCGGACAAAGCATGGGCGGCTATGCTCAGCAGGTGGATCAGGTAGATGTGGAGCAGATAGGCGAACAGCGGCACGGCGCCGAAAACTTGCAGCACCCGCCCCGGAGTACCGCTCCAGCGTTCGAGCAGCGGCATGATCAGCAGCATCGGCCCCAGCGTGGCGCAGACGAAGAGCAGCGAGGGCGGATATTTGGTCACGTCCAGAAAGCGCATGATCGTCGCGGTCCACGAGGCTTCCTCGACCCAGGGGCGCGGATCGCCATAGAAGTTGAACGCCCGCAGCATCAGGAAGGCGGCGATCATCGCCGCGCCGATCAGGAGCAGGATGCGATCGCGCTTCGCCGACAGGAATGCCGGGCCTGAGCCGTAGCCGATCGCCATCACGCCGATCCAGGCGAGGACCGGATAGCCGACGAAGGCGACTGGCGCGCCGCCCGCCGACCACATGCCGCCTTCGTGCAGGAACATCCAGAGCCAGCCCAGCGAGCCGAATTGCTGCGGTGTCAGCGGGTCGAGCAGATTGTGGCCGGCGACGATGGCGATGCCGACAGCGAGGACGACCGGCCGCGGCAGCCAGACGAGCGCGGCCATGGCGACCATCGCCCAGCCGATCGCCCAGATCACCTGCAGAAAGAGGAAATAGGGCAGGCTGAACGACCAGCCGAAGCTCACCGCGGTCACGTCGAGCACGACCAGCCAGAGGCCGCGCTTCAGCAGGAATCCGGAGAGCGTCGGGGTCGTCTTGCCGTTGGCGCCTTGCAGCCATGCCGAAACGCCGGTCAGGAAGACGAAGGTCGGTGCGCAGAAATGCGTCACCCAGCGGGTGGCGTAGAGCAGCGCATTGGACCGCGCCGGATCGAGCGGATCGAAGACGAAGCCGCTGGCGTGGAAATAATGGCGCACATGATCGAGCACCATCAGGACGATCACCAGCCCGCGCAGGATGTCGATGGCGCGCAGGCGGTGATCGACAGCGCGCGGCGCAGCGGCCGCCGCCGATCGCGGTTGCGTGCCGGCGGGTTCGCCCGCAGCGCCGGGCTGAAGGAAGGCGAGAGGCTGGACGCGCATCTTCAGGCCACCGTCGACGGCACCGCATGTGCCGCCCCCTTCGCCACGCCATAGCTCAACCGGCGCCAGAGCCATTCGACCGGGCCGTAGGGGAAAGCCGACAGCCAGAGGCGGCTCGCCAGTGCGAGGGCGAGGAACAGGCCGAGGCCGAAGCCGGTGAGCCCGGCAATGCCGAAATCGTCGATCCGGCCGAGGCCGTAGCCGTAAAAGACCCAGCCGCCGATCGCGCCCGAAGCCAGATAGTTGGTGAGCGCCATCCGCCCGGCCGGCGCGAGGATCGCCTGCAGCCAGGTCGCGCCGTGCGAGAAGAGCAAGGCGAGCGCGGCGAGATAGCCGAAGGCGAGGATCGGCGCCCCGGCAAAGGCGGCGGTGACCGCCGCGCCGCCAAGCCCTTCGGGGCGGATGTTGAGGAACGGCCCCATGTGTATGACGCTCAGCGTCAGGCCCAGCGGAACGCACCACCAGGCGATGCGGCGGAGCAGGCGCCGGTGACTGGCAGGATCGGTCAGCACCCCGGTGCGCACCGACCAGCTGCCGAGCAGGAACAGGCCGAAGATGCTGAGATCGTAGACCAGCGCGTGCGCTGTGGCGGTCGCGCGGCGGGTGGCGCCGAGCCAGATGTTCTCGCGCACCGCGTCGAGATAGGACGCACTCGTGTAGGCGGCGAGGCCGTGCGCTGCACGGTCGGCGGCAGTGAGCTCCATCAGGTCGGGAATGGGGTGGCCGAGCACCACCTCGACCAGGCCCTGGATGAGCGGCGGCGCGACGGCCAGCACCAGCCCGACCTTCAGCAGCGCCGCATCGCTCCAGCGCGCGCAGAGCATCAGCAGGAAGCCGAGCAGAGCATAGGTCGCCAGGATGTCGCCCCAGAACAGGAAGATCTGGTTGACCAGGCCGAAGAGGAGCAGCACGCCAAGGCGCCGCATGTAAAAGCTGCGGAAATCCGCGCCTCTCGCCTCGGCCCGCATCAGCAGAATGGCGAAGCCCGCGCCGAACAGGAAGGCGAAGCAGGACCGCGCCTTGCCGAGCATGAACAACAGATCCGCGGCGGCGATGCCGATGTCGAGTCCGCCCGCCGCGGCGAAGACTTGGCGCGCGTTGAACATCATCACCATCGAGCCGATGTTCATGACGATCACGCCCATCAGCGCGAGACCGCGCAGCGAGTCGATGTGGGTGATGCGCTGGCGCACCGGGCGATGCCCGGCGGGCCCTGCTTCGATCAAGTCCATGTGTGGGTGCTCCTCAAACCTGCCGGTTAGGACGGGAGCGCGTGACGGAGCGTTTGAACGTCCGTTTGAATCGCGTGGAAAATGATGCCGCCAGCTATCCCGCCTCGGCCAGGAAGGCGTGGATCGCAGCGATGATCCGGTCGGTCGCGGGCTCGCGGCTCAGGGGGATGTGGCTGTCGGTTTCCAGCACGGTCAGCCGGGCATCCGGGATTTCCGCAGCGAGCTGGATGCCCTGATGGAGCGGGACGCGCTGATCGTCGCGGGCGTGGAGGACAAGAGTTGGGGCGCGAACTTCGGCCAGACGATCGCGCACGTCGATCTCCGCGAAGGCCTCGAGGAAGCGCACCGCGTTCCCGGGCGAAGCGGTGCGGCGCTGGAAGGCGTTGAACCAGTCGAGCTCGTCATGCGTCGCAGACGGCATGAAGGTCTGGCTGAAAATCTGGCGATAGGCGGGATTGTCCTGCCCCCACCCGGTGCGCACCAACGTGATGACCGCTTCACGTTGCGCGACCTCCTCCGGAGGTGCGACATGGCGCCAACCGGCGGCATAGCCGCCGAGCAGGATGAGCTTCGTTACCCGCTCGGGATGGCGCGCAGCATATTCGATCGAGACGGCGCAGCCCTGACTGATGCCGAGCAGCGGGAAGCGTTCGAGGCCGAGCGTGTCGGCCACCGTCTCCAGATCGCGCACGAAGGCCTCGAAACCCAGATCGGGCACGTCCCAGTCCGACAGGCCGTTGCCGCGCTCGTCGTAGCGAACGAGGCTGTGTGTGTTCGAAAGCCCCTGGAACAGACGGCCCCAGACCGGACCGGTCCAGTCGAGCTCGAGATGGTTGAGCCAGTTGGCCGCCTTGACCAGCGGCGGCCCCTCACCGGTGCAGGCATAAGCGATGGCGGCGCCATCGGGCGCCTGGCAGTAGCGCACGGCCTGTTCGACGGGCGCCTGCGTCAAGGGCGGCTCAGGGGGCTCGGCAAAGCCGAGCACTTCAGCTTCGTGCAACAGCAGGCGACGACGCTCCTGCGTCAGGCCGGGGTCGCGGGCCGCGCGCGCGAGATGGGGCGCACGCAGGCGGTCGATCTCCGCGCGCTCGGCCGCCAGCCAGAGATTCCATTCGTCGAGGCCGGGCAGGTCCAGTCCGGCAAGCGGCGGTTCGAGGGCCGGCTCCGGATCGACAGTGGTCAGCCGGTCGAGATCCAGAAGGAAGCGGTCCCGGTCGAGCTCGACCCGGTCCCGCGCCGCGACAAGCGCCTCTCCCCACGGACCGAGCATCGCGCGAATGCGGGAGAGCGACCAGCGCAGCGCGCCGCGGGGATCGGCGGGGATCGGAAAGAACAGCTCGCACAGGCGCTCTCGGCGGGCCGGACGCGCGCTCAGCAGCAGATAGACGAACAGCGCCCGCGTCTTGCGCGATGCCGGAAGCGTAATCGCACGCGTGCCGTCATGCAGCGCGAGGTCGCCGAGCAGGCGGACATGGAGCCTTCCATCCATTCCATGCTTCTCCAGAGAGCCCGACCTCCGGCGCGCGCCGTCGTCGAACACGCGACGCATGGCGCCTCGGTGAAGAGCTTCATCCGGCTTTCGACATGATAGCCGTTTTGCGCGACAAAAATGCCACCCGCGTCGTGCCTCGCCCGGACGGTCTCAGCCTTGGCTCTTCGCGTTCAGCACCGCGTCGAGCAGGCCGGGGAAGCGGCGGTCGAGCTCTTCGCGGCGGAGCGTGTTCATGTGCTGGACGCCGGCGATGCGGGTGTGGACCAAGCCCGAGCTGCGCAGGACCCGGAAATGATGTGACATGCTCGATTTCGGGCGGCCGCCATCCAGGGTGGCGCAGCTTGCCTCGCCCTCGCGGACGAGATGGTGGACGATGTCGAGCCGGATCGGATCGCTGAGCGCATGGAGGACATGCTCGACCGCAACGTCGTCGATATTCGGATGGGGATAAGCACGCATGCTCAGCCTCTTAGCACAGGGTTGCAATCAATGCTATTGTTCGAGTATATTCGAACTATCGAATCAGTCTGCACTCCCTGGAGACACTCTGACATGGCTTCCCTGTTCGACCCCTTCACGCTGAAAGGCGCGACCTTGCGCAACCGCATCGCCGCCTCGCCGATGTGCCAGTATTCGGCCCAAGACGGCCTCGCGAACGGCTGGCATCGCACCCATCTGCCGACGCTGGCGCGCGGCGGCGCGGGGCTGGTGGTGATCGAAGCAACCGGTGTATCGCCCGAAGGCCGGATCACGCCGGGTGATCTCGGCCTCTGGAACGACACGCAGGCCGAAACGCTGGCGCCGATCGTCGCCGAGGTGCAGGCCGCAGGCACGGTGGCGGGCATCCAGCTCGCCCATGCCGGGCGCAAGGCGAGCGCCAACAAGCCCTGGGAAGGCGACGACCATATCCCGGAGGACGATCCGCGCGGCTGGCAGACGATCGCACCGTCGGCCGTGGCGATGGGCAGGCACCTCCCCAAAGTGCCGCGGGCGATGAGCAGTGACGACATCGCGCGGGTCCAAGCGGATTTCGTCGCCGCGGCGGAGCGCGCCCGCGATATCGGACTCGAGTGGCTGACCCTGCACTTCGCCCATGGCTATCTCGCGCAGAGCTTCTTCTCGGTCCATGCGAACCGGCGCGAGGACGACTATGGCGGCAGCGCGGAGAATCGGGGCCGCTTCCTGGTCGAGACGCTGGCTGCGGTGCGTAAGGTGTGGCCGGAGGACCGGCCGCTCGCCGCGCGCTTCGGCGTGATCGAATATGACGGACGCGACGAGGAGACACTGGTGGAGTCGATTGATCTCGTCCGGCGGCTCAAGGCCGAGGGACTCGATTTCATCGACGTCAGCGTCGGGTTCTCGACGCTGGACTCGCGCATTCCCTGGGGTCCGAACTTCCTCGCCCCGGTCGCCGAGCGGGTGCGCAAGGAGACCGGCCTCCCGGGCTCGACGAGCTGGTACATCAGCGATCCGGCCGAGGCGAACGCGCTGGTCGCGGAAGACAAGGTCGATCTGGTGATGCTCGGCCGGCCCCTGCTCGAGAACCCGCACTGGCCCTATGCCGCGGCGCGCGCGCTGGGCCGCGAGGCGCCGGCCTGGACCCTCCCGGCGCCCTACGCCCACTGGCTGTCGCGCTACCGGGCAGCCTGAAGAAAATGGGGCGGCCGAAGCCGCCCCATCCCTCTCCAGATCGTGAACGTCAGATGCGCTGCGGCTCGCCGTGCAGGCGGGCCTCGACGTCGTCGTGCAGGCCCGACGGCAGGTCGATCGCGAACGGCTCCAGCCCCTCGCCATTGGGCAAACCGACCGCGAAGGAAGCCGAGGTGCGACCCTCGCTGCCATCCGGCAGGCGGTAGCGGGCATCGGCGACCACCACCGGCAGCACCTTGCCGCGCAGGCCCTCGGTCGGCACCGAGATAGCCGCCTCGACCTTGGCGCCATCGCCCGCCGGGATGTCGACCTCCGAGCGCTGGGCGTCGGCCGGCGGCTCGATCAGCGACCGTTCCATCTCGGTCGCCTGATCGGCGGCGACCATCCAGGTCGAGATCCGGACGTCGCGGGCGGGGACGGAGCCGGTATTGCCGACGGTAAGCTCGAACTCGACGCGCGCTTCGTCGCCGTCGGTGCCGGCGCGGACCGGGCGCATCAGGAATTCGAGCCACGGACGGTCGGCGACCGGCGCCGGGCTCGCGTTGAGCGCCTCGACATCGCTGTCGTTCGCCGTGATGATTTCGGTCTCCTCGATGCGCGCGGGCTGGGCCGCGGCGGCGACCGGCGCGGCCATCACCGGCGCCCCATAGGCCGGAGTCTCGTAGGCCGGCGCCTCGTAGACGGTCTCCTCATAATATTCGTCCTCCGAGCGCCGGCGGCGGAAGGCGAAGAAGGCGATCAGCGCCAGGATAAGCGCCGCACCGGCCGCGATCCACGGCCAGATCGGCGCGGTCGCCGTGGTTTGGGCCGGCGTCGCCGGCTCGACCGAAACGGGCTCGGGCGTCGCGGCCGGCGGGAGCGGGGCCGGGGCGATCGCCTCGGGCGGCACGGCCGGTGCAGGCGCCGGCTCGGTCACCGGCTCGGGTGCAGGCGCCGCGGCGCGGGGTGCGGGCGCCTCGGCGCGCGGACGCGGCGCCGGGCGTTCGGCGCGCTGGGTCGTACGCTGGCGCGCCGGCCGCGCCTCTTCGGCGGGTGGCGGGGTCGCCGGCTGTTCAGCGACGGGCGGACGCGGCGCCAGCTGCACCGGCGCACGCTGCTGCGGCTGCGGCGCGGGGGGCGTGGCGGTTGCGGGCGGAGTCGTCGCGACAGGTGGCTGCATGGTCGCGACCGGCGGTGGAGTCACCACGGGAGGCGGCGTCACCGTCGGCGCATCCTGCGCCAGGCCGGGGGTTGCAGGAAGCACGACCGACGCGAACAGCGCGCCGGCGGCGATACGAAGCTTGGTGTGATTGTGTGTCATAACAGGGGGGCAACGAATTTCGCGGACGGACGGGCTCGGTTCGCCGCGCGATCTGCGCCCGTCCGTGCCGATCGGGCGGCGGAGCGCAAAAGGCTCTTTCAGCGCCGAAACGGCAGAAACGGTGCCAATTGTAGGAAAAGCTTCGCGAATCCGTCCTATTTCCGGCATCAACGAAGGGTGCGACGCATGCTCGATATCGGCGAGCCGGTTGCGGAGAAGGAGCTGCACGCGGGTCATCCGCGGCGGTCGATTCCGACCGACATGACCTTCGCGCCCTGGATCGCGCCGGACGGCTGGCCGCTGCGCAGCTTCGCATGGCCGGCCCAAGACCGAACGCGCGGCAGCCTGCTGTTCCTCGCCGGCCGCGGCGACTTCGTCGAGAAATATCTCGAGGCGCTGCGGCACTGGCATGAAGGCGGCTGGCATCTCGCCGGTTTCGACTGGCGGGGGCAAGGCGGATCGGGACGGCTGCTCGTCGATCGTGCGGTCTGCCACCTCGACAGCTTCGATCCGCCGCTGGACGATCTCGACGCCTTCGTCGCGGACTGGAAGGGGCGAACGCCCGCACCGCACGTCATCGTCGCTCATTCGATGGGCGCACACCTGACGCTCCGCCTGCTCGCCGAGCGGCACGCGCAGGTCGATGCGGCCGCGCTGATGGCGCCGATGGTCGCGATCGCCGCGAGGGGACTGCCCAATGCGGCAGTACGGGCGCTCTCGGGCACGGCGGTGGCCGCGGGATTGGGGCGGCGGCGGATCTGGGGCAAGGACATCGGCAATTATGGCGGCCGGATGACATCCTGCCCGGATCGGCTCGAGGACAAGCTCTGGTGGAAGGCGGTGCAGCCCGAGACCGCGTCGGGCGCCCCGAGCTGGGGCTGGCTTTGCGCCGCCGCGCACTCGATCGCGCGGATGCAGCGCGTGCTGCCGCAATTGCCGAACCATGTTCCGTTACTGATCCTCGCCTCCGAGCTCGATCCGGTGATCGACGTCGCCGCGCTGAAACGGATCGCCGCACGGCTTCCGCAGAGCGCGCTTCGCCTCTTCCCGGGCCGCAGCCACGAGTTATTGCGCGAGGCCGACGCGCGCCGGCTGGAGGTCTTCGCGGCGATCGACAGCTTTCTGCCGGGAGGCTGAGGCCAGTTTGCCCGGCCCGTCGGCACGACCTATAACCCGCCGATCCAGTGCGTTTTCCGGGATCGATCCATGTCCGAGAGTCCGGCACCGCCACCTCCATCGGGCCCGCCAGGCCCGGGCGCCGGACGGGCGATCGCGCTTGCGTTGGTCGGGCTTGGGGCAGTGGTGCTTGCCTATTTCGGCTTCTTCTTCGCGATCCTGATCATCGGTTTTTCCTTCGATACCCCCGGCGCCCATTTCACCGACTCCGGTCTGTGGTTCCGCCTGCTGGCGTTGTGGCCGCCCGTCTCGTTGCTGCTCGTGGCGCTCGCCGCCGTCATCGGCATCTTCACCGGCACGCTGCGTCTGTTGTGGATCGCTCTCGGCCTGTTCGTCGCCAGCATCGTCGTGATCGTCATCGGATTCAGATGAGCGCGAAGCTCATCGGCTGACCGCTGCGAGACGGATCGGTTCGGAGCGTCAACGATTTGTCAAACCCGGTGGTAGAAGTCGTCCGCCAACCTGCGGTCATCACCAATTGAGGTGAGCCGCGATCTCGGCCATGGAGAGCCGGGGCAATTGGACACGGAATGGACGGCGAGCGGGATCCCGGCCCGGTGGGCGCGGACATAGCGGCGGATCTGGAGCGCTATGCGCTGCTCGCGCGCGAGCAGGCGGTGACGATCGCCCACTACAAGAAGATGTACGACCGCTCCTCGGCGCTGGCACGGATCGGCGTCTGGGAATGCGACCTTGCGACCGAAGCGCTGATCTGGACCGACGGAGTCTACGATCTGTTCGAACTGCCGCGGGGATCGGCCATTCCGCGTGCGAAGATCGTCGAGATGTACGAGGAGACGTCGCGCGCGGAGATGGAGCGGGCACGCGCCGAGGCGATCCGCGACGGCACCGGCTTCGCCCTGGACATCCTGATCCGCACGGCGCGCGGGACTATGCGGTGGCTGCGCCTGACGGCCGACATCGAGCAGGATGCGCAGGGTCGATCGGTCCGCATCTTCGGCACCAAGCAGGACATCACCCAGGAGAGGGCCGGGCAGGAACAACTGCGCGCGCTGCAGGCCGAGCTCATCCACCTGTCGCGGCGCAGCGCGATGAGCGCAATGGCCACGACGCTGGCCCACGAACTCAACCAGCCGCTGACCGCGATCGGCAATTATGTTGCCGGCACGCGGCGCGCCCTCGCCGATCCGGTCAGGAACGGCGCCCTGCTGGAGCGCGGTCTCGACGCGATCGAGAAGTGCGCGTTCGGCGCGGGCGACATCATCCGCTCGCTGCGCAAAATGACGAGCGAGAACCTGTCGGGACGGCGCCAGGTGAATCCGAACGCCCTGATCCAGGAGGCAGCCGCGCTCGCCATGGTCGGCGCGGACAACCGGGTCCGGCTGCACTACGACCTTGTCGAAGGGCTCGCGATCGAGGCCGATCCGGTCCAGATCCAGCAAGTCTTCGTCAATCTCGTCCGCAACGCGATCGAGGCGATGGAGGGGTGCGAGCGGCGCGACATCGTCATCACCACCGAAGCGGCGGACGACGAGGTGCACATCCGCGTCGACGACACCGGACACGGCATCGCCCCGGACCTGCTGGCAACGATCTTCAATCCCTTCGTCTCGTCGAAGCCCGGGGGGATGGGTGTCGGGCTGTCGGTCAGCCGGACGATCATCGAGGCGCATGGCGGCCGGATGACCGCGGCCAATCGCGCCAGGGGCGGCGGCGCCAGCTTCGCGCTCGTCCTGCCCCGCACCGGCGATGCCGATGAGGAATCGCAGCCCGCTCCGTCTGCCTAGAGCTGCTCGACGATGCGGTTCGACGCGCATCGTGTCGTCGAACCATCGCCCGACGCCGCGACGAGATTGACGTTGCGCCGGCGAGCCGGGCAGATGGCTGCGTGGGCATATGGAGAGCGATATATGAACGTGACTGCCCAATTGATGCTGCTCGGCCTCGCGGCCACCGGAACTGTCGAAGCCGCCCCGGCCCCGGGGATCTCCTGCCATGACGCACAGGCGGCCGGTGAAGGAATCCTGCCCGCGATCTTCGCGCCCGGGACGATTTCCGGCGGTGCGCACGATGCGGCGCCGACCTTCACGCCGGACGGCGCCACCGTCTTCTTCTCGCGCAGCAATCCCTCCGGCGCGGCGATCATGATCTCGCACCGGACCGCGGACGGCTGGACGACCCCGGTCGTGGCGCCCTTCTCCGGCGAATGGAACGACCTCGAGCCGGTGATGGCGCCCGACGGCTCCTACCTGCTCTTCATCTCCAGCCGGCCGACCATGCCGGGGCAGCCGCAGATCGACGGCTTCTTCAACAACCAGGTCCAGCCCGGCCAGGGCGGCAACATCTGGCGCGTCGACCGCGAAGGTGACGGCTGGAGCGCGGCGCGCCGCCTGCCCGACATCATCAATGCCGGCACCTCGGTCTTCGCGCCGTCGCTCGCGCGCGATGGCACCCTCTATTTCATGCGCTCCGACCCGGACACGCGCCGGTTCCGCCTGTACCGGGCCGAAGCGCGCGGCGACGGCTATGACTCGCCGCAGCCGCTGCCGTTCAGCACCGGCGAAGTGACCGACGTCGATCCGGCGGTCGACCCCGATCAGCGCTTCCTGATCTTCGGATCGGGCCGCTACGCCCAGCGCGGCATCGACCTGTTCATCGTCGAGCGGCAGGGCGACGGCTGGGGCGTGCCGGTCCATCTCGGCAAGAGCATCAACACCCCCCAGTCCGACGCCGAGCCGCGGCTCAGCGCCGACGGTACCACGCTCTATTTCTCGAGCGAACGCACGATCGCGCAGTCCTTCCCCCGCGTCCGTGCCGACGCGGAAACCGCGATGGCCGCGGCGGACCAATGGAACAACGGCCAGTACAATGTCTGGAGCGTGCCGATGGCGGACGTGTTCGCACGGGTGGTCGGCCGCCGCCCCGAAGGGGCACAGACGCCGCCCTGAGCACGAAAGCAATCGACACGCCTCTTGACAGGCTGAGAGCGCCTCGCATTAGCTCGATTAATGAGAATCGTTCGCATAAATGCGCGCAAGGCGGCGCTGATCGCCCTGTGCTCCGGCGCCCCGCTCGCGGCCCAGCCGGCCGAAACCCCGGCGCCGGACGAGGCGGACGAGATCATCGTGACCGGGCGGGCGAGCCGGCTTTATCGCGCCAACGAGATTTCGAGCGGCAAGCTGCCGGCCGATCCGCTCGCCTCGCCGCTCGTCATCAACGTGATCACCGAGCAGCTGATCGCCGACCAGGGCGCACGTGATGCGCAGGACCTCTACCGCAACATCCCCGGCGTCTCCTTCTTCAGCTATGCCGGCGTCACCGCGCGGGGCTTCCGGCAGGAAGAGATCTTCTACGACGGCCTGCGCGGCGATCCCTATGCCGGCTTCTCGGTACCGCAGCTGTTCAACATCGAGCGGGTCGAGTTCCTGAAGGGCCCGGCCGGGATGCTCTACGGGCCCGGCGCCCCCGGCGGCCTCTTCAACTACATCACCCGAAAACCCACCGACCGCTTCTTCGCCCGCGTCTCCGGTTCGCTCGGCAACCGCGACCGCTACGGGGGATCGGCCGAGATCAATGCCCCGCTGGGCGCCGGCTTCGCCGCCCGCGCCGGCGTCTTCTTCGAGGATCAGGACAGCTTCCGCGTCAATGCCGGCAGCCAGACCTTCATCGCTGACGGCGGCCTGCGCTACGATTTCGGGCCGGCCCAGCTGACGCTGCAGGCGAACCATTATGATCAGGACCTCGCCGCCAATCGCCTGCGCGGCATTCCGGCCGACAATGACGGCAATTTCCTGACCACGATCCGCTGGAACCACAACGAGCCGGGCGACTTCCTGAACCTGCGCTCCGACGTGCTGCAGGCGCGGCTCGAGGCCCAGCCGGTCCAGGGCGTCACCTTCGACGCCACCTTGCGCTACAACGACGCGCTGGAGACGCAGAATTATCACGAGCCGCAGGGCCTGTTCGATTCCGACGGCGACGGCGTCCTCGACGCGACGATCCGCGAGTTCCGCGACCAGGCGCGCAATCAGGAGACCTGGTCGTTCGGCACCAATCTGGTCTGGACCGCCGAGCTCGGCGCCAATGTCCGCAACCGCGTCCTCGTCGGCTATGACCGCTACACTGCCGATTTCGTGTTCGACAGCCGCCAGCTGAGGGGTCGCAACCGGGTGACGCCCGGCCTGCCCGACCCGTTGAGCCTGTTCGATCCGCAATATGGCCAGTCCGATCCGGCGACCTATAACCTGCCCGCGATGACGCGGACGCTGACCGGACAAAGGCGCGAAGGCTTCTACGTGCTCGACGAGATCACCGTCGGGCCGGTGATCGGCGTCATCGGCATGCGCCACGACCGCTTCCGGGATCGCTCCGGCACGACCAGCTTTTCGGGGAGCGACGAGACCCTTCGTGCCGGGCTCGTCTACCGCGTGACGCCGGAAATCTCGCTGTTCGGCCAATATGCACAGAGCTTCGAGCCGCAGGCGATCGCATCGCAGAACCCGCTCGCCGGCGGCCCGTTCGCGCCGACCAGCGGCGACATCTTCGAGGGCGGGGTGCGCACCGGCCTGTGGGGCGGCCGGCTCCAGTCGACGCTTGCCGTCTACCAGATTCGCCGGCGCAACATCCTCCAGGCCGATCCGCGCGGCGACCCCGGCGGCGACGGGGTGAATGACTTCGTCGCGTTCGGCGAGGTGACCAGCAAGGGTTTCGAGCTCGATCTCGCCGCCGACATCACCCCGGATTGGGTGACGACGCTCGCCTACGCCTATAACGACACCCGGATCACCGAGACGCTGGGCACGACACCGCCGACCAACAGCGTCGGCGACCGCTTCGCCAACGCGCCGCGGCACAAGCTCGGCTTCTGGACCCGTTACCAGTTCCGCGAGCCCGGCATCGCCATTGCGTTCGGTGGCGACCATGTGTCCGAGCAGCTCAGCCTCGATGGCCAGCGCGTCCGGCCCTACATGGTGTTCGACGCCTCGCTGATCTGGGAGCGCGGGCCGTGGCGGGCGCTGGTGCGCGTCGACAACCTGTTCGACAAGACCTACGCCGCCTCCGGCTTCATCACCCGCAGCGGCCATTTCCCGGGCGAACCGCGCACCGTCTTCCTTGAAGTGACCCATCGCTGGTGAAGGCGATCGCCCTCGATCCGCCCGCGGGCGGCGCGCGAGTGGCGAAGCAGCCGCCGGCCAAGCAGGCGCGCACCTGGTGGCTGATCCACCAGTGGGTGGGATTGAAGCTCTCGATCCTAATGAGCTTCGTGCTGCTGACCGGTACGCTCGCCGTGTTCAGCGCGGAGATGGACTGGCTGATGCGCCCGGCGCTGCGGGTCGAGGCCGGCAGCGTCCAGGGGCCGGTCAACTGGTCCGCCATCACCCGCAACTCCGCGGCCTACTGCCCCGCCTGCCGGATCCAGTCGATCGACGCGCCGGTCGCCGGCCTGTTCGCGGCCAGCGTGACGATGCGGCGGCCGGAGGGTGGCCTCTTCTTTCTGTACGCGCATCCGACCACCGGCGTGGTCCAGGGCGAGGGCCATTGGGTTGGCGCCGAGCGGGTGCTGCGCAACATGCACCGGCACCTCAACATGCCGGTCTGGCTCGGCGTGCCGATCGTCTCCGCGCTGGCGCTGCTGCTGCTCGTCAGCTTCGCCACCTCGCTGATCGTCTACAAGAAATGGTGGCGCGGCTTTAAGCGGCCGATCCGCACCCGCGACGCTCGCACCGGCTGGGGCGATTTCCATCGCCTCGCCGGCGTCTGGAGCCTGTGGTTCCTGGCCATGATCATCGTGACGAGCCTCTGGTACCTGGTCGAATCCCTGGGCGGCGAGGCGCCGCTGGCGCCCCGTGCGACGGCACCGATGGTCGCCTTGCCGGCGCCATCGCTTGCCGAGCGGGTCGCGGCGGGCCTCGCCGCGGCACAGGCGGCGGAGCCCGCGCTGGCGATCGAGCGGGTCCAGTTCCCGACCGACCGCGTCGGCGCCTTCATCTTCGAGGGCCAGAAGAGCGCCCTCCTCGTCCGGCCGCGCGCCAATGCCGTCTGGACCTCGGCAGCGGATGGCCAGGCCCTGCTGGTGACCGACGCGCTCGACCTTTCGGTCCACCAGCGCATCTCCGAAGCCGCCGACCCGCTCCATTTCGGCACCTTCGGCGGCTACTGGACCAAGGTCCCCTGGTTCCTGTTCGGCCTGCTCCTGACCGGCCTCTCGGTCTCCGGTGCGACGCTCTATGCGATGCGCCTGAACCGCAGCAAGCAGCTTAAGGGTCAAAGCGGCGCTGTTCTCGCCCGCGCCTGGCGGGGCATGAATGTCTGGCGCTGGCCGGCGCTCGCCTTGGTGCTGACCGGCTTCGCGCTCCTGCCCACCCTGTTTTCGATCGACTAGCCCACTTTACAGTGCGTGCCCGTGTCCCTATATCCGCTCCTCACCCCATCCCTTCGGAACAGGACGCGCCGTCGCGCAGCGCATTCAACGCATTGATCGGATTGGGTTTCTAGGACGCTGAAGCTGCGGTTTCCAGATCAAGGAGACCTGCGGCTTTTTGCGTTTGAGCGCTTCGCGATTCGAAGCTGGGCCCGGCCTTTGAGGCCAGGGAACAGAAGAAAAATGAGATTCCGGCCTGACGCCGGAACGACGGCTAAGAGGCGAACAACACACATGGCGACCAAGGCAGCTCCGGCTTCTGAGACCCGGCCCACCGCGTCCAAGCGCATCCGCAAGATCTTCGGGAACATCCACGAAGTCAGCGAGATGCCGAACCTCATCGAGGTTCAGCGCGAGAGCTACGAGCAGTTCCTCCGCTCCCGTCCGCAGGACGGTTACGTCTCCGGCCTCGAGAAGACGCTGCGCAGCGTGTTCCCGATCCGCGACTTCGCCGGCACCGCCGAGCTGGACTTCGTCCATTACGAGCTGGAAGACCCCAAGTACGACACCGACGAGTGCCGCCAGCGGGGCATGACCTATGCGGCGCCGATGCGCGTGACGCTGCGCCTCATCGTCTTCGAGGTCGACACCGACACCGACACCCGCTCCGTGCTCGATATCAAGGAGCAGGACGTCTACATGGGCGACATGCCGCTGATGACGAAGAATGGCACGTTCATCGTCAACGGCACCGAGCGCGTGATCGTCAGCCAGATGCACCGTTCGCCGGGCGTGCTCTTCGACCATGATCGCGGCAAGACCCACGCCTCGGGCAAGTACCTCTTCGCCGCGCGCGTCATCCCCTATCGCGGCTCCTGGCTCGACTTCGAGTTCGACGCCAAGGACATCGTCAACGTCCGCATCGACCGCAAGCGCAAGCTGCCGGTCACCGCGCTGCTCCATGCGCTGGAGATGTCGAGCGAGGAGATCCTCAACACCTTCTACAACCGCGTGATCTGGGTCCGCGGCAAGGGCGGCTGGCAGGTCCCGTTCGTCGCCGAGCAATGGCGCGGCAACAAGCCCGCCTTCGACATCGTCGACGGCAAGTCGGGCGAGGTCGTCTTCCCGGCCGGCCAGAAAATCTCTCCGCGTGCTGCCAACAAGGCGCAGAAGGACGGGCTCGCGCAGCTCCTGATTCCGACCGAGGAGATTTTCGGCCGCTATTCCGCCTATGACCTCATCAACGAGAAGACCGGCGAAATCTACATCGAGGCGGGCGACGAGCTCACCCCGGAGAATCTCGAGAAGCTCGACAAGGCCGGCGTCGACCGGCTCGAACTGCTCGACATCGATCATGTCAACACCGGCGCCTGGATCCGCAACACGCTGAAGGCCGACAAGGCCGAGGACCGCGACCAGGCCCTCTCCGACATCTATCGCGTGATGCGCCCGGGCGAGCCGCCGACCCGCGAGACCGCCGAGGCGCTGTTCGCCGGCCTGTTCTTCGATCCGGAGCGCTACGACCTCTCCGCGGTCGGCCGCGTCAAGCTCAACATGCGCCTCGACCTCGACGCCGAGGACACGGTCACGACGCTCCGCAAGGAGGACATCGTCGCGGTGGTGAAGACCCTCGTCGACCTCAAGGACGGCAAGGGCGAGATCGACGACATCGACAATCTCGGCAACCGCCGCGTGCGTTCGGTCGGCGAGCTGCTCGAGAACCAGTATCGCGTCGGCCTGCTCCGCATGGAGCGCGCCGTGAAGGAGCGGATGAGTTCGGTCGACGTGTCGACCGTGATGCCGAACGACCTGATCAACGCGAAGCCCGCGGTCGCCGCGGTGCGCGAGTTCTTCGGCTCGTCGCAGCTGTCGCAGTTCATGGACCAGACCAACCCGCTGTCCGAAGTCACCCACAAGCGCCGCGTCTCGGCGCTCGGGCCGGGCGGCCTCACCCGCGAGCGCGCGGGCTTCGAGGTCCGCGACGTCCACCCGACCCATTACGGCCGCATCTGCCCGATCGAGACGCCGGAAGGCCCGAACATCGGCCTGATCAACAGCCTCGCCTCGTTCAGCCGCGTCAACAAGTACGGCTTCATCGAGACGCCGTACCGCAAGGTCGCCGACAGCAAAGTGACCGACGAGGTCGTCTATCTCTCGGCGATGGAGGAGGCCAAGCATACGATCGCGCAGGCCAATGCCGAGCTCGACAAGAATGGCAGCCTCGTCGAGGAGCTGATCTCGGCGCGCCAGGCCGGCGAGTTCCTGATGGCGCCGCGCGACATCATCACCTTGATGGACGTGAGCCCGAAGCAGCTCGTGTCGGTCGCGGCCTCGCTCATTCCCTTCCTGGAGAATGACGACGCCAACCGCGCCCTCATGGGCTCGAACATGCAGCGCCAGGCGGTGCCGCTGGTCAAGGCCGAGGCGCCCTTTGTCGGCACCGGCATGGAAGAGACCGTCGCCCGGGATTCGGGCGCCGCCATCGCCGCGCGCCGTTCGGGCATCGTCGACCAGGTCGATGCGGCGCGCATCGTCGTCCGGGCGACCGGCGACGTCGAGGCCGGCAAGTCGGGCGTCGACATCTACACGCTGATGAAGTTCCAGCGCTCGAACCAGAATACCTGCATCAACCAGCGTCCGCTCGTGAAGAAGGGCGACTTCGTCCAGGAAGGCGACGTGATCGCCGACGGCCCGTCGACCGATCTCGGCGAGCTGGCGCTGGGCCGCAACGTGCTCGTCGCCTTCATGCCCTGGAACGGCTACAATTTCGAGGACTCCATCCTCATCTCCGAACGGATCGTGAAGGACGACGTCTTCACCTCGATCCATATCGAGGAGTTCGAGGTCATGGCCCGCGACACCAAGCTCGGACCCGAGGACATCACCCGCGACATCCCGAACGTCGGCGAGGAGGCGCTCCGCAACCTCGACGAGGCCGGCATCGTCTATATCGGCGCCGAGGTGGAGCCGGGCGATATCCTGGTCGGCAAGATCACGCCGAAGGGCGAGAGCCCGATGACGCCGGAAGAGAAGCTGCTGCGCGCCATCTTCGGCGAGAAGGCGTCGGACGTGCGCGACACGTCGCTGCGCCTGCCGCCGGGCGTGTCTGGCACGATCGTCGAGGTGCGCGTGTTCAACCGGCATGGCATCGACATCGATGACCGCACCCGCGCCATACAGTCGGAGGAGAAGGACCGCCTCCGCAAGGACGCCGAGGACGAGCGCAACATCCTGAAGCGCTCGACCTATGCCCGCCTGCGCGAGATGCTGCTCGGCCAGGTCGCCACCGGCGCGCCGAAGGGCGTCAAGAAGGGCGCCGGGATCGACGCCGAGGCGCTCGACAGCGTCGAGCCGCACGAATGGTGGAAGTTCGCCGTGAAGGACGACAAGGTCCAGGCGAACCTCGAGGCCGTGCGGGCGCAATATGACGAGGCCGAAGGCGTCATCAAGCGCCGCCTGGAGGACCGGATCGAGAAGCTGGAGCGCGGCGACGAGCTGCCGCCCGGCGTGCTCAAGATGGTCAAGGTGTTCGTCGCGGTGAAGCGCAAGCTGCAGCCGGGCGACAAGATGGCCGGCCGCCACGGCAACAAGGGCGTCATCAGCCGCATCCTGCCGCAGGAGGACATGCCGTTCCTGGAGGACGGGACCCCGGCCGACATCGTGCTGAACCCGCTCGGCGTGCCGTCGCGCATGAACGTCGGGCAGATCTTCGAGACCCATCTGGGCTGGGCCGCGCGCGGCCTCGGCAAGCAGGTCGCGGAGCTGCTCGACGGCATCCATGCCAAGGGCAAGGATCTCGACACGTCCGACGGCAAGGCGCTGCGCGCCAAGCTCAAGGACATCTACGGCAAGAGCTACGAGGCGGAGATCGACGCGCGCGACGACGAGCAGGTGCTGGAGCTTGCCTCCAACCTGACCTCGGGCATTCCGATGGGCACCCCGGTGTTCGACGGCGCCAAGGAGTCCGACGTCTCGGCGATGCTGGAGAAGGCGGGTCTCGACGCGTCCGGCCAGGTCGATCTCTATGACGGCCGCACCGGCGACAAGTTCGACCGCAAGGTGACCGTGGGCTACATCTACATGCTGAAGCTCCACCATCTCGTTGACGACAAGATCCACGCCCGCTCGATCGGCCCCTACAGCCTCGTCACCCAGCAGCCGCTGGGCGGCAAGGCGCAGTTCGGCGGCCAGCGCTTCGGCGAGATGGAGGTCTGGGCGCTCCAGGCCTACGGCGCCGCCTACACGCTGCAGGAGATGCTGACGGTGAAGTCGGACGACGTGATCGGCCGGACCAAGGTCTACGAGGCGATCGTCAAGGGCGACGACACGTTCGAGGCCGGCATTCCGGAAAGCTTCAACGTGCTGGTCAAGGAAATGCGGTCGCTCGGCCTCAATGTCGAGCTCGACAGCATCGTCTCCGACGAGGACGAAGAGCCGACCCAGCTGGCGGCGGAATAGGAACCTTAGCCCCTCTCCCCTTGCGGGAGAGGGGTTGGGGAGAGGGGCTGCGGCTCACCTCCCCTCTCCCTCCCACCGCTGACGCGGTGGGCCCCTCCCTCTCCCGCAAGGGGAGAGGGCGAAAGGAAGAGATAGAAAATGAACGAACTGACCAACTTCGCGAACCCGGTGGCCAAGCCGGAGACGTTCGACCAGATCAAGATCGGCATCGCCTCGCCGGAGCGCATCCGTTCCTGGTCGTTCGGCGAGATCAAGAAGCCCGAGACGATCAACTACCGCACGTTCAAGCCCGAGCGCGACGGCCTGTTCTGCGCGCGCATCTTCGGCCCCATCAAGGACTATGAGTGCCTGTGCGGCAAGTACAAGCGCATGAAGTACAAGGGCATCGTCTGCGAGAAGTGCGGCGTCGAGGTCACCGTCTCGAAGGTCCGCCGCGAGCGCATGGGCCATATCGAGCTCGCCGCGCCGGTCGCGCACATCTGGTTCCTGAAGTCGCTGCCCTCGCGCATCGGCCTGCTGCTCGACATGCAGCTGAAGCAGCTCGAGCGGGTGCTCTACTTCGAGTCCTACATCGTCACCGAGCCGGGCCTGACCCCGCTGGAGAAGTACCAGCTCCTGACCGAGGACGAGCTGCTCGAGGCGCAGGACGAATATGGCGAGGACGCCTTCACCGCCGGCATCGGCGCCGAGGCGGTCAAGCAGATGCTGATCGACCTCGACCTCGAGGGCGAGCGCAAGGCGCTGCTCGAGGAGCTCGAGACCACCAAGTCCGAGCTGAAGCCCAAGAAGATCATCAAGCGGTTGAAGGTCGTCGAGAGCTTCCTCGAATCCGGCAACCGTCCGGAGTGGATGATCCTCGACGTCGTCCCGGTCATCCCGCCCGAGCTGCGCCCGCTGGTGCCGCTGGACGGTGGCCGCTTCGCGACGTCGGACCTCAACGATCTCTATCGCCGCGTCATCAACCGCAACAACCGCCTCAAGCGCCTGATGGAGCTGCGCGCGCCGGACATCATCGTGCGCAACGAGAAGCGCATGCTGCAGGAGGCGGTCGACGCGCTGTTCGACAACGGCCGCCGCGGCCGCACGATCACCGGTGCCAACAAGCGCCCGCTCAAGTCGCTCAGCGACATGCTGAAGGGCAAGCAGGGCCGCTTCCGCCAGAACCTGCTCGGCAAGCGGGTCGATTATTCGGGCCGCTCGGTCATCGTGACCGGTCCGGAGCTCAAGCTGCACCAGTGCGGCCTGCCGAAGAAGATGGCCTTGGAGCTGTTCAAGCCGTTCATCTACTCGCGTCTCGACGCCAAGGGCCTCTCGATGACCCTCAAGCAGGCGAAGAAGTGGGTCGAGAAGGAGCGCAAGGAAGTCTGGGACATCCTCGACGAGGTGATCCGCGAGCATCCGGTGCTGCTGAACCGCGCGCCGACGCTCCACCGCCTCGGCATCCAGGCGTTCGAGCCGGTGCTGATCGAGGGCAAGGCGATCCAGCTCCACCCTTTGGTCTGCTCGGCGTTCAACGCCGACTTCGACGGCGACCAGATGGCCGTCCACGTTCCCCTTTCGCTGGAAGCCCAGCTGGAAGCGCGCGTGCTGATGATGTCGACCAACAACATCCTGTCGCCCGCCAACGGCAAGCCGATCATCGTGCCGTCGCAGGACATGGTGCTCGGGCTCTACTATCTGTCGATGGAGCGTGAGGGCGAGCCGGGCGAAGGCTCGATCCTGACCGACATGGAGGAGGTCCACCAGGCGCTCTACGCCCAGTCGGTGACGCTGCACACCAAGATCATCAGCCGCGTGCCACAGACCGACGAGGCCGGCAAGACCTACATGAAGCGGGTCGAGACGACGCCGGGCCGCATGCTGCTCGGCGAGACGCTGCCGAAGAGCCACAAGGTGCCGTTCGAGACGGTCAACCGCCTGCTGACCAAGAAGGAGATCGGCGACGTCATCGACATCGTCTATCGCCACACCGGGCAGAAGGAGACGGTGCTGTTCGCCGACGCGATCATGGCATTGGGCTTCCGTCACGCGTTCCGCGCCGGCATCTCGTTCGGCAAGGACGACATGATCATTCCGATCGAGAAGGAGAAGCTGGTCGACGAGACCCGGACGCTCGTGAAGGACTACGAGCAGCAGTATCAGGACGGCCTGATCACCCAGCAGGAGAAATACAACAAGGTGATCGATGCCTGGAGCCGCTGCGGCGACCAGGTCGCAAACGCCATGATGGACAAGATCAAGGCGCAGCCCAAGGATGCCGACGGCCGCATGGCCCCGATCAACTCGATCTACATGATGGCGCATTCGGGTGCCCGCGGTTCGCAGGCCCAGATGAAGCAGCTCGCCGGCATGCGCGGCCTAATGGCCAAGCCGTCGGGCGAGATCATCGAGACGCCGATCATCTCGAACTTCAAGGAAGGCCTCACCGTCCTCGAATATTTCAATTCGACCCACGGCGCCCGCAAGGGTCTCGCGGATACGGCGCTCAAGACGGCGAACTCGGGTTATCTGACCCGCCGCCTCGTCGATGTCAGCCAGGACTGCGTCATCGTCGAGGACGATTGCGGCACCGAGAACAGCCTCGACATGCGCGCGATCGTCCAGGGCGGCGCGGTCATCGCCTCGCTCGGCGAGCGCATCCTGGGCCGCACCCCGGCCGAGGACATCGTCGATGCCAAGACCGGCGACACGCTGGTCAAGGAAGGCGAGCTGATCGACGAGGCCGCGGCGCTGAAGATCGACGAGCTCGGCATCCAGTCGGTGAACATCCGCTCGCCCCTGGTCTGCGAGAGCGAGATGGGCGTCTGCGCCCGCTGCTACGGGCGCGATCTCGCCCGCGGCACGCCGGTCAATATCGGCGAGGCGGTCGGCGTGATCGCCGCCCAGTCGATCGGCGAGCCGGGCACCCAGCTTACCATGCGCACCTTCCACATCGGCGGCGCCGCCCAGCTCAACGAGACGTCGAGCCTGGAAGCGTCGGTGGACGGCACAATCGAGCTCAGGGACCTGCCGACGATCGTCGATCCCCGCGGCCGGCGCATCGCCATGGCCCGCAACGGCGAGCTGGCGATCGTCGACATGGACGGCCGCGAGCGCGCTTCGCACCGCATCCCCTACGGCGCGCACCTGATGGTCGATCACGGCCACATCGCGTCCAAGGGCGACCGGATTGCCGAATGGGATCCGTTCATGATGCCGGTGATCACCGAAAAGGGCGGCAAGGTCGCCTTCCAGGACCTCATCGACAACAAGACGCTCACCGAGCAGACCGACGAGGCGACCGGCATCGCCCAGCGCGTCGTCACCGAGTACCGGGCGACCGGCCGCTCCAAGGAGGACCTGCGTCCGCGCATCACCCTCTTGGACGAGAAATCGGGCGAGGCGGCGCGCTACATGCTGGCTCCGGGCGCGATGCTCTCGGTCGAGGAGGGCCAGGTGGTGGAAGCCGGCGAGGTGCTCGCCCGCGTCACCCGCGAGGCCGCCAAGACCCGCGACATCACCGGTGGTCTGCCGCGCGTCGCCGAGCTGTTCGAGGCGCGCAAGCCCAAGGAGAATGCGATCATCGCCAAGGTCTCCGGCCGGATCGCGTTCGGCAAGGACTACAAGGCCAAGCGCAAGATCGCGATCATCCCCGAGGAGGGCGGCGATCCGGTCGAGTATCTGGTGCCGAAGTCCAAGGTCATCGACGTGCAGGAAGGCGACTTCGTCAAGCGCGGCGACAATCTGATCGGCGGCAGCCCCGATCCGCACGACATCCTCGAGGTGCTCGGCGTCAAGGCGCTGGCGGAATATCTCGTGTCGGAGATCCAGGAGGTCTATCGCCTGCAGGGCGTGAAGATCAACGACAAGCACATCGAGGTGATCGTCCGCCAGATGCTGCAGAAGGTCGAGATCACCGAGAGCGGCGACACAACCTTCCTGGTCGGCGAGCAGGTCGACCGGCAGGAGATGAACGAGGTCAACGCCAGGTTGAAGGAGCAGCCGGGCAAGAAGAAGCCCGCGGAAGGCAAGCCGGTGCTGCTCGGCATCACCAAGGCGAGCCTGCAGACCCGCAGCTTCATCTCGGCCGCCTCGTTCCAGGAGACGACCCGCGTGCTCACCGAGGCTTCGGTGCAGGGCAAGGTCGACAGCCTGGAGGGCCTCAAGGAGAACGTCATCGTCGGCCGGCTCATCCCGGCCGGCACCGGCGCGGGCATGAAGCGGATGCGGATCGCGGCTTCGTCGCGCGATGCGGCGCTGCGCGCCCAGCAGCGGTCGCTCCAGGCCTCGCTCATCGCGCCCGCCTCGGCCGCCGAGGAGCATGCGGCGGAGCTCGCCCAGGGCCTTGAGGCCGCGACCCATTCGGAGCCGCTCGCCGCGGTGACGTCGAGCGGTCATGGCACCGATGCGGACGCCGGCGAGTATCTCCAGGATGCCGGAGACACTCTCCAGACGGAGGGCACCAAGGAGTAATCCTCGGGGCGTTCAGACATGCGAAAGCGCCCCATCGTCTAGAACGGCGGGGCGCTTTTTTGCTTTTCCGGAATGCGGTCATGAAAGAAGCCTTCACCCTCTTCCTGCTCGCGCTGCTGATCGTCCCGCCCTTGTGGGGAATCCGGCGTGTCCGCCGGGTGCTGCGGATGCAGGCGGCCGAGCGGCAGCGGCAGGAGAGCGACCAGTGAACGCGCCGCGCCAGGGTCTCGCGCATCTGCACGCGGCCGCCTCGACCGGCAGTGCGGGCTTTTTGCGTTCGGCCGACGAATTTCTTATCGACGACGCGATGGACGTTACCGATCTGCGCGTCGCCATCTTCAGCGGCAACTACAATTATGTCCGCGACGGCGCCAATCAGGCGCTGAACCGGCTCGCCGACTATCTGCTGCGTCAGGGCGCGGCAGTGCGGGTTTATTCGCCGACGACGAAGACGCCGGCCTTCGAGCCCAAGGGCGATCTGGTCTCCGTGCCGGCGCTGCCGATCCCGGGCCGTTCGGAATATCGGATCGGTCTCGCATTGCCGCCAAGCGTCCGGCGCGATCTCAAGGCCTTCCGCCCGACCATCTTCCATGTCGCCAGCCCCGAGTTCACCGGCCATCGCGCGGTGACATTGGCGCGCGACTGGGACTTGCCGGTCGTGGCATCGGTCCACACCCGTTTCGAGACCTACCCGCGTTATTACGGCCTCGCCTTCCTGGAGCCGGTCGTGCTGGCGATCCTCAGGCGCTTCTACCGGCGCTGCGACGCGATCTTCGCGCCGTCGGATTCGATGGCGCAGCTGCTGCGCGACCAGCGGATGAACTATGACGTCGGCATCTGGACGCGCGGCATCGACCGGGAGGTCTTCAATCCGGGCCGGCGCGACCTGCAATGGCGCCGGAGCCTGGGCATCGCGGATGAGGATGTGGTGATCGGTTTCACCGGCCGGCTCGTGATGGAGAAAGGCCTCGACGTTTTCTCCGACACGATCGACCGGCTGCGCCGCCGCGAGATTCCCCACAAGGTGCTGATCGTCGGCGAAGGGCCGGCGCGCGACTGGTTCGAGCAAAGGCTGCCGGATGCGATCTTCACCGGCTTCCAATCAGGCCCGGACCTCGGCCGCGCCGTCGCCTCGATGGACATGCTGTTCAATCCGTCCGTCACCGAGACGTTCGGCAACGTGACGCTGGAGGCGATGGCCGCGGGCCTGCCGGTGGTGGCCGCCCGCGCCACGGGGAGCGAGAGCCTGGTCGAGGACGGCGTCACCGGCCGCCTCGTCCGCCCGGGCGCGATCCACATCTTCTGCGAGGCGCTTGGCCGCTACTGTCGCGACGCCGATGTCCGCCGTGCGGCCGGTGCCGCCGGCGAGGCGGCCAGCCGCCGCTATGGCTGGGACGAGGTCAACCAGGAACTGGTCGACTCCTATCTTCGCGTCATCCGCCAGCACAGCCAGGGCGGACGGCAGAGACCAAGCCCGGTGCCTTAAGCCACGTCCTTCCAGTCATAGGTCAATGGCGCTTCGCGGAACGCGAATCTGTCGATGTGGCGCTCGACGGCGCCCTTGAGCGCGTCGAGCTGACCGGGCGCCGACGCCTCGATCCGGCAATCGAGCGCATCCGGTTCGGCGACCATCGTGAAGACGGCGTCGCCCGGCCAGTTGGCGCCGCGCGCGTTGCGGGGGAAGATCACCTCCCCCCGCTCCGCGTCGAACTCGACCGCCATATTGTGCGCCCAGTGCTTGCACAGCTGCTGAAGATAGCGGCTGGCGCTCTTCGTCGGGACGCGCGCAGTGCTGGTCGTCGCCATCGCTACAGCCGCTCGATCTTCTGCGCGGCCTCGTCGAGGATTTCCGCGATCTTGTGCAACGTGCCTTCGTCCACGTCGTCGCGGGTGGCGCGGTGCCAGAGCGCGGAGAGCAGGTTGGCGACCGAGCGCTTGATCGGGGCGCCGCCGGCCTTGCGCTGGTCGCTGCCCAGGCCTTCGAGCCGCGCGAACAGGCTTTCGACCTCGTCCGACTTCTCGTCGAGATGGGTCGCGCCCTCCATCGTGACCGCGAACGCCTTGCGCGCGCCCTCCGTCTGCTGCTCCTCGATGAGGCCCATATCCTGGAGCATCGTGAGGGTCGGATAGACGACGCCGGGGCTCGGCGCATAGGCGCCGTGGGTGAGTTCCTCGACCGCGCGGATGAGGTCATAGCCGTGGCGCGGCTGATCGGCGATCAGCTTCAACAGCACCAGCCGGAGTTCGCCCGAGTCGAACACCCGCCGGCGCCCGCGGCCGCCGCCATGATGGCGCCCGCCCCAGTCACTCCAATCGCCCCAGCCGCGTCCCCAAGCCCGGCCACCGCCGAAGCCCATGGCGAACAGCCCTGCCGGAATCTCGAAGCCGCGCGGACCGCAATCGCCGCGCATCCTGAATCTGCCCATGAGGCTTTCTCCTATCTAAGATAGGCTGAGATATATCTTAATGATTGATGCAGTCAAGATATATCTTGCAAATTGTCGGACGTCTCCACCCAAGCCGGCGCGTCGCCCCGGCGCAGGCCGGGGCCTCGTGGGGTGAAAAGCTCTGCGGGTGAGTCTCGCCGAGATCCCGGCCTCCGCCGGGATGACGAGCTACCGGGCGGGAGGCGTCTCGACCTCCCCATCCCGCACCGTGCGATTGAGGAAGTTCTCGATCGTGCGCCACAGATGGAGCTGGCGGGCTTCGCCGCTGACGCCGTGGGTGGCGCCGGGATAGACCATCATCTCGAACGGGAAGCTGCGGCCCTGCAGCGCGCCCATCAGCACGGTCGAATTCTCGAACACGACATTGTCGTCGGCCATGCCGTGGATGAGCAGCAGATTGTCGGTGATGCGGCTCGACGGCGGGACGGCGCCGGCGGCCTGGTAGGGTGCCGGATCGATCGCGGGGTTGCCGAGATAGCGCTCGGTATAGTGGGTGTCGTAGAGTTCCCAGCGCGTGACCGGGGCGCCGGAGACGCCGGCGCGGAAGGTGCCCGGCGCGGCCTCCAGGAGCCGCAGCGTCATGTAGCCGCCATAGGACCAGCCGTTGACCGCGATCCGGTCGCCGTCGACGAAATCCCGAGTCCTGAGCCAGGCGACGCCGGCGAGCTGGTCCTCGACCTCGACCGTGCCCATCGCATGATAGATCGCGTCCTCGAACGCCTTGCCGCGGTCGGGCGAGCCCCGATTGTCGATCGAGAAGACGATCCAGCCTTGCTGGACGAGATATTCGTGCAGAGGGTTGACCCAGGCGCGTGTCACCTGCCGTCCCGAGCCCGGGCCGCCATAGACCTGGACGAAGACCGGATAGCGCCGCCCGGGCTCGCGCGCCGGGGAGAGCATGCGGTAATGGAGCTCGGTGCCGTCGCTCGCGTGGATCGTGCCGAAAGTCGGTGCGACATGGGCGGCACGGAACGGACCGTAGGGATGCGAATCGTCCAGCCGGTTCTCCTCGATCCAGGCGAGCCGCTCGCCGCGGGCGTCGGCGAGATAGACCTGGGTCGGCTGGGTCGGGCTGGAGCGGGTGACGAGCGCGCGGGTGGCGCGACCGTCCATCTCCGCCACGTTCCAATAGCCTTGCTCGGTCAGCCGCCGGGGCGTGCCCGGCCGGTTCATGTCGATGCTGTAGAGATGCTGCTCGAGCGGGGTATCGAGATTGCCGGTGAAGTAGATCCGGCCCGACGTCTCGTCGACGCCCTCGATCGACTTCACAGCCCAGTCGCCGCGGGTGAGCTGTGTCCAGCGCCCGCTGCGGAACCGGTAGATGTGCGAATAGCCGGAGCGCTCCGAGGTCCAGAGCAGGCTGCCGTCGCGCAGCGGGCGGAGATTGTCGTGGAGGTTGAGCCAGGTGTTCGACGTCTCGCTGAACAGGATTGTCGAGCGCCCTGTCGCGGGATCGACGCTGAGCAGGTCGAGCCGCTTCTGGTCGCGGCTCTCGCGCTGGACGAAGAGCGTGCGGCCGTCGGCGCTCCAGTTCACCCGGGCGAGGTAGATGTCGGTGTCGGCGCCGAGATCGACCTTCACCCGGCCCGAGCCGTCAGGCGCCATCACGTAGAGCTCGACCAGCGCATTGGGCGTGCCGGCGGCGGGGTAGCGCTGCTCGTAGACGCGGGTGCCTTCGGTGCCGATCGCGGTGCGGGTGACGGTGCGCACCGGCGCCTCGTCAACCCGGGCGACGGCGAGATAGCGGTCGTCGGGCGACCACCAGTGGCCGGTGTGGCGGTCCATCTCCTCCTGCGCGACGAACTCGGCCGAGCCCCAGCTCACCGTTCCGGCGCCGTCGGTGGTGAGGCGGCGCTGGTTCTGGCCGGTCGCCTCGACGACATGGAGATTCTGGTCACGCACGAAGGAGAGGTAGCGGCCGGTGCGCGAGACCTGGGCGTCGAGCTCGGTCTCGGGCGTGGCTGTCACCCGGCGGACATTGCCGTCGAGGCCAGCGAGATAAAGGTCGCCGTCGAGCGGCACGAGGATGCCGCGGCCGTCCGGCGCCCAGTCGTAGCTCACGATGCCGCGCACTCCGGAGAGCCGGGCGCGCTCGCGACGCATCATCTCTTCCTCGGAGAGTTGCGCGCCCGTACCGACACGAGCGCTGTCGACCAGCATCCGGGCCTCGCCAGTGGTCGTGTCGACCGCCCAGAGATCGAACCGGTCGCGGTCGTCGGCGCGGTTGCGCAGCAGCGTGGCGAGCCGGCCGTCGGGCGACAGCTTCAGCAGCCGCGGGGTCGGGCCGGAGAGCGACGGGCTGGCGAAGATCCGCTCGAGCGTGAGTTGCCCGGCCTGGGCGGCGGTGACGGGGACGGCGGCCGCGATCATCGCGGCGAGGGGAAGAAGCGTGCGCATGGCGCGCACCCTAGCCGGACCCGCGGCAAAGAAAAGGGCGGGGAAAGCCAGCGCCCTCCCCGCCCTCGATCCGTCATCCCGGCGAAGGCCGGGATCCCAGCGAGACCCGCCGTGACTTCTTGTCCCGAGACCCCGGCCTTCGCCGGCGTGATGGACAGAGCCTCAGCCCTCGGCGACCTCGGTGTGGCGGACGTCGCGGCGCTCGGCGATGCGGGCCGACTTGCCGGTGCGGCCACGCAGATAATAGAGCTTGGCGCGGCGGACGGCGCCGCGGCGGACCACCTCGATCGAATCCACGTTCGGCGAATAGAGCGGGAAGACGCGCTCGACGCCCTCGCCGAAGCTGATCTTGCGCACGGTGAAGGAGCTGCCGAGGCCCTTGTTGGCCCGCGCGATGCAGACGCCTTCGAAATTCTGGATGCGGGTGCGGTCGCCTTCGACGACCTTGACGCCGACCTTCAGCGTGTCGCCCGGACGGAAGTCCGGGATCGCCTTGGTGGACTTGAACTGCTCGATGGCCTCGGCCTCGAGCGTCTGGATGAGGTTCATTTCTTCTGACCTTCGTCTTCGCGCTGCGCGCCAGAGGGCGGTGGCCTTCGTGCGCCCCCGTGGCGCGCGATCAGGTCCGGCCGCCTTAGCCGTGTCTCTTCCTCCGCCCGGCACTGCCGCCATGCGGAGATTTTCGCATGATCCCCCGACCGCAGCACCTCGGGGATCGTGCGCCCTTCCCATTCATAAGGTCGGGTATAATGCGGATATTCGAGCAGGCCGCTTTCGAAGCTCTCCTCCTCACCGCTTGAAGCCGCGCCCATTACCCCGGGAAGCAGCCGAACGCAAGCGTCGAGCAGGGTGAGCGCCGCCATCTCGCCGCCGGAGAGAATATAGTCGCCGATCGAGACCTCGACGAGCGGCCGCGCCTCGAACAGCCGCTCGTCGATCCCCTCGAACCGGCCGCACAGGATCGAGATGCCCGGACCGGCGGAGAGCTCGCGAACAAAGCCTTGGGTGAGGGGCCTGCCGCGCGGGCTCATGACCAGTATCGGCGCGTCGGGGCGGCGGGCCAGGACGTTGTCGACCGCGCTGGCGAGTACATCGGCCCGCATCACCATCCCGGCCCCGCCGCCAGCCGGCGTATCGTCGACCGAGCGGTGCTTGTCGGCAGCAAAATCGCGGATCTGCACCGTTTCCAGCGACCAGATTCCCTGTCCCAGCGCCCGCCCGGCCAGGCTGACGCCCAGCGGCCCGGGAAACATCTCAGGATAGAGAGTGAGAACCGTCGCGGCCCAGCTCATCGGGAACGAATCCGGCGCAGCCAAAGGTAAGCCGCGAGCGCACCCAGCGTGAGGCTGACGGCGACGCCGATATGTCCGAGCATATAGACACCGGCTGCCGCAAGTGCACCGGCATCGCCGTGATCGTCCGTGCTGATGAACAAGGCGATCAACCCCGCACCGATCGCGACGATCAGCAAAGCCGAGACGAAGCTCGACCCCAATGTCAGCCAGCCGATCGGTGCCGTCGGCCAGCGTCGATGCAGGAGAGAGGCGGCGATCATCGCAAACGGCACCGGCAAGACCAGCAGGCCCACGACGAGGATGCTGAGGATCGCGTCAAGAATGGGACCGACCATGACCAACGATCCTACCGGGATGACGCGGAACCTCCAAGTTGCAAGGTCGGCGCGAGGAGCAGCTGGCCGCGACCATCGTTCCACCAGCGAGGACCAGACCGGAGGCTTGCGATGGCATCCAATGGAGCTGATCCATGACGGCACTCACTGTGCCGGGGCGACGCGCAGGCGCAGAGCCTGGATCGTCGGCGGATTGGTCGGGCCGAGCAGGAGCTGGCCCTGCAGGTTGCCGCGTGCGCAGGCCCAGGTGAAGGTGCCGGCAAGCGCGCCGGTGGCGGTGATCGGCGCATCCGTGCGGCACTCGCCGACCGCGCCTTTGAGACGGGCGAACTCGCGCGCCCAGTTTTCCGGCGAGCGATCCATCAGGAAGTTCATTGCCAGCCGCGCGCGGCCCGGCTCGATGCTGCCGGCGCCGAACATCGCGGCGGCGGCGGCATAATTGGCGGCAAGCGCCTCGCTGACCGGAATCGCGCGGCCGACGAGCAATCCGGCCCGGCGCAGCTCGAGTGCGGTCTCCATGACCTGCGCGCCTGGCGCCGTGTAGGTCCGGCTGGAAAAAGCGAAAACACCCGTCCCGTGCTCCGGCAGCAGCATCATATAGGAGCCGTAGCCGGGATAACCGCCGCTGTGCCGGACGACGAGGCCGAGATCGCAGTCCTGCGCGGCGATCATGCCCATGCCATAGGCCATGGCAAAGCGGCAGGGCTCGCCACCGCTCAGGCCCGGGCGGGTCTGCGTCGAGACGAAGTTGAGGCCTTGGGCGAGCTCGCGTACGCTCGATCGGCGCACCGGCCCCTGCTCCGGCCCGTCCCGCGCCGGCCAGGCGGAGAGGAGGAAAGCGACCCAGCGGGCATAGTCGCTCGCGCTGGTCTGGACCCCGCCCATCGATCCGAACACGCCGTCGCGCATGTCGGGCTCGCGCGCATGCGCCTCATTCTCCCAGCGATAGCCGATCGCGCGTCGCTCCCGGGGGAAGGCGGAAATGTCGTAGCCGGTGGAGGCCATGCCGAGCGGGCGCATGACCTCCTCGCGGATATAGTCCTGATAGGGCCGGCCGGAGACGTTGGTGACGATCCGCCCGAGCAGCGCGTAGCCGAAGTTCGAATATTCGAACCGCGTCTGCGGCGCCCGGGTGAAAGGGACGCCCGCGCGCAGCATGCGGGTGAACTCGGCTTCGGTAAGGACCTGCTGGCGGTCGCCCCAGGGATCGTCGGTGACGAAGCCGCCGACATGGCTGAGCAGGTCGCGCACGCGGATGCGGGGCGTATCGGTGGTCGGATACCGCCAGTTCCTGAGTTCTGGAACATACTCTTCCGCGAGCGCGTCGAGCCTCAGGCGCCCGTCGTCGCGCAGCTTCAGGATGGCGAGCGCAGTAAAGGCCTTGGACATCGAGGCGATACGGAAAAGGCTGTCGACGTCGACCGGCCGATCTGATTCCAGATCGTGCCGCCCGGCCGCACCGAAATGGACCAGCCGGCCGTCCCGGACGATGCCCCAGACGAGGCCGGGGACGTGCTGTTCCTGCTGATAGCGGCGGAAGGTCTCGTCCATCCGGGCGGCGACCTGTTCGACAGTTGGGGGCGTTGCGGCAGGCGCCGTTTGCGCCGGTGCGGCCTGCGACCAAGCGGGCGTCGCTGCCCCCAGCAACAATGCGGCGATCAATGCGTGGCGCATCCTTTTCCTCCCTCTCCTGCCGGCGGGAGATACAAGGTCCCCGGCCAGCGCGCCAGCGGCTCAGGCGAGGAAGGCGGGGTCGGCGACGATCCCGCCGTCGACGGGGTCGGCGATGCCGGGGCGGAAGGGGATCAGGGCGGACTTACCATCCGGCTTCTCGATCTCGAGCAGATCGCCCGCACCGAAATTTTCGACCGCGACAACGACGCCGAGCGGCTTACCGGCCGCGTCGATGCAGGGCCGGCCGATCAGGTCGGCGTGATAATATTCATCCTCGTCGAGCGGAGGCAATTCGGTTCGCGGGATCGAGAGGGCCTGCCCGCGCAAAGCCTCGGCCGCGCTGCGGTCGGCGATTTCGGCGAAGCGGGCGATGGCGCCGTTGCTGCCTGGCTTGACCGATTTGAGGGTGAGCGCGCGCTCACCCGCGAACAGCCGTTTGTGCGCCTTCAGGCTGTCGACGCTCTCGGCGAAGATCTTCAGGCGCACCTCGCCGCCGATGCCATGCGCTCCGGCGACGGCGGCGAGGATGACCTGTGGTTCCTTCACTTCGTCATTGCGAGCGGAGCGAAGCAATCCAGCGCGGCCTCCGACGCAGTCTGGATTGCTTCGTCGCTACGCTCCTCGCAATGACGAGGGAGGGTCTCAACCCTCGGCCTTCTCGGCACCTTCCGCCGGAGCGGCTTCGTCGCTGCCCTCGGCCGGAGCCTCGGCGGAATCGCCCTCGTTGGTGGCTTCGTCGGCCGGGGTGGCTTCCCCAGCGGGCGCGGCCGCCTCGGCGGCCGGAGCTTCAGCGGCTTCCGGAGCCGAATCTTCCTCGGCGGCAACCTCTTCCGCCGGAGCTTCATTCGCTTCCTCGGCGGGAGCGGCGTCCTCGGCCGTTTCCGGCGTCACTTCCTCGATCGCCTCGGCGACGACTTCGACGGTCTCGGCCTCGGCTTCGGTCACGGCCTCCTCGGCGGGGGCGGGCGCAGCGGCCGCCTCGGCGGCGGCTTCCGCGGCGGCGGCTTCCTTGCCGGCCCGCTCCTCGGCGCGCTCCTTGGCCTTCTCGCCCGGCTGGCCCTTGTTCGGGTTGTTGCGCTGGGCGCGCTCCTTGATGCCGGCGGCGTCCAGGAAGCGGAGCACACGATCGCTCGGCTGGGCGCCGACCGAGAGCCAGTGCTTCGCGCGATCGGCGTCGATCTTCACGCGCTCGGGATTGTCCTTGGCGAGCAGCGGATTGTAGCTGCCGATCCGCTCGATGAACTTGCCGTCGCGCGCGTTGCGGGCGTCGGCGACGACGATCTTGTAATAAGGCCGCTTCTTCGCGCCGCCGCGCGCCAGCCGGATTGCTACTGCCATGTGTTCAGTCCTTTCTTCTCATTTCGTCACCCCGGCGAAGGCCGGGGTCCAGTTTCTTGGTTGGTCTGGATCCCGGCCTGCGCCGGGATGACGCGATCGGAGTCGCGTCATCTTTTGAACTTGCCTGGTAAATTGAACGGGGCCCCGCCCTGGCCGCCGGGGAGGCCGGGCAAGCCGCCGGGGGGCAGCGCCGGGCCGCCGGGACCGCCGAGACCTCCAAGCCCACTCATGCCGCCCCCACCGCCGAACATCGCGCCGAGCTTGGCGAGGCCGCCCATCTTGCGAATCTTCTTCATCGCGGTGGACATTTCCTGGTGCATCTTGAGCAGGCGATTGACCTCCTGCACCGTCGTGCCCGAGCCCTTGGCGACGCGGATCTTGCGCTTGGCGTTCATCAGGTCGGGCTTGGCCCGCTCCTTGGGCGTCATCGAGGTGATGATCGCGTCGAGCCGGCCGAGCACATTGCCTTCGAGCACTCCGCTCGCATTCACCTGATTCTTCATCTTGCCCATGCCGGGCATCATCGAGGCGAGCGCGCCGAGGCCGCCCATGCGCTGCATCTGCTGGAGCTGGGCGCGCAAATCGTTGAGATCGAACTGGCCCTTCGCCATCTTCCTGGCGAGCGCCTCGGCCTCCTCGACCTGGATCGTCTCCTGCGCGCGCTCGACGAGAGAGACCACGTCGCCCATGCCGAGGATGCGGCCGGCGACGCGCTCCGGGTGGAACGCCTCCAGCTTGTCGATCGCCTCGCCCACACCGGCGAACTTGATCGGCCGGCCGGTGACCGCGCGCATCGACAGCGCCGCGCCGCCGCGGGCATCGCCGTCCATGCGGGTGAGGACGACGCCGGTAAGGTCGATCTGGTCGGCGAAGCTCTTCGCGACGTTGACCGCGTCCTGGCCGGTCATCGCGTCGGCGACGAGCAGGACCTCCTGCGGCTGAGAGACCTGGGCGACGGCCTTCATCTCATCCATGAGGGCCTGATCGACGTGCAGGCGGCCCGCCGTGTCGAGCATCAGCACGTCGTAGCCCTGCAGCTTCGCCGCATTGAGCGCGCGCCGCGCGATCTCGACCGGCGGCTGGCCGGGAACGATGGGCAGCGTCGCCACCTCGGTCTGGCGGCCGAGCACGGCGAGCTGCTCCTGCGCCGCCGGGCGATTGACGTCGAGCGACGCCATCAGGACCTTCTTGCGGTCCTTCTCGGTCAGGCGTTTGGCGAGCTTCGCCGTGCTGGTCGTCTTACCGGAGCCCTGCAGGCCCACCATCATGATGACCGCGGGCGGGGTGACGGCGAGTTCGAGCCCCGCTTCTTCCGCGCCCAGCATCTCGACCAGGGCGTCGTGAACGATCTTGACGACCTGCTGGCCGGGCGTGACCGAGCGCAGCACCTGCTGGCCCACCGCCTGCTCCGTGGCGCGGTCGACGAACTCGCGGACGACGGGAAGCGCGACATCGGCCTCGAGCAGCGCGATGCGAACCTCACGCATCGCGCCGCGGACATCATCCTCGCTGAGCGCGCCGCGGCCACGCAGCCGGTCGAACACGCCGGACAGGCGATCTCCCAGACTTTCGAACATGCGCGCGCTCCTTGTTTCGTTTCGCCGAAGCGCAAAACGGAAAACGCCGGCGGGCGAAACCTCGCCGGCCAGCGTGCGTCCGTGACGCTTCAGCTTTCACCCTTACGGGACGTGGGGCCCATAGCGGCAAGGTCAAGGAAAGGCAAGGCTTGGGGCTAAGCCGTCACATCCTCCGCGGTTACGGTCTCGTCCAGCACCTGCCGGACCTTGCGGGCAAGCTGCTCGACCGTGAATGGCTTGGCGAGCAAGGCGACATCGGAGTCGAGCATGCCGTTATGGACGATGGCGTTGCGGGTGTAGCCGGTCGTGTAGAGCACCTTGAGGTCGGGTTTGGCTTCCTGCGCCTTCTGCGCGAGCTGGCGTCCGTTCATGTCCGGCATCACGACATCGGTGAACAGGAGCCCCACCAGCGGCTGCACGGCGAGCACGGCCAGCGCCTGATTGCCGTCCGAGGCTTGCACCACCGTATAGCCGAGCTCGCGCAGGGCATCGACCGAGACATGGCGGACCCGGTCGTCATCCTCGACCACGAGGATGATCTCATGGTCGCGGGCGCGCGGCAGATCGGGTACCTCGGCAACCTCGGCCGGCACGTCCTCGTCGCCCCGATAGCGCGGCAGATAGAGCTTCACGGTCGTGCCGTGACCGGCCTCCGAATAGATTTTCAGATGGCCCTGCGACTGCCGGACGAAGCCGTAGACCTGGCTGAGCCCCAACCCGGTGCCCCGGCCCGGACCCTTGGTCGTGTAGAAGGGATCGAAGGCGCGCTCCATGACCTCCGGCGGCATGCCGGCACCGGTGTCGGTCACGGAGATGAGGACATATTGCCCCGCCTCGATGCCCGGATGATCGGCGGCATAATCCTCGTCGAGATGGGCATTGGCCGTCTCGATGGTGAGCTTGCCGCCGTCCAGAGTCGCGTCGCGCGCGTTGAGGCAGAGATTGACGATCGCGCTTTCGAGCTGGTTGGGATCGATATAGGTCCGCCACAGTCCGCCGGCGAGCACGGTTTCCATCCGCAATTGCTCGCCGATCGTCCGGCGGAGCAACTCGGACATGCCGCCGACCAGCTTGTTGGCGTCGAGCGGCTGCGGTGCGAGCGGTTGCTGGCGCGAGAAAGCGAGCAGCCGGGCGGTAAGTTGCGCGGCATGCTGGGCGCCCTCCATCGCATTGCCCATGCATTTCTCGACCTTGGCGAGCTCACCCTTTTCGAGCTTGCGCCGGCCAAGATCGAGCGAGCCGATGACCAGCGTCAGCATGTTGTTGAAATCGTGCGCGATGCCGCCGGTCAGCTGCCCGACCGCCTCGATTTTCTGCATCTGGCGGACCTTCGTCTCGGCGACCTCGCGATTTTCCGCTTCGGCGGTGAGCTGTCGATTGACCTCGGTCAGGGCATCACGCGCCGCGACTGCGTCGGCCAGTCGGCGGCGGTTGCCGCGGAGCGCGAGCAGCCCGAAGGCAAGGACGAGCACAACACTCGCAACGAGCGACAAGGCCAGCAAGGCGGCGCGGCGGCCGGCGGTGGCGGTGCGCGCCTCGAGCAGCCGCGCCTCCTCCTCCTTCATCGCGGTGATCGCGTCCCGCGCCTCGTCCATGATCGCCTTGCCGCGCAGGAAATGCTCGGGGGTCGTCGGCGTGCCGCGCCAGTAATTGTCGACCGAAATCCGGATGTGACGCAGGCGCTGGCCGGCACGGACTTGCAGCTGGGTCAGCGCCGCCACCTGTCGGGGATTGTCGCCGATCCGCTCCCGCAGCCGGGCGAGCTCGCGCGGCAAAGCGGCGACCGCCTCGTCATAGGGCTGCAGGAAGTCGCTTCGCCCGGTGAGCAGAAAGCCGCGCCCGCTGGTCTCGGCGTCCTGCAGCCGGGAAAGGACGATCGACAGCTCGTTCTCGACCTCCAGCGTGTGGGTGACCAGCTCCGAGGCCTGCTGCATGCGGATGGTGAGCCAGATCGTCGCCAGCACCGCCGCGACCAGCAGTAGAAAGCAGGCCGACAGGCCGATCAGCGACCAATCGCGCGCGGGCCGCCTTTGCGATCCGGCAAATCCGTTGTCGTCCGCGGCCATTGCACCCCTTTTCGGATCGACACTAAGGGGCTCATGGCACCGGCGCAACAAATCGGATCAAAGCCGGACGAGGTGGACTTGGGGGCGCCGCGACCCTAGATCGCGCAGCATCATGGCGCTGCGCTTTCACAAGATGCACGGGCTGGGCAACGACTTCGTCGTCATCGACGCGCGCGACGGCGCCGCAGCGGTCGACGCGGCGCGGGCGCGCGCCATCGCCGATCGGCATACCGGTGTCGGCTGCGATCAGGTGATCGTGCTGGAAGCGTCCAAAAAGGCGGACGTCAGGATGCGCATCTGGAACGCCGACGGCAGCGAGGTCGAATCCTGCGGCAATGCGACGCGCTGCGTGGTGTTGCTCGAAGGCCGTGACGTCACGATCGAGACCAAGGGCGGATTGCTCGAAGGCAAGCTCGACGAGGCCGGCGCCAGCGTCGACATGGGGAGCCCACGCTTCGGTTGGGAGGAGATCCCCCTTGCCTATCCGATGGACACGGGCGAGATGCCGGTTGCCTGGGAGGAGTTGGACGCGCCGTTCGCGGTCAATGTCGGCAACCCGCATGTCGTCTTCTTCGTCGCCGATGCGGATGCGGCCGACCTGGCGCGGCTCGGACCGGTCATCGAGCGGGATCCGCTGTTTCCCGAGCGGGTGAACGTCAACGTCGCCAACGTCGAGGATGGCGCGATCCGTCTCCACGTCTGGGAGCGTGGGGCGGGCCTGACGCGCGCCTGCGGCACCGGCGCTTGCGCGACCGCAGTCGCGGCGATCCGCAAGGGACTGGTGCGGAGCCCGGTCGAGGTGCGGCTTCCCGGCGGCACGCTGTCCATCGCCTGGGCACCGGGCGGGACGATCCGCATGACCGGCCCCGCAACCCACGTCTTCGCCGGCGAGATGACGACGTGAGCGGGCCGGAGGTCATCACGCTCGGCTGCCGCCTCAATGCCGCGGACAGCGCGGCGATGCGCGCGCTCGCCCGTGACGAGGACGATCTCGTCATCGTCAACAGCTGCGCGGTCACCAACGAGGCGGTGCGTCAGACCCGCCAGGCGATCCGCAAGGCGAAGCGGGCACGGCCCGATGCGCGGATCTTCGTGACCGGCTGCGCGGCCCAGGTCGAGCCCGAGACCTTCGCGGCGATGCCCGAAGTCAGCCGGGTACTAGGGAATCGGGAGAAGTTCGATCCCTCGTCATTCCGGGCGAAGCCTGTCCTGAGCGCCTGCCCTAGCAGGCAGTCGAAGGGGCCGGAATCTCAGGGGGAGTTTGCGCCGGCGCCTTTCCGGTCTGAGATCCCGGCCTTCGCCGGGATGACGGAAAGGGCCGACATCCGCGTCTCCGACATCATGGCGGTGCGTGAGACCGCCCCGCATCTTCTTGCCGGTTTCGCCGAGCGGTCGCGAGCGTTCGTCGAGGTGCAGAACGGATGCGATCACCGCTGCACCTTCTGCATCATCCCCTATGGCCGCGGGAACAGCCGTTCCGTTCCGGCCGGGCTGGTCGTCGAGCGGATCAAGGCGCTTGTGGGCGAAGGCTTCAGGGAGATGGTGCTGACCGGCGTCGATGTGACCAGCTACGGCCCCGACCTGCCCGGCGCGCCGACGCTGGGCCAGCTCATCGAACGCATCCTCACGCACGTGCCGGACCTTCCGCGTCTGCGCCTTTCCTCGCTCGACTGCATCGAGATGGACGCGCGGCTGTTCGAGCTGGCCGCCTACGAACCACGATTCATGCCGCACCTCCACATGAGCTTCCAGGCCGGCGACGACATGGTGTTGAAGCGGATGAAGCGCCGCCACAGCCGTGCCCAGGCCCTGGAAACGGTGGCGCGGCTGAAGGCCGCGCGGCCCGAGATCGCGATCGGCGCGGACCTGATTGCGGGCTTTCCGACCGAAACCGACGAGATGCACTCCAATTCGCTGCGGCTTGTCGAGGAATGCGACGTCGTGATGGGGCACATCTTTCCCTTCTCGCCAAAGAAGGGCACACCGGCCGCCCGCATGCCGCAGGTGGCACCGGCCGTGGTGAAGGAGCGTGCCCGGCGGCTGCGCGAGGCCAGCGCGCGGCAGCGCAGGATGTGGCTGGAAGGCTTGGTGGGGACGCGCCAGAAGGTGCTGATGGAGCGCAATGGCCGCGGCCATGCCGAGAATTTCGCGCCGGTGCGAGTCGCCGGTTCGGTCGGAGAGATAGTGGAGACGGATATCGTGGGTTGCGTAGCGGACATCTTGATCGGAATTCCTGCGTGACCGACACCTCCTGGTTCGAGCGGATGCGGCTCGGCTTTCAGAAAACCTCCGAACGGCTCGGCGACAATCTCACCGGCCTCGTCACCAAAGCGGCGCTCGACGAGGCGATGCTCGACGAGATCGAGGAGGCGCTGATCGCCTCCGACCTCGGCCCGTCGACCGCTGCCAAGGTCCGGACGCGCCTGGCCTCCGAACGGTTCGAGAAGGGATTGAACGACCAGGCGGTGCGCATCGTGGTCGCCGAGGAGCTGGGGAAAATCCTGGCGCCGGTCGCCGAGCCGCTGGAGATCGACGCCTTCCCGCGCCCGCAGGTGATCCTCGTCGTCGGCGTCAACGGCTCCGGCAAGACGACCACGATCGCCAAGCTCGCCCACCTGTTCATGGAGCAGGACTATTCGGTTCTCCTGGCTGCCGCGGACACGTTCCGCGCGGCAGCGATCGAGCAGCTCCAGATCTGGGCCGACCGCGCCGGCGTGCCGGTGATCAAGGGACCGGAGGGTTCGGACAGCTCGGCCATCGTCTTCGATGGCGTGAAGAAGGCGACCGCCGAGGGCATCGACGTGCTGATCGTCGACACCGCCGGCCGGCTGCAGAACAAGAAGGACCTGATGGACGAGCTCGCCAAGATCCGCCGTGTGCTCGGCCGCCTCAATCCGGCGGCGCCGCACAATGTCGTGCTCGTGCTCGACGCGACCACCGGACAGAATGCGCTGTCGCAGATCGAGACGTTCCGCGAGGTGGCGGGCGTGACCGGTCTCGTCATGACCAAGCTGGACGGCACCGCCCGCGGCGGCGTGATGGTCGCGGCGGCGGACAGATATGGCCTTCCCATCCATGCCATCGGCATCGGCGAGGGCATGGGCGACCTGCGCCCCTTCGATGCGGCCGAGGCGGCCCGCGCGATCGCGGGAGTCGCGGCATGAGCTACGAGACCGAAGCCAAGAGCCAGCCCAACGCGCCCGGTGCGGGCGCCCGCCTGCTCATCGATCTCGGCCCGCTGGTCGTCTTCTTCGTGACCAATTTCTTCGCGCCGGTGCCGGACACGATCAAGATCTTCGTCGCGACCGGCGCCTTCATGATCGCGATGATGGTCGCGATGCTGATCTCGCAAATCAAATATCGGCACATCTCGCCCCTGCTCTGGTTCTCGGGGCTGATGGTGGTCGTGCTCGGCGGCCTCACCATCTGGCTGCACAACGAAACGTTCATCAAGATCAAGCCGACCATCTATTACCTGATCGTCGCGGCGCTGCTGATCTTCGGCATGACGACGGGGCGCAACCTCCTGAAGATGGTGCTCGGCACCGCCTATCCGGGCCTCTCCGATCGCGGCTGGCAGCTGCTCACCCGCAACTGGGCCGCCTTCTTCATCGTCATGGCCGTGCTCAACGAGGCCATCTGGCGCACCCAGACGACCGATTTCTGGGTCGGCTTCAAGCTCTGGTTCTTCCTTCCCGCGACCCTCGTCTTCGCCGCCGCCAACGTGCCGATGCTGATGCGTCACGGCCTCGCGCTGGAGGAAGCGGAGACGGACGCGCCGGTGCCGCCAACCCAGTGACAGAAGAGAGGATCATGGACCCGGTCATATCGATCAAGGGCCTCGCCAAGACCTATGCGTCGGGGCTCGAGGCGTTGAAGCCGCTCGATCTCGACATCCGGCGCGGCGAGATTTTCGCGCTGTTGGGGCCGAACGGCGCTGGCAAGACGACGATGATCTCGATCGTCTGCGGCATCGTCACGCCCACGGCCGGGACCGTCACCGTCGACGGCCACGACCACCAGCGCGATTATCGGGCCGTGCGGCGCAGGATCGGGCTGGTGCCGCAGGAGCTCCACACCGACGCCTTCGAAAGCGTTCTGGGAACGGTGAGCTTCAGTCGCGGCCTGTTCGGCCTTGCGCCGAATCCGACCCATGTCGAGAAGGTGCTGAAGGACCTGTCTCTCTGGGACAAGCGCAAGTCCAAGATCATGGAGCTTTCGGGGGGCATGAAGCGCCGGGTGATGATCGCCAAAGCGCTCAGCCACGAGCCCGAAATCCTCTTCCTCGACGAGCCCACCGCCGGCGTCGACGTCGAGCTGAGGCGCGACATGTGGAATCTGGTCCGCCTGCTGCGCGAGAAGGGTGTCACCATCATCCTCACCACCCATTATATCGAGGAGGCGGAGGAGATGGCCGACCGGGTCGGCGTCATCAACAAGGGCGAGCTCGTCGTCGTCGAGGAGAAGTCGGCGCTGATGAAGAAGCTCGGCAAGAAGGAGCTGACGCTCAACCTCTCCGAGGTGATGGAGACGATTCCCCCTGAGCTGGCGGAATGGAACCTGACCTTGCAGGCCGAGGGCCATGAGCTGCTCTACGTGTTCGATGCCAATGCCGAGCGGACCGGCGTCCCGTCGCTGCTCCGGCGGATGAGCGACCTCGGCATCGGCTTCAAGGACCTCAACACCAGCCAGAGCTCGCTCGAGGACATCTTCGTGAGCCTCGTCCACCAGAAGGATGCAGCATGAACATTCACGGCATCTGGGCGATCTACAAGTTCGAGATGGCCCGCGCGCTGCGCACGCTCTGGCAGAGCCTGGTGACGCCGGTCATCACCACCTCGCTCTATTTCGTCGTGTTCGGCGCGGCGATCGGCGGGTCGATCCGCCCAGGCGCGACCGGCGGCGTCGAATATGGCGCGTTCATCGTGCCCGGGCTCATCATGCTCTCCCTGTTCACGCAGAGCATCTTCAACGCGAGCTTCGGCATCTTCTTCCCGAAGTTCATCGGCACGATCTACGAATTGCTCTCTGCTCCGATCTCGGCCTTCGAGACGGTGATCGGCTATGTCGGCGCGGCGGCGACCAAGTCGATCGTGCTGGGGCTGGTGATCCTGGCGACCGCCGCTCTCTTCGTGCCGATCCGGATCGAGCATCCTTTGTGGATGATCGCCTTCCTGGTGCTGATCTCGGTGACCTTCTGCCTGTTCGGCTTCATCATCGGCATCTGGGGCAAGAATTTCGAGCAGATCCAGTTCATCCCGATGCTGATCGTGACGCCGCTCACCTTTCTCGGGGGCGCCTTCTATTCGCTCGACATGCTGGGGGAGCCCTGGCGGACCATCACCCACTTCAACCCGGTCGTGTACCTGATCAGCGGCTTCCGCTGGAGCTTTTACGGGACGGCGGACGTCGGCGTGGAGCTGAGCCTAGCGGCGACGCTCGGCTTCTTCTTCATCTGCCTCGCGATCGTCACCTGGATGTTCAAGACCGGGTATCGGTTGAAAACGTAACCTTCGTCATTGCGAGGACCCCGGCGAAGGCCGGGGGACGAAGCAATCCAGCCTGGGTCCGACGACCCCTCTGGATTGCTTCGCTTCACCCGCAATGACGGTGTGCAGTTCTACTGGTCCTGATCGGCGCGACCGACGCCCTCACCGTCCAGATTCTGCGCCACGAACTCCCAGTTGATGACGTTGCCGAGCACCTTCTCGGCGAAGGTCGGGCGGGCGTTGCGATAGTCGATATAATAGGCATGCTCCCATACATCGAGGGTGAGCAGCGGCTTCATGCCGTCATGGACGACCGGCGTGTCGGCATCGTGCAGCGAGGTGACCTCGAGCTTGCCGCCGTTCAGCACCAGCCAGGCCCAGCCGCTGGCGAAGTGGCCGACCGCCTCGTCCTTCAGCTTGGCGAGCAGCGCATCGGTGCCGCCGAAAGCCTCGTCGATCAGCTGGGCGAGCCTGCCCTCGGGCTTCTGGCCGTTGGCGGGCGCGAGGCACTGCCAGAAGAAGCTGTGGTTCCAGATCTGGGCAGCATTGTTGAACAGGCCCTTGTCGCCGCGCTCCTTCGCGACCTGGATGACCTGAGAGAGCGACGCGCCGCCGAGCTCCTTCTCGTCGATCCAGCCGTTGACCTTGTCGACATAGGCCTTGTGGTGCTTGCCGTGGTGATAGTCGAAGGTCTCGGCCGACATGAATTCACCGAGCGCGTCCTTGGGATAGGGGAGATCGGGCAGCCTGAACGCCATGGAAAACAATCCTTCTGGTTGCGGACCGCCGGGGTTGACGGTCCGTCGGGGAGGAGTGCCCATTAGCCAAGCGCCGCCGGCCGTGGCAACGGCCGGCTCGCCGATCGTACGAGACGGATGACGCCTAGCGCCGGACGACCCGGAAACGCTGCAATTCGACGCGGGGTTCCTGCCATTCCGGGCTGAGCTCCGCCGCCCGGCGATAGTCGTTATAGGCCTCGCGGACATTGCCGAGCGTCTCGTTGGCCATCGCCCGCCCGTAATGGGCCAGCTCCGGCCGCATCGTGTTGCGCTCCAGCGAGGCCGTGAACAGCGGCAAGGCGTCGCCGGCATTCTCCTGCCGCATCAGCGCGGCGCCCTTGTTGAGATAGGCCTCGGCCTGAGCCGGGTCCATCGCGATCGCCATGTCGAAATCGGCAATCGCACGCTCGGTCAGGCCGCGGCGCATGAACAGGATCCCGCGGTTGACATGGGTGGCGACCATGTCCGCTCGGCTCAACGCTTCGTCGCGCAGCGCGGTGTTGCAGCGGCCGAGATCGTCGGCGCTGGGCGTGAGCGCCGAATCCGCGGCCTCGTAGCAGAGCCTGGCGCTGCTGCTGCCGATCACCTGGACGCTCGCGGCGGCGGGAACGGAAATGACCGCAAGCAAGGCGGCCGCAAGGAGCTTTCGAGCAGTCACGATCGACTCCCCCAATTGTCAGCCCACGCGCCGGTTATAGCACCGGCGCCCCATTCGTACCATCATATGAACCGCGATCTTCGAGGAGGTCAGGCGGCCGGCTGATACGCGCCTTCGATCCAGCCGCGCCCCGCTTCGAGCCGGCCGACTTCGCGCTGCGCCATGCCGGCGACCAGCAGGCTGCCGCTGTCCGCCGCGTCTTCGAACAGAGCGATCCGCGCGTCGAGCGTCGCTGCCGCCCCGGCACGGGCGTGCAGCGCGCACCAGCGCACCCGGTCGCTCGGATGGCTGCGCGCGAACTCGGCCAGCAGATCCGTCCCTTCCTCGCCGCCATAATGTGCAGCGAGCGCCAGCATCGGCTCGAGTGACGTACGCGTCATGATCCGCTCGATCGTGCCGTCCCGGACATTGAAGCCGTACTGGTCGCGGAAGATCGCGGCGTGCGCGGTCTCGAGAATGTTGATCGAGACCGACATCTCGTCGGCCGGAAGCTGGTCGTGCACGTCGCGATGGGCGCGGTAGAGCATCACCTTGCCGGGATCGAGCTTTGACCGCTCGATGAACCTCAGGTCCACCTTCTCGCCCGGAATGCCGACGACTTTCTCATAATCATATTCGTAATAGTCGCTCCAATAGCCCGGCCCCAGATAGCCGACGGTCAGGAACGAGAAATTGTGGTCGTGCGGCTTGTGGTAGAAAAAGGGGTCGGTGCCGCTGTGGCGGACCATGCTGTCGTTGAGTGCCGGCCAGAAATTGGCGCGGATGACGAAGCGTTGCGCGCTCGCATGGAGCAGCACCACCTGGGCGGTATAGTGATTGTCGCGGACCTGGCCGAGGCAGCGCTGCTTCAGTTCGGCGATCATGAGGTCGGCGAGGAAGCGGCGGTTGTTGGCGAGCTTCTTCAGCTCATGCCCCCAGGCGCAGAACCCGTCCTCGTCCCGGGGATCGAAAGGGCCCGTCTCGAGCCGCTCGACCAGCTCGCCGAGCTCGCAGCTCTCCTCCGTCGGGCAATCGATCACGCGCGGCACAGCAGACCCTCCTGATCGGCGGTCGCCTCCGGAAAGAACAGGTCGAGCGTCTGGCCGGCCGCCGCGCGGACCTCCGGGTGCGGATCGCGTGCCGCCAGTCGCCGGAGCGCGGGAAGCGCGGCGTTGGCATCCATCGCGAGCATCTCGCGCATGATGTGCCAGCGGGTGTAGAACTGGGGCATTGCGCCCAGCAGCTCCTCGAAGAGCGGGAACGCATCCTGACGCTCCATCGTGCGCAGCAGCGACACCATGAGCTGGATGCGCGAGCTCGCCTCGTCGGTGCTGCTCGTCCCGATGAGCGCGAGCGTCCGGCTGTCATATTCGGCGGCGAGCGGCGCGGCGCCGGTGCGCACCAGCGCCTGGAAATAGACCATGTCGCTGGTGGCGTGCTCGATGACGAAGCTCTGGCGGCGGCCGTCGATCACGATCTCCTCGCCATCCTCGATCCGCCGGCGGCCGACGAGGCGGGCCGTGCCGGCCTCGGACGCGACGAAATTCTCGCCGATCCGTGGCGCCTCCCAGAAGGAGAGCGTGGCGCCGCCCGCCTTCACGTAGCGAAACAGGGTGACGAGGCCCGAAAAGCCGATCGACGTCGCCCCGCGCGGGCCGGCCTTCTTGGCGGCGAGCATCTCGACGCCGGTCACGCCCATTGCAAGCGACAGATCGTCATTGTGGAACAGGAGGAGACCGGTGTGGATCTCGCTCGTCGCCGGCTGGAAGGGCGGACGAAAGAAGCCGTCGGCGCGGCTGGAGGCGATGAGGTCGCGCACCAGCGCCGAAAGATCGTCGCCGCGATCCAGGAAGCGGCGGGCGGCCGCGAGCACCGCCTCGGGCGTGCGCGCCGGCAATGCGGCGAGCGCGCGATCGATGTCGGTCATCAGCGGATGCCCGCTCCATCGGCGGGCGCAGGCCTCGACACGCCGGTGCGATTCATCCTGCGCCGAACGATCGGCCAGCCAGCCGCGCAACGCCGGGCCGGGGATCATCGCCTCGTCCCTTTTCTGCGGAAAAGCGGGCGGAAGCGCGGGGTGTCGCTTCCGCCCAAATAGCCCCGCGCTCAGAGCGCGATGAACAGGGAAATGGCGATGCCCAGGCAGATCGGACCGCCGACCTCCTGCTGCTTCACCGAACCGTGGATCGCGACGCTGGTCTTCAGCTCCGGGATCGCGGCGAGGTCGATCTTCCTTTTCATGACAATCCCCTCTGGAGAGCGTCGATACAGACGAAGGGGGGAGAGAGGCGAACGTCGACAGCTCGGCCAAGAAACTGCCGGCGGCTTGCTCCAGCATCCGGCGCCAATAAAGCAAAGGCGCCCTCAAGCTGGTCCGACCGGGACGGCGTTCGCCCCTTCCCGATGCCTTAGTCCCGGCCCGCGCGAAAACATGTCGCATGGTTACCGATTTTTTTACCATGGCCCGATGCACCGGAAGACGGGCTTGCCATTGCGGCGTCCGCCAGTCGAAATAACCGTCTCACGCAGGAGAATGTGGAAAATGGACCGCAGCACCCAGAACAGCGGCACCGGCGACGTGAGGGCCGCCCACCAGTTCGATGTCGCCGGCCTTGAGGCCTGGATGGCGGATCACGTGGACGGCTTCGCCGGGCCGCTTCGGGTCGAGCAATTCAAGGGCGGCCAGTCCAACCCGACCTACAAGCTGGTGACGCCGGCGCGCAGCTATGTCCTTCGCCGCAAGCCGCCCGGCAAGCTGTTGCCCGGCGCCCATGCGGTGGACCGGGAATATCGCGTCATCACCGCGCTCGGCGCGCAGGGTTTTCCGGTCGCCAAGACCTACGGCCTTTGCCTCGACGAGACGGTGATCGGCACCATTTTCTACGTCATGGAAATGGTCGAGGGGCGGATCTACTGGGAACCGGACTTCCCCGAGGTCGCGGCCGCCGACCGCCCGCTCTACTTCGACGCGATGAACGCGACGCTGGCCGCGCTCCACAGCATCGACCCGGAAACGGCGGGCCTCGACGACTATGGCAAGCCGGGCAATTATTTCGCGCGGCAGATCGCGCGCTGGTCGAAGCAATATGTCGAGGATGCCGACGCCGGACGGGTCGCCGCGATGGACCGGCTGGTCGAGTGGCTGCCCGCCAACGTGCCGCCGGACGAGCCGCAGCCGCGTGTGATCCACGGCGACTTCCGTTGCGACAACATGATCTTCCATCCGACCGAGCCCCGCGTGATCGCCGTCCTCGACTGGGAGCTGTCGACCCTCGGCCACCCCCTCGCCGACTTCAGCTATCACCTGATGATGTACCGGATGCCCTACGGTGTGAGTTCCGGCCTCGTCGGCCTCGACCTTGCCGCGCTGAATATCCCGGGCGAGGCGGACTATGTCGCGGCCTATTGCCGGCGTACCGGCCGCGACGGCATTCCGCACCTCGATTTCTACGTCGCGTTCAACCTGTTCCGGCTGGCCGGCATCGTCCATGGCATCAAGGGCCGGGTGGCGCGGGGCACCGCGTCTTCCGCCCACGCTGCCAGCATGGCCGCCGGGCTGGAGCCGCTCGCCGACCTCGCCTGGGCGCAGGCGAAGAAGGCTGGCGCACGCTAACCGGATTGCCTAGTCTTGCGGCAGGCGGAGGGGGAGCTCGTGCCGGAAACGGGAAACGGCAGCGGCTGGACGGAGAGGCTCAGACGCAACCTGCGGCAGATCGGAGCCGTGCGCCTGCTGCTCACATTGCTGTTCCTCGTCGCCGGTATTTATCTGGCCCGCTTCGGCTGGGAGGTGCCGCTCGCCAGCGACGCCGAGCGCGCGCTGTACGACCTGCGCTTCGACCGCGAGGCGGAGCGGGTGCTGCAGCAGGACGACCGCATCGTTCTCGTCACCTACAATGACGACACGCTCGCCGAACTCGGCAAGCGCTCGCCACTCGATCGGGCGATGCTCGCGCAGGCGCTCACGGCGATCGACGGCATGGGCCCGCGCGCGATCGGCATCGACATCCTGATCGACCAGGCCCAGCCCGAGGACGACGAACTGATCGTGGCGATGCGCAACATGCGGACGCCGACGTTCCTCGCCTTCGCCTCGGCGCGGCACAATCCCGACCAGATCCTCCCCTGGCAGGAGGAATTCCTGACCGATTTCCTGCGACAGGTCTCGTCCGGCCCGGTGCGACCCGCGAGCATAAGGCTCGAAACCGATCTCGCCGACGGCGTGATCCGCCGCTGGCCGGGCCAGCCCGACGGCCTGCCGCCGCTGCTCGCCCGGGCGATGGCACCGGGTCATCCGGCGTTCGGCCAGTATCGCGGCGCCATCGATTTCCGCGTGCCGGGTACGGCCGAGAGCGACGAGGTGCCGGTCTTCACCAACCTCCCGATCCAGTTCGTCGCCCAGTTCCCGGACGGCGTGCGCGACATGATCGCCGGGCGCTACGTGCTGATCGGCGGCGACATCCAGGACCTCGACAATTACGAGACGCCGATGACCCGCGTCACCGGCAACTGGACCAAGGGTCTGGAGGTCCACGCCCAGATCCTCGCCCAGATGCTCGACGGGCGGATGCCGGCGCCGATCCGCCCCTGGGCCTTGTGGCTCGCCGCGATCGGCGTGGTCGCGGCCGGCGCGCTGACCAGCCTGATCGAGGCGCGCGGCTGGAAGCTCGCGCTGGCGCTGGCGGCGCAGATCGCTTTCTTCGGCTATTTCCCTTTCTACCTCCAGCAGAGCGGCATCGACACGCTCACCCTCCCGGCCTTCGGCTGGGGCGCGGGCTGGCTGCTCGCCTTCATCGGCGTCGGCACCGCGGCGCGGGCGGTCGGCTCCGAGCAGCGCCGCTTCGCCCAGTCGGCGCTCGGCAAATACCTCCCTGCCGACGTTGCCGCGCAGATCATGCGCGATCCCAGCCGCCTCGCGCTCACCGGCGAGAAGAAGCATATCTACACCTTGTTCACCGATCTTGAGGGCTTCACCAAGCTCTCCCACGCGATCACGCCGGAACAGCTCTCCAGCCTGCTCAACACCTATCTCGACCGGATGAGCGACGTGGTGCTGAAGCATGGCGGCACGATCGACAAGTTCGTCGGCGATGCCGTCGTCGCCTTCTGGGGGGCACCGATCGCCCGGCCCGACGATGCCGACCGCGCCGTCCGCGCCGCGATCGAGATGTACGAGGAGGGCAATCTCTTCTCGGAAGAAGGCGGCGAGGACCTGCCGCCGATCGGCATCACCCGGGTCGGCCTCCATTATGGCGAGGCGGTGGTCGGCAATTTCGGCGGCGAGGGGCGCATCCAGTACACGGCGCTCGGTGACGGCATGAACACCGCGGCGCGACTCGAATCGGCCAACAAGGCGCTCAAAACCACCGCTCTGATCAGCTCGGAAGCCCGAAATCAGGCCTCCATCGACGTCTTCCGGCCGATGGGCCGGATCGTGCTCAGCGGCCGCGCGACGCCGGTCGAGGTCTGGGAACCCGTTCCAAAGATGGAAGAAAATCTTCGCGCTCGGCTCGTCGCGCTCTGGCAACGGTTCGACGGCGGCGACACAGAGGCGCTCGTTCAGCTTTCTGCAATCGCAGATGAACATAACCAGGATGCAGCACTACTCGAATTCATCTATAGGATCCGGGAAGCGGGTCCGGGAGGGCACTATGTTTTGGGGTCAAAATAAGGTCCGGTTGAGCCGTCTTGCGCTCACTGCTCTGTTCGTCGCCGGCGCCGCTTCGGCCAGCGCCAACGTCCTGGTCGTCCGCTCGTCGGGCCCATCCGCGGGGAATTACCCGGCCGGCCGCTCGCTGCCCGACAATGCGCGGATCGCCCTGCGCAGCGGCGACACGCTGGTCGTGCTCGACGCGCGCGGCACCCGCACCTTCCGCGGGCCGGGCAACTTCACCCCGGCGAGCGCGGCCCAGGCCGGCCAGCGCACCACAAATGCGGGAGGCCGCGTCGCCCGCATCGGGGCGGTACGCAGCGCCGGCATCGTGCCGGCATCGCCGAGCACGATCTGGCAGGTCGACGTGTCGCAGAGCGGCACGGTCTGCCTGGCCAATCCCGGAGACGTGACGCTCTGGCGTGCCGAACCGAGCCGCGCGGCCCGCCTGTCGATCTCCGGCCCGGGCGGCGCCTCGCGCACCGTCCAGTGGGCGGCGGGCAGCCCCACCGTGGCCTGGCCGCGCGACCTGCCGATCACCGCCGGCACGCCCTATCAGCTGCGCCAGTCCGACGCCGCGGCGCCGACCAGCATCACCTTCCGGCAACTGAATTCGGCGCCGGGCGACATGCAGGGCGTCGCGCAGGCGCTGATCGCCAACGGCTGTCAGGAGCAGCTCGACCTCCTGGTCGACAGCGCGCCGGCGCAATAGGCGGCACCTGATCGTTCTTCAATCGCAACCCTGAACTCGTTTCAGGGTCCACGAACACGGAGCGCCCCAGTTCGCGCAAGCCGTGTTCATGGATCCCGGATCAAGTCCGGGACAACGTAGGGGGAACGCCGACGAAATTACTTCCCTACCGGGACACCGCGCTTCCCCTCAGGAACGCATTGGCGCCCGGCACGCGCTTCGGCGCGTTGGTCAGCAATTGCTTCCCACGCGCCCCTCGCGCGCCGCAGCCAGCCGGCATTGGTAGAGCGGGTTGGCGTGCAGACGCTCCAGGAAAACGTCGGCGAGGCGGAAGCCCGCAATAAGATCAGTCGGATAGTGGACCCCGCCGATCACCCGGAGTTGCGCGGATCGGCTGGCCGCCGCGCGTAGGGAGTTGGCGCGTTCAGGGAAGAGATCGGCGAGCACGTCCGCCCACACCCGGGTCGCGGCGGCGCGGCCACTGGGCCAGCTGTTGGTGCCATGCCCTTCGATCGACAGCGACGGGCGCACGCGCGGATCGCGCTGGTGCGGACGGGCGCGCTGAGGGCCCCGCGCCTTGATGACATCCACGGTACGGGTCATGTCCGCGCGCACCGCCTCAAACAGGGCGAAGGCGGCCGGCTGGCGCGCGGGATCATAGCCCGGCCCGAGGGCACGCCGGGCCCAATCGAGCGGCGGCATGTCGCCGTCGAGCGCGGCTTCCCGGGCGAGCTCCGGGGTGCGCAGCGCTTCAACGATGAACACCGCCTCAAGGTCGGCGGTGCCGGCAAGGCTGTTATCGGCGGGCGGCGCGGACGCGAGCGCAACGAGCCCGTCCCGCTCCGCATCAATGAAAGTCTGGGCCGCTGCGGGCTGGGCGACCGACATCGAAACCGCAAGCGCGACGAGGAGGGTTCGCATCGGCATGTCCCCTAGAAGCGGAAGCCGACCGACGTCTCGAAGCGGCGCGGCGAGCCGAAGTAGAGATTGTTCTGGCCGAAGGTCTGCGTCGCCCATTCGACATAGCGTTCGTCGAGCAGGTTGACGGCACGGCCGATCAGCCGCACCCGCGGCGACACGCGCCATTCCACGAAGGCGTCGACCGTCGTGTAGCCGGGGAGGAACAAGGTATTGGCATTGCTGCTCGGGCGGCTGGAGACATGTTGGAGGAACGCCCCGATCGAGACAGGCTCGATCGGGCGGATCTCCGCTTCCGCGTTCATCACCCATTCCGGCACGTTGGCCGGGCGCACGCCGTCGCGGAAGGCGCCGAAATCGTTGAACTCGCGGAACTCGGCGTCGACATAGGCCAGGTTGGCGCCCAGCGAGACGATGCGACCGCGATACCGGCCCGACAGCTCGAAGCCCTTGGCGCGCTGCTCGCCGACCTGTGGCGGCAGGTTGGGGTCGGCCGGATTGACGCTGGGAAGCCGGTCCTTGTTGAGGATGTAGCCGGCTGCGGTCAGCTCGAAACCGCCGGCCTCCAACTTGTAGCCGATCTCGTAGCCCGTGGATTTGGAGAGCCGGAAGTCGGCCTGGGCGAGCGGCAGGAGCAGCAGCGATTCGACCGGCTCGGCGCCACTGGTGACGGTGGCATAGAGCGACGAGTGCGGCGTCGGCTGAAAGACGAGCGCGGTGCGCCAGTCGATCGGATTGTAGCGCACGTCGAACGGCGCGACGGCGGGGATCGCCTCGGGCCGCGCGATCGTGCCGTCGATCCAGGTGACCCGCACCCCGCCGATGAAGGACAGCCGCCCGAGCGCCAGCCGCTGCTCCAGCGAGACGCCGGTCTGCGCGATGTCGGCCTCGCGCTGGCGCAGGCGCGGCCCCTGGAGGAACGGCGCCGGCTGCGGCGCGTCGACGTCGAAGCGCGGACGCGGTACGCCAGTCGACGGCGCACCGTCGCGGCGGGGGCTGGAGAAATCGGTGTCGCTATGATCGAAGCTCAGCACCGTGCGGCTCTCGACGCGGCCGAGATCGGCGGTGAGTTTGAGGTCATGGCGCGTGCCCCAAAGGCCGTGGTCGTAGGCCAAGGTCTCGACGTTGCGCGCCTCGATCTGCTCGGGCGTACCGGGAACGTAGGAGAAAGCATAGAAAACGCGCCAGTCGCGGTCCGCTTCGTAGAAATAGGCCTGGCCGCGATAGTCCAGGACATCGCTGAACGTATGGGTGACGAGGGCGCGCAGCCACAGCACGTCGTCGGCCATCCGGTTGTCCGGCGACTGGTTGTAGTTCCTCCGGAAGACGCGCGCGTCGATCCGCCCCGCGATCACCGGACTGCCGAAATAGGGGTCGTCGGTGCGGGTGGTCAGATAGTCGGCTTCGACGAGAAAGCCGGTTTCCGGCCCGATCTGGCCGCCGAGCGAAGCGACGACATGGCCCGTCTCGGTGTCGGTGCTTTCGATAAAGGAGCCGTAATCCTGATAGCTGCCCGACAGGCTGACGCCGATCGTCTCCGTGATCCCGCCGGCCAGCGCCAGGCCGGCATGGAGCCGGTCCTGCTCGCCGATCTCGGCCAGCCCCTCGACCTGGAGCGGACCCAGGCGCGGCTTGCGGCGGACATAGTTGACCGCGCCTGCCGTCGCGCCCTCGCCGTAAACGAGCGAGGCGGGCCCGCGCAACACCTCGATCCGCTCGAAGTTGAACGGATCGTAGGGTCGGGCGCTGATCGTCGCGGACTGGACGCGCAGGCCGTCGTAGAGCGTAACCAGCGCGTTCTCGGTGAAGCCGCGCGACGCGAACACGCCGGGCGCACCGGCCCGGGTCGTGAAGGTGAGGCCGGTCACGCCACGCGTGGCCTCGGCGAGGGTCCTCGCGCCGCGCCGCGCCTGGTCGGCGAGGTCGACCACGTCCAGCGAGGCGGGGGTTTCGAGCGCGGTGAGGCCCAGGCCCGAGGCGACGGGCGCCGGCGCGTCCAGCCGCTCTGGGTCGATTCCCGCTGCGGTGACGACGATCTCGTCGAGATAGCGATCCTGTGCCGCCGCCGCAGTCGAAACGGCAAACAGGCCGCTTGCCAGAATAGGCGCTTCGAGCAATCGGCTTCTCCCCCGGAGACGCAGTAGATTGAGATGATATATTGATACATTTGCGACAGCGCAAGTCGATCCGACATGACCGTCGCCGAGTAGCCCCGAATGCTGAAAGACGGGATCGCGCCCGCTCTCCCGCTACTCCCCCGTCGGGAATCCGCGCTTCCTGAGCAGCGCATTCACGTCCGGGTCCCGGCCGCGGAAGGCGCGATAGGCTTCGGCGCGATCGGTCTCGTTGCCGGTCGACAGCAGTGTCTCGGCGAAGCGGCGCGCCGTCGCCGGATCCCAGACATTGCCGGCCTCCCCGAACGCCGCCCAGGTGTCGGCGTCCATCGTCTCCGACCAGAGGTAGGAATAATAGCCGGCCGAATAGGCGTCCGACGAGAAGAGATGGCCGAACTGCGGCAGACGGTGGCGCATCACGATCTCGCGCGGCATGCCGATCGCCGCGAGCGTCTCGCGCTCGAACGCATCGGGATCGACCTCGCCGTCCGGCCGCACGTGCAACGCCATGTCGACCAGCGCGGACGACAGATATTCCACCGTCTCGAAACCCTGGTTGAACTGGCGGGCGGCGACGATCCGGTCGACCAGTGCCTGCGGCATCACCTCGCCGGTCTGGTAGTGGCGGGCGAAGCGGCTGAGGATCTCCGGGGTCAGCAGCCAGTTCTCGTGCACCTGGCTCGGATATTCGACGAAGTCCTGCGGCGTGCGCGCGAGATTGGGATAGCGCGTGTTCGACAGGAAGAAGTGGATGGCGTGGCCAAACTCGTGGAACAGGGTGGTCGCGTCGTCGACGCTGATCAGCACCGGCTCGCCCGCGCCCGGCTTGGTGAAATTGTTGTTGTTCGAGCCGAGCACGAGCCGGTCGCCGAGCAGGCCCGAGCGGCTGCGATAGGTCGTCGCCCAGGCGCCCGAGCGCTTGCCGGTGCGCGCGAACATGTCGCCGTAGAAGATACCGACGTCATTGCCCTCCCGGTCGGTGACCCGCCAGGTGCGGATGTCGGGATGCCAGACCGGCACCTGGCCCGTATTCTCCTGAAACTGGAAGCCGTAGAGCTGGTCGGCCATGTAGAACATGCCCTCGATCATCCGGTCGAGCTGGAAATAGGGCTTAATCTCGTCCTGGGAGAGATTGTACCGCTGCTGGCGGACCTTCTCCATGTAATAGCGATAGTCCCAGGGCTCGATCGTGATGTCTTGGCCCGCGGCCCGCGCGATCGCCTGCTGCTCGGCAACCTCCTCGCGCACCCGCGCAACCGCGGCCGGCCAGACCCGCATCATCAGCTCCTGCCCGCGCTCGGGCGTGCCGGCCATCGTGTCCTGCATCCGCCAGTGGGCGTGGCTGGGAAATCCGAGGAGGCGGGCGCGCTGGGCGCGGACGCGGACGATCTGGCGGATCGTCTCGTTGGTGTCGTTGGCATTGCCGTTGTCGCCGCGGTTGACGAAGGCCCGCCAGACGCGCTCGCGCAAGGACCGGTTGTCGGCGAAGGTCAGCACCGGATCGACCGCCGAGCGCGTGTTGACGATCGCGAACTGGCCGGCCGGCAGATTGCGCTCGCGTGCCGCCGCAGCGGCGGCATTGCGCACGTCGGCAGGAACGCCCGCCATATCCGTCTCGCCCGCAGTGACAAAGGTCTGCTCGTCGGCGAGCAGCTTCTCGCTGAACTGGGCGAACAGGCGCGCCAGCTCCTGATTGTAGGCGGAGAGCTGCTGCTTCTGCTCGGGGTTCAGATTCGCGCCGCGGCGGGTGAACTGCTCATAATAGCGGGTCACCACCCGCTGCTGCTGGGCATCGAGGCCGGACCGCTCGCGCGCCTCGTAGACCGCGCGCACCCGCTGGAAGAGCTCGGGATTGAGGATGATCGCATCCGAGGCGGCCGCGAGCCGCGGCCCCCATTCGCGCTGCGCCGCTTGGTATTCGGGGTTGGACATGTTGCTGCTCATCACGCCGAACACCGCGCCGACCCGGCCGAGCCGCCGCCCGGCCCGCTCCATCGCCTCGATCGTGTTGGCGAAGGTCGGCGCCTCGCGGCTGGCGGTGATCGCCGCGACCTCGCGCCGCTGCTCGTCGATCGCGAACTGGAAGGCTTCGGGGAACAGCTCTGGCCGTACCCGATCGAACGGCGGCACGCCGTCCGACGGCCCGGTCCAGTCGGCGAGCAGGACATTGCCCGGCACCGGCGCCGTCGTGCTGGCCGGCGCGCCGCCGCCCGTCGTCCCTTGCGCAAACACCGCACTCGCGCCAACCGCCATCAGGGCCGCGCTCGCCAGAAGAACTGCCTTCACTCTATCTCTCCATCGTCGATTGACGCCGGCGGACCCGATGCGGCGCCGGCCTTGAGAATGCTGTCATAGTGGGGCAACACGCGACGCGATGCAACGCCCGGCTGCCCCTCTTTTCGCGCCGGCCGGATTGGCGCATAGAGCGGCGGAAAAGGAGGCCGGGGAGCCGGATGCTGTCGCCTGAATCGCTTCTGCTCCACGCCAGCCTGGCGCTGATCGTGCTGGCCGTGCTGGCCCAACGGCCGTTCACCCTGCGCCTGTTGATCGCGCTGGCAGCCGCGGCCGGCTTGCTACGCGCGCTGCTGTGGACCCACGACACGATCACGGCCGCTTGGATGGGGATCCTGTTGGCCGTGGCGCTCTTCCTCCTGCTGCGCAATGCGCTCGCCGGGCGGAACATCCGCTTTTCCGCCGAGGAGAAGGCGCTGCTCGACAGCCTGGTCGAGGGCCTGTCGAACAGCCAGGCCCGCCATTTGATGGATCAGGGCCTGTGGCTCTCCGGCAAGGAAGGCGACGTGCTGACCCGCGAAGGCGAGCCGGTCGAGCGGCTCTACTATCTCGCCGAGGGCGAGGCGCTGGTGACGAGCGGCGGCCGTCGCGTCGGCATGTGCCGCGCGGGCGACCTGGTCGGGGAGCTTTCGGTGCTGTCCGGCGAGGCGGCCAGCGCGACGGTGACGCTGAGCGGCCCGGCCCGCTTCTGGTGCGCACCCGCCGACGATCTGAGGCCCTATGTCGAGGCGAACGAGGACATCCGCCGCGCCGTCGAGCACGCCTTCGCGACGGCGCTCAAGGCGAAGCTCAGGGCGAGCAACCGGACGATCATAGAGGCGAGCGGAGCGCAGACTACAGAAAGCTGACGAGCTATTTAGAAGGCGGCGTCAGCCAGTCTTCCGCGCGTAGCCCTTCGACGCGAGAAAACTCGCCCAGATTGCCGGTTACGACCGTCAAGCCTCGGCTTCTCGCATGGCCTGCTATCAGCAAGTCGTAGGAGCCGATCGGTTGTCCAACGCGCGCCAGTTCCGCCCGTATCTGGGCGGCATGGTCCGCGGCCTCGGCATCGAATGGGAGCACCTGCAATCGGCCGGCGAATTGCTCAACTTCGGCGCGATGGTGCTGCGGTCGTGCCGATCGTTCGGCGCCGTAGAGCAGCTCCATGAGAATGATGCTGGAAATGCACAAACTGTCGGCCTCAGCGCTGAAGCGCGGTCGCAAACCGGCTGGCCGATCGCGGAGCAACCGAATGCACAGATTCGTATCCAGCATGAAACGCAGCATCAGAGCGGCGCGCGCTCCTGAGCTTCCGGCTGATCGCGCTCCGGCAGGTCGATGCCGGGCGCATCGAAGAAATCATCCCATGTGCTGTTGGCAGGCACAATGATCCGTCGTTTGCCCTGACGCAGCACAACGACTTCCGTCACCTCCGGCGGAAAGGCGACATCCTTCGGCAGGCGCACCGCCTGAGAGCGGTTCGAGCGGAAAAGCCTCGTACGCGTCATAGGCGCAACCTAGTCCTGGCGCCGGGATATGTCAATGGGATATACCAAACGACTTAGGTCCGCCGGATCACCAGATTACGGATTTCCGTCATGTCCTCCATCGCGAAGCGCACGCCTTCGCGGCCGAGACCGCTGTCCTTCACCCCACCATAGGGCATGTTGTCGACGCGGTAGCTTGGCACGTCGTTGATCACGACGCCGCCGACGTCGAGCCGATCCCAGGCGTCGAACATCTGGAAGAGATCGCGGGTGAAGATGCCGGCCTGAAGGCCGAACTTGCTGTCGTTGACGATGTCGAGCGCCTCGTCGAACGATGAGAATTTGATCAGGAACGCGACCGGGCCGAACGCCTCCTCGACATTGATCTTGGTCGCCGGATCGACATTCTCCAGCAGGGTCGCCTCGAGCATCGCGCCCTCGCGCTTGCCGCCGCACAGCAGGGTGGCGCCCTTCCCCACCGCCTCCTGAATCCACGAATCGAGGCGCTTCGCCTCGCCTTCCGAGATCATCGGGCCGATGAAGACGTTGCGGTCCTTGGGGTCGCCGGCGACGAGCGTCTTCGTCTTGGCGACCAGCATGTCGCGGAACCGGTCGTAGACGTCGGCGTGGATGAGGATGCGCTGGACGCCGATGCAGGACTGGCCGGACTGGTAGAAGGCGCCGAAGATCGTCCGCTCCAGCGCATCGGCGAGGTCGGCGTCCCTGTCGATGATGACCGCGGCGTTGCCGCCCAGTTCCAGCACGACCTTCTTCTTGCCCGCCTTGGCCTTGAGGTCCCAGCCCACCCCCGGCGAGCCGGTGAAGGAGAGCAGTTTCAGCCGCTCATCCTCGGTAAACAGGTCCGCGCCCTCGCGGTGCGCCGGGAGGATCGAGAAGGCGCCCTTGGGCAGGTCGGTCTCGGCCAGCACCTCGCCCATGATGAGAGCGCCCAGCGGCGTCCGGCTCGCCGGCTTCATCACGAACGGGCAGCCGACCGCGATCGCCGGGGCGATCTTGTGGGCGGCGAGATTGAGCGGGAAGTTGAACGGCGAGATCAGCGAACAGGGTCCGATCGGCACCCGCTTCCAGATGCCCTGATAGCCTTTCGCCCGCGGGCTGATGTCGAGCGGCTGGACCTCGCCCGTCATCCGCACCGATTCCTCGGCGGCGATGCGGAAGGTGTCGATGAGGCGGGTCACCTCCCCTTCCGAATCCTTGATCGGCTTGCCGGCCTCGACGCAGAGCGCATAGGCGAGCTCGTCGAACCGCTTCTTGAAGCGGTCGACGCAATGCTGGAGCACCGCCTGGCGCTCATAGCTTGCCATCCGCGCCATCGGCTCGGCCGCCTCGACCGCGCCCTGGATGCCCGCGTCGATCGTCTTCGCGTCCGCTTGCGCGCAGCGGAACGCGACCTCGCCGGTGAACTTGTCGGTCACCTCCAGGTCTGTGTTCGGCTGCTCCGCCTTGTTGTTGAGGTAGAGCGGGTAGACGTCCTTGAGCTTCACCATGGCTTCTTTCCGACCGTCACTCCAGCGAAGGCTGGGGTCTCGTGGAGACGGGCTGTACATTCTGGTCCCGGGATCCCGGCCTTCGCCGGGATGACGAGCCCTACAATTTCGCGCTCAGTTCCCTGATCTCGTTGTTGAGGATGCGGTCATTGTCCGAATAGTCCACCGGGCAATCGATCAGGTGGACGCCGGGGGTGTCCAGCGTGTGCTTCAAGAGCCCGGGCAGCTGCTCGGCGCTCTCCACGCGATGGCCGAACGCGCCGTAGCTTTCGGCATATTTCACGAAGTCGGGATTGCCGAACTCCAGTCCCCAGTCCTCGAAGCCCATGTTCGCCTGCTTCCAGCGGATCATGCCGTAAGAGCTGTCGTTCAGGATCAGCACGGTGATGTTGAGCTTCAGGCGGACCGCCGTCTCCATCTCCTGGCTGTTCATCATGAAGCCGCCGTCGCCACAGATCGCCATCACCTTGCGGTCGGGATAAACCATCGCCGAGGCCATCGCGCTCGGCAGGCCCGCGCCCATCGTCGCCAGCGCATTGTCGAGCAGCACCGTGTTCGGCTGGCGCGCCGCATAGTTGCGGGCGAACCAGATCTTGTAGACGCCGTTGTCGAGGCAGATGATGCCGTCCGACGGCATCGCCTCGCGCACCTGCTTGACGAGGCAGGCCGGGAAGAGCGGAAAGCGCATGTCGTCGCACATCGCGGCGGTGTGCTCGACCTCGGCCTTGCGGGCCTTCAGCATCTTGTCGAAATTCCACCGGCCTGAGGGGACGATGTCCTCCTTCATCTGCCAGATCGCGTTGGCGATGTCGCCGATCACCTCGATCTGCGGGAAATAGACCGGATCGACCTCGGCCGAACGGGTCGAGATGTGGATCACCTCGGTGCCGCCGTTCCTCATGAAGAAGGGCGGCTTCTCGATCACGTCGTGCCCGATGTTGACGATGAGGTCCGACGCCTCGATCGCCTTGTGGACGAAGTCGCCGGATGACAGTGCCGCGCAGCCGAGGAAGAGCGGGTGATGCTCGTCGATCACGCCCTTGCCGAGCTGGGTGGTGAGGAAGGGGATGCCGGTCTTCTCGATGAACTGGAGCAGCATCCGGCCGGTCATCTTGCGGTTCGCGCCCGCGCCGATCACCAGCACCGGCGCCTTGGCATCCTCCAGCCGCTTCACCGCCGCGCGCACCGCCTTGGGCTCGGCCGAGGGGCGCCGGGCGAGGCTCGGCTTGATCGGCGTGGAATCGGTCTTCTCGTCGGCGACGTCCTCGGGAAATTCGAGATGCGTCGCGCCCGGCTTCTCCTCCTCGGCGAGGCGGAAGGCCTCGCGGACGCGGCTCGGGATATTGTCGGCCGAGGCGAGCTGATGGGTATATTTGGTGATCGGGCCCATCATCGCGACGACGTCGAGAATCTGGAACCGGCCCTGCTTCGATTTCTTGATCGGCTTCTGGCCGGTCACCATCAGGATCGGCATGCCGCCGAGCTGCGCATAGGCCGCCGCCGTCACGAAGTTGGTCGCGCCGGGCCCGAGCGTCGCCATGCACACGCCGGTTTTCCCCGTGTGACGGCCATAGGTCGCGGCCATGAAGCCGGCGCCCTGCTCGTGGCGGGTGAGGATGAGCTTGATCTGCCTGGATCGCGAGAGCGAATCCAGCATGTCCAGATTCTCCTCGCCGGGCACGCCGAAGATATATTCGACGCCCTCCTCTTCTAGGCACTGGATGAACAGGTCCGAGGCTTTGGTCATTTTCGCCGGCTCCGATTGCTTTTCTTGCGCGGATGATGCCGGCACGTGACCGGGCCGTGACGCCCGGCTGCGTGCCCCCCATGAAACTTTAGCTCTACCGGGGATTGTTTCGACTGTCACCAACGGCTTCGCCGCCGCCGCTTCGACCGCCTTTCAGGCACGTCATGCCCGCTTTGCGGTTGCATGGAGGCGTTGTTTCGGTCCATAACCTCGCCTAGGCATCTTTGACCGTCCGCGCTGTACAGGGGCGGCATGGAGGGCAAATGGGGGGCAGGCGGAATTTGGCCGTCGGGTTGGGCGCTGCGGGCATCCTCGCGGCGCTTCTTCTTGTTCTGTTTCATCCGCAGGGCGCCGAGGCGACCCTGCAGGACCAGACGAGCGGCGCGACCTTCGTCGGCGTCGCCACCTGCGGCGGCTCGACCTGTCATGGCCGCAGCGAGGCCGACGGCCCGGTCGTCCGCCAGGACGAGATCATGCTCTGGCAGGATCCGTCGAGCGCTGCGGGGGCCCACAGCCGCGCTTATGCGGTGCTCCAGGATCCGCGCAGCCAGGTGATCGCCCAGCGGCTCGGCATCGGCGAGGCGACCAGCGCGCCGATGTGCCTCGGCTGTCACGCGACGCCCGCCGGCCAGCGCGGCACCCGCTTCCAGCTCTCCGACGGCGTCGGCTGCGAATCGTGCCATGGTGCCGCCTCGGGCTGGCTCTCCAGCCACTATGCGGTCGGCGGCACCCATGCGAACAACGTGGCGCGCGGCCTGATCCCGCTTGAGAACCCGCGGGTGCGCGCCGGCGTCTGCCTCGACTGCCATTTCGGCAGCGCCGACGAGGGCCAGTTCGTCACCCACCGGATCATGGCCGCCGGCCATCCGCGCATCTCGTTCGAGCTCGACCTGTTCACGACGCTGCAGGCGCACCATCAGGAAGACGACGACTACCGGACACGCAAGGGCCGCGCCGATGCGGTGCGCACCTGGGCGGTCGGCCAGGCGATGGCGCTGGAGCGCTCGCTCTCGCTGTTCGCCAGCCAGCGCCGCGGCATGGAGGGGATGTTCCCCGAATTCTACTTCTTCGACTGCCACTCCTGCCACCGGCAGATTTCGGACGACGTGAACTACCGCCCGACCGCGGTCGCCAATCCGGGCCGCCCGATCCCGTCGGGCATGCCGCCCTACAATGACGAGAACATGATCATGCTGGCGGCGGCGGCGCGGGTGATGGCGCCGGGCCTCGCCCAGCAGTTCGAGCGCGACAGCCGCGCCTTCCACCAGGCGATCGCGCGCGAGCGCAGCTCCGCGGTGGTCGCCGCCGGGCGCCTGCGCCAGACTGCGCAGGCGATGGTCGAGGCCTTCACCTCCGCCAACGTCACCCGCCAGACCACCTTCGCGATCATCGATTCGATCACCAGCGACGCGATCAATCCGCGCTTCACCGATTATGCGGGCAGCGTGCAGGCGGTGATGGCGACCGACACCCTGCTCTCCTCCCTGGTCAACCAGGGCGAGGTGTCCGAGGCGACCGCCAACACCATTCGCGCCGACATCAACGGGGCCTATCGCGCGGTGCGCGACCCCAATGCCTACAGTCCGGGGGATTTCCGTGCCAGCCTTGGCCGCGCCGCGGCGGCCATCCGGAGACTCAGGTGAAGCGTAGCGTATCCAGTATCGCCATTGCCGCTCTTATCGTCGGCTCCTGCGGGGGCGGTGGAGGTGGTGATTCGAACACCCCCCAGCCGCCCGCGCCGCCGCCGCCACCGCCGGCCGCGTCCTTCCAGACGCCGGCGCTCGAGCGGCTGACCGTTGCGGACATCCAGAGGATCATCGCCCAGGGCGTCGCTGAAGCGCAGGCGCAGGGTCAGCCCTCCGGCTTCGTCGTGATCGACCGCGTCGGCAACGTGCTCGCCGTGTTCGCGATGAACGGCGCCAACCTGACGCTGCGCACGCCGCAGGCGCCGAACGGCCAGAACGACGCGCTCCAGGGCCTCAACCTGCCGGCGCCGGCGGCGCTGGCCGGCGGCATCTCCAAGGCGCTGACCTCCTCCTATTTCTCCTCGGTCGGCGCGGCCTTCTCGACCCGCACCGCCAACGACATCGTCCAGGAGACGCTGCCGCCGTCGGGCGCCACCGGCGGGCTCGAGAGCGGCCCGCTGTTCAGCGTCCAGTTCAGCCAGCTGCCCTGCTCCGATGTCTCGTCGCGCTTCCCGAACCGGGCCGGCACCCATCGCGGGCCACTGGGCGCGGGCGCCGATCCGGGCTCCTTCCCGCTCTACAAGAACGGCGCGGTGGTCGGCGCGGTCGCGGTGGTCGGCGACGGTGTCTACGGTTTCGACCGGGAATATCGCGACAACGATCGCAGCATCGAGGAGACGATCGCGCTCGCCGCGACGACCGGCTTCGAGCCGAGGCCCGAGATCCGCGCCAACCGGATCACGGTCGACGGCTTCCTGCTGCGCTATTCCGACGCGACCCCTGCCGATTTCCGGAGCAATCCGGCGAGCGCGCCCGCCTTTGCCACCATCAACGGCACGGCCGGCAACCTCGTCTCGGTGCCCGGCTATTACGACGCGGCGGCCGGCGTCGTGCAGGGCACGATCTACGGCACCGAGGAATCGGGCGTGCGCCCGGCGGCGGCCGGCGAATATGGCGTCCCGGAAGTCTGGGTGGTCAGCGACGGCGCCGGCAACAACCGCTTCCCCGTCCGCCCGGGCACCGACGGCGCCGGCGCGCTCAGCGCCGCCGAGGTGCGGACCATGCTCGAGGAAGCCTTTCAGGTGCAGCGCGCCGCCCGTGCGCAGCTGCGCATTGAGGCGCCGGGCGAGCCCGAGGCGCGCGCCCAGAACACGATCGTGGTCGTCGACACCAATGGCGAGATCCTCGGCCTGGTGCGCGGTCCCGACGCGCTGCCGGACGCGATCGACGCGGTGCCGCAGAAGGCGCGCACCACCGTCTTCTTCTCGAGCCCGAGCGCGGCCGCCTACCTGCAGGCGCATCCCGATCCCGAGGTGCGGGCCTATGTCGCTGCGGTCCGCACCTTCCTCGGCGATCCCAATGCACTGACCGGCGGCACCGCCTTCGCGCTGCGCTCGATCGGCAACCTCGCCCGCCCCTACTTCCCGGACGGCGAGCTCGCCACCCCGCCCGGGCCGCTGTCGGTGCCGATCGACCGGTTCAACATCTTCTCGACCGGCCTCCAGTCGCAGCTGATCGAAGACGACATCATCCAGCACATTCGCTTCATCCTTGGGCTCAACCCGGCTGACGTGCCACAGACCTGCTCGGATGCGCCAACGATCCGGCCCGGCTTCAACCGCTTCAACAACGGCCTCACTCTCTTCGCGGGCGGCGTGCCGATCTACCGCAACGGCACGCTCGTCGGCGCGATCGCCGCATCGGGCGACGGCAACGACCAGAGCGACATGATCGCCTTCCTCGGCCTCCACAATGCCGGCCTGAAACTGGGCGGTGCGATCGGCAACGCGCCGACCAGCATCCGCGCCGATCGCATATTCGTGCCGGCTGGCAACGGCGGCACCTCGAACCTGCGCTATGTCCGCTGCCCATTCGCGCCGTTCGTCGGCTCGAACGAACAGAATGTGTGCCAGGGCAAATGACGCTCGCCACCGCCTTCCTCTCTTTGATGACGACGGCGGGACCGGCGGCGCTCGCGGCCGAGCCGGCGGCGCAGCCGTTGGCTGCGCCGAGCGCGGCCAGCACCCTCACCATGGCCTGGCTGGCGGGCGTCCTGCAGGACGTCCCGCCGGAGGGCGAGACCCAAGCCGCTGCGCCGGCCCAAGTCGAGCCGGCCGCGCCGCCGCAGGTCAACGAGCGCGGCGAACCGCCGGCGACGCCGGTCGAGCAGGAGCTGATCGACGGCCGCCGCCGCCCCGACATCCAGCGGCCGCTGCCGGGCGAGATCGAACAGTTCAATCCCGGCGCGATCCGCTCGCCGCCGCCCCAGGCCTTCCCGACGGACCATCTTCCGGTCCCGGACCGCTGGCGCCTGATCCAGTCGCTCGGCCTGGTGCGCGAGCGCTGGTGGGACCCCTACAACCAGAACACCTACAAAGGCGACCGCCCGATCTGCATCCCGAGTGACGAGGAGCAGGAGCGCCGGCGCCAGCTGCGCGAGGAGGCCGCCGCCCGCGGCGAGCCCGCGCCCTATGGCAGCGCACCCTGCCGCACCCCGCGCCTTCTCGGCCTCACCGGCCCCGACTGGTTCTTCGTCGGCAGCGCCGTCTCCGACACCGTCATCGAGCCGCGCACCTTCCCGCTGCCGGGCGGCGAGCAGAACACCGACCGGCCGGGCGGCAACGACGTGTTCGGCCGCAACAACAGCCTCGTCGCGGTCCAGACCTTCATCTTCAGCGCCGCGCTGATCAAGGGCTCGACCGCCTACAAGCCGCCCGACGTCGAATGGCGCATCACCCTGGCCGCGCAGGCGAACTATGTCGACGTGCCCGACCGGCGCATCCTCGACGTGCGTCCGTCGGTCAGCTCCAACCGCTTCGATTATGCGCTGGGCGTCCAGGAGGCGTTCCTCGACTATCACGTCATCAACACCTCCTATCGCTATGATTTCTGGTCGATCCGCGTCGGCATCCAGCCGTTCCAGCTCGATTTCCGTGGCTTCCTGTTCCAGGACAGTAACCTGGGCTTCCGCCTGTTCGGCAATCGTGACAACAACCGCTGGCAGTTCAACCTGGCGGCGATCTGGCGGCTGGAGAAGGATACCAATTCCGGCCTCAACAACCTGTTCCAGACGCCGCGGCAGGACTGGATTCTGCACGGCAACGTCTACCGCCAGGATTTTCCGGTGGTGGGCCTCACCAGCGAGCTCAGCGTCACCTGGAACATCAACCGCGAGCGCGACAGCATCGAGGTCGACGACAACGGCTTCCCGGTCCGTCCCGCGCTGATCGGCAACCTCCAGCCGCGCGACTATGACGCCTGGTATTTCGGCTATGGCGTCGACGGCCGCATCGGCCGATTGAACCTCACCGCCTTTGGCTACGCGCTGTTCGGATCGGACCGGAACAGCAACTTCACCGGCGAGGAGGCGCGGCTCGAATCCTTCTTCGCCGCGGCCGAACCGTCCTACGATTTCAACTGGATCCGCGTCCGCGGCGCGGCGCTGTTTGCCAGCGGCGACGACAATCCGTTCGACAATGTGCAGCGCGGCTTCGATGCGATCTTCGAGAATCCGATCTTCGCCGGCGCCGATACCAGCTATTGGATCCGCCAGTCGATCCCGCTGATCGGCGGCGCCCGCGCGGTGAATCTCTCTGGGCGCAACGGCATCCTCAACGATCTGAGGTCGTCGAAGGAGCAGGGCCAGTCGAACTTCGTCAATCCGGGCACGATGCTGCTCGGCGTCGGCGCCGATTTCGACATCACGCCGGCGGTGCGCCTGTCGGTCAACGCCAACCATCTCTGGTTCCACCGGACCGGCGTGCTCGAAGTGCTGCGCCAGCAGCAGAACATCAACCGCGACATCGGGTGGGACCTATCCGCCGCAGTGATTTGGCGCCCGACCTTCATCCAGAACGTCGTGTTCCGGCTCTCCGGCGCGATCCTGCAGCCCGGCGAGGGCTTCCGCGACCTGTTCGAGAATGCCCGGCGCGACGAGCGCTATTATTCTGTCCTGTTCAATGCGATCCTGACGTACTGAGGTGATGGGGGTGATGCGCGTCAGCCAGATTGCGAAGACCGCGTTCATCGGGGCTGCGCTCGCGGCCTCCGCCTTCATGGGCGCGACCCAGCTCGGTGCCGCCGCCAAGGAAAAGCCGGTGGTGCGCGACTACAGCCTGGTGCGCGCCGCGCCGGCGCCACGCACGCAGGACTGGAACGAGGCCGAGACGAAGAGCGCCGGCTGCCAGTCCTGCCACACTTCCAGCGACGCCCACACCATGCACCGCTCGCCGGCGGTGATCCTGGGCTGCACCGACTGCCACGGCGGCAACCCGCAGGTCGTCGCGCCCGCCGGCTCGACCCCGGAATCGGCGAGCGACCCGGCCTACGTCGCCGCACGCGACGCGGCCCACGTCCTGCCGCGCTATCCGGAAACCTGGCACTGGCCCTCCTCGGCCAATCCCAGCCGGACCTACACTTTGCTCAACGTCGAGGCGCCCGAATATGTGCGCTTCGTCAACCCGTCCGACTATCGCGCCGTGCGCGATTCCTGTGGCGCCTGTCATATGGAGATCATCGAGGCGGCCGAGCGGTCGCTGATGTCCACCGGCGCGATGCTGTGGGGCGGCGCCTCCTACAACAACGGCATCGTGCCGTTCAAAAACTACCTGCTGGGCGAGGCCTATACCCGCGACGGCCTGCCGGCGCTGATCCAGTCGCCGGTGGGCGGCCAGATCACCGAGGAGCAGCGCGCCCGCGGCGTCATCGCGTCGATGTATCCGCTGCCGACATGGCACGTCGTGCCACCGGGCGACGTCTTCCGCGTGTTCGAGCGGGGCGGCCGCAACATCAACACCCAGTTCGCCGAAGTGGGCCTTCCCAACCCGACCGGCATCATCCAGCGCCTCGAGGAGCCGGGGCGTCCGGACATCCGCCAGTCGAACCGCGGCGCCGGCACCGGCCTTCGCGTCTCGATCCCGGTCCTCAACGTCCACAAGACCCGCCTCAACGACCCGTTCATGTGGTTCATGGGCACCAACGACCAGCCGGGCGACTATCGCCATTCCGGCTGCGCGGGCTGCCACGTCGTCTATGCCAACGACCGCGAGCCCAGGCACAGCCTGACCTATGCGCAATATGGCCGTGACGGCCAGACCGCGACCGTCGACCCCGTCATCGCCCGCCTCACCCCGCGCGGCGAGCATGGCGAAGGCGAGGCGGCGCACAGCGAGGGGGAGGCCCATAGCGAGGAAGCGGCCGAGGAGCCGGTCGGCGGCGACGACACCGCGGACGAGAACCGCCAGACCCGGCCGGGTGCGGAGGCGCCCGCCGACGCCAACCACGCCGCCGTCCGCGAGCGCGGCCATCCGCTGCGCCACGTCTTCACCCGGGCGATCCCGACCTCGCAGTGCATGAGCTGCCACATGCACCAGCCGAACATCTTCCTGAATTCCTATCTCGGCTACACGATGTGGGACTATGAGTCCGACGCCGACCTGATGTGGCCCGGGCCCGAGAACCGCCTGCCGGCACGCAATGCCGGGGAAGAGCGCGCCTTCCGCAACCAGAGCTATCCCACCGAGGACGTGCGGCACGAGATCCTCGACCGCAACCCGGAGGCCGCGGCCGAGCGTGGCCTGTGGGCCGATCCCGAATTCCTGCGCGAGGTCTATGACCGGGTGAACCCGCTCGCCCGCCAGACCCAGTTCGCCGACTATCACAGCCACGGCTGGAACTTCCGCGCGATCTTCCGCCGCGATCGCGAGGGCAATCTGGTCGACGCCGAGGGCCAGATCATCCCGCCGGACGATCCCGACATCTTCCGCCGCGAAGGCGAGGGCCTGTTCGTGCCCGTGGGCGTCAATCCAGGCCGGTCGGTCCATATGATGGACATCCACGCCGAGCGCGGCCTGCAATGCGCCGACTGCCACTTCGCCCGCGATGCGCACGGCAACGGCTTCCTCTACGGCGAGGTCGCCAATGCGATCGAGATCGGCTGCAAGGACTGCCACGGCACGGTGCGCGACTATGCCAACCTCAGGACCTCCAATCTCGCCGCGCCGCCGGCCGGCACCAATCTCGAGCTGATCCGCAACGAGGACGGCCGCCGCCGCTTCGAATGGGTCGAGCGCGAGGGCCGCCGCGTCCTCATCCAGCGCTCGATCGTCGATCCGAACCTCGAATGGGAGGTGAGCCAGGTCCGCGACAGCGCCGACGCCAGCCTGCCGCCCTGCGAGGCGCGCGGCGACCAGGCGACGCCGGGGCCCTGCTTCAACCAGCTCTCCGCCCGCGCCAAGCTGATGAGCCGCACCGGCGCGGAGACCGGCCGCTTCGTCTTCGGCTCGGGCGTGCCCGACACCGAGCTCGCCCACCCCGACAGCGAGATGGCCTGCTTCACCTGCCACTTGTCGTGGACCACGAGCTGCGCCGGCTGCCACCTGCCGATCGAGGCGAACAACCGCACCGTCATCCATCATTATGACGGCGACGAGACACGCAACTTCGCGACCTACAACCCGCAGGTCGCGCGCGACGAGATGTTCCAGCTGGGCCGCCACCAGACCACCAAGGGCAACATCATCGCCCCGATCCGGTCGACCTCGGCGCTGATCCTGTCCTCGACCAACGTCAACCGCGAGCGGATCTACGTCCAGCAGCCGCCGATCGCGGCGTCGGGCTATTCGTCCCAGGCGTTCGCGCCGCACTTCCCGCACACCGTGCGCCGGACGGAGACGAAGACCTGTACCGACTGCCACATCAGCGAGAACGAGGACAACAATGCGATCATGGCGCAATTGCTGCTCCATGGGACGAACTTCGTGAACTTCGTCGGCATGCACGCCTGGCTCGGCCTCGAGGGCGGGTTCGAGGCGGTGCGCGTCACCGAATGGGAGGAGCCGCAGGCGGTGCTCGGCTCCTACCTCCACCGCTATGCCTATCCGGACTATTACCGGATGCATGTCGAGCGGAACAACCGCGAGCTCATCAACTGGACCCGCGGCCGTGCGTTCGACCGCAACTTCTCGGGCGAGCCGGGCGGCTTCGAGCAGTTCGCCAACATCGTCCAGGGCACGCGCGATCCGGTCCGCTGCCTGCAGGCGCGCGGCGAATATATGTTCGTGGCGGAAGGCCGGGGCGGGTTCATGGTCTATGACATCGCCTCGATCGGCAACAAGGGCGTGTCCGAGCGCATCCTGACCGGGCCGTTCTCGCGCCTCGGTCACAACACCCGGGTCCGCTCAAGCAACGCGACCTGCGTGGCACTGCCGACCAACCAGCCGATCCGGCCCGACCGCAACGACATGATGGCCGAGACCCAGCGGCCGCAGCCCAACGGCACGACGATCAGCCTGCTCGAGGAGAATCAGGAGCAGCGGATGCACGAGCTCTACCGCTATGCGGTGGTGACCGACGCCGAGGAGGGCCTGATCCTCGTCAATGTCGACACGATGGCGAACGGCGAGCCACGCGACAATTTCCTGCGCCGCGCCGAGCTCACCACCGGCGGCACCGCGTGGAACGAGAACGGTGTGCTGACCGGCGCCCGCCACATCACGCTGGCCGGCACCTATGCCTACATCATCGCCGATGCCGGCCTCGTCGTCGTCGACCTGAACGAGCCGCTGACGCCGCGCCTCGTCGCGACCCGGCCGCTCAACGACGGCCGTGCCTCGGTGATCCAGTTCCGCTATCTCTGGGTAACCGACGCCGACGGCCTCAAGCTGTTCGACGTGACCCGCATGGCCGATCCGGTCGCGGTGCCGTCGGCGACGGTGCCGCTGCAGGACGCCCGCCGCATCTACCTCGCCCGCACCTACGCCTATGTCGCTGCGAAGAGCCAAGGCCTGGCGATCATCAACGTCACCAATCCGCTGCGCCCGCAGCCGCCGATGTTCGTCACTCTCGACGGGCAGATGAACGACGTCGAGGACGTGGTCGTCGGCTCCACCAACGCCGCGCTCTATGCCTATGTCGCGGACGGGCGGAACGGCCTCAAGGTGCTGCAGCTGACCTCGTTCGCCACCTCGAACCAGGTCTACGGCTTCTCGCCCCGGCCGATCCCCGAGCTCATCGCCTGGGCCCGCACGCCGACGCCGGCGATCGCTCTCTCCAAGGGCCTCGACCGCGACCGCGCCGTCGACGAGACCGGCCACCAGATCGCGGTGTTCGGCCGCCTCGGCTCGCGCCCGTTCAACCGTCAGGAGATGGAGCGCCTGTTCCTCAACCGGAGCGGCCAGCCCTACCGGGTCAGCGACCGGGGATCGATGAACGACTGGGTCGGCCCGCGCCTGGCAGCGCGCTGAGGCGCCGGCTGGCGTCTGTGTCTGCCTGGTTGAATCACCAATTCCGTTCGGGTTGAGCTTGTCGAGGCCCTGCTTTTCCCTTCTGTCGAAAGAAAAGGCAGCCCTTCGACAGGCTCAGGGCGAACGGCGGTAATCCGACTCTAGCGGCGCGGCCGAAACGGCGCCTTTATCTCACCGCGTGGCGTTGTAGCGCAGCTGCTCGGGCGTCAGCTCGAAACCGATGAACAGCTCGAACCTGGCCCGGTCCACCGCCGCGCGCACGGCGGGATCGGAGAGCGGGTCGATCGCCGCCTGCGGGTCGTTCGGGCGACGCTCGCGGGTGATCTGGCGGCGGATGTCCTCCGGCAGGGTCGCCGCCGAGCGCAGCACCTGGCTCGTCGCCTGGGCGCTCGTGGAGGCACGGTACTGGCCGTCCTCGAAACGCAGCGACACGCGGCTGACGCGCTTGGCGGTGACGTTGCTGTTGCCCTGCACGACGACCGCGAAATAGGGCAGCACGACCTCGCGCGCGCCGCTCGCATTGCTGCGCCGGGCCTGCACGTCGAAGCTGGCGGTGGTGACGATGTTCTCGCCGGTCTCGTCGCAGGTGCTGCGGACGTTGGTCATGTTGGCGACGACGTCGATCGCGCTCGCGTCGGTGCTGTTCTCGGGATTGAACAGGGTCACGTCGCCGGTCGGCGCCGGAATCGCGACCGCCGGGCAGGCCGTGTAGCTGGTGAGGATACCCGTCTGGAAGATGTCGCCTTCGCGGGCGCAGCCCATCAGGCCGAGAGTGGCGAGCACGGCCGCAGCCGCTTTGAGATGATACGGGCGCAAGGGACCTCTCGAACTTCAGCTGCTGAATACCCACCTGCCCTAGGGCAGGCGCGGGATCATAGGAAGCGGGTTTCGTGCAGGCAAGCGGGTGGTCGGCTCCGGTGGACGCGGCCACCCATTCATCGTAGAGCGCCCGGAATGGTCGACCAGAAGCCGCCCTTGACCTTGCTGATCGCCGCGCCGCGCGGCTTCTGCGCCGGCGTCGACCGCGCCATCCGCATCGTCGAGCTCGCGCTCGAACGCTACGGCGCGCCGGTCTATGTCCGGCACGAGATCGTCCACAACAAATATGTCGTCGAGACGCTCAAGGCGAAGGGCGCGATCTTCGTGCCGGAGCTCGATCAGGTGCCGGACGGCGTCCCGGTCGTCTTCTCCGCCCATGGCGTCCCCAAGGCGGTGCCGGCCAAGGCCGAGGAACGCGGCCTCAACTATCTCGACGCGACCTGCCCGCTCGTCTCCAAGGTCCATCGCCAGGCCGAGCGGCTGATCGGCAACGGCCGCCACATCCTCTTCGTCGGCCATGCCGGCCACCCCGAGGTGATCGGCACGTTCGGCCAGGTGCCGGAAGGGCGGATGACCCTGATCGAAACCGCCGACGACGCCGGGACCGTCGTGCCGGCCGACCCGGAGAACCTCGCCTTCCTGACCCAGACGACGCTGTCGGTCGACGACACCGCGGAGATCGTCGAGATCCTGCGCCGGCGCTTCCCGTCCATCCTGGTGCCGCGCAGCGAGGACATCTGCTACGCGACCTCGAACCGGCAGGCCGCGGTGAAGGCGATCGGCCGGCGCTGCGACGCGGTGCTGGTGATCGGCGCGTCGAACAGCTCCAATTCGCTGCGCCTCGTCGAAGTCGCCGAGCGCGAGGGCGCTCGCGCCCGCCTGGTGGCCCGCGGGAGCGACGTCGATTTCGGCTGGCTCGAAGGCGTGCGCACGCTCGGTATCACCGCCGGCGCCTCGGCCCCCGAGGTCCTGGTCCGCGAGGTCGTCGACCGCATCGCCGAACGCTACGACGTGCATGAGGAGCCGATGGACGGCGTCGAGGAGCGGATGGTGTTCAAGCTTCCCGCCGGCCTCCAGGCCGCCTGATCCAGGCAAGCGATCCCGAGGTGACCGAGGTCGAGATCTTCACGGACGGCGCCTGCAAGGGCAATCCGGGCCCTGGCGGCTGGGGCGTCGTCATCCGCGCGGGTGCGCGCGAGAAGGAGCTGTCGGGCGGCGAGCCCTTGACCACCAACAACCGGATGGAGCTGATGGCGGCGATCCGCGGGCTGGAGGCGCTGACCCGGCCGTGCCGGGTGCAGCTCTATACCGACAGCCTGTACGTGCGCGACGGCATCACCAAATGGATCCACGGCTGGCGCAGGAACGGCTGGCGGACCGCAGACAGGAAGCCGGTCAAGAATGCCGAGCTCTGGCAGGAGCTGGTCGAGGCGGCGGCGCCGCACCGGATCGAATGGCATTGGGTGAAGGGCCATGCCGGCCATCCGGAGAACGAACGCGCCGATGCTCTTGCCTGCGCCGCTGCCGAAGCTCAGGCGAAGCGCCCCGCCGCATAAGGCGCAGGGTCGATCCCGGCGACCATCGGATCCGGGGCGTGGCCGAGCAGCAGGGCAGCGCCGAGCCTGGCGGCCGCCGGCGCGGTCTGGATGCCGAAACCGCCCTGCCCCACGAACCAGAAGAAGCCGGGCTGGTCCGGATCGAAGCCGTAGACCGGCAGCCGGTCGGGCGCGAAGCTGCGCAGGCCGGCCCAGCTCCGTTCCACCCGGTCGACCTGCCAGTCGACGACGGTCTCTAGCCGGTCGATCGCGATCGCGACGTCGATCTCCTCCGGCGCGCAATCGCCCGGATCGCAGGGCGTTTCGTCATGCGGGCTGACCCAGAGCCGTCCTCCCGCCTCCGGCTTGAAATAGAAACGCCCGAGCGCGTCGATCACCAGCGGCAGCCCCGCCGGTGCAGGAGGATCGGTGCGCAGCTGCACGACCGTCCGGCGATAGGGCCGGATGCCGACCGGCCGCGCCCCAACCGCCCCGGCCAGCTCGTCCGCCCATGCGCCGGCGGCGTTCACGAGGACCTCTGCTTCGAATATCCCCGCCGTCGTCTCCAGCCGCCAGTGCCTGTCGTGCCGGCCGCGCAGCACGCGGGCCTCCGGGACCAGCATCGACCCTCGGGCGCGGGCACGCCTGAGATAGGCCACATGCAGCGCCGCCACGTCGATGTCGGCGCAGGTCGGCTCCGACAGACCATGATCCCAGCCCGGTTTCAATTCGGGGATGACGGCTTCGATTTCGGCGCGACCCATCCTGCCCAGGGAGACGCCCGCAGCAGCGAACTCCCCGGCCAAGGCGTCGAGCGCGGTCTTTCCCTCCATGCGCGCGATATGCACGGCGCCGCGCGGCCCCAAGAATGGACGCTCGGAAAAATCGGCTGGCGGATCGGCGAGGAAGGGGCCGGATGCGGAGGTCAGCGGCTGGACGAACGGTCCACCATAGGTTTCCGACCAGAAGGCCGCGGAGCGCCCGGTGCTGTGATAGCCCGGCTGCGATTCCGCCTCGAGCAAGAGCACCGACGCCTCGCCGGCAATCTCCGCCGCGAGGCTCGCGCCCGCCATGCCGGCGCCGACAATGGCGACGTCGCAGCGCTTCATCGCGCACGCCCGGCCAGGAAGGCGTCGATCCGCTCCAGCGCATCCAGCCGGATCGGATCGCCTTCCCGCAGGATCTCGTGCGCGGCGTCGGGATAGACATGAAGCTCGGCCTGCGGCAGCAGCGCTGCGGCGCGCCGGATCGCACCGATCGAGACCAGCCGGTCGATCTCGGTCGCGAGGATGAGCACCGGCAGCTCGACCTCGGCGAGCTTCGCGGGCGTGAACGTCGCGGCGGCCGACCGGAAGGCGGCGCGCAGCCAGCCCCAGCTCGGCACGCCGATGTTGAACGCCGGCTCCTGGCCCCACCACCAGGTCTCGTCCTCGTAGCGTTCCGGCGAGCTGCCGGTCAGCGCCCGCTGGCGGCGCGGACCATGGGTCGGTGCCCTGGCCAGCCGCCGGTCGCGCCGTCCGATGAGGCTCATGAAGCCGGCAATCCAGGGCGAGAGCACGGGCGGGATCGGCTTGCTGTTGACCAGCAGCATCGGCGCGATCAGCACGGCCGCGTCGAGCGCCGGCCGCTTGTCGACCAGGGTGCGCAGCAGCAGGTGGCCGCCCATCGAATGGCCCACCGCCACATGCGGCCCCGGCGAACCCGCCCGCCAGTCCGCGATCAGCGCGCCGAAATCCTCGATCAACGGGCCGAAATCGGTGAGATTGCCACCGACGATGTCCCCGCGCGAATGGCCCTGACCGCGCCAGTCGAACGCGGTCACGTTCCAGCCGGCCGAATGCCACCAGCCGTAGATCTCCAGATATTTCTCGATGAAGTCCCCGCGCCCACTCGCGAAGATCAGGCTTCCACGGGCCTCGACGCCAGGCGGCTGCGCCCAATCCATCCGCCGCAGCGGCCAGCCGTCCTGAGCCCGCCACTGGCTGAAAACCGCGTCCGATGGGCGGGTGCGTCGCGGCGCGGCAAGGTCGTTCATGGCCAACATGGTTACGGTTTGGAAAGCATGAGCGTCTAGAGGCTTGCCGCCATGTCAACCATATTGCCATGGGGGCTTCTGGCCCTGCTCGCCGCGCTTCTGCTCGTCGCGACCTGGACCGATTTGCGCTCCCGCACGATCCCCAATTGGCTCAATCTCGCCATCGCCGTGCTGGCGGTGCCGTTCTGGTGGGCGAGCAACCTGCCGCTCTGGCCGGACGCGGTGCTGCAGATCGGTGTCGCTCTCCTGATTTTCTCTTTGTTCGCAGGGGTTTTTGCCCTGGGCGCAATGGGCGGCGGCGACGTGAAGATGATCGGCGCGCTTGCCCTGTGGCTGCCGTGGCAGGCGCTGCTCGTGATGCTGGTCATCATGTCGATCGCCGGCGGAGTGCTGACGGTGGCGCTGCTGATCCGCCGGAAGCTCGCGCGGAGCGAGACGCCGATCGAGGTGCCGTACGGCGTGGCGATCGCTTTCGGAGGCCTGTGGGTCATCGCCCCCGTCCTTAGCGAACGGATTCTTTACCAATTTGGATGATGAGTGGGCTGAGCTGAAATTCTCTCGAGCCCAGTGGGGGAGGCGACAGACGCCATGGACGTCAAGAAAATCGCGCTGCTGATCGGCGCGCTCATCATCGCCGGCGTTACCGCCGTGATGGCGAAGAACATGTTCTCCGGCGCCTCGGCACCGCAGGCGGTGGCCGGCCCGATGACTCCGGCTGCGGAAGGACCGCAGGTGCTCGTCGCGACCCGGGCGCTGCCCGTCGGCACCATCATCGACGCAGAAGCCCTCCGTTATCAGCCCTGGCCCGAAGGCCTTGTGCAGGACGCTTACTTCATCCGCGGCGGCGAAGGCTCGACCGATCCCTCCAGCCTGATTGGCACCGTCGTACGGACCGAGGTCGCGGCTGGCCAGCCGCTCAGCCAGGGCTCGCTCGTCCGCCCGGGCGAACGCGGCTTCCTTGCCGCTGCGCTCGGACCCGGGATGCGCGCCGTGACCGTCGCGGTCTCCGCGACGAGCGGCGTTGCCGGCTTCGTCTTCCCCGGCGATCGCGTCGATCTGGTGCTTACCCAGGACGTCGCGGGCGGCGGCGATGGCGCGCCGCTCCGCGTTTCCGAGACGATCATCCGCAACATCCGCGTCCTCGCCGTCGACCAGCGCATCAACGCGCGCGACGAGGAGGGCAATCAGGTGGCGCAGAGCACGTCGACCGTCACCTTCGAGGCGACCCCCAGGATCACCGAGAAGATCGCGGTGGCGCAGCAGATCGGGCAGCTCTCGCTGTCGCTCCGCTCGCTCGCGGACAATACCGCCGAGCTGGAGCGCGCGATCGCGTCCGGCGAGGTGCAGGTCCCGGAAAGCGACGATCCGCGCGCCGAGCGGCGGATGCTGCTCGCGATCGCCAACCGGCCGATCGACACCAATCCGACCTATACCGTCGGTTCCGACGTCTCACGCTTCCAGCGCGGCACCGTTCCGGCACGCCCGCGCGGCGAAAACAACAATGCCGGACAGGGGGGCACGACCGTCCCGACGGATTCGGAAGGCCGGCCGCTTGGACCGGTTGTCCGTGTTGCGCGCGGCAACAACGTGACGGTCGTTCCGGTGGGAGCACGCTAAGATGTCGAAGTTCAACATGTTCAAGCGCGCGGCGCTCGGCACGGCCCTTGCCGGGGCAATTGCCGCCACGGCCGTCACGACGGTGCCGGCAGCCGCGCAAGGCCCGACCGCCTATCGTCCGACCCGTGACGTGCTGCTGTCCGTGGGCGAAGGCGAACTGATCTCGCTTCCGCGCAACGTGGCGAATGTCTGGACCTCGAATGCCGAGGTGGCGGATGTTCAGGTCAACACGCCGCGGCAGATCGGTCTGTTCGGCAAGACCGCCGGCGAAGCGACGGTAATCGCCACTGCCGCCGACGGCCGTGTGGTCTATGGCGCCCGTGTCCGGGTAAGCCAGAACATAAGCTCGGTCAGCGAGATGCTGCGGGCGGCGATGCCTGAGTCCGACATCACGGTGACGAATGTCGGGCAACTCGCCGTCCTCAACGGGACGGTCGGATCGCCGGAGGATAGTGCGCAGGCCGAACAGCTCGTGCGCACCATTCTCAATCCCGGCGTCGATCCGTCCTCGAACGGCCCCTTCCCGATCCTGCCGGTGAATCGTCTCCGGATCGCCACGCCCCAGCAGGTGATGCTGAAGGTCACGATCGCCGAGGTCAGCCGCTCGCTTGTCCGCAACGTCGGCATGAACTTCCAGCTTTCCAGTGGGGACTTCCTCTTCGCGCGCGGCCGGGACTTCCTCAACGATGCCGGTCAGGTCGTTGCCGCCTCCGGCAACGGCACGACGGCGGTCGCCAACATCTCCGATCTGTTCGGCCTTAGCGGGGCGGTGGCTTCCGACCTCCAGGAGAATAACGGTTTGGTGACCATCCTCGCCGAGCCGACGCTGACCTCGCTTTCCGGCGAAACGGCCAGCTTCCTGGCTGGCGGCGAGTTCCCCATTCCGATCTCCCAGTCGCTCGGCAATGTGACGGTCGAGTATCGTCAATATGGCGTCGGGCTCGCCTTCACACCCTTCGTCCTCGAAAACGGCCGCATTTCGATGCGCGTTCGGCCCGAAGTGTCGGAATTGTCGTCCGCAGGCGCCATCGAGTTCAACGGGTTCGAGGTTCCGTCCCTGACCATTCGTCGGACCGAAACGACGGTGGAGCTCGGCTCCGGCCAGAGCCTCGTGATTGGCGGGCTCATGCGCAACAACGCGAACAACTCCGTCGAGCGTACGCCGTTTCTCGGTAGCCTCCCGATCATCGGCGCCCTGTTCCGCTCCAACAATTTCCGGCGCGACGAGACCGAGCTCGTCATCGTGGTGACGCCCTATCTCGTCCGGCCGGTTTCGGCCAATCAGATCGCATTGCCCACGGACGGCTTCCGTACGGCCAATGACGCGCAGCGGCTGCTCGGCGATCAGTCGCACGACGGGCGGACCGGTGAGCGGCGTCCCATGCCGGTTGCCGCGCCGCCGGCAACGGTTGGTCCGGGCATCGAGCAGGGGGCAAGCGTCCAGCCTGCAGCGCTTGCGCCGGCAGCGGAGGCACAGCGCCTTGCTTCGGTGCCGGCCGCCCAGCCCGGCTTCGACTTCTGATGGAAATCCGAGCGAGAAAGGACATGACGATCATGGTCCGCAGCAAACATGCCTTGGCCGCAACCCTGCTCGGGATCGGCGCGACCGGCTGCACCCCGGTGCAGGATCATGTCAGCGCCCTCAACAATCCGACGCTGTATTCCGTCCATCAGCCGGTGGTCCAGCGCACTGACTATGTGTTCGACGCGTCGGCGGGCGATGGCGGGTTGTCCTTGCCGGAGCAGGCGAGGCTCGATGCCTGGTTCGCGTCGATCCACCTGCGATATGGCGACACCGTCACGATCGACGAAGCCGCCGGTTACGAAAGCGTCCGCGCGCGAGACGACATTTCGAATGTTGCGGGCCGTTACGGCCTTCTCCTGGGCGACGGCGCCCCGGTCACCGCCGGCGCGGTTCAACCGGGAACCGTGCGTGTGATTGCGAGCCGCGCCTCGGCCAGCGTGTCGGGGTGCCCGGTCTGGAACAATCTGGATATCGCGCCGGTCAGCACGACCTCGTCCAACTTCGGCTGTGCGACGAACTCGAATCTGGCCGGCATGGTCGCCAACCCCGATGATCTCGTCGCCGGTCAGGACGGATCGGTTGCGAGCGGCTCCCGCACGGCGGCACGCGCGATCCGGGTCTATCGCGAGCGCCAGCCGACCGGCACCCAAGGTCTCCAGCAAACCTCCACCACGAGAGGGAACTAAGATGAACGCGCCCTCCAGTACCGGCCGTACGGCCTCGCTTCGTGACCCCTTCACCGCCTTCGTCTGCGACGAGGCGACTGCCGATCTCCTGCGCCCGATCGCCGTGGAGCACGGCTGGTCGCCCGAAAAAGTGAACAAGGGCGGCCTCCGGAATGCGGTTCAGACCCTTTCCGTGTCGGCGAGCCCGAGCATCCTCTTCGTCGACCTCTCCGAGAGCGGCGATCCGTTGAGCGACATCAACGCGCTTGCCGAGGTTTGTGAGCCGGGGACGGTCGTGATTGCGGCCGGCCAGGTCAACGACGTGCGCCTCTATCGCGACCTGGTTGCCAGCGGCATCCAGGACTACCTCCTGAAGCCGTTCAGCCCCGATCAGCTTCGCGACGCCTTCGCGAACGCGCAGCTCACCATTTCCGGGCCGCGGGTGAGCGAAGCGGCCAGCGAGAAGCCGAACGTGATGGCGGCCGTGATCGGCGTGCGTGGCGGCGTCGGAGCTTCGACGATCGCCTCGTCGCTCGCCTGGTTGATGGGCGACAAGGCAGGCCGCTCGACTGCCCTGCTCGACCTCGACGTGCATTTCGGGACCGGGGCGCTCGGCCTCGACCTCGAGCCTGGCCGGGGCCTCACGGATGCGATCGAGAATCCGAGCCGCATCGACGGCCTGTTCATCGAGCGCGCGATGGTGCGAGCGAGCGACAAACTCTGCGTGCTCTCGGCCGAGGCCCCTATCAACCAGGCGATGCTGACCGACGGATCGGCCTTCTTCCAGCTTCAGGAAGAGATTCGTCACGCATTCGAAGGCACGGTTGTTGATCTGCCGCGCAACATGCTCGTGCAGTTCCCGCACCTGCTCAACGATGTCCAGGCGGTCGTCGTCGTCGTCGAGTTCACCCTGGCGGCGACCCGCGATGCAATCCGGATTCTGTCCTGGCTCAAGGCCAACGCGCCGCAGGCGAAGGTGATCGTCGTCGCCAACAAATCCTTGGCCGCCGGACAGGAAGTGACCCGCAAGGACTTTGAGCATTCGATCGAACGCAAGGTGGATGTCGCACTGCCCTTCGATCCGAAGGCTGCGATGCAGGCCGCCAAGCTCGGCCAGCCGCTGGCCAAGTCGGCCAAGGCCGCCAAGCTGTCGCAGCCCTTCAATCAGCTGCTGACGGCGGCGCTTGAACAGGCTGGCGAAGATAGCACGCAGGCGGGCCCGGCCTCCAGCTCGCTGCTCGGCAAGCTGGGCAACTTCAAGGCGCTTGTCTCGAAGAAGCCTCGCGAAGCCGAGGCAGCCTGATTCGACGAACACGGAGGCATGATGCCTGGTTTTCAGCTCTTGATCCTGGCGGGCGGGGCGCTGGTCACGCTGCTTCTGTTCGTGGCCGCCTTTTCCGGCCCATCGACTGCTCGTGCGCAGGCGAAGCGGCTGGAGAGCGTGCGCGAGCGCCACAGCAAGTCGTCCGAAGTTGCCGCGCAGGCGCAGATGAAGCGCCTCTTCGCGGCACGCCAGAGCAGTGCGGAGAGCCTCGCTCAGCGGTTCATTCCGAATCCAGCCCTCTTGCGCCTCAGGCTGGAGCAGACCGGCCGGACCTGGACACTCGGCCACTATGCGATGGCCTGCGCGGGCATCGTCTTGCTGGTCGGTGCGCTGCTTCTGCTCAGGGGGATTCCGGCCCTTCTCGCTCTACCTTTGGCGCTGTTCGCTGGCATCGGCTTGCCGCACTTCGTCGTCGGCATCCTGATCAAGCGGCGCATCAACAAATTCACCGCGCGTTTCCCGGATGCGATCGAGCTGATGGTACGCGGCTTGCGCTCGGGCCTGCCGATCTCCGAGACGATCGGGGTCGTCGCCCAGGAGCTGGGGGATCCCGTCGGCACCGAATTCCGCAACGTTTCCGACAAGATGAAGATCGGCCGGACGATGGAGGCCGCGCTGCAGGACGTCGCCGATCGCCTGGGCACGCCCGAGTTCCAGTTCTTCGTCATTTCGCTGCAGATCCAGCGTGAGACCGGCGGCAATCTCGCCGAAACCCTGTCGAATCTCGCCGACGTGCTGCGCAAGCGCGCCGCGATGAAACTCAAGATTCGCGCGATGTCTTCGGAATCGAAGGCATCGGCCTACATCATCGGCGCGCTTCCGTTCGTCGTCTTCGGCCTGATCTGGACCATCAACAGCTCGTACATGCAGGGCTTCTTCATCGATACCCGGCTGATGATCACCGGTGCAGGCGCGGTGGTCTGGATGGGCATCGGCGCCTTCATCATGGCCAAGATGATCAACTTCGAGATCTAGGAAACACGTGATGGCCCCCTCGACCGGACCGACGATCATGGGCATCGACATGGTGATGGTGGCGAGCGCGCTCTCCGCGATCGCGACCTTCGCCGTGCTTGTCGCCCTTTACACCGCGACGACGGTTCGCGATCCCATGACCAAGCGCGTGCGCGCCCTCAACGAGCGGCGCGAGCAGCTGAAGGCCGGCATCGTCGCCTCCACCTCCAAGCGGCGCAAGAACATCACCAACCGCAACGAGATGGCGGACAAGGTCAGGAGCTTCCTTGCCTCGCTGAAAGTTTTGCAGGACGAGCAGGTCGTCAAAGCGCAGCGCGCGCTCGTTCAGGCCGGCATCCGCTCCAAGGATCTCGCCTTCGTCGTCATTTTCGCGCGTCTCGTGCTGCCGATCGTCTTCGGCACGGTCGCCGTCGTGGGCGTCTATGTCCTGGACTGGTTTCCCGATTGGAGCGCGCTCAAGAAATACGGCTTGGTCGCCGGCACATTGCTGCTTTCCTACAAGGCGCCGGATATCTGGCTCAAGAACAAGATCCAGAAGCGCACCCACGCCATCCGCAAGGGCCTGCCCGATGCGCTCGACCTGCTGGTGATCTGCGCCGAGGCCGGCCTCACCGTCGACGCCGCCTTCGGCCGGGTCGCGCGCGAGCTCGGCAAGGCCTATCCGGAGCTCGGCGACGAATTCGCACTGACCTCGATCGAGCTGGGCTTTCTCACAGATCGGCGCCTCGCCTTCGAGAATCTCGCCAACCGCATCGATCTCGATGCCGTACGCGGGGTCGTGACGACGATGATCCAGACCGAGAAATACGGAACCCCCCTCGCGTCGGCCCTGCGCGTCCTTTCCGCCGAGTTCCGCAATGAGCGGATGATGCGTGCCGAGGAGAAGGCGGCCCGTCTGCCGGCGATCATGACTGTGCCGCTGATCCTCTTCATCCTGCCGACGTTGTTCATCGTCATCCTCGGCCCGGCAGCCTGCTCGATCAACGACGCGCTGCTCTCCTAAGCCAAGGGAACCATCGCGCGACGCGATCAGTTGAACCTCCGTAACGATCGACGGAGGAGACCGTCATGCTCGCTTTCACACCCGACCAGTGGCTGATCCTGCTGCTCGTCTTCCTGCTCGGCCTGTTCCTCGGCATGGCGTTTCTCGCCAGCCCGAAATGGAAGCGGCGCTACCGCGAGGAGGTGACGCGGCGCGAGGAGGTCGAGGCGGAGAATGCCCAGCTGCGCCGTGACGCGGCGGAAATGGACTCGCTGCGCGGCGCCGCCGCCCGCGATGCCGACCGGCGCCACTCCGACGAGGTGGCCAAGGAAAGGCGGGTCGGCGAGCGGCGGGTCGCGGACCGTCGTGCTGCGGACGACGGCGTCGTGCGCAGCCGCCTCAAGGACGACGAGCGCCCGGCCTAGCCCTTGCGCAAGGCCGCCTGCGCCGCCGCCAGCCGAGCGATCGGCACGCGGTAGGGCGAGGCGCTGACATAATCGAGGCCGGTTGCCTCGCAGAAGGCGATGCTGGCCGGGTCGCCGCCATGCTCCCCGCAGATGCCGAGCTTGATGCCCGCCCGCGTCTTGCGGCCGCGCTCGGCGGCGATGCCGATCAGTTCGCCGACACCCTCAACGTCGATGCTGACGAACGGATCGCGCCCGAAAATGCCCTTCTCGACATATTGGGTGAGGAAGCGGCCTGCATCGTCGCGGCTGACGCCCAACGTGGTCTGGGTGAGATCGTTGGTACCGAAGCTGAAGAATTCGGCCTCCTCGGCGATCGCACCGGCCTGGAGCGCGGCACGCGGCAGTTCGATCATCGTGCCGACGAGATAGTCGACCCGCGCCCCGGCCTCGGCGAACACCGCCTCGGCGGTTTTGTCGATCAGCGCCTTGATGATCGCCAGCTCGGCGCGGGTCGCGACGAGCGGTACCATCACCTCGGGGATCGGCGCCTCCCCGGTCTCCTTCACGATCGCGACCGCCGCCTCGAAGATGGCGCGCGCCTGCATCTCGTAGATTTCGGGATAGGTGATGCCGAGCCGGCAGCCGCGATGGCCGAGCATCGGATTGCTCTCGGAGAGCTCGCCGGCGCGGCGGCGCAGCGTCTCGACGTCCAGGCCCGACGCCCGGGCGACCTCGGCGAACTCTTCCTCCTCGTGCGGCAGGAATTCGTGCAGCGGCGGATCGAGCAGGCGGATGGTGACCGGCAGGCCCGCCATGATCCGGAAGATCTCGGTGAAATCCGCACGCTGTTCGGGGAGCAGCTTCTCGAGCGCCGCACGGCGGCCGGCCTCGCTATCCGCGAGGATCATCTGGCGGACGTTGGTGATCCGCTCGGGATCGAAGAACATATGCTCGGTGCGGCACAGGCCGATGCCTTCGGCGCCGAACTCGCGCGCGGTGCGGCAGTCGTTTGGCGTCTCCGCGTTGGTGCGCACCCTCAGGCGCCGCTTGGTGTCGGCCCAGCCCATCAACGTGCCGAAATCGCCGACCAGCTCGGGCTGCACGGTGGGCACCTCGCCCAGCATCACCTCGCCCGTCGAGCCGTCGATGGTGAGGACGTCGCCCTCCTTCACCTCGCGCCCAGAACTCCCGGCGCCGACACGCATCAGCTTGGACTTGTAGTCGATCGCGATGCCGGCCGAGCCGCTGACGCAGGGCCGGCCCATGCCGCGCGCGACGACCGCCGCGTGGCTGGTCATGCCGCCGCGCGCGGTCAGGATGCCCTCGGCGGCGTGCATGCCGTGAATGTCCTCCGGGCTGGTTTCGACCCTGACGAGGATCACCTTCTCGCCATTGCCGGCCCATCTCTCGGCCGTGTCGGCATCGAACACCGCGCGCCCGCAGGCGGCGCCGGGCGAGGCAGGCAGGCCCTTGGCGATCACCTCGCGCGGTGCGTCGGGGTCGAGCGTCGGGTGGAGCAGCTGATCGAGCGCCGCCGGATCGACGCGCAGCACCGCCTCTTCTTCCGAGATCAGCCCCTCGCCGGCCATATCGACCGCGATCCTGAGCGCCGCCTTGGCGGTGCGCTTGCCGCTGCGGGTCTGGAGCATCCAGAGCTTGCCGCGCTCGACGGTGAACTCGATGTCCTGCATGTCGCGATAGTGGCGCTCGAGCGTGTCGAACACGCCCGCGAGCTGGCCGTAGACCTCCGGCAACGCCTCCTCCATCGACAGCGGCTTCGCCCCGGCCCGCTCGCGCGCGGCCAGCGTCAGATATTGCGGCGTGCGGATGCCGGCGACGACGTCCTCGCCCTGCGCGTTGATCAGATATTCGCCGTAGTAAGCGCGCTCGCCCGTCGAGGGGTCGCGGGTGAAGGCCACCCCTGTCGCTGACGTGTCGCCGAGATTGCCGAACACCATCGCCTGCACGTTGACCGCCGTGCCCCAGTCGCCGGGGATGTGATGCAACCGGCGATAGGTCTTGGCGCGCTCGGACTGCCAGGAGCCGAACACGGCGCCGACCGCGCCCCAGAGCTGATCGTGCGGGTCGGTCGGGAAGTCGCGGCCCAGCTCCTCGGCGACGATCTCCTTGTAGCGCGCGACCAGCCGCTGCCAGTCGTCGGCGTCGAGATCGGTGTCGAGATGGACGCCCTTGTCCTCCTTGGCGATCTCCAGCGCGTCCTCGAACAGGCCATGGTCGACGCCCAGCACGACATCGCCATACATCTGGATGAAGCGGCGATAGCTGTCCCAGGCGAAGCGCGGATCGCCGGACGCCTTTGCGAGACCCTGCACCGTCTCGTCGTTGAGGCCGAGGTTGAGGACCGTATCCATCATGCCCGGCATCGACACGCGCGCGCCCGAGCGGACCGAGACGAGCAGGGGATCGGCGGGATCGCCGAAGATCTTGCCGGTGATCCCCTCGATATGGGTGATGCCGTCGGTGATCTCGGCGCAGACATCGTCCGGAATGCGCTCCCCTTCGGCATAGTAGCGGTCGCACATCTCGGTCGAAATGGTAAAGCCGGGCGGCACCGGCAGGCCGATCGAGGCCATCTCGGCCAGATTCGCGCCCTTGCCGCCGAGCAGATTCTTGTCGCCCGCCTTGCCGTCGGAGGCGCCGCCGCCGAAGCGATAGACAAATTGGCTCATGCGGCAGACCCTTTCGCCGGAAGGTTCATAAGTTTCAGCTTCCCTGGGGCAGAAAAATCAGCCCTCGATCCTGGAAAAATCGGCGACCTGGTGGACCGCGTCGCGGATGCGCAACAGGAGGTTGAGGCGGGCGGTGCGCTTGGCGGGATCGGGGTCATTCACCGTCACCTTGTCGAAAAAGGCATCCACGGGCGCGCGCAGCGACGCGAGCGCCGCCATCGCCCCTTCGAAATCCTCCGCCTCCACCGCCGCGGCGGCGCGCGGCTCGGCCGAATCGAGCGCGGCGATCAGGGCAGTTTCCTCATTTTCGGGCGTGTAGGAAAGCTCTTTGTTCCTGACTTGTTCCGCTTCGTCATTCCGGCGAAGGCCGGAATCCAGACCTTCGTCCGACTGGACCCCGGCCTGCGCCGGGGTGACGGAGGGGGGCCACCCTTCCTTCTTGAGAATGTTCGCCGCGCGCTTGTAGCCGGCAAGGAGATCGGCGCCCTCAGGGGTTTCCACGAAGGACTGGAGCGCCTTCACCCGTGCGAGAATGGAGACTAGGTCGACATTTCCTGCTCGTGCGAGAGCAAAGACGGACCCGATAATATCGTGCCGAATGCCCCTGTCGCGTTGCTGAACAGCCAACCTTTCTATCATGAAATCGAAGACAGATGACATGAACACTGTCTCGTAAGCGGCCTTGGCCACAGCGCGCACGGTGTCGCCATGAGGCTCCACTTCGACACCGCCAACTCCCTGCTCGCGATAACTATTGCGAGCAAACGCTAGGACATCACGGAGTAAGACTCTCGAATTGCTTTCTAGAATGAGAGCAATCGCACTGACTGCGGCACGTCGCAAAGCGAACGGATCCTTCGAACCCGTCGGTTTCTCATCAATGTGAAAAAACCCGACCAGCGTATCCAGCTTGTCCGCCAAGCTGACCGCCACGGTGACCGGCGCGGTCGGCACCTCATCCCCCTGCCCGACTGGCTTGTAATGGTCGCGGATTGCGTCGGCGACCTCGTCGGGTTCGCCCTGGGCGCGGGCGAGGTGGCCGCCGATGATGCCCTGCAGTTCAGGGAATTCGCCGACCAGTCCGGTGACGAGATCGGCCTTGGCGAGGCGGGCGGCGCGTTCGGCGAGGTCGGCCAATTTCTCCCTCTCCCCGACGGGGAGAGGGTTGGGGTGAGGGGGTTCTGAGTCAGCGGGCACTCCCGAAGGCCGTACCCCCTCACCCTGCCCTCTCCCCCCGGGGGAGAGGGTTCTGCCGACGATCCCCTCTTCCACCAGCCAACGGGCCAGCTTGGCAACACGCTCGACCTTGTCGGCAACAGTCCCGAGCTTCTCGTGGAACACGATCTGCGAGAGTTTCTTCCACTGCTCCGCCAGCGGCACCTCGACGTCCTGCTCCCAGAAGAAGCGGGCATCGGAGAGGCGCGCGGCGAGCACCTTGCGGTTGCCCTCGATGATGCCCGCACCGCCGTCCGAGGCATCGATATTGGCGACGCAGAGGAAGTTGGGCGCCAGCGCGCCGTCGGCGCCGGTCAGGACGAAATATTTCTGGTTGGTGCGCAAGGTGAGCTGGATCACCTCGCGCGGCACCTCCAGGAAGGCCGGATCGAACGCGCCGGGCAGCGGCACCGGCCATTCGGTGAGGCCGGCATTCTCGGCGAGCAGGCCGTCATCCTCGATGAGGGTCAGGCCGGCGTCGGCCGCCGCCTTGTGCGCGCCGTCCGCGATGATCCGGCGGCGCTCGGCCGGATCGACGATCACATGACAGGCGCGCAGCTTCTCGACATAGTCGTGCGCGCCGCCCAGCGTGATGCAGCCGGGATGGTGGAAGCGATGCCCGACCGTCGCAGCGCCCGACTTGATACCGGCGATCTCGAACGCGACGATGTCCTCGCCGAGCAGGGCGACAATGCCCTGCAGCGGGCGCACCCAGCGCAGGCTTTCGGTAGAGGCCGAGTCGACGCCCCAGCGCATCGACTTGGGCCAGGGGAACGCGCGGACGATGGCGGGGATCGCCTCGGCGAGCACCGACGCGGTGGCACGGCCCGGCTTCTCGATCACCGCGAAGTAGGCGCCGTCGCGCTCGGTAAGCTGCTCCTGCGTCAGGCCGGTCTTGCGCAGGAAACCCTCCAGCGCCTGCGGCGGCGCGGAGGTGCGCGGGCCCTTCAGCTCCTCCGACACTGCTTCGGTTTCGGCGGGCAGGCTGCGCGCGATCAGCGCGAGCCGACGCGGCGTCGCATAGGTCTCGATCGCCTCGGCCTTCAGGCCGGCGGCCGCCAGGTGCTCCTCGAACAGGCGGGCAAGATCCGCCTGCGCCTTCGCCTGCATCCGGGCGGGGATTTCCTCCGACAGGAGCTCGAGCAGGAAATCAGCCACGTCTCGTCATTCCAGCGAAAGCTGGAATCCCCCTTTTTTTCACCACCGCCGCAAAGGCAGTGAGATTCCAGCTTTCGCTGGAATGACGGGGTGGAGCGGGTGAAGGGAATCGAACCCCCATCACGCGACCCACCCTTCATGCTCCATCCACGCCTGGCAGCTGCCCTTCGCGAGGTCGCGGACGCGGCCGATATAGGCCTGGCGCTCGGCGACGGAGATCACGCCGCGGGCGTTCAGCAGGTTGAAGACGTGGCTCGCCTTGATCGCCTGCTCATAGGCCGGGATCGGCAGCTTCTTCTCGAGGCACGATTCGCACTCGGCGGCGGCCTTGCGGAACGCGTCGAACAGCCGCTCCGTGTCCGCCACCTCGAAATTCCAGGCGGACATCTGCTTCTCGTTCTCCAGGAACACGTCGCCATAGGTGACGCCGTTCCCGTTGAAATCGAGATCGAACACATTGTCCTTGTTCTGGATGTACATGGCGAGCCGCTCGAGCCCGTAGGTGAGTTCGCCCGCCACCGGCTTGCAGTCGAAGCCGCCCATCTGCTGGAAATAGGTGAACTGGGTCACCTCCATGCCGTCGCACCAGACCTCCCAGCCGAGGCCCCAGGCGCCGAGCGTCGGGCTCTCCCAATCGTCCTCGACGAAGCGGATGTCATGCTTCGTGAAATCGATGCCGATCGCGGCGAGGCTGCCCAGATAGAGGTCCTGCAGGTCCGGCGGACTCGGCTTCAGCACCACCTGATACTGGTAATAATGCTGGAGCCGGTTCGGATTCTCGCCGTAACGGCCGTCGGTCGGACGGCGGCAGGGCTGGACGAAGGCGGCGTTCCACGGATCGGGGCCGAGCGCGCGCAACGTGGTCGCGGGGTGGAAGGTGCCCGCCCCCATCTCCATGTCATAGGGCTGGAGGATGACGCAGCCCCGTTCGCTCCAATAGTCATGGAGCGTCAATATGAGCTTCTGGAAAGAGAGCGGAGCTGAGCCCAAGGATTCGCCTTCGCACCTGCAACAAACGTGGCGACGCTTTGGCGCATGGGGCAAGACGGGTCAAGGAAGCGGAGTCGGGGAGTGAGCGTGTCGCGATTTCGAACCTGGATGATGAGGCTGGCCGGCATCGTCACGGCGGCCTGCCTGTCGATCGCGCCCGCTGCCGCGCAGCCGGCCCCCGCGGCCCCGTCGCCGGCAGCCGAAGCGCCGGCGGCACCCCGGCCCGCGCTGTGGCTGCTGGCCGATGAGGACACGAAGATCTACCTTTTCGGCACGATCCATATCCTGCCGCCGGACCTGAACTGGCGCTCGGCCGCGCTCAACCGTGCCGTGGACGAGGCCGACGAGCTCGTGCTCGAGGTGGACGACGAGGAGATGGACAATTTCGACGCCGGCGTGCTGGAGGGGACAATGCTCGGCAAGAGCGTGCCGGTCACCGCACGCGTCTCGCCCGACCGGCGGGATCGGCTGGCCGAGATGATCGCGGCAAGCGGCGTGCCGAGCGAGACGCTCGACGGCCTGCAGACCTGGGCGGTGGCGATGTCGCTCTCGGTCGCCCAGCTCGCCGACGGCTACGGCGCCGACATGCAGGCGCTGACCGGGGTCGAGGAGGCGCTGACCGAGGATTTCCGGGCGCGCGGCCGGCCGATCTCCGGGGTCGAGACCGCGGCGCAGCAGATCGGCTTCTTCAGCACCCTGCCGCTCTCCGTCCAGCGCGAGATGCTGGAGCAGACGGTCGACGCCTGGGCCGAAGGCACCGGCGATTTCGATCCGGGCGATGCGGACTGGCTGCGCGGCGATCTCGACGCGATGGTGGCGGAGCTGGAGGAGATGCCGCCCGAGCTGTTCGACGCCCTGCTCACCCGGCGCAACACAAGCTGGACCGGCTGGCTGATCGACCGGCTGGAGCGCCCCGGCACGGTGCTGTTCGCGGTCGGCGCCGGCCACCTCGCCGGCCGCGTCTCTGTGCAGTCGATGCTGGCGGCGCGGGGCTATCGGGTGAGCCGGGTCGACTAGGACGGATCGACATTCAGTTTTGTACCCTCTCCCTTGAGGGAGAGGGCAGGGTGAGGGTGTCGGGCATTTGGGACTATTCTCGGAGGCAGAACCCCCTCACCCCAACCCTCTCCCCGCTGGGGAGAGGGAGTTTCATGCTGAATGTCGATTGGTCGTAGCGGCCCTTGGCTCTGCTCAGCCAACTCGGCCGATCGAAGGAGGTGCATGTGGTCCAGCTGAGCGCGGGCATCCTCCTGTGGCGCCGTCGCCCGAACGGGATCGAGGTGCTGCTCGCCCATTTCGGCGGGCCGTTCTGGGCCGGGCGCGACGCCGGAGCATGGGCGATTCCCAAGGGCCTCGTCGATCCGGACGAAAGCGCGGAAGCAGCGGCCCGCCGCGAATTCGCGGAGGAGACCGGAACCCGGATCGAAGGCGCACTGCATCCGCTCGGCTGCATCCGGCAGACAGGCGGCAAACGGGTCGAGACCTTTGCGGCGGAAGGCGATCTCGATCCGGCGACGATCGTCAGCAACCGGGTGACGATGGAATGGCCGCCGCGCAGCGGGAACATGATCTCCTTTCCCGAAATCGACCGTGCGGCCTGGTTCACACTGGCCGAGGCGCGCGCCAGGATCCTGCCGAGCCAGTCGGCGATTCTCGACCTGTTCGAAACAGCATGGGCGAGGGATCAGCCGAGCGGCGACTGTTGATGCTGGACGAGCCTCCAGCCGCTTTCGTCCCGTACGTAGCAGGAGGTGCAGACGCAGCGATACGGATCGCCGTCGGCGCGCAGGGCGGCGGCGCGGTAGCCGAGCACGACCACCTCGTCGTTCGGGCGGCCGGCGTGCCGGTCCGAAAACTCGACCGACGCCCAGCGCGGCGCGTCCTTCAGGCTTTCGCGGACCGCGTCCGCTGCCATCACGCCCATTTGCGGAAAGGCCATCAGCGCCCGATCGTCGAGCAGCGCCGCGTAGACGGCAGCGCCTTCCAGCCAGAACCGCCGTTCGAGCGCGAACATGTCATCCCGTTCCATGCGCCGCGAACGCGCGTCAGGCGTCCCGGGTTTCCTGCCATGCCGGCCAGCGAAAGCCGAGATGCGTCTCGCCCGCGATCCCGGCCGCCGGGGTGTACCGCCGCTCGACGATGACGCCGCGGCCCTGGTCGTCGATGGCGACGACCGTGCTGCAGCGGGTGCCGTAGGCCGGATTGCGAATGAAGATCGGCGACAAGGGCGGCTCGAGCCACACGTCCGACGGTGCCGCCTCGCGGAGGCCGACGTCCGGCAGTACGTCCCGGCGCAGGTCGTCGAGCAAGGCGTCCGGGCCGGCCTCCCGGCCGAGCCAGTCGAGCAGGAGGGCCTTGAGCTGGAGCGTCTTGGGCCAGGGCTCGTCGAGCCCGCCGTTCGACAGGCCGTACAATCCCGGCGCCAGCAGGATATTTGTCGGCTCGGGCCGGTTGGAGAGGAACCGGGCCTCGTCCGCATTCGCGAAGATCAGGTTGAACGGGTTGAAATCGCCGGGTTCGGCCTGGACCGGATCGGCATAGCGCCCTTCGCCGGCAAGCACGTCGGCCACCAGCATGCCGCGCGAGGTACGGCCGGGCTCGGGCGCGTCATAGCCCCGCAAGTTGGTCACCACTGCGAACCGCCCCTGCCCCGAGACGCCGAGCCAGGTCCCGCCCGACTGCAGGTCCCTCCCCGCCAGCACGTGATCGGGCCGGTTCCAGCGCGCCAGCGCCGCCGCCGGCCGCGCGTGCAGCTCGTCGCGATTGCCCGCAACCACGAGACGCCAGCGCGGATGCGCTCGCCATGCGAAGGCCAGGACGCACATCCCACTGCTATTGCCGATTGTACGGCGCGGCGAAAGGAGAACAAGGATGCCGCGTGGTACTATCCCGATCCCAAGCCGGCCGCGGCCGAGATCGCGGGCCGGATCGCATTCTGGAAGGCATGGAGGCCGGCTAGGCGGCAAGCAACGCGCGTCCTGATCTGTTGCGATCGGGGTGCAAGGCCCTCATAGTCCCGCTGGGCTCGGCCGATCAGCGCGTGGACAGCGGCGCGCTTTTGCGGAGGGCCTTGGCATGACCAGACGGCTTGCGGTGCGAATCCTGCTCGGAGCGATGTTCCTGTTCGCGCTTGCCGGTGGCGGCTGGCTGCTTTCCTTGCCGCCGACGCCCGCGGCGAAGGCCGCGCCGCCGATCGCGCGAGAGGAGGCGGAAGCCACGATCGCCGCCCTGCGGCCGCCGAAGCGCCGGCGTCCGCTCATCGCGATCGTCGGCATCAACGATGCCACCGAAACCACCGATTATCTGATGCCCTATGGCATCCTGCGCCGCGCCGACGTCGCCGACGTGGTTGCGCTCAGCACCGCGCCGGGGCCGATGACCCTGTTTCCGGCGCTGAAGGTCCAGCCGCAGGCCACCACCGCCCAGTTCGACGCGCACCATCCGGACGGGGCGGACTATGTCATCGTGCCGGCGATGAGCCGGGATGACGATCCCGCCGCGCTGCAGTGGATCCGGCAGCAGGCGGCGCGGGGCGCGATCATCGTCGGCGTCTGCGCCGGCGCCAAGGTCGTCGCCGCGGCCGGCCTGCTCGACGGGCGGCAAGCGACGACGCACTGGTACTATCTGGACGGCATGCTCAAACGACATCCCGGGATCCGCTACCTGCCCGACCGGCGGCTGGTGGTCGACCGCGGCGTCGCGACCACGACCGGGATTACCGCGTCGATGCCGATGATGCTGACGCTGATCGAGGCGATCGCGGGGCGGCAGCGGGCCGAAGCCGTGGCCCGCGACCTCAGCCTCGCGCAATGGGACGCCCGCCACGACAGCAGCGCCTTTCGGTTCACGCGGCCGTTCGCGATGACCGCGATCGGCAACAGGATGGCCTTCTGGAATCGCGAGCGGCTCGGCCTGGCACTGACGCCCGGCATCGACGAAGTGTCCCTCGCGCTCGTCGCCGATGCCTGGTCGCGGACCTACCGGTCGCGCGCGCTGACCTTCGCCTCCGGGCCGCAGACGAGCCGGAGCGGCCTGCGCATCCTTCCTGACGAGGTCGCGACGTCCTGGCCTGCGGGGCAGCTTCCGGCCATCGGCAACGAACCGCCGGCGCAGGCGCTGAACCGGACGCTCGGCGAGATCGCGACACGCTACGGCCGGCGCAGCGCCGATTTCGTCGCGATGCAGCTCGAATATCCGCGCACGCCGGCGGGCTGATCGGCCGTCGCGCATTCGATCATCATCGCTCCGGCAGCAAAAGGCTGGCATCCCCATAGGAATAGAATCGATACCCCGCCTCGATCGCATGGGTATAGGCCGCCTGCATGACATCGAGCCCCATCAGCGCGGAGACCAGCATGAACAGGGTCGAGCGCGGCAGGTGGAAGTTGGTGACGAGGCCGTCGATGGCGCGGAAGCGATAGCCCGGCGTGATGAAGATCGCGGTGTCGCCCTCGAATGGCTGAATATATCCGGCTTCATCCGCGGCGCTTTCGAGAAGACGCAGCGACGTCGTGCCGACGGCAATGACACGCCCGCCCGCGGCCCGCACGGCGTTCAGCCGGGTCGCGGTCGCAGCGTCGATCCGCCCCCATTCGGCATGCATCACATGGGCTTCGGTGTCGTCCGCCTTCACCGGCAGGAATGTGCCGGCGCCGACGTGGAGCGTCAGGGTCTCGTGACCGATTCCGGCCGCCGCGAGCGCAGCCATCAGGCGCGGCGTGAAATGGAGCGCCGCGGTCGGCGCCGCGACCGCGCCTTCCCGGCTCGCGAACATCGTCTGATAGTCCTCGGCATCGCGGGCGTCGGCGGGGCGCTTGCCGGCGATATAGGGTGGCAGCGGCATCCGCCCGGCCCGCTCGAGCAGCAGCTCGACCGGCTCCTCCCCTTCGAAGGACAGCAGGAACGAGCCGTCCGCTCCGCGATCGGTGGCCAGCGCCGAGACGCCCTGGCCGAAATCGATCCGATCGCCGTCGCGCAGGCGCTTCGCATTGCGCACGAAGGCGCGCCAGGCACGCGGCCCTTCGCGCTTGTGCAGCGTCGCGCCGATTTTCGCATCGCCGCGCGCACCCTCGAGCTGGGCCGGGATGACACGGGTGTCGTTGAACACCAGGACGTCGCCCGCGCGCAGCAATCCCGGCAGATCGGTCACGACGTGATCGGCGAACACGCCGCCTTCGACCTTCAGCAGCCGCGCGCTGTCCCGCGGGGCGGCCGGCCTCAGGGCGATGCGGTCGGACGGAAGATCGAAGTCGAAGAGCTCGACCCGCACGTTATTGCGGCGTTGTGGGCGCGGGCTGCGGCGGGTTGTCGGTCGTGCCGGGCGGGGTCGTTCCTGGCTGCGGAACCAGCAACACCGGCGTGCCCGGCGCCGCGGCCTGGGGTGCCGCAGCGGCCGCCGCGCGCTGCACCGCCGCCAGCCGCTCGCCTTCGGCGCGCAGCTGCTCGGCGCTCATCGGCGGGACGTTTTCCGACCCCAGGGAGGCGCGCACGATCCGGGTCGGATTGAGCGGCGGCTCGCCCCGCTCGATCCCCTCGACGAAGTTCATGCCGCTCACCACCCGGCCGACGACCGTATATTGGCGGTCCATCGACAGCCGCGGCGCGAACATGATGTAGAACTGGCTGTTGGCGCTGTTCATGTCCTCGGCCCGCGCCAGCGCGACGGCGCCGCGCACGTGCGGCAGGCCGTTGATCTCGGCGGTGAGATCGGGGAGCTGCGAGCCGCCGGTGCCGCTCCCGGTCGGATCGCCGCTCTGGGCCATGAAGCCCTGGATGACCCGGTGGAAGACGACGCCGTTGTAGAAGCCCTGCCGGGTCAGCGCCTTGAGCCGTTCGACCGACTGGGGGGCGGCGTCGGGCCGGAACTGGATCGACACGCGTCCGCCATTGGAGAGGTCGAGATTCCAGGTGTTCTCGGCGGTCAGCGCCGGCGGGGCGACCTGGACGGGCGCCGTGGCGGGAGTCGTGGTGCCCATCTCGTCGGCCAGATTCTCGACGTCGACATTCGGCTCGGGCTGCTTCGGCTGCTGGCGGGGCTGCTGCGCGGCGAGCGCGCCCGCAACGAGGAGGCCGGAAAGGCCGGCGACGATCGATAACACACGCATGACAGTACCTCGAATCCCGATCAGGCCCCCGTTTGGATGTTTACTAGGGCGTGCACCGACGCGCCTCAAGCGCGGATCAGCTGCCCTTGCGCCCGATCTGGTTCACCCGGTCGCGCACCTGCACCGCGACCGCCGGCGTGACGAAGCGGCCGATCTCGCCGCCATAGAGGGCGATTTCCTTGACCAGCTTCGACGCGATCGGCTGCAGCGAGACGTCTGCCATCAGGAAGACCGTCTCGATGTCCGGATTGAGCTGTTGGTTCATCCCCGCCATTTGATACTCGTACTCGAAGTCGGCGACGGCCCTCAGGCCCCGCACGATCATCGATGCGCCTTCACGCACGGCGAAATCCATCAGCAGGGAATCGAACGAGACCACGCCGATCTTGCCGTCGGCGACGCCCGCCGTCTCGCGCTTCACCATGTCGAGCCGCTCCCCGACGGTGAACATCGGCGATTTGGACGGGTTGGTGGTGACGCCGACCACCAGCCGGTCGACCAGATGGGCGGCACGACGGATGATGTCCATATGGCCAAGCGTGATCGGATCGAAGGTTCCCGGATAGACCGCTGTCTTCATCTCCTCCCCCCTGTTCCCGGGTTCAGTGGTCGCGCTCGACGGCGAAGCGCGCCACGGCCCGCAGCAGCTCCGCCTCGTCGCCGAAGCCGCGCAGATGATCGATCGCCTGCTCGACCAGCGCCTGCGCCTGCTGCCGCGCGCGTTCGGGCCCGAGCAGGGAGAGGAAGGTCTCCTTGCCGGCGCCGGCATCCTTGCCGACCCGCTTGCCGGTCTTTTCCTCGCTGCCTTCGTGATCGAGCAGATCGTCGGCGATCTGGAAAGCGAGGCCGATGTCGCGGGCATAGCCGCGCAGTCCCGTCCGCCCCTCGGCCGGCACCTTGCCCATGATCGCCGCCGCCTCCAGGCACCAGCCGATCAGCGCGCCGGTCTTGAGCTGTTGGAGCCGGGTGACGGAGGCGAGGTCGAGCGTCATCTCGCCGGCGACCAGGTCCATCATCTGCCCGCCTGCCATGCCGGCCGGACCCGCGGCGCGGGCCAGCTCCAGCGCCAGCTCGACGCGCACGAACGGATCCTCGTGCGTCGCCTCGTCGGCAAGGATCTCGAACGCAAGCGCGTGCAGCGAATCGCCGGCCAGGATCGCCGTGCATTCGTCATAGGCGCGATGCAGCGTCGGCTTGCCGCGCCTCAGGTCGTCGTCGTCCATGCAGGGCAGATCGTCGTGGATCAGCGAATAGACATGGATGCATTCGACCGCGAGGCCGGCGCGGACGGCGCGGGCGCGATCGACCTTGAACAGGCTGCAGCCGGCGACCACGAGCAGGGGGCGCATCCGCTTGCCGCCGCCGATCGCCGAATAGCGCATCGCCTCGTAGAGCCGGGCGCGCGGGTCGGCCGGCACGGGCAGGAGGGCGTCGAAGGCGCGATCGATCTCGCCGCCGATCTCCGCGAGCGCCGATTGCAGCGTCGGCGTCGGGCTGGTCACCGCCGGGATCATTCGCCGCCGAACGGAGCGGTACCGGACGGCGCGCCGTCCGGGCCGAACTGGATCTGCTCGATCCGCGCCTGCGCCACCTGAAGACGGGCCTCGCACTGCTTCTTCAGGCGGTCGCCTTCATTGTAGAGCTCGATCGCCTCGTCGAGCGGCGCCTCGCCGCTTTCGAGCTTGCGCACGATTTCCTCGAGCCGCTTCAGCGCCGCTTCGAATGAGAGTTCGGAAACGTCCGGTCCCGGGTCCGTCATGTGCGCAGCATTGGGCGCGGCGCGTGCCGGGGTCAAGCGGAGGCCGGCGGCCAAGTGAACGGGTGGCCCTGCAACCCCTTGTCTCGCGTCAGCAGCAGCAGTTGCTCGACGGCGCACTGGGAAAGCAGGAGCCGGTCGAAAGGATCCTTTGTTTCGGGAAGTGGATGCAGATCATGCAGCGCATGCGATGCGAGGATCGGGATCACATCGACACCGCCCTCGGCCAGAACATCGGGGATTTCCTCCGTCGCCATCGGGAGCGGCAACTTGCCGAGCTGAACCTTTATTTTGATCTCCCACAAGCTCGCGACGCTGACGAAGTATTTGTGAGTTGAGTCTGTCAGTGCCTCGCGAACCGATCGCGGCAGAACCTTGATCTTCCCGTCGATCACAGGGATCAGCACGTTCGTATCGAGGAGAATTCTCACCGATTACGGCAACGGCCTGAGCAGGAAATCTTCGGGGAACGGATCATCGAAGTCCGGCGACGGATCGCCGAAAACTCGATCGATCCCTCTCGCCCTCTTCCAGCGACTCATGGCCTCGAAGTCGATCCCGCCCTTTTTGCGGACATGTGGCACGACATCGGCGACGGGCTCTCCACGCCGCGTGATCACAACGTGCTCACCATTCTCCACTTCCCGAAGGAGAGCCGGCAGGCGATCCTTGGCCTCCTTGATCGACACATGCTTCATGGCTTGCAATGTAGCCACTGGTGGCCAAGACGGCAACTCATGCTTGTCGGTACCAGTAAACCCCGTCCCGGACCTTACGCACCGCCCGGCCTTCGATCTCCAGATGCCTGAGATGCGCCATCGCCTCGCCGGTCGCGAGACCGAGATGATCGCCCACCGCCCGCGCGAAGAGCACGCCGAAACAGTCCACGGCGCGGCGCGGTTCGGCGAGGTGCGCGTGAAGGGCGTCGAGCCGCCCGTGATGACCCTGGGCGAGGGCGTCGAGCCGCACGTGGAGGCCGGTGAACGGCTCGCCATGGGCGGGAAGGACGAGCAGGTCGTCCGGCAGCGCCTTCAGCTTCTCGATCGAGGCGAGCCACTCGCCGAGCGGATCCGCTTCGGGCTCCGACAGGTTGACCGACACGTTGGAGGTGATCCGCGGCAGCACCTGGTCGCCGGCGATCATCAGCTTGCCGTCGAAGTCGACGAGGCAGGCATGTTCGGGCGAATGGCCCGAGCCGACGACGACCTGCCAGCCGCGCGCGCCGATGCGGACGGTATCGCCGTCCTGTAGGCGGACATGGCTGACGGGCACCGGGCTGACGACGGACGCGAACTGCCCCCAGCCTTTCGCCGCCGCCGCCGAGATCTGTTCCTCGGTCCAGCCGGCCGCACGCCAGGCGGCAAAGGCTTCGGCCGGCGGTGCCTCGCGCACATCGGTGGTCAGCATGCGCGCGAACAGCCATTCGCCGCGCGACATCCAGAGCCGCACTCCGAACCGATCGGTCAGCCACCCGGCAAGGCCGATATGGTCCGGGTGGAAATGGGTGACGATGACCCGCATGACCGTATTGCCGGCGAGCGGGCCGGCAAACAGCGCGTCCCAGGCGTCACGCGACGGCGGAATGTTGAGCCCGGTATCGACGAGCGCAATCCCGCCCTCGTCCCCGAGCACCCAGACGTTGATATGGTTGAGCGCCCCAGGCACCGGCAACCGGCTCCAGCTGATGCCCGGGGCGATCTCGCGCAGGGTGCCAGGCTCCGGACCGGACCGGCCGAAGGGATAGGTCAGCCCGCGATGGCTGTGCGGGACATCGGCCAGCGACGCGTCGGGCGCCGGCGCGTCAGCTGCGGAACGGGTCGACAAAGCCCTGGTCGGATTCGGCGCCCTCCGCGGCATGCGCTGCCTCGGCCTCACGGACCGCTGCCTCGCGCTCGGCGCGCAGTTCCTCGATCAGCGCCTCGCGGTCGCGGACCATGCCGGCATCGTTCTGCACCGCCTCGATGCCCGCCGCCTTTGCCGCCTTCGCCACCGCCGCGTCGAGCTCGCGCTGCGAGGTGAGGCCGAGCGTCACCGGATCCTTGGGCTGGATGTTGGCGATGTTCCAGTGGCTACGCTCGCGGATCGCCTGGATGGTCGAGCGGGTGGTGCCGATGAGCTTGCCGATCTGGCCGTCCGAAAGCTCCGGATGGTTGCGGATCAGCCAGGCGACGCCGTCCGGCTTGTCCTGCCGCTTGGAGACCGGCGTGTAGCGCGGCCCCTTGGTGCGCACCGCCTGGTCGGGCTCGCGGTGCATCTGGAGCTTGTAGGCGGGATCGGCCTGTCCCTTCTCGATCTCGTCCATGGTGAGCTCGCCCGAGCGGAGCGGATCACGGCCGGTGAGCTTGGTTGCGGCGGTATCGTCCGCGATCGCCTGGACCTCGAGAATGTGCAGACCGCAGAACTCGGCGATCTGCTGGAAGGTGAGCGCGGTGCTGTCGACGAGCCAGCTGGCCGTCGCGTGGGGCATGAGCGGCTGGGCCATGAAATCCTCCGGAAACAATAAGGGCCGCCCCTTCCCGGAGCGGCCGACGCATGGCGGCGATGTAAGCCGGAGCGGGAGGCGACGCAAGCCAAAGCGTTTGAAAAGCGTCGGTCCGCCAGTAACGTGCGGCGATGAAATCCATGCTGCGCTTCATGACCTCCGGCTCGGTCGACGACGGCAAATCGACCCTGATCGGCCGATTGCTGCGCGACAGCGGCGCGCTGCCGGAAGACCGGATCGGCGACGTCACCGATCTGGCGCTGATCGCCGACGGGCTGGAGGCCGAGCGCGAGCAAGGGATCACGATAGATGTCGCTCATCTTTCCTTCGCCACATCGAGGCGGCGGTTCCTCCTCGCCGATGCACCGGGGCACGAACAATATACACGCAACATGGCGACCGGCGCCTCGAACGCCGATGCCGCGATCGTGCTGGTGGATGCGTTCAAGGGACTGCTGCCTCAAACCCGGCGGCATGCCTATATCGCCCGCCTGCTCGGCATCCGGACCTTCTGCCTCGCGGTCAACAAGATGGATCTGGTCGGCTTCGATCGCGACCGGTTCGAGGCGATCGCGGCAGAGCTTGCGGCCTTCCTGGCGCGGATTGGCGGCGGGGCGCTGACGGCAATCCCGGTCTCTGCGTTGCACGGGGACAATGTGGTCGAACGGTCGACGGATACGCCCTGGCACGAAGGTCCGACGCTTCTCGACTATCTCGAGACGGTCGAGGTCGCACCTCAGGGATCGCACATTCGGTTTCGAATGCCGGTGCAGCATGTCATCCGCGACGGATCGTTCAGAGCCTATGCCGGAACAATCGCAGCGGGACAGGTGAAGCCGGGCGACGACGTGGCAATCCTGCCATCCAATAGACACGCCAGGATTGAACGGATCGTTGCGATGGGTGGCGATCTCGAGGTGGCGGAGGCGCCCCAGTCGGTGGCGCTGACCTTCACCGATCCGATCGACTGCTCGCGCGGCGACATGATCGCCGATCCCGAGCATCCGCCGCATATCGCCGACCAGTTCGAAGCGACATTGATCTGGATGGGCGATGCGCCGTTGCTGCCGGGCCGGCAATACCTGCTCAAGATCGGGACCCAGACCGTACCGGCGACGGTCCAGAAGCCCAAGCACAAAATAAGTGTCGATACGCTGGAGCAGCTCGCGACGAAGACATTGGAGCTGAACGAGATCGGCACTGCGAATGTCTGGACCGCCCGGCCGATCGTCTTCGAATCTTATGAGGCCAATCGGCCGCTCGGCGGCTTCATCCTGATCGATCGTCTCAGCGGCAACACGGTGGCCGCCGGCCTGATCCATTTCGCGCTCTATCGCGCCGAGAATGTCCATGCCCAGGCGCTGACGGTGACGGCCGAGCGACGGGCAGCGCTGATGGGCCAGGCGCCGAAGCTGCTCTGGTTCACCGGCTTGTCCGGCGCCGGCAAATCGACCATCGCCAATCTGGTCGAGACGAAGCTGCACGCGCTCGGGCGACACACCTTCCTGATGGACGGCGACAATGTCCGCCTGGGGCTCAATCGCGATCTCGGCTTCACCGCCGCCGACCGGGTCGAAAACATCCGCCGCGCCGGCGAGGCGGCCAGGCTGATGACCGATGCGGGCCTCATCGTCCTCGCCGCCTTCATCAGTCCGTTCCGCGCCGAACGCGACATGGTCCGTGCGATGATGGGCGGCGGCCGGTTCGTCGAAATCTTCATCGATACGCCGCTGGAGGAAGCCGAGCGGCGCGACGCCAAGGGCCTCTACGCCCGTGCCCGAGCCGGCGAAATCGCGAACTTCACCGGCATCGCCTCACCCTACGAACCGCCGGAGAGGCCCGAAATCCGGATCGACACATTGGCGACGAGCGCCGGGACGGCGGCCGACCTGATCGTCCGCTACCTGGAGGATCGCGACGCCGGATAGGCAGGTTCGGCGGTTGCGTCCCTTCGGGCGGCGCTCTATGCCTTCGGGCGTGAGGGGGAATTCGACATGTTTTTGACGGCCTTAGCGCTGGCGACGGCGATGCCGCCGCGGCCGATGATGGCGGAGGTCTCGCGCGATCCGATCACCGATCAGGTCCGCGCGCGCGCCGTGCTCAACGACAATCGCAACCAGCTGATCGTGGCCTGCGATCCGACCCGGTATCGCGGCATGCGGGTGATGCTGCGCTTCCCGAGCTGGTTCGACCGCGGCAATATCTTCAGCGGCGTCAGGCCCTTCACCTACCGGTTCGATGCCAATCCGCCGCGCCGCTTCAACTGGCATATCCAGGACGACACCGCCACGCTCACCGGCCGCCGCAAGGTGGAGTCGTTCGTCCAGTGGCTGAGCTCTTCGGAGCGGCTCGTTATCCGTGCCCGCGATGTCGAGGAGCGGCCTGTCGACCTCAGCTTCCGCATTGCCGGCGCGGCGCCCGCCCTCGCCCAGGTCCGCGAGGCCTGCACCCAGCCGAGACGGCGGCGTGGCTTCTGGTGGCCGTTCTCCTAGGGAACCCGGCTAGCCGGCCAGGAACTTCTTCACGCCGCGTGCCGCCTGTCGGATGCGCTGCTCGTTCTCGACGAGGGCGATGCGAACATAGCCTTCCCCTTCCTCGCCGAAGCCGGAACCGGGCGCGACCGCAACGCCGGCTTTCGAGAGCAGCTGCTTGGAGAATTCGAGCGAGCCGTGCCTGCGCCACGCCTCCGGGATCGGCACCCAGGCGAACATGCTGGCCTCGGGCGGCGGCACGTCCCAGCCGGCCCGGCCGAAACATTCGACGAGGCAGTCGCGCCGGCTCTTGTAGAGCTTGCGGTTGGCCTCGACGATGTCCTGCGGCCCGTTGAGCGCGGCGGCGGCCGCCGCCTGGATCGGCGTGAACGCGCCATAGTCGAGATAGGATTTCACCCGGCCGAGCGCGCCGATCAGCGCCGGATTGCCGACCGCGAAGCCGATCCGCCAGCCGGCCATCGAATAGGTCTTGGACATCGAGGTGAACTCGACCGCCACCTCCTTCGCGCCCGGCACCTGGAGGATCGAGGGCGTCGGCACGTCGCCATAGTAGATTTCGGCATAAGCAAGGTCGGAGATGACCCAGAGGCCATGCGCCTTCGCGAAATCGACGACCTGCCGGTAGAAATCGATGTCCGCGACATAGGCTGTCGGGTTGGACGGATAGCCGATCACCAGCACTTTCGGCGTCGGCACGGTGTAGCGCACCGCCCGTTCCAGCTGGGTGAAGAAATCCGGCCCCGGCGCGGCGGGGATCGAGCGGATCGCGGCGCCCGCGATGATGAAGCCGAACTGGTGGATCGGATAGGAGGGATTGGGCGCGAGCACGACGTCACCCGGCGCGGTGATCGCCTGGGCGAGATTGGCGAGGCCCTCCTTCGACCCCAGCGTCACGATCACCTCACTGTCGGGGTCGAGATCCACGCCGAAACGGCGCTGGTAATAGGCGGCTTGCGCGCGGCGGAGGCCGGCAATGCCCCTGGAGGCCGAATAGCCGTGGGCGCGTGGATTGCGGGCGACCTCGGCCAGCTTCTCGACGACATGCGCGGGCGGCGCGCCGTCCGGATTGCCCATGCCGAGATCGATGATGTCCTCGCCCCGCGCCCGCGCCGCCGCCTTCATCGCATTGACTTCGGCGAAGACATAGGGCGGCAGGCGGCGGATGCGGTAGAAATCGGTCATGGCGTCACCGCCTCTGGCCAGCGTGCGGTCCAGGCGCAAGCCGAAAAGTTCGGCGGAAGTTTCATAAGGTTCAGCTTCCCTGGGCGAAAAATCCGGCCTCCCGCGGGTGGATGAAAGCTCGGGATGAGCCGTGACTTCGGTGCAAGACAGGTTGCGGGCGTCATCCCGCCAAGGTGACAGGCGAAATCCTATTTGTATCCAACAATCCTCCCCGCCCCGATATCGCGGCGCTCATCCCCATCAAACTTTCCACACCTGCGCATTCCGCTAAAGCGCCGCACCATGCGGACACGCGCCGGAGACGATCATGAGCTTCAGAATCCTGCCTTATGACGAGACGTATCGAGCAGAGGTCCTCGCCCTGTCCCTGCGATCCTGGGCACCGGTGTTCGCGCAGCTGGAGCCGGCCGTGCCGCCCTACGTCTACCACACCTTCTATCCGGACGGATGGGGGGCACGGCAGACCGCCGACATCGGGCGGTTCCTCGATGCCGAAGGTCGGTGCGTGTGGGTGGCATGCGACGACAGGGCAGTGCTCGGCTGGGTCGGCGTTCGCCTGCATCCCGAAGATCATATGGGCGAAGTCTATATCCTTGCCGTCGATCCGGACCGGCAACGGCAGGGGCTCGCACGGGCGCTGCTCGAACGGGCTCTCGACCACATGCGGGACGCCGGGATGAGGATCGCGATGGTCGAAACGGGCGACGATCCCGGCCATGCCCCGTCGCGCGCGGCCTATGAGCGGAGCGGCTTCGAACGATGGCCGGTCGCCCGCTATTTCCGGGAGCTCTAGCACACCCGGCTGGCCGTGACATCGTCAACCCGAGCGCCGGAGCGCGAGCCTCCCCTGCCGCCGACCGACCGGGTGCGCGGACGACCAGGACGCCAGCGCCAGCAGGGCCGCGCCGAGCAGCTCCAGCGGCTCCTCAATCAGCCGCGTGCGCGGTCGTTCCAGCAGGTCACAGGCCAGTGCGATGGCCAGCGCGGCCGAAGCGAGGGCGACGAGCGCGCGGCGACGATCGGTTGCCACCCAATGAACCAGGCCCTGAACGGTGACTCCGGCCCGGACGACAAGCCGTGCGCCGATGCCACCCGCCAGCGCCGACGCGAAGCCAGCCAAGGCCAGATACAGCGGCGACATCGAGACCGCGCGCCAGGCGAGCAGCACCAGGTCGTGCGCACCGTCCAGTTCGCCGCCGCCGCGCATCGCGGGCATCGACCATCCGAACAGGCGGGCGCCGAAGCTCAGCTCGGACAGGCAGCAAATCGCCGCGAGAACGGCAGCGTAGAAGCGAAGCCAGCCAAGATCGGCCAGGTGTCGCCATCGGAGTACAATCGTCAGGGCCGCGATCGCGAACAGGCCCGCCGAGGCCCACTCGATCGGACCGTCCTCGCCGAGTGCGGCCCCGATCATCGCACCCCTCTTCTGTTCGGCTTCTCTCGCGCCACCGCTTCTTCCGAGCTTCTGTCCATGCTGCTGATGACTGCCGACGGATGGATCGGGCCTGAACACCTCCGCCGCCTCCGGCCCTGCGGAAAGTGCGGTCTGTCGCGCCGTCGTCCTTTGCGATAAGGTTGCGCCTATGCGGGGGGCTCTCAAGACCCTGACCATCATGCTGGCCGCCGTCGCGGCAATGATCGCGCTGCCCGGGGCTGCGCTCGCCCAGCGTGCCGGGACGCTGATCGACGCGCAGTCGGCGCGCGAGGCGCCGGCGGGCATGCGGGCCTGGAGGATACGCTACTGGACCACGAGCGATCGCGGCCGGCCGATCCAGGTGACCGGCATGGTGATCGCACCGCGCGGACGGCCGGGGCGCGAGCCGCGACCGGTGATCGCCTGGACCCATGGCGCGCTCGGCGTCGCATCGCGCTGTGCACCGTCGATCGGCGAGCTCAACTTCACGATGATACCGACGCTGAGCGACGTGCTTCGGCGGGGCTATACGGTGGTCGCGCCGGATTATCCGGGGCTCGGTTCGGAGGGAATGCACCCGTTCCTGGTCGGGACCAGCACCGCCCATTCGGTGCTCGACGCGGTGCGCGCCGCGGGCGGCATTCGTGAGGCGGCGGCGTCGCGCCGCTTTGCGCTGTGGGGCGAATCCCAGGGCGGCCATGCGGCGCTGTGGAGCGGCCAGCTGGCGCGCAGCTATGCGCCGGATCTCGACCTCGTCGGCGTCGCCGCGATCGTGCCGCCGACCGACCTCGCCCGCAATTTCGCGGACGGCAGCGACCAGAATGCGCGGGCGATGCTGACCGCCTTCACCGCGACGAGCTGGTCGCGGCACTTCGGCGCGCCGCTGACCGCCTTCGGCCGGCGGTCGACCCAGAACGTCATTATCCGGCTCGCCGACAACAACTGCATCGAGGTCAGTGGACGGCCGCGGCTCGGCACGATCATCGGCATTGCCGTCGCGCGGCAGGCGATCCGGGGCGTCGATCTGGCCCGGACCCAGCCCTGGGGTGCGCTGATGCGGGAGAACAGCGTATCGCCGCGGGCCGTGCCGTCTCCGCTCATGGTCGTCCAGGGCACCGCCGACACGATCGTCGCGCCGGCGGTGACGCTCGACTTCGTCTGGCGCGCCTGCGCAAGCGGCAAGACAGTGCGCTTCATTTCCGTCCCTGGAGGCGAGCACGCGACAGTGGCTCGGACCGAGGTCCGCACGACGCTCGACTGGATCGACGCGCGGTTCCGCGGCGAGCGGGCGCCGAACGACTGCCGATCCTTATCGTGATCCCTCCGTGTCGCGGATGAAAAAGGGGCGACCCGAAGGCCGCCCCTGGAGTTGCAGTCGCGAAGGGACCTAGAAGTCCACCCGTACTCCGGCCCGGAAGGCACGGCCGAAGATGCCCGTTCCCCCCTGGACGGCATTGTAGAGATGCGCGCCATAGGTGACCGGGTCGATCGGCGGCAGGTCGTCCAGCACGTTGAGCACGTTCACGTAGAAGGTGAACTGATCGTTGAGCTGGAACTGGCCGGTGAGATCGAGGGTGACGTAGTCATCGACACGGCAGGGCGTGTAGCCAGGGGACAGGCCGCAATCGCCCGCCGTGTCGGGACCGGTCTCGTCCTCGGCCGACAGATCATAACCGCCGAACCAGTTGACGATCCCGGTGAGGGTGAACTCGTTATATTCCAGCGAGTTCACCCAGCTGCCCCGCCAGCGCGGCGTGCCCGAGCCGGCCGTCAGGGCAAAGTTGCCGAGCGTGCCTTCATAGTCCTGCTTCGTCCCGTCCGGGAAGGTCGTGCTGAGCTCCAGGATATAGCTCGCCTCCGCATTGGTCCGCCACCTGAGCCCCGGCGCCAGCTCGAAATTCGCATTGGCAGCGAAGTCGAGGCCTTCCGACTTGATCGTGTTGGCGTTCACCAGCTGCGATTCGACGAAGGCCGGGCGCGGCAACGCATCGGGGAAGTTGGGATCCGGCGCATCCGGGATCACATTGTAACCGTCCGGGATCGGCTGCCCGGCAAAATAGGCGTCCAGCGCCGGACCGATCGGCGCCGACGTGATCGCCCCCGTCTTGCGGATGTTGTAGTAGTCGACCGAGAGCGTCACGTTCGGGATCGGCCGGAAGATCGCGCCCAACGTGAAGCTGCGCGACTTTTCCGGCTCCAGATCCGGCGAGGCCAGCGTCGTCAGGCCGCGCGAGTAATTGGTGATATAGGCCGGGCACCCGTCCGGATTGTCGCTCCGGCAGTCCGGCCCGTATTGCGAAAGGAACGAGTTCGGCAGGGTCGAGGTCGACACGGTGACGAAGCCGGTGGTCGGCAACGCATTGGCCTCGCCGAACGACGGGATGCGGAAGCCGCGTGAATAGGTGCCGCGCAGCGTGATCTCCGGAATCGGCCGGAAGATGATGCCGGCCTTCGGCGAGAAGGAGTCCTGTCCGCTCGAGTAACGGTCGTAGCGGCCGGAGACGTTCACCTCGACCTGCTCGATGATCGGCGCGTTGACCTCCGCAAAAGCCGAATAGACCGTGCGGTTGCCCGAGGTGCCGAACGCGTTCAGCGTGAAATAGCGCTGTGTCGGGCCATCCGTGTCGGGGTTGGCGCTGGGCGCGTCCACCGCCTCGTACCGGATTTGCGCACCGAAGCCGAGCTCGAGCGGGCCGCCGGGCAAGTCGGCCAGCGCAGTGCTGAGATTGACCTGGGCCGCATAGAGATCGGACGAGGCATTGGTGACATTGTCGGGGGAGACGAAATCCAGGATGTCCTGATCGTTGAGCTCGGGATTCACGAAGTTGAACGTGCCCTGCGCGATCGCGGTCAGCATGTTGGCGATGTAGACATAACCTTGCTGGAGGCGACGCAGGTCGTTGTGCATTGCCGTCGCTTCGACGCTGTAGTCCCAATTGTCCCACAACGTGCCGGAAATGCCGAACGCCGCGCGATACACGCGACTGCGGGTCTCGTTATACACGGGGTCCTGGATCGGCCGGCCGAGAATGCGGGCGACCTGGCCCTGCGCCGCGAACGGATTGTTCGGATTGAGAACGCCGTTGGTGGCATCGCAACCAGTATTGGTGCCGCGCGCGTCGCCGACGCCGTTCGGGCACACGTAGACCGGCAGGGTCAGTGCGAAGGATCCCGGCGCCAGTGCCGCCGACGGACCGGCGGCCGTCGAGAACGGCCGGAACAGGATGCCTGCATTCGCCTGGCCGCGGAACACCGGCGGCGCGCCGGTGAAGTTCACGGTGCTCTGCTGGAAATTGACCATCAGATAGGCTTCGGACGAATCGCCGACCTGGACCGTGAACCGGCCAGACCCGCCGAACCGCTCGATGTTCGGCGCCACCACGCCATAGCGATTGGTGATGTCCACCGTACAGACCGGGGTGTTGATGGGGGCCACCGCATTGGCGGCGTTCGCGATCTCCTCCGGCGTCAGGTTGTAGCCGGGGCCATATTGGCAGCCGGCCGCCGGATTCAGCAGCTCGTACCGGCTGCCGGGGATCGTCGCGTTCGTGCCGGTGTAGGGCCGGACATAGACGTCATATCCGACCAGGAAGCCTTCGAGCTGACCGCTTTCGGGATCCCGCGAGTTGACGATGTTGTTGGGACCGCATTCGCCCTCGAAGCAGATCGCGGTCTGATCGTCGGTGTTGAACGGATATGGGAGCTCGCGGTTGTAGACCGCCTCGGAGCGGTAATAGAAGCCGCTCAGATAGGCATTGAACCCCTGGCTCGCGAGATCGCCGATGCCGGCGGTCAAGCTCAGACGGTAATTGGCAGCGTCGCCGTCCTGCGAGATGCCCGCCTCGCCGCGGGCCCGCACGCCCTGGAACTCACGCCGGGTGATGATGTTGATCACGCCCGCGATCGCGTCGGCGCCATAGGTCGACGACGCGCCGTCGCGCAGCACCTCGATCCGCTCGATAATGTCGTCGGGGATGGTGTTGAGGTCGACGAAGTTGCGGGAGCCGTCGTCCGCCAGCGGATAGTAAGCGGCGCGCTGGCCGTCGAACAGGACCAGCGTGGAGTTGGTCGAGAGGCCACGCAGGGACGCGGCGGACGCGCCGGCGGCGAAGGCGCCGTTGGCGGTGAAGGAATTGGTGAGCGCCGGACCGTTGTTGGACGTGAGCTGCTGGATCGCGTCCTGGACCGTGTTGATGCCGCGCCGGTCGAGATCGTCGCTGGTAACGACGGTCACCGGAGACGGCGTCACCTGGGTCCGGAACAAGGTGCCCGTGACGACGATCTCGTCTTCCGGTCCGGCACCGACTTCGGGTGCGGGCGGAGCGATGTCGGTGGTTTCCTGGGCGTATCCCGGCGAGGCGGCGCCGGCGAACCCAAGCAAGAGTGTCGAAGCAAGAAGATGGCGACGAAGATTCGTCCTCATACGAAGCCCCCTAGCAATGCGGCAAAGCCGCTTCCTCACCTCACTTCGTCGTCGCTGTTTTGTAGCTCATCTGGCGAAGCGTTTTGCGAGTCGGTTTCCCGCCGACCTCACTGGACTTGGCTAACCAACGATAATTCGTCGTACAATGAAAGTTATCTTCGAGTCTTATTATGCAACTTAGCTGTAGCGCTTTTGTCACAGTTCGATCGCGCTACGCGTTGGCCGGCCTCGACCGTTGGCTTGGCGCGACCTGTCTCGCGCGTCCGGCGGGAGCGACGCGTGAGTCATTTGGGTGGAGGTCAGACGGTTGCCGGGACCTTGGATGCCGGACCGTAAATGCAGGCGGACGCCGCTAGGCGGTGATCGCCTCTGCCATCAGATGCGCATGGACTGCCGCCGCGCATTCGCGGCCTTCGCGGATCGCCCAGACGACGAGGCTCTGCCCGCGGCGGATGTCACCGCAAGCGTAGATGTTGGCCCGGGAGGTTTCGTAGCGGCCGAGGTCGGTCGAAACGGTGTCGCGAGGAGTGAGGTCGACGCCGGCCCGGGTGGCGATGCCGGGCTTCGGTGTGCCGGTGAAGCCCATGGCGAGGAGGACGAGGTCGGCCTTCAGCACGATTTCCTTGCCGTCCTGTTCGCAGACCAGGGTAGTGACGCGGCCATCCTCGCCGTCGAGGCGGGAGGTGACGACGGAGAATTCGCGCTCGGCGCCCTCCTCCTGCGACGAGGAGGTGCGCAGCTTCATCGGCCATAACGGCCAGGTGAGCGCCTTGTCCTCCTTGAGCGGCGGCTCGGGCAGGATTTCGAGCTGGGTGACCGAGGCGGCGCCCTGGCGGTTGGCGGTGCCGATGCAATCGGAGCCGGTGTCGCCGCCGCCGATCACGATGACATGTTTGCCCGTGGCGAGGATCGGCGCGTTCGCCTCGGGCAGGCCGGCGACGCGGCGGTTGGACTGGGTCAGATAGTCCATTGCGTAGTGAACGCCGTCCAGTTCGCGGCCGGGCACGGGCAGGTCGCGCGGCTGCTCGGCGCCGCCGGCCAGGACCATCACGTCGTAATCATCCATCAGCCGGTCGACCGAGACGGTGACGCCGACCTCGATATGCGGGCGGAAGATGACGCCCTCGATCTCCATCTGGGTGATGCGGTGGTCGATCAGGTCCTTGGCCATCTTGAAGTCGGGGATCCCGTAGCGGAGCAGGCCGCCGACCCGGTCCGACTTCTCGAACACGGTCGGCGAATGGCCCATGCGGGCGAGCTGCTGCGCGCAGGCGAGGCCGGCCGGGCCGGAGCCGACGACGGCGATGCGCTTGCCGGTGCCCCGGTCGGCATTTTGCGGAGTGATCCAGCCTTCGCGCCAGCCGCGGTCGACGATCTCGCATTCGATCGACTTGATCGTGACCGGATCGTCGTTGAGGTTCAGCGTGCAGCTCGCCTCGCAGGGCGCCGGGCAGACGCGGCCGGTGAATTCGGGGAAATTGTTGGTGCTGTGGAGCCGCTCCAGCGCGGCCTTCCACTGGTCGCGGCTGACGAGGTCATTCCAGTCCGGGATCAGGTTGTTCACCGGGCAGCCGGAGTGGCAGAAGGGAATGCCGCAATCCATGCAGCGCTCGGCTTGTTTGCGCGTGGCGTCCGCAGCGAGCGGTTCGACGAACTCGTCCCAATGCTTGAGGCGCTCCGCGACCGGGCGGTAGGCGCGGTCGCTGCGGGCGATCTCCAGGAAGCCGGTCGGGTTCGCCATTATTCCGCCGCCTCCCCACGGCCGTCATTGCGAGGAGCGTAGTGACGAAGCAATCCAGACTGCATCGCCGCCGCTCTGGATTGCTTCGCTTCGCTCGCAATGACGAGGAAGAGGACAGCGCGCGTCATTCCGCCGCCTCCATCGTGGCGAGTTCGGCCAGCGCGCGGCGATATTCGATCGGCATGACCTGGACGAACTGGCCGAGCGCGGCGGTCCAGTTGGCGAGCAGATCGGCGGCGCGTCGGCTGCCCGTCAGATCGTGGTGGCGCTGGACGAGTTCGCGCAGGCGCTCTTTGTCCTCGACGCTCTCCAGCTCGATCCCGGCGAGATTGCTCTGCGCCTCGAGCTGGCCGTCGGGATCCCAGACCCAGGCGACGCCGCCCGACATACCGGCAGCGAAGTTGCGGCCGACGCTGCCCAGCACGACAACGAGGCCGCCGGTCATATATTCGCAGCCGTGGTCGCCGGTGCCCTCGACCACCGCGACGGCGCCGGAATTGCGCACCGCGAAGCGCTCGCCGGCGACGCCGGAGAAGAAGGCCTCGCCTTCGATCGCGCCGTAGAGGCAGGTGTTGCCGACGACGATGTTGGCGGCCGCCTCGCGCGGCGCGGCGTCGGGCGGGCGGACGATGAGGGTGCCGCCGCTGAGGCCCTTGCCGGCATAGTCGTTGGCGTCGCCGATCAATTCCAGCGTGAGGCCGCGCGCGAGGAACGCGCCGAAGCTCTGCCCGGCGGTGCCGGTGAGGACGGCGTGGAGGCTGTCGCCGGGCAGGCCGCTATGGCCGTGACGGCGGGCGATTTCGCCCGAGGCGAGCGCGCCGCAGGAGCGGTCGACGTTGGTAATCCGCCGTTCGACGCGGACCGGAAGTGGGCCGTCCAGCGCCTTGATCAGGTGGCGGTCGATCGGCGTCCCGGCGTCGCGGGTGATGCGCTGCGTGGCGCGGCGGTCGCCTTCGCCCGCCGGGCGGTGGAGGAGCTTCTCGAGATCGACGCCCTTCGCCTTCCAGTGCGCGTCCGCCTCGGCGGCAACGAGGAGGTCCGAGCGGCCGATCAGGTCGTCGAGCTCGGCGACGCCGAGGCCCGCCATGATCTCGCGCAGCTCCTCGGCGACGTAGAAGAAATAGTTGATCACATGTTCGGGCGTGCCGGTGAAGCGGGCGCGCAGCACCGGGTCCTGGGTCGCGACGCCGACGGGACAGGTGTTGAGATGGCATTTGCGCATCATGATGCAGCCGGCGGCGATCAGCGGCGCGGTGGCGAAGCCGAACTCGTCTGCGCCGAGCATCGCGGCGACCGCGACGTCGCGGCCGGTGCGCAGGCCACCATCGGCCTGGACGACGATGCGATCACGCAGGCCGTTGAGGACAAGCGTCTGCTGGGTCTCGGCAAGGCCGATCTCCCAGGGGAGGCCCGCATGGGTCAGCGAGGTCAGCGGCGAGGCGCCGGTGCCGCCCTCATAGCCGGCGATGGTGACGTGATCGGCCATGCACTTGGCGACGCCCGCCGCGACCGTGCCGACGCCGACCTCGGAGACCAGCTTGACCGAAATGCGCGCGGGCGGATTGACCGAGCGCAGATCGTGGATGAGCTGGGCGAGGTCCTCGATCGAATAGATGTCGTGGTGCGGCGGCGGCGAGATCAGGCCGACGCCGGGGGTCGAATGGCGGACGCTGGCGATATGCCTGTCGACCTTGTGGCCGGGGAGCTGGCCGCCCTCGCCCGGCTTGGCGCCTTGCGCGACCTTGATCTGGAGATCATCGGCATTGACCAGATATTCCGCGGTGACGCCGAAGCGGCCCGAGGCGACCTGCTTGATCGCCGAGCGCAGGGAATCGCCATTGGGCAACGGGGTGAAGCGATCGACCTCCTCGCCGCCCTCGCCGGTGTTCGACTTGCCGCCTATCCGGTTCATCGCGATGGCGAGCGTGGTGTGCGCCTCGCGGCTGATCGAGCCGAAGCTCATCGCGCCGGTGGCGAAGCGCTTGACGATCTCGCTCGCCGGCTCGACCGCCTCGATCGGGATGGGGGGGCCGGCAGGCTTGAAATCGAGCAGGCCGCGGATGGTGAGCAGGCGGCGGCTGCGCGCATTCAACTCGTCGGCGAAGGCGCGATATTTGTCGGGCAGGTTGCCGCGGACCGCATGCTGGAGATTGGCGATGCTGTCATAGGTCCAGCCATGCTCCTCGCCGCCGATGCGCTGGCCGTAGAGACCGCCGAGGTCGAGGACATCGTCCTGGCTGCCCCAGGCAGACCGGTGGCGACGGGCGGTTTCCTCGGCCAGCTCGGCAAGATCCAGCCCCTCGATCGTCGTCGCGGTGCCGGTGAAATAGCGGTCGACCAGCGTCTGGGCGAGGCCGATGGAATCGAAGATCTGCGCGCCGCAATAGGATTGGAAGGTCGAGATGCCCATTTTGGACATCACCTTCAGCATGCCCTTGCCGAGCGCCTTGATGTAGTTGGCCTGCGCCTGCTCCGGCGCCTTCACCTTCCCCTGCGCGACGAGGTCGTCGATCGTGTCGAAGGCGAGCCACGGGTTGATCGCCTCCGCCCCGTAGCCGGCGAGCACGCACATATGGTGGACCTCGCGCGCCTCGCCGGTCTCGACGACGAGGCCGGTCTGCATCCTGAGGCCCTGGCGGATCAGGTGGTGGTGGACCGCGCCGGTGGCGAGCGCCGCCGGGATCGGAATGCGGTCCGCTCCCGCCGCGCGGTCGGAGAGGATCAGCACGTTGATGTCGGCGAGCACCGCCTCGGTCGCTTCCCAGCAGAGGCGCTGGAGCGCGGCCTCGAGCGACTGGGCGTCGCCACCCTTCGGCCAGGTGGCGTCGAGGGTGAGCGTGCGGAAGGCGCCGTCGAGGGTTTCCTGGATCGAGCGGATCTTCTCCAGATCCGCGTTGGTGAGGATCGGCTGCGACGCCTCCAGCCGCTTGTGCGTGCCGGCCTGATGGCCGAGCAGATTCGGCCGCGGGCCGATCATGGTCACCAGGCTCATCACCAGACTCTCGCGGATCGGATCGATCGCCGGATTGGTGACCTGCGCGAAGTTCTGCTTGAAGTAATCGTAGAGCAGCCGCGCGCGGTCCGACAGGACGGCCGGCGCCGTGTCCGTGCCCATCGAGCCAACCGGGTCATCCGCCAGGTTCGCCATCGGCGCGAGGAAGAATTTCAGATCCTCGTCGGTGTAGCCGAAGCTCATCTGGGTGCGGCGGAAGACGTCATCGTCGGGCGGGCGGCGGAGCGGATTGCAGCCGGGGGGCAGGTCCTTCAAATCGAACTGGGTCTCGGCCAGCCAGTCGCCATAAGGCTCGGCCCCGGCGAGCGCGGCCTTCACCTCGGCGTCCTCGACCATCCGGCCCTCTTCCAGATCGATGAGCAGCATCTTGCCGGGCTGGAGCCGCCACTTGCGGACGATCCTCTCCTCGGGGATCGGCAGCACGCCCGACTCCGAGGCCATGACGACGAGATCGTCTTCGGTGACGAGGAAGCGCGCGGGCCTCAGACCGTTGCGGTCGAGCGTCGCGCCGATCTGGCGGCCGTCGGTAAAGGCGATCGCGGCGGGGCCGTCCCACGGCTCCATCAGGGCGGCATGATATTCGTAGAAAGCGCGGCGCTTGGGCTCCATCCGCGTGTCGGACCACGCCTCCGGGATCAGCAGCATCACCGCATGCGGCAGCGAATAGCCGCCGGCGATCAGCAGCTCGAGCGCATTATCGAGGCAGGCGGTGTCCGACTGGCCGTGCGGGATGATCGGCCACATCTTGTCGAGATCGGCGCCGATCAGCGGCGATTCGAGCGTGCGGCGGCGCGCGTTCATCCAGTTCACGTTGCCGCGCACCGTGTTGATCTCGCCATTGTGCGCGATGAATCGATAAGGATGCGCCAGCCGCCAGCTCGGGAAGGTGTTGGTCGAGAAACGCTGGTGGACCATCGCCAGCGCCGATGTCGTCAGCGGGTTGGTGAGGTCCGTGTAGAAGGTCCCCACCTGCGTCGCCAGCAGCATGCCCTTGTAAACCAAAGTCCGGCTGGAGAAGGACACCATGTAGAAGTCGGGCAGGCCCGGCAGGTCACGCTTCAGCGCCTCGGCCTCCAGCGGGTTCTGGGTCTGCTTGCGGATCGCGAGGATCTTGCGCTCGAAGGCGTCCTGATCACGGACGTTGGGGCCGCGCGCGACCACCGCCTGGGCGATGACGGGCACCGAAGCAAGCACCGCTTCGCCAAGCCCGGTGGTGTCGGTCGGCACGTCGCGCCAACCGACCAGCACCTGCCCCTCGATCCGGATGAACCGCTCGAACCGCTCGATCGCCGCCTGTCGACTCGCCTCGTCGCGCGGCAGGAAGCACATCGCCACCGCATAGTCGCCCGGCCGCGGCAGGCTGAGCCGGTTCTTCTCTGCCCAGTCGCGAAACAAGGCGTCGGGAATCTGGATGAGGCACCCTGCCCCGTCGCCCATCAGCGGGTCGGCGCCGACGCCGCCGCGATGATCGAGATTGGCAAGAATCTGGAGGCCCTGCGAAATAATCGCGTTGGAGCGCCCGCCCTTTACATGGGCGACAAACCCCATCCCGCACGAGTCATGCTCGTTGCGGGGGTCGTAGAGACCCTGCGCGCTTGGCCCTCTCGCCAAATCTGACTCTCCCCGTCCAGCGAACCTCTCCGCCGTGCTGCAGTGCGGCAGACTGACTTAGGCTGGGCGGGAGCGCAAGTCCCGCAGGCGTCAGAGCAAGAAATTGCCACGACATACCGCGTCTTTGGAGGAATCGTGCATGAATGCGGGCCGCGATGCCCGAAGAGGCCTAGCTCGACGGGGCGGACGCGGCCACGGCCTCCGAATCCTGCCAGCCGCCGCCAAGGGCAAGGAACAGGGTGATGAGGTTGGTCGACAGCTGCTGCTGCGACTGGGCGAGGGTGGCGTCGGTCTGGGCCAGCACCCGTTCGGCATCGAGCACGACCTGGAAGTTCTCGCGGCCGGCCTGGTAACGCAGCCGCGCGATCCGCGCCGCCTCGGCGCCCTGGTCACGGGCGCGGCGGAGCGCACGCACGCGGTCGAGCTCGCGCGCATAGGCGGTGAGCGCGCTTTCGGTTTCCTGCAGCGCGTTGAGCCAGGTCCCCTCGAACGTCGCCATCGCCGCGTCGGCCGAAGCCTCGGCCTGGGCGACGCGGGCGCGCGCCGCCGCAATGTTCGGGAAGTTCCAAGAGATCAGCGGCCCGAGGCTGAAGCGGAAGGAATCGTCGGTGAACAGGTCGCCGGCCGACAGCGCGGTCGTCCCGACCGAGCCGCCGAGGGTGATGCTCGGGTAGAGGTCGGCGGTGGCGACGCCGACCCGCGCGGTGGCGGCGGCAAGGTTGCGCTCGACCTGGCGGATGTCGGGGCGGCGGGCGAGCAGCGCCGCGCCGTCGCCGACCGGGATCGGCTCGGCCAGCGCCGGCGGCTGCGAACAGGCCGCGACCTCGCGCGGGAATTCGGCCGGCGGGCGACCGGTCAGCACCGCGAGGCGGAACAAGGCGGATTGCTGCGCCGATTCGAGCGTCGGGATGGTCGCGCGGACCTGATCGAGTTGGGCGCCGGCCTGATTGGCCTCGAGTGCGGTCTCCCGGCCGCCCTCGAACAGGCGGCGGGTGAGATCGAAGGTCCGCTCCTGGATGCGCAGCGTCTCGCGGGCGACATTGAGCTGCTGGCCGAAGCTGCAGGCATCGGCATAGGCGCGCGTCGTCTCGGCGGCGACGGTGATGCGGGTGAGATCGAACGCGGCCTGGACCGCGCCGACGTCCGCCCGGCTCGCCTCGATCGCGCGACGAACGCGGCCGAACAGGTCGAGCTGGTAATTGACGTCGAAGCCGAGGCTGAAGGTGTCGGTCGGATCGCCGACCCCGGGGACACCCGGAGGCGCGCCCTGGGCGGCCTGCTGGCCGTAGCTGTAGCTGCCCGTGGCGGTGGTGCTCGGGAACAGGTCGGTACGCGTCTCGCGCAGCGCGGCGCGGGCGCGCGCGAGGTTCGCCGCAGCGACGCGCAGGTCGGTATTGGCGATGAGCGCCTGCTCGACCAGCGCATCGAGCCGCGGATCGCGGAACAGGCTCCACCAGCGCCCGGTCGGCTCGTTGCCGGTGAAGGCCGGTGATTCGGCGCTGACGAACGGCTGCTGGCTCGGCGCGTCCGGCGTCGGGCTCACATAGTTCGGGCCGACCGCGCAGCCGGCGAGCGCCGCGGTGCCGGCAAGGAGAGTCAAGAGACGCTTCATCGAGACCCTCCGCCCTGCGGCGCTTCGTCGGCCATGACGCCCTGGTTCGGCGTGCCATAGGCCGTGGGATAGTGGCTGACCTTGGTCACCTTCTTCGGCAGGTAGCGGGCGAGGCCGCGGGTGACCACGTAGAAGACCGGCGTGAAGACGAGGCCGAAGATGGTCACGCCGAGCATGCCGAAGGCGACCGCCGTGCCCATCGCCTGGCGCATCTCGGCGCCCGGCCCGACCGCGATGACGAGCGGGATCACGCCGAAGATGAAGGCGAAGCTGGTCATCAGGATCGGGCGGAGACGGGTGCGGGCGGCGTGGATCGCAGCCTCCCACCGGTCCATGCCGTGCTCTTCCTCGGCCTGGCGGGCGAACTCGACGATCAGGATCGCGTTCTTCGCCGCCAGCGCGATCAGCACGATGAGGCCGACCTGGGTCAGGATGTTGTTGTCCATGCCGCGGATGTTGATGCCGGTCATCGCGGCGAGGACGCACATCGGCACGATCAGGATGACCGCGAGCGGCAGCGCCAGCGATTCATACTGCGCCGCCAGCACGAGGAACACGCAGAACACCGCGACGGCGAAGACGATCGGCGCCGTGTTGCCCGCCGCCTGCTGCTCATAGGCGAGGCCGGTCCATTCGTAGGAGAAACCGCGCGGCAACGTCTGGGCGGCCATCTCCTGCATCGCGCGCAGCGACTGGCCGGACGAGATGCCGGGCGGCGTCTGGCCCGACAGCTCGGCTGCCGGATAGTTGTTGTAGCGGCCCACCTGGACCGGGCCGGCGCCGTAGCGGAAGGTCGCCACCGCGGAGAGTGGCACCATCGCGCCGGTCGACGAACGGACCTGCAGGCGGCCGACATCGGCGAGATCGTCGCGCGCGGTCGCCTCCGCCTGGGCGGTCACGCGGAAGGTGCGCCCCAAGAGGTTGAAGTCGTTGACGTAGGTCGATCCGAGATAGGTGCCGAGCGCGCTGTAGACCTGATCAGGCTGGACGCCGAGCAACTGGGCGCGGTCGCGATCGACATCCGCCTCGATCCGGGGCGAGCCGGTGTTGAACAGCGAGAAGACCTGGGCGACGTTCTGGTTCTGCTGGGCGGCGCCCATCATCGCGAAGGTCGCGCCCTGCAGCGCCTGATAGCCAGCGCCCTCGCGGTCCTGGATCATCATCGAGAAGCCGCTGCCGTTGCCGAGGCCGGGCACCGGCGGCGGCGACAGGAAGAAGACCTGCGCGCCCTCGATCTGCCCCGCGACCGCGCCGGTCAGCGCGCCCGCAAGCTCGGCCGCGTTCTGGCCGGCGCCATGGCGATCCTCGTGGGGCGCCAGGCGGAGGAAGAGGACCGCGCTGTTCGACGCGGTGCTGAACGTCGTTCCGTCGAGACCGGCGAACTCGCCCGAACCGACCACCGCCGGGTTCTGCGCGACGATCGCGCGCGTGCGCTCCATGATCGCGCTGGTCCGCTCCAACGACGATCCGGCCGGCAGCTGGACGACGCCGATCAGGAAGCCCTGATCCTGGTCCGGAATGAAGCCGGTCGGCGTCGCATTGAGCCGCCAGATGGTGAGCCCGAGCAGGCCGCCGTAGATGATCAGCATCAGCGCCGAGCGCCGGACGGTCTTCGAGGTGAGCGCGCCATAGCGGGTCGAGAGCCAGTCGAAGCCGCGGTTGAACCAGCCCGCGCCGATCTGAAATGGCCGCATCCAGCGCGAGCCTTCCCGCGCTTCGGCGCCTTCGCCCACCTCGTGCTTCCGGTGCGGCTTGAGCAGCAGGGCAGCGAGCGCCGGCGAGAGGGTCAGCGACACCAACGTTGAAATCACGGCCGAGGCCGCGATCGTCACCGCGAACTGGCGATAGAAGATGCCCGGGATGCCCGAGATCATCGCCGCCGGCACGAACACGGCGACGAGCACCAGGCCGATCGCGATCAGCGCGCCCGAAATCTCCTGCATGGTGAGATGCGCCGCATCGCGCGGACTGAGACCGTCGCTGATATGCTTCTCGACCGCCTCGACGACCACGATCGCATCGTCGACGACGATGCCGACCGCGAGGATGAGCGCGAACATGGACAGCGTGTTGAGCGTGAAGCCGAGCGCCAGCAGCACCGCGAAGGTGCCGACGAGGCTGACCGGAATGGCGATGATCGGGATGATCGCCGCGCGCCAGGTCTGCAGGAACACGACGATGACGAGCACCACCAGCACCACCGCCTCGAGCAGGGTGCGCTGCACCTCGTTCACCGAGGCCTGGACATATTCGGTCGGGTTGTACGGCACCGAATATTCGATGCCTGCCGGGAAGTCCCGCGATGCCGCCTCGAGATCGTTGAGGACCGCATCCGCGGTGCTGAGCGCATTCGAGCCGGGGAGCTGCTGGATCGCGATCGCGACGCCGCGCTTGCCGTCGAAATTGCCGCGGATACCGTAATCCTGGCTGCCGATCGTGATCCGGGCAACGTCGCGCAGCCGGGTGATCGCGCCGGACGCCTGATCCGTCTTGAGGACGACATTGCCGAACTGGTCGGGATCGGCGAGACGGCCCTGGACCTGCACCGGCAGCTCGAACGCCGGATTGCCGCGATCGAACGGCGCCTGGCCGATCGAGCCGCCGGCAACCTGGACGTTCTGCCCGCGCAGCGCCGCGATAATCTCGTCGGCAGCGATGTCGCGCGCCGCCGCCCGGTCCGGATCGATCCAGATCCGCATCGAATAGAAGCCGCCGCCGAAGATCTGCACGTTGCCGACACCCTCGAGGCGCAGCAGGCGATCGCGGATGCGCGACTGGGCGTAGTTGCCGACATAGTCCACGTCGACGGCGGGATCGGTCGAGACCAGGGCCGCAACCATCAGGAAGTCCGACTGCTGCTTGAGCACGGTGACGCCGATCTGCCGCACCTGATCGGGCAGGCGCGGCTCGGCGAGCGCGACGCGGTTCTGGACGAGCACCTGCGCGGTATCGATGTCGGTCCCCGGCTGGAAGGTCACGGTGATCGTCGTCTGGCCCTGGCTCGAGTTCGAGCGCATGTACAAAAGGCCTTCGACGCCGTTGATCTCCTGCTCGATCGGCGCCGCGATCGTCTCCGCCATCGTCTCGGCCGACGCGCCCGGGAAGGCGGCGACGACCGCGACGGCGGGCGGCGCGATGTCCGGATATTGCGCGAGCGGGAGCGTAGGGTAGGCGAACGCGCCGAGCAGCGTGATGAAGATCGAAATCACCGCTGCGAAGATCGGGCGATCGATGAAGAAGCCTGAGATGTTCACGCCGGCACTCCTAACCCTGCTTCGCTCAGCGACCGCCCGCCGCGACCGGGGTCGCAACGGAAGCCGGGGCCGACTGCACCGGCTCGGCCGGCGCCTGCTCGTTCGACGGCGGCTGGATCCGGCCCATGCGCGGCGTCACCTTCTGGCCCGGCATGATGCGCTGCAGGCCATCGATGACCACGCGCTCCTGCGGCGCAATGCCGCCACGGATGACGCGGAGGTTGCCGACCAGCGGACCGAGCTGGACCGGCTTGCCGGTCGCATTGCCCTCGCGGTCGACGACATAGACCAGGCGGCGGATGCCGTCGGTCGCGATCGCGGTATCCGGCACCAGCAGCGCGCGATAGCCCGGCGTGCCGGCGAGGCGGAGCTGCCCCACCATGCCGGGCTTGAGGAAGCCGTCGGGATTGGGAACGATCGCCCGGGCAGCGATCGTGCCGGAACCGGGGTTGATCGCATTGTCGAGGAAGTCGAGCCGTCCGGAATGGGCGTAGGTCGCCTCGTCCTGCAGGCGGATGCGGACTTCGCTGCCGGCCTGCCGGCCGGCATTCTGCCGCTGGTAGCGCAGCAGCAGCGCTTCCGACCCGTCGAAGGCGAAGTGCAGCGGATCGGTCGAGACGATCGTGGTCAGCACCGTCTGGTCGGCGATCACCGGGTTGCCGGGATCGACCCGGCGCTGCGAGATGCGACCGGAGATCGGCGCGACGACGCGGGTGAAGCCGAGATTGAGGCTCTGCGCACGGACGTTGGCGCGGCCGGCATTGACGTCAGCCTCGGCGGCGCGGAGCGCGGCCTGGCGCTGCTCGACCTCCTCGGTGCTCGCCGCCTGCGACTGGGCGAGCGTGCGCGAGCGCGCGAGCTCGGTGCGGGCATTGACGAGCGTCGCCTCGGCCCGCGCGAGCTGGGCACGCGCCTGATCGAGCTGCGCCTGCGCTGGCCGCGGGTCGATGGTGAAGAGCAGCTGCCCTTCCCGGACGAAATCACCGTCGCGGAAATGGACCACCTGGAGATAGCCGGACGCGCGCGGCGTCACGTTGACATCCTGGATCGCCTCGAACCGGCCGACATAGTCGTCCCAGTCGCGCACCTCCTGCTGGAGCGGCGTCGCGACGGTGACCGGCGGTGGCGGCGGCGATTCGGGCTGCGGCTCGCCCGAACATGCGGCGAGGCTCGCCGCCAGAAGCAACGGAAGGAACGCCAACCCCTTGATACGCATGATCTGGTTCTTTCGAAACGGCAGGCTGGGACGCCGGATCGGCCCGGCTTGGCTGCCGCGCCGCAGCAACGCCCTCTAGCGTCCGTTCATTGCATGTCAACGGGTGTAGACATAAAAGGTCAACGACTGTTGATTAGCCGGCCGTAACCGCTAGGATTTTGATCCATGTCGTTCGGGGAAATGATCGCGCGCCGCCGCCGCAGCGCGCTGGATACACGCGCAAGCATGCTGAATGCCGCGCGCCAGCGCTTCCTGCGCGAAAGCTACGAGAATGTGGGCCTGCGCGACATCGCGAAGGACGTCGGCGTCGATGTCGCACTGGTCAGCCGCTATTTCGGCAGCAAGGAAGAGCTGTTCCGCGAAGTCCTGCACGGCAGCGACAAGGCCGACAAGTTCCAGATCGCAGTCGGGCCCGAGGAGCTCGCCTGCTACCTGACCGCGATGTTCGACGGCAAGGAGGACGAGGAGCAGCGCGAGAATCTGGAGCGGCTCGTCATCGTCCTGCGCTCATCCTCCTCGCCGCAGGCGGCGGCGATCGTCCACGAGGCGGTGCACGAGGACGTGCTCCAGCCGATCGCCGACGTGCTCGGCGGCGGCGAGGAGGCCGAGATTCGCGCCGCCATGGTGCTCACCATCCTGCTCGGGGGCGCGGTCATGCGCTCGGTCATGAGCGTCGGCCCGGACTGTGGCCAGGGACCGCCGCCGGCGATCCGGCGCAAGCTCTATGAACTCTTCCGCACCGCGCTCAAGGAAACGCCCGACGCAGCGCAAGAGGGCGCCGTCGAGCCTGTTGCCTGATCGCCGTCGCCTCTCCTAAGGGGGACCCGCACCCGCCGAGGAGAGGCTCATGAAGACCCGCGCCGCGATCGCCGTCGCCCCGAACCAGCCGCTGGAGATTCACGAGGTCGATCTCGACGGCCCGAAGGCGGGCGAGGTTCTGGTGGAGATCATGGCGACGGGCGTCTGCCACACCGACGCCTATACGTTGGAAGGCAAGGATTCGGAGGGCATCTTCCCCTCGATCCTCGGCCACGAGGGCGCCGGCATCGTCCGCGAGGTGGGCCCGGGCGTGACCTCCGTCGCCGTCGGCGATCATGTCATCCCGCTCTACACGCCGGAATGTCGGCAGTGCAAAAGCTGCCTCTCACAGAAGACCAACCTCTGCACCGCGATCCGCGCCACGCAGGGCAAGGGCGTGATGCCGGACGGCGCCAGCCGCTTCCGGCTCGGGAACGATACGATCTACCATTATATGGGCTGCTCGACCTTCTCGAACTTCACCGTGATGCCCGAGATCGCGCTCGCCAAGGTCCGCCCCGACGCGCCGTTCGACAAGATCTGCTACATCGGTTGCGGCGTCACCACCGGCGTCGGCGCGGTGATCTGGACGGCGGGCGTCGAGCCCGGATCGAACGTCGTCGTCTTCGGCCTCGGCGGCATCGGCCTCAACGTCATCCAGGGCGCGAAGCTGGTCGGCGCCGACAAGATCATCGGCGTCGACATCAACCCGGCCAAAAGAGCGATGGCCGAGAAGTTCGGCATGACCCATTTCATCAACCCGCCCGAAGTGGGCTTCGACAAGGTCGTCGCCGCGGTGATCGACGCGACGGACGGCGGCGCCGACTACAGCTTCGACTGCACCGGCAACACCGACGTGATGCGCCAGGCGCTGGAATGCTGCCATCGCGGCTGGGGCGAGAGCGTCATCATCGGCGTCGCCGAGGCCGGCAAGGAGATCGCCACCCGCCCCTTCCAGCTCGTCACCGGCCGCGTCTGGAAAGGCTCGGCCTTCGGCGGCGCGCGCGGACGCACCGATGTGCCCAGAATCGTCGACTGGTACATGGACGGCAAGATCGCCATCGACGACCTCATCACCCACACGATGAAGCTCGAGGACATCAACCGGGCCTTCGATCTGATGCACGAAGGCACGAGCATCCGCTCCGTGGTCGTCTACTGATGGCGGCGGCGGACCGGTACGACGTCCTGATCGTCGGCGGCGGCCACGCCGGCGCCCAGGCGGCGATCGCGCTCAGGCAGAACAAATTCGAGGGCTCGATCGCCATTGTCAGCGACGAGCCGGACCTCCCCTATGAACGCCCGCCCCTCTCGAAGGAATATCTCGCCGGCGAGAAGACGTTCGACCGGCTGCTGATCCGGCCGGAGACGTTCTGGGCGGAACGCGACGTCGGCCTGCTGCTCGGACGGCGGATCACCGCGGTCGACGCCGACGCCCATCGGGTCACGACCGAAGACGGCGCATCGATCGGCTATGGCAAGCTGATCTGGGCGGCCGGCGGGCGGCCCCGGCGGCTGGCCTGCGCGGGCCACGATCTCACCCGCGTCCATGCGGTGCGCAGCCGCGCCGACGTCGACCGGATGATGGACGAACTCGCGACCACCAGTCGCGTGGTGGTGATCGGCGGCGGCTATATCGGCCTCGAGGCGGCGGCGGTGCTCGCAAAGCTCGGCAAAGAGGTCGTGCTGCTGGAGGCGCTCGACCGGGTGCTGGCCCGGGTCGCGGGCGAGGAGATCTCGCGCTTCTACGAGGCCGACCACCGCGACCACGGCGTCGAGCTGCGCACCGGCATCGGCGTCGACTGCATCCTGGGCGACACCGCCGCGACCGGCGTCCAGCTGTCCGACGGCGAGGTGATCCCGGCCGACATGGTGATCGTCGGCGTCGGCATTTTGCCCGCCGTCGAGCCGCTCGCCGAGGCCGGCGCCGCGGTCGGCAACGGCGTCGAGGTCGACGATTATTGCCGCACCAGCCTGCCCGACATCTATGCGGTCGGCGACTGCGCGGCGCACGAGAACCGCTTCGCCGCCGGCAGCCGCGTCCGGGTCGAATCGGTGCAGAACGCGACCGATCAGGCGACGACGGCCGCCAAACATATCACCGGCACGGCGGAGCCCTATGCGGCGGTGCCCTGGTTCTGGTCCAACCAGTACGACCTCAAGCTCCAGACGGTGGGCCTCTCGATCGGTCATGACGAACGCGTCGTGCGCGGCAATCCCGCGGCGCGGAGCTTCTCGGTCGTCTATCTGCGCGCCGGACAGGTGATTGCGCTCGACTGCGTCAATGCGGTGAAGGACTATGTGCAGGGCCGCAAACTGGTGGCCGAGGGGATGGCGCCGGACAAGGCGCGGCTCGCCGATGCCGGCGTGCCACTCAAGGAGCTTTGAGCGAACGGTCATTGAAACACCGTTCGGGCTGAGCTTGTCGAAGCCCTGCCCTTCTCTTCTCTCCGGAAGAAGGACAGCCCTTCGACAAGCTCAGAGCGAACGGCGGATGAGGAGATTAGTGTGGAAAGGTCCGGTCTCACTGTCGACGACGGCCTCTGCGCCTTCATCGAGGACGAAGCGCTGCCCGGCACCGGCCTGTCGGCGGACGCTTTCTGGAGCGGGTTCGCCGCCCTGCTGGCCGATCTCGCGCCGCGCAACCGGGCGCTGCTCGACCGGCGCGACACGCTCCAGACCCAGATCGACGACTGGTATCGCGCCCGGGCCGGCCGGCCGTTCGACCTCGCCGCGCACACGGCGTTCCTGACCGAGATCGGATACCTCGTCCCCGAACCGGCCCCGTTCGGCATCGAGACCGCCAATGTCGACATCGAGCTCGCCGCGACGCCGGGCCCGCAGCTCGTCGTGCCGGTCACCAACGCCCGCTACGCGCTGAACGCCGCCAACGCCCGCTGGGGCAGCCTCTATGACGCGCTCTACGGCACCGACGCGCTCGGCGACCTACCGCAGGGCGGCGGCTACGATCCGGCGCGCGGCGCGCGCGTGATCGCCCGGGCGAAGGCGCTGCTCGATCAGGCCGCCCCGCTCGACGGCGCCGCGCATGGCGATGTCCGGGGTTATCGCATCGTCGACGGAACCCTCGTCGCCGATCTGGACGGCCGCACCACGACCCTCGCCGAGCCCGGCAAGCTCGCCGGCTGGCGCGGCGATCCGGCCGCGCCGGACGCGATCGTGCTGCGCAATCACGGGCTGCACATCGAGATCGCGATCGACCGCGATCACGCGATCGGCCGGGACGATCCGGCGGGCGTCGCCGACCTCGTCATCGAATCCGCACTGAGCACGATCGTCGACTGCGAGGATTCGGTCGCGGCGGTCGACGCGGCGGACAAGGTGCTGGTCTACCGCAACTGGCTCGGCCTGATGCAGGGCACGCTCACCGCCAGCTTTGCCAAAAGCGGCCGCACCGAAGAGCGCGCGCTGGAGCCGGACCGCGACTATGACGCGCCCGGCGGCGGCACGCTCCGCCTCAAGGGCCGCGCGCTGCTGCTCGTCCGCAATGTCGGACATCACATGTATTCCGACATGGTGACGATCGCCGGCGTCGCCATGCCGGAAACGATGATCGACGCGGTCGTGACCTCGCTCTGCGCGCTGCACGACCTCAAGGCCGGCGACCGCAACAGCCGCACCGGCTCGATCTATATCGTGAAGCCCAAGCTGCACGGGCCGGAGGAGGTCGCCTTCGCCTGCGAGCTGTTCGGCGGGGTCGAAGACCTGCTCGGCCTTCCGCGCAATACCCTCAAGATCGGCGTCATGGACGAGGAACGGCGGACGAGCGCCAATCTCGCCGCCTGCATCCATGCGGCGCGCGAACGGCTGGTGTTCATCAACACCGGTTTCCTCGACCGCACCGGCGACGAGATTCACACCGCGATGGAAGGCGGCCCGGTGATCCGCAAGGGCGAGATCAAGGACGCCGGCTGGATCAGGGCCTATGAGGCGCGCAATGTCGGCATCGGCCTCGCCGCCGGTCTCAAGGGCAAGGCGCAGATCGGCAAGGGCATGTGGGCGGCGCCCGACCGGATGGCCGACATGCTCGTCCAGAAGATCGGCCATCCGAAGGCGGGCGCGACCACGGCCTGGGTCCCCTCACCCACCGCCGCGACACTCCACGCGCTGCACTATCACGAGGTCGACGTGCTCGCCGTGCAGGACCAGCTGGCGGAGGCGCCGGTCACCGGCGAGCTCGGCGCGCTGCTGACCCCGCCGCTGGCCCGCGGGCGCAACTTCTCGGCCGAAGAAATCCGCGAGGAGCTGGAGAACAATTGCCAGGGCATCCTCGGCTATGTCGTGCGCTGGATCGATGCCGGCGTCGGCTGCTCCAAGGTGCCCGACATCCACGACATCGGCCTGATGGAGGACCGCGCCACCCTGCGCATCTCCTCCCAGCACATCGCCAACTGGCTGCGCCACGGCATCGTTACCGAGGCGGAGGTCGTCGCGGTGCTGGAGCGGATGGCGGCGGTGGTGGATCGCCAGAATGCGGGCGATCCCGCCTACCGGCCGATGGCGCCCGGCTTCGGCGGCCCGGCCTTCGCGGCGGCGAAGGCGCTGGTGTTCGACGGCGCGGCGACGCCCAACGGCTATACCGAATTCGCCCTCACGCGTTGGCGGCAGGCGGCGAAGGAGGGTTGACCTGCGAGAACGGTATCGGGCGCGCCGGGTGCCGCTGCGTGCCCGCGGCCTCCGGCGCGCCCGTTCCCTGTCTGCTCAGACCGCTTCGGCGGACCTCAGCAAGCCGGCTGTCGCGAAGTCCCCCCAACTTCTTGACGCCCGACTGCCGGCAGGGCGTGTTCGCTACCCACCATCGCGACGACCGGTCCCGCTGGCCCATGAACACGCGGGAAGCCTAGGGCGCTCGCTCCGATTGATCCTGAGAACCCGCTGAAAAACGAAATCCAGAATCTTTTCAGATTCCGGTGCGCCCGAAGGCGTTGCCTCGCACCGGAAAGCGCCGCATTCTGCGACCCGTGAGCTCGAATGGGACGACTGCGGCGCCAAGCGCGCCCGAACGGCTGATGGTCTCCGCCGAGGAGGTTTCGGCGCTCACTGCCTATGCGGCCTCGCTCGGCGAGGTGCCGCCGGTGGCCGACGGGCGCCTGACCCTCGCCGACTATTTCAGGCTGGTGCAGCGCATCGCGGTCGCCGGTCAGGACGAAACCTGCCACCTCTCGCGCCGCACCCTCAAGCCAGGCACGTCGGACTTCGTCGTCGAAACCATCGGCGGCGCGCGCGACCTGGAGGATGCGATGCGCCGTATCGCGCGCGCCTACAACCTCGTCCATGGCGGCGACTACAACCGGGTGGAGCGACGGCGCGACGCGATCGCCTATGTCGTCGACGATGCGGGCTTCCCCTATGCCGTGGGTCGAGACAGCGGCGCCGTCCATGCGTTGATGGAGGGCGTGCTCATTTTCCTCAACCTGTTGCTCTCGCGCGTGGTGGGCGCGGACCTGGAGGCCAGCCTCCGCTCGGTCCGGACCCGCCGTCACGCGCGCACCGCGCCGGACGGCTTCCTCGCCATCTGGAAGGCTCCGGTTCGCTGCGGCAGCGCCGCTTATGTGCTGGAATATGATCTCGCCGCCGCCCGCCTGCCGGTGGTGGCGAACGCCGCCGAGGCCGGCCGGGCGGCCCATGTCTACGAGGCGGTCGCCGCACTGATCGCGAAGCGCGAGCGGGCGGCCGAACCGCGCGACTTCCCCGGCCGGGTGAAGGCGGCGCTGATCAGCGGCGCGAGCGATCAGGCCGAGGTCGCCCGGCTGCTCGGAGTCAGCGTCGCGACGCTGCGCCGCCGCCTCGGCGAGGCGTCGCTCACCTACCGGAGCCTGCGCGCTGAGGTGCTGAATATGCAGGCGCGGACACTGCTCGCCGGGCGGCGGCACCCGGGCGATGTCGCCGAGCAGCTCGGCTTTTCCGACGGACGCAGCTTCGCACGTGCATTCAAGGCGTGGAACGGCGTCACCCCTGCCCGCTATGCCGCCGGGCCGCCGGCCCAGGATCGCATCTGAGCGAATTTGTCCTCCAAAACTGACGCCGGCTGTCATCGACCGACGGCGGGGCGCGGCCGTAGGCTCCGTCACGACCGGCGCAGAATCCGGTCTCGGGGAGGAACGGCATGAGACATCTCGCGCGGTGGGGGGCCGGAACGGCGGCCGGCGCGCTTCTGATCCTGGGGACCGCCGCGCCGGCGTCAGCACAAGACGCGGTGCCCCGGGTGACCGGCGCGACACCGGAAGGCGAGATCGTCGTCACCGCCCGGCGGCGCGCCGAATCGCTGCAGGATGTGCCGATCGCCGTCACCGCCTTCGACGCGAACCGGGTGTCGGAGCTGCAGGCCGACGACATATCGGGCCTGCGCTATTCGGTGCCGAACCTCTATCTGGACCAGGGCGACGGCGGCAATGCCGTCATCTACATCCGCGGCGTCGGCCAGAACGACTCGCTCGCTTTCGCCGATGCGGGCGTCGGCGTCTATGTCGATGACGTGTTCGTCGCCCGCTCCCAGGCCGCGTTCCTGGAGCTGTTCGACGTCGAGCGGATCGAGGTGCTGCGCGGACCGCAGGGCACGCTCTACGGCCGCAACACGATCGGCGGCGCGGTCAAGTTCGTCTCGACGCGCCCGGCGCGCGAGCTCGAGGGCTATCTCGAGGCGGGGATCGGCAATTTCGACTTCCTGACGCTGCGCGGCCGGGTCAGCGGCCCGCTCGCCGGCGACGCGCTGCGCGGCAAGGTCGCCTTCGCCGTCACCCGCCGCGACGGCTATAACGACAACCTCTTCACCGGCGCGGACGACGGCGACCTCGAAAGCTATGCCGGCCGCGTCGCGCTGCTGTTCGAGCCGAGCCCGCAGTTCGAGCTGCTGCTCAGTGCCGATGCCCGCCGCGACCGGCCCGACACGTCGCGCAGCCCGCACCGCGAGACGCCGATCACCGTCGCCGCGCCGGCGGTCGTCACCCTGCCTGCCCTCGACGACCCCTATGACGTCGAGACCAACGCCAACGGCCTCAACGATCTCGACGCTTACGGCGTCTCGCTGACGGCGCGCTGGCGGCCGAGCGACCGCGTGACGATCGAATCGATCACCGCCTATCGCGCGATGAACTTCGACCTCGTCCTCGATACCGACGGCTCGCCTTTGCCGGTGCTCGACATCCTGCTGCGCCAGGACCAGCGGCAGTTCAGCCAGGAGCTGCGATTGCTCTATCAGGGCAGCCGCCTCACCTTCACCGGCGGACTCTATTATTTCTACGATCGAGACATCAGCTTTTCGGGCTACGACGACGGCGCGGCGACCATCTTCGGCCTGCCGGTAGTCGCCCTGGGCTTTCCCAACGCCCAGCTCGCCGAGACGCGGCAGATCACCAATTCCTATGCCGTGTTCGGCGATGCGACCTATGCGCTGACCGACCGGCTGAGCCTCAGCGCCGGGCTGCGCTACACTTATGAGCGGCGCAGCTCCGGCCGCACGTTCGAGAGCTATTTCGATCCGGCCATCTCGGTGACGGGCAACGAGCCCCCGTTCCTCCAGGGCGTCGGCGTGCCGGGGCAACCGATCGGCGGCCGGGCGAGCTTCGAGGCGTTCACGCCGCGCGTCTCCGTCTCCTACGACGCGACCGACGACGTGCTGCTCTATGCCTCGGCGGCACGGGGCTTCAAGAGCGGCGGCTTCGACGGGCGCGCCGCGAGCGACTTCCAGTTCCGCCCGTTCCGGCCGGAATATGTCTGGAGCTACGAGGGCGGCCTCAAGACGCGCTGGCTGGGCGGGCGGCTGATCGCCAACGCCGCCATCTTCTACAACGACTATACCGACGTGCAGGTCACGTCCTTCGGCGCCGACCCCGTGACCGGCGTATTCCAGAGCCTGTTCACCAACGCTGCCAGCGCCCGCGCCTACGGCGCCGAGCTCGAGCTCGTCGCACGCCCCACGCGCGGCCTCACCATCAACGCCTCTCTGGGCTATCTCGACGCGCGCTACCGCGAGTTCGAGGTGCTGGTCGGGACGGTGGTCACCGACGTCAGCGACCGGCACCTGGTCAACGCGCCGCGCTGGAACGGCAGCATCGGCGCGACTTACCGGGCGCCGCTCAGCGCCCGGCTCTCCGGCACGATCCACGTCGACGCCGCCTATCGCAGCACCTCGGCGATCGAGATCACCGACTCGCCGGTGCTGCGCCAGCCGGGCTATGGCCTCATCAACGGCTTCGTCGCGATCGGCAGCTCGGACGAGCGCTGGGAGCTGCGCGCCGGCGTCCGGAACCTCACCGACAAGGCAGTCAGGGTGCAGGGCTTCAACCTGGAGAGCTTCCCCGGCGTGCAGGTCGGCTTCTACGCGGCGCCGCGCACGTACGACCTGCGCCTGATCCTGCGCTACTGACATGGACGCGAGCACCCTGCGGCCCGCGCCGGACGCCGAGACCCTGGCCCTGCTCCAGGGGATCGAGATCATCACCGCCGGCTGGCGCGACCGGCTGCTGAGCGGTGACATCGCGGCGTCGCGTGCCTTCGCCTCGGTGATCTTCCGCGCCTTTGCCGGGCCGCCGCCCGCGCCGGGGCTGTGCGAGATCTCCGACCTCGCCGTTCCCGGCGGCGATGGCGAACGACCGGCGCGACTGTATCGACCCCGGGGAGAGGCGCCGCAGCCGGTGGTGCTGTTCCTCCACGGCGGCGGCTGGTCGCTCGGCGGGATCGAGGACTATGACATACTCGTGCACGATCTCGCCACCCAAAGCGGGGTCGCCTTCCTCTCCCTCGACTATCGTCTCGCGCCTGAGCATGGCTATCCCGCTGCCTTGGAGGATGTCGCGGCCGCGCTCGCTTGGCTGCGCGACGCGGCGCCGCGGTTCGGGCTGAGGACGGACCGGATCGGGCTGATGGGTGACAGCGCCGGCGGCAATCTCGCCGCGGTCACCGCCTGGCTGGAGCGCGGCAGCGACCCCACGATCGCCGGCCAGTGGCTCATCTACCCGATGACCGACGTCAGCCGCCCGCACGAAGACTTTCCTTCACGCCTTGTCTGCGGCGACGGCGATCTGTTTCTGACGCGCGGCGCGATCGATGCCGCGCGGGCCTGGTATCTGGATCAGCGGACGGATCTGGCCGTCGATCCGCGCGTCTCGCCGCTCAATGCCGATCCCGCCGGCCTGCCGCCCACCCAGATTATCGTCGCCGGCTGCGATCCGCTCCGGGACGAAGGCCGGGACTATCATGATCGGCTTGCGGCGGCCGGTGTGGAGACCAGCTGGCGCTGCTACGACAGCACCATCCACGCCTTCCTCTCCTTCGGCGTTCTCGATGTGGCGAAGGCGGCCCGCGCCGCACTTGCACAGGACATGCGCATCCGCCTGTCCGCCGAACCGGACGCCGTGCGTGACAGGGACGGAAGCCTGAGAGCCGGGACGCAAGGCTGACGAACAGAAATATCGGACGCGCCGATGGCGACGGGCTTGCCTTCGCGGGCCGCCAAGCGCCTTCCCTGGCTTTCCTACAGCGTATGTTTCTGTTATGTTCCGAGCTGGCTCTTTCATATCGTCGATCCATGATGCGCCCTGCCTCGGGTCCCCAGACCCGTTTCCGAAGCCCTCATGGCCAGTGCGAACATTGGGAACATTCGCGCCGGTCTTGTCGGATGCTGGAATCGCGGGAAAGAAGTCGCGCGAGATCGTGAACTTCGTGAACTTCGCCAGAGGGAAGACCCGGAAAAGGTATCGGACGCGCCGGTGCCGCTGTGCCCCCGAAGGCACCGGCGCGCCCGCCCCCCCGTTGCTCAGGCCACTTCGGCGAACCTGAGCAGATCGACGATCGCGAAGTCCTCGCCTTTCTTCGACGGGTCGACCGTTGGCAGGAATGGCTCCCAGTCGGCCTCCTGGGAGAGGTAGGACGAGCGGTCGCCCTGGATCAGGCCGAGGAACACCTCGGCGACGATCCGCGCCCCGACCGGGCCCAGCCGCTCGCCATTCTCGACCACCGAGGCCTCGCGCAGGATGTAGAACCAGAGCGGGGTACGGTCGTCGAGGCCGTGCGCCTTGAGATCCGAGAAGTCGCCCGTCGACAGCACCGGCAGGTCCATCGCCTTCGCCACCCGCTGGCCCGAAGGCAGCGAGAAGGTGAGGTGCCGGAGCAGGTTGCGCGACGCGAGCGAGGCCGGATTGGTCTTGGGATCGGGATTGGCCACCACCGATCCGGGCAGCTTGAACAAAGCGGTCGACAGCGTCGTGTCGATCTTCTTGTTCTGCTTCACGTTGCCGTCCTTGAAATCGAAGAAGGTCGGCCAGTCGATGAACCGCCGCGGCGCACGATGACCACCCGACAGGTCGTCCGGATCATTGGGATCGGACGGCGTCGGCGTGAAGATCATCGCGAAGAAGGGCGTGTTGCCCGGATTGCCGGTGAAGTTCGCCCGGTAGGACGGCCGCACTTGGCTGTGGCCGAAGCGGTAGGCCGCGACCGAGAATTCGACCGGGATGAACGGCTCGTTGTGCCATTTGTAGAACTTGCGGCCGTTCTGCAGGATGTCGTCGACCACGGCGTCGCCACAGGTCTTCTTCAGGAATTCGTGGACGACCATCCACTGATAGTGCCAGCGCACGATCCGCTGCGCCTCGGCGAAGATCTGGTCCGGCGCGGTCAGCTTGATCTTGGTCTTGACGTAATCGCACACCTCGTTGTGGAATTTGAGCATCGCCAGCTGGAGTTGCGAGACGATCAAATTCTCGTCGTTCCGCGGATCGCCGATCAGGGCGACCTTCTGGGCGTTGCGCGGCACGTCGAACTTGTCCGCGGTGCCGGTCGGCTCGACCAGGAACTTGATGCCCTTGCCGGTCGCGCTCTGGTCGTAGAGGTGCGGGCTCGCGCCCGGCCCCGACCCGTAGACATTGTCGAGGCCCAGGCTCGGCGTCCGGAAGTTCGAGATCTGCTCCGGATCCTGCTGGCGCTCGAGGCTCGATGTCGGATCGAACGTCATGTCGTGATCGAGGAACTGGCCGAGGAAGGTCATGCCCGCGGTCAGCGTCGGATTGTCGCTGTTCTTCACCTGCAGCGTCGGATCGGTGATCAGCTTGACCGGCCCTTCCGACAGCTTGTCCTTCGCGTCCATGATCCCGCCCGGCTTGCCGATGTCGAGCAGGGCCGCGCGCACGTCCGGGGTATCGGGCGCGAAGGCCGGCAGCTTGCCGAACAGGCGGCCGAACCGCCCGGAGTCATAGTATTTGGAGCGGGGTGGAACGATGTCATGTGGATAAACGCCATGACGTGACATGAGACTTCTCCAACTTTGAGGATGGCCGCCGGACCCACCGATAGGTGCGCCGGCGCGCCGACAACGGCGCCACAAAAGCGGAAGAGCGTCAGATCCCGACCCCATTCGGGCGTCCTCCCCCCGGTAACGCCACGGACGGGATAGGCCGGACAAAGTTGGCGATCTTGGCGTCCGGCTGGAAAACCGCACTTCAGATTCTTTCCAGATTCCCGGATCGGGCGGTTTCATTGCGCCGACCCGAGGCCGGCGTGCGATGGAGACGGAACCGAAAAGGCCGGGATGCCGTTTGCGCTTCCATCGGTCCGTCGCGGCGCCCTGCCGCGGCTGGAGATGGTCGTTCAACGAACGGGGACAGGGATTTTCGGATGCGCTGGCTTTTCCTCTCCCTTCTCGGCCTCCTCGTCGCCGCCTGCGCCTCGCAGGATCCCTTCCCGGTCGGCACCGCCGGCGGGCAGGCGCAGGCCGGGCATCGGCTCGCACCAGGCGAGAAGCTGCGCATCACCACCTATGGCGAGACCGCGCTGACCGGCGAGTACACGATCGGCGCGGCCGGCGACGTCGCCTTCCCGCTGGTCGGGACGATCCAGGCGGCCGGCAAGACGCCGCAGGCGCTCGGTCAGGAGCTCACCGCCGCGCTCGCCAACGGCTTCCTCCTGAACCCGAGCGTGGTGGTCGAGGTGCTGACCTACCGGCCGATCTACGTGCTCGGCGAGGTCAACCAGCCGGGCGAGTTTCCCTATCAGCCCGGGATGACCGCGCTCGCCGCGATCGCCCGGGCGGAAGGCTTCACCTATCGCGCGCGGCAAGCCTCGATCTTCCTGAAACGCGCCGGCGAGGCCGAGGAGCGCGAGGTGACTCTGACCAGCGACCTCACCATCCAGCCCGGCGATATCGTCCGGGTGGCGGAGCGCTACTTCTAGTTCGCGCCGTTCCCGTCGCCCTGATCGGGATGGGGGCGGAAGCCCTGCGACACGTCCGGCCAGACCCGCCGGTTGATATAGCCTTCCGAACCCTTGGTGGAGATGAGCTTCGCGGGGATGCCGCCGACCACGCCGTCGTCCGGCACGTCCTTGGTCACCACCGCATTGGCGCCGACCGCGGCGCGGTCGCCGATCCGGATCCGGCCGATCACCTTGCAGCCGGCGGCGAGGAAGACGTCGTCGCCGAGCACCGGCGAGCCCGCATTCGGGCCACGGTTGAGCTGGCCCAGCATCGATCCGTGGGTGATGTTGCAATTGGCACCGATCACCGCATCGCCGTTGATCATCACGCCGCCGAAGCGGTTGATGAAGAAGCCGGGGCCGATCCTGGTATATTCCGGAATCGCGATCCCGTATTTGTAGCGGTAGCGCAGCAGCAGCAGCTTGAGCGGTGGGTAGAGCGTCCACCTGGTGGCGCGCCGCTGCTTCAGATAGCCGCACAGGCGCATCACCACCGTATATTTGAAGCCCGGTGTGAAGAGGTAGTGCTTCAGGAAGGCGCGCACGCGCACGCTCCCGGCATAGCGGTAGAGGTCCGACCGGATGAGGGCCCGGACCAGGCGGAATTCGGGGCGTTCCTGAAATGGCTGCATGACCGCGCGAAACGATCCAATCCCGAGTCGGTTGCCACGTTGCAGCGCAAAAATTTCACACTGATTTCAATTACCGCGAACCGATACCGGGTAAGCCGCAGGTTCGGCCGTCAAGCAATTGTCATTAACCATATTTCAGAACGGGTCGTCGCAAGAACCGCGGAATTTGGCCGTATTTTGGAACCTGACCGGCGCGCGGCGGTTGCAGCCGTTCCGCGAAATCACGAATGACCAGCCAAGCGTTGTTGCCGAAACCGAGGGGTGCCTGAAAGTTGTGCGATGCACAATAAACCCAGTTTTCGGCGTCACCTTCGACGCATAACGAAGGGCCGCCCTGTAACCCGGTGGAGCGACAGATGAACGCCTATGCCGATTCCATGAAGGTCGACACGCAGTCGGTCATCATCGACTCGTTCCCCGTCCAGCAGATGGAGCTGCCGAACAAGCAGCGCCGGCGGATCGGGCTCTACCTGATCCTCGCCGCCCTCGATGCGGCGGCCATCGCATTGGCGCTGGCGCTGGCCAGCCTGTTCCTGTTCCACGACGCGATCGGCTGGCAGAGCGCCCGGCTGACCGGCATCATCGTGCCGCTGTTCGTCGCCTTCGCGCTGAGCCAGCGCGCCTACAGCGTCGAATCGCTCGCCAACCCGGCCAAGGGGGCGTTGCGTTCGGTTCTGTCGCTGCTGTTCGCGACCGGTATCGCCCTGATGATGCTGCATCAGGTCGGCATCCTCCATGTCTTCAACGGCTGGCTCGTCGCCTACGGCGTCGGCCTGGCGCTGCCGCTGCTGATGCTGTCGCGTGCCGGCATGCGCTTCGTGTCCGACTGGGCGTTGCAGCGCCACCCGGTGAGCGAGCTGGTGATCGCCGACGGGATATCGGTCAAAGGCGCCGCCCACCAGCTCGTCGTGAACGCGCACGGCGCCGGCCTCGCCGCCGATCTGTCCAACCCGATGATGCTCGACCGGGTCGGCCAGCTCTTCAAGAATGTCGACCGGGTGACGATCGCCTGCCCGCCCGAGCGCGAGGAGAGCTGGACCCTGATCCTCAAGGGTGCGGGCGTCTCCGGCGAAGTGCGCGCTGCGAGCCCGGCGCTGCCGTTCAGCACCGAGCCGGTCGACATTTTCGGCGACCGCTATGCGATCTTCCGCCAGCCGACCATCCAGGAAGTCGCGCTGAAGCGGCTGATGGACCTCGCTGTCGTCGTGCCGATGATCGTCTTCTTCGCGCCGCTGTTGATCGCGATCGCGATCGCGATCAAGGTCGACAGTCCGGGCTCGATCCTCTTCGTGCAGGAGCGGATCGGGCGGGGCAATCGCATCTTCCGGATGTACAAGTTCCGCTCGATGCGGGCTGAGCAATCCGACGCCAGCGGCAATGTGTCGGCCAGTCGCGACGACGACCGCATTACCAGGGTCGGCCGCTGGCTGCGCGCGACGAGCATGGACGAGCTGCCGCAGCTCTTCAATGTGCTGCTGGGCAGTATGAGCCTGGTCGGCCCGCGACCGCATGCGCTCGGCTCGACGGCGAGCGAGAAATTGTTCTGGGACATCGATCGACGCTACTGGCTGCGTCACGCCTGCGCGCCCGGCCTCACCGGCCTCGCCCAGGTGCGCGGCTATCGCGGCGCGACCCACCATTCGCGCGACCTCGAGAACCGGTTGGCATCCGATCTCGAATATATGCGTGACTGGTCGCTGTGGCTGGACGCGGTGATCCTGCTCCGGACCTTCGGCGTCGTCGTCCACCGCAACGCGTTCTGAGGCTGAGCGAAATGAAGATCGCCGTCACCGGCCTTCGGGGCATTCCCGGCGTTATGGGCGGCGTCGAGACTCATTGCGAGGAGCTGCTGCCGCGCGTGAAGCGGCTGGCGCCGGAGGCGGCGATCACGGTCTTCGCACGCGGCCCCTATGTGCCGCCCGGAACGGGCGAGCATCGCGGCGTCAGGATCGTGCCGGTCGCCTCGCCCCGCTCGCGCTCGTTCGAGGCGATCATCGCGACGTTCAATTCGCTGCTGGCCGCACGGCGCGAGGGCGTACAGCTCGTCCACATCCATGCCATCGGCCCGGCGTTGCTGACCCCGCTCGCCCGGATGCTCGGCCTGCGCGTCGTCGTCACCCATCACGGCGAGGATTATCGCCGCGCGAAATGGGGCTTCGTCGCGCGCCAGATGCTCCGGCTCGGCGAGCGCTTTGCGCTGCGCTCGGCGGACCGGCTGATCGCGGTGTCGCCGTCGCTGACCGAGCGGCTGCGCAGCGCCTATCCGGCCGGTGCGGCACGGATCCGGTTCATCCCCAACGGCGTGCCCGAGCTTCCCGTCGGACAGGGCGACGCACTGGCCCGGCTCGGTCTCGCGCCGCAGAACTATATTCTCGCCGTCGGGAGGCTGGTGCCGGAGAAGGGGCTGCACGATCTGGTCGATGCGCACCAACGCGCTGGCGATCCGCGCACGCTGGTCATCGTCGGCGGAGCGGACCATGATAGCAGCTACGCGGCCGGGCTCAGGAAACGGGAGAGCGCGCAGGTCCGCTTCGCCGGCTTGCAGGATCGCGCGACCCTCCGTGAGCTGTTCGAGAATGCATCGCTGTTCGTGATGCCCTCCTACCATGAGGGTCTGCCGATCGCGGCGCTGGAGGCGGCGTCCTGCGCGACCCCGATGCTGCTCAGCGACATCGAGCCCAACCGCGACCTCGGTCTTCCGCCGCACCATTATTTCCCGGTCGGCGATGTCGATGCGCTCGCCGAACGGTTCCGCCGCCCCGCTGCGGATTATGCCGTGGAGCGGGAGTCCTTCCTGAGCGCCTTCGACTGGGACCGCATCTCCGAGCGCACCCTCGAAGTCTATCGCGAGGTCACTTAGGCGGCTTTGCGTTCTTCGCCCAATAAGGCGGATGCCTCGGCGGCCGCCTCTTCGAGGCTGGCCGCCGTGCGCAGGATGTCCACCCGCCCCGTCCAGGCGTCGATGAAATTTCCGATCTTGCGGTAGCTGTTGTCGAGCGCGACGTGCGGGATGGCGAGCAGGGTCGAAAGGATGTGGCCGTGCAGCCGGTCGGTGATGACGACGCGGCCCTGCGACAGCTGCGCGATCCCGCGCCGGAGGCGCGACAGCGCCTGACGCTCGTAATGCCGGACACGCGCGGCGTTTGGCGGATCCATCAGGCCGAGGAGACGGGTGCCGATCGCAGTGCGCCGGAGCGCGGTGCGATCGTCCTCCAGCCAGTCGCCGGTGATCGCGCGGGGCGGGCCGAGGCGGCTCTCATAAGGCCCGGCCTTCTCGTGATCGGTGCGCAGCAGGCAGAAGATGTCGGCCGCTGCCGGCTGCCGCGCGAGTGGGCCGATGGCGAAGGCCATATCGGGGACCAGCAAGGTCTCGCAGGGGAAATTGCGGCGGGCGAAGTCGAGGGACGGTTCGTCGCGCACGCACAGCGTGAACTTCCCGTGTCGTTCGATTGCGCGGGCGCAGTCGGCGACCGCGGACTCGCCGTCGAAGAAGATCGACTGGGGGAGCTGGACGATCCGGCGATCCGGGAAGCGTTCGAGCATCGCCAGGCGGAAATCCTGGTGCGCTTTCCAGAGCGTGCCGAAATTGCCGCCGCCGTGGAGAAGGATCGTGCCCTCCGGCGCGGCCGCCGCGAGCGCGTCGTGATCGTGCGCCCGGATCGTACTCACATAGGTCGGGGTAAGGCTGCGCCTGCGCAGCCAGGCCGTCTCGCCGAGCCAGATCGCGGAATCGCCGACATTGGCATGATCGGGATAGTCGACCAGCGCGACCGGGCTGCCGCCGATGAGGGGGGCAAGGCTTTCGTCGAGCCGCGCCTGCAGCCGGGCGATGCAGGCGCGCGAAGTTTCGGGTCCGTCAGGCATGGCGGGCCTTTCGTTGTTTCAGCCACCAGCGGAGCTGGCCGCGGTGGCCCGGGGAGATGGCGAGGAGCAGGGCGAAATAGAGTACCGCGCCGCCGGCGACGAGCACGGCAAGCGCCGGCCAGCCGACGCTGCCGACCCGTTCCCAGCCGGCCTCGCCCGCCCAGACCGCGACACCCATCCCGGCGGCGGCGAGGAACGGCCCGCGGATCGCGGTCCAGGTGTCGGCGAAGCGGATGCCGGAGGCCTGGCGCAGGAACAGGATCTGGAGCGGCAGGGTGAGGTAGGAGCGCAGCACATAGGCGACGGCGACCCAGAACAGGCCGTGGGGCAGCGCCAGCAGGGTCAGCGCCACGGTGGTGACGAGCTGGACGATCGCAAGGGTGCGTTGTTTGCCGGAATCGCCCATCGCACCGAGCACCGGCGAAGCGAAATAGTTGAGCGCGAACGGGATGCCGATGAAGGCGAAGACCTGCGCCAGCGTGCCCGCGTCGTGCCACTTCGCGCCGAAGATCATCGGCACGGCATGTGGCGCCAGCACGCCGAAGCCGACCAGCGCCGGGAATGACAGGGTGACGCTGGCGCGCAGCGTCGCCTGATAGGCGTCGCGGAGTGCCGCGAGGTTCGACTGGAGCCGCGAATAGGTCTGCAGGCTCACCGAGGCGAAGGGCTGGATCGCGCCGTTGCCGATGATCTCGGTGGTCCGCCAGGCGACCCGATAGACGCCGACCGCCGCCGCGCCGAGCGTGGCGCCGACCAGCAGGTCCTGCAGCCGCACCAGGAAGAGGAAGATGAGCTGGGCGACGGTGAGGTTGCCGCCGAAGCTCAGATTGTCGCGCATCTGTCGGAAATCGAACGACCTGCCCGGCACCCACCGGTAGGACGCCCAGGAGAGGATCGCGCCGATCGTCTCGGCGACGAGGCGCTGGACGACCAGGCTCCAGATGCCGAACCCCGCAAAGCCTGCCGCGATCGCCGCGCCGCCGCCGATCAGGCCGGCGAGCAGCGATCTGAGCGCGATCGTGCGGTGCCCGAACTCGCGCAGGCGCAGCGCCATGTGCGAGGCGCCGAGCGCGTTGATCACCGCGGCGAAGGGCAGCACTTGGAGCGGTCGCTCGGCCGAGGGCTGGTTCAAGAGGTCGGCGAGAAACGGTGCGGCGGCGACGAGCAGCAGCGCATAGACGAGCGCAACCGCAACATTGGTCCAGAACACCGTATCGATGAATCTCGGCGTGATCCGCTCGGCACGGGCGACGAGCTGGGTGAGGCCGCTGGTCGCGACGATCCGGCCGACCTCGGCGAAGACATAGGCCATCGCAAAGATGCCGATCTCCTCGCGGGTCAGGAGCTGGGCGAGGACGACGAAGACGGCGAAGGAGAAGAGCTGGTCGGACAAGGTGCGGGTGATCGTCCAGCCGATTGAGCGGCGGGTCTTGCCGCGGAGGTCTGGATCGAATTCCGGCACGGCCGGGGGGATATCGCTCACACGTGCGATCCTCAGCGTGCCCAGAGCGCACGGGCGCGGCCGTGGAAGTGGAGCGCGAACCGCTCCCGGCGCCGGGCGATCGCGCGCCTGAGCTTCAGGCGCGGCGGAATGTCGAACGCCTCGAACCGCTTGAGGCCGATCCCGCTCTCCTGCGCCCGTTCCATGATCGGGAAAGGAAAAACAGCAAGGTTGCGCACGCCGTGCGACCAGCTGCGGTCCATCTCGTCGTCGACCGGGCGCCGTATGGTGCGGAGATGCTCGACGAAGGTCGCCGCGGCACGGCGGGTGATGAGATAGCCTTGGGTGCCGAAGCAATAGCCGGAGACCTCGGTCAGCCAGCGGGTGCGGGCGCCGAAATCGCGCTCCAGCATCCGCATCGGCGCCGGCTTCTTGTAATAGAGGCGGATATAATCGTGGCCCGCGGCCGCATGGTTCATCGCGAGGAAGGCAGCGAGATAGGCCCAGTCGACGATCACGTCGTCCTCGAGCACGACATATTGATCATGGGGGCCGGCGACGAGCTGCCGCCATGCCTCATAGTGACTGGAATAGCAGCCGATCTCGCCCTTGGTGAGCGGCCGGCCCTTGGCGACGATCGCCTCGTCCTCGGGATAGGCGAGGTCGGGGTGGAGGCTCTCAAACGCGTCGAAGAATTCCCACGGCAGACTCGCCTCCCGCGCCGACGCGCTGAAGGCCTGACGCCGGTCTTCGGCGTTCCTGAGGCTGATCACGAGGATTCGCGTCCTGGGTTCGGCGTACGCCATGCCTGCTCCCGTCACCGCAAGCGCCGTCCCGGTCCGCGTTCGGCCGTTACCTCAAAGGGATGGACGCCATCTTGCCGCATTGCACAATAACTGACGAGGGCCCTATACGGCTCCCGCCGGCCGCCGAAAATGCCATGAGGCTCGGTTCGGCACCGCTTAGTCACGCGTCGTCGGATGAGGAGCGACAGGCCCATGTCGCCGCGATTTTCGGTCATCATCCCGGTCCACAACAAGGTCCGGCACGTCGCCGCGACGGTCGAAAGCGCCCTCGCCCAGAGCTACGCAGCGCATGAGGTGATCGTCATCGACGATGCCTCGACCGACGGCAGCAGCGCCATCCTCGCCCGGCTCGACAATCCGCGAATCGTCAGGCTGCGCAGGGAAGTGCCCGGCCCGGGAGGCTATGCCGCGCGCAACCTCGGGATCGAGCAGGCGAGCGGCGACTGGATCGCGTTCCTCGACGCCGACGATCTGTGGGAGCCGGACCATCTCGCGAGCCTTGCCGAGGCGATCGCGCGCCATCCCGAGGCGGGCTGCGCCGCGACCCGCTTCACCCATGTGTTTGCGGATCGGCAGCAGACGTCGAAGAGTTCGCCGCTATTGGCTGCAGCCGCGGAAACACCGGCGGATTTGGAGGCCTTTCTCAGGATCTGGCTTGAGCTTGGCGAATGCCCGGTCTGGACCGGCGCCGGCGCCTTCCGGCGACAGGTGCTTCTCGACGCCGGCCTCTTTCCGGCGGGTCTTGCGACGCGTGGAGGCGACAAGGACCTTTGGCTGCGCGCGGCGGCACAGGCTCGATTCGTCCACGTCCCCAGGCCCACCGTGGAGTTCCACCGCGATGCCGACAACAAGGTCAGCAAGACGACCCGGACGACCGGCCTCCCGATCCTGGTCCGCAGCGCCCAGGCGCTGATGGCCGGCGCCTCACCCGCGGTCCGCGGCCTCCTCCGCCGTCTCGTCAACCAGCAGATCGGCCTCTACGCCCGCTTCGCCTTCAGGAGCGGCGGCATCTCGCCGGACCTCCGCGCCAACATCTATCTGCCCGAGGGCCTGGCCACCTGGCTGATGGTCCGCGGGATCGAAGTCGTCCCCAATGGGTTACGACGCCGGATCTATGGCGCCATCAAGCACCGCGACACCGGAGCGCTGGCCGCCAATCCCTAACCACAAGCCGGGGGCCAGGAGGAATTACGAATGCCCAACGACCAGCTCGCCATCGACCGCGACGGCGCTCACCCTGCCGCGCGCCAGGCGGAACGGGACGAGATGCTGGACCTGAGGAGGATCTGGCAAGCGGCCGCCCGCAACTGGTTGCTGATCGCAGTCATCACCATCGTCGTGCTGGTCGCGACCGCGCTTCTCTACATGTCGACCAACCCGACCTATCTCGCGACCGCGCAGCTGATGGTCGAACGCGTGCCCGACGACCCGTTCGCCCCGGCCAACAAGGACCAGCCGGTCATTCCGGCCGACTCGCCGACCGTGGACACGGCCGTGGCGGTGATCCAGTCCCCCGCCCTGCTCGGCCGCGTCGTCGATCAGCTGCGCCTGATCGAGAATCCGGAGTTCAATCCCGACCTCGCTGAAACCGCTGTGCGCAGCGGCCCGGCGGCCCCCGCCGCCGCGCGCGACCGGGCGATCCGCATTCTCGCCAGCCAGCTCGATGTCGAGCGGCAGGGCGTCTCCTATGCGATCGACGTCAACTATGCCTCGCACGAGCCCGACACGGCGGCGCGCGTCGCCAATGCGGTGATGGCCTCCTATATCGACGGGCAACGCGAGGGCCGCGCCGGAACCACCGAGCGGGCCGCCCGGCTCCTCGGCACCCGCCTCGAGGAGTTGCGCGGCGAGGTGGTCGCCGCCGAAAGCGCCGTCGCCAATTATCGCGCCCAGCACCGGCTGTTCGCCGCGTCCGACACCAGCTCGATCACCCAGCAGCAGCTCTCGACGCTCGACACCCAGCTCGCGGAAGCCCGCGCCAAGCAGGCGGAGGCGGACGCGCGCATCTCCGCCGCTCGCCGCAGCGCCTCGGAGACGTTCAGCGCCTCGCTGGAATCCAGCGTGGTCAGCGGCCTTCGCCAGCAACGCGCCCAGCTCGGCGCCCAGGCGGCGGACCTCTCGGCGCGCTACGGCCCGCGCCATCCCGATCTCCTCCGCGTCAACCAGCAGGTCGCCGACATCGACCGGCAGATCCAGGCCGAGCTCGGCCGGATCGCCGCCAGCCTGTCGACCGAGGCAAACGTCGCCCGCCAGCGGACGTCCTCGATCGGCGGTTCGATCGGCACGCTGCAGGGCCGCCTCGCCGCCGACAATGCCGCCGCGGTCCGTCTCGCCGAGCTCGAGCGCAATGCGGAATCGGCCCGCTCGATCTACCAGGCGTTCCTCGACAATTACCGGCAGGCGGTTGCGCGGCAGGGCACGGAATCGAGCGGTGCGCGGGCCATTTCCGAGGCGCAGGTGCCGGTCCTCCCGGTCGCGCCGAGCCCGTACATGTACCTGCTGCTCGGCCTGGTCGCGGCGGCCGCCCTCTCCGGCATCGCCGTGGTGGTGAACGAGCTGAGGCGGGCGGCGTGAGCGCGGTTCGGATCGGCTGAGCGATGGACTCGGTCGGCGGCGGCGCGCCGTCCTTTCCGCTCCCGATCCTGATCGCGGTCACGGCGCTGCTCGCCGTGCCGCTCTATTTCGCCGCGCGTGGGCTGCGGGGAGATGCGGCGCGTTTCCTGATCGGGGCGATCTGGCTGCGCTATATCCTCAGCGTCTTCCACGTCATCACCTTCCGCGACTTCGCCGCAGGACTCAGCCTCACCGCGATCGGATCGATCCTGGTGACCGGCCTCGGCCTGTTGCTCGTCGACAAGCGCTATCTGCTGCTGAAGGCGCTGGTCCCGGTCTATGCGCTGATCGGCATCGCGCTGATCAGCGCCGAGCTCAACGCGGGCTTGTTCACCGCACTCGATACGGTGGTGAAATATGTCTATTTCTGCACGCTGCTGATCGCGACCTACGAGGCGCTGAAGGACAACCTGCCGGGCGATCTGTTCCGCCGGCTCATCCTGGCCTTCGCGCCCCTGCTGGCCTTCCAGATCCTGTCGGTTGCGACCGGCCTCGTGAAGGCGTCGGAGCTGGACGGCTCGCGCTCCTATATCGGCGGCTACAATCACGAGGCGGCTTTCTCGGTCGCGCTCGTTACCTTCTTCATCGTCGTGTCGTTCGCGACCGGGCTGGCGCGCTGGCTGAAATTCACGCTGCTCGCGTCGATCTTCGCGGGCGTCGCCCTCGCCAACTACCGGACGTCGATCATCGCGCTGCTGCCGTTCGTCGCCCATGTCTTCATCAGTCGCACCGCCGGCCTGTTCCGACCCCGGCAGCGCTGGGTCCTGCTCGGCGCCGGAATTCTGCTCGCCTTTGTCACCCTCGCCATCACCACCGCGGTCACGGGGGAGCGATTCGGCGATCTCGCCATATTTCTCACCGACCCGGGCGCCTACATAAAGCCGCAGGAGCAGTTCACGCTGGAGGAGCGGCGCCTGCTTTCCGGCCGTGCCTATATCTGGTCGGGCTATATCTATGCGTGGAGCGACTCGACCCAGTGGCAGCATCTGTTCGGCTTCGGCCCGGACAGCTGGTCGGACTGGTTCCGGGTCTATCCGCACAACACCGTAATCGCCTTCCTGTTCGAACTGGGCCTTGCCGGACTCGCCGTTCTTCTCTGGTGGTGGGCGGCGATGTTCCGGCTGGCGAGCCGTGCCCGGCGGCCGGTCCGCACCGATCTCGTCGTCGCGCAATGTTCATTCATCCTTTTGAATCTGGCGACGATGGCGCTATGGCAGATTGAGGGGCTGATCCTGTTCGCGCTGATCTGCGGTTACGCTTTGTTCAGCGCAGTGCATGAAGGTGCCGTCCGACGGGAAGGACGGCAGAGGTTCGAAAGCCGGGGCGATGTTGCGGGGAGGAAGCAGGTTGGAGGGCCGTCTCGAGCGGGCTGAGTCCGCCCGTAGTTTCTTGCCGCTGCTCGCCCGCCTTCTCCCTGCACGCCGCCCGGTCGCGCTCGCAGGCCTTGCGCAATCGAAACATACCGGCCCGCTCGACAGCGACACTGCCCTCGAAGCGCAAATCCGCAACGTACGCGATGGGCCGGGAAAGCCCGTGTCCGGCAAGAGCCGCGGCCTGAGCGTCCCTGCCCGGGCCTGGATCGCCGTGGGCGCGGCGGCGCTGCTCTGGGTGATCATCGCCGTCGTTCTCGCTCTGATCTCCTGATACTCTCCACCGGACGGCAGGGTCCCACGGGCCGCCGCATCGCGCTTTCCGTCCTTGCTGCGGCGCGACATGGGCGTTCCGGGGCGCCATGGAACACACTCCCGTGCCGAAACGTATCCTGTTCGTGATCAATTCTCTTGCCGGCGGCGGTGCCGAGCGAGTCATGGCCACATTGTTGCGCCATTCGGGAGACCGGCGGGATCGCTACGCCATGTCGCTGGCATTGCTGGACGAAGAAGCTTCAGCCTACGCCCCGCCGGAATGGCTGCCGGTCCATCGCCTCGATTCAGGCGGCGGTCTCGTGCGGAGCGCACGCCGCTTGCGCGCTCTCGTGGGCGAAACCCGACCCGATCTGGTGCTGAGCTTCCTCACCCGCTCCAACGTCGCCGCCTGTCTGGCAACGGCGGGGCGCGATGTTCCGTTCGCAATCAGCGAACGGGTGAACACCAGCGCGCATTTGCCGCGAAACATCTCGGGACGTGTCAGCCGGACGCTTGTTCGACGTGCCTATCCCCGCGCGCGCCGCGTCATCGCCGTTTCCGAGGGCGTGGCCGAGGACCTCAGTGCGAATTTCGGAGTGGCGCGTGCCCGTGTTCGCGTGCTCGCCAATCCGGTCGACGGCGACCTCATCCGCGCCCGCGCGCAAGAACCGGATTCGCTGCCGGTAGATGGCCCCTATGTCGTGGCGATGGGGCGGCTCGTTCCCAACAAGAATTTCGCGCTGCTGATCGACGCCTTCGCCGATGCAGCCGTTCCGGGAAAGCTGGTGATCCTCGGCGAGGGTCCGGAACGTGACGCCCTGGAGCGCCGGATCGCCGCCCGGAACCTTGGCGGTCGCGTCCTGCTCCCCGGCTTCCTCGACAATCCCTTCCCGCTGATCGCCGGCGCCGATTGCTACGTCCTGCCCTCCAATGCCGAGGGCTTCCCCAACGGGCTGGTCGAGGCGATGGCGCTGGGGCTGCCGGTGATCTCCACCGACTGCCCGTCGGGGCCATCGGAAATCCTGGCCGAGCGCCCCCGTGGCGGCCTCACCGGCCTCGACTGCGCAGCGCATGGCCTACTGGTGCCGTGCGACGATCACGCCGCCCTGGCCGAGGGCCTGCGCCGGTATCAGGATCCCGATTTCCGTCAGCGCTACGCCGCGGCCGCCCGGGCCCGGGCCGACGCATTCTCGGTCGCGGCCTCGGTTGGCCGTTACTGGGAGGTGATCGAGGAAGCTTTGGCGGATGCGCCCCTTGCTGCCCCCCGTACGAACGGACCTGCGCAGTGGCTTCGCGCGTCGCGCTGACCCTGCGCTGCACCGCCGTCCTGGTCTATGCGGGCGCCTCGTCCGCCGCTTTTGCGCAGGATGCGGACATCCTGAACGATTTCCGGCTCGACGACCTCGAGTTCCGCCGCGGACAATTCGTCACCGTGCGCGAGCGGCCGCAGCCGCTTTACGATCCGGTGCCGGCGCGGCTCGGCCCGGTCGAGGTGCTGCCGCGCCTGCGCACCCAGGCGATCTACGACAGCAACGTCTTCGCCGTCGGCAATGCCTCCGGCGACGTGGCGTTGCGCGGCATCGCCGACGTCGAGGCGAACTGGTCCTCGGGCGGCCTCGCCGTCGAGGCCGATGCCGAGGTCGACCGGCGTCAGTATCTCGATTTCGGCGGCCAGAGCACGACCGACTATGCGCTCGGCACCGCGATCCGCTACACGCCGCGGCGCGGCACCGGCTTCTTCGCCGGCGCCCGGCTCGGACGCGAGACCGAGGCGCTGGTCGATCCCGCCGCGCCGCTCAACAGCGTCCAGCCCAGCCAGTACGACATCCGCTACGGCTTCGTCGGCGCGGCACGTCAGTTCAACCGGCTGCGCGTCGCCGGGCGGGTGAGCGCCGAGGACCGCAGCTACAGCGAAGGTGTCGACGCCCTCGGAAATCCGATCGACCAGAGCTTCCGCAACCGCACCCTCTACACGGCCGAGCTCGCGGCCGAATATGAGCTCGGGCCGGAACGCTCGGTCTTCGCCATCGCCTCGGTCAACCGCCGCGATTATCGCAACCGCCCGCCGCTCCAGCCGGAGCGGGATTCGCGCGGCTACCGGATCGAAGCCGGCGCCAGCTTCATGCTGACCCCCCTGATCCGCAGCCGGATCAGCGCCGGCTATTTCGCCCAGGATTTCGAAAGCCCGTTCTTCTCCACCATTTCCGGCCTCGCGATCCGGGGACGGCTCGACTATGCTGTGACCCAGCTGCTGACCCTCAGCCTCACCGCCTCGCGCGGCGTCGAGGAGGCCTCGACGATCGGCACCGGCGCCTTCGTCGCCAGCCGCGTCGGGCTGCAGGCCGATTACGAGCTGCTGCGCAACCTGATCCTCAGTGCCGGGCTCAGCTACGAGCGCGACCGCTTCGAGGACATCGACCGCCGCTACCGCATCCGCCGTGCCACGCTCGGTGCCGGCTATCGGCTGTCGCCGCGGCTGCGCTTCGACGCCGAATATGAGGCGCGCGACCACGACAGTTTCGGCGCGTCGCCGGGCCGCGATTTCGTGCGCCACCAGGTCACTTTGGGCATCACCCTGCAAGGAATCTGACATGCTCGACATTGCACTGACACGCCGCGCCATGATCGCCGGAGGGCTCGCCAGCCTCGCCGCCCCGGCGCTTGCCCAGACCCGCCGGACCGTCATTCAGGGCCGCACCTTCCGCGGCGACCGCGGCAACAATGTCGGGCTGATCGGCGGCGAGGCCTTCCGCGCGGTCGACAACATGTATGTGCGCAACTGCCGCTTCTTCGATCTCGGCAACGGCGCGGTGCGGGTCGCGACGCCGGTGCGCGACTTCATCCTGGAAGGCTGCCACGTCTGGAACATGTACCGCTTCCTCGACGCCACGGCCGAAGGCGTACCGGACGCCTCGCTGCGCGACTTCGTGATCCGGCGGATGACGGCGGGCCATCTCGAGCGCGGCTTCCTGCGCCTGCGCTACCAGGCCTCGCACGGCCTGATCGAGGACGTCGTCGCCAATTGCAAGGAGACGGGCGGCTCGCGCAACTGCGTCGGCTTCGCGCTCGACGACCAGGCGAGCGACATCACCTACCGCCGGGTCCAGGCGCACGGCTTCCGCGAGGTCACGCGCGAGGCCACCGCCTACTGGAACGGCGACGGCTTCACCGACGAGCGCGGCAACAGCGCGATCCGCTACGAGAACTGCACCGCCACCAACTGCACCGACGGCGGCTTCGACCTCAAATCGGCGAACGTGCTGATGGCCGGTTGCGTCGCGCGGTCCAACAAGCGCAACTTCCGCCTGTGGAACAGCGGCACCCTGCAGAACTGCCAGAGCCACGAGCCGCTGTGGCGCGGCGGCATCGGCGGCAAGGCGCATTTCTCCTTCCACGGCGAGGTCGGCACTTACGTGCTGCGGCGCCCGAGGGTCCGCGCGGCCCAGGGCAACGATGCCCCCGTCCTGCTCTTCGCCGGCACCAACCAGCCGGCGACCGTCATCCTCATCGACGCCGACATCGACGCGCCCTCGGCGCCGCTGATCAAGGTCGAGGGCGGGCCGGGGCCGAACGTCCAGTTCTACCCGCCGCGCGCCAGCCAGCGCATCCGCACGGCGAGCTGACCGGCAAGACCCCTTCAATTTCCCGCTTGACCCTCACGTTGCGTGATCCCGCATAGGCGCTGTCCACGGATGAGGCAGGCGATGCGACGGACGGTGAGCGAAGTGGCGGATGCGGCGGGCGTCAGCGTGCGGACGCTGCACCATTATGACGCGATCGGGCTCCTGAAGCCCGCCGAGATCGGCGAGAACGGCTACCGCTATTACGGGCGGGAGGAGCTGCTGCGGCTGCAGCAGATTCTCTTCTACCGGGAGCTTGGCCTGGCCCTCGCCGAGATCGGGCCAATCCTCGACGATCCGGGCTTCGACCGGCTGAACGCGCTGCGCGCCCATCGCGCCGCGCTGGAAGGACGGATCGCCCGCGGCCGGGACCTCATCCGCACCATCGATCGCACGATCGAATCATTGGAAAAGGATGAAGAGATGGAAGACTGCGACCTCTATGCCGGCATTTCGCCGGAGACGCGCGCCCGGTGGGAAAGCGAGGCCGAAAGGTTCTGGGGCGCCGAAGCGGTCCGCGCGGCGCAGGAGAAGGCACGATCCTTCTCGAAGGAGAGGGTCGCCGGGATCAAGCGCGAGATGGAGGAGATCCGCGCCGATTTCACCCGGCTGTTCCGCGAACGGGCCGATCCCGGATCGGACGCGGTGCAGGCGGTGACCGCTCGCCACCATGCCTGGGTCTCGAACAGCTGGACGCCCGACGCCGGGAGCTTCCGGGGCCTCGGACGATATTATGTCGAGCATCCCGAGTTCCGCGGCACCTATGAGGACGAGCTGCCGGGCTGTCCGGAGTTCATCGCGGAGGCGATGTCGATCTACGCGGACCGGTCGCTCTGAGCCGGTGGGAGCGGCCGGCTGGATGCCGGGCCGGCCGCTCCAATCACAGGCTGGCGACGACGCCCGGCCGCTCGTTGTCCCAAATCATGCTGATCACCTTCCAGCCGTCCTCGCTTTTGTAGAGCTGGATCGAATTGATCCCGCGCCGGTCGAGATCGGCGTCGGGCGAACGGCGCGCCTCGTAGAGGCTCCAGACATGGGCGATGTTGCCGAAGATGTTGATGCGCCGCGCCGTCTCGATTTCGTAGAAATCGTTCTCGGCGAAGAACGGCGTCGTATCCGCCGCATAGGCCTCGCGCGCCATGATCCTGATCGCGGGCGCGCCGGCAGCGTCGACCCAGGTCCGCATCTGCCGGCTGTCCTCATGGAAGATCGCCCGCTGCCGCGACCAGTCGCGCGGCCCCGCCGGCCCGGAGATCATGTCGTAAAGCTCGTCCAGAACCTTGCCGATCTCGACCTCATCCGCGTCCATGGCTTGACCTCCTGCCAACAGCGCTGACGCTTCGACTGTCGCCCGTCAATCGGTTCAGGTGTCGTTCGGCTGCGTTCGCTCGGTTATGCCGCCAGCCGCAGGAACGGGACCGGGGCGGTGGGCGTCAGGATGATCGGGCGGCCTTCGTTCGCCTCGAACAGCTCGCCGTCGAGGATGACGCTCGACTGGCTGCCCTGGATGCGGATCTCGTCGCCGCGCTCGATATGGACGCCGTCGAGCCGGCCGCGGCCGAGGCTGCCGCGCAGCGCCGCGACGAAGGCGCGCAGCAGCGCCGGCAGGCTGCGGTCGATGACCAGCAGCTGCATCGATCCGACCGGCTGGCCGGTCACCGCCATGTTGCTGTTGAACAGCAGCCGCTGCAGCGTCGTCACCATCAGGAAGGCGAAGCGGCCCTGATACTCGCCGCGTTTCGTCACCGAGACGGTGACCGGGCGCGGCGGCATCGGCAGGAAACGCGCGGGACGGCCGATCAGCACCGCGAGCAGGCCGAGCATCAGCGTCAGCGCATGCGCGAGCCAGTTCGGCAGGCCCAGCGGATAGATTTTGTGCCGGCAGTAGAGCATCGTGTCGGCGAGGCCCGCCCCGCCGAGGAACATGCCGAGCACCGGGCGGCCGCCTGCTTCGCCGTCGCTGAGCGCGATCAGCTCGCGGCTCACGATGTTGGGCGACATGTCGGTGCGTGCGAGCGTGAGCACCCGCTCGAGCGCCGCGATCGGATCGCCATCGGCGCCGAGATCGTGGGCGATGAGGTTGGTCTTGCCGTTGGGCAGCACGGCGACCGGCGGCGGATTCTCGCCGAAATGGCCGCCATGATAGAGTTCGGTCAGCGCCGTCTGGACAGTGCCGTCGCCGCCGTTGACGACCAGCACCTTCGGTTTCACGCGCGCGATGGTGCGCAAAGCCGCGCTGATCTGGCCGACCTCCTCCACCTCATAGTGGAAGACGTCCTTCTCCTGCGCGCAGAAGGCACGCACGCGCGGCAGCAGCGACTGGTTTCCCGTCGAGCGTGGATTGGAGAGGAGCGCGACGAGAGCCATTAGCCCCTCACCGGCCGGATCGAGAGGCCGAAGCGGTAGTTGAGCACGACATTGACCGGCAATGTGGTGTTGCCGACATTGATCGCCACCGAGCGGGCGCTCGGACGCAGGTTGGTGAGCGACAGGCGCGGGTTGCGCGAAAAGCCGCCGCCATCGTTCCAGCCCGAGCTGCCGCTGCTGTCCATGTCGTGGCGGACGGCGATCGCATAGCTGCCGGGCTGCGGCACCGGGACGCAGATGCGCATCGCGCCGGCGCGCGTCACGGGCAGATCGATGCGTTGCAGCCAGCGGCCACGCTCCAGGAACGAGTTGTCGGCGCGATAGAGCTGGACGCGCAGGTTGCCGGTGCGCTGCTTGAAGCCGTCGACAGTGACGAGCACCGCACCGTCATTGCCGCGGCAGGCGGCCGCGTAGGGACCGAGGACCGGCTGGGCGGCCGCCGGCGTCGCGGCGATGACGCCGAGCGCAAGACCGATGGCCACCTTAGCTGCAATCCTCTTCAACATCCTGCTCAACTCCGGTACGCTTGTTTCGCGCCCCTCGCGTGCCACATCGGGGACGCTTGCGGCCAAAATGTGGTCATGGAACGTCAAACTTGGGTGTCGCGACACAAATCGACCGCTATCTGGCGCGGCTGATCTTCGTTCCGCTGCTGGGCACGCTGGTGCTGGCGGCGATGCTGCTGCTGCTCGAGAAAATGCTGCGCCTGTTCGACTTCGTGGTGAGCGAGGGCGGGCCGGTCAACGTCGTCTGGCGGATGATGGCCAATCTCATCCCCGAATATCTCGGTCTCGGCATCCCGCTCGGCCTGATGCTCGGCGTGCTGCTCGCCTTTCGCAAGCTCGCCACCTCGTCGGAGCTGGATTCGCTGCGCGCCGCGGGGCTCAGCTACACGCGGCTGCTGCGCATTCCCTATTTCTACGCGATCGCGCTGATGCTGGTGAACGTCGCCATCGTCGGCTTCGTCCAGCCCTATTCGCAATATGCCTATCAGGAGCTGCGCTTCGACCTGCAGTCGGGCGCGCTCGGCGCTTCGATCAAGGTCGGCGAGTTCACCAATTTCGGCCGTCGCATGACGCTGCGGATCGAGCGCAGCGAGAACAACGGCACCGATCTCTACGGCGTGTTCGTCCGCGCCGATGACCGGGGCGGGCGGACGCTGGCGGTCACCGCCGACCGCGGCACCTTCCTCGCCACCGACGATCCCAATGCGGTCGTGCTGAGGCTCACCAACGGCCGCCTCGTCCACAACCAGCCGGGCTTTCCGGCACCGCGGGTGCTGAGCTTCCAGCGCCACGATCTGCCGATCGACCTGCCCGCGATCGAGGCCTTTCGCGGCCGCGGCAGCCCGCTCGACGAGCTGACCCTGCCTGAGCTGGCCAAGGTCGGCAAATCGGCCGAGGCCGATCAGGCGCGCCGCGACGCCGCGCGCGCCAATTTCCACTTCCGCATGGTCGAGATCATGATGATCCTGATGCTGCCGCTGCTTGCGGTCGCGCTTGCCGTGCCGCCGAAGCGCAGCACCTCCGGCCTCGGCATCTTCCTCGCCGTGGTGATGGTCGTCACCTATCACAAGGTGAACCAGTACGGCGAGCAGATGGGCGCCCAGGGCCGGATCGATCCGGTCATATCGCTCTGGGTGCCCTTCCTGCTGTTCGGCGCGCTGATCCTGTGGATGTTCTGGACCCTGGCCTACAAGCCGGGCGGACAGCCGATCGGGGCGCTGGAGCGGGTCTTCGCCGCCCTTGGCAAGCGCCTCGGCAAGCTGTTCAAGCGCCGCCACCACAGGACGCTCCAGGCCGCCGAATGATCAATCTCAGCTTCTTCCCGTCGCGCCCGATCGCGCTTTACATGGCGCGCCTGTTCATCACGCGCAGCCTTGCCATGCTGGCGGCGCTCGTCGTCGTGCTGATGACACTCGACCTGCTCGGCAATTCCGGCGACATCCTCGCCGTCCCGGGCAATGGCGATGCGGAGCTGTGGCGCTATGTCGGCCTCAGGGTCCCGCAGCTGATCAACCGCTTCCTGCCCTTCTCGGTGCTGCTCGGTGCGCTGATCACCCTGGTCGGCCTCAACCAGAACAGCGAGATCGTCTCGATGAAGGCGGCGGGCATCTCGGCCCACCAGATCATTGCCCCGCTGATCCTCACCGCTGCGCTCTTCGCCGCCGCCCATTTCGCGTTCAACGAGCGCATCGTCACCCGCGCCAACGCGGCCTTCGACGTGTGGGAGGCGGCCGACTGGGGGCCGGTCCCGGAGGGCAGCAATGTCCAAAGCAATGTCGCAGTGGTCCGTGGCGACGACCTCATCTTCGTGCGTCAGGTGAGCGGCCACGGCGACAGCGTCCGCCTGACCGGCGTCACCGTGTACGAGCGCGAAGGCGGCACGATGCGCCGGATCGTCACCGCCGAACAGGGGCAGCGCGTGCCCGGCGGCTGGCGGCTCAGCCCCGTCACCCTGTTCAACGTCGACACCGGCCAGCAGGGACGGATGGCGGCGCTGACCTTCGGTCCCGATATCCGCCCGGACCAGTTCACCCTCGCCCGAGTCGACCCCGACGAGCAGAGCTTCGGCACGCTGCGCCAGTCGATCTCGGAGCTGCGCGCGGTCAATCGGCCGGTCGAATCGCTGGAGGCGAACCTCTGGCGCAAGATCGCGAGCCCGATGTCGTCGATCCTGATGCCGCTGCTTGGCGCGGTCGCCGCCTTCGGCCTTGCCCGCTCCGGCCAGGTGCTCGTGCGCGCGGTGATCGGCATGGCCCTCGGCTTCGCCTATTTCGTCGCCGACAATTTCGCGCTCGCGATGGGCAATTTCGGCGCTTACCCGCCCTTCCTGGCCGCCTGGGGTCCGTTCCTGCTCTTCTTCCTGGTCGGCGAGACGGTGCTGATCCGGACCGAGGAATGACCTTCCTCGTCTACGCCACTGCCGCGCTGGCCGAGATCGCCGGCTGCTTCGCTTTCTGGGCCTGGCTGAGGCTCGACAAGTCGCCCTGGTGGCTGGTGCCCGGGATTGCCTCGCTGGCGCTGTTCGCCTGGCTGCTGACTTTGGTGGAGACGAGCGTCGCGGGGCGCGCCTATGCCGGCTATGGCGCGATCTACATCTGTGCCTCGCTGCTCTGGCTCTGGGCGGTGGAAGGCGCACGGCCGGATCGATGGGATCTGATCGGCGCCGCGGTCTGCCTGGCCGGCGCGGCAATCATCATTCTCGGCCCGCGACCGCCGGTCGCGGTCTGAAGCGATGAGCGAGGGGGCCGAAACACCTGCCGTCACCCGCGGCGAAGTGGCGCGCGGCGCGGCTCTCGCCGGGCTCAGTCGCCTGGGGGCGTTGATCGAGGCCGTCGCCCAGCCGGTCTATACATGGCTGTTCGGCATCGCGACCTACGGCCTCTACGTCGTGCTCTGGGCGGCGGTCAGCCTTGCCACCAACATTCTGACGCTGTCGATGAACAGCGCGCTCCAGCGCATCGTCCCGTCGAAGGAAAGCGAGACGGAGATCCATGGCGCGGTGAAGCTTGCGCTGGTTGTGCCGGTCGGCCTTGCCCTCCTCGTCGCCCTCCTCGTCACCATCGAGGCCCGTGACATGGCGGCGCTCGTCTCCGCCGCGCCGGAGGACGCAGAGCGGCTGCCGGCTGCCATCGCCCTCTTCGCCTGGGCCCTGCCGCTCTGGACATTCATCGAGGTCGCGACCGCCGCGGCCCGCGCGCGTCGCGCCTTCGGGCCGGAAATCCGCCTGCGCATCTTCTGGGAGCAGATCGCGCGCATCCTGTTCGCGCTCGGCTTCTTCCTGATCGGCTTCGAGAGCCATGGGCTGATGCTCGCGCATCTTAGCTCGCTGGCACTGACCGCCGCGCTCTGCGTGCCCCTGCTCCGCCGCTACTATGATCTCGGCCAGCTCGTCCGGGCGCCGATCCCGGCCCGTGTCGTGCGCGAGCTGATGGGCACCGGCCTCGGTCTGTTTCCCGCCGACCTCTCGCGCCGCGCGCTGATCGACGCGCCCGGCATCGTGCTCAACCAGATGTTTCCGGGCGCCGCCGGCGCCACCGCTGCCGGCCTGTTCGAGATCGCGCGCAAGCTCTCGACCATCCCGCTCATCGTCCGCCAGGCGTTCCAGTACGTCCTTGCCCCGCTCTCCTCCGCCCAGGCCCGTTCCGACCGTAGCCAGATCGCGCCGCTCTACCATTTCGCCAGCCGGGTCTCGACCGCCCTCGTGGTGCCGCTCGCCGGCCTCCTCATCTTCGCCGGCGTCGACATTCTCAGCGTCTACCGCCCGGAGGCGCAGGCGGCGCTGCCGATCCTCTACATCCTCGTCGCCGCGCGCGGCGTCGAGGCGATCGTCGGCCCGGCCTCGGTGGTGGTCGAGATGACCGTCCACCGCATCCTGCCGGCGGTGAACAGCCTGATCGCGGTCGCCGTGTGGATCGGGCTCGGCTGGTGGCTGGTGCCCGCCTATGGCGCGGTGGGCATGGCCATCGCGGTCGGCGCGGCGACGGTGACCTCGACCTATGCAGCGACGATCGAGCTTCGCATCAGCGACGGCCTCACGCCGTTCGGCGGCCGCCTCCTCCAGGGGTTCGGCATCGCGATCGCCGGCGTCGCGATCATGGGCGCCGCCGAATATTTCGCCAACGGCCCGGTGCGCTTCGTGTGGGTTCTCGCCACCTGGGCAGCGACGAGCTGGCTGGCGCTGCGCCACGGCCTCACCCGCGACGAGCGGCTCGCGCTTGGCGGCCTCTCCCGCAGGCTGCGGCTGGTCTGACTATTCCCCGAGCCAACCATCCTCCGCCCCGCCGATCGGCATCCCCGGCGGAATCTGCGGCGCGCGACGGGTGTCCGCGAGTGCGGCGGTCAGCGCCTCGCGGTCGCCGAGCAGGCGGCCGAGGCCCCGGCGCCAGTCCCCGTCCGTCCCGCGGCCAGACGAATCGGCGAGCTGACGGGCGAGCCGCGCCAGCCGCTCCGACAGCGCCAGCGCGATGGTCGGCGACAAGGCGGAGTCGCGCTGCACGCGGGCGAGTTGCAGCATCGTCGTCGTCGCGACGCGGCGCTGCACCTCGTCGGGCCGATCGGCGCCGAGCACACGGTCCAGCAGACGCTCGATCAGATCCTGCGGCGTCATCTGCTGGGGATCGCCCTGATGCTGGAGCTCCAGCCGGTTGAGCCGCTCGGGGACGAGCAGGTTGGAGAGCGTCACCGCCGCTGCGGTCTCGGACGCGACCAGCGGATCGAAGATGTTGCCGCCGGCGGTGCGGAAGATCTCGATCGCCTCCTGACGATCCTCGTTTCCGGACCACCCCGCCGACAGATAGGGCAGCAGCCCCGCCGGCACGGTGAGCGCCTCCGGCGACAGCGTGGCGAGCAGGGCATCGAGCGCCTGGCGCTGCGCCTCCGGGCCGACCACGCGCGCCGCCTCCTGCCCGTCGCCGTTGCGCGAATAGGAAAAATCGACGCCACCGACGAGCTTGGCCGCCGCCTCGACCTGATAGCGGTGCAGCAGCCAGATCGGCACGAACTTGCGCCGGAGGTGCGAGACCGGCTCGCCCGGATAAAGCGCCGTGGGCCCGAAGCGGGCCACGGCCGCCTGCCGCACCGCCATCATCCGCGTGAGCTCGCCGGACGGATCGGCCGCATCGTCCCACAGGCTGCCATTGGGCTGCGCCGAGTAAGGTGGCCGCGCTTCGCCGTCGGCGACGAAACGCAGCCCCTCGGCCAGGCCCGCCGTCATCCGCGCGTCGCCCTCCGCGTCGGTGTCCGCACCATAGAGCCAGTCGATCGCGAAATTGTCCCAACGCCCGACGCCGACGCCATAGGCGTCGGAAAGGTCCGGGGCGCCGTCGACCAGGCCGATGCGCGGTGCCGGATAGTCCATCACCGAATAGCGCCCCTGCGTGCTGGCCGCGAAATTGTGGGCGAGGCCGAGCGCGTGGCCGACCTCGTGCGCGCCGAGCTGCCGGATGCGGGCCAGCGCAGCGCGCACCGGATCGTTCGGTCCGCCGTTGCCGTTCTGCGCGGCGCCGACCAGCCCTTCGAAAATGAGCATGTCCTGCCGCACCCTGAGCGAGCCGAGCAGCACCTGGCCGCGGACGATCTCGCCGGTGCGCGGGTCCTCGATCACCTGGCCGTAGGACCAGCCGCGCGTCGCCCGGTTGACCCAGTGGACGACGTTGTAGCGCACATCGAGCGGGTCGACGCCTTCGGGCAGATATTCGACCCGGAAGGCGTCGATATAGCCGGCCGCCTCGAACGCCTCACGCCACCAGCCGACGCCTTCGTAAAGCGCGGTACGGATCGGCTCCGGCGCGGCGGTGTCGATGTAGAAGGTGATCGGCCGGCGCACACGCGAACGCGGCGCAGCGGGATCGAGCTTCTCCAGTCGGAAGCGGTTGGCGAGCTCGTAGACGATCGGCTGGCCAAGCGGCTGGGAATAGTCGATCACCTGCGTGCCGAAGCTGCCCGCGCGCGGATCGAAGCGACGCGGCCGGTAGCCGGGCTCGGGCAGGCGGATGAGCGAGTGGCGGACGATGAAGGAGAGATTGCCGCTCACCGGCGAAATGTTGTTCACCTCGCTCGACGGCCGCTCGGCAACAAAGGTGAGCCGCCCCTCCATCTCGATATTGTCCGGAAACACGCGGACCGAAGCGGGATCGGCGACACTAAGATCGCCGACCAGCCGGAACTCGCCCGCTTCGGAGCGGCGCAGCGCCTGCGCAATCCCCATGTCGTCGCGGGTCAGGAAGCCGGAGACGTCGACCAACATGCCACCGCCCGCCGTCTCGGCCGCGACATCGCCCATCCACACCGTCGAATAGGCGAAGCTCCCGCGCACGCCCGCCTGCTCGGTCGGTGTGCCGGTCGAAGCCCGGAAGCGCGGATTTTCGATTTCGGCGACGATCTTGCGGCCCATCCGCCGGAACACGAGGATCTTGGACCCGCCGGACAAGGCGCGGTCGAGGCCGATCGGCGCCGAGCCCAGGCCGGTTTCCAGCCCGGTCACGTAGAGGAAGCGCCCCGAAATGCCGCCCGCGTCCGGCGCCGGCAGCGAGAGGAGGATGCGTCCGTCGCGCCGGTCGACATGGACCGGCAGCAGCCCTTCCTGCGCGCTGGTACCTCTCAGCACCTCGGCCGGCGGATCGATGGCCAGTGCCGGAATGGGCACAGCCGTGACGAGGAGCAGGCAGGCGAAACGCAGCGTCATGGAAAGCACCCCCTTGTGGTTTCGCGCGGACACTAAGCTGGCATTTGCCGAGCGCAACGTCTAACGGACGCCTCGCGCGGGCGATCGCCGCGCGTCACCCGGATTTTCAGGACACCAGATGGGCTTTCGTTGCGGAATCGTCGGGCTGCCGAATGTCGGCAAGTCCACCCTGTTCAACGCGCTGACCGAGACGGCGGCGGCGCAGGCGGCCAATTACCCGTTCTGCACGATCGAGCCCAATGTCGGTCGCGTCGCGGTGCCCGACCCGCGCCTGCAGGAGATCGCGAAGATCGCGAGCTCGGCGCAGGTCATCGAGACCCAGCTCGAATTCGTCGACATCGCCGGGCTGGTGCGCGGCGCCTCGACCGGTGAGGGCCTCGGCAACCAGTTCCTCGGCAACATCCGCGAGGTCGACGCGATCGTCCACGTGCTGCGCTGCTTCGAGGGCGGCGACGTTACCCATGTCGAAGGGCGGGTCGATCCGGTGGCAGATGCCGAGACGGTCGAGACGGAACTGATGCTCGCCGATCTCGAAAGCCTCGAGAAGCGCGTCCCCAACCTCGCCAAGAAGGCCGCGCAGGGCGACAAGGAGGCGAAGATCCAGGCGAGCGTCCTCGGCCAGGCGCTGGAGCTGCTGCGCCAGTCGAAGCCCGCCCGCCTCACCCGGCCGAAGGACGGGGAGGAGAAGCTCGCGCTCGAACGCGCCCAGTTGCTCACCGCCAAGCCGGTCCTCTACGTCTGCAACGTCGACGAGGGCGATGCAGCGAGCGGCAATGCCCACAGCACCGCCGTCTTCGCCCGGGCCGAGGCGGAGGGGGCCGGGGCGGTGATCATCTCCGCCGCGATCGAGGCCGAGATCGCGACCATGCCGGCGGAAGACCGCACCGAGTTTCTCTCGGACCTCGGCCTCGCCGAGACCGGCCTCGCTCGCATCATCCGCGCGGGCTATGATCTCCTCCACCTCATCACCTTCTTCACCGCCGGCCCCAAGGAGGCGCGCGCCTGGACGGTCGAGAAGGGATCGAAGGCGCCCCAGGCCGCCGGCGTCATCCATTCGGATTTCGAGCGCGGCTTCATTCGCGCCGAGACGATCGCCTATGCGGACTATATCGCCTGCGGCGGCGAGGCCGGCGCGCGCGAGAAGGGCAAGCTGCGTTCGGAAGGCAAGGACTATGTGGTGCAGGACGGCGACGTCCTGCTCTTCCGCTTCAACGTCTGACGTAGCGCACGTGTTCGTCCGGAGCGACGACACCGAGCCGACATATTCCCTGCCTAACCGGCCGCAATGACCCATTTCCTTCCCAGGCTGGCGAGCGCGCTCCTGGCCATCTGCTTGCCGTTCCTTGCGGCTTGCGCGTCGGTGCCGCCCCGAATCTCCCCTGCGAGGGAGGCCAGGCCGCCGGTCACCATCCTGATCTCCATTGATGGCTTCCGGCCCGATTATCTGCGCCGCGGCCATTCGCCGCGCCTCGACGCGCTCGCCGCGGGCGGAGTCAGCGCGCCGATGCGCCCGTCATTCCCGTCCAAGACCTTTCCCAATCACTGGACGATCGTGACGGGCGATCGGCCCGACCGGCATGGCATCGTCGCCAACCGGATGGAGGATCCTTCCAGGCCGGGCGAGACCTTCGACATGCAGAGCGTCGACCCGTTCTGGTGGAACGCCGCCGATCTGGGTCGACGCCGAACGGGCGGGCATCCGTACCGCGACGATGTTCTGGCCCGGCGCCAACGTCGCGTGGGGCGGCGCGCAGACGGTCGAACGGGCGGCGAGGATCAGCGGCGGCACACGGCCGAGCGACTGGCATCAATTCAGCATGGAGGTCTCGGCACGCCAGCGCGTGGACGCGGTGATCGACTGGCTGCGTCGGCCCGCCGCGACCCGCCCGGCCTTCCTGACACTCTATTTCGACGCGGTCGATTCGGCCGGTCACGAGTTCGGACCGGGCGACCCTCGCACAGCGGAAGCGGTCGCCGGGACCGACGAGGCGATCGGCCGGCTGGTCGACGAGCTGGCGGTGCTGCGGCAACCCGCCAATCTCGTGATCGTGTCCGATCACGGCATGGCGGCAACCAGCCCCGAACGGGTGATCGCCCTCGATCGGATCGCAAATCCGGCCGACTACCGGATCGTCGAGAAAGGCCCCTATGCCGCGCTGGAGCCGCAGCCCGGCCGGGAGGACGCGCTCGCCGAACGATTGCTGCGGCCGCACGCGCACATGCAATGCTGGCGAAGGGCCGACATTCCTGCGCGCTTTCACTACGGCGCCAATCCGCGCACGCCCTCCTTGCTCTGCCTGGCCGAGATCGGCTGGTCGATCATCCAGGATCTTCCGGCCGAGCACGTCCCTGCCGGCAGCCATGGCTATGACAATGCGGCGCCCGAAATGGCGGCGCTGTTTATCGCCAGCGGTCCCGCCTTCCGTTCGGGTCTCGCCTTGCCAGCCTTCGACAACGTCGATGTCTATCCCTTGCTCGCCCGGCTGATCGGCGTGACGCCGCGCGCCGGCGACGGGAATCCGGAGACGTTCGCGTCCGCGCTCCGTTTGCCTTCCACGGCGCGCTAGGCGCCTGCCTAGGGCGACTGTCGCGTGATGCGATCGGCGGGCGGCGGCGCAAGCGGGCTCGCGGCGGCGATGTAGCGCTCCAGCGCCTCCAGGTCCGACGGGCCCACGCGCGGATCGGTGCCCTCGCGGAAGACCGTGAAATTGTCGCCCCCGCTGGCCAGGAAACTGTTCATCGTGACACGGTAGCTCGCCTCGTCCCGAAGCGGCACGCCGTCGAGGCGAAGATCGATGATGCGTTCGCCGGCCGGACGGGTGAGATCGTAGCGGTAGGTCAGTCCACGCGACGGCGCGAGCATGCCGGGGCGTGCCACGGTGTTGCTGCCGCTGTCGAACTGCTGCTCGAGCAGGGCGCGTATCTGGCGGCCGGTCATCGACTTGGTGACGAGGTCGTTGGCGAAAGGCTGGGCGGCGAAGAGCTGCCCATAGGTGAGGCTGCCGTCGGCCGCCGGGACGAGGTCGGCGCGCACGCCGGTCACGTTCATGAAGGCGATCTGCGCCCCGCCCGCGTCCGGCGCGCGGGTCGCGGCGAGCTGGGCGTCGGCGACGAGATTGCCGAGCACCGATTCGCCGGTCAGCGAGGCCTCGCGCGGCGCGGGTCCTTGCAGTCGGCCGACGACACGCGATGTCACCCGTTGCACGGCCGCGACATAGCGGCCGACCAGCGACGCCACCCGCGGTTCGGGCGCATAGCGCGGGAAATCGTCCCGCAGCGCGAAGTCGTTATGGGCGACGCTCTGCACGATGAGATTGTCTGCGCGCCGCTCCAGCACGCGGCTGGCGGCGGGATCGATCGAAAGGTCGATGTCGGTCAGCAAGGTGCCGCTGCGCCCCGCACTGGTGACGAGGAACGGCCGGCCCGGATCGATGCGGGCATAATCGCAGACATAGGCGTTGTGCGTGTGGCCGGAGACGACGAGGTCGACCTCGGGATCCAGTCTGGCGAGGATCGGCAGGAGCGGGCCGTCGATGCCGCCGCAGCTGTGATCGTTGTAGCCGACATCCGTCGACAGCCCCTGATGGATGACGACGACGATCGCGTCGGCGCGCTCGGCCCGCAAGCGCGGGATCAGGGCGTTGATCGTGTCGGCCTCGTCGCCGAAGGTGAGCCCGGCGACGCCCGCGGGCGTCACGAGCGCCGCGGTCCCTTCCAGCGTCAGGCCGATGAAGCCGACCTTCACCTCGCCCGCACCCTCGCCGAAAGTGCGGATCACATAGGCCGGGAACAGCGTCTCGCCATTCTCGCGGCGGACATTGGCGGCAAGGAAGCGGAAGCGCGCGCCGGGGAAGTCCCGATCGACCTGGCAGGGCTGACGCGACGTGTGACGCTCGCAACCGCCATTCTGCATGCGCAGCAATTCCGCCGATCCGCGGTCGAATTCGTGGTTGCCGACCGCGTTGATGTCGAGGCCGATGAGGTTCATCGCGAGGATCGTCGGCTCGTCGAGGAAGGCGGCGGAGACGAGCGGCGAGGCGCTGATCAGGTCGCCGGCAGAGACCACGACATTGTTCGGATTGGCCGCGCGGCGCTCGGCGATCGCCGAGGCGAGATAGGCCGCCCCGCCTGCCGGCACGCGGACCTCGGCGCCATCCGCCGCGGTCGCCGGTACGGCCTGGCGCGGCGGCTCCAGCGCGCCGTGGAAGTCGTTGAAGGCGATGATCTTGACGCGAACGGGCGCTGCACCCGCGCGGTCCTCGATCGCACGCGGCCCGGCGCATCCCGCCAGCGCCAGAAGAAGCGCGATCGCCAGCCTTGCCCGCATTGCCCGTCCCCCCCGTCCCGACTCCGGCGCAGCTTTGGCACGGCCGGCGCCCTCTTGTCACCAGCAGCCCATGCCTTTCCAACATGCCAGTTTCGTTGCAATAGGAAACGGGCTCGGCGCGGCGCCGGCATCGAGGAGGAGCATCGCGCGTGATCTATTTCGAGGATCTCGAGGTCGGCAGGGATGCCTATTTCGGCAGCTACGAGGTGACGCGCGAGGAGGTGCTCGAATTCGCGGGCAAATATGATCCGCAGGCCTTCCACCTCTCCGACGAGGCCGCCGCCAAGACCCATTTCGGCCGGCTCGCCGCCAGCGGCTGGCATACCTGCGCGATGACCATGGCGGTCATCGTCCAGCATCTCTCGAAGGGCGAAGGCCAGGCCGGCCTCGGCTCGCCCGGCGTCGACGAGCTCCGGTGGCTGAAACCGGTCTTCCCGGGCGACATGCTGCATGTGCATGGCAAGGTCGTCGAGAAGACGCCGTCACGCAGCAAGCCCGACATCGGCGCCTATCGCAGCGAGATGACCGTCACCAACCAGAACGACGAGTCGGTCATGCGCTTCACCTCGATCGTGCTGATCCGGCGGCGCCCAGCCTAGCATCCAGACCCTAGTCGCGCCGGTCACGGCGGTTCGCGCGGCGCAGGTCGCGTACGTCACGACGGAAATCGCGGCGATATTCGCGCCGGTCGATCCGGCGGTCGGCGCGGAACTGGTCGCGCGTCACCTGCCCCTGGCGGAAGGCCTGCCGATCCGTCCGGCGTTCCTGCCGGAAGGCCCGGTCGTCGACGCGGCGGTCGCTGCGGAAATCACGCCAGTTCTCGCGCAGCTCCCGGCGTTCGGCGCGCGAATCGGCGCCGCGGAAGGTGCCGCGGCGCGCCTCCCAATAGCGACGCTGCCGGTCGTTCCAGCGATGCGGACGCCGGTAGCGATCGTACACGTAATAGCCGGTGCCCGGATAATAATAGTCGCCGTACCAGCCCCAATAGGGATTTGAGGCATAATGGCCCCAGCCGCCATAATAGGGATCGTAATAGCCGCCGGTGCCGAAGCCGACCGATACGCCGCCATAGCCGTAGCCATGATCGTCATGCACGCAGGCGGCGAGCGACAGGCCGGCGCCGATCGCTAGGGCGACGGTGCGCCAGCGGATGAAGGAGATACGCATAACCGATACTCCCGAGACCAAGAATATGGTTAACGAACAGGAGGTTGCGGCGGTTCCAGCGACGTAACGGCGGGCTCAGTGGCCTTCGAAGGCGACCAGCGCGTGGACCGGGAAGCCCTCTTCGGAGAGTCGCGAGGAACCGCCGAGATCGGGCAGATCGATGATGAAGCTCGCGCCTGCCACATGGGCCCCGGCACGGCGGATCAGGCGGGCGGCGGCGCGGGCGCTCCCGCCGGTCGCGATGAGATCGTCGGCGAGCCAGACGCGCGCGCCGGGCGCGGCCGCATCGACATGCATGGCGAGCCGGTCCGAGCCATATTCGAGCGCATAATCCTCGGCGATTGTCTCGCCCGGCAGCTTGCCGTCCTTGCGGATGAGCAGCAGGCCGCAGCCGAGCCGCTGGGCGAGCGCGGAGGCGACGATGAAGCCGCGCGCCTCGATGCCGGCGACGAGGTCCGGCTTCTCCCCGATCCGCAGCGCCAGCCGCCCGATCGCCGCCGCGAAGCCGGCGCCGTCGAGCAGCAGCGTGGTGATGTCGCGGAACTGGATGCCGGGCTTGGGGAAGTCCGGAATGGTGCGGATCAGCGCCTTCAGATCGTCATTGTCCGCGATCATCCGGCGCCGATCCCTGTTTCGGCCGGCTATTCGGCGGCCTGAACGGCCTCGTCCTCGCGCTTCGGGCCGTACCAGACGTTCTTGTAGGCCATCCGCCCGAGGATCGTGGCGATCAGCAGGAAGAGCACGACGACGATGCCCATATTCTTCCGCTGATCCGCCTTCGGCTCCGCGGCCCAGGCGAGGAAGGCGGACACGTCCTCCGCCATCTGCTCGCGGGTCGCCTGGGTGCCGTCGGCATAGGTGACCTGGCCGTCGGCCGTGATCGGCGGCGGCATCGCGATGTTGAGGTTCGCGAAATAGGGATTGTAGTGCAGCCCGGTGCCCGGACGGTTCTCCGCCGGCAGGTTGCCCGGCGGGTCCTGATAGCCGGTCAGCAGCGAGGCCATATAGGGCGCCCCGCCCTCGCGCGCCTTGACGATCAGCGAGAGATCGGGCGGCAGCGCGTTGTTGTTCGCGGCGCGCGCGGCGGTCTCGTTGGCGTAGGGGTTCGGGAAGCGGTCGGCCGGAATCGCGTTGCGGGCCGCCGGCTCGCCGGTGTCCGGATTGATCGACGGCACCTGGATCTGCCACTGGTCGGCGATCGCGCGGACCTCCGCCTCGCTGTAGCCGAGGTCATGCAGGTCACGGAACGCGACATAGTGCAGGCCGTGGCAGGCCGCGCAGACCTCCTTGTAGACCTGGAAGCCGCGCTGGAGCTGCTGCGCGTTGTAGCGGCCGAACGGGCCGTCGAACGAGAAGGAGATGTCGCGCGGATGCTCGTGGAAGCGGTGCTCCACCGTCTCCGCCGGCGGCTCGCTGATATAGGCGATGGCGCCCCAGAGCAGCGACCAGGCGGCGACGCCGACGAAGCCGAGGCCGACCAGAAAGCCGAGAATGCGAACCATGTTAGTCTCGTCCCCCTTATTCGGCCGCGGCCGGCTGCAGTGCGCCCGTCGGAGCGGCGTCCGTCGTTTTCCCGTGCAGCACGCTTTCCGAGATTGAAGTGGGCAAAGGCAGCGTCCGCTCGACCATCGAGAGGATCGGCAGGATGATCAGGAAGAAGGCGAAATAGTACATCGTCGCCACCTGGCTCATCATCACATAGGGCTCCTCCGCCGGCATGCCGCCGCAGTAGAACAGCACGGCGAGCATGAGCAGCCAGACCCAGAAGAAGATGCGGAAGGTCGGCCGGTAGCTGCCCGAGCGCACTGGCGACTTGTCGAGCCAGGGCAGGAAGAAGAGCAGCAGGATCGAGCCGAACATCGCCAACACGCCCCACAGCTTCGCCGGCAGGATGAAATCGAAGGTGAAGGCGCGAAGGATCGCGTAGAACGGCCAGAAATACCATTCGGGCACGATGTGTGCCGGCGTCGCCAGCGGATTGGCCGGAATATAGTTGTCCGCATGGCCGAGCGCGTTCGGCATGAAGAAGACGAAGAGCGCCAGAACCGTCAGCGCCGCCCCGGCGAACCAGCCGTCCTTGGCGGTGTAGTAAGGGTGGAACGGCACCGTGTCCTGCGGGCTCTTCACGTCCACGCCGGTCGGGTTGCCCGAGCCCGGAATGTGCAGCGCCCAGATGTGCAGGATCACGACGCCCGCGATCACGAAGGGCAGCAGATAGTGGAGCGAGAAGAAGCGGGTCAGCGTCGCCTGGTCCGGGGCGAAGCCGCCCACCAGCCAGGTCTGGATCGGCTCGCCGACCAGGGGAATCGCGCCGAACAGACCGGTGATCACCTGCGCGCCCCAGAAGCTCATCTGCCCCCAGGGGAGCACGTAGCCCATGAAGGCGGTGGCCATCATCAGGAGGAAGATGACGAGGCCGAGCATCCAGACCATCTCGCGCGGCGCCTTGTAGGAGCCGTAATAGATGCCGCGGAAGATGTGGATGTAGACGACGACGAAGAAGAAGCTCGCGCCGTTGGCGTGCAGGTACCTGAGGAACCAGCCCGAATTGACGTTGCGCATGATGTGCTCGGTCGACGCGAAGGCGGTGTCGGCATTGGCGTTGTAGTGCATCGCCAGCACGATGCCGGTCACGATCTGGATCACCAGCGCGAGGCCGGCGAGGACGCCGAAATTCCAGAAGCTGTTGAGGTTGCGCGGCACCGGATAGCCGGGGCCGACCGCGTTGTAGGCGAGGCGCGGCAGCGGCAGCCGTTCGTCCATCCAGCGCATCAGCGGATGCTTGGGTTCGTAATGCTTGGCCCAGGGAAAGCTCATATCGAATAGACCTCAGCCGACGCGGACAGCAGTGTCGGTAGTGAATTCATATTCCGGCACTGCGAGATTGGTGGGCGCCGGGCCTTTGCGGATGCGCGCGGCGGTGTCGTAGTGGGAGCCGTGGCAGGGGCAGAAATAGCCTCCGAACTCGCCGCGATTCTCGCCGGGGCCGGCGCCCAGCGGCACGCAGCCGAGATGGGTGCACACGCCCATCGTGATCAGCCAGTTGCTGTGGCCTTCCTTGGTCCGCTCGGCGAGCGTCTGCGGATCGCGCAGCTCGCTGATCGGCACCGCGTTCGCAGCCTGCATTTCCTGCGGCGTCAGGTTGCGCACGAACAAGGGCTGCTTGCGGAAGATCGTCTTGATCGCCTGACCCGGCTGGATCTGCGACAGATCGACGTCGATCTGGGCCAGCGCCAGCACGTCCGCCGACGGATTCATCTGATTGATCAGCGGGTAGAGCAGAGCCGCCCCGCCGACGCCCGCGAAGCTCACCGCAGCGACATTGATGAAGTCGCGACGCCGAACGCCCTCGGCCTCAGCCGCCGGGGCCAGCCCCTCACTATGTTCAACCGCAGCCATAACGTCCTTCGCGTGCCAGAACCCGAATACTCAGAACCCGAATACACGGAAACCGCCCCCAATCGGCCATATGGCCTAGCGGCTCGCCGGCCTGATAGACGCGTGGGAAGCGGTTTGCCAACCTCCATTTTACGCAGCCGTGACAGGGGAAATCGTCCTCATGTATAGGTCGGCCTGTCTCGAGCATGGCGTGCCTACCCTTTTTGCCGGAGGCGGATACGGAAAGGCGATGCGCCTCGCCCTTTACCAGCCCGATCAGGCCGGCAACGTCGGCACGATCCTCAGGCTCGCCGCCTGCCTCGGCGTGCCGGTCGACGTGATCGAGCCCTGCGGATTCCCGTGGGGCGACAGGGCGCTGAAGCGGGCCGGCATGGACTATGCGGAGATCGCCAACGTGACGCGCCATGCGGATTGGGCGCGTTGGGCGCGGTTCGCGTCGGGTGCCCGGCGGCGAATCGTCCTGCTCACCACGTCCGGCGCGATCCGACTCGACCAGGCGAGATTCGAGGCGGACGATATTCTGCTGATCGGCTCGGAAAGCGCCGGCGTACCGGCAGACGTCCATGCCTGCGCGGATCAGCGCGTCCGAATCCCGCAGATTCCCGGCACGCGATCCTTGAACATCGCGGTTGCCGCGGGCATCGCGCTGGCGGAAGCGCTCAGGCAGACGGGAAGGTGGCCGGAATGATCGAGCTCGATGATCAGCAGCAGGCCGCGCGCCACTGGTTCGAAGCGCTGCGGGATCGCATCTGCGCCGAATTCGAGGCGATCGAATCGGAAGCCGATAGCGGCGCCCGCTTCGAATACAGTCCCTGGAACCGCGAGGCCCCGGACGACGCGCCAGGTGGCGGCGGCGTGCGGGGGCTGATGAAGGGGAAGGTGTTCGAGAAGGTCGGGGTCAACGTCTCGACCGTCGGTGGCCGCTTTTCGGAGGAGTTCGCCAAGACCATCCACGGGGCTGGCGAGGATCCGCGATTCTTTGCCACCGGCATCAGCCTGGTCGCCCACATGGCCAATCCGCACGCGCCCGCAGTGCACATGAACACACGGTTCCTCGCCACAACCAAGCGCTGGTTCGGTGGCGGCGCCGATCTCAACCCGCCGATTCCCTATGAGGAGGACACGGCGGATTTCCACGCGCGCCTGCGCGCTGCCTGCGCCGCTCACGACCAGACCTGTTACGGCCGCTTCTCGAAATGGGCGGAGGACTATTTCTACATCCCCCATCGCGGCGTCCATCGCGGCGTCGGCGGCATCTTCTACGACCATCTCGACTGCCATGCGCCGGGCGAGGGGCCGACCTTCGAGCAGAATTTCGCGTTCACCCGCGATGTCGGGGAGGCGTTCCTCGATATCTTCCCGAAACTGGTGCGGCGGCGGATGGCGACGCCGTTTACCGAGGCGGATCGGCAGCGGCAGCTCGAATGGCGCGGCCGCTATGCCGAGTTCAACCTGATCTACGATCGCGGCACCCTGTTCGGGCTCAAGACCGGCGGCAATGTCGACGCGATCCTGATGAGCCTTCCGCCACTGGCGACCTGGTCATGAACGCCGGCGCGCGGGCAAAATCGCCCGCGCGCCGGACGCCCGTCACTGGAATACCGCGCTCCGATCCGTGGTGGTCACCTCACCATAGATGCCCGGCGGCATCGACCACCAGAACAGGAGTAGCGGGACATAGAGGAGGAGGACCAGAAGCTGCGCGTTGGCCGTCGCCAGAATGGCGCCCGCGACGAGGAGCGCCAGCGTCGCGGCGATGGCGGTCAGCACGAAGAAGCCGACGATCGTCCATTGCGACGGTCCGGTGAGGCTCCATGACCGCATCAGGCCGGTGATCGGGTTGATCGTCCGCTCCGCCGCCATGACCGGGCCGATCAGGCTGAGCCGGGCGGCGATCCACAGCATACCAACCAGGAAGGCGACGTAGAAGAGGACGATCAGGAGAACCGCCCCGGCGCCCAGGCCCTGCGACGGAAAGCCGCCTGGTCCCATCGAGGCGAAGCTGACGCCCACGACAGCGATCAAAATCAGCCCTATGATCGCGAGCACAATATAGAGGACGATGACGAGGCCGATATAGAGGAGCGCGAGCATCGCGCCGCCCCCGATCGCCCAACCCAGATTCTGGGCGACCGAATCCTGGCCGCCCGTCATGCCGTGACGCCAGACCGACAGGCTCGTGCCGTACAGCACGACCATCGCGATCAGGTAGAACAGGAAGAAGCGCCCCATCATCCCGAAGACCATCGCCGGATCGGGTGGCGCGCCGGTCATCGCCTGGCCGAACAACGATCCGACCATCAGGAATCCGAGCAGCCCGAGCACCACGAATACGGCCACGACCATGCCCAGCATGATCAGCCAGTTGGCCTTCATGAAATTGAGCGTACCGGAAAGAATTCCCCCAATTGTTGCTTTCATGGCCGATCCCCCGTGCCATTGCGTGGCGCCGCCGACAGCGCGGCACGCTGGTCTAACCCCTTATCGGTCGTTCGGACAAGGCATGGCGGGCCGCGGCTCCGGCTGATATCACTTCGGGTAATGATTGCCATCCCGATCTCCGCCCGCCTGCAATGAGCGGATCCCTCATCTCGATCGATCCGGGCATGGTCGGCGCTGTCGTCACCTACCTCGAGATGAGGGTGCGCCCGCCGCTGCCGCCCGTCCCCGAATCGTCGCTGCGGCTGGAGCGGTGGGATCCGGTCGATCCGGCGCGGTTCCGGGCGCTGTTCAGGCGGGTGGGTGGCAAATGGCTGTGGTTCTCGCGCCTCGCCATGGATGATGCGACGCTGCTCGCGAAGACAGCGGAGGTCAACGCGGTGATCGCGCCGGACGGTGAGGCGGTCGGCCTGCTGGAGCTCGATTTCCGAACGGCAAGCGAATCCCTGATCCGCTTCCTCGGCCTTGCGCCCGAATATGCCGGGCAAGGCCACGGCAAATGGCTGTTCGCCGAGACATTGGCGCGCAGCTGGCGGGCGGACGTGCGACGGGTGCGCGTCCACACCTGCACGCTCGATCATCCGGCCGCGCTCCCCTCCTATCTCCGCGCCGGGTTCAAGGCCTATGCCCGCGCCTTCGAGAGCTTCCCCGATCCCCGCCTCGCCGGCCTGTTGCCGCGCGACGCGGCGCCGCAGGTGCCGATTCTCGACGGCTAGGCGAACACCTCGACCGGCGCTCGCTCGCCGGCGAGCCGCAGGTAGATCCCCACGGGCACGAGCACCGTCAAGTAGGACAGCGGGATGGCCGCGACAAATCCCAGAACCATGGCGCTGGCGCCGGCCGCGGTCGGTGTCATGACATCCTGCAGTGCGAAAATACTGCCGCCGGCCGCGGCCAACAGAGCCGCCAGCACCAAGACGAAGCCGAGGCTGACGATCGCAAGGTAGAGGGTGATGCGCCCCTGCTCCTCCGAGGTCAGCGCCCAGGATGCGCGGAGCGCGGCGATCACGTTCAGACTCCTGTGGTCCGCCATATGGGCTGCGGTGCAGGTCAAGCGCGCCGCTGCCCACACCAAAGCCGCGCTGAGCAGAAGCAGCAGCACGACCATGAGGCCGCTCCCGCCGCCGGCCAGGGTTGCGGCGAGACCGACATTGCCGGTGGTCGCGCCCAGGATCATCGTCGTCGCCAGTGCCAGCACGAGGCCGGTTCCGATGGTCGCTGCGATCAGGGTGGAATAGGTCGCGAGGGCGACCGCGAACGGGACGAGGACAGCAAGGATCACGAACGGCATCGCGCCCGGCGGTCCGCCCAGACTTCCGATCATGAGCGCCACCGACACGAGCACCGCCACCGTGCCTGCCGCAACGAGACTGGCGACAAGTCCGTAGCCAAGCGCGCCGCCGAACGTCTCGCGCTCGTCGAGGCCGAGCCGCAGGACCGCGAACAATGCGCAGCTCTGCAGGACATAGTTGACGGCGAGGCCAATGAGAGCGCCCGTCCCCTGCGGCTCCGCCATCCCACCGATCACGGCATATTGAACCGCCAGCGGCAAGAGCAGGGCGAGCCCGATCAGCAGAACGGCATTCTCGAACGGCCTCACCGTCACAAACCGATAGCCCCGTGCCCAGGCCTCGGCCCAGCCAAATCCGTTCATGCCCACCCCCGATCACGCGACCCGCTCCCATGCGGTCGCCAGGCGATGGTGATACGGCAGGCGCGCCCTGTCCAGAGCTCGGCCGTGGCGGGCGTCAGACGAAGACGCCAGCCTGATCGGTGCCGGCCAGTTGGGCGTAGATGCGGGCGATGAGGACGGTGACGAAGGCCGTCACCACCATGTTCATCGCCGCCAGCACAAGCTGGACGAGGAAGGCGCCGGTCGAGCCCGGCTGAATCGATCCGACCGTCGCCATCACCGCGAGCCCGGCAATGCTCTCGACCGCGAAGGAGAGGATCGAGACGGTGATGCCGACCAGCAGCAGCAGGCCGATCAGCTTCAGCGTGTGGCCGGACGTCAGCGCCCAGCTGCGCGCCAGGATCGCGAACGGATTGCCGTTCTCCGCGGCGGCGACGGGAGTCATGGGCATCAGCCGCGCGCCGAAGAAGAGCAGGAACGGCACCAATATGATCATGGTGAGGCCGATCGCCGCGAGCATCGCGGGCCCGGGCGTGCCGCTTGCGCCCTGCGTGGCCGCGCCGGGAACGAGCATCACGGTGACGATCGCGACGATGAGCAGCAGCACCGCGCCCGCGATCATGAGCAGCAGCACCGCCCCGACGAGCGGCAGGAAGCGCTGCAGGCCGCGTCCGATCGCTTCCCCGACAGAGGTCGCGGGGCGGAGCGCAAGGTAGCTGATCGCAAGATTGCCGATCAGGCCGACGAGCAGGGCGATCGGCAGCAGGATCAGCCAGAGGCCGCCCTCCGGCGCCTGATTGGGCCCGGACTGGGGCATGATCGCGCCCACCACCGCCATCGGCAGCGACGCCAGCATGAAGGCGAGCGGGAACAGCAGCCGGCTCTCGCGTCCGACGAAAGCCGTCGTCTCGTTCCACGCCGTCGTCACCGACAAGTTCGCCATATGCTTTCCCTTCTGCTGTCGGGGGTTTATGCGCGAGCGCGATGGACGGCGCAACGCACCCGGAGCAGGAGTCTGCAGCCCGCGATCCCGTTCGGAAGACAGCGCTCGACGCCATCGAGTGGCGGGAATCGGCAGGCCTGACGCCCTATCCTGGGACGCTGGCCGAAATGGAGGCGCGCGCAGCCGCGATCCGCGAAGGCGAAGCGCGCGAGCTTGTCTGGCTGCTTGAGCATCCGCCGCTCTACACCGCCGGTACCAGCGCCGATCCGGCCGAGCTCACCAATCCGCGGGGCTTCCCCGTCTATGCCGCCGGACGGGGCGGGCGATACACCTATCACGGGCCGGGGCAGCGTGTCGCCTATGTGCTGCTCGATCTCAACCGGCGCGGCCGCGACATCCGCCGCTATGTTCATGCGCTGGAGGGCTGGGTGATCGACGCGCTCGGCGACCTGGGCATCACGGCCCATCGCGCGCCGGGGCGGATCGGCATCTGGGTGGACCGAAACGGGACGGAAGCGAAGGTCGGCGCGATCGGGGTGCGCGTGAAGCGCTGGGTCACCTTCCACGGCCTCGCCGTCAACGTCGTGCCCGATCTCTCGCATTTCACGGGCATCGTACCCTGCGGAATCGCCGAGTTTCCGGTCACGAGCCTTGCCGAACTCGGCGCCGAAAATCCCGGTCCGCGTCTCGACGCGGCGCTGAAGGCGCGGTTTTCCGCCTTTCTTGCAGCCGTGGAAGGCGAGTCGGCGAAGGCTTGAGGGCGCCAGTCTTTGCGTATAATGTGCGCGGCGATTTGGGCAAAAAAGGGGGCCTACCCGACCAAATCATCAATCTAGGGAGACCATTTGATGCGTGACATCTTCAAGAAAGCGACCACCGGTGCGATGATTGCCGGCGCGGCCCTGATCGTTGCTGCCTGCGGTGGCGAGACTGCCGCGGTGAACAACACCACGACCAACGATCTCGGCATGGACACCACCTACAACGACATGGGCATGGACACCAACATGACCATGGATTCGAACCTGGTCGACATGAACATGACGAACGACATGAACGCGATGACCACCGAGGACAACACGATGGCGGCCGGCAACGGCATGTAAGTCGCTCGGACTTTCCGAAGAAACGAGAAGGCCGCCGGATTTCCGGCGGCCTTCTTTTTTGCCCTGCTTGCGCAACCGCGCGCCGGGGGGATAAGACGCCCTTCACAACAGTCAAAAGGCAGCAGGGAGGCCTTCATGCGCAACCTTCTTTCCACAACCCGCATGTCCATCATCGCCGGTTCGGCCCTGTTCGTCGCCGCGTGTGGCGGCAGCGAGACCACGGTCAATGCCGGCGCCGCCAACGACCTCGAGAGCAACCTGATGCTCGACACGCCGGGCAACGATGCCAGCGCGATGGAATCGGTGACCAACGTCGTCGAGCCCCTTCCGACGGCCAATGTCGGCGAGGCCGACGGCAACGTGCTCGGCGAGACGAGCGGCGGCGACACCGGCGGCGAGACGGTCGACAGCAACGTCGCGGGCATGTGACGGCGCGGCGCCGGGACAGGCGCCGACGAAACGTGGTACGGACGCGGCGAACGCGTCCGCAGCCGATAGGGCCGGGGCACGCGCCTTGCTAGGGTGTGGCCAAGGTGGGAGGGAGCCATGGGCAAGTCTTTGAAATCGCGCCTCAAGGCCGCATCACTGGCGCTGATTGCTGCGCTCGGTTTGGCCGGTGTGGCGCCGGCCGCGGCCCAGGTCCTGCTCTACGATCCCAACTTCCCGACCGCCCCGATCGAGCCGAGCGATCCGATGGTGGGCATTCCTTTGCCCGGCGCGACTCCGGCCGAATATCGTGCCCATCTGGTCTGGAACCTGCGCTCCGGCCTCAACGTGGCGGCGCTGCAGTGCCAGTTTTCGCCCTATCTGCGCACCGTCGACAATTATAACGGCATCCTGGGCCACCACGCCCGCGAGCTCGCCGCCGCCTATACCGCGCTGGAAGGCTATTTCCGCCGCGTCCACGGTCGTACCGGCCCGCGCCGCTTCGACGACTATTCGACCCAGACCTACAACAATTTCTCGACGCTCCAGGCGCAGCTCGGCTTCTGCCAGACGGCGGCAAAGATCGGCCGCGAGTTGCTCGCCGCGCGCCAGGGCGAGTTCTACACTGTCGGCGTCAACCGGGTCCGTGCGCTTCGCAGCAGCCTGACGCCGGTGCAGGACGCCTACACCTTCACCCGCATGCCGATCGCGCTGGCGCCGGTGAACCTCGCCTGGAACTGCTCGTCGATCCAGGATCGCCGCGAACGCCGCCAGTGCGAACGCGACCAGCGCGAGGCCCAGCGCGCGGAGCGACGGCGTTAGGGTAGGCCGAGAAGCTTGTGGGTCTGAAGGCTGAGCCGCCAGGCCGGATTGGCCATCACCAAGTCGATCGAGGCGCGAAGCGCGGCATCGCGGTCGGCGCCGTCCATCGGCTGGATCAGGAAATGGTCGAAATCCCAGCCGGCCAGCGCCGCCGGATCGATTCCAGGCTGTGGCCAGACCAGCTTGAGTTCGTTGCCCGAGCGCTGGACCACCTCGGTGCCCGCCTTGGGGCTGACGCAGATCCAGTCGAGCCCGTCCGGCGCCGGCAAGGTGCCGTTGGTCTCGATCGCGACCTCGAAACCGCGCGCGTGAAGCGCCTCGATCAGTCGGGCATCGAGTTGCAGGGAGGGCTCGCCGCCCGTCACGACGACAAGCGGATGCTCACCTTCAGCCCACAGCTGGGCAACCTTTCCGGACAACGCGTCCGCCGCATAACGACCGCCATTCTCGCCATCCATGCCGACGAAATCGGTGTCGCAGAACCTGCACTGCGCCGTGGCTCGATCCTGCTCCCTGCCGCTCCACAGATTGCAGCCGGCGAGGCGCAGGAAGACGGCGCGTCGCCCCACCTGCATCCCTTCGCCCTGGAGGGTGAGGAAAATCTCCTTGACGGCGTAGCTCATGGCGTCGCCGCATAGCGGATGGGATCGGGAAGGCCGGCCGCGGCGAAACCCTTGGCGCGCAGCCGGCAGGAATCGCACAGGCCGCAATGCGCGCCGTCGGGCGTCGGATCGTAGCAGGACCAGCTCATGCCGGCGTCGAGCCCGAGCCGCTCCGCCTCCTGCGCGATATCGGCCTTGGAGAGCGCGATCAGCGGCGTGTGAACGGTGAAGCGGTCGCCCTCCACCCCAGCCTTGGTCGCGACGTTCGCCATCGTTTCGAACGCGGCGATGAAATCGGGTCGGCAGTCTGGATAGCCGGAATAATCGAGCGCGTTGACGCCGATGAACAGGTCGCGTGCGCCTGCGGCTTCGGCCCAGCCGAGACAGAGCGAGAGGAAGATGGTGTTGCGGGCTGGTACGTAGGTGACGGGGATCACGTCCGCCTCTACCCCGGCCTTCGGTACGGCGATGTCGTCGGTCAGCGCCGATCCGCCGAAGCGGCTGAGATCGAGCGGCAGCACGATGTGCCGCTCCGCACCCAGCGCCGCCGCGATCCGCGCCGCTGCTTCGAGCTCGACCCGATGCCGTTGATTGTAGTCGACGGTGAGCGCGAGCAGTCGGAAGCCGGCCTCGCGCGCGAGGCCGGCCGCCACCATCGAATCGAGTCCGCCCGAGAGCAGGACCACCGCAAGGGGTTTGTCGCTCATGCGCGGCCATATAGCGATGTAGCGCCGGAAAAGAACGGGCCGCTCCCCTGGTGAGGGAGCGGCCCAGTTCAGGCTTTCGCCTGTCTAGGGAGGAAAGCGTGCCCACACGGCACGCAGCCTCCCTAGCAAATCCTTGGTAAACAGGGCGTTAACGCAGATTTCCTAGTTGCAGGCGCCGATCCGGCGAGCCTCCGCCCGGACTGCGAAGGGGATGCCGCGGTCGAGGCCCTGGCTGTCGATCTGTGCCAGCCGCGGCGTTTCGACGCGCACGACCGTCCGCCCCGAACCCGTGCCGGGACAGGAATAGCGGACGGTCACCGAACGGTCGTCACTGCCGATCAGGGTCCGGGGGCAGTCCGTGCCCTGGTGCCGCGGCTGAACCAGCTGGCCGGGATCGCCGAGGCAGATGGCCGCGATCCGGCTGTTGCTGGGTGTGCGCAGCTCCCACTGCCCGGCCTCCAGCCGATCGAGCACCGGAAGGGCTCCGCGCCCCTGGGGGACGGCTGAGCTGGCGCCCAATGCGCCGAGACCCAGCAGGAACGCCATCCGGACGAAGGAACACATGTCGATCATCAGCCACTCCCATGAAGCGGCCGGTCTGCCCCCACCACCCGGCCCCGGCGCCCTAGCAAAAATTCCTGAGCGAATCGATTCCTCAGACCTCCAGATCGCTCAGCCGGATCGGAAAGGATCGCGAGCAGAATTCGCAATCGACCCTGATGACGCCTTCCGTGTCGATCATCTCGGCGCGCTCTTCGGGCGCGAAACGGGAAATGACGCTTCGGATATGCTCCGCGCTGCACCGGCAGCCGCGGACGAGCGGCTGGGCGGCGAGCACGCGCACCTCCTCCTCGTCGTGGAACAGCCGCCAGAGCAGGGTCTCGAGCGACAGCGCCCTGTCGGTGAGTTCGCCCTCGCGGACCGTCTCGGCGAGAATGCGGACATGGTCCCATTCCGGATGGTCGAGCCGGGTGTGCAGCCGCTCGCGTCCCTCCTCACCCTCGGGGAGATGCTGGAGGAGGATACCGCCCGCGACATGGCCGGTATCGTCGACCGCGAGCCGGACGAGGCTCGGAATCTGCTCGGACTGGCTGAAGAAATGCTGCGCTGCCTCGGCGAGGCTTTCGCCCTCCAGCGGCACGATGCCCTGGTAGCGTTCGTTCGACACTGCCTGGTCGAACGTGACGGCGAGATAGCCCTTGCCGAACAGGTCGACGAGCGAGGGCAGCACCGCGGTCTCCGCAAGGCGCTCCGCGTCGAAGCGGACATAGCCGCGCAGCTCGCCATTCCTGTAGTCGGCGACGAGCAGGTCGATGATCCCCGCCTCCGTCTGGGCCTGGAGCGTGAGCTGCCCGCCCGCGTCCTTCAGCATCGCGCCGAGGAGCGCGGTCAGGGTCAGCGCCTCCGAAAGGATGCGGGCGATCGGCGCCGGATAGGCATGCGCCGACAGCACCTCGTCGAGCACGGGCCCGAGACGCACGAGGCGGCCGCGCGCGTGCCTGCCGGGCAGCGCGAAGCCGATCGCGACATCGACATTTGCAGCCGACGCCGCGTGGGAAACGGGTTCAGAAGCCATGAAGCCGATGTGGCGACGAACCGGCCGGGTTCAATAGGCGCGGCCAGGCAGGTCAGGCGGCGGCCGGCACCTCGTATTGCCGCGCCGCCTCGGAAAGCTTCTCGACGAACTCGGCGACATGCGCGTCCTCGATCACCAGCGGCGGCAGCACGCGCAGGACATTGTCGCCCGCGGCGACGGTGAGCAGCCCGTGCTCGCGCAGGTGGGTGACGAAGGCGCGGCTGTCGCTCTTCATCTTGATGCCGAGGATGAGGCCCATGCCCCGCACGCCCTCGAACAGATGGTCGTGATTGGGGATCATCTGCTCGAGCGCGCCGCGCAGGCGCTCGCCCATTCGGGTGACGTGGGCGAGGAAGTCGTCATTGGCGACGACGTCGAGCACCGCCTGGCCGGCAGCGCAGGCAAGCGGGTTGCCGCCATAGGTCGAGCCGTGGGTGCCGACGACCATCCCGGCCGCCGCCTTCTCGGTGGCGAGGCAGGCGCCCATCGGGAAGCCGCCGCCGATGCCCTTGGCCACCGCCATGATGTCCGGGGTGATGCCGTAATGCTCGTGCGCGAACATCTTGCCGGTGCGCGCGAACCCGCATTGGACCTCGTCGAGGACGAGCATCAGGTCGTTCTCATCCGCGAGCTGGCGCAGACCCTTCATGAACTCCGGGCTGGCCGGGCGGATGCCGCCTTCGCCCTGAATCGGCTCGATCAGGAAGCCGGCGGTGTGCGGGCCCATCGCGGCCTTCACCGCATCGAGATCGTCGAACGGGACGACCGTGAAGCCCGGCAGCAGCGGCGCGAAGCCGTCGCGCAGCTTCTCCTGGTTGGTCGCGCTGATCGTGCCCAGCGTACGACCGTGAAAGGCGTTGGCGAAGGTGACCAGCTCGTGCTTCTCGGGACGACCGTGATGATGGTGGTAGCGGCGCGCGGTCTTGATCGCACACTCGACCGCCTCGGCACCCGAATTGGTCAGGAACACCGTGTCGGCGAAGGTGAGGTCGACGAGGCGCTGAGCATAGGCCTCGCCCTGTGGGCTGCCGTAGAGATTGGAGACGTGGATCAGCGTCGCCGCCTGGTCCTGGATCGCCCCGGTGAGGACCGGATGGCCGTGGCCCAGGAGGTTGACCGCGATGCCGCTGGCGAAGTCGAGATACTTCTCGCCCTGCTCGCCATAGAGGTAGACCCCTTCGCCTCGCACCGGCCGCACCGGCGAGCGCGGATAGACAGGCATGAGCGGGGTGATGGTCATTTCTGAAAATCCTCTAGCGGGCCAAGGGAAAAAGGCGGCCCGCGCAAACAGGCCGCCTTTCGCTCCCCGCTATAGGGATTTTGAGGGCGCCGCGTCAACGAACGCGGGGCCCCTTGTCAGCGTTTAGCCCCGCCAGCGGTCCCAGTCGCGGCGTTCGTAGCGCAGGCGCGCATGGACGGTATTCACGCGGCTCTGCAGATCGCGCACCTCGCGCCGGTCGAGCCCGTTGCGCGAATAGCGGGCATAGAGCCGGCGGATGTCGTTCGCCTCGCGGCGCAGGCCGAACGCCTCGCGGCGCGAGATCGTGCGGCGCTGCTCGGCGCGAGTGATCCGGCGATCGAGCTGGTTGATGTCCTGCTGGATCTGGCGATTGGCGCCGGGGTGCAGACGCCATGCCGGCTGGGCGACGGCCGGCGACGCGACGATGGCAGTCGAGCCGATCGTGGCGGTGGCCAGCGCGATGGAAACAAGAACCTTACGCATGGATACTCCTCCTTCAAAACTGACGCGCTTCTACCCCGCGGGCGCTGCCCGCCGGCTGAATGCCGCCGACAGAGTCCGTTCATAAATGTCGCAATTTGTATGAACGAACCCGTCCCGCTCCACCTCGGGACGAATCGGTCGCACCCGGCCGCGGGCCTGTGCTAGAGTCGGACCGAACCCAGGGGGACGCTGGAATGTCGACTGATCCGCGGACCGTCCATGTCAGCACGTCAGTCACGCCTGCGCTTGGCGAACCACAATTCGTGCTTGAGCACGGCGACAAGCTCTATCTGACACTCGCTGTTCTCGAATATGATCCCGAGGACACCGAGGCGCAGCCACCGAGCGAGATGCTCGGCAGTGGAGAGCCCGTCCGGTCGAGATCGTCAGTATGCCCAGCTTTCCGGCGGATCACGAAATGCTGTCGATAGCGAAAGGCTATCGGCCGGCACACGTCCATGCTACTACTCCATTCTTCCGTTCTTCTATCATTCAATTTTTCGGGGAGGTAAGATGATGGCAGGAAGAGTCGTCAATGTCGGGACGGGAGCCGCGGCCAGGGCGGCGCTGGCGGAGCCGCAATTCCTGATCGAGAAGGACGGGAAGCTTTATCTGACGCTCGCCGTGCTCGAATACGATCCCAATCACCCGGACATCACTCAGCAGCAGCAGGCCTCGGTCACGCAGCTGCAAACCATGCTCGGCAGCGGCGGACTGCGGGCCACATTGTTGGAGGAGCCCCTCTCCGCCAGCCCGACGCAGGACGTGGCGCTGCAACAACCCCAGCAGGCCGGCATGGCGCTGCGGATGGTGGGAGGTCCGCCGCTTGGACTGCAGTTTGCCCAAACGGATCCGCCGCCGAACACATTGTGAGTAAAAGTGTGCTATGAAGCGAGTCGCTGCCACAGCCGATGAAATTCCATGGGCGGCAACAGAGACTATTCATTGATAAATGTCATCTGTGGATTTGTATCGGTGAGGAGAGAAGGATGAGCGCACCCGATCCAAACGAACTAATGGATGCAGCGGAGATATTAGATGGCGGCGCAGCATCCATATCCTTCGCCAACACGGAACCTCCTTCAGTAACGTTTGCTAACACTGAGCCGCCGTCGGCGACGTTTGCGAATACCGAGCCACCATCAGCGGCGTTCGCGAATACTGAACCGCCATCAATGACGTTTGCTAACACCGAATCGCCGTCCGCGACATTTGCCAATACAGAACCACCGCTCTTCAGCTGATAGCGACACGCGGCACTCTGATTTTGGGCCGGCGGCCTTCGCGGACTCGGCCTTCTTCGAGCATGTGCTGGCCGCATCCGAAAAATGCGGTGTGACGCGACTTGCCGATATCACCGGCCTTGACCGGTTGTCTTTGCCTGTCTGGCAGGCGGTGCGCCCAGCCGGACGCGCGCTCAGCGTGCATCAGGGCAAAGGCGCATCGCCAATAGCCGCGAAGATCGGCGCTCTTTGCGAAGCTATCGAAAGCCATTGCGCCGAAAATGCCCAAGCCGATGGCCCGGTCAGTCGCTTCGACGAATTGCCCGCGTCGCAAACTGCTGCGGAAATCGGAGATTTCTGCAGCAGTCGCGATGTCGTCCTTCCGGATGAAGCGGCGATCCAATGGTGCAGAACAACCGACGCGATAACTGGCAACGCTCTCTATATCCCTCAAGCGGTGGTCTCTTTGGACTACACGAAGGGCCTGCCGAGCCCATTCGATCGCTCCAGCTCGGGACTGGGGGCCGGTCCGACCCATAGCGCTGCTCTCCAAACCTCTGTCCTGGAGCTCATCGAGCGCGACGCGGTCGGAGCGTGGCAAAGATCGGCGACGGCAATGCCAGTTTGCGACGCTATAGACTTGTCGACAGTACCCTTCGATTGGTTTCAGGCGTGGAGAGACCGTTTTCGGTCCTTCAACGTCGCCTTGGACTGTTATCCCGTGCCGTCCTTTACCAGCGTGCCGGTCTTTTGCTGCGCCATTGGAGCGCAGGAAGAATTCGGGCCGCAATATCGCCGGTTCCATGGCACGTCGGCCCATCCGGACGCGGAAGTCGCGCTTTTCAAGGCACTTGCCGAGGCAATTCAGTCCCGCCTCACCCTGATCGCCGGAGTGCGGGATGACATATTGCCGTCCTACTATTCAGCCCGAGAGGAGAAGCCGGCGGGGGCCGGAAGGCGCATCCGATTACAGCCATGGCGTGAATTTACAGTCTCGCATTCGAGCTGGGAGGCCATCGTGGAGGAGCTGGCGATGCATGGCTACAGGCAAATCGCCGTGAAGATGCTCAGCGAGGGTTTGGAGGGGATCGTCGTGACCAAGGCTTTCGTGCCCGGCCTCGGCTCGCTAACCCGAAGCCGCCGAGCGGCCTGATGACGGTCGTCGCCTTTGCTGGCCCTTCCCTGCCACCGGAGGACCGCGCCGGCGTCTATGGCGTCGAATGGTGTCCGCCGGCGGAAGCGGGTGACTTGCTGCGCCTCGATGCCGGTCCGGAGCTGACCGTCTGCCTGATCGACGGCTATTTCGACCATCGCCCGGCGGTGCGGCACAAAGAGATTCTTTTGCTCTTATCGGAGGGTGTCCGGATTCTCGGGGCAAGCAGCATCGGCGCGCTGCGCGCAGCGGAAATGGCGGCGTTGGGCATGATCGGCGTCGGCTCGATCTATCGAGCTTATGCCAGCGGTCGCATCGTTGGCGATGATGAGGTCGCTCTCATTCATGGTCCCGCCGACGCGGGATGGCGCCCGGTTTCCATTCCGCTGGTGGACGTTCGGGCGACCCTTTGCCGAGCCCTTCGCGACCGAATGCTTTTGCTGGAGGATGCCCGGTCATTGCTGATCGCCGCTGGAGAGATCCATTATATCGAGCGTTGCTGGGAGGGCCTCATTGCCGCGTCCGGCATTCCAACTGTTGTACAGGCGCGCCTTCGGGCATGGTTGCGCGACGGGCAAATGTCGCAAAAGCGGCTCGACGCGCAAGCCTGCATCGCCGCGGCATTGGATAACTCAGCTATCCCTCCGATCCGCCCGCCGCTGGTGAGGACGGCCTTTCTCGAGGCGCTGGCACAAGAATGCGGGATTGCTCCGCCGTGGCTTCCTTCAGAACCCGTTTCAACAGCCCGAGCACCCACTCACGGCGGGCCTCCTGCTGGAAGGGATGGAAGCGAAGCACCCAGTCGAGAAGCTGTTCCTCACTGAGTTCTCCCGAGCCGCACCAACGCGCCGCCACGGCACTACGCCAGGCCCGAGCGCGCTCGGGCGCATCGGCTGCGCCAACACCAGCCGCAGCGAGGAGCGCATAGAGATCGCTGGAGATGGTTCGCTGCGCTACCAGCGCCAGCCGTGCCGCGGCCGTAGCGAACTCCTGGTGCAGGAGATAAAGGAGACCCTCTTCCTCACGCGGCCCTTCGGTGGCGAACAGCGTCAGGCTTCGGCAGCGGCTCAACAGCTCGGCCGCGCGATCCAGCTCATCAAGAAACATCAGGCCGGTCGCCACCTCGACCAGCCGAATCTGGCTGTAGGGATTGATGCGGAATGCTTCATCGAAATGCTGGAGCGCTGGCGCCGCTTCGCCTGCCCATAAATGGCACCAGCCTTTCACCGTATGGAGGTGCGATTCCGTGGGGTCTATTGCGATCGCCTTGTGCGCCAGTTCATAGGCTCGGCGACGCTCGCTCTCCCCCGTCGCGCCGAGACCGGTGAAGCAAAAGTCGGTATTGTACAAACGGATCAGCGGTGGATAGGCCTGAACGAGATCGGGATGGATCGCTATCAGCCGCTCCCACGCCGACGCCAGGTCGCGCGCCTCCTCGAGGGTATTGAGGCGGAGCATTCTTAGCCGCGCAGTGAAATAGTGATCGTAAGCGTCGTCGGGCTGAAGGGGCAGATTGCGCAGTACGTCGTCGTAGAGGCGGGGCAGAGCGGCACCGGCTACGCTGCGGGTCAGCTCCTCTGCGCCGCGCGACAAGCTTTGCTGTTCGAGCAGTATCTGATCGGCCCAGATGATCGCCCCGGTCGGCAGGCGCGATATGCGGGTGAAGGCCTGGATGCCCTCGCCATGGCGGAGCAGCCGGACGGACAGCCGATAGTCCCTCTCGCCGGAGCCGCCGTCCACGCCCGGCGCCATATCCATGTCGGAGACCAGGCGGATGTCCCGGAACCGCGAAAGCGCGATCAGCACCTCCTCCTGCAGCACCGCGCCGAGATGGGGATCCGTCTCGGCGATGGCGGTATCGTCGAAGGCCGGCACGTAGAGCAACGGGGCCCGCCCCAGACGCTGGGCCTCGGCGGTCCTGACGATCCGCGGAGGCGCCTGGGCAGACTGCCGCGTCACCTCCGGAAGCAGGCGGTAACCGCGGCCGTACACGCTTTCGATATAATGCGGCTTGCTCGACGGGTCGTCGAGCGCCCGGCGCAGCTCCTTGATGACCGAGGTCAGGGCGGACTCGGTCACGATCGTCCCATCCCAGACCGACGCGAACAGCGCGTCCTTGGTGAGCAGCTGGCCGTCCTGCTCGGCGAGCATCAGCAGCAGGCGAAACGCCTTGCGGCCGAGCTTGACCGGCCCGTTCGGCCCGACGAGCCGTTCGTCGGTGCGGACGATGGTGAAATCGCCGAAACTGAGGTCGCATTCGCGATCGAACTCTGCCGACATGAACCGGGCCTCCGACGACGCGACACCGGCTCCTATCATATTTGGGTGCGACGGAGGTGCAAGAATGGTGGGGCCTGGCGGGAATCTGGAAAGAATCTGGGAGGTTGTTTTCCAGCCCCCCCTCAGGATCGCCGCCTCTCCCACGGCTATCCAGCCGTCATGGACCGCCGTAGCTTCGACCATGTCGCCAAGCCGATCGCACTCGCCCTGCTGCTGGGCGTGATCCTGATTCTGCACCCAGGGAGGCTGTTTTGCATTCACCCTTCGCCCGTACTTACCGCTGCGCCGTCGCCGCCGGCGCCGCCAGCCGCTGCCAAGTTCTCGCGCGTTCAGGTGGCCCGGCCGTGAACGAGTGGGCCGCCAATGACGACGCCGCTGGCCAGGCGATTGCGGGTCCGCCCTGGACGCGTCTGTTCGGCCGGGGCCCGTTGCCCGCCGATGGCCCGGCGAACAACGACTCGGCGCCCGCCCGAAACGGGGATGAAGCGCGTCCGGCGCTTGCCGCGCCGATCGCCATACCGCCGCGGCTGGCGCCGAGCCTCACCGCGCCGCGCTTCCCGCGCCGGATCGAAACGCCGCGCCTCGCGCTCGACATGCCGACGCTGGAGGATTTCCACGCACTGCAACGCATGGCGGCGGATGCATCGATGTTCCGCTATTCCGAGCGCGGCGCGATGACGGCCGACGAGGCGTGGAACCTGCTGCTGCGCCATGTCGGGCACTGGCTGGTGGCCGGCTACGGCGTCTTCACCGTCCGGGACAAGGCGAGCGGCCGCTTTGCCGGCCTGGTCGGCGGCTCCTCCTTCCAGCGCAATCTCGGCCCGGACTTCGATGCCGTTCCCGAAATGACCTGGACGATCGCCTCCGAATTCCGCGGGCGCGGCTTCGCGACCGAGGCGGCGGCGGCCGTCGTGGAGGCCGTCGAGGCGCAGCCTGCGCTGCAATCGACCGTGTGCCTCATCCATGTCGACAACCAGGCGTCGTTGCGCGTCGCGGCGAAGCTCGGCTTCCGCTTCTTCCGGTACTGCGACTATCGCGGCTACGGCGCCGGGCTGTTCTGCCGCTGAGCGCCGGTCAGCCGGTGGTCCGGCCGGCCGGGGTCGCCGGCGCGTTCTCGACGCTGGCGATCCAGGCGCGGACCTGCTCCTCGAGCACCGGCAGCGGCACCGAGCCGAGGCCGAGGATGGTGTCATGGAACCCGCGCTGGTCGAAGCGCGTGCCGAGCCGCTGCTCGGCCTCGGCGCGTAGGCGGCGGATGGTGATCTCGCCGAGCTTGTAGGCGACCGCCTGGCCGGGCCAGGCGATGTAGCGATCGACTTCGGTCGTGATCTCATGCTCGGAAAGCGCGGTATTGTCGCGAAGATAGGCGAGCGCGCGATCGCGGCTCCAGCCGAACTGGTGGATGCCGGTATCGACCACCAGCCGGCAGGCGCGCCACATCTCGTAGGTGAGGCGGCCGAAATCCTCGTAGGGGGTCTGGTAGATGCCCATGACGGTGCCGAGCCACTCCGTGTAGAGGCCCCAGCCTTCGCCATAGCCGGAGAAATAGGTCTCCTGGCGGAACGCGGGGCGATTCGGCCCCTCCAGCGCCAGCGCCGCCTGGAAGCTGTGGCCCGGCGTGCATTCGTGCAGGGCCAGCGACGGCAGCGTGTAGAGCGGGCGGGCCGGCAGATTGTAGGTGTTAAACATGCAGTTCTGCAGGCCGCCGCGGCCGCCGGTGTAGATGGGGGCAAGCTCGTCCGGCACCGGAATGATGCCGTGGCGGTAACGGGGCAGCGTGCCGATGATGTTCCTGAGCTGCCCTTGCGCCCGCATCACGACATAGGAGGCATAGCCGAGCAGCTCGTTGGGCGTCTTCGCATAGAATTGCGGATCGGTGCGCAGGAACTGGAGGAATTCCGGGAAGGTGCCGGTGAAGTTCGCCCGGCGCATCACCTGCTCCATCTCGGCGCGAATGCGCGCGACTTCGCGAAGACCGGTCTGATGGACTTCCTGCGGGGTGATCTCAAGGGTGGTGAACTTGCGGATCATCGCCTGGTAATAGGCTTCGCCGTCCGGCATCTCGGAGGCGCCGATCGCGGTGCGCGTCTGGCGCATATAGTCGTTGCGCATGAAATCGAGCAGCGCGCGATAGGCGGGCGCCGCCGCTTCGCGGATCGCGGCCAGGCCTTCGGTGCGGAGCTGCTGCTGCTCGGCCGCCGGGATGTTTGACGGCATATGGGTGAACGCGCGGAACAGCGGGCTGGTCTCGTCGGCGGCGAGATAGGGTTCGATCGTCGCGTCGCGCCCGGTCACCGAAACGCGGGGCACGCTGAAGCCGCGCGCCAGGCCGGTGCGCATGTTGGCGATATTCTCGTCGAAATAGCGGGGGATATCGCACAGGCGCCCGATATAGCGGCGATATTCCTCGGCATTGTCGAAGCCCTGGCGTGGACCGATCCCCGCCCAGAAGAAGGTGTCTGCGTTGAACGGCGCCTCGTAGATCTTGAAGCGCACGTCGTTCGCCAGACCTTCGATCGAGGCGCGGAACACGGCGGCGTTGATCTTCTCCTCGGGCGACAGCTGGTCGACCGGAATGGCGTCGAGCTGCCGCAGCACATTCTCCCAATAGGCGAGCCGCGCCGCCTGCGACGCCGCATCGACCTTCGGGAGATGATCGGCGAGCGCGCCCGGGCCGGAGCCCTCCAGCTGGCCGAGCTCGTTCTGCCGCCATGCCCATTCGGCGTTGTAGAGCGCGCGGAGCCGCTCGTCGGCGCGGCTCGGCGCCGTGGCAGTGCCCTGTGCGCCCGCCGTTTGGGCAAGTGCGCCGTTCCCCGGCAGCAATCCCAGACACACCGAAGCCAACAGAAGATGGACGGCGACACGCTCGCGCATAGCTCAGCTCCTCATTCTAGAATCGTATACTGAATACGATCCCGAAAGAGACCGGCTGTCAAGGGTGTCTTGAGCGTATCACGCTAATTTCCGCGGCCGGACAGCTGCCGGCGCAGATCCTCGAGCGTCTGGCCGATATGGATGCGCAGCAGCTGCACCAGCTTGGCGTCGTCGGCAGCGAGCCAGGCTTCGAGCAGCAGCCGGTGCTCGTCATTGGCGCGTTCGTCCCGGCCAAGCGGCTCGAGATGCTTGCGCACATAGCGTTCGGACAGGACGTGCAGGCGTTCGAGGATGCCGATCGTGATCGGCTGGCGGCACGGGCGGATCAGGGCAAGGTGGAAGGCGCGGTTGAACGCGCCGACGCCTTCGCCATGCTCGGTCGTCACCCGGTCGAGCGTCTCCAGCGTTTCCCACGCGGCCTTGCGGTCGTTCGGCGTAGCGTTGTGGGAGGCACGCGCCGCCGCGTCCGGCTCCAACTGCAGCCGCAGGGCGAAGACTTCCTCGGCCTCTTCGGCGCTTAGCGCCCTCACGAAATAGCCGCGATTGGCCTCGGCGCGGAGCAGCCCCTCCTGCTCGAGGCGGGTCAGCGCCTCGCGCAATGGAATCTTGCTGACCCCGAGCTGCGCGGCGAGCAGCTCCTGCCGGATCGGCCTGTCCGGCAGTACCTCGCCGCTCAGGATGCGGTTGCGCACCAGCTCGACGAGCTGGTCGGAAAGATTGCGGACGACAATTGCATCGGTGCCCAGGGCAGTATTCATGGGCCGATCATAGCGGCTTTTGCCCCCTTGTCGTGAAGATCGTGACGATTTCGACCGAGATTTGTCCGGCATGGAGACAAGGACTCGGTATCAGCGCGTATGATCTGCCGCCTCGATGACCATCGGCCCGGGCGGGATGTTCCGCTCGGCGCGCTGGGCGGCGACCATCGCCCGGACCTCCGCGCGGAGCTGGCGGGCGTCGTAGATGATGCCGTCCTTGACCGTATAGGCGACGCCGCCGACGCGCTCGGTTTGGCCGGTCTCGTCGTTGAGGCGCAACGAGCCGGTGCCGAACAAGAGGCGCAGATTCGCCACCGGATTGCCCTGGACGATGACGAGGTCCGCCTTGCGCCCGGCCCGGATCGTGCCGACCTGGTCCTCGTGCCCCAGCGCACGGGCGCCGGCCTGCGTTGCTGCGTGGATCACTTCCAGCGGGCTGAAGCCGGCCTCGCGCAGCAGCTCCATCTCCTGAACGTAGCCGAAGCCGTAGAGATTGTAGATGTAGCCGCTGTCGCTGCCCACCGTGACAGTGCCGCCCCTGTTCTTATATTCGTTCACGAACTGCATCCACAGGCGGTAGTTCTGCCGCCAGGCCATTTCGTTTTCGGTGGTCCAGTCGAACCAGTAGGAGCCGTGGTTGACCCGGCTCGGCCGGTACCAGTCCCAGAGCGCCGGCAGCGTATAGTCGTCATGCCAAGTCGCCCGGCTCATCCGCATGAAGTCGCGGCTGGTCAAATAGGCGGTGAAGGTCGGGCTCAACACGAAATTGCGTTCGAGCAGCGTGTCCATCACCTGCTCCCAGGCGGGCGAGCCGGGGGCGGCGGTCTGCGCCCAGAGCTGGCCGGCCTCGCCGAAGCGCATCTGCTCGTCGTCGTTCACATAATCGACCGGGAAGGCCTGGACCTGCCGGTCCTCGAACATCGCCTCCGGCAGCCCGTACCAATGTTCCATGGAGTCGAGCCCGTGGGCGGAGGTGTCGAGCACGTTCGCATAGGCGACGACCGGCTGGGCATGGTGCATGGTGGTGCGCAGGCCGATCCGTTCCGCCTCGTCGAGCGCGGCGAAGAGCACATCCTCGGCGCCGCCGATGAACTTGATGCCGGCCGCGCCGCGCCGTTTCGCCTCGCGTACCGCATGGCGCGCGGTCTCGGGGTCGTTGACCGGCCGGTCGAGGATGTCGTGGAACATCGGATAGATGTCGATGCGCGGCGCGACGATCTCGTTGCGGTCGCTGCGGCGGGCGACGTCCGCCAGCCACTCGATCGGCCGGCCGCCGCTGCCGACGTCGCGCACGGAGGTGACGCCATGCCCCATCCAGAGCTTCAGGATATAGTCGGAGGGGACGTGCTGGCCGTCGCTCAGGGTATGGAGATGGGTGTGGGTGTCGACGAAGCCGGGCAGGACATAATAGCCGGTCAGGTCCATCTCGTGGTCGCCGGGCGCGGCGCGCAGCTGTTCGTTGATCGCCCCCGGCGTGCCGATCGAGCGGATCTCCGCGATCCGGTCGTTCTCCAGGACGAGGTCGACCGGACCACGCGGGGGCGCGCCGGTGCCGTCGACGATGGTGACGTTGCGCAGAACGGTGCGCGCGAACGGACCGACGCCCTGGGTACGGGCCGGGATCGGGTCGGGAACGGCCTGGCCCGCCTCCGCCCCGACCGATGCGGGGATGGCGGTGCCGGCGGCGAGCAGCGCGAGGGCGCAGAGCGGACGAAGGATGGTCGGGCGCAGGGAAAGCATGGCCGGCTCCTGTTACGAGAAAGCGGCGCCGCTCTCGGGGAAGAGCGGCGCCCAGGGAGGGATCAGAAGGTGACCGTGCCCCCGATGAAGAAACGCCGGCCGATCACGTCGTAGAGCGACACGTCGGTATTGGCGTCGCCGGACAATGCGGTACCGAGGATCGGCGGCTTGTTGTCGAAAAGATTGTCGATCCCGCCGAACAATTCGAAATTTCCCCCGATCCGCACCCGCCCGGCGAGATCGAAATACCATTGCGCGCCGACCTCCTCGACCGCTGCGGTGACGTTCGGACGCAGCTCCAGCCCGTCGATCATCCGGCCTTGCAGCCTGACCGTGACCGGTCCGCTGTTGTAGGTGCCGGACAGGTTGAGCTTGAAGTCAGGCGTCGCAAACACCCCGGTTCCGGTGCAGCCGCCGCCGAAATAGCCGGCGCAGTCGAGCGGTGCCTGGTTGCTGAGCACCTGGGTCGAACGTTCGAACAGCCAGCTCGCAACGGCCTGGAGGTTGAGCGACGCGCTCTGGCCGTTGATCGAGGCGAAGGCGCCCAAGGGAATGCGGTAGTCCGCCTGCGCATCGATGCCCTCGACCTTGAGCGAGCCGATATTGCTGAGCTGGGTCGAGACGAAGTCGATCTGGCCGTTCGACAGGCGGAAGATCGCCTGGCAGGTGGTCGAGTTGATGTCGAGATTGGCGAAGCAGTCGTTGATCGTCTGGTTCGCATTGATCGTCGCGATCGCATTGTCGACCTGGACCTTGAAATAGTCGACGGTGATGTTGAGCCGGTCGAGGAACGGCGGCTGGATCACCGCGCCGACGGTCAACGTCTTCGACCGCTCCTCCTGCAGGTTCGGATTGCCGCCCGAGCGGACGAGGAAGCCGAGTCCCGCCTGCGTAAAGGTCGGCAGGTCCGCCGCCGGCACGCCCTGGGCGATGCAGAGCTGCTGCTGCGCGGCCGTCGGCTGGCGCGAGGCGATGCAGGGGTCCTCGCCCGAGGAGAAGCCGGTCGCGATCGGCTGGAACAGCTCGTTGAGCGTGGGCGCCCGGATCGCGCGATTGTAGGCGGAGCGGAAGCGCAGCCAGCTCACCGGCGCATATTCGCCGCCGACCTTCCAGGTGAAGACGCCGCCGATCGTCGAATAGTCCGAGTAGCGGACAGCGCCTTCGATCGCGAGCGTTTCGGCAAAGGGTTGTCCCGACAGGATCGGGACACGCATTTCGCCGAAAAACTCCATGAGGTTGAAACGCCCGCCGGTCGCAGCCTGGGATCCCGGACCATATTCGCCGGCAAGGTCCTGCGGGCTCGGGTTGAAATCATATTGATCCCGGCGCGCCTCGACGCCTGCGGCCACCGCCACCGGACCCGCCGGCAGGTTGAACAGCGCACCGCTCAACGACGCGCCGACCACCTGACGGGTGAACAGCTCGTCGCTGACGCGTGGCGGGGTGATGAACCGCCCGGCCTCCGGCGTGATCGAGCCGTAGCCGAAGATATTGACCGGCACGCAGCCGAGATTCGCATTGCGGCAGACGACCTGGCCGGCGCCGTTGACCACGACGTCGAGGCCCTGGCTGAGCCGGGTCAGCGAGATGAAATTCTCGAGCCGCGTGTCCGCACGGTTGCGCTGATACTGGTAGAAGACCTCCCACCGCCACGGGCCCCCGAGCAGATCGAAATTGCCGCGCGCGCCGGCGGTGATGTTGATCGAGTTGCGCTCGTAGAAGGAATCGCGGGTGCCGAGCTCATCGGCGCGGCGCGCCGCGCCAACGACCGCCGCAGTGCCATCGCCGTCCGGATCGAAGATCGCGGCATTGTTGACGAAGAAATTCCGGACCGCCGCCTGCAGGCCCGGATTGGTGGCGTAGTTGGGGACGAGCAGCGTCTGCGAGGGCGCTCCCGGCGTCAGCGGCGCGAAGGATTCCGGCGCCAGCACGGTGTTGTTGCGGGTGTTGACGTAGAAAATCTCCGTGAACAGCTCGACATTGTCGGCCACTTCGTAGCGGGCGAGGCCGGAGACCTGGATGCGCTCGAGCGGGCGCAACAGGTAGTTGAACGGGGCATAATTATAGGCGTTCTCGGGCGTGCAATAGGCGCCCGGGACGCCATTTTCGCGGAAGACGATGCTGTTGAGATTGGTGCAGGGCCCGTCGGGCGTGAGGTTGACGCCGACGAGCTGCGCGAGCTGCGCCGAGCTGAGGCCGATGCGCGTGCCGGGCACGTTGCCCGAGCCACCCGGCACGAGCTCGCCGTTGATGGTGTCCAGCGGCACCTGCGCGAAGTCGCGGTTCGCCTGGAACACCGGATCGCGCTTCGTGTAGGAGGCCGACAGCACGATGTTTCCGCGATCGTCGGAGAAGTTGGTGCCGAAGGTCGCGTCGATCTTGTGCGAGGCACCATCGTCCCGGAAGGTCTGGCCGTAGAGATAGCTGACCTCCAGCCCTTCGAAGTCGTTCTTGAGGATGAAATTGACCGCGCCGGCGATCGCGTCCGAACCGTAGACCGCAGAGGCGCCGCCGGTGATCACCTCGACCCGCTCGACCAGCGCATCGGGGATCGTCGACAAGTCGACCAGGCCATCGGAATTGGCCGGAATGAAGCGCCGCCCGTTGGTGAGGACAAGGGTGCGGGTGGCGCCGAGACCGCGCAGGTTCGCAGTCAGCACACCCGAGCCGCCGCCATTGTTGACGCTGGACGTGTTGCCCGACGCGAGCTGCGGGAACTCGTTCAGCGTGTTCTCGATCGTGACGTTGCCCGAGAGCTCGATATCAGCCTCGCCCACGATCGTGGTCGGGCTGGGCGCGGTGAGATCGGTGCGGACGAGGCGCGAACCGGTAATGACGATGGTGCCGGTGTCGCCTTCGGCATTCACGTTGCCGCTGGGCGCGATGCTGTCGGGCGGCTGCGTTGCCGCCTCCTGGGCGACAGCCGGCGCGGATATTCCGGCCGCGGCGCCCCAGAAGAGGCCCGAAGACAGCAGAATGGCAGGCAGACGCGAAACCCCATCGCGCACGATCCGTCGCATATGTTCCTCCCTTGCAGCTGCTACGTGGCAGCAGATTCGTATACAAAATACGATATACACAAGAGAGAGCCTGTCAATTAGGGATATGTCGGGGGCCGAGTTCTCAGGGAAAAATCCTCTCGATTCGAATGGAGGGGGAAAGGCCAATACAAGACTGATCGGCACCCTCTAGTATACGATTGTGGAGACCAGCGAACGATGGACGGCAAGATACGAATGAGCCTCGACGAGGTGCGGAACCTCACGGAATCCGCCCTGGTCCGGCTCGGCCTGGACGAACGGCAGGTGGCTGCGGTCGCCGTCACGATCGTCGCCGGCGAACGCGACGGCTGCGCGGCCCACGGACTCTATCGATTGCTGGTCTGCGCGCGCACGGTTCGCGCCGGCAAGGTGACGCGCGATGCCCAACCCGTCGTTCGAGATGTCGCCCGCGCACTCGTTCGCGTCGACTGCGGGGGCGGCTTTGCCCAGATCGGGTTCGAAGCGGGCGCGCCGGTGCTCGCCGCCAAGGCGCGGGAATATGGCCTGGCCGGCCTCGGCATCAACAACTGTGTTCATTTCTCGGCGCTCTGGCCGGAAGTCGAGGCGCTGGCGCGCGACGGTCTGGTCGCGTTCGCCTTCACGCCGAGCCATGCCTGGGTCGCGCCGGCCGGCGGGACGACCCCGATTTTCGGAACCAATCCCATCGCCTTCGGTTGGCCACGGCCCGGCGGCGACCCCTTCGTGTTCGATCTCGCCACCAGCGTGACGGCACGGGGTGAGATCGAGCTGCACCGGCGGGAGGGTCAGCCGATCCCGCTGGGCTGGGGGCTGGATCCCGAGGGCAACCCGACGACCGATGCCGCGCAGGCGCTGGCCGGCGCGATGCTGACCTTCGGCGGCCACAAGGGATCGGCACTGGCCGCCATGGTGGAGCTGATCGCCGGACCGCTCATCGGCGACATGACGAGCGTGGAATCGCTTGTGGCCGATGGCGGTGCGGGCGCCTCACCGATCGGCGGCGAACTCATCATCGCCATCGATCCGAGCGGTTTTCTCGGTAGCGCGGCGGCGCAACACCTCGCCCGCGGCGAGCAGCTTTTCGATGGCATTGCCGGGCAGGGGGCGCGCCTCCCATCCGAGCGCCGTTATCGGGCACGGGCGCGCAGCCTCGTCGAAGGCGTCGAGGTGCCCGCGCGCCTGATCGCAGAGATCGAGGCGCTGTTCGATGCCGATGCGGATTGAGGGGACCAGGCAACGATGCAACGCCTTTGCGTGACCGACATGCACACTGCCGGAGAGCCGGTGCGGATCGTCACCGACGGCTATCCCGACCTTCCGGGCGCGACCATTCTCGAGAAACGCCGGGAAGCGATGCACCGGCACGACGCGCTGCGGCGCATGCTGGTGCTGGAGCCGCGCGGGCACGCGGGCATGTATGGCGTCATTCCGGTCGCGCCGACGGACCCGCGCGCCGCCTTCGCGGCCTTGTTCATCCACGGCGAAGGCTACAGCACGATGTGCGGCCATGCGACGATCGCGCTCGGCAGATGGCTGGTGGAATCGGGCCGGGTCCCGGTGGCAGAGCCCGAGACCCGCTTCTGCATCGAGCTTCCCTGCGGTCTGGTCGAGATACGCTGCGCCGTGGAGAACGGTATCGTCCACCGCACCGCGTTCATAAGCGTCCCCGCCTTCCTCAGCCGCCGCGACGTCGCGATCGCGGTGCCGGGCCTCGGCCCGGTGCGATTCGATCTCGCTTATGGCGGCGCCTTCTACGCCGTTCTGCCGGCCAGCCGCCTCGGCCTGTCCTTCTGCGACGCACCGTTCGAGCGGCTGGTGTCGGCCGCGACGGCACTGACCGACGCCGCCCGCAGCGCGCTCGACATCGTCCACCCGGACGCGGAGGATCTCGGTTTCCTCTATGGCACCATCCTCACCGATGACGCCGCGCCACCCGCACCGACCTACAATCTGTGCGTGTTCGCCGATGGGCAGATCGATCGCAGCCCGACGGGCAGCGGGGTGACGGCGCGCATGGCGCGCGACCACGCGCTCGGCCTGATCCGACCGGGGCAGGAACGCCTTTTCTTCGGCCCGACGGGAATCGGATTTTCCGGATGCGTCACCCGGGCTGATGAACCCATCGACGGCACCGTGCGCGTGCTCGTATCGGGCAGGTCCCACCACAGCGGCACGGCGGTGTTCGACATCGAGCCCGATGACCAACTTGGTGGCGGATTCACGCTGCCCAAGACATTCCGGGATGTCGCAGGCCGTGACGGATGCGCCTGATGACCCTGCGCCTGTTCGCTATCGCCTCGCGCCCAGGAGCAGGTTAGAGGACCCTATGCCGAAGTCCGCCACCGAGGTGATGCAGGAAGTCCTGCTCGCCGCCGTCACCGATGCGATCGTCGCGCTCAAGGATGCGTCGAAGGGCGTGCCGAATATCTTGCTCCGCGATCTGGGCGCGATCCATGCCAACACGACCTTCGCCGATCTGCCGCCGGCGCTGCAGGCGGCGATCACCGCCAGCGTCCGGAGCGGCTTCAACCGGCTGCTGAAGGAAGGTTATTCGGTTTCGATCGGGTCGGGACCGGGCGCCGCGCCGACACGGCCGCAAACCGGCGGACGGGAGGATGGCCGGCGACCGAGACCCAATGGTCCGCGCAAGCCGGGCGGGCACCGGAATACGCCGCGAGGCAGCCGCCCCGGCGGAGGCAAGCCGCCGCGCAAGCCGCAATAGCAACTCCGATCGCGGCGCTATTCCTTCCGGCGTGCCTCGGCCGCGATCTCGAGGCTGCGGCGGCGTGACGCCTCGAGCGTGCGAACGACGAGATCGCTCAGCGCACCGTCGGAATCGAGGACCTTGAGGCCGGCCTCGGTCGTCCCGCCAGGACTCGTCACCTGCCGTGCGAGTTCGGACGGGTCGGTATTGGCGGATCGGGCAAGAATGGCGGCTCCCTCCACGGTTGCGAGCGCGAGATGCAGCGCCCGGTCTTTCGGGAAGCCCAGCTTCGCGCCACCTTCGGCCAGCGCGTCGATGAAACGATAGACAAGGGCCGGGCCGCTTCCCGCCAGGGTGGTGACGAGGTTGAACAAGGTCTCGTCATCGAACCATTCGGCATGGCCGAGCGGCGCCATCAGGCCGGTTGTGAGGTTGCGCGCGGCCAGATCGTCGCTGTCGCTGAAGAGACCGATAACCCCCTTGCCGAGGCGAACGGGCAAATTCGGCATCGCCCGAATGATCGTCCGCGGCACCGGAAAACGCATCCTGAGCGACGCCAGCTCGACGCCGGCGAGGATCGAGACGAGGATCGTTTCCTCGTCGAGGATTGGCGCCAGCGCGTCCGCCACGACATCGAGCTGGTAGGGCTTCATGCCGAGCAGCACGATCGCCGGCACTTCATCCTCGGGATAATCGGTGGTGACGCGAACGCCCTCTCCGATCGGGCGACCGCTCGGCCGGATCACGCTGACATGGGCCGGATCGATACCCTCCTCGATCCAGCGCGCCAGCATCGCACCCGCCATGTTGCCGCAGCCGGCGAGCCAGAGCGGTCCGGGAAGGAGGGGATCAGCCATGGCGGCTCCGTTACTGCGATCGGCCGCCCGCGTCACGCCCTTCGGCGGGGCTCGGGGCGGGCCCTTCGACTTCGCTCAGGACAGGCGGAAGTTTCATAACGTCCGAAAGTTCGCGGTGCCCACAGGGCTTTCGGGCGGGGTCGCCGCGTTCGGCGCCGGGAGGTTCAGCGGCAAGGAACAAGGCGGCCGCGCAGGCACGGGCGAAGCCTTCGGCGCCGGGGCGGCGGCGCAGCGCGCAGGCGCTCTGCGGGGTCATCCTCGCCAGCGCCGCGGCCCGCCCGCCATGGCCGGTCGCGGCGAGCGCGAGGACGTAGCAGCGCTGACGCGCCGGCGTCCACCCGTCGCGCCGGGCACGGAGCGGGACGGGCGCGAAGGTCAGGAGCGCAAGGAGATGTGCGGGAATCCGGGGTGGAGGATCGGGATGCTGTTCCATCCGTCAGCTTGGATCAGAAGAAATCCTATTTGTATCCAACAATCGTACCGGGCAGCATTCGCGCCATGCAGGCGCTCGCCTGCGTCTGGGCTGAAGGCCCCATATTTCACGCGAAGACGCAAAGACGCGAAGGGCCGGAGAGGCGCATCGGCTTATGCGTTCCTCGGACTCTTTGCGCCTTCGCGTCTTTGCGTGAATAGCTGCCGCCGAAACGGCAATGGGTTTGAATTAGGTATCGTGTCCTCGCAACTGCGGGGGAAGGGGGTTATGGTGCCGGAGAGCTATTCTCACTACGAAGACTAATGCTCGTGGCGATTATCTCGGTCAGACGTAGATAACCAAGATCCGATGGGGGGACGCCTTCGAGATTTACATTGATGGCCGTCCATCCGCCTTCTTCAAGTTCATCAGTCAATGCCAATGTCATCGTGCGTGGCTCGCCAGTAGGCGCGCCGCTTTGGTCAGTTTTGCCATAGGTTATGCGAAGCTCGCCTCGATTGATCGTAGCCCTTGTCGGATTTCCAGACCTCAGTCGGACGCGAGAGCCGTTCGCATAAGGGCGGACATCCTGAAGACTTACAGTCAGCGTGCCGATAGTGCTTCCTATGTCAACGAAGCCGCTGCTGCCAGGCGTAAGCTGAGCAGATCGGTAAGATTCTGATTCGAGACGTGAAACTTGACCCCGCAATTCCGCTACCTCTCTTCTGAGGATAGCCACATCTGAATTTAGGTCAACGATCTCGCCAGCCCTTGTTAATTCGGATGCGGTATCCTCTCACATCCGGCAAGCCCAATCGCAGCCAATATGATGACTATACGCATCTCCGATCCTCCCCAGCGCCTTATACCTCATCCGAAACGAGCCGCATCTTCCCAGTAGAAACGCTAACAGGACAAGTGGGTTAGTTGCGGAACAATGGGACTGGTAGATCGCTTTGGCGAATCATCGACTTGAGAGTGCCGGGTTCAATTCCCAGGACACAATACTCAATTGCAAGTCAGTACACCGTCACCGAAATTGAAGCGACGAAGCATCCAGAAATGGCACCGCCCTGCTGGATTGCTTCGCTCCGCTCGCAATGACGAGAGGAGGCGTTTCGAAGCGCCTCAGGCCTCGCCCTGCGTCTCGATGAGGGCGGCGGCGATCGCTTCCTGGGGGGTCTTGTCGGCCCACAGGACGAACTGGAAGACCGGGTAGAAGCGCTCGCATTCCTCGATCGCCGCCTCGACCAGGGTCTCGGCCTGCTGGAGGCTCAGCGTCCCGCTGTCCTCGCCTTCCAGCAAGGCGGCGTGGCGGAAGAGGACGAGGCCCGAGGCCGACCAGAGCTCGAAATGGCCGAGCCAGAGCTGCTCGTTGATCAGGCCGATCGTCTCGTAGGTCGCGTCGCGCTTCTCGGCCGAGACGCGGATGTCGGGGAGCGCGAGGAACTGGAGGACGTGGTCCTCCGGCCGCCAGATCGCACGCAGCTCGTACTGCGTCCAGCTGCCCTGGAAGCTGGAGACGATCTCGTCGTCGCCGCTGCGCTCGAAATCCCAGCCGAGCGCCGTATAATAGGTCTCGAGCATGTCGATAGGCGCGCTGGCCTCCCGCTCGAGCTCATATTCATCCATATTCATAAAGCGATCCCGGCCCGCTTTTGTTCGCATTAACTGCCTTTCCCCGCGGCAAAGCGCAAGAAAGGCCGTGGCACGCCGTCAAAGAAAATTGTGGATAGGTCAGGCGCCCTTGCCGGGCGGCTTGCGTTTGGATGCGGCCTTTTCGGCCGGTGCAACAGTCTCGAGAGCAGCGATCCGCGCCTTCAGCGCCTCGTTTTCCTCGCGCGCGGCGATAGCCATCGCCTTCACCGCCTCGAACTCTTCGCGGCTCACCATATCGAGCCCGCCGACCCATTCGCGCGCACGCTCCTGCATCGCGCTCTGCGCCTCGCGGGTCATGCCGGCGACGGTGCCGGCGGCGCCGTTCAGAACCTTCACGAAATCGTCGAACAACTTATTCTGGGACTGCATCGCACGTCCTCCCAAACCCAATCAGAGCGAGATATCGGTGCTTGCGGCGCCGGGCGCAAGCGTTTCGGCGCCGGGGTTGAGGACGAGGATCTGGAAATTGAGCGCGGCGGCGAGCATCAGCCAGCCGAGACAGGGGAAGAGCAGCAACGCCGCAAGCGGCCGGATTCGCCAGATGAACAGGATCATCGCGACCGCCACGACGATCATCGCCGCGATCAGCGAAAGCGCCAATGACATCTCGTGCATGCCGAAGAAGACCGGCGACCAGGCGAGGTTGAGGGCAAGCTGAAGCCCGAACAGGACCAGCGCCCGCTCCCGCCCCCGCGCGCCCCTGGCGTGGAGCACCATCGCCAACGACAGGCCAAGCAGGATGTAGACCAGGGTCCAGGCTGCGCCAAACGCCCAGCCCGGCGGCATGAAAGCCGGCTTGTCGAGCGCGGCGAACCAGGGATTGTCGTAGCCCGACCCCGACAGTGCGCCGGACAGGGTCCCGAGCAGCACCACGGCGGGGACGGTCACCAGCGCATAGCGCAGGAAGCTCATGCGGAGCTGCGATTTCGAAGCGAGTCCCGTCATCCGGCCCCTTTTGCGTTCACTCGGCTGGATGCGGCTGCAGCCCGCCCGGCTGGTTCAACTGGGTCTCGAGCCGGCGGCTCACGGCGAGCGGCGAGCCGGTGAAACGCGCGAGACGCGAATAGAGCAACGGAATCAGGAAGAGGGTGATGACGGTCGCGATCGCGACGCCGAAGACGATGACCACGCCGATCGCCGAACGCGCGGCTGCGCCGGCCCCGGTCGCCAGCATCAGCGGCACCGCGCCCGCCACCGTCGCGATCGAGGTCATCAGGATCGGGCGCAGGCGCCGGCGGGCGGCATCGCGGATCGCGGTGCCGATATCGCGGCCCGCGTCGCGCAGCTGGTTGGCGAACTCGACGATCAGGATGCCGTTCTTGGCGGCGAGACCGACGAGCATGACCAGGCCGACCTGGCTGTAGAGGTTCATCGTCTGGCCCATGATGGCGAGGCCGATCAGTCCGCCGGCGACGGCGAGCGGTACCGTCATGATGATGACGCCGGGATGGACGAAGCTCTCGAACTGGGCGGCGAGTAGCAGGTAGACGACGAGAATGGTGAGACCGAACACCAGATAGATCGAGCCGCCCGCCTCGCGGAAAGACTGGCTTTCGCCGCGATAGCCGACCGCGGTCACCTCCGGCGCGGCCGCGGCCTGCGCCTCCATGAAATCGAGCGCCTCGCCCATCGAATAGCCGGGCGCGAGGCTGGCGCTGATCGTGATCGCCCGCAGCTTGTTGTAGCGGCCGAGATCGCGTGCGCCAGCCGCATCGTGCGTGCTCACGAGGTTGGAGAGCGGCACCAGGGTGCCGGTCCGGCTGCGCACATAGATCTGGGCGAGGTCGGTCTCGTTGGCGCGGGCCCCCTCCTCGGCCTGAACGACGACGCGATACTCCTCGCCGCGGTCGAGATAGGTGGAGACGCGGCGTGATCCGAGCAGGGTCTGGAGCGCATTCGACACGTCGGCCACCGAGACGCCGAGATCGCCGGCGCGGGCGGTGTTGACCTCGACCCGGAGCTGCGGCTTGGTTTCCTTATAGTCGCTGTCGACGTTGATCAGCCCGGGATTCTGCGCCGCCGCAGCGAGGATGCGGTCGCGGGCGGCGGCGAGCTCGGGATAGGTCGCGCCGGCGATCACGAAGTTGACCGGCTGGCCGCGCCCGCGGCTCAGGGAGTTGCGGATCGAGGCGTTGCCGCGCACCGCGGCGACCTGGCCGAGCTCGTGGTTGATCTGGTTGACGACGTCCTGCGTCGCAATGTCCCGTTCCTCCCAGGGCCTGAGGAAGATCGAGGCGGCGCCGCTGTTGAAATCGTCGCTCGCGCCGAAGCTGGCCGGCGCACGCGTGACGACGGTACGCACGATGCCTTCGTTGCCGTTCTGGCCGAGCAGCGGCAGAAGCCGCGTCTGGACCTCGCCCATATAGCGGTCCATCTCGGCGAAGCCGGTGCCTTCCGGGGCGTTCACGTTGACGTTGATGATGCCGGTGTCCTCGGTCGGCGCCAGCTCCGACTGGAGGGTGAAGAAGAGCGTGCCGGAGGCGGCCAGGAAGAGCGCGATCGCGATCGAAGGGATGAGCGGCTTGCGCAGCGCCCAGTCGAGACGGCGGGCGTAGAAATACTCGAGCTGCTTGAAGCGCCGGTCGATCCAGGCGGCGAGGCCCTTGCGTTCCTCGTGACGCAGCAGCTTGGAGCAGAGCATCGGCGCCAGGCTAAGCGCGAAGAAGCCCGAGAAGGCGACCGCGCCGACCATCGCCGCGGCGAGTTCGCGGAACAGCAGGCCGGTCTGGCCGGCGATGAACATGATGGGCACGAACACCGCGCAGACGACGAGCGTCGTCGAAAGCACCGCGAAACCGACCTGACGGGTGCCGTTGAAGGCGGCGGCGAGCGGCGGCTCCCCTTCCTCGATCCGGTGATAGACGTTTTCCAGAACGACGATGGCGTCGTCGACGACGATGCCGATCGACAGGACCAGCGCCAGCAGCGTGAAGAGGTTGATCGAAAAGCCGAACATCCACAGCACGCCGAAGCTCGCGAGAATGCAGAGCGGCACCGTCACGGCCGGAATCAACGTCGCCCGCCAGCTGCCGAGGAACAGATAGATGACCAGCACGACCAGGATGGCGGCCTCGGCCAAGGTTCCCCACACCTTCTCGATGGCGCGTTCGATGAACATCGACTCGTCCGAGCCAACGGCGATCGACATGCCCTCGGGGAGGGTCGGTTCGATCTGCGCCATCATCGCCTTCGCCGCCTCGGCGACGGCGAGGGTGTTGGCGCCGGACTGGCGGACGATGCCGAGGCCGATCGCCGGATTTCCGTTGAGACGGAAGAAGCTGTAGGGATTTTCAGGTCCCTGCTCGATCCGGGCGACGTCGCCAAGCCGGACGAGATAGCCGTCATTGCCGCGCCCGACGATCAGCTGACGGAACTGCTCGGCGGTGGCGAAGGGCCGGTCGACGCGCAGCGTGACATTCTGCTGTGTCGATTCGATGCGGCCGGCGGGCAGCTCGACATTCTGGCTGCGCAGGGCATTCTCGATATCGGCCGGGGTGAGCCCGAAGGCGGCAAGCCGGGGCGGCTGGATCCAGACCCGCATGGCTGGACGCGCCTCGCCGCCGATGAAGACGCGCGCCACGCCGTCGATCGCGGAGAAGCGATCGAGCAGGTTGCGATCCACCCAATCGGAGAGCTGCAGCGGGGACCAGTCCGGCTTCGAAATCACAAGGAACAGGATCGGGAAGGCATCGGCGTCGACCTTGCGGACCTCGGACGACAGAACCTCGTCCGGCAGGTCTTCCGTCGCGGCGCCGACCCGATCGCGCACGTCGTTGGCGGCGGAATCGATGTCACGGCCGGGGGCGAACTCGATGGTGATGTCCGACTGGCCGTCCCGCGAGCGCGAGGTGATCGTCTGGAGCCCCTCGATGCCGGCGAGCTGCTCCTCGAGCACCTGGGTGACCCGGGTCTCGACCACGCTCGCCGCGGCGCCGATATAGCGGGTCTCGACCGACACGATTGGCGGGTCGACATCGGGAATCTCGCGGACCGAGAGACTGAAGAAGCCGACCAGTCCGATCACCGCGATCAGCATCGCGACGACCGCTGCGAAGACCGGCCGTTTGACGGAAAGGTCGGAGAGCTTCATCGGCTAGCCGCCCTGCCCGCGCGAAGGCCCCTGCCGCTGCGCCCGTTGCTGCGAGCTGCGATCGCCGGCCAGGCGCACCTGCATGCCGTCGGCGACCTTGACCACGCCTTCCGTCACGACCCGCTGGCCCGGCCGCAGGCCACCCACGATCTCGATGCGGCCCTGCGCCCGCACGCCGGTCCGCACCGGAGTCCGGCGCGCCTGGCCTTGCGCATCGACCACATAGACGAAGCGATTCTCACCCTCGCCGACCACGGCGAGCTCCGGCACCGACAGGCCGTTGCGCGGCGCGCTTTCGATGCCGACGTTGAGCAGCATGCCGGGGCGCAGCAGGCGATCCGGATTCGGAAGCCGTGCACGCACCCGGACGGCGCGGGTGTTGGGATCGATCACCGGATCAATCGTGTGGATCACGCCGCGGAAGGGCCGATCCGGATAGGCGCTTGAACGCGCCTCGATCGCCTGCCCTTCGCGGATTGCGGGCAGCATCGTTTCCGGCACGGTGAAATCGAGCTTGATCGTCGAAAGGTCGCTGATCGTCGCGATCTCGGCGCCCTGGCTCGCGATCGCACCGACCGAGATGTTGCGCAGGGATACCCAGCCGGAGAAGGGGGCGCGGATGATCCGGTCGCCGATCTCCGCCCGAACGGCCTGGGCCTGGGCGCGGGCCTGGGCGGTGGCCGCGACCTGGGTATCGTAGTTGGAGCGTGTCGCGAAGCCGCGGTCCTTCAGCGCTTCGATCCGCTGGAGCTGCTGCTGCGCCTCACGCTCGCGCGCCTGGATCTCCTGGAGCTGGGCGCTCTGCTGGGCCTGGCGCAGGACCGCGATGATCTGCCCGCGCTGGACATAGCCGCCGTCGTCGAAGTTGAGGCGGATGATCCGCTCCGTCACCGGCGCTGCGAGCGTCACCTGCTCGTTGGCAACTGCGGTGCCGACCGCGTCGATCCGGTTGGCAAAGCGCATCGTCGAGGCGGGCTCGGCCTTGACCAGCGGCAGCGGCTGCTCGCGCTGCCGCTCGCCGCCGCTGCCGCTGCCGCAGGCGGCGAGGATCGCCGTGAGAGCCAGGATGAGGAACCGCTGCGTCACGTCCGCCTTTTCGAGCATATTGAGGCCTTTGACAGCCCAATGCGCAAATTTCGGGTCTTGTCGAGTGGCGCCTTGTATCAATTTGTATCGGCAGGTCGTGCCCTCATCGCGCCGAGCAGGAACTCGACATTGCCTTCCGGCCCCGTGATCGGGCTTTGCGTCACGCCGATGATGGTCCAGCCGCGGCTTTCCAGCCACGCCGCCACCTGTCGGCACACCCGCTCGTGGACCGCGGCGTCGCGCACCACCCCGCCCTTGCCGATCTCGTGCCGTTCCGCCTCGAACTGCGGCTTGACCAGCGCGATCAGGCGGCCGTCCGGTTTCGCGAAATTCAGGGCCGTATCCAGCACCTTGGCGAGGGATATGAAGCTGGCGTCGCAGACGACGATGTCGACGGGTTCGGTGACGATCTCATCGGTCAGGTAGCGGGCGTTGGTCTGCTCGTGGACGACGACGCGCGGGTCCTGCCGGAGCTTCCAGGCGAGCTGGTTGGTGCCGACATCGACGGCGAACACCTTCGCCGCGCCGCGCTGGAGGAGAACGTCAGTGAACCCGCCGGTCGAGCTGCCCACGTCGAGCGCCACCGCGCCGGTCACGCCCCAGCCGAAATGATCGAGCCCGTGCGCGAGCTTGATCCCGCCGCGCGACACCCAGGGATGCTCCTTGCCGCGGACTTCCAGCGGCGCGTCCCCGGCCAGCGGCTGCCCCGCCTTGTCGATCTTGCGCTCGCCCGAGAAGACGAGCCCGGCGAGGATCAGCGCCTGCGCCTTGCTGCGGCTTTCGGCGAGGCCCCGGTCGACGAGGAGCTGGTCAGCGCGGCCCTTCGGCAAAGCCGATCTCCTTGCGACGGTGCGACAGGTACAAGACGAGGTCGGCGGCCGTCTCCAGCGGCGGGATGTGCTCGGGTGTACGCCCGGACGGGATTGGCAGAGCAAGTCTCTGAAAAAGATCTTCGATCAGACCCTCCAGCTCATCGGCATCAATACCGAAAAAGCTGTCCAGCAGGTCACCCGGATTGGGAAAAACGCCTGACCGGCAATAGGCCGTCAGTTTGCGATAAACCTCAACGGCAACCACTTCATCGCCGCCCAACCCCTCCATCGTAGCGACGAAGTTGTCTTCAGACAGGTTGGGGCGCTTCGCCGCGGCCGCGCTTTGGGCGCGATCAAAGCGGCGGTTGCGAAAGAGGATCAGCAAAACAACCAGGCTGAGAACCGCCCCGGCGACGATCCAGAAGGTCAGGCCCGGGCCCCTTCGACCACGCCCGCGCTGTTGTGGCGGAGCGCCTTCAGCACGGTCTCGACGATGCCGTCAGCGTCGAGGCCGGCTTCGGCATATTGCTTCTCGGGCTTGTCCTGGTCCTGGAAGACGTCGGGCAGGCGCATGGTCCTGAGCTTCAGGCCCGCGTCGATCAGGCCGGCGTCGCTGGCCAGCGTCAGCACGTGGGCGCCGAAGCCTCCGATCGCGGCCTCCTCGACGGTCACCGCGACCTCGTGGGTCGAGAGCAGGCGGCGGATCAGTGCTTCATCGAGCGGCTTAGCGAAGCGAAGGTCCGCGACCGTCGTGGACAAGCCCTGCGCGTCGAGCCGATCGGCTGCCTTGAGCGCCTCGGCGAGGCGGGTGCCGAGGGAGAGGATCGCGACCTTCTTGCCTTCGCGGACGACGCGGCCCTTGCCGATCTCCAGCGCCTGCGGAACCTCCGGCAGCGGCACGCCGACGCCGTTGCCGCGCGGATAGCGGACCGCAATCGGGCCGCTGTCATGCTCCTGCATGGTCTTGGTCATGTGGGCGAGCTCGGCCTCGTCGGCGGCGGCCATCACAACGAAATTGGGCAGGGTGCAGAGATAGGCGAGATCGAAGCTGCCGGCATGGGTGCTGCCGTCGGCGCCGACCAGGCCGGCGCGGTCCATGGCGAAGCGGACCGGCAGATTCTGGATCGCGACGTCGTGGACGACCTGATCGTAGGCGCGCTGCAGGAAGGTCGAATAGATGGCGACGAACGGCCGCATGCCCTGTGCGGCGAGGCCGGCGGCGAAGGTCACCGCATGCTGCTCGGCGATGCCGACGTCGAAGGCGCGGATCGGATGGACCTGCGCGAATTTGTCCACGCCGGTGCCGGACGGCATCGCCGCGGTGATCGCGCAGATCTTAGGGTCGTCATTGGCAAGCTTGGCCAGCGTCTCGCCGAACACGTTCTGATAGGCCGGCGGGCCGCCGCCGGGGCCCTTGTCCTGCTTGCCGGTGACGACGTCGAACTTGACGACGCCGTGATATTTGTCGGCGGCCGCCTCGGCGGGCGCATAGCCCTTGCCCTTCTTGGTGACGACATGGACGAGCATCGGCCCGAAATCGGCGTCGCGGACATTTTCGAGGATCTTGACCAGCAGATCGACATCGTGGCCGTCGACCGGGCCGACATAATAGAAGCCCAGTTCCTCGAAGAGGGTGCCGCCAGTCGCCATGCCGCGGGCATATTCCTCGGCCTTGCGGGCGGCGGTGTGGAGCGGCGTCGGCAGCTTGCGGGCGAAGCGCTGGGCGAGGCTGCGCAGGGTCAGATACTTGCCCGACGACACCAGGCGGGGGAGATAGTTGGAGAGGCCGCCGACCGGCGGCGCGATCGACATGTCGTTGTCGTTGAGGATGACGACGAGGCGGTTGCCGGCCTGCTCGGCATTGTTCATCGCCTCATAGGCCATGCCGGCGCTCATCGCGCCGTCGCCGATCACCGCGATCGCCTTGCCGGGCCGGTCGGAGAGCTTGTTGGCGACGGCGAAGCCCAAAGCGGCCGAGATCGAGGTCGAGCTGTGCGCGGCGCCGAACGGGTCATATTCGCTCTCGGACCGCTTGGTGAAGCCGGAGAGGCCGCCGCCCATGCGCAAGGTGCGGATGCGGCTGCGGCGGCCGGTCAGGATCTTGTGCGGATAGCATTGATGGCCGACGTCCCAGACCAGCCGGTCCTCGGGCGTGTTGAAGACATAGTGAAGCGCGACGGTCAGCTCGACGACCCCCAGACCCGCGCCCAGATGTCCGCCGGTCACCGAAACGGCCGAGATGGTCTCGGCGCGCAACTCGTCGGCGAGCTGCTTCAGCTGCTCGCGCTCGAGCTTGCGCAGGTCATCGGGCGTCCCGACGGTGTCGAGAAGCGGCGTTTCGCGTCGATCGGTCATGCTGTCCCCATCTACAGCCGATCTTCATAAGGCCGACCGGCTGGGAAGTCGAACCCTAACACATTGGCGTGCAAGAGAACCCGCTCGGAAGTTTCAAAAGTTTCAGCTTTTCAGAAGTGAAAAAACGAATCCGCCGGTGCGGTTACTCCGCGCAATCCTCGCAGCGGCCGTGGACCTCGATCACCGGTCGCGCCGGCGCGAAACCGGCTTTTTTCGCGGCGTTGCGGACGCCGTCGGAGAGCCTGTCGTCGTCGATATGCGTGGCCTGGCCGCAGGTGTCGCAGATCAGGAAGATGCAGTCGTGCAGGCAGCCCGGATGATCGTTGGCGACGTAGGCGTTGGCGCTCTCGACCCGGCGAGCGAGGTTCGAGCCGACGAACAGGTCGAGGATGCGGTAGACGCTGTTGGCGGCGACGCGGCGGCCCTGATCCTGGCTGACCTTCTCGGCGATGTCGTAGGCCGAGGCCGGCTTCTCGAAGCTCGCCAGCGCACCGAACACGGCGGCGCGCATCGGCGTCCATTGCTCGCCGGAGCGCTCCATCGTCGAGCGTGCGGCGTCGGAGAGATCGGCGCCCGAATGGCTGTGATGCACATGGGTCATGAGCGGGAATGTAAGCCTTCGTCTCCACCCGGACAAGGCGGGAACAGCGCCCTTCCCGTCATCCCGGCGCAGGCCGGGATCTCAGGACCAGAAGTCACGACGCGTCTCGACGGGACCCCGGCCTGCGCCGGGGTGACGGCCTGTGAGTCCGTCAGATCACCGCGCGGCGGTTGAGGTCGTGGCCGAGCGCGAGGATGAGGACGCCGACCACCGAATAGACCAGCTCCTCGCCGCCGCCATGGCCGAGCGTCAGCGCGCCGGCCATGATGCCGAGGCCGAGGCCACCGATCGCGGACGGGAGCATGAAGCCGTGCTGGCCGATGCCGCGGCCCAGACCGATCACGCCGAGCATCAGCGCGACGATCATGCCGGCCTCGTGGATCAAGGGGTGCAGCAGGCCGCCGGCCGATGCGACCAGGGTCACCAGCACCGCGCTCGCGATGCAGTGGACGAGGCACAGGCCCGACACGCCGATAGCGAGCCGATCGATGGCGCCAGTCCTGAACGCATGCTGCAACAAGAGTCGCGAGTCCTCCTGGCCCGGATATACGCCGGCGATCGCGAAGTTACAACATAACATTCACGCGACGTCGAGGCCGTTGCGCTTTTGCTTCCGACACGGATGATGGGCGCCTGCAGATGGAACGGGGAGCAGACTCATGTTGACCGGCGGCTGCCATTGCGGCGCGATCCGCTACGAGGTGTCAGGCCCAGCGCGGCGTCACAGCCTGTGCCATTGCCGGGATTGCCGGCGCTCGGCGGGAGCGCCGCTTGTTGGCTGGGCCGCATTCCGCGCGGATGACATTCGCCTGACCACCGGAACGCCGAGAGACTATGCGTCGTCAGCGGACGGGCGGCGACACTTCTGCGAACGCTGCGGAACGGGACTATTCTATACCAACCCGATCATCTTTCCCGGCGAGATCGACCTGCAGACAGCGACACTCGACGATCCCGATGCCGTGATCGCACCCTCGGCACAGATCCAGGTCGCCGACCGGATCGGCTGGATGAAGGGCGCGCATGCCCTGCCCGAATTCGCGCGCTTCCCGGACGCGTAGGGTCCAGACCTTGAGCCGCCGCCCTTGTGCGCCGTGCTGCGCGGCGGCATAGGCGCGCCCATGCCGCTTTCGCGCCCCGCCACGCCGTCCCCCCGTCCCCGCGCCGTCGCCGGCTGGCTGACCGTCGTCGCCGTGATGGTCTTCCTGATGGTGGTGGTGGGCGGCATCACCCGGCTCACCGAATCCGGCCTGTCGATGGTGCGCTGGGAGCCGATCTCGGGCGCCATCCCGCCGCTGAACGACGCAGAGTGGCAGGCGGAGTTCGACCATTACCGGGCGACGCCGCAATATCAGCAGGTCAATACCGGCATGTCGCTGGCCGAATTCAAGAACATCTTCTTCTGGGAATATGTCCACCGCCTGCTCGGCCGGCTGATCGGGCTGGTCTTCGCCCTGCCCCTCCTCTGGTTCTGGTGGAAGCGGGCAATCCCCGCCGGCTATGGCTGGAAACTCGGCGGCATCCTTGCGCTCGGCGGCCTGCAGGGGGCGATCGGCTGGTGGATGGTCGCCTCCGGCCTCATCGACGTGCCCGAGGTCAGCCACATCCGGCTCGCGGTTCATTTGCTCACCGCCCTGCTGATCTTCGCGGCGACGGTCTGGGTGGCGATGGACCTGAAGCGCCTCGCCGTCGATGCCGCCTCCGCACCAGTGAAGATGCCGTTGCTCGGCATCTGGGCCTTGTGCCTGCTGTTTCTCCAGTTCCTGTTCGGCGCTTATGTCGCCGGACTCGATGCCGGCTATGCGTTCAACACCTGGCCGCGCATGGGCGAGGAGTGGTTCCCGTCCGAAACGCCGATGCTGGAGCCGTTCCTCAGGAATTTCGCGGACAACCCGATCGTCGTGCAGTTCATCCACCGCTGGCTGGCCTTCGTCGTCGCCGGCGTTGCAATCTGGCTCGGCGTCAAGACCTGGGCAATCCGGTTGCGGACCGATGCCGGTCTGCTGTGGGGCGCCGTCGTCGCGCAGATCCTGCTCGGCATCCTCACCATTCTCTCCGGCGTCCAGATCGACATTGCCGTCGCACACCAGGGCATGGCGGTCCTGTTGCTCGCGGCATTGCTCAATGCGGCGCACCGGCTGGGGCAGGCCCGGCCGTGACCGACTCCCCGCGAGGCGCGATCGTCAGCGTCTATGCGACCTTCGCCGATGAGAGCGAGGCAAACCGCATTGCCCGGGCCGTGGTCGAGGAGCGCCTCGCCGCCTGCGCCAACATCCTCGGGCCATGCCGGTCCATCTATCGCTGGCAAGGCCAGATCGAGGAAGCCGGTGAGGTCGTTGCTGTGCTCAAGACGCGTGCGGAGGTGGCCGATGCCTTGATCGCGCGCATCGCCGCGCTGCACAGCTACGATGTGCCCGCCATCGTGGCCTGGCCTGTGACCGGCGCCCTCGATCGCTACGCGGCCTGGGTCTGCAACGAAAGCGGCGATGCGACCCGCTGATCCGGCGGCCGTCAGACTCTCATCTCTGACCGACAAAAAAGAGCCGGCCCGACCGGGCCGGCTCAGGGATACGCCTCGAGGGGAGCTCAAGGGGCTGATCAGGAATAGCCAAGGTCGGTTAGGCCAAAGCAGGTGGCTTCTTACTACTTGTAGGAGTATTTTCTGTCAAATTGTATGAGTAATAAAGAGTTGACGACTCGCTGTCATGATCGTCTGCTCCAAGGCATGCGTGTCGCGTCGCGACCGAGTTCAATTTCGTACATGCCCGGGCCGGGGCTGTCCGCTATCGCACACGACCCGGTTTTCGGAACCGCTCCAGTTGGCGCATTTTCCCAATTCTTGGGACCCACTGCTGGGTTGCACGGCTCCACACTCCAGCCAATTATATTCTAACTAGTTGATATAAATATATTTCATGATTCTGGCACGGCCTGTGCTCAGGGAACGGCATCGAGTGTTTTGAACCAAAGGACCAGATGATGCAGACCCAGGGCAACCTCTTCACCCGCGACGACACCTTCTTCGGCGTCTGCCAGGGATTGGGCGAGGATCTCGGCTTCAATCCCAACTGGCTGCGCGTTGCCCTGCCGGTGCTGGCCTTCTTCAATCCGGTCGCGGCGATCGGCGCCTATGCCGCGGGCGGCGTGCTGGTCCTGGCCACCCGGCTCCTTGTCCCCAATCCGCGCCTCCCCGTGACCGAAGTGCCGACGGAGGTGGAGGCCGCAAGCCCGGTCGAAGCGCAGCCGGCAACCGAGCGCGAGCCGATGCCGCTCGCCGCCTGAACGGTTCATCCGCCTTCCCCCGGGGCGCGGGTCTGCCCAGCCCGCGCCCGTTTCGTCGGCGTAAACCTCCTCTTTACGGCGACTGGGCTAGACCGGTCCTTCAAGGCCGCCATCGTGCGGCGCCAGGAGGGCTGGAATGGCTTCGGTTTCGGTTGAGAAGGCAAATGGGGCGCGAACCGGAGCGTTGCTGTTCGCCTGCGTCGCCGAACATGGCAGCGCCGCCCATCCCTATTTCGCCAGCGAGGCTTTGCTCTCCGGCCCCGACTCGGCGCGCAACCTCGCCGACGCGATCCATTTCCTGTGCGCGCTGCACGGGCGGCTGCCCGGCGTCGTCGAGTTCGCCGCCCTGCGCTCGATCGAGCCGGCGGCGCGCGCCTGGCTCGCCGAGGCGGGCGAAGCAATGGCGGTGGAGCGGCACTATCTGACCCGGCTGGCCGTCGCGGCGGGGCCGGCGCCGGGCACGCCCGGCGGGGCGACCAGCGAGACTGCGGTGATCGGCCAGCGCAACGCCCTTTCCACCCTGTCCCAATCCGACCGGCGCGGCTGCGCGCTCGGCGCGGCGATCGCCTTCGCCGCCGACTGGACCCCGATCCGCGGCCTGCTCGACAAGACCGCCCGCCGCCTCGGCCTCGATGCTCCGGCGCAGGAACTCGGCACACCCGAGGCGCTGCTCGTCATCGCCGACGACGCCGGCGAGCCGCCGGCCGTTTCGCGCGCCATGCTGTTCGGCGCCCAGCAATTCGCCCTCCAGCACCGTGGCCTCTGGGACCTGCTCGAGGCCCGCCAGCAGGCGCGCCGCGACGGTTGACCGGAGTCGCGGCGGGTTGCGCCGCCTCCTCCCGCATGCTTAAGCCGGAGCGACGTTGACGTTCGCGTAAAGGCACGCAGGCATGCGCTTCGAAGGCACCTCTTCCTATGTCGCCACCGATGACCTCAAGATCGCGGTCAATGCCGCGGTGCGGCTACGCCGGCCGCTCCTGATCAAGGGCGAGCCGGGGACAGGCAAGACGGTGCTCGCGCACGAGATTGCCGCCGCACTCGATGCGCCGCTGATCGAATGGCATGTCAAGTCGACCACCAAGGCGCATCAGGGCCTCTACGAATATGACGCGGTGGCGCGGCTGCGCGACGGGCAACTGGGTGACGCGCGGGTCCACGACATCCGCAACTATATCAAGAAGGGCAAGCTCTGGGAGGCGTTCACCTCGGAGCGGCTGCCGGTGCTGCTGATCGACGAGATCGACAAGGCCGACATCGAATTCCCGAACGATCTCCTCCAGGAATTGGATCGCATGAGCTTCGACGTCTACGAGACGCACGAGACGATCGCGGCCCGGGAACGCCCGATCGTCGTCATCACGTCCAACAACGAGAAGGAACTGCCCGACGCCTTCCTGCGCCGCTGTTTTTTCCACTACATCAAATTTCCCGACCGCGAGACGATGCAGGCGATCATCGACGTCCATTTCCCGGGCATCCAGACGATCCTCGTCCAGAAGGCGATGGACATCTTCTTCGCGGTCCGCGAGGTGCCGGGGCTCAAGAAGAAGCCGAGCACGAGCGAGCTGATCGACTGGCTGAAGCTGCTGCTCCACGAGGACCTGCCGCTGGAGGTGCTCCAGTCGCGCGATCCGACCAAGGCGATTCCGCCGCTGCACGGGGCGTTGCTCAAGAACGAGCAGGATGTCATGCTGTTCGAGCGGCTCGCCTTCATGAGCCGGCGTCCGGGGGGCTGACGGGGAAACGCCTCCTGATAAGGGGGCTCATGTTCCGGATCGTGACGACGGCGGCGCTGCTGGTCCTAGCCGGGCCGGCCTTGGCGCAGGACGACTGGCAGCACGCGCAGAGCGGAATCACCATACCGGGCGCGATCGGCGGGATGCGGCGTAGCGAGCCGCGCGACCTCTCCGGCGGCGCCGGTTATGACGTCATGATCCAGTTCGGCACCGACCAGGAGCCGGCGACGCTCTATATCTACCGCTCCGCCTATCCGAACCCGGCCCTGTGGTTCGAGCGGACGCGGCTCGCGATGAACACGAATGTCGGTTCCGGTGGCGCCGAAGCCGTCCCGCGCTCGTTCACCCTGCGCAGCGGCACCGCGCCAAACGGGATGCGCGAGGAGATCGAGCTGCCGGCCGGCGGCCCCTTCCGCACGACCGCTGTCGCGCTCGCGCAGCTGGACGAATGGATCGTCAAGGTGCGGGTCACCTCATCCGGCCTCGATCGCGCGGGAATCTCGGCGCGGATGGACACGCTGCTGGACGCACTGCGTCTGCCTGCCGCGCGGGCCGCGCCGCACCCGCTGCAATTGCCGGCGCTGTGCACCGACGATGTGTCGCTAAGCGGAGTTCCCGCGAGCGGCGATCGGGACGCCGTTCTCGCCGGGGCCATGGCAACCGGCATGACGGAGTTTGCCGAAGCCCGCGGGTTCGGTGGGCTCGCCGCCGAACCGGATGCGTGGTGCCGGGAGACGACCGGGCTTCCGAGCCGGCTCGGCTCGGCCTACCGGCGACGGGACGGCTCCGCCTGGGTGGCGTTGGTGGGCGATTCGGGCATGGCCGTGTCCGGCCGCGGCCTGGCGCCGGCCGGCCAGGGTGCAGCGACATTCGCCAGCACTGCCCGCTCGACCCGGGTCGCGGAAGTCTATGACGATCTGCCCGACCTGATGACTGCCCTCAATGCAGCTGCCCCGGTCCTGATCGGACGGTCACCGGGCCTTGTCGAGATTTCCGTTGGAGACACCCAGCCGCGGGAGTAGGGCTCAGTGCCCCGTCTCGTCGCGATAGGCGAGCTCGAAATTGCCCCAGCGCCGACCGCCGAGATAGAGCGGCACGAACACGTTCTTAACCGCGAGATAGCGCCCGCCGCCAAGCTCCATGCCGTAGGTGGCGAGCATCGCCTCCTTGTCGCTGGCGATGGCGCGGCGGGTGACGTCGTCGATGAAGTTGCGGCGGTTGCGGCAATGCTCGGCGTTCCACTCCGGATCGTCGGGCCGCTGCGGCTGCGAACGCTCGGAAAGATGGGTCGGCAGATACCCGTTGATGTCGGTGATCGCGGTCGCGATCAGCCGCGGCTCCTCGGTCATCAGCCGGTCGAGGATCGGTCGGACCCAGGCATCGGCGAACTCGCAGAAGCGGGTCTCATGCTGGAGCGGGTTGGTGCCGAGCATCGGCACATAATCGGTGTCGAACACGTCCTCGATGCCGATCTCGCCCTTGCGGACGGCACGCTCGACCACGGACTGGATCTCGCGCATCCCCTTCTGGGCGAACTCGATGAACGGCGTGTCGTCGATCCGGACGCCCGACGAGGCGAGCAGGTCGAGCATGTCGTTGGAGAGGAGCTCGAGCCGGCTCAGCCGCTCGCGGGTCTGACGGAGCTGCCCGCCATTGGCGCGCGCATCCTCGGCGAAGAGGGAAAGGCCGCTCTTCACGCTGTCGACGCTGGCCTGGATATGGGCGGTCGACTGGGCGATGCCGTCGGTCTGGCGGTCGACCAGGGCGACGATGTCGGCGACGTCGCGCACCGTGTCGTTGATCTTCGAGAACGAGCCCTGCGCGACCCGGCTCTTCTCGACCCCGTTCTTGATCTCGCTGGTCACCGCCTCCGCCTCGCGGGTCAGCGACGCGATCGTGCCGGCGATCTCGCTGGTCGCGGCGCGGGTGTCGTGGGCGAGCTTCTTCACCTCGGCGGCGACGACCGCGAACGAGCGCCCGGCCTCGCCGGCCCGCGCCGCCTCGATCGTGGCGTTGAGCGCGAGCATGTTGGTTTTGTTGGCGATCGTCTCGATCGCCGAGGAGACGGTGCGCACCCGGCTCATCGCCTCGGCGAATCCGGCCATCCGGTCGCCCAACTGGACGACGAGATCGGTCAGGCCCGAAAAGACCCGGATCGTGTCCTCGATCGCAGTGCGGCCTTCGTCGAGCTTGTCACGCGCCTGTTCGGCAAGCACCCGCGCCTCGTCGGTCGAATCGGCGACGGTCGCCTGATCGGTGAGGAGGCGGGTGAACACCTCTTCGAGGCCGTCGAGCATGCGAAGGTTGGTCGAGATTCGGTCGTTGACGCCGGAGACATAGCCCGCGACATCGCTGCATTCGATCGCCAGGCTGCCGCAATTGCGCGCAACCTCCGCAATCGCCTCGCCGTCCGTCCGCTCCACCGCCGAACTCGCCACTCCTGTCGCCCCTGCTTTTTGCCCGCGAATTCCCCCGCTAAGCCGAAGAGGTTGAAAGGACGTTAACTATGGGACAAGTCGCTCGTCATCCCGGCGAAGGCCGGGATCTCGGGTCGAGAAGTCGCTGGCGCCTGAACTGATCCTTCGCCATTCTGTGGCCATGAGAGGTGGCTGGGTCTACATCAGACCAACAAGCCGAATGGCGTCCTCGATATCGGGGTCTGCGCTGACCTCATCACTCGCGTCGGATGGCAACGAGGCTGAAGGTGCATCGGATCGAGGAGACAAATGCCAGCTGGAACGATCTCTGGGAGACGATCCTGTAGCTCGTCATCCCGCGCAGCCCGGCATCCCGGAACAAGAAGTCACGACGTGTCTCCACGAGACACCGGCCTTCGCCGGGGTGACGAAGGGTGTGGGATGACCTACACACCCCGCCATGTTCTTCTCCTTCGTCGACGAGCTGCGCGCCGCCGGGATTCCCGCCTCTCTGAAGGAGCATCTCGTGCTCCTGGAAGCGCTCGATGCCGAGGTGATCGCGGCGCGGCCGGAGGAATTCTACTATCTCGCCCGCGCGACCTTCGTGAAGGACGAGGGGCTGCTCGACCGGTTCGACCAGGTGTTCGGCAAGGTCTTCAAAGGGCTGGAGACGACGTACGGCACCGAGGAGGCCCCGATCCCGGAGGAGTGGCTGCGCAAGGTCGCCGAGCTCTATCTGACCCCGGAGCAGATGGCCGAGATCAAGTCGCTGGGCTCCTGGGACGAAGTCATGGAGACGCTGAAGAAACGGCTCGAGGAGCAGAAGGAACGCCATCAGGGCGGCTCCAAATGGATCGGCACCGGCGGCACGTCACCGTTCGGCAATTCGGGCTACAATCCCGAAGGCGTCCGGATCGGCGGCGAAAGCGTCCACAAGCGCGCGCTCAAGGTGTGGGACAAGCGCGAGTTCAGGAATCTGGACAGCCAGGTCGAGCTCGGCACCCGCAACATCAAGGTGGCGCTGCGGCGCCTGCGCCGCTTCGCCCGCGAAGGCGCGGCGGAGGAGCTGGACCTCGACGAGACGATCAGCGGCACCGCGCGGCGCGGCTGGCTCGACATCCACATGCGGCCGGAGCGGCACAATGCGGTGAAGCTGCTGCTCTTCCTCGATGTCGGCGGCTCGATGGACCCGCACATCGAGCTGTGCGAGGAGCTGTTCAGCGCGGCGACGAGCGAGTTCAAGAATCTGGAATTCTTCTACTTCCACAACTGCCCTTACGAAGCGGTGTGGAAGGACAATCGCCGCCGCTTCAACGAGCGCACGCCTACCTGGGAGGTGCTCCACAAATATGGCCACGACTACAAATTGGTCTTTGTCGGCGACGCCTCGATGAGCCCCTACGAGATCACCCATCCCGGCGGCTCGGTCGAGCATTTCAACGAGGAGGCCGGCGCCACCTGGCTGCAGCGGATGACCAACACCTATCCGGCCGCGGTGTGGCTCAATCCGGTCGCCGAGCAATATTGGGGCTACACCAGCTCGATCCAGGTCGTCCGCCAGCTCATGCAGAACCGAATGTATCCATTGACTCTGGAAGGACTGGACGATGCGATGCGAACCTTGAGCCGCAAGAATTAGAGTAATTTCCTTTTGATTGATTGAGCCGCAAGCTGAATTTGCACTTCGAACCCTCTCAGAAAACTGTTGTCGCCACAGGAATCTCCGATAAACTGCAAAGATAAGGGGGGAGGCGACTCGCATGCGGCTTGGCACGATTCTCTTGGCCGTATCGGCCTTATTGACATCTGCCTGCGCTTCTTCTTCCTATCCACCTCTGGTGTCGATTCCGCCCGTTCCGCCTGCTGATGAAGCCAATCAAACCGAAATCGACAGGACCCTGACGGCGGCATCGGAGCTCCAGAGCCTCTATGAGGAAGGCTATCTTGAATCCGCCCAGGTTCGGGATCTCAGTCAATTGCCCATTATCGGCGCGGCCGCCATCGCCGCTCTCATTCTTCTCGACAGCAACGCCGATCCCACCGACGCTGCGCGTTTCGGTGTCTTTGCCGGCGCCTATACGGCCGGGCGCGATCAATTGAACGGCACGGGCCTTACGGATGCTTATATTGCCGGGCACGGTGCTTTGACATGCGTCCTCGCCGAAGGATCGAATTTCGCCGGCACCGATGCCCAGACGCGCTATTCGGAACTGGACGATCTTCTTCAGGACATCGCCAATCAGATCGCCGATGTCTTGCAGGAGCGCTGGACGGAACCGACCAACTCGGCCTCGCAGGCCGAAGCGCTGAGGCTGGCCCGGGCGATGGCCGATCAGGCGATCACTGCGGCTCGCACGGCGGAAACCGCCGCCTTGGTCGAGCAGGCTGCCTATCGCGGCAGTCCGACCGTGTTCCGCAATGCCGTTGCGTCGATTTCCGTGAGAGTCGCTTCACGCGGCCGCGTCCGGCCGGCCGTCGACTTTGCGACGCTGAGGGACGCGATGGCGCCGGCCAAGGCGCCTGATGTCGGCACTCCGCAAGGCGCAAATCCGATGGACGTCGCATCCGTGATCCAAAGGATCGTGACCAAGACGAGCGGCCTCATCACCCTGACGGCCCGTCTAAGTTCGGGCATGCCTTCCTATTCGCAGAGCCTCGACCGTGTCGCCGCGTGCCCTGATCAAATCAGATAGCGAGCGGGCGAATTGACGGCTCGGACGCACCCGAGGGACACGAAGCCCAAGAGATCGCGCAGAAAGCGTGGTGCAGCGCCAGGCGAAGATGCGATCACCGATTTCCTTGCCGGCGAGGCGTTCCGGTGGCTCGACATTCCGAATATCGTCGGCGTTTCCATCGCGCAGAAGCAGCAGGACGGAATGCCGTCGGATCAGCTCGCCGTGCGCTTCGATGTCATCGCCAAGCTGGACGCCCGCGCCGAGATCGTGCGGGCCGGCAGCCGACCGATCCCCGGAACGATTGAAATCGCCGGTCATGTTCTGCCCACGGATGTCGTCGAGTCATGGCCGCAACCGGAGGAGGCTGCGGCGTCTCGGACCTCCAGACTGGACCCCATCTGCGGTGGCATCAGCGTCGGCAACCGTGACGAGACGGGAACGCTCGGCGCCGTCCTTTGGCACAATCCGACCGCGCAGCCTGTCGTCCTGTCAAACTGGCATGTCCTGCATAACAACGCGCAAGATCCGGTCGCGCTTCAGCCGGGTCCCGGTGATGGTGGAACGGCTGAGCGTGACGTTCTCGGTCGCGTCCAGGATGCCGTTCTCAACTCGCGGCTGGATGCAGCCATTGCCACGATCCGGCACCGCCAGATCGACCCGCGGCTGGCCGGGCTAGGAATCGCGGTCGAAGGCGTCATGCGGCCCAAAGCCGGCATGCGCGTGGTGAAGTCCGGGAAGTCGACGCGCCTCACCAAGGGCGTCGTGTCACGCATGCAAAGCGTTTCGTTCAACTTCAGCAGCCTGCCGCTTCGCCACAAGATGCTGGTTTGGGTTATCGAGCCCGACAGCGCGCAGCCGAACGACGGCCCTATTTCCCTGACTGGAGATTCGGGATCGTGCTGGATGCTGGCCGGCCCGGACGGTCGCCCGACCGGGACAATGGTCGCCCTTCATGTGGGTGGCAACGAAGGCCGGGTGGCTTATTCCTGCCCCGCCGACGAAATCTTTGCACATTTCCAGATTTCCCCCCTCGGCGAACGGCCGGGGCCCGATCCGCTGCAAAGCGCGACATCCGGCGTTCCGGGGCTCGGCCGGCACAGCGTCATTGCCCGCAACGGCCTACTGGTTCGAAGCGGCCCCGGCGCGGAGTTTCCGGAAAGGGGCGACCTGGCCTTTGGAATGGAGGTCGGGATTCTCACCCGCCATGGCGATTGGTTCATGGTGGATCTGCAAGGCGATGGCAGGGCCGATGGTTTCGTGCATGGCGCCTTCCTGAAGCCGGTCGGCACGACTTGAGATGAAGGCTGCCGGTGGTACGCCGTTTGGACCTGAACGGCCAGAACCGATAGAATAGGTCGAGATCGCGGCCCGAATTCGACCGGCAGGCAATCCGGCGCGTCAGGCTGCGGGAGCCGAGTTCTCCCATGTCTTCGCTGTCGTCCGCGAGCGTGATAGGCCTTCCCGGCAAAGGGGTTTCGATGACGGCGGCACACGCTGAGTCGATGGAGCTGGAAGTGGACGGCCCGCCCTCGCGCGCCGCGGCCCTTGCAAGCCGCGGGCTGGAGGCTGCGTGGCGCGCCGGCCTGCTGCCGCGACCGATCCTTGACCCTCTCGCCTTCGAGGCCGCCGCGCTTGGCAAGCGGGCGCGTGATAGCTTCGGACCGGTGCAGGAGTGGCGCACCCCCTATCGCCTGCTCGTCCAGTCACTGCGCGAGGAAGCGGACCTCAATCCGCTCGGCCTCGCCATGGCGCACGGGCAGGTCGTCGGCGCGCTCAAGGCGCGGATTCGCGCGCAGGAGCTGTGGCAGCAACATCCCGAAATCCTGACGCGGCCGATCCCCGCCCCGGTCGTGATCCTCGGCCCGATGCGCTCGGGCACGACCCGGCTGCAGCGGCTGCTCGCCTGCGACGACCGCTTCGCGCATACGCGGTTGTTCGAATCTCTCCATCCGGTGCCGACGCGGGGCCGGGTACTCAAGACCTGCGCAAGCCTTGCGGCACTGCGCCTGTTCAACCCGGCCATCCCCGCTATCCACCCGATGAGGGCCCGCCAGCCGGACGAGGAATTCGGGTTGTTCAGCCTGTCTTTCGGCAGCGCCCAGTTCGAGGCGCAGTGGCGGGTGCCGAGCTTCGCGGCCTGGTGGGAGGCGGCCGACACCGGCTGGCTCTATCGCGAATTCCGCGCCCTCCTCCAGACCATAAGCTGGGCGCGCGGCGCGCCCGTCGACCGGCCATGGCTGCTGAAGGCGCCACAATTCCTGCAGGACCTGCCCGCCTTCCTCGATGCCTTTCCCGACGCGCGGCTGATCTGTCTCGACCGCGACCTGGAGCGGGTGGTCGGCTCCTCCGCCTCGCTGGTCTGGCACCAGATGCGCATCCAGTCCGACACCACCGACCGCGCCTGGGTCGGCCGCGAATGGCTGCGCAAGACGCGCCTGCGCCGGGAACGGGCGCTGGCGGCGCGCCGGGCCCGGCCGGACGTGCCGCAGATCGAGGTGCAATGCGAGGCGATGGATGCCGACTGGGAGAGCGAGGTCACCCGCATTTACGACTTCCTCGGCAAGCCGCTCGACGATCGGTTGCGCCGGCGCATGGCCGGATATGTCGCGGGCGCACGCGGCCATGAGGGCCATCGCTATCGGCTGGAACAGTTCGGCCTGTCGCGCGAGGCCGTCCTGTCCGGCTGAACGCGCAAGGGACCTGCGGCGTGGATCGTGCGTTGCAGCGGGATTCGCGACGAACGGAGGGTGGGCGAAGTGGCGGATGTGTTCATCAGCTATGCGCGCAGCGACCGGCCGCGCTGCACCCTGATCCGCGACGCGCTGGCGGCGCTCCGGATCGACGTGTGGTTCGACGCCGGGATCGCGCCGGGCCATGTCTTCGACCGAGAGATCGAGCACCAGATCGCGGAGTCAAAGGTGGTGCTGGTGCTGTGGTCGCAGACCTCCGCCGCCTCCGACTGGGTGCGGGCCGAGGCGCGGGTCGGGCGCGAGGCCGGCAAGCTCGCCGCCGCCTTCCTCGAGCCGTGCGAGCTGCCGCTCGAGTTCCGCTCGGTCCAGACGGAGCTGCTCGCCGCCGAGGGCCTGGTCGAGGCCGATCCGGTCTGGCCGGGCCTGGTACGACGGATCGGAGAGCTGGTCGGTCGTCCAGGCCTGGCCGAGTTCGCCAGGCTGGCCGCCGATCCCCCGGCCCCGCCGGAGGCGTGGCGGCGCTGGATCGAGCGCCATCCGGCCGATCCGCTGGTCGACATGGCGGTCGAGCGGATGGTGGAGGGCGCGGTGCCGGGCCTGCGCGCCGAGCTGGCCGCCGAACGCGCCCGTCGGGCGGCCGCCGAGGCCGAACTCGCCGACCATGTCGAGGCCTCGCGGGCGCAATCCGGCGAGCTCGCCACCGCCGCCCGCGACCTCGCCAGAGCGCGGCGCGAGCGCGACGAGGCGGAACGGGCGCGCAGCGATGCCGATGGCGAGCTCGCCGCGATGCGCGAGAGCCTCGCCCAGCGGCGGGGCGGGCTGCCGCTCATGAGCGCCGATGTCGGTTCCGGCATCGTGCTCGACCAGCGGCTCGCCATCTATGTCTCAGTGCTGATGTGGGCGATGTCGATCTGGTTCCTGTCGAGCTCGATCGGCCGGCTGTCCGGCTCGCGCGGCGGGCTGGACGACGTCTTCTGGCTGATCATCGGCGTGATCGCGCTCGTCATTCCCTCTGCGATCGTCACCGTCGTCATCCTGATCAAGCGCCGCGCCCTCGCTGCGGCTGCGGCTGCGGCCAAGGCCACGTCCGCCGCCGACGCGCGCGTGGAGGGCGCAGGGTCGTAGGAAGATGCTCTAGGAAAATCGGCGCGAAGCCACTATGTGGCGCGCTCCCATGGAACTCGAACTCCCCGCCCCGCCCAAGGTCGGCATGGTTTCGCTCGGCTGTCCGAAGAACCTCGTCGATTCCGAGCGCATCCTGACCAAGCTCCGCTCGGACGGCTACGCCATGTCCCCGGACTATGCCGGCGCGGACGTGGTGCTGGTCAACACCTGCGGCTTCCTCGATTCCGCCAAGGAAGAGAGCCTGGAGGCGATCGGCGAGGCGATCGCGGAAAATGGCCGGGTCATCGTCACAGGCTGCTTCGGCAAGGAAGCCGAGATCATCCGGGAGCGTTTCCCGAACGTGCTCGCGGTCACCGGCGCGCACCAATATGAGGAGGTGGTCGGCGCCGTCCATGTCGCCGCGCCGATGCCGCCGAGTGCCTATCTGAACCTCATGCCGGACGCGGGCCTGAAGCTGACGCCGCGGCACTATTCCTATCTGAAGATTTCCGAAGGCTGCAATCACCGCTGCGCCTTCTGCATCATCCCGAGCCTGCGCGGCGATCTCGTCAGCCGCCGCCCGGACGCGATCCTGCGCGAGGCGGAGAAGCTGGTCGCGGCCGGCACGAAGGAACTGCTGGTCATCAGCCAGGACACCTCGGCCTACGGGGTCGACATCCGCAAGGAGCCGCGGATGTGGCAGGGGCGCGAGATCGTCCCGCACATGACCGATCTTACCCACGAGCTCGGGCGGATCGCGCCCTGGGTGCGGCTCCACTATGTCTACCCCTACCCTCACGTCGACCAGGTCATCCCGCTGATGGCGGAGGGGCTGGTCCTCCCCTATCTCGACATTCCGTTCCAGCATGCCTCGCGCAGCGTCCTGAAGGCGATGCGCCGCCCGGCCAACGAGGCCAAGGTGCTGGAGCGCATCCACGGCTGGCGCGAGATCTGCCCGGACATCGCGATCCGCTCGACCTTCATCGTGGGCTTCCCCGGCGAGACGGACGCCGATTTCGAGTATCTGCTGGAGTGGCTCGACGAGGCGCAGCTCGACCGCGTCGGCGCCTTCCGCTTCGAGCCGGTCAAGGGCGCGGCGGCGAACAGCCTGCCCGGCGCGGTATCGGAAGAGGTCAAGGAAGAGCGCTACGCCCGCTTCATGGCGAAGAGCGCCGCCATCTCCGCCGCGAAGCTTCAGGCGAAGATCGGCCGCACCCTCGACGTCATCATCGACTCGGTCGACGAGGAGGGCGGCGCCACCGGCCGGTCGGAGGCCGACGCGCCCGAGATCGACGGCGAGGTCCACCTGCGCGACGCCGGCCATCTCGCCCAGGGCGACATCGTGAAGGTCACGATCGAAGACGCCGACGAGCATGACCTGTTCGGAGTACCGCACGGCGCCTGATCGCCGGCACCCAGGGGCCGGGATGACGAACGACGACAATCGTGCCTAGGATGGGCGCGATGCAAGCCCAACCCCGCCCCCGCCTCGCCGCGCTCGACAGCTTTCGCGGGATCACCGTCGCCGCGATGATCGTCGTCAACACGCCGGGATCGTGGGACCATGTCTGGTGGCCGCTCGGCCATGCCGAATGGCACCGCTTCACGCCGACCGACCTCGTCTTCCCCGCCTTCCTCTGCGCGATGGGCGTCGCGCTCGGCCTGTCCTTCCCGCGCGTCATCGACGCGCAGCTCTGGCGACGCGTCGCCTGGCGGGTCTTCGCCCTGATCGCGATCGGCTGGGCGTGGCAGATGCTGGCACGGCCGGGCATCGAGACGTTCCGCGTCTTCGGCGTGCTGCCGCGCCTCGGCCTCTGCTTCGGGCTCGCCGCCACGATCGCGATCCTCACCGCGCGCCGCGCACCGGACGGCAAGGCGCGCCTCAACCCGTCGGCGATTGTCGTCGTCATCCTCGTCCTGCTGCTCGGCTATTGGGCGGCGATGGCGCTCGGCGGCGATTTCACGCCCGAAGGCAATTTCGCCGGTTGGGTCGATCGCGTCACCGTCGGCACAAATCATATGTGGCAGTCCGGCACAGACGCCGCGGGCCATGTCGTCTACGATCCCGAGGGGTTGCTCTCCACCCTTCCCGCCACCGCCAACGTGCTGTTCGGCCTGCTCGCCGCGCTCGCCTGGCAACGCGCGCCCGAACGCGCGATCGCCCGGATCGCCATCACCGGAGTCGCGCTGGTCCTGCTCGGCCTCGCACTCTCGCCTGCGTTCCCGATCAACAAGAAGATCTGGACCAGCAGCTATGTCCTGCTCACGACCGGCCTGTCGGCCTTGCTCTTCGCCGGCGTCATCGTCGCGAGCCGCAGTGCGATCGTGCGCCGCGCATTCCAGCCGTTCGATGTGTTCGGGATGAATGCGATCCTCGCTTATGTCGTGTCGCTGCTGATCGCGCTGGCGGGGATGCGGCTGGGCTTCCAGGCGGCCGCATTCGCGGGAATCGACGGCGTGCTCCGGGCGCCGTATCTCGCCTCGTTCCTCTATGCGCTGGCGGTGCTGCTCGTCGTGCTGGCGCTGCTGATCCCGCTGCACCGGCGGGGAATCCATCTCCGCCTGTAACCGCAGTTCAATCGACGAGCGCGACGTGTTCGATCTGTTCGTGACCTCCCAATTCGTCATTCCAGCGAAGGCTGGAATCTCATTTCCTGAAAACGACTCCGAAAAGGCAGAGAGATTCCAGCTTTCGCTGGAATGACGGTTTTGCTCTCAGGGGAACCGTATGAGGGCCTGCCCCGCGCGAATAGAGGCGCCTTCGGCGATCCCGTCCGCCAGTTCGAAGCCAGGCGGCGCAATCACGATGATCGTCGAACCGTGCTCGAACCAGCCGATTTCCTCGCCCTTTGAAAGGGCAGTGTCGCCCGGAATCGTGCGGGCGCCGCCCTCGCGCAGGAGCCGACCGTCGCCGGCGAAGTGGAGGCGGATGCCGGCGACGAGGATCGCGGCGACGGGGACGAGGAGGATCGGATGGCCCGTGGCGGTAAGGTGCGTGGCGATCACGGCGCGCTCGTTGCGGCAGTACAGACGTTCGACCCGGTTGAGGGCGGCGCGGTTCACGTTCCAGGCATCGCCCGGGATGTAGCGGACCTGGTCGACGACCAGGTCGTGCGGTGCATGAAAGCGGTGATACATGCCGGCAGTGAGGCGCAGAGTGGCGAATGTGCCGTCGGCGAAGGTGCCGGCGTCGGCATCGAGAAGGTCGCCGAGAGCATAGTCCCGCCCCTTCACCTGATAGAGCCGCCCTGCCTCGATCCGGCCGCAGGCGCCGACAATGGCATCGCACGGGCTTGAAAGAATTTCCGGATCGGGATCAAAGGTCCGTGCGCCCGGCCTGAGACCGCGTGTGAAGGCGTGATGGAGGCTGCGGAAGCGGGTCTCCTCGGCATTCTCGAGGTCGGGATCGGCGAAGAAGCGCCACAATGCGATCGAGGGCCTGCTGACCAAGGGCGTCTCGATCTTGCTGAGATTGCCCATCAGCCGGGTCGCCGAGCGTCGCGGCAGCTTGTTGGTCAACGCGAAGTTCACGTCCTCGCGCAGCAGGAGGCCCATCAGCCGTTCGCGGACTGTCATATTTCGTACCGTTCCCTGTCGTAACCCTGCCGTCCATGAGCAACCGGACCACCTGGGCGACCGCAGCCGTCACCGGCGCCGCCACCCTCCTCACTCTCGGCGTCGCGCGGCGCCGCGTGCTCCTCTCGCAGGCCAAGCACCGTTCGCTGACCGGCCATGTCCGGATGGCGAAGCGGATCGCGGGGCTGATCCCCTTCTACGCCTATGACGAACACCGCTTCTTCCGCGCGGATGATCCCGCCGAGGAGGTCGCAGCCGCACGCGAGGCCGGGTTCCGGCGCCTCTCTGCCCTCTACGCCGAACGCTTCCCCAGGACGCTGGCGCTGACCGCGGACGCGCGCGAGGGCCTCTCCGACCTCCAGTTCACCGGCGCCTACCGCGTCCCCTTCCAGTTCAGCCGCCATGCCCGCCAGCACCTGCCGACGGGCGCGTTCATGGCCGCGTCGGACGGGGTGATGCTGACCGATCTCGACGGCAACCGTTTCTACGATCTCGCCGGCTCCTACGGCGCCAACCTGCTCGGCACCGACGTCTACAAGGCCTGCATCGCCGAGGCGGCCGAGCTGGTTGCGGACCTCGGCCCGGTGCTCGGCAGCTACCATCCGGTCGTCGCCGACAATGTCGCGCGGCTCAGGACCCTCACCGGCATGGACGAGGTTTCGTTCCACATGTCGGGCACCGAGGCGGTGATGCAGGCGGTGCGGCTCGCCCGCTATCACACCGGACGGCCGCGCATCGTCCGCTTTGCCGGCGCCTATCATGGCTGGTGGGGCGAGGTGCAGCCGGGGATCGGCAACCCCGTGTCCGCCGACCGCACCGTCACCCTCGCCGACATGTCGGACAAGGCGCTGGCCGCGCTGGCGAGCCGCAAGGACATCGCCTGCGTGCTGGTGAACCCGCTGCAGGCGCTGCATCCGAACAAGGGCGCACCCGCCGACAGCGCGCTGGTCGATTCGAGCCGCAAGGCGGGCGTCGACCGGACGGCCTATGCCGACTGGCTCCGGCGTCTCGCCGACACCTGCCGCGCGAACGGCATCGTGCTGATCTTCGACGAGGTCTTCACCGGCTTCCGTCTCGCCCCCGGCGGCGCGGCCGAATATTTCGGTGTGCGGCCCGACATGCTGACCTACGGCAAGACCCTGGGCGGCGGCTTGCCCGTGGGTGTGATCTGCGGCCCGCACGCCCTCATGAAGCGCTACCGCGACGACCGGCCGGGCGACATCTGCTTCGCCCGCGGCACGTTCAACAGCCACCCTTATGTGATGGGCGCAATGAACGCCTTCCTGCGCCGCTTCGAAAGTGCGGAGGTGCGGGCACTGTACGACGGGATCGACGAGCGCTGGAACAATCGCGCCGCGTCGCTCAACGCGCGGCTGGCCGACGCGGGGCTGCCGGTGGCGGTCGCCAATCTTTCCAGCGTCTGGACGGTCGGCTTCACCGTCCCCTCGCCCTATAACTGGATGCTGCAATATTATCTCCGTGCCGAGGGGCTGCATTTGTCCTGGGTTGGCACCGGCCGGCTGATCTTCAGCCTGAACCATTCCGACGCCGACTTCGCCGAGGTCAGCGATCGCGTCGTTCGCGCCGCTCAGGCCATGCAGGCCGATCACTGGTGGACCCACGATCCCGAACTCACCGACAAGACGATCCGCCGCCGCATCCTCAGGGAGATGTTCGCGGCGCGGCGGAACGGGAAGACCGTCTAGATCCATCGAAACCGGACCCCGGCCCGAAGGCCGGGGTTCAGTTGGGGAGTCCGCCGCGGCCGGGGCCGGGGCGCGTCACCGGTCAATGCACGCTGGCGACGAGTTCGTCGTCGATCCGCTCGCCCTTCAGCAGCCGGACCGGCGCCTTGTGATAGAGCTTGATGTCGTTGAACGGGTCGGTGACGATCTTCAGCGCCCAGGCGAGTCCGGTCTCGACGTCGCGGATGAAGAAGAGCTGGACGGTGCGGAACACCAGGCCCGCCACGCCGAGGCCCAGCCAGAGCAGGCCGAGATGGCGGATAAACTCCACCGGCCCGTTATGCACCGCGAACAGGCCCAGTGCCGTCGGATCGGCCCAGAGCATGACCGGTGTAAGTGCCCAGATCGACATGAACACCCATTTGCGGAACAGGTTGTAGCCGACCTTCACGTCTTCCTTATATTCGTGGGTCGCCTGGTTGACGTGGTCGTAGCCCTTGGGCTCGAAGAAGAAATGACCCGCCTGGCGGCTCGTCATCGCGATCAGCCAGCCGAGCAGGCTTGCCAGCGCCGGATCATGGAAGAGCAGGATGTAGGCGCAGATGAAGGTGCTCGCGCTCAGGAAATGCAGGCTCTGGTTGATCAGGCTGTGATGGTAATAACGATGATCGTCCCAGCGAAGTTCGTGCAGCAATTCCTTGAATTCACCGATATTCTGTTTGACCGCGCCCATGTCGTGCCCCGATCGCTTGAGTTGGATTGCGTGAAGGTTCAGGCCTCGGCCAGCTTCTCGAAGCGGACGAGGCTGAAATGGCCGAGCGGCGGCAGTGCGCGCCGCTCGATGAGCCGGACCGAGGGCGTCTTCGCCGCCCATTCGGTGTAGCGTTCCCACGGGAAATCGGTGCGGAAGCCGAGGCGGGTGGTGACCGGCATCAGCGTCTTCTCGATCGTCTTGCGGACGCCCTTCTCGGCGCCGACGCGGGTCGCGATCACGATCTCGCCGCCGGGCCGCACGACGCGCGCGAACTCGTCCAGCGCCTTTTCCGGATTGGGCACGGCGGTCACCACATATTGGGCGACGATGACGTCGAAGCTGTTGTCGGGGAATTCGAGGTGCTCCGCGTCCATGACCTCGATCGCCTCGACATTGTCGAGGCCCAGCGCAGCGACGCGACGGCGCGCCTTTTCCAGCATCGGCTCGGAGATGTCGACGCCGTAGAGGCGGCTGGCCCGACTGTAGGCGGGCAGCGAGATGCCGGTGCCGACGCCGACCTCCAGGATCCGTCCGCCGATCCGCTCGGCGACCCGGATCGAATCGGCGCGGCCGCGGCGGAAGACCGGGCCGAAGACGAGATCGTAGACCGGCGCCCACTTGCCATAGGCGCCGGCGACTTGGTCGGTGTGCATGCTGTGACGAGGATGGACGGCGGCCTGCTGCATCGCGACGCTCTTCCCTGCGCGCGGCGCCCAGTGCGCGCCGCGAGGGCCGTTATGTTCGCGCAATGTGAAAACCTCGCGACAATCGCGCGTTCGTTCGGTTTCAACCCGACGCTATTGCGAGAGAGTCGCACCCGCATATCTGGCGATGATCGCGTCGAGCAGCGCCTGCAGCGCGGCCGCGTCGTGCCAGCGGCCACCCGCCATCACGCCGAGCGGACGCTGCAACGTGCCAAGGTCGTCGAGCGGATTGGCCGCCACGAGCAAAAGATCGGCGCGCTGCCCCATGGCGACGGTGCCGAAGCGCTCCGCCTCCGGGTTGGTAGAGGCGATGAACGCGCCCGGCCCGCGCGTCGCGGTCGCGAGCACCTGGTAGCGGCTGAGCCCCGCCGCCTCGAGCGCCGCGAGGTTGCGGTGGAGCGCGAAACCCGACGCCAGGCCCGGGATCGTCGGCGCGTCCGTGCCGGAGATCAGCGGAATGCCGGCATCGGCGAGCGCATCGACGAAGCGGGCGAGGAAGGCGGCGCGCGTGGCGAGGCTGCCCTCGCGCCGCACATAGCCGCTGCCCCGCCACGCGATCCGGTCGCTTGGCGCGAGATAGCGCGCCTCGGGCAGGCGCAGCCAGGCGTCGACCACATCCTGCCGGCCGCGCTGCGCCGCGATGGTCTGGTATGTGGCGAGATCCGCGGTCACCACCGTGCCGGTGCGGCGCAGATAGTCGATCGCGCGCGGGATTTCGCTGTCGGCGGGCGCCGAATTCGGGTCCGCGCCCTCGGGAACGCGGAAGAAGGAGTAGAGGAACTCCTCGAGATGCGCGACCATCACCTGCCCGCCGGCGATCTGTCGCTCCAGCCCGAGGCTTTCGACAGTGTGCCCGACGACGGGGAGTCCCACCTCGCGCCCTTCCGCGACCAGCGCCGCGAACGCCTCTGGGCTCAGGCCGTTGTAGACCTTGATGAAATCATAGCCGTTCGCCTTCGCAAGCCGCACCGCCCAGCGCGCCGCCTCAGGCGTCGCGACGACGAGATGGCCGTAGCGCGGCGATCCGTCGACCGCGAGCGCGACGAAGAGACGCGGCCCGGGCACATCGCCGCGCGCGACCGCGGCGCGGGTGCGCCCGACCATCGCATTGGGCGCCTCGCCCAGATCGAGCGCGGTGGTGATCCCGTTGGCCAGCAGCAGCGCCAGCTCGTCGCGGGTCCCGACATGGACGTGCATGTCGGCGAGGCCGGGCAGCAGCCAGGCTGTGCCGCCACCGTCGACGATCCGGGCGCCATCGGGCACGCTGAGCCGCGAGCCGATCGCCTGGACGCGCCCGTCGGAGACGAGCACCGTCTGGTTGCGCAGGGCGCGCTCGCTGTCCATCGGCAGAACGTTGACGCGCACGAAGGCGGTGACGGCCGGCTGCGCCGCGAGCGGCATGCCGAGACTCAGGAACAGGGCGGCGAGGAGAACGCGAAAGCTGGTCATGGCCGTGCCATAGTCACGCGACGCGCCGGCTCCAATCCCCTCGCGCAGGTCCGTTCGACGTTAGTCGAGCACGCCGGCCGGCGCGATCAATGTCATACCCACCGCAGTGCTACGCCGCTCTGGCGCGGCGCACGGGAAATGCCTAATTCCGGAGCATGACCGATCTCTCCGCTCTGCTCCAGCCCGACAAGGGCCAGGCCGCCACTCCGCTTCGGCTCGTCGACAAGAAGGGCTTCGAGGACTGGCTGAAGGCGCAGCCCGAGCAGGCGCGCCGCGCCGCCGAGGCGCAGGGATTCAAGGGCGAAGGATACCAGCTCGCCATCCTACCCGAGGAGCGCGACGGCTGGTCCGCGGCGCTTGGCGTCGCCAATGTGGCCGAGCTCAGCCCCTGGTGCCTCGCCAAGGCGGCGGAAACCCTGCCGGAGGGCACTTACCGGCTGGCGTCGGGCGGGCCGGGCCCGGCGGTGCTCGGCTGGCTGCTCGGCCAGTATCGCTTCGACCGCTACCGCAAGAAGGCCGAGCCGAAGGGCCCGCGGGTGCTGCTCACCGACGATCCGGCGCGGATCGAGGACACGGTGCTCGTCGCCGCCTCGACCTTCCTGGTCCGCGACCTCGTCAACGTCCCGGCCGGCGATCTTGGTCCCGCCGAGCTGGAAGCTGCGGCGCGGGAGGTGGCCGACGCGTGCGGCGCCAAGCTCGTCATTGTCTCCGGCAAGGCCTTGGAAGACGGCTATCCCATGGTCGCTGCCGTGGGCGCCGCGGCCGTGCCGGCGCGCGCGCCGCGGCTGATCACGCTCGACTGGGGCGACCAGCGCCACCCGAAGATCGCGCTGGTCGGCAAGGGCGTCTGCTTCGACAGCGGCGGACTGGATCTGAAGCCCGCGTCCGGCATGCGCCTGATGAAGAAGGACATGGGCGGAGCCGCGCATGCCCTCGCGCTCGCGCGGCTGGTGATGAAGGCGAATCTGCCGGTCCGCCTGAAGCTGCTGATCCCCGCGGTCGAGAATGCGGTCTCCGCCGCCGCCTTCCGCCCGGGCGACATTCTCAGGAGCCGCCAGGGCCTCACCGTCGAGATCGGCAACACCGATGCGGAAGGCCGGCTGATCCTGGCCGACGCGCTCGCCGACGCGGCGGCGGACAAGCCCGAGCTCATCCTCGATTTCGCGACCCTGACCGGCGCCGCCCGCGTCGCCCTGGGGCCGGATCTGCCGGCGCTCTTCGCCAATGACGACTTGCTGGCGAACGATCTGCTCGCAGCGGGGACCGCAGCCTCCGACCCGCTCTGGCGCATGCCGCTGTGGAAGCCCTACGAGGAGATGCTGTCCTCCGATGTCGCCGATCTCGGCAATGTCTCGGAAGCCCCAATGGCGGGCGCGGTCACCGCCGCTCTCTTCCTCCAGAAGTTCGTGCCCGAAGGCACGCCCTGGGCGCACTTCGACACGTTCGCGTGGCGCTCCAGCGCCAAGCCCGGGCGGCCGAAAGGGGGAGAGGCCCTGGGACTGCGCGCCGCCTGGGAGGTGCTGCGCGCACGTTATCCACGCTGATTTTCGCGGAAATCTGCAGGAATCCTGAAACGAAACGGGCGCTGGCTGGTTCTTGCTCCGTAACGTCGATCAATTTTCGGAGTTTGGCAACGTGGCGGACCAGTCCCTCAAGAGCTGGATGGAAACGCTCATCAACTATGTCCGATCGGGGGAGCCGGACCTTACCAATCGCCAGATGGCGCTGATGCTGATGGTCTATCTGACCCCGGGGCCGCATACGGTCCGCGGCCTCGCCCATATCCTCGGCGTCTCGAAACCGGTCATCACGCGCGCCTTGAACACGCTCGGCTCGCTCGGCTATCTGCGGCGGGTTCGCGACGAGAGCGATCGCCGCAACGTCTTCGTTGCAAGGACCAGCACCGGGCAGGACTTTCTTGACTCTTTCCAGCGCAACCTCGACCAGGATGGCCCCAACCGGAGAGCGGCTCGCGAACGCAGCTTCATCCTCCAGCACGGATGAGCGCTTCAACCTGTCCGGCCCCTCGGTGCCGCTCGATGCGCGGCTGAACGCCTATCGCAGCGATCTCGCCGATATCGGCCTCGCCGGCCGCATCCTCGCACCCCACTATGCCCGGCCGCTGATGCGGGCGTGCGGCGCCCATGCGACCTATGTCCGCGGCAGGGCAGATGGAGAGAGCGCGGCGATCTCCGAATTGTTGCCGGGCGAGGATTTCGCGGTGCTGGAATATGCCGGCGGCTGGGCCTGGGGCTATTGCGCGGCCGATCATGTCGTCGGCTATGTCGAGGCGATCACGCTCGCGGCGCCGCAGATCTGGACTCATATCGTGTGCGAGAAATGGGCACCCGTCGCCCCCGACGCGCGGATCACCGCACCGGTGCTGGCGGGGCTGCCCATGGGCGCACGGCTGCACGGCGAGGAATGCGGCGCCTGCCTCTCGACCGAATATGGCTGCGTGCCGCTCAGCCATTTGCGGCCGATCGCGGAGCCCTGCGAAGATCCGGTCGCGGTGGCCGAGCGGCTGATCGGCGCGCCTTATCTGGAGGGCGGGCGCGGGCCCGCAGGCGTCGATGCGGCCGGCCTGATCCAGCTCGCGCTCGGCCTGAGCGGAATCGAGGCGCCGCGCTTCGTCGAGCAGCTGGCGGTCCTCGGCGCGCCGGTGCCATCGGGCGCGCCCTTGCGCCCCGGCGATCTGATCGTCGCCGACAGCGAGGCCGGGCTGATGATCGACGATCTCATGCTGATCCATGCCAGCAGGTCCGCCGGCAAGGTCACGACTGCGCCTTATGCGGCGTTCGATGGCCCGGACACGGCGCGCCGCCGCCTGTTCTGAGCGTTACATTTCGCCGCGCGCGCGGCGGATCGCGTACCAGCGCTGCACGTTGGCATTGTGCTGGTCCAGCGTGTCGGCGAAGATATGTCCGCCGGTCCCGTCCGCGACGAAATAGAGCGCGTTGGTCTGCGCCGGGTTGAGCACCGCCGCGATCGATTCCCGGCCCGGATTGGCGATCGGGCCGATCGGCAGGCCGGCGCTGCGATAGGTGTTGTAGCCATTGTCGGCATTGAGCTCCGAGCGCAGGATGCGCCGGCCGAGCGGGCGCCCGCGTGTGATCGGATAGATGACGGTGGGATCGGCCTGCAGCGGCATGCCGCGTCGCAGCCGATTGGTGTAGACGCCCGCGACCATCCGCCGCTCGGAGGGCTTGCCGGTCTCCTTCTCGACGATCGAGGCGAGGATGATCGCCGCCTCCGGGCTCGCCACCGCGCTGTTGCCGCCGCGCTGCCCCCAAAGCCGTTCGAGCTCGCGGCGCATCGCCCCGCGCATCCGGTCCAGCACCGCCACGCGGCTTTCGCCGCGGCGGTAGGAATAACTGTCCGGCAAGATCGACCCTTCCGGCGGCACCTCGATATTTCCGGTGAGATAGGGGACCTGCATCAGCCGCTCGTGCACCAGCACGGAGGGCATGCCTTCGGGGATCGTGACCAGCCGCTGGATCGGCCGCCCATATTGGAGGTGCGTCAGGATCGCCGCGGCGCTCATCTTCGGCCGGAGCTGGAACTCGCCAGCCTGGATCGGTGCGTTGCCACCGAACAGCCGCGCGAAGCCGCGGAAGGTGGTCGCGTTGCCGCGGATCAGCCCTTCGCGCTCGAGTTGGTAGGCGAGGCGCGAAACGCTGCTGCCCTGCTCGACGATCAGCGTCTTCGGCTGGTCGATCGGCCCCGGCCCCGCCCACAGGATCCAGAAGGCGGTGCCGGCGGCCAGAATCGCCAGCGCCGGCAGGATCAGCAGCAGCAGGAAGGCGTGCTTCATGAGCGCCGAGATCGGGTCAGATCGCCTTCATGACAAGGCTGGCATTGGTGCCGCCGAAGCCGAAGCTGTTGTTGAGCACCGCGCGGACCTGCCGTTCCTTGGCGACATGCGGCACCAGATCGACGCCCTCCACGCCCTCGCTCGGATTGTCGAGGTTGAGCGTCGGCGGGACGATCTGGTCGCGCAGCGCGAGGATGCAGAAAATACTCTCCACCGCGCCGGCGCCGCCGAGCAGATGGCCGATCGCCGATTTGGTCGAACTCATCGACAGGTTGGCGATGTTGTTGCCGAACAGGCGGCGGACGGCGCCCAGCTCCAGCTCGTCGCCGAGCGGGGTCGAGGTGCCATGGGCGTTGATATAGTCGATGTCGGAGAGGGAAAGGCCGGACTTGCGGACCGCCATCTCCATCGACCGGTACGCGCCCGAGCCTTCGGGATGCGGCGCCGTGACGTGATAGGCGTCACCGGAGAGGCCATAGCCCACGACCTCGGCGTAGATCTTGGCCCCGCGCGCCTTGGCCCGCTCATATTCCTCGAGCACGACCACGCCCGCGCCCTCGCCCATCACGAAGCCGTCGCGGTCCTTGTCATAGGGGCGGCTGCCGCGCTGCGGCTCGGCCTTGAAGTTGGTCGAGAGCGCCCGCGCCTGGGCGAAGCCGGCGATACCGATCGGGCAGATCGCACCCTCCGCGCCGCCGGCGAGCATCACGTCCGCATCGTCCATCGCGATCATGCGTGCCGCATCGCCGATCGAGTGCGCGCCGGTCGAGCAGGCGGTGACGACGGCATGGTTGGGGCCCATCAGGCCATATTTGATCGAGACCTGGCCGGAGATGAGGTTGATGAGGCGCCCGTGGACGAAGTGCGGTGAAACACGCCGCGGCCCCTTGTGCTCCAGCACCAGGCTCTCGCTCTCGATGCCCGGCAGCCCCCCGATGCCCGATCCGATCGAGCAGCCGGCGCGGAAACGCTCCTCCTCGCTCATGTCGGTGAGGCCGGCGTCCTCGATCGCCTGGCCGGCGGCATCGATGCCGTAGATGATGAACGGATCGACCTGGCGCTGCACCTTGTGATCGACGCGCAGGTTCGGGTCGAAGCCATATTCGTGCTCCGGCGGCTTCACCTCGCAGGCATAGTCGCAGGCATAGTCGGTCGCGTCGAAGCGCGTGATCGTGCCCGCCCCGCTCTTCGCGGCGATGATGTTCCTCCAGCTGGTCTCGACGTCTCCGCCCAAAGGCGTCACGAGGCCCAGACCCGTCACCACGACACGGCGCATTCTATACTCCCAAGATAGACAAACGGCCCCCCGACCATCGACGGGGAGCCGTTTTCATTCAAATCGGCTCGAACACCGCCTCAGCCGGCGGGGAGGCCCTCAAAATCAGGTCAGGCCTTGTTCTGGTCGATATAGTCGATCGCGTCCTTCACCGTCGTGATCTTCTCGGCGGCGTCGTCCGGAATCTCGACCCCGAACTCTTCCTCGAACGCCATGACCAGCTCGACGATGTCGAGGCTGTCCGCGCCGAGATCGTCGATGAAGCTCGCTTCCTCGGTGACCTTGTCGGCCTCGACGCCGAGATGGTCGACGACGATCTTCTTCACGCGGTCCGCGGTCTCGCTCATAGTTCACCTTTCCCTAGAGGCGTTTTTCGTTGGGAATGCCCTAGCCGCTTGGCCGGGGGGTGCGCAAGTGGGGCGCGCGATCAGAGCATCGCCATCCCGCCATTGACGTGCAGCGTCTGGCCGGTGACGTAGCCCGCCTCGCGGCTCGCCAGATAGACGGCGGCCGCGGCGATGTCCTCGCCGGTGCCGAGGTCGCCGACCGGGATGCGGCCGAGCAGGGCCTCCTTCTGGGCCTCGGGCAGCACCTCCGTCATCGCCGAGCGGATGAACCCGGGCGCGATGCAGTTGACGGTGATGCCGCGCGAGGCGACTTCCTGGGCGAGCGCCTTGGACATGCCGACGATGCCGGCCTTGGACGCCGCGTAATTGGCCTGTCCCGGATTGCCGGTGGCGCCGACCACCGAGGTCACCGAGACGATCCGGCCGAAGCGGGCGCGCATCATGGGCTTCAGCGCGGCACGGGCGAGACGGAAGGCGGCTTCCAGGTTCACCCGGATCACTGTGTCCCACTCCTCATCCTTCATCCGCATCGCGAGATTGTCGCGGGTGACGCCGGCATTGTTGACGAGGATGTCGAGCTGGCCCAGCGCCTCAACCGCCTGCGGCACCAGCGCATCGACTGCGGCACCAGCGCCGAGATCGCAGACCAGAGCGACATGATCGTCGCCCAGTTCCGCCCGGAAAGCCTCCAGCTTCTCCGCATTCGACCCCGACACGGCGAGCCGCGCGCCCTGGGCCGTCAGCCCCCGCGCGATCGCCGAGCCAATGCCGCCCGAAGCGCCGGTGACGAGGGCGGTCATTCCCGAAAGGTCGAACATGGTCAGATCTCCTTCACCAGCGCGTCGATATCGTCCATCGTCACCACGTTCGTCACCTGGGCATCCGGGGCGATGCGCTTGACCATCGGGCCCAGCACCTTGCCGCCGAACTCGACGAAATGGGTGACGCCGGCCGCCGCCATGTTGGCAACGCTCTCGCGCCAGCGGACGATGCCGGTCACCTGCTCGATGAGCAGCTCCCGTATCGTATCGACGCTTTCGACCGGCTCGGCGGTCACGTTGGCGTAGAGTGGCACCGCTGGCGGCGCCATCGCGACCCCGGCCAGCGCTCCGGCCATCGCGTCGGCCGCCGGCTGCATCAGCGCGCAGTGGAACGGCGCGGAGACGGGCAGCAGGATGGCCCGCTTGGCGCCCTTCTCCTTCGCGATCTCGAGCGCGCGCTCGACCGCCGCCTTGCTGCCCGAGATCACGACCTGGGAAGGATCATTGTCGTTGGCGACGGCGCAAACCTCACCCTGAGCCGCAGCATCCACAACCGCCTGCGCGACGGCGAGATCGGCGCCGAGCAAAGCGGCCATCGCGCCATCGCCCACCGGCACCGCCGCCTGCATCGCCAGGCCGCGCGTCTTCAGCAGTCGCGCCGTCGTGGTGAGATCGAAGGTGCCGGCCGCGCAGAGCGCGGTATATTCACCGAGGCTGTGGCCGGCGACGAAACGCGCCTTGCCCGCCAGATCGATGCCCGCGGCACGCAGCGTCGCGATCGCATTGGCCATGATCGCCGGCTGGGCGTTTTCGGTCAGGGTCAGTTCGTCGGCCGGCCCTTCGGCCATCAGCCGCGCCAGCGACTGCCCCAGCGCCGCGTCGACTTCCTCCAGCACCGCCCGCGCGGCCGGGCTCGTTTCGGCGAGGGTCTTGCCCATGCCGACCGACTGGCTCCCCTGGCCGGGGAAGATGAAAGCGCGCATGTTCACCCCTTTCGCGAAAGGCATGGCGTTAGGAAGTGCGCTCGCGCCTGGCAAGCCCGGGATGCCGCCCTGGAAGCGCGACAATCCGGCATCGCGGGCCAACCCATCCTGTACCGCCCATTTCGCCGCCTCGAGCAGAGACGATGCTCCTGAAGTCCGTCGCAAACGCGCAGCAGTCGACGCTATGACCGCGACGATTCGTCGTCTGCCGATCCAGGCTTCGACAAGTGGCGGCGGGTCGGCGGCAGGAAGGCGGACAGCAGCTACTGATGTCGATGCGCGTCATCGAAGGTCGCGATCGTCCGCGCGTTGGCGAGGATGCTCCGGGCTCAGCGATTGACCAGCCGCTGCATCTGTTCGGGGTAGCGCGCGCCTTGCACTTCGACCTGGGAGAGCGCGGTCTCGATCTCGCGAAGGTCCTCGGCGGTCAGCTGGACCTGCGCGGCGGCGATATTCTCCTCCAGCCGGTGGAGCTTGGTCGTGCCCGGGATCGGCACGATCCAGGGCCGCTGCGCCAGCACCCAGGCGAGCGCGACCTGGGCCCGGGTCACATTCTTGCGCGCCGCGATGCCGCCGATCAGATCGACCAGCGCCTGGTTTGCCGCCAACGCCTCGGGTGCGAAACGCGGGAAGTTGTTGCGGAAATCATCTGCCTCGAATTTGGTGTTGGCGTCGATCGCGCCGGTCAGGAAGCCGCGGCCGAGCGGGCTGAACGGCACGAAGCCGATCCCGAGTTCGTCCAGCGTCGGGAAGACCGACGTCTCCGGCTCCCGCCACCACATCGAATATTCGCTCTGCAGCGCGGCGACGGGCTGGACGGCGTGGGCGCGGCGGATCGTCTCGGCGTTCGCCTCCGACAGGCCGAAATGGCGCACCTTGCCTTCCCGGATCAGCTCGCCGACCGTCCCCGCGACATCCTCGATCGGCACGTCGGGATCGACGCGATGCTGGTAGAAGAGGTCGATGACGTCGGTCTGCAGGCGCTTCAGGGAAGCGTCGGCCACCTCGCGGATGTGCGCGGGCCGGCTGTCCATGCCGCGCGGGACGTTGCCCTCGGTGATCCTGAAGCCGAACTTGGTGGCGATCACCACCCGGTCGCGGACCGGCGCGAGCGCCTCGCCGACCAGTTCCTCATTGGTGAACGGGCCGTAGAATTCGGCGGTGTCGAAGAAGGTGACGCCGCGCTCGACGGCGCCCCGGATCAGCGCGATCCCCTCCTCTTTCGACACCGGATGGCCATAGCCATGGCTGAGCCCCATGCAGCCGAGGCCGATGGCCGAGACGTCGAGGCCGCTCCTGCCGAGTGCGCGTGTCTGCATGGTCTTCTCCTTGAGGCTCAGGCGGCGAGCGATGCGCTGTCGATCACGAAGCGATATTTGACGTCGCTCTTCTGCATGCGGTCATACGCACGCTCGATGTCCTGGATCCGGATCATCTCGATATCGGCGACGATTCCCTTCTCGGCGCAGAAATCGAGCATCTCCTGCGTCTCGGGCAGGCCCCCGATGAGCGAGCCGGCGATCGCCTTGCGGCCGAAGATCAGCACAGCGACATTTGGCGACGGATGCGCATGTTCCGGCACCCCGACCAGGCACAAGGTGCCGTCGCGCTTCAGGAGCTGGGTATAGGCGTCGAGATTGTGGCTCGCCGCCACCGTGTTCAGGATGAAGTCGAAGCTGCCGGCATGGGCCGCCATCTCGTCTGCGTTGCGCGAGACGATGACCTCGTCCGCGCCGAGATCGAGCGCATCCTGGCGCTTGGCCTCCGAGCTGGTGAACGCGACGACATGCGCGCCCATCGCATGGGCGAGCTTCACGCCCATATGGCCGAGCCCGCCGATGCCGACGATGCCAACCTTCTGACCCGGGCCGACCTGCCAGTGGCGCAGCGGCGAATAGGTGGTGATGCCGGCGCAAAGCAGCGGCGCCACCGCGGGAAGCTGGTCCTCGGGATGGCTGATCTTCAGCACGAACCGGTCGTTGACCACGATTCGCTGCGAATAGCCGCCGAGCGTGTGGCCAGGCGCATCCTCGACCGGGCTGTTGTAGGTCGCGACGAAACCGTTCTCGCAATATTGCTCGAGACCATCCGCGCAGGAGGCGCAATGCTGGCAGCTGTCGACGAGGCAGCCCACGCCGACCGTGTCGCCGACCCCGAACCTGGAAACGTCGCTGCCGACCGCCGTCACATGACCGACGATCTCGTGGCCGGGCACGCAGGGATAGAGCGTCCCTTCCCATTCGGAGCGGACCTGATGCAGATCCGAATGGCAGACGCCGCAATAGGCGATGTCGATCTCGACATCGTGCGGACCCGGCTGGCGGCGCTCGATGTCGATCGGCTCGAGCGGCTTGTCGGCGACATAGGCGCCATAGGCTTTGACGACCATGGGACTCTCCTTTGAACGGGGATGACAGACGGGACATCCGGCGCTGCGGGCTGCGCCTCGCCAACCGAAATAGCCCGTACCTCGCCCCGCGATTAGAGGCTATGAATGGCATGCAGTGATGAATGGAGTTCATGAATGCGCCGCGAGGAGCTTGTCGACCTCAACGCCTTCCTCACCGTCGCGGAGGAGCGCAGCTTCACCCGCGCCGCGGGTCGGCTCAACACCTCGCAATCGGCGCTGAGCCATACGGTCCGCCGCCTCGAAACGCGGCTCGGCGTCCGCCTGCTCAACCGCACCACGCGCAGCGTCGCACCCACCGAGGCCGGCGAGCGCCTGATCGGCACGCTGCGGCCGGCGCTGGACGAAATCGGCGCGGAACTTTCGGCGCTCGGCGCGCTGCGCGAGAAGCCGAGCGGCACGATCCGGATCACCACCGGCGCGCATGCCGCCGAGACGATCCTCTGGCCGGCGCTCAAGGGCATGCTCCCGGACTATCCCGACATCACGGTCGAGCTGTTTCTCGATCTTGGCCTTACCGACATCGTGACCGAGCAGTTCGACGCGGGGGTGCGGATGGGCGAGCAGATCGCCAAGGACATGATCGCCGTCCCGATCGGGCCGGAGATGCGGCTCGTCGTCGTCGGTGCGCCCGATTATCTCGCCCGGCATCGCCGGCCCCGGACGCCGCAGGACCTTTCCGAGCACAGGTGCATCAACCTGCGCCTGCCGACGCGGGGCGGCCTCTACGCCTGGGAGTTCGAGAAGGACGGTCGCGCACTCAACGTACGGGTCGAGGGGCAGCTCGTTTTCAACGACCTCGCCATGATCCTCGATGCCGCGCTCGCCGGCTTCGGCCTCGCCTTCCTGATGGAGGACCAGGTGGCCTCGCATGTCGGTGAGGGCAGCCTCGTCCAAGTGCTCGACGACTGGTGCCCGCCTTTCCCCGGCTACCATCTCTATTATTCGAGCCGCCGCCAGCCGACGCCGGCGTTCGCGCTGCTGGTGGAGCGGCTGCGCTACCGGCCGTCGCGGCAGGGTTGATTTTCCGGGCGACTTGCGCCAAATGGCCGCCGTCCGGGGCAAAGGCCATGCCTTTAGCGCCCCGGTTTACGTTTTGAAGCGATTGCGAGGCGGCAACGCCGCCGGCTCGGAAATCGCGACAGACAAAAGTACGACGACAGCCGGAGGGGCGTCCGCATTGGGCGGCGTCAGCGATCGGCCAAATGAAGGAATAGCGCAACATGGCTCTCTACGAGCATGTGTTTCTCGCGCGTCAGGATCTGGCCCAGGCCCAGGTCGATGCGCTGGCGGAAACCGCCACCAAGATCGTCGAAGACAATGGCGGCAAGGTCGTCCGGACCGAGACCTGGGGTCTTCGCAACATCGCCTACCGGATCGCCAAGAACCGCAAGGCCCATTATGTCGCGCTCGATTTCGATGCGCCGCCGACCGTGGTCGCCGAGCTCGAGCGCCAGACCCAGATCAACGAAGACGTCATCCGCTACATGACCATCAAGGTCGACGAGCACGAGAACGGCCCGTCGGTGATGATGCGCCGCGGCGACCGCGACAAGCGCGACCGCGACGATCGTGGTGACCGTGGCGATCGCGGCGATCGTGGTCCGCGCGGCGATCGTGATGACCGTCCCCGTCGCAGCCGCGACGATTTCGACGCCTGAAGCCTGAGGATCAGCACATATGGCACGCCCATTTTTCCGCCGCCGCAAGAGCTGCCCCTTCTCGGGCAAGGATGCGCCGAAGATCGATTACAAGGACGTCCGCCTGCTTCAGGGCTTCGTCTCCGAGCGGGGCAAGATCGTCCCGAGCCGCATCACCGCGGTTTCCACCAAGAAGCAGCGCGAGCTGGCGAAGGCGATCAAGCGCGCCCGCCACATCGGCCTGCTTCCCTATGTCGTGAAGTAAAGAGGGCAGACCCATGGACGTCATCCTGCTCGAACGCATCGAGAAGCTCGGCACCATCGGCGACGTGGTGAAGGTGAAGAACGGCTATGCCCGCAACTTCCTCCTTCCCCGCGGCAAGGCCCTTCGCGCCAACGAGAGCAATCGCAAGGTCTTCGAGGCCAATCGCGAGAAGATCGAGGCACAGAATGCCGAGCGCCGCACCGAGGCCGAGAAGGACTCGAAGAAGGTCGACGGGCTGAAGCTTCAGCTCATCCGCCAGGCGTCGAACACCGGCCAGCTCTATGGCTCGGTTTCCGCCCGCGATCTCGCCGAGGCGCTGGAGGCCGAAGGCCACAAGATCGCCAAGAACCAGATCGTGCTCGACAAGCCGATCAAGGCGATCGGCCTCACCGACGTGAAGATCGCGCTCCATCCGGAAGTGTCGGTCACCATCCAGGTCAACGTCGCCCGCTCGCCGGAAGAGGCCGAGCTGCAGGCACAGGGCAAGGACGTGATGGCCGAGATGTTCGAAAAGGACGTCGCGGGCTTCACCGAGGAGCGGATCGAGGGCCTGGAGCCCGGCGAGATCGTTCCGGAGGCCGAAGAGGCCGCGCCGGCCGTCGCGGAGGGCGAGGCCGAACAGGCCTGAGCCCGTCTGTCGGATACAGGAAGAAGCCGCCCGCTCCACCGAGCCGGCGGCTTTTTTCTTGCGGGGGTCAGTAGACCTCTTCAAGCGCGGACGCCGGGCGCCAGCCGGCGGCTCCCGACCGCGTCGACCGGGCCGCCTGCCAGGCCTGCGCCAGCCGCATCATCCCCTTCTCCAGCTCCGCTTCCGGCAAGGCGAACGGCAGCCGCACGAACCGGGCGAAGGCGCCATCCACCCCGAACCGCGGGCCGGCGGCGATCCGGACCCCGTGCGCGTCGGCAGCCGCCGCAAGCCGGGCGCTGATCGCCTCGGGCAGTTCTGCCCAGAGCGACAGTCCGCCCGCCGGCCGGTTGACCCGCCAGTCGGGAAAACGGTGCACGACGAGGCCTTCCAGCGTCCGGCGCTGATCCCGCAGTCGGGCGCGGCGTGCCTCGATATCGCCCTCCCCGTCGGAGAGCAGCACGGCCGAGGCGAGTTGCTCAAGCACGGGCGTACCGAGGTCGATCGTCGGGCGCACCCGGGTCAGCGCCTCGATCACCTCCGCATCGGCGCGGATCCAGCCAACCCTGAGGCCGCCCCAGAAGGTCTTGCCGGTCGAGCCCAGCGCGATCACGCGCCCGGCCTGATCGTAAGCGGCGAGTGACGGCGGCGCCGGCGCGTCCAGCCAGAGCTCGGCCAGGGTCTCGTCGACGACGATCGTGGTGCGCGTCCGCGCGGCCAGCTCGGCGACGCGCCGGCGCGTGGCCTCGTCCATGCAGAGCCCGGTCGGGTTGTGGAAATCGGCGATCAGGAAGGCGAGCCGCGGCGCCGTCTGGCGGATCGCCGCCTCCAGCGCCTCGACATCCCAGCCATCCTCCTGGAGACCGACAGGGACCGGCCGGCAGGCGGCTTGCTGGATCGCGTCGATCGTGTGCGGATAGGTCGGATGGTCGATCACCACCCGGTCGCCGGGCCCGGTCAAAAGCTTGAGCAACAGCGCAAAGCCATGCACCGCGCCATGCGTCACCATGATCTGCTCCGGGCGGGTCGGGCAGCCGCGACGGGCATAGTGACCGGCGATCGCCTCGCGCAGCACACCGAGGCCGACCGGTTCATAGCCATGCGCGCCGAGATGGGCCGGCAGCATCTCCAGCGCCCGGCGGTAGGCGCGATGGACCGAGTCCCCCGCCGGCACGGCCGCCACCGCAAGGTCGATCACGTCGGGGCCGAGCGCCCCCTCCCCTTGTGGCCGAGCGGATTGAACTCCCGGCGTGCGCGTGATGCTGCCGGAACCCTGGCGGCTGGCGAGATAGCCTTCGTCGCGCAGCGCGGCATAAGCGGTGGTGATCGTCGTGCGGCTGACACCCAGTCCGGCCGCCAGTTCACGCTCCCCCGGCAACCGGGCCCCGAGCGGCGCCCGGCCGTCGAGGATCATCAGCCGCAGGGCGTCCGCCAGCTGCCGATAGCCGGCGCCTCGGCCGGCGCTCCGCCAGTCACCGAGCTGCCGGACAAGGGAGGTGGTACCAATCGTGCGTGCATCCATGATGCCAATATCTCTTGATTGGCTATTTTAAACAAGGCCAATTTGGACAAAGGCCAGGACCATGTTCCTGCGTCGATTCCTTCAGCTCCAGGCCGGTCTCGTCCTCTACGGCTTCTCGATGGCACTGATGCTGCGCGCCAATCTCGGGCTCGATCCGTGGGACGTGTTCCATCAGGGCGTAGCGCTGCGCACCGGCTGGAGCTTCGGCACGGTGGTGATCGTCGTCGGCGCGCTGGTGCTGCTGCTCTGGCTGCCGCTGCGCCAGAAGCCGGGGATCGGCACGATCAGCAACATCGTCGTCATCGGGCTCGCGGTCGATGCCAGCCTCTTCCTGATCGCCGCGCCGGAGGGCTATCCGGCGCGCTTGTCGATGCTCATCGCCGGCATCGTGCTCAACGGCATCGCCGGCGGCGCCTATATCGGCGCGGGCCTCGGCCCCGGGCCGCGCGACGGGCTGATGACCGGCTTCGTGCGCAAGACCGGCCTGTCGATCCGGCTGGTGCGCACCACGATCGAGGTGGCAGTGCTCGCCGTCGGCTGGCTGCTGGGCGGCACCGTCGGCCTCGGCACCGTGCTCTATGCGCTGTCGATCGGCTGGCTGGTGCAGGTCTTCCTGCCGCTCTTCACGATCAGGGATCCCGCCCCCGGGCCCGAGCCGCTGACACAAGGCTCGTAAATCCGCTTCGACAGGCGTATCCCTCGCTCCGCAAACGATCGACATCTGGGGGGATATGTCGTCTGCCCGCCTTTCCACGCTCTGGATCGGCCCGGCGCTCGGCGCGGTCGAGCGCGCCTGCCTCCGGTCGGCCCTGCGACAGGGCCATCCGGTGTCGCTCTATTGCTATCGCACACCGGATGGCGTGCCCGACGGCGTCGAGATTCGCGATGCTGCGGACGTGCTTCCGGAAACGCGCATCCTTCATCACCACACGGGCAGCGTCTCCCTGTTCTCGAACCTCTTTCGCTACGCGCTGCTGCGGCGCGGACCCGGAACGTGGATCGATACCGACGTCTGCCTGCTGCGCCCGATCGACAGCGGCGAGCCCTATCTCTTCGGGCGGCAGAGCCCGGCGATCCTCAACGGCGCGGTCCTGCGGCCCCCCCCGGATTCTCCCCTGCTCGAACCGCTGATCCGACTGTTCGACGAGACGGAGATTCCATTCTGGCTGAGCCCCGCCGAACAGGATGCGGCGGCGATCCGGCTGCGCGAGACCGGGCGGGCGGGCCTGTCGTTGATGCCGTGGGGAACGGCGGGCCCCGGTGCGCTCACCGCGCTCGCCGCACGTGCCGGATTCGGGTCCCTGGCGTTGCCGGAGGCCACCTTCTACCCGGTGTCCTATCAGCGCGCCGGGTGGATCCTGAATCCGGCAATCCGGCTGGACGACGTCGTTCGTCCGGAAACCATCGCCGTCCATTTGTGGAACGAGCTGATCAAAAGCTGCAAGGAAGCGCCAGCCCCGGACGGCAGCTTTCTGGCCCGGCTCCAGGCCGAGGGGCGACCCTAGCGTATCGCTGCGAGCTCCACGCCCTTCGTCTCGCGTGCCAGCAGCGCGGCGAGGCCGCTGAGGGCGCAGCTCGCGCCGACATAGATCGCGACCGGCAATGCCGAATCGTAGGTCTTGTAGAGCCAGAGCGCGATGATCGGCGCGAGCGAGCCGGCAAGGATCGAGGTCAGCTGATAGGCGATCGAGACGCCCGAATAGCGGATGCGGGTCGGGAACAGCTCGGTGATGAATGCCGCCTGCGGCCCATACATCGCGCCGTGCAGGACAAGGCCGACGACGATCGCGAGGATGATCCCGCCATTGTCGCCGCCTGCCAGCAACGGAAAAAACGCAAAGCTCCAGGCGGCCAATCCGAGCCCACCGAATGCGTAGACCGGGCGGCGCCCGATCCTGTCGGAGAGGAGCGCGAAGGCCGGAATGGCGAAGAACTGCACCGCGGCGCCGATCAGGAGCGCGTTGAGCGCGAGGCTGCGGCTCTCCGATGCGACATCGACCAGGAAGGTCAGCGAGAAGACGGTGAGAATGTAATAGGAGATGTTCTCGCCCCAGCGGATGCCGGCACCGAGCAACACCGCTTTGGGACGTTCGCGGAACACGTCGATCGCCGGCAGCTTCGGCGGCGCCTCGGCCTCGGCCAGCGCCTCCTCGAACATCCGGCTCTCGCTCACCCGGTTGCGGATATACCAGCCGACCAGCACCATCGCGGCGGACAGGAGGAACGGCACCCGCCAGCCCCAGTTCAGGAAATCCTCCTCGCTCTGGAGGCCCGCCATCAGCGCCAGCACGCCGGCGGCGAGCAGGTTGCCGGCGGCCACGCTTGCTTGCGGCCAGCTCGCCCAAAAGCCGCGCCGCGCCGCATCGCCGTGCTCGGCGACCATCAGTACCGCCCCGCCCCATTCGCCGCCGACCGCGAAGCCCTGGACGAGGCGGAGCAGGATGAGCGCGATCGGCGCCCAGATGCCGATCTGGGCATAAGTCGGGAGCAGGCCGATCAGTACCGTTGCCACGCCCATCAGGATGAGGCTCAGCATCAGCAGCTTCTTGCGGCCGAGCCGGTCGCCGTAATGGCCGAAGACGATGCCGCCCACCGGCCGCGCGACGAAGCCGAGCGCATAGGTGGCGAAGGCGAGGATGGTGCCAGTCAGCGGATCGTAGGACGGAAAGAACAGCCGGTTGAAGACGAGCGCGGCAGCCGATCCGTAGAGGAAGAAATCATACCATTCGATCGTGGTGCCGACCATGCTCGACATCACCACCCGTTTGAGCGGTGTGCGCGCCTCGCTCATCCCCTGCCCTCGCAGTTCCAGATGCCCAGCCGCTGCTGCTGCACGCCGGTGCGGCGGTTGGTGACCAGCACCCGGCCCGAGCCGATCGCGGCGCCGGCACCGACGCTGATGCTGACCTGCCGGTCCTCGAAGAAGCCTCCTGTCGGCCCGACCGGCCCGGCAGGCACGAGCGTGCGCAGCTCGTCATTAAGCCTGGCCACCGCCCCCTCGGCCGACGCGAGCACGTAGACCCGGTTCTCGCGGATGAAACGGCAGGACGCGCCCGAAAGGCTGCCCGCGTCCGCCTGTTGCAGCGGCTGCAGCCGCGCCGTCTCGCTGACGTCCTCGACCTTGTTCTGCTCCGGCGTCGAGAGCCGCTCGATCTGTTCACGCGAGGCATTTCCGTCCGCATCCCCGCTGCCGCCGCATGCCGCGACGGCCAGCGACAGCGAGGCGATCGCCAGACTGCGCATCAATAACCCATCAGGGCCAGCACCTCGCGGCGGCTGCGCTCGTCCTCGCGGAACACGCCCATCATCCGGCTGGTCGTCATCATCACCCCGGGCGTGCGGACGCCGCGCGCGGTCATGCAGCTGTGGCTCGCCTCGATCACCACCGCGACGCCCTGCGGCTGGAGATTGTCCCAAATGCAGTCGGCGACCTGCGCGGTCAGCCGCTCCTGCACCTGCAGGCGCCGGGCGAAGCCGTGCAGGACGCGGGCGAGCTTGGAAATGCCGACGACGCGGTCGTTGGGCAGATAGGCGATCGCCGCCCTGCCGATGATCGGCGCCATGTGATGCTCGCAATGCGATTGGAACGGAATGTCCTTCAAGAGCACGATCTCGTCATAGCCGCCCACTTCCTCGAAGGTGCGGCTGAGATGATAAGCCGGGTTTTCCTCATAGCCCTTCGCGTACTCTCGCCAGGCCCGCGCCACCCGCTTGGGCGTGTCGGCGAGGCCCTCGCGCGCGGGATCGTCGCCGGCCCAGCGGATCAGCGTGCGAACCGCCTCCTGCACGTCGTCGGGAACCGCGACCTTGCCGGGCTCGTCGACCAGATCGCCGTTGGAAAGATCGGGTTCGTGGGTATCGCCGGCCATCAAGCGCCTCGAGAAAATGGTGACCCCGACAGGATTCGAACCTGTGGCCTACTGATTAGGAATCAGTTGCTCTATCCTGCTGAGCTACGGGGCCTTGCCTCGACACCGGCCTTTCCACAGAGAGGAAAGCGGGTCAACCGCGCCCATGCCGACCCGTCCGGTAGTTGCCCGATCGGGAACCTTCCTGACCGTCCTGCCTTTATGCCCGCGCCGAGGGCAAACAATTTTCAGGGAGGGCAGCAATGAAGCACGTGACCGCAATCCTGGGTGTGGCGATTCTCGCCGGCTGTTCGGGCCAGACCAGCGAGACGGCAGGAAACAACAATGCTGCGACCGCCAGCGCCAACACGCAGACGGCGGCGCCGCGAATCCTCGCACTGCAACCGGGTCAGTGGGAGACGACGGTCGAGGTTCTGAAGATGGAAATGACCGGCATGCCGGGCACCCCGATGCCGCAGACCCCGCCGACGACGACCAGCCAGTGCATCACGCCCGAACAGGCGAACAAGCCGGTCGAGGGGATCATGGCTGGCGGCGCGCTGCCGCCCGGCTGCGTCTCGGAAAGCAACAACGTGACGGACGGCCGCATCCAGGCGACCTTCTCCTGCGTCCAGAGTGGCGTGCCCACCCGCGTCTCGATGCAGGGCGTCATCTCGCCGACCAGCTACGAGATGGAGATGGATCTCAGCGCCGGTGAGGGCCAGACCGCCGTGCGCAGCGACATGCGGGTGCGCGCCCGCCGCCTCGGCGAATGCCAGACGGCGCCGGCCGCGCAATAGCTAATCATGGCTGAGGATGTTCACCAGCCGTCCGAACGGATCGCGGACGTAGAAGCGGCGAACGCCCCAAGGCTCTGAAGCGGGGCCGTATTCGATTGCGATCCCGGCCTGCCTGACGCGGCGATGGATCTCGTCCAGATCGTCGACCTCGATTGACAGGTCGGGAACGGGCGTGCCCGAGCCGCCCTCGGTCGCGATGCTGACCTGTGCTCTGGCCTGCGCATCGCTCGCGAAGGTCACGATCCAGCCATGGTCCATCGCAACCTGCATGCCGAGAATGTCGCCATAGAAGGCTTTGGCCCCCTCGACGCTGGAAACGGCGATGTTGGCCACGACGCGTTTGACCGTCACGCATACCTCCGGCGAAATTCTAGTGCTTCTTGCCGCGCTCCGGCACGGGGAATGGCAGCGGCGCGACGGGAATGCCCTCATCGACCAGCGTCTTCGCCTCGTCGCGGCTGGCGCGGCCGTGGATGGCGCGGGCTTCCGCCTCGCCGAGATGGATGGCGCGCGCCTCGTCGGGAAAGCGGTCGCCGACGAAATCGCTGTTCTCCAGCATCCGCTGCTGGAGGTCCGCCATCTCGGCGAGCGCCTTCTTGACCGCCGCCGGATCGGCAGGCGCCTGGTTGCCCTTGGCGCCGACATGTGGGGCCATCGGCGCCTTGCCGATCTCGGCATCGCCGCAGATCGGACAGGTGACCAGGCCCCGCGCGCGTTGCGAATCATAGTCTTCCGAAGAGCCGAACCAGCCTTCGAAGACGTGCTCCTGGGCACCGCATTTGAGGTCGAAGACGATCACGACGCGAACCGCTCCGGTCGCGGGATCGGACGGCGGTGAAGAATGGCGGGGAGTCGCGCGCGCACCTCCTCGACCTGCGCCGGATCGATCTCGGCAAAGCCCAGGCCGGGGCTCTCCCCGCCCATGTCGAGCAGCACCTTGCCCCAAGGATCGACGACCACGCTGTGGCCAAAGGTCACCCGCCCGTCCTCGTGCCGGCCCACCTGCGCGGCCGCGATCACGAACACGCCCGCCTCGATCGCCCGTGCCCGCATCAGCACATGCCAGTGCGCCTCGCCTGTCGGCACGGTGAAGGCGGCCGGGATGCTGATCAACGTCGCGCCGTGATTGGTCAGAGCGGAAAACAGGTCCGCGAAACGCAGGTCGTAACAAATCGACAGGCCGAGGCCGCCAAGCGGCGTATCGGCCACGACGCTGCGCGTACCGCCGCGATAGGCAGCGGATTCGCGCCAGCTCTCGCCGGTCGGCAGATCGACGTCGAAGAGATGGATCTTGTCGTAGCGGGCACGGATCCCGCCGGTGCCGTCGATCACGAAGCCGCGATTGACCAGCTTGTCGCCATCCGCGTCGAGCAGGGCGAGTGAGCCGATATGGACCCACAGGCCCGCTTTCGCAGCGGCTTCGCGCACCGCCGCCAGCACCGGATCGTCGCTCTCGAAATGGAGATGCTGCATCGCCCGGGAGCGGTCGCGGTCCAGCAGGCCGCTCATTTCCGGCGTGAACAGCATCGTGGCGCCCCCGGCGGCAGCCTCCTCGACCCCGCCGACCAGATCGCGCGCATTCGCGGCCGGATCGATACCGGTCTGCGCCTGGTAGACGGCGATCTTCATTGCGGGCTCAACAGCCCGTCGAGTCGGCCGGCGTCCTCGAGTGCATGCAGGTCGTCGCAGCCGCCGACATGGCGTCCGTCGATGAAGATCTGCGGCACGGTGGTCCGGCCTCGGGCGCGGTCGATCATCTCGCCACGCTTCGAACCGCTCATGGTGATGTCATGTTCTTCGTAGATCACGCCCTTGCGATCCAGCAGCCGCTTGGCGCCGACGCAGAAGGAGCAGAAAGCCTTGGTGTAGATCTCGACGTGAGCCATGTCGTCCTCGGCTCTCGAAGTGAGGGCCTCGCCGCACCTTGTCAATGATCGGCGTTCTTCACCACCCGCGCCCAGGTCACGACATCGACCCTCTCTGCTCCGGCCCGCTTCAGCGCCCGCGCGCAACCGTTCGCGGTAGCGCCGCTGGTATAGACATCGTCGACCAGGATGAAGGCCCGGCCCTTCACCTCGGCCTTGCGATAGGCCGGCACCTTGAAGGCACCGCGCAAGACCTCGCGCCGCTCGCGCGGGCTCATCTCCTTGAGCGGCGGCGTCCGCCGAATCCGGGCGATGAGATCGAGCCGCGCCTCCAATCCGGCCTGTCGCGCCAGCGCGCCTGCGATCAGCGCGGCCTGGTTGTACCCCCGCCGCCAGATTCGCCAGCGATGCAGCGGCACCGGCACCAGAATGGCATCAGCCTGCGCGCCGATATGCCGCACCATGAACCGCGCCATCGTCTCGGCCACTCCCGGCCGGCCGTATTTGAGCTTCAGCGCGACCGCGCGCGGAATCTCGCCATAGGTGACCGCAGCCCGCAACCGGTCGAACCGCGGCGGATGGGCAAGGCAGCCGCCGCAGACGGCGTCTGGGCCCGCATCATAGTCGAACGGCAGGGCGCATTGCGCACAACATGGGTCGCCGAGGAATGCGAGCTGAGACCAGCAGCCCAGGCAGAAGCGATGCGGATCGGCCGTCACAGCCCCGCAACCGGGGCAGCGTGGCGGCAGCGCGAAATCGAGCGCGGGCCGCATAACCAGGCGGCTCAGGAGATCGGCAGCCGGCATATCCCCAGCCTGCCACAGCATCTCGCCGGTTGACAGCCCCGCCAAAGCCGACCATTTCGCCCGCGGCGGCCCGATGGCGGAGTGGTTACGCAGAGGACTGCAAATCCTTGCACGCCGGTTCGATTCCGGCTCGGGCCTCCAGAGACTTCCTGACACCCCGAGAATGGTGACTTGCAGGCATATCCTCGCCGGGCGAGACAGCAGCGGCCATGGTCGTCATGAGGGGCGGCGCGTCATCCTCCTCCCCTGTCATCCGCCGGCCGGAGAGGAGAGGATCATTGCGCATGACCGTTGCGTCGCGCTCGATCGCGGGACTGTTTGCCGCCATATTCCTGCTCCTGGCAACGGCTGCGCTGGCTGAGGAGCGGATCGCGATCGTCGGCGTGACCATGATCGACGGCACGGGTGCGCCACCGCGGCCGGACATGACGGTGGAAATCGCCGACGGCCGCATCGTCGCGGTCAATCGCGGCCAGCGCCATTCGCCCGGCGCGCAGGCGATCGATGGGCGCGGGCGTTATCTGTTGCCCGGCTTCGTTGACAGCAACGTCCACGGCACGGTCTACGGCAATCCGGCCCGGCGGGACACGTCGGTGCGCTATGCCAATCGCAACGAGGAGCTGGCGCTGGAGTTCGCCCAGCGTCACCTCAGGGTCGGCGTGACGACGATCCGCGACAGCTATGGCGTGCTACCGCCCCTGCTCGCGGTTCGTGACCGAATCGCGCGCGGCGAGGCGATAGGCCCGCGCCTGCTCGTCGCCGGCAACATCCTGGGCTGGGGCGGCCCTTTCTCCCGCACCTATTCGCTGACCGATGATTCCGAGCTCTCGGCCTTCCAGGAGCAGTGGAACGACATTCTCGCCCAGGGCATGGGCGAGGAATTGCTCGACATGACGCCCGAAGAATTGCGCGGCGCGATGAACCGCTACCTCGATCTCGGCGTCGACTTCGTCAAATATGGCGGCACCAGCCATTTCATGCGTCCGTCGCTGATCGGCTTCTCGCCCCGCGCGCAGCGGGTGATCATCGAGGAGACGCACCGCCGCGGCCGGATGGTCGAGACCCATGCCACCAGTTCGGAAGCGCTGCGTATCGCGGTCGAGGCGGGGATCGATCTCATCCAGCATCCCGAGCTGATGAGCCGCGACCTGCCGCAGGATCTCATCGAGCTGATCGTGCGTCGCGGCACCTTGTGCGCGATCCGTGCGAACGTCGTGACCGGCGACATCCGGCAGCGCCAGATCGCTGCGCGGACCGCCGCCCAAGCGGAGATCGCGGCTGAGCCGCCGGCAACCACCTCCGCCGAACGCAACCGGCGCGTCGAGCGGCTCGGCGAGGAAGAGGAGATTCAGCGGCGCAATGCCGAGCGGCTGATCCGCGCCGGATGCCGCGTCACCATCGCCACCGACAATTATCTCGGCGACGCACCGGAGTTCCGCCGCACACCCAAGCCGCCCGAACAGGAGCCAGGCGAAGGCAGCCTGCGGGCGATCGAAGGCCTGGTCGAGCTCGGCATGACGCCGTTGCAGGCGATCAGCGCGGCGACCCGCAACGGCGCCGCGGCGGCCGGCATGGCGGACGAGCTTGGGACGATCGCGCCCGGCAGGATCGCCGACCTGATCCTGCTCCGCGCCGATCCGAGCGCCGACATCCGCAACATCCGCGCGCTCGACATGGTGATCGCACGCGGGCGGATCGTCGACACCGCGCGGCTGCCCGATCAGGTGATTTTCGGACCGCCGCGCTAGGCGGTGGAAAGACTGAGGGGCCGGCCCCAGTTCAGGGATGGCGTCGCGGCTTCATATGCCGCAATCGCCGCCTCGCTCGCCAGGGTGAGGCCGATCTCGTCGAGCCCCTTCAGCAGGCATTCGCGACGAAACGGATCCATCTCGAAGACGAAACGGTCCTGGAGCGGGGTGGTGACGCTCATCGTCTCGAGGTCGACGGTCACCGGCTGGGCGCAGGCGACCTCGAGCAGGCGATCGACCGCAGCCTGCGGCAGGACGACCGCCGCGATGCCGTTCTTGAAAGCATTGCCGGAGAAGATGTCGGAGAAGCTCGGCGCGATCACTACGCGGACGCCCATGTCGACGAGCGCCCAGGCGGCGTGCTCGCGGCTGGAGCCGCAGCCGAAATTGTCGCCGGCGATCAGGACCGGCGCGCCGGCATAGACCGGATCGTCGAAGACGTTGCCCGGCTCGGCGCGGACCGTCTCGAAGGCGTGCTGGCCGAGGCCGGCGCGGGTGATCGTCTTCAAGTGCGCGGCCGGTATGATGACGTCGGTGTCGACGTTGCGGCGGCCGAACGGATAGGCGCGGCCCTCGATGCGCTCGCGGCCGCTCATGCCGGCACCAGATCGCGCACGTCGGCGAGGCGGCCGCTCACCGCCGCGGCGGCGGCCATGGCCGGAGACATCAGATGGGTGCGCGCGCCCGGCCCCTGCCGGCCGACGAAGTTGCGATTGGAGGTGGAGGCGCAGCGCTCGCCCGCCGGCACCTTGTCCGGGTTCATCGCCAGGCACATCGAACAACCCGGCTCGCGCCATTCGAAGCCGGCCTCGGTGAAGATGCGATCGAGCCCTTCGGCCTCCGCCTGACGTTTCACCAGCCCCGATCCGGGGACGATCAACGCCTGACGGACGCCGCCGCTGACCCGCCGGCCACGCACGACGTCGGCGGCAGCGCGCAGATCCTCGATCCGGCTGTTGGTGCAGGAACCGATGAAGATATGCTCGACCGGCACGTCGCGCATCGCGGTGCCCGGGGCGAGGCCCATATAGGCCAGCGACTTGCGCGCGGCTTCGCGTTTGGCCGGATCGTCGAAGCTCTCGGGATCGGGGACGGCGCCGGTGATCGGGACGACGTCCTCGGGAGACGTGCCCCAGGTGACGTTGGGGGCGATCGTTCCGGCGTCGAGGGTGACGCTGGCGTCGAAAACCGCCCCGTCGTCGGTCGGCAGGGTCTTCCACCAGGCGACCAGGCGCTCCCAGTCCTCGCCGGCCGGCGCCATCGGGCGGCCCTGGAGATAGGCGAAGGTCTTCTCGTCCGGCGCGAACAGGCCAGAGCGGGCGCCCGCCTCGATCGACATGTTGGCGACGGTGAGGCGGCCCTCGATGCTCATCTCGCGGAAAGCGACGCCGCTATATTCGATGACATAGCCCGTGCCGCCGGCGGCACCGATCTTGCCGATGATGGCGAGAATCAGGTCCTTGGGCGTGACACCGAAACCGAGCGCACCATCAACGCGGACCTCCATCGTCTTCGAGGGTTTGAGCAGCAGGGTCTGGGTCGCCAGCACATGCTCGACCTCGCTGGTGCCGATGCCGAAGGCGAGCGAGCCCAAGGCACCGTGCGCCGCCGTGTGGCTGTCGCCGCAGACGAGGGTGGTCCCCGGCAACGTGAAACCGAGTTCCGGCCCGACGACGTGGACGATGCCCTGGTGCGCGTCGGTCGCGCCGATATAGGGCACGCCGAACTCGGCGACGTTGCGCTCCAGCGCGGCGAGCTGGCCGGCGCTGGCCGGATCGGCGATCGGCAGACGCTGCCCGTCTGCGCCGACGCGCGCGGTGGTCGGCAGGTTGTGGTCGGGGACGGCCAGAGTCAGGTCCGGCCGGCGGACCTTGCGGCCGGCGGCGCGCAGACCTTCAAACGCCTGCGGGCTCGTCACCTCATGGACGAGATGGCGGTCGATGTAGATCAGGCAGGTGCCGTCGTCGCGTTTCTCGACGACATGTGCATCCCAGATCTTCTCGTAAAGCGTGCGCGATGTTGCGCTCATCCGCAGCAGCCTCGATTCATTGCGACAAGATCGCGCAGCGCTTCCATCTTCACAAGGCCGGTCTCTAGCTTCGTCCGCACCGCCGCGCCGAAGGTTGAACAGCGTGCGTCGCCGCCCAGGTCGGCGGTGCGACAGCCCTCCGCCAGCACCTCCTCCACCACGGCATCGAGCAGCCGCGCGAGATCGTGATGGCCGAGGTGGTCGAGCAGCATCGCGGCGCTGGCGATCATTCCGGCCGGGTTGGCGATGTCGCAACCGGCGATGTCGGGCGCGGAGCCGTGGATCGGTTCGAACAGACCGGGGCCGGCGCCACCGGTGCTCGCGGAGCCGAGGAGGCCGATCGAGCCGCTGATCACCGACATTTCATCGGACAGAATGTCGCCGAACATGTTCTCGGTCAGGATCACATCGAAGCGGCGCGGATTGGTGACCAGCGCCATGGCGGCCGCATCGACATAGAGATGATCGACCGCCACGTCGGGATAGTCCGCCGCGACCTCGTTGACGACGCGGCGCCAGAGCTTGGAGGTCGCCAGTACATTGGCCTTGTCGATCGAGGTCAGCTTCCCTCGCCGCTGCCGGGCGACGCCGAAGGCGACATGGGCGACGCGCTCGATTTCGTCCCGCGTGTAGACGCAGGTGTCCGACGCGAAATCGTCGCTGTAGCTCTTCTCGCCGAAATAGGCGCCGCCGGTGAGCTCGCGCACCACCAGGATGTCGGCGCCCGCCGCCACCTCGGCCTTGAGCGGCGACAGGGCCTCCATTCCCGCCATGACGCGCGCGGGTCTCAAGTTGGCGAACAGGCCGAGGCCCGCACGCAGCTTGAGCAGGCCCGCTTCCGGCCGCGCCGGCGCGTCGTCCCACCTGGGACCGCCCACGGCGCCCATCAGCACGGCGTCGGCGTCCTTGCAGGCGGCCAGCGTCGCGTCGGGGAGCGGCATGCCGTGCCGGTCGATCGCGATGCCGCCGAAGTCATGGCTCTCGAATTCGAAGCCGAGGCCGGCGGCGTCGGAGATCAGCTCGAGGCAGGCGCGGCCTTCCTCGATCACCTCGGGCCCGATGCCGTCGCCGGGCAGGAGAACGATACGTGTCATGTCTCGCTCTCCCTATGCGGCCGCACGCGCGGCCGGCATCGCCGCGCGGACGCGGCGGACGGCGGCGGCATTGCCGGCGGCGTCGATATAGGCCGAGACGCAGCAGGGCAGGATGTCGCGCGCGCGGGCACGGCCGGCGAAGACCTCGCCCTCGACGGCGATGCGGATCTCGACCAGCACGTTGGCGCCCTGCCCGCCTTCATCACCCTCCTCGGCGGCGACATATTGCATGTCGAGCCCGTCGACCCGGGCGGGAAGACCCATGATCTGGCTCACCGCCTGGAACGCCGCATCCAGCGCGCCCGGAGCGGAAGCGAGATCGGTCAGGCGGCCACGGTCGCCATGTTCCAGCTCGACCCGGGCCACCGGCCACGCATTGGGTGTCGCGGGCGCGCGGATCTCGACCCGCGACAGGGTCCACAATTTCTCGTCGCTGTCGCCGTCCAGCGACGCCAGCAACGCAGCGAGACGCGCCGTATCGACGATGCCGACCTCGTCCGCCACATCCTTGAATGCGGCGAAGGCGCGGTCGAGCTTCTCGCCTTCGAGGAGATAGCCGAGTTCCTCCGCGCGCGAGGCGAGCGCGTGGCGCCCGCTATGCTTGCCGAGGACGATGCCGTCCGTCGCAAGCCCAATGTCTTCCGGTTTCATGATCTCGTAGGTTTCCCGGTTCTGCAGCACGCCGTGCTGATGGATGCCCGCCTCGTGCGCGAAGGCGTTGGCCCCGACGATCGCCTTGTTCCTGGGCGGCGAGACGTTGGTGACCTGGGCGAGCATCCGGCTGGCGGCCATGATCTTGGTGGTGTCGACGCGGGTGGAGACGCCGAACGTGTCGCTACGGGTTTTCAGCGCCATCACGACATCCTCGAGCGCGCAATTGCCCGCCCTTTCACCGATGCCGTTGACGGCGCATTCTACCTGCCGCGCCCCGCCGCGTACCGCGGCCAGCGAGTTGGCGACCGCCATGCCGAGATCGTCGTGGCAATGGGCGGAGAACACCACGTCCGGATCGCGCACGACATGGTCGCCGAGATAACGGAACAGGTCGTAAATCTCTTCGGGCGTGGTGTAGCCGACGGTGTCGGGGACGTTGAGCGTCCCCGCTCCCGCCGCCGCCGCGACCGACAGCGCCTCGACGAGGAAGTCGCGTTCGGTGCGGATCGCGTCCTCGGCCGAGAATTCGACATCGTCGGTGAACTGGCGCGCGAAGGCGACCGACTCATGGATCGACGCGATCACCTGCTCGCGGCTCATGTGGAGCTTGAAGTCGCGGTGGATCGGGCTGGTGCCGAGGAAGATGTGGATGCGCTTCCTGGCCGCCGGCGCCAAGGCGTCGGCCGATGCCTGGATATCGCCGCGATGGGCGCGGGCGAGCGAGCAGATCACCGGCCCCTCGATCTCGCGCGAAATCGCCTGGACGGCGCGGAAGTCGCCGGGCGAGGCGGCGGCGAAGCCGGCCTCGATCACGTCGACGTTCAGCGCCGCCAACGTGCGGGCCATCTTGAGCTTGCCTTCCTCGGTCATCGAGAAGCCCGGCGCCTGCTCGCCGTCGCGCAAGGTGGTGTCGAAAATGCGTACCCGGTTCATGCGGCCTGATCCTGAATGAGGGCGGTTTCGGTCTCGACCCGGCCGACGCCGTGAAGACGACCGAGCTGGAGGGCGAGCGTGTCGGCGGAACGGCCGAGATCGCGGCCCTCGACCATGAGGGTGAGCGTCGCGCGGCGGCCGCAGGGCTGCTCGGCCATGGCGACGCGGCGGACGAGGAAGCCGCGCCGCTCGACGAGGCCAATCATCCGCACGACGGCACCCTCCGCGGTCGCGAACTCGATGAAGAGACGGGCGCTCTGGTTGTAAGCGCTTGGGGTCATCGGGACTTCTCCATCATTTGCGTGTTTGCGCTGTTGGGCGGCACCAAAGGCCAGACATTCTCGCGCGGATCGATCCGGACGTGGCAGAAGATCGGCCCCTCCGTGCGGAGCAGCCGGTCGATCGCGCCCGGCACCTCGCTGCGGTGGTCGATCGTGAACGCCTCGATGCCGAAGGCGCGGGCGACCTCGGCGAAGTCGGGATTGTCGCTGAGGTCGACCTCCGAAAAATTCTCGTCGAAGAACAGCTCCTGCCACTGGCGGACCATGCCGAGCGTGCCGTTGTCGAGCAGCACGATCTTGAGCGGGATCCGGTAGCGGCGGATCGTCGCCAGCTCGTGGATGTTCATCATGATCGAGCCGTCGCCCGAAACGGTGACGACGGTCGCATCCGGCTCGGCAAACAAGGCGCCAATCCCGGCCGGGATGCCGTAGCCCATCGTGCCGAGGCCGGCACTGGTGAGATGCGCCTGCGGCCGGGTGAAGCGGCAATGCTGCGCCACCCACATCTGATGCTGGCCGACGTCGCAGGTCATGATCAGCTTGTCGCCCGCGGCCTCGCTCAACTGCTTGAGCATGGCCGGCGCGTAGATGCCATTGCCGGGCGCGTCATAAGCGAAGGCCCAGCGCTCGGCATTGGCGGCGCATTTGGCCTGCCATGCGGCGATATCGGCGGAGACCGCGGTCAGCAGGTCCAGCGCGCGCGCGATGTCGCCGGGGATCGCGACCTCGGGCCGGCGCAGCTTGCCGATCTCGGCCGGATCGCCGTCGAGATGGATGACCTTCGCCTTGGCGGCGAAGGTGTCGAGCTTGCCCGTCGCGCGGTCGTCGAAACGGGCGCCGACGCAGATCAGCAGATCGCTCTCGTCGACCGCCATGTTGGCGGCGCGGGTGCCGTGCATGCCGAGCATGCCGAGGAAACCCGGCGTATCGGTCGGCAGGCCGCCCAGCCCCTTCAGGGTGGCGACCGAGGGGATGCCGGTGCGGGCGGCGAAGTCGCGCAGCGCGCGCTCGGCGCGTGCGATGGAAACGCCGCCGCCGAAATAGAGGACGGGGCTGCGCGCCGCCGCGATCAGCGCGTTCGCGCGCTCGATCGCCTCGCCATTCGGCGCGGGCCAGACCGGCGCGGAAACCGTCGGATGATCGCCGGAGACCGCGATCCGCTTCTGGCCCATGTCCTTGGGCAGATCGATCAGCACCGGACCGGGCCGGCCGGACCGGGCGAGCATGAAGGCTTCGGCGAAGATTTCGGGGATCTCCTCGACGCTACGGATCAGGTAGCTGTGCTTCACGATCGGCAGCGTGATCCCGAAGATGTCGACTTCCTGAAAGGCGTCCGTGCCCATCAGCGGCGAAGCGACCTGGCCGGTGATCGCGACCATTGGCACGCTGTCCAGGAAGGCGTTGGCGATGCCGGTGACGAGGTTGGTCGCGCCGGGACCGGAGGTCGCGAGGCACACGCCCGGCCGGCCGGTGACGCGACCGTAGGCATCGGCGGCCAGCGCCGCCGCCTGCTCGTGGCGGACCAGGATATGCTGCAGGCCTGATCCCGGCAGCGCGTCATACACAGGCATGATCGCGCCACCGGGATAGCCGAAGACATGGCGCACGCCCTCGCGCTCCAGCGCCTCCACAACCAGGCGGGCCCCGGACACCAGTTCGGCGGCCGGGTTCGCCCGTTGCGTGGGGGACGGTGAGACGGCTGAAGCGCTTCGGGACATGCGCTAGGCCGCCTTCGAAGCCGGCTGACTCTGCAGCCAGGCCATCTGGTTGCGCAGACGCGCGCCGACCTTCTCGATCGGCTGCTCGAGATCGGCGTCGTACATCTGCTGGTATTTGGGCTTGCCGGCCTGGTTCTCCTCGATCCACTGATTGGCGAACTTGCCGTTGCGGATGTCGGCCAGCACCTCGCGCATCCGCGCCCTGGTCTCGTGGTTGATGACGCGCGGGCCGGAGACGAAGTCGCCGTACTTGGCCGTCTCCGAGACGAAGTGCAGCATCTTGGCGAGGCCGCCCTCGTACATCAGGTCGACGATCAGCTTCAGCTCGTGCAGGCACTCGAAATAGGCGACCTCGGGCTTGTAGCCCGCCTCGACCAGGGTCTGGAAACCGGCGACGACCAGCTCGCTCGCGCCGCCGCACAACACCGCCTGCTCGCCGAACAGATCGGTCTCGGTCTCTTCGGCGAACGTCGTCTCGATCGCGCCGCCCTTGGTGCCGCCGATGCCCTGCGCATAGGCCAGCGCCTTGTCACGGGCATTGCCGCTCGCGTCCTGCTGGACGGCGAACAGGCAGGGGACGCCCCGGCCGATCTCGAACTCGCGACGGACGAGATCGCCGGGACCCTTCGGCGCGACGAGGACGATGTCGACGTCGCGGCGCGGGTCGATCTCGCCATAGTGGACGGAGAAGCCATGGGCGACGAGCAAGGCCGCGCCGGGCTGGAGGTTCGGCGCGATCGCCTCGCTATAAGCTTCCTTGTGGCTCATGTCGGGACTGAGCAGCGCCACCAGGCTGGCCTGCGCTGCCGCCTCGGCCGGGGTGACCGGTGCGAAACCGTCGGCCTTGGCACGCTTCTCCGCGCCGCCGCCGGGGCGGGCGCCGACGACCACGTCGAAGCCGCTGTCGCGCAGGTTGCGGGCATGGGCCCGGCCCTGGCTGCCATAGCCGATGATCGCGACCTTGCCGCTCAAGGCCGCGGGATTGGCATCGTCGTCCGTGTAGATCCGTTCCACCTGGGTTCTCCTTCGCAAAGCACAAAGAAAAACCCCCGCTCCGGTGGGGAGCGGGGGTTCCGTGTTTCTGGTCCTATCTCGTCCAGGACCGTCAGCCGGTTACCGCTCCCATCGGGAAGCTAATAAGTACGATAAGGGTAATAAGGAGCGCGGCGGCCGGGAGGGCCACCGTCAGGGTCTCAACGCGGATCGCGTTCAGGTTCACCAAAAGCTCCGTCGAAAAATCGCGCTTAGGATACGGACGCGCGGAATCCTGGCAACCCCAAAAATCGCCCCCGTCCAAAATTCCATCGTCCCGATACAGGCCGGATGGTTAACAAGCCGTATCCGCCCCGCTCGTCACCGCCCCCTGCGAGGCCGAGCCGACGAGGCGGGCGTATTTGGCGTAAGCACCTGTGCTTTCACCGGTTTCCCGAAGCGGCGCCGGATCGCGCGAGGCGAGATCCGCGTCGGTTTCGATAACCCGCGCCTCGACGTCGATGACGATCCGGTCGCCGGTCTTGAGCCGCGCGATCGGCCCGCCTTTCGCCGCTTCCGGCGCGATATGGCCGACCATGAAGCCGTAGGTCGCGCCCGAGAATCGCCCGTCGGTGACGAGCGCGACGGTGTCGCCGAGCCCGCGCCCCTGGATCGCGGCGGTGATCGCCAGCATCTCGCGCATGCCGGGGCCGCCGACCGGCCCCTCGCCGCGGATCACGACGACATCGCCATGGTCGATCTCGCCATGGGTGACCGCGTCGAAACAGGCCTCCTCCCCCTCATAGACCCTGGCCGGCCCTTCGTGCCGCAGCCGCTCGTGGCCGGCGAGCTTCACCACGCAGCCGTCCGGCGCGATGTTGCCGTAGAGGATGCCGAAACCGCCGCGCGCTTTCCGCGGCCTCTCGGCGGAGAGGATCACCTCCTGCCCCGGCGTTTCCGCCGCGCCCGCAAACAGCTCGAACAGGCTCCGGCCGGTCACGGTCGGCGTGTCGGTAATGAGCCCGCCGTCGATCAGCCGCCGGCCGAGCAAGGCCGAGCCACCCGCTTCGCTCATGTCGGGTGCCATGAAGCGGCCGCCGGGCTTCAGGTCGGCGATCACCGGCGTGGCGCGGCTGACCTCGTCGAACAGGTCGATGTTGAACTGGTCCGAGGGGATTCCCGCTTCCCGCGCGATGGCGAGGAGATGAAGGACGAGATTGGTCGACCCTGCCGTCGCGGTGCCCGCCACGGCCGCGTTGCGCAGGCTTTCCGGCGTGATCAGGCTGCGCGCATTGCGGCCGGCGTTGAGCGCCTCGACCAGAATGCGCCCGGCTTCTTCGGCCGCCTTCGGCTTGTCGGGATGGGTCGCCGGGATGTCGTTGAGGCCGGCGGGCGAGAGGCCGAGGAAGGTCATCGCCAGCGCCATCGTGTTGGCGGTGAACTGGCCGCCGCAGGCGCCTGCGCCCGGGCAGGCCGCCTTCTCGACCGCGAGCAGGCCGGCATCGTCGAGCGTGCCGGCGCTGTGCGCCCCGATCGCCTCGAACACGTCCTGGATGGTGAGCTTCTTCTCGCCCAGCCGCCCCTGCATGATCGAGCCGCCGTAAAGGATGACGCTCGGCACATCGAGCCGCGCCGCCGCCATCGCCGCGGCGGGAATGGTCTTGTCGCAGCCGACGATGAACAGCACCGCGTCGAGCGAATGGCCGCGCACCGCGAGCTCGGCCGAATCGGCGATGGCCTCGCGGCTCATCAGCGAGGCGCGCATACCGCGCGTGCCCATCGAGATGCCGTCGGTGACGACGATCGTGTTGAAATCGAACGGCGTCGCCCCCGCTTCGATGATGCCGCGGCGGGCATGTCCGGCAAGGTCGCGCAGGTGCATGTTGCAGGGCGTGACGTTTGACCAGGTGTTGACGATCGCCACCATCGGCTTCGCCATCGCTTCGTCGTCGAGCCCGGTGGCGCGCAGCATCGCGCGGGCGGCGGCACGCGCCGGGCCGCCCTTCATCTCGTCGGAAGGCAAATGATCTTGGGACATGTCGGTTTACTCAGGCAGCCGTGGGTTCGTGGTGCGGTTGGAGGGCATGGGCAAGCGCGTCAAGGCTTGCCGGGATGGAGATGCTCGACGCGGCGCGATCCAGTATCGCGGCAAGCGCCGGCGGCGGCGCGATCGGCCGGCCGATCAACGGCTCGACGGTTTCCGCGAACTTATAGGGATGCGCCGTCGCCGCGGCGATCCAAGTGACCTCGTCGCGCAATCGATCGGAGAGCCGCGCATAGGCCTCGGCCGCCGTCGCGCCATGCGGGCACCAAACATAGCCGCTGGTCTCATATTCGGCGCGGATGCGATCCCGGATCTGATCGTCCGTCACCAGCTCGACGCCGAGCTTGCGCTGCTCGGGCGGCAAAGCGGCGACCCGCTCGAAATTGCTCGGCGCACCGACGTCCATCGCATTGGCAATGGTCGCGATTGAAGCGCGCGGCGCGTAGACGCCCGTCGCCTTCCAGTCCGCGAGCGTGCGATTGGCGTTGGTCGCGAGCAGGATCGGGCGGATCGGAAAGCCCATCGCCCGGGCGTAGAGCGCCGCGAAACCGTGGCCGAGATTGCCGCTCGGGATGATGAAGCCGACATCCTTGCCAGTTGCCCGCTTCGCCTGGACCGCAGCGTGGGCCAGATAAGCGATCTGCGGCAGCAGACGGCCGATATTGATCGAATTGGCCGAAGTCAGGTTGTGAGCCTCGGTCAGATCGGCATCGGCGAAGGCGGCCTTCACCAGCCGCTGGCAGTCGTCGAAATCGCCCTCGACCTCCAGCGCCCGCACCGGATCGTCCCAACACGAGAGCTGCAGCGCCTGAAACGGCGAGACCCGCCCCTTGGGATAGAGAATCACGGCCCTGACAGCGCTCCGTCCCTCCGCCGCACAACCGACGGCGCCACCGGTGTCGCCGGAGGTCGCGACCAGCACGGTAAGCGGATCCGCCGGATCGCCGATCCGGTCGAAACAGGCGAGCAGGAAGCGGGCGCCGAAATCCTTGAAGGCCCCGGTCGGCCCATGGAACAGTTCCAGCGCGTGCAAGCCCGATGCGACCGGGACCAGCGGCGCGGGGAAATCCAGTGCCTCGGCGCAGATGCTCGGCAATTCCTTCGCGAGCGCATCACCCGCAAAGAACGGCGCGAGGATCGCCGCCGCAAATTCCGACAGCGGCAGATCCGCGTCGATCGCTTGCGGCATAGTTTCCGGCAGGTAGAGCCCGCCATCCGGCGCGGCGCCGGCGCGGATCGCTGCGCCGATCCCGACCGCCGGTGCCCGCCCGCCCGTGCTGACATAGCGCATGCTCATGCCGCCGCCGAAACCGGGACGGTGCGCTCCAGCCGCGCGCCCGGCGAATCGACCGGGGCGCGATAGGCGCGCGCGTCGAGGCCGGCCTCGCGGAACGCCGCGGCCATCGCGGCTTCCACCCGGTCCGCATCGGCGGCGAGCGCCCACGCGAATACCGAAGGCCCCGAGCCCGAGAAGGAGCAGCCGAGCGCGCCGGCGCCCAGCGCCGCCGCCTTCACCTGCGGCAGCGCCGGCAGCAGATGCTGGCGCTGCGGCTCGACCAGCACATCCTCGAGGCCGGCGCGAATGAGGCCCATGTCGTTGCCGACGCAGCCGGCGACGAAGGCCGCGAGCCGCCGCGAATGCTCGACCGCGACGCGCATCGGCACCTCGCCCTTCAGCAGCTTGCGCGCCGCGCGCGTCTCCACCTTCGCAGAAGGATGAAGCAGCACGGCAACGAGACCGGAGGGGGCGGGCAGGCGCTGGACGAAGTCTGGCTCCTCGCGCGCGGCGAGGACGAGGCCGCCGAGCAGGCTCGCCATCACATTGTCCCAGGGCGGCGGATCGGAGGACACCCGCTCCCCCTCCAGCGCGAAGGGCAGCAGCTCCTCATGCGCATAGGGCCGAGGCAGAAGCGCGTTGACCGCGACCGCTGCAGCGACCGCCGAGGCGGCCGATCCACCCATGCCGGCGCTCACCGGCACGCCCTTGTCGATGTCGAGTCGCACGCCGAAATCGGCGCCCGCCGCGTCGAGAAGCGCCTGCGAGGCGGCGAGCGCGGTGTTGCGCTCGACCTCGGCCGGCAGGCTGGACACGAGACCGGAGACGGCGCCGAGCCGGACGCCGGGCCGCGCCTCGCGCGCCGCGGTCACGCGGTCGCGGACGGCATCGAAGGCCTGGCCCAGCACGTCGAAGCCGACACCGACATTGCCGATGCTCGCCGGCGCGCTCGCCATGGATCGTTCACGCATCACGCCGCTCCTCACGCGCTGAGCTTCAACGGCGCGGCCTGCGCCTCGGCGGCAAGCCGCCGCTGCAGGTCCATGACGTCGCCGAACACGGCCGCCGCCGTCGGCCAGCGCCCCGCGCCCTTACCATAGACGGCATGGACCCGGCCATCGCCCTGGCGGACCAGGAAGCGGTTCTCCTCGTTGACCGCGCCGGCCAGCGGATGATCCGCCGGCAGCGCCTCGACGCGTACCGAGGCCTCCACCGAGCCGTCGGCCTTGAGCACGCAGCGCCCGACCTGCTTCAGCACCTTGCCCTCGGCAAGCGCGGCGCGCACCGCTTCGGCATCGACCTGCCGCAGCGAGTCCTTCGCGATCTTTGACGGCGGCAGCGCGACGCCGAAGGCGCGGCGCACGAGCAGCGACAGCTTGTCGGCCGCATCATGTCCGTCGACGTCGGTCGAGGGGTCCGCTTCGGCGAAACCCAACCGCTGCGCCTCGGCCACGGCATCATCGAAGGCGACGCCTTGGGCCAATTGGCTCAGCAGGAAATTGCACGTGCCATTCATCACACTCTCGACGGCGACCACGCCCTCGCCCCGGAGCCGCTCGAGCGTCTCCAGAACCGGCGTCCCGCCGCCCACCGCCGAAGAGTAAGCGAGGCTCGCCTCGCCCGCTTCGGCGCAGGCATGGAGCGCGTCGTAATGGCCGGCGAGCGCCGCCTTGTTCGCCGTCACGACATGGACGCCGCGTTTCAGCGCCCTGCACATGATGTCGGCCGGATAGTCGGCGCCGCCGATCGCCTCGACCAGCAGGTCCGGCTCCGCGCGCAGCGCGACGGCGAGATCGTCGGTATAGGCCTCGTCGCCATAGCGCTCCCGCCCGTCGGGATTGCGGACCAGCACCGGGCCGACCTCGAACAGGTCCGGCCGCTGCTGGAGATAAGACAGCACCCCTGCCCCGACCGCACCGCAGCCCAGCAGGGCGACGCGCAGCTTCGGGAACTGGAGCGGCACCTCGCGCCGCGCCGGCAGCGCGGCGATCACCGTCGCCTCGTGATGGCCGATCGCGGCGATCTCGATCGTGATCCCCTCCGCCCTGGCCGCATCGATCGCCTTGGGCTGGATCAGCCCCTTGCTGGCCCCGGCGGCGAGCTCGTAGGAGAGCGCGCCGTAGCGCTCGGCATTGGGATGGACCGCCGGATCCTGCGCGTAGACGCCGTCCACATCCTTCAGTAGCCGCACCCGCTTCGAGCCCAGCCGGCCGGCGAAGAAGACGGCGGACAAATCGGTCCCGCCGCGGCCCAGCGTCACCACGCCATACTCGGCATGGCCCGCGGTGAAGCCCGGCACCACGACCACGTCATGATCGCTGAGCTTCGCGTTGACCGCATCGGCGTCGAGGCCGGTCAGGTTGGAATCGAGCGGCGCGCCCTCGGCCACCAGCCCCATCTCGTCGGGATCGAGCACCCAGGTGCGTACCCCCATGCGGTTGAGCGCCAGCCCCATCAAAGCCGCCGAATGGAGTTCGCCGACCCGCGCCAGCCGGGCGACGAAGGCGGGCGCCGGATCGCCGCCGACCCGGTTGGCTTGGGCGAGCAGCGCATCGGTCTCGCCGGCGATCGCGGAAACGACGGCGACGACCTTCTCGCCGTCGCGGATGTGGCGGTACACTTCCTGCGCGCAGGTCCGGTAATCGTCCTCGCATTCGAGCACCGAGCTGCCGAATTTGAGGACGCAGAGCTTGCGCTCCGGTTCGCTTTGATCCTGTCCATCCATCGTCGTGTCGCTTTCGTGTCCTGGGCGGCAGGCATGAAAAAACCCGCTCGCCGGTGTCGGGGAGCGGGTCGGTGAAACTCTCAGGTTTCTGGGCCTCAAGATCAGCCGCTACCGCCCCGCTTTCGGGTGGTGGTAATGGTAATGATCGTGGTGGCGAGGCGCGCGACAAGGCCCTCGCCGTTGCCGGCAAGGCCAAGGTCCCGGAACTGTGCAGCCGTCAACATCGGTGCCATTTCCCTCATCGCCGCAAGCCGGCCCGCGTGGCCGGTTCGCTTGCCCTTAAGCATGGAGACGAGAACGGCTATCCGTCAACCGCCTTAATTTTCGGTGTCGGGACGGTTCACGATGATCGCGTGACTGCCGCCTCTCGTCATTCCGGCGAAGGCCGGAATCCACCTTCCTTCAATCCGCTGATCTAGAAGAAGAAAAACTGGATCCCGGCCTTTGCCGGGATGACGACGGGAGCCTGACGGTTTCGGCAAGATTCGCACGCTGAGTGGCTAATCTTTGGAAGATCTTCCTACGTCAAATGTTCACGGCCGGGTCTGCCCGGCGCCCCGTACAACATATTTGAACGTCGTGAGCTGTTCCGGGCCGACCGGTCCGCGGGCGTGGAGGCGGCCCGTGGCAATGCCGATTTCGGCGCCGAATCCGAACTCGCCGCCGTCCGCGAACTGGGTCGAGGCGTTGCGGATGACGATCGCGCTGTCGACTTCTCTGAGGAAGCGTTCGGCGGCCGCATCATCGGCCGCGACGATCGCCTCGGTGTGGCCCGAACCATAGCGCGCGATGTGCGCCATCGCCGCGTCGAGGCCGTCGACGACGCGCACGGCGAGGATCGGCGCGAGATATTCCCGGCCCCAGTCGTCCGCGTTCGCCGCGGCCATGTCCGGCACGATTCTCCGCGCCGCATCGTCCCCGCGCAACTCGCAGCCGCCGGCCTGCAAGGCTCCGGCGATGGGGGGCAGTAGAGCAGCGGCCGCGGCGTGATCGACCAGCAAACATTCGGTCGCGCCGCAGACCGAGGTGCGCCGGAGCTTCGCATTGACGACCACGTCCAGCGCCATCGCCGGGTCGGCCGAGGCGTGCAGATAGGTGTGGCAGATGCCCTCGAGATGGCCGAGCACCGCGACCCGCGCCTCGCGTTCCACCCGCTCGACCAGCGCCCTGCCGCCGCGCGGGATGATGAGGTCGATCACGCCGCCGAGGCCCTGCAGCATCAGCCCGACCGCCGCCCGGTCCTCGGTCGGAACGAGCTGCACACTCGCCGCCGGCAGCCCTGCCTCGGCGAGACCGGCGGCGATCGCGGCGTGGAGGGCGAGGCAGGTGCCGAGCGCGTCCGATCCGCTGCGCAGGATCACCGCATTGCCGGCGCGCAGACAGATCGCGGCGGCGTCGGCAGCAACGTTGGGCCGGCTTTCGAAGATCATGCCGATGACGCCGATCGGCGTTGCGACCCGCGCAATGTCGAGCCCGTTGGGCCGCCGCCAGCGCGCCAGCTCCCGCCCGACCGGATCGGGCAAGCCGGCCACCGCCTCGACGCCGGCGGCGACGCCCTCCAGCCGCCCGGGGTCGAGTCGCAGGCGATCGACCAGCCCGCTCGCTTTCGCGACATCCTCGGCATTGGCGGCCAGGATCGCTGCGGCTTGCGCACGAATATGCCGGGCGGCGGCCCGAATCGCCTCGGTCCGCGTCTCGGCGGAAGCATCGCGCAACACGGCCGCCGCAGTCCGCGTGGCGGCGCCCATCGCCAGCATGTCTGTGTCCAGCGTCATGATCCCAGCATCACCAGATCGTCGCGATGGATCAACGCGTCCGGCCCCGCATAGCCGAGGCGGGCTTCGATCCCCTTGCTCGACGCCCCGGCGATCGTCCGCACTTCGTCAGCCGTATAGGCGCAGATGCCGCGCGCGATCTCGGCGCCGGCGAGGGTGCGGACGGTCAGGCAGGAGCCGCGCTCGAACGCGCCCTCGACTGCCGTCACGCCGGCCGGAAGCAGGCTCTTGCCGCCGGCCAGCGCCCGCGCCGCGCCATCGTCGACGACGAGTGTGCCCGCCGTCTCCAGCGTGCCGGCGATCCACTGCTTGTAGGCCCGCGCCGGCGATCCGTGCGCCCCGAACGCAGTGGCCCGGGCGCCTTCGGCCAGCAGCCGGAGCGGATGATGCTCATGCCCGGCCGCGATGAGGGTGGCGCAGCCGGCACCGCCCGCGATCCGCGCGGCGACGATCTTGGTGCGCATCCCGCCCGATCCGACCCCGGCCGCGGCAGCCCCGCCGGCATGGGCCTCGATCGCACCCGTCACATCGGCGACATGCGGGATATGGACGGCCGCGGGATCGTGGCGCGGGTCGCCGGTGTAGAGGCCGTCGACATCGGAGAGCAGCACCAGCAGATCGGCGCGCAGCATCTGGGCGACGCGTGCCGAGAGCCGGTCATTGTCGCCATAGCGCAGCTCGTCGGTGGCGACGCTGTCATTCTCGTTGATCACCGGCAGCGCACTCTGGGCGAGCAGCACCTCCATGGTGGCGCGGGCGTTGAGCCAGCGGCGGCGCTTCTCGCTGTCCTCGAGCGTGAGCAGCAGCTGTGCCGTCGGAACATCGTGCGGCGCCATTGCCGCGTCCCAGGCCTGCATCAGCATCGTCTGACCCGCTGCTGCGGCCGCCTGCTTGTGGTCGAGCCGCGCCGAGCGCCTGAGCCCGAGCTTCCCCCGCCCCAGTGCCACGGCGCCCGAGGAAACGACGATCACCTGCTTGCCCTCGGCCCTCAGCGCCGCGATGTCCGCCCCGACGCTCGCCAGCCAGCCCACCCGCGCGGCATCGCCGCTGTCGCCGATCAGCAGCGAGGACCCGATCTTCACGACGATTCGCCGCGCGGCCTTCAGCAGCCGCGCGGGCTCAGACGCGGCGGCTGTCCCTCGCTCCATCGCCATGCGAACCTCGGTCTGGCGCCGCAACGAACCCGGCGCGGGGGCGGCTCTTGACAGCGTGGGGCGCCCTTGTCAGCCTAAAAGCGACGGCGACAGGTCCGTCGGCAGGAGCATCACCATGAGCACAGGGCTTTGCATCCGCACCCCCTCCGCGCTGGTCGGCCGCTCCTATTTTATCGGCTCGTTTATCGGCCGGTACGCCTATTGAGGCGTGCCGGAGACCCGATTCAACCTTCCCGACCATCCGAGCTGATCCGCTGCCGACGCCCCGAACAGGCCGGGCGCAGCGACGAGGACCGAAATGCCTCAGACCGACACCGATACGCCCGCCGCGGGCGCCCGCGATCTGGCCGAAATCCGCGCCGAGATCGACCGAATCGACGATACGTTGCTCGAGTTGATCGAGCGCCGCCTCTCCCACGTCCTCGCTGTCGCCGAGGTGAAGCGCAGCGCCGCCGCCACCGCCCTGCTGCTCCGCCCGGACCGCGAGGAGGCGGTGCTGAACCGTCTCGCCGACCGCGCCGCGGCGCTGCGCCACGACACGATCGCCGTGCTCTGGCGCGAGCTGATGGGCGTCAGCCTGCAGGCGCAGCGGCGCACCGAGCTCGTCCTCCACGCCGCGCGCCAGCCGATCCGCGTCACCGACGCGACCCGCCAGCGTTTCGGCTGCGCCGCGCCGATCGTCATCGCGACCGAGGCGCACGAGGCGCTTGAGGCCGCGCGCTCCCGCGAGGCGATCGCCGTGGTCGAGCTCGACGCCCAGAGCCGCTGGTGGGCCGAACTGTTCCAGGACCCCGATCTCGTCATCTTCGACCGGGTGATGGCCGGGGAGGAGACGCTGGCGCTGACCATCGGCCGGCTCACCGGCGACAGCCTGCTCGGCGGCGTTACCTACCCGATCGTCAGCGACGTGACCCTCCAGCAGCGCACCATCGCCGGCGCGGACATCCGCCCGCTCGCCGCCTGCGGGCATCTCAGGCTCTGCATCGCCCGGGAGCCGCGGGCATGACCCTCCAAGCGACGGCCTCGGGACCACTCCGGGGCCGGATCAAGGTCCCCGGCGACAAGTCGATCTCGCACCGCGCGCTGATCCTCGGCGGGCTGGCCGAGGGCGAGACGCGGATCGAAGGGCTGCTGGAAGGCGACGATGTGCTCGCCACAGCCGCGGCGGTGCGCGCGCTCGGCGCCGAGGTCGAGCGGACGGGCGAAGGCGCCTGGCGCGTGCGCGGCGGCCCCTGGACCTCGCCCGAAGCGCCCATCGACTGCGGCAATTCCGGCACCGGCGCGAGGCTGCTGATGGGCGCCGTCGCCGGCCGTCCGATCACTGCCACCTTCACCGGAGACGAGTCGCTGCGCAGCCGGCCGATGAAGCGGGTGACGGGGCCATTGGGCGAGATGGGCACGCGTTTCGAAGGCGGCGACAGGCTGCCGATCACCGTCCATGGCGGCGGGCTCGGCGGCATCGATTTCGAGAACGCCACCGCGTCGGCGCAGGTCAAATCGGCGATCCTGCTCGCCGGCCTCGGCAGCGCGGCCGATGTGATCGTGCGCGAGCCGCGCCCCAGCCGCGATCACAGCGAGAACATGCTTGCCGCATTCGGCTGCGAACTGACGCGCGACGGCGGCACCGTCCGGCTCGGCGCGCAGCGTGGCCTCAGGGGCACCGATGTCGTCGTCCCCGCCGACCCGTCCTCTGCCGCCTTCCCGCTGGTCGCCGGCCTGATCGTTCGGGGATCGGAGGTCACGGTCGAAGGGATGCTGGTCAACCCGCTCCGCGCCGGGCTCTATGAAACGCTGATCGAAATGGGCGCAGACCTCAGGATCGAGAACCGCCGGGCCGTCAACGGCGAAGCGGTGGCGGACCTGACCGCCCGTGCCTCGCGACTGTATGGCGTCACCGTCCCGGCCGATCGCGCGCCCTCGATGATCGATGAATATCCGATCCTGGCCGTCGCAGCCGCCTTTGCCGAGGGCGAGACCGTGATGCACGGGCTCGGCGAGTTGCGGGTAAAGGAAAGCGATCGGCTGGCGGCGATCCTCGCCGGCCTCGCCGCCTGCGGCGTGGATGCTCGCGCCGACGGCGACACGCTGGTCGTCACAGGCGGTGCGCCGGCCGGCGGCGGACTGGTCACCACCCATGGCGATCATCGCATCGCAATGAGCTTCCTCATGCTCGGCCTCGCGGCACGCGACGCCGCCACCGTCGACGAACCGCACATGATCGCGACCAGCTTTCCCGGCTTCGTGCCGCTGATGCAGGGCCTGGGAGCGCGGATCGCATGAAGGTCGCCTATCAGGGCGTGCCCGGGGCGTTCAGTTGGGAGGCGTGCCGCACCTTCCTCCCCGAATGGACGCCAGTCCCCCGCGCCACCTTCGCCAATGTCATCAAGGCGGTACAGGCCGGCGCGGCCGGCCGCGGCATGCTGCCGGTGCGCAATTCCACCGCCGGCCCGGTGCCGGGCGTCGAGGACCTGATCCGCGAGAGCGGCCTGCTCATCGTCGGCCGCCACCGCCTGCCGATCCGGCTCCACCTGCTCGGCCTGCCGGACGCCGAGTTGGAAGGCATCGTGCGCGTCACCAGCCATCCGATGGCCCTCGCGCAATGCGTACGCTGGCGGGAGGAGGCCGGTGTGACGGCCGAGGACGCGCCGAACACCGCGATGGCGGCCGAGGCTCTGGCCGAATCCGGCGATCCGGCGATCGGCGTCATCGCCTCGGAAGTGGCGGCGGAGGCCTATGGCCTTCGCATCCTCAAGCGCGATATTCAGGATCGCGAGGACAATGCCACCACCTTCTGCGTGGTCGCGCGCGATGACGGGGAACAGCCGTGAGCGTCAACAGCTTCGGACGGGTGCTGCGCTTTTCGACTTGGGGTGAGAGCCACGGGCCGGCGATCGGCGCCCTCGTTGATGGCTGCCCGCCCGCGCTTACCCTGAGCGAAGCGGACATCCAACCGTGGCTCGACAAAAGGCGGCCCGGCCAGTCACGCTTCACCACCCAGCGCCGCGAGCCGGACGAGGTGCGCATCCTCTCCGGTACCTTCGAGGGGCGGACGACCGGCACGCCGGTCAGCCTGATGATCGACAATGTCGACCAGCGCTCCAAGGACTATTCGGAGGTCAGCCAGGCCTACCGGCCGGGCCATGCCGACTACACCTATGACGCCAAATACGGCCTGCGCGACTGGCGCGGAGGCGGGCGCAGCTCGGCGCGCGAGACGGCGGCGCGAGTCGCGGCCGGAGCGGTGGCACGGCTGATCATACCAGATGTCAATATAAGTGCCTATGTCGTTGAGATTGGAGGCGATGCTGTCGACCCGATGTCCTTCGACAACGCGGCAATCGACGCCAATCCCTTTTTCTGTCCGGACCCGATCGCGGCGGCACGCTGGGAGGGGCTGGTCGACAACGCGCGCAAGGCCGGCAGTTCGCTGGGCGCCGTCGTCGAATGCGTCGCGACCGGTGTTCCCGCCGGCTGGGGTGCCCCGGTCTACGGCAAGCTCGACGCGGATCTCGCGGCAGCGATGATGTCGATCAACGCCGCGAAGGGCGTCGAGATCGGCGACGGCTTCGCGGCCGCGCGCCTGTCCGGGGAGGCCAATGCCGACGAGATGCGCGCCGGCCCGGACGGCAGGCCGGTCTTCCTCAGCAACCATGCCGGCGGCATCCTCGGCGGCATTTCGAGCGGGCAGCCGGTGTTGCTGCGGGTCGCCTTCAAACCGACCTCGTCGATCCTGACGCCGCGGCGGACGATCGATCGCGACGGCAACGAGACGGAGATCCTCACGAAAGGGCGCCACGATCCCTGCGTCGGCATTCGCGGCGTGCCGGTGGTCGAGGCGATGATGGCGCTTGTGCTGGCCGACCACAAACTGCTCCACCGCGCCCAGTGCGGGGACGGATGATGCGACGGATCGACGTCGCGCTCGGCGACCGCTCCTATCCGATCCTGATCGAATCGGGCCTGCTCGGCCGCGCCGACGAGGTGCTCGGACCTTTCGTGCGCGGCGACCGGATCGTGGTCGTGACCGACGAGAATGTCTGGGCCGCCCGAGGCGCAAAGCTCGATGCCGGCGCGGAGATCGTGCCGATCGTCCTGCCCGCTGGCGAGGCGACCAAGAGCTGGGGTCAGCTTGCAGCTTTGCTCGACAAGCTGTTGGAACTAGCTGTCGAACGCTCCGACCATATCGTCGCTTTCGGCGGCGGTGTGATCGGCGATCTGGTCGGTTTCGCCGCCGCGATCCTGAAGCGCGGCTGTGGCTTCGTGCAGATCCCGACCACCCTGCTCGCCCAGGTCGACAGTTCGGTCGGCGGCAAGACCGCGATCAATGTCCCCGCCGGCAAGAACCTCGTCGGCGCTTTCCACCAGCCGTCGCTGGTGCTGATCGACCCCGATTGCCTCGACACGCTACCGCCGCGCGAGGTGCGCGCCGGCTATGCCGAGGTGGTGAAATACGGCCTGATCGGCGACCCCGGTTTCTTCGACTGGTGCGAGGCGAACGGCGCGGCCCTGCTCGCCGGCGACGCCGCGGCGCGCACCCAAGCCATCGCCGTCAGCGTCGCGGCCAAGGCGGCCATCGTCGGCGAGGACGAACGCGAGACCAGCGGGCGTCGCGCTTTGCTCAATCTCGGCCATACCTTCGGCCATGCGTTGGAGGCGGAAACCGGATTCTCGGACCGGCTGCTCCATGGCGAGGGCGTGGCGGCCGGCATGGCCCTCGCCTTCCGCTTCTCCGCCGAACGCGGGCTGTGCCCGCCCGAAGATGCCGACCGGACGGCGAATGTGCTGGCCGAAGCCGGGCTGCCGACCACGCTCGCCGGGGCCGGAGTGGCAGCCGACGGCGCGCGGCTGACCGCGCACATGCTCCACGACAAGAAGGCGTCGGGCGGCACCCTGCCCTTCATCCTCGCGCGCGGCATCGGCCGGGCGTTTGTCGACAAGAGTGTCGACCTCGCCGACGTCGCGGCCTTCCTCGACCGGCAGCCATGAAGCCCTGGGCCGAGGTGATCGGCGATCCGGTCGCCCAGTCCCGCTCGCCCGCCATCCACGGCGCCTGGCTGGCCGAAGCGCGGATCGACGCCGCCTATCACGCGACGCAGGTGAAGCCGGACGAACTGGCCGACTTCTTCGCCAGCCGCCGCGACAACCCGTTCTGGCGCGGCTGCAACGTGACCGCGCCGCTGAAGCAGGCGGTCGTACCTTTTCTCAACCATCTCGACCCGGCGGTGGAGCGGATCGGCGCGGTGAATTGCATCGTTCCCGGAACAGCTGGCCTCACCGGCTACAACACCGATGTGGACGGCGTGTTCGCGGCGCTGGAAGGCGTCGACCTTCGGGGCGAGATTGCGACGATGATCGGCTCCGGCGGCGCGGCTCGCGCCGGTTTCTACGCTCTGACGGAGTTTGGCGCGCAGGTGCGCATTCTCGCGCGCAGTCCCGACAAGGCGCGAGCGCTGGGCAACGTCGACACCTTCCCCTTCGATGGGGCATATGAGGCGATGGCCGGCGCGGCGGCGATCGTGAACGCCTCCACGCTCGGCATGGCCCAGGCCGATCCCATGCCCGACGACCTGCTGGCCGCGTTGGACGCCGCCGCGCCCGGCGCACTCGTCTTCGACATGGTCTACCACCCCGAGGAAACCGCCCTCCTCGCCGCCGCCCGCGCCCGCGGGCTTCGCACCGTCGGCGGCCTCGTCATGCTGGAGGGCCAGGGCCGGCGCGCCTTCCGGCTGTTCTTCGGTGGATTGACGCCGTCGGGTGAGGCCGCCTAAACAGGATCGATGACCGACGGGTTTTCCCTGCCGACCTCCTCGCACGCGGCCGCATGGTGGCGCTGGCAGGCGATATGCGCGCCCGTCTGGCGATGGTCGAGCTCGCTCTAGGCGAGACTCCCCTTCAAACAGACCCGACGGGCCCGCCTTCTGGCGGGTCTTTTTTTGCCCACCGCACCTGAAAGCCATGTTCCGATGATCATCGTCCTCAAGCCCGACGCCCCGGCCGAAACCGCCGACGCTCTGCTCAAACAGATTGCCGACAAGGGCCTGCAACCCCTTCATTTGCCTGGCACGGAGCGTGTCGTGCTCGGCGCGCTCGGCGACGAGCGGGTGCTCGCCGAGCTGCGGCTGGAAAGCCATCCGCATGTCGAGTCGGTGAAGCCGATCCTCCAGCCCTACAAACTGGTCAGCCGCGAGCTGCACCCGCACGACACGATCGTGAAGATCGGCAATCTCGCCATCGGCGGGCGCGGCTTCGCCGTCATCGCCGGCCCCTGCGCGGTCGAGACGCCCGAGCAGATGCGCAATACCGCCGAGGCGGTGAAGGCCGCGGGCGCGCAGGCGCTGCGGGCCGGCGCCTACAAGCCGCGCACCAGCCCCTACGGCTTTCGCGGCCACGGCCCGGAGGGGCTGAAGATCCTGCGCGAGGTCGGCGACGAACTCGGCCTGCCGGTCGTCACCGAGGTGATGGACACCGCTGACGTCGACATCGTCGCCGAACATGCCGACGCGCTCCAGATCGGCGCGCGCAACATGCAGAATTTCGCGCTGCTCCGCGTGGTCGGGCGGGCGGGCAAGCCGGTGCTGCTGAAGCGCGGGCTCTCCGCCAAGATCGAGGAACTGCTGCTGGCGGCCGAATATCTCCTCGCTGAGGGCAACGACCAGGTCGTGCTCTGCGAGCGCGGCATCCGCACCTTCGAGACCGCGACCCGCAACACGCTCGATCTCAACGCCATCCCCTATATCAAGCAGAAGACCCATCTGCCGGTGGTCGTCGATCCCAGCCACGGCACCGGCATCCGCGACCTCGTCACGCCGATGGCGCTCGCGGCGGCCGCCTGCGGGGCGGATGGCATCCTCGTCGAGGTCCACGAGAACCCGGCCGCCGCGCTCTCCGACGGCGCCCAGTCGCTCTATCCCGACCAGTTCGAGGATCTGATGGGGCAGCTCCGCCGCGTCGCCACCGCCGTCGGCCGGGAGGTCGCATGATCCCGACCCTTCCGAAAGCCGGCGAGGCGCTGACCCTGCAGCGCAGCCTGCCCGGCAAATATGATCCGCTCGACCTTTATGCCGCGCTGACCGACGGCGGCGGGCGCGCCGACACCATGCTGTTCGAGACGCGCGGCCAGGCGCTGATCCTGGAGCGCGCGGCGCTGCGTGCCGAATGCCGCGGCCTGGAGGTGACGGTCACCGCCCTCACCCATGGCGGCCGGCAGGTGCTGGCGACGATCGCGGGAGAGCTGGCGGACCATGTCGACACGGCATCGAACGATGAGGTCGTTTTGCGGTTCGAGCGCTGCACCGACGACGACGATGCGGTGCGCCTCGCCGCCCCCTCCCCGCTTGACGTGCTGCGCGCGCTCAGCGTTCGCCGGATGTCCCTGTCCCCGGAGGAGCCCTTCGCCCTGCTCGCCGCCGGCATCATCGCCTTCGACCATGTCGAGATGTTCGAGTCGCTCCCTGACGGGCAGGAGGACCCGCTCGGTTTCCCGAACTATCTGTTCTGGCTCGCTGAATCGCTGGTCGTCGTCCAGCCGGGCGGCGAAGCGCGGATCGTCTGCGCGGCCTTCGGGTCGGACGATCCGGCCGAGGCGCGGCGCTCGCACGGCACCGCGATGCAACGCCTTTCCGACCTCGTCGAGCGCTGCCGACGCCCGGCCCGGATCGCCGATCCGGCGCCGGCGGATGTGACCGTCGACCCCGAAACCGACCTCTCCGACACCGCCTATGCCGCGGTCATCGAGCGGGCGAAGGCGCATATCGTCGCGGGTGACGTCTACCAGATCGTCCCGTCGCGTACCTTCCGGGTGCCCTGTTCCGATCCACTCGGCGCCTTCGCGCGAGCGCGGCGGATCGACCCCAGCCCCTACATGTTCTTCGTCTCGGCCGAGGACCAGTTGCTGTTCGGCGCCTCACCCGAAACCTCGGTGCGGGTGCTGAAGAAGGACGGCGCACCCGTCGTCGAGATCAAGCCGATCGCCGGGACCCGCCCGCGCGGCGCCCATGCCGACATCGACGACAAGCTGGAGGTCGATCTGCGCCTCGACGACAAGGAGATGGCCGAGCACATGATGCTCGTCGATCTGGCGCGGAACGATGTCGCCCGTGTCAGCGCGCCCGGCACGCGGCGAGTGGCCCGCCTGCTCAGCGTCGAGCGCTATGCGCGGGTGATGCATCTCGTTTCGTCGGTGCAGGGGCGGCTGGCCGACGGTTTCGACGCCCTCACGGCGCTCCAGGCCGGCCTCAACGTCGGCACGCTATCGGGCGCGCCGAAGCTCAGGGCCACCGAATTGCTGCGCACGCTCGAGGCAACCCGCCGCGGCGCCTATGGCGGCGCGATCGGCTGGATCTCGGGCAATGGCGAAATGGACACCGGCGTCGTCATCCGCTCCGCCGTGGTCAAGGACGGCACCGCTTATGTCCGTGCCGGAGCTGGTGTGGTCTTCGATTCCGATCCGATGAAGGAGGCGGACGAATCGCGGCGCAAGGCCTCGGCCGTCCTGTCCGCCATCGCGGCAGCCGAAGCGGCGATCCCAGCACGACAGGAGGCGGCGGAATGATCCTGATGATCGACAATCGCGACAGCTTCACCTTCAACCTGGTCGAGGCGTTCGAACGGCTCGGCGAGACCGTGACGGTGCTCCGCAACAGCATCGGCGTCGATGCCGCGCTGATACGGGCGGAGGCGGAAAACGCACTGATCGTGCTGTCGCCCGGACCGGGGCGGCCGGAAGATGCCGGCTGCTGCCTCGAGCTGATCGCCAGGGCGAAAGGCCGCGCCCCGGTGCTTGGCGTCTGTCTCGGCCATCAGGCGATCGTTCACGAAGCGGGCGGTACCGTGGTTGGCGCCCACGCCATCGTCCACGGCAAAGCCTCGGTGATCACCCATGACGGAACCGGACCGTTCGAGGGGCTACCCAATCCCCTGCGCGTCGGACGCTACCACTCGCTCTGCACGCCGAGCCCGCCCGCCCGCTTCCGCGTCCATGGCGAAATCGACGGCATGGCGATGGCGATCAGCGACCCCGAGGCCCGGCAATATGGCGTCCAGTTCCACCCGGAATCGATCCTGACCCCGCATGGCGATCACCTGCTGCACAATATCGTGCGGTTGGCCGTCGCGCCCTAGCCGTCATTCCAGCGAAAGCTGGAATCTCGCTTTTCTTGAAACTGGCGGCCGAAAGGCAGGGAGATTCCGGCTTTCGCTGGAATGACGGGTTTCGTCATCGGGAGCGGCGCTTTAGTCATCCGTGAATGTCGAGCGATTCCCTTTCCGACTATGCCGCCTTCGCCGCCGAGCTGGCGGATGCCGCGCGCGCGGCGATCGCCGTCGCCTCGCGCGACGCGGACGACAAGGGCGGCGGCGCCTTCGACCCCGTTACGGAGGCCGACCGGGCGGCGGAGCGGGCGATGCGCGCGCTGATCGGGGCGCGCTATCCGGACCATGGCATTGCCGGCGAGGAATATGGCGTGGTGCGCGGCGACGCGCGCTTCGTCTGGAGCCTCGATCCGATCGACGGCACCCGGTCCTTCATCTGCGGCCTGCCGAGCTGGACGACCCTGATCGCCCTGGTCGAGGAAGGTGCCGCGACGGTCGGCCTGATCGACGCGCCGGCACTCGATGAACGCTATTCCGGCTTCGGCCGGATGGCGCGGCTCAACGGCGAGGCGCTGGCGACGAGCGGCTGCGCGACGCTGGCAGAGGCCCGCTTCTCGACCACCGACCCCTATCTCTTCGCCGGCGCCGAAGCGGAGGGGTTCGAGCGGCTCCGCCGCGCCACCCGCGTCGCGCGCTATGGGCTCGATGCCTATGCCTATGCACGCGTGGCGGCGGGCGGGCTCGACCTGGTGGTGGAATCCGGGCTGAAGCCGCACGACTACAACGCGCTGGGCCCGGTGGTCCGCGGCGCGGGCGGCTTTTTCGGCAATTGGGAAGGCGGCGACGACCTGTCCGCCGGTCGGGTGGTCGCGGCCGCATCCGAGCGGCTCTTCGAGGACGCTGTGGCTTTGTTGCAAGACTGATCGTCATGCCGGACTTGATCCGGCATCCACCTGTTCTTGTCGGAGGCTCGCAGAAAAAAGGTGGACCCCGGATCAAGTCCGGGGTGACGAAAGGGGTCAGCCCTCGTGTCGCTCCGCCAGCACCTTGGCGACATCCTCCCAGCCGAACGCCCGCGCTTCCATCAGCACGGTCAGGTGATAGACGAGATCCGCGGTTTCCGAGATGCAGGCGGCGCGGTCCCGCGACACCGCGGCGAGCGCGACCTCCACTCCCTCCTCGCCCACCTTCTGGGCGATGCGGTCCGGTCCCTCAGCCAGCAACCGCGCGGTATAGCTCGACTCCGCCGGCGCTCCCCGGCGCGCCTCGACGATCCGCGCGAGCAAGCCCAGCCAGCCGACGCCATTTGGCCCGGTCTCGCTGAAGCAGCTCAATGTGCCCAAATGGCAGGTCGATCCGGCCGGCTCGGCGAGGACCAGCAACGCATCCTCATCGCAATCGGCGCGGACGGCGACGAGGGCGAGCGTGTTGCCGGACGTCTCGCCCTTGCGCCACAGGCGATCCTTCGACCGGCTGAAGAAGGTGACGAAGCCGCTCTCCAGCGTCGTAGCGAGCGCTTCGGCGTTCATATAGCCGAGCATCAGCACCTGCGCGGTTGCGGAATCCTGCACGACGGCCGGGATCAGCCCGTCGCCCTTCGCCCAGGCGAGGCCGGCGATGTCGGCCGGCGTCAGCGGCGCATTTCGATCCCGCATGAGGCGAGATACTCCTTGAGGTCGGGGATCGGGAGGATCCGGTCATGGAAGACGGTGGCGGCGAGCGCGCCGCTCGCGCCGGCCTCGAAGGCGGCGCGGAAATGCGCCGGCGCACCGGCACCGCCCGAGGCGATGACGGGGACGGTGACCGCCGCGATCACGGCCGCGGTGTGGGCGATGTCGTAACCGGAGCGAACGCCGTCATTGTTCATGCAGTTGAGCACGATCTCCCCGGCCCCGCGTCCGGTCGCTTCGCGGACCCAATCGAGGGTCAGGCGGCCGGAATCACGGGTGGCCGCCACGCTGCCGGTATATTGCTGGACCCGATAGGCGGCGCCGTCGGCGAAGCTGTCCACGCCGAGGACGACGCACTGGCAGCCGAACGCACGGGCGATCTCCCCGATCAACTCCGGCCGCTCCAGCGCCGGTGAGTTGATCGAGATCTTATCGGCGCCGGCCTCGAGACAGGCCGCCGCCTGATCGACCGAGCGGATCCCCCCGGCGACCGCAAACGGAATGTCGATCACCTCGGCGATCCGTTCGATCCAGCCGATGTCGAGCCCCCGGCCCTCGGCGCTTGCGGTGATGTCGTAGAAGACCAGCTCGTCGGCGCCCTCGTCGCGGTAGCGCAGCGCATGTGCGACGATGTCGCCGACATCGCGATGGTCGCGGAACTTGACGCCTTTCACCACGCGGCCGTCCCGCACGTCGAGACAGGGGATGATCCTACGCGCCGGCAAGGGAGATCGCCTCCGCAAGGTCGATCCGGCCTTCCCACAGCGCCTTTCCGATCACCACGCCGCCCGCGCCCGCCTGGGCCAGCGCGACGATGTCGGCCGTGCTGGCGACGCCGCCGGACGCCTGCAACCCCATCCGCCGCACCCGCCCGGCCGCCTCGCGGACCAGCGGCAGGTTCGGCCCCAGCATCATCCCGTCGCGCGAAATGTCGGTGACGAGCAGATGTCGCCCGTCGGCATATTCCGATGCGATGTCGTAGAGTGTGCGGCCGGAAGTCTGCGTCCAGCCGGCGGTCGCGACCATCGGCATGCCGCCGACGATGTGGACGTCGAGCGCCAGCACGACACGGTCGCCGCCATGGTCGGCGATGATCGCACGGACGGCGTTGGGATCGCGCACGGCGAGGCTGCCGATGACGACACGCGATGCGCCAGCCTCCAGCGCCGCCGCGACCGAAGCGGCGTCGCGGAAGCCACCGGCGACCTGGAGCTTGACCGGCGCTCTCGCGGTCAGCCGCGCGAGGAGGTCGTGCTGAACCGGGCGTCCCGCCTTGGCGCCGTCGAGATCGACCATATGGACCCAGCTCGCGCCGGCGTCGGCGAACCGGGCGAGCGCGTCGGCGGGATCGTCCGAATAGACGGTCGCGTCGTCGAAGCGCCCCTGCGCCAGCCGGACGCAGCGACCCTCCATCAGGTCGACGGCGGGATAGACGATCATGACGCGAGAAACGCTTGAAGGAAGCGCGCTCCGGCATCGCCCGACCGCTCGGGGTGGAACTGGGCGCCGATCATGTTGTCCTTGCCCACCAGCGCGGGAATCGGGCGACCATAATCCGCCCTGGCAAGACTGGCGGGTCCATCGTCGCACGCATAGCTGTGCGCGAAATACACGTAGTCGCCGTCGGCCAGACCGCAGGCGGGATCGGCGACGGCGAGACGGCTCCAGCCCATGTGGGGGACCGGGCGATCAGGACCGGGCTCAAGTCGGCGGACGACACCCTCGAACAGGCCGAGGCATTCGGTGTCTTCTTCCTCGGATCGCTCGAACAAAATCTGCATGCCGAGACAGATGCCGAGCAGCGGGCGGGTCAATGCGCGCAACACATCACCAAGGCCGTGCTCGGCAATCCGCGTCATCGCGAAGCCGGCTGCACCCACGCCAGGCAGCACAACACGATCCGCCGCAGCGATCTCGTTCGGGTCGGCGGTGAGGCGCGGCATGGCGCCGAGCCGCTCGAAGGCGATGCGGATCGAGCCGATATTTCCGTAGCCGAGATCGACGATGGCCAGGGGAATCGGGCGCGTCACAGCACGCCCTTGGTGCTCGGCAAGGCCTCGCCGTCCCGCGCCACCGCCTGACGGAGTGCCCGCCCGAAGGCCTTGAAGCAGGCTTCGGTCTTGTGATGATCGTTCGCGCCGCTGACCTTCACATGGATCGCCGCACCCAAAGAATCCGCCAGCGAGCGGAAGACGTGCGGCGTCATCTCGGTCGGATAGGCGCCGATATGGCTGGCGGCGAAATCGCCCTCGAAGACGCTGTAGGGGCGACCCGACAGGTCGATCAGCACCTGCGCCTCGGCCTCGTCCATCGGCAGCGCGAACCCGAAGCGACCGATGCCGCGCCTGTCGGCCAACGCCTGACGGAGCGTCTGGCCAAGGGCGATGGCGCAATCCTCGACGCTGTGGTGGCCATCGATGTCGAGGTCGCCCTGGCAAGCGAGCGTCAGGGCGAAGCCGCCATGCGCGGCGACCTGATCGAGCATGTGATCATAGAAGGGGATGCCGGTGTCGATCCGGCGCGGGCCCGCGGCGTCGAGATTAACCGCGACCGCGACCTGCGTCTCCTTCGTGTCGCGAACCACCTCGCCGCGCCGCGCGGGCTGATCGCCGGTCGTTACGCCGAGCGCCGCCAGCGCGACCGCATTCTCGGCCTCGGTGCCGATGCTGAGCCTGACTCCTCCGGGCGCGGCGTTCGGGCGGAAGCGGACCCGGATGCCGAGCGCGGTCAGCTTCGCCTCCAGATCCGCCGGATCGTCCACCTCGAAAAACAGGAAATTGCCGCCGCCGGACCGCACGTTGCGGGCGATCGGCGAAGTTGCGAGCAGGCCGGCGACCCGCGCCCGCTCCCGCTTCAGCCGCTCGATCCGCTCGGCATGGACCGACCGGCGCGAGGGCGACAGGCTGGCGAGCGCCGCCTGGATCGACAGGGTCGGCAGCGGATAGGGCGGCAGCGCGCGGGCGATGAGCTGGATCAACTCGGCCGTTCCGATCGCGCATCCCACCCGCGCCCCGGCGAGACCATAGGCCTTGGAAAGGGTGCGCAGAACGACGAGATTGTCGCGCCGCGCGGCCTCCGCCGCGAGGCTCTCCAGTTCCGAGAACTCGATATAGGCCTCGTCCAGGACGACGATCGCGTCCGGCAGCGCTTCGGCGACCCGGATCACGTCGGCCGGAGCGATCGGGTTGCCGGTCGGGTTGTTGGGCGAGCAGAGAAAGGCCAGCTTGAGATCGGCCACCTCTCCCATGGCCGCGAGGAATGCGTCGGCGTCGAAATCGAAGGTTGCAGTCAGCGGCGCCTCGACGACGCGGGCCCCCTGCAGACGGGCGAACTGGGCATAGGCCGAGAAGGTGGGCGGACAGATCGAGACGGCGTCCCGTCCCTCGCGGCAGAAGGTGCGCACCAGGATGTCGATCGCATCGTCCGCGCCGCGGGTGACGACAAGGCTCTCCGGCGCGACGCCGTAGAGCGCGGCCATGGCCCGGCGCAGCGACGCCGGCTGCGGCTCGGGATAGCGGTTGACGGTGGCCGCGAGCGATCCCTCGACCAGCGGCGCATAGGGATTCTCGTTGGCGTCGAGCTTGATCGCGTCGGCGCCGAACGCGTCGTTCGCCTGGGCGGCGATATCGACCGGCGGCAGCGACAGGATTTCGGGGCGCGCAAGACGGGCGGCGAGCGACGTCATGCCACCACTTCCAACTGGCGCGTCTCGGCGGCGCGGGCATGGGCTTCCAGGCCTTCCAGGCGGGCGAGCGCGGCCGCAGGCGCAGCAAGCTGGCGCGCCGCTTCGGGCGTCGCCTGCTGGATGCTGATCGCCTTCAGAAAGGAGTAAACCGAGACGCCGCTCCACGCGCGCGCCGCGCCGTCGGTCGGCAGGACGTGGCTCGATCCGGCGAGATAGTCACCAAATGTCTCGGCCGCGGCATAGCCGGCGAAGACCGCACCTGCATTGCGGACCAGCTCGACCAGCGCGAGGTGATCGGCGACGGCCAGCGAGAGGTGCTCGGGCGCATAGAGATTGGCAATCTCGACGGCCTGTTCCGTCGTCTCGGCGAGGATCAGCCGGGCCGACGCCAGCGCGGCTTCGGCCACCTCGGCGCGCGGAAGGCTCGCGAGTTGGGCGTTCAGCTCGGCTTCGACGGCGTCGGCCAGCTCGGCCGAGGTGGTGACCAGCAGCACCTGCGCCTGCCGATCATGCTCGGCCTGGCTGAGCAGGTCGGCGGCAACGACCGCGGGGTTCGCTCCCCCATCCGCGATCACCAGCAGCTCGCTCGGACCGGCGGGCATGTCGATCGCCGGGCCGCCGGGCAGCCCTGCGACACAGGCCTTGGCCTCCGCTACCCAGGCATTGCCGGGCCCGCAAATCTTGGCGACGCGGGGAATGTCGCCAGCGCCGAAGGCCAGCGCGGCGATCGCCTGCGCACCGCCCGCCGTCCAGATCGCCGGAATGCCGCACATGTCCGCCGCGAGCGCGATGACGGGATCGAGCCCGCCCCCGGCACGCGGCGGCGTCGCGACGACGATCTCCCTCACCCCCGCGGCGCGCGCCGGCAGCGCCAGCATCATCAAGGTCGAGAAGAGCGGCGCGACCCCACCCGGCACATAGAGGCCGATCCGGTCGATCGGGCGCCAGACCTTGCGGACGCTGAGGCCCGGCACGGTCTCCACCGCATGTTCGGCCGGCAGGCTCTTCTCGTGAAACCGCACGATGTTCCGGCGCGCGAGCTCGATAGCGCGAAGCTGCTCGGTGGAAAGGATGCGGCGCGCCTCCTCGGCAGCGGCAGCGACCGGCACCCGCTCCGGCGTCGCGCCGTCGATCCGCAGCGCCTGCGCGACCAGCGCCTCCCAGCCACCGGCGCGCACATCCTCGACGATCGCCGCGACCGCCGTGCGCAACGCCGGGTCGCTTCGCCCCGCAGGTCGGGCGACCGCGGCGATGCGGGCCGCCTCATCGAGGGTGTTCCAGTCGAAGCGCCGCATCACATCATCATCTTTTCAATGGGCATGACCAGGATCGCCGAGGCGCCGGCGGCTTTCAGCTTCTGCAGCGTCTCCCAGAAGACCGATTCCTTGCAGACCGCATGAACCGCGAAATGGCCCGGCGTGCCGGCGAGTGGAATGATCGTGGGCGCCTCCGCGCCTGGCAGGATCGCGGAGATCTGGCCCAGCGCCGCCTCCGGCGCGTTCAGCATGATATATTTGGATTCCTGGGTGGCGAGCACGCCCTCGATCCGGCGCAGCAGGTTCTCGCTCAGCTCCTGCTTTTCCGGATTGAGCGCCCTGCGGGTGCGCACCAGCACTGCCTCGCTCTCCATCACCGTCTCGACCGGTACCAGGCCGTTGGCCTCGAGCGTCGCGCCGGTGGAGACGAGGTCGCAGACGAAGCGGGCGATGCCGAGCCGCGGCGCCAGCTCGACCGCGCCGGTCATCTTGACCACCGTCGCGTCGATGCCGCGATCGTCGAGGAAGCGCTTGAGGAGACGCGGATAGGAGGTGGCGATCCGCTCTCCGGCCAGCACCTCAGGCCCCGAATAAGCAAAGGCTTCCGGCGCCGCGATTCTGAGCGCGCAACGGCCAAAGCCCAGCGGCGCGACCACGTCGAAGCGCGCCTCGGGCTGGTCGAGCGCGAACTCCTCCAGCACGTTCAGGCCGACCATGCCGAACTCGCAGACGCCGTCGGCGACAAAGGTCGGGATGTCGTCGTCGCGCACGAACATCAGGTCGATCGGGAAATTGTCGACTCGGGCGGTCAGCGCATTCTTGCCGTTCTGGATCTTGAGGCCGGCATCGCGCAGCAGGCCGCGGCTGTAATCCGCGAGCCGGCCGGACTTCTGCACTGCGATGTGGAGGCGCTGGCTGTCAACGAACATCGCCGCCCCCCAAACGGTCGAGCGCGGCGCGGTAGCCGAGATGCCGCTCCTGCTTCAGGAAGCGGGCGACCCGGACGATCGTCGTCGTGCTCACCCCGGTCGCGTCATGGATCTCGCGATAGGTGAGGTCGGTCTCGTCGAGCAGCCGGGCGACGTGCCAGCGTTCGGCGAGGGTGCGGACCTCGGCGGGCGTACACAGGTCCGCGAGCAGGCGCTCCATCTCCGCCGCGTCGTCGGGCGCCAGCAGCGCACGGCACAGATCGGCGCTCAGCGCGGCGCTGTCGCGAGTGGGCTTGATGGTGGTCGTCGTAGTCATCGGCTCGTTATATTGTGTTATCACGCTGTAACAAACGGACCACTAACGGGCCGGGTCCGGAGATGCAAGCGATTCGGTGAAACGCGCAGCGCTGGCAGCCGGGCGGGGATCGGTGTAGGGCCGCTGGCGCACCAGAATGCGCAATGCGAGGAGAGGGAATGGCGTGCGGTTACATGTCCGGCTTCGGCGGCCATTTCGAGACGGAGACGGTGGCGGGCGCGCTGCCCGAGGGACGCAACTCGCCGCAGCGGCCGGCCTTCGGCCTCTATGCCGAGCAGCTTTCCGGCACCGCCTTCACCGCGCCGCGGCACGAGAACCGCCGCTCCTGGCTCTACCGGATGCGGCCGACCGCCGACCATCGCCCCTATCAACGCTACGAAGGCGCGGCCTTGTTCGCCCCGGGGCCGGTCGAGACGCCGCTCGCACCCAACCGCCTGCGCTGGGACCCGCTGACCATGCCCGAGACGCCGACCGACTTCGTCGACGGGCTGGTAACGATGATGGCCAATCGCGATCCGGCGAGCCTCGAGGGCGTAGCCGTCCACGTCTATCGCGCGACGAAGGACATGGACCGCGTCTTCTTCGATGCCGACGGCGAGCTCCTGATCATCCCTGAGCAGGGCCGGCTCGATCTCGCCACCGAAATGGGCCGGATCGCGCTGGAGCCCGGCGAGATCGCGCTGATCCCGCGTGGGCTTCGCTTCCGGGTCGCCCTGCCCGACGGCACGGCACGTGGTTATGTCGCCGAGAATCACGGCACCCTCTTCCGCCTGCCCGAACTGGGCCCGCTCGGCTCCAACGGCCTCGCCGCGGCGCGTGACTTCCTGACCCCGGTCGCCGCCTATGAGGACGAAGACGGCCCGGTCCAGCTCGTCCAGAAGAACTTGGGATCGCTCTGGACGACGACGCTCGACCACTCCCCGCTCGACGTCGTCGCCTGGCACGGCAATCTCGCGCCGTGCAAATATGACCTCAGGCGCTTCAACACGATGGGAACGGTGAGCTTCGACCATCCCGATCCGTCGATCTTCACCGTGCTGACCTCGCCCTCCGAGACGCCCGGCCGCGCCAATGCCGATTTCGTCGTATTCCCGCCGCGCTGGATGGTCGCCGAGGACACGTTCCGTCCACCCTGGTTCCACCGCAACGTGATGAGCGAGTGCATGGGCCTCATCTACGGCGCCTACGACGCCAAGGCGGAAGGCTTCCAGCCCGGCGGCATGAGCTTGCACAATCTGATGGCCGGCCACGGACCGGACGTCGCCAGCTGGCAGGCGGCAAGCGCGGCGGAGCTGAAGCCGCACAAGATCGACGGCACGCTGGCCTTCATGGTCGAGACCTGCTGGCCCTACCGGCCGACGCAATTCGCGCTCGACCGTGCCCAGAGCGATTATGATGCGGCCTGGGGCGGCTTCCCGAAGGCGCAGCTGCCCTGACCGGCTAGTGCGCGAGCGCGGTCGCGAGCAGCACCAGCGCCGTCACGCCGAGCAGGGCTCGCCACGCATGGGACGCCTCCCATCGGTCGCGAAGGACGGTCCAGTCTGCGCCGAGCGCATCACCGTCGCGGGGGCGGCCAAAGAAGCGATTGGCTGACGCGGAGAGCGCGGTGTCCTTGAGCCAGAACTTGTTCACCGGCGCGGTCAGCATCCAGTAGAGCAGGTGCATGACGACCAGTATCGTGAGGGCGGCAAGGGTCAGCCAGAAAGCAGGGGTGTCCCGCGGTGTCAACAGCACGAGGAGGAGCGTCGCGACCATGCCGCCGAACTCGCCGATGAGGCCGCCCAGGGTGAAGCCCGGATAGTAGATCGGCTGCACGGCGATGTAGGTCTCACGGTCGAGCCGGGCCTTGCCCGGCCATTCGAGCGCATGGGCGAGCGCCGTCGCCATCGCGACCGCGACGAGCAGGAGCGTCAGCACCTGGAAGGCGATGAACATGGCGGCACCGATCCTTTCAGGCATCAATGCCTCGACCGGCGATTTTCTCCGTTGACCGCAGACGTCCCTAGCGGCTGGCCCGGCGACGGCCGCCGCCCAGCGCTTCGGCGTCGCGGTTGTAGACGTCCGTGCGATAGGCGATGCCGCCGTCGCCGTCCGGCGCGGCGGTAAAGTAGGTGATATAGACCGGCACCGGCGTCGGCAGATCGACATTCTGCTCGCGGCCGCCCTGCGGAACGCGGATCGGGCGGCCGAACAGCCAGCGCGCGAGCCGCGGCGCGTCCTCGACCCGGACGCAGCCGGCGCTGAACTGCCGGGCGGCCTCGCGCAGCAGATCGCGCTCCGGCGTGTCGTGGAGATAGACGCCGAGCGTGTTGGGAAACATGAACTTCATCCGCCCCATCGCATTTTCCGGCCCGGGCAGCTGGCGCACGCGCAGCTGCCGCTGGCCGGCGAGGACCGCCTGCCAGTCGACCTCCGAGGCCTCGAGCACACGGGCATTGGACGTCCAGTCCGACAGCACCTCGAAGCGGCGCTGGCGCAGGAAGCCGGGCCCGTCGCGCAGCACCCCTTCGGCGACGCGCGAGGGAACGAGATCGGGCGGGATGTTCCAGTAGGGATTGACCGCGGCGTAGCGGATCAGGCCGGCCATGACCGGCGTCGGATCGGTGACGCGGCCGACGACGACGCGCATCGTGTCGCGCACCCGGCCGTCCTCGTAGACCCAGAGGCGCGCGGCAGCGGCATCGACCAGGATGTAGCGGTCGAGATCGACTGGCAGCAGACGGGCGCGGGCCAGGTTGAGGCCGAGCACCCGCCGCCGGTCGACGCCGCCGTTGAGCGCGGCGAGCGTGCGCGGGCCGACCCGGCCGTCGTCCGGCAGGCCGTGGGAGCGCTGAAAGGCGCGCACGGCATTGGCGACCTCGCGGTCGAAGGCGCCCTCCTCCGGCTCGATGCCGAGCCGGGCGCGCAGCATCGGCACGCGCGGATCGAGGCTGCCTTCGCGCAGCAGCGGCCCCTCGGGCAGGCGGACGCGCACGACGCGCTCCGACCCGCCGGTCGCGGCATAGGCCGCGCGCAGCTGGCCATAATAGGGATGCATCCAGCCGATCCGCTCGAGATACTGGCCGAACGACGGCGCCGCGGCGGCGCGTTCGAGCACGGCGCGAACGGTAGGCGCGCTCGGCGCCAGCTCACGGTCGACATAGAAGGTGCCGGTCTCGCGCGGCGGTCGGCGCATGTCACGGACATATTCCACGAAGCGGCGCGAGAGCAGGATCTCGGTCTCGGCAAGCTCCTCGGGATGGCCTTCGCGGGCGCGGTCGATGGCGCGGACGAGCGAGCGGGTGCGATAATCGCCCGAGTCGAGGTCGTCGAGCTCCGCCGTCTCGAGCAGGCGCAGCAGCGTGTCGGCCTCGGGCCCGATCGTGCCGCCGCGGATCCAGAGCGGCCGGAAGCGGCGCGCCTGATAGAAGGCGCGCATCTCGCGGTCCGAGATGCGGACCGAGTTGAGCTCGGCCTGGACGGGTCCGGGAACCGGCTGCGTGGCGACGGACGCCGGCGACAGCGCGACAACCAGGACGAAGCTTGCGAAGGCAAGAATGCGCGCCGGCCGGAGGACCCGGCCGGCCGCATGTCGTGTCAGCATCGGCACGCGGATGGGATCAGCCGCGTTCGCCGCTCTGGACCGGCGCCTCGTAGACGGGCGGCGGGGGCGGCGGCGCCGGCGGACGGCCCTGATAATATTGGCCGTTGTGATAATAGCCGTCGGCATAGCCGTCATTGTCGCTGTCCGCCCAAACCGCACCGGCGATGCCGCCGACCGCGGCGCCGATCAGCGCGCCCTCGATCGGGCTCAGCCCGCCGATCAGCGCACCGGCGCCCGCGCCGGCCGCGGCGCCGATCGCCGCACCGGTGCCGGCGCTGGCGAGCGTGTCGCGATCTCCTTCATAGGTGGTGCAGGCACCCAACGATACGGCGCCGGCCATCAGCACGGCGAGCATCGGCTTCTTCATATGAGCCTCCCTGGCAAGTCAGAACGCCGGCGGGCAGACCCTTCGCATCGGTACACGGCGGATACAGCCCGCAAGCAGCATCCCCCCAACCAGAAGCGTTAACAAAGGTTCCGGCCCTGTGACGAACCGGGTGGCTCCGCGACCGCCATGACGGGCTTGGGCGCGATGAACCGATGCTATTTCGCGACGTGTCGCGGCGATATGGCAGGAAGGATCATGGCGTTCGGCTGGCCCTTGGATCGGGCGGGGAATTGGGCTTCAAGGGCCGGATGAGCCCGGCCATCCTCAGCTCCGCGATCATGGCCCTCGCTTTGATCCTGTTCATCAGCGACCGGATCCGGCCCGACGCGGTTGCGCTGATCGTGCTGCTGCTGGCCTGGGTCACCGGCCTGGTGTCGTTCGAGGAGGCGCTGGCGGGCTTCGCCGCGCCGGCGGTGATCATCGTCGCGGCGGTGCTCGTGGTCGGCCGCGCGGTCGAGCTGACTGGCGCGGCACGGGTGATGACGAGCTGGTTCGTGCCGCGCACCCGCTTCGTCTCGATCCGGATCGGCGGCGTGCTGCTGATGGGCGCCCTGCTCTCCGCCTTCATGAACAACATCGCCGCGCTCGCCATCACCATGCCGGTCGCGGTGACGGTGGCGCGCGAGCACAAGCTGCCAGACGGTGCCGTGCTGATGGCGCTCGCCTTCGCGACCATCCTCGGCGGCATCACGACCCTGGTCGGCACGCCGGCCAACCTCATCATCTCCTCGGTGCGCGAGGACCGGCTGGGCGAAGGGTTCGGCATGTTCGACATGACGCCGGCCGCCGCCGCGGTGGCGCTCGCCGGCGTGCTCTACCTCGCCATCATCGGCTGGCGGATCACCCCGCGTCGTGCCGGGGCCGGCGATGCGGCGCCGGACCAGCGATTGTTCGTGTTCGAGCTGAACCCGCCGATGGCCGCGTTCCAGGGAGCGCTGCTGCTGAGCGATGCCCGCCGGGCCTTGCGTTCCGCCGGCGCCTCGCTGCTTGCCGTCATCCGCGACGGCGTGCGGACCAGGCTGGAGACGGATGCGCGCATCCACCATGACGACCGGATCCTGGTGATGAGCCGGACGCCACCCTGGGAAGTGGCGCCGCGTGCCCGGCTGTTCTCCGACTTGGCATCGCATGATTCGCGCACCCAGCTCGCCCATGTCTCGGTGATGTTCGGATCGCCGCTGATCGGCGAGCCTTATGCGGCGGTCGAGGCGCGCTCGGGCGATGAGGTCGCGTTCGTCGCCGCCGGCCCGCGCGCGGCGCGGCTGCGTGAGGCGCTCGACACCAACCGGATCGAGTCGGGCGACCAACTTTATCTCCGCGGCAGCCCGGAAGCCCTGGCCCGGCTGGTCCGTTCCGCCCGCCTGCTCGAGATCGACCGCGAGACCGGGCCGGTCCGGCCGGGGCGGCATGCGATGCTGACCGTCGGCATCTACGCGCTCGCGGTTTTGGCCGCGACCTTGTTCGCCGTGCCGACGACCGCCGCCTTCCTGACGGCGGCGGTGGCGATCTGCCTGTTGCGGCTGATTCCGGCGGACGAAGCCTATCGGGCGATCGACCTGCCCGTCATCGTCCTCCTCGCCGCGCTGATCCCGGTCGGCCGCGAGTTCAACCAGGCCGGCGGCAGCGACGCCATCGCCCAGGCCTTCGCCGCCGCGCTGTCCGGCATGCCCCTCTCGGTAACCCTGTTCGCGCTCGGCCTCGCGACGATGATCCTGACCATCTTCCTCAACAATGTCGCGACCGCGATCGTCATGGGCCAGGTCGGCATCGCCGTCGCGACCACGCTCGGCATCCCGGTCGACGCCGCGCTGATCACCGTGCTGATCGGCTGCTCGTGCGACTTCCTGACTCCGATCGGACACCAGAACAACCTGCTCGTGATGCGGCCGGGCAATTACCGCTTCACCGATTATGCCCGCGTGGGCGCGCCGCTCTGTCTCATCGCCATCGGCGGCGCGGCGTTGATCCTCAGCCGAATCTATGGCTGATCCGGTTATGGGGTGCAGGCTCTAGGCTTCCTGCAGCTTGTGCCGCCGCATCGCGTGACGGAGCTGGTCGTAGGTAAGGCTGAGCGCCGCCGCCGCCGCCCGCTGGTTCCAGCGGCATTTCTCCAGCGCCGCAATGAGGATCGCCTTTTCATATTCGGCAATGGCGAGCCGATAGTCGGCGCAGGTGGCGGGATCCCAGCTGACGGACGCGGCCGCAGCGGCCAGGCCGCCCGCGGCGGGCGCTTCGGCCACGGGCGGAGCAGGTGCAGCGATCGCCTTGGCCGCCGCCGGCGCCCACGGGCTTTCGAACGGATCGAACTGGATGTCGCCGATCGGGCTGCTCTGGTCCTCCCAGCGATAGACCGCGCGCTCGATGACGTTCCTGAGCTCGCGGACGTTGCCGGGCCAGGCGTGCGCCAGCAGCCTGGCCATCGCCTCCTCGCTGAAGCCGGGCCAGACGTCCCATTCCAGCTCCAGTCCCATTCGCCGGCCGAAATGGTCGGCGAGGACGGGAATGTCGCTGTGGCGGTGGCGGAGTGGCGGCAGCGTCACCACCTCGAAGCTCAGGCGGTCGAGCAGGTCGGCGCGGAAACGACTCTGCTCGACCATGCGCGGCAGATGCTCGTTGGTCGCCGCGACGATCCGCACGTCGACCTGCATCGGCTTCGACGCACCGATGCGGGTGACCTCGCCATATTCGATCGCGCGGAGCAGCCGGTCCTGCGCCGGGCTGGAGAGCGTGCCCAACTCGTCGAGAAACAGCGTGCCGCCATTGGCCTCCTCGAACCGGCCGGGCCGCGCCTTGGTCGCGCCCGTGAACGCGCCGGCCTCATGGCCGAACAGCTCGGCCTCGATCAAAGTCTCGGGCAGCGCGGCGCAATTCATGATAATGAGGGGGCCGTCCCAGCGCGAGGAGAGGCGATGAAGCCGCTCGGCGATCAGCTCCTTGCCGGTGCCGCGCTCGCCGATCACCAGCACCGGCCGGTCGAGCGGCGCGGCGCGGCTCGCCCGCTCCACGGCGTCGAGGAAGGACGAGGATTGGCCGACCAGATGGGTATTGCGATCCATTCCCGCTACTTGGCGTATCTCACCAACTCTTGGCAAGAGGAGAGTGGCTCACGACACTCTTGTCCGCGGCACTTTTGGCACTTTTCCGGAGTTTTCCTGACCTGGCACGGGCTCTGCTTAACAGAAGCTGTCACCGCCGGATGGTCGGCGGGACGGGACCGAAGACCAAGGTTTCAGGAGACCGGACATGTTCAATTTCGAAGGCTTCACCCGGGTCGCCACCGCCGCGGTTGGCGCGCTCGTCCTCTCGACCCTCACGATTGCCGCCGCGGTCGGCCCGGCACGGGTGGCGGAGACCGCCCAGCCGGTCTACGCTTCCGTGCACAACGGGACCGTGGCGCATGGCTGAGCCGAAGCGGGTGGTGGTCGCGGCCGAGGAGCTTATCCGGATGAGCTCCCCGAACCGCGACGCCGGAACCCGCCCGGAACGGCCTTACGTTACAGCCAAGGAGTTCTTTCCCATGGGAATCTTTTCGCGGACGCGCGATATCATTGCCGCCAACGTCACCGATCTGCTCGACAAGGCCGAAGACCCGGCCAAGATGATCCGCATGATCATCCTCGAGATGGAGGAGACCCTGGTCGAGGTCCGCGCCTCGGCCGCCCGTACCATCGCCGACCAAAAGGAGATGCGCCGTCAGATCGACAAGCTCGGCCGGCTGCAGGACGGCTGGATCGAGAAGGCCGAGCTCGCCCTCTCCAAGGGCCGCGAGGATCTCGCCAAGGCCGCTTTGTTCGAGAAGCAGAAGGCCGCCGACATGGCCGATCAGCTCAAGGCCGAGATCGAGGTGCTCGACGACGCGCTGCGTGCCTCTGAGGCCGACATCGCCAAGCTCCAGACCAAGCTCCGGGAGGCGCGCGCCCGCCAGAACGCGATCATGACCCGCATGGAGAGCGCCAACAACCGGGCGCGCCTGCGCGAGCTGCATTCCGGCCCGAAGGTCGACGAGGCCTTCTCGCGCTTCGACGTGCTGGAGCGCCATGCCGACCTCGCCGAGGGCCATGCCGACGCGCTGAGCCTGGGGGGGCCGCCCAAGACGCTCGACGAGGAGATCGCCGAGCTCCGCAATGCCGACAAGGTCGATGCCGAGCTGGAGGCGCTGAAGGCCAGCCTTGCCAAGCGCACCAACGGCGGCACCGCCGAGACTAAGGAAGGCTGATCAGATGGAAGACGTGCTCGTACCCATCCTCGTCTGCGGCATGCTCTTCGTCGGCCTGCCCTGGATCATCCTGCACTATGTCAGCAAGTGGAAGACCTCCGCGACCCTGACCACCGAAGACGAGAACCTGCTCGACGAGCTGCACGATCTCGCCCGCCGCCTCGACGAGCGGATGATGACGATCGAGCGGATCGTCCAGGCCGACAACCCGAACTGGCGGTCGGTCGCCTACGACCCCGTCGAAGACGCGCTGGAGGACCGCTCCGAGCGGCTGCTGGGCCAGCGCACCAACCGCGCGACCTCAAGGAGGAACTGATGGCTTCGCCCCGCACCCGCTTCTACCTCGACAAGATGAACGCCAAATGGTCGGGGGTCTGTGCTGGCATTGCGGACTATACCGGGATGGACGTGACCCTGGTGCGCGTCGCCGTCATCGGCCTCACCTTCCTGACCGGGCCCTGGACCATTCCCGCCTATTTCCTCACCGCCTGGATGGCGCCGAGGAAGCCGACGGAGCTCTACGAGAGCAGCCGCGAGGAGCAGAAGTTCTGGCAGGGCGTGCGCGCCAATCCGCGCCGCACCGCCCGCGACGTCCGCTCGCGCTTCCGGGACATCGACCGCCGCCTCGCCGACATGGAGACCTACGTCACCAGCTCGAACAGCCGCCTCGCCCGCGAGATCGAAGAGCTGCGCTGAGCTGACCAGCAGGGGATTTTGAGATGGATTTCGCAGGACCTTCCTTCGTCATTGCGATCATCGCGATCTGCACGGCCGGATGGGTGATCAACAACTGGATCCGCGCGCGCCACGGCTATCCGCTCGAGAACGAATGGTCGGGCATGACCTATCGCGACGGCGAGCCGGCGAAGAACCGCCAGATCGAGTTGCTCTCCGACGAGAACGCCCAGCTCAAGGGCCAGATCGGCCGGCTCGAGGAGCGGCTCGCGGTACTCGAACGGATCGCCACCGACCCTGCCGAGCGCACCGCCCGCGAGATCGACAGCCTGCGCTGACTTCAATCAGGGAATACCAGCATGACCGCCAATACGCCCGAGAAACTGCAGTTCGTTTCCCAGCTTTTCCCGTTCATCGCGATCATCGTCAGCGTGTCGATCGCCGGCTGGGTTCTCACCACCTGGCTCCGGATCAAGAACGGCTATCCGCTCGACGGCGCCTGGGGCCAGGCGGTGTATCCGAAGAAGAACGAGGAGGTGATCGAGCGGGTGAAGCTGCTGAGCCAGGAGAATGCGCAGCTGCGCGCCGAGTTGGGATCGGTCAAGGACCGGCTCGCCAATGTCGAGCGGATCGTGACCGACGACAGCCACCGCCTGACGCAGGAGATCGAAGCCCTGCGCATCCCGAAGAACTGAGGGGGCTGTCACATGGACGGTTTCTGGAAGTTCGCGATCGTCTTCGTGGTGATCGGCATTCCGGTACTGGGCGGCATCTTCTACAGCCTCGCCGAGACCTGGATGAAACACCGGCGCAAGATGCTTGAGTTGCAATCGAAGCTCGCCGCCGAGAAGGCCGCGCAATATGCCGCCCATGTCGAGCGGCTGGAGCAGCGCGTGCGGGTGCTCGAGCGGATCGCGACCGACAAGGGCACGCACATCGCCGCCGAGATCGAGGATTTGCGCGAAGACCGTCCCAACTAGGGCGGCGCGGGCGCGAGGGAGAAGAAGGAATGCAGAGCAGCCACATCATGGTGATCATGATCATCCTGATCGTGATGATCGCCAGCGTGTTCAGAGCGAAATACCACCATGACCGGCGCCAGGGCCGGGGCGGCCAGGGCGCCGTCGAGACTGCCGAGACCCGGCAGCTGCGCGACGAGGTGAAGCAGCTGCGCGAGCGGCTCCAGGTGCTGGAGCGGATCACGGTCGAGAAGGAAAACAGCCTCGAGCGCGAGATCGAGAATCTCAGGGACCGATAGGACGCAGACATGGCCGATCCCGCCACCCTGTTCGCCCTGGCCGCCGCCGGCACGCTGGCGGTCGCGATCGCCGCCGGCGCCGCGCTGAAGGGGTGGCAGGATTGGCTCGAGCTCAGGCGGCTGGAGATCGAACGCAGCCACGGCCGGCGCAGCGCCGTGCCGGCCCGTCTCGAAATGGCGGACCTCAAGGATCGCGTGCGCCGCTTGGAGGCGATCGCCAGCGGGACGGACACCTAGCGCCGTTCCGGCGTGACTTGCCGCGGGCGCGTGCCTATCTGACGCCCATGTCCTTACAATCCCTCGACGACGCCTATGCCGATTACGCGCTGCTCGACGCGGACGACCGCTATCGGCTGCTGATCGATCTGGGCCGCGCGCTGGAGCCCATGCCGGAGGCGCTGAAGACCGATGCGACGCTGGTGCGCGGCTGCTCGGCGGCAGTCTGGGTCTATCCGGTGCCGCAGGCGGACGGACGGCTGCATTTCCTCGCCGACAGCAATGCGGCGATCACCAAGGGAATCGTCGCGCTGGTGCTGCTCGCGGTGCAGGATCGCAGCCCCGAGGAAATCCTGGCCACCGATATCGAGAACGCGCTCCTCCCGTTCGATCTCCGGAACCAGCTCAGTTCCAACCGCACCCAGGGTATCCCCAACATGATCGCCCTCGTTCGCGAGACCGCCGGGCGGCTGGTGGCATGAGCGATCCGCGGGGCGCGGGGGCGCCATTCGATCCCGCGCGGTTCATGTCCTATGTCAGCCGCCTCGGCCATGGCGGCGCGCTCGGCATCGCCTATCGGAATCATGGCGAGGACTGGATCGAGCTCGCCCTCCCCTACAGCGATGAGCTCGTCGGCATGCCGGAGAGCGGGATCATCGCCTCGGGGCCGATCATCAGCCTGATGGACATGGCGACCAGCCTGTCGATCTGGATCCGCCTCGGGCGGTTCCGCCCGCAGGCAACGCTCGATCTCAGGGTCGACTATCTGCGGCCCGCCGTCCCCGGTCGCACGATCGTGGGCCGGGCGGAATGCTACGGCGTCACCCGCAGCGTCAGCTTCGCCCGCGGCCTCGCCCATGACGGCGACGCCGCCGATCCGGTCGCCCATGTCAGCGCCGCCTTCATGGCGACGGATTAGGCCGTCGCCCGCCGCTCCTCGGCCTTCCTCAGCACCTCATAGGCGGCCTGGATCGCCTGGAAGCGCGCCGCGGCCTCGGCGTCGCCCGGCTTGACGTCGGGATGGTTGGCCTTGGCGAGGCGCCGCCAGGCGGCGCGCACGTCCTCGAAGCCGGCGTCGGAGTCCAGCTCCAGCACATCGAACGCCCGCATCTCGTCGCGGCTGCGGCTGCCATCGCCGGGGCCGCCCCATGCATAGTGGTTGGCCTGGGAGAAACCGCGCGCGTCGCGCCGCTCGTCGGCTTCGCGCGCCGCCGCATCCTCCGCGCTCAGCCCTTCGAAATAGTTCCAGCTGCGGTTGTACTCGGCGGCATGCGCCTCGCAGAAATACCAGCGTTCGGGGCTGTTCGGCGATTTGGGCGCGGGCCGGTCGCCGGGTAGGTCGCAGCCTTCGCGGTCGCAGGTGCGCACCGGCTCGGCCTGGCGCGTGGAGCCGTAGCCCCGCCAGCGCGGAAAGCCCCAGTCGTTCGATCGGCGCGATCGTGCCATATCCCCCAAATAGCCCTTCGGTCCGGCCACGCAAGCGCGCGGCTCACGCGGCGGGGGCGGGCGTCAGTCTGGGCGCGCGGGTCTCAGGCGAAGCCAGCCCGGCGTCGCTGCCGGTCGGTCGACGTGCGATGCTGAATCCGACGCAGATGCCGTCCGGCTCGTTGCGGGCGAAGACCGACCCGCCGTGGATGCGCGCGACCGCCCGCACGATCGCCAGGCCGAAGCCGTGGCTGTCATGGCTGTTGGGACGCGCCGGATCGACCCGGTAGAAGCGGTCGAAAATCCGCTCCAGATGCTCGGGCGCGAGCGGCGCGCCGGGATTGGAGACGCTCACCGTGACGCGGTCCTTCTCCTCCGCGATCCGTACGGTCACCCGCCCCGGAGTCCGGCCGTGGCGCACCGCATTGTCGAGGAGATTGGTGATCGCGCGGCCGAAGAGCGCCCGTTCGATCGGCACACGCGCATCGCCCTCGACCTCGACGGAGATTTCGGCTTCCTCGAACACCATCTCCATGAATTCGGCGCTCTTGCAGGTCTCCTCCGCCAGCGACGCGTCGGTGAAGCCCGCCGCCATCTCCCCCTGGTCGGCGCGCGCGAGGAACAGCATGTCGGCGACGATCCGCCGCAGCCGCTCGAGCTCCTCGAGATTCGAGTACAGGACTTCCTCGAGTTCCGCCGGCGCGCGGTGGCGAGAGAGGGCGACCTCGGTCTCTCCGATCAGGTTGGCGAGCGGCGTCCTGAGTTCATGGGCCGCGTCGGCGCTGAAGGTGGACATCCGCTGGTAGCTGTCCTCCAGCCGGTCGAGCGCGTCGTTGAGCGACAGCACCAGACCCGCCAGCTCGTCCGGCAGCTTCTCGGTGGGCAGCCGCCGCGACAGGTCCTTGGCGCCGAGCAGGCGGGCGTGATCAGACAACCGATCGACCGGCGCCAGGCTGCGCCGCGCGATCAGCCAGCCGAGCGCAGAGACGCTACCGACCCCGAGCAGCGAAAAGACGAAGATGCCGAACGCCAGGCCGGCGGCGCTCATGTCGACATATTTGGTGCTGGAGGCGACGGCGAGGCGCACCTCGGGCCGTTCGTCCTCGCGGGCAATGGTCCGGGCCAGAGTGAAATAGCGCCGATTCTCGACCGCGATCGCGTCGAAGCCGTCCTGGAGACCGACCCATTGGTCGCGGCTCAAAAAGTCGGCGTCGACGCGATAGGCGGGATCCGGACTGTCGATCACGAAATGGAGACTGACGTCGGCCTCGGCGAGATCGTCGAGCTTGTCGACCAGCTGCCGCCACTTCGCCGGCGTGTCCGAATGGCGCACGAGCTGCTCGACGATGGCGAAGCTGGCCGCCATCTCTTCCTGCTTGTGCCGGCGCAGCTCGCGCGATTCGACCAGATAGAAAGCCGCGCCGCCAAGCGCGGTGACGAGCGTCACCGCCAGCCCGAACATGAGCGCGACCCGCCCCGCGACCGACGTCGCCCTCATGCCGGCGTCTCGTCGCGCTGTTCGAGCACATAGCCCATGCCACGCACGGTATGGAGCAGCTTCTCCTCCCCCGGCGCCTCGAGCTTGGCGCGCAGCCGCTTGACCGCGACCTCGACGACATTGGTGTCGGTGTCGAAATTGATGTCCCAGACGAGCTCGGTGATGACCGTCTTCGACAGGATCTCCGATTGCCGCCGCGCGAGCAGCGCCAGCAGCGCGAACTCCTTGGCGGTGAGGTTGAGCTTGCGCTTGCCCCGTGTGGCGCGGCGGGCGACGAGATCGACGCGCAGGTCCGCGACCTCGACATGGGGAACCTGCTGCGCCCGCCCGCGCCGCAGGATCGCCTGCAGGCGCGCCAGCAGTTCGAGGAACGAGAACGGCTTCACCAGATAATCGTCGGCGCCTGCGCCGAGCCCGTTCAGGCGGTCCTCGACCGTGTCGCGAGCGGTCAGCATGATGACCGGCGTGTCGTTGGGCGCGGCGCGCAGGCCCTTGAGCAGGCCGACTCCGTCGAGACCGGGCAGCATCACGTCGAGAATGATCGCATCATAGGCGCCGGTCAGCGCCAGATGCAGGCCGTCCACCCCGTCACGCGCATGGTCGACGCTGTAGCCCTGCTCGCCAAGTCCGCGGCGCAGATATTGGACGGTTTTCGGCTCGTCTTCGACGATCAGTATCTTCACAATGCTCCGCCCAGGCCGTGCCAATGATTTACGCGCGCAATCTGCGCGGCTGATAGCGTCTGGAAACGGATGCGAGAACCTCCAACCGCGGGGAACACCCCGACATTTGTCTCGCTTCATCTCGCATGTGCGAAAACCCCGACGGTGGCGGTGCAGGCGGGTGGGCCAGGGACGGACACACACGCCGCACTGCGCTTCGGGTCACGACACCAAGCTACGGATGCCGGTGACCGCCTCGAGCCCCGCGGGGCCGGGATTCGACCGCCACGCGCCGGAGAAATCCACCCGTCGGCAGCGTCGACTGCAGTTCCAGCGGCATGACTGCCCCTGAAAACAAGGTGTTGCAGCGACGCATTCGCGCACGCCGGGAGGGAAAGAGACGGACCTCCGCCTCAGGCCAATCCCCGCACCGCACGAGATCGCGCATCACTTTCCCGGCGCCGCGAAATTGGCCATCGGGCCGGGTTAGTCGCGCCGACAGGTCTTTACGCTGACATGAAAATGACAGTTTCGTCAGCATGCGGACGAGGACAGCTTTGTCAGGTTCATGTCAGTTTGCTGCAATGCGGCATCTCTATGCTTGGTCCGTTCGCAGTCGCCGCATGGCGGCAGCCAGTGTCGACCAATCGTGGAGCTTTGCGTGCCATCCTCGACCCCCCTCCTCTCGAGCTGGCGGCAGGACCTGCCGTCCTCGATCGTCGTCGCCCTCGTGGCGCTTCCCCTCTGCCTCGGCATCGCGCTGGCCTCCGGCGCGCCACTCTTCTCCGGCCTGATCGCCGGCATCGTCGGCGGCATCGTCGTCGGCCTGCTGAGCCGCTCGCCGCTGTCGGTCAGCGGCCCGGCCGCCGGCCTCACCGTCATCGTGCTCGCCGCGATCACGTCGATGCCGAGCTACGGCGCCTTCCTGCTCGCGGTGGTGCTCGCCGGCGTCCTGCAGATGGCCTTCGCCTCGGCCCGTTCGGGCATCCTCAGCGAGTTCGTGCCCTCCTCGGTCATCACCGGGATGCTGGCCGCGATCGGCCTCATCCTGATCCTCAAGCAGATCCCGCACGCGATCGGCTATGACGGCGACTATGAAGGCAGCTTCGCCTTCCTCCAGCCGGATGGCCGCAACACCTTCTCGACGATCTGGCATGTGCTGCAGGAGCAGATCGTGCCGGGCGCCGTGGTGATCGCCGTCGCCTCGGTCGCCTTCCTGTTCTGGTGGGACAAGGCCAAACCCAAGGACGGGCCACTGAAGCTCCTCCCGGGCCCGCTCGTCGTCGTCCTCTTCGCCGTCGTCGCCAACGCGCTGTTCGGCGAGGTCGCCCCGTCGCTCCACATCGCGCCGAGCCACCTCGTCCAGGTGCCGGTGCCGGACGATCTCGCCGGCTTCGTCGGCCTGTTCAGCCTGCCCGACTTCGGCGCGATCGCCGAGCCGATCGTCTGGACGACCGCGCTGACCCTCGCCCTCGTCGCCAGCCTCGAATCCCTGCTCGCGGTCAAGGCGATCGACGAGCTCGACCCTGAGCGCCGCGTCACCGACAAGAATCGCGAATTGCTCGCCCAGGGCGGCGGCAATGTCGTCTCCGGCATGCTCGGCGGCCTGCCGGTCACCTCGGTGATCGTGCGCAGCTCGGCCAATGTCGATGCCGGCGCCAACAGCCGCTTCTCGACCGTCCTGCACGGCTTCTGGCTGCTGCTCAGCGTGCTGCTGATCCCCACCGTGCTCAACCTGATCCCGCTCGCGGCGCTCGCCGCGGTGCTGATCGCCACCGGCTACAAGCTCACCAAGCCGGCTTTGTTCGTCGAGCGCTACGCCCAGGGCTGGAGCCAGTTCGTGCCGTTCGTCGCGACCATCCTCGCGATCCTGGTGACCGACCTCCTGACCGGCATCGTCATCGGCCTCGGCATCGGCTTCGCGTTCGTGATCGCGCGCAACTTCCGCCCGGCGATCAGCTTCGTCCATGACGGCAAGGACGTGCTCGTCCGGGCGCGGCGCAATCTCTACTTCATCCACAAGGTGGAATTGCAGAACGCCCTCGCCAGGGTGCCGGACGGCAGCGACGTGCTGATCGACCTCTCCAGCACCGAATATGTCGATCTCGACAATATCGAGATCATCAATGATTTCATCCGCGGCGGCGAATATCGCGGCATCCACGTCGTGGTGCGCGGCGACCTCGCCAACCGCACCGCGCCCCGGATCGAGGCGCCCCGCAAGGAGGTTGTGTTCGCATGAGAGACTATCGCCAGCTCCTCCTCGCCAACCGCGCCTGGGCGGCCGAACATCTCGAGGAACGCGAGGATTATTTCGCGCAGCAGACCCAGGGGCAGAAGCCGCAATTCCTGTGGATCGGTTGCTCGGACAGTCGGGTCGCGCCGGAGCAGATGACGATGACGCCCCCGGGCGGCATGTTCATCCACCGCAACGTCGCCAACCTGGTCGACGAGAACGACCTCAACCTGGTCTCGGTGCTGCAATATGCGGTGACGGTGCTGAAGGTGCGCCACATCATCGTCTGCGGCCATTATGGCTGCGGCGGCGTGCAGGCGGCGCTGAAAGGCGGCACGACCGGGCCGGTCGATACCTGGCTCGCCAACGCTCGTGCGGTCTACCGCGACCATGAAGACGAGATCGAGGCGATGGAGGGCGAGGCCGCCAAGGTGAACCGCCTGGTCGAATGCAACGTGCGCGACCAGCTCGTCCATCTCGCCCGCACGGAGATCGTCCAGAACGCCTTCGCGGAAGGGCAGGAGCTCTATCTGCATGGCTGGGTCTACGGCATGCGCGACGGCCTCATCCATCCGCTGATGGAGATCGACGCGGAGACCGACCTCGCCGAGGTCGGCCGCCCGGACCGTGTGCTGGTCTGAGAGAAATGCGGCGGCGGCGCCTGCCGCCGCCGCAATGTCGAAAGAGCCAGAGGGCCTGTAAGCCGGGTTCTGTCCGGCGGCCGAAACCGCCTGTGCGACCATTCCTCTAGGCGACGGATCGCTCCGCCGCTCAAGCAACCAACCCGGGCGACGGGCTGGAACGAAGCCCATGTGCCGCCCCTATTCGGTCTTGCTCCCGGTGGGGTTTACCATGCCGCTCCCGTTGCCGGGCGCGCGGTGGGCTCTTACCCCACCCTTTCGACCTGACCGGCCCGAAGGCCGGCGGATTGCTTTCTGTGGCACTGTCCCTGGGGTCACCCCCGCCGGGCGTTACCCGGCACCGTCGTTCCATGGAGCCCGGACTTTCCTCGCGCGGCTCACGCCGCCCGCGGCCGCCCGGCCCTCTGGCGGGAGGAATATAGCGATCATCCGGTGCAGGCGTAACCCCCGGTCGCACCCAGCGTCAGCTTTCCGAAATCGACGCCCGCGCGGCGACTACCCACGGCGCACAATCATATCCCAGCGATAGCGGGGAATGCCCGAGGCCGCCGGGCCGATGTCAGTGGCGAGCACCATCGCGGGACGGATGTTCGTGCTCAGCAACGCATCGGTGGCATTGAGCGGCTCCCCGGGGAAGTACATCTGCGCTACGAGCCGATCGACGCGGCCGCTCAGATCGAAGTGGATATGCGGTGTGCGCATGCCCCGGCGTCCGCCTGGATAGGCGCCGGGCTTGATGGTGACGATGCGATATTCTCCGGCAGTGTCGGTGGTGACTCGGGCATAGCCCTGAAAATTGGGATCGAGCGGCGCCGGATTGTCGTCGCTCGGATGCGCGTAGCGCCCGGCCGCGTTCGCCTGCCAGATTTCCAGTTCGGCGTCGGGAACCGGGCGCCCCGCCAAGTCCATGACCCGCCCCGAGACCTCGATGACCTGGCCGGCGGCACGCTCCCGGCGACCGACAATTCTCGTCAGATCCGCATCGTGGTCTACCGGCTTGGCGATCGGATAGAACGGGCCCACAATCTCTTGCGGGGTCGGCTCGAGCCGGTTGCGGGGATCTTGCGAGAAGGCAGGCGCCGCGACCACGGCGCCCGCGAAATGACCGAGAAGCTGGCGTCGGGACAAGAGCATGCCGCGTCCCCCGAAATTTGCTTGTCCGACGACATTAGCACGACCGGTGTGGAAACGCCCGCCTTTGTCGGCTTCGATCCACTACCCCGCGCATTCGGATCGCCGGCCCGATTTTCTTGCCCAGGGAAGCTGAAACTTATGAAGTTTCCGCGCCCGGTCGCCACTCAATCCTCCCCGCGCGGCTGGGGCAGCAGCAACGCGAGCAGCAGCGCGCGGCATTCGCCGTCGATCGTGCCGTCGATCAGTTCGGGGCGGAAGCGGCGCTGGAAGGCGACGGTGGCGGCGAGCGGATCGGCGACGTCATAGCCGAACCGTTCGAGCGCGAGCAGGAAGCCACCGTCGGTCCAGTTCGGGTCCATGAGGTTCTTCGTCGGCCGTGGCAGCGCGAGCCGCAGGCGCGCGAGCCGCCCCCAGGGGAAGAGCTCGCCCGGATCCTGCTTGCGCGCGGGCGCGATGTCGGAGTGGCCGACGATGTTGCCGCGGGTGACGCCGTGGCGGTCCTTGATGTCGGAGACGAGCGGGATCAGCGCCTCGATCTGCGCTTCCGGGAACGGGCGGTAGCCGAATTCGTGGCCGGGATTGACGATCTCGATCCCGATCGAGCAGCCGTTGAGCGCGGTCACCCCCCGCCAGTAGGATTTGCCGGCATGCCAGGCGCACTTGTCCTCCGGCACCATGCGCAGCACCCGGCCGTCCTCGTCGACGAGATAGTGGCAGGAGACCCGCGCCTCGGGATCGCACAGGCGTTCGATCGCCGCCTCGGCGCTTTCCATGCCGGTATAATGGAGCACGATGACCGAGATCGGCCGATCCCGCTCGTCGAAATTGGGCGACAGGCAATCGATGATCGCGTCCACTCGGCATTTACCGCGCGAAAGCGCGCGCGCGTCAAGCGGTTCAGGCGACCCGGGCGGTGGCGGCCGACCTGGCGGGCGCGGGAACATAGAGTCCGCGATGCTGCGAATCGGAAACGAACTTGTCGGTCTGCCCGAGCACCGTTTCGCCGGCGCCGAGCATCAGCGCGCCGTCCGGCGCGATCGCCGCGGCCATGCGGTTGAATGCCATCCGCCGCATCTCCGGCGCGAAGTAGAGCAGGACGTTGCGGCACAGGATGATGTCGAACCGGCCCGGCGACGGCGGCGGCTCGATGATGTTGCCGACCTCGAAGCGGACAGCCTCGCGCAGCTTCTTCGCGATCTGCCATTCGCCGCCGCCCAGCTCCTCGAACCAGCGCACCATCTGCATAACCGGCAGGCCGCGCTGCACTTCGAACTGGGAATAGGTGCCCGAACGGGCACGCTCGACCGCCGAGCGCGAGAGATCGGTCGCGACGATCTCGATCCGCCAGCCGAGCCAGCGGTTCGGCTCGTCGGCGAAGCTCATCGCCAGCGAATAGGCTTCCTGTCCGGTCGAGCAGCCGGCGCACCAGATCGTGATCCGCCGCTCGCGGGCGCGGGCCTTCTCCAGCTTGGCGAGCGGGCCGCCGAGCAGCAGATCGAACGGCAGCTTGTCGCGGAAGAAATAGGTCTCGTTGTTGAGCAGCGCTTCGACCACCTGATCGGTCAGCGCCTTGTCGCGGCTCGAAACGAGCCGGGCGACGAGCTGGTCGAGGCTGGCGAAGCCGTGCTCGCGCAGGATCGAGGAGAGCGCACTGTCGATCCGCCAGCGGCGGCTGAACGTCAGCTGCTGGCCGCTGCGCGCCTCGAGCAGGCTGGCGAGGATGCGCTGGGAAGCACTGCTCAATTCCATCACGCCATCTCCGCACGCAAAGCGATCCGCCGGGCAAGCTCGCGCGGCGGCAGAACCGCCGAGGCAAGCCCCGCCTCGGCGACGCAGCGCGGCATGCCCCAGATCGCAGACGAGAACTCGTCCTGGGCGAGCATGATCCCGCCAGCCTCGACGAGCTTGCCGGCACCGATCACCCCGTCGCGGCCCATGCCGCTCAGCATCACGCCGGCGCCGGTGTCGCCATAGACCTCGGCCACCGCCGCCAGCATCGGATCGACCGAGGGGCAACACCCCGACGGCGCCCGGCGGCGATTGAGACGCACCCTGACCTCGCCACCGCTGCGATCGAGCTCCAGATGCGCGTCGCCGGGCGCGACCAGAACGACGTCGGGCGCGACCCGGCGCCCGTCCTCGGCGACCAGCACCTTGCGGTTGCACGCCGCTTCGAGCTGGCGGGCGAAATAGGACATGAAGATCGCCGGCAGATGCTGCGTCACCAGGATCGGCGCGCCGATCCGCGGCGGCAGCGCGCCTAGAAACCCGATCAGGGCATGAAGCCCGCCGGTCGATGCGCCGAGCGCGACGCAGCCGAGCGGCCGGTCCGGTGTGTCGCGCAGGTGAATCGGCCGCGACGGATGGGGCGTTGCGGCGACCGCGACTTCCCGCTCGCGCCCGGCGCGACCGATCCGTCTGAGCCGGTCGCCGAGCACCTGCGCGAAACGGCCGTTGAACGGGGAGCTGGCACCGGGCTTGGGCAGCGTATCGGCCGCGCCCTGTGCCAGCGCACGCACCGCAACCTCCGCGCCGTCCTCGGCCATCGACGAGACGACCAGCACGCGTGCGCCGCCGCCGGCTCGAATGATCAGCGGCAGGGCCTCGAGGCCGCTCGTTCCCGGCATCTCGACGTCGAGCAGGACGATGTCGACCGCCACGGACTTCAACGCATCGACCGCCTCGACCGAATTGCCGGCCAGCGCCACGACCTCGAAATCGGGATCCGACGCCAGCATCCGCGACAGCACCGCCCGGGCAACCGTCGAGTCGTCGACGATCATCAGGCGGATGGGCGCCTCGGTCGGCCCGTCAGGCCTCCGCCGCCGTTCAGGCGCCGGAAGCGCGTTCACGCCAGGCCGACGATCTGGAGCTTGCTGTGGATCGTCTCGCGGTCGAACGGCTTCATCACATATTCGTCCGCGCCGGCCGCGATCGCCGCGCGGATATGGCCGATGTCGTTCTCGGTCGTGCAGAACACGACCTTGGGCTGCGTCGGCTGGTCCGAACCGCGGAGCGCGCGCAGGAATTCCATGCCGCTCATCACCGGCATATTCCAGTCGAGCAGGATGACGTCGGGCATGGCCTCCTCGCAGCGGTTCAGCGCCTGACGGCCATCTTCTGCCTCGTCGACGGAAAAGTTCAGGGTTTCAAGGATGTGCCGGGCGACCTTGCGGATCACCTTGCTATCATCGACGACAAGACAGCTCTTCATTCTTCATGCTCCGTGACGGCGTCCAGACCATTAACGGCAAGAAGTAAGCACAACTTTAAAGGCTTACGCCGCCTGGGCCGCAGGCCCCGCAATGACGAGGTGCGGATCAACGAGCAGCAGCAGATCGCTGCCGGCATCGATCATGCCGATCGCAACCCGATCCCAGCCCGCGCCGATCGGCGCCCGCACCGCGAGTGGTGCGCCGTCCGTCTCGATCACGTCCTCGACCTCGTCGACGAGGAGCGCATAGGGATGCCCTCCCGAATTGACGACGACGGCCTCGATCAGGCCCTCGCCGAACGAACAGCCGAGTTCGAGCGATGCCATCGCGTCGATCACGGTCAGCACCCGGCTGCGAAGGGCCGAGAGGCCCGCGACATGAGCGGCGGCGCGCGGCGCCGGCGTCAGGCCTTCCAGTTCGACCACCGCCTCGACTTCCGAGGCAGGAATGGCGACGCGGCGTCCGGCCATGCGAACGATGAGGACGAGCTCAGCCATGCTTGCGATCCTTGCCGTGGCGCGAAAGCGCGCTGATCAATGCCGCGCGGTCGTAACGATAGATGCTGTTATCGCCCTCGTCCGGCTCAGGCCGTGCCCGAATACGCAACACTTCGCCGGCGGTGGACTGCGCCGCGCCGCCTGCCTCTGCACTGGCGATGACGATATCCGCCAAAACCTCCTCGCCTGCCGGGACGACGCGATAGCCGAGGCTCTCGATCAACGGGCGCAGAATATTGGCCATCCAGGGATCATCCGCGGGCAAGGCGCAGGTCGGCTGCTCCGCGCCGTCGGCCGCCTCGCCGGCAAAAGCGGCGAACAGCCAATAGGGGTCGACGATCTCGACCTGGTTGCCGTCGATCAGGGCGACGCCGGAAACCTCGCCAGGGACGAGCGCCGGCTGAAGGTCGATCGCGACCGCGCGGATATCGACGACTTCGGCAAAGCCGTAGGCGATCTCGGCCGCCCCGTCGGTGAGGCGGAGGATACGCAGCAGGCCCTCGGCCGGCGCTTCGGCACAGCCCGCCAGCGGCAGAATTCGCTCGCCCACCGGCACCCGCAGCCGGCCCGCGGTGAAGCTGATACTGTCGGCCGGAACATCCTCGATCCGCTCGACCACCGGCACGGGAACCGCGCGCAGGCCACCGTCGAGACCGCGGAACAGCAGCAATGTGCTTTCGCGCGTTTGCTCTGTCATGGCGTCGGCCGCAGGGCGATGCTCCACCTCCTGCTCGCCCGATCCTACGCCTGCCCGACTCGCCATGCCCGACGGATCGAGCAGCAGGATCGGCCGGCCGTCATCGGCCAGCGTCGTGCCCGCATAGAGGCCGGCGGCCATCACCAGCGGCGCGGCGGGCTTCACGACCAGCTCCTCATGGTCATGCACCGCATCGACCGCCAGCGCGTAGACGTCACCGCCGGCGGGCTTGAGAAGGATCAGCTTCTGCTCGTCGTCGGCGACCGCGGTGTCGACGCCGAGCAGGCCGGAGAGGCCGACCAGCGGCACGCGGCGGCCGCGGATCGTCGCGACATTGGCGTCGCCGAGCCGGTCGACCCGCACCGCCGCGCCGCGGGCACGCAGGATCTCCTCGATCGCCGAGCGCGGAATGGCGAAGATCTGGCCGCCCGCGCTGACCGTGAGCGCGGGAATGATCGTGAGCGTCAGCGGCACGCGGATAACGAGCTTCACGCCATGGCCGAGCCGCGAGTCGAGATCGACGACGCCACCGATCCGCTCGATATTCGCGCGCACCACGTCCATGCCGACGCCGCGGCCGGAAATCGCGGTCACCTGGCCGGCGGTCGAGAGGCCGGCCGCGAAGATCAGCTGAATGCGCTCGACATGCGACATGCGTTCCGCACGGTCGGACGTGACGATGCCGGCGGCGATCGCCTTGGCGACCAGCTTGTCGGCGTCGATTCCGCGGCCGTCGTCGGCGACCTCGATCAGGATCTGGTTGCCCGCCTGGCGCGCGGACACGCGCAGCACGCCGATCGCTTCCTTGCCGGCCTTCGCCCGGTCGGCGGAGGATTCGATGCCATGGTCGATCGCGTTGCGGACGATGTGACTCAGCGGATCGCGGATCATCTCGATCATCTCGCGATCGAGCTCGACGTCGCCGCCGTCCACCTCCAGCCGGACCTGCTTGCCGAGTTCGGACGAGAGGTCGCGGACCATCCGCGGCAGCGCGGCGAACAGGTTGTCGATCCGCTGCATGCGGGTGCGGGTGATGGCGTCGCGGATCTCGGCGATGCAGCCGGACACACGTTCGAAGGCCGCTTCGACGGCGACGTCGCGCTCGGCGTCGCGCAGGCGCCGGGCCAGCTCGTTGCGGGCGAGCACCGCGTCGGAAACGCCGCTCATCATCCGGTCAAGCAGGTCGACGGAGAGACGGATCGAGCGGACATTCTTGCGGCGCTCGAGATCGATGACCGGCGCGTCGGGCTCCGGCGTTGCGGTCGGAGCGGTCTCGACGTCCTCCTCCTCGTCCTCGCTCAGCGCGGCAATAAGCTGCTCGTCATCCTCGCTGGCCAACGAGTCCCCCGTTTCGAGGGCGTTCACAAGCTCGCCGATCCGGTCGATGACCGCGAGCACCGCGCTCACCAGCCTCGAATCGGCGGTGCGGCGGCCCGCGCGCACATCCGCCAGCACATCTTCAGCGGCATGACTCAGTTGCTGGAGACGCGGCAGATCGAAGAAGCCGCAATTGCCCTTGACGGTGTGGACGAAGCGGAAAATCTCGTCGAGCCGTTCGCGGTCGCCCGGCTCGGCCTCCCAGGCGACGATCGCGCCGGAAAGCGATTGCAGCATGTCGCGGGTTTCCGCGAGAAAGTCGTTGATCAGGTCGTCCATGGCCCCTCACCTGCGCGCCGCGGACTTATGGGACGGGCTTGGTTAAGAAGGCGTTCACTCCTCTGCAGCCTCATATCGGTCTTCAAACTCCCAAAATTCGACTGGACATAGCCTAAAACACACACTAATGACTGACTGGTCAGTTATTAGGAAGAAGCGTGACCAGCCAGCCGAGATGGCGACGCCGCAAGGAAGCACGGCCGGGCGACATCGTCGCCGCAGGCCTCGGCGTATTCGCGGAAAAGGGATTCGCCGGCGCCAGGATGGAGGAGATCGCGCGGCGCGCGGGCGTGTCGAAGGGCACGCTCTATCTCTATTTCGAGACCAAGGAGGATGTGTTCCGCGCGGTCGTGCGTGAGGTGGTCGTGCCGAACGTGGATGCGGTGCGCGCCGCGATCCTTACCGCCGACCTCCCTTTCCCCGCCCTGATCCGCACATTCCTGCCGCGCTTGGCCGAGATCATCATCAACGTGCCGATCGGCGCCGTCGCCAAGATGGTGGTCGGCGAATCGCGCAATTTCCCCGAGCTCGCCAAGGTCTGGCACGACGACGTGGTCCAGAAGGCGGTCGGCGTCATTTCCGAGCTGATTGCGCGCGCGCAGGCAAGGGGCGAGGTCCGGCCCGGCAATCCCCGCATCCACGCCTTCTCGATCGTCGGCCCGATGATGCTCGGCGCGATCTGGCGCGAGACGTTCACGCCGATCGGCGGTGCCGATCCCGATCTTCCCACCATCGCCCGCCAGCATGCCGAGACGGTGCTCGGCGGGTTGCTCACCGAGGAGGCCCGGCCATGAAGCCGCAGCGCGCCGTCGTCCTGGTCCTTGCCGGCCTCGCGGTCCTGTTCCTTGCCTGGCTGCTGCTTGCGCCACAGTTCCGGCCAGCGCCGACCCTTTCCGGTTACATTGAGGGCGAGACGCTCTATCTCTCCGCTGCGGTGCCCGGAACGGTGACCCGGCTCGGCGTCCGGCGCGGCCAGCGCGTGGACGGCGGCGCACGCCTCTTCCAGGTCGAACCCGACCAGCAGGCGGCCCAGGCCGACCAGGCAACAGCCGAGCTTGCCGCGGCACGTGCCCAGGCCGAAGACGCCCGGCGCGGCCAGCGTCCGCCGGAAATCGCCGTGCTCGAAGCGGACCGCAATGCCGCCGAGGCCTCGGTGCGCGAGACGCGGATCGCCCTCAATCGCGCCCAGGAGCTCGTGCGGCGTGGCATCTATGCAAGGGTACGGCTCGACGAAGCACGGGCGGCCTATCAGAACGCCGCGGCACAGCTCGATGCGGCGCGGCAGCGGATCGAGGTCGCCGAACTGGGCCAGCGCGAGGACCAGATCCGCGCCGCCGACGCCCGGGTCGCGCAGGCGCAGGGTCGAGTCACCGAAACCAGCGCCCGCCTCGCGACCCTGTCGCCGATCGCGCCGTCGGCCGGGCGGATCGAGGACGTCTTCTTCCAGCGCGGCGAGTGGGTGGCGGCGAATCAGGCGGTGATCGCCTTGATCCCCGACGACCGCGTGTTCGTGCGCTTCTTCGTGCCGGAGACGGAAGTCGCCGCCTACCGTCCCGGCCGTCAGGTCCACTTCTCTTGCGACGGCTGCGCCACGAACCTCGCCGCGACCATCTCCTATGTGAGCCCGCGCCCCGAATTCACCCCGCCGGTCATCTACAGCCGCGAGGCGCGCGACCGGCTGGTGTTCATGGTCGAGGCGCGGCCGGCGAACGGCGCGGCGCTGATCCCCGGCCTGCCGGTCGATGTGGAGCGGGTCGAATGACCGTCGCGATCGACGCCCAGGGTCTCAACAAGTCGTTCGGCGGCCGCCGGGTGGTGAAGGACTTCTCGATCCGGGTGGACGAGGGGCGGATCACCGGGTTCCTCGGCCCCAACGGCTCCGGCAAGACGACCACGCTGCGCATGCTCTGCGGCCTGCTGACGCCGGACAGCGGCACCGGGACCGCGCTCGGCTTCGACATCATCTCGGAAAGCTGGGAGATCAAGCGCCGCACCGGCTACATGACCCAGAAATTCTCGCTCTATGAGGACCTGACCGTCGAGGAGAACCTCCAGTTCTCCGCCCGCATCCGCAGCCTCGACCGGATCGGAGAGCGGGTGGCGGATGCGCTGGAGCAGCTCGGCCTCGCCGAGCGCCGCAAGCAGCTTGCGGGCACGCTTTCGGGCGGCTGGAAGCAGCGCCTGGCGCTCGCGGTCGCGACCCTGCACGAGCCGCAGCTGCTCCTCCTCGACGAACCCACTGCGGGCGTCGACCCGCAGGCACGGCGGACCTTCTGGGACGAAATCCACACGCTCGCCGCCCGCGGCCTCACCGTGCTGGTCTCGACCCATTATATGGACGAGGCCGAGCGCTGCCACGACATCGCCTATATCGCCTATGGCGAGCTGCTCGCCCGCGGCACTGCCGAGGAGGTGATCGCGGGCGCGAAGCTCGCGACCTGGCGCGGCGAAGGCCCGGGCGTCGACCGGCTCGCGGGCGAACTGCTCAGGGACCCGGCGGTCGAGATGGCGGCGCCGTTCGGCCTCGCGCTCCACGTAAGCGGCGGCGACGCGGATAGGCTCGAAAGAGCGCTGGCCCCCTATCAACGGTCCCCGTTCAGATGGGCGCGCACCGAGCCCACGCTGGAGGACGTGTTCATCCACCTGATGAGCCGCGTCCCGGACAACTTCCAATGAGCGCGGAGCCCCGTCAGCCGAACCAGGCCTTCTCCCTCGAACGGACGGGCGCCGTGCTCATCAAGGAGTTCATCCAGCTCACTCGCGACCGGATCACCTATGCGCTGATCCTCGCCGTGCCCGTGATCCAGATGCTGCTGTTCGGCTATGCGATCAACACCGATCCCCGCCACCTGCCGACCGCAATTCTGGTGCAGGAGAACAGCGTCTTTGCCCGCTCGGTCGTGTCGGGGATCGCCAACTCCTCCTATTTCGACATCAATCATCAGGTCCGGAACGCCGCGGAGCTCGACGAACTGGTCCGCACCGGCCAGGTCCAGTTCGCGATCACCATTCCCGGCGACTTCACCCGGCGGGTCGTGCGCGGCGACCGGGCACAGATCCTGGTCGAGGCCGACGCCACTGATCCCACCGCGACGGGGAGCGCGCTCGCCGCGCTCGCCCAGCTGCCGCGGGAGGCGCTGCGGCGCGACCTCACCGGCGCGGTGGCGCCGCCGGCCGATCCCGAGCAGCCGTTCGAGATCGTCGTCCACCGCCGCTACAATCCGGAGAACATCACCGCCTACAACATCGTCCCCGGCCTGCTCGGCATCGTGCTGACGCTGACCCTGGTGATGATGACCGCGATCGGCGTCACGCGCGAACAGGAGCGCGGGACGATGGAAAGCCTGCTCGCGACGCCGGTCCAGCCGCTCGAGGTGATGATCGGCAAGCTCGCGCCGTTTGTGATCGTCGGGATGATCCAGACGGCGCTGATCCTCATCATCGGACGGGTCCTGTTCGGCGTGCCGATGGCGGGCGGCTGGCCGGGGCTCATCCTCGGCACGACCCTGTTCATCATCGGCTCGCTGGGCTTGGGCTTCCTGATCTCGACGCTGACCCGCACCCAGCTCCAGGCGATGCAGCTTTCGGTCTTCTACCTCCTGCCCTCGATCCTGCTCTCCGGCTTCATGTTCCCGTTCCGCGGCATGCCGGACTGGGCGCAATGGCTGGGCACGCTGATCCCGGTGACCCATTTCCTGAGGATCGTGCGCGGCGCATTGCTCAAGGGTCAGGGCTTCGCCGACATGGGGCCGAGCCTGCTCGCGCTGGCCGTCTTCGTCTGCGCGGTCGCCGCATTGGCCCTGGCGAGGTATCGGACGACGCTGGACTGATCGCGCTACTGCGCCTGCAGAACCCGTTCGATCTCGTCCACCGGCATCCTGGTCAGGTCCTTCGGCACCTCGCCGACCAGCCGGCGCTCGACCTCCTTGTGATAATGTTTGCGAAGCTCGCCGAGCGTCCTGGGCGGGGCGACGACGATCAGCGCTTCATAGTCGCCGCCCAGAGCCCGCGCCTTCAGCGTCTCGGCCATCCCGGCGGCGAAGCGGTCCTCCTCCTGCTGATGGAAATCGACCTCCTCCATCGAGCCGCCGATCCCGGCGACCGGCGTCGCCGCGCGGCCCGCGAGATCGGTCGCCTGCTCGTGATGGTCGGGATTGTCCTGGACGACCTTGTCCTCGACGACGAGGTTCGGGAAGGCTGCGTCGCCTTCGTTGCGGAAGAACAGGGACTTGCGGCCGTCGGCGACCAGCACGACGCTGTTGTTGGGGACCCGCATCGCTCGCTCCATCGTTGATCCGGTTGCCCGACCAACGCGAATCCGGCGCGGATGGTTGCCGCACGCCGCGCGCCCCGGCATAGCGGGGCCATGCGGATTCTCCTCACCAACGACGACGGCGTGAATGCGACGGGGCTCAAGGTGCTGGAGAAGATCGCCCGCGAATTTTCGGACGACATCTGGATCGTCGCGCCCGCCGAGGAGCAGTCGGGCGCCGGCCATTCGCTCACCCTCACGGTTCCCGTTCGCCTGAGGAAGCTCGGCGAGCGCCGCTTCTGCGTCACCGGCACCCCGACCGACGCGGTGATGATGGGCCTCGCCCATGTCCTCAAGGACATGCAGCCGGACCTCATCCTCTCCGGCGTCAACCGCGGCGCGAACCTCGGCGAGGACGTCACCTATTCGGGGACCGTCTCGGCGGCGATGGAAGGCGCGCTGGCCGGCATCCCATCGGTCGCGCTCAGCCAGAACTACGCGCGCGAAGGCATGGGCGATACCGTGCCCTTCGCCACGGCCGAGGCCTGGGCCGACGAGGTGCTGCGGCCGCTGATCGCCGAGCCGATGGCGCCGCGCACGCTGGCCAACGTCAACTTCCCGGCGCGACCGCCCACCGAGGTGAAGGGCATCCGTGTCGTGCGTCAGGGCCTGCGCGACTATGGCCGCACCCGCATCGTCGAACGCACCGATCCGCGCGGCTACAATTATTACTGGTTCGGGCTCGGCCCGGTGCTGCACACGCCCGGCCACGCGACCGATCTGGAGGCGATCGCCGACGGCTATGTGACGGTGACGCCGCTCCATCTCGACCTCACCCACGATCCGTCGCTGGATCGCCTCAAGGCGCTCTATCCCTGATGGCGCTGCGCCGGGGGCCCGACCACGTCACCCTGCGGCGCAAGAGCCCGCTGCCCGTCTGGGTGCAGATCGGCTGGCGCGTCGCCCTGGTCCTCGGCCTGCTCGTCTTCGCGGTGCTCGTCCACTGGCTGGAGCGCGACGGCCTCAGGGACAATCTCGACAATCACGTCAGCTTCCTCGACGTGATCTATTTCACCATGATCTCGATCACCACGACCGGCTACGGCGACGTCGTTCCGATCGCCGACAACACGCGCATGTTCGACGCGCTGGTGGTGACGCCGATCCGCGTCTTCTTCGTGCTGATCTTCATCGGCACCGCCTACAATTTCGTTTTCCGCCGGACATGGGAGAGATGGCAGATGGCCAGGCTTCAGAGCCGCCTTAGCGGTCATATCGTCGTCGCGGGCTTCGGCACGAGCAGCTCGGAGGCCGTCGACGAGCTGATCGCGCGTGGCACTCCTGCCGCAGAGATCGTCGTCATCGACGCCGAGCCCGTGGCGCTGGAACGCGCGGAATCCCTGGGCTGCGCGGTGCTCTGCGCCGATGCCACCCGCGACACGACGCTGAAGGACGTCCATATCGACCGTGCGAAGGCGATGATGATCTCGGCCGGGCGCGACGACACCTCCATCCTGATGGTGCTCACCGCGCGTCACCTCGCGCCGCGCATCCCGATCAGCGTCGCGGTGCGCAACCAGGACAACGAACTGCTCGCCCGGCAGGCCGGCGCGACCACCGTCATCAATCCGGTGAGCTTCGCCGGGCTGCTGCTCGCCGGCTCGACCCATGGCGAGCATATCGCCGACTATCTCGCCGACCTCGCCAGTTCGAGCGGCCGGGTCCAGCTCCACGAGCGCAACGTGACGCCGGAGGAGTGCGGCAAGCCGATCTCGGCGATTGCCAACGGGCTCGGCGTGCGCCTGTACCGCGACGGCAAGCCCTACGGCTTCTGGGAGCCGGAAGCGCAGTCGCTTGTCCCTGGCGACTGCATCATCGAGATCCTGCCGACGGCGCCGGCCGAACGCGATGTGGAGGACCAGGGGGCAACACCATGATCTGCCGGCTCTGGCGCGGATGGACGACGCCGGACAATGCTGAAGCCTATGAGAAGGTGGTGCGTGGCGAGGTCATCCCCGGTATCGAGGCGCGGCGCATTCCCGGCTTCCTCCACATCGATCTGATGCGCCGCGCCGACGGCGACGAGGTCGAGTTCCAGACCCTGATGTGGTTCGAGAGCCTCGCGGCGATCCGTGCCTTCATGGGCGAGGATTATGCGGTGAGCCATGTCCCCGCCGCGGCGCAGGCCGTCCTGTCGCGCTTCGACCAGCGCGCCGCCCATTTCGAGGTGATCGACCGGAGAGCCCAGGATGGCTGACGGACGCCTCTCCCGCCTCGCCGCCGCCCTGATTGCGCTGGTCGCCTGGGTCGGCCTCGCCGTCCAGTTCGATGCCAGCCTCGAGATCAACCGCACCGTCGGCGCGACGCTGTGGGGGATGCTGCGCTTCTTCACCATCATCACCAACCTCATCGTTGCGCTGCTCTTCACAGCGATCGCGTTGGGGCGACGGGCCGCGACGGCGCCGTCGCTGCTTGGCGGAACCACGCTCGCCATCCTGCTGGTCGGCATCGTGTACGGCCTTCTGCTGCGCGGCCTTGTCGAGCTCAGCGGCGGCGCGGTTCTGGCCAATGTGCTGCTGCACCAGGTGACGCCGGTGCTGGTGCCGCTCTACTGGCTGGCCTTCGCCCCGCGGGGTGTCCTCAGCCCGCGCGACCCGTGGCTCTGGACGCTGCTGCCGCTCGCCTATTTCCTCTATGCCCTGGCGCGCGGCGCGATCGACGGGCGCTATCCCTATCCGTTCATGGATGTGAGCGAGATCGGCTGGGCGCGCACCGGCCTCAACGCCCTGCTCATCGCCGTCGGCTTCCTGATCGGCGGCTTCGCCCTGGTCGGATTCGACCGGCGCCGCGCCGGCAGGGGCGCGTAGAAGAGGCGCCTCACAGACTCGCGGAGGCGCGGGCGGACGCCCCAGTGCAACGACTCGTGCTTGCGGCGACGGCATCGCGCGCCGAGACGAAAGTGAAAGAGGAACAAGAGCTTGGCGAGGCCGGTTCGACGCCTGCGGCAGGAATTGCGGGGCCAGCCGCCCGCATTTTTTCGAACCCCGCACATCTCGCAATGGAGCTTCCTATGTACCGTCCAGTTCTTTTCGCCTCGGCCCTCCTTCTTGCCGCCCCGCTCTTGGCCCAGGACACGCAGCCGCCGCCGAGCGAACCGACGCCCAGCCAGTCGCAGCCGCCCGCTTCTGAACCCAGCACCGGCGCCGGCAGCCACAGCAGCCCGTTCGGCGTCCACGACACCGATCACAATGGCAGCCTCAGCCGGGCCGAGTTCACCGCGATGGTGCGCGCCCGAGCGCAGGGCGCGCAGGCAAGCGAGGCAGATATCGCCGCTGCGTTCCAGCGCGCCGACACCGACGGGAATGGCGAGATCAGCGGTGCGGAAGCCGGCGCACGGCAGGCAAGTCCGCAATGACGGGGCTGTAGCCCGCCGAAGGCCGCGGCCCGTACGGGCCGCGGACCTTGTCCTTGATCCAGTCTATAGCCCGGTCCGGTGCGCCAGGCAGAGCGCAGGCGCTAGTTGTTCGCGATCAGGTGGAAGCGGTCCTGCCGGCCGTCGAGATAGCGGACCTGGCGGCCGTCGAAGAACGCGTCCTCCTCCAGTCGGAAGTCGACCTCCTGCCCGCCCCACTCGGGGACCGTGTGGCGGGCATTGAGTTCGATCGACCAGGCGGTGTTCGGGCGAAGGCGGTGCTCGCCGCGCGGATCGGCTTCCTGATTGTCCCAGAAGCCGACCGAGGCGCCGGCGCCGTGGCCGTGATAGCCGATCGGGTGGGAATAGATGGTCGGCCGGAGGCCCGCCGCGATCGCGCGGGTCCGCGCGGCCGCAAGAATTTCGTTACCGGACAGACCGGTGCGGAAGCTCGCGGTCACCGCATCCTGGGTCGCATTGGCAGCGGCGAGGCCGGCGCGCAGGCCGGCGGGCGCCTCGGTCTCGCCCGGGCGCAGCACATAAGCGAGGTGCTGGGTGTCGGTGTTGAGGCCGAGATAGGTGATACCGAAATCGAGCCAGAGCATGTCACCCGGCTGGATCACCGTATCCCCCTCGAGCGGCGCCGCGGCGCCGCGGCGGAAGATGTTGACGTTGGGCTGGAACCAGGTGTCGAGGCCGAGCGCGTTGATCCGCTCGCGATACCACCAGACGAGGTCGTCGACCGTGGTCGTCCCCGGCGTCACCGCGCGGCGCGAGAAGCCCTCGGCGATGATCGCATGGGCAAGGCGGACGATCTCCGGATAGCGTTCCATCTCGGCCGGAATGCGGGTTTCCAGCCAGCCGACGGCGAGCTCGACGGTCGGGACGACGCGGCTGCGGAGTGCTTCGGAGAGCGCCGCCATCAGGCCGTCATGCTGGCTGCGGGTCAGGCCGTCGGCGAAGGCGGTGCTGGGCGAGACGTTGACCGCGATGCGGCGCGGATTGCGCGCGGCGATCAGCTCGCCGAGCCGCGCCCACTGGTCGGGTTGCGCGGTTGGATCCCAGGACGGCGCGAACAGGCCGCCGAGGCCATAGCGGCTGACCGTCAGCCGCTCGACCGGCTGCCCTTCGCCGGAATCGAAGAAGATCAGGATCGTCCGCCGCCGCGCGCGCATGCTGGTCGCGTTCAGCATCGTCGTCATCACCGGGTCTTCGAGATATTCGCGGGCGATGAGCACCCACATGTCGAAGCCATGCTCGCGCATCAATGCGGGGACGACGGTATCGAGCCGCTCGGCGAGCCACGCGTCACGGAGGCGGGCCTGCTCGCGCAGGGGCAGGATGCGGGGCAGCGCCGGCGCGGCCTGCTCCTGCGTGTTCAGCGCCGCCTGACCGAAGGCCGGCGCCGTGACAGCCAGCGTCGCGGCCAGCACCATCCTGTGCAGCATCCTCTTCCCCCTTTTTAGTAGCGCAGGAACGCCCCTCGTTCTTCCGCCCATGCATCCTCGTCGGGCAGCGCGAGCACGTCGAGATCGCCCGGCACGGCCGCCGGATCGTCGACCCACTCGCGCAAGGCCGGGCCGCCATTGATCACGTCGATCGCGAGCTTGTCGAACTCATACTCGTACGGGAAATCGCGCCAGAGATCATAGTCCGGATAGAGCGCCCGGATCGCCTTGAAGCCGAGCGCCTGCAGGCGCCACGGGCGGAAGGCGTCGTGGTCGTAAGCATGGCCTTCGGCGTGGATGAAGACGCCCCTGCACAGCTGGCCGACATGCTTGTGGAAGGTCGGCTGAAACCAGATGTCGCGCAGCGTGCAGCCGTCCAGCCATTGCGGGCCGATGCGGTGCATCTCGGCGATCACCTGCTTCGCGTCGATGTCCGGCGCGCCGAACAGCTCGAGCGGGCGGGTGGTGCCCCTGCCCTCGCTCAGCGTCGTGCCCTCCAGCATCACCGTGCCGGCATAGGCGCGGGCCATGTTCACGTTGGCGGCATTGGGGCTGGGATTGATCCACACCCGCTCCGGCGGCCAACCGAAGCCGGGCGCCGCCTCGGGCTGCCAGCCCTCCATCTCGATCACGCGGTAATCGACATCGAGCTTGAACTGATCGACGAACCACAGGCCCATCTCGCCCAAGGTGAGGCCATGGCGCATCGGCATCGGCCCGGCGCCGACGAAGCTCTCCCAGCCGGGGCGGAGCGTCAGTCCCTCGACCGGGCGGCCGGCGGGATTGGGGCGGTCCAGCACCCAGACCGACTTGCCGTGCTGCGCGGCGGCTTCGAGCACGTAGAGCAGGGTCGTGACGAAGGTGTAGATGCGGCAACCGACGTCCTGCAGGTCGACGAGGATCGTGTCGAACGTCCCCATCGACTGGCCGCTCGGCCGCCGCACCTCGCCATAGAGGCTGAACACCGGCATGCCGTAGGTCGGATCGGTATAGTCCGGCGATTCCATCATATTGTCCTGGAGATCGCCGCGCACGCCGTGCTGCGGGCCGAACACCGCCGACACGTTGAGCCCCGCCGCAACGAGGGCGTCGAGGCTGTGGGTGAGGTCCGCCGTCACCGAGGCGGGATGGGCGAGCAAAGCGACGCGCCTGCCTTCGAGGGGCCTGCGCAGGTCAGGGTCGGCGAGCAGCCGGTCGATGCCGAATTTCATTCTCGAACTCTCTTCGTCATGCCGGACTTGATCCGGCATCCATCTTCTTTCGCAGTGTTCGTAAAGAAGGTGGACCCCGGATCAAGTCCGGGGTGACGGATCGGGTTCAGATGACCGGCAATTCGAGCGCAAAGCAATCCGGATGATGGAAATCCGGCTTCCCCGGCGGGTGTTTCAGCGCCCAGTAGGACTTGGTGCCGTCGGCTTCCTCGATCACCGCCGACAGGCCGAGCATCCAGGGCTTATCGGCCAGAGACGGGCCAAGTTTCAGCACCGCGCCAATCGAGAAATTGCTCCCCATTTCCGCTACGGTCACATCGGGCGCTTCGATGTCGAGATTTTCTCTCCCTTCGCGATATCGCGTGAAGCTATAGGCAGCCCAGTGGCGAGAAGGTGAGATATTGAACTCACAATAGCCCGACCCGCTTCCGGCGAGCAGGAAGGCTTCTGAGCAGGTATGCTGCCACAAATCGTCCGCCCGCGCCGGTTCACTGAACTCCGGAATGACAATCCCGGAAAGGTCGCCTCGCAGCGTAAGCCAGAGCTGCAGGACATCCGCCCGCAGCCGAGAGGCCTCGGCGATCACTTCGATATCAGGGTGCGGGAGGTCCGGGAAAGGCCGCAGGCACATGAATCCACCGGGGGTCGACTTGCCAGTCATGATTCTCCAGTCATTGTCGCGAGCGCGTGAGTCCAAGCCTGAACAGGCTTAGCAATATTGTAAACGCGTGCTAACCGCGCCACGCCATGACCGAATATCAGTCCGATATCCTAACCCTGCTGTCCTCGCGCGGCTATATCCATCAGGTGACCGACGCGGCGGCGCTCGATGCGCTGGCGGCGAAGGAGATCATCCCCGCTTATATCGGTTTCGACGCGACCGCGCCGTCGCTCCATGTCGGCTCTTTGGTGCAGATCATGATGCTGCGCCGGCTCCAGCAGGCGGGGCACAAGCCGATCGTGCTGATGGGCGGCGGCACCTCCAAGATCGGCGATCCGAGCTTCAAGGACGAGGCGCGGCGGCTGCTCACGGTCGAGACGATCAGCGCCAACATCGCCTCGATCCGCCGCGTGTTCGAGCCTTTCCTGACCTTCGGGGACGGGCCGACCGATGCCATCATGGTCGACAATGCCGAATGGCTCGACAAGCTGGAATATATCCCCTTCCTGCGCGAGGTCGGCCAGCATTTCTCGGTCAACCGGATGCTGAGCTTCGATTCCGTGAAGCTCCGCCTCGACCGCGAGCAGTCGCTGTCCTTCCTCGAGTTCAACTACATGATCCTGCAAGGCTACGACTTCCGCGAGCTCTCGCGCCGGGCCGGCTGCCGGCTGCAGATGGGCGGCTCCGACCAGTGGGGCAATATCGTCAACGGCGTCGAGCTCACCCGCCGCATGGACGGCGTCGAGGTGTTCGGCCTGACCACCCCGCTCATCACCACCGCCGACGGCGGCAAGATGGGCAAGACCGTCTCCGGCGCGGTGTGGCTCAACGCCGACCAGCTTTCGGCCTACGATTACTGGCAGTTCTGGCGGAACACGCAGGACGCAGACGTGGGCAGATTCCTGCGGCTGTTCACCGACGTGCCGCTGGACGAGATCGCCCGGTTGGAGGCGTTGGAGGGCGCCGGGATCAACGATGCCAAGAAGGCCCTCGCCGACGCCGCCACCGCGATGCTGCACGGGGTTGAGGCTGCGCAGTCCGCGGCCGAGACGGCGCGCCGGACTTTCGAGGAAGGGGCGGCCGGCGGGGATCTGCCAACCTTTTCCGTGCCGAGCGGCGAAGTTGGTATTGTTGATGCTCTTATCGGAGTCGGGTTTGTGCCGTCCAAAGCCGAAGCGCGTCGTAAGATTGCGGAAGGTGCCGTCCGGTTGGACGGAACGCAGATTACTGACCCGGAACACCGATTCTATTTCGGCCCCACACCCAGAAAGATAAGCTTGGGTAAGAAAAAGCACGGGCTGATAACCCTGTAATCGTCATTCCAGCGAAGGCTGGAATCCATACTGAATCCGCATGGACCCCGGCCTTCGCCGGGGTGACGTGGAGTGTTAACCCCGCCGCACGAGCAGCACGCCGCCGATCACAAGCAGCGCGCCGGCGATGCGGCCAGGGGTGACAGGCGAGCGGTCGAGGCCGAGCGCCCCGTAATGATCGATGACGAGCGCGGCGATCATCTGGCCGGCGATCGCGATGGTGAGCATCGAGGCTATGCCGAGGCGCGGCGCGGCATAGGTCGCGACCGTGACAAAGAAGGCGCCGTAGAGGCCGCCCGCCCAGGCATACCACGGCACGTCGCGCAGCGGCGCCAGCGCCGGGCGCTGGGTCGCCAGCGTGAGCGCGGACAGCACGACGGTGCCGACCACAAAGGACAGGAGTGCGGCGAACATCACCGAACCGCTTGCCCGGGCGAGATAGGCGTTGGTGGGCGGCTGGATCGCCATCATCGATCCGGCAGCGAGGACGAGCACGATGGGCAGGAGAAGCGAGGCGGGCATCGTGGCGGTCCTTGTCGTGGAGGTTGCGTGAGCTCGCCTATAACCATCATGCTGAACTTGTTTCAGCATCCAACTTCGAGCCTCGCAGCGGATGGAGACCTGGACCCTGAAACAAGTTCAGGGTGACGGTTGGGAGGTCAGCCACCCCGCAGCAATCCCACGGCCGCATCGCGCTCCATCAGATAGAGGAGAGTTCGCGCCGCTTTCCCCCGTTCGCTGTCGAGGCCGCCGTCGCGATCCACGAGCAGGCGGGCATCGTCCATCGCGATCGGCGCCAGCTCGGCGACCTGTTCGGGGCTGGCCAGGCGGAACTCCGCTTCGCCCGACTGGCGGGTGCCGAGGATCTCGCCGGCGCCGCGCAACCGCAGGTCCTCCTCGGCGATGCGGAAGCCGTCATTGGTCTCGCGCATCAGGCCGAGCCTTGCGCGCGCGGTCTCGCTGAGGCTCCCCCCACGCAGCAACAGGCAGACGCTGTGCTGGTCACCGCGCCCGACCCGGCCGCGGAGCTGGTGGAGCTGGGCAAGGCCGAAGCGGTCAGCGTGCTCGACGATCATCAGGCTGGCATTGGGCACGTCGACGCCGACCTCGATCACCGTCGTCGCGACGAGAACGGCGATCCGCCCGCCCACAAACGCCTCCATGACCGCGTCCTTCTCCGGCCCCTTCATCCGGCCGTGGACGACTCCGATCTGCCCGGGGAAGCGCTGGCCCAGCACTCGTGCCCGCTCTTCGGCGGCCGCAAGGTCCGAAGTCTCACTTTCCTCGACCAGGGGACAGACCCAATAGGCCTGCCGGCCCGCCGCAATATGGCGGCCGAGGCCGTCGATCACCTCGGCCATCCGGTCCTCGCTAATCACCCGCGTCTCGATCGGCTGGCGGCCGGGCGGCATCTCGTCGAGGCGGCTCACATCCATCTCGCCATAATGGGTCAGCGTCAGCGTGCGCGGGATCGGCGTTGCGGTCATGACGAGCAGATGCGGTGGTCGCTCCGCCTTGCTCGCCAGCATCATCCGCTGGGCGACGCCGAAGCGGTGCTGCTCGTCCACCACCGCAAGGCCGAGCCTTTTGTAGGCGACCTTCTCCTGGAAGATGGCGTGGGTGCCGATCAGGATGTGGATCGAGCCGTCGGCGAGGCCCATCAGGCAGGATTCGCGAGCGCGTCCCTTCTCGCGGCTGGTCAGGATCGCGACGTTGACCGGCAGGCCGGCGAGCAGGCGCGAGAGATTGTCGTGATGCTGGCGGGCAAGAATCTCGGTCGGCGCGAGCAGGGCCGCCTGCGCGCCCGCTTCGACCGCCACCAGCATCGCCATCAACGCGACGAGCGTCTTGCCCGAGCCGACGTCGCCCTGCAGCAGGCGCAGCATCGGCGTCTCCTGCTGCAGATCGCCCTCGATCTCGCGCACCGACCGCTGCTGCGCCCCGGTCGGCGTGTAGGGCAGCCTGAGCTGGTCACGCAGACGACCGTCGCCGAGGAGTGGGACGCCCTTGCGCCTCCGCGACGAGGCCCGCACCAGCATCAGCGCGAGCTGGTTGGCGAACACCTCATCATAGGCCAACCGCTCGCGCGCCTTAGCGGCGGCAGGATCGCGGTGCGCGGTATCCAGCGCCTCCGCCCAGTCCGGCCAGCCGTGCCGCGCCTTGAGGCTCGGCTCGATCCACTCGCCAAGGTCCGGCCGCCGCGCCAGCGCCTGGCCGGCGAGGTCGCCGAGGCGATGGTTGGTGAGGCCTTCGGACAGAGGATAGACCGGCTCGCGTTCGGGAATATCGGCGTCCTCGCCGGGCGCCAGCACATAGTCCGGATGGACCATCTGCAATTCCTGCCCATAGCGATCGAGCTTGCCGGAGACGAGCCGCGGCTCGCCGAGCGGCAGCTGCTTCTTCGCCCAGCCGGGATTGTTGAAATAGGTGAGCGTCACATAGTCGCCGCCCCCATCGGCCGCATAGACGCGGAACGGTCCCCTGCCCCCGGCCTGCCGATAGTCGCGCGCGGTCAGCTCGATGGTGATCACCCGCCCGACATCGGCCTCGTCGAGCCGGGTCACCCGCTTGCGGTCGATCCAGCTCACCGGGAGATGGAAGAGGATGTCGATCACCCGGTCGAGCTTCAGCCGGTGCAGCGGCTTGGCGAGCTGCGGTCCGATGCCCTTCAGCACCTCCACCTCGGCGAACAGCGGATTGAGAATATCGGGGCGCATGACGTGTCGCTTCTGTGCCCCATTTCGTCATTCCAGCGAAAGCTGGAATCCCGCTTTTCTTGCCCGACGGCCATGAAGGCAGGAAGATTCCAGCTTTCGCTGGAATGACGGGCGGGTGTTGCCTACATGGCCATGATCGAAGCCGCCCGGAACCCCGGAGCGGCCTTTTCTGCTTGGGAAGCCATGAACCGCACCGCCCGCCTCAAACGCCTGAAGTTCCGTGCCTGGCATCGCGGCGTGCGCGAGGCGGACATGCTGGTCGGCGGCTTCTTCGACGCGCATCATGCCGGCTGGTCGGAGGCGGAACTCGATGCGTTCGAGGCGCTGCTCGAGGAGCAGGACGTCGACATTCTCGCCTGGGCGATGGGAACCGCCGCCGTGCCGGAGCGCTGGCGGGGGGAGATGATGAACCGCCTCCAGACCCACGACTATATCAAGCTGCCCTGACGTGACCGATATCCAGAAAATCCTCTCGGCCGACAAGCCGATGACGCTGGCGGGCGTGCCGGCGGGCTTCCTGCCCTGGCTTGCCGCCGATCTCGCCCGTGCCGCGAAAGGCCGTGCGGTGTTCATCGCGCCGGATGAGGCGGCGATGCGGGCGCTCGCTGATGCGGCCCATTATTTCGCGCCGGAGCTGGAGACGCTCGTCTTCCCGGCCTGGGACTGCCTGCCCTATGACCGCTCCTCGCCGTCGCTGCGCTCGACCTCGGAGCGGCTGGCGACGCTGCATGCGCTCCAGCGCGAGGCCGCAAAGCCACAGCTTCTCGTCACGACGGTCAACGCGGCGCTGCAACGCACGCTGACCCCGTTCCGCGTCCGCCAGCTCGTCGCGCGCCTCGCGCCGGGCGAGCGGATCGATCTGGATCGGCTGACCGCCCTGCTCGCCGCCAACGGCTACAGCCGGACCGAGACGGTGCGTGATCCGGGCGAGTTCGCGGTGCGCGGCGGCCTCGTCGACCTGTTTCCGGCCGGCGAGGAGGATGCGCTGCGCCTCGACTTCTTCGGCGACGAGATCGAGAGCGTGCGGCGCTTCGACGCGGCCACCCAGCGCAGCGTCGCGCGAATCGAGGGATTCACCCTGCTTCCCGCCGCGGAGACGCTGCTCGACGAGGACAGCATCAAGCGCTTTCGGTCGCGCTACCGCGAGCTGTTCGGCGCCACCGCGACCGGCGATCCGGTCTATCAGGCGGTGTCGGAGGGGCGGCGGATCGCCGGGCTCGACCACTGGCTGCCGCTGTTCGAGGAGCGGCTGGCGACTTTGTTCGATCATCTCGGCGAGGACGACCTCGTCGTCCGCGACCCCGGCGACAGCGGCGCGGCCGAAGGGCGGTTCGAGGCAATCGCCGACTATTACGAGAATCGCCAGCGCGCGCAGTCGTCCGACCCCGGTAGCTATCGCCCGCTCGCGCCCGAGACGCTCTATCTCGCCCGCGACAAATGGGAGACGTTGGTCACAGATCGCCCGCTCCACCTCGTTACCCCCTTCCTAGAACCGGAAAGCGCCCGCGTCCTCGATTTCGAGGTCGAGCCGCCGCGCGACTTCGCGCCCGAACGGACGCAAGGCACCAACGTCTACGAGGCGGTCGCCGCCCATGTTGCCGCGCTCCGGCGGACGAAGCACAGGATCGTTCTCGCCAGCTATTCGAACGGGTCGCGCGAGCGACTGAAAGGCCTGCTTGCCGATCACGGCCTCGCCAAGGTCGCCGAGGCGGAGAGCTGGCAGGAAGCACTCGGCGTCGCGGCCAAGGGGCAGGTCGCGCTCGCCGTCATCCAGCTCGATCACGGCTTCACGACCAGGGACGTCGCCCTGCTCACCGAGCAGGACATGCTCGGCGACCGCCTGGTCCGCCGCCGACGCAAGAAGAGCACCCAGGCCTTCCTCGACGAGCTGGCGACGCTGACGCCCGGCGATCTCGTCGTCCACGCCGATCACGGCATCGGCCGCTATGACGGGCTCACCCAGATTCCGGTGCAGAAGGCGCCGCACGACTGCGTCGCGCTGACCTATGCCGGCGGCGACAAGCTCTACGTGCCGGTCGAGAACATCGACATCCTCTCGCGCTACGGCAGCGAGAGCGAGGGCGTCGCGCTCGACCGGCTCGGCGGCGAGGCGTGGCAACGGCGCAAGAGCCGCATGAAGGAGCGGATCCACGAGATCGCCGGCGAGCTCATCAAGGTCGCGGCCGAGCGCGCGCTGCGTCCCGGCGCGGTGGCCGAGCCCGACACCGGCTATGCCGCCTTCGCCGACCGCTTCCCGTTCGAGGAGACCGAGGACCAGGACCGCGCCATTGCCGACACGATCGGCGATCTCGGCGCGGGCAAGCCGATGGACCGGCTGGTCTGCGGCGATGTCGGCTTCGGCAAGACCGAAGTGGCGCTGCGCGCCGCGTTCATCGCGGCGATGTCCGGCCTGCAGGTCGCCCTCGTCGCGCCGACCACCCTGCTCGCCCGCCAGCATTTCAACACCTTCAAGGAACGCTTCCAGGGCTTCCCGATCGAGATCGGCCGGCTCTCCCGTCTCGTCCCCGCGCGAGAGGCGGCGGAGACGAAGGAGCGGCTCAAGGCCGGCAAGGTCGACATCGCCATCGGCACCCACGCGCTGCTCGCCAAGGGCGTCGAATTCCGGAATCTCGGCCTCGTCATCGTCGACGAGGAGCAGCGCTTCGGCGTCACCCACAAGGAGAAACTGAAGGCGATGCGCGCCGACGTGCATGTCCTGACGCTCACCGCCACACCGATCCCGCGCACGCTGCAGATGGCGATGTCCGGGCTACGCGAACTGTCGGTGATCCAAACCCCTCCGGTCGATCGCTTGGCTGTGCGTACCTACGTCATGCCCTGGGACCCTGTGGTGGTCCGCGAGGCTTTGCTGCGCGAACATTATCGCGGCGGGCAGAGCTTCTTCGTCGTGCCGCACATCGCCGACCTGCCCGACATCGAGCAATTCCTGCGCGAGGAGGTGCCGGAGGTGCGCTACGTCGTCGCGCACGGCCAGATGGCGCCGACCGAGGTCGAGGAGCGGATTTCCGCCTTCTACGACCGGAAATACGAAGTGCTGCTGTCAACAACGATCGTCGAAAGCGGCCTCGACATCCCGACCGCCAACACGCTGATCGTCCACCGCGCCGACCGCTTCGGCCTCGCCCAGCTCTACCAGCTGCGCGGCCGCGTCGGACGGGCCAAGACCCGCGCCTATTCCTATTTCACCACGCCGGCCGACCGGCTCACCACCGAGACCGCCGACAAGCGCCTGAAGGTGCTGGCCAGCCTCGAAAGCCTCGGCGCCGGCTTCCAGCTCGCCACCCATGATCTCGACATCCGCGGCGCCGGCAATCTGCTCGGTGACGAACAGTCCGGCCACATCAAGGAGGTCGGCTTCGAACTCTACCAGTCGATGCTCGAGGAGGCGATCCTGGACGCCAAGGCCGGCGGGCTGGAGCGCCGGCCCGAGCAATTCTCGCCGCAAATCACCGTCGACGCGCCCATTCTCATCTCCGACGCCTATGTCCCCGATCTCGACCTCAGGATGGGCCTCTATCGCCGCCTGAACGAGCTCGCCGACGCACCCGAAATCGAAAGCTTCGCAGCCGAGCTGATCGATCGTTTTGGCAAGCTCCCCGAGGAAACCGCAAATCTGTTGAAGGTGATCGAGATCAAGCTCAATTGCCGTGCCGCGACGATCGCCAAGCTCGATGTCAGCCCGAGAGGCGCGCTGGTCCATTTCCACAATGACAGCTTCCCGGACCTGCCCGGCCTCCTCGCCTATGTCGAACGCCTCAAAGGCACCGCGCGCCTGCGCCCCGACAGCAAGCTCGTCATCGCCCGCGACTGGCCAACCGCCCAACAGCGCCTCAATGGCGCGCTGCAGCTCTCGAAAGGTCTCGCGAAGATCGTCTCATAGATATCGAGTTCGAGAGATCAGGCTAGCCGATCGCATTGCCGATTGCGTGGTCAATCATTAGGCGGGCGATGTGAGTCGGCTCGCGCCACAGCGCATGGGCGCCTGGATGCTCGCCCTGCTGGGCGGAGCGCTGTTTCTGCGCGCGCTGATCCCGGCCGGCTGGATGCCGGTCCGGACCACCGAAGGGTTCGTCATCGAGCTCTGCTCCGGCCGCATGCCGGGCGGCGATTCTACGCAGGCGCAGGCAGCGCGCCAGCTGCTCGATGCAGCGCTGGCGGGGACGGAACAGGACCACGACGAGACGCCGTCATCGCCGAACGATCAGCCCTGTACGTTCGCGGGTCTCGCTCTGTCGTGGGTGGCACCCGACCAGCCGGTAGGACTCATTCCCGCACCCGGGCCCGCCGACATTCGTCCGATCGCACTGGTCGCCGCCGTCGGCCGCGGCCTCCCGGCTCCGCCGCCGCCGTCCACGGGCCCACCACTTCGCACCTGACATCGACGCCCGCCGGGTTCCACCCGGCGCAATCAGCTGCGCCCAGCGCGGCCGCACCGATCTTCAGGAAAAGCCATCATGTTGATTTCACTCGCCGCGGGTGCGTCGCTATACGTATTCGCCTCTACAGCCGCTGTCGAGGCGGCACCCGACGACAATGCCATCGTCGTCACCGGCCAGCACATCGCCGAGGCCGAGGCGGATGCCGACCGCCGACCCGGCGGAGCCGACATCGTCCCCGCGACCGACTACGAAAACCGCGTCGCCGTCTCGTTGCGCGATGCTCTCGCCTTCTCGCCCGGCGTCTATGCCCAGCCACGCTTCGGGCAGGAGGTGCGCCTCTCGATCCGTGGCTCGGGCCTCAGCCGCGGCTATCATATGCGCGGCCTGACGCTGCTGGAGGACGGCGTCCCCATCAACCTCGCCGACGACAATGGCGACTTTCAGGAGCTGGACCCAACCGTCTTCCAGCATATCGAGGTCTATCGTGGCGCCAATGCCCTGCGCTTCGGCGGCACCACGCTCGGCGGCGGTATCAACGGCGTCACGCCCACCGGCCGCTCGGCACCCGGCTTCGCCTTCCGCTTGGACGGCGGGAGCTTCGATACGCTGCGCGGCCTCGTCGGCTACGGCTTCGCCAATGAGGTCGGCGACGCCTGGGTCGCGCTGACCGGCGACGCATCGGACGGCGATCGCGACCATGCCCGCCGCAGGTCGCTGCGCTTCCATGGCAATGTCGGTCTCAGACTCTCGGGGACCGTCGAGACCCGCTTCTACGCGAGTGCCCAGACGCTCCGGCAGGAGTTGCCCGGCGCGCTCAACCTCGCCGACGCGATCGAGCGCCCGCGCACCGGCAACTTCACCGGCGACCAGGCGCGCGACATCGATTCGCTCCGCCTCCAGAACCGCACCCGCATCACGCTGGGCGGCGGCGAGCTGGAGGTCGGCGGCTTTGCCAACCTCAAGGAGCTCTATCACCCGATCTTCCAGCTGGTGGACCAGAGCTCGACCGACTGGGGCCTGTTCTCCCGCCTAGACCTCGCGCATGGGCCGTTCGACTTCACGTTGGGTTCGACCGCCCGCTTCGGCACGGTCCGTTCTCGGCGCTACGTCAACTTGAGCGGCGAACGGGGCGCCCGCACGTTCGAGGCCGACCAGCGCGCCCGGACGATCGACGTCTATGGCGAGGGCCGCTACCGGCTCGGCCGGGTCAGCCTGATCGCCGGCGGCGTCTACAGCCATGGATCGCGCGAGCAGGACCAGATCCTGCCCACTTCGGTGAACGGCGGGTTCGAGGACGACCAGTTCTCGCCCCGCTTCGGCCTCCTCTGGGAGCCGTGCGAGGCGATCCAGCTCTACGCCAATTACAGCCGCTCCCATGAAATGCCCGGCTTCATCGAGCTGGCGCAGGTCGCCGCCTTCGTGCCGCTCGACACCCAGCGCGCCTGGACGGCGGAGCTGGGCGCGCGCGGCCGGATCGGCATCGCCCGCTTCGACCTCAGCCTCTACCGTGCGACGTTGAAGGGCGAATTGCTCCAGTTCACCGTCGGCCCGGACATCCCGGCCTCGACCTTCAATGCGGACCGCACCCGCCATCAAGGCATCGAGGCCGGCCTCGACCTCGATCTCGCCCCCTGGGCCCGGCTGCGGCAGATCTACCAGTATAACGACTTCCGCTTCCGCGATGATGCGCAATATGGGGACAACCGCCTGCCGGTCGCGCCGAAGCATCTCTATCGCGCCGAGCTCCGGCTCGGCACCGACGCGCTCAACCTCGCGCCCGCGGTGGAATGGGTGCCGCAGGGGGCATGGGCCGACTATGCCAACACCTTGCGGGTCGACGGCTACGCCACGCTCGGGTTGACCGCCGAAGCGGCGCTCCGCGACGGTCTCAGCCTGTTCGTCGATGCCCGCAACCTCACCGGAACGGACGCGGTCGGCGACATCTCGGCCGTCGTCGCGGCCAATCCCGCGTCCGTCATTTTCTACCCCGTCGAGCGCCGCGCCCTGTTCGGCGGTCTGCGCGCCCAATTCTGAAAGGACCAATGAGATGAAGCATTTCTCTTTGCTCGCCGCGCTCGCGGCGCTCGCCGCCTGCGGCGGCCGCCCGCCCTCCGGCATGGTCGCCGTCCACGACGGCTGGGCGCGTGAGACGACCGCCGGAGTCATCGTCAGCGCCGGTTATGGCCGGATCGAGAACGGCACCGGCCAGGACGTGCGCATGACCGGCGCCGACACGCCGGTCGCCGGCCGCGTCGAGATTCACAATGTCACCGACGACGACGGCGTGATGCGGATGCGTCCGCTGCCGGAGGGGATCGACATCCCGGCCGGCGAGACGGTCGAATTGAGGCCCGGCAGCTACCATCTGATGCTGCTCGACCTCAACCGCCCGCTCCGCGGCGGCGAGCGCATCCCGGTCACCTTCCGCTTCGGCACCGGCGCGCCCGTCACGGCCAGCTTCGAGGTGCGCAACGCCGCCCAGGCAGCGCAGGGAGGCGGCCAATGACCGGCCCCGTCCGTCGCGGCCTCAAGCGTGGCCTGCTCGTCTCGGCCGCCCTGATCGCGGCCGGCGGCATCGGCTGGGCGGTCTACCGTCCGGAAGCGCCTGTCGATCCCGCCGCCAGCTATGCCGCCGCGGTCGGCGGCCCGTTCACGCTCACCGACGTGAACGGCCGGCCGTTCGGCAACGACCAGCTTCGCGGCAAGCCCTTCGCGATCTTCTTCGGCTTCACCCGCTGCCCCGACGTCTGCCCGACCACGCTCAGTCGGATGGCACAGCTGCGCGCCCGGCTCGGCAGCGACGCCGACACGCTCAACATCGTGTTCGTCTCGGTCGATCCCGAGTCGGACACGCCGGCGCAGATCGGCCGCTATCTCACCCTGTTCGACACGCCGATCATCGGTCTCACCGGCACCCCGGCGCAGATTGCCGCCACGGCCCGCGCCTATGCGGTCTATTACCAGCGCGTCCCGCTGGAGGGCGGCGGCTACACGATGGACCACACCGCCACCGTCTTCCTGATGGGCCGCGCCGGCGAGTTCGTGACGACGCTGGATGCGCACGAGAGCGAAGGGCCGAGCCTCGACAAGCTCCGCCGCCTGGTGCGGGGCTGAGGGGCGGCGATGGACCGGACCAACCTCTACCGCGCCGTCTGGCATTGGCATTTCTATGCAGGCCTCATCGTCTTGCCGGTGCTCGCCTGGATGGCGGTCACCGGCAGCCTCTATCTCTACAAGAGCGAGATCGAGCGCTGGCTCTACCGGGACTGGATTGTCGCCCGGTCGATCGCCCCGCCGCTGCCGCTCGGCGACATGATCCAGCGGGTCGAAAGCCAGACCGGCGGGGAGGTCACGCAGGTGATACGCCCCGCCGGAACCGACGAGAGCTGGCGCATGGCCTTCACCGCCGCGGACGGCGAGGAGCGGCTCGCCTTCGTTCGCCCCGATGTCGGCCTCGTCCTCGGCACCACGCGCGGCGGCGGCCCGATGGAGCTGGTCAAGCATCTCCACAGCCTCACCGTCGCCGGGCCGGTCGGCAACGTCCTCGTCGAGATCGTCGCCGGCTGGGCGATCGTGCTGGTGCTGACCGGCTTCTATCTCTGGTGGCCCCGTGCCGGAAGCCGCGCCCTGTCGCTCGCCGGCGGGGTCGGGGAGCGGCGCTTCTGGCGCAATCTCCATGCCTCGGCCGGCGCGCTCGCCGGCGCGGTCATCCTGTTCCTGGCGGTGACCGGGATGCCCTGGACGATCTTCTGGGGCGCCAATTTCCATGCCGTCATCGCCAGTCAGCAAATCGGCCGGCCGAAAGCACCGGGTCTCGCCGGCGACGATCATGGCGCGCATGATGCGCGTGACGCGCATCTCCCCTGGTCACTGCGCGGACAGGCGCAGCCAGAAACGTCCGGCCATGGCGACATCGGCCCGGACCGCGTCGTGACGATCGCCATGGACCGCGGGCTGGACACGCCGTGGAATCTCGATCTGCCGACCACGCCGGACAAGCCCTACCACCTGTCCTCGGCGGTGGAGCGCACCGATCGGGTGCGCCTCGTCTCGATCGATCCCGGCACCGGCGCGGTGCTGCAGGACCTCCGGTTCGCCGATTTCGGTCCGGGCGCGCAGGCGTTCGAATGGGGCATCTACACCCATCAGGGCGGCCAATATGGCGAGGCGAACCGGCTCGTCATGCTCGCCGGCTGCCTCGCCCTGCTGCTGCTCGCGGCGAGCGCGCCGGTGATGTGGTGGAAGCGCCGCTTCCGCGCCCCGCCCCAGCCGGACGATCCCGGCCGCGCCCGCGGCGTTGCGGCGATCCTGCTGACGGTCGGACTGCTCTTCCCGCTGACCGGCGCGACGATGCTGGTCGCGCTCGCCGCTGGCGCTGCGAAGCGGGCACTCAGCCGAGGAACAGCTCGGCTGCAGCCTCGATGATCGCGTCGGTGTCGAGCCGGTAGGCGCGGTAGAGATCGGCGAGATTGCCGGTCTGGCCGAACCGCTCGACGCCGAGCGGACTCACCTTGTGTCCGGCCACGCCGCCGAGCCAGGAGAGCGCGGCCGGCGATCCGTCGATCAGGGTGACGAGGCCGGCGTCGCGCGACAATGGTGCGAGCAGGGTTTCGACATGGCTGGGCTCCGCTCCGCCGCCGCGCCAACGTCCGGCGCAGCGCTGGCTCCAGCCACGGTGCAGCAGATCGGGCGAGGTGACGGCGAGCAGGCCGAGGCCCGGCAGGTCATCCTGCAGCGCCTCCCAGGCGGCCAGCGCCTCGGGGGCCAGCGCGCCGGAATAGACCAGGGCCGCCTCCGCGCCCGGCGCCGGCTCACGCAGCCAGTAGCCGCCAGCGATCGCGCCGGCCTGCCAGCCGTCGCCCTCGCGCGCGACCTGCGGAATGCTGCGGGTGGTGAGGCGCAGGTACACGCTCTCGCCGCCCTCGACCTGCATCAGGCGGAAGCCTTCTTCCATCAGCAGCGCCAGCTCGTCGACATAAGCGGGCTCATAGTGCCGGAGGCCCGGCTGGCCCATCGCGATCAGCGGCGGATTGATCGACTGGTGGGCGCCGCCTTCCGGCCCGAGCGTCAGGCCCGACGGAGTCGCGACCAGCAGGAAGCGGGCGTCCTGGTAGCAAGCATAGTTGAGCGCATCGAGGCCGCGGGCGATGAACGGGTCGTAGACCGTGCCGATCGGGAACAGCCGCCCGCCGAACAGGTCGCCGGCCAGCCCAAGCGCGGCGAGCATCAGGAACAGGTTGTTCTCGGCAATGCCCAGCTCGATATGCTGGCCGGCCTGGTGGCCCGCCCATTTCTGCGGGCTCGGAATCTTCGCGGCTGCGAAGATGTCGGCGAGCTCCTGCCGCCTGAACAGGCCGCGCTGGTTCACCCACGGGCCGAGATTGGTCGACACGGTGACATCGGGCGAGGTGGTCACGATCCGGTCGGCCAGCGCGCCGCCGCCACGCGACAGATCGAGCAGGATCTTGCCGAACGCCGCCTGGGTCGATTGCTCGGCGCCCTCCGGCGGGACGATCGCCGGCACCTCGGCCACGTTCCAGGGCCGCCCGCGTTTCTCGCGGACGATGCGGCTGCGCTCGACCAGCGTCCGCGCCGCCTCGGCGCTGTTGCCCCCGAGCCCTGCGAACGGCGCCCATTCCTCGCCCTCGGAGATGCCCATCGCGTCGCGCAGCGCCATGATCTGGCCCGGGTTCATCAGCCCGGCATGATTGTCCTTGTGTCCCGCGAAGGGCAGGCCGAAGCCCTTGATCGTGTAGGCGATGAACAGGGTCGGCACGTCGTCCTGCGCCGCGTCGAACGCGTCCGTCAGCGTCTCCAAGCAGTGGCCGCCGAGATTGGTCATCAGGCTGGCGAGCGCATCGTCGTCGCGGGCATCGAGGATCGGCTTCACCGCCTTGCCGAGGTCCTTCGTCAGCCGCTCGCGCCAGGCCGCGCCGCCGAGATAGGTGAGCGCCGCATAGTCGGCATTGGGGCAGGCCGCGATCCAGTCGCGCAGCTTTTCGCCGCCTTTTTCGGCGAAGGCCGAATCCTGCGCCTTGCCATATTTTAGCGTCACCACCCGCCAGCCGCAGCTCGCGAAAATCTCGTCGAAGCGGCTGAACATCCGGTCCGCCGTCGTCGCGTCGAGGCTCTGGCGGTTATAGTCGACGATCCACCAGCAATTGCGGATGTCGTGCTTCGCCGCCTCGATCAGGCATTCGTAGATATTGCCCTCGTCGAGCTCGGCATCGCCCATCAGCGCGACCATCCGGCCCATGTCGGCCGACGCCATCATGCCGTGCGCGACCAGATAGTCCTGCACGAGGCTGGCAAAGGCCGTGATCGCGACGCCGAGGCCCACCGACCCGGTCGAGAAGTCGACGGGGATCTGGTCCTTGGTCCGGCTCGGATAGGATTGCATCCCGCCGAAGCCGCGAAACGCCTCGAGCTGCGCGCGCGTCTGCGAGCCAAGCAGATAGTGAGCCGCGTGCAGCACCGGCCCGGCATGGGGCTTTACCGCCACCTTGTCGTTCGGCCCCAGCGCATGGAAATAGAGCGCCGCCATGATCGCGGTCATCGACGCGCAGGACGCCTGGTGCCCGCCGACCTTCAGCCCGTCCGCGCTGTCGCGCAGATGGTTGGCATTGTGGATCGTCCACGCCGACAGCCAACGCAGCCGGTCGTCGATCAGTTTCAGGGCGTCGAGATCAGGCCCCTGGGTCTTCTTCAGCATGTCCCGCGCTCTACCGTCATTCCAGCGAAAGCTGGAATCTCTTTTTCTCTTTCCGATCGACCGCCAGGCGGCGAGGCCGAAAGGAGGGAGATTCCAGCTTTCGCTGGAATGACGAGCTAGGCCAGCCGGTTCGTTCCCCGCGTCACGCTCATCGCGTGCCGCCCGGCGATCGTCGTCGAGCGGTCGCGGATCGTGTCCAGGAACAGGAACTCGCCGGTCGCGCGCTCCGGCGTCAGCTCCACGGTCAGATAGCCGCGCCGGCTGAAATCGGCCCATTTGAGCTGCGGGTTGGCACCGATGGTGACGCGGACGAGATCGGCCGGCGGCACCCAGGTCATGTAGCTTTCATAGCCCGGCGAGGTGACGCTCTGGCCGGCGAATTCGACACCCGCAGGTGTGCCGTCGAGATCGAGATCGAACGCCCAGGCATTGTGGCTGTCGCCGGAGAGCACGACGAGATTGGCATTGGCGTCGAGTGCAGAGCGCAGCAGCCGGGCCCGGGCGGCCGGATAGCCGTCCCACATATCGAAGTTGAACGGCAGGCCGGCGCGCGACGCGGCGATGCCGGCGCCGACGGTGCGGCGGGTCTGCTCGCTCGCCTCGGGCGTCAGCATGCCGCCGATTTCCGGCGCGAGCCGCACCGAGCCCATGATCACCTGCTGGGCCAGCACCTGCCATTTCTTGCCGGCACGGGTCGAGCGGGCGAAGCCCTCGCCGAGCCAGCGCTCCTGCGCGGCCCCGAGAATGGTGCGCGCGGGATCCTGCCAGGGGCCGTCGCGGAAGGCGACCAGCGCCGCGCCGAGATCCTGCTGCCCGGCCAAAGCGGCGCTGAGGTCGAGCTGTTCACTGCGCCCGGTCGCCCGCGTCTCGGGCCGGAAGATCGTCGCCAGATCGCCGATCTCGTAGCTCTCCCAGGCATTGTCGGTGATGGGCATCCACTCGCGATAGACGCGCTCGGCGGTCGCCTTGCGCACCGCCCAGTCGCCCTCGTTCGGCTGATGGTTCTCCGCGCCGTTCTGCCAGGCGTTGTTGGTGAGCTCATGGTCGTCCCACATCATCACCATCGGGAACATCTGGTGCAGCCGCTGCAGGTCCGGGTCGGCGCGATAGGCGGCATAGCGCAGGCGATAGTCGGCGAGCTGAACGATCTCGCCCGCCGGCTCGATCACGCGCCCGGCCAATGCCTGCTCCGCACTGGGATAGGTGCTGCGGCCATATTCGTAGAGATAGTCGCCGAGATGGACCATGAGGTCGATATCGTCGCGCGCCGCGGCGTGGGCATAGGCATTGAACCAGCCGAACGGCAGGTTCGAGCAGGAGAAGACCCCGAGCTTGAACCGCTCGGTCGATCCCTCCGGCAGCGTCCGCGTGCGCCCGACCGGCGAGAAGCGCCCGCTCGAATCGACGAAGCGGTAGAAATAGCGCCGGCCCGGCGCGAGGCCGCCCGCCACCGGCTTCACGCAAAAATCATGCTCGGCCTCGGCGGTGACGCTGCCGCCCGCGGCGACGCGCGCGAAATCCTCGGTTTCCGAAACCTGCCAGTCCAGCCGCCCCGCGCCGCCCGCCGGCACATAGCGCGTCCACAGCATCACACCGTCCGCACGCGGTTCGCCGCTCGCAACATTGTGGGTGAAGCCCCGCGCGGCCATCATCTGCGCGGCGCCAGGCATGGCAAGCGCGCCGAGCCCGAACGTGCCGAGGCGGAGGAGCGAGCGGCGGTCGATCGTCAGCATGGTCAGAACCTCACAGTGGCCTGGACGCCGTAGAAGCGCGGCTCACCGGCGATGAAGGTCGGAAAGCCGATCGCATCGCCGGTATTGCCCGCATCCTTGATATAATTCTCGTCGAGCAGGTTGTTGGCGAACAGCTCGACCTCGAACCGGTCGTTGAGCGTGTAGCCGAGCCGCGCATTGACCAGCGCATAGCCGTCCTGCGTCTCGTCCTGGAGGAGATCGGCAATCAGCGCGTTGGGCGGCGCCTGCAGGTCGGGCCGGTCATTGTCGTCGTCGAAGAAGACGCGCGATTGCCAGGTCAGGCTCGGCGTGAAGCTGAGGCGCCCGGGCCCCACGTCGACGCCGAACACCGCGCCCAGCGACAGGCTGTGATCGGGCGACAGCCGGAACCTATTGCCATCGCGCACGCCGGTCCGGAAGCGGCTGTGATTGTACGCATAGGTCGCGAGCAGGGTGACGTTCGGGCTCGCCCGCCACCGCGCCTGCCCTTCGAAGCCATAGGCCTCGGCCTCCCCGGCATTGGTGGTGACGAAGAGCACGCCCTGCTGCACCGTCGTCTGGAAATTGTCGTAGCGGTAGTAGAAGACCGAACCGTCGAGATAGAGATTGCGGGTCTCGCTGCGCGCGCCGATCTCGAAGCTGTCCACCGTCTCGGCATCGATCGCGTCGAAGCGGGCGGCGCCGAACGGCGCGGCCGGCGTGGCGGCCGAGAGCAGCTCCGGCCGGCGGCCGCGGGCATAGCTGGCATAGAGGCTGCTGGTCGGCGTTAGCTCGTAGCGGGCAACCGCGCGCCAGGTGAAGCCGCTGTCCTTGAGGTCCGCCTCGATCACGTCGCCATTGTTGAGAGTGGGCTGCGAGCCGAGACCGAACAGCGGCACGGGAAACTGGGCGGATGGCGGAATGTTCGCCGCGCCCGGCGCCGCCAGCGCGGTCAGCAGCGCCGTGCGCTGCGCGGCCGGCAGACTCAGGGCACCGATGAAACCGCCGAGGATCGAGCGACCGTTGAGGACGGCGGCGCTGGTTCCCGAGGTCTTGTCGTCATGGCTGTAGCGCAGACCCACGCCGAGCTCGAGCCGGTCGGTCACCCGAAAGGTCACATCGCCGAAAATGTCGAACGAGTCGGTCTCGGAAAAATTGGTCGACGTCTCCTGATGGCCGGCCTTCAGGTTGGAGGCGATTCCCAGCGCCAGCGGCCCGGGCAGCGCCACGCCCGATGCCGCCGCCACGCCCTGCAGGAGCTGGCTGGTGAAGGCGGTGTTGGCGAACACCGCGGCTGGGGCCGGGTCGCTCGCCGGTCGTCCCGGAATCGGTCCGTTGAGCAGGCCGGTGAGCCGCGCCAGGAGAACCCGCTCGTCGAATTGAGAGGGCGTGCGCTGCGACCCCTCTTCATGGAAATAGGACGCGCCGATGAAGGCGGTGACGAAATCGTTCTCGTAGGTGAGCCGCAGCTCCTGGCTGAACTGCTCCCCCTGCGCATCCTCGGTCGCGGTCAGCGCGGGGAGCGAGATGCCGTCGGCATCGAAGATTTCAAGGCTGTCAAACTCGCGGTAGGCGGTGATCGAAGTCAGGGAGAAATTATCGGTGAGCCCGGCCCGGATGATCCCGGTCACGCCCCACACCTCGCGGTCGAGGCCCAATTCCCGGCCGTTCTCGAAGCCTGCCCCCGGCGCCAGCGCCGCGCCGGTCCACGGCCGGCTGTCGCCGAGCACCGCGCCGGTGGCCGGATCGGTCGGGTTGAAGGACAGCGACTTGAACGACGTCCCGGCCGGATGATCTTCCTGATAATTGCCGATCACATCGATCGAGATCCGGTCGGTCGGCTCGACGCGCAGCGCACCGCGGATCGCGCCGGTCTCGGCCGAATTGAAGTCCCCGCCGCCCAGCAGATTCTCGATGAAACCGTCGCGCTGACGGTAGCGGCCGGCGACCCGGACCGCGGCGCGCTGGCCGAGCGGGAGATTGACCATCCCCTCGGCCATCCAGCTGTCGTAATTGCCGTAGCTGCCCCTTACCATGCCGGCGAAGCCGCTGGGATCCGCCTTGTTCTGGATGAGATTGACCGCGCCGATCAGCGCGCCGCGGCCGTAGAGCGTCGACTGCGGCCCGCGCGCGACTTCGACCCGCTCCATGTCGAACAGTTCGACATAGGAGCCGCGCGACTTGGAGATCGAGACTCCGTCCTGGAACACCGACACGCGCGGCTCGGTGAAGGCGCTGCCCGAATCGGAGGTGATGCCGCGGATCACGAAGCCGGGATTGTTCGGCGACTGGTTCTGCACCTCGAAACCCGGAATGAAGCGCGAGAGCTCGTCGAACTCGTTGAGGCCGAATTCGTCGAGGAAGGCGCCGTCATAGGCTGTCACCGCCATCGGCACGTCGATCAGGCTCTGCTCCCGGAGCTGAGCGGTGACGAGGATGGTATCCTCCTCCGCAGTGGCAATGTCCTGGGCAAAGGCGGGCGCGGCGGCAAAGGCGAGCGCGCTGGCGGCGCCCAACAGCGGAAAATATGGCATGGAAGCATCCCCCAGCAGCAGTCCATCGCCCCCTTCCAGAGGATCGTGACGCGCCGATGACGGGACGAACCGGGCGGTCCGCGCGAGGAATCGAGCCGCCTCGGCCGCCGCGGCTCGTTCTTGATGCCAGCCTCGCAATTTGAGGAGAGTGAAGATGCTCAGGATTGGCTTGACCGCCGCGCTCGGCGGGATGACGGCGTTTGCCGGCATCGCCCAGGCGGATACGACACCGCCCGATCTCAGCAACCAGACGCTGCGGGTCGAGACGATCGGCGGCGCGGTCGTGAATACCGTCTATCTCGATGAAGGCGGCCGCCTGCAGATCATCGAGGAATCGCTGGGCGAGCGGGTCAGTGGTACCTGGTTCGTCCGTGGCGACCGGGTCTGCATGGAATGGGAACCGCGTGGCCGCGAATGCTGGCCCTATCAGAATGTGATCGGCCAGCGCGGCGTCGAGCAGGTCGTGCAGAGTGACCGCGGCCAGCGGCTCAAGGTGACCTTGCTCTAAATCGAAAGAAACTGGCTGTCGGTGCGCCTAGCGCGCCGACAGCAGCTTCAGCGGATTCTCGATCAGGCCCCTCAGGTCTCGCATGAATTCGGCCGCGTCCCAGCCGTCCACCACCCGGTGGTCGCAGGAGAGCGAGAGGTTCATCATCTTGCGGACCTCGAGCTCGTCGTCGATCACCACCGGCGTCTCGCGCACCTTGTTGACCGCGACGATGCCGACCTCCGGCCGGTTGATCACCGGCGTCGAGGTGATACCGCCCATCGGGCCGAGACTGGAGATGGTGAAGGTCGAGCCCGACAATTCCTCGCGGCTCGCCTTCCCGGTCCGCGCCGCCTCGGCCAGCCGGGCAACCTCGGCGGCGAGGTTCCACAGATCGCGGTTCTGCGCGTCGCGGATGACCGCGACCATCAGCCCGTTCGGGGTCTGCGTCGCCATGCCCATATGGACCGCGCCGTGGCGGGTGATGACCTGCGCATCGTCATCATAGGTCGCGTTGATCTGCGGATATTGCGCAAGCATCCGCGAGAAGGCGGTGATCAGGAAGGGCAGCATGGTGAGCTTGGGATTGCCGCCGCGATCCTGGTTCATCATCGCGCGGGTCTGCTCCAGCGCGGTGACGTCATATTCCTCGACCAGGGTGAAATGCGGGATGCGGCGCTTGGCCTCCTGCATGTTCTCCGCGATCTTGCGCCTGAGGCCGACGACCTTGACCGTCTCGTCCGCCCGCCGCGTGCGCGGCCCACCGGAAACGCCGCCGCTATTGTAGAGCAGATAGGCATCGAGATCGGCATGGCGGATGCGGTCGCCCGCATATTTCACCTGCGCCAGATCGATGCCGAGATCGCGCGCGCGCTGGCGCACCGCCGGCGAGGCCTGAACCTGCCCGGACTTGTGCTCCCGCGAAGGCGGGAGCCCAGCTTCTTCCTTTTGCTCGCTGGACTCCTGGGCTCCTGCCTTCGCAGGAGCACGGGTTTCATCCAGGGACGGAATCTCTTCCTCCTGCGCGGGCGTCGGATCGATCAGCCCGTCGGACAGCGCGACCGTGTCCGCGCGCGACGCTTCCTCGGCAGGTGCTGGCGCCTCTTCTGCCGGCGCGTCGCCCTCGACCTCGAACTCGACCAGCACCGATCCGATCGGGATCTGATCGCCGACCTCGCCCGCGACTCTCACGACCTTGCCGGCCACCGGAGATTCCATCTCCACCGTCGCCTTGTCGGTCATCATGTCGGCGATCTGCTGGTCTTCCGCGACCATGTCGCCGACCTTGACGTGCCAGGCGACGATCTCGGCCTCGGCGATGCCTTCGCCGATGTCGGGCAGCTTGAATTGGTAGCGCGCCATGGCGTCCTCAGTCCTCCAAAGCCTTTTTGAACGCGGTGCCGAGCCGGATCGGGCCGGGGAAATAGGCCCATTCCAGGCTGTGCGGATAGGGCGTGTCCCAGCCTGTCGCGCGCTGCACCGGCGCTTCCAGATGATAGAAGCAGCGCTCCTGGACGAGCGCCGCCAGCTCCGCGCCGAAGCCGGCCGTCCGCGTCGCCTCGTGGACGATGGCGCAGCGCCCGGTCTTCTTCACCGATTCCTCGATCGTCTCGATGTCGACGGGAACGATGGTCCTGAGGTCGATCACCTCGGCATCGATCCCCGCGGCCTCCACCGCGGCGAGCACCACATGGACCATCGTGCCGTAGGCGACGACGGTCAGCGCCTCGCCCTCGCGCACCACCTGCGCCTTGCCGATCGGCACCGTATAGTGCCCATCCGGCACTTCCGAGGCCACATGTTTTGCCCACGGGGTGACCGGTCGGTCGAAGAAACCGTCGAACGGCCCGTTGTAGATGCGCTTGGGTTCGAAGAAGACGACCGGATCGTTGCTCTCGATCGCAGAGATCAGCAGCCCCTTGGCGTCATAGGGATTGGACGGAATGACGGTGGTGATGCCGGCGATGTGCGCGAACAAGGCCTCGGGGCTCTGGCTGTGCGTCTGCCCGCCGAAGATGCCGCCGCCGTAGGGCGAACGGATGGTGAGCGGCACGCACCATTCGCCCGCGGTGCGATAGCGGATGCGCGCGGCTTCCGACACGATCTGGTCGAAGCCCGGATAGATGTAATCGGCGAACTGGATCTCGGCGACGGGCCTCAGCCCATAGGTCGCCATGCCGATCGCGACGCCCATGATGCCGCCTTCGGAGATTGGCGTATCGAACACGCGGCTGCGCCCGTACTTGCGCTGCAGCCCCTCGGTCGCGCGGAAGACGCCGCCGAAATAGCCGACGTCCTCCCCCAGCGCGACGACGTTGTCGTCGGCTTCCATCATCACATGATGGGCGCTGTTGATCGCCTGGATCATGTTCATGACGGTCATTTCTTCTTCGCCTCCAGCTCGGCGATCATCTGGGCCTGCTGCTCCTTCAAATGCCAGGGCATCTCTTCGAACACGTCCTCGAACATGGTCGAAACGTCCTGCGGGAAATCGATCGTCGAGGCGACCAGGGTGCCGAGCTTCTCGGCTTCCTTCTGCGCCGCGCGGACCTCGGTATCGACCTCCTTGGCCAGCTCCTCGTGCCGCCCGTCATCCCATTCGCCGAGCGATACGAGATGCGCCTTCAGCCGCTCGATCGGATCGCCCAAAGGCCATTTCTTGCCCGCGCCCTGCGGCCGGTAGGCGCTGGGATCGTCAGAGGTGGAATGGCCCTCGACCCGATAGGTGAACATCTCGATCAAAGTCGGCCCGAGGTTGGAGCGCGCCCGGTCCGCCGCCCATTGGGTCGCGGCATAGACGGCCAGCGGATCGTTGCCGTCGACCCTGAGGCCCGCAATGCCATAGCCCACCGCGCGCGCCGCGAAGGTGGTGAGCTCGCCGCCGGCGATGCCGGAGAAGGACGAGATCGCCCACTGGTTGTTGACCACGTTGAGGATCACCGGCGCGCGGTAGATGCCGGCGAACAATACTGCGCTGTGGAAGTCGCCCTCGGCCGTCGAACCGTCGCCGATCCAGGCGGCGGCGATCCGGCTGTCGCCCTTGACCGCGCTCCCCATCGCCCAGCCCACCGCCTGCGGATATTGGGTGGCGAGATTGCCGGAGATGGAGAAGAAGCCCTTCTTCTTGTCCGAATACATGACCGGGAGCTGCCGCCCCTTCAGCCGGTCGCCGCGGTTCGAGTAGATCTGGTTCATCATCTCGACCATCGGATAGCCGCGCGCGACGAGCAGCCCCTGCTGGCGATAGGTCGGGAAGCACATGTCCTCGCCGTCGAGCGCATAGGCCGCGGCCACCGCCACCGCCTCCTCGCCCAGCGACTTCATGTAGAAGCTGGTCTTGCCCTGGCGCTGGGCTCGGAACATCCGCTCGTCGAACGCCCGGACGGTCATCATGTCCTTCAGCATCCGCTTCAGCGTCTCGGCGTCGAGCCGCGGGTCCCATGGTCCGACCGCCTGGCCGTCCTCGTCCAGGACGCGCACCAGGGTGAAGCACAAGGGGTGGGTGTCGGCGGCGGCCGCGGAAATATCGGGCCGCGCGACGCTGCCGGCGGCGGGGATCACCAGCTTGCTGAAATCGGGCTCGTCGCCGGGCCGCCCGTCGGGCTCCGGGACATGAAGCGAGAGGCGGGTTCGGTTCGCCCCGCGAACCGAAGCCTGGTCCGGCGGACCAGGCGGCCCGCCTCTCGCCGGACGGTTGCGGCGGTCGGTCTTGCTGGCCATCCTCACCTGCGTTCCTGTGGGCGGGAAGGCGCTCGCCCCCGCCGAGACTCTTCGAAGCGCGGCCTCTAGTCGATTTTTTCGACCGATGCACCCCTTGCGAATTGAGCTACAAGCGTCATCGATCCGCCACGTCGTGCCGAAGGAAAATCGGTTGATGCTCGCAAGGTTCCTCGCCGCCCTCTTCCTTGCGCTCATCCCGGCCGCGGCGCCGGCCGAAACCTCCACCCAGCCGCTGATCTATGTCATGCGCCATCTCAACACGCCGGCCGGCGAGCGCGATCCGGACCTGCTGCCGGAAGGCCGGGAGACTGCCGAGGCGCTCGCCGCCTGGTTTCCGGCCGATGCCCAACCCACCGTGATCTACGTCAGCGATTTCAAGCGCACCCGGCAGACGGCTGCGCCGCTCGCCGCGCGGCTCGGTCTCACGCCGGTCGTCTACGACCCCGCCGACACGCCGGCTTTGGTCGCCCGCGTCCAGGCGGAGCGCGGGCCGGTGCTGATCGTCGGCCACAGCAACACGGTGCCGGACATCGTCGCCGCGCTCGGCGGCACCCGGCCGGCGGCGCTGGTCCATGAGGATTTCGGCGAGATCTGGCGGGTGACGCCCGACGGCGCCACCGCCCGCGCCCGGATCGCCCAATAAAAAGCCCCTCCCCGTCGCCGGGGAGGGGAGAGGGATGGGCGGATCGCCGCTGGCAGCGGGTTTGCAGTGATCCGCCCACCCCGTTTGCTCCCCGATGAGGGTCGGGGAGCAAATCCGGGAATCGGCCTTAAGGATCGATGCAGGCGGCGATCGATTCGAGCTTGCGGACGCGTTCCCTGAGGTCCGCCATCTCGATGAGATCGGCCGCCGCGCCGCGCGGCTCGTGCCGGGCCCGGCCGCTGAGCTCGAGGCGCTTCACCTCCAGCCAGCCCTGCCAGCCCTTGAGGCCGGCCACGACGGTGATGCAGAGGGCGGTCAGGCCGAAGCTCGCCATCGTCAGGGTGATCATCGCTTCGCTCATCTCTTCCTCCTTTGAATCCGAGACGCTGTCGTTTGCGGGTCAGCGCAGTCTTTCGATTTCCGCTGCGGTGCGTTCCGCGGGGTCGGTGGCAAGCCGCTCCAGGACGGCAAGACGTTTGTGCAGCTCGTCTATCTCACGCAGTCGACGCTGTTCGTCGGGATGCTCCCGCGCAATGAGCTTCGCAGCGGATTCCTTGCGCAGCCGGTGCGAGCGAAACAGGCTTTGGGCAAACCAGAGCAGCAGCGCTCCGAACATCATTCCCATCACAAAGGCGGGTTCCGGCTCCATATCTCTTCTCCCTGGAATTTGCCTTACTGCCTACCGCAGCTCTTCGATCTCGCGGGCGAGGCGGCTGTTTGCGCTGGTCGCGTAGGTCTCGATCGCCCGCATCCTCAGCTCATGACTGCGCACTCGCTCGGGCGCAGGTTCCACCTCGCGCCGGCCGAAGCGGAATGAGCCGTCTTCTTCGTTGCGGCGGCGTATATGGCCGAGCACGGCCAGCGCGCCGTAGCCGACCACCGTCCAGGTGAAGCTCACGAAGAGGGCGAGCAGCACGACACCGACCCGGACGATGGTGGCGTCGATCCCGGTCGACCGGGCGATGCCGGCACAGACGCCCAGGAACTTGCCGTTCTCGCGATCCAGTTCGAACCTCATGCCACGCATCCTCATTTCGTCCTCCTCGTCTCCGGGCTTTCCTCGCCCGCCTTCAGAAACCTGTCCTCTTGCCCCTCGCGCCGTTCGGCGATCCGGGGCGACGGCGTCTCGCTCTCGTGCGCCACGATCCGTTCGAGCGCGGCCAGCCGATCCTCCATCCGGTCCAGCAGCTGGAGCATCTCGGCCATCTCGACCTCGTCCATTCCGCGCCGGCGCGGCGGGGCGGACCGCTTCGACGGCCGCACCATCAGCCAGACCAGGAAGGCCCCGATCACCAGCATCACGATCGTGCCGACCGTGAGGGCGATCTCGATCGCCTGCCCGATGTCGTTGCCGTTGATCGACAGGGTCATGCCGCTTCCTTCCGGGCCTTCATCGCCGCGAGCTCGGCCTCGACCCGCTCCGCGACCTTGAGTTCAGCAATTTCTTCCTCGAGCGTCTTGGCGGGGGCGGCGAGGAGCAGCGCTTCCGCCTGCCCTTCCGCATAGTCCGCCTGCCGCTCGAGCAGGTCGAAATTGGCGAAGGCGTCCTCGACCTTCCCGCCGGCATACATTTCGCGCATCCGCATCCGGTTGTGCGCGCTTTCCATCCGGGTCTGGATCGCGTTCTGACGGGCACGGGCCTCGCGCAGCTTCGCCTGGAGCTTGGCGATGTCGGCTTCGGAAACGCGCAGCGCCGCGTCGATCTCGGCGACCTCGGCGATCAGTTCCCCGGCGAGGTCGGTGAGCTTCTCCTTCTCGACCAGCGCAGCGCGGGCGAGGTCCTCGCGGCCCTTCGAGAGGGCCAGCTCGGCACGCTCGGTCCAGTTCGCCTGCAGCTCGCCGAGCTGGGCGACCTGGCGGCGCTTTTCCTTCTGGTCCGCGATGCTGCGCGCCGCAGAGGCGCGCACCTCGACCAGTGTCTCCTCCATTTCGAGGATCATGACGCGGATCGTCTTCGCCGGATCGTCCGACCGTTCGAGCAGGTCGATGACGTTGGCGGCGATGATGTCGCGGGTGCGGGAGAAAATGCTCATGTACGACTGACCTTCGAGTGATGCCCGAGGGCGGGTGAGAGGGGCGGCCGGGGCGTTGAGGGGGGTGGGCGACGATCCGGCCGCCCGTGGCTCAGGCGCTGGCCTGGGCCGAAGCGGAAATCTGGGCGATCGCGGGGCCGGAGCTGGCGGCGGCGGGGCCGACGGCGGCGGCGACGAAGCCGGTGGACAGCGCCAGAGCAGCGACGGCGGCGACGATCGTGTGGGTGATGCTGGTCATTGTCTTGCTCCCTTTGAGCCTTGGTGAAAGTGTTGCCCAAAGGATAACAAGAGCCGTGCCAAACGGATTTTCTGGCGGATTTCCGACATTTTCGGATCGATACGGGAGGCGCAACAGCGACACGCCATCACCTCGACTTGGGAAATTACGCCAACTCTTGGCGTGGTGTATCGAGGTCGGATCTCCGGCGCCGTTCGCCGCTGTCCTTGCGGGTCAGTTCCATGAGCCGCGCGCCCGCCAGGAACACTGCGCCGGTGCAGGCGCCGGCGAGCAGCCAGCCGCCGATGCCCGGCCAGGTTTCGAGATAGTGCTGGCCCCGCTCGACCGCGCCAAGGGCGAGCGCATAGATCACCGCCATCGCCTCGAAGCGGGTCTTGATCACGAACAATCGGCCGATACGCCGCAACATGTCCAGCGCGGAGCAAAAACCGGGCCAATGCCGGAAATCCGCCATTTCCGCCGACCGGGTCTTAACGATTTGTAAACCATACCGACAGACACATGTGCCCGCGGCGCCGGTCAGTCCCCGACATCCATGGTGAAGCCGCCACCCTTGATCAGGGTGACGGTGCAGGTCCGCCAGGTCTTGCCGTCCTCCGCCGCCTGCGCATCGCGGACGTCGTGGAGCGCGGCTTCGATCTCGGCGCGCGCCGCATCGTCCAGGCCCGGCTCGAATTCGGTCCCGTCCGCCATCACCGCGGCGATGTTGACCTCGGCCTTGCCCTCCTCGATCCGTCCGCTGAGCTTCGCCTGCTCGAATCCGACCGGACATTGTCCGGCGATCGCCCGGCCCAGCCGGAGATATTTGTCGTTCACGTCGCTTCGCTCCCATCCGTTTCCAGCGCCAGCAACGCGAAGGTCGCCAGCCAGTGCTCGCCCATATAGTCGCCCGCGACATGCGGCAGGCTGGCGTCGAGATGCACGTCCGCCGTCGCGCGCGCCAGCGCCGCCAGCTCCGGCGGCAGCGCATCCGCGATCCCGCGCCAGCACCAGGCGCGTGAGAGGTTTACCCCGTCGAGATGGGCGATCTTGCCGTCCGACCGGTCGGAGACGAATGCCGGCTTGAACAGGGCCGCCGGCGCGCCCGCCGCGACGTCCGGCAGGAACAGGGCGAACCAGTCGGCAAACGCTCCCGCGTCCAGCACACGCCGCATCAGCAGCGCCTCGGTCAGCGCCGGCGAGATGAACTCGTCGCCGCCCGGCTCCCAGCCCGGGCAGTCGCGGTCACCGGAATAATAGTAATGGGCGCGCTCCCGGATCAGCGTCAGCAGCGCGCGATCATTGCGCGCCGCCCATTCGATGATCAGCGCGAGCGCGAAGGCGGTGTTGTAATGCGCGCCGACACGGATCGGGTAGGTGAGCTTGGGCAGGAAGGCGTGGAAACGGTCCGCGAACGCCCTTGCGAGCGGCGCCAGATTGCCCGCCCAATCGCCCTCGTGCCGCTGCGCCTCGGCATGGAGCGCGAGAAGCCAGGCCCAGCCATAGGGCCGCTCGAACCCGCCCGTATAGGCACGGTCGAGATAGGCGAGCTCGCCGGCGACATGCTCCTCCGTCAGCATCTCGTCGACCAGCGTCCTGACGCGTGGGCCGACCGGCATGTCCGGATAGAGCCGGAGCGTGCGCATCAGCAGCCAATAGCCGTGCACGCAGCTGTGCCAGTCGAAGCTGCCGAAGAAGATCGGATGGAGCTGGCGCGGCCCCAGCACGTCCTCCGGCCCCTCCATCACATGGTCGAGCTTGTGGGGATATTCGCGGGTCACATGGCCGAGCGCGATTTCGGCGAAGCGGGTGGCGGTCTCGGCGGTGAGGTGACGTTTCATCGGAAAGCCAGGAAGTAGATGAGGAGGATGTTGACAGCGAGCAGCGGGAGCGCGGTGCCGACCTGCATCTTGATGACGCCGTTGCGGTCCTTCAGTTCCAGCAGCGCCGCTGGCACGATGTTGAAGTTGGCCGCCATCGGCGTCATCAGCGTCCCGCAGAAGCCGGCCAGCATGCCGATCGCGCCGATGATCGCCGGATCGCCGCCATAGCCCTGGATGAGGAGCGGCACGCCGATCGCCGCCGCCATCACCGGAAAGGCGGCGAAGGCGTTGCCCATGATCATCGTGAACAAGGCCATGCCGATCCCGAACACGAGCACGGTCAGGAACACATTGCCGCCGGGAATCACGGCCCGCGTCGCATCGCCGATCACCGTGCCGACGCCGGCCGCGGCGAAGACGACGCCGAGCGCCGCCAGCATCTGCGGCAGCACCGCCGCCCAGCCGATCGCGTCGATCAGCCGCCGCCCTTCCTGCAGCGGCGCCAGCCTGGGTGGCTTCAGCCAGACGTACAGCGTGACGAGCGCGACCAGCGCGCCGAGGCAGAGGAAGACGTAGGTCTCGCGCCGTTCCTCGATCCAGCCGAGGCTCCCCAGCGGGGTGTACATATAGGCGAGCGTGCCAAGCAGCGCCGTCGCCGGAATGATCAGCGCCGGAAGGAACAATTTGTTGCCGAGATGATAGGACCAGGTTTGCCGCTCGCCGATCGTGGTCGTCGGCGGATTGCTGCGCCCGAGCGCGCCGAACCCGGCCAGTCCGGCCAGCGCCAGCACCAGCAGGCCGTTGACGAAGTCGCCCAGCCAGCTCCCGAAGATCAGGCTCGTCGCCATCAGGCCCCAGAAGGCGGCGTTGCCGAGACGCTTGCCGTTGCTCCGGTCGAATGCGCTCAGGATCGCGAAGGCCGCGAACATCGCGCCGACGAGCGCGTAGGCCCATTGCAGCGTGATCATTTCCGCCGCCTCCTGAGGCTACGGTCGAAGCGCAGCAGCCGGAAGCCGTGGATGAGGAAGGCGGCAATGGCGGTCGGGATCGCCCAGATGGCGAGATCGAGCGGCCGCAGGTCGTAGCCGTAACCGGCCAGCGTCGCCTGAATGAGCACAATCGAGCCGATCGCGATGAAGATGTCCTCGCCGAAGAAGACACCGACATTGTCGGTGCCGGCCGACATCGCCTTCACCCGCTCCTCGCTGTCCTCGTCGAGCTCGCCACCCTTGTCGGTCTCGCCCGCCGCGAGCGCCATCGGCGCGACCAGCGGCCGCACCGTCTGGGCATGGCCCGCGATCGAAATCAGGCCGAGCGCCGCCGTGCACTGGCGGAAGAGGAGGTAAATGAGCAGCAGCCGCCCGGCCGTCGCCGCCTTGATCTTGCGGATCACCGCCGAGGCCCGTTCCTGCAGGCCATAGCGTTCGAGCAGGCCGACGATCGGAAGCACGATCCACACGACCGCGATGATCCGGTTGTCGTTGAACGCCTTGCCGAAGGCGGAGATGACCGGGACGATGTCCATCCCGCCGAGCAGTCCGGTCGCCAGCGCCGCGACAGTGACGACCAGCATCGGATTGAGCTTCAACCAGAAGCCGACGACGACGATCAATATGCCGGCGAGCGGCAGATAGGCGGCATAGGGCCCGAGGGCGCTCATGCGCGGCCGAAGCCCCCGCCGCCCGGCGTCAGAATCACGAACGCGTCGCCCGCCGCCATCTCGGCGCCATCGGTGGCGGTCAGCACCTCCTCGCGGCCGTCGGCGCGCACCACCTTGTTGACCCCGGCCGCGGCATCCCCGCCGCCCGCCACGCCTTTGGGCGCCACCCGCCGGCGGTTGGAGAGGATGGCGGCGTGCATCGGCTCGAGGAACTTCACGCGCCGTTCTACCCCATCACCGCCATGATGGGCACCGACGCCGCCCGAACCGCGCCGGATCGCGAAGCGTTCCAGCACCACCGGATAACGCGTTTCCAGGATTTCCGGATCGGTGAGCCGCGAATTGGTCATGTGGGTCTGCACCGCGCTCGCCCCGTCGAAGTCCGGCCCCGCCCCGGCGCCACCCGCGATCGTCTCGTAATATTGGTGGCGCGCGTTGCCGAAGGTGAAGTTGTTCATCGTCCCCTGGCTCGGCGCCAGCGCCCCGCAGGCGGCGAGCAGGCAATCGGTCACGACCTGGCTGGTCTCGACATTCCCCGCCACCACCGCCGCCGGATAGCGGGGATTGAGCATCGAGCCTTCCGGCACGCGCAGCTCGATCGGCCGCAGGCAGCCGTCGTTCAGGGGAATGTGATCGTCGACCATCGTGCGGAACGCATAGAGCGTCGCCGCCCGGCAGATCGAATAAGGGGCGTTGAAGTTGCTGGTCAGCTGGTTGCTGGTGCCGGCAAAGTCGATCACTGCGGTCCGCGCCGCGCGATCCACCGTCACCGCGACCGAAACCGTCGCCCCGCCATCCATTTCATAGTTAAAACATCCATCGGAAAGTCTTCCGATCAAGCGCCTTACCGCCTCTTCCGCATAGTCCATGACATGCGCCATATAGGCGTCGATCACGTCGCGGCCGTAGCTCCCGGCGATCCGCTTCAACTCGCTCGCGCCCCGCGCGCAGGCGGCGACCTGGGCCTTGAGGTCCGCGATATTCCGGTCCGGATTGCGCGCCGGCCACCGTCCTTCGGCGAGGAGCGCGCGCATCTCCGCCTCGCGGAAATGCCCGGCGTCGACGAGCAGGACATTGTCGATCAGCACGCCTTCCTCGTCAACCGTCCGGCTGTCCGGCGGCATCGATCCCGGCGCGATCCCGCCGATGTCCGAATGATGTCCGCGCGCCGCGACGAACCAGGCCGGCGCCGCGTCGTCCCCCTCATTTTCGGCGACGAAGACAGGCAGGATGACCGTGATGTCCGGCAGGTGCGTGCCGCCGCGATAGGGCGCGTTCAGCACATAGACGTCGCCAGGTTTCATCCCGCGCCCGTCGCGGCCGTCGCCCCTTGCCTCGATCACGGTGCGGATCGAATCGCCCATCGACCCGAGGTGCACCGGGATGTGCGGCGCATTGGCGATCAGGCTCCCCTCCCGATCGAACACCGCGCAGGAGAAATCGAGCCGTTCCTTGATGTTGACCGACGAGGCGGTGTTCTGCAGCGCAACGCCCATCTCCTCGGCGATCGCCATGAAGAGATTGCCCATCACTTCGAGCATCACAGGATCGACGTCCGTCCCCATTGCCGGCGCCCCCGCCCGCGGCACGGCGCGCGTGAGAAGGAGGTTGCCGTGCACATCCACCTCGGCCCGCCAACCCGGCTCGACCACAGTGGTGGCGGACGGGTCGATGATCAACGCGGGACCATCGATCGACGCACCGGCACCGAGCTTCTGGCGATCGTACAGCGCGTCCGCGATCAACGCCTCGCCGGCTTCGAACGCGAACGCTGCAGTCAGCCCTTCACCCTTCCCTACCGCCTCGACGATCGCCGTCTCGACCACCACCGCAGCATCGGACACGAACCCAAACCGCGTCCGGTGCGCCGCCGCGAAATCCGCCGTCATGGCGTCGCCGACCGCCACCTCGAGCGCGGTGTCGCTCCCCTCGTAGCGCAACGCCGCCCGCCGCCGCACCTCCGGCGCCTCGACACCCTGCGCACGGAGCGCCGCCACGGCCTCGCCTTCCAGTTCGGCCAGCGTCGCCTCCAGATCGGCCCCGGCCAGTGTCCGCTGCCTGAGCTCGACCATGTCGGCCAGCCCCATGCCATAGGCGCTGAGCACCCCGGCCAGCGGATGGATCATCACCCGCTCGATGCCCAGCGCGTCCGCCACAAGGCAGGCATGCTGCCCGCCCGCCCCGCCGAAGCATTGCAGCGTGTAGCGGGTCACGTCATGGCCCCGCGCGATCGAGATCTGCTTGATCGCATTGGCCATGTTGTCGACCGCGATGCGGACGAACCCCTCGGCTACGGCTCGGGCGTCCATGCCCACCCGGCTGGCGATCTTCTCGCAGCGCGCCAGCGCAGCCCCGGCGTCGATCGGCAGGTCGCCATTCGGCCCGAACACATGCGGGAAATGCTCGGGCCGGATCTTGCCGAGCACGACATTACAGTCGGTTACCGTCAGCGGACCGCCACGCCGGTAGCAGGCCGGCCCGGGCACTGCCCCGGCACTGTCCGGCCCGACCCGGAAGCGGCTGCCGTCATAGGAACAGACCGATCCGCCGCCGGCCGCCACAGTGTGAATCTCCAGCATCGGCGCCCGCACCCGGACGCCCGCCACCGCCCGTTCACTGGTCCGCTCGTAGACGCCGGCATAATGCGACACGTCGGTCGAGGTCCCGCCCATGTCGAAGCCGATGATGTGATCGAACCCGGCCTGTGCCGCGGTCTTCGCCATGCCGACGATCCCGCCCGCCGGGCCGGACAGGATCGCGTCCTTGCCCCGAAACGTCGCGGCATCGGTCAACCCGCCGTTCGACTGCATGAAGAACAGCCGCGCGTCGCCGCCGAGCCCCGCCACCACCCGATCGACATAGCGGCGCAGGACCGGCGACAGATAAGCATCGACGACGCTGGTGTCGCCGCGCCCGATCAGCTTGATCAGCGGCTCGACCTCGTGGCTCGCCGAGACCTGGGTGAAGCCGATCTCCCGTGCCATCGCCGCCAGCGCCGCCTCGTGCGCCGTCCAGCGCCAGCCATGGACCAGCACGATCGCCAGCGCCCGGTAGCCCACGTCATAGGCCCCCTGCAGCCCGAGCCGCGCGGCCCCGGCGTCGAGCGGCCTGAGCACCGTCCCGTCGGCCATCACCCGCTCGTCGATCTCGACGACATGGCCGTAGAGCGGTTCGGGCAGCTGGATGTCGAGCGCGAAGATGTCGGGCCGCGCCTGATAGCCGATCCGCAGCGCATCCCCGAACCCGGCGGTGATCGCCAGCGCCACCGCCTCGCCCTTGCGCTCGAGCAGCGCATTGGTGGCTACGGTCGTGCCCATCTTCACGGTTGCGACCATACCGCCGCCAGCCTCGTCCAGGATCTGGCGGATACCGGCCACCGCCGCATCGTCGTAGCGCTCGGGATTTTCGGAGAGGAGTTTCCGCACCACCTGCCGCCCGTCCGGGGCGCGCGCGACGATGTCGGTGAAGGTGCCGCCGCGGTCGATCGAGAAGGTCCAGCCGGGGCCGCTCATGCCGGGTGCCTAGCACCCCGCTCCCGGGTCGGGAAGCAGCTTGACCCGGCGGCCGGCACGGGCCAGCGCTGGCACGAAACCCGGAGTCCGTCCCATGTCCGACGAAAAGTTCGCCCCCGACGCGCCGTTCACCAGCAGCGACTTCCACAACGTCACCCAGAAGCAGATCCTGAACGCGGTGCACGACACGCTCGCCCAGGCGAAGATGCCGTGGGAGGCGATCCGGCCCTTCCTCGAGACGGCGCGCGACATGTGCCGCGCCGACTTCGCCGAAAGCGCCAGCATCCGCTTCCACACGGTGCAGGCAGACGGCGACGCGTGGGTCGATGCGGAGGAGGCGTTCCTCGGCATTTCGGTGGCCGACCGCGACAGCGGCGCCGAATGGCTGGCGGACACCTATTGGGTATCGGACATCGCGACGATCGACGACGACCCCGAGCTGGCCCGCGCCGTCGTACGGGCGCTGGAGCGCAGCATCGCCAGGATCAATGCCTGGCTCGCCGGGAAAGAAGCGGGAGGCGCAGCCAAAGCCACACCTCCCGCGAACAAGGATGCCTGAGTGTCAGTTGCCTTCGCCGGTGACACCGCGCTCGTAGAGCTGGATGCAACGGTCGTCGCCCGGCCCGGGCTGGCAGGGCGGATAGTTGGTCTCGGCGACCGGGCCGCCCATGCCGGTGTAAGCCGGCGCGCTGCCCGCAGCCGGGACCGCCGGGTCCGGATCGTCGGCCGTTGCCGTCTCGATCGGCGCCTGGGCGGGCGCCCCATGCGACGCACTCTCCGCCGTCATCGTGTCCGGCTGGTGCGCATCGAGGCCGGGCTCTTCGGGCCCGCCCATCGCGGTCTGCACCGCGCTGTCGCCATGGCCGCCGGTCGGCTGATTCCAGCTCGCCAGCGCGGTACGCACGCCGCGCTCATAGAGCTGGATGCAGCTGTCGTCGCCCGGTCCCGGATCGCAGGCCGGATAGTTCTGCGTCGCCGGACGCGGCGTCAGATCGAGCGCCGCCGTCTGGACCGGCGCAGCGGTCGTCGTCGCCTCGCCCACCGTGGTGGTGGTGTCCATCGTGTCGACCGGCGCGCCGGTGCCTGCCGGATCGTCCGTCGCGACCGGATCGGTCTGGTCGACCGGGATCGTCGGCTGCGGCGGCATCGGGTCCGCCGGCGGAGTCGCCTGCGGATCGGCAGAGGCATAGCTGTCGCCGACAGCGCCGTCCATCTTGCCGGGGTCTTCGCCGTACCAGTCGGTATAGCTGTCTGCCTCGGACAGGGGTGCCGCATCCTTGGCGAGCACCGGGCCGAAGCCTTCGTTCACGGTCGCGTCATATGGCTTTGCGGCATCCACGTCCGCGCCATAAGGATCCTGCGCGAGCGCGACGCCCGCAAGCGCCGACGAGCCGAGCAGCAGGGCCGCAGCCCCGATCTTCAACCTGTTCATTTTGGCCTCCATACCTTTCCGGCGCGCCCCTCAAAGGCCACCGGGCGAAAGCCCCCACGCCCGCACTGGTGAGAAGTGCAGTGTATGCGATGAACGGCCGAACGCCGGTTTTTCTCCCTCCGCGCGCTCGGGCGGTCAGAAGCGGCCGTCGATTCGGCGCAGCGCGAGGCCGTTCGCCTCCTGGAATCCCGCGGCCACCAGGCGACCGCGCAGCGCCTCGTCGGTCGGCCGGATCGACAGGTCGGCGCGAAAGCGGCCGTCGGCGAAGAGCCTCAGCTCCAGCCGCTCCATGCCGGTCTGGCTGGCGAGCGGCAGCAGCACGGCATCACCCGCGCACGAGGCGGTGCCGGCGAAGCCGGAGGGCAGGCCGATCCCCGCCACTTCGCCTGCCAGGGTTGCCCGCACATTGCCCTCGGCGCGGGCGCACTGGCCGTTGGCGAAGCCGGCGGACACGTCGTCCGCCTCGATCATCGCGACCGGCAGCGGCGCGAACAGCGCGCCGACGCGCAGCTGCCCGGTCGCGTCGTCGACGCCGAAGGCATGGCGCGACAGGGTGATGGCGCCGCGGAACGGGTTGGCCTCGTCGTCGCGGCGGAGCGAGACCCGGGCCCGGCCGAGAAGAAGTGGCAGGCTGTTGAGGCGCGCGGTGACGTCGCCGACCGGCACCGGACCGAGCTGCGCCTCCCTGAGGCCGCCGAACCAGATGCTCCCGGTCGCCTCGCGCGCTACCAGCCCGCGCGCCGCGAAGCCGAACCAGTCGGCGGCAAGCCGGAGCGGCAGCAAAGCGAGCAAGGCGAAGGCGAAGGCGCCGAGGAAGAAGGCCGTCCGGCCCATCGGCAGGCGGATCCTCATGGCCGCGGCCCCGCATTGAAACCGGCCTCGACGAAGATCGTCCGGTCCTGGTTGATGCGGGCGCGCAGGCTCCCGACCGCCACGCCTTGCGCCTCGAGCCCGCGCACCCAGCCCAGCACCGCCTGCGGCCGCCCCGCCTCGATCGTGATCGTCGCCTGCGTCGGACTCTGCGTCACGATGCGCGCATTGGGGAAGCCCGCATCGGCAGCGGTGCGCGCCAGCAGGCTGTCGATCGGCAACGGCAACGGCGCGCCCGGCCGCGCCACCTGACCGGCGGCCACGGCGCGCGCCTTGGCCTCCGCGAGCGCCACCACCGCCTCGCCGTGCCGCCGCTCCGCATCGGCGCGCAGATCGGAGAGCGGGCGCAGCACCGCGAGCCAGACCAGCACGATCGCGATCAGCGCGAACATGACGAGCAGCATCCGCTGCTCGCGGGTCGAGCGTCCCCGCCACCAGAGCTTGAAGCGCTCGCTCATGACGGCCGCACCGTCAGCTCGGCGGTCGGCCGCCCGCCCGCCGCGGTCGGCTCGCCGCCCTCGACCGTCAGGCCGCTCGCCTCGGCGCGCGTGCGGAACGCTGCGAAGGTCGCGGCATTGTCCATCGTCACACTGGCGTTGAGGCTGCCGTCGGACCGGTACTCGATCCGCGCCAGCTCCAGGTTCGGCGTCGCGCGCACCGCCTCGAACAATCGCGTCGCGACGGGGCCGAAGCCGGGATTGGCGGTCCGGCGCTGCCCCGGCGCCTCCAGCGTGGCGAGCTCCGTCTCCAATCGATTGGCGGCGAAGGTATAGCGCAGGATCGCCAAGATCTGCACCGCGAGGGTCAGGATCACGAGCAGCGCGGCAAGGGCGACGACGCGCCGCTTCCACCCGGTATCGACCTTCCACTGCCGGCGTCGTGCGAACGCGCCCTGGCGCAGGTCGACGGGCGGCGCGGCAAGCACCGCGGGCAATCCGTCGGCAAAACGACGCGGATCCAGCGGCACGACCGGCATGTCACCGGTCACCGCCTCGGCCAGATCCGGCTCGAGCGTGAAGGCGGCGGCCGGGGCGCGAAAATCGGCAAGCCCGTCATGGTCGCGCCTGAGATAGCCGGTCTCGGGCGGGACGATCAGCAGCGGCTCCGGCACGATCGTGACGGGATCGACACCCCGCGCCTCCGCTTCCGCGAGCCACTCGACCATCCGCGCGGCCGGCACCAGCGCCACCGGCGTCTGTCTCGATTCCGGCCGGCCGACAGCGACATGCATGTCGGTGAGCGGGGTTGCGCTGGCGTCGGCCAGCATCAGCCGCGCCGCCGCGGCCGCCTGCGCAGGGGCAAGCCCGTCCGGCAGCTCCAGCCAGTGCACTGTCGCCGCCGTCCCCGGCACGGCCAGCGCCGCTGGTCCGGCCGGCAGGGCATCCGCCTCGCCATGCGCGACGACACCCGTCGCGCCGATCCGGCGCCACGACCAGCCGTCGGCGAAGACGAGCAGCCGCTCGCCGGTCGCTGTCTCGTCAGTTGGTGATGTCGGCATTTTCGCCGTCGCCGCCCGCGCGGCCATCGGCGCCGAGCGAGGAGATCAGGAACGGCTTCCCGTCAGGTCCCGGTGCCGCATATTGATACGGCCGGTTCCACGGATCGTTCGGTAGGCGCCTCAGATAATTGCCCGCCATCAGGGCCTGCAGTCCCTCGTCGGTCGTCGGAAACCTGAGATTGTCGAGCCGGTACATGTCGATGCCCTGCTCGAGCGTCGCGATGTCCGCCCGCGCTTTCGTTACTGCGGCCCGATCGGCGGCCGGCATCACGTTGATGATGACGATGGTCGCGAGCAGGCCGATGATGACGATGACGACCATCATCTCGACGAGGGTGAAGCCGCCTTCCCGCTCGCGCCACGTCTCGTCACCCCGGCGAAGGCCGGGGTCTCGGCGCGGCTTCGCTCGGCGCCTTTCCGGTCTGAGATCCCGGCCTGCTCCGGGATGACGGAAGGGGTCTAGGCGGGACAGCATCACATTCCTCCGGCGAGCGTATCGAGTTGCAAGATGGGAAGCAGGATCGACAGGACGATGACCGCGACGACCACGCCCATCACGATGATGATCGCGGGCTCGAGCAGCGCCAAGGCGGTCGAGGTAAAGGCGTCGAACTCGCGCTCCAGATAGTCGGCGGCGCGTTCCAGCATCATGTCGAGCCGTCCCGAGGCCTCGCCGCTGGCGGCAAGGTAGACGAGCAAGGGCGGAAACACGCCCGCCTTCCGGAGCGCGCCCGACAGGCTGCCGCCGGTGCGCACCGTCTCGGCAATATCGGCGCTGGCGGCGCGCAGCACGCGGTTGTGCACCGTGCTCGTGGTCAGCTTCAGGCCTTCCAGCAGCGGCAGCCGGCTTGCGATCATCGTCGAGAGCGTGCGCGCCAGCCGTGCCGCATGGAGGTCGCGGATCAGCCGCCCGATGATCGGCAGCTTGAGCAGGAAGGCGTCGAACTTCATCCGGATCCCCTCCTCCTTGAGCGCGCGCGATCCGAGGAAGACGGCGCCGGCGAGCGCGATCAGCAGCGCCCACCACCAGTTGGAGAGGAAGTTCGAAATCCCGATGACGATCCGGGTGAGCAGCGGCAATTGCTGCCCCACGTCCTGGAACTGCTCGACCACCTTGGGCACGACGAAGATCATCAGCGCGAACACGACGAAGGCCGCCACGAAGGCCAGGATGATCGGGTAAGCCAGTGTCGAAAGCACCTTGCCGCGCACCTGCGCCTGCCGCTCGAGCAGATTGGCGAGCCGTTCCAGGATCGACGGCAGCGTCCCCGAGCCCTCGCCCGCTGCGACCATCGCGCGGTAGAGCGGCGGGAAGCTCTTCGGCTCGCGCCCCATCGCGTCGGCGAGCCGCCGTCCTTCGACCACGCCCGAATGGACGTTGGTCAGGATGCGCTGCACCTCTTCGCGCTCGGACTGGCGCGAGAGCGTCCGGAGCGCCTCCTCGAGCGGCGCCACCTGCACCAGGGTCGCGAGCTGGCGCGTGAACAGGGTGAGCTGCTTGGCCCCGAGCTTCCTGCGCGCGAGCAGCCCTCGTGACAGCAGAGACGGGGAAGATGCGCCCGCGCCCGGACCCATGCCGACGGGGTAAATTCCGCGCGCCAGCAACAAGGTGGTCGCATCGCTTTCCGAGCTGGCCTGCACCGAGCCGCGCCGCTCACGGCCGGCCTTGTCGATGCCGACATAGGCGAAGTCAGGCATCGACGGCCTCGTGCCGCGACACGCGCACGGCCTCCTCCGGGCTGGTCATGCCCTCCAGCACCAGCGCCCGCGCCGATCCGGCCAGGGTCGAGGAGGCGCGGAAGGCGTGCGCAGCGATCGCGGCTTCCTCGCCGCCCGCGTTGATCAGCTGCCGAATCGTCTCGTCCACGCGCACCGCCTCGAACAGGCCGATCCGCCCCTTATAGCCGCTGTTGCCGCAGGCCGCACAGCCGCGCGGCTCCCAGACGATCGTCCCGGCCTTGATGCCGAGCAGCCCGGCGAGCGATCCCGCGGCCTCGACCGGTGTCCGGCATTCCGGACACAGCCGCCGCACCAGCCGCTGCGCCATCACCGCGCGCAGCGTCGAGGCAATCAGGAACGGCTCGACCTTCATGTCGCGCAGGCGCGTGATCGCGCCGATCGAATCGTTGGTGTGGACGGTCGAGAGCACGAGATGCCCGGTCAGCGCCGATTGCACGGCGATGTCCGCCGTCTCGCGGTCGCGAATTTCGCCGACCATCACCGTGTCGGGATCCTGGCGCAGGATCGCGCGCAGCCCCGCGGCGAAGGTGAGGCCGACCTGCGGATTGATCTGGGTCTGGCCAACCCCGTCGACCGCATATTCGACCGGGTCTTCGACGGTCAGGATGTTGCGGCTGCCGTCGTTGAGCAGCTTCAGGCCCGCGTAAAGCGTCGTCGTCTTGCCCGATCCGGTCGGCCCGGTGACCAGCACGATTCCGTTCGGTTCGCTGAGCGCGTCGGTGAACAGCCGCTTCACTGCCGCGTCCATGCCGAGCTGGTCGAGGTCGATCCCGGCATTCTCCTTGTCGAGGATGCGCAGCACCACCCGCTCGCCCGCCCGGCTCGGCAGGGTCGAGACGCGCACGTCGATCAGCTTGCCGCCCAGCGTCAGGCCGATGCGCCCGTCCTGCGGCAGCCGCCGCTCGGCGATGTCGAGGCGCGCCATGACCTTGACCCGGCTAACCACCACCGGCGCGACGTGGGGCGGCATCCGCAGCGTCTCGCGCAGCACGCCGTCCATACGCATCCGGACGACCAGCCCCGTCTCGTAGGGCTCGATATGGATGTCCGAGACGCCCTGACGCGCGGCGTCGGCGATGATGCCGTTGATCAGGCGAATGGCCGGCGCATCGTCCGACGTGTCGAGCAGGTCGTCCGCGCCCTGCACGGCCGCGGCCAGATGGCCGAGATCGTCATCGAAGCCCAGCGAATCCGCCGCATGGGCCGCTGTCCCCGCCCCGGCGCCATAATGATCGGAGAGCAGCCTGTCGAAGGCTGGTGCGTCGACCTTCGTCACTCCGAACGGCCGCGCCAGGAAGCGTCGCAGCTCGATCAACGCCTTCGGATCGGCGCCTTCGCGCATCGCGACGTCGAGCCGGCCGTCGGTCTCGCCGGTCGCGACGAAGCCATGCCGCCGCGCGAACGCATAAGGTACGGAGACCAGCGCCTCGGCCGGGGCAGGGTCTTCGCCGCGGGCGATCTTCATTGCGGCTCCGTCGGCGCCGCCGCGCTCGGCGGCACGTCGGTCGGCGTCACCACCTGGTCCTGCGGCTGGGGCGGCGTCACGCTTGGCGGCGTCGCGCCCATATAGTCGCGCACCAGCTCGTCGATCGAAGGCTCGCGGTCGGGATGGGCGAGCATCTGCCGGCCGCGGATATAGTCGTAGCGCCGGGCGCTCATCGCCCGCGCTTCCGCCGCGGTGCGGATGATGGTCGGACGGATGAACACCATCAGGTTGGTGCGGCTCCGGTCGCGGCTACGCGCGCGGAACAGCTCGCCGATCAGCGGGATGTCACCGAGCAAGGGCACCCGCTCCAGCGTCCGCCGGTCGTTCTCGTCCAGCAGGCCGCCGATGCCGACGATCTCGCCGTCGTCGACGGTGATCGTCGTCTCGATCTCGCGCTTGTTGAGGATGATCTCGGGATTGGCGCTGGAGACGGTGCCGGCGATCGAGCTCACCTCCTGGCGGAGATCGAGCTTGATCGAGCCGCCGGCATTGATCTGCGGCCGCACCTCGAGCGTGATGCCGACATTCTGCCGTTGCACCGTGCGGAACGCATTGTCGAAATTCTGGGAGAGCGATTCACCGGTGGTGATCGGGATTTCCTGGCCGACCAGGAAATAGGCCTCCTCATTGTCGAGCGTCATGATCGACGGGGTCGAGAGCAGGTTCGACTGATTGTCGGCCTGCACCGCATTGACGATCGCCCCGAAGATCGCATTGCCGCTGCGGATCGCGCCACCGCCGAGGATGCCGCGCGCGCCGACCAGCGAGTTGACCGCCGCCTCGGTCAGCGACTGGGCGACGCCTTCCAGCCCACCGGGCGTGTCGTCATCGTCATCGTCATCGTCGTCATTGTTGTTGTCACGGATCAGCTCGTTGGCCGCGATCGCGCCGGCGACGGCGTTCATGTTCGGCGCAATGTTCGAATAATTGGTCACCGCGAACGGGATGTTCGATCCGCGCAGGCCCGCAAGGAAGAGCTGGACGCCGAGCTGGCGGGCGGCGCCTTCCGAAATCTCGGCGATCACCGCCTCGACCAGCACCTGCTGGCGCCGCACGTCGAGCTGGCGGACGACCTCGCCCAGGGTCCGTTGCACGTCCGGCGTCGCCGCGATCACGATCGCATTGGCGCCGGCGAAGCGGGTGACAACCGCGTTGCGTGCGACGATCGGCGCCTGGCCGGTCGGCGCGCCGCCGCTCGCGGCCGGTGCGGGGGTGGCGGTCGAGCTGTCGCCGGTCATCGTCCGGTTGCCGCCGCCGGTGCCGTTGGTCCCGCCGATCATGGTCGAAGGCGAGCGGCCGCGCCGCTGCGGTGTCGGCGCCGGCTCGGTCGGCGTCTGGCCGAGCAGGGTCTGCAGCACCGGCAGCAGCTGCTCGGCATCGGCATGTTCGAGGAAGACGACGCGGATCTCGCTGCCGCTGGCGGCACGCCGATCGAGGTCCTGGGCGATGCCGGCGAGCTGGCTCACCGAAGCGGCATCGCCGCGCAGCGCGATCGAGTTGGCGCTGTCGATCGGCACCACCGACACGCCTTCCGGCGCCAGATCGGCGAGCGCCGCGGCGATCTCGCGCGCGCCGGCATTGTCGAGACCGACGACGCGGGTGACGCCGCTGTCGACGTCGATCTGGGCCAGCGCCTGGCGCACCCGGCGGACGTTGTCGGCGAAGTCGGAGACGATGATGGAGTTGCGGCTGGCGGTGATCGATCCGTCGCGGCTGACCAGCGGCCGCAGCGCCTCGATCGCCTGCGCCGCCTCGATCCGCCGGACGCGCAGGATTTCGGTGACGAAGCCCGACGGGCTCGCCCGGCCCGAGCCGCCGAGCGGCGCCGAGGCCGAGGCGCCGGCGACCGGCTGGATGCGCAGCGCGCCGCCCGCGGACGGCACCGCGACATAGCCGCTGGCGCGCAGCGTCGAGAGGAACAGCTCGAAATATTCGGAGCGGCTCAAGGGCCGTTCCGTCACCACCGAGACGCGGCCCTGCACCGCCGGATCGATGATCATCGTCCGGCCAGTGACGCGCGAGGCGTCCTGGATGAAGGCGCGCACGTCCGCCTCGCGCAGGTTCAGCACATATTGCGCCGAGGCCGGGGCGACGGGTGTGACGGCAGCGGCGGAGAGCGCCAGGGCAATGAGGAAACGCTTCACCTGTCTAGAACCTCATACGGATCGGGACGGCGCGGCCGCCGCGGTCGACCATCACGGTCGCGTTGCCGCCCGACTGGGCGATGATCGATTGCGCCTGCTCGGCCGAGACGACGCGCTGGCCGTTAACCGAGACGATGACGTCGCCGGGCTGGAGGCCGGCGGCGCGGAACGCCCGCCCGCCGTCGCCGCCCGGCGTGACGATGAGCCCGGTCACCCCGCTCTCGCCGACGCGCGGATCGAAGTTCAGCGGCACGGAAGCGGTGGGTGCCGCGTTGACGGTCGGCACCGGCTGAACCGGCGCATTGGACTGCGGGGGCGGGGCCGGCTGGGTCGGCTGACCGCCAGCGCCCGTCGGTACGGGCTGAGATTGATCGAGGAAGATCTGCTCGCGGGTGCCGGTGCGGTCGATGGTGACGCTGTCGAAGCCGACCTCGGCGAGGGTCACGCCCGGCATGATCTCCTCGCCGACCAGGAAGCTGCGCTGGCTGCCGTCGGGAAGCGCGATGATCGCCGAGCCGCGCCCGGTCGCCCGGTCCTCGCGCACGCCGAACAGCTGGAGGTTGAGCCCGGTCACCACCGCGGGCGCGGTATCGGTCAGCCGGAAGAAGGGATCGAAATCGCCCAGCGCGCCAGCTGCCGGCGCCGCGGCGAGGGTGCTCGGCGGCTTCCAGTCGCCGATCGGGCCGACCGGCGTCACCAGTGCCCAGACCAGCCGCGCTGCTTGCACCGCCAGGAGCGCGAGCAGGATCAGCTCGAGCGCCGTGAAGACGGTGACCCGGGGCAGCCGGGCAAGCAGCCGCTCCGCGCGCGGATTCACCTGCCAGCGCATGTAACGAACCGAGTCCCTCCCCGAACAAGCCAGAAGCGGCCACTATGTCCGCCCTGTGACTCAAATAAGACAGCGCAGCGACGCCCCATCGCCTTGAAATGGATGCGGGAAACGCGCCCCTCTCACGCCCGGAGTCGTGCCGGCGGGACGTTCACAGCTTTTCGGAAGGGGCGCAAGGGGGAGGAAAAGGTCGGGGCGACGCCTCTAGGGGAAAAACGCCGCCCTCAAGCGTCAGCCGGTAGCACAGGCAAGATGGACGGAGCCTGAATGCTGGCTACTGGATTCCGAAGAGCGGCCTCGTGGCCACGATCAGCCAGATCGGCCAGCCGGCCAGCGCCAGGAAAGTGCCGAGCGGCAACCGCGTCGTTGCCCCCACGGCTTCGCCCCGCGCCCGCATCAGCAACACCGACGCGAGTCCGATCAGCCCTGCGCCGAGCAGCACGAACGGCAGGTGAAACGCGCCAACCCAGGCACCGAGGGCGCCGAACAGCTTGGGATCGCCGCCGCCCAGCCCCTCGCGCCCTCTGAGCGACCGGTAGCCGAGCGCGATCAGCGCGAGTCCGCCCCAGCCGATCGCCGCCCCGGCGAGTCGTTCGACCAAAAGCGGTCCCAGCCCCGTCCAAGCCACGACCAGTCCGAGCGGGATCAGCGGCAGCGTCAGCCGGTCGGGCAACCAGTGATGCTCGAGGTCGAGCAGGGCGACGAGCAGCAGCCACCAGCCGAGCAGGGCACTGACCAGTCCGAGCGGCAGCGAGTGGGCCAGGAAGGAGACGACACCGATCAGCGCCGCCGCCAGCTCCACGGCGAGATGCCGGGGATCGATCCGCGCCGCGCAGCGCCGGCAACGCCCGCGTGCAAGCAGATAGGACAGGACCGGCACGAGCTCGGCCGGCCCCAGCGCCGCATCGCAGGCGTCGCAATGCGACCGCCCGGTCATCGCGCCGCGCCCCTGCGGCCAGCGGATCAGGATGGTGGCGAGAAAGCTCCCGGCAATCGCGCCGAGCACAAGCCCCGCCGCGCCGCGTACCAGCGGATCGGCGGCCCACGGTCCCAAGTCTGCGAAAAACCCCGCCACGACCCCCGCTTAGAAGGGGCCGGGGCGGGGTTCAACGTTCCAGCCGTCATCCCGTCGCAGGCGGGATGACGAGTGAATTCAGTTCCGCACCTGCGCGGTCTCGTACCGTGCCAGCGCCTCACGGGCGAGGTCCCGGGTCGAGACCCAGCGGCCGCCGATCGTCTCGACCTGGCTGTGCCGGTTCGACGCGAGCGCCGCCCGCCAGGCGGTCAGCGCCTCGCTGGTGCGGCCGGTCTGCATGTAGACGGCGCCGAGGTTGATCAGCCGGGCCGGATCGTCCGCCTCAAGCTGCGAGGTCCTGAGCAGCGCCTCGGCCCGGTTCCAGTCGCCCCGGTCGATCGCCGCGACGGCCAGGCTGCCGCGCGGAAATCCCTCCTCGACCGCCTGGGCGGACGCCGCCGCCGGCACCATGGCCAGCGCCGCGGCGAGAACTGCAAATCCCTTCATGTCACCCTCCAATCCCGAATTCTTGCTTGCCCGGAAAATTACAGTTCCGTGACTCTTGGCGCAAACTTTTATGACGATTTCGGGTTGCAAAGATGACAATCATGTTTCGCAGTTGTTACGTTTGCACGCACGACGACGCATCACCCGCCGCGCCGACGAGCTGAAATTGCTAGATTCTGTAGTTGTTTAGCTCTGAACGACGCTTAAGATTCGCTGCGCCTGCACGAGATGCGGGCGATCGATCATCCTGCCGTCGAGCGACAGCGCCCCGGCGCCGGGATTGGCTGCGAACGCAGCGACGACCGACTCGGCATGGGCGATCTCGGCCGCGCTGGGGGTGAAAGCGGCGTTGATCACCTCGACCTGTGCTGGGTGAATCGCCATCATGCCGGTGAAGCCGTCCCGCCGCGCCCGCGCCGCATAGGCGGCGAGGCCCTCCAAATCCTTGAACGCCGGGTAGACCGTCTCGATCGGCGCCACATTGGCCGCCGCCGCGCCGAACAGCGTGAGCGAACGGGCGACTTCATAGGGCGGCGTGAAACGCCCGTCCGGTTCCCGGCTCGTTGCCGCGCCGATCGCCGCCGGCAGGTCCTCTGCTCCCCAGGTCAGCGCCGCCAGCCGCTTCGCCCCGCCATAGGAACCGAGCCCGAAGATCGCCGCCGGCGTCTCGGTCGCGATCGCCATCACCTTGGCGGTCGCATCGCCGCGCTCGGTCAGCCGCCGCGCCAGCTCGGCCACGCTCGCCCCGCCTTCCGACTTGGGCAGCACGATCCCGTCGGGTCGCCCGGAAAGGATGGCGTCGAGGTCCTTCTCATTCCCCGCGCCGTCGAGCGGATTCACCCGCACCCAGAGGTTCGCCGCCGGATGCGCGGCGAGGAAAGCCGCGACCGCCAGTCGCGCTTCCGGCTTCGCCGCCGGCGCCACCGCATCCTCGAGGTCGAGGATCAGCGCGTCGGCGCCGAGACCCAGCGCCTTTTCCATCCGGTCCGGCCGGTCGCCGGGCACGAAGAGCATCGATCGCAGCTTCATGGCCGCGCACCCTCCATGCAGCGCGCCCCGAGGGCAAGCCGATTCTGCCAGGCTCGCTAGAAGCGCCCGCGGAACACGAAGTCGCGCGCCTCGCCCGCATTGCGATGGCAGGCCGCGCACCAGCCGGAATGGCCGGGCGGGACGAGATGGCTGCGGTCGGTGCGGTAGCGCACATATTCCCATTCGCCGCTGCGCACGTCGCCATAGGCGGCGCCGAACCCTTCGCCGCGCCGCATCACGTCGATCTGGAAGAGCTCGCCGGCCCGCGGCTGCCCCTCGGCGTACCGCCACTCCGCGACGAACACGGAGCCATAGGGATAGGGCAGGTTGGCGCGGTCGGTCACCGAAGCCGCCTGTTCGTTCGCATAGACGACCAGAACCTGCGCCGCGTTCACCGGCGTGGTGCGCAGACGGGTAAAGCTGGTGCGGTAGTCGGCCGGCAGCCCGACCCGATCCTCGGTCGGCCCGATCTTGGGTTCCCCACCCTCGTTCATGTCCTGGGCGCCGAGCCCGGCGAACAGCAACAGGGCGATCCCCGCCCGCCTCAGCCGGGCTGGCGCTGCATCAGCGCGGTGCGCTCCATCACGCATATCAGTTCGTCCCGCTGGTTGAACATGCGATGCTCGAAGGTGACGATGCCCGCGTCCGGCCGCGAATTGGAGTCCTTGAGCGCAACCACCTCGGTCTCGGCGCGCAGCGTGTCGCCGATGAAGACCGGCTTGGGCATCCGTACCTTGTCGTAGCCCAGATTTGCGACGAGCGTCCCCAACGTGGTGTCGCCGACCGACAGGCCGACGAGCAAGGCGAAGGTGAAGGTGCCATTGACGACGATCCTCCCGAACTCGGTCGCCTCGGCATAGGTCTCGTCGAGATGGAGCGGCTGCGGATTGTGGGTGAGCGTCGAGATCAGCAGGTTGTCCGTTTCGGTGACGGTCCGGTGCGGCTGGTGGCGGAGCGTGTCACCCAGCGTCCACTGCTCGTAATAGCGGCCGGGCACGACGGTTACACCGTCGCCCCGGCGAACGCCGGGGTCTCGTGGAGAAGGGCCGCGACGTTTTGACCTGAGAGCCCGGCCTTCGCCGGGATGACGAGAAATGCCATCACCCGCCCTCCTTCTCGATCCGCACCAGTAGCGCGCCTTCGCTCACCTGTGCGCCGGCCTCGGCATTGAGCTCCGCCACCTTGCCATCGAACGGCGCGGCGAGGCTATGCTCCATCTTCATCGCCTCGAGCGTCAGCAGCTTCTGCCCCTTGGTCACGACATTCCCCGCCGCCACCTCCAGCGCGATGATCTTGCCAGGCATGGGGGAGACGATCGCGCCGTCGCCGGCCGCGGCGCCACCTTCGGCGCGGGACGGGCCATAGCCGAGCCGGAACGTCTGCCCGCGCTCAGTGAGGATCAGGTGCGGGATGTCGCCACCAACCCGCTGCCAATGATACCCGACGCCCTCGATCGCCCGGTCGATGCGCCCGCTCAATCGACAACCATTTAGCGAGAAATCGACCACCGTCTGCGGATCGGCATTGAGTCGAAAGCCCCAGGGGCCAGGCTGAATGAGATCGGGATCGGCCCACTCCCGCAGCGCCTTGCGGTCTTTCTCGCCGGCAGCCGCCGCATCGAGCACCGCCTGCGACGGCTCCGCCAACGGCATCAGCTCATCGCCGCTACGTGCGATCAGGCCGGTATCTACGTCTCCCATTCGAAAGGCCTCCGCTTCGAGGCATTCGTAGAGGAAGCCACCATTGGTCTTCACCGGCGCAACGTGACTACCGGCCAAGGCGCCGAGCAACCGCTCCCGCGCGGCCTCGCGGTCATGGCCCCAGGCGATCAGCTTGGCGATCATCGGGTCGTAGAAGGGAGAGATGCGGTCTCCCTGCTCCACGCCCGTGTCGATCCGCGCCCGATCGTCCAGCAGGAACTGCTCGAGCGTTCCCGTGGAGGGCAGAAAGCCGCTGGCCGGATCCTCGGCATAAAGCCGCGCCTCCATCGCCCAGCCGTCGATCGACAGCTCCTCCTGACGCTTCGGCACGGGCTCCCCGCTCGCCACGCGAAGCTGCCATTCGACCAGGTCCTGCCCGGTGATCTCCTCCGTCACCGGATGCTCGACCTGGAGGCGCGTGTTCATTTCCATGAACCACACCCGATCGCCGCGTAGGCCCTCGCTGGCGTCGGCGATGAACTCGATCGTCCCCGCACCGACATAGTCCACCGCCTTCGCTGCGCGTACCGCTGCACCGCAGACAACCTCGCGCAGCGCCCAGTCGAAACCCGGTGCCGGCGCCTCCTCGATCACCTTTTGGTGACGGCGCTGGAGCGAGCAATCGCGCTCGAACAGGTGGACGACGTTACCGTGCGTGTCGCCGAACACCTGCACTTCGATATGGCGCGGACGCAGGATATATTTCTCGATCAGCACCCGGTCGTCGCCGAACGAGGACGCCGCCTCGCGTTTGCACGAGAGAAGCGCGTCGGCGAAGTCCCTCGCCGCATCGACCCGCCGCATCCCCTTGCCGCCGCCGCCCGCGACCGCCTTGATCAGCACCGGATAGACGATCGCGTCCGCCTCCGCCTTGAGGCGTGCCGGGTCCTGATTCTCGCCGAGATAGCCCGGCGTCACCGGCACGCCGGCATCCGCCATCAATTTCTTCGCCGCGTCCTTGAGGCCCATGGCGGTGATCGAGGCCGGCTTCGGCCCCACCCAGATCAGCCCGGCGTCGATGACGGCCTGCGCGAAGGCCGCATTTTCGCTCAGGAAGCCGTAACCCGGATGGATCGCTTCAGCGCCAGTGGCCTTGGCCGCTACAATAATCTTCTCCCCGACGAGATAGCTTTCCCGTGCCGGCGAGGGTCCGATATGCACCGCTTCGTCCGCTTCGCGCACATGCAGCGCCTTGGCGTCGGCATCGGAATAGACCGCCACAGTCCGGATCCCGAGTCGCCGCGCGGTGCGGATCACCCGGCAGGCAATCTCGCCCCGGTTGGCGATGAGCAGGGATGTCAGCATGACGCCGTCCGCGACCGATCGATCATTCCCCGCACCCTTCCGTCCTTTGCGTCCAGGTCACGTTCTGCACCTTCCAGGCGCCATTCTCGCGGACCAGATCGAAATGGTTGACCCCGCAGTGCCGGCGCCGGCCGTCCACCAGGAAGTCATACTGTCCCCACACCATCGCGATGTCGCCATCGATCCGGACGAGCGGATCGGGCATCCGCTCCTCCAGCCGCTCGGCGCCTGGGCGGATGCCGCCGGCGAAGTCGGCCCAACTCATCCGGCGAAAGCTGCGCGTGCCGTCCGGCCGCTCGACGACCACCGCCGCCGCGCCATCGCCGCGCACCTGGGCCAGGATCGCCTGCCCGTCACGCGCGGTGAGCCCGGCGAACATCGCATCGATCGGCGCCATCACCGCGGCTTCGTCGCTCTGGGCGACAGCCGCCGCCGGAGCGACAAACAGAGCGAGTGCAAAAAGCAAAGACCGCATTGTCGTCCTCCTACATCCTGAACACGCCGAACTTCGCCCGCTCCGGAATAGGCGCATTCAAAGTCGCGGAGAAAGCCAGCCCCAGCACATCCCGCGTCTGGGCCGGATCGATGATGCCGTCGTCCCACAGCCGCGCGGTGGCGTGATAGGGATTGCCCTCGTCCTCGTAGCGCTGACGGACCGGGGCCTTGAACGCCTCGGCCTGCTCCGGCGTCCAGCTGTCGGCATCCTTGTGCACCGTCGCCAGCACGCTGGCCGCCTGCTCGCCGCCCATCACGCTGATCCGGCTGTTCGGCCAGGTGAACAGGAACCGCGGCGAATAGGCCCGCCCGCACATGCCGTAATTGCCGGCGCCGAAGCTGCCGCCGATCAGGACGGTGATCTTCGGCACGCTCGCCGTCGCCACCGCGGTCACCAGCTTGGCGCCGTTCTTGGCGATCCCCTCCGCCTCATACTTCCCGCCGACCATGAAGCCCGAGATGTTCTGGAGGAACAGCAGGGGCACGCGGCGCTGGCACGCCAGCTCGATGAAATGCGCGCCCTTCAGTGCGCTTTCCGAAAACAGGATGCCGTTGTTCGCCAGGATCGCGACCGGGATGCCCCAGATGCGCGCGAAGCCGCAGACGAGCGTGCTCCCGTAGAGCGGCTTGAACTCGTGAAATTCGCTGCCGTCGACGATCCGCGCGATGATCTCGTGCACATCGTAGGGCGTGCGGACGTCATCCGGGATCACCCCGTACAGCCCTTCGGGATCGAGCTTCGGCGCCACCGGCTCGGCGAGGTCGATGTCGACCTCCTTCACCGTGTTCAGCCGCGCCACGATGTCGCGCACGATGCTGAGCGCATGCTCGTCATTCTCGGCGAGATGATCGACCACGCCGCTCTTGCGTGCATGCAGGTCGCCGCCGCCCAGATCCTCGGCCGAAATCACCTCGCCCGTCGCCGCCTTCACCAGCGGCGGGCCGCCAAGGAAGATCGTGCCCTGATTGCGGACGATCACCGTCTCGTCGCTCATCGCCGGCACATAGGCGCCGCCCGCGGTGCAGCTCCCCATCACGCAGGCGATCTGCGCCAGCCCCGCGGCCGACATCTGCGCCTGGTTGTAGAAGATGCGCCCGAAATGCTCGCGGTCGGGGAAGACTTCGGCCTGGTGCGGCAGGTTCGCGCCGCCCGAGTCGACGAGATAGGCCGACGGCAGCCGGTTCTGCAGCGCAATCTCCTGCGCACGCAGATGCTTCTTCACCGTCATCGGATAATAGGTGCCGCCCTTCACCGTCGCGTCGTTGCAGACGATCATCGTCTCGCGCCCCGACACCCGGCCGATCCCGGCGATCATCCCGGCCGCCGGCACTTCGCCGCCATAGAGGTCGCAGGCCGCCAGCTGCCCGATCTCGAGAAAGGGCGAACCCGGATCGAGCAGCCGCTCCACCCGTTCACGCGGCAGCAGCTTGCCCCGGCTCACATGCCGCTCGCGAGACTTCTCGTTCCCGCCCAGCGCCGTCTCGGCGACCCTGGCGCGCAGCTCTTCCGCAAGCCCCCGATTGTGCGCGGCGTAGGCGCGGAAGGTCTCGCCGTTTTCGTCCAGCTTCGACGTGAGCTGGGTCACGCCCCGGCCCCGATCAGCTCGCGCCCGATCAGCATCCGCCGGATCTCGTTCGTGCCCGCGCCAATGTCGAGCAGCTTCGCGTCGCGGAAATAGCGCTCGACCGGCCAGTCTTTGGTATAGCCCGCACCGCCCAGCGCCTGGATCGCCTCGCCGGCAACCTTCAGCGCATTCTCGCTCGCGTAGAGGATCGCGCCGGCCGCGTCGAAGCGGGTCGTCTTGCCCGCGTCGCACGCCCTGGCGACCTGGTAGACATAGGCGCGCGCCGAGTTCAGCGCGACATACATGTCGGCGACCTTGGCCTGCATCAGCTGGAACGATCCGATCGCCTGCCCGAACTGTTTCCTCTCGCGCACATAGGGCAGCACGACGTCGAGGCAGGCCTGCATGATGCCGAGCTGGATGCCGGCGAGCACGGTCCGCTCATAGTCGAGCCCGCTCATCAGCACGCCGACCCCGCCGTTCAGCGGCCCCATCACATTCTCTTCCGGCACCTCGCAGTCGTCGAAGATCAGCTCGGCGGTCGGTGACCCGCGCATCCCCATCTTGTCGAGCTTCTGGCCGATCGCGAAGCCGGGCATGTCCTTCTCGATGAGGAAGGTGGTGATCCCGCGCGATCCCTCGCCGGTCTTCGCATAGACCACCAAAGTGTCCGCATAGGCCGCGTTGGTGATCCAGAACTTGGTGCCGTTGAGGACGTAGCGGTCGCCCTTCTTCTCGGCCTTCAGCTTCATCGAGACGACGTCGCTGCCCGCCCCGGCTTCCGACATCGCGAGGCTGCCGACATGCTCGCCCGAAATCAGCTTGGGGAGATATTTCGCCTTCTGCTCGGCATTGGCCCAGCGGCGGATCTGGTTGACGCAGAGGTTCGAATGCGCGCCGTAGCTCAGCCCGATCGAGGCCGACGCCCGCGCCACCTCCTCCTGCGCCACGACATGCTCGAGATAGCCGAGCCCGAGCCCGCCATCCTCCTCCGCCACGGTGATCCCGTGCAGCCCGAGCGCGCCCATCTCGGGCCACAGCTCGGTCGGGAACCAGTCCTCCGCGTCGATCCGCGCGGCCAGCGGCGCGATCCGCTCGCTGGCAAAACGCTGCGTCGTGTCGCGGATCGTGTCGGCCATCTCGCCGAGCGCAAAATCGAGGCCCAGTTCGGACATCTTCCTCTCCCTGTTCCGTCCGGTGCGCATCCCGTTCCGGATCGTCACCCCGGCGAAGGCCGGGGTCCAGCCCTGACAGGGATCTTTTGTTCGGGTCTGGGTACCGGCCTTCGCCGGTATGGCGAAGCGGTTTTCGGACCCGATATCCTCGCGCCCATAGCGCAACCGGCATCATCGTAAAAATTGAAAGATCGATGGCATTATCATAGGATGATCCTATGATCAGCCGCACCCACCTCCGCCAGTTCCTCGCCGTGGTCGACGCCGGCAACTTCACACGCGCGGCGCTGCAGATCAACGTCGCCCAGCCGACCCTCTCCGCCGGCATCGCCGAGCTGGAAAAGCGACTCGGCACCCGACTCTTCGCCCGCTCCAACCGCCGCGTCCAGCTGACCGAGGCCGGCAATCGCCTGCTCGCTCACGCCCGGGCGATCGAGCGCGAGTTCCATCTCGCCGAGGAGAGCGTCACCGGCATCGCCCCGCCGCTCCGCGCTGTCCGCCTCGGCGTGCTCGCCACCGTCTCCACTGCCTTCCTCGAAACCGGGCTCGGCGCCTGTGCCGGCCCCGAGCCCGCCGAGATCACCGAAGGCAGCGAGCGCGAGCTTTCCAGCGCGATCGCCGCCGGCCGCCTCGATCTCGCCCTCACCCTGATCCGCCCCGGCGAGACCCGGCCGGCCGAGCCGCTCTGGCAGGAGGGCTATTGCCTCGCCTTGCCCCTCACCCATCGCCTCGCCGGCCGCGCCGAGGTGGCGCCCGAGGAGGTCGCCGGCGACACGATGATCGCCCGCCGGTCCTGCGAAGCGCTCGCCGAGACCAGCCGCTTCTTCACCGAGCGCGGCGTGCGCCCACCCTTCAGCTTCCGCTCGCCCAATGACGACCGCGCGCTCGCCATGGTCCGCGCCGGCCAGGGCATCACCGTCATCCCCGCCAGCCTCGCCGGCCCCGGCCTCGCCACCCCGGCGCTCGCCGGCTTCCCACTCATGCGCACCATCGGCCTGCTTCACGCGCCGAATTGGCCGAGGGACCATCCACTGGCGCAAGCGTTCCGCTCCGCAGCGGAAGGCAACGTCGCTAGGATTTGAACAAGCCGCCGTCGCTGCCTATGTGCGTCCTTCGATACGGGCCTTCGCCTGGCTCAGTCCCTACTCAGGATGAGCGGGAAAGACCCAAACCCGCTCATCCTGAGTAGCCGGTGAGCTTGTCGAACCGGCGTATCGAAGGACGCACATCGCTGGAGCCCGCCATGACCGCCGCATCCGATCCCGTCGTCATCCTCTCCTACGCCCGCACCCCGATGGGCAGCTTTCAGGGCAGCCTCGCCGGCGCCTCGGCGATCGATCTCGGCGCCACCGCGGTGAAGGCAGCCGTCGAGCGCGCCGGTGTGAACGGAGACGACATCGAACGCATCTACATGGGCTGCGTCCTCCCCGCCGGCCTCGGCCAGGCTCCGGCGCGTCAAGCCGCGCTCAAGGCGGGCCTGCCCAATTCGGTCGAGGCGACCACCGTCAACAAGATGTGCGGCTCGGGCATGCAGACCGTCATCATGGGCGCCGAGGCGCTCGCCGCCGGCAGCGTCGACTATATCGTCGCGGGCGGCATGGAGAGCATGACCAACGCCCCCTACATCCTGCAGAAGCATCGGGGCGGCGCCCGCATGGGCCACGACCGGGTCATGGACCACATGTTCCTCGACGGCCTCGAGGACGCCTACGAACCCGGCCGCGCCATGGGCACCTTCGCCGAGGACACCGCCCAGGAATACCAGTTCACCCGCGCGGCGCAGGACGATTACGCCATCGCCTCGCTGACCCGCGCCCAGGCCGCCCAGACCTCCGGCGCCTTCGACCGCGAGATCGTCGCCGTCGAGGTCGCGACCCGCAAGGGCAGCGAAACGGTCGCGCAGGACGAGCAGCCGCCCAAGGGCAATGCCGAGAAGATCCCGACCCTGAAGCCCGCTTTCGCGAAAGACGGCACGATCACCGCGGCCAATGCCAGCTCGATCAGCGACGGCGCCGCCGCCCTCGTCCTCACCCGCCAGAGCGTCGCGGACGCGGCCGGCCTGAAGCCCGTCGCCCGCATCGTCGCGACCGCCGCCCACGCCCACCTGCCCGCCAAGTTCACCACCGCCCCCGTGAACGCCATGCAGAAGGTCCTCGACAAGGCGGGCTGGAGCGTCGCCGACGTCGAGCTGTTCGAGGTCAACGAGGCCTTCGCCGCCGTCGCCATGATCGCGATGCGCGACCTCAATATTCCCCACGACAGGATCAACGTGAACGGCGGCGCCACCGCTTTGGGACACCCGATCGGCGCGTCCGGCGCCCGCATCCTCGCCACCCTGATCGCCGCCCTCCAGAACCGCGGCGGCAGGAAGGGCGTGGCGAGCCTCTGCATCGGCGGCGGCGAGGCGACGGCGGTGGCGGTGGAGTTGGTGGACTAGACGAGGCAATGGTCTCCAGCGCAGCCGCCATAAACCGCCTGCTGGAGAAGCTTGAGCGGCTTCGCCGATTGGATCGCCGGCGCGACTATTTCGGCGCGGGCGGGCGAGCGGGACATGGGTACGAGATTGTTCCGGTCGATCCGGGCGCGGTGACTGCACGGGAGGCGGCGCTCGGCTACAGCTTCCCCGCTGAATATCGCGACTGGCTGTTGCAGGTCGGATGTGGCGCCGGCCCGGGCTACGGCCTGATGCCGCTCGACGATGCCGGCCCGGTTGATTGGCATGACGCGAATCCGCGCGCGCATGGTGGTGATGTCGCCCGCGTCGAGGACATCACTCTGGCCCATGTGGCCGCAATTCACCCGAAGCGCAGCGACGTACCCGACTATCAGTACGCATCCTATGCTCATATCTCGGCTGACAGTGTCGACCACTTCCTCGCCGTCTCGGATGTCGGCTGTGGCGGCTATGCCGGCATGATTGTTGCCGGTCCGCTACGCGGCAAGGTGTTCACGACAAGCTGCGAGGTTGCTGAACCCCGCACGGCGCTGTGCGCGCTGTGGCCAGAAGGCGTATACGTCCGGACATCCAATCGTCGCGAGGTGATAATTGAACCGGGCAACCTGTTTGGATTCTTCGATTGGTATGAGGACTGGCTCGATCGCGGAATAAAGGACTATTCTGGAGGCCGCGGGCTGCCCTTCATTGGCACCGTCCTCGCGCGTGCTCGAGCGAAGGTTCAGAAAGACGGCTGAGCGGAACGAGGGCTGCTTCCGCCCGGGCACGCCCCGTCCCGCCGGCCGCTGACACTGCCATGCCAGCGCCCCCGAGGTCTGAGAATCGCGAACGGCTGAGGCGGGGCCGGTCAGGCCGCCCAACCCTCGTCCTGCTCGGTGCGTGCCACGCGCGCGAGACGGGTCAGCCGATCGGCGAGGAAGTCCATCACCACCCGGACACGCGGCGTGTGACGCAGCCGCTCCGTGGTCAGCAGCCACAGCTCCGCCGGATCGCCGGCGATCGGCTCCAGGCAGCGGACCAGTTCGGGGTCGCGGTCGGCAAGGAAGCTCGGCAGCACCGCGAGGCCCGCGCCGGCGCGCACCGCGGCGAGCAGGCCGGTGCCGGAGCTGTGCTGGATCGTCACCGCCTCCTCGAGCCGGTGCCGCCGCAGCCAGGCGCGGTACATCGGCCAGATCTTCTCGCCGCCGCCGCCGATGATCGGATGCTGGCGCAGGTCCGCCGCGCTGCGGGGGCGCGCATGGGCGGCGGCATAGTCGCGGCTGCAGTAGAGCGTCCACGGATCGGGCGCGATCCGCCGGCCGACCAGGCTCCTGTCCTCCGGCATGCCGTAGACGCCGCGCAGCGCCACGTCCGCCTCGCCGGCGCCGAGGTCGCGCGGCAGGTCCGCGGTGTCGAGCTGGACGCGCAGGCCCGGATGGGCGGCGTGCAGGTCGCGGAGGATCGGCGGCGCGATGGTGACCGCGTAGAGCTCCAGCATGGTGACGCAGACGCTGCCGCTCGCGTCGCGCGACTGGGCGCCGGCCGCCTCGGCGAAAGCGGCGGCGGCCGCCTCCATCGCCTCGGCCCGCGCGACCAGCGCCTCGCCGGCCGGAGTCGGCGCATAGCCGGCCTGCCGCCGCTCGAAGAGGATCAGGCCCAGCTTCTCCTCGAACGCAGCGATTCGCCGCGCCACCGTCGTCTGGCTGACCCTCAGCGCCCTGCCCGCGCCCAGCGTGCTGCCGGTCCGCGCTACGGCGAGGAAATATTTGAGATCGTCCCAGTCGAGCGATGCGGCGGCCATGGCCTTTCCCCTGCGCCGGGTGCTGCGCCCCGTCATTCTGCACTTTCGCAGAATGGTCGTGCAATATCGCTGATTGCGTTTCGATATGCAACTTATGTAGAAGGCAGGCAATGCCAGCGCTGGTTGATTCCCCGATACCGACCAACCCAAGGGAGACAGCCATGAAGACCCTCGCCTTTGCCGCCACGCTTGCGGCCGCCCTCTCCGCCGTCCCTGTCTTCGCGCAGGACGGCGCCGACCGCCGGATCGCGATCCAGCATGCCGATCTCGACCTCGCCGCCGCGGCGGGTCAGGCGGCGCTGGACCTGCGCCTCCTCCACGCCGCGCGCACCGCCTGCGGCACGCCGTCGCCGGCCAATGCCCGGGGCCGCGCCCGGAGCGACGCCTGCGTCGCGGACGTGACCGCTGCCGCCGCGCCGCAGCGGGCCGCGCTCATCGCGCTGGCCCAGCGCCAGGCCGCCCAGCCCGCCCTCGCCAGCCGGTGAGGGCGGAGCCCCGTCAGAGCAGTCCCAACTCGCGAAAGCTGCGGCAGTCCGCGCCGGCGAAGATCAGGTGATCGTGCAGCCGGATATCGAGCGCGCCGGCGGTCTCGGCCAGCCGGCGCGTCGCCCGGATGTCGGCGCGGCTCGGGCGCGGATCGCCGCTCGGATGGTTATGTGCGATCACCAGTCCGCGCGCGTCGAGCGCAAGAGCCGCCCCGATGATTGCGCGCATCGGAAACAGGACCGAATCCTCGTTGTCCACCGGCCCTTCATCGAGTCCGATCATCCGCCGCTCGACGTCCAGATGAAGCACGACGAGCTTCTCTCCGCCGGCGTCGACGAAGAGCGGCCGAAGCAACTCGGCCGCTATGCGGGCATTGTCGACGATCACGCCTGCTCACTGCCATCGCAGGCACTCGGTGCAGCAAGCAACTACATCGGCTTCGGTTGATTCGAGGTCCATTTCGGAGGAAACCGGGTGGCGTCCGACGGCTTAACAAGCCATAAACTTGGCGCAATGCAGCCCTATCTCAACCTGCTCCAGCTGATCCTCGACGAGGGCGTCGCACAGGAGGACCGCACCGGCGTCGGCACCCGCTCGGTCTTCGGTCACCAGATGCGCTTCGACCTTGCGAAGGGTTTCCCCTTGCTCACCACCAAGAAGCTGCACCTGCGCTCGATCATCATCGAGCTGCTCTGGTTCCTGAAGGGCGACACCAATGTGCGCTGGCTGCAGGAGCAGAAGGTCAGCATCTGGGACGAATGGGCGTCCGAAGACGGCGATCTCGGCCCGGTCTATGGCAAGCAGTGGCGCCATTGGGAGACACCGGACGGGCGCGAGATCGACCAGATCGCCGGCCTGATCGACCTCATCAGGCGCGACCCCGGCTCGCGCCGCCAGATTGTCACGGCCTGGAACCCGGCCGACCTGCACAGGATGGCGCTGTCGCCCTGCCACTGCCTGTTCCAGACCCAGGTCGCGGGCGGCAAGCTCCACCTGCAGCTCTACCAGCGCAGCGCCGACGTGTTCCTGGGTGTCCCCTTCAACATCGCGAGCTACGCGCTCCTCACCCACATGCTTGCCCAGCAATGCGGGCTGGAGCCCGGCACGTTCGTCTGGACCGGCGGCGACTGCCACCTTTATTCCAACCATCTCGACCAGGCCCGCGAGCAGCTGACCCGCGCCCCGCGCCCGCTGCCGAAGCTCACCATCCTGCGTCGCCCCGGCGCGATCGACGAATATCGCTACGAGGATTTCGAGATCACCGGCTACGACCCGCATCCGCACATCAAGGCCGAGGTGGCGGTTTGACGCGAGGCGTCACCCCGGCGAAGGCCGGGGTCTCGTCGAGACCCACCGCGCCCTTCCGACCCGAGATCCCGGCCTTCGCCGGGACGACGAGAGACAGATGTTGAGCCGGCCCGAAATCACCCTGGTCGTCGCGCGGGCGGACAACGGGGTGATCGGCAAGGACGGGGCGCTTCCCTGGCACCTTCCGGCCGACCTCAGGCATTTCAAGCAGGTCACCATGGGCACGCCGATGGTCATGGGCCGCAAGACGTTCGAGAGCCTGCCCGGCCTGCTGCCCGGCCGGCGCCATATCGTGCTGACCCGCGATCCCGTCTGGCAGGCGGACGCCGCCGAGGTGGCGCGAACGCCGGAGGAGGCGATGGCCCTCGCCAACGCGGAGCAGGTGTCGATCATCGGCGGCGCGGAGATTTTCGCGCTGTTCGAGCCGCTCGCTGATGCGGTCGAGCTGACCGAAGTGCATCTCGATGCGGAGGGCGACACGGTGATGCCGCCGTTCGGCCCACACTGGCGCGAAGTGTCGCGCGAGGACCATCCGGCCGCCGACGGGCGCCCCGCCTACAGCTTCGTCCGGCTCGAACGCGCATAGCTAGGCAGGGCGTCCGGCGCTTCCTATAGAGACGCCATGGAGCGTCTGGACGGGGGCTCGGCGGTTCCGGCCCATCTGCGCGGCGGCATCGTCGCGCTCGGCAATTTCGACGGGTTTCACAAGGGCCACCAGGCGGTGGTGGGCCGCGCCGTCAGCCGCGCCCGCGCCGAGGGGCGGCCGGCTTTGGTCGCCACCTTCGATCCGCATCCGGTGCGCTTCTTCAAGCCGGACGTGCCGCCCTTTCGCCTCACCACGCTCGACCAGCGCGAGCGGCTGTTCGCCGGAGCGGGGGCGGATGCGATGCTGGTGTTCCATTTCGACGCGACCCTCGCCGCGGTGCCCGCGCCCGAATTCGTCGCCGACCATCTGATCGGCCGGATCGGCGCGGCCGGCGTCGTCACCGGCGAGGACTTCACCTTCGGCAAGGGCCGCGGCGGCAATGTCGAGGTGCTGAAATTGCTCGGCCAGGCCAACCGCATTTCGGTCGACGCCGTCGCGCCGGTCGCGGACGGCGGGGAGCCGGTCTCCTCCAGCCGCATCCGCGAGGCGCTGCAGGCCGGCGACTGTGCCACAGCGACCGCCCTCCTCACCCGGCCCTTCGCAATCGAGGGCGTGGTCGAGCATGGCGACAAGCGCGGACGCGAGCTCGGCTATCCCACCGCGAACCTGGGCCTCGGCCAGTATCTTCGCCCGCGCTTCGGCGTCTATGCGGTGCGGGGGACGCTGCCGGACGGGCGCGTGCTCGACGGGGTCGCCAATCTCGGTACCCGGCCGATGTTCGACGCGAAGGAGCTGCTTGAGCCTTTCTTCTTCGACTTCTCCGGCGACCTCTATGGCCAGCGGATCGAGGTCCGGCTCATCGCCTTCCTGCGCGACGAGGCAAGCTTCGACGGGCTGGACGCGCTGACCGCGCAGATCGCCCGCGATGTTCTCGCCGCGAAGGCCGCGCTTGCCGCCGCCGGCCCCCTCGCCTAAGTCGCCCCGCAATGTCCGAAAAACCCGATTACAGAGACACCGTCTTCCTGCCGAAGACGGACTTCCCGATGAAGGCCGGCCTCGCGCAGAAGGAGCCGGCCATCCTTGCGCGCTGGACGCAGGAGCAGCTCTACGAGCGGCTCCGCGACGCGCGGAAGGACCGCAAGCGCTTCATCCTCCACGACGGCCCGCCCTACGCCAATGGCGACATCCATATGGGCCATGCGATGAACAAGATCCTGAAGGACATCATCGTCCGTTCGGCGACGCTCCGCGGCTTCGATGCGCCCTACATCCCGGGCTGGGACTGCCACGGCCTGCCGATCGAATGGAAGGTCGAGGAGGAGTATCGCAAGAAGAAGCTCGACAAGGACGAGGTGCCGGTCGCCCGGTTCCGCGCCGAATGCCGCGCCTATGCCGACAAATGGGTCGGCGTGCAGATGGAGCAGTTCCAGCGCCTCGGCGTGATGGGCGAGTGGGACGATCCCTATCTCACCATGAAGTACGAGGCCGAGGCGACGATCGCCGGCGAATTGCTCAAGTTCGCCGAGAGCGGCCAGCTCTACCGCGGCGCCAAGCCGGTGATGTGGTCCCCGGTCGAGAAGACCGCCCTGGCCGACGCCGAGGTGGAATATGAGGACATCACGTCGACCCAGATCGACGTGGCGTTCGAGATCGTCGAGAGCCCGATCCCGGAGCTGGTCGGCGCCCATGCGGTGGTGTGGACGACAACGCCGTGGACGATCCCGGTCAACCAGGCGATCGCCTATGGGCCTGAGGTTGAGTACGAAGTGCTCCACGTTCGTGAGAAAGACCTGCCGCCGGACGGCAGCAGATCGTGGATGGCAGGGAAGCGCTACTTGGTCGCAACTGACCTAGTGGGGGCATTTCATAAACGCTCCGGGATCGTCTTGGCGGACGATTGGGACGATGAGTACACCGGCTTCAAAGGCTCCGACCTCGCCGGAACCGTCGCCCGCCACCCCATGCACCATCTCGGCGGGTTCTTCGCGAAGGCCCGCCCGTTCCTGCCGGGCGAGTTCGTCACCACCGATGCGGGCACGGGCCTCGTCCATATGTCGCCGGACCATGGCGAGGACGATTTCGAGCTGTGCAAGGCGCACGGCATCGATCCCGTCTTCGCGGTCGAGGGCGATGGCAAGTATCGCGCCGACTGGCTCTGGCTGGGCGGCCAGGGCAGCGTCATCAACACCAAGTTCAACGCGCCCGACGGCCCGATCTGCACGGACCTGCGCGAGGTCGGCGGCCTGCTCGCCGCCAGCGCGGACTTCCGGCACAGCTATCCGCACAGCTGGCGCTCCAAGGCGAAGGTCATCTTCCGCTGCACGCCGCAATGGTTCATTCCGATGGACAAGCCTGCTCCCTCTCCCCTGCGGGGAGAGGGATGGGGTGAGGGGGAGCGAGCCGCAGGCGAGCGTCCGGCGTCCGAGCTCAATCTCGATCCGCAGAACCCCCTCACCCAACCCCCTCCCCCCGGGGGAGAGGGCTTTACGCTGCGGAAAACCGCCCTCAAGGCGATCGACGACACGCGCTGGGTGCCGGAGAAATCGAGGAACCGCATCCGGTCCATGGTCGAGGGGCGCCCGGACTGGGTGATCAGCCGCCAGCGCGCCTGGGGCGTGCCGATCGCGCTCTATCTCCACAAGCAGACCGGCGCGTACCTCAGGGACGCGGACGTCAACGCCCGCATCGTCGCGGCCTTCCGCGAGGGCGGCGCCGACGCCTGGTTCCAGGCGGACCATCAGGCATTGCTCGGCAACGGCTACAAGCTCGACGAGTACGAGCCGCAGAACGACATCCTCGACGTCTGGTTCGATAGCGGCTCGACCCACGCTTATGTGATCGAGGCGCGTTACGGCACGGGCGCGCGCGCCGACCTCTATCTCGAAGGCTCCGACCAGCATCGCGGCTGGTTCCAGTCCTCGCTGCTGGAGTCGAGCGGCACGCGCGGCGTCGCGCCCTATCACGGCGTGCTCACCCACGGGTTCGCACTGGACGGCCAAGGCCGCAAGATGTCCAAGTCGGTCGGCAACGTGGTCGATCCGCTCGCGATCATCCGCGACAACGGCGCCGACATATTGCGCCTGTGGGTCGCCTCGACCGACTATTTCGAGGACGTGCGGATCGGCAAGGAGGTGCTCGCCGGCACGTCCGACGCCTACCGCAAGCTCCGCAACACGTTCCGCTACCTGCTCGGCGCGCTCGACGGGTACACGGACGCCGAAGCCGTGCCGGTCGCGGAGATGCCGGAGCTGGAGCGCTGGGTGCTGCACCGCCTCACCATGCTCGACGCGGAGCTGAAGGAGGCGGCCGAGGGCTACGAGTTCAACCGCTACACGCGGGCGCTCCAGGCCTTCGCCAATGACGACTTGTCGGCCTTCTTCTTCGATATCCGCAAGGACAGCCTCTACTGCGACGTCGGCCCGAAGCTGCCCGAGGGCACGCTGAAGCGCCGCGCCTACCGCACCGTGCTCCACCATGTGTTCGAGGCGCTGGTCCGCTGGGTGAACCCGATCCTCTGCTTCACCGCCGAGGAGGTCTGGCAGGCCCGCTATCCCGCCGGCGGATCGGTCCATATGCTCGATTGGCCGGAGGTGGATGCCGGCTGGCGGGACGAGGCGCTGGCCGCGAAATGGGACCGGATCCGGTCGAGCCGCGTGCGTGTCACTGAAGCGATCGAGCCGCTGCGCCGCGAAAAGGTGATCGGCTCCAGCCTGGAGGCGCAGGTGTCCTATCCCGGTTTGGAACGGGACGTCCCCGATGCCGACCTTGCCGAACTCACCGAAATCTACATTGTGTCGGAGGTGACGAATGGCTCCGGAGACACGATCGCGGTGACGCCGACCGAGAACAACAAATGCGGCCGGTGCTGGCGCTATCTGCCGGAGGTCGAGGAAGACGGCGATCTCTGCAAAAGGTGCGACGAGGTGGTGAATGGCTGAAGTCGAAACCACGCCGGAGGCCGTGGAGGCCGCGCCCCCGACGCCGCCAGTGGCCACGCCGGACGACTGGAAGCTGAAGCGCAACCGCTCGGTCGCCTTCGTCATCGCCTTCCTGATCTTCGTCTTCGACCAGGCGACGAAATGGGTCGTCACCTATCCGCTGAACCTCGAGAACCAGCCGGGGCAGACGATCTCGATCACCTCCTTCTTCGACCTGCACTGGGTCGAGAATACCGGCGTGTCGCTCGGCCTGCTCTCCGCAGGGAGCGAGGGCGGGCGCTGGCTGCTGGTCGCGATGACCGCGGGAATCGCCCTGTTCGTCGCGATCTGGCTGTGGCGGGAGCGGCGGCGCGACGATTCGATCGCGCTGGCGATGATTCTGGGCGGCGCGCTCGGCAATATCCTCGATCGGGTCCGCTTCGGCTATGTGGTCGACTTCGCAGACCTTCACTTCGGCGAATGGCGGCCCTTTTTGGTCTTCAATGTCGCCGACGCCGCGATTACCATCGGCGTGCTGTTGCTGCTTGTCCGCGCGCTCCTGATGCGCGATGGCAAGGACAAGAAGAAGGAAGCCTAATCCATGCGTCTGTCCCCCCTCGTCCTGACGGCAAGCGCCGCCGCCCTCCTCGCCGGCTGCGCCAGCGGCGGCGGTCCGTTCAACCGCAACCGCCCCGACGAGTTCGCCGTCGCCCGCAACCCGCAGCTCGTCGTGCCGCCGGAATTTTCGCTGACTCCGCCGCGCCCGGGCGAGGCCGATGTCGGCGCCGATCCGCGCGCCGCGGCGCTCCAGGCCCTGTTCGGCGGCCCGCAGCCGCGCAGCGCGGTCGAGAGCAACCTGCTCCAGCAGGCCGGATCGGAGCGCGCGGCCTTGGGCGCCCGCTCGGTCGCCGGCGACCCGCAGACGGCGGTGGTCAACCGCGGCCAGCTCGTCCAGACCATGCTTCAGCTGCCGCAGGGCGACGGCCAGGAAGCCTCGGTCCAGACCCCGCAATAGCGCCCGGCTGGCTTCAAGCCGTCACCCCGGCGAAGCATGTCCTGAGCGACGCCGCAGGCGGCGTCGAAGGGGCCGGGGTCCAGATTGGGACTGGATACCGGCCTTCGCCGGTATGACGGACTGGGTTGGCTACTGGATAGCTAGAGCATGATCAGCTTAGCCTGAAACATCTCGTCATTGCGAGGAGCGAAGCGACGAAGCAATCCAGCCTGACTCAAAGGCCGCACTGGATTGCTTCGCTGCGCTCGCAATGACGATGCAGCTTAAGATGATCGCGCTCTAGAACCGCACCGTCAGCGACGCGGCGAGCCCGGCATCGGCGCCGGGCGCGGCCAGATCGGTGTCGATGTAGCGCAGACCCAAGTAGGTCGCCGGAATCCCTTCGATCTGGACGTGGTAATCGGCGCCCAGCGACCAGATCCAGTAGCTGCCATAGGCGCCCCAGTCCTGATGCCCCGCCTGCGCGGTGAAGCTCCACGGCCGGAACGGCACCGCGACCTCCACCTGTCCGAACAGGTAGAGCATGTCCTCGTCGCCGGTCGCCCGTTGCGCCGGGGCGTAGCGGGCGCCGGCGCTCAGCGTCACCGGGCCGATCAGATAGCCGAGCGAGGCATAGGGCTCGACATAGTCGGTGGCGCCCTCGCCGCCCGCGAAGACATAATAGGTGAGGCCCGCGTCGAGATCGAAGCCGCCGCCGAGATTGGTCCGCCAGCCGGCATAGAGATCGAATTCGGCGTCACCGAGGTCGCCGAAACCGGGATCGCGGGCGCGGAAGGACTCGGTGCCCTTGAGCGTCGTCGCCCGCAGGCCGGCATAGACTCCGCTGCCGTGCGAGAGGGTGAGTGCCGCCTGCCCCGCCGGATCCTCGTCGGAGCGCGAGACGCCGCGGAAGCGATAGTCGGTGAGAAACACCGCCTCCGCCGACAGATCGACGCTGGCCGGTTCCTGGGCGATGGCGGGCACGGCAATGCAGAGCAGGGTGAGAGCAGCGATGGTCCTGAACATCACCAGGGGCGTGCCCGAGCACGGCGGCGGGCGCAACCGCCGTTAGAGATCGTTTGGAAATGCGCTGGCGTGAGTCGACTGGTGGTGGTTTCGAGAACCGGCGCGCAGCGGACATGAATGTCCGTGAACACCGGAAGCGCAGAAACCGCCGCCAGACGGCCGCGCCAGTAGCATTCACGAACGATCTCTTAGCGTTTCCTTAGCGCTGCCCGGTTAGCCTCGCGCGCCATGACGCATCAGGCGCCCCCCTCCCCCGCCCCGTTCGGCGCCGATCCGGGCCGGCAGGCCGCGCAATTGTGCGAAGTGCTGCGGCTGGTCGAGCGAATCGCCGGACGGACGAGCGCACGCGGAGATGCGGCGCTCGACGAGGCCGCCCGCCTCAGCATCGCCTATGACTGCGCTGCGCCGATCGCCCAGCGCCGGTTCGACGCCCGCGCGGCTGAGGCAGCGGCGTGGGCCGCGGCGGGGGTCGAGGCCTTGCTGGCCGCCGGAGAGGCGACACCGCCGCGCGCCGCCGCGGAGCGGCTCGCCATTTCGATCGAGGCCGCACTGGCCGACCTGTCGGAACTGCTCTGCTAGGATCGCCCCCGATACTAAAGAAATTTGTCATTGCGAGCGAAGCGAAGCAATCCAGCGCAGCCGTCGAGTCAGACTGGATTGCTTCGTCGCTATGCTCCTCGCAATGACGATCTTGATTTGACGCAAAAACCTAGTCGTAGCGAGCCAAGCCGGCCGCCAGGTCGACAATCAGATCGTCCGGGTGCTCCAGCCCGATGTGGAGCCGCACGATCGGGCCGGCCCAGTCGCGGGTGCTGGCGGTGCGGGTCGGGGCGGCCGGGCAAACGAGGCTTTCGAAGCCGCCCCAGCTGTAGCCGATGCCGAACAGTTCGAGAGAGTCGATCAGGCGGGCAGCTGCCGCGTCGTCACCGCCGTCCAGCACGAACGCGAACAGCCCGGTCGCGCCCTTGAAGTCGCGTGTCCAATGTTCGTGGCCGGGGCAATCCGGCAGCGCCGGATGCAGCACCTGAGCGACCTGCGGCTGGTCCTTCAGCCAGCGCGCGACCTTGAGGCCGTTCTCCTCGTGCCGCCGCAGGCGCACGTCGAGGGTGCGCAGGCCCCTCAGCGCCAGCCAGGCATCGTCCGGGCTCGCCGTCTGGCCGAGCACCTTGCTCGCCTGCTGCAGCCGCTGGGCAAAGGGTTCAGTGCAGGTGACGGAACCCAGCATCAGGTCGGCATGGCCACCGATATATTTGGTGCAGGCGAGGATCGAGAGGTCCACCCCGGCGGGAATCGCGGGAAAGAAGAGCGGTGTCGCCCAGGTGTTGTCGATCAGGGTGGCCAGGCCGCGTTCCTTCGCCACCGCGCAGATCGCGGGCACGTCCTGCACCTCGAAAGTGAGCGAGCCGGGGCTTTCGAGGAAGATCGCCTTGGTCTTGTCGCCGATCAGGCTCGCGATGTCGGCGCCAATCAGTGGATCGTAATAGCGGGTCGTGACGCCGAAACGCTTGAGCAGGGTGTTGCAGAGCGCGCGGGTCGGCCCGTAGGTGCTGTCGACCATCAGCAGCTCGTCGCCCGCCTCCAGCACCGCGAGCAGGGCGGCGGCGACCGCGCCCGAGCCGGACGGATAGAGGTGCGTCGCCGCGGCGCCGGGCTCCAGTTCGGTCAGCGCCTCGCGCAGCGCCCAGCTCGTCGGCGTGCCGCTGCGGCCATATTGGAGCGTGCCCATGCGCGGCGGCTCGGCGGCTTGCATGTCCGCGACGCTGTCGAACAGGATCGTGGAGGCACGCCAGACCGGCGGATTGACGATGCCGCCCCCGTTTTCGAGATGGGTCCATTCCCGGCGGCGCCCGGCCTCGATCAGCCGCGTCTCGGGCTTGTGCTCGCTCATGCCGCTCCCTTCGCCTTGGGGGTTTCGGGATCGGCACCCCATTCGGACCAGCTCCCGTCATACAGGCGCACGTCCGTTTTGCCGAGCAGTCGCGCGCCGAACAGCAGCACCGCCGCCGTCACGCCCGACCCGCAGGTGGTGATGAGCGGCCGATCCAGATCCACACCTGCGCCTTCGAACACGGCGCGCAGATCGTCGCCGCGCTTCATCCTGTTGTCAGGGTTGAAGAGCTGGCCCTGCGGCAGGTTGCGCGAGCCGGGGATATGGCCGGAGGCGAGACCGGCGCGGGGCTCGGCCTCCTCGCCGGCGAAGCGCGCCGCCGAGCGCGCGTCGAGGATCTGGTGACGGGGATCGCCGACGAGGCTGGCGACGAGCGCCTTGTTTGCCACCGCCGCTTCGTCGCGCACCGGCGTGAAGTGCCCGCGGGCGGGCTCAGGCACGCCGCTCTCGACCGGGCGACCTTCCGCCGTCCATTTCTGGAAGCCGCCATCGAGCACTGCGACATGGCGCGCGCCGAAGGTCTTCAGCATCCACCAGGCGCGAAAGGCGCTGTGCAGCGGCGAATTGTCGTAGACGACGATCCGGCTCGAATCGCCGATCCCGAGCGCGCGGACGCGGCTCGCGAACAGATGCTCGCCCGGCAGCATGTGCGGCAGCGGGCTCTCCGGATCGGAAATCGCGTCGATGTCGAAACGGGCGGCGCCGGGAATGTGCGCGGCCGCATATTCGGCGCGGACATCGCGGCCCGAGGCGGGCAGGAAGCCGGTCGCGTCGAGCACGCGCAGATCCGGCGCGCCGAGTTCGGCCGCAAGCCAGTCGGTGGAAACGAGGAGGTCCATGACGGGCCTCCTAGCCCGCTCCTAGCCGAAGGTGAAGGCGAAGGCTTCGACGCCCGGATCGAGGAACTCGATCTCGAACAGGCGCTCGCCGATCGCCCCCTGCTGGCGAACGAGCTGATAGAGCCGCTGGTTGGTGACGGTGCCGTTGCCCGCCGCGTCGACGTCCATGCCCGCGGCCGCACCGGGCGCCTGCCCGTCGATCGTGATCCGGAAGCGGACCGGCCGGCCGGTGGCGCTGCCGAGCACGAGATGGAGATCGCGGGCATGGAAGCGGAAGGCGATCCCGCCGCCCGCAGCGTTCGACCGGGAATTCTGCCGCTGCACCGTCCAGTTGCCGGCCAGCGACCACTGGTTCAGCGCCATCGTGCCGGGCAGGTAGGTGGTCGGCCGGTCGCGGACCAGGCCGCCGGGCGAGACGAAATGCTCGGCCCGGACATAGCCGAGATAGGTTTCGGGCGAACGTAGGGTCTCGCGCGCCGCCTGCATACCCACACCCTGGGCCGCCACCGCTCCGGCCATCGGCGCAGGCGTGCGGCCGGCCTCCTCAAGGAGTTGCCGGATAACCCGCTCCGATTGATCGTAATTGCCCTCGCCGAAATGATGGTAGCGCACCCGGCCCCGGGCATCGATGAAGTAGTGGGCCGGCCAGTAGCGATTGTCGAACGCGCGCCAGACCGCATAATCGTTGTCGATCGCGACCGGGTAGCGGATGCCGAGATCGGCGATCGCGCGGCGGACGTTGGCGACGTCGCGCTCGAACGCGAATTCGGGGGCGTGGACGCCGATGATCACCAGCCCGTCGTCGCGGTAGCGCTCGTCCCACGCTTTCACATAGGGAATGGCGCGCAGGCAGTTGATGCAGGAATAGGTCCAGAAATCGATCAGCACGACCTTGCCGCGCAGCTGCTCGCGGGTCAGCGGGTTCGAGTTGAGCCATTCGGTGATGCCGTCGAACGACGGCAGATGGCCTTCCACCGGCAGGTCCAGCCGCCCGCCTCGCTCGGCGAGTTCAGTCGAGCCGCGCGGCATGTCCATGCCGAGCCGGCCGGCGAGGCTGTGCTCGATCGCCTCGGTCTGGGCCGTCGAGAGACGGGCGAGATAGGTGGTGTCGAGCCCGAGCGCGATGGCGCCGACGCCGATCAGCACCAGCAACCCGAGCCCGCGCCGCACCCATTCGCCGGCGCCGAGCGAGCGCTTCATGAAGGCCAACACCCGCCCGCCGATAAGCAGCGCCAGCGCCAGAGATGTCGCCGCGCCCAATGCGTAGGCGAAGAGCAGCACGGTGGTGCTGACGCTGGCGCCGTTGAGCGCCGCGCCGGTCAGGATCAGGCCGAGGATCGGCCCGGCGCAGGGCGCCCAGAGCAGGCCGGTCGCGACGCCGAGCAACAGCGCGCCGCCGATGCTCTCCCGCCCTTCGTCGGCGCGGTTCGACAGGCGCGCGCCGAGCCGGACCAGCGGCTGCATCGCGCGGTCGGCGATGGCGGGAAACAGCAGGGTAAGCCCGAAGAGGCCGAGCAGCAGGATCGCCGCCCAGCGCCCCGCCTGATTGGCCTGCACCGCCCAGCCGCCGCCCACCGCAGCCAGCGTCGCCACACCCGCGAAGGTCACCGCCATGCCGGCGAGCAGCGGCAGGCCGCTTCTCAGGAAGGAACGGTTGGCGCGGGCGAAGACGAAGGGAAGGACGGGCAGGATGCAGGGGCTGACGATGGTCAGCACCCCGCCGAGATAGGCCACGAGGAAGAGGAGCACCGGTCGCCTTTCGCTACATCACGCCCGGGAAAGCGCCCCCGTCGATTAACAGGCTCTGACCCGTGATGTAGCCGGCCTGCGCCGAGCAGAGAAAGGCGCAGGCGGCACCGAATTCGGCCGGGCTGCCGAACCGTTTGGCCGGGATCGCCTCTTCGCTGGCGCGTCGGACTTCGGCCGGATCGCGCCCGCTCTGCTTCGCCGTATTCGCGACCAGGGCCGTGATCCGATCGGTGTCGAACGAGCCCGGCAGCAGGTTGTTGATCGTCACATTGGCGTGCGCCACCGACCGCGCCACGCCGGCGACGAAGCCGGTGAGGCCGGCGCGGGCGCCACTCGACAGGTCGAGCCCGGCCCGCGGCGCCTTCACCGAGGCCGAGGTGACGTTGACGATCCGGCCGAAGCGCCGTTCGATCATCCCGTCGATCACCGCCTGGATGAGCTGGATCGGCGCGATCATGTTGGCCTCGACCCCGGCAATCAGGCCGTCATGGTCGATCGCCCGGAAATCGCGCGGCGGCGGGCCGCCATTGTTGTTGACCAGGATGTCGACCTGCGGGAGCGCCGCGACCAGCGCCGCCCGCCCAACGGGGCTCGACACGTCGGCCGCCACCGCGATCACCTCGGCGCCGGTTTCCGCCGCGATCTCGTCGCGGACGCGGGCAAGCCGCTCCTCGTCCTGCCCGTTGATCACCACCCGCGCCCCGGCCCCGGCCAGCGCCGTCGCGCAGGCGCGCCCGAGACCGCGGCTCGAGGCGCAGACCAGCGCGTTCCTGCCGGCGAGGCCGAGGTCCATGGGGTCAGCGCGCCCGGATGAAGTCGCGGATGTCCTGGCTGAGCTTCACCCGGTCCTCGTCGCGCACGTACATCATATGGCCGGAGCCGTAATATTCGTAGCGGATCCGGTCGGTCGGGATGCCGGTGCGCGACAGCGAATATTCGGCGGCGAAGAAGGGCGTGGCGAAATCGTAATAGCCCTGGCCGACGAAGATCCTGAGGCCGCTGTTCTCGCGCAGGCCCCGGCCGATATAGGGCGCGACGTTGAGATAGGCGTCGCTGTCCCGGCCCTGGCCGAGCCGCCAGTCCCACGGGCTCACCTGGCCGATCGTCACATAGGCGCGGTCGGTGCGGAAGCGCAGGTCCTCGCGCAGATACTGGTTGATCGCGGCGGTATAGCCGCCGTCGATGCCGTAGAAGCTGGGATCGTTGTCCGGCTCCTCGCCGGCATTGTCATAGTCGCGGCCGGTGTAGCGGCTGTCGAGCCGGCCGACGGTGAGGCCGCGGTCGCGCAGCAGCTCCTTGTAGAACCGCCCCGGCAGCACGCGCAGGTCGGCCCGCTCCAGATAGTCCTCGGACAGGCCGGTGAAGCGGGCGAGCTCGCGGCGCACCGAGGCGCGTTCCTCGGCGGGCAGCGCGCTGCCCTGCAGCAGGGCGTGGGCGTAGGGCCCCATCGCGAAGCGGCGCGCTTCGGCGGTGAACTCCTCGACCGAGGCCGCCTGCGCCTTGCCGTGATAGAGCGCGGTCGCAGCCATCGACGGCAGGTTCAGCATGTAGGTGAGCTCGTTGCCCGGCGTGTCGGCACCCGCGGCGAAATCGAGGATGGTCGAGATCAGGATGACGCCGTTCAGCGACACGTCGTTGAATCGCCCCTCGAGCTGGTTCAGCACGGCCGCCGAGCGGGTCGTGCCGTAGCTCTCGCCGCCCAGGAACTTGGGCGCGTTCCAGCGGTCATTCTCGTTGAGCCAAAGGCGGATGAACTGCGCGACCGACTCCGCATCCTTGGTCACGCCCCAGAAGTCCTGCGGGTTGGTGTCGCCGAGCGCGTGGGAGAAGCCGGTGCCGACCGGATCGATGAAGACGATGTCGGTGACGTCGAGCAGGCTGTCGGGATTGTCGACGATCGGGAAGGGCGGCGCGCCGTCGTCGGTGCCGTCGGAGGGAATGGCGACGCGCTTCGGGCCGAAAGCGCCCATGTGCAGCCAGACCGATCCCGAGCCCGGGCCGCCGTTGAACAGGAAGGTGACCGGGCGATTGGGATCGCGCGGCTCGCGCACATAGGCGGTCGAGAAGATCGCGGCGCGCGGCGTCCCGTCCTCGGCGCGCAGGAAGGTTTCGCCGGCGGTGGCCGTATAGGTGATGCGCTGCCCGCCGAAGGTGCCGGTGTGACGGGTGACCGAGACGACCGGCTCGCGGTCCGCCGGCGGCCCCTTGGGCGTCGCCCTCTCGGTATTCGGGCGCTCCTGGGCGGTCACGGCGCCGGCAAGGCTGGTGGCGACGGCGAGTGCGGCAACAATGGCAAGGCTGCGCTTCGACAAGAGACTCTCCCTGTTTCGTTCGTTATCGGGCTGGCGGCCGCTTCATGTAGAACTCGCTGTAATAGGCCGAGGCGAAGGCCGCCGCGGGGACCGCGACGATGGCGCCCAAAAGGCCGAAAGCCAGGGCAAATGCAAGCGTGAAGAAGATGATCAGCACCGGATGGAGCTGCATCGTCGCACCGCGGATCTTGGGCGCGACGACGCTGCCCAGGATCTCGTTGCTGACCGCGTAGAAGACCGCGATCCAGACCGCCGTCATCGGGCTCTGGCCGAGCGCCAGCACGACCGGCGGAAAGGCCATCACGTAGCCGCCGATGCGCGGGATGAAATCGGCGAAGAAGGCGAGCGCCGCCCAGACCAGCGCGCCCGGCACCTCCATCAGCGTCAGGAAGACGAACACGGCGATCGCCTGCAGCGCCCCCACGACGAGGCTGGCCCGCGCCCAGCCGATCACCGAGCGCGCGGCGCGGCGATAGGCACGCACGCCGGCGGCGCGGTGCTCGTAGGGAAGGCTGCCGATATAGCCCTGCACGATCGGCTTGGGATCGAGCACGATATAGGCGATGGTGCTGAAGAAGATCAGCATCAGCGCGATGAAGCCCAGGAGGGAGAGCGAGGCGGCACCCACGCCGGCGAACAGGTTGACCGCGGTGGCCGCGAAGTCGCCGCCCGCCCCGCCGAGGCGGACGAAATGCTGGAGGTCGGGATAGTTTGAGAGAAGCTCGGCGACCTGATTCTCGATCTGCACGATGAATCGCGGCAGCCCGTTCACCAGCGACACGATCTGCGCGATCAGCCGCGGGATCACCAGCCAGCCGAGCAAGAGGATCGTCCCGAAGAACAGCAGCAGGGTGACCGTCCCCGCCATGCGGTGGGACAGGCCGCGCCGCTTGAACCATTGCACCGGCGCGGAGAGCGCGATGCCGACCACCGCGGCGAAGAACAGCAGCAGGATCGCGCCGGAAATCTGGTAGAGGAACCAGAGCGCGACGACCGCGGTGCCGGCCGCCAGCACCAGCCCCGTCACCGGGATGATCGGGCGGGGTCGTACGGGCTGCGGCGGCGGATCGGCCATGTCGACGCGCTTAGCGCAAGCCGGCGCGGCTGCGAATTCCCTTTATGCGGCCGACTGCTGCGGCAGCGGCGCGTCGCCGACGGGGCCTCTTCATAGTTCGAGAGTCTGCTTTGGGTGGAAAGCGGACGTCCGATTGTTGGATATATGTAGGATTTGCGTGCGTAACTCGGATCGCCTCTAACTCAGGAGGCAGTCATGTACGTTACAGAAGCACAGCTTGCCGCATCCGACGGTTCGTCTCTCGTCGGCTTTTTTCAAACTGGCATGGGCGCTGTTGTGCGCTCAGTCGAAGATCGTCTCAGGGATGCCGTTCTTGCGACCGACTACGGCGCTGATCCGACCGGAGGCATGGATAGCACAACTGCTCTGCAGGATGCCTTAGCGACCGGCAGGAATGTTGTATTTCCCGACGGCAATTATCGTTGCCAAGGCATTGAGGTTGATACAGATTATCAGTGCCTGATCGGTCTCGGCAAGGTCCAGATCATCAAGAACGCGAACGGTACCCTGATCGAACTCAAGAAGCGCGGCAACAAGTGCATCGGGATTACTTTCGATGGCGAAGGCACTACCTACTCGGGCGACAACATCGTCTGTTCTGGCGATGAGGCTCAGTTTGTCGGCTGCGATTCTCTGGACGCTCGCTACCGTGCACTCAAGGGCTCGGGGACGGCAACGGCGGTTTTTGGAGGCCTCTGGCAGGTGTCGACCGCCTATGCCTCAGCCGGATACGAGTTCGAGTTCGACGGATCGGGAAACCAGTATAATGTATTGATCGGCATCGGTACATCTCAGCCATCGGGCGGGATCTTGGTCAGTGGCGGCGCAAGTCTCGCGGTTTCCGACAGCCAGTTCGGCAAGCTCGCGACACGCACCGATGGCGGAATCAGATGCACCGGAAACCGCATCGGTGGGGCGGTCACGATCTATGGCTCGTTTGCATCATTCGACGGCAACAACTTCGCCGACACATCGATCACGATCGGCGACGGGACCAACGGCATTTCCGGCATCCGCTGGGGCCCGACGAACATCGTCGCGAACGATACCAACTTCACAATATCCGCGCTTGTCTCGAGATCCAGTTTCTACCTTCATCAGGTTTATGGAACGCAGGGAGCGACGGTCACGATCAACTCCCGGGACAATGCGATCTGGCACCCGCGTATCGCGTTCACACCACAGTTTCTTGCGAGTGGCAGCCCGTCAGTTGGTTCAGGATCGCGCATTGGCTTCTATTCGCGCGCCGGTTACGATGTGTTTGTCGACTTTCGGATCGCATTCGGTACCGGAATGAACTTCGGGTCAGGCAATGCGCGCGTCCAGCTGCCGTTCGCATCTGTCGCACGAGTTATCGGCAGGGCTTTCGCCGACGTCGCTGGAACCCACTATAACTTGCTCCTGAACATAGGGGCCTCGGATGACGACGCATACATCCAGCTCAACCAGTCAACCGTTACACCGGCGACCGGAAGCGTGCCCGGCCCATGGGCGAGTGGGTCCTACATCGAAGGGAGCATCGCCTACACCGCCGCGCCCTGAGCCAAGCTGCAGCGCGGAAAGAAACGCAGCTAGTTCGAGAGCAATCTGCTCCCGCTTCGGCGGGGGCTTTTTTGTCCGCAATGGGTCGAGAGCCGCTGTTCTCGATTGTTGGATACAAATAGGATTTCGTCCGACATGCTCGCCCGCGACTCGGGCCTGCTCCCGGGTCGGCGGCTCTTTGATTTGTTCGTTTCGACGCTCCGCGCAGTCTGACAACGTCGGGAGGGCGTCTCCTTGGTGACCGCGAACATTGGGAACATTCGCGCCCGGCCCGCCGCGGGCTAGGCGCGCGGCGCCTCCCCCGCTAGGGAGCGCGCCATGAGCGAATCCCCGATCACGCCGCAAGTCGTCGCCGAGCACGGTCTCTCTCCGGAAGAATATGAGCGCGTCCTCCACGCGCTCGGCCGCGAGCCCAATCTGGTCGAGCTCGGCATCTTCTCGGTGATGTGGTCGGAGCACTGCTCCTACAAGTCCTCGCGTATCCACTTGAAGAAGCTGCCGACCGAGGCGCCTTGGGTGATCTGCGGTCCGGGCGAGAATGCCGGCGTGATCGACATCGGTGACGGTCAGGCCGCGATCTTCAAGATGGAGAGCCACAACCACCCGAGCTACATCGAGCCCTATCAGGGCGCCGCGACCGGGGTCGGCGGCATATTGCGCGACGTGTTTACGATGGGCGCGCGCCCGGTCGCGAATCTCAATGCGCTGCGCTTCGGCCGGCCGGACCATCCCAAGATGCGCCACCTGATCGCCGGCGTCGTCGGCGGCATCGGCGGCTACGGCAATTGCGTCGGCGTCCCCACGGTCGGCGGCGAGGTCAATTTCCACAAGGCCTATGACGGCAATATCCTGGTCAACGCGATGACCGTTGGCGTCGCCGAAACCGACAAGATCTTCTATTCGGCGGCCTCCGGCGTCGGCAATCCGATCGTCTATGTCGGTTCGAAGACCGGCCGCGACGGCATCCACGGCGCGACGATGGCGTCGGCCGACTTCGGCGAGGACAGCGAGGAGAAGCGCCCCACCGTCCAGGTCGGCGATCCCTTCACCGAGAAGCTGCTGATCGAGGCGTGCCTCGAGCTGATGGCCTCGGACGCGATCGTCGCCATCCAGGACATGGGCGCCGCCGGCCTCACCTCCTCCTCGGTCGAGATGGCGTCGAAGGGCGGCGTCGGCATCGAGCTCGACATGAACAAGGTCCCGCAGCGCGAGACCGGCATGACGCCCTACGAGATGATGCTCTCGGAATCGCAGGAGCGGATGCTGATGGTGCTGAAGCCCGGCCGCGAGGCCGAGGCGGAGGCGATCTTCCGCAAGTGGGAGCTGGATTTCGCGGTCATCGGCACCGTCACCGACACCGGCCGCATGGTGCTGAAGTTCAACGGCGAGACGGTCTGCGACATCCCGCTCGCCCCGCTCGCCGACGAGGCGCCGCTCTACGACCGGCCACACGTGAGCCGCGAAGAGTACAAGGTCTGGGCCGGCGTGAAGCCGCTCGAGGAGGGCCTGGACACCCTGACCCCGGATGCCGATCTCCTGAAGCTGATGGCCTCGCCGGACATCGCCAGCCGCCGCTGGATCTGGGAGCAGTATGACAGCCAGGTCGGCGCCGACACCGTCCAGAAATCGGGCGGCGACGCCGCCGTGGTGCGCGTCCACGGCACGAACAAGGCGCTCGCCATCACCACTGACTGCACCCCGCGCTATTGCTATGCCGATCCCTATGAAGGCGGCAAGCAGGCGATCGCCGAGGCGTATCGCAACCTCTCGGCGGTCGGCGCCACGCCGCTCGCGGTCACCAACTGCCTCAACTTCGCCAATCCGCAGCGCCCCGAGATCATGGCCCAGATCGTCGGCTGCCTCGAAGGCATGAGCGAAGCCTGCCGCGCCCTCGACTTCCCGATCGTGAGTGGCAACGTCTCCCTCTACAACGAGAGCAAGGCCACCGGCGGCGGCAGCGCCATCCTCCCCACCCCCGCCATCGGCGGCGTCGGCCTGATGCCGGATTGGGAGAAGAGCGCGACGATCGCGTTCAGGGAATTTCAGGATGTCTGGGTGGTTGGCTCGAAGACGCACGGTGGCAACCATTTGGGCCAGTCGCTCTGGCTTCGAGAAATTCAGGGAAAGGAAGGCGGCCCGCCACCCCCGGTCGATCTCATAGCTGAACGCAAGACAGCGCAACTGATCCGGAACCTGATACGGGAGGGCTTCGTGTCGGCCGTCCACGACGTGTCCGATGGCGGCTTGCTCGTGGCAATTGCCGAGATGGCGTTAGCTGGCAATGTGGGCTGCGTGGTGAATCCCAATTGGGAGAGCGAGGTACCTCTGGCCGCTCAAATGTTTGGTGAGGATCAGGGGCGCTATGTGATTGGCACGAGCAAGAGCGAAGACCTGGTTCGCTTGGCTGAAGCTGCGGAAGTCCCGGTCATATGGATCGGTCGGACAGGCGGCGCAGATATCACTGTCGGTGACGACATCACGAACTTCGCCCAGGTCCCCCTCGCCGACATCAGCCGTGCGCACGAGGGCTTTTTTCCGACGCTCATGGGCAAGGACGCTGCGCTCGCCTGACCCCGTAGCCATGGTGGACCGCTGAGGCGGCGAGGCGGTCCGTCCGGTCAGTGCCCACGCGGTGCCGGATCGCCTCTTCGTCCGCCATGACGCAAGGGGGAAGAATGCTGAAACCGTTTCTCGCCGGCACGCTCGCGGCCGGCACGCTCGACATCCTGTTCGCGGCCATCCTGACCCTGGCCTATGGCCGCGCGCCCGCGAACATGCTCCGCTACGTCGCCTCCGGCCCGTTCCCGCCGGCGACCGAATGGGGCGCCGCCGGCGCCGCGCTCGGCCTTGCCGTCCACTTCACGCTGATGGCGGTCATGGTCGCCGCCTATGTCTTCGCCGCGACGCGGATGCCGGCGCTCACCGCCCAGCCGCTGAAATGGGGCGTGATCTACGGCCTCGTCACCTATGCCCTGATGAACCTCGTCGTCGTGCCGATGCGCTGGCCGGCCGCCTTCCCGCCGTCGGCCATGTCGATCGCGACCCAGCTCTTCGCCCATATCGTCCTGGTCGGCCTGCCCATCGCCTGGATCACGGCCAGCATGCTCAGGAGCCGCGTCGCCGCCGCCCTCCCCGCCTGAACGACCCTCCTCCCGCCGCCGCCGAAATGACGGTATGATGACGGCGGGGGAGAGGATCATGACTGCTGGCTATTCCGGTACGCCCTTGGCGCGGAAGCTGTCGCTCAAGGACGGCATGCGCGTCTGGTGGGAGGAGATGCCGTCCAGCGTGCGCGCGGAGATCGAAAGCCATGGCCTCGATCTCCAGCATTTGATCTGGCACGAGGCGCCGATCGACGCCGCCCATGTCTTCGTCACCGGCCGCGAGGAGCTGGAATCGGCGATCGCCCGCCTCCATCCCCTGCTGGCCCCGGACGGCTTCCTCTGGGTCTCCTGGCCCAAGCAGGCCTCGAAGGTCCCGACCGACGTCACCGAGGACGCGATTCGCGAGGTCGCCCTGCCGACCGGCCTGGTCGACGTGAAGGTCTGCGCGGTCGACGACATCTGGTCCGGCCTCAAGCTCGTCGTCCGCCGCGCGCTCCGGCAGGAGTGAAAATCAGTCGCGGGAGATATTGCGAACGTGTCGCATTATCGCTACTTCCGATCGTGATGATCGTTTGTGTCTGCAACGCGATTCGGGAAACCGAGGTCCGCCAGGCCGCCCGCGATGGTGCGTCCTGCCCGACCAGCGCCTATCGCTGCTTCGGCCGCAAGCCGCGCTGCGGCCAGTGCTTCACCTTTGCGCGCGAGATCATCGACTCCGAACGCGCCGCCGCCTGAGCGGCGGTTTTCGCACAATCAGGAATGACTTGCGTTCGCGCATGAGTGCCGGATTCCGCCTTCAGATCAGAACGCAAATGCTTAGCAAGAACGAGCATTTTTCGCAGTTTTCCGCCATTTTTCTGGTGCCTTTTCGGATCACCTTGCGTTATAACCGGGCATACCCAATCGGAGGCTGCACCCATGAAGGGCGACGACAAGGTCATCGAGTTCCTGAATGAGACGCTCAAGAACGAGCTGACCGCGATCAACCAGTACTGGTTGCACTACCGCATGCTCGACAATTGGGGCGTGAAGCGGCTTGCCGATTACGAGCGGCACGAATCGATCGACGAGATGAAGCATGCCGACCGGCTCGCCGAGCGCATCCTGTTCCTCGAAGGCCTGCCCAATTTCCAGATGCTCGGCCGCCTGCGCATCGGCGAGACCGTCGAGGAGTGCCTGCGCGCCGACCTCGAGCTCGAGCGGGAGGCGGTCGGCCAGCTCAAGAATGCGATCGAGCATTGCGAGCAGGTTCGCGACTACAAGAGCCGCGAGCTGTTCGAGGACATCCTAGAGAGCGAGGAGGAGCATATCGACTTTCTCGAGACCCAGTTCGAGATGATCGACCGGATGGGCCTGCAGAACTACATTCAGCTCAACTCGCGCCCGCCGGAGGAATAGGGCCCGCCGCGCAGCCGCCCGAACCCGCGTTTCGCCCATTTTCCGATGGTGCGCGCGAGGCCGGTTCGGCTATCCAGCGCAAAACCGCCGGGAGACCGACGCGCGATGACCCCTGCCAGCATGGCCGCCATCCCTCTCCCGGACGTCGACGCCGCGGAACGCGACACGCCGGGGCGCATCGCCGCGCTGGACATCGTTCGCGGCGTGGCGGTGATGGGCATCCTGGCGATGAACATCGTCGGCTTCGGGATGCCGTTCGCGGCCTATATGAACCCGCTCGCTTATGGCACGCCGAGCGACGCCGACCTCGCCTCCTGGCTGCTCAGCTTCATCTTCATCGACGGGAAGATGCGCGGCCTCTTCTCCTTCCTGTTCGGGGCCAGCACCTTGCTGGTGATCGAGCGGGCCACGGCGTCCGGTGCGTCGGCGGCCTCGATCCATTACCGGCGGATGTTCTGGCTGCTGCTGTTCGGCCTGGCCCATTTCTACCTGATCTGGTTCGGCGACATCCTCGTCGCCTATGCGCTGTGCGGCATGGTCCTGTTCCTCTTCCGCGATCTGGCGCCGCGGGGGCTGGTGCTCTGGGGCATCGGCCTGCTGGTGGTGCAAATGCTGTTCCTCGGCAGCTTCGGGGCCAGTGCCCTCTACATGAGCACCCATGCCGCCACGCTCGACGCCGAGACGGCGAGACAATGGCAGGAGCTGCAACAGCAATTCGGCCCGCAGCGCGGGACCCACCTTGCCGACAATCTGGCACTGCACCTCGGACCATGGGCCGGCCTCGTCCACCACCGGCTCTTCGAGCAAGGTGCGAACCCATTCATCCAGGTCCTGTTCTTCGGCGCCGAGACGATCGCCTACATGCTGTTCGGCATGGCCGCGCTGAAGAGCGGCTTCTTCCGGGGCGAATGGCAGCCCGCCCGGTACCGCAAGATCGCGCTGGTCGGCCTCGCTATCGCCGTCCCGGTCTATGCCGCCATGGCCTGGCTGGTCGCCTCGCACGATTTCGACGTGGGCTGGGTGATCGCCGTCGCCTTCGCCGCGACCGTCCCGTTCCGCCCGGTGATGATCTACGCCTATGCCGCGCTGATCATCCTCCTGACCCGCAACGGCGGCGCACTGGTCGAGCGGATTGCGGCGGCCGGACGCGCGGCGTTCACCAACTATCTCGGCACGTCGCTCCTGATGACGACCCTGTTCTACGGCTACGGCCTCGGCCTCTATGGCTCGCTGAGCCGGATCGCGCTGTGGATCCCGGTGATCGCGACCTGGGCACTGATGCTGCTCTGGTCGAAGCCCTGGCTCGAACGCTTCCGCTACGGCCCGTTCGAATGGCTGTGGCGCAGCCTCGCCCGCTGGGAGTTCCAGCCGATGCGCCGGGCGCCGACTTAGGGTACCGACCCTAGAGCCGGCCAAATTCCTGGTTGCTGGGCCCGCGGCCGAAGGTGCGGCGGCGCTGGGCGAGCGGATTGGTCTCGCGCTCCAGAAGATCGATGGTGCGCAGATACATCGGCCTGAGCTTCGCGACCTCCGGCACGATATGGTCGGGGAACAGCTGCGCCTCGACCGCGCGGCGTGCCGCGACCTCGATCTCCTCGGCGAGCCGGCTCAGCATCTCCGCGCCGAACTGACGCGCCTCCGACTTCATCGTATGGGCCGGAAGCACCAGGGCGGTCGCGTCACGGTCGTGCATCGCCGCCTCGATCCTTGCCACGGCCTTTTCGCCGTCCTCGCGAAAATAGCCGAGGATGCGCACGAAATTGGCGCCGAGCTCCGCGCGTACGCGCTGGAACTCCGCCCAGTCCACGAGCTGATCGGATGCGCCCTGCAACGCCGATATTCCTTCTTCGTCCACGTGAAGCGGAGCTTTAGTGGCGCCAAGTAAACATGCGGTTGACGCGCAGCCGACGAAAGGCCGCGACTTGGCGGTTACTGGCGGAACGGGTTGCGGGACGCCCGGGCGGCAAGGCGCACCGGCACGGCGCCAAAGCCGAGCTCGCGCCGGATCCCGTTCACCAGATAGCGCAGGTAGGAGTCCGGCAGCTGATCGACCCGGTTGCCGAACAGGACGAAGCTCGGCGGCCGGGTGTTTACCTGGGTGATGTATCTGAGCTTGATCCGCTTGCCGCCGGGCGCCGGCGGCGGGTTCTTCTCGACCACCTCCTCGAACCAGCGGTTGAGCTGGCCCGTCGACACCCGCTTCGACCAGATCTCGCGCATCTCGAACGCGGCGGCGACGAGTTGGTCGATCCCCTTGCCGGTCTTGCCCGAGACGGTGAGCACCGGCACGCCCCGCGCCTGGGACAGGCCCTCGTCGAGCGCCGCCTTGATGCCGTTGAACAGGGCGCTGGCATTTTCCGCCACGTCCCATTTGCTGATCGCGATGATCAGCGCGCGGCCTTCCTGGATCACGTTGTCGGCGATCCTGAGGTCCTGCGCCTCCAGCCCGCGTGTTCCGTCGAGCAGCAGCACGACCACCTCGGCGAAGTCGACCGCACGACGGGCGTCGGCGACGGAAAGCTTCTCCAGCTTGTCCTCGACCTTCGCCTTCTTGCGCATGCCGGCCGTGTCGATCAGGCGCACCGCGCGCGCCGTCCCGTCCCCGGCCGGCCAGGACCAGTCGATCGCGATCGAATCGCGGGTGATCCCGGCCTCCGGCCCGGTGATCAGCCGGTCCTGCCCCAGCATCCGGTTGATCAGCGTCGACTTGCCCGCATTGGGCCGGCCGACGATGGCGAGCTTGAGCGGCGCATCGCCCTCCGGCGTCTCCTCGTCGTCGATCTCCTCGCGCTCCACGAACGGGCGCAGATGCTCGAACAGATCGACGACGCCCTCGCCATGCTCGGCGCTGATCGCGATCGGCTCGCCAAGCCCCAGGCTGTAGGCTTCCAGCAGCCCGGCCTCGCCGGCGCGTCCCTCGGCCTTGTTGCCGGCGAGGATGACCGGCGTCGTCTCGGAGCGCAGCCAGCGGGCGATCTCCTCGTCGAGCGGGGTCGTGCCGGCGCGCGCGTCGATCAGGAAGAGCGCGGCATCCGCCTCGCGCACCGCCGCGATCGTCTGCGCGCGCATCCGGCCGGGCAGCGTCTCGGCATCCTCGTCCTCGTAGCCGGCGGTGTCGATCACCCGGAATTCGAGGCCGAGCAACGTCGCGTCGCCCTCGCGCCGGTCGCGCGTCACCCCCGGCCGATCGTCGACGAGCGCGAGCTTCCTCCCAACCAGCCGGTTGAAAAGGGTCGACTTGCCGACATTCGGCCGGCCGACGATCGCGATGGTGGGCAGCCTGGCCATAAGCCGCTGCCCTTGCCCCGTTACCTCCAGGCGGTCAACCGGCCGGTGTCGTCGAGGATGTAGAGCGTGTTGTTCGCCACAACTGGCGGCAAGGAGATCAGCGTCCGCGGACCGCCGGTCGAGAAGAACGCGCCGAGCCCGCTCTGCGGCTGCATTTCCGTCGTCGAAATGACAGAGCCGTCTGTGGGCGACACATTCACCATCTGGCCGAGCGAGTTCACCAGTAGCAGCCGGTTGCCGGCCAGGATCGGGCCGCGCCAGAAGATCTGGTCCTGACCCGGCCGCACCCGGACCTCGCCGGTCCGGCGGTCCGGATCGCTGCGACGCTCCGGCCTGCGGAAGGCGGGAAGCTGCGCGATCCAGCGGATGCGGCCCGAGGAGCGGGCGACGGCGAGCAGCTGGGCGCGGTCGGTCACGACGAACACCCACTCGCCGGCCACCCAGGGCGTCGAGAGGCCGGCGATGTTGAGCTCCCAGGCGCGCTGGCCGGTGATCAGCTCGACCGCGACCATGCGGCCGCCCTGGCCGACCGCGAACACCCGGCCATTGTCGATCACCGGATCGGCATCGACGTCGGACAGGGTGCCGACCGTGGTGGAGACGCCGGTGCGCGACAGCGCGTCCTGCCACACCACCTGGCCGTTCTCGTAGCGATAGGCGGTCAGCTCGCCCGAGGAGAAACCAGCGACGACGGTGCTCTGCGCCACGGCCGGCGCCGCGGTGCCGAACACGCCGGCAAGCTCGAACGAACCCGATCCGGTCCAGCGCGTATCGCCATTCTCCGGGTTGAGCGCGTAGAGCTGGTTGTCCTGGCTGATGACATAGATGGCATCGGCACCGATCGAAGGGGCGCCGCGCAGCGGGCCGCCCGGCTTCTTGATCCAGGCGACCTCGCCAGTGGCCGCATTGAGCGCCGCCGCGTCACCGGCGCCGTTCGTCACATAAACGCGACCATTGTCGAAGGCGACGCCGCCGCCGAACAAGGTCTCGCGCGGGGAGTTCTCGCCGCGAACCTGACGTTCCCAAATTTGCGCGCCGGTATCGGCACTGAAGGCGCGCACCATCGCACGGGTGTCGATCGTATAGACGCGCCCCTCGGCGACCACGGGCTCGGCGGCCAGGCGCGCCCGGTTGCTGCTGCCGTCACCGATGCTGACGCTCCATGCCTGGCTGATCGTATCCGGCAGCGCGACATGGATCATCACATGGGCGGCATTGCCGCCCGGCTGCGGCCAATCCGTGTTGGCGACCGCCATCGGCACGGTGACCGGCACGTCGGCGAGGCTCGGATCGGCCTCGACCTGGCCTTCGCGGCCCAGCACCGGAATGCGTTCGCCCACCGTCGGCGTGGTCGGCCCGCGTTCTCTTCCCCCCAGCATGCCGCAGCCGGCGAGCAGGCTGGCGGCGGTCAACGCGACGACAAGACGCTTCATTCGGCTTTTTCCCTCGTTGCGGGCGAATTGGTGGTGGGCGGAGGCGCGGCAGGCGCGGACGCCGGGGCGGCGGTGGGCGCTGACGGGGCGCCGGCAGGTCCGGCCGCCGGCTCGGGCAGCGCGTTGACGCCGAGCGAGCCGGCCATCTGCGCCGTGCGGGTGCGGATCGACGGCGGCACGGTATCGTCCTGCGCGATCTGGCCGAACAGCGGACCGGCCCGGTTCGGCTGGTTCATCTTCATATAGGCGATGCCGACCATCTCGCCGGCCGTGCCGAACCAGGGCTGGCCCGGCCGGGCCAGTGGCTGGAGGCGCTGGATGACCACCTGCGGCTGCAGCGAATCGAATTCGAGCGCGGTCTGGCGGACCAGGGCGGCCTGCCGGTAGGTCTCGTCGAAATCCTGGTTGTCCGCGATGCTCTTCAGCGTCGCGATCGCCGCACGATTGTTGTTGGCGCCGATCTCGGCATTGGCCCGCGCGAACAGGGCGGCGACGCGGTAGCCCTCGATGTCGCTCTTCGCGAGCTCTTCGATCTTGGGCTGGGCGGCGTTGCGGTTGCCGCTCTCGGCCGCATTGAGCGCCTCGAGCAGGGTCTCGCCCTGCTTGCCGGCCTGCTCGGCCTGGCGGTGCTGCCACCAGATCCAGCCGCCGATCGCGCCCAGGAACAGCACGACCCCGGCGATGATCGCCCAGCCGTAGCGGGTGACGAACGTGTTGATCCGCTCCTTGCGAAGTTCCTCGTCCACTTCCCGGACGAATGTCTCGCCATCACTCGGCTTGATCGCCAACCTCAAGTCTCCACTGTTCGAGGGTACCTTGCGGCGCCCGTCCTAACCCTGCCTGAACGACGCCCGCCGGACGCGCCGGCCGGCGCATCGCCATGGCGCTCCTTACCGATGCCCGCCGCGAAGGGAAAGACCCCTCACTTGGCGCGGTAGGTCTGGTCGGCGGTCGGAAAGGCACGGCGGCGCACCTCGTCGGCATAGGCTGCGGCCGCGGCGCCGACCCGCGTCGCGAGGTCGTCATAACGCTTCACGAAGCGCGGCGTGCGCTCGAACATGCCCAGCATGTCGTCGATCACCAGGATCTGCCCGTCGCACTCGGCCGAGGCGCCGATGCCGATCACCGGGCAGGAGACCGCGGCCGTCACTTCGTTGGCCACGGTCTCGATCACGCCCTCGACGACGATCGAGAAGGCGCCGGCGGCGGCGATCGCCCTGGCGTCGTCGATGATCTGGGCATGCTCGGCATTGCCCTTGCCGCGCGCGCCATAGCCGCCGAGCGCGTTCACCGCCTGCGGCGTCAGCCCGACATGGCCGATCACCGGGATGCCGCGCGCGGTGAGGAAGGCGACCGTCTCCGCCATCGCTTCGCCGCCCTCCAGCTTTACCGCCGCGCAGCCGGTTTCCTTGAGCACGCGCGACGCGCTCTCGAACGCCTGGGCCGGGCTCGCCTCGTAGGCGCCGAACGGCATGTCGACCGCGACCAGCGCGTGCCATGAGCCGCGCACCACCGCCGCGCCATGCGCGCACATCATGTCGAGGCTGACCGGGATGGTCGACGGCAGGCCGTAGATCACCTGCCCCAGGCTGTCGCCGACGAGCAGCAGGTCGCAATGCGGATCGAGCAATTGCGCCATCCGCATCGTGTAGGCGGTGAGCGCGACGATCGGCTCCTTGCCCTTGCGGTCGCGGAGCGCCGGCACGGTGAGCCGCTTCATCGGCGCCGGGCTCGGCGTCGCGCGGCTCGTCGCGGTGTCGATCGTATAGGTGGACATGAAGGCGAGGCTTAGTCGATCCGGCGCAAGCTGGCAAAGCTATGCCGCCTCCCTGATCCGCGTCGCTTCCTTCATCGCCGCGATGAACGCCCGCAGCGCGGGAAGCGGATCGGCGTGCTTGGCGAGCAGGTCGACGATCGCCGAACCGCAGATCACCCCCGCGGCGCCTGCCGCCAGCGCCGCGCGGACATGCTCCGGCCGCGAGATGCCGAAACCGAAGACCGGCGGCGGCGCATTGTTCGTCAGGAGCGCATCCAGCATATCGGCATGATCGAACTCCGCCGCGCGGTCGGCGCCGGTCACCCCGGCCCGCGCCACGCAATAGGTGTAGCCGCCGCCCCGCCGCGCGATCGCCGCCAGCCGCTCGGGCGGGGTGTTGGCGGCGGCGATCAGCACCGGATCGAGCCCGTGCAGCCGGGCCGAAGATGCGAAGGGCTCCGCCTCCAGCAGCGGCACGTCGGCGACCAGCACGCTGTCGGCGCCCGCCGCCGCGGCCCTCGCATAGAAGGCGTCGCGGCCGCGTGCGACGACGAGATTGGCGTAGGTGAGGATGCCCACTGGCACGTTCGGGTGGCGCGCCCGGAAGCCGGCGATGAGATCGAAGCAATCCGCCGGCGTCACGCCCTTGGCGAGCGCACGGGTCGCCGCCGCCTGGATGACCGGCCCGTCGGCGACGGGATCGGAGAAGGGAATGCCGACCTCGATCATGTCCGCCCCGCCCTCGACCAGCGCATCGAGGATCGCTGCGGACCGGGCAAGATCCGGATCGCCGAGCATGATGAAGGCGCCGAACGCCCCCTCCCCGCTTAGCCGGTCGAACATCGTCGCGTAGCGGCTCATTACGGCAACTCCAGCAGGCGCTGCGCCTGTTCCATGTCCTTGTCCCCGCGCCCGGAGAGGTTGACGACCAGCACCGGATTGTCGGTCGCCGCCTCGGCCAGCTTCAGTGCGTGCGCCAGCGCATGGGCCGATTCGAAGGCGCAGATGATCCCCTCGCCCGCGGCGAGCGCCTGGAAGGCGGCGAGCGCCTCCGCATCCGTCGCGCCGACATATTCCGCGCGGCCGCTGTCCCTGAGATGGGCGTGCTCCGGCCCGACCGCGGGATAGTCGAGGCCCGCCGATACCGACCAACTCTCGCTGATCTGCCCGTCCGCATCCTGCAGTACGTAGGTCTCCGCCCCGTGCAGGATACCGGGCCGGCCGCGCAGCAGGGTCGCGCCGTGCTGGTCGCCGTCCAACCCCTTGCCGGCCGGCTCGACTCCGATCAGCTTCACCTCGGCGTCGGGCGCGAAATCCGCGAAGATGCCCATCGCGTTCGAGCCGCCGCCGACGCAGGCGATCACCGCGTCTGGCAACCGGCCTTCCTCGTCCAGAATCTGCGCCCGCGCCTCCTCGCCGATCACCCGCTGGAAATCGCGCACGATCGTCGGGAACGGATGCGGTCCTGCTACGGTGCCGAGCAGATAGTGGGTGTCGGCGAAGCTCGCCGTCCAGTCGCGCAACGCCTCGTTGATCGCATCCTTGAGCCCGCGCTGCCCGCTTTCCACGGGAACCACCTCGGCGCCCATCAGCCGCATCCGGAACACGTTGAGCTTCTGCCGCTCGACGTCATGCGCGCCCATGTAGATGCAGGTCCTGAGCCCGAACAACGCCCCGGCGAGCGCCGTCGCCACGCCATGCTGGCCGGCGCCAGTCTCGGCGATCAGCCGGGTCTTGCCCATCCGCCGGGCGAGCAGTGCCTGCCCCAGCACCTGATTGGTCTTGTGCGCCCCACCATGAAGCAGGTCCTCGCGCTTCAGGTAGATGCACGCCCTGCCCGTACCGAGGTTGCGGCAACGGGTCAGCGGCGTCGGCCGTCCGGCATATTTGCGCAGCAGCGTGTCGAGTTCGACGCGGAAGCCGGGATCGTCCTGCGCGTCGATGAAGGCCGCATCGAGCTCCTCCAGCGCGGGCACCAGGATTTCCGGCACATAGGCGCCGCCATAGGCGCCGAACCGGCCGCGATTCAGCATGGCGCGATCTCCCCGCGCACCGCCGGCCGCAGCGCCCCGAAAAAGGCTGCGAGCTTGCCCGCGTCCTTGACGCCCGGCGCGCTTTCGACACCCGAGCTGACATCCAGCGCCCAGGCGCCGACCTTCGACGCTGCGGCGGCATTGTCCGGATTGAGACCGCCGGCCAGAAGGCCCGATTCCAGGTCCTCACGTCCATGCACGCGCGCCCAATCGAACGCGACGCCGGTCCCGCCGGAGCGGCCCGCCACTTGGGTGTCGAAGATCGTCCGATCGGCATTCATCCGCGGCGCCGGCACGTCCCGACCCACCGCGCCAGCCGCCCACACCTCGACGCCCTCCGGCAGCGAATTCTTGAGCCCGGCGATATAGTCGCCATCCTCCTCGCCATGGAGCTGGACCGTATCGAGTTCGAGCACCCGCGCCGTCCGTGCCACCTGCATCAGCTTCTCGTTCCGGAACACGCCGACCGTCTCCAACCCGCGCGCCTTCGCCGCCGCAACCGCCGGCTCGGCCTCAGCCGTTGTCACCGCGCGCGGCGTGCCGGGCACCAGGATGGCACCGGCATAGCTCGCGCCCGCCTTCGCCGCCGCCTCGACGCTCGCCGTGTCGCGCAGCCCGCAGACCTTCACCCGCCCGAAGGCGAGCGCCCGTGCGGCCTGCGCCGGGCTGGGCGCACGCATCAGCGACGAACCGACCAGGAAAGCATCGGCAAAAGGCGCCAGCCGCTCGACATCGGCGCGGTCGGCGATCCCCGATTCGGCGACGAGCACACGGTCCCCGGGTACCAGATGGGCAAGCCGCTCGGTGGTGGCGAGATCGACCTCGAGCGTCCGCAAATCCCGGTTGTTGATGCCGATGACCGGCGCGCCGAGCGCGACCGCGCGGCGCAGTTCGGTCTCGTCATGCGCCTCGACCAGCGCATCCATCCCCAGGACTTCAGCCTCGCGCAGCACCTCGGCCGCCTCTGCGTCGTCGAGCACCGAGAGCATCACCAGCACCGCATCGGCGCCGGCCAGCCGCGCCTCGACCACCTGGCGCGGATCGATCACGAAATCCTTGGCAAGGATCGGTCCGTCGAACACCCGCCGCACCGCGCGAAGGTCGTCGAGCGAGCCGCCGAAGAACGGCGCGTCGGTGAGCACGCTGATCGCCGAGGCGGCGCCGGCATAGGCGCACGCGATCCCTGCCGGATCGGCATCCGGCCGGATCGCCCCGCCGGAGGGCGATGCCTTCTTGACCTCCATGACGAAACGGGCACCCTTCTGTCCAAGCACCTGCTTCAGGCTCCGCCGCGTCGGCTCCGCTCGGCCGCGCAGGTCGCCGATCAAGGCCGCACCGAGCCGGGCGGCGACATCACGCCGCTTGAGGGCGAGAATCTCGCCGAGAACGCCGCCGGGTTCACGCATGGGTCGTGACTTCGGCGAGACGCTTGAGCCGCTCGAACGGCGCGCCGGACGCGATCGTGCGCAGCGCCAGCGCGACGCCACTGCGCAAATCCTCGGCCAGACCCGCCGTCATCAGCAACGCGCCGGCATTGAGCGCGACCGCATGGGTTTCCGCAACCTCCCCGCGCCCGGTGAGCAGCGCCGTCAACCGTGCTGCATTCTCCTCGGGCCCGCCGCCGCTGAGCGCCGAAAGCGGCGCCCGTCGTAGATTGGCGTCCTCCGGCGCGAAGGTGAAACGCTCCAACCGGCCGTCATCGACCCGCACCGCCTCGGTCGCCTCGTGCAGCGCCACCTCGTCGAGGCCGCCGCCATGGACGACCATCGCCCGCCGGACGCCGAGCGCCACCAGCACCTCGGCGACCGGCTGCAGCAACCCGCCATCGGCGACGCCGAGCAGCTGCACCGGCGGCTCGGCCGGGTTCACGCAGGGGCCGAGCACGTTCATGATCGTGCGCACCTTGAGCGCGCGCCGCACCGGCCCGGCATGGCGCAGGCCCGGATGATAGTCCGGCGCGAACAGGAAGCAGACGCCCGCCTCGTCGAGCGCGCGGCGCGAGGTTTCGGCCGGCACGCTCAGTTGCACGCCCAGAAACTCCAGCACGTCGGCCGAACCGCAGCGCGAGGTGACCGATCGGTTGCCATGCTTCGCCACCGGCAGCCCCGCCGCCGCTGATACGAAGGCGACCGCCGTCGACAGGTTGATCGTGCCCGAACCGTCGCCGCCGGTGCCGCAGCTGTCGGCGAAGAGATAGTCCGGCCGCGCGAACGGCAGGTCGGCGGCGCGCAGCGCGCGGGCCGCGCCGATCAGCTCGTCGGCGGTCTCGCCCTTCACCTTGAGCGCGACCAGCAACGCCGCGATCGACGGTTCGGAGAGCTGGCCGGCGACAAGCGCGCCGAACAGCTGCTCGGCCTCGCCTTGCGAGAGCGAGCGGCCGGCGAAGAGGCTACTGAGCGCCTCCTCGACCGGATCGGCGGCGGGAAGCGGGTCGATCTGGAGCGCGGGGGCGGCGGTCATGTACATGGCGTGGTCCTGTCAGGCTGGGGTTGGGCGCAAGAAAAAGCCCGCCGGAAGCGGCGGGCTCTGTGGTCTTCGAGTGGGGACTTGGGGCTCTTAGAGAGCCGTCACCATCGATACAGGCGCGCCGCGGCGGGATCGCTCCACCACCAACGCCATGCATGCGCCGCCGCAGCCGCCGGACGGGCGGTCAGGTCACCGAAACGGGACGCGGTCGCGTTCATGCCCTTATGATTTCCGATTTCACTGCGCCGCGTCAACCCTATTTCACGATCAGGAGCTGCGCATCGCCTTCGCGGTGGACGACGGCGGTGGTCACGTCCGCACCGACCCGCGACAGCGACAGGTCCAGCCGCGAGCCCGCCACCCGCACGCCGCCGAGCGACAGATGGTCGATGAAGGCGGGCAGGCTGGGATTGTGGAGCAGCACGCAATTGTTGGCGTCGTCGAGCGTCAGGCCGGTCGCCGCGGCGACCAGCGCGAAGGGCGCCGCGGCGGCCCAGGCCTGGGGCGAGCAGGCGACCGGATAGGCGGTCGGGCCGCGCTTGCGCCGCCGGGTAAAGCCGCAGAACAGCTCCGGCAGGCGCCGGAACTCGTCATAGATCGCCGCCTCGATCAGCCCCTGGAAGATCCTCAGCACCGCGTCCTTGTGACCGTAACGCGCCAGGCCGAGCGCGATCAGCGCGTTGTCGTGCGGCCAGACCGAACCGTTGTGATAGGACATCGGATTGTAGCGCGCCTCGCCCTGCGCGATCGTGCGCACGCCCCAGCCCGAGAAGAAGTCCCGCCCGGTGAACAGCCGCGCCATCCGCGCTGCGCGCTCCGGATCGGCGATCCCGGCGAACAGCGCGTGACCGGCATTGGAGGAGCGCACGCGACAGGGCTGCTTGCGCCCGTCGAGCGCCAGCGCATAGCAGCCCAGCTCATCGACCCAGAACCGGTCCTCGAAGCGCTGCTGCAGCACCTCGGCCTCTTCCGCCAGGCTGTGCGCCAGGTCCGCCTCGCCGAGCGCTTGGGCGATTCCCGCCGCGCCGCGCTTGGCGGCAAACACATAGGCCTGCACCTCGCAAAGCGCGATCGGCCCTTCGGCGGCGCGGCCGTCGGCATGGAAGACCGAATCGAAGCTGTCCTTCCAGCCCTGGTTGGCAAGACCCCGGTCGGTCATCCGGGCATATTCGATGAAGCCGTCGCCGTCGATGTCGCCCCATCGGTCGATCCAGCCCAGGGCCGCGTGCAGGTTCGGCCAGATCTCGCGGATCGTCGCCAGGTCGCCCGAACGGTCCAAGTAGAGCCCGGCGAGCAGGACGAAAAGCGGCGTCGAATCGACCGAGCCGTAATAGCGGCGGAACGGCACCTCGCCGAGCATCGCCATCTCGCCGCCGCGCATCTCGTGGAGGATCTTGCCGGGCTGCGCGTCCGCCGCCTCGTCCACCTCGGTCGCCTGGGTCAGCGCGAGCGCCTTCAGCACGCCCTTGGCGATGTCCGGCGCGATCCACAGCAGCTCGATCGCGGTGATCAGTCCGTCGCGGCCGAAGATGGTGCTGTACCAGGGAACACCCGCATAGGGGTACAAGCCGTAGGGCGTCTCGGTCAGCAGCATGTCGATGTCGGAGACCGAGCGGTCGATCACCGTGTCGAAGAGTTCGTTGGAGCTGGCCACCCCGCCCTGCCGCTCGACCCGGTCGCGGCTCGCCTGCCGCACCGCGCGATAGGCGGGAATGAGCTCGGGCAGGTCGAGCTGATCCTCGCCATCCAGGCCGCAGATGGTCTTCATCACCACGTGGAGCCGCTCGGTTTCTGAGAAATCGAGGTCCCATCGGGCACCCCGCGCGGTCAGCTCTTCCGGCGGCGGATCGAACTGGACGGTGGCAGTGCGTATCACCGCATCGAGGCCGTAATAGGTGAAGCGGACGCGGCGGTCGTCCAGCCGCTCGGTGGTGAGGCTCCCGCGCCGCGCGCGGATCTCGCCGCGCACCTCGAACAGGTCGGCGAAGTCCGAACCGAAGGCGATCTCGAACGGGATCGGGTGCGGGATCGGGTTGAACCGCCGCAGCCGGAAGCGCTCGTAGCAGGTGCAGTCGTGCAGGAACTTCAGGCGCCCCAGATGGATGCTATCGCGCTGCAGCCGAACATGGCCCTCGGCGTCATGCAGGTCGGCATTTGCGAGGTCGACGACCAGCGCGCCATTGTCGTCGAGCACGACCGAGCCGAGCAGCAGCGGGTCCATCCCGCCGAGCTTCACCTGGAGGTGCGAGAGGAACCGCGTGTCCCGATAGAACAGGCCGTCCGGCCCACCCTCGCCGCCACGGCAATCGCCCTGCTTGTCGAACACGCCGAACAGGTCGCCCTGCTTCAGGGTCCTCAGCGTCCGCTCGACGAGCGATTTGGTCGCCTCGATATGATAGCTCTCGAGGGCCGGCGGCGCGCCGGTCCAGCCGGCCTTGAGGGCGATCTCGTTCATGCCGCCACGGTCATCGAGTCTCCGAACAGGGCGCCGCGCGTGTCGGCACCGAGAGCCTGATAGAGCGCGACATAGTCTCGCGCCATGCGATCGGCGGTGAAGCGTTCCTCGAACGCGGTCCGCACGAGCCTGCGCGACAGCGAGGCCGCCGCATCGACCGCAGCCACCGCCTCGTCGATGCTCTCGACCAGGAAGCCGCTGCGGCCATGCTCGATCACCTCGGGCGTGGAGCCGTTGCGCCAGGCGATGACCGGCGTCCCCGCCGCCATCGCCTCGATCATCACCAGCCCGAACGGCTCCGGCCAGTCGATCGGGAAAAGCAGCGCGCGCGCATTGCCGAGGAAGTCCGGTTTCTCCGCATCGCCGATCTCGCCGATGAATTCGACCGCCGGATCGTCCAGCAGCGGCTTGATCCGCTCCTCGAAATAGGCGGTGTCCGCGCGATCGACCTTGGCGGCGATCTTCAGCTTCATGCCCGCACGGCGCGCGATCTCGATGGCGCGGTCGGGGCGCTTCTCGGGCGATATGCGCCCGATGAAGGCGAGATAGTCGCCGGCGCCCTCGCCGAACGGGATCAGGTTCCGGGGCATGCCGTGGTGCACCGTGCTGACGAAGTTCGCATGGGCGATGGGGAGGCGCTGGTTGTCCGAGATCGACACCAGGTTCATCTCGGGAAAGGTCCGGTAGGCCGGCCAGAAATCGGGAAAGTCCTGCCGCCCGTGCAGCGTGGTGAGGCATTTGCCCGTCATGTGCCGGAACGTCGGGAAGTGGAGGAAATCGATGTGGAAATGGAGGATGTCGAAATCGTCGGCGCGGACGAGGACGCGATCGAGCATCGCGAGCAGGCTGGCCAGGTGATCGTTGATTCCGCTCAGCCTCAGGCCAGTCGGGGCGCAGGGAACGAGCCGGGCCGAGGTGACCGAATCGCCGGCGGCGAACAATGTGACGTCATGGCCCTGGTCGACCAAAGCCTCGGTGAGCCACCAGATGACCCGCTCGGTGCCGCCATAGAGCTTCGGCGGTACGGCTTCCGCCAGCGGCGCGATATGGGCGATGCGCACAAGACCCTCCTTCGAAACGCGCCTGACGGGAGCCGGGCGGCTCGCCACCGGGAAAGAACGAAGCGTCTCGGGAGCGGGTTCCGCGAAACCTTGCTGCAATGCACAACGATCGTCAAGGACAATCAGGAATAGAAAATATGCAGCCCGATCTGCGTGTTGCGCTCCAGCCGCCGGCCCCAGCCGGGCGCCACATAATTGGCATGGTACCAGAGCACGTCGCGCGGCAGCAGCCGCAACTCGCCGGCCTGCGCGATCCGCGCCACTGCGACCGCGCGGCGCCACGCGGAGGTCCGCCGGTCGGCGCGGGGAATGACGCCGCGGCGCACGAAGGAGAATTGCCAGGGCTGGGTGACGACGGCGCAGATGGTGATCGGATAGAGGCCGGACCGGGTGCGGTTCAGCACCACCTCGGCGACGGCGAGTTGGCCTTCGAGCGGTTCGCCCTGCGCTTCGAAATAGACGGCGCTGGCAAGGCAGTCCTGCTCGGCATTGGCAGTTTCGACGCCCTCATGCTCCTCCACCAGTTCGGGGAGCGGCGGCGCCGGCAGCTCGTCCGGTACCTGCGAGAGATGGACGGCGAGACGGGCATCGTCGCCCGCCGGGTCGGCCGGCGTCTCGTCGTTGAGTCCGAGCTCGGTGATGTCCGCGCCCGTCGTCGCATGGGCGAGATAGGAGGTGACCGCGGCCGGCGGGGCATCGCCCTGCCAGGCGCTCAATGGCCCGCCCCAGAGCAGGGCCGCAAGGCCGAACGCCGCCGCGGCAAGCCCCGCGGCGCGAAACGATCGCTGCATTATATCCGCATCCAGTGCGGCGGGCGGTCCCCATTCGGATGCGCTCCACGCACCCGGTCCATACGCTCGCCGACTTGCACCGGCCACTCCGCACTGCGTCAGCGGCACCCGCTCGTTGAAACTGTTGGCGTGGACCTGTCCACCGGTGTCCGCAGAGTCAAATGTTATGCTGCAGTGCAACGATGAATCGAGCCAGGGCCGGGGCGAACCGTGGAACTACGGTAGCGTGTTGCCCTCCGCAGGGACCTGATGCGTCACGCCGGAGACCAGCCGGACCCGCGCGCTCGGAACCCAGCCGGCCGCGCACGGCCCCGGATAGGCGCGCCGGCGCGGCACCGGCGCCGAGACGCCGCAGCGCGCCGCCGCCTCACCGCCCGAATCGTAGACGATGCCGAACCAGCGCTGGTCCTGGCTGCGCGCGCAGATGAAGAATTCGGCGCCGGCTTCGAGATAGTCGATCTCCTCATTGGCCTCGAACGGCGCGGCGCGGACCGGCACCGCCTCCGCGCTGCTGCGCTCACGTACCGCGCCCCGCGCGTTGCAGGCGGCGAAGTTCGGGCCGAGTTCGCCGATCCGGACCGGCATCACCGTATCGCGCAGCACCGTCTCATTGTCGGCGGCGCGGACATAGGGCGGGGTGGTCGATCCCTGCACGTTCGGATCCGGCGCCCGCTCGCCGCACCCGGCGAGCAGCAAGGCCGCCACGAGTCCAAGTTGAGCCTTCATCGCCTCTGGTCTAGTCAATCGCCCGAGCGAACGCGAGTGGGAGCCGATGCGATGGCCAAATGGCTGATGAAGTCCGAACCCGAGGTTTACAGCTGGGACGACCTCAGTCGGGACAAAGCGACCGACTGGGACGGGGTCCGCAACAATGCCGCCCGCCTGCATCTGCGCGCGATGAAGCCCGGCGACCAGGCGTTCTTCTACCATTCGGGCGACGTGAAGGCGGTGGTCGGGATCATGAAGGTCACCGGCGCGGGCAAGCCGGACGGCGAGGACGGCGCCTGGGTCAAGGTCCCGGTCGCGCCGGTGAAGCCGCTCAATCCCGTCACCCTCAAGGACATCAAGGCCGAGCCGAAGCTTGCTGAGATGGAGCTGGTCCGCCAGTCCCGTCTCTCCGTCTCGCCGGTGCGCGACGAGGAATGGGCGCTGGTGCTGAAGATGGCCGGAGCCTGAGCGTGGGCGGGCTCGGCCGCCTCGCTCTCGTTGCGGCGCTGGCTGTGGCCGCCGCGGCGCCTGTCCTGTCCCAATCGCGGCCGGCGCGCTGGCATCTGACACCGGACGGTTACGGCCCGGTCAGGATCGGCATGACCCGCGCCCAGGTCGAGCGGGCGCTCGCCGTGCGCCTGCGCGGCACGCCGCTGGAGGAGGGTCCGGACGCCTGCATCCAGATGTCCGCCGTGCGCGGTTTTCCCGGCCTCAGCTTCATGTTCGAGGCGCGGCGCCTCACCCGCATCTCCGCCATCCAATATATCGAGGGCTGCGCCTAGGACTATTCCGCTTCGCTGGCGCACATGCCAGCGAGATGCGTCAGCCGGCCGATCATGACGAGAGTCATGTGACAGCGACCCCGTTGCCGCGTAATGTCCGGGCTCAGGAGCGAACGATCGGTGCGCATGTCGGACCCACCGGCCCGGGGAACATTGCTCGTGCAGATCGGCTGCACGATGCTGATCGCCGCCGCGGGCTTGCGGGCCTATTGCGCGGGCGCGATCGACCACGCGCCGCTCACGCAAGCTCCGAACTGGGCGCTCAACTGGACGGCTGGCTACCTGGTCTTCATCGCCGCTTATTCGGGCTCTCATCTGCGCGCCGCCGGGGCGGGGACACGCATCGCCCTGCTCCTCATCCAGAGCCTGTCGGCGACCTATCTTCTGTGGCTCTATCCCAATTTCATCGTCACGGTTCTGTTCGTGGTCACCGCCTGGCGGATCGCCTGGACGCTCCCCCTTGGCCCCGCATTGGGCGCGATCGCGGTCCAATCCGCTGTTCTTGCCGGCCTCAAATATCTGGGACCGGCTCAGGAGATGTCGCCGCTCGTCCTGGTGACCACCGGCGCATTCGAGCTGTTCGCGGTCAGCGTCGCCCATCTCGCCCGGAACGAGACCGTGGCGAAGGAGCAGCTGGAGCGGACCAATGCGCAGCTCCGCACGACCCAGGCCTTCCTCACCGAGAACGCGCAGATGGCCGAGCGCCTGCGCCTGTCGCGCGACCTCCATGATGCACTTGGCCACAACCTTACCAGCCTCGCCATCCGCCTCGACGTCGCGGGCCGCATGGCGCGCGGCGAGGCGGGAGATCATATCCGCACGGCACGCCGTCTCGCCTCCGGTCTCCTCGACGACGTTCGTGACGTGGTCGCAAACGCACGCGTCGCGCCGGTCGACCTCAAGGCCCGTCTCGTTGCGATCGTCGCGGCGGTCGATACGCTCGACGTGCGCCTCAACTTTTCTGGCGCATTGAGCGCGGTCGACGGTTCGAGGGCCGATGTGATCATCCGCTGCGTTCAGGAGCTGATCACCAACGCCTAGCGCCATGCCGGGGCCAGCGAGCTCGTCATCGACATCAGCCAGGCCGGCAGCGAGCTCCAGGTCGCCGCCAGAGACAATGGTCGCGGTGGCGAGGTCGTCGAGGGTCGGGGATTGACCGGGATGCGCGAGCGCTTCGAGCTTCTGGGCGGTCGGTTCCGCCACGTCACCGTGCCGGGCAAGGGCTTCGGCATCTATGCCGCCGTTCCGTCCCTTGGGAGCCGGGCATGATCCGCGTCTGCCTGGCCGACGATCAGGCGCTCGTGCGCAACGGCATCGGCGCCCTGCTTAGATTCTTCGATGACATCGATGTCGTCGCCGAGGCCGAGGATGGCGATGCTGCGATCGAGGCCGTGCTGCGCCATTCGTGCGACGTTCTCCTTCTCGACATCCGCATGCCGGGCAAAAACGGGCTGCAAGTGATCGACGTGCTCGCGGGGCGCGATGCGTTGCCCCCCACCCTCCTCCTGACGACGTTTCAGGACGATGCGGTGCTGGTGGCCGGAATCCGGGCCGGGGCCCGCGGCTTCCTGCTCAAGGGGGTCACGGCCGAGATCCTGGTCGATGCCATCAGGACGCTCGCCACCGGCGGTACCTATCTGTTCGCGCCGCTGGCGGCGGCCCCGGCGCCCGACGGCAAGGCGAGCTGGCGCGATGACATGCTCGATTGCCCCGACCCGCTCACCACACGCGAGCGCGACGTGCTGACGCTGATGACGAGCGGAATCTCCAACGCCGAGATCGCCCGGGCGCTTTCGCTGCGGGAGGGGACGGTTCGCAACCATGTGTCCAACATTCTCTCGAAGCTGGGCGTCGGCGATCGGACCAAAGCCGTGCTGGTGGCGCTTGAGCGCCGCCTTGCCTGAAGTGCCTTCGAGCGACTCTCGCTATGATCAGGACGGCGATGACGGGTCCGCGCCGACCCGAGTCCATGTGCCGTCGCGCCGAACAAACGCGCCGTTGTCGGTGTGCCAGCCCACGTCGATCCATCGCCCGTCGCGGCGGACGAATATTTCGGTGCCGCGCCCCGAAAACGTCCCGGACCTCTCGGCGGTGGCGGTTCCGAAGACATAGGTGAAGTAGAGTATGGCCACGTCCCCGAAGATCTGAATCTCGGTTCGCGGGAACTCCAGTCGCGTGATTCGCGTCCCTTGCCGCTGCATGCCGCGCGCCAGGGCGATCAGCTGATCCCGATTCTCCCAGTTTTCCTGATGCGGCTGGATCGCGATCACTTCCGGGCCCAGCAACCGTTCCAGCCGAGCCGGATCATCGCTGAAGAAGCTGCGCCACGCGGTTTCGCGGGCGACGAGGAGTTCCGCGCGCTGTTCACCGGTGACCGCAACAGACTCCATCCTCGATGAAGCGGTCTCGCTGTCTCCGCTCATCTGCAGGAGCCCCGCACCAAGCAAGGCCATGGCCGTCACGAAATTCCGCATGCGTCTCTCCCGAGCCTTGCGAATTTGACTGCCGCAGATCGGACGGTCGCACGAAGATTGCCTCCCGGGATCGGTCCCGGCCAGTGACCACAGTCATGATGTCGTCACCTGAATCAATGATGGTGACTCGCAGAACTGCATTTCCGTTCGCAACGGGCACTCCAAGACACAGCATCGGCAGGGCTTCGGTATGGATGACAGCCTCGCGCGGCGTCCTTAGACTCGGATGGACTCGCACTGAAAACAAGGGAGGCTGCAATGAAGATCGTGACGAGCCTGAGTTTCCAAGGCCAGTGCCGCGAGGCGTTCGAGTTCTACGCCAGGGTTTTGGGCGGCAAGATCACCGCCGCGCATTCCTATGGCGACGCGCCGCCGGACATGCCGATCAGCGATCCCAAATACAAGGATTGGCTGATGCATTGCTGGCTGGAGGTCGGCGACCAGGCGATCATGGGGGCCGACATGGACGTCGCCTGGGCGCCGAACATCGACAAGCCCAAGAACGGCTTCGACGTGACCCTGCACACCGACGACAAGGCTGAAGCCCAGCGCTGGTTCGATGCCCTGTCAGAGGGTGGGCGTGCCGTCATGCCGTTCTCGGAGACATTCTGGTCGCCCGGCTATGGCGCCCTGGTCGACAGGTTCGGCGTGCCCTGGATGGTCAACACCATCCCGTCGGCCGACTGGAGCCCGCCCCAAGGCTGATGAACGCAGGCGAGCGGGGTGGCGCCCGGCCCTGCCCGCGGCGCCAGGTCCACAGGCGGGATTCCTGACCGCTTTCCCGGCCCTTGCGGCACCGGCGGCTTCCACCGGCCCATAGCTTGTCCCTATGGTCGCCCGCGCGCTTGTGATGCGACGCGCGGGCCAGACCGCCGCTAAGCTGATGCGTCATGCCGGGAGACTGTCGCCGATGCTCAACCGCCGCTCGTTCCTGCTTGGCTCGACCGCGACGATGGCGCTCCTCTCCGCCGCCGGCCGCGCGCAACCGGCGATCATGTCGCGCACGCAGCAGGTAGGCGCCACAGGTCTGTCGGCGCCGATCGAGATCGTCGACGACCCCTATGGCGTCCCGCACATCCGGGCGCAGTCGATCCCCGATGCCTATTTCGGCCAGGGCTATGTCGTCGCGCGCGACCGGCTGTTCCAGATCGACCTCGATCACCGTCGCGAGCTCGGACGGCTGGCCGAAGCCTTCGGCGCCGGATTCGCCGAGCATGACGCCGTGGCGCGGCTGTTCCTGTTCCGGGGGGATCTCGACGCGGAGCTGGCCCGTATCCCCGACAACATCCTCGCCTGCGCCCGTGCGTATGTGGCGGGAATCAACGCCCGGATCGACGAGGTGACGGCCGACCCGACCCTGTTGCCGCTGGAATATGGCATCCTCGGCGTCAGCCCGTTGAAATGGGACCTCAGGGACATGGTGCTGGCGCGCGGCAGCGGGTTCGGCAACGTCGGGGACGCGGTGCGCCGCGCCCGCCTCGCCGGCTTGGGCCTGCTCGAGCTCGACGCAGTGATGGCACCGCTCCGTCCGGCCTGGGATCTGCGCGTGCCCGAAGGGCTCGACGCGGCGGCGGTGTCGGAGGCCGACCTTGGCGTCCTGCGCCTCGGCAGCCTGCCGTTTGCCTCTCTCGCCCCCTCCCCGCCTCCCACCAACGACCGCGGCGAGGCCGGCAGCAACGCCTGGACCGTCGCGCCGTCGCGCAGCGCGACGGGGCGGCCGATCCTCGCCAACGATCCGCATCTCGGCATCGGCGGCTTCGGCCCGCGCCATGTCGCGCACCTCACCGCGCCGGGGCTGGACGTGATCGGCGGCGGCTCGCCCGGGCTGCCGGGGATCATGCAGGGCCACACCGACCGCTTCGCCTTCGGCCGCACCAATTTCCATATCGACCAGGAGGACCTGTTCGTCCTGGAGCTGCATCCGGATGATCCGGAACGCTACCGCCACGGCGACGGGTGGCGGGCGTTCGAGCGGGCCGAGGTGTCGATCCCGATCAAGGACGCGGCGCCGCATGCCGCCACGCTTCGCTACAGCGTGCAGGGACCGGTGATCTCCCACGATCCCGCACGGCGCCGGGCCACCGCGCTGGCCGCGATCGAGCTGCAGCCGGGCGCGAGCGGCGCCTTCGCGATGATCGCGATCAATCTGGCGCGGGACTGGGAGAGCCTGCGGGAGGCCGCGTTCCGCTTCCACCCCTCGCCGACCAACTTCCACTATGCCGACGTCGACGGGAACCATGGCTGGCAGGTGATCGGCTTCGCGCCGGTCCGGCGCGCCGGCGACGGGCTGATGCCGGTGCCGGGCGACGGGCGCTACGACTGGACCGGGATGCGCGACTTCCGGTCGCTGCCCAGCGAATACAATCCTGCCAGGGGCTGGTTCGCCTCGGCCAACCAGAACAACCTGCCGCCGGATTGGCCGCGCGACCGCATCCCGGCCTTCTCGTTCCGCGATCCCTATCGCTACGAGCGGATCGTCGATGTGCTTTCCGCCCAGCCGCGCCACACGCTCGCCGACAGCATCTCGCTGATCCACGACACGCTCTCGACGCCGGCGCGGCAGCTGGTCGCGCTGCTCCCTGAGCGGGCCTCGGCGGAGGCGGCGCCGGCGCTGGCGATGCTGCGCGGCTGGGACGGGCGGCTCGATGCCGACAGCGGGCCGGCGGCGCTCTTCCAGCTGCTCTGGCGGGAACTCGGCAGGCGCATGCTGGCCGTGATCGTGCCGGAGCGGGCGCGCGAACTGGTCGACGAGATCGCGCCGTCGGTGCTGCTCGGCCTGCTCGCCACGCCCGACACGCGGCTCGGTCCCAACCCCGCCGCGGCGCGCGACGCGATGGTCGACGCCGCCCTCGTCGCTGCCTGGACCCAGGCACAGGAAGCGCTCGGGCCGAACCCCACCGCCTGGCGCTGGGGGACGCTGCACCGGGTCAACATCCGCCATCCGCTGCACCGCATCCCGGCCATCGCCGCCGCCTTCCCGCCTATCGAGGGCGAGGGATCGGGCGGCGATTCCTACACCCCGATGGCCCGCTGGGTCCGCGGCGGCGGGTGGAGCGTCAGCGGCGGGGCGAGCTACCTGCAGGTGATCGACGTCGGCGGGTGGGACAATTCGGTGTTCCTGAACCTCCCCGGCAATGCCAACGACCCCCGCTCACCCCATTACCGCGACCTCTATGCCCCATGGATCAACGGCGCGATGCAGCCGCTGCTGTTCAGCCGGGCCGCGGTCGACGCCCGGGCGACGGGCCGCACTGTCCTCAACCCGGCAAGCTGACCTCACCGCGCCCGTCCCCGCGCGCTGACCGGCCACAGGTCGACCAGCGTCTCGCCGCGCACGACATGGTAGGTGTCGTAGAGATTGACCGTCGGATCGCAGTGCGGGACGGTCAGCGTCACCGGATCGCCCGGGGCCAGCGCGTCGCCGATGCCGGGGCTGACCAGCGCGCCATGTTCGTCGCCCATAAACCGGAACTGCGCATCGGGCGGCGTCCCGCGCCGGACGATCGCGGTCCCGCCATCGGTGGAGAGCGACTTGTAGCCGGCATCGATCGTCACCTGCCCGGCATGGTTGGCGCTCACCACCCGCGCGTCGACGCCGAGCGCGGTCTCGAACGGCGGCGACGGGCCGTCGGCGAGGTCGCAGTCGAGATACTGCGTGTCCATGAAGATGTAGGAGCCGGCCTGCAGCTCGGTGAACACGCCCAGCGCCAGATCGATGCGGTGCGTGCCCGTCCCGCCGCCGGTCACGATGTCCGGCACGAAGCCGGTATCGGCCAGCGCGGCGATCACCTCCCCGAGGTAGCGGGTGCGCTCCCCGATCGCGGCGCGGCGGTCGGCGAAGCCGGCAATATGCTGCTGCGACCCGCAATAATATTGGACGCCGCGATAGCGGAGGCGCGGCGCCGCTTCGATCGCGCGGGCCAGCGCCACGGCCTCGGTGGCGGAAGCGACGCCGGTCCGGTGCGCGCCGGGATCCACGTCGATGAGGACGTCGAGCGTCGCCCCGGCCCCGGCCAGCGCGCGGTCGATCGCCGCGACCACGGCGGGATGATCGACCACCGTCATCAGCCCCGGCGAACGCGCCGCCAGCGCCGCCAACCGCTCGATCGCAACAGGCGCGGCGACCGGCGAGGTGATCAGCAGGTTCGCGATGCCGCCGTCGGCCAGCGCCTCCGCCTCGCCGATCTTCGCACAGCACAGGCCCACCGCGCCGGCGGCGACCTGGCGGCGGGCGATGTCGACGCTCTTGTGGGTCTTGGCATGCGGCCGGAGCGCCACATCGTGCGCCGCCATCAGCGCCGCCATCGCCGCGATGTTGCGGTCGAGCGCGTCGAGATCGAGCACCAGCACCGGCGTGTTGAGCGCCGCGCGCGAGCCCTGCTGCCCGATCAGGTGCGCGTGGAGCTCGTGATCCGTCACCGCGCCAGCGCTTCGCACAGCGCGTCCGTCGCCCGCGCGATCCGGGCGTCGGCGCTCTCGCCGCCGCGTTCCCGCGCGGGTTCGGTGTTGAAGGCGAGCAGGCTGCCGGCGCGCTGGTCCGGACAGAGGCTGAGATAGGCGCGAAAGCCGTTCTGGTCGCCGCTGTGGCCGACCAGCCGGACCGGTCCGCGCTGGCCGACGAAGAAATTGAGCCCGCTGTGCGTGGCGCCCGGCCGCCGCCCCTCGGTCGAGTCGCCTTCGAGCGCGATCACCGGCCGCCACATCTCCTCGAGCGAGGACCGCCGGAGCACGAGGTCGTAGTCCGCCGCCCGGGCCGGATCGCCGATCAGGAAGGCGAGGTAGCGCGCCATGTCGGTCATCGGCGCGTTGAGGCCGCCGTTCGAGACGGTGACGCCGGTATCGACGTCGAACGGCGCCGCCGTCCGCCGGCCATCGCGGATATAGTAGCTGTGCGCACGGTGCCGCAGCAGGTGCGGCGGGGTCCGGTCGAAATAGCTGGCGTGCATGCCGAGCGGGCGCAGGATGTTCTTGTCGACATAGACCTCGAAATCCTCGCCGCTCAGCCGCTCGATCACCTGCCCCAGATAGACGATGCCGGGATTGGAATAGCTGTAGCGCGAGCCCGGCGCGAACTGCACCTCCGTGTAAGGCAGCATCGCCGCCAGCTGCTCCCAGCCCGGCGGCTCGAACGGCTGCCATTCCTGGTCCCGCCACGGCCAGGTGCCGCCGCGAAAGCCGGCGCTGTGGCTCATCAGCTGGCGGATCGTGATCGCCTCCATCGGGCCGAACGGATTGTGCACCCGGGCGAGCTCGGGGACGTAGCGGACGACGGGATCGTCGAGCGAGAGCAGGCCGCGGTCGCGCAGCTGCAGGATCGCGATGCCCGTCATCGTCTTGGTGATCGACGCCCAGTGGTAAATGGTATCGGCATCGACCGGGACGTTCGCGTCGACGTCCTGAAGCCCGAAATGATCGGCGGCGACGGTGCGGCCGTCGCGGACGAACGTGAAGCTGCTCCCGGCGATATTCGCGCGGCGCACCTCGGCGCGGTGAAGCTGGCGGAATTCGGCGAGCGCGGCGTCGAAGGCGGGCTCCTGTGCATCCTGCGCGGCGACCGCAGGGCCGGCGGCCAGCACGGCGGCGATGAGGGCGACGAACCGGCGCGTCATGGTTTGCTCTCCTCCCTCTCCACTTCCGCCGCCACGCTAGCCGCCCGGATCACCCGGCGCGAGGCGCAAAAGTTGGGCGGGGTATGCCTTTGGCGTCGGGGTGAAGTTTCAGCCCTTCTCGCCCTTTGCCCGCTCGCCCTCCCACTGTACCAGCGCTGCCGGCTTCTCAGCCCCGGCCAAGCTCCAGTGCGGCTCGCCCTCGACGAACGGCACGAACTCCTCAAGCGTCACCGCCGGCACCAGCTCGCCGCGATAATCCTCCGAGCGCACGAAGCTCTCGTCCGGATCGTCCGCTGCGGCATCCGCTGCCGCCAACCCGCCTTCGGCATAAGCCGCCTCGGCCGCCCGCGCCCGCGCCGCGCACGCCTCCAGCGCCGCCGCGATCGCCGCCTCGGCCTCGGCATCGAGCGCCACCCCCGCAAAGCCGTTCAGCACCCCCGCCGTCGCATCGTCCCGTGCCGCCATATCGCCGCCGCCCGGCACACCGCTGATCACAGTCCGCACCGTCATCGTCGAAGCTTCGGCGCCAACCAATCCTCCCCCAGATTTCTGGGGGAGGGGGACCGCCGAAGGCGGTGGAGGGGCCCCTTCCGAAGGTGCCGCAACAGCCCCCGCGCTCGCCCGCGTCGAAAAATAATTGATCGTCGTCCGCTTGCCCTCCGCATCCTGCCCGTAGTGGCGCAGGCAGAACATCAGCAGCGCGTCGTTGCGTTTCCTGCGGAACCCCATCAGCTTGCCGGCGACGAAGACGGGCACGAGCTGCCCCTCGATCGCCCGCTCGAAGGCGATGTCCTTCAATCGCTTCAGCCCGAAATCGAGCGCCGCGTCCCACGCCCGCCGGAATTCCTCCGCCCCCGGCGCCCGCCGCAGCGCATAGCAATTGGCCTGGCTCATATTGACCATGGCCGCCGCGCGCGTGACGCACCCGGTATCGGCCAGCGCCTCGATGAACGCCTTCTGCCGCTCCGGCGTCCAGCCGTCATGGCGATAGCGGCGAGGTACCGGCGCAAATTCTGGCAGGGGTGGGCGCGTAGCGACCTCCCCTCCCTGCGCCGGTACCGCCGGGCTTCCGAGCGCAGCCATGCCGGGGGCATGGCGAGCACCGGAAGGATGAAGTCGCTCCTCCTGAACCGCGCGCAGCGCGGCACCTTTCTTGCGCATGAGCTGGCCTCCTTGAGCCGAGGTGAATCGATCAGCTTATGTCTCAAAAGGGGGGCTGTAGGAAAGGGTTTTGTTCCTGGTTTGTACCGAGCGCCCGAGCGCAGCGACGCCAGCTGCGAAGTAGCCACCGGAGTAGCGTGAAGAGAACGCGAGAGCCGGCCAGCCTGCGGCCTGAGCGAAGCGAGGGGGCGACACAGGGATGACGTCACGGGATTCACGCCCGTGATGTCACCTCGTCCGCGATACACCCATCCGTATAGTTCAGCCGTCGGGCAGTCGATCCGAAAGCTAGACACGACAGTAGGCTCTATTCGTCCTCGTTTCCGGCCGAAGCGACCAAGTCGGCTACGATCTGATCGGCGGGCCGCAATGTTACCTGTTCCTCAGGGTCTCCAGAGAGGCGATACGCCCGAAAATGATGCTGGGTGCCTGCTCCCGGGTTTGGCAGTTTACGCGTCTCAAGCGTGTTGGTCCGCAGGTCGAAGCTGTAAGCGACTACGACCTCGTCAACCTCTTGGCGGGTGAATGCACCTACTTGGACAAAGTCGGCCCCTACGTCCTCGTCTGCTGGCACAATCAAGGTACGGCGATGGGCAGTGCCTTGGACAAGGGCAAAAGGCGTGGGCGCGACATACATCTTCCTGTCCCGCACGAGGATGTCACCGTAGCTGCCAAATCCGCGAAAGCTTTTATTCAGGTGCACGTAGGCGTTGTCGGCATTGAGCAAGCTGCCGTGGCAAAGCACTAGGTCCAGCACAGGATAGGAGTTGCCATCAGGCTTCGCAGGGTAGCGACCGAAAACATAGTACACCTGCCGACCATTGTGCTCGCCGCTAGGCACTTGGCTGTTACAGTCATAGTTTGCCTCGCGGCCGGGATACGCAAGTCCTTTGAGTTCATATCCCTCGTGGGCCTGAACCAGGCGGAAGTCAGAATAAGTGTTGCGTCCGGGCGCGTCGAAGTTGAGGCCAACCTTCTCAAGCTGACGCTTGAACCAGTTTTGAAAATGAAACTCCTTGTCGGCGACACCCTCGCGCCGGATCAGCTCACCGTCACGGATGGCCTCAACACAGTGCCTAAAGATGGTTGGCGCGATACTCACATCAAATCCTTGCTTGATGATTGGCATGAAGGTGCTCGATACCTTCGTCAATCTTCCCAAAGGCGTCTTCCAAGCGTTCCAAAGCTGATGCTGTCGAGCTGTAATATGACAGGTGACGAAGCGTTTGAGCCATAGCGACCACTCGAATGTCGTTGCGACTCAGCCTTCGGCCAGCCCTCGTAAACCTATCTACCTGTGCGATAACATCCGGTGATACGAGGCTCCACAGGTCGCCTTCGGGGTCGACCTGACTAACGGCAGTCCGCTTTCGGCAGACCATGATAACGTCCAGATCGATAGGCTCCTTCGCTTGGTTCTTTGGCATGGCGACCGACATCTCTGACTTGATCGGTTGCACGGCGGAAACCCAAAAACCAGCCTCCATGATTGCTGCCAAGATCGACCGCCACCCATCCTGCCGCGAGTGGTGATACGAGAAGGCCAAGAGCCCATCATCTTTCAGCACCCTATGGGCCTCGGCAAAGACCTTCCCAAGCTTGGTCGTGAAAGCTTGAACGTCGCTGTCCTGAACCTCACTAGCTGACCGGGTCGAGCCTTGGCTGACGTTCGGTCCATGTCCAAGGGTGTGCCGCTGCCAGACATGGAAGAAATCAGCCAACTCCGAATAGTGTACATTGTCGAAAAAAGGAGGATCTGTGATAACTGCGTCCACGCTCCCTGTGAGCAAGTCCGTATCGGCAGAGTTACCGCAGGAAAGATATACTCGCCGGCGCGGCTGAAAGTCGGCATAGGAAGTGGAGACGGTGTGACCTAGCGGTTCAGATAGACCGTAGATCTTCTTCGCGACTGTCCTCCCTTTCTCCTTCTCAAGCCTTAACTCAAATGGCTCATCAGCGTAGTCCAACGCTCGGCGAAGGCGACCCTCAAAGAGTGTCGAAAAGGACCCTGAGCTCTTGGGCGTTCCCCAAAGATTTGCCTCGAGCGGCACTCTTTCGGGCTTAAGAATGTGGTGAGCGAACATATGGCGGACTGCGCCCGTGCCCTCACCCTTATAGGAAGCGAACATGTTGTTGAACTCAAGCGTACCAGAAAGAAGGCACGTAAAAAGGTCCCGCAGCACCGGGTCATCTATCGTCCCGACACGCGCACTCAGCATCGATATGCAAAGCAACTGCCGGGCATTGAACATCTGATACCAATGCCGGTAATTGTATCCGAGCGCCTGGTTGGTGTTGTAGCCGGGCTCAATGCTATCGAGCGGGTAGGCGTGCGGTCTTGCGGCCAACGCCTCTTCCGCCTCTTTAAAGATCGCCACATCCTCCGCTGTCGCAGGAAGGTAAATTTTGCGGCCTTGCGGCGTCAGGGCCAACTTTGCGTACAGCCGATGGCTCGGCGGTAGGTCGCTCTGGCGCACCTCTTTAGCTATTGAGAACTCGTGCTGGCAGCTATTGCAGCGCGCGTGCTGACCCTTTGCAGGTCCGTCCTGAGGATTGAAAGTCAGGCGACAAGTCTCACAGGTCGTTTCAGTAGCATCATAGCGTGTGGCACTGATGCCGCCACATCCCGGACAGACTGCCTGCGCATCCGGATGACGCTTTGGATAAGCATGACGCGCGAACACATATGTGGAGAACAGATCAACGTGCTGCGAGCAGGAAGGGCAGCCAACGGTCTTCACCCAGAAGTAGTACAACACCTCGCCCTGCCCGCCCCCGGGGAGGGTGGTCCGATAGTAATGGCGAAGTGACTGCCAGACGTCGCGTTTAACCTCATCAAAAGTCCGTAGGACGGCGGCTCGATCATGCACCGCCATCGCGTTGCGCACCAGGAAGTATGCGACCGGATTGATGTCACGCCCGATCGCGCGAGCCCCCAGCTTCAGCGCCTCCCCTATGGTTGTGCCGGACCCCATGAATGGGTCAAAGATCATCGCATCAGGAATGCGGACAGGTTCGTAGAACAACCTCAGGACGTCACTCCCCTTGGGCGCGAACGCTCCGATAATGATCGCTCGAAAGACCGTCCCTAGTCTCTGAGCCCACCACTTGTGTATGTGATAGATTGGGCGATTAATCTCCTTACGCCAGCTCTCGACCTCAGCAATCTCGCTTATGCGCTCGAATGGAAAGCCTGCGTCCTCCAGAGCCGTTGGTTTAGCGCCAGGTGTCAGCAGGATCGCAGTACGATCTCCCAGAGGCAGTTGGGGCTCGTGCGTTTGAAGAGCGTTGTTGGCGAGTGGCGCGTAGGTTCCAAGCATTTTCAGCGAGTTGAGCACGTGGGAGGGTGGCGTCGCAAGCCCCTGCTCCCAAACGCGGACGGTTTGCTGAGAGACGCGAAACTCCCGTGCAATTTCTTCGACCGAGAGGCCCGCAGAAGCCCGACATTCAGAAAATGACATAGGCCCTTCTGGGGCGGCCTGCAGCGGCTTTCAAGTACCGCGTCTCTAGGCCGCTTCCGCCTTCCGGCTCTGTCTCTTCCGCTCGTGCGGGTCGAGATACCGCTTCCTGATTCGCACCACCTTCGGCGTCACCTCGACCAGCTCGTCGTCCTGGATGTAGGCGATCGCCTGTTCCAAGGTCATGCGCTTGGGCGGGGTGAGGCGGATGCCTTCGTCCTTGCCGCTGGCGCGGAAGTTGGTGAGCTGTTTGGACTTGAGCGGGTTCACCTCGAGGTCCTGGGGCTTGGCGTTCTCGCCGATGACCATGCCTTCGTAGAGCCTGTCGCCCGGCGAGATGAACAGGATGCCGCGCTCCTCCAGCGCGTTCAGCGCGTAGGCGACGGCCTCGCCCTGCTCCATCGAGATGAGGACGCCGTTCTGGCGGCCGGTGATCGGGCCCTTGTACGGCCCGTATTTCTCGAACAGCCGGTTCATGATGCCGGTGCCGCGCGTGTCGGACAGGAACTCGCCATGATAGCCGATCAGGCCGCGCGAGGGGGCGCTGAAGGTGAGGCGGGTCTTGCCGCCGCCCGAGGGGCGCATGTCGGTCATCTCCGCCTTGCGGAGCGCCATCTTCTCGACCACCGTGCCCGAATGCTCGTCGTCGACGTCGATGACGACCGTCTCATAGGGCTCCTCGCGCCCTGACGGGCCGTCGCGGAAGAGGACGCGGGGGCGGCTGATCGAGAGCTCGAAGCCTTCGCGACGCATCGTCTCGATCAGCACGCCGAGCTGGAGCTCGCCGCGGCCGGCGACCTCGAACGCGTCATTGTCGTGGGCGGCGGTGACGCGGATCGCGACATTGGTCTCCGCCTCGCGCTCCAGCCGGTCGCGGATGACGCGGCTCTGCACCTTGTCGCCGTCCTTGCCGGCATAAGGGCTGTCGTTGACCGCGAAGCTCATCGCCAGCGTCGGCGGATCGATCGGGCGGGCGGCGACCGGGGTGGTGACGCCGGGCGCGGCGATGGTGTTGGAGACGGTGGCTTTCGTCAGGCCGGCTATGGCGATGATGTCGCCCGCCTGGGCGCTGTCGACGGGGACGCGCTCGAGGCCGCGGAAGGCGAACATCTTGGTCGCGCGGCCGGCCTCGACCGGGTTGCCGTCGACGTCGATGGCGTGGATCGGGGCGTTGACGTCGAGGCGGCCGCTTTCCACGCGGCCGGTGAGGATGCGGCCGAGGAACGGATCGCGGTCGAGCAGGGTGGCGAGCATCCTGAACTCGCCCTCGGTGTCGAGGCCCGGCTCGGGGATGTGGCTGACGATGGTCTCGAACAAAGGCGTCAGGTCGCCCGCGCGGACGTCGTCGGTGCGGCCCGCATAGCCGGCGCGGCCGCTGGCGTAGAGGGTCGGGAAATCGAGCTGCTCGTCATTGGCGTCGAGGCTGAGGAAGAGCTCGAAACATTCGTCGAGCACCTCGGCGGGGCGGGCGTCGGGCCGGTCGATCTTGTTGACGACGACGATGGGCTTGAGGCCGAGCGCGAGCGCCTTGCCGGTGACGAACTTGGTCTGCGGCATCGGGCCTTCGGCGGCGTCGACGAGCAGGATGACGCCGTCGACCATCGAGAGAATGCGCTCCACCTCGGCGCCGAAATCGGCGTGGCCGGGCGTGTCGACGATGTTGATCCGGTAATCCTGCCACTCGACCGAGGTGCACTTGGCAAGGATGGTGATCCCGCGCTCCTTTTCGAGGTCGTTCGAATCCATCGCCCGCTCCTCCACGCGCTGGTTGTCGCGGAAGGTGCCGGACTGGCGAAACAGCTGGTCGACAAGGGTCGTCTTGCCGTGATCGACGTGGGCGATGATCGCCACGTTGCGAAGGCTCATCTTCGTATAACTCGCGCGGGAGGTGAAATGTGCCCGCGCCCATAGCGGAAGTGCTGCGCTGCAACAAGGGCGTGCGGCGGATGCGGGCCAAAGAAAAGCGCCCCGGCGTGGGGCCGGGGCGCTTTCCGTGAGACGATCCCCGCCGGCTAGGTGAGGATGATGTCGGCGCTGGTCAGGCTGGTGTTGACCTCGATCATGAAGTCGCTGATGCCGTCGCCGTTGACGTCGCCGGACAGGTAGAAGTCGCCGAACTGCGAGTAGCCGCGCAGCTCCGCGCCGCCCGTCCCGCTGAACGCGCCCGACCCGACCCAGGTGAAGTCGCCCAGCGCGCTCACGTCGATCTTGTCGGCGCCGCGGCGGAAATCGGCGATGACATCGAGGCCGCCCTGATCGGCGATGATGAAGATGTCGTTGCCGTTGCCGCCGAGCAGCGTGTCGTTGCCCGTCCCGCCGTTCAGCTTGTCGTCGCCATTGCCGCCCTCGAGGCGGTCGATGCCGGCGCCGCCGTTCAGCACGTCGGCTTCGTTGCCGCCGCGCAGCAGATCGGCGCCGTCGCCGCCGGCCAGCGTGTCGGCGCCGTTGCCGCCGTCGAGCGTGTCGTCGCCGAGACCGCCGTCGAGCGTGTCGTTGCCGTTGCCGCCGGACAGCGTGTCGTTGCCGTCGAGGCCCCACAGCCCGTCATTGGCATTGCCGCCGAGGAGCGTGTCGGCGAACTTGCTGCCTTCGAGCTGCTCGATGCTGATGTAGCGGTCGCCCGCGGCCTCGCCGCCGGTGCCCGACTTGCTGGCGAGCGACGCGGTCACGCCGGACAGGGCCGAGCGGTAGCTGGCCGTGTCGACGCCGTCGCCGCCGTTCAGCACGTTGGCGACCGAGTTGCTGACCAGCACGTCGTTGCCCGAACCGCCGACGGCATTCTCGATATAGGTGCCGTAGGCGATGCCGACATTGTCGGTGAGCCGGCCGAGGAAGGTCGGGTTGTTCGCGAACGCGTTCATGTTGGCGGTGTAGGTGGCGAGCGAGACCGGCGCATAGCCGAACGCCGCGCGGTTGGCGTTCACCTGTTCGAACGTCGGCCGGTCCTCGTAGAGGATACCGCCGATGCTGCTGAGCGCGCCCGGCGTCAGGTCGATCAGCTGATTGACCTTGTAGCCCGAGGCGTCGAGCGTGTCGTTGCCGCCGGCGTCATAGATGGCGATGGTCGGCCAGGCATTCTTGGTGAAGTCAAACACGTCCTTGCCGGCATTGCTGTTGAAGCCGTAAGTCGTGTTGCCGGTCCGCGTCGTGGGATCCGCGCCGTACATCCACTGGATGGTGGCGATATCGTGGATCATCGGCGTACCGCCATAGGCGATCGCGCCCAGATCCCAGTTGAAGTCGCGGGCGCCGACGTCGCGCGGATTCCAGTAGGACATGATCGAATAGTTGCGCGCGTCCTGGAAATATTCCGCGCCGTTGGCGTAGGTGACCGAGAATCCCGGGCCGAAATTATAGGCACCCGGATGGCTGAGGCCGAGCGCGTGCCCGATCTCGTGGGTCAGCGTATTCATGCCATAGCCGTTGGGCAGGAACTGGAAATTGCTCGCCTGCGACGCACCGACGAACACGTCGCCGGTCAGCTCGTCGAACGGCGGAGCATAATTGTACGGCAGATAGGCATAGGCCTGAGTGTTGGGCGACGCCGTCAGGTTCGCAAAGTTGATGTCCGCGTCCCCAGGCGCGGTCTCGACGAAGGTCGGCGCCATCAGGTCATCCCAAAAGTCGACGGCTTCGCGGGCCGCGGCACGCTGCGCATCGGTGAAAGCGGCGAACTGGGCCGCCTCGCCGCGGCCGCCGCCGCCCGGCAGGAAGAACGGAATGGCGTTGATCGACTCCTGGGTGTGGAAGCCGAAGCGGAACTCCATCGCGTCGCCGCTCTTCAGGATTTCCTTGTAGCTGTCCAAGCTGCCGTCCTGCCAGCCCGGCCGGATGTCCACGCCCGGATTGGGAGCCTGGTTCGAACGATTGAGGTTCGAGATGACCTGATCGAGAGTCCACACCGGCTTGCCATTGATCGTGCCACCCTGCCCGTCGACATTGGCCGAAAGCGGATCGAGGCCGAGCAGATGATGGACGTCGCCAGCAAGACTGATCTCGTCGAGGCTGATCCCCGGAAAATCGTCGTCGGCGCCTTCAAATTCGGTTGCGTAATAACTTGGCATTCACCGTCTCCCCCAAGTTCATGAGCCTGCCGGATCGAGCGGCCGCGAACGCCGCCTCCCGAGCCATGGCAGGGTCTCGGACAATGCGGTCCCCAGGGCCGCGTCCAGGGCCTCGTTCAAGGCGCCTGAATTCTGAAGCGTCGCCGCGCGCGGGGCGGCGCCGTAAAGCACGGTCGTCTGCTCCGCGGCGGCGCGGAACGGACGGATGGTGAAGGCGACGAGTTGGCCGCCGGGCACGGGCTCGGCCGAGGCATGGACGAGCAGCGTCACCGTGCCCGGCGCCAGGATCGCGGGATCGCCGATCGGAATGATGTCGAGCGGGGCCGGTGCGCCGGGCATCGCCAGCGAGCGCACGCGATCGCAGATCGACGCCTGGAGGGCCTGCCGCAGGTCGCTCTGCGCGGCGGCGACGACGCATTGCACGCCGATCCGCGACACATCCTGCCAGATCTGGAGCGGAGTGGCGGCGGCCGCAGGGCTCACGCCCGCGCCCGCCGCGGCCAGCGGCAGAATCGCCTTCGGTGCAATGCGAGCCAGCCCACCCAGCAAGAAATGCCTTCCCCGTGTGAGGCCTTCGCCCCGTCATTTTTGTTTTTCAGAGATGAATCCGGTTGGCGCGGACGCGCTCGAATCCAGCCCGAGAGAACGAGACTGAAACGGAATTCCGGCCTTGTCAAAGCAAAGTTAACAGCCCGGCAAATCTTGACTTTCCCGTTTCGAGACAGTGTGCGGCAAGGACGTTACCGTGTCACGCGCTCCAGGATTTCGGTGCCCCGCGCCAGGGCGCGGCGCTCATAGTCGGTGAGCGCATGGAGGCGGTCGACCAGCGCGCGCACGCGGCGCTCGCGCCCCTCCTCCAGCAACTGACGACCGGCCCCAGTCGCGGAGATGCGAACGCTGCGCCGGTTGGCCGGATCGGTCTCGCGACTGACCAGTCCCTTGCCCACCAGCGCGTCGACGATCCGGCTCATCGTCGGCGGCCGGACCTGCTCCGCCGCGGCCAGGTCGCCGAGCGAGAGCGGGCCGGCGAACACCACCACCGACAGCGCCGACAGGCGCGGTGCCGACAGGCCGCTGCCGTCGTCCTCCCGCCGCAACGTGCGCAGCAGCCGGATCGATGCGGAATGCAGCCGGCCCGCGATATCCCTCAGCTCGTCCTCGATCGTGTTTACACCTACAGTTAGCTATGCTAATAATTAGTTCAGATGAATTGTTAGCATAGGATGGATATCAGAGCCATGCCGCTGACTCCCTCGCATATCGCCCAGGTCGCCATTCCCGTTCGCGACACCGACCGCGCCCGGACCTTCTATCGCGACACGCTGGGGCTCGCCCATCTCTTCGATGCGCCGCCCGGCCTCGCCTTCTTCCAGTGCGGCCAGACCCGCCTGATGCTGAGCCCGCCGGAGGGCCCGGAGACCGCCGCCGCCTCGATCCTCTATTATGCGGTGCCGGACGCCCGGGCCGCCGAAGCCGAGCTCACGGCCGCGGGCGTGACGTTCGAGCAGGGCGCACATTTCATCGCGCGCGTCGCGGACCGCGACATCTGGCTCGCCATCTGCCGCGACAGCGAAGGCAATCTGGTCGGCCTGATGAGCGAGCAGGAATCGGTCTGACCCCGCTCAAGCGTGTTGCGCCGATACGGCAGCAGGATTAGGCAGCTTTCCGTATACGATTTGGGAGACCGCCTGATGTTGCTCGATCGCCGCACCTTTCTCGCCAGCTCCACCGCCGCACTGGCGCTGACCGCCCTGCCCGCCGGCGCGCAGGCGCCGGCGGCGAACGCCCGCGACGCCGAGCTCGACCGGATCCTGACCGGCTGGTTCGACGCGGACCTGATCGAGAATCCGGCCTTCGCCACCAATCTCGGCCTCGACACCGGCGAACGCGCCGCCCTGCGCGGAAAGCTCGGCGAGGCCTCGCTGGCCGAAGTCGAGCGCGACCGCGCCAAGGCGCGCGAGCGTTACCGGGCAATCCAGGGCTTCAGCCGCGACGGCCTCTCGCCCGACGGCCAGCTCAACTACGACATCGCCGAATTCCGCTGGTCGGTGGCGAACCAGGGCGCCGGCTTCACCTATGGCGGTGCCGGCGGGCGGCCGGCGCCCTATGTGCTGAGCCAGCTCGGCGGCGCCTATTACGGCGTGCCGGACTTCCTCGACACCCAGCATCCGATCCGCAACGCGCAGGATGCGGACTATTATCTTTCGCGGCTGGACGACTTCGCCCGCAACCTCGATCAGGAGGTCGAGCGCGTCCGTCACGACGCCTCGATCGGGGTGACGCCGCCCGATTTCATCATCGACAAGACGATCGGGAGCCTCGAGCGCTTCCGCGCCACGCCGGCGGCGGAGGCGACGCTCGTGCGCTCGATCGTCCGCCGCACCGGCGAGCAGAACATCGCCGGCGACTGGAGTGCGCGGGCGACGGCGATCGTCTCCGGCCCGGTCAACGCTGCGCTCGGCCGGCAGATCGAGGCGCTGCGGGCGATCCGCGCCAATGCGGTGCACGATGCCGGCTGCTGGCGGCTGCCCGAGGGCGAGGCCTATTACCGGCTCGGCATCCGATCGAACACCACCACCGACATGACCGGCGAGGACATCCACCGCACCGGCCTCGAGCAGGTGGCGGAGCTCAACGCCCGGCTGGACGAGCTGTTGAAGGCGCAGGGCTGGACTGAGGGCACGGTCGGCGAGCGGCTCAACCGCACCAACACCGAGGAGCGTTTCCTCTTCCCGAACACCGATGCCGGGCGCGCCGAGCTGCTCGCCTCGTTGAACCGCCAGGTCGAGGAGATCACGCCGCTGCTGCCGCGCGTCTTCAGCACCCTGCCGCGTGCCAGCGTCGAGATCCGGCGCGTGCCGATCGAGATCGAGATCGGCGCGCCCGGCGGCTATTATCAGGGCGCCTCGCTCGACGGGTCACGCCCCGGCGCCTACTATATCAACCTGCGCGACACCCATGAGCGACCGAGCCTCGGCCTGCCCACGCTCTCCTATCACGAGGCGGTGCCGGGCCATCACTTCCAGGTCACGGTCGCGCGCGAGGCGGGGTCGCTGCCGCTCTATCGGCGCACCGGCGGCTTTTCGGCCTATAGCGAGGGCTGGGCGCTCTATGCCGAGCGGGTGGCGGACGAGCTCGGCGTCTACGCGGACGATCCGTGGGGCAAGATCGGCTATCTCCAGTCCTACCTGTTCCGCGCGGTGCGCCTCGTCGTCGATTCCGGCATGCACCACCATCGCTGGAGCCGCGAGCGGGCGATCCAGTATATGATGGAGAACGCCGCCGAGCCCGAGGGCAGCGCGGTACGCGAGATCGAGCGCTATGCCGTCTGGCCGGGCCAGGCCTGCGCCTACAAGATCGGCCAGACGGTGATCGCCAACCTGCGCACCGAGGCGGAGCGGCGGATGGGATCGCGCTTCGACATCAAGGCGTTCCACGACGTCGTGCTGCTCGGCGGCGCGATGCCGCTCACCGTTCTGGAGCGGCGGGTCAGGGCCTGGGAAGCGGCCTGAGGGCTGTCGCCACCGGGGCGCGTCACCCTGAACCTGTCTCAGGGTCCAGCCGGACGCCTCCCGGGAGGTGGGCACCTGGATGCTGAAACAAGTTCAGCATGACGGTTGAGCGACCCCCTCAAGGATGCAGCCACCAGCGCAGCAGGTAGGCGATGCTGCCGATGACCGCGACGCCGGCGAGCCACAGGCCGACGAACCAGGCGAGCTGCTTCGCGCGGATCAATGATAGCCTTCCTCGCCCACCTTGCCGCGGAACACCCAATAGGCCCAGGCGGTGTAGGCGAGGATGACCGGCACCAGCACCGCGGCACCGACCAGCATGAAGAGCTGGCTCGAATAGGGCGCCGCCGCCTCCCAGATCGTCACCCGGCCGGGGATCACGTCCGGCCAGATCGAGATGCCGAGGCCGATGAGCGTGAGCGCGAACAGGCCGAGCGCCGCGGCGAACGGCAGCCAGTCGCGGCCGCGGCGGATCCCTTCCCAGGCGGTCAGCGCGATGCCGCCGAACAGCAGCGGCATGATCGCGGTGACGAGCAGGCCCGGCCACTGGAACCAGCGCTGGTGATACTGCTCCTCGAGGAACGGCGTCGCCAAGCTGACCGCGCCGACGACGAGGAGGAAGGCGGGGAGCAGCCAGGTAGCGTAGCGGCGGGCGTCGTCATGGAGCTGCCCCTCCGTCTTCCAGATCAGCCAGGCGGCCCCGAGCAGGGCATAGGCGACGACGAGCGCGAATCCGGTCAGCAGGCTGAACCCGCTCAGCCATTCCCACCAGCTGCCGGCATAGGCGCGGCCCTCGATCGTGATGCCCTGCAGCAGCGCGCCGAGCGTGATTCCCTGCGCGAAGGTCGCGACCAGCGAGCCGAGGCAGAAGGCGGCGTCCCAATATCTGCGGTGCGCCGGATCGCGCCAGCGGAACTCGAAGGCGACGCCGCGGAAGACGAGGCCGAGCAGCATCGCGATCAGCGGCGCATAGAGCGCCGGCAGGATGATCGCATAAGCGAGCGGGAAGGCGGCGAGGAGGCCGCCACCGCCGAGCACCAGCCAGGTCTCGTTGCCGTCCCAGACCGGCGCGATCGCGTTCATCGCCTGGTCGCGCTCCTTGCCGACCCTGAAGCCGGGGAAGAGGATGCCGATGCCGAGATCGAAGCCGTCCATCAGCACGTACATCGCGACCGCGACGGCGATGATGACGGCCCAGATGACGGTCAGATCGATCATGATCTGACCGTCGCCCCGGCGCAGGCCGGGGCCTCGCGGAGACGGGCCGCGACTTCCTGTCCTGAGATCCCGGCCTGCGCCGGGATGACGAGATAGCTATTCATCGGCACCTCACCTTTCCACCGACGGCGCCGGGGTAATGCCCGCGGTACGGATCGGGCCTTCCTTCTCCACATCGGATTCGCCCTCCGCCGGCGCGTGGCTCATCAGCTTCAGGATGTACCAGGTGCCGGCGGCGAAGCAGGTGAAGTAGACGATGACGAAGGCGATCAGCGAGCCGGTGACGGCCGGGGTCGCGATCGGCGAGACGGCGTCGGCGGTGCGCAGCAGGCCGTAGATCACCCAGGGCTGGCGGCCGACCTCGGTCGTCACCCAGCCGGCGATCACCGCGACGAAGCCGGCCGGGCCCATGACCAGGGCGAAGCGGTGCAGCCAGCGCCAGTCGTAGAGCTTGCGCCGGGTGCGCGCGAGCAGGCTGACGAGGCCGAGGGTCAGCATGAGCACGCCCATGCCGACCATGATCCGGAACGACCAGAAGACGATGCCGACCGGCGGCTGATCCTCGCGCGGCACCGTGTCGAGGCCGGCGAGCGGCGCGTTGAGGTCGTGCTTCAGGATCAGCGAGGAGAGCTTGGGGATCTCGACCGACCAGCGCATCGTCTGCGCATCGGAATCGGGGATGCCGAACAGGATCAGCGGCGCGCCGTCCGGATGGCTCTGGTAATGCCCCTCCATCGCCATGACCTTCGCCGGCTGGTGCTCCAGCGTGTTGAGGCCGTGGAGGTCGCCGACGAACACCTGGACCGGCGCGACGAGGGCCAGCATCCACATCGCCATCGAGAACATCTTGCGGACCTCGGGCGTGTCGCGGCGACCCAGCAGGTGCCAGGCGCCGACGCCGCCCACGACGAGCGCCGTGGTGAGATAGGCCGCGATCACGGTATGGACGAGGCGATAGGGGAAGCTCGGATTGAAGATGATGTCGAGCCAGCTGCCGGCCGGCACGAACTGCCCGACCTCGTTGTAGGCCCAGCCGACCGGCGTCTGCATCCACGAATTGACCGAGAGGATCCAGAAGGCGGAGATCGCGGTGCCGATCGCGACCATCAGGGTCGCGGTGAAGTGCAGGCCCCTTCCCACCCGGTTCATGCCGAACAGCATGACGCCGAGGAAGCCTGCCTCGAGGAAGAAGGCGGTCAGCACCTCATAGGCCATCAGCGGGCCGATCACCGGCCCGGCGCGATCGGAGAAGACCGACCAGTTGGTGCCGAACTGGTAGGACATGACGATGCCCGAGACGACGCCCATCGCGAAGGTGACGGCAAAGATCTTCAGCCAGTATCTGAAGAGGTTGAGATAGGCGTCCTTGCCCGTCTTCAGCCACAGCCCCTCGAGCACCGCGAGATAGGAGGCGAGGCCGATCGAGAAGGCGGGAAAGATGAAGTGGAACGAGACGGTGAACGCGAACTGCAGTCGCGCCAGCAGCAATGCGGTCTCGGCGTCAGTCACCTTCGCCCATCCCTTCGCGCTCTCCCCTAGCCCAATGCCGGGAAGATTTCACCCCCGTGACGGTGCAAAGACACCATGATGGAGTGCATTTTTTGCATCCACTCTCCCCTCGCCATACCGGCCGCGCTAAGCCTTGCTCATGCGCATCCTGACCGCTCTGCTGCTGTTCGCCCTCGCCCTGCCCGCCATGGCGCAGGCGCCAGTCCTGCTGCTCCGCCCCGACCGGGTGTTCGACGGTGAAAGCCGGACCGCGCACGCAGGCTGGCAGGTGCTGGTGCGCGGGGACCGGATCGCGGCGGCGGGCCCCGACGTCGCGGCCCCGGCCGACGCGCGGGTGATCGACCTGCCGGGCATGACGCTGATGCCCGGCCTGATCGAGGGTCATTCGCACCTCTTCCTGCATCCGTACAACGAGACGAGCTGGGACGATCAGGTGCTCGGCGAGCCGCTGGCGCTGCGCACCGCCCGCGCCGTTGCCCATGCCCGCGCCACGCTGATGGCCGGAGTCACCACGGTGCGCGACCTCGGCACCGAGGGCGCCGGCTATGCCGATGTCGGCCTCAAGGATGCGATCGACCAGGGCATCGTGCCGGGGCCGCGCATGCTGGTCGCGACCCGCGCGCTCGTCGCCACCGGCAGCTACGGCCCGCGCACGCCCGACCCGCAAGCGCCGCTGCTCGGCGCCGAGGAGGCGGACGGCGCAAACCTCGTCGCCGCAGTGCGCCGCCAGATCGGCGGCGGCGCCGACGTGATCAAATTCTATGCCGACTATCGCTGGCGCCCCGGCGAGCCGAGCCGGCCGACCTTCACCATGGAGGAGATGCGCGCCGCGACCGAAATCGCCCATGCCGCCGGCCGCACCGTCGCCGCCCATGCCTCGACCCCCGAGGGCATGCACCGCGCCATCCTCGCCGGGGTCGACACGATCGAGCATGGCAATGCCGGAACGGCCGAGATCTTCCGGCTGATGCGCCAACGCGGAGTCGCGCTCTGCCCCACCCTCGCCGCGACCGACGCGATCTCGCGCTATGGTGGGTGGAACGGCGCGGCGCCGGAGCCGCAGGGGGTGCGCGACAAGCGCGCCAGCTTCGCCGCGGCCCGCGCGGCCGGGGTCGCGATCTGCATGGGCGGCGATGCCGGCGTCTACGCCCATGGTGAAAATGTCCGCGAAATGGAGCTCATGGCTGATTACGGCATGCCGTTGCCTGAGGTGCTGGTCGCGGCAACGTCCGGCAACGCACGCATCTTCCGCCTTGCCGATCGGCTGGGCGCGATCCGCCCCGGCCTCCTCGCCGACCTGATCGCGGTCGAGGGCGACCCGACCCGCGACCTCGCTGCGCTGCGGCGCGTGCGGCTGGTGATGAAGGGCGGCGCGCTGATCCGCGAACCGTAACCTTCGTCGCAGGGCGGCGCGTTTTCGTCACACCGGGCTGGCCCCTGCTTCGGAGAGCCGCCATGGCCATCTCATGTTGTGGAGCTTGCCTTGAGCACCGTTGCTCATAATACCCTTCTCGCCCTGGGGCTGGATTTTGCCGGGGCCTTGCCGGGGGGACGGACGAAGAAGATGGCGTCGCAGCTGAGCCATGCGCGCTGGGGGGAAGCGATCCGCGCCACCGTGGCGCTGTGGCTGTTCGTCCTCATGATCTTCCTGCCGATCATCATCCAGCGGCACGGCAAGGAGCCGTGGACCGGGGTCGCGCTCGATTGCTCGACCATCCTCTATTCGATTGCCCTCGCGCTCGGCATGTTCGCCATTTATCGCGCCACCATCACGGTGCCGTCGCCGGCCCGCGTCCTGGTCCGCGCCGGGACGGTGATCGCGCTGGCCGCGCTCAACACCACGATGGATCTCATCTTTCAGGGCTGGGTCGCCGACCATGTGGCTGCCGCCTGGGCGTCGCTGCCGACCGACTTCGGCCGCGCCTATTCCTCCACGTTCAACTACATGCTCGTGTTCAGCGTGAACATGATCCTGTTCCACCTCAACTACACCCGGCGCGCCGGCATCGCCCGGGAACGCCGTCTCGCCGCGGCGAACAGCGCGGCCCAGGGCGCCCAGCTTGCGGCCCTGCGCTACCAGCTCAACCCGCATTTCCTGTTCAACGCACTGAACTCGGTCTCCGCCCTGATCGTCACCAAGCGCAACGACGACGCCGAAGCGATGACCGAGAAGCTGTCGCGCTTCCTGCGCCGCTCGCTCAATGCCGACCCCGCCGAGCTGATCCCGCTCGAGGAGGAGTTCGCCCTCACCGAGGATTATCTCGACATCGAAAGCGTGCGCTTCGGCGACCGCCTGATCGTGTCCGTCGACTGCGCCGATGCCGCCTGCCGGGTGCTGGTGCCGAGCTTCCTCGTCCAGCCGCTGGTCGAGAATGCGATCAAGCACGGCGTTTCCCCCTCTCGGCAGCCGGTGGCGATCGACATCGGCGCGGCGATCTCCGACGGCGCGCTCAGGATCACGGTCGCCAACGATCTGGCGCCGCCGGGATCGAACGCGGAAGATCTGGCGGACGGCGACGGGGAAGGCCTCGACAATGTCCGCCGCCGGATCGAGGCGGTCTACGGGCAACGCGTGGCGCTGACCGCCGGCGTGGCCGGCAATCGGTTCGTCGTGACCATCGCGATCCCCGAGGCGCAGCTCGCAAATTGACTTTGCCGCCCGGCTGGCGGCAAGAACCCCCTTGGTGCTTCGGCACGTCGAGGGGGAAGAGTCCATGCGCATCCTGCTGGTCGACGACGAACCGCTTGCGCTTGCCCGGCTGCGTGCCTTCTTCGACGACATCGAGGGCGTCGAGGTCGTCGGCGAGGCGTCCGACGGCAACGAGGCGCTGGCGCAGATTTCCGCGTTGACGCCCGACCTCGTCGTCATGGACATCCAGATGCCGGGCCGCACGGGCCTGCGCGCCGCCGCCGAGATGGACGTCGAGCCGCGGCCGGAGCTGATCTTCGTCACCGCGCACGAACATTATGCCCCCGATGCGTTCGAGGTCGACGCGGCCGACTATCTGCTGAAGCCGGTGCGCTTCGACCGGCTGCGCCAGGCGGTGGACCGGGCCCGGCGGCGGCGGGCGATCCGGTCCGACGCCGCCCGCGCGGCCACGCTGGAAGCCGAGGTCGAGAAGCTCAGGGAGAGCGCCGGTCCGCTGGGCGAGGACGGCTTCTGGGTGCCGGAACGGCACGGCCAGCGGCGCGTGCCGATCGAAACCATCGACTGGATCGAGGCGGCGCGCGACTATGTGCTGCTCCACACGAGCCTGCGCAGCCATTTGCTCAGGATCACGATGTCGGCGCTGGAGGAACGGCTGAAGGGCTCGCCGCTGGTGCGGGCGCACCGATCGGCCTTCGTGCGGCCGGACAAGGTGACGGAAGTGCGGCGCGCGGGGCGCTCGCTGAGCCTGATCCTCGCCGACGGCGCGGAGGTCCAGGTCGGCCCGAGCTATACGGAAGCGATCAAGGACGCGCTCGGGCTGGACGACAAGGACAAATGAAGAAGACCGGGGATCCCCGACGGAACCTCATGGGGTAGGTCCGTCAGGCGTTCCCCGGCCTCCAGCCTTGCGACACCGCGATCAGCCCAGAATCGGGGCGGTCGAGGTGGACGCAACCACCAGCATCGCGCTGACGAACATCGCCGCGAAGCAGGTGGAAAAGGTCCGGAACTTGTCCGCGATCATCGTCTTTCTTCCCTTGTCCAAACGGCCCGGTTGCCGTTGGCGAGCGGTTACGCCGCCGGGCGCCGGCTTGCGCGCAGGATGAGACGGCGGTGGCAGGATGTTCGACGAGGGCGGCGCGGAACGACGAAAGCGCCCGTCGCGGCGACGAAGAATCGGGTCAGACGAAGACGGACCACCCCGTCCGCTCGACCAGGGCCTCCAGCGCCGCGGCGCCGGCCGCGCTGGTGCCGGCGGCGTTGAGGGCCGGCGACCAGGCGGCGATCGCCCCATGGCCGGGCGCGATGGCAAGGATCCCGCCACCCACGCCGCTCTTGCCCGGCAGGCCGACGCGGAAGGCGAACTCGCCGCTGTTGTCGTAGTGGCCGCACAGCATCATCACGCTGTTGATCCGCCGGGCGCGGTGCCAGGGGCACACCGCCCGCCCCGTCACCGGATCGCGGCCGTCGAAGGCGAGGAACAAGCCGGCGCGGGCGAGCTGGCGGCAGCTCATCGCCACCGCGCATTGCCGGAAATAGATGCCGAGCACCTCCTCGACCGGATTGGAGAGGTTGCCGAAGCTGCGCATGAACCAGCCGAGGCTGCGGTTGCGCGCGCCGGTCTGCGATTCGGAAGCTGCGACCTCCTCGTCCACCGCGATGTTCCCGCTGCCTGCCTGGCCGCGGAGCAAGGCGAGCAGCGCGTCGATCGCCGCCTCGGCGGGCCCGTCGCCGATCAGCGCGTCGGTGACCACCACCGCGCCGGCATTGATCAGCGGGTTGCGCGGCTTGCCCCGCTCGTGCTCGAGCTGGACGATCGAGTTGAACGGATCGCCCGAGGGCTCGCGCCCGACCTTGTCCCACAGCTTCACGCCGACCTTCTCCAGCGCGAGCGCCAGCATGAACACCTTGGAGATGGACTGGATCGAGAAGGGCTCGTCGCAGTCGCCCGCGCCATGCACGGTGCCATCCGCGCCGGCGAAGGCGATGCCGAGCTTGTCCGGATCGACCCGGGCCAGCGCCGGAATATAGTCGGCGACCCGCCCGGCCGCGCGCTGCGGCGCGGCGACCGCCAGCGCTTCGGCGAGAATCTCCTCCATGGCGCCCCTCCCTCGCCGCGAGCCTAGAGCGGTTGGACCTCGTCGTCGATGATGAGGCGCGGGCCCGGGCCGCGGGCGTGCACGCGATCTTGCGGGTTGTAGAGCGCGCACTTCGGCAGGGAGAGGCAGCCGCAGCCGATGCAGCCGTCGAGCCGGTCGCGCATCCGCTCCAGCATCGCGATCCGCCGGTCGAGCGTGGCGCGGATGCTGCGGCTGATCCGCGTCCAATCCGCTTGGGTCGGCGTGCGGCCCTGCGGCAGGGCGGCGAGCTCGGCCTGGATCTCCTCGATGCTGAGGCCGAGCTGCTGGGCGATGCGGATGAAGGAGAGGCGCCGGATGTCCGAGCGCAGGAAGCGGCGCTGGCCGCCGCGGTTGCGCAGCGCGCTCACCAGTCCGCGCGCCTCGTAGAAGCGGATCGCCGAGACGGAGAGGCCGGTGCGCTCGGCGAGGTGGCCGATCGGGAGCAGGTCGGTCCGGGGCATGGCACCTCGCAATACTGAACCTCAAGCCAGGTTGAGGGATTGGCCCGGCAAGGTCAACAGGCTGCGCTTCTCCGCGGGAGTGGGCGGCACTTATCCGACAGCGAGAGATGGATGCCCGACGTGGATTCGAACCACGATTGACGGAGTCAGAGTCCGTAGTCTTACCGTTAGACGATCGGGCAATCGGAGGCGGGCGAAATAGGCAGACCGCGCGGGGCTGTCAACGCCGGATCGGCCTCGCCTTGCCGCCAAAACCGGCTTTGTGTACAACGGCCTCAGGTCAGGAGACGGCGGACCAAGCCACGTCTCCGAAATGAAAACATAACGAGTAACCCGTTCGATGCCGCAGCCAGCCGCCCAGGCTCACAGAGCGCCGGCCCCGGAACCGGCCCCCCTGGAAACCCCAGAGATGGTTTCCGCCGGCCCGCCGCCGCGGCGCTGGGCCTCCCGACACACCTATGGGGCGATCGATCTCGGCACCAACAATTGCCGGCTGCTGATCGCCCGGCCGACCGACGAGGGCTTCACCGTCATCGACGCCTTCTCCCGCATCGTCCGCCTCGGCGAGGGCATGGCGACGAGCGGCAAGCTCAGCGATGCCTCGATGGACCGCGCGGTCGCGGCGCTCTCGATCTGCGCCGACAAGCTGCGCCGGCGGCGCGTCAGCCTTGCCCGTTCGGTCGCGACCGAGGCCTGCCGCCGCGCCGTCAACGGCCGTCACTTCGTCGAGCGGGTGCGCCGCGAGACCGGCATCCGCCTCGAGATCATCGCGCCGGAGGAGGAGGCGCGGCTCGCCATGCTCGGCTGCCACCGGCTGCTCGAGCCGGGCGACGGGCCGGCGCTGATCTTCGACATCGGCGGCGGCTCGACCGAGCTGGTGCTGATCGACACCGACGAGGGCGAGCCGAAGATCCGCTGCTGGTGGAGCGCGCCCTGGGGCGTCTATTCGCTCACCGAGAGCGAGGGCCGGACCTTCGCCAGCGCCGACGAGCGGCTGGCCGCCTATGGCCGGATGCGCGAGCGCGTCCGCCACGCCTTCCGCCGTTTCTCCGAGCTGCTGCCGGAGACACGCGAGGGCATCCGGCTGATGGGGACGAGCGGGACCGTCACCACGCTCGCCAGCGTCCACCTCGCCCTGCCGAGCTACGACCGGCGCGCGATCGACGGCCTGATGGTGCCGACCGATTCGATGCGCGAGATCAGCACGATGATGTCGCGCATGGACCGCAACGAGCGTTCCCAGTTCCCCTGCATCGGCCATGAGCGCGCCGACCTGGTCGTCGCCGGCTGCGCGATCCTGGAAGCGATCATGGACATCTGGCCGGCCCAGACGCTGGGCGTCGCCGACCGCGGCATCCGCGAAGGGATCCTGCGCTCGCTGATGGCGCGCGACGGACACGGCATATGAGCCGCAGCGGCAGCGGGCCGCGCACGCGGGTCCGCACCGCCAAGGGGCGCCGGGTGAGCTCGACCCGCTGGCTCGAGCGGCAGCTCAACGATCCCTATGTGAAACGCGCCAAGGCTGAGGGCTATCGCTCGCGCGCCGCCTACAAGCTGATCGAGCTGGACGAGCGGTTCGGCTTCCTGAAGGGCGCGGAGCGGGTCATCGATCTCGGCATCGCGCCGGGCGGGTGGACGCAGGTCGTCCGCCAGCGGCTGCCGAAATCCGCCGTCGTCGGCATCGATCTCCTGCCCACCGACCCGATCGACGGCGCGACCATCCTCCAGATGGACTTCATGGACGATGCCGCGCCGGGCCAGCTGAAGGCGGCGCTCGGCGGCATGGCCGATCTCGTCCTCTCCGACATGGCCGCCAACACGGTCGGCCACCCCCAGACTGACCATCTGCGCACCATGGGCCTGGTCGAGGCGGGGCTGGAGTTCGCGACCGGGGTGCTGAAGCCCGGCGGCGCGTTCGTCGCCAAGGTGCTGGCCGGTGGCGCCGATGCCAATCTGGTCGCCGAGCTCAAGCGCCGCTTCGCCACCGTCAAGCATGCCAAGCCGCCGGCGAGCCGCAAGGGCTCGTCGGAATGGTATGTCGTGGCCCAGGGGTTCAAGGGCTAGCGGCGGGCCGCCCTGGCCGCGGCGACCGCTTCCCGCAGCGCGTCGTAGCCGACCGCGCCCGAGAGGATGCGGTCGCCGACGACGAAGGTCGGCGTGCCGTTGATGCCGAGATTGCGGGCGAGCTCGAAATTGCGCTGGAGCTCGGTGCGAACCTCGTCGGTGAGGGCCGGCGCGCCGAGCCCGGTCGCCTGCACGGTCGCCGCGATCGTCGCTTCGGTCGGGCGGCCGGCGGCATAGAGACGGTCGTGGAAATCCTTGTAGCGGCCGGCCCGGGCGGCGGCGAGGCTGGCGACCGCCGCCTGCTCGCTCGCCGGCCCCAGCACCGGATAGTCGCGCCAGACCAGCTTCAGCCGCGGATCCTCGCGCAGGAGCCGCGCGACGTCGGCATTGGAGGCGCGGCAATAGGGGCAGGCATAGTCGAAGAACTCGACCAGCACGACGTCGCCATCCTCTGCCCCCGCCCAGGCGCCGTGGAACGGCCGTTCCAGCGCGCTGCGATACTGGCCGACCGCGGCGCTCGCCTGGCGGGTGCGCAGCCGCTCCATCGCCTCGGGCAGGATCTCGCCGTTGTTCAGGATATAGTCGCGCACGATCTGCTCGGTCGCCGCGCGGTCCGGGGCACGGAAGCCGTACCAGGCGCCCACGGCCGCGGCACCGACCAGGATGCCGGCGAGGCCGGCGATCGCACCCGTCTTCCAGCCGGGCGCGGCGGCGCGCGTCGGCTCGGCCATCAGCGGTTCCGCCGCCGCGATTGCTCGACCGCGGCGCGCGAGGCCATCGCGATGTCCTGCGCGCGCAGCCAATCGGGTGTGCCGACCTGGAGCCCCATCATCGCCTGCTCGGCATTGGGCAAAGCGAGCTGCGGCTGGCCGGTGAGGCTGTAGCGCTCGGCAGTGGCGAGCGCGGCGCGCGGCTGATCGCCTTCGCGGTCGTAGACGATGCCGAGCTGATACCAGGCGAAGGGATTGGAATTGTCGCGCTGGACGGCGATGCGCAGCACCCGTTTGGCCTCCTCGAAATTGCCCGGGTCCTCGGTCGCGATCAGCGCATGGCCGAGCAGCGCCCCGATCAGCGGCTGATCCGGAGCGCGCGACACCGCCTCGCGCAGCGCGGTCAGCGCCTCCTGCGGATGGCCGGACTCCAGCTGGATCTGGCCGAGCAGCTCCAGGAAATAGGGATCGTGCGGGTTGTCGGTCAGCAGGCTCTGGACCTCGCCGAGCGCGCGATCCGGATGGGCAGTGCGGTGCCACGCATAGGCGCGGGCATAGCGCGCCGGCACCGATCGGTCGCTCTCGGGATAGCGGCTGAACACCTGCTGCGTCGGATCGACATAGCCGGCGAGCTTCGCCTTCACCCGCTGGAAGCGCGCCTCCAGCGCCGGATCGGTCGGGCGGTTCCAGGCCGGGTCGTTCTCGTAGATGTTCTCGAGCCGGGCGATGCGCTCCGCATTCAGCGGGTGGGTGCGCGCATAGCCATTGTCCTGCGGGATGTTCAGCCGGAATTCCAGATTCTGCAGACGACGGAAGAAAGCGAGGCTGCCGCGCCCGCTGATGCCGGCGCGGGTCAAGTAGGTCGCGCCGGCCTGGTCGGCGCTGTTCTCCTGGATGCGGCTGAAGGCGAGGAAGCGGCCCATCGCCGCCTGCTGCCCCGCCATCAGCCCGGCCATGCCCGCCTCGCCCGCGCCGGCCGCCATCGCCGCACCGGCGAGGATCAGGGACAGGATCATGATCCCGGTGGCCTGCGTCGCGCCTTCCTGGAGGCGGATGATATGGCCGCCGGTGACGTGGCCGAGCTCGTGCGCGATCACGCCCTGCACTTCATTGGCATTGTCGGCGTTGGTGATCAGGCCCGAATGCAGATAGACGATCTGGCCCCCGGCGACGAAGGCGTTGATCTCCGAATTGTTGAGCAGGACGACCTGGACATTGTCGGGGCGCAGGCCCGCCGCCTCGATCAGCGGGCGCGACATGTCGCGCAGCAGCGCCTCGGTCTCGGCGTCGCGCAGGATCGACTGGGCGGCAGCCGGGCGGGCCATCACCGCGAAGCCCAGCGCGACGAGCATGAGCAGCCGGGCAAGCAGGGTCCCCACCCTCCGGCGCCGCATCAGGGACGCTTCGGCCATTGCGTCGCTATCCCTCCCATCGCCTGAACTCCGGATGAAAGCTGAACTCCCGAAGATGCTGGCGCCGAACGCTCAGGCGCCAAAGGTCCTCTGCCACCAGCCGCGACGAGGCGATTGACTTCCCTCCTCGTCAGCGGATTCGGGTGGCGCAGTGTCAGAATCCGGTGCTTCGGACGCAGTCGGGGCGGCCGCGGCCGCCTTGGTGCGGCGGCGACGCGGCGGCGGGCCGCTGTCGTTGGCGGCCGCCGGGACCGGCTCGGCCGGAGCCGCTTCCGCCTCGACCGGCGCCGCTTCGACGGCGGGCTCGGCTTTCTTGCGGCGGCTGCGCTTCGGCTTCTCGGGCGCCGGCTCGGGCGCCGCCACGACCGGCTCGGGAGCGGCCGGCACGTCCTCGACCGGCTCTGCGGTCTCGGCCGCTTCGTCGCGCTTGCGCGCGCGGGGCCGGCGACGGCTCTTGCGCGGCGCTTCCTCGGTCACATCCTCGGCCGGCACCGGGGCCGGCGCCGCTTCGGCGACGGCCTCTTCGGCAGCGTCCTCCGCCTCCACCGGTTCGGCCGAGGCGTCGCCCTCGCCCTCCCGGTCGCGGCGACGGCCACCGCGACGACCGCGACGGCGACGGCGACGGCGCGCATCGCCGCGCTCTTCGCGGTCTTCGCGGGGGCGGTCGGCGGCGGCTTCGGCCTCCTCTTCCTCTTCGTCCTCGGCCTCTTCCTCGACGATCTCCTCGTCTTCGTCCTCGGCCTCGATCAGCGCTACCGGCGCCGGGCGCGGCCGCTCGGCCGGCGGCGGACCCATCGATTCGACCGCCATGCGGGCGCCCTCGAACGCCTCCTCGATCACGATCTCGATGGCGACGCCGTAGCGCCGCTCGATCTCGACGATCTCGTCACGCTTGCGGTTGAGCACGTAGATCGCCGCCTCGCGCCCGGCGCGGAGGCGAATGATCGATCCGCGGCCCCGCGCCGCCTCGTCCTCCAGCATGCGCAGCGCCGAAAGGCCCGCCGACGAGGCGGTGCGCATCAGCCCGGTGCCCTCGCAATGCGGGCAGGGCTTGGTCGAGGCTTCGAGCACGCCGGTGCGCAGCCGCTGGCGGCTCATCTCCATCAGGCCGAACGAGCTGATCCGGCCGACCTGGATACGCGCGCGATCGTTCTTCAGCGACTCCTTCATCGCCTTCTCGACCTTGCGGATGTGGCCGTTCGATTCCATGTCGATGAAGTCGATGACGACCAGGCCCGCCATGTCGCGCAGCCGGAGTTGCCGCGCGATCTCGTGCGCCGCCTCGATGTTGGTCGCGTAGGCGGTCTGCTCGATATTGTGCTCGCGGGTCGAGCGGCCCGAGTTGATGTCGATCGAGACCAAAGCCTCGGTCGGGTTGATGACGATGTAGCCGCCCGACTTCAGCTGCACGACCGGCTGGTACATCGCCGACAGCTGGTCCTCGGCGCCGAAGCGCTGGAAGAGCGGCACCGGATCGACATATTGCTTCACCCGCCGGACGTGGCTCGGCATCAGCAGCTTCATGAAGCTGCGGGCGTCCCTGTAGCCGCCGTCGCCCTCGACGATCACCTCGTCGATGTCCTTGTTGTAGATGTCCCGGATCGCGCGCTTGATGAGGTCGCTGTCCTGGTAGATCAACGCCGGCGCCGAGCTCTTCAGCGTGTTCTCGCGGATCTCGTCCCAGAGGCGGGCGAGATAGTCGAAGTCCCGCTTGATCTCGACCTTGGTGCGCTGGAGGCCCGCGGTGCGGACGATGAGGCCCATCGTCGTCGGCAGATTGAGGTCCGCCATGATCTGCTTCAGCCGCTTGCGGTCGGACCCGTTGGAAATCTTCCGGCTGATCCCGCCGCCGTGCGACGTGTTCGGCATCAGCACGCAATAGCGGCCGGCGAGGCTGAGATAGGTGGTGAGCGCCGCGCCCTTGTTGCCGCGCTCTTCCTTGACGACCTGGACGAGCAGCACCTGGCGGCGGCGGATCACGTCCTGGATCTTGTAGCGGCGGCGCAGATTCTGGCGCTTGCGCCGCAGCGTCTCGGCAGCGCTCTCCTCGGAGGCGCTCTCGGCCTCCTCGGCGGCGGGCGGCGGTGCGGCTTCTTCCTCGCCCTCCTCGGCCTCGCCCTCGACCTCGTCGGCGGTCACCGTCTCGGCCTCGATCGGTTCGTCCTCGGCCTCGACGACCTCGCCCTCGTCCTCACGCTCGAACTCGGCGGCGCGCAGCCGCTCTTCCTCGGCGGCGTGCTCCGCCTCCTCGCGCAGCAGCGCCTCGCGATCCTCCTTGGGGATCTGGTAATAGTCCGGGTGGATTTCGCTGAAGGCCAGGAAACCGTGGCGGTTGCCGCCATAGTCGACGAACGCCGCCTGCAGCGACGGTTCAACCCTGGTTACTTTGGCGAGATAGATATTCCCCTTGAGCTGCTTGTGCTCGGCGGATTCGAAATCAAATTCCTCGATCCGATTTCCCTTGATCACGGCCACCCGGGTCTCTTCCTGGTGGCGCGCGTCGATCAACATGCGCATGGTCATTGATGTCACTCCACGCCCGCAGCGCGGCCCTGAAAGGCCTGCCGTGTGGGCGCTCGAATATGGACGGCCGCGCGGGGCTTGTGTGCCGCGCGTCATATGTCCGGGTTGAAAGATGAAATGTCGCGTCTGCCGCCTGTGACATGCCGGTCATATATGCCGGGCCGCGCGTGCCTTCAGCCATGCGGCCGCCCGCAGGGCGGCGCATCGAGCTGGAGGAAACATGCCACATGCAGCGTCAACCTTGATGGCCGGCAGGGCGCCGGCAAACTTCCGTCGCGCCGCCTGGCCAGGATATCCGACTGTTTCGGCGCGATGACAGGCTGCTAGCACCCCCCGGGGCGGGCGGCAACCGGTCCGGCCCGTTTTTCATCTGGCCCCGAGGGGTCAGAGGCGGCAAGACAGAAGCATGACATGGTTACTGACGCTGGTTGCCGCAATCCTGCCGCTGACGGGCGGCGGCGGCAATGCGGCGGGGCGCGGCGTCACCATCGCGCTCGCGCCGGCACAGGAAGCCGCGGATGCGGGCGACCCGCTGCCGGCGGTGACGCGCGCCCGCAGCCCTGACGCCCCCTTGGTGGTGATCGACGCCGGTCACGGCGGACGCGATCCGGGCGCCGCTTCCGAGTTCAGCACCCGGCCCGAGAAGGACGTGACCCTTGCGCTGGCGGTCGCGATCCGCGACGCGCTCGCCGAGACGGGCCGCGTGCGCGTCGCCCTGACCCGGTCCGATGACCAATTCCTGGTGCTGGAGGATCGCTACGGCATTGCCCGCCGGCTCGGGGCCGATCTCTTCATCTCGATTCACGCCGATGCCGCGCCGTCGAACGACCAGGCGCATGGCGCCACCATCTACACGCTCTCCGAGGTCGCCTCCGACCGTGAGGCGGCCCAGCTCGCCGCCCAGGAGAATGCGGCCGGCCTGATCCCCGGCGCACGGCTCAGCGCCGATCCCAATGTCAACCTGATCCTGATCGACCTCGCACAGCGCGAGAGCATGGATCGCTCGGCCGAATTCGCCCGCCTGCTCTACCGCGAGGCCGGGCCGGTCTTCCCGTTTCGGCCCAATTGGCACCGTTTCGCCGCCTTCATCGTATTGAAGGCGCCCGACATCCCGTCGATCCTGTTCGAAGCCGGCTATCTCACCAACGCGCGCGACGCCGCCTATCTCCAATCCGGGGAAGGCCGCAGCCAGATCGCCGACGGCATGCGCCGCGCGATCGAGGCTCATTTCGCACGAAGGTTCCTGCGGACGGGATAAACGGAAGATTCAGGTGGCGCAGGACGGGATCGCTCCGGGCTCCGGCCGCGGTCCCTGGGCCTCGAACCAGGCGAAATAGGATTCGCTGTCCGGCAGACGCTCGAACCGCTTCAGCTCGTAGCCGACCGCGTTGAACTCGCAGACGAGCAGGCGCGGCGGGGTGCCGTGGCGGTCGGTCGAGCGGTCGGCGTCGACGACGACGATGCTGCCGCCGTTCTTGAGATCGTCCCGCAGATGCCAGAGGAATTCGAAGGGCTGTGCGATCTCGTGATACATGTGGATCATCAGGATCCGGTCGAACGAACGGTCGGGGAGCTGCGGATCGTTGGGCTGCCCGAGCTTCAGCGCGACATTGTCGAGCCGCTCGTTCTGGACGCGCTGGCCGAGCGCCCGGATCGTCTCCGGCACGATGTCCTCGGCGAGCACCCGCCCTTGGCGGCCGACCATCGGCGAGAGGCGGACGGTGTAATAGCCTTCGCCCGCGCCGATGTCGGCGATCGACATGCCGGGGCGGACCTCGGCGAGGCGCGTCACCGTCTCGAACTCGCCGACGCTGTCGCGGGCATCCTCGTCGCGATAGGCCGACGAGGTGATCGGCGCGACCGGACGCTGCGGCGCGGGAAAGGTCGCCTTCTCCTCCTGCTGGCGGCAGCCGCCGAGCAGCGCGAGGACGAGGAAGGCGGCCGCGCCACGCATCCTAGTCGACATCCTCCACCTCGACCTTCTCGCCGGTGACGCGCTGCGAGAGCGCAGCGGCCATGAACCGGTCGAGATCGCCGTCGAGAACGTCGCCCGGCGCGGTCGAGGTGACGCCGGTCCTGAGGTCCTTCACCAGCTGATAGGGCTGGAGGACGTAGGAGCGGATCTGGTGGCCCCAGCCGATGTCGGTCTTGGCGGCGTGCTGGGCGCTCGCCTCCGCCTCGCGCTTCTGCAGCTCGGCCTCGTAAATCCGGGCCTTCAATTGCTTCATCGCCTCGGCGCGGTTCTTGTGCTGGCTGCGCTGGTTCTGGCAGGCGACGATGATCCCGGTCGGCAGATGGGTGATGCGCACCGCCGAATCGGTCGTGTTCACATGCTGCCCGCCCGCGCCCGACGCGCGGTAGGTATCGATCTTGAGATCGCCCTCGTTGATGTCGATGTCGATGTCGTCGTCGACCACCGGATAGACCCAGACGCTCGAGAAGCTGGTGTGGCGCCGGGCGTTGGAATCGTAGGGGCTGATCCGCACCAGCCGGTGCACGCCGCTCTCGGTCTTGGCGTAGCCATAGGCATTCTCGCCCCTGACCATCAGCGTCGCCGACTTGATCCCCGCCTGCTCGCCGGCATGATAGTCGACCAGCTCGACCTTCATCCGGTGGCGCTCGGCCCAGCGCGTGTACATGCGCTGCAGCATCTCGGCCCAGTCCTGGCTCTCGGTGCCGCCGGCGCCGGCGTTGATCTCGATATAGGTGTCGTTGGCGTCGGCCTCGCCGGCGAGGAGCGCGGCCACCTTGTCGCGCTCCGCCCGCTCGGCCAATTCGGCGAGCGCAGTGACGCCGTCATTGACGAGCGCCTCGTCGCCCTCGGCCTCGGCCATCTCGATCAGCTCGACCGTATCCGTCAGCTCACGCTCGATCGCCCGCGTCGCGCCGATCGCCTCGTCGAGGCGCCGGCGCTCGCGCATGACCTCCTGCGCCCCTTTCGCATCGTCCCAGAGGGTGGGGTCCTCGACGCGCGCATTGAGCTCGTCGAGCCGCTTCAGCGCCCGATCCCAGTCGAGGAAACGGCGCAGCAGGTCGAGGGCGGAGTTGATCTGGTCGATGGACGCTTGCGCTTCGGCGCGCATATTGAATCCTCAGTTGACTGTGCTCACGCGACGGCGGGAGCCCAGGCGTTTCTTCATGACTGGATCCCCGCTTTCGCGGAGACACGGTCGCAACCTGAATTGCGACCTAGTAAATCCCGCCCTGACTTTGCAAGAAGTCGCTGTCGCGGCGGTCGGTGCGGACCGCGTTCTGGCGGGCGGCTTCGCGACGGGCGCCGCGGTCGATGTCCTCGCGTGTCGCGGTGCGCCGCGGCTCGCTTTCCGGCTTGAAGGCCTCCCAGATCACGGCCGCGCGCGGATCGGTGCCGGGCCACAGGCCGAAGGCGCGCCGGCCGCTGCGCCGATCGATCGGCACCATGCGGATGCCCTGCGGCGCACGGAAGGGGATCACCGGCATGCCCTCGAAGGCTTGCCTCGCGAACTGACGGAAGATCGGCGCGGCGAGCGTGCCGCCCTGGGCATAGCCGCCCATCGGCCGCGGCCGATCGAAACCCATATAGACGCCGGCGACGACCTGCTGCGAACCGCCGACGAACCAGACGTTGGTCGGGCCGGAGGTGGTGCCGGTCTTGCCGAACAGCGGCCGATCGAGATCGCGCAGGATCGTCGCGGTGCCCCGCTGGACGACGCCTTCGAGCATGTGGACGACCTGATAGGCGGTCATCGCGTCGATCACCTGGCGGGTGCGAAGGGGCGGACGCGGCATCGGCCGGCCGTTCCAGTCGGCCGCGTTGCAGCCTTCGCAGGGCCGCGTATCGGCCCGCCAGATCACCTGGCCGCGACGGTCCTGGACATAGTCGATCACGGTCGGCGTCACCGCCCGGCCCTGATTGGCGAGGATCGCATAGGCGTTGGTGAGCCTGAGCGCCGTGGTGTCGCCGGCGCCGAGCGAGATCGGCAGATAGGGCGTGCGCGAATAATCGCCGACGCCGAGCTGGCGGGAGGTGCGGATCACCCGGTCCATGCCGACCTGGTTGGCGGCGCGCACCGTCATCAGGTTGCGCGACTGTTCGAGGCCCCAGCGCATCGTCTGCGGACCGGCATAGCCGCCCGAGAAGTTACGGAAACAATATTGGCCCGGCCGGCCCTGGTTCACGCAGAACGGGCCGTCGATGATGATCGAGGCAGGCGTCATACCGCCGTCGAGCGCGGCGGCATAGACGATCGGCTTGAAGGTCGAGCCGGGCTGCCGCTGCGCCTGAGTGGCGCGGTTGAAGTCGCTGAGTCGCGAATCGAAGCCGCCCTGCATGGCGAGCACGCGGCCGGTGCCGACCTCTTCGGCAACGATGGCGCCGGAGATTTCGGGGATCGAGCGCAACGCCCAGGCACTGCCCTCCTGCTCGACCGCGACGATGGCGCCGGGGCGAAGCGCGCTGAACGCCGGCTCGCCGGTACCGCGCCGCGGCATCGAGGCAAGATTGGCGGGCAGCGTTCCGGTCCGGCCGTCGGCGAAGCCGATCTCGGCGCTGTCGCCGGACTTGGACAGGACCACCGCGGCACGCCAGTTGGGATATCCGGCGCCGAACTGCGCTGCGGCAAGCTGCGAACGCCAGTCGCCCGACAGGTCGACGCTGAGGCCCGGATCGCGCCAGCCGCGGCCGCGCTCGTAGCGGACGAGGCCGTCGCGCAGCGCCTCCTCGGCCGCCTGCTGCATCCGGGGGTCGTAGGAGCTGCGCACCCACAGGCCGCCGGCATAGACGCTGTTCGGATGCTCCGGATCGGCGGTGGCGCCGAACCGCTCGATCAGCTGGCGGCGGATCTCCTCCATGAAATAGCCGCCGACATTGCTCACTGCCTCCTGGCCACCGCGCACCGTGCCCAACGGCTCGCGCATCGCCGCGTCGCGCTGGGCCGCGGTGATCCGACCGTTGCGGGCCATTTCGCCCAGCACCCAATTGCGTCGTTCCACCGCGCGCTCGGGATGCCGGACGGGATCATAGTTGCTCGGTGCCTTGGGCAGCACGGCCAGATAGGCCACTTCAGGTAGTGTGAGTTCGTCGACGTCCTTGTTGAAATAGGCCCGTGCCGCCGCCTGCACGCCATAAGCGTTCCGACCCAGGAAAATCTGGTTCAGATAAAGTTCGAGGATCTGTTCCTTTGTCAGCGTCGATTCGATGCGGCGCGCAAGAAAGAGTTCGCGAATCTTGCGGGTGTAGGTCACCTCGTTGGTCAGCAGCAGATTCTTGGCGACTTGCTGTGTGATCGTCGAGGCGCCGACCGGCCGGCCGTCGCTGGTGAGATTGGTGAACATCGCGGTGATGATCCCGGGGATGTCCACGCCCGGATGGCTGAAGAAGGTGCGGTCTTCCGCCGAGGTGAAGGCATCGATGAGCTGCTGCGGATATTCCTCATAGGTGAGCTGCACGCGCCGCTCGCGCGCAAAGGTCTGGACCGGCTGGCCGCTCACGTCGCGCACATAGGTGGGCAGGGCCGGCTCGTAGTTGAGCAGCGATTCGGCCGACGGCAGGTCGCGCGCGAAGATCGCCCAGAGCGCGAAATAGCCGAGGATCGGCAGCGCCAGCAGCACCGCGAGCACCTTCACCCAGCGCTTTCGCCATGCGGAAGAGACCGCTTCGCCGAAACGGCCGAACCGACCGGCACTGCGGGTCAGGGTGATACGCTCACTCGAAAGATCGGCATTCATTGGTGGGGATGTAGCGGAACGGGCGGGACGCGTGAAGCACGACCGGTCGCATTCGCCCGACCAGAGGATCGGCGGCGATCAGCCCGTCTTTTGCCGGGCGAGATCCGCCGGGCGAGCGCCTTGCCCCACGTAAGCGCCGATCAGGCGCTCGGCCGATTTGATGAAGGTATGGCTCGGCCCCTGCGAGCCGAAAATCTGGTGGGCGCTGTAGGCGCCCTCGATCAGGAGCAGCAGGCCGTCGCCCAGGCCCTCGGGATCGTCGATGTCGAGCCGGCGGGTGATGCCGACGATCAGCTCGCGCAGCTCCGCCTTGCAGCTTTCCGCAATCGCGCGGCCGGGATTGTCCTCCTCGGGGAACTCGACGGCGGTGTTGGACATCGGACAGCCGCGGAAACCCGGCTCGCTCATCTCGTCGGCATAATGGCCGATGATCGCACGCAGCTCGTCGAGCGGCTGCCCGCCGGCCCGCGCGATCCGCACCATCAGCGCGTCCTTGCCTTCCTCGGCATAGGATTCGAGGCAGGCCGCGACGAGATCGTCCTTCGACGCGAAACTACGATAGAGGCTCGGCTTGGTCACGCCGGCCGTGCAGACGATCTCGTCCACCCCGACCGCGCGGATGCCGCGCTGGTAGAACAGCTGCTGGGCGGTCTCGAAGATGCGAGTCGCCGCATTCTTCTTGGGTTCACAGCAACCCTCTTCCGCCTCTGAAACCTGCTTTTTCTGCCGCATTGCAAAAAATTTTCCTGAATGGCTCTTGACTAAATGTAACTGAACGGTACGTAACACGCAAGAGACGTACCGGTCTGTTACATTTATGTGATGCGGTATGTACTGAATTCAAGGAGGAAAGCCATGGCATACCGCGATTTCGCGGAGCCGTTCGTGCCCGCGCTGGACATCGAGTCGCGTTCGGGGGACGAAAACCAAGCTCCATTCGAATCATCCGAGCTTCAGGTCATCGCGCTCGCCGTCATCGAAGCCGAGCGTCGGCTGCTTCAGCCCAACCGGCTGGGGCGGTTCCTCGCGCGCTGGTTCGGATTCCGTGTCGCGACACCGCTCGCCAATTCCCGGCTCGAGGCACTGCGCCGCTTCGCCCTGCTTGCGAGGCAGACCGGCGGACGGCCGCCGGTCGCCGAGACCGAGCGCTTCCTCGCCGCCGGTTTCTCCACCTTTCAGGCGGTGACGCTGCTGCGCCGCGCCCTTCCCCTTTCCGCCCGTTGACGGAGCCAGCCCCATGTATCTCTCTTCTCCCCAGGACCAGCGGAGCACGCCGATCGATCCGCCGGCGGACGCGGCCGTCGCCCTGCCCTTCTGGCGCCGATCGCCGCGCGTCGGCGGGATCGCCGCGATCCTCGTCGCCGCCCTGCTCGCCTATGTCGGGCTGCAGGTCTTCGGCGGCAACGAGGCCAAGGCCGATGCGCCGCCGACCCCGACCGTCACCGTCGCCCAGCCGATCCAGCGCAACGTCGTCGAATGGGACGATTATTCCGGCCGGTTCGAGGCGGTGCAGTCGGTCGAGATCAGGCCGCGCGTCTCCGGCCAGCTCCAGTCCGTCCATTTCCGCGACGGCGAGACGGTGCGTGCCGGCCAGCTGCTCTTCACCATCGATCAGCGGCCGTTCCTCGCCGCATTGAACGAGGCTCGCGCCCGCGCCCAGGCGGCGCGCACCGCGCTCACGCTGGCGCAGAGCGAGTTCGCCCGCGCCTCGGCGCTCACCGACGACGAGGCGGTGTCGCGCGAGGAGGTCGATACCCGCCGCGCCGCCGTCGCCTCGGCCCAGGCCCAGGTCGCCGCGGCCGACGCGGTCGTCCAGCAGCGCGCGCTCGACCTCGACTTCACCCGCATCCGCGCGCCGCTGACCGGGCGCATTTCGGACCGCCGCGTCCACCCGGGCAATCTCGTCGTTGCCAACGAGTCGATGCTGACCACCGTCATGTCGCTGGATCCGATCCATTTCGTGTTCGACGGATCGGAGGCGCTGTACCTGCGCTCGCTGCGCAACCGCGACGCCAATGGCAGCGGCGCACAGGAGGTCGAGATCCGCCTGCAGGACGAGGCCGACTATAACTGGCGTGGCCGGGTCGACTTCACCGACAATGCAATCGCCGCCGATTCCGGCACGATGCGCGGCCGCGCGGTGATCGCCAACCCGAACGGCTTCCTCGCCCCCGGCATGTTCGGCAACATGCGCCTCGCCTCCGGCGGGGAACGGCCGGCGCTGCTCGTCCCCGACGCCGCGGTGATGACCGATCAGGCGCGCAAGATCGTGCTGGTGGTCGCCGCCAACGGCACCGTCGAGGCCCGCCCGGTCCAGATCGGCGCCCGCATCGGCACGCTGCGCACTATCCGCTCGGGCCTCAGGCCCAGCGACCGGGTGGTGGTCGAGGGCGTGCAGATGGCCCAGCCCGGCGCCCGCGTGAACATCCGCATGACCCGGGTCCAGGCCCCGGCGCAGCAGGCCGCCCAGGCCGCGGCCACGCCCGATCTGGCGCCCGCCGCCTCACAGGCGACGCTTGCCAACTAACCCCTAGCGGCCGCCTCTCCCTTCCGCCCCACCCCGGGAGAGGCGGCCGCAACGAAAGACAGAACGATGCGCCTCAGCCACATCTTCATCCGGCGGCCGATCTTTGCCGCGGTCATCGCGATCGTGATCACGATCGTCGGCGCCTTCGCCTATTTCACCCTGCCGATCTCGCAATATCCGGACGTGGTGCCGCCGACCGTGACGGTCAGCGCCACCTATCCGGGTGCCTCGGCGGAGACCGTCGCCGACACCGTCGCAGCGCCGATCGAGCAGGAGATCAACGGCGTCGACGACATGCTCTACATGTCGAGCCAGTCGACCGGCGACGGGCGGCTCACCATCACCGTCACTTTCCGCCTCGGCACCGATCTCGATACCGCGCAGGTGCTGGTCCAGAACCGCGTCGCGCTCGCCACGCCGCGCCTCCCCGAGGAAGTCCGGCGCCAGGGCGTCGTCGTGCGCAAGACCTCGCCGTCCTGGCTGATGGCGGTCAACGTGCTGTCGCCCGACAACTCGCTCGATCGCGCCTATGTCTCCAACTACACGCTGACCCAGATCCGCGACCGGCTGACCCGCGTCGACGGCATCGGCGACGTCCAGATCTTCGGCGGCCGCGACTATGCGATGCGGGTGTGGATCGATCCGACCCGCGCCTCCCAGCTCGGCCTCACCGCCGGCGAGATCGTCCAGGCGCTGCGCGCCCAGAACGTCCAGGTCGCCGCCGGCACGATCAACCAGCCGCCTTATGACAGCGGCGGCGCCTATCAGCTCAACGTCGAGACCCAGGGCCGCTTCGACCAGCCCGAGGAGTTCGCGCGTATCGTCATCAAGACCAGCCCGGACGGGCGGGTGACGCGTCTTTCCGACGTCGCCCGGGTCGAGCTCGGCGCGGAGGATTACGGCGTCAACGCCTATCTCTCCGGCCAGGATTCGATCATCATGGGCATCACCCAGCGGCCGGGCACCAACGCGCTCGCCGCGATGCAGGGCGTGCTCGACGAGTTGGAGGCGGCCAGGGCGAGCTTCCCACGCGGCCTCGACTATCGCGTCATCTGGAACCCGACCCAGTTCATCAGCGACTCGATCAGCGCGGTCAGGATGACGGTGATCGAGGCAATCGCGCTGGTCGTGATCGTGATCCTCGTCTTCCTGCAGAGCTGGCGCGCCGCGATCATCCCGATCGTCGCGATTCCCGTGTCGCTGATCGGCACCTTCGCGGTGCTCGCCGGCCTCGGCTATTCGCTCAACACCCTGTCGCTGTTCGGCATGGTGCTGGCGATCGGCATCGTCGTCGACGACGCGATCGTCGTCGTCGAGAATGTCGAGCGGAACCTGGAGCATGGCCTCACCCCGCGTGAGGCGGCGTTCCGGTCGATGGACGAGGTGTCGGTCGCGCTGGTCGCGATCGTGTTGGTGCTCTGCGCCGTGTTCGTGCCGACCATGTTCCTGACCGGCATCTCCGGCGAATTCTACCGCCAGTTCGCGGTGACGATTTCGGCCGCGACCCTGATCTCGCTGCTGCTCTCGCTCACCCTGTCGCCGGCGCTCGCCGCCCTGCTGCTGCGGCCCAAGAGCACCGCAGTGCCGACCCGCGGCTGGCGGCGGCTCATCCATGCCGGCGCCGAGCGGTTCAACCGCGGCTTCGAGGCGCTGAGCGCCTGGTACGGCCGGGTGACCCGCGTGCTGCTGGCCCGCCCGAAGCGGACGCTCGCCGCCTATGCCGGCCTGATCATCGCCACCGGCGTGCTGTTCTGGTCGACCCCGACCGGCTTCATTCCGCCGCAGGACCAGAATTATGCGCTGGCCGTCGTCCAGCTCCCGCCCGGATCGGCGATCGATCGGACCGATCGGGTGCTGCGCGAGGTGAGCGCGCGGCTGAGGGAAGTGCCCGGCATCAACGAGGCGGTGATGTTCGCCGGCTTCGACGGCGCCTCGCAGACCCAGGCGTCGAACGCCGGCGCGGCCTACGTCACCTTCGATCCCTATGAGGAGCGCGCCGGCAACGGCCGCACCGAGCAGGCGATCATCGCCGACATGCGCGCCGCGGTCGCCGACATCGACGAGGCGATGGTGCTGGTGATCGGCCCGCCGGTCATCCAGGGCATCGGCAACGGCTCGGGCTACCGGATGATGGTCCAGGGCCTCGCCGGCCAGAGCCCGCACGAGCTGGAGCAGGCCGCGGGCGGCCTGATCGGCGCCGCCAACCAGACGCCGGGCCTCACCCAGATCTACACCCTGTTCAACACCGCGACGCCACGCATCTATGCCGACATCGACCGGGTGAAGGCCGACATGCTCGGCGTGCCCCCGGCCCGCGTGTTCGAGGCGCTGCAGGTCTATCTGGGCTCGGCCTATGTGAACGACTTCAACCTGCTGGGCCGCACCTTCCGGGTGACCGCCCAGGCCGACACCCGGTTCCGCGACGATCTCGCCGACATCCGCCAGCTCGAGACCCGCTCCAATTCCGGCCGGATGGTGCCGATCGGCGCGGTCGCGAACTTCGAGGACCGGACCGGCCCCTATCGCGTCACCCGCTACAACCTCTTCCGTGCGATCGAGGTCGATGGCGAGACGGCGCCGGGCTATTCCAGCGGCCAGTCCGTGGCGGCGATGGAGCGGCTCGCGGCCGATCTGCCGCAGGGTTTCCGCGGCGAATGGACCGACATCGCCTTCCAGCAGAAGGCCGCCGGCAATGTCGCCGCGATCGCCTTCGGCATGGCGGTGGTGTTCGTCTTCCTGGTGCTCGCCGCCCAGTTCGAGAGCCTGATGCTGCCGCTGTCGGTGATCCTGATCGTGCCGATGACGCTGCTCGCCGCGATGGCGGGCGTCAACCTCCGGGGCATGGACAACAACATCCTGACCCAGATCGGCCTCATCGTGCTGATCGGCCTCGCCGCCAAGAACGCGATCCTGATCGTCGAGTTCGCCAAGCAGGCGGAAGATCGCGGCCTCGGCCCGATCGACGCGGCGATCGAGGCCGCGCGGATCCGGCTTCGCCCGATCCTGATGACCAGCTTCGCCTTCATCCTGGGCGTGCTGCCGCTGGTCACCGCGACCGGCGCGGGCGCGGAGCACCGCCAGGCCCTCGGCACCGCCGTCTTCTTCGGCATGATCGGCGTGACCTTCTTCGGCCTCGTCTTCACGCCGACCTTCTACGTCGCCTGCCGCACGCTGGCCGACCGGCTCCCCTGGCGCCGCCGGGACCCGGAGCCGGCGCCCGTCCTGCAGCCGGCCGAGTGAGGAGTTTCTGACAATGTCACGTTTCCGCGTTCCGCTTCTTGCCAGCCTGCTCGCGCTTGCCGCCTGCACGGTCGGGCCGGACCATGCCGCGCCTGTCACGCCGAGTGCAGCGGCCGGCGCCTTCATCGGCGCCGACCGGCCGGTCTTCACCGCGCAGGAGATCCGCGAGGATTGGTGGCGGCTCTATCAGGATCCCGTCCTCGACAGCCTGATCGAGGACGCCTTCCGGGCGAACACCGATCTGCGCGTCGCCACCGCCAACCTGCGGCGCGCCCGCGCGCTGCTGCGCGAGAGCCGCGCCGGGCGGCTGCCGCAGACCGGCATCGGCGCCGGCGCAACCTACGGCCGCCTGCCCGAAAACCAGGTGCCGGCCAATATCGACCGCGAGGACTGGAGCTTCGACGCCGGCCTCGACATCTCCTACGAGGTCGACCTGTTCGGCCGGGTGAGCCGCACGATCGAGGCCGCCCGTGCCGACGCGGAAGCGGTCGACGCGCTGCGCCGCGCCGTCCAGGTCGCGGTCGTCGCCGATACGGTGCGCGCCTATACCGATGCCGCCGCGGCAGGCGAGCGGTTGGAGGTTGCCGAGCGCAGCCTCGCCCTCATCGATCAGACATTGCGAGTCACCACCCGACGCTTCGAAGCGGGTCTCGGCACGCGGCTGGACGTTGTTCGCGTGACGTCCCTACGCGACCAACAGCGTGCCGAGCTGCCTCCGCTTCGGGCCGAGCGGGACGGGGCATTGTTTCGCCTCGCCACGCTCACCGGCCGCGCGCCCGCCGAACTCCCCCCCTCGGCGGGCGCGCGCCGGACCATCGTGCAGCTCGATCAGGCGATCCCCGTCGGCGACGGCGCGACCCTGCTCGCCCGCCGTCCGGACGTGCGCGAGGCCGAGCGGCGGCTCGCCGCCGAGACGGCGCGGGTCGGCGTCGCGACCGCGGACCTCTATCCCCGCATCACGCTTGGCGGCTCGGTCGGGGCGACCGGCCCGTCGCTCGGCGACCTCTTCACCGGCGGGCCGTTCCGCTTCCTCTTGGGACCGCTGATCAGCTGGTCCTTCCCCAACCAGGAGGCGATTCGCGCCCGCATCCGCGCCGCCGAGGCCTCGGCGGAAGGGGCTCTGGCGAATTTCGACGGGACGGTGCTGCGCGCGCTGCAGGAGACCGAGACGGCGCTCTCCGCCTACCGCCACGAGCTCGACCGCCGCGTCGCCCTCGCCGACGCCCGCAATGCCGCCCAGCGCGCCGCCGAGATCGAGCGCGCACGCCTGCGTGCCGGCCGCGCCAACTCGCTCGAGGTGCTCGACGCCGAGCGCACGCTGGCGGAGGCGGAGGCGGTGCTGGTCCAGTCCGAGGCGCGCATCACCAGCGCGCAGATCGACCTGTTCCGGGCGCTCGGCGGCGGCTGGCAGCGCGAGGTGGTGACGGCGGAGGCGAACGTGAGGTCGCCTGCACAAAATTAGCCGTCATTGCGAGCGAAGCGAAGCAATCCAGTGCGGCTTCAGAGGCCCGTTGGATTGCTTCGTCGCTAAGCTCCTCGCAATGACGAGTATGGTTACTCGTGCCTCAATGCGTCGATCGGGTTGAGCGCGGCCGCGCGTCGGGCCGGGAAGTAGCCGAACACGATCCCGATCAGCGCCGAGACGCTGAACGCGACCAGGTTGATCTGCGGGTCGAACAGGAACGGCACCTGGATGAGCGGCGCGACAATCACGGTCGCGATGAGGGCGAGGACCAGGCCGATCAGGCCGCCCAGGCAGGCGAGCACCACCGCCTCGACCAGGAACTGCATCAGGACCTCGCTCGCCACCGCGCCGATGGCGAGGCGGATGCCGATCTCGCGCGTCCGCTCGGTCACCGAGACCAGCATGATGTTCATGATGCCGATGCCGCCGACGATCAGGCTCACCGCCGCGACCGCGCCCATCACCATGGTGAGGATGCGCGTCGTCCCCTGCAGCGTATCGGCGATCTGGCGGGTGTCGAAGATGTTGAAATTATCGTCCTGCCCGCGCGTGATACGGCGCCGCTCGCGCAGCAGCGACTGGATCGAGGACTGGACCGAAGTCGTGTCATAGGCGTCGTCGACCGCGACCATGATGAAGCGGATGTCGCGATTGCCGGTGAAGCGCCGCTGCACCGCCTTGATCGGCATCAGCACGACATCGTCCTGGTCCTGGAAGCCGCCCTGCCCGCGCGCGGCGAGCGTGCCGATCACCTCGCAGGAGAGGTCGCGCAGGCGGAAACGCTTGCCGATCGGATCGACGTCCCGGAACAGGTTCTGCTGCACCGTGTGGCCGATGACGCACACCGCCTTGCCAGCCTGCTCTTCGGCGTCATTCCAGATCCGCCCCTCGCTCAGCGCCCATTGCTGGGCGGTGAAGAACTGGCTGGTGGTGCCGTTGATCGTCGTCTGCCAGTTGGCGGCATTGTAGACGGCGAGGCCCGAACTCTGGGCCTGCGGCGCGACGGCGCGCACCCCCGGGATCTGCTCGGCGATCGCCTCCACGTCCGCCATCTCGAAATCGGGCGGTTGCGGCCCGCCGCCACCGCGGCCAAAGCCCTGACCGGGACGGATCTGGAGGATGTTGGCGCCAAGGCTGGAAATCTGCTGCGCCACCGCTTCGGTCGCGCCATTGCCCAGGGTGACCATCGTCACCACCGCGGCAACGCCGATGACGATGCCGAGCGTGGTCAGGAAGGAGCGCAGCAGGTGCCGCCGGATCTCGCGCACCGCGAGCAGGATGGTGGTGAAGAACATGTCAGGCCAATCCCATTCCGAACCCGTTCGGGCTGATGGTCGGGTCGCCAAGCCCCCGGCTTGGCTGCGGATGTCCGGGGGACATTCGCACCCGGCCATTGTCGAAGCCCTGCCCTTCTCTTCGGCCGCAAAGAAGAGGACAGCCCTTCGACAAGCTCAGGGCGAACGGAGTCTCTTGCGCAAATCCCCTCATGCCGCGGTCCCGTTCCGGTCGACCCGCTCCACCAGCCCGTCGCGGAAATGGACGATGGTACGGGCATATTTCGCCATGTCCGGTTCGTGCGTCACCATCAGGACGGTGATGCCGACATCGCGGTTGAGACCGGTGAGCAACTCCATGATCTCGACCGAGGTCCTGGAATCGAGATTGCCCGTCGGCTCGTCGGCGAGCAGCACGTCCGGATTGGTGACGATCGCGCGGGCGATGGCGACGCGCTGCTGCTGGCCGCCGGACAGCTCCGCGGGCGTATGATCCCACCAGTCCCGGAGGCCGACCTTCTCCAGCGCGGCCATGCCGGCCTCGCGGCGTTTGGCGCGGTCCTCGCCGCGATAGAGCAACGGCAGCTCGACATTCTCGAGCGCGTCGGTGCGGGCGAGCAGGTTGAAGCCCTGGAAGACGAAGCCGAGATAGCGGCGCCGGAGCAGCGCCCGCTGGTCGCGGTCGAGCGATTCGACCGGCAGGCCCTTGAACCGGAAGGAACCGTCGGTCGGCACGTCGAGACAGCCGAGGATGTTCATCGCGGTCGACTTGCCCGATCCCGACGGACCCATCACCGCCATGAAGTCCCCGGCGGCGACGTCGAGGTCGATGCCCTTCAGCGCCTGGAAGGCGGTTGCGCCGCTGCCATAGGTCTTGGTGACGCCGCGCAGCGAGATGATCGGCTCATTCGCCATCGGGCGGGCTCGCCTCTCCGCCATCCGGGCGCGCCTCGCGCCGCTGACGCCGCCGCTCGTTCATCGCGGCACGCTGTTCGGGCGTCAGGCTCTCGAGATAGGCCTTGCGCTGCTCCGGCGTCATGTCGCGCATCCGCTGCCGCTCTCCGCCGCCGCCTGCGGCACCGGGGGCGGGACGGGCGTCCGGCGAGGGCTGCGGCCCGACCGGCGGTGCCTCCGGCGAGGGCTGGCGTGGCGGCTGCGAGGAGGGCGGCGTACCGGCAGCCGGTGCCGGCGCGGTCGCGTTGGTCGCCGCCGCATTGCCGTCCTCGCCACCGCCCCCGCGCTGGCCCTCGCGCTGGCGGCCCTGGCCGCGCTGGCCATCGCCGTTCTTGTCTTCCTGGACCTGGCCCGGCGCGAGGCGGGCGGTGATCACCTGCATGCCTTCCTGGAGCTCGCCGCCGGTGATCTCGGTGCGCGATCCGTCACTCTGGCCGACGACGACCTGGACGGGGCGCGGATTGCCGTCCTCGCCGAGGACATAGACCGTCTGGCGGCTGCCGGCGCCGATGCCGACCTCGCGCTGGGCGCGGCCGCCCCGCCCCCCGCGCCGCGGCCCGCGCGGGACGAGGACGCTGGTGATGCCGCCCTGCTGGCCGGCCTGCGCATCCTGGTTCGGATTGAAGCGCAGCGCCGCATTGGGAACGAGCAGGACGTTCTGCCGCTCGCTGGTGATGATGTCCGCGGTCGCAGTCATGCCCGGGCGCAGCAGCAAGTCCGGATTGTCGACCAGGAGCACCGCCGTATAGGCGACGACGCTGCCAGTCCCGGAGGCGGCAGTTGAGCTGCTCGACGAGGACGAACTGGTGGAGCCCGAGGCGTTCGCGCCGACATCGACGCGGCTCACCCGCGCCTCGAAGGTGCGGCCCGGATAGGCATCGACGTTGAAGCTGGCGCGCTGGCCTTCACGAACCTGTCCGACATCGGCTTCGTCGACGCGCACCTCGAGCTTCATCTCCGACAGGTCCTCCGCAATGATGAACAGGATCGGCGCATTGAACGAGGCGGCGACCGTCTGGCCGGGATCGATCGAGCGCGACAGGACGACGCCCGTCACAGGCGAGAATATCGTCGCGCGCGACAGGTTGAACTGGGCGGAGGAGAGCTGGGCGCGGGCCTGGGAAACCTGCGCATCGGCCGAGCGGACCCCAGCCTGTGCCTGCCGATTCTCGGCACGGGCTGAATCAAGTTCGGTTTCCGAAGGCACACGACCGCCGGAAACGCGATAGACTTCTTCCTGCCGGGCGAGGTTGGCGCGCGCCAGCGCTGCGGACGCTTGCGCGGTCGCCACCTGCGCCTGGGCGGAACTCAGTCCCGCCTGCGCCTGGGTCACCGCATCCTGGAGCCGTGCCGGATCGAGCCGGGCGAGGGGCTGGCCCTGGGTCACCCGGTCGTTGTTGTCGACATAGACCTCGGTGATCAGGCCGGACTGCTCCGAACCGACCTCGACCTGGTTGGTCGGCTGGAGGTTGCCGGTCGCCGAGACGGTGACCTGGAGGTCGCCGCGGCGCACCGACTGGGTCGCATAGCCGCCCTCCGCCTCGCCGGCGAAGCAGCGCGACAGGAGCAGCACGAGCACGACGAGGATGACCGCGCCGACAATGAAGGTCGGCCGCCGCCACCACGGCCGCGTCGCGGGCGCGCCGAGGAAATCGTCGAGGTTCTGCTTGTCGGCCGGCTGGGTGGTGTCGCTCATGAACTGACTCCGGTCGCCGGCGGCGCGCTGGCATCCCAGCCGCCGCCGAGGGCACGATAAAGCTGGACAAGCGCCTGCGCCTCATCGCCGCGGCTGCCGGCCATGCCGTCGCGCGCGGACAGGAACGTACGCTCTGCCGTCAGCAGGGTCTGGAAATCGGTGAGGCCCGAGCGGTACTGGATGCGGGCCAGGATGGCGCTGTTGTTGGCGGCATCGAGCGCGATCGCGAACTGCTGCTGGCGCTGGCGCGCCGACTGCAGGTCGACCAGCGCATTCTCGACCTCCTCGAGCGCGGCCAGCACGGACTGGCGATAGCTCGCCAGCGCGCCTTCCGTCGCCGCCTGCTGGGAGCGGAGCTGCGAGCGCAGCCGCCCGCCGTCGAACAGGGTCTGATCGATGCCGCCGAGGATCGATCCGGTGATCGCCTCGAACAGCCCGCCCAGCGAGAAGGCCGACGTGCCGATGCTGCCGGAGAGCCTGAAACCCGGATAGAGCTGGGCCTCGGCCACGCCGACCCGCGCCGTCGCGGCGGCGAGGTTGCGCTCGGCGCTGCGCACGTCGGGGCGCTGGCGCAGCGTGTCCGCCGGAATGCCGGTCGCGATCTGCTCCGGCCCTTCCGGGATCGGCTGCGCTTGCGTCAGCTCGGCGGTGAGCGTGCCGGGCGCCCGCCCGGTCAGCACGGCGAGGCGATAGGTGGCGCTGGCGAAGCTGGTCTCGAGCGCCGGGATGGACGCGGCCGCACTCGCCCGCGCCGAACGCGCCTGCTCGGAATCGAGCGACGAGGCGAGCCCCGCCTGCACCCGCCATTGCGCGATCTGCAGATTATCGTCGGCGATCGCCAACGTATCACGGGCGATGGCGAGCCGGTCCTGCGTGAGACGCGCGATGATATAATTGGCCGCGACCTCGGCCGCGATCGACGTGCGCAGCGCCTCGCGGTCGTACCAGGCGCCTTCCGCATCCGCGCCTGCGGCCTCGACGCCCCGGCGGAGGCGGCCGAACAGGTCGATCTCCCAGGAGGCGTCGGCGCCGATGTTGAAATTGCTGTTGTCGTCGCCGGGGCCGAAATTGCGTCCCGCACCGGCCGACGCGCCGACCTGCGGCACCAGCCCGGCGCGGGCCTGCACCAGCGCCTCGCGCGCCTGGGTCAGCCGGGCGCTCGAAACCGCCAGATCGAGATTGCCGGCGCTCGCCTCGTCGATCAGCCGGGTGAGCAGGGGATCGTCGAACTGCTCCCACCACAGCGACAGGTCCTGCGCGGGCAGGGCGCCGGCCGGGCCGGCATAGGCTTCCGGCACCGCCAGCGACGCCGCCTCGGGTGCCCGGTAATCGGGGCCGACGGTGGTGCAGGCCGCGAGGGCCAGCGCGCTTACGGGGATCACTATACGACGCATCACCCGCCCCTACTCCCCGACCGGTGTCGCGCAACTATCCCCGTCGGGCCGCGACATTGTATCAGAATGTCGCGGCTCCGTTACGGTTCCCCGGTCGCGCGTCAGCCCCCGATGTGCGTCTGCGCGACCATGCAGTAGAGCATCGGGATCGAGAGGATGAGGTTGGTGCGCGAGGCCATCATCGCGGTCGAGGCGGCCTTCGCCTTCACGTCGTCCTCTGCCGCCACGATGCCGAGCGCCTTCTTCTGGTTCGGCCAGATGACGAACCAGACGTTCGCCGCCATGATGAGCCCGAGCCACATGCCGATGCCGATCGTCCGATAGCCCGTCTCCAGCCCCAGCGCCCGCGCGGCATAGCCGCCCTGCTGCAGCTCGGCGACGAGGAAGCCGAGCACGACCGTGACCAGCGCCGCCCAGCGGAACCAGAAGAGCGCCGCCGGCGCGATATATTTGGTGACGCCCGGCTTCAGCTCGGCCGGCACCTTCGGCATGGTCGGGATCTGCACGAAGTTGAAATAGTAGAGCAGCCCGATCCACAGGATGCCGGCGAAGACGTGGAGGTAACGCAGCCACTGCGCCCAATAGCCCGGCTGCCCGATCGCGTCGCCGTGCAGCCCGAACATCGCGAGCACGAGCAGCACCACGCCGATGCCGAGCGCCAGGTGGAAGTTGCCGAGAATCTTCGCCATTTTTCTCTCCCCTGTCCGTTCGTTCCACCGCTGTAACGCAACTCCCCGACTCAATCGAGACGCCACATGATGCTCTGCTCCAGCGGCGTCCACAGGCCCATCCGGATGCCGGCGGTGCGCAGCGCGCGGCCGGTCCACTCATTACAAGTGAGAATGAAGCTGTATCCGCCATTGGCTTCGTAAAACATGTCGTTGGTATTGTAGCCGCGGCCGAGCACCGGAATGGTCCGCCCCTGCGCGTCCAGCCGGAATCGGCCGCGAATGAAGGCGGTCAGCCGTTGATATTGCGCCGGCGTCACCTTGATCGCGCGCTGCCATCGGTCGGGATGCGGATTGTGATCGTGCTCGACATGGAGGAGGGTCGGCCCCCGCCCGAACAGCGCCGCGGCGGCGGTGCGCAGCGACAGATCGCCCCAGGTCGGCGTGTTCAGGTAGAATTCCCGATTGCCGTAGCCGATCGCGACATAATTGCCGTTGCCCCAGCGCGGATCGCGCAGGTGTGCGCCCGGCGCGTAGGTCGCCCAGTCCACGTAGCGATTGGTCTTGGGCATAACGATCCAGGTATGGACGCCGTTGGTGCGCACGAAGATCGTGATCCCCTGCGACGGCTCGCGCCAGCTGACATTGGCCGGGATCGCGCCGAGGATCAGGGCGAAGAGAAAATAGGCGAGCGGCACCGCGACGATCCCGAGGAGGACCTTGAGAGCGACCCGAACCGCCCGCCGCGCTGTCCACCGCCTTGCCACAGACCGGTGCTAGCGCGCGCGCCGCTTCGCAGAAAGCCCCGCCGGCCATGCCTTGCGCATCATTTCGATAGGCTCCAAGGCGGTGGCATGAACCCGTTGCCGCCCTATGCCCGCCTGCTCGGCATCGAGAAGCGCCGCGCCGACGATGGCGCGCTGCAGTTCGTCATGCCGTTCGGCGATGCCGTGCTCGGCCGCCCCGGCTACCTCCATGGCGGCGCGATCGCCGGCCTGCTCGAATTTGCCGCCCTGGGCGCGCTCTACGATGCGCTCGGCACCCGCGACGGCGTCACCGTCAAGCCGATCAACGTCACCGTCCAGTATATGCGCGGCGGCACCAATCACGACACGTTCGCCGGCGCGATCGTCACCCGCCTCGGCAAGCGCGTCGCCAATGTCGAGGCCCATGCCTGGCAGCACGACCGGGTCCGGCCGATCGCCTCGGCGCAGATGAACGTGCTGATCCGGCGGTGAGGATCCGGCTCGACAACGACCTCGGCACCTTCGGCGTGCTCGGGTGTCTGGTCGGGATCGTGATGATCGTCCTGGTCCTGCTGATCGCGCTGATGGCGATCGCGCACTGAACCCCGGTCAGCGCCGCGGCATCAGCGTCTCGGCCGCGATCACCATCGCCTCGACGCCGGTGGTGACCGACGGTTCCGGCTGGATACGGAACAGCGGCGAGTGATGGCCGGGCGCGGTCGCGACCTGATCGGCCGGCGTGCCGCCGACGGCGAAATAGACACCTTTCACGCCGCTTTCGGGTGTGACGAAATAGGCGAAGTCCTCCGCGCCCATGCCGTCGCGCGGCTGATCGGTCAGCCGGTCCGCGCCCATTTGGGTGGCGATCGCCCGGCGCACGATATCGGCCGTCGCACTGTCGTTGATCGTGGCCGGCGTCGTCTCGGTCGGCGAGCGGGTCACGACCGGCAGCCGGTCCTCCGGCACGCCCAGCGCCAGTGCCGTGCCGCGCGCCACCCGGTCGATCCCGTCGAGCAGCCGGGTGCGCACCTCCGGCGTGTCCGCGCGCACCGTCATCTGGAGAACGACGCGCTCCGGAATGATGTTGCTCTTCACGCCGCCATGGATCGAGCCGACGCTGATCACCGCCCCCTGGAGCGGATCGATGTCGCGCCCGACCATCGACTGGAGCGACACGACGATCTGCGATGCAACCAACACCGGATCGACGCCGAGATGGGGATAGGCGCCATGGGTGCCCGTGCCGCGCACCTCGATCTCGACCGAATCCGCGCTGGAATAGGCGATGGTCGATGGCACGCTGATCCGGCCCGCCGGCAGGCCCGCCGCGACATGGAAGGCCACCGCGTAGTCGGGTTTGGGAAAGCGGGTGTAGAGGCCGTCCTCGACCATCGTGCGCGCGCCGGAAATGGTCTCCTCCGCGGGTTGGGCGATGAGGACGAGGGTGCCCGACCAGTTCGCCCGGCGCGCCATCAGTTGCCGCGCGGTGCCAACCAGCGCGGTGATGTGCACGTCATGGCCGCAGGCATGCATGACCGGCTGCTCGGCGCCGCTCGCATCCGTCTGCCGTGCCCGCGAGGCATTGGGCAGGCCCGAGCGCTCCTCGAGTGGCAGCCCGTCCATGTCGGCGCGCAGCAATACGGTCGGCCCGTCGCCGTTGCGCAGCAATGCGACCACGCCATGGCCGCCGATACCGGTGGTCACCTCATAGCCGAGCGCGCGCAGCTCCTGCGCCATCCGCGCCGACGTCTGGACCTCGCGGCCGGACAGCTCCGGATTGCGGTGGAAATGGTCGAACAGCGCGCCGAGATTGGCCCGATAGTCGGCCGCGACCGACTCGCGCAGCGCCGAATCCTGTGCGCTGGCACCGCTCGCGATCCCGGACGCGAGCATCGCCAGCACAAGCATCTTCGTCATTCCGGCCCCCTATGTTGATGCGCGACCATGGCGGCCGTATCCGGACTCGTCAATTTGACCGGCGTCAGTATCCCTTCAGCCTGGCCAGCCGGTCCGCATGATAGTTCGCGTCGCCGAACAGCTCGTTCAGGACACGGTCGCGCTTCATGTAGAGGCCGATGTCATATTCGTCGGTCATGCCGATGCCGCCGTGCATTTGCACGCCCTCCTGCACTGCGAGCTGCGAGGCGCGGCCCGCCTTGGCCTTGGCGACGGAGACCATCGCCTCCGCGTTCTCTGACCCCTCGTCGAGCAGTTGCTGCGCCTTCAAGGTCGCGGCGCGGGCGATCTCCAGCTCGGAATAGAGATGGGCGGAGCGGAATTGCAGCGCCTGGAACTCGCCGATCAGGCGGCCGAACTGCTTGCGCTGCTTGAGATAGTCGACGGTCATGTCCATTGCCGCCGTGCCCAAGCCGACCAACTCCGCCGCGGCGCCCGTGCGCCCGGCCTTCAGCACGCGCGACAGCACCGCCGCGCCGCCGCCCATCTCACCGACCACCGCGTCCGCATCGACCTCGACATCGGCGAAGGTCAGCCGCGCGCCGATGCTGCTGTCGGCGAGGCGCACGCCTTCGACCTCCAGCCCGGCCATACCCTTCTCGACGGCGAACAGGGTGAGCCCTTCGTCGGCCTGCGCGGCGACGAGCGTGACGTCGGCCGACGCGCCCTGCACCACGAACTGCTTGGCGCCCGACAGTTTGAACCCATTGCCCGCGCGCTCGGCGCGCATTGCGATCGCCTCGGGCCGGTGCTTCGCCCCTTCGTCGAGCGCCAGTGCCGCGACCGTCTCGCCGGCAAGGATGCCGGGATACCAGCGCGCCGCATGGGTGGTGCCTTTCACCGCCTCAACGAAGGCGAGCGCGGTCATCAGGAAGGGCGAGGGCGTCAGGTTGCGGCCGATCTCCTCCAGCACGATGCCAGCCTCGACATGGCCGAGGCCGAGCCCGCCCTCCGCCTCGTCGATCAGGATGCCGGTGAACCCCATCTCGGCGAACTGCTTCCACAGGCCGTGGCCGAAACCGTCCTTGCAGTTGATCCCGCGCCAGTGACGCAGCTGCGTCGCGATCGCGCCCTCGGCCGCCATGAAATCGCGCGCCGTATCGCGCAGCATGGTCTGGTCGTCGGTCAGATAGAGCGGCATTCTTATCTCCGTCGCCCCGGCGAAGGCCGGGGTCTCAGGGGGTGAAGGGCTCGGCGTCTTTTCCCGCCGAGATGCCGGGCCTTCGCCGGCATGACGACAACTAGGCGCCCGGCAGGTCGAGGATGCGCTTGGCGATGATGCCCAGCTGGATTTCGCTGGTGCCGCCTTCGATCGAATTGGCCTTTGTGCGGAGCCACTCGCGCGCCGCCTTGCCCTTCTTCGAACGGTCGCTTTCCCATTCGAGCGTGTTCGATCCGCCGGCCGCCATCACCAGCTCGTGCCGCGCCTTGTTCAACTCGGTGCCGGCATATTTCATCATCGAGGGCTGAGCGGGATGCGCCTTGCCGGCCTTCAGCTCGTCGATGAACTTCTCGCTCATCGCCCGGAAGGCGAGCGAATCCACGTCGAAGCGCGCCACCTCGCCACGCAGCAGCGGATCGGCGGCGACCGCCTCGCCCAGCGCTTCGCCGAGCGTGCCCGACTGGCCGCCCAGCCCCATGCCGGAGATCATCTCGCGCTCGTGGCCGAGCAGGTATTTGGCGACGTCCCAACCCTTATTGAGTTCGCCGACGATCTGGTCCTTCGGCACCTGCACATCGTCGAAGAAGGTTTCGCAGAAGGGCGAATAGCCGGAGATCAGCAGAATCGGCCTGGTCGAGACGCCGGGCGAAGCCATGTCGAACAGCAGGAAGCTGATCCCTTGATGCTTGGGCGCCTGGGGATCGGTGCGGACCAGGCAGAAAATCCAGTCCGCCTTGTCGGCATAGGAGGTCCAGACCTTCTGGCCATTGACCAGCCAGTGATCGCCCTTGTCTTCACACTTGGTCTGCAAGCTGGCGAGGTCGGAGCCGGCGCCCGGCTCGGAATAGCCCTGGCACCAGCGAATCTCGCCGCGGGCGATCCGGGTCAGATAATGCGTCTTCTGCGCTTCCGTCCCATATTTCAGCAGCGCCGGCCCGAGCATCGAAATGCCGAAGCTGTAGAGCGGATTGCGCGCCCCGATCCGGGCCATTTCCTGACGCAGGATCTTGGTCTCCTCCGGCGAGAGTCCGCCGCCACCATAGGCGGTCGGCCAGTCCGGCACGGTCCAGCCGCGCGCCGCCATCGCCTCCATCCACTGCTTCTGTGCGTCGTTCTTGAAGACCGGATTGCGGCCACCCCAGCACATGTCGGTCTCGTCGCGCACGGGCTCGCGCATCTCGGGCGGGCAATTGGCTTCAAGCCATGCCCGCGTTTCCTGGCGGAACGTCTCCAGGTCGGTCATCCGACTCCTCTCCTTTACGTAAACGTCAAGTGCCGCGCATGCGCCAAGGAGTCAACCGGCACCTCATCGGCGGCGCCGGAATTCCATCGCCTCGTCGGTGATCGTGCCGAGCCCCAGCATCAGCCGGTCCTTGAGATAATTCTGGTGGACCCGCCACGGCGGCTTCGGCCCCTGTCCCGGCAGGCTCGCAGCGGCGCGCCGGACGTAGCCGGAGCTGAAGTCGATCATCGGCTGCCGCGCGACTCCACCTGCCGGCAGCCGCGGCACGCAGAGGGCGAGATCGTGCCGGTCCATATGATTGATCAGCCGGCAGGCATAGCGCGCGGTGAGATCGCTCTTCAGCGTCCAGGAGGCGTTGGTGTAGCCGAACGACAGGACCAGGTTCGGCACGTCGTTCAGCATCATGCCCTTGTAGCTGATCCGATCGGCGACGTTGACCGGCACGCCGTCCACCTCCAGCGCGATGCCGCCGAAGAGCTTCACCACCAGCCCGGTCGCGGTGACGACGATGTCCGCCGCGATCTCCCGGCCCGAGGCAAGGCGCAGGCCGATCTCGGTGAAGCTCTCGATCGTGTCGGTAACGACCTCGACCTTGCCCTCTCGCATCGCCTGAAAGAGATCACCGTCGGGCACCAGGCAGACCCGCTGGTCCCACGGATTGTAAGCCGGCCCGAAGTCGCGCTCCACGTCATGGCCGGGCAGCTCGTTGGCCACCATCTTCAGGAGCAGGGCCCGCACCCGCTCCGGCTTCTTGCGCGACCGCGAGAAGAAGGACAGGCCGAGCAGCACGTTCTTCCACCGGATCGCCCTGGCCGACAGACCGGCCGGAAGCATCCTCTGGAGCCCGCGTGCAACGACGTCCTCGGACGGGCGCGCGACGATGTAGGAGGGCGATCGCTGGAGCATGGTCACATGCGCCGCCCTCTCCGCCAGCGCCGGCACCAGCGTCACCGCCGTCGCGCCGCTGCCGATGACGACGACCCGCTTGCCGGCAAGATCGAGATCGTCCGGCCAGGATTGCGGATGGACGACCCGGCCCCGATACGCCTCCTCGCCCGGCCAGTCCGGGCGGTAGCCCCTTTCATAATCGTAATAGCCGCTGCCCAGGAACAGGAGGGCGCAGGTGAAACGGCGGGGTCCGTCCGCCGTTTGCGTCTCCACTGTCCAGCGCGCCTCCCCGGTCGACCAGCTCGCCTTGCTCACCCGATGACCGAAGCGAACATGGGTATCGATTCCGAACGCCTGTGCCGTCTCCTCGATATAGGCCCGGATCGAGGCGCCGTCGGCGATCGCCTTCTCGCCTGTCCACGGCCGGAACGGGAACCCCAGCGTGTACATGTCGCTGTCGGACCGGATGCCGGGATAGCGGAACAGGTCCCAGGTCCCGCCGATTGCGTCGCGCGCTTCAAGGACCAGCCAGGACTTGCCGGGGCAGCGCCTCTTCACGCGATAGGCCGCGTCGATCCCGGAAATGCCGGCGCCGACGATCAGGACGTCGACATGCTCGGCCGCCGTCATCGGCCCTTTTCGTCATTGCGAGCCCCGAGAGGGCGCGGCGATCCGGATGCCGAGACTGGATCGCCGCGGCGCTCCGCGCCTCGCGATGACGAAGTCATGTCAGGCTCTCCGCGCCGCGGTCCATTCCGCCACGACGGTCGCCAGCACCTCCAGCGGCATGTCGCCGCTGCCGATCACCGTATCGTGGAACGACTTGAGATCGAAGTTGGCGCCGGTCGCCGCCCGCGCCTGCTCACGCAGGCGGACGATCTCGGTGTGGCCGATCTTGTAGGCGCAGGCCTGGCCCGGCCAGACGATGTAGCGCTCGACCTCGCTGGTCGCCGAAATGGGATCGAGCCCGACCTCGTCGGTGAAATAGCGGATCGACTGTTCGCGGCTCCAGCCCCTGGCGTGCATACCGGTGTCCATGACGATGCGGGCGGCGCGGTAGAGGAAGCTCTGCAGGCGACCGATCCGGCCTTGGGGGAATTCGTCATACATGCCGATCTCGTCGGCGAGCTGCTCGGCATAGAGCCCCCAGCCCTCGCCGAACGCCGACACGCCGATGTTGCGGTGGAGGAGCGGGATCGCTTGGTTGCCGAGCACGGTCGCGCCCTGCCAGAGGTGGCCCGGCACGCTCTCGTGATAGGTGAGTGTCGGCAGCGCCCATTTCGGCCAGATCCGGGTGTCGACGAGGTTGATATAGTAGGTGCCAGGCCGGGTGCCGTCGAGGCTGCCGCCCTGTGCATAGCCGCGCGGCGCACCGACTTCGATTGCCGGCGGCACGCGACGGATTTCCATGCCAGTGGTCGGGATCACGCCGAAATAGTCGGGCATCCGCGCCCGGATCGCCTCGAGCTGGCGGCGCAGGTCGCCGAGCAGCTGCTCGCGGCCTGCATCGGTGTTGGGGTAGAGATAGCGATCTTCTTGGCCCAACGCGCGGAGACGCGCGCCGACGCTGCCCTGCGTCAGGCCCTCGCGGCGCAGCAGCGGATCGAGCTCGGCGGTGAGCTCCGCCACCTGAGTCAGGCCGATCTGATGCGCCTGGTCGGGCGTCAGGCCGGTGCTGGTGTGATAGCGCAGGCACAGATTGTAGAAGCGCTCGCCGTCCGGGAGGTGGCTGACCGCCGGGTTGGTGCCGGCGTCGTGCTGCATCGCCGTCAGGATCTGGATCTGCCGGTCGAGCGCGGCGGCGAGCCGGCCGTCGACGATCGCGGCCGCGGCGGTGCCCCAGTCGCCCGCTATGTTCTTCTCCCGCGCCCGGCGCACCAGCGAGCGTACCAGACCGGAGCGCTCGCCCCGTTCGGACCTCAGGGCCCGTGTCTGGGTCAGCGCCTTGTCGAGGATGTAGGTCGGCGGGATGACGGCGCGGCCGGCATCGGCGCGGGCATGGTCGACGTCCTGGTTGACCGCCTCGGCAAAGGCCCCCAGCCGGGCGAGATAGGCGTCGCAATCCTCGCGCGTGTCGATGCCGTGCTGGCTGTCGAGGAAATCGGGGACGGTCTGATAGGCGCCGGTCAGCTGCGACAGCGCATAGGGAACCGGATAGGAATAGCCGCCGATCCCGCCATAGGGAAAGGTCGCGACCTCGCTCATCCGGTCGCCGAGCCAGAGCACGGTGTCGAGCCAGCCGCGCTCCTGCCCCTGCAGCGCCGACCGATCAATCTGGCGGAGACGCTCCAGATGATCGAGCAGCGGCCGGTAGACACCCATCTTGCCGGATGGTCCGGAATCGCCGAGCCGGCTCTTGAGCCAGGCCAGCTCGCCGGTGTCGAGGCCGAGGCTCGTCGCCATTTCCGGCGCTGTCCGCAACATCCCTTCGAAGATGCTGTCGTAGAGCGCCCGCGCCGAGGCCGTCTCCGAACGCGGCGCCATGCCCGCGCAGCCGGTGAGCGCCAGCGCACCGGCAGCGGCCGACCCCGTCAGGAACTGGCGGCGATCCAATGTCATGGACATAGTCTTCCTCTTTCGTCGGCGCGTGATCCCGTGCCCGTTTTTTGTCATGCTGAACTTGTTTCAGCATCCAGGTCTCCGACGCCTCGGCGTATGTCGATCTGGACCCTGAAACAAGTTCAGGGTGACGCGTGAGTCATGGCTCCTGGCGGTGGACCCGGCCGCGCGCCATGACGAAATTCATCTGCCTCAGCACGCCGACGTCGCTCAAGGGATCGCCGCGCACCGCCACGATGTCGGCGGACTTGCCCGGCTCGATCGTGCCGACCTGATCGGCGAGGCCGAGCAAGTCCGCGGCATTCACCGTCGCGGCCTGGATCGCGCTCATCGGCGTCATGCCGTGCTCGACCATCAGCAGGAACTCGTCGGCATTGCGGCCGTGCATCGAGACCCCGGCATCGGTGCCGAACGCGATGCGGACGCCGGCCGGCACGGCGCGGCGGAGCGCCTGGCCGGTGATCGAGATCCGCCATTCGATCTTCTCGCGCACTTCGCCGGTATAGGCATTGGGATTGGCGCGCATCCGCTCGATATAGCCGTTCACGGTCGACAGGGTCGGCACGTAGTAGGCGTTGGTCTGCCGGAACAGCCGCAGGCTCTCGTCGTCGATCAGCGTGCCGTGCTCGATCGAATCCGCGCCGACGCGCAGCGCCAGGTTGATCCCGTCGGCGCCGTGCGCATGGACCGCGACGCGCTTCCCGTAGAGGTGCGCTGTCTCGACGATCGCCCGCGCCTCGTCCTCGAACATCTGGGCGCCGAGCCCGAGGCCGATGCGGCTGTTCACCCCGCCCGTGGTCGCGATCTTGATGACGTCGACGCCGCGGGCGATCTGGCGGCGCACCGCGCGGCGGCAATCGTCGGGGCCATCGCAGGTGCTGCCCGAATGGCGCAGCACATCGTGGAACTCCTCGCGCACGCCCAGGGTCGGATCCATATGCCCGGTGGTCGCCGACAGGCTGGTGCCCGCATCGACGATGCGCGGCCCGATCGCCCAGCCGCGGCTGATCGCATCGCGCAGGCCGAGGGTAACCCCGTCGCTGGAGCCGAGATTGCGCACCGTGGTGAAGCCCGCCCGCAGCGTCTTGCGCGCATTCCATGCGGCCTCGTGCGCGGTCAGTGCGACATTGTCCGTGACCGCGGCGAGCGTGCCCTCCACGCCCGCCCGGTCCGAATCGAGATGGACATGGCTGTCGATGAGGCCGGGCAGCACGAAGCGATCGGAGAGATCAATCAGCCGCGCCCCTTCCGGCGCCGGCACGAACCCGTCCTGCACGGACTCGATCCGGTCGCCCCGCACGACGATGCTCACGTTGCGGCGCGGCGCACGGCCGGGCCGGTCGAGCAACGTCCCCGCATGGATCACCACCACATCTGCGGCAGGAGCCGAAGCCGGTTGCTGCGCGGAAACCGCCGCGGCGCCGGAGAGAATCAGGGCGACAAATGGCAACACGGCAGCCAGGCGCATGATTTCGAACCCCCTTTTTCCTGTATTGTCGCGACGATAGCCGATCCGGCCCCGCCGCCAACCCCTTACCGGCAAAACCGCAGTTGTGGCTGGCCCGCAACATGGCTGTCACATTCGCTTGAGCTTACGTAGCGGCAACCTGTTCGCCCGTCCCGCCCTCCTGTATTTTGCGCAGCATAAACATAAACCCAGGGAGGGACCGAATGCTTGACCGTGCAACCTTGCGCGCGTGCGCGATGCTTGCCGCCACGTCGCTGATCGCCATTGGCGCCGCAACACCAGCGGCGGCGCAGGAGACGGCGCAACCCGTCGACGAAGAAGGCACGATCGTCGTCACCGCCACCTTGCGCGAGACCTCGCTGCTCGACGTGCCGTTCTCGATCAATGCGCAGACGGAGGAGGACATCCGGCGCGCCAATGCGAACACGATCGAGGATCTCTCGCGCAACGTCGCCGGCCTCACCGTGCAGAATCTCGGGCCGGGCCAGAGCCAGGTTTCCGTCCGCGGCGTGTCCGCCGGCCAGGTCGTGCGCGACCAGCCAGGCGTGAAGGAGCAGGTCGGCGTCTATCTCGACGATTCGGTGATCTCGCTCTCGCTGTTCACCCCGGACCTCGATCTGTTCGACCTCAACCGCGTCGAGACGCTGCGCGGGCCGCAGGGCACCCTGTTCGGCGCCGGCTCGGTCGGCGGCACCCTGCGCTACATCACCAACCAGCCGGTGCTCGGCGCCTTCGAAGGCGTGGTCGAGGCCAATCTCAACACGGTCGCCGAGGACGACTGGGGCGGCCATCTCAAGGGCGCGATCAACGTGCCGCTCGGCGACACCGCCGCGATCCGCGCCGTCGGCTACTACACCCAATATGGCGGCTTCGTGGACGCGCTGCGCGAAGACGGCACAATCGACCAGAATGTCAATGACGGCCACCGCGTCGGCGGCCGCATCTCGCTGCGCTGGGAACCCAGCGACGGCATCGTGATCACGCCGCGTGTCCTCTACCAGGAAATCCGCGCCGACGGCTTCAACCGGCAAGAGGTCTACAACCTCTACGCCAATCCCTTCACCACCACCCGCCCGCCCGTCGTCTTCGACGAGCGGGAGCAGTTCCTGCTGCTCGACGAGAGCTTCGCCGACGACACGCTGCTCGCCGACCTCAATGCCAGCATCGACTTCGGTGCCGTGACGCTCACTTCGGTCACCACTTATATCAATCGCGATATCGTCGTCAGCCGCGACGCCAGCGCACTGAGCGGCAGCGTCTCGGTCGACCTCGGCTTCCCGACCGCCGCGGTGCTGCTGCCGTCGAACCTGGTCGACACCACCGATCTCGAGACCTGGTCGCAGGAGGTCCGTCTGGGCTCTAGCCGCAGCGGTCCGTTCCAGTGGCTGGTCGGCGCCTTCTATTCCAAGGTCGACCGCTTCTATCGCCAGCGCCTGCCGACCCCCGGCTATGACGCGTTCACCGATGCCACCTTGGGCGCCGGCACCTCGGCGGCCGTGGCGAACGGATTCCCGGCCGATTCGCCCTACAATTCGGATCTGCCCTACGACATCCGCCAGTTCGCGGTGTTCGGCGAGGCGAGCCTCGACATCACGGAGCGCTTCACCGTCACGGCCGGCGGCCGCTACTACGACTTCAAGGAGGAGCGCAGCTTCATTTCCGGCGGCCTCTTCGCCAATGGCGACAACCGCACCGACGAGACCTCGTCGAACGGCTTCAGCCCGCGCGTGATCGCCCAGTACGAGGTCGACAACAACATCTTCCTGAATGCCCAGGCATCCAAGGGCTTCCGTCTCGGCGGTGTCAACGATCCGCTGAACCTGCCATTGTGCACGCCCGAAGACGAAGCGATCTTCGGTGGCTTCCAGGATTATGACGACGAGACGCTGTGGAACTATGAGGTCGGCCTTCGCGGCCAGCGTCGCGGAATCCGCTTCTCCGCCGCGGGATTCTACACCGACATCAGCAATCTCCAGGTCACGCTCGATGCCGGGTCCTGCTCGTCGCGCATCGTGTTCAACGTGCCCAAGGCCCATACTGCGGGCGTCGAGTTCGAGGTGGGCTTCACCCCGCTGGACGGCCTCGACGTGTCGCTCGCCGGAAGCGTCCTCGACGCGAAGTTCGATTCGACCGTCGTGGACGGCACCGGCACCGTGATCGGCGGCATCCGCGACGGCAACCGCCTGCCGTCGGTGCCGAACTTCCAGATCGCGGCGAGCGTCAACTACAGCTTCCCGGTCAATGATCGCGCGGAAGGCTTCTTCGGCTTCACCTTCCAGCATGTCGGCACGCGCTACACCCAGCCGAGCGACCAGGAGAACAATCCGCGCGCCTTCGTCTCCGGCCTGCCGTTCGGCGGCGCGACCGGCAACGAAGCGACGGTGGTGAACCTCCAGCTGCCCAGCTATCAGCTGGTCAACCTCACCGCCGGCATCGATTGGGACAACGGCCTGGGCGTCAGTGTCTACGTCAACAATCTGCTCGACGAGAATACCTTGCTGTCGTTCGACCGCGAGCGTGGCGGGCGGGCCCGGCTCGGCTTCAACATCGGGCAGCCGCGCACGATCGGCATCACTGTGCGCAAGACGTTCGGGTCGTAGATCCCGCTTCCCTCCTCCCCGCTGGACTCGGCGGGGAGGATCGGGATGATGTCCGCATGTCCGGACTGACGCGCCGCTTCCTGCTCACCGCCAGCGCCGCCGCGGCCGGGTCGGCCGTGCTGCCGAAATCGCTCCGCGCACAATCCCGGCGCCGGCCCGACATCGTCGTGGTCGGCGCCGGCGTGTTCGGCGCCTGGACGGCGAAGCGGCTGCAGGAGGGGGGACGCAGCGTGCTGCTGCTCGACGCCTGGGGACCGGCCCATGCCCGTGCCTCATCGGGTGGAGAATCCCGCATGACGCGCGGTGCCTATGGCGCCGACGAGGTCTATACGCGGATGGCGACCGACTCCCTGTCCGACTGGCAGGCGCTGTCGGACCGCGCCGGCCTCCCGCTCTTCCATCGCACCGGCGTGCTGTTCTTCTTTCCGCGGGTGGAGCCGTTCCTCGAGCAGACGATGGCGGTGCATCGGCGGATCGGCCTGCCGACCGAATTGCTCGACGCCGCGGCGCTCCGCCGACGCTTCCCGCAGATCGACTTCGCCGGCATCGAGGCCGGTTTGTTCGAGCCCGGCTTCGGCGCGCTGATGGCCCGCCGCGCGGTGCAGACCCTGGTCGCCGGTTTCGTCCGTGCCGGCGGCGGCTACCGGCAGGCCGCGGTCGCGCCGCCCCGGTCGGACGCCGACACCCTGGCGGCGATCCGCACCGTGGACGGCGCCACCGTTGCGGCCGAGCGCTTCGTCTTTGCCTGCGGGCCGTGGCTCGGGCGCGTCTTCCCGGATCTGCTCGCCGCGCGTATCTTCCCGACGCGGCAGGAGGTCTTCTTCTTCGCGCCCCCACCCGGCGACCGGCGCTTCGCGCCCGACCGGTTCCCCGGCTGGGCCGATTTCAACGGCGGCGACATCTATTACGGTTTCCCCGATCTCGAGGCGCGTGGCTTCAAGATCGCCCATGACGCGCACGGCCCGCGGATGGACCCGGACACCGGAGACCGGACGCCGTCCGCGGCAGCCCTCGCCGACGTCCGCGCCTTCATGGCCCGCCGCTTTCCTGCCCTCGCCGACCGCCCGTTAAGCGAGGCGCGGGTCTGCCAGTATGAGAACAGCTCGAACGGCGACCTGCTGATCGACCGTCATCCGCGCTGGCGCAACGTCGTCCTCGTCGGCGCCGGCTCGGGTCACGGCTTCAAGCACGGTCCGGCCGTCGGCCGCTATGCCGCCGACCTCGTCCTCGGCCGGCTGGCGACGCCCGAACCCCGCTTCTCGCTGGCAACCAAGGCCGAAACCGAGAATCGCGCCGTTCACTAGCGGACGAACACGTCGCCGATCCGCTGGGCGAAGACGTCGAGATCCGCGCGGTTCGTGTTGGCGAGGAGCACCACCGTCGCGTCGCGATCGAGTAGCCGGTAGAGGACCGCGTTCGCCCCCATCACGCTGCCCGGACGCTTGGCGACACGGTGCGGACGGCCGCCGCGGGTGATCGTGTAGGACCAGAGGCCGTAGCCATAATCGTCCAGGCCCGGCATCAGCATCCGGGCCAGCATGTCGCGCCCGATCAGACGCCCGCCATAGAGCGCATCGGCGAAATCCGCGAGGTCCGCGGCGGTCGAATACATGCCGCCCGCGGCATCCCAATTCTCGAAATAGACCGGCATGTCCGGAACGAGCCGGCGCGTGTCGTCGCGGAAGAAATAGGTCGGCGCCAGGCGCGGGACGATCCGGTCCCAGTGCGACATGCCGGTCCCGTCGAGCCCGAGCGGACGCAGGATGCGCTCGGCCAGCACCGCCTCGAACGGCCTGTCGGCAATCCGCTCGATGATCCGGCCGAGCACGATATAGTCCGCATTGTTGTAGTCGAACGCCGTCCCCGGGGCGCGCGCCAGCGGCCCGCTGCAGCAACGCTGCAGCATAGCGGCAGGCGAAAGCGGCCGCTGATACTGCTCGATTCCGTTCGCGAACCCTTCTTGATAGCTCGATATTCGGTCATATTGGACAAGGCCCGACGTGTGGTTGAGCAGGTGATGGACGGTGACCCGGTCGGCGCCCTGGCCGGGATAGTCGGGAAGGTAGGTACGGATCGGCGCGTCGAGGCGAAGCCGCCCGTCCTCGACCAGCTGGAGCGCTAGGACCGCGGTAAACAGCTTGGTGATCGACGCGATCCTGAAGCGGGTGTCGGCGGCGGCCGGGATGTCGAAGGCGCGATCGGCGAGCCCGAAGCTGCGGGCATAGAGGGTGCGGCCCCGGGCGCGCAGCAGGATCGTGCCGCTGAACTCATGCTCGCCGGCAAAGGAGTCGATGACCTGCGCAAGCGAGGGCGTTGCCTGGGCCCGACCGGGCGAGGGCAGCAGGACGAGGAGCATGAGCGCGGCGGCGGCCAGCTTGGCACGGGCGAGTCTGTGCAACATAATGCGCAATCGATATGAGCAGTATATTGCACAGTCAAGCGCGCCCCGAGGTGCTGGCGCATGTCGCCGAAAATGTCCGCGCCCGACGCCAGGCGCGGGGTCTCAGCCAGGCCGGGCTCTCCGAACTGTCCGGCATCAGCCGCCGGATGGTCATCGCGATCGAGACCGACGAGGCCAATGTCAGCCTGTCGACGCTCGATCGCCTCGCCGCGGCCCTGGGCTGCAGCCTTTCGGAGCTGGTCCGTCCGCCCGACGCGCCCGACAACCGCCGCATCGACAGCATCGCCTGGCGCGGCGCCGATCCGGAGAGCAAGGGCGTGCTGCTCGGCACGGCCCCGGCAACGCGCGAGGCGGAGCTCTGGCTCTGGTCGCTGGCGGAGGGCGAACGCTATCCGTCCGAGGCGGACTCCGAGAACTGGCACGAGATGCTGCTGGTGATCGAAGGCGTCCTCGTCGTCGAGGCCGCCGACGGCCGGCACGAAATCGGCGCCGGCGACTTCCTGATCTTCAGCAGCGCACAGCCCTATGTCTTCGCCAACGGCGGCGGCGGCACGGTGCGCTTCGTGCGCAACGTGATCCTCTAGCGCCGGCGATCCGCGGACGTCTCGCGCACCGCGCGGAATTCCGAGCCGTCGCGCCATTGCGGCCATTCGGCCGTGGTCGCGAGGTGGCGGGCGATGCGGTAGGCGAGCGACACGTCCTGCGCGGCGCCGCGCAAGTCCCAGTCGGGTCGCCATTCGTCGCAAGGCTGGTGGTAGCAATTGGCGGTGAACTCGCTGACCCAGCGGTCGCCCGCCGCGCGCCCGCCGTTGACCAGGTCGGCGCCGCCGCCCAGGGCCATCAGCAGCAGCACCGGCACGCCGCGCTTGGCGAAGGGGAAATGGTCGGCGCGGTAGAACAGGCCGCGCTGCGGCTGCGCATCCGGCGTCACCGTCCGGCCCTGCTCCCGCGCGAAGCGCGCCATCAGGTCCTCGAGGCTCGACTGGCCCTGGCCGATCAGGATCACGTCGCGCGCCGCGCCGGCGCTCTGCAGCGTGTCGAGCGCGAGGCTCGCGACCATCGTCTCGGCGGGATAGATCGGGTTGGCGGCGAAATATTCGGAGCCGAGCAGTCCGCGCTCCTCGCCGGTCCAGGCGGCGAACAGCAAGGTGCGGTCCGGCCGCGGCCCGGCGGCGAAGTGGCGGGCGATCTCCAGCACGCCGGCGATCCCCACCGCATCGTCATGCGCGCCGTTGCGGATCGTGTCGCCGCGCGCATCGGCCGGGCCGATGCCGTAGGCGTCCCAGTGGCCGGCAAGCATGATCGTCTCGTTCGGCCGCCGCGCGCCGGGGAGGCGGGCGATGACATTGTGGCTCTCGACCCGCTCGACCGTAACCGGCAGGTCGGTGGAGAAGGTCGCACCGAGATCGATCGGCCGGAAGCTACCGGAGCGTGCCTGACGTTTGACCGCTTCGAAATCCTGCCCCGCGCGGCGCAGCAGGTCTGCAGCAATCTCGCGCTGGATCCACCCCTGCAGCAGCACCGGCGGGCGGGCGCCTTCGGCCAACACCACGCTGTAATTCTCGCCCGCGGGCGCCTGGACGGTGTTCCAGCCATAGCCGGCGCCTTCGGTCTCGTGGACGACGAGCGCGCCGATCGCGCCGCGCCGGGCGGCCTCTTCGAACTTGTAGGTCCAGCGGCCGTAATAGGTCATCGCCCGTCCGCCGAAGCGGCCCGCGACCGGATCACCCTCGGCAGCCTCGAAATCGGGATCGTTGACCAGGAAGACGGCGATCTTGCCGCTGAGGTCGACGTCGCCGAAATCGTCCCAGCTCCGCTCCGGCGCGGTGATGCCGTAGCCGACGAACACCATCGGCGCGTCGGCGATGCGCACGTTCTGCGTCTCGCGGGCGGTGTTCACGTAGATGTCGCGCGGCGATTGCAGCGTCAGCGCCTCGCCATGCGAAGACACCGTGAAGCTTGCGGGCGACCGGACCTGGGTGTGGACGAGCGGCACGCGCTGGGTCCAGCCGCCATTCTCGCCGCCCGGCTCCAGGCCGAGCGCGCGGAACTGCTCGGTGAGATACGCGATCGTCCGCGTCTCGCCCTCGGTGCCGGGGGCGCGGCCCTGCAGTTCGTCGGAGGCGAGCGCGCGGGTCCAGTCGGACAGGCGCTGCAGGTCGATCGGCGCATAGGATTCGGGCGATGCGGGGTCGGTCGCACCGGCCGGCGCCGCCAGCACCGCAAGCCCCGCCAGCACCACTGCCATCCACCGCATGCGCACCTCCTTCACCCGGCGGCGCTCATCGGCCGCTTTGGCGGTCGGCGCAAGCCGGATGGCGGAAAATTGACAGCCGATCATCGGCTGTTAGACCTCGCATCGCTCTTGCCGAAACGAAGGTGCCGATCCATGCGTCTGCCCGCTGCCCTCCTCGCCATTTCCCTCGCCGCTTTGGCCATGAACGCGCCGGCCCAGACCGCCGGGCCCGCCCTCACCTATCCCGAGACGACGCGCGGGACCGTGGTCGAGGAGCAGTTCGGCGAGCGGATCGCCGATCCCTATCGCTGGCTCGAGAACGATGTGCGCGAAGATGCGCAGGTCCGTGCCTGGGTGACGTCGCAGAACGAGGTCACCAACGCCTATCTCGCCACCCTGCCGGGCCGCGACGCCTTCCGCGCGCGGATGACGCAGATGTACGATTACGAGCGGTTCGGCTTGCCCGAGGAAGCCGGCGGCCATTATTTCTACACCCGCAACGACGGTCTGCAGAACCAGTCGGTCCTCTATGTCCGCGATGGCCTCAATGGCACGCCGCGGGTGCTGATCGACCCCAATGGCTGGTCGCAGGACGGCGCCACCGCGCTCGCCGAATGGTCGCCCTCGGAAGACGGCCGCCACCTCATCTATTCGGTGCAGGACGGCGGCACCGACTGGCGGACCGTGCGCGTGCTCGATGTCGCGACCGGCCAGCCCACCCAGGACGAGATCCGCTGGGTCAAATTCTCCAACATCGACTGGGCGAAGGACGGCTCCGGCTTCTATTATTCCCGCTTTCCCGAGCCGGCCCAGGGCGCACAGTTCCAGTCGTTGAACGAGAATCAGGCGGTCTACTTCCACCGTCTCGGCACGCCGCAGAGCGCAGACCGGCTGATCTACGCCACGCCGGATCATCCCCGCTACAATCACAACGCGCAGGTTTCGGACGACGGCCGCTGGCTGGTGATCTACACGTCGGAAGGCACCGACGCGCGCTACGACATCACCCTCGTCGACCTCACCGTGCCCAATGCCCGGCCGCAGCCCTACGTCATCGGGCGCGAGCATGACTGGACCTATGTCGGCAATCGCGGCACCACCTTCTACTGGCGGACGAACAGCGGCGCGGCGCGCCAGCGCATCGTCACTGCCGACATCACCCGTCCGGTCGCCGAGGCCCGCGAGATCGTGCCGGAGGACGCGGCGACGCTCGATGGCGCCTCGATCATCGGCGACCAGCTCGTCGCCGAATATCTCGTCGACGCGAAGAGCGAGGTTCGGACCTTTGACCTGAACGGCCGCCGCACCGGCGCCGTCGCCCTGCCCGGCATCGGTACCGCCACGGGCTTCCAGGGCCATGGCAGCAGCACCGAGACCTTCTATGCGTTTGCGAGCTACAACCGGCCGCCGACCGTCTACCGCTACGACAGCGCGACCGGCCAGAGCAGCGTCTTCGCCCAGACCGAGCTCGCCTTTGATCCGAACAATTACGAGGTCCGCCAGGTCTTCTTCAATTCGCGCGACGGAACACGGGTGCCGATGTTCCTCGTCCACCGCAGGGATCTCGATCGGGCGCGGCCGCAGCCGACCCTGCTCTACGGCTATGGCGGCTTCAACGTCTCCTCGACCCCGGCCTTCCAGCCGCGCTGGATGACCTGGGTCGACATGGGCGGCGTGCTCGCGGTCGCCAACATCCGCGGCGGCGGCGAATATGGTCAGGCCTGGCACGATGCCGGGCGGCGCGCCAACAAGCAGAACGTGTTCGACGACTTCATCGGCGCGGCCGAATATCTGATCCGCGAGGGCGTCACCTCGAACCGCAATCTTGCGATCGAGGGCCGCTCGAACGGCGGCCTTCTCGTCGGCGCGGTGGTCAATCAGCGGCCGGACCTGTTCGCCGCGGCGCTGCCCGGCGTCGGCGTCATGGACATGCTGCGCTTCGACCGGTTCACCGCGGGCCGCTACTGGGTCGACGATTACGGCTATCCGGACCGCGAGCCGGACTTCCGGATCCTGCGCGCCTATTCGCCCTATCACAACATCCGCGCGGGCGCGCCCTACCCGGCCGTGCTGGTCACGACCGCCGACACGGACGACCGCGTCGTGCCGGGGCACAGCTTCAAATATATCGCCGCGCTCCAGGCCGCCGATGCCGGCCCGCAGCCGCACCTCATCCGCATCGAGACGCGCGCCGGCCACGGCTCCGGCAAGCCGACCGACAAGCAGATCGAGGAATATAGCGACATGTACGCGTTCATCGCCCATTTCACAGGGCTGAACGTGCCGGCAGGCAGCACCACCGCCCCCTAAGCACCCGGCCGGCCAGGGCTATCGGACCGAAGGCGTTTACAAGGCGCTGACTTCCGGTCGGCTTTGATGCTACGGGCGTTGCGCCGTGAGCGGACAAAGTCGGCATAGACGCGCATGAACGCGCCCATCTCGATCGTAGCGGAACGCGAGACGCTGCTTGCCGAGCGCCGACGCGCGACCTTGGTCCTCATCGGTCTGTTCTGGCTGTTCGCGTTCGTCGTCCTGTCGCTGCGCGCCGCCTTTGTCGATACGATACCGTTCGAGGTGATGGCGCCGCGCCGCTTCGTCTACGCCTGCTTCGGCACGCTGATGTGCGTCGGCATGGTCTATGCCCTGGATCGGTTGCATGGCAGCACCTTTTCCCGGCGAGTCCTCTGGGGCGTTGCCGGCGCGATCCTGATGGCGGTCGTCCAGTCGCTGTTCAACAACGTCATCGTGCGAGAGCTGTTTCCCATCCCGGGCATCGCACCGATGAGCGTCAGCATTTTCGTGCAGTGGATGGTGGTCTGGCTGGGTTATTTCCTCGCCTGGACCGGCACCCACCTCGCGCTCACCTATCACTGGGATGCGCAGGACCAGCAGATGCGCACCGCCGCGATGCGCGAGCTCGCCCAGGAAGCGCGGATCGCGGCCCTGCGTTACCAGGTGAACCCGCATTTCCTGTTCAATGCATTGAACTCGATCTCCTCTCTCGTTCTGGAGCGGCGCAATGAGGAAGCGGAGGTGATGCTGCTCAACCTCGCCGCCTTTCTTCATTCCACGCTTGCCGCCGATCGCGAGGGGACGATCGGCCTCGACGAGGAGATCGCTCTCCAGCGACGCTATCTCGACATCGAGGCGGCGCGATTCTCCGAGCGGATGAAGGTGACGATCGAGGTGCCCGAAGCCCTGGCCCATGCCCGCGTGCCGACCCTGATCCTGCAACCGCTGATCGAGAATGCGGTGCGCCATGGCGTCGACCGGTCCGAGCAGATCACCACGATCCGCATCGTCGCGGCGGCGGATCGCGGCCAGCTTCGCCTTGTGGTGGAAGACGATGGCGAGGGCGATGGGCCGTCCCGCCGCGGCACCGGCCTCGGCCTCGCGAATGTCGGCGAGCGGCTCCAGGCCCATTTCGGCGATCACGGTCGACTGACCGCCGGCCCGCTCTCTCCTTCCGGCTATCGCGCTGCCATCGAGCTGCCGCTGGAGCTGGCGGCATGAGCCGGCTGCGTGCGCTGATCGTCGACGACGAGCCGCTCGCGGTCCGGCGCCTCGCCCATTCCCTCGCCGCATTCGACGACATCGAGGTGGTCGATTGCACGACCAGCGCGCGCCGCGCCGTGCAGCTCATCGACGAGCACAATCCCGATATCGTCTTCCTCGATATCGCGATGCCGGGTCTTGGCGGGTTCGACGTCGCCGCGCGTGTCCCGGCACGGCTCCGACCCGCGATCATCTTCGTCACCGCCTATGACCGCTACGCGGTACGCGCCTTCGACACCGACGCCGCCGACTATCTGATGAAGCCGGTCGCGCCCGACCGACTCGCCGCGGCACTGGAGAAGGCGCGTACCTGGTTGCGCGGCCGGCGCTCCGTCGCCTCCGAAAGCGCCGACAAACTGGGCGCGCAGGACAGTCTCTGGGTGCATCGGCGCGGTGAGTTCATTCGCGTTCCGATCGGCGGAATCGAATGGATCGAGGCGGAGGGCGACTATGTGCGCCTCCATGCCGACAATGGCGGCGGCCTGATGCGCGAGACCCTGACCCATCTGGCCGATCGGCTTGACCCGAACGAGTTCATCCGCGTCCATCGCTCCGCCATCTGCCGGACGCGCGCGATCACCGGTCTCAGGCGCAAGGCGACCGGCGCCTTGACCGTCCAGCTCGTGAGTGGCGGTGAAGCGCCCGTCGGCCGCCGCTACGTCAGCGGACTGCGCGCGCTCCTGACGAAGGTACGCGGCATTGCCGACGAGGGCAGAGCGCTGCCGGATTTGTGACGTTCGTCGCGCCCGGCTGACACCGGTCGCTCTCCGGCTGAATCCTCCAACCTGCAGGCTTAACCGAAGATAACCGGATGACGACGCAGCCAACCGTCGTCTACGGGTGTTCGAGCCGAAACGGCTCGGCGTCCAGCCGCGTGACTTTCACGTCCCCGACGGTCGGGCCGCGTTGTATTGCGATCCGTCCGTTTCCGGCCCCGTCCAATAAATCCCCCCGGACGGGGCCGGGATCCGGTTCATGTCAGGCTCAGCCTTTAAGGATTATGGCGAGATTGGGGCGAACTCCGTGCTGAGTCCGCCACGATGTCGCAAGGAGCCCGTATCATGCTCAAGACTCTCATCTTCGGCGCCGCAGCGTCGGTGACGGCGCTGATCGCGCTGCCCGCGGCGGCCGAGGCCCAATATTATGGCGACGGCTATTACGGTCGTGGCTACTACGACCGCGGTTACTACGATCGCGGCTATTATCGCGACTACCCCCGCCGCTACCGGCGCGGCGACTATTATGGCGGCTACCGCGGCTATCGCGGCCGGCGCTATTATCGCGATCGCGGCTATTACGGCCGCGGCTACGGCTATTATGACCGCGGCTATTATGGCCGGCGCTATCGCTGCGGGAGCGGCACGACCGGCGCGATCATCGGCGGCGCCACCGGGGCGTTGCTCGGACGCGAGATCGGACGCGGCGGGCGCTATGGCCGTTACGGCTACCGCCGTGGCGGCAGCGGCACGACCGGCGCGATCATCGGCGGTGCCGTCGGCGCACTCGTCGGGCGCGAGATCGACCGCGGCTGCTGAGCCTCTAGTCTAGACAAAAGAAAGGCCCGGCTGAGCATTTGCTCGGCCGGGCCCTTTTTCCAGGCGTTGGCTCCATGGCCGACGCGACTTCCGGCTCGCCGGGACAGTCTACGACCAATCGACATTCAGCATGAAACTCCCTCTCCCCAGCGGGGAGAGGGTTGGGGTGAGGGGGTTCTGCCTCCGAGAATAGTCCCAAATGCCCGACACCCTCACCCTGCCCTCTCCCTCAAGGGAGAGGGTACAAAACTGAATGTCGATCCGTCCTAGGCGTCGGCGCCCAGGCCGGCGGCAAGCTCCTCGAGCTGATCGGCGCAAAGGCCCCAGCCTTCCTGGAAGCCCATTTTCTCGTGGGTCTCGCGGTCCGCCGCGTTCCGGTGCAGTGCAACGGCGCGGTAGAAGGTCTTGCCGTCGCCCGCATCGGCGAAGGTGATGACCGCAGTCATCGGAAAGGATTCGCAGCCCTCACCCATCTCGGCCGGGCGATATTCGGGCGAAAGCGCGTTCGTCCAAACGAGCTTCTCGCCCTCCACCACTTCGAGCACGCAGCCGGGATTGCCGTGGCCGGTGTCGAAGCCGTCCGGGCCCACCATGCGCAGGCGGAAGATGCCCCCCGGACGCAGGTCCAGCTCCATCTCGCTGATCTCGTAGGGCTTCGGCGCGAACCAGCGCTTGAGATGCTCCGGATCGGTCCAGGCCTTCCAGACCAAGTCGCGCGGGGCGTTGAGGGTGCGTTCCAGCACCAGGTCGATTTGCTCACTCATGTTTCTCTCCGTCGTCTTGCAGGGTTGCGAGATAATCTTCGAGCCGGTCGGCGCTGGCTTCCCAGTTCGAACGCTGCTCGGTGAACCAGTTCTCGGCAGCATTCATCGCCGCGGGCTCGATCGAGACTGTGCGCACCCTCCCTTGCTTTGCCGAGCTGACCAGTCCGCTCGCCTCCAGCGCCTGCAGGTGCTGGAGTACGGCCGGAAGGCTCATCGGCAAAGGCCGGGCGAGATCGCTTACCGATGCGGGGCCACGGCTCAGCCGGGCCAGGATGCCGCGCCGGGTCGGATCGGCGAGGGCCTGGAATGTCCGGTCGAGCAGGGCCGAATCGTTAAGCATGAGCTTAAGTATTGCGAGTCGGCGACCCTGTCAACAAAGCTTTAGCCGTCGCTTAACTTTTGGCTCACAGCCCCTCGCATGCCGCTACGTGCCGAGGGGGCGACCGGCAATTACCGCTCGGGTAGGATTGTGGTCGCGCTAGCGCGGGCAGGTCGTGGCCGGACCCGGGTCGAGATCCAGGCAGCGCCCGTCGACGGAACCCGGCGCGAGCGGCAGGCCGATCAGCCCGGCGAGGGTCGGCATGATGTCGACCGTCTCGACGCTGAGCGGCTGCTCGAACGCGGTCATGCCGCGCCGCCAGAACAGGATCGGCACCCGCCGGTCATAGTCCCAGACGCTGCCGTGCGTGGCGATCGATCCGGTCGCGCCCACCGTCGGGATCGGCGTCACCCGGGGCTTCAGCACCACATAGAAGTCGCCCGAGCGTTCGGCGTCGAACGAGGCGCGGATCCGCTGCAGCACACTCCACGTATCAGGCGGCCCGGCCGGCGCGGGGGCCGCTTCAATCTCCACGCGGGTGAACACCGCAGCGACGTGCGGATGGGCGCGATAGGCCTGAACCGCCTCGTCGAGCACACGCCGGCGATCGGCCTCGGCCAGCGCGCGATCGACGTAGAAATCGCCGAACACCGAGTCGCCATAGATCAGCTGGCCGGGAAGCCCCAGCCGTTGCCCGATCGCCGGGCCCATGACCCGCGCCCTGAGGTCCGCATCGGCACGCTCCGCCTGCCCGCCTGCCTGTTCGCGCACCCGCTCCGGCAGGTCATGCCCGCCATGATCGGCGGTGAGCACGACGGCATAGTCGATGCCTTGCGTGTCCAGCCGGTCGAAGAAGCCGCCGAGCATCCGGTCGAGCGCCAGCAGCTGGATGCACATCTCGCTGCCCTGGGTGCCGAAGCGATGGCCGACATAGTCGGTCGCCGAGAGGCCGACGATCAGCAGGTCGGTCCCCGCACCCTGGCCGAGCCGCATCTCGCCGCTTATGCCTTCGGCGAGGCCGAGCACGATCTCGTCATATTCGGGCGAATCGAGCAACGCCTCGCCATCGCCGGCGGCGTGGCCGAAACGTCCGTCGCCCACGGTCCGGCCGGCCGGGCCCACCGGCACGGCACGGCTGCGCGGCTGGCACGGCGCGGGCAGCGCCATGGGCGGCGCGGTCTCGGCCAGCCGCCGCGCAATATCCTGATTCGCCGATGCCACCGCGGCTGGGGCCGGGGTTTCGCGGTCGCTGACGAAGCGGGTGCCGCTGCGGAACCAGCGCTGGGTGGGGTTGTGCCCGCTCATCATGATCGCCGCGCGGTCCTTGCCGGCGACCGCGACGACGCGGCTGCGCGGATCGCGCCGGCGCATCAGATCGCCGAGGGTGGGCACGCGCAGGTGGACACCCGACGGCGTGTAATCCTCGGAATTGCTCCCCGGTACGCGCTCATCTTCGGCACAGTAAATGAGCTTGTCGGGCCGCTCCGTCCCGAGATCGAACCAGTTGTTGGCGATGATCCCGGTTCGCGCCGGCCGCGCGCCGGTGAGGATCGTCGAATGGCCCGGGCAGGTCTCGGTCGCGGCATGGGACTGGAAGCCGGCGGGAAACACCGCCCCCTCGCTCAGCCGCCTGAGACCACCGGTGAAATACTGGCGGTACTCGGCGAACAGATCGCCGGAAAACTGATCCACCGAAATGGCGACGATCAGCTTCGGCGGGTTCCGCGGCGCCTGGGCAACGGCGGCGGCACTGGCCGCCAACACCAAAGCGGCGGCGAAAAGCTTGAGCTTCATGGACTCCCTTCCCGGACCTCTTGACGGCGCCTTTGCCACGTTCGTGTGACGATTCAAGTGCGCTTGCCAGATGCCACGACCCTGCCTATCGGCTGCCCATGACAGTCCAGCCCGCCGATTCCATCCTCATCGTCGACTTCGGAAGCCAGGTGACGCAGCTCATCGCGCGGCGCGTGCGCGAGGCCGGCGTCTACAGCGAGATCGCCCCGTTCAGCCACGCCGCCGAGGCGTTCGAGCGCCTCAGGCCGAAGGGCATCATCCTCTCCGGCGGCCCCTCCTCGGTGATGTGGGACGACAGCCCGCGCGCGCCGCAGCATTTCTTCGACGCGGGCCTGCCGATCCTCGCGATCTGCTACGGCCAGCAGACGATGGCGCATCAGCTCGGCGGTCGCGTCGCGCCGTCCGACAATCGCGAGTTCGGCCGCGCCTTCATCGAGATCACCGGCGAGAGCATGCTGTTCGACGGCCTGTGGAAACAGGGCGAGGTCCACCAGGTCTGGATGAGCCACGGCGACCGGGTCGAGGCGCTGCCCGAGGGCTTCAGCGTCGTCGCTGCGTCGGAAGGCGCGCCCTATGCCATTGCCACCGACGAAAAGCGCCGCTTCTTCAGCCTGATGTTCCACCCGGAGGTGGTCCACACACCGGACGGCGGCAAGCTGCTTGCCAATTTCGTCCGCCACGTCTGCGGCCTGCCCGGCGACTGGACGATGGCCGAATATCGCCAGACCAAGATCGCCGACATCCGCGCGCAGGTCGGCGACGGGCGAGTCATCTGCGGCCTGTCCGGCGGCGTCGACAGCGCCGTCGCCGCGGTGCTGATCCACGAGGCGATCGGCAGCCAGCTCACCTGCGTCTTCGTCGACCACGGCCTGATGCGCGCCAACGAGGCCGAGCAGGTCGTGAGCCTGTTCCGCAACAGCTACAACATTCCGCTCGTCCACGTCGAAGCCGAGCAGCTCTTCCTCTCCGGCCTCAAGGGCGTCGACGACCCCGAGGCCAAGCGAAAGTTCATCGGCAAGACCTTCATCGACGTGTTCGAGGCGGAGGCGCAGAAGATCGGCGGCGCCGATTTCCTCGCCCAGGGCACGCTCTATCCCGACGTGATCGAGAGCGTCAGCTTCACGGGCGGGCCGTCCGTGACGATCAAGAGCCACCACAATGTCGGCGGCCTCCCCGAGCGCATGAACATGCAGCTCGTCGAACCCTTGCGCGAACTCTTCAAGGACGAGGTCCGTGCGCTCGGGCGCGAGCTCGGCCTCCCCGAAGCCTTCGTCGCCCGCCACCCCTTCCCCGGCCCCGGCCTCGCCATCCGCATTCCGGGCGAGGTGACGCGCGAGAAATGCGACATCCTCAGGAGGGCCGACACGATCTATCTCGAGGAAATCCGCAACGCCGGCCTCTACGACGCGATCTGGCAGGCCTTCGCCGTGCTGCTCCCCGTCCGCACCGTCGGCGTGATGGGCGATCATCGCACCTACGACCATGTCTGCGCCCTGCGCGCCGTCACATCGACCGACGGCATGACCGCCGACATCTATCCCTTCGACGCCGCCTTCCTGAGCCGAGTGGCGACACGGATCGTCAACGAGGTGCGGGGGATCAACCGGGTCGTCTACGACTATACGTCGAAGCCGCCCGGCACGATCGAGTGGGAATGACCGGCTAGACCGGGACGGTCGCAGGCGCCGCGAGGGCAGAGGCCAGCACCTCGACGAGACCGCGGCCGGCGCTGCCATCCGCGTCGAGATTCGGGTTGTAGATCGTGATCTCGATCCCGACCGCCTCTTCGCTCGCCAGCGCGATCGCGAGCGCCGCTGCCAGCTCGTCCCAGGACAGACCGTAGGGCACGCGGAAATCAACGGCGGGCATGATCGCATCGTCCAGGCAGTCGGCATCGACGTGGATGAAGAAGCCGTCGAGCTCTTCTCGTGTCAGATGGGCGACCGCCGCGTGCGCCGCAGCCTCCACGCCCAAGCGACGGATCGCGGGAAGATCATAGCTGCGCAGCTCGGCTGGCAAGGGCTGGCTGCCGAACTCGGCCTGGTCCTCATGGTCACGGAAGGCGAACGCGACGCTGTCGCTCGCCCGCACCAGGGGGCGACGCCCCTCCAGATCGGTGAGCAGCGGCGGCCCGTAACCGGTCGCGAACGCGAGATCCATCGACGCGCCCTCGCCATTGGGCTCGGCCTCCGGCTGGAAGAAGTCGGCGTTGCCGTCGATGAAGAGCAGGCCATAACGGCCGCGCCGGCGCAGCGCGAGCATGGAGCCCAGCACGATCGTGCAGTCGCCGCCCAGCACCACCGGGAACTCGCCGGCATCGAGCACCGCTTCCACCGCATCGGCAAGCACCGGCGACCAGGCGGCGATCGCCCCGGCATTCAGCGTCAGGGTGTCGGGATCAGGCGTCGGATTCTTGGGAGGGGTGGCGAGCCGCCCGGCGCGGCGCGCCCCGATCCGGTCGGCGAGGCCGAGTTCCAACAGCCGCTGCGGCAACCCCTCCACGCCGTCCGTCGCCAGCCCAAGCGTGGAGGGCGCCTCGACAATGACATAGCGGCGGTTCGGCATGGCGGTTCCTGCAGCCTTCGAACCGGCTCGGCGCCGCATTGTTCCTGATCACCGGAAAGTCAGCCTCTGCTGGCCGTCGCCGTCACGGCTCCGCGTGCATCTTCTGGTACAGGTTCGGCGCCATTCCGAACCGGCGCGTGAAGACCTTGCTGAAACGCGCCGTCGGGGACAGTCCCACCTGGGCCGCCACCGCCTTGATCGGCAGGCCGCGTGAAAGCAGCATCCGCGCGGCATCGAGACGGATATTCTCCACATAGCGTGCCGGCGACATGCCCATCGCGGCCATGAACTTGCGATGGAAGCTGCGCTCGCTCAGCCCCGCCTGCGCCGCGAGAGTGGCAACATCGAGGACGCCGTCCAGATTGGCCTGGATCCAGTCGGCCAAGGCGCCGAACGGATGATCGGCCCGCGCCTGGGCGCGCAGCAGCGGGCTGAACTGCGACTGGTGCCCCGGACGGCGGGCATAGAGGACGAGCCCGCGCGCGACCATATTGGCAATGTCCACGCCCACGTCACGGGCAATCATGGCGAGCGCGAGATCGATCCCGGCGGTGACGCCGGCCGACGTCCAGAGACTGTCGTCCACCACGAACAGGGCATCCGGATCGACATCGACGGCAGGGAAGCTTCGCGTCAGCAAGTCGCACGCTTCCCAATGCGTGGTCACCCGCCGGCCGTCGATCAGGCCCAGTTCGGCGAGGATGAACGTGCCGGTACAGATGGACCCGAAGCGCGCCGCGGCGCTGGCGCAACGGATCACCCATTGCGCGACATCCGGTGCGATCGCGAGCCGGGCGAGGTCCGACGTATGACCGCCTGTCACAAGGAGCGTGTCGATCCGATCGGGCGGAATCTCGGCGACGGCGCGTGAGTGCAGCTGGAGGATGCTGCAGCTCTGCAAGGGGCCTCCCTCCGGAGACGCCAGCTCGACGGAATAGGCCGGCTTCCTGCCGGTCAGCTCCAGGGCGTAGTTGGCGGAGGCAAAGACCGAGGCCGGGCCGGTCACATCGAGCAGCTCGAAGTCGGGCAGGGCCAACAGCACGATCTTGTGGGGCATTGGCAGATAATGACAATCTTTTGTCATTTTCGCCAGAGCGGGCCGCGGCTACTGATTTCGGCCCCAACCACCGAGATCTTCCAATGAGCACCTCGAAATCACCATCCTAAGGATTAGCGTTGACTAATGAATTAGTCGTTGCTAATGATTCGTCTCATGATCGGAGGCATTCCCATCGACACCGTCATGCGCGCCCTCGGCGATCCGACGCGCCGTGCGGTGTTCGAGCGGATTTCCCGGGTCGACGAGATCACCGTGGTCGAGCTGACGCGGGGCAGCGGCGTGACGCAGGGCGCCGTATCCCAGCATCTCAAGGCCTTGAAGCGCGCCGGCCTGGTCGCCGAGCGCCCGGCGGGCCGCAACGTCTATTACCGCGCCAGGCCGGAGGGCCTCGCCCCGCTGTTCGATTGGCTGAGCCATTATGACGGCTTCTGGCGTGAACGCTTCGCCAACCTGCGCACGCTTCTGAAGGAGATCGATCCGTGAACCACGGTCCAATGCATTCCGGTACTGAGGAGATCGTGGTCGACGAGGTCTTCCCGCATGCGCCCGAGACGATCTGGAAAACGCTGACCTCGGGCGAACTGATGGGCCGGTGGCTCGGCATGGCGCCGGCCGGATTCGAACCGGTGGTCGGCAACCGCTTCACCTACAGGACCAACCCCGCCGGCAAATGGGACGGCACCATCCGGTGCGAAGTGCTGGAAGTTATCCCGAACGAACGCTTCGCTTATTCCTGGAAGGGCGGGCACGAAGGCAATGTCGGCTACGGCTCGCTTCTCGATACGGTGGTGACGTTCACCCTTTCCAAAGTTGCCGAGGGAACACGCGTCCGCCTGTTTCATTCTGGCTTCGTCTTCCCGAGGAACGAGACGGCCTATCGGAACATGAGCGGCGGCTGGTCGCAGGTCGTTCCGCGCATCGGGACGCTCACGGACGAACAGGATTAGAGGCGACTGATGCGGGGGACGTTGAAATCGGAGATGCCGCCATGGAGCAGGAAAGCGGACCCCTGGAGCACCACCCGCCCGTCGTCTCGCGAGATGAGTGGAAAGCCGCTGGGGGCCAATCACTCGCGAAGGAAAAGAGCCACACCCGTGCCGGTTATGTCCAGGCCACTGAGCGCCGGCGGACGCCGTGGTTCAACCATACCGCAGCTCTGAATGACTGTCGGTCTTGGCGCAAGTCGAGAGACGGCCCGCAAGCTGTGAACCAAACGCACACCTGCCTCCATAACATGCGCATATGTCAGTCAGCGGTTCGACGCCATTTTGGACACATGGCCTGTCAGGGGACTCGCCCGATTGTCTCTTCTTTTCTGGGATCAGGGCCTCACGCGCTTCGATCACCGCGACCAGGCCCCTCGACGAAATCCCAATGATGCGACGGGGGACGTGAGTGGCAGGAGCAATAGCTATGGGAAAAGACACGCATTTGCGCGACGAAGCATTGGGGAACCACCCGCCCGTCGTCCCGCGGGACGAATGGAAAGCCGCGTGGGACCAGCTGCTCGTCAAGGAAAAGGCCCACACGCGCGCCGGCGACGCCCTGGCCGCCGAGCGCCGGCGAATGCCATGGCTTGCAGTGGAGAAGGACTACGAATTCATCGGCCTCGACGGCAAGCTGAGCCTGCTCGATCTGTTCGGCGGCCGCCGTCAATTGATCGTCTACCGCGCCTTCTTCGAGCCCGGCGTGTTCGGCTGGCCCGAACATGCCTGCCGGGGCTGCTCCCAGATCGCCGATCAGGTGGGCCACCCCGCTCATCTCAACGCGCGCGACACCAGCTTCGCGTTCGTCTCGCGCGCGCCGCAGGCGGACATCGCGCGGGTGAAGGCGCGGATGGGCTGGGAGCATATCCCCTGGTACACCCTGACCGACGATTTCGATGCCGATTTCGACGTGGACGAATGGCATGGGACGAACGCCTTCATCCGCGACGGCGACCGCGTGTTCCGCACCTATTTCGTCAACTGGCGCGGCGACGAGACGATGGGGCCCACCTGGGCCTATCTCGACATCACCGCGCTCGGCCGCCAGGAGGCGTGGGAGGACTCGCCGGAAGGCTATCCGCAAACCCCGCCGTACAAGTGGATAAACTGGCACGACAACTATGTCGCTGGCGCCACACCCGACCCGAAATGGGTCGAGATATCCGAGGCGGGACAGGCGGCGTGGGAGAAACCCGACCAAGCCTAGTTGCCGGGTCCGGCAGAAGTGGAAAGCCCATGCGCGATGCCGGCGAACCGGGGAGGTCGAAGAATCCAGAGTGATGCGGTGGGGTCTCTTGAACGACAGGAGCAACAGCCATGGAACATGATACGCTCTCGCGTGACGAAGCGCTGAAGAATCGACCACCGACCGTATCGGCCGAGGAATGGGAGGCAGCGTACCAGCGGTTGCGCGCGAAGGAAAAAGCCGTGATGCGCGAACGCGATGCGCTGGCCGCCGAGCGGCGGCGGATGCCATGGCTGGCCGTCGAGAAGGACTATGCGTTCATCGGCCCCGACGGCAAGATGAGCCTGCTCGATCTGTTCGACGGCCGCCGGCAGCTGATCGTCTACCGCGCATTCATGGAGCCCGGCACAGGGAAATGGCCCGAGCATGGCTGCATCGGCTGCTCCCTGATTGCCGATCAGGTCGCCCACCCAGCGCATATCAACGCCCGCGATACGAGCCTCGCGTTCGTCTCGCGCGTAGCGCAGGCGGACCTCGGTCGCATGAAAGCGCAGATGGGCTGGGAGCACATCCCCTGGTACACGCTGACCGACGATTTCGATGCCGACTTCGGGGTGGATGAATGGCACGGCACGAACGCCTTCATCCGGGAGGGCGACAAGGTGTTCCGCACCTATTTCATCAACGGTCGCGGCGACGAGCAGATGGGCAACCCCTGGAACTATCTCGATATGACCGCGCTCGGACGCCAGGAGGAGTGGGAAGACTCGCCGGAGGGCTATCCTCAGACACCCCCCTACGGCTGGTGGGTCTGGCATGACGACCTCGACACGGATCCTGGCCGAGAGTGACAGATCGAGAGGCCGGCGTGGCGGCGTACCGGCACCGCGGCGACGCACAGCCACGGGAGCAAGAGCATGAGCGAATATCCTATCGCCGAGCGGGCCGCCGCCTGGCTGAGCCTCGCGGCGGCACCGGCCTTCGCGGCCATGGCGCTGGTGACGGCCACGCACGGCGGCGGCCCGGCGGACATCCTGTGTTCGGCCGCGCACGGTTCCTCGCCGTTCGGCGGCATGGTGCCGATGTATGTCCTGATGAGTGTCTTCCATGCGCCGCCCTGGCTCAAGCTGATCTCCAGGTGGCGCGATCGTCGCCTCACCGCATTCTGACGAAGGAAAGCAGATGACTGAACCCTATACCGGCGGCTGCGCCTGCGGCGCCGTGCGCTACGAAGTTTCGGGCGAGCCGATGATGATGAACGACTGCCAGTGCCGCAATTGCCAGCGCGAAAGTGGAACCGGCCACAGTTCCCATCTGACCTTCGTCGGCGCGCCCGTGCAGGTCACCGGCGAGGCCAGTCTGCGGACGACCGCCGGAGAGGAGGGAACCCGCAAGAGCCGCGCCTTCTGCCCGACGTGCGGCGCGCCGGTCTTTATCGCCTTCCCCGACATGCCGGAGGTGTTTGTCGCCAGCGCGGGGAGTCTCGACGATCCTGCCCGCTACAAGCCGCAGCTCGTCATGTGGACAGCGGCCGGCCATGCCTGGGACCATATCGATCCGGCACTGCCCCGGTTCGAGAAGATGCCGCCGCCACCGCAACAGGACGTCACGTAGGACGGATTGCCGAACCGCGTGCGAGCCGCTTCAATTCCTCGAGGAGAGACGCATGAACGACGTCACGACCAACGACCGCGCCGCCCCCGAGGTGGTCGATCGCGCCACCTTCCAGGCTGAACTGGACGCATTGCGGATTCGGGAGAAGGAACACATGCGCGAAGGCGACGTCATCGCGGCCGCCCGCCGGCGGCTGCCCATGGTGGCGGTCGACGGAGCGACGCCCCTTGTCGGCCCGCAAGGCCCGCTGACGCTGCTCGATGCCTTCGAGGGCCGGCGGCTGCTCGTCGCCTATTATTTCATGTGGTTCCCCGGCCGTCCGGCCGCCAATCAGTGCGAGGGATGTACTTGGTTCACGACCCAGGTCCGCGAGCTGTCCCATCTCCACAGCCGCGACGTGACCTACGCGACGTTCTGCCAGGGTCCCTACGAGGAAAGCGTCCGCTATCGCGACTTCATGGGCTGGACGATGCCCTGGTACTCGGCCCAGGAGTCGCTCGACACGCTTCTCGCCGGTCGCCGGATCGGCATGATGCACCTCGTCTGCTACCTGCGGCAGGGGTCGGATGTGTTCGAGACCTACTGGACGTGGATGCGCGGCGTCGAGGCGATGGACAACAGCTATCGCCTGCTCGACCTGACCGTCTACGGCCGGCAGGAAGACTGGGAAGATTCGCCCGCCAGCTGGCCACAATATTGGGGCGAAACCAACCATCCGTTCCGTCGCGACGGCCGCCCCCTCTCCCAATGGCCCCGCCTGGAGGCCGGACATTCCGACGACCTGCACAAAGGCAGCCGCTGATCCTGCTGGCCCTCGACGAATCCGGGTTGCCGCCGTATCGCGAGACGAAGCCAACGCACGAGGTCCAGGCCATGACGGAAGAAAATCCCGGTCGATCCGCCTGGACCGCCATCCCGATCCTGCGCATCTTTTCCGAGGAGAAGGCGCGGGAATTCTATGTCGATTTCCTCGGCTTCTCGATCGACTGGGAGCATCGCTTCGGCCCCGGCATGCCGCTCTACATGCAGGTCTCGCGCGATGGGCTGCGCCTGCATCTCAGCGAGCATCACGGCGACGCGACGCCGGGCTCCACCGTGTTCGTGTGGATGCAGGGGATCGAGGAGTTCCACCGCGCCCTGATGGCGAAGAACTATGGCTACAACCGCCCGGGTCTCGAGCAGGCCGAATGGGACGCGCGGCTGGTGACGGCGCACGACCCCTTCGGCAACAGCATCCGCTTCTCTGAGCCCAACGAGGGCGGCGACGCGCGGGATCGCTGATGGCGCCCGTCCACGTCGATCCCGACAAGGTCCATGAATTCGCCGACGCGGCGAGCTTCTACGCGTGGCTCGGCGTGCATCATGCCACCGAAAGTGAAGTGTGGATCAAGATCCACAAGGTGAAATCGGGCCTCAGGTCGATCACGCCCGAGGAGGCGATCCAGGTCGTGCTCTGCTGGGGCTGGATCGACGCCATCCGCAAGGGCTTCGACGAGAAGAGCTTTCTCCAGCGCTACACGCCACGCGGGCCGAAGAGCGTCTGGAGCCGCATCAACGTCGAGAATGTCGCCCGGCTGATCGCCGACGGCCGGATGACCGCGCACGGCCTCAAGGCGGTCGAGGCGGCCAAGGCCGACGGCCGCTGGGATCGCGCCTATGGCGGCAGCCAGACGATGCCGATCCCGCCCGATCTGCAAGCCGCGATCGACGCCGAGCCCGCGGCAAAGACGATGCTGACCAAGCTGAACGCAAAAAATCGCTTCGCCCTCGCCTTCCGGCTCCACAACATCAAGACCGAAGCCGGCCGGAAGAAGAAGATCGCGACCTTCGTCAACATGCTGAAACGCGGCGAGATGATCCATCCGCAGCGCAACGTGTGAGATCGGTCGGCTCGCCGCCAAACCGGTCGCGGCGGCGGGTCGACAGGAACCGAGTCTGCGCTCGTACATTCCTGCGTGCAGTATGAAGCCGCGGATATCCGTCCTGACCCTGGCCGTCGCCGATCTCGAGCGCGCCGTTGGCTTCTATCGCGACGGCCTCGGCCTGCCGACGGAGGGCATCGTCGGCCGCGAGTTCGAGCATGGCGCGGTTGCCTTCTTCGATCTTTCCGGCGGGCTGAAGCTCGCCGTCTGGGCGCAGGACGACCTCTCCCATGACAGCGGCCTTCCCAAGGCTGCAATCAGCCCCACATCCTTCTCGATCGGGCACAATGTCGCCCGCCGCGAAGAAGTGGACGAGGTGATCGCGCAGGCGCGTCAAGCCGGCGCCGAGATCGTGAAGTCGCCGCAGGATACCTTCTACGGCGGCTATGCCGCGTATTTCCGGGACCTCGACGGCCATCTCTGGGAGGTCGTCTGGAATCCCGCGAACCTCCCCGACGACGAACATGGCTGAGACGGCAGACCGCTAGGCCGTCCGCAAGTAACGCATCACCCAGTTGGTCTCCCAGGTCGCCCCCTCATCGGTCGAGAAGGCCTGGTCCCAGCGCGCTTCGCTATCGCTGACGGAGGAGAACTGCCCGCGCACCAGCACCGGCCGTCCTTCATAGGTTTCGCGCGAATAGAAGGTGCCGACGCCGCCCGCGAAGCGGCCGTAGAGCGGCGGATCGATCTTGCTGAGGTCGCTCGCCGCGAGATACCAGTCGACCCAGCGCCCGCCCGGCTCGTCGAGCGCGCGCAGGCCCATCCCGTAGGAGGTGCGACCGCCGCGCTGCGAGATGCTCTCGTTGAGGTTGACCAGCCCGCCGAACAGCTGCTGGCAATGGGTACGGCCGGGAAACTCCTCCCAGTCGGTGCTGCCGGCCAGACGCTGACGCAGGCGGCGATGCTCGACCTGCCAGGTGCCGAGAAAATAGTCGAAATCCGTTCGGGACGCCGTGCCTTCGGGAAGCGGCGCGGCCGTCTCCTGAGCCAACCCCGGTGCGGCGAGGCCGGCAAGCGTCAGGGCGGCGCCCTTCATCAACATCCGACGATCCGCCTGCATCATACAACCCTCGTGAAATCGGAGGTCCAGTTGATCTCCCAGCTCTGTCCGCCGTCGGCGGAGAAGGCCTGCTCCCAGCGCGCCGTCGCTCCGCTGATCCGCGACCAGGTGACCCGCGCCTTGACCGGGCGCCCCTCGTGCACGTCGTCGGACAGGTAGAGGCCGACGCCGTTGACGAAGCGTCCGCGCAAGGGTGTGCCGATTCGCGTCGGGTCGCGTCCGTCCAGCCACCAGCTCAGCCATTCGCGTGTCGTGGGATCCCAGGCACGGAAACCGACGCCGCGGAACGTGCCGGTCGGCGCCTCCATCAGATTGTCGCCGGCATTGCCGTTGCCGCCCAGGATCGGCCAGTTGACGAAGGTCCCGCCGAACTCGTCCCAGTCGTTGCTGCCCGCGAGCCGCCGCCGCAGCTTGCGGTGATGCACCCGCCAGCGGCCGGCGAGAAAGGCCCAGTCATCCGGCGCGCGTTCGGGGTCGCCCGCCGGGAGCAACGGCAATGGTGTCGGCTGTGCGGCGGTGCGGGTGAAGAAATTCTCCCAGTTCATTTCCCAGGTCGCACCGCGGTCGGGCGAGAAGCTCTGCTGCCAGTGCGGCCGCCGCCCGTGGATCGCCTGCCAGTGGAACCGCACGTCGATGGGTCGGCCCTCGAACGTGTCGGTGCCGGTGAAGGTGCCGGCGTCGCCGTCGAAGCGGCCCATGACCGGCGGATCGATCCGGGTCGGATTGCGCCCGTCCAGCCACCAGATCGACCAGCGGTCCGTTGCCGGATCGTAGGCGCGGATGCCGGCGGCGCGATAGATGCCGCCCGGCAGGTCGAGGATATTGTCGTCGATCGTGCCGAGCCCGCCCATGGTCAGCCACATCGCGCTCGTGCCTTCGAATGTGTCCCAGTCGGTGCTGCCGGCGAGCCGCCGCCTCAGGCGCCGGTGGTGGACGTCCCAGTTGCCGACCAGCCATTCCCAGTCGCGCGCCCGCGCCGCCAGATCGCGCTGCGGCGACTGGGCGAACGCGAGCTTCGGAAGCGCCGCGATCCCGGTACCGGCGCCGATCAGTCCGGCGAGAAGATCGCGCCGATTTGGCGAGCTTTGAAACATGGGGACCCCTGCGATTTCCGTCCGACCTGTCTCGCCGCGGGCGCCCTGAATTGACATGCAAAGATCGCCGGCAGAGGCTAAGGCAAACTTATGGTCGACGCGCAACGCTTCCCGTCCCTGGCTTCCATCCGCGCCTTCGAGGCGGCGGCACGGCTCGGCAATTTCGCGGGGGCCGCGCGCGAGCTCGACATGTCGGCGGCATCGGTCAGCTATCATGTGCGCCAGCTCGAGCGGCAGCTGGGCCTCGTCCTCTTCATCCGCCATCCGCAGCGGGTCGCGCTCACCGAGGCTGGCTCGCTGATCGCAGGCGAGGCGACCAAGGCCTTCGCGGCACTGCGCGCCAGCTTCGTCCGTGCCGCCGATCTCGACGAGGCGCGGCTGTCGATCACGACACTCCCGACACTCGGAACGAGTTGGCTGACACCCCGTCTGGGCCGCTTCCGCGCGCTTCATCCGGAAATCACCGTCGCGCTCGACCTGTCCGCCGAGCCGGAGGAGTTGGGCGCCGGCCGCTTCGACGCCGCGATCCGTAATGGCCATGGCCGCTGGCCGGGACTGCGCACGACCTTCCTCTTCCCGGCCATCTTCACGCCGCTCTGCGCGCCGGCCCTGAAATCAGCTGCGGCGAAGCTCGTCGATCCTGACGCGCTGCCCGACGTGCCGTTGCTTGGCCGGCCAGACTGGTGGACGCTCTGGTATCGTGCGCTGGGGGCGAAACGGACGCCGGCGGCGGACCGCTTCGGCACCAGCCTTTCCGCCGAGCACCTCGATGTCGCCGCGGCGCTTGCCGGGCACGGCATCGCGATCGCCTCGCCGATCCTGTTCCGCAGCGAGATCGAGGCGGGACGACTGGTGCCGGTGCACGATCTCGTGACCGGGGATGGCCGCGCCTTCTGGTTCGTCTATCCGGTCGTCCGCCAGCACAGCGCCAAGCTCGCCCGGTTTCGCGACTGGCTCGGCGCTGAGGCGGAGCAGGCCCGCGAGGCCGCGGCGGCGGCGATCAAATCGGCGATAGTCGTCGGACCGGCTTGATCGGACGGAAGCGCCGGTTCAAGCTCGCCCGATGACCATTCCCCGGCGCTGCGCCTGGGCCGGCAGCGATCCGCGCATGCAGGCCTATCACGACACCGAATGGGGCGTTCCCGAACGCGACTCCCGCGCGCTCTGGGAGAAACTGATGCTCGACGGCTTCCAGGCCGGCCTCTCGTGGAGCACCATCCTCTACAAGCGCGACGCCTTCCGCGCCGCCTTCCTTGGCTTCGAACCGCACCTGGTCGCCCGCTTCGGCGAAGCCGATGTGGCGCGCCTGCTCGGTAATGCCGGCATCGTCCGCTCACGCGCCAAGATCGAAGCGACGATCCACGCTGCCCGCCTCTATTGCGACATGGCCGACCGCGGCGAGGACTTCGCCGCCTTCTGCTGGTCGTTCACCGACGGCAAGGTGGTGACGGGCGACGGCAGGACCTTTCCCGCCACCACGCCGCTCTCCGAAACGGTCTCGAAAGAACTGAAGCGGCGCGGTTTCAAGTTCGTCGGGTCGACGATCGTCTATGCCTGGATGCAGGCGGTCGGCATCGTCAACGATCATGCCGCGACCTGCTTCCGGCGTGCGCAGGTCTAGCGCAGCTTCTCGACCAGATAATCGACGAACACGCGGACCCGCGCCGGCATCGTCGTGCCGCCGATGAAGAGCGCGTGGATCGGCTCGCGGTCACCGGGGTTATAGTCATCGAGCAGCGGCACCAACCGGCCCTCCTCGATCATCCGGGCGACGTGGAAGGTGCCGACCCGGGCGATGCCGATCCCCTCCTCGACCAGTTGCACCACCGTCTCACCGTTGTTCGCCTCGATATTGCCGGCGACATCGAGCTCGAAATCCTCGCCGTCGCGCCGGAACGACCAGTCGGGGTTGTGGCGGCGGAAATTGAAGTTGATGATATTGTGATTGCGCAGGTCCTCCGGCTCGCGCGGCGTGCCGTGACGGGCGAGATAGGCGGGCGATGCGATAACCGTCCGGCCACTGTCGCCAAGCCGGCGCGCCATCAGATTGCTGTCGGGCAGCGGCCCGATCCGGATCGCGACATCGGCACGCTCCTCGACCAGATCGATCCGGGCATCGGTGAGGCTGAGATCGACCTTGATCGCCGGATAGCGTTCGAGGAACTCGGGCAGCAGCGGGATGAGGACGTGCCGCCCGTGCGACAGGGTGGAGCTCACCCGCAACCGCCCGCGCGGAGATCCCTGGTTGCAGATCGCATGCTCGGCCTCGGCCAGGTCCTCGAGGATGCGGCGCGCGGCGCGGTGATAGGCCTCGCCCTCCGGCGTCACCGCGAGCTGCCGGGTGGTCCTGATGACGAGCCGCACCCCAAGCCGCGCCTCGATCCCCGCGACGGTCCGGCTGACCGCCGACGGCGAGAGCCCGAGCACCCGCGCCGCCGCCGAGAAGCTGCCGCGCTCGATCGCGGTCGCGAACACCTCCATATCGGCTGCCCGGTTGACGCGCTCGCGTGTCATCTTTGCGTCCTGCTCACAGATGTTTGACCGAAATCGTGTCTAAAAGCCGCGCAGGGCGGCGGCCATCTGTGCGTAGAACACAGATAAGGGGTTTGTCATGGACTATCGTCGTCTCGGAAATTCCGGCCTCATCGTCCCGGCACTGAGCTTCGGTGCGGGCACATTCGGCGGCAAGGGGCCATTGTTCAGCGCCTGGGGCACCAGCGATGCCGACGACGCACGCAGGCTGGTCGACATCTGCCTGGAGGCCGGGGTCAACCTGTTCGACACCGCCGACGTCTATTCCGGCGGCGCCTCGGAAGAGGTGCTGGGCGCTGCGATCAAAGGCCGGCGCGACGCGGTGCTGATCTCCACCAAGACCGGCCTGCCGATGGGCGACGGGCCGAACGACGCCGGCACGTCGCGCCTTCGCCTGATCCGCGCGGTCGAGGACGCGCTGCGCCGCCTCGGCACCGACTATGTCGACCTCCTGCAGCTCCACGCCTTCGACGCCGCAACGCCCGTCGAGGAAGTCTTGCAGACGCTCGACCAGCTCGTTCGCGACGGCAAGGTCCGCTATGCCGGCGTCTCCAATTTCTCCGGCTGGCAGGTCATGAAGTCGCTCGCTGCCGCGGACCGCCACGGCTGGCCGCGCTATGTCGCGCAGCAGACCTACTATTCCCTCGTCGGCCGCGACTATGAGTGGGAGCTGATGCCGCTCGGCCTCGACCAGGGCCTCGGCGCGCTGGTCTGGAGCCCGCTCGGCTGGGGCCGGCTCACCGGCAGGGTCCGCCGCGGCCAACCCCTGCCCGAAGGCAGCCGCCTCCACGACACTGCGCAATGGGGTCCGCCGGTCGAGGAAGAGCGGCTCTACCGCATCGTCGACGCGATCGACGCGATCGCCGCCGAAACCGGAAAAACGGTGCCGCAGATCGCCATCAGCTGGCTGTTGCAGCGCCCGACCGTCTCCTCGGTGATCATCGGCGCGCGCAACGAGTCGCAGCTCATGGACAATCTCGGCGCGGTCGGCTGGGCGCTGACGCCCGAGCAGATCGCCGCGCTCGACGCCGCCAGCGCCGGCCCGGTCGCCTATCCCTATTATCCCTATCGCACCCAGGACGGCTTCGCCCGGCTCAATCCGCCGGCCGTCTGATCCGCGCACCCCGTCAGGAAGGTCTGATCCCATGAAGCTCAACCTGGGCCTCGTCGCGCTCGCCGTCGGCGCGTTCGGCATCGGCGTCACCGAATTCACCCCGATGGGCATCCTGCCCCTGCTCGCCAGCGATCTCGGCGTCTCGATCCCGACCGCGGGCCTGCTGGTCAGCGCCTATGCCCTCGGTGTGGTGCTCGGCGCGCCGCTGATGACGCTCACCACCGGTCGGGTGCCGCGCAAGACGCTGCTGATCGGCCTCATGGGCATCTTCACGCTCGGCAACTTCCTCTCCGCCGTGGCCGACGGCTACACCATGCTGCTCGCCGCGCGGATCGTCACGTCGCTGAACCACGGCGCCTTCTTCGGCGTCGGCTCCGTCGTCGCGACCGGGCTGGTTCCGCCGGACAAGCGCGCCGGTGCGGTCGCGGCGATGTTCATGGGCCTCACAGTCGCGACGATCGGCGGCGTGCCGCTCGCGTCATGGGTCGGCGAACAGCTCGGCTGGCGCATCGCGTTCGCCGGGATTGCGGGGCTGGGCGCGGTCGCGATGGCCTCGCTCTGGCTGGCCCTGCCGCGCATCGCGATGGACGGTCCCAGCGACGCGATGGCGGAGCTGCGCGTGCTCGGCCGCAGCGAGGTGTTGGTCGCGCTGCTGCTCACCGTGCTCGGCTCCAGCGCGATGTTCACCGTCTTCACCTACATCGCCCCGATCCTGCACGAGGAGACGCAGGCCTCCACCCTGTTCGTGACCGCCATGCTGGTGATCTACGGCGTCGGCCTGACGGTCGGGAACTGGCTCGGCGGCTGCTATGCCGACCGGTCGATCGACCGGGCGCTGATCGTCACTCTCGCCCTCCTGACCGCCCTCCTGCTGCTCTTCGCGGTGACGATGCGGTGGCCGGTCCCGGCGGCGCTGTCGATCTTCGCCTGGGGCGTCGCCACCTTCGCTTTGGTGCCGCCGCTCCAGATGCGGGTGATGGCGACCGCCGCCGATGCGCCCAACCTCGCCTCGGCGATGAACATCGGCGCCTTCAACCTCGGCAATGCGATCGGCGCGGCCGTCGGCGGCGGCGTGATCGAGCTGGGTCTCGGCTATCCGGCGGTGTCGATCGCCGGCGCGGCGATGGCGGCGGCCGGTCTCGCGCTCGTGCTGGCGACGCGGGCGAGGCCGCGGCGGATGCCCGCCGCCGTCGAGGCTGCCTGCTAGCCTTCCTCCCACTGGAACGCCTCGTCCAGCCGGACACCGAACACGTCGGCGATCCGGAAGGCGGTTTCCAGTGTCGGCGAATATTTGCCCTGCTCGATCGCCGCGACCGTCTGGCGGGTGACGCCGATCTTCTCGCCCAGCTCCGCCTGCGTCATCTCGCCGGCATGGAAGCGCAGGGTGCGGATCGCGTTGGTGAGCCGTTTCGCCATGGTCAGGCGGCCATGCGGCGATAGGCGACGATCTCGAGCGTGTAGCGGACGCTCTCGGCCAGGATGAAGACGAGCATCACCGCGTTGACCGCGAAGAAGGCGGTCCAGTTGAACAGGGTCGCGCCGACCGCGAGGACGAGCCCGACCGCCAGGACATTGTAGGCGATGCTGGCGGCTCGCCGGGCGATGGCTTGTTCACGCTCGTCCGTCTCGCTGCGCGCCTCGCCCGGCTTCCACAATGCCACGGCGACATGGGCGACAATGTGGATGACGGTGATGGCGACGATCACCGGCAGCATCATCGCGATCATATAGGGCACGTTCGGCACGCCCGCCGCATGGAGCCGCGCGACGGCGACGAAGTACCAGCTCCACGCCGCGAGGTTGGCGAGCAGCGCGATCCAGCGGCTCTTCTCGTGAAAGGTCATACGGGCACTCCTAGGTTTAATCCACATGACATCATGTTAGTTATATATAACATCGAGTCAAGAATATTTGCCTTTCGAGACCTGCCTCTCCTGTGCAAGGGAAGCGCGATGATCGTGGCTGGCCGGCAAGACGCAGAGGACGTCATCGCGCTCTGGCATGCCTGCGGCCTCACCCGCCCCTGGAACGATCCCGCCGCGGATTTCGCGCGTGCGGTCGACGGCGCGGCCTCTGCAATCCTGCTCGACCGGGAAGGCGACATCCTGACCGCCAGCGTCATGGTCGGTCATGACGGCCATCGCGGCTGGGTCTATTACCTGGCGGTGGCGCCGGACCGGCGGCGGGCGGGCCTCGGCCGCGAGATGATGGCGGCCGCCGAAGCCTGGCTGCGGGCCCGCAGCGTGCCGAAGATCCAGCTCATGGTCCGCGACGACAATGTCGCGGCCCTGGGCTTCTACGAGGCGCTCGGCCTGGAGCGCCAGTCCGTCATAACCCTGGGACGCTTCCTGACATGATCACGATGTACGGCATCAAGAATTGCGACACGGTCAAGAAGGCGCGCGCCTGGCTCGACGCCCAGGGGATCCCTTACGCCTTCCACGACTACAAGACCGCCGGCATCGACGAACCTCGCCTGCGCGGCTGGGTGAAGGAGCTGGGCTGGGACAAGCTGCTCAACCGCGCGGGCACGACCTTTCGCGCGCTGCCGGATGCCGAAAAACAGGGCCTCGACGAGGACAAGGCGGTCGCACTGATGCTGGCGCAGCCGTCCATGATCAAGCGACCGGTGCTCGACCTCGGCGACCAGCGCCTGCTGGGGTTCAAGCCCGACTTGTACGGCGACGCGATCGGCGACTGAAACCGTCTATGCCCGCCGCCCGGACGGGGTAGGATGACGGAAATCGCTGCGATTCGAGATCCGGGAACCGACCAAGCCGGGTTGCTCAAGGGGGCGCCATGTCCGAACTTTCCGACGGCGAACGCATGGCGGCACGGCCGGACGACGGCCGCCTTGCGGCGCTGGAGGCCGAGAATGCCCGCCTGCGTGCCGCACTGGCGGAGCGCGAGACGGCGCTGGAACGGTTCGGCGCCGCGTCGTCGCACGAGGCGCAGATCCGCAGGCTGGCAGATGCCCTGTCCATTCTCATCTGCTACGTCGATTCCGGTCAGCGCTACCGTTTCAACAACAAGGCCTATGAGGAGTGGTTCGGCTGCCGGCGCGAGGATCTGTTCGGCGCGCATCTGCGCGACGTGCTCGGCGAGACCGCCTATCAGGAGGTCCAGCCGACGGTCGAGGAGGTTCTGGCCGGCAGACGGCTGACGGTCGAGCGCGTCCTCCACTACAGGGACGGCGGCGAGCGGTTCGTCCATATCGAATATGTGCCGGACCGGCAGGGCGACGGGGCGGTCGCGGGCTATTATGCGCTGGTCCAGGACATCAGCGCCGCCAAGGCGGCCGAAGCGGCGCTGCACGAGGAGACCCGGCGGCTCGAGACGCTGAACCGGACGGGCGCGGCGCTGGCCGGCGAGCTCGACGTCCAGCGCGTCGTGCAGCAGGTCACCGATGCCGGCGTCGCGCTGATCGGCGCGCAGTTCGGCGCCTTCTTCTACAACGTGATCGACCCGGCGGGCGACCGCTACATGCTGTTCACGATCTCGGGCGCCGACCGGGCCGAGTTCGAGAAATTCCCGATGCCGCGCAAGACGGCGATTTTCGCGCCGACCTTCGACGGCGAGGGCGTGGTCCGTTCCGACGACATCACGAAAGACTCCCGCTACGGCCGGAACACGCCGCGCCAAGGCATGCCGGAGGGGCATCTGCCGGTCACCTCCTATCTCGCCGTCCCGGTCGTCTCGCGATCGGGCGAAGTGATCGGCGGCCTGTTCTTCGGCCATGCGGAACCCGGCCGCTTCACCGCGCGCCACGAGGAGCTGCTCGTCGGCATCGCCGGCCAGGCGGCCGTCGCGATCGACAATGCCCGGCTCTACGAGGCCGCGCAGCGCGAGATCGCCGAGCGGCGCCGGGCCGAGGAAGCCATGGGGGAGCTCAATCGCTCGCTGGAGACGCGGATCGCGGCTGCCGTCGCCGAACGCGAGCAGATCGAGGAGGCGCTCCGGCAGGCGCAGAAGATGGAAGCGGTGGGTCAGCTGACCGGCGGCATCGCGCACGACTTCAACAATCTGCTCACCATCATCACTGGCAATGTCGACGCCGCCCGCCGCCATCTCGGCCCTGAGGCCGAGGCGCGGGTGCAGCGCGCGCTCGGCAGCGCGCTGACCGGCGCCGAGCGGGCGGCGATGCTCACCCAGCGGCTGCTCGCCTTCTCGCGCCGCCAGCCGCTCGCGCCCAAGCCGATCGACGCCAACCGGCTGGTCACCGGCATGTCCGAGCTGCTCCACCGCACCCTCGGCGAGACGGTCGAGATGGAGACGGTTCTGGCGGCCGGCCTGTGGCGAGTCGAGGCCGATCCCCACCAGCTCGAAAATGCGATCCTGAACCTCGCGGTCAACGCCCGCGACGCGATGCCGAACGGCGGCAAGCTCACGATCGAGACCGCCAACACCCATTTCGACCGCGACTATGCCCGCGCCAATCCCGGCGTCGTGCCGGGCCAATATGTCTCGATCTGCGTGTCGGACATCGGCGGCGGCATGGACGAGGAGACGCGCAGCCGCGCCTTCGAGCCCTTCTTCACCACCAAGGAGGTCGGCAAGGGCACCGGCCTCGGCCTCTCGATGGTCTACGGCTTCGTCAAGCAATCGGGCGGCCATCTCAAAATCTATTCGGAGGAGAAGCAGGGGACGACGGTGCGGATCTATCTGCCGCGGCTGGCCGGCAATGCGGCGGTCGAGGAGGAGCGGCTCGACGCGCCGGTGCCCGAAGGCTCGCGCGAGGAGACCATCCTCGTCTGCGAGGACGACGACGATGTCCGCGCCTATACGGTCGAAGCGCTGCGCGAGCTCGGCTACCGCGTGCTCGAGGCGCATGACGGCCCCTCCGCCTTGCGCCTGCTCGAGCGGCAGGAAGGCCGCGTCGACCTGCTGTTCACCGACGTCGTCCTGCCCGGCGGCATGACGGGCGCGGTCCTGGCGAAGGAGGCACGCGTGCTCCGGCCCGATCTCAGGGTCCTGTTCACCACCGGCTATGCCCGCAACGCCATCGTCCATCACGGCCGCCTCGACGCGGGCGTCGAGCTGATCACCAAGCCGTTCGCCTATGCCGATCTTGCCGCGCGCATCCGGGATATGCTTGATCGCGCGGACTGATCTTGAGGGGTTTCAGATGCGTGCTTTGATTTTCCTCGCCGTGCTGCTGCTTGGCGTGCCGGCTGCCGCGCAGACCGACTGGGCGGCGCGCCTGACCGAAGGCGATGTGACGCTGCGCAATTTCCGCTTCCGCTCGGGCGAGACGTTGCCGGAACTCCGGATGCACTACGCGACGCTCGGCACGCCGCAGCGCGACGCCGCCGGCAACGTCACCAATGCGGTGATGGTCCTGCACGGCACCGGCGGCAGCGGACGACAGTTCCTCAGCCCCCAGTTCGCCGACCAGCTCTACGGCCCCGGCCAGCCGCTCGACATCACCCGCTACTTCATCATCCTGCCCGACAATATCGGTCACGGCCGCTCGTCCAAGCCGAGCGACGGCCTGCGCACCCGCTTCCCGCACTACGACTATGACGACATGGTCGAGGCGCAGCGGCGCATGCTGGCCGAGCTCGGCGTACGGCAGCTCAGGCTCGTCATGGGCACGTCGATGGGCTGCATGCACATCTTCGTCTGGGCCGAGGCGCATCCCGATTTCGCCCGCGCCGCGATGCCGATGGCGTGCCTGCCAACCGAGATCGCCGGCCACAACCGGATGTGGCGCCGCATGGCCGCCGAGGGCATCCGCCAGGATCCGGCCTGGAACGACGGCAACTACACCAACCAGCCGGTCCAGGGCCTGCGCACCGCCGTCTCGATCCTCCAGATCGCCGGCATGAACCCGCTCCAGCTCCAGGTCGCCTACCCGACCCGCGACGCGGCCGAGGCCTATATCGATGAGCGTGTCACCCGCGACATCGCTAGCCGCGATGCCAACGATCTGATCTACCAGCTCGATTCATCCCGGACCTACAATCCGCTGCCCGATCTTGAGCGCATCCGCGTGCCGATGACCTGGGTGAACAGCGCCGACGATTTCATCAATCCGCCCGCCTACGGCATCGCCGAGGCTGCGGCGCGGCGGATGCCGAGTGCGCGCTACGTCCTCATCCCGGCAAGCGCCGAAACCCGCGGCCACGGCACCCATACCTGGGCGCGCTTCTGGCGACAGGAGTTGATCGACCTGCTGGCGCGGACCGGCCGCTAGACATCGTCGCGCGGGCGTGCCTCGATGCCGCCTGGCGCCCGGAACGGCGGCATGCGGCCGGCAACGCGGGCGCGGTCGATGAACTGGTGCTTCAGCGCCGCGGCGACGTGGATGACGAGGAGCGCGATGGTGAGTTTGACCAGCGCCTCGTGCGCCCCGCCGAACAGGTCGCCCGCCGCCTCGGAAAGGCCCGGGATGACCGGCAAGGCGAGGCCGAACTTCAACGGCGTCATCGCCTCCTCGGCGCCGCCCGAAACGGCGGACAGGCCGGTCAGCGGAATGACGATGAGCAGCGCGTAGAAGATCCGGTGATTCCAGACGGCGGCGATCCGCTCCCAATGCGGCAGGTCCTCCGGAAAGGGCGGCGGCTTGTGCAGGAGCCGCCAGATCAGCCGGATGATCGCGAGCATCAGGATCGTGGCGCCGACGGTCTTGTGCCACAGGAACATGTCGGCACGCTCCGGCCCCCTCGGCATGTTGTGGAACGTGAAGCCGATCCAGACCTGGACGACCACCAGAGCGGCCATCAGCCAGTGCAGAAGGATTGCCCCGTCGGTGTAGCGCAGCAGGACCTCCCGCTGCGGCGTGGCTTCGGGAACGGTCGCCATCTCTCCCTCCTTTCGGGTACGGAGATGCTATCGTCCCTGCTGAACGTTCGAATCCGGCGACGGCTCCGTGGCCTCGCGCGAGCTCACATGATTGAGCGCGATGACCCAGCGGCCGTCGACCTTGCGCATCAGGCGGGTGTTGATGCCGTCCTGCGGCTGCCCGCCGCCTTCGAGCCGGTAACGGCTGATCAGTTGCGCGGCATCGGGCGACAGCATCTCGATCCGGATGTCAGAAAAATGAAGCCGGCCGCGCCGTTCCGGATCGCCGCCATAATCGCGGACATAATGATCGAGCGTCCCTTGCCAGTCGCGCTGGAACCGGCCGCGCGACACGAAGACGACATCGGGATTCTTGAAGCCGGCCATATAGCCGCGGAAGTCGCCGCGATTCCACGCCGCCTCCATGTCGGCGATCACCTGCCGGATCGCCGCTTCGTCGGCTGAATGATCAGGCGCCGAAGGCTCGGCGGTGCAGGCCGCGAGCAGCAGAATGAGGCCAAGCGCTTTCTTCACGGCGGCTCCTTCGAGAACGGGTGCCGGCCATCATTCCAGCTCGGCTCCGTCTCTGCAACGGTCCTCCATCTCGATGTCTGCGCGGGGAGACGCGGTCCGCGTCGAAGCCGGCAGCCGTTGCGGCCGGAGCCATGGGCGCGCGCTTTCCGGCCGCAAAACCGGAAACCGCTCTTGCCGGAAAGCGCTGTTTAGCCCTGGCGCGCCTTGAAGCGGCGGTTCGTCTTGTTGATGACGTAGGTGCGGCCCCGGCGACGGATCACGCGGCAGTCGCGGTGGCGCGACTTCAAGGACTTCAGAGAGTTGCGGATCTTCATGGCTCGGAACGCCTGCCTGTCTTCTTGCGATTCTGTTGCTGAAAAGAGGCGCCCACCTAGTCGCGGGGGGCGCCCAAGTCAACCCGCCTGCTCTGGCCGCTCACTCGGCAATATAGCGCCACGGCCGGTCCGGCGCAGCCCGGCGCCCGATGCGATGAACATGGGCGCCGCCGTCGGCCGCCCCTCCGGCACCGGCCCGTTGGACCGGATCATCCCGCTGACCGGGCTGCCGGGTTCGGATGAGGCGACCAGCTCTCCGATCGCCGCGTTGCCGATCGTGAAACCGGCGCCGGCGCCCATGTTCATCGCATCGGGCGCACCGGCCTCGCGGAAGGCCGGGCCGATGCCGATCCGCTGCGCGTTGTCCGAAAAGGCCTGCTCGGCGTTGCTGAGGCTCCGGCTCTGGCGGTCGAGCACCGCCGGGTCGCTCGTCGCATGTCGCACCTCGCAAACCGACTTCGATTCGATCCTGGGGCGGGCGCCAACCACGCGCGATCCGGGACACCGCGCCTGGCAGAAAAGCCGTGGCGCTTGGTCGAAAGCCCACCCGATCGATAAGGTGAATTGTTCACATGGAGAAGATTATTGCTCTTGAACCACTCCATGGGCCGGTTATTGGAAGATCGTTCCACTTCTGAAAGCACGACATGGACCGCACCGACCTCAAGATCCTCGCCATCCTCCAAGAGGACGCATCGCTGCCCGTGGCCGAAGTCGCCAACCGGGTGAACCTGTCGCAGACCCCCTGCTGGCGGCGCATCCAGAAGCTGGAGGCGCAGGGCGTGATCGAAAAGCGCGTCGCCCTGGTCGATCCGGTCTCGATCGGCCTCGGCATCTCTGTCTTCGTCGAGGTCGAGGCGGCCGATCATTCGCCCGAATGGCTGGCCCGCTTCGCCGAATCCGTCGCGGCCATGCCCGAGGTCATGGACGTCTACCGCATGGCCGGCGACGTCGACTATCTGTTGCGCGTCGCCGTCGGCAGCATGGCCGAGTTCGACGATTTCTACAGACGCCTCATCGCCGACGTGCCCTTGAAGAACGTCACCTCCCGCTTCGCCATGGAGCGGGTGAAGAGCACCACCGCCTATCCGCTGAAGCTCGACCGCTAGCCGTCCATGGCGGCGCCGGGTCACTTCACGGGATCGTGCCCCCAGTTCATCAGCGAATAGCGCCAGCGCGAGGTGACCTCATTCTCCGGCCGCTGCGCGAGATGACGGCGGACATAGCCGACCACCTTGCGCATATGGGCATAGTCGTCGTCGCCAAGCTCGGCCTTCCGCCGGCGCAGGATCTGCAAGATCCGCCGGCCGGACGCGTGGCCGATGCTTTCGCCTGCACCTTTCCCGTCCGACCCCTTCCAGCCGACCTTGCGGCTGTCCTCGGTGTCCAGCCAGCGTTCAAGCTCGGCCGGCGCCATGTTCACGGCCTCGCCGAACTCCCGGTACACCTTGTCGCGATCGAGCCTCGCCATGGCTCCCCAATTCCCGAACCGCGTTGTAGTTCAATCGCCGCCACAAGGGAGAGAGGTGATGGACGACTGGAAACTGCCCTGGGACGGCGGCTGCCGCTGCGGCGAGGTGCGGATCCGGGTGACGAAGCCGCCGCTGCTCGCCATGGCCTGCCACTGCGCCGGCTGCCAGTCGATGAGCGCCAGCGCCTTTTCGCTCTCGCTCGCGATCCCCGCCGACGGCTTCGAAATCACCGCCGGCGCGCCGGTTCTCGGCGGCCTCAACCGCGACGTGCATTATTTCTGCCCGAGCTGCATGACCTGGATGTTCACCCGTCCGGGGCGCGCGGCGGGGTTCGTGAATCTGCGGCCGACCATGCTCGACGACCACGACTGGTTCGAACCCCATGTCGAAACCTGTACGGACGAGAAGCTGCCCTGGGCGACAACTCCGGCGAAGCACAGCTTCGGAGGCATACCGGACCTGCCCGTTTTCGAGCCGCTGGTTGCCGAATATGCCGTGGAGGGCACGCGGCCCGTATAGGGCCACCCGCCCCTATCCCTCCTCCATCGTGCGGCCGCCTTCCGGCAGCATGGCGAGCTCGCGCCAGTCGAGCTCCTCCTGCAGCGCCTGATAGACGTCCTCGCCGATCGTCTCGTCGTCGCGCAGCGCCTGGAGCTTGTCGCGCTGGGCGGCGATCGCAGCGAGCTTCAACCGGCGGCGCGCGACGAACTCCTTGTGCCCCTCCCCTTCGTCGGCGGCGGCGCGGTCGATCTCGAGCTGCCGCCGGGTCTCGTCCGCGACCCGCCCCTTGGCGCCGGCCACTGCCGCCAGCGCGACGTCGGCGAGCGCGCAGCGCGCCGCCACGAACTCGCGCGCGCGCTCGCTGCTGTCCTGCATGCCGAGCAGGCGGATCAGCGGCGCCAGCGTCAGCCCCTGGAACACCAGGGTCGCCAGCACCACGCTGAACGCGGCGAGCACGATCAGGTCGCGCTGGGGAAAATCCGCCGGCAGCGCGAAGGCGGCGGCGAGCGACACGAGCCCGCGCATCCCGCACCAGCCGACCAGCAGCCCCTGTTTGACGCTGGCCGCCGGGGCCTTGCCGCGCAGCCAGCCGAACCGCGCGGCCAGCCGGTTGTAGGCGAGCACCCAGCCGAGCCGCGTCATGATCACCGCGGCCACCACGATCCCGGCGAAGCGCAGCGCCTCGCCGAGCTCGCCCGGCGACATCGCGCCGACGATCTCGCGGGCCTGCATCCCCATCAGGAGGAAGGCGAGCACATTCAGCAGGAACACCGCCGCGCTCCACACGGCGAAGGACTGGACGCGATGCCGCGGCGCCTGCTGCACCGCCGGCACGTTCGCCATGTACATCGCCATCGCGACCACCGCGAGCACCGCGGACAGATGGAGCCGCTCGGCAATGAACCACAGCAGATAGGCGTTGACGAACTCGAGCAGGTTGCCGCCCAGCGAGTTGCGCGTGAACGGCATGATCTGGCGGAACAGCCAGCCCGAGGCGAGGCCCAGTGCGATCCCGCCGGGCACTGCGAGCGACAGCTGCAGCCCCAGCCCGCCGCCGATGCCGCCCTGGCTCTGGATCGCGACTGCGGCGCTGAAGATCAGCAGCGCCGACGCGTCGTTGAGCAGGCTCTCGCCGGTCAGCACCTCGACGGTCCGCCGCGGCAGGGTCGCCGAGCGCAGGATCGAGGTCGCCGCCGCCGCATCCGGGGGCGCGACGATCGCCCCGAGAGCGATCGCCGCCGCGATCGGCAGGCCGGCAAAGGCCCAGCCGATCCAGGCCACCACGGCCGTCGTCAGCAGCACCGCGACCACGGCCAGCGCCAGCAATTGCCGCCACAGCGTCCGGATCGCCGCCAGCGGGAAATCGAACGCCGCATCGGCCAGCACCGGCGCGAGGAACAGGGCGAGCGCGGTATGCCCTTCCAGCCCGATCGCCGGCGTGCCCGGAATCAGCGCCACGACCACCCCCGCCCCGGCCAGCATCGTCGGATAGGGGATCGCCGTCCGCCGCGACACCTGCAGCAGCACGATCGCCACCAGCAGCAGGACGACCAGGCTCTCGAAGAAGCTCATGGCGACATTCTACGCCGGGCCGGCCGCCGCGGTCCAATCATGACTGGCGCAGCCTTGGGTCCAGACCCTATCCCGGCGTGCCCACCAGCCAGTCCCGGAAAATCCGCACGGCACGACGATTGAGCGCGGCGCGACGGCAGACGAACCAATAGGCATAGGGGCTTTCGGCCGCGATGCCGAACAATTGGGCCAGCCGCTCGTCATGCGCGCCCTCCAGGTGCATTTCGAACATGAAGGCGACGCCGAGCCCCTGGATCGCCGCGTTGAGCAGGAGCTGGCCCGAATCGAACATATCGGTCTCGGCCATGTGGAGATCCGGAACGCCCGCCGCCTCGCGCCAATAGTCGAAGGCGTTCGGCAGGTCGCGGTGGATGAGCGCGGTCATGCCGGCGAGCTGCCCCGGATCGGCGAGCGCCTCCGGTCCTTCGGCGAACTTGCTGGCGCCGATCGCGATCACCCGGTTGAGGCCGAGCTCGTGGGCGTAAAGGCCCGGCTCCGGCTCGCGCGCCAGGATGATCGCCGCGTCGAGTCCGTCCTCGAGCCGGCCGACGGCGCCCGCGCCGGTGTCGAGATCGAGATGCAGCTCGGGATGCAGTTGCTTGAGCTCCGGCAGGCGCGGCATCAGCCGGTAGGAGGCGAAGAGCGGCAGCACGCCGAGCCTGAGACGCAGATGCGCCCCGCCGCCGGTCGCCCGCTCCAGCGCCTGGCCGAGCTCGTCGAGCACCGGGCCGACCTCGGCGAGCAGCCGCTCGCCATCCTCGTTGAGGTGGATCGACTGGTGGCGCCGCTCGAACAGGGGCCGGTTCACATGGCGCTCGAGCGCCTGGATTCGCCGGGTCAGCGCCGGCGACGACAAGGCCAGCGCGTCAGCGGCAGCCTTGACCGAGCCCAGGCGCGCGGTCTGGACGAAGGCTTCGATGGCGGTGAGCGGCGGCAACCTCTTCATGCGGGGCCTTTCCGTGTTCGGGCATCCCTATTGTGCAGCGCACATTGCGGCGCTTTTGCTACAAGCCTGTGAAATCCGCGCATCTGGAGTGCATTTTTTGCACTCGTGATTGCCCATTTCGCACTTGCACAATTTCTTCGCAAGCGCAAAAAGAGCCCTGCCTTTCAGGCATCCTCTCCTAAAACTTCCAGGCCGGCCTTCGGGTCGGCCTTTTTTTGCCCACGCGCTTCAGATGGTCTTGACCGGAAGACGTCCAGACGTCAAAGTCAAAGCAACTAGGCGAAAGGGCGACAACCATGGCGGTGGCACCGGGTCTCGTACGAGACGCAGTGATTGGCTTCCTTGAAACGAGAGACGAGCCCGCTTCGGTCAAAGAGATACTTGACGCTGTTTCGGCCAGCTTAGGTCGTGTCTCCCCTTCCTCAGTGCGATCATATTTGACGCTGAATGTCCCGTCGCTCTTTAGCAGGACGGAACGAGGCAAGTACTCGCTTTCCGCCATCGATGACGGCAATGTCAGCCATGTCGCTCTTGCGCCCGCCGTGACCGTCGACAAAGCCTCACTTTATCATGCGAATTGTATGGACTGGCTACGGAGCAGGGACCCAAATTCGATCCATGCCGTCGTAACCGATCCTCCCTACGGTCTCGTCGAATATAGCGAACGCGAACTCACTAAATTGAGAGAAGGGAACGGCGGGATCTGGCGCATACCGCCGGCCTTTGATGGTCATCGCCGAGCACCCTTACCTCGCTTTACCGTTTTAAGTGCACAAGATCGGGTGCAACTCCATTCCTTCTTCAATCTCTTCGCAAAGCGTCTGCGCAAGGTGCTCGTGCCAGGGGCGAACGTGGTGGTCGCAAGCAATCCATTATTGTCACATCTTGTCGCCTCAGCAATGTCCGACGCCGGCCTTGAACTGCGCGGTACGATCGTTCGGCTCAGCATGACGATGCGGGGAGGTGATCGGCCGAAGAATGCCCATCATGAATTTAGCTCTGTAAGCGTGATGCCCCGTTCCATGTGGGAGCCTTGGGTTGTGTTGCGTAAGCCCTTAGAAGGACGTGTTCAGGACAATCTTAGAAAATGGAAAACAGGCGGCTTCAGGAGAATTTCCGACGATCTTCCTTTCGGAGATGTAATTAAGTCGAGCCCTACCCCCAGGGCCGAGCGACTCATTGCACCTCATCCCTCTTTGAAGCCGCAGAGCTTTTTAAGAAGAATAGTGCGAGGCTCATTACCTCTCGGCGAGGGCGTGGTGCTTGATCCTTTCGCTGGATCGGGTTCGACGTTAGCCGCCGCCAATGCACTTGGTTACGAGAGCATAGGGGTAGAAGCTGATCCGAAATTTGTGCGTTTGGCGGACGAGGCAATCGCCAAGCTAAGCACGCTCACGCCCCGTTGAGCCTGAATGAACGCCATTCCTCCCGACTTGCCAATCGGCTTTTCAAGCTGCAACGATTGTCGCCCCGGGGGGAAGTTATGCCGCTGCCAAAGAATCTCCAGCAGAGCCAGATTGAGCGCGCCGTCGAATATATCGAAAAGGGAGCGACGGAACTCGTCGATCTCTACTGGGAACAGGCGAATATATTCAGCGCGGTGATCGGGATACTGGGGATTCGAGCCCTCGACGTGTTCAGTCCGTATAAGCGGCACAAACACCCGGATATCGCTCAACAGCGCTTTCCGGACTTGTCGCTCGGGGGCAAGCTCAATCCGTCCCCTTCGGAAGCGTTGGAATCCAAGGGAAGTTCGCGAGATTGGCCGATCCAGTCCCATTACAATCATCCCGGTTGGTATATCGTTTGGCGCTATCTTGTTGACGAAACAAAGACGATTCGACCCGATCGATCCGTGGTGATTTGGCGAGTGGACGTAGCATTCCTGGAAACGGAAGACTGGAAATACGAAGGCAGCAGAGCCGGGGCATCGCAAGGCGGCCGCACCCATACCTTCGGCCTAAGGAAGCCTGCCACCAAGCTTCGCGATGCAGCCGCTTATGCTCTTCCAGACATCGAGTTACGGGGCGGCAAACCAGTCCTGGTATGACGCGCTTCAAAATTTTGAACCGTAAGGTGTACGATCCGTTGTCGGTCCCTATGTGGGGTGCTTCATAAGGGAAAGACTGGAGCCGATGGCCGATCAGGAACGCCAACCCAAGCGCTTGCAGGTCGCGACGATGCGGCCGGGCGACAGCGGTCGCGGCATCGCCCGCCTGCCGCGCGCAACGATGACCGAGCTGGGTTTGGCGGAAGGCGACGTGATCGAGCTGGCGGGCAAGCGCACCACGCCGGCCCGCGCCGTCGGCCCCTATCCCGAGGACGAGGAGCTTGCGATCATCCGCCTCGACGGCCTGCAGCGCGCCAATGCCGAGATCGGCACCGGCGATTTCGTCGAGGTCCGCAAGGCCGACGCCAAGCCGGCCCAGCGCGTCGTCTTCGCACCTGCACAAAAGAATCTCCGCCTGCACGGCTCCGCCCAGGCGCTGAAGCGCAGCTTCGGCATGAAGCCGATCACCGCCGGCGACGTCGTCGCCACCACCGGCCAGCAGCAGATGCCGCGCGGCGATCTGCCGCCGGAGCTGCGGCAGATGCTGACCGCGCCGGCCTATGCGCTCCAGGAGATCCGGCTCGTCGTCGTCTCGACCGTGCCCAAGGGCATCGTCCTCATCGACGCCAATACCGAGGTCGAGCTTCGCCCCGAATATACCGAGGCCAAGGAGACGCGCCGCGCCGACGTCACCTATGACGATATCGGCGGCATCGGCAGCACGATCGATCAGCTGCGCGAGATGGTCGAGCTTCCCTTGCGCTATCCCGAGATCTTCGAGCGGCTGGGCGTCGATCCGCCCAAGGGCGTGCTGCTGCATGGCCCGCCCGGCACCGGCAAGACCCGCCTGGCGCGCGCCGTCGCCAACGAGAGCGATGCCAGCTTCTTCCACATCGCCGGCCCGGAGATCATGGGATCGGCCTATGGCGAGAGCGAGAAGCGCCTGCGCGACCTGTTCGAGGAAGCCTCCGCCAATGCGCCGGCGATCATCTTCATCGACGAGATCGATTCGATCGCCCCCAAGCGCGGGCAGGTGACCGGCGAGACCGAGAAGCGGCTCGTCGCCCAGCTCCTCACCCTGCTCGACGGCCTGGAGCCCAGGCAGAATCTCGTCGTCATCGCCGCGACCAACCGGCCCGAGGCGATCGATGAAGCCCTCAGGCGGCCCGGCCGCTTCGACCGCGAGATCGTGATCGGCGTCCCCGACGAGAGCGGCCGCCGCGAGATCCTCGCCATTCACACCCGCGGCATGCCGCTCGCCACCGACGTCGAGCTGGGCGGTCTCGCCCGCCAGACCTACGGCTTCGTCGGCGCCGACCTCGCCGCGCTCACCCGCGAGGCGGCGATCGAGGCGGTGCGGCGGATCATGCCGGAGCTCAATCTCGAGGAAGGGACGATCCCGCCCGAGGTGCTCGACACGCTCTCGGTCACCCGCAAGGATTTCGAGGAGGCGCTGAAGCGCGTTCAGCCGTCCGCGATGCGTGAGGTGATGGTCCAGGCGCCGAACATCGGCTGGGCCGATGTCGGCGGCGTCGACGACGCGCGCGAGCGGCTGCGCGAGGGCGTCGAGCTGCCCCTGAAGCACCCCGACGCCTTCCGACGGCTCGGCATCCGGCCGGCCAAGGGCTTCCTGCTCTATGGTCCGCCCGGCACCGGCAAGACCCTCCTCGCCAAGGCGACGGCGCGTGAGGCGGAGGCGAACTTCATCGCCACCAAGTCCTCCGACCTCCTCTCCAAATGGTATGGCGAGAGCGAGCAGCAGATCGCCCGCCTGTTCGCCCGCGCCCGCCAGGTCGCGCCGACGGTGATCTTCATCGACGAGCTGGACAGCTTGGTTCCGGCGCGCGGCGGCGGCCTCGGCGAGCCGCAGGTCACCGAGCGCGTGGTCAATACGATCCTCGCGGAGATGGACGGCCTCGAGGAGCTGCAATCGGTCGTCGTCATCGGCGCGACCAACCGGCCGAACCTCATCGATCCGGCGCTGCTCCGCCCTGGCCGTTTCGACGAGCTCGTCTATGTCCCCGTTCCCGACGCGGAGGGCCGCCGCCACATCCTCGGCATCCACACCAAGAACATGCCGCTCGCCGACGACGTCGATCTCGATTCGCTTGCCCAGCGCACCCTGCGCTTTACCGGCGCGGACCTCGAGGATCTCGTCCGCCGCGCCGGCCTGTTCGCGCTGCGCGAGCGGATCGAGGCGGCCACCGTCACGATGGCGGAGTTCGAACGCGCCCTCGACGACACCCGTCCCTCGGTCACCGAGGAGATGGAGCGCGACTATGAGCAGATCCAGGCCAGCCTCAAGCAGGAGGCGCGCAGCATCGGCTCCGGCGGCATCGGCTTCGTCGTCCCCGGCATGCTGACGCCGCGGGGTCCGAAAGGCTAGCCGCCGGATCCCGGAACCGGGCGTACCTGCGCGCTGCCGGCAGGGCACTGGAAAACCGGCGCTCTTCCCACTAGATACGCGCACCCATGACGCAAGCGATGCCCATTCCCGGTCATATCGACCCGGTCACCGTGCCGCGCCCCGCGCCGGCGCGCGAGGATGCGCGCGTCGAGCTGGTCGGCCTGTCCAAGGCCGAAATGCGCGAGGCGCTGGCGGCCGCCGGGCTCGACGACAAGCAGGCGAAGCTGCGCGCCAAGCAGCTCTGGCACCAGATCTACAATCGCGGCGCCACCGGCTTTGCCGCGATGAGCGACATCGCCAAGCCGCAGCGCGCTTGGCTCGCCGAGCGCTTCACCATCGGCCGGCCGGAGGTGGTCGTCGCGCAGGTCTCGACCGACGGGACGCGCAAGTGGCTGCTGCGCACCGTCGACGGCCACGATTTCGAGATGGTGTTCATCCCCGACGCGGACCGCGGCACGCTCTGCGTCTCCAGCCAGGTCGGCTGCACGCTCAACTGCCGCTTCTGCCACACCGGCACGATGCGCCTGGTGCGCAACCTCGATGCCGGCGAGATCGTCGGCCAGGTGATGCTGGCGCGCGATTCGCTCGGGGAGTGGCCGAGCCAGCCCGAGGGCCGGATGCTCTCCAACATCGTCATGATGGGCATGGGCGAGCCATTGTACAATTTTGACAATGTTCGCGATGCTTTGAAAATTGTCATGGACGGCGACGGCCTCGGCCTGTCGCGGCGGCGGATCACGCTGTCGACCTCCGGTGTGGTGCCGATGATGGCGCGCGCCGGGGAGGAGATCGGCGTCAACCTCGCCGTCTCGCTCCATGCGGTGACCAAGGAAATCCGCGACGAGATCGTGCCTCTGAACCGCAAATACGGCATCGACGAGCTGCTCGAGGCCTGCGCCGCCTATCCCGGCGCCAACAATGCGCGGCGCATCACCTTCGAATATGTGATGCTGAAGGACAAGAACGACAGCGACGCAGATGCCCGCGAGCTGGTCCGCCTGATCCGCAAGTACAAGCTGCCCGCCAAGGTGAACCTGATCCCGTTCAACCCCTGGCCCGGCGCCGACTACGAATGCTCGTCGGACGAACGCGTGCAGCGTTTCTCCGACATCGTCTTCGAGGCCGGCATCTCCGCCCCGATCCGCCGCCCGCGGGGCCGCGACATCATGGCCGCCTGCGGGCAGCTCAAATCCGCGGCGGAAAAGAAGAGCCGCGCCGAACTGGACCGAATCGCGGCGGAAAAACAGGCGGCGTTGGCCTGAGCACCCAGGCGACCGACGAACCCATTGTTAACCCTGTTCCGCTAGCGCCTCGCCAAGGCGCCGCACCTGTCGTGCGCGCGCCCCGGAGGGGAGATGACGGACCGCAGGGAAGCACACGCGGCAGGCCTCGGGATCGCCACCGTCGCGATCTATATGGCGCTCGTCCTGGCGACCGGGCGCGTTGACCCAACGGATTTCGGGCGGCTCTTCCTGACCTATCTCAAGGGCAGCTTCGGATTGTGGCTGGTGATCGGCCTGCTGGGTCTGGTCTGGAAGCTCTACCAGAACCGGCCGAGGAGCGGGCCGGCACCATCGCCGTTCGCGGTCATGCTTGCATGGGGACGAACGCGCTGGGCACGCGATCATGGCATTTCGTTCTTCTGGCCGCCGCTTCTCTTCGCGTCGCTGATGGCGTCGTTCAACGCCTTCAAGCAAATGGTGCTGCCCCTCGCCGGCTTTCGCTTCGATCCGCTGTTTGCGGCGATGGACCGGACGCTCTTCCTTGGCCACGACCCGTGGCGTGTCACGCACGCTTTGCTGAGCTCGCCGGCAGCGACGGGGCTCATCAACGCCGCCTATCATGGCTGGTTTGTACCGATGGCGCTCGGGGTCATGATCTGCGCCTGGCTGCCCGATAGCAGCTATCGGCTGCGCACGCAGTATCTGCTGAGCTATATTGCCATGTGGATCGGTGTGGGAAGCGTGCTCGCCTTCCTCCTTCCCGCGGCCGGCCCCTGTTTCTATTCCCATTTCGTCGGCCCAGCGCCCGAATTCCAGGCGCTCATGAACCGATTGGCCGCAGACCAGGCGACACTCGGCGCGCCGCTCTCCGCGCTGACCTTTCAGAACGGCCTCCTTGATTCATTCGGCAGCGATACGCTGAGGGTCGGTGGCGGGATTTCCGCCATGCCTTCGGTCCACAATGGCCTGGCTGCTCTTTTCGCCTTTGCGGCCTTCCGGCTCAACCGCTGGGCGGGCTGGACAATGACGGCATTCGCGGCGCTGATCTGGATCGGCTCGATCCACCTCGGCTGGCACTATGCGATCGACGGCATCGTCTCGATTGCATTGGCCTGGGGAATCTGGACCGTGGCGGGACGAATCGCCGAACGTCTCGAACGCCAGCCCAAGCCGATGGAGGCCGCCGCCGCAATTGCCTGACGAGCAGGCCGTTGGCGGGCGTGCACTTTTCCTGTTGAAGTTTCGGACGAATGACGGAAGGCATCGTGGCGGGGACCCAGCCACGAGATGCATCCTTCAGAACCTTTCCCGACGGCCAAGGAACGCGACGCCTTCTGGGAAAGGCGGATCGTGCTCGTGCTGCTGCTCGTCCTCACCGCCTTGCCGATGGTTTGGCCGAACGTGCCGCCCCTGCTCGACCTTCCCGGACATATGGGCCGCTACCGGGTCCAGCTCGACCTCGCGAGTTCGCCAGCGCTCCAGCAATTCTACATGTTCGACTGGCGGCTGATTGGCAATCTCGGAGTCGATCTCCTTGTCGAGCTGCTCGCGCCGTTGATCGGGTTGGAGCTGGCGGTCAGGCTCATCGTTCTCGCGATCCCGCCGCTTACGGCCGGCGGGCTGCTCTGGGTCGCGCACGAAGTGCATGGACGGATTCCGCCGACAACACTTTTCGCGTTGCCGTTTGCGTATAATTTTCCTTTCTTCTTCGGCTTTGCGAATTTCGCATTGTCGATGGCGCTGGCCTTGCTCGCCTTCGCGCTGTGGCTGCGGCTCGCCCGCAAGGGCCGACCTGGGCTGCGCGCGATCCTGTTCGTGCCGATCTCGATGATCCTGTGGGTGGTTCATGCCTTCGGCTGGGGCACGCTCGGCGTGCTCGCCTTCTCGGCCGAGCTGGTCCGCCAGTTCGACCAGCGTCGCAGCGCCTGCCCGCCAGACCTGCTGGGCGGCGTTCAATGTTTCGTCGCCGCGGGCTTCTTCGCCGGCCTCCACTGTCTCGCGTTGGCGCCACCACTCGGGCTGATGCTGCTCTGGCGTAGCGAGGCCGGCGGGCAGACCGGCGACTGGTTCAACTGGGAGCGCAAATGGGAATGGGTGACCCAGGCGCTGCGCGATCGCTGGGAATGGTTCGATCTGGCTTCGGTCGGCCTCGTCAGCCTGATTCTCGCCGGCACGATCCTTTTCCCGCGCAGCTATTCGCGCAACCTGCTCGCCTCCACGCTGTTCCTAATAGTCGTCTTCATCCTGTTGCCGCGGATCGTGTTCGGCTCGGCCTATGCCGATATGCGTCTGGCGCCTTATCTGTTCGCGATCGGTCTCGTCGCGATCCGCTTCCCGTATCGCTTCCGCCACAGCGCTGTAACGGCGATCGGCATCATCGGCCTGTCCTTCTTCCTCGTCCGGACCGCCGCCACGACCGCGAGCACCTGGATCTACGATCAGCGCTACGACCGCGAACTCGCCGCACTGGCGCATGTCCCGCACGGTGCGCGGATGGTGAGCTTCGTCGGCCGCCCGTGCACCGAGCGCTGGGCGATGACCCGGCTGCTCCATCTGCCGGCGATGGCGATCGTGCGGCGCGAGGCCTTCTCGAACGACCAGTGGACGATGGCCGGCGCGCAGCTCCTTCAGGTCCGTTACCGGCCGGGCTGGCCGTTCATCCGCGACGCCAGCCAGGTCGTGACCTACTGGCGCTGCCGCAACGAGGTGTGGCGGACGATCGACGTCGCGCTCAAGACCTTCCCGCGTCACGGCTTCGACTATGTCTGGCTGATCGATCCGCCCCGTTACGATCCAGCGCTGACCGAGGGCCTCACGCCGATCTGGCGCGATGGGACCAGCGTCCTCTATAGGGTCGATGACCGCAGCCTTTGAGGCTGCCCCACAAGGATGCTTCGCGTGCCGCTGCCGCTTTCGATCGTCGTTCCCTGCTACAACGAGGAAGGCTGCCTCGGCGAGCTGCATGCCCGTTTGACGAAGGCGGCCGCCGCCGTTGCCGGCGACGATTACGAAATCGTCCTGATCAACGACGGCTCACGCGACCGCACCTGGGCGATCATGCAGGAGCTGGCCGGAACCGACCCGCATCTCGTCGCGATCAACCTGTCGCGCAATCACGGCCACCAGCTCGCGCTCACCGCCGGCCTCGACCTGTGCGCCGGCGAGCGGATCCTGGTCATCGACGCGGACCTGCAGGACCCGCCCGAATTGCTGCCGGACATGATGGCCGAGATGGATCGTCAAAAGGCCGACGTGGTCTATGCGGTGCGTCGCGCCCGGGCCGGCGAGACCGCGTTCAAGCGCGGCACTGCCAAAGCCTTCTACCGCCTGCTCTCCCGCCTTGCCGACATCGAGATTCCGGTCGACACCGGCGATTTCCGCCTGATGAGCCGGCGGGCGCTGGACGCGCTGCTCAGCCTGCCCGAGCAGGCGCGTTTCATCCGCGGCATGGTCGCGTGGGTCGGCTTCCGCCAGGTGCCGATCGCCTATGACCGGGCCGAGCGCCATGCCGGCGAGACCAATTATCCGCTCGCCAAGATGATGCGCCTCGCGCTCGATGCGGTGACCGGTTTCTCCACCGCGCCGCTGCGCTTCGCCAGCCACATCGGCCTCTGGCTCGTCGCCGCCTCGATCCTCCTGTTCATCTATATCGGGATCGGCTTCTTTACGGGCAGCGCGATCCAGGGCTGGACATCGCTGATGCTGGTCGTGGTGGTCCTCGGCGCCGTGCAGATGTTCGTGCTCGGCATGATCGGCGAATATCTCGGACGGCTCTACATCGAGGCGAAGCGCCGGCCGCTGTACATCGTCTCGGAGATCGCCGGCCGCGCCGGCGGCCGCCCGAGCCTCGGCCATGTCGCCGAAGGCGGCGCTCAGGGCAGCGAGACGATCGCCGCGAGCGAGACGCCGGGCGGGAACGGCAGCCGGCCGATCGCATAGCGCTCCAGGCCGAAAATCTTCTCGAACAGGCTGTTGACCGGTCTCGGCGGCAGGCTGTCGTCGCTGTCTTCCTTGCCGGTGATCCGTCCCGCAACGCGCGCGCCCGCGGCGAGCGGGAACAGCAGGCTGTTGAACCAGCTCAGCATCTCGATCTTCAGGCCGGCCTCGCCGATCACCGATCTCAGCGTGGCGCGCGTGTAGCGCCGCTTGTGGTGGTTGACGACGTCATGCGCGCTCCACATCCAGGGATGGGCCGGGACGGTGATCAGGATGCGCCCGCCGGGCTTCAGCTTGCGCGCCATGCCTTCCAGCGCGGCGCGATCCTCCTCGACATGCTCCAGCACGTCGAGGATGGCGATGAGATCGTAGGCGCCGTCCTCGACACCGGTGAGCGCGGGCAGCGGCGCATTCATCACGACGCGGCCGAGCCGCCTGCTCGCGATGTCGCGCGCCGCGCCATCCACCTCGATCGCGTCCACCCGGCCGAAACCGCCGAGCATCGCCAGGTTGTGGCCGGTGCCGCAGCCGATCTCAAGGATGCGTGCGCCGACCGGTGGCGCGATCCGCCGCGCGATCAGATCGGAAAGGATTTCGCGGCGGGCACGATACCACCAATGCTGCTCGTCGAGCTCGGCCATCCGGTCGTAGACGATGCGTTCCATCAGGCTTTCGTCTCCCGGGCGGCACCAGCTCGCTGGTGCAGTGCGAGTGCGAACGAGATCATGACCCGAACACCCACTGGCGGTTGAGCGCGAAGGTGACGAGCGGGGTCACGAACAGGATCGGGATCAGCGGCCACCACCAGGGGCCGTCGAGCATCGTGCTGTCGGTCAGCACGAAGACGAACAGCGCGTTGAGCCCCAGGCTCACCAGCGAGACGATGAAGAAACGGCTCGTCGTCCGCGCGGCGTTGTCGCGCACGCCGTGGCCGCGGAAGCTCCAGCGGCTGTGGAGGATGTAGCCGGTCACCATCGCGACGAAATAGCCTGCGAGATTGGCAATTTGCGGCGAGGTGATCTCCAGGCTCGCGAGCGGCGAATAGACGAGCGCGTAGAGCCCGGTGACGAAGCCGCCGACCAGGCCGAACCGGACCAGCTGTCCGATGATCGCGGGAATCGCGCCGCTTCGCTCCATTTTCGTCGGCACCTGCCTTTCCTGCCGCGCTTGCCCTTTGACGCCGAGCGACTAATGCCCTTGCAAGGGGTTGAAAAGGGGCGAAAGTCGATGAAGGCGCTGGACCAGATCGAACGGCACTGGCGCTGGTGGCTGCTCGCCTTCTGGCTGATCGTCGCCGGCTATTCGATCTATGCGCGCTGGGCAGCGATCCAGGGTTTCGGGCTCGGCGACACCGACGACAATCTGAGGATGATGCAGGTGCGCGCCTGGCTCGGCGGGCAGGCCTGGTACGATCTCCGCCAATATCGGCTCAATCCGCCGATGGGCGCCGACGTCCACTGGTCCCGGCTCGTCGACCTGCCGATCGCCGGGCTCAAACTGCTGCTCATGCCGATCCTCGGTGGCGCGCGGGCCGAGCAGGTCGCGGTGGCGGTCGCACCCCTGCTGCCGATGCTGGTCGCGATGGCCGCGCTTGCAGTCGCGGTCCGCCGGCTGCTCGACAACCGCGCCTTCCTCATCGCGATCCTGCTCCTCGCCTGCGCAGGCTCGGCGCGCGGCATGTGGGCGCCGCTCAGGATCGACCATCATGGCTGGCAGCTCGCCATGCTGGCGCTGGCGGTGATGGCGCTGACCGATCCGAAGCGCGGCCGCGGCGGCGTCATTCTCGGCCTCGCCACCGCCGCCTCGCTGACAATCGGCCTCGAGATGCTGCTCTATCTGGCGCTGGCCGGCATCGTCACCGTGCTGCGCTGGGTGTGGGACGGTGAGGAAGCCAGGCGGCTCGGCGCCTATGGCGTGTCGCTTGCCGGCGGCTGCGCGTTCGGATTTCTGGCCTTCGCCTCCTATGCGAACCGCGCGCCCGTTTGCGACGCTCTCTCTCCCGTCTGGCTGTCTGCCATGACCGCGGCCGGCGCGATTGCCGTCGGCCTCGCCTGGGCGAACCCGCACGCGCGCCACTGGCGCCTCGCCGCGGCGGCCGCGGGCGGACTCGTCATCGCCGGCGCGTTCGCGCTGACCTGGCCGGGCTGCCTCGGCCGGCTGGAGCAGGCGCCCCCCGAGCTCGACCGCCTGTGGCTGAGCCGGGTGCGCGAGGCGATGCCGATCTATCGGCACGGCTTCCAGACTGCGGCGGCAACGCTGACGCTGCCGATCGCCGGGTTGATCGGCTACGCGCTGATGCTCTGGACGCATCGACGCGATCCGGCGCGCTGGCTCCCCTGGGCCGCCGTCGCCATTCCCGCAATCCTCGCGCTCGCGCTGCTGTTCTGGCAGACCCGCGCCGGGCCCGCGGCCCAGCTCCTGTCCGTTCCCGGCGCCACCGCCTTGGTCTGGGCGGCCATCCTGTGGCTCGCCAGCCTCAGGCAAATCGTCCTGCGCGTCGCGGGCATCCTCGTCGTCTTCCTGATCGTGTCGGGCACCGTCACCGGCTATCTAAACAGCCTCTTTCCGAGCAGCGTCAGCGCCTATCGCAAGAGCGTCAACATCGCCAACGCGACCTGCCCGACGCTGCGCGCCCTGCGACCGGTGGCGCAGCAGCCGAAGGGCACGGTCCTCACCTTCGTCGACCTGGGCCCGCGCCTGATCACTGTCACCCACCATGACGCGATCGCCGGTCCTTACCACCGCAACGCGCAGCAGATCCTCGATGTCATGCATGCCTGGCGCGGCACGGCCGAGAATGCCCGTCAGGCCATCCGCCAGTATCGCGTCGCCTATGTGCTGATCTGCCCGAACATGTCGGAATCGACGATCTACCGGTCGGAGGCGCCGGAAGGCCTCTATGCCCAACTCGCCCGCGGCCGGGTCCCAGGCTGGCTCCAGCCGGTGCAGCTCCCCTCCGGTTCGCCCTACAAAATGTGGCGCGTGATCAGCTGAAGCTGCGCTCGATCCCGTCGATCACGAACTGGGCGGCGAGCGCGGCGAGGATGACGCCGAGCAGGCGGGTGATCATCGCCTCCATCTTGTGCCCCAGGAGCCGCATCAGCGGCCCGGCCAGGAGGAGGGCAAGCAGGGTCAAAGCCAGCGTCGCGCCGAGCGCGGCGAGCACGATCAGTGATTCATTGAGGCCGTTGCCGCGCGCGGTCAGCAGCATCACCGACGCGATCGAGCCGGGCCCGGCGATCATCGGGATCGCCATCGGGAAGACCGAGATGTCCTCGACCTTCGCCGCGCTCACCTCCTCGGCGCGGTGCTCGCGTCGCTCGGTGCGCTTCTCGAACACCATTTCGAGCGCGATCAGGAACAGCATGATGCCACCGGCGATGCGGAAGGCCGAGAGCGAGATGCCGAGCGCGCGCAGCAGGTCCTCGCCAAGCACCGCGAAGAACAGCAGGATGCCGGTCGCGACCAGCACCGAGCGGACCGCCATGGCCCGGCGATGCTGCGGCGTCGCGCCCTGGGTCAGGCTGGCGAAGATCGGCGCGCAGCCCGGCGGATCGATCACCACCAGGAAGGTGACGAAGGCCGAGACGAAGAGCTCGGTCACAGGTCCTCTGGCGGCGGCAGGCCGGCGCGGGCATGGGCCGCGACGAGGGTGTTGCGCAGCAGGACGGCGATGGTCATCGGCCCGACCCCGCCCGGCACCGGCGTGATCGCGCCCGCGACCCCGGCGGCGCTGGCAAAATCGACGTCGCCGACCAACCGGGTCCTGCCTTCATCGGCGGCGGGCACGCGGTTGATGCCGACGTCGATCACCGTCGCGCCGGGCTTCAGCCAGTCGCCGGTCACCATCTCCGGCCGGCCGACGGCGGCGACGACGATATCGGCGCGGCGGACGACCGCGGGCAGATCGCGGGTGCGGCTGTGCGCGACCGTCACCGTGCAGCTCTCGCGCAGCAGCAGCTGCGCCATCGGCTTGCCGACGATGTTGGAGCGGCCGATCACCACCGCCTCGAGACCGGAGAGGTCGCCGAGCCGATCCTTCAGCAGCATCAGGCAGCCGAGCGGGGTGCAGGGCACCAGCGCGTCCTCGCCGATCGCGAGCCGGCCGGCATTGACGACGTGGAAGCCGTCGACGTCCTTGGCGGGGTCGATCGCGTCGATCACCGCCTTCTCGTCGATCTGCGGCGGCAGCGGCAGCTGGACGAGGATGCCGTCGACCGCCTCGTCGCCATTGAGCCGCGCCACGAGCGCGAGCAGGTCGGCCTGGCTGGTGTGGACAGGCAGGCGGTGCTCGAAGCTTTCCAGGCCGGCCGCCACGGTCGCCTTGCCCTTGGAGCGGACATAGACCTGACTCGCCGGATCCTCGCCGACCAGCACCACGGCCAGCCCCGCCTTGCGCCCGGTCTGTGCCTCGAAAGCGGCCCCGGCTTTGCCGACCCGCGCCCGCAGCCCCTCGGCGAACGCCTTGCCGTCGATGACCGATGCTGCCATCCGCTCAGCCCGCCATGGCGATGTCGGCGGCGACGCCGGAGAGCAGGATGCGGATCACGTAAATCAGCAGCAGCACGACCATCGGCGAGAAATCGAGCCCGCCGAAATCGGGCAGGATCTTGCGGATCGGCCGGTAGAGCGGCTCGGTGATCCGGTCGAGCGCGCCCAGGAAGGAGCGCACGAAGTCGTTATAGGTGTTGATCACGTTGAAGGCGACGAGCCACGACAGGATCGCCTGGGCGATGATCACGTACATCGCCACCCGCAGCAACAGATCGGCAACGCCGAACAAGGCCAACAGCATCAAGGTCTCCCGCTCGAAATCGAGCCACGCATGTAGGCGAGGCGGCGGGAGCGGGCAATGGCGGCTGCCAGCTTCCGTTCGGGGCCGGAGAAGGATACGCTGCCGTCATGATCCTTCTCGCCCTCGCCCTTCAGGCCGCCGCGCCGCAGCCAGGCGAGCTGCGCACTTTCCAGGACTGGACCGTCGGCTGCGACAATGGCCGCTACTGCCAGGCGGTCTCGCTGGTGCCGGAGGGAAGCGACGATGGGCGTTCGCTGAGTGTACGGCGCAATCCCGCCGCCGATGCGGAGCCGGTCTTCTCCTTCTATCGCTACGACGATGAGGATTTGTGCGGCGCGCAGGTCAGCGCCGACGGCCGTCCCTTGCCGGTACGGATCCTCGAGGGGCCTGACTGCACGATCGTTCATCCGGCCGATGTGCCGGCCCTGCTGAGGGCCTTGCGCTCGGCCGCCCAGATCACGGTGACCGCGGCGGATGGAAGCGATCTCGGCCGCGTCTCGCTCGCCGGCGCCTCGGCTGCGTTGCTGGCGATGGATGAGGCACAGCTGCGGACCGGGACGGTGACCGCGCTGGTCCGCCCCGGCGACCGCCCCGCCTCCGCCGTGCCGGTGCCACCGGTCGTGCCGGAGATACGGATAGCGCCGTTCCCGCGTGGCGAGACGCCATCGGTGGACGATGCACGGATCGCGCGGCTGCGGCGGGACATCGGCTGCACCGTCGGCGACGTCGGAGGGCCCGACGAGTATCGCGCCGTACCGCTGGACGAGGGCAAGACCCTGATCCTGCTCGCCTGCGGCAGCGGCGCCTACAATGTGACCTGGATGCCGTTCGTCGCGAGCGCCGGGCAGGACGGCCGCACCGAGATCGCGCCCGCCCTGTTCGACGCGCAATGGGCCCAGGCGGACGGAGGCCGCGCCGAGCTGATCAACGCCGAATGGGATTCGGGGGCGCGGACGATCAGCGAGCTGTCGCTGGGCCGGGGCATCGGCGATTGCGGCACACGCTCCCTCTACGGCTGGGACGGCCAGCGCTTCCGGCTGCTGCGTCAATCGGCCATGGGCGAATGCCGCGGCGCCCGCGACTATATCACGGTCTGGCGGACCCGCGTCAGAGGGCGGTAGGCACTGCCTCTCCGTCACTGCGAGCGACGCGAGGCAATCCAGTACGCGTCATAAGCTCACTGGATTGCTTCGTCGCAAAACTCCTCGCAATGACGATTCATGCAGCCGCCCTTCTGCACATCTATGGCGCAAATCTCGGTGGCTCCGCTTCGGCGAGCAGGATCGAGAACCATTCCTTCTCGTCGGTCCATTCCTGCACCACGCCCCAGCCGGCGGCGCGCAGCAGGATACGGCTGTCGCGATGGCCGTATTTGTGGCTGTTCTCGGTGTGGATCGTCGCGCCCTCGCGGAAGGAGAAGCGCTCACCGGAGACGGTGAAGCTGACGTCGCGCACCGCTTCCAGATGCATTTCGATGCGGCTCAGCGGATCGTTCCAGATCGCGCGGTGGCGGAAGGCGTCGACGGGGATGTCGCCGACGAGCTCGGCATTGATCCGGTGGAGGAGGTTGAGGTTGAACGCGGCCGTCACGCCCGCCGCATCGTCATAGGCGTTCAGGAGCACGTTGACGTCCTTGATCCGGTCCATGCCGATCAGCAGGCGCGCACCCTCGCCCAGCGTCTCCTTCATCACGCGCAACAGATCGACCGCGGTGCGCGCGACGAGATTGCCGATCGTCGAGCCGGGAAAGAAGCCGAGCTTCTGCATCCACGTCACCTCGGCCGGCAGGGTGATCGGCCGCATGAAGTCCGCCTCGACGGGATGGATCGGGAGGCCGGGGAACTGGGCCTGCAGCGCATCGGCGGATTCGCGCAGGAAATCGCCGCTGATGTCGATCGGCACATAGGCGCCGGGCCGGATCGCGCTCAGCAGGATCGGCGTCTTGGTCGACGAACCCGAGCCGAACTCCACCACCGCCTCGCCACGGCCGAGCAGACGCGCAAATTCGTGGCTGTGCCGCCGGAGCAGATCGGCCTCCGTCCGCGTCGGATAATATTCGGGAAGCTCGGTGATCGCCTCGAACAGCTCGGAGCCGCGATGGTCGTAGAACCAGCGCGCCGGCACCGCCGGGACCGGTGCGGCAAGGCCGGCGAGCACGTCGTTGCGGAAGGCAGGGTCGACCCGCGGCCGGATGGCGATGGCGTCCACGGTCTAGAGATCCTTTGCGAGCCTGAGGCCGGAGAACATCCAGCGCTGATGGGGATAGAAGAAGTTTCGATAGCTGGCGCGCATGTGGCCGCGCGGGGTGCCGGACGAGCCGCCGCGCAACACCATCTGCCCGCTCATGAACTTGCCGTTATATTCGCCGACCGCGCCCTCGGTCGGTCGGAAGCCCGGATAGGGAAGGAAGGCGCTCGCCGTCCATTCCCAGACCCCGCCGAAGAACTTCTCGATTCTGGGCGGCTCGAGCGGCGGCTTCGGCCGCACCGGGCCAGCGGCGTCAAAGAAATCGCCGGCGTCAGGGTCGCTCATTCGTGCGGCATGTTCCCATTCCTGCTCGGTGGGCAGCCGGGCGCCGGCCCAGCGGGCATAGGCGTCCGCCTCGTAATAGCTGATGTGGCAGACCGGTTCGGCTGGGTTGACCGGCTGCAGGCCGTCGAGCCCGAACCGCAGCCAGCCAGTCTCGCCCTTTTCCCAGTAGAGCGGCGCCTCGATGCCCTCGGCCTGCACCCAGGCCCAGCCGTCCGACAGCCAGAGCAGAGGATCGGCATAGCCGCCCTCGTCCATGAACCGGAGCCATTCCTGCACCAGCACCGGCCGGTCGGCGATCTGGTAGGGACGCAGGACATGCTGGTGGCGCGGCGTCTCCGCGTCGAAGGCGAAGCCTGTCCTGAGCGACGTCGAAGGGCCGGTGCCATCATGGCCGATCTCGACCACGCCGCCCTCGATGTGGAGCATCCTCGGCGCGTCATAATCGGGGCGCGGGCGCCACGGCGCGGCCGGCCACACCGCCGGCTTCAGCGGATTTTCCGCCATCGCGGCGGTCAGATCCATCAGCATCAGTTCCTGATGCTGCTGCTCGTGGTTGAGCCCGAGCTCGACCAGCGCCAACGCCTCCGCCGAAAAGCCCGGCAGCGCCGCCATCATCACGGCGTCGACCGCGCCGCGATAGGCGCGTACCTCATCGAGCGATGGCCGGCTCAGCATGCCGCGACGCGGGCGGGCGTGACGCTCCCCCTCGGCTTCGTAATAGGAATTGAACAAGAACGCCCAGCGCTCGTCATGGGCACGATAGCCCGGCACATGGTCGCGCAGCAGGAAGGTCTCGAAGAACCAGGTCGTGTGGGCGAGGTGCCATTTGGCCGGCGAAGCATCAGGCATCGGCTGGATCGTCGCGTCGGCGTCTGAGAGCGGCGCCGCGATGGCGAGGCTGAGCTGCCGTACCGCCGCATAACGCGACGCAAAGCTGTCGCTCGTGTCCGGCCGGGCCTGCGTCGCCATCCTTCGTCTCCCGTTGTCGGGCGGATTTCAGCTACCGCAATACACGGTACAAAACAAGAACAATCTACGCGTCCCCACGTGTTGCGCCAGGCTGCCAGAGAATGTCCCCGCCATGCTCACGCGTCACCCAACGCGCGAGCACGAACAAATGGTCCGACAGGCGGTTGAGGTAGGTGAGCGCCAGCGGATTGAGCGACACGCGTGCCGCCGCCTCCACCGCGGCGCGCTCCGCCCGGCGCACCACGGCGCGCGCGAGGTGGAGATGGGCCGCCTTGGGGCCGCCCGGCAGGATGAAGCTGCGCAGCGGTTCGAGGTCGGCATTCATGGCGTCGATCTCGCGCTCCAGCCGGTCGATCTGTTCGGCCACGATCCGGAGCGTCATCTCGCCCGGCGCGAAGGTCTCGCCGGGGGTCGCGAGATCGGCGCCGAGATCGAACAGCTCGTTCTGGATCCGCCCGAGCATCGCCGCAGCGTCTGCGTCCGCATGAAGCAGTGCGACCCCGATCGCGCTGTTCGCCTCGTCGACGTCGCCGATCGCCGCCATGCGCGGGTCCGCCTTCGAGACGCGCGAGCCGTCGACCAGCCCGGTCTCGCCGGCATCGCCGGTGCGGGTATAGATCTTGTTGAGCCTGACCACCGCCCCGGAGTCGACGCTAGCGGCGGCCGCCGCCCGCGACGAGCAGCAGCACGACGGCGATCAGAATCGCGACCGCCTGGAAGAGGACGCGCTTGCGCATCAGCTCCTGCGAGCGCTGGCCAGTGAGGTCCTTCTGCTGCGCCATGTTGATGACGCCCTTGATCAGCACGAACAGGGTCGCGCCGGCGGCGAGGACGAGCAGGATCACCAGAAGCCAGGTCATGGCGCCTATCTAGGGCCCAGACCCATGATCGGCAACGGCCGTGACGGAGCGGATTTTGGGTCAGGGCAAGGAGCGAGGAGGGAGCGATGCTTGGCGCATCGTGACCGACGAGCGACGCTGCCCTGGCGAAAAATGGGCAGGTGCGAATGTCCCGCGGACATTCGCGGCCATGCCGGGGGCATGGCGACCTGCCCATGCCCGCCTTCTCCGGGCGATTACGACCATTGCCGATCATGGGTCTGGGCCCTCGGCTTCTACGAGCGAATATCCAGCCGGATATTCCCCTCGACGCATGGCCGCCACCAGCGCCGCCGGATCGGCGCCCGCCTCGCGCAGGCTGGCGATGGTCGGGGCGCCGTGCCGCTTGGCGAGGCGCGACCCGTCGGCGCCGGTGAGGAGGCCGTGATGGTGGTAGCGCGGGGTCGGCAGGTCGAGCAGCGCCTGGAGCAGGCGGTGGACGTGGGTCGCGGCGAACAGGTCCTGCCCCCGCACGATGTCGGTCACGCCCTGCGCCGCATCGTCGACGGTGACGGCGAGATGATAGCTCGCCGGCGCGTCCTTGCGGGCGAGCACGATGTCGCCGAACGCTTCGGGGGTGGCGATGATCTCTTTGTCGTCGTCCATCCAATTCGGCATGCTCCCGCGTCCGCGGGAGAACACGGGAAGGGCTTTCGTCATGTCGAGCCGCCAGGCATGGGGCCGGCTTAGATCGCGATCGACGAGCCCGCGGCACGTCCCCGGATAGACGGGACCGTCGGGCCCATGCGGCGCCGCCACGCTCGCGGCAATGTCCGCGCGGGTGCAGAAGCAGGGATAGACCAGACCTGCAGCCTTCAGCTGGTCCAAGGCTGCGGCGTACAGATCCAGCCGCTCGGACTGGTAGATCATCTCCCCGTCCCATTCGAGCCCGAGCCAGATCAGGTCCTCGAGGATCGCATCGACATGCTCGAGGCGCGACCGGCCGGGATCGATGTCCTCGATCCGAAGCAGAAAGGTCCCGTCCCGTTCCCGGGCGAAATCATGGGCTGCCAGCGCCGAGAAGGCGTGCCCCAGATGGAGCCGGCCGGTCGGCGAGGGAGCGAAGCGGGTGACGGGATGCATGGCCTTCGTAAAATTCCGCGCTTGACCGGGAGTCGCAACCTATGGTGTCATCATGGCGTCACGTCCACCAGCCATGGGCGTGGCGGACAGGAGAAGACGGCCGGACCGACCGCTTTCTCCCTCGTTTCGGGTGCGACGGTATCGGGGGCGGCGTTTCGGGAGTAGTCTCCGCGAAACGGGAGCCTTTTGAACCGTGTACCATCCCGATCTCCTCCGCCACCCCGAAAGCTGCCCCGCGCTCGTCCTGAACGCGGACTACACCCCCCTGAGCTACTATCCGCTGAGCCTGTGGCCGTGGCAGACCGCGGTCAAGGCGGTGTTCCTGGAGCGGGTCGACATCGTCGCCCAATATCGGCGCAAGGTGCACAGCCCGAGCTTCGAGATGAGCTTGCCGAGCGTGATCGCGCTTCGGCAATATGTGCGCCCGAGCGAATATCCGGCCTTCACCCGGTTCAACCTGTTCCTGCGCGACCGCTTCCAGTGCCAATATTGCGGGACCTTCTCGGAGCTCACCTTCGACCATGTCGTGCCTCGCGCCCAAGGCGGCCGGACGACCTGGGAGAATGTCGCCACCGCCTGCGCACCGTGCAACCTCAAGAAAGGCGGCCGCACGCCCAGAGAGGCGCACATGCACATCTTCCGCCATCCCTACCGGCCGACCAGCTGGCAGCTCCAGGAGCATGGCCGCAGCTTCCCGCCGGGCTATCTCCACGAGAGCTGGCACGACTATCTCTACTGGGACGTCGAGCTGGAGGCGTAACGTCAGCGCCGCCGTCGCGTCGGCGCGTGGAAATCCGGGTCCTTGTCCTGCACCCAGGCGATGAACCTTGCGATCTCGGGATGTGCCCGCAGCGCCGCGGCATCGACATAGTCGCGCTCAAGCGCCTTGTTGTCGATCGCCGCGTGGATGGTGCGGTGGCAGATCGGATGGATCGGCACTGTGTCGCGCCCGCCGCGGCTCTTCGGCAACGGATGGTGCCATTCGATCCGGCGCCCGAGCGGACGACCGCGCAGGAAGCAGTCCGATGGCGCGTCGCTCACCGGTTGATCCAGTGCCTCCAGTAGAACCAGCCGAACACGCCGACCCCGATCGCGACGCAGATCGCGACCATCACCCAGAAGGCGGAGGCGTGGGTCGCATAGGGAATGCCTTGCACGTTCATCCCGAACAAACCGGTGATGAAGGTCAGTGGCAGGAAGATGAAGGCGACGATCGAGATGTAGAGCGCCCGGTTGTCGATCTGCTCGGCGCGCAGGTCGGTGATCTGCTCGTGGAGCAAAGCGGCGCGCTCCCGCACCGCCTCCAGCTCCTCGGCCATGCGCGCGAAGCGGTCAGCGGCCTCGACGATGTGCAGCCGATCATCCTGCGCCAGCCAGTCGAAATCGAGCGTGGCGAGGGTGCGCAGCGCGTCCCGGTCCGGCGCGACGAAGCGGCGGAAGCCGATCGCGTCGGAGCGCACCGCCGTGATCCTGCGGCGCAACGCATAGAGCTGGCTCGATTCGAGGTCGCTCTCCACCTCGTCGAGCGTGTCGCCGAGCCCCGCCACCTGCGGATCGAGCTCGGTGCTGATCGCCCAGGCGTAGGCGGCGACGAGATCGCCGGAATCCTGGACGTGGCCCGCCTCCATCTTGGCGACCACCGCGTTCGTGGCGCTGAGGGTGCGGCGGCTGAGCGACGTCACCTTGTTGTGGGTGACCCAGAGGCGGATCGAGACCAATCGGTCCGAATCCTGCGGATCGCAGTCGCCGGGACCGCGCAGGTTGATGATCGCGCCATTGTCGATCGCGTCGCAGCGCGGCCGGGTCTCGGTCGCGACGAGCGCGCCGGCCGCGACATGGGGGATGTCCTTCTGGGTCTTGAGGCGCGCGAGATCGTCCTCGTCCTTCCCTTCGAAATGGACCCAGAGGAAGCCGGGACCGCGATAGGCGGCGGCTTCGTCGAGGCCGAGGCGCTTGGGCGGCCCGTCGCCGACGACGACCGCCCCTTCCATCAGGCGATGCTCTCCAGATGCGCGCGCACCGCCGGGCCGACATCGTCCCGCGCCAGGGCCAGCGCCAGATTGGCGATGACGAAGCCCTTGGCGTCGCCGCAATCATGCCGGTCGCCATCGAACGTCACCGCATGGAACGGCTGCTTGCCGATCAAGGCGGCCATGCCGTCGGTGAGCTGGATCTCGCCGCCCGCGCCTTTGCCGATCGTCTCCAGGATCGGCATGATTCCAGGCTGGAGGATGTAGCGGCCGACTATCCCGAGCGTCGACGGTGCTTCCTCGGGCTTCGGTTTCTCGACCAGGCCCCTCACTTCGGTCAACGCGCCGTGTTGCGCGCCGGGCGTGATGATGCCGTAGCTCGCGGTGCGCGCACGCGGCACGTCCTGGGCGCAGACGATGTTGCCGCCGACCTTGTTGTAGGCCTCGACCATCTGCGCGAGGCAGCCGGGACGACCCACCATGAGATCGTCGGGGAGCAGCACCGCGAACGGCTCGTCGCCGACGATGGCGCGCGCACACCAGACAGCGTGGCCGAGGCCCAGCGGCGACTGCTGGCGCACCGACATGACTGCGCCGGGCGGGAAGCGGGTGCCCTCGAGCGGCGCCAGGCTCTTGCCGCGCGCCGTCATCGTCGCTTCCAGCTCGTATCCAATGTCGAAATGGTCCTCGAGCGCACCCTTGCCGCGGCCGTTGACGAAGATGAACTGCTCGATGCCCGCCTCGCGCGCCTCCTCGACCGCATATTGGATGAGCGGCTTGTCGACGATCGTCAGCATCTCCTTCGGCATCGCCTTGGTGGCGGGAAGGATGCGGGTGCCGAGACCGGCGACCGGGAACACGGCCTTACGCAAGGGCTTCATCGGGGGCCTTCACTGTCTTCAGGAACGGGAATGGTGCCGGCGGGCACGTCGGGCGGGGGCAGGTCGAAGTGATCGTCCTCACGCTCCTCGGAGCGCCGGAGCAATTCGTCGACCCGCTGGGGGCGCGCGATGACGGGCTGGGCGAGCAGCTCGTCGGTGGTGAGCGGACGATCCATCGCCGCCGGCGCGGGCGCCGCGGTGGCGCCTTCGACCGGCTGCAGCGGCTCGCGCAGGCCGCAGGCCCCCGCGACCAGCGGCAGAATCAGAAGGGCGGTGCGCTTCATGTCCTTGCCCCCAATATCCTCTTCGCCTCCGCAATGCGCGCCCGGACCTCCGACGGCGCGGTGCCGCCGAAGCTCGTCCGGCTGTCGACCGACGCATCGGGCGAGAGGATATTGAAGACCTCGCCCGTGATTCGGTCGTCCACGCCCTTGAGCGCGTCCAGCGGCAATTCCCAGAGCGGCACCCCGCGCTCGTCGGCGAGCCGCACCGCCCGTCCGGTGATGTGATGCGCCTCACGGAACGGCACGCCGGCGGCGCGCACCAGCCAGTCGGCGAGATCGGTCGCGGTGGCATGGCCGGATTCGGCGAGCGCCCGCATCCGATCGGTGCGGAAGGCGACCGTCTCCACCATCCCGGCCATCGCGGCGAGTGAGAGCGTCAGAAGGTCGTGCGCCTCGAACACCGGCTCCTTGTCGTCCTGCATGTCCTTGGAATAAGCGAGCGGCAGGCCCTTCATCGTCGTCGAGAGGGCGACGAGCGTCCCCATGATCCGTCCGCTGTGGCCGCGCACCAGCTCGGCCGCGTCGGGGTTGCGCTTCTGCGGCATGATCGACGAGCCGGTCGAGAAGCTGTCGGACAGCGCGATGAAGCCGAAGGGCTGACTTGCCCACAGCACGAATTCCTCGGCAAGGCGCGAGAGGTGAAGCGCGCACTGGGCGGCCGCCATCAGGTAATCGAGCGCGAAATCGCGGTCCGAGACTGCATCGAGCGAATTGGCGGTGGGCCGGTCGAAGCCCAAAGCCGCCGCGGTCGCCTTGCGGTCGATCGGGAAGGAGGTGCCGGCCAGCGCCGCACTCCCCAGCGGACACTGGTTCATCCGCGCCCGCGCGTCGGCGAAACGCGAGGCGTCGCGCCGCAGCATCTCGTAATAGGCCATGAGGTGATGGCCCAATGTCACCGGCTGGGCGGACTGGAGGTGGGTGAAGCCCGGCATCACCGCCCCAGCCTGTTCCTCCGCCCGCGCCACCAATGCCTGCTGCAGCGCCGAGATTCCCGCCAGAGCGCCGTCCATCGCGTCGCGCACCCAGAGGCGGAAATCGGTCGCCACCTGGTCGTTGCGCGAGCGCGCCGTGTGCAGCCGCCCGGCCGCCGGCCCGATCAGCTCGGCCAGCCGGCTCTCGACGTGCATGTGGATATCCTCAAGCGCCGCATCCTCCGGCACGCCGTCCGCCTCATATTCGTCGGCGATCCGGTCGAGCCCCTCCTCGATCGCATCGGCGTCCTCCTCGGCGACGATGCCCTGCGCGGCGAGCATCGCGACATGGACCTTGCTCGCGGCGATATCCTGCCGCCACAATCGCTTGTCGAAGCCGATCGAGGCATTTATCTCGCGCATGATCGCCGAAGGGCCTTCGGCGAACCGCCCGCCCCACATGGTGTTGGAGTCTTGATCCTTGCGGCTCGTAATCGCCCTTCTCCCTGCCCTGTCTATGGGCCTCGCGCTGGCCGGATGCGATAGGCAAAACGCCTCCGCCCCGCAAGGCAACGACACCGCCACGGCCAATGCCGCCGAGCCTCAGGGCCAGCGCTACCCGACCGGCCGGCTCGACCGCTCCCATGCGGGCATGCCGGCTCCAACGATCAATTTCGAGGACCCCGAGGGCCGCCCGACCACCATGGCCGCCTTCCGCGGCCGGCCGGTGCTGGTCAATCTCTGGGCGACCTGGTGTGGCCCCTGCGTCGTCGAGATGCCGGCGCTCGACGCGCTTGCGGCACGCGAGGGCGAAAATCTCCAGGTGGTCGCGATCAGCCAGGACATGGACGGCCGCCGGAAGGTCACCGACTTCTTCGCGGCCCGCCGCTTTTCGGCGCTCCAGCCCTATCTCGACTCGCGCCTCGACTTCATGATGGGCCTGCGCGTCGACACGCTGCCTACCACCATCCTCTACGACGCCGAAGGGCGGGAGGTCTGGCGGATGACCGGCATGGCCGAATGGGGCGACACGCGCACGACGCGGCTGCTCGACGAGGCAGAGGCGGGATAGCTTAGACCGCCGCAGGTCGCTCCCGACGGAGCAGCCGCAGCAGCCGCCCGTCGATCGCCGCGAGGCCCAGTCCGATCAGCGCCATGCCGGCGAACTGGCGGGGCTCCAGCCGCTCGCCGAGAAACAGGGCGCCGAGCAGGATCGCACTGATCGGGATCAGGAAGGTGACGAGCAGCGAGTTGGTCGCGCCCGCAGAGGCGAGCAGGCGGAAATAGAGGATGTAGGCAAGGCTGGTGCAGAAGATCGCGAGCGCGACGAGTGCGACCCAGGCCTCCGGCGGGGGGGCGGGCGAGGTCCAGGGCGGTTCGAAGAACAGGACCAGCGGCAACATCACGATCGCGCCCGCGGTCAGCTGGCCGGTCGCGACCGAGATCGGCGCGATCCCCATCGGCCGGAAACGGCGGGCATAGACGCCGGCCAGCGCATAGCAGAGCGTCGCGCCGAGGCAGGCGAGCTGGGCGAGCGCATCGGAACCGATCTGTCCGAGGAGGCTTGGCCCGATCATGACGGCGACGCCGCCGAAGCCGAGGACCACGCCCGCGACCTTGCCCGGCGTCGCCCTTTCATCCGTGGTGGCGATATGCGCGACGATCACGCCCCAGATCGGCGTCGTCGCGTTGAGGATCGAGCCGAGCCCGCCGGTGATCGTCCCCTGCGCCCAGGCGAACAGGATGAAGGGCACGACATTGTTGAGCAGCGCCAGGATCAGGAACGCGCTCGCCGCGCCGGGCGGCAGCGGCAGCCGCTCGCGCTTCGCCAGCAGCACGCCCCACAGCACCGCGCCGGCGAGCACCAGCCGCGCCAGCACCAGGCTGAACGGCGCCACGGATTCCACCGCGATCTCGATGAAGAAGAAGGAGCCACCCCACAGCACGGACAGCGCGAGCAGAATCGCCCAGTCCCTGCCGCTCATGCTGGTCGGTTGGGTCGCCATGCGACGGACATAGGCATTCGAAAGGGTGGGGCGTCACGAAACTTGCGGCCGAACTGATAAACTCGGCTTATCGACGGCTAATCCCTGAGCAGCTCGTTGATTGCCGTCTTGGACCGGGTCTGGGCATCGACGCGCTTCACGATCACGGCGCAGGCGAGGCCGGGGCCGCCATCCTTGCCGGGCAGGGTGCCGGGGACCACCACGGAATAGCTCGGCACTCTCCCTAAGAAGACCTCGCCGGTCGCGCGGTCGACGATCCTGGTCGAGGCGCCGATGAACACGCCCATCGACAGCACTGCGCCCTGCTCGACGACGACGCCCTCCGCGACTTCGGATCTCGCGCCGATGAAGCAGTCGTCCTCGATGATCACCGGCCCGGCCTGCAGCGGCTCGAGCACGCCGCCGATGCCGGTGCCGCCGGAAATGTGGACGTTGCGGCCGATCTGGGCGCAGCTCCCGACCGTTGCCCAGGTGTCGATCATCGTTCCCTCGCCGACATGGGCGCCGATATTGACGAAGCTCGGCATCAGCACCGCGCCCCTGGCGATATGGGCGCCGCGCCGCACGATCGCGCCCGGCACGGCGCGGAAGCCGGCCGCCTCGAACTCGGCGCTCGTCCAGCCGAGGAACTTCGACGGCACCTTGTCCCACCAAACCGAGCCGCCGGGCCCGCCGGAGATCGGCTCCATCGGATTGAGGCGGAAGGAGAGCAGAACCGCCTTCTTGAGCCACTGGTTGACGGTCCAGCCGTCGGCCCGCTTCTCAGCCACTCGCGCCGCGCCCGTATCGAGCAGCCCGATCGCCTCGGCGACCGCGGTCGCCACCGCGACGTCGCCCGCCCCGACGCTGTCACGACGCTCCCAGGCGTCCTCGATGACCTGCTGAAGCGTCATGCCACTTCCTCCCCCAGTATCTCGTGCAGCCAGGCGGCGATGTCGCCGGTGCGATGGTCGATATAGTCCGGCGCCGCGACCCCGCCCGCCTGCTCCGAGCCGTTGTCGACCCAGAGCGTCGCCATGCCGATCGCCTTGGCCGGCGCGAGGTTGCGCGCCATGTCGTCGGCAAAGAGCGCGCGCGCCGGATCGATGTCGTGCCGGTCGCAGATCAGCCGGTAGGCGGACGGACTCGGCTTGGGCACATAGCCCATCTTATGGATGTCGTGGAAACCGTCGAACGCATTGGCGAGGCCGAGCTTGTCGAGCACGCGCCGGGCATAGCTCTCGTCCGCATTGGTGAAGACGAACTTGCGCCCCGGCAGCCGATCCAGCGCCGCGACCAGATCGGGATCGGCGACGACGCGCGCCATGTCGATGTCGTGGACGAAATCGAGGAAGTCGTGCGGATCGATCCCGTGCGTTGCCATCAGCCCGGCAAGGGTCGTGCCGTGGGTCGCGAAATAACCCTTCTGCACCCGCCGCGCCTCGACCGGATCGAGGCGGAGCAGCCGCTGCACATAGTCGCCGATCCGTTGATCGACGAGCGCGAAGAGGTCGCACGAAGCGGGGTATAGGCTGTTGTCGAGGTCGAAGATCCAGTTCTCGACATGGGCCAGCGCGGGAATCATGGCGTCGCCCTACGGTCCGCGGGCCCGTCCCGCAATGGCCGGAAACGTCAGGACACCGGGCCGAAGGTCAGGCTGACGGTCGATCCGCCGCGCGGCACATCGACATTGGCGCTGGTGAAAGCGACGCGGCCGCTCGGCTGGAGCTCGCGGACCGGCGGCGCGATCGACCAAGTGTAGACGACGCGGCCCTGGGCGTCCTTCAGATCGGCACGGATCTGTGGCACGCGCTGGACCTGCTCTGTCCGGTTGACGATCTCGCCGCGCACCTCGAGCAGCTCGTTGCCGCTGGCGAGGCGCCGCCGCTCGGCGTCACCATCGAGGCTGAGCGCGTCGCCTGACTGGACCGGAAGGCCGATCCGCTCGCCGATCTGCGGCAGTCCGAAATACTGGATCGCGAACACCGCACCGGCCATCAGTACGGCGACGAGGATCGCGGCGATCGTCCAGAGCTTGGCCGGATTGCGCCGCGGCCGCGCATAGGGATCCTCATCGTAGTCGTAGCTCTCCGGCTGCGCAGGCGCGGCCGTAGCAGGGGCCGGCGCCTCAGGCCACGGCGCGGGCTCCGACGACTGCGGAGGCGCGGGCGCAAGTGTAGGGATGGGCGCCGCGGCCGGCGAGGCGAGATCGAGCGGGGCAGGCTCCTGGAACCAGCTGTGCCGGCATTTCGCGCAGCGCACCTTCCTTCCGGTCGGCCCGATCGCGCTGTCCGGCACGACGTAGCGGGACTGGCAGGACGGACAGGACAGGATCATCGATGCGGCGCACCCCCGTTGCGTTCATGGGACTCTAAACATCACGCGGGCGCATCGTGCAAGCAAATGCGCGGGTTTTCGGGAGATGTTTCGCATGAAGCCGCGCTTGAAGCGCCCCCCACGCCCGTGCCATTGCTGGTTCGCCGGGAGACGTTTTTGAGCAGCAGCGGTTCCATCGTCCAGTTCGAGAATGTGGGCCTGCGCTACGGCACGGGCGCCGAGACGCTGTCCGATCTCACCTTCTCGCTGAAGGAAGGGGGTTTTTACTTCCTCACCGGGCCGTCCGGCGCCGGCAAGACGTCGCTTCTCAAGCTGCTCTATCTGGCGCTTCGTCCCAGCCGCGGCCTCATCCGGCTGTTCGGCGAGGACATCGTCACCATGCCGCGCGGCCGCCTGCCCGGCTTCCGCCGCCGGATCGGTGTCGTCTTCCAGGAGTTCCGTCTCGTTCCGCACCTTTCCGCCTATGACAATGTCGCACTGCCGCTGCGCGTTGCCGGGGTCGAGGAGAGCGATCTCGAGACGCCGGTCCGGGAAATGCTCGCCTGGGTCGGCCTTGCCGATCGCGCCTCGGCCCGCCCTGCAACCCTCTCTGGCGGCGAGCAGCAGCGCGTCGCGATCGCACGGGCGGTGATCGGCCGGCCCGAGCTGCTGGTCGCCGACGAGCCGACCGGCAATGTCGATCCGGAGATGGCGCAGCGCCTGCTCCATCTGTTCGATTCCCTGAACAAGCTCGGCACCACAGTGATCGTCGCCACCCACGATCTGCATCTGCTCGCCCGCATCCAGCGCGCCGAGATGCTGCGGCTCGACCGCGGCCAGGTGTCCGATCCCACCGGGGCGCTCCGGCACCCGCCGAAGCGGGCGGACCAATGAAGGCCGGCGTCCGCAAGTTCGGCGCGGCCGAGCGCGGTTTGCTCCCCGAGGGCCGGCTCGCCGGGCCGATGCCGTGGGTGATCGCGATCATGATGTTCCTGACCGTGCTCGCCGCCGCGGCCGGGATCGGCCTTTCCGGCGCCGCGGCCCGGCTCGCCGGACAGATCGGGGGGCGCGTCACCATTCAGGTGGTCGAGGCCAACCCGGACACGCGGCGGGCACAGGCCACGGCCGCGGCAGAAGCTGCTCAAGCGATTCCGGGCGTTGCCGCCGTCCGGATCGTCCCCGACGCGGAAATCTCGGCCTTGCTCGAGCCATGGATCGGCGCGGGCGGCCTGGAGGCGGATCTCCCCGTGCCGGCCCTGATCGACGTCGACCTGACCGAGGAAGGACGCGGATCGCTCGACCGCCTGCGCGCTGCCGTGGCCGCGGCGGCCCCCGCAGCCCGTGTCGACGACAATGCGCAATGGCTGGCGCCGCTCGCCTCCCTGATCGGCGCGCTCAAATGGCTTTCCGCCGGCCTCGTCGTGCTGATGGTCGGCGCGACCGCGGCCACCGTGGTGCTGGCCGCCCGCGCCGCGCTCGACACCCATCGCGAGACGATCGAGATCCTCCACATGATGGGCGCGACCGACGTCCAGGTCGCCCGCCTCTTCCAGCGCCGCATCGCGCTCGATGCCCTGTTCGGCGGGGCTGTCGGCTTCCTCCTCGCCGGCGCCGTGCTGGTCGCGCTCGGCGACCGGGTCGCGGCCCTGGGATCGGAGCTGCTCGGCTCGGCGGCGATCTCGCCTCTCGGCTGGGCGGTGCTCGTCGCGCTGCCGCTGTTCGGCGTGGCGCTCGCCATGCTGGTTGCCCGCGTCACCATCCTGCGCGCACTGGGGCGGATGCTGTGATCAAAATCCTCGTCCGCCTCTTCGCCTTCCTGCTGCTGATCTACGCGCTCGGCTACGCGATCTTCGCCGTGACCCTGCCCAAACCGGCCGGCGACGAGCGGACCGACGCGGTCGTGGTGCTGACCGGCGGCAGCGGCCGGCTGGAGCGGGGCTTCGAGATCCTCCGCCGCGGCCTCGCCCAGCGCATGCTGATCTCCGGCGTCGCCCGCACGGTGCGCCCGCAGGAGCTTGCCGCGGCCTATCATGTCGAGCCCGGCCTGTTCGAGTGCTGCATCGCGCTCGGCCGCGAATCCTTCGACACCCGGTCCAACGGCGACGAGGTCGCGCGCTGGATGGAGCGGCGGCGCTACCGCTCGCTCCGCCTCGTCACCAACGACCTGCACATGCCGCGCGCCGGCTATGAACTGAGGAAGCGGATTGGCGATGATATCCGGATCGTGTCCGACGCGGTGCCGACCAGCCCGAGCTTCGAGGCGATCTTCATCGAGTACAACAAGTATCTGCTCGGCCGAGCCGCGGATCTGATCGGCATCTGATGAACCTCCTCCGTTCGACCCTGTTCGCGCTCGTCTTCTATGCATGGACGGTGATCGCTGTGCTGCTGTCCTTCCCGATCGGCCTGTTCGGGCAGCGCGCAATCCGCGGCTGGGCGCACTTGTGGGTCCGGTTCCACCGTACCTGCGCCCGCCACCTGCTCGGCATCCGCACCGTCGTTGAGGGAGCGCCACCCGCAGGCGCAGTCCTCGCCGCCGCCAAGCATCAGTCGATGTTCGAGACGCTGGAACTGCTCCTCATGTTCAACGAGCCGGCGGTGGTGCTGAAGCGCGAGCTCGCCGCCATCCCGCTCTGGGGCTGGGTGGTGCGGCGTTATGGCGTCATCCCGGTCGACCGCGGCGCCGGCGCGACGGCGCTGAGGCGGATGATGCGTGCTGCCGAGGCGGCGATCGCGGAAGGACGCCCCATCCTGATCTTCCCTGAGGGCACCCGCGTCCCGGTCGGCGAGACGCCGCCGCTTCAACCGGGCTTCGCCGGCCTCTACCGCGCGCTCGGCCTGCCGGTCGCCCCGATCGCGCTCGACAGCGGCCGCCTGTGGCCGCGCAACAGCTTCGTGAAGCGTCCGGGGATCGTCACCATGCGCTTCCTCCCGCCCGTCCCGCCGGGCCTGCCGCGGCGCGAGATGGAGGCGCAGGTCCACACCGCGATCAACGCGCTGGAGATGAAGGCGTGATGCCGGAGCTTGGCATCATCGAGGGCTTTTTCGGCCGCCCCTGGAATTGGGCAGATCGCGCCGAAACGATCCGCGTCCTCCGCCCCCATGGCTACAGCTTCTATTTCTATGCGCCCAAGGCCGATGCACATCTGCGCAAGCGCTGGCAGGAGCCCTGGCCCGAGGCGACCTTTACCGAGCTCGCCGCCTTTCGCGACACCTGCCGCGCCGAGGGCGTGCGCTTCGGCATCGGCCTCAGTCCGTTCGAGCTGCACCTCCACCCCGAGCGCGGCTGGCAGGACCGGCTCGCCGCCAAGCTCGCCGAGCTGGCGCAACTGAAGCCCGACGATCTCGCCATCCTGTTCGACGACATGCGCGGCGACATCCCCGACCTCGCCGAGCGGCAGGCCGCCATCGTCCATTTCGCCGCCGAGCGGAGCGGCTGCCGCCGCGTGCTGATGTGCCCGTCCTACTATTCGGACGATCCGATCCTCGACGTGGCGTTCGGCGTCCGCCCGCCTTTCTATCTCGAGCAACTCGGCCGCCTGCTCGATCCCGCCATCGACATGTTCTGGACCGGCCCGGAGGTCTGTTCGCGCGAATATACGCCCGGCCACCTCGCCCGCGTCGCCGGCCAGATACGGCGCAAGCCCATCCTCTGGGACAATTATCCGGTCAATGACGGCGCCCGCATGTCGCAGCACCTGCACTTGCGCGCCTTCACCGGCCGCCCGGCAACGATCGGCGGGCTGATCGCCGGCCACGCCATCAACCCCGCCTCGCAACCGTTGCTCAGCCGTATCCCCGCCCTGACCCTTTCTGAAAGCTACCGCGAAGGCGACGGCTATGATTACGGCACGGCTTTCGATCGGGCCGCGCAAACAGTACTCGGCGGCACGCTCGCCGCGCGCCTCGCCAGGGACATTCTCACCCTGCAGGACCGCGGCCTCGACCGTCTCGGCGACGACCGTCGCGCCGCCCTGCGCGAGCGCTACGCCGCCTTCGACCACCCGGCCGCGCGCGAGATCGTCAGCTGGCTCGACGGTCACTGGAACGTGACCGACGAACTGGTGCAGACGCAATAGACAATCAGCCGTCATTGCGAGGAGCGTAGCGACGAAGCAATCCAGATCGACCTCAACGCCGCACTGGATTGCTTCGCTTCGCTCGCAATGACGTAGGGAGTCAGGCGCGCAGGCTCGCCCCGAGCTTCGCTGCCGCCGTGACGACCCGGTCGGAAATCGCCTTCAGCTCCTCGTCGGTGAAGCTCTTCTCGGTCGGCTGCAGCACCACCTCGATCGCCAGGCTCTTCTGCCCTTCGGGCACGCCCGCGCCAGTGAAGACGTCGAACAGGCTCACACTGGTGATCGCGGCCTTGTCCGCCCCCTTGACCGCGCGCAGCAGCTGGTCGGCGGCAAGGCTTTCGGGCACAAGGAAGGCGAAGTCGCGCCGCACCGGCTGGAGCGCCGGTGGCGCATAGGCGCTGCGCATCCGCCCCTGCCCGCCGCGCTTCGGCGGGATCGCGTCGAGATAGACCTCCGCCGCGACGACCGGTCCGTCGAGATCGAACGCCCTGGCGACGCGCGGATGGAGCACGCCGAACTCGGCCAGCACCGTCTTCGGGCCCAGGGTCAGCCTGCCCGACCGGCCGGGATGGTAGACGTCCGACGCCGCCGTCGGCACCTGCAGGTTCTCGACCGGCGCGCCCGCCGCGGCGAGCAGGACCAGCGCCTCCGCCTTGGCGTCATAGGCATCGAAGCTGCGCTTGCCGCCGCGCCAGTCGCGCGGCTCGGCACCGGCGAGGACGATGCCCACCGTCGGATGCTCGGTGTCGCCCAGATAGCGCCGGCCGACCTCGAACAATTTCACACCCTCGGCGCCGCGCGCGAGGTTGCGCCGCGCTGCGGCGAGCAGGCCCGGCAACAGCGAGGGACGCATCGCCTTCATGTCCTCGCTGATCGGATTGGCGAGCACCCAGGCCGAGCCACCGAACGGGGCCGCTTCCTCTTCCGAGATGAAGCTCCATGTCACCGCTTCGTTGAGCCCGCGCGCTGCCGCCGTCCGGCGGACCCAGCGCTCTGCCATCTGTGCGGCGGTCGCGGTCGGCTTGGCCACGCCCGGTGCACGCGGCAGCGGCGTCGACGGCACCTTGTCCAGCCCCTCGATCCGGATCACCTCCTCGACGATGTCCGCGGCACCGTCGATATCGCGCCGCCACGAGGGCACCGCGATCTTCCACACATCGTCCCGCGTCACGGTGAAGCCGAGCCGCTGCAGGATCTGTGCCTGCCGGTCCCCCGGCACCGCGACCCCGGCCAGTTCGGCGCAGCGTTCCGGCCGATAGTCGACATGCCTGTGCGGGATCGGCAACGTCCCGGCATGGGTGACCTGCGACGGCTCGCCGCCGGCCAGTTCCAGCACCATCGCCGTGCCGAGCTGCAATCCGGCCTCGACAAACGCCGGATCGACGCCGCGCTCGAAGCGGCTGCGCGCATCCGAGGTCAGCGCCAGCTTCTGGCCCGACAGGGCGATGCGCTCCGGGTCGAAGAAGGCGCATTCGATGAAGACGTTGGTCGTCGTCTCCGAGACGCTCGATTCCTCGCCGCCCATGATGCCGCCGATCCCGTCCGGCCCTTCGTCATTGGCGATGACGGTGATGCTGGGATCGAGCCCGTAGACCTTGCCGTTGAGCGCTAGCACCTCCTCGCCCTCGCGCCCACGCCGGGCGGTGAGGCCGCCCTTCAGCTTCGCGAGATCGTAGACGTGCAACGGCCGCCCATAGCTCAGCGAGATATAGTTGGTCATGTCGACCAAGGCGCTGATCGGCCGCTGGCCGACCGCCTTCAGCCGCTGCTGCAGCCAGTCCGGCGACGGCCCATTGGTCACGCCGCGCACGACCCGGCCGTAAAAGGCCGGACAGCCTTCTGCGTCCTCGATCGCGATCGGAACCGGGCAGGGGTAAGTGCCGGCGATGTCGGGCACGTCGACGGCCTTCAGCGTCCCCAGCCCCGCCGCGGCGAGATCGCGCGCGATGCCGTGCACGCCCATCGCGTCCTGCCGGTTCGGCGTCACCGAGACGTCGATCACCGGATCGTCGAGGCCGGCATAATCGGCGAAGCGCGCGCCCACCGGCGCATCGGCCGCGAGCTCGATGATCCCCTCATGATCCTCGCCCAGCTCCAGCTCGCGGGTCGAGCACATCATGCCGTTCGATTCGACGCCGCGGATCGCCGCGACCTTCAGCACCATGCCGTTGGCTGGCACCACCGCGCCCGGCGCGCCGAACACGCCGACCAAGCCGGCGCGGGCATTGGGCGCCCCGCACACCACCTGGAGCGGCCCATCGCCCGCATCGACGGTCAGCACCTGCAATTTGTCCGCCTGCGGATGCGGCGCCGCGGTCAGCACCCTGGCGACGCGGAAGGCGGCGAGCTTCTCGGCCGGATTCTCGACGCCCTCGACCTCGAGCCCGATCGCCGTCAGCGTGTCGAGCACGGCCTGGAGGTCCGCCCCCGTGTCGAGATGCTCCTTGAGCCAGGACAAGGTGAACTTCATGCGCCGACTCCCCCGGAGAGCGTGGGCACATCGAGCGCGCGGAAGCCGTAGTGGCGCAGCCAGCGCATATCGCCGTCGAAGAAGGCGCGCAGATCGTCCATACCGTATTTCAGCATCGCGAGCCGGTCGATGCCGCAGCCGAAGGCAAAGCCCTGCCAATCGTCGGGGTCGAGCCCGCAATTGGCGATGACGCGCGGATGGACCATGCCGGAGCCCAGCAGCTCCATCCAGTGATCGGTCCCGCCGAGCACGCGCCGGCCGTTCTGGATGGTGTAGCCGACATCGACCTCCGCCGAGGGCTCGGTGAAGGGGAAATAGGACGGTCGCAGCCGCAGCACGATGTCGTCCCGCTCGAAATAGGCCTTGAGGAAGGTCTCCAGCGTCCATTTGAGATGGCCGAGCGTGATCCCCCGGTCGATCACCAGCCCCTCGACCTGATGGAACATCGGCGTGTGCGTCGCGTCGCTGTCCGAACGGTAGGTCCGCCCCGGCGCGATCACGTAGATCGGCGGCTCCTGGCTCTGCATCGTGCGGATCTGCACCGGCGAGGTGTGGGTACGCAGCAGCATGGAACGGCCCTCGCCGTCCTTGCGGTCGAAATAGAAGGTGTCGTGCATCGCCCGCGCCGGATGGCTTTCGGGAATGTTGAGCGCGGTGAAGTTGCGCCAGTCGTCCTCGATCTCCGGCCCGGTCGCGACCGCGAAGCCGAGATCGGCGAAAATCTCGGCGAGCTCGTCCATCACCTGGCTGACCGGATGGACGCTGCCCTCGCTTGCGCCGGCGACCGGCAACGTCATGTCCAGCCCCTCGGTCGCCAGCCGCCGCTCCAGCTCGGCCCCCTCCAATGCCGCCTTGCGGTCCGCGATCGCCGCCGTCACCGCCTCGCGCAGCGCGTGGATGCGCGGCCCCTCGCTTTGCCGTTCCTCCGGCGACATGCCGCCCAACGTCTTGAGCAGGCCCGTCACCACACCCTGCTTGCCGAGCGCCGCGACGCGCTCCGTCTCCAGCGCGGCAAGGTCGCCCGCGGCGCCGATCCGGGCGAGCCAGTCCCCGGTCATCTGTTCGAGATCAGCCATGACCGGCGGCCCTAGAGGACTTTCCGCGCGGATTGAAGCCGTCTAGCGAAGGGCGCTCACAGCGCATGGAATCGCATATGGCGAACGATCCCCGGTGGCCGGCGCTGTCGGCCGAACGCGACGGCCCGACCATCGCCGCCCTGCACCTGTTCAGCCAGGTGATCGGCAAGGTGCCGACCGCGGTCCTGCCCTGGCGCAACCATGGCTGGCACCTCACCCTCCATGTCGGCCCGCGCGGCCTTTCGACCGAGCCGGTCCATGCCGAGGGCGGGACGTTCACGCTGGCGTTCGACCTTGCCGGTCATCAGATCGTCTACGAAGACACTTCCGGCCGCGCCACGGCGCCGCTCGCCTCGATGAGCGTCGCCGACTTCCACCGGAGCGTGTTCGATCTGCTGAAGGCGGCCGGCCACGACATCGCCATCCATGCCGCGCCCAACGAGATTGATCCGGCCATCCCCTTCGACGAGGACACCGCCCCACGCACCTACGATCCGGCCAGCGCCCGCCGGCTGCTCGGCGCCCTGCTCTCGGCCGACCGCGTCTTCCGGCTCTTCCGTTCGTCCTTCCTCGGCAAGGTCAGCCCGGTCCATTTCTTCTGGGGCAGCTTCGATCTTGCCGTGACCCGCTTTTCCGGCCGGACGGCGCCGCGTCATCCCGGCGGCATCCCCAACCTCCCCGACGATGTCACCCGCGAGGCCTACAGCCACGAAGTGTCGAGCGCCGGCTTCTGGCCCGGCGGCGCCGGCGGCCCGGGCGGCCCCTTCTTCTATTCCTATGCCTATCCCACCCCGGACGGCTTCGCCGCGGCAAAGGTTGCGCCCGAGGCCGCGCGGTTCGACACGACCTTGGGCGAGTTCATCCTCGACTATGAAGCCGTCCGCACTGCCCCGGACCCCGACGCGGCGCTGCTCGCCTTCCTCGACAGCACCTATGCCGCTGCTGCCGACCTGGCCGGCTGGGACCGTGCCGCGCTCGAATGCGCCACCGGCCACCCCGGCATTCCCCGCGCCGTCTGAAACCACCATCGTCATCCCGGACTTGATCCGGGATCCATGAACACCGTGGGATACGGACCGGCACCGGTCGCGTTCATGGCTGCTGACTTTCGTCAGCATGACGAATATGGCTTCAGGATGAAGGAGATGGACAGGTGAGCGTCGCCTTCCGCCGCGAGAGCGACGAGGAGCATAAGGAACCCCGGTTTGAGCTGCCGCTCCCGCCAGGCCCCAATCTCGTCACCGCCTCCGGCCTCAGACAGGCCGAAGACATGGTCGCGGCCCTCGAAGCCGAAGTCGCCGCCGAAACCGACGAAGCCGCGCTGGCGGACAAGCAGCGCACCCTGCGCTACTGGCGCACCCGCCTCGTCACCGCCGAACTCGCGCCACCGCCGCCCGCGGATGAGGTCGCCTTCGGCAGCCGCGTCACCTTCCGCCTGAACGGGCAGCAGCGCACTATCGACGTCGTCGGCGACGATGAGGCCGATCCTGCCGCGGGCAAGATCGCCTTCTCCGCCCCGCTCGCCCGGGCGCTGATCGGTACCGGCCCCGGCGATTTCGCCGGCTTCAACGGGAAGGCGAACGCGATCGAGGTGATGAGCGTCGAATCGATCGAGAATTAGGCGCCTGCTTCTGCCAGCAGGCATGCCGTTCCGGAACTACGCCGTTCATACCTCGCACTTCGAAGCCCGGAAGCTGACCAAGACGCGCTAAAACCTCGGCTTCTCCGGTCGAGCCGAGAGGGAAGCAGATATCGATAGCCGACAAGGCTCCCTCGAGTATCCACCAATCTGGATCATAAGGGCCATCACCAGTGGTGAAATAGACTGCTTCGAGATCGGGGATCCGAAGTCGAAGAGCTGCGCCACCCGGCGAAAGGCAAACGACTGAATCTCCCTCGGTCCAGACTTTGAATTCGCTTTCGCGACCAAGCGTCATGCCGACTGCTATCCCCCCAGAAACGGATAGGGCGAGATCGTCTTCCGCGTCTCCTGCACGGTCAGGGTCCGCCCGGCGGGCGCGGCGGCGCGCTGGGGGCAGCGGGCGCGGGGGCAGAGGGTGCAGGCGGGGCCGATCGGGGTGACGTAGGGGGCGGCGAGGTCGAGGCCGGCGGCGTAGGCGATGCGGGCCGCGTGCCTGAGGTCGCAGCCGAGGCCGATGGCGAGCTTGCTGTCCTCGCGCGGGTCGAGCCGGACCGAGCGGTCGACGGTGCAGCCGATGGTGAAATAGCGCTGGCCGTCCGGCGTCTCGACCACTTGCGTGACCACTCGGCCGGGCGTCTGGAAGGCCGAATGCAGGTTCCAGCGCGGACAGGTGCCGCCGAAACGCGAGAAGGGGAAGCTTTCGCCGGCGAAGCGCTTCGAGACGTTGCCGGCCGCATCGACGCGCAGCATGAAGAAGGGAATGCCGCGCGCGCCGCTGCGATTCAGCGTGGTCAGCCGGTGCGCGACCTGCTCGACGCTCGCGCCGAACTCGGCGCAGAGGCGGTCGATATCGTAAAGGTGCTGCTCCGCCGCCTTCAGGAAGGGCGCATAGGGCATCATGATCGCGCCCGCCGCATAATTGGCGAGGCTCATGTGCAAGAGCCGCCGGGTCGGCGCGTCCGGCGGCGCGGCGGCCTCGATCATCCGCTCGAGCAGCGGCCGGAACTCGATCAGGGCCAGCTGGTAGGCGATCGCGAAGGTCCGGCTCTCGGCGCGCAGCAGCGCCGAGAGCATCAGGCGCTTGCGGTGCAGATCGTAATGCTGGCTCGCCCCGTCGAGCAGCTCGGGCGGCACCACCCGTGCCTCGATTCCGAACGCCTCCCTGAGGCGCCGCCGCAACGGCTCGGCGATGGCGAGCGGATCGCCAAGCGCCCCGGCCAGCGTCTCCGCCGCGTCCTCGATATAGGGGAAATGGTTGCGCTGCGCCTGGATGAAATCGCGCACCCAGCTTTCCGGTGTCAGGGTCGGCGCTGCGACGTCGCCGTCCGCCGGACGCCGCCTCAGCTCGGCATAAGCCGCATACAGCCGTGACACGGCATCCGCCACGGCGGGCGCGCTGTTGGCGATCTCGACCAGCTCGTAGCGCGGGATGCCGAGATCGGCGAACATCGGATCGGCGAAGATCTCGCCGAGCTCATCCGGCCCCGTCCCGTCCGCGCCCTCGGCGGCGAAGGTTTTGAGGTCGAGGTCATAGGCCTCGCTCAAACGCAGCAGCACCTGCGCCGTCACCGGCCGCTGGTTGCGCTCCATATGGTTGAGATAGGAGGGCGACACGCCGATCTCGCCCGCCATCGCGTTCTGGTTCAGCCCCAGCTCGCGGCGCAGTCGCCGCAGGCGCCCACCCAGATACAGCTTTCGTTCCGCCATATCTGTAGAATTGTCATGATTTTACAAAAGTCGCAAGTCGTAACACGACTTCACGACCTCTTTCCCTGCTGCCAGACGGGCGCCTTCGTGGTTCTTGGCCTGACCTTTGACTGACTTTTTGGATTCGACCGATGACCGATTTCGCCGATCTCGTCCCCGCCCCGACCGGCCGTTTCGACGGCATCACCCGGCCCTACACCCCGGCCGAGGTCGCGCGGCTTCGCGGCTCGGTGCCGATCGAGCACAGCCTCGCCCGCCGCGGCGCCAACCGCCTCTGGGAGCTGCTCCAGACCGAGGACTACATCAACGCGCTGGGCGCGATGAGCGGCAATCAGGCGATGCAGCAGGTCCGCGCCGGCCTGAAGGCCATCTACCTCTCCGGCTGGCAGGTCGCGGCCGACGCCAACACGGCGGGCGCGATGTATCCCGATCAATCGCTCTATCCGGCCAATGCCGGCCCGGAACTCGCCCGCAAGATCAACAACGCGCTGCTGCGCGCCGACCAGATCGAGCATAGCGAGGGCGGCGTCACCCGCGACTGGCTGGCGCCGATCGTCGCCGATGCCGAGGCCGGGTTCGGCGGGCCGCTCAACTGCTTCGAGATCATGAAGGCCTATATCGCGGCCGGTGTCGCCGGGGTGCATTACGAGGACCAGCTCGCCTCCGAGAAGAAATGCGGCCATCTGGGCGGCAAGGTGCTGATCCCGACCCAGGCCCATATCCGCAATCTTGATGCCGCGCGCCTGGCCGCCGACGTTTGCGGCGTGCCGACGATCCTCGTCGCCCGCACCGACGCGGAGAGCGCGAAGCTCATCACCTCGGACGTCGACGAGCGCGATCGCGAGTTCCTGACCGGCGAGCGCACGCCAGAGGGCTTCTTCCGCTTGAAAGAGGGTACCGGCGTCGATCACTGCATCAAGCGCGGCATCGCCTTCGCGGAGCACGCCGATCTCTTGTGGTGGGAAACAAGCCACCCGAATCTGGAGGATGCGAGGCGCTTCGCCGAGGCGGTGCAGAAGGCCTATCCGGGCAAGATGATGGCCTATAATTGCTCGCCCAGCTTCAACTGGGAGGCGAAGCTCGACAAGGAGACGATCGCCAGATTCCAGCGCGAGCTGGGCGCGATGGGCTACAAGTTCCAATTCGTGACCCTGGCCGGCTTCCACCAGCTCAACCACGGCATGTTCGAGCTGGCTCGCGGTTACCGGGATCGCGGCATGGCCGCCTATTCCGAGCTGCAGCAGGCCGAGTTCGCCAGCGAGGCGGCGGGTTACACCGCGACGCGCCACCAGCGCGAGGTCGGCACCGGCTATTTCGATCTCGTCGCGACCACCCTTGCCGGCGGCAATTCGTCGACCACGGCGCTCGCCGAATCGACCGAGGCCGACCAGTTCACCAAAGAAGCCGCTTGAGGAGGCCCGAGATGACCATGCGTTACTGGATCGTCGGGGGAGAATATGAGGACCCGGACTTCCGCACCCTGATCCCCGGCAGCGAGACGATGGCCGGCCCGTTCGATTGCGAAGGCAAGGCCCGCAACGAATGGATGCGCCTGACCTACAGCCCGGGCACCGACCCGGCCAACACCCGCTATTCGATCGCGGCGGAGACCGTGCACTAAAAGCCAGGAGAGGGTGGCAGCACTGGGCCGGGCCGCATGTCGGCTCGGCCCGCTTTTTGCGCCGTCCATCGGCTTTGCGGCCCATTTCGGGCGGCGTTCATCTTTCCCGTGGCTAAGCGCCGTCCATGCTTTTTGCACGACGCGATATCCTGCTCGGCGCGGCCGTGGGGGCCGTTCTCGGCCTGCCCGCCAAGGCCGTCCGCGCGGCGACGCCGTTCTCGGCCGCGGAGGTCGACCGGATCGCGCGCCGCCTCGCCGGCGCGCCCTATCAGGCGCCCAGCACCGATGTGCCGGCCGATCTCGCCGGGATCGGCTATGACGGCTATCGCGGCCTGAGGCCGGCGCGAAGCCGCCTGATCTTCCCCGACAGCCCGATCCAGCTCGAACCGATGCCGCGCGGCGGCCCGCTCTACCGCGACCGGATCGAGCTTTCGACCGTGGATGGCGGACAGGCGCAGCCGATCCCGTTCGATCCCGCCGCCTATGCCGAGGTGCCGGCGGGCGTGCGGCTGCCGACCGATCCGGAGTTCGGATTCTCGGGCTTTCGGTTGCTGGGCGAGCTTAATCGCCCGGGCCTCATCGACGAGATCGCGGTGTTCCAGGGCGCTAGCTATTTCCGCGCGCTCGGACGGGGCAGCCTCTACGGCCTCTCCGCCCGCGGTCTCGCACTCGGAACCGGCGGCCCGGCGGAGGAATTCCCGGTCTTCCGCGCCTTCTGGATCGAGCGCCCGGCAGCGGACGGCAGCCTGCGCGTCCATGCCTTGCTCGACGGGCCGAGCGTCGCCGGCGCCTATCATATGAACATCCGCCCCGGAGAGATGACGCGTTTCGACATCGCTGCGCGCCTCTATCCGCGCGTCGCGCTCGGCGCCGCCTGCGTGGCGCCGATGAGCAGCATGTTCCGCTCCGGATCTGCCAGCGCGCGCCGCTTCGACGACTACCGCCCCGCGGTGCACGATTCCGACGGCCTCGAAATCTGGACCGGGCGCGACGAGCGGCTGTGGCGGCCGCTCGGCAACCCCACAGCGCTGGCGATCAGCGCCTTTGCCGACGAATCGCCGAAGGGTTTCGGCCTGATGCAGCGGTCGCGCGATTTCGCCGATTTCGAGGACGCGGAGGCGCATTATCACCAGCGTCCCAATCTCTGGGTCGAGCCGCTCGGCGACTGGGGTCGCGGCAGCGTCCAACTCCTCGAGATTCCGACCGAGAACGAATATCATGACAATGTCGCCGCCTTCTGGCGTCCGGCGGCCCCCTGGCCGGCCCGCCGCGAGGTTCGCCTCGCCTACCGTCTGCACTGGGGCAATGCGGCCGTGGCACCAAATCCGCCGTTGCGAGTTAAAGCCACCAGAACCGGGGCTCGTTTCGCCGGCAACCAAACCGAAAATACCCGTTTCTATGCGGTCGATTACGAGCCCGACCGCAATGCGGGGGAGTTGAACAGCTTGAGCCCAGTTGTTTCGGCGAGCGCCGGCACGATCAGCGATGCGCGTCTCGAGATCATTCCCGGTGGGTTGGCGCGCGCCAGCTTCGCCTTCGCGCCACCGGCCTCGGGTACTGCGGACCTGCGCCTGAATCTCGCCCCCGGCGGCACGCCGGTCGGCGAGACCTGGCTGATGCGGTGGCCGTCATGACCGGGCCGTGGAGCCAGCTCGACGGCGACATTCTCGAGGTTCTGCCGCCTGAAGCGCCGCTCGACATGCCGGTGCAGGATTTCAGGGCGCGTCCGCCCCGGACCGCGCCGCTGCCCACCTCGCCGCTCAACATCGGCATCCGCCGCGCGATCATGATCGGTACCACCCTGCTGGTGACGATCATCGCCAGCACCCGCATGGCGGGCTTCGCGGCGATGGACGGGATCGACTTGCGCGAGACGCTGCTGATCATGATCTTCACGCCCCTCTTCGCCTGGATCGCATTGTCCTTCGTCAGCGCGGTCGCCGGCTTCCTGTGCATGATCGGCGCCGCGCAGCATGATACGATCGCGATCTCGCCCATCGGGCGCCTGCGCCACCGCACAGCCGTTCTCAGCCCGGTCTACAACGAGGATATCGAGGAGGTGCTGGCGCGCCTGCGGCGGATGGCCGATCAGCTCGCCGCGACCGGCCAGGGCGCCATGTTCGACATGTTCATCCTGAGCGACAGCACCCGGCCCGAGGCCCGCAAGGCGGAACGCGCGGCCTATCTGCGTATGCGCGAACGCTTCCCGGTCCGCCTCTACTACCGCCTCCGGCCGAAGAATGTCGGGCGCAAGCCCGGCAACATCGCCGAATGGATCGGTCGGTTCGGCGACGCCTATGAGCATATGTTCGTGCTCGACGCCGACAGCCTGGTCGATGGCCGCACCATCGTCCGGCTGGCGGCGACGATGGAGCGGCGCCCCCGCGTCGGCCTGATCCAGACCGTGCCGCGGATCGTCGGCGCGCGGACACTCTTCGCGCGTTGGCAGCAGTTCACCTCCAGCCTCTACGGGTCGATCGGCACCGCCGGCCTCATCTGGTGGTCCGGGGCGGAAGCCGGCTTCTGGGGCCACAATGCGATCGTGCGCACCCGCGCCTTCGCCGAATCCTGCGGCCTGCCTTCGCTGCCCGGACCCGAACCGCTCGGCGGCCCGATCCTCAGCCACGACCTGGTCGAGGCCGCGATGCTGCGCCGGTCGGGCTGGGCCGTGCATATGGTCGATCTCCCGGGGAGCTACGAGGAGACGCCACCGTCGACGATCGACCACGCGATCCGCGACCGGCGCTGGTGCCAGGGCAACGCCCAGCATGTCCGGCTGCTCAACGCCCGCGGCTTTCACTGGGTCAGCCGGCTGCAGCTGTTGATGGGTTGCTCGGCCTATTTCACCTCGCCGATGTGGCTGCTGCTGCTCATCGCCGGCATCGCCGCCAGTCTCGGCACCGGCTCGGACTGGAACCATTTGCCCGTGGGCGAGGTGACGATCTTCGTGACCCTGGTCCTGCTGTTCGGGCCGAAGCTGCTCGGCCTCGCCTGGACGCTCGCCGATCCCGTGCGGCGTGCCACGTTCGGTGGCGCCCGCCGCGTCCTGGTGAGCACCGCGATCGAGATCCCGCTCGCCATGCTGCTGGCGCCGATGGTGATGATGACCCAAACGATCGTGGTGGTCGATATCCTGCGCGGCCGCAGCTCGGGCTGGTCGGCGCAGCGCCGTCAGGTGGACGGGATCACGTTCGGCGAAGCGGCCCGCTTCTATGCACCGCACGTCCTCGTCGGCGTCCTGCTCGCCACCGCCGCGATCGCGGCCGGCCAGTCGATCGGCTGGGTCGCACCGGTCGCGATCGGGCTCGTCGCGGCGCCCTTCATCTGCATGGCGACCTCGCGCGGAGATGCCGGCGACTGGTTCGCCCGCCACGGCCTGTTCCTGTCGCCCAACGATGCGGTCGACCTGCCGCGCCCGCTGCGCGTCGTATCGGTCAAGCGCCCCGAGCCGCGGCCAAACGAAAACGGGCGCGGGGAATTGGCCCCACGCCCGCTGATTCGTCGCGGCTATGACCTGGTCAGGCCGGCAGGGCCGCTTTCGCTTGCGCTACGATCGCTTTGAAGGCGTCGCCTTCGTGCATCGCGATGTCGGCGAGGACCTTGCGGTCCAGCTCGACGCCGGCCAGCTTCAGGCCGTGCATGAACTGGCTGTAGGTCAGACCCTCGGCCCGGACGCCGGCGTTGATGCGCTGGATCCACAGGCCGCGGAAGGTCCGCTTCTTCACCTTGCGGTCGCGATAGGCGTACTGGCCGGCCTTCTCGACCGCCTGGCGGGCGATGCGGATCGTGTTCTTGCGGCGGCCGTAATAGCCCTTCGCCTGTTCCAGGATCCGCTTGTGCTTGGCGCGCGTCGTGACGCCGCGCTTGATGCGTGACATGCCTCAGTACTCCCTTATTTCAGGCCGTAGGGCGCCCAGAGCTTCACCCGCGCCGTATCGGCGTCGGCGAGCACGTCGGTGCCGCGGTTCTGGCGGATATACTTGGCATTGTGGCTGATCAGCCGGTGCCGCTTGCCGGCGACGCCGTGCTTGATCTTGCCGGTCGCGGTGAGCTTGAAGCGCTTCTTCACACCGCTCTTGGTCTTGAGCTTGGGCATTTCGTCTCCTTTTTCGGCGCTTGTCCGACATTCGAGAACAGCCATGGCAGCCCTTGTCGCCAGGCGGTTCGTTTTTCCACCAATCTGGAAAGCGCGCGCCTATAAGCGGCTCCGGCGATTCTTGCAAGGGAGCTAAGTCGATGGCGCACGAGGAACAGGGTCCAGCCGGCGGCGTCACCGCCCATCTCACCATCCGCGACAAGCGCGCCGCCGAGGCCGTGGAATTCTACAAAGCGGCGTTCGGCGCCGAGACGGCGATGGATCCGGTCAAGGCCGACGACGGCGAGCGGATCATGCATGCCCATCTGCTGCTCAATGGCGGCCACCTGATGCTCAATGACGACTTCCCCGAATATAGCGGCGGCGAGACCGCGCCGGGCAGCCTCACCCTGCATCTGCAGGTAATGGATGCCGACGCCGCCTGGGCCCGGGCGGTGGACGCGGGCGCCGAGATCGTGCTGCCGCTCGACGACCAGTTCTGGGGCGACCGCTACGGCCAGGTCCGCGACCCGTTCGGCTTCCGCTGGTCGATCGGCGCACCGGTCAAGGCCTGAACACCCGCCCGATGGACCCGCGCCCGATCTCGGTGCGACGGCACGATGACGGCGTCGACCGCTGGGAGATGGTCGATGCTGCGCCGTCCCCTGAGCTGCGCGGACGGATCGGCCGCTATTCCGACTATTGGGAGGAGATTGCGAGCTTTGCCGCCCGGCGCGAGCTCGCCACGACCGAAGTCGTGCTGATCTACGCGCTCGCCGCGCCGCTGGAGATTACCGGCGCTGATGGCCGCGTGGTCACGGTCCGAGCCGGCGAGGCGTTCGTCGGCGGCATTTCCGATGCGACTTCATTGTCGCGCGGCCTCGGCCCGCAAGCCGGCATCCATGTTTTCATGCCGCTCGCCAGCATGGCGACAGTAACCGGCGCGCCGGTGGCCGAGATTGCCAACTGCGTGGCGCCGCTGCGCGACCTCATCGGCCGGGGCGCCGACGATTTCGGCAATGCGCTTTGCGACGCGGTGAATGCCGAAGCCCGGTTCGACCTGCTCGACGCCTTCTTTGCACGGCGATTCGCGGACGCGCAGGAGACGGACCGGTCGGTCCCCTGGGCGATGCCGCACCTCGCCTCCGCGGTCGGCCCGCTGACTTCGAAGCTCGCCGCCGAGATCGGCTGGAGCCGCAAGCATTTCATCCAGCGCTTCCGCGACGCGACCGGCGTCTCGCCCGACCGCTATCGCCGCATCGCCCGGTTCGAGCGATTCGCCGCCGCCATTGCCGCCAGGCCGGACGACGGCCTCGCCGGCCTGGCGGCGGACTGCGGCTTCGTCGACCAGGCCCATCTCGCCCGCGACGTGCGCGCCTTCGCCGACATGACGCCCGGCGAGCTGCGCACGCGGCTGATCCCCGGCGGCGGCGGCGTGCGCCACGATTGAGGTAACAACGATACAAGAAACGGCCCCGCGATCCGCCTATCCGGCAGACGAAAGGAGCAAGACCATGAGCAATGCCGTCATCTTCCCCTGTCTGCGCTACGACGACGCGCCGGCCGCGATCGACTTCCTGTGCGAGGCCTTCGGCTTTGCCCGCCACGCGGTCTACACCGACGAACAGGATCCCGGCATCGTCCACCACGCCCAGCTCACCCTCGGCAGCTCGATGGTGATGCTGGGTTCGGCAAGGCCGGGCGAATATGTCGAACGCTACGGCTGGAAGACGGTGGCCGAGGCGGGCGGCATCACTTCCTGCATCGCCGCTTTCGTCGCCGATCCCGACGCGCACCACGACCGCGCCAGGGCGGCGGGCGCCGAGATCGTCACGGCCCCGCACGACAATCCCGGCTATCCCGGCCGCAGCTACGATGCCCGCGATCCCGGAGGCTATGTCTGGAACTTCGGCAGCTACGATCCCTGGGCCGAACCCGGCGCTTAATTTGGCTCTTTCCGGGCCGGGCCCGCAGTCTATGACTGGCGTGCAAATATTGAGGGGAGACTCGTCAATGCGCGGCACGCGATTCTACAGCGTTCTGACCACCGCCCTCGCTGTTGGCGTCCTAGCCGTTCCTGCCGCCGCCCAGCAACGAGGCCGCGCCATCGACGTGGGCCCGCCATTCAACGCCGAGTTGGTGGCCGACCTGGCGGAACCCTGGGCGATGACCTTCCTGCCTGACGGGCGGATGCTGGTCACGGAGAAGCGCGGGACTCTGCATCTGGTGACCCGGGAGGGTCAGGTCTCGCGGGCGATCAGCGGCGTGCCCCCGGTCGTCTACAACGTTCATGGCGGTTTGGGCGACGTGGTGCTGCACCCGAGCTTTGCGGAAAACGGCTTGGTCTATCTGACCTGGGCCGAAGCCGGCGAAGGCGGCACGAGCGGCGCCGCCATGGGCCGCGGCCGCCTGAACCCGGAGACGCTGCGGCTGGAGGGCTTCGAGGTGCTGTGGCGCCAGACCCCCAAGGTGGCGCAGGAGCGTCATTACTCCTATCGCATGGCCTTCTCGCCGGACGGCCAGCATCTGTTCGTCACCTCGGGCGATCGCTGGATGCCCGAGACCGCCCAGGACAACAGCGACAATCTTGGCGCTGTGCTACGCCTGACCCCCGACGGTCGGGCCGCGCCCGGCAATCCGATGTACAGCCAGGGCGGCGCGACCGCCGAGATCTGGTCCTACGGCCATCGCAGCCTGGTCGGCATCGCCTTCAACGCGCAAGGCGAGCTGTGGGAGACCGAAATGGGACCCACCGGCGGTGACGAGCTCCAGAGGATCGAGCCCGGCCTGAACTATGGCTGGCCGCTCGTCTCCTATGGCGACAACTATCGCGGCGGCGACATCCCGGGCCACGACACCCGTCCCGATCTCCGCGCCCCCGAAGCCTATTGGAATCCCGTCATTTCGCCCACGAGCATGATCTTCTATTCCGGCGACCTGTTCCCCGAATGGCGCGGCTCGGCCCTGCTCGCCGGGCTGACTTCCAAGGCCCTGATCCGCGTCACCTTCCAGTGCACCCTGGCCTTCCGCACGATCTGCGAAGCCGAGCGCTTCCCCCTGAACGCCCGCCTGCGCGAGGTCGAACAGGGGCCCGACGGCGCGGTCTGGCTCCTGGAAGACGGCGGCGGCGGGGACGATCCATCAGCCGGGCGGCTCATACGGCTCGCGCCGCGAGGATCGCCGCCTGGTTGAGCGCTGAGCTCAGTCGAACAGGCTGGAGACGGAGCTTTCATCGGCGATCCGCTTGATCGCCTCGGCGAGCAGCGGCGCGATCGTCAGGATGCGGATCTTGTCGGTGGCGTCCGCGGCCTCGTAGGCGGCGATCGAGTCGGTGATGACGAGCTCGTGCAGCACCGAGCCCTCGACCCGGGTCACCGCCGCGCCGGAGAGGACGCCGTGAGTGCAATAGGCGACCACGTCCGTCGCGCCGCCTTCCTTGAGGGCCGCGGCGGCGTTGGACAAAGTGCCGGCCGAATCGACGATATCGTCGATCAGGATGCAGAAGCGGCCCTCGACGTCGCCGATGATGTTCATCACCTCGGATTCGCCGGCCCGCTCGCGGCGCTTGTCGACGATGGCGAGCGGGGCGTTGTCGAGCCGCTTGGCGAGCGCGCGGGCGCGAACCACGCCGCCGACGTCCGGCGACACGACGGTGATCGGCTTGCCGGCGAAGCGCGCCTGGATATCCGCCGACATGACCGGAGCGCCGTAGAGATTGTCGGTCGGGATGTCGAAGAAGCCCTGGATCTGGCCGGCGTGGAGGTCGACCGAGAGGACGCGGTTGGCGCCGGCGGTGGTCAGGAGGTTGGCGACCAGCTTGGCCGAGATCGGCGTGCGCGGGCCGGGCTTCCGGTCCTGCCGGGCATAGCCGAAATAGGGCATCACCGCGGTGATCCGCTTGGCCGAGGCGCGACGCAGCGCATCGATGCAGATCAAAAGCTCCATGAGATTGTCGTTGGCGGGATAGGAGGTCGACTGGACAACGAACACGTCTTCGCCGCGGACATTCTCGTGGATCTCGACGAAAATCTCCTCGTCGGCGAAGCGGCGCACGCTCGCCTGGGTGATCGGGATTTCGAGATACTGGGCGATCGCCTGGACCAGCGGCGCGTTCGAATTGCCCGACATCAACTTCATGCGCCAAGAGCCCCGGCTGCGACAGTTTCGTGAAGCCGCACCCTTAGGCGGGCGTGGCGCGCTCGAAAAGGGTGTTGTTCGGGCCCCGGTCCCAATTAGGGTGCCGGTCATGGGGCAAACCACCTTCCGATACACTGAGGCCGATCTCATCGCGGCGAACCACGCCTTTCAGCGCACCCAGCTGCGCAGCCGTAAGGCGTTGTTCTTCGCGACGTTCATGATCATCTGGTGCGCGGGCACGGGCGCGGTGATGGCGATGCTCGATCGAAAGACGATATGGCCGTCCGCTCTGGGAGGCTTCGTGATCGGGCTCGCGGTCCTGGCCCTCATCCTGCTCGGGAACCGGCTCTATGCCGTTCGCTACGCCCGCCGCAACTTCGCCCAGCAGCGCAATCTCGCCGACGAGTACCGGATCGCCTGGGACGACCAGGGTTTTGAGAGCGTCGCCGAACGGGGCAGCTTCAGACAGGACTGGGCGGAATTCCATCGCTGGCTGGAGGATGACAGGCTGTTCATGCTCTTCCTGTCCGAGCGCTTGTATATCGGGATTCCGAAGCGGGCGTTACCGCCCGATCAGCTGATATCGCTGCGCGGACATCTCGAGCGTGCCGGACCCCCGAAGCTCTGAAAGCTTGTCGACCTGCGGGTGGGGGCCTAGGCGGGCGCGATGACCGTCGTCACCCGCTTCGCTCCCTCCCCGACCGGCCGGCTCCATGTCGGCAACATCCGGGCGGCCGTCCATAACTGGCTGTGGGCGAAGAAGAACGGCGGGCGCTTCCTGCTCCGGCTCGACGACACCGACCGGGCACGCAGCGAGGAGGCGTTCGTCGCGGCGATCCGGGCCGATCTCGCCTGGCTCGGGCTGAGGCCGGACGCGGAGGAGCGCCAGTCCGCCCGCTTCGGCCGCTACGAGGCGGCGCTCCAGCAGCTGATCGCAAGCGGGCGGGTCTATCCGGCCTATGAGACGGCGCAGGAGCTGGATCTCAGGCGCAAGGTGCTGCTCGGGCGCGGCCTGCCGCCAGTCTATGATCGCGCGGCACTGGCGCTGACCGAGGCGGAGCGGGCAAAGCTGGAGGCCGAGGGGCGCCGGCCGCACTGGCGCTTCAAGCTCGATCATGAAGCGCCGATTGTCTGGGACGACCTGATCCGGGGGCCGCAGAAGTTCGATCCGGCGCTGCTCAGCGATCCCGTCATCCGGCGCGAGGACGGGAGCTGGCTCTATATGCTGCCGAGCGTCGTCGACGACATCGACATGGCGGTGACCCATGTCGTGCGCGGCGAGGACCATGTCACCAACACCGGCCTCCAGCTCCAGATGTTCGAGGCGCTCGGCGCGACGCCCCCGGTCTTCGCGCACGAGGCGCTGCTGACCGGATCGGAAGGCAAGCTTTCCAAGCGGCTGGGGTCGCTCGGGGTCGACGCGATGCGCGAGGCGGGGGTGGAGCCGGAGGCGATGGTGTCGAAAGTGGCGCGGATCGGGACGTCGCTGCCGGTCGAGGCGTTCGTCGACGCGGGACCGCTCATCGATGGGTTCGATTTTGCGACATTCGGGCGGGCGCCGGCGCGGTTCGATATGGACGAGTTGGCGGCGCTGAGTGCGCGGATCGTGCACCAGCTGCCCTTCGAACGTGTCGCCGGGCGCCTTCCGGCGGGCATGGGTGCGGCGGACTGGGATGCGCTCCGGCCGAACCTCAAGGCCGTCGCCGAGGCAGCGGACTGGTGGGAGATCCTGCACGGCCATGTCGAGCAGGCGGCGCCCGCGGAGGACCGCGCATTTCTCGCCGAAGCGGCAGAGGCCGCAGCGGCGATCGACTGGGCGGCAGCGCCCTGGACCCAGCTCGTGGCACGGCTCAAGGACACCAGCGGGCGCGCCGGCAAGAGCCTGTTCCATCCGCTGCGCCGGGCGCTCACCGGGCGGGACAGCGGGCCGGAAATGGCGGCCCTGTTGCCGCTGATCGGCAGGGACGAGACAGTGGCGCGACTGCGGGCGGCGGCGGGCGCCTAGGTCAACGCCTGCTGCATCTGCTGCTCGTGACGCTCGGCCGGCTCGCCGGGCATGTGCTCGGCGGGCGAGCCGGTGTCGGTCACGACCTCGAAGCCGCGCATGAAGGTGCGGTGGACCGGGCATTTGTCGGCGATCTCGAGCAGCTTCGCACGCCGTTCGGGCGCGAGGCCGCCCTCCAGCACGATCAGCCGGTTGAAGCGGTCGCGCGGCGGCGCGCCCTCGGTGCCCGGCAACAGGACGTGGGCGACCTCGACGCTCAAGGGCGGCAGCTCCCACCCCTTGCGCTCGGCATAGAGGCGTAGCGTCATCGCGGTGCAGGCGGCGAGCGCGGCGGAGAGCAGCTCATAGGGCGTCGGACCCGTGCCGCCACCGCCGACCGCCTCCGGCTCGTCGGCGAGGATGACGCCGCCGCGCACTGCGATCTCCGCCTGGAAGCGGCCGAATCCGGTCGGGCGTGCGACGACTGCATTGTCCGCGGTCTCAAACTGTTTCAGGGCCATGCGGCCCTTCTCGGCCGCTAGCGCGTCGCGATCAAGGCCCCGGCGCCGACCATCGTGCCGCCGGCGGCGCGGTTCACCGCCCGGATTCGCGCCGGCGTGCGCAGCCAGCGCGCCGCGCGGCCGGCGAGCAGCGCATAAGCGCTCATGATCAGGAGGTTCACCGCAAAGACTATGGCGGCGATCACCAGCGCGTCGGCGAGGGTCAGCCGGGTCACGTCCATCAGCAGCGGCATGAGGCTGGCATGGAACAGGATCGCCTTGGGATTGCCGAGCGCGATCGCCCCGCCGAGCCAGAGCTGGCGCGACAGGCGATGCTCGCGCGCCGCCGCGTCGCCCAGCGGCTGGACCGGCGCACGCCACATCCGGATGCCGAGCCAGACGAGCCAGGCGGCACCAGCATATTTGACGAAGGCGAACAGCCAGCCGAACGCCGCGGCGGCGGCGGCGAGACCGAGGATGGCGAGGCCGACGAGGACAACGTCGCCGATCGCGACGCCAAGGCCCATGGCGAGCGCCGGACGGGCGCCCCTGACCACGCCGGTGGAGAGCACGGCGAGCATCGCCGGGCCGGGCGTGGCGGCGGCGATGAACAAGGCGACGGCGTAGGCGATCGCGGCGGTGGTTGTCATGGTGGACCTCCTGACAGAGGCGGATGGTCTAGGATCGGCGGGCGCGGCCAGCAATGCCGATGAGGACGAGATTCCGGGCGGGAGATCAAGGGGAGTTTGGGCTGGTCGGCACCCTCTCACGCCATCTTGAGCAGCAGCACCCAGGCGCAGCCGAGGATGGTGACGGCGCCGCCGGCCACGGTCAGGCGGGCCGCCCAGGCAACGAGGCGGCTCTGGGCGTCGACCGACGCGACATAGGCGGCGAGCAGGCGCTGGGCGAGCGCGACGGGATCGTCCTCGATCCCTTCCGGCGAGAATTCCTCGCCGATCATGATCGCGCGCACGCAGAGCAGCGACGAGGCCGCGAGCAGGATCACGCCGAGGCCGATCAGCACGACCTCGAACGGCTGGTTCGCCGCATCGAGGCTCAGGGGCGCGCCGGGCGAGGCGGTGAGCGGGTTGATGCCGGCGGTAATGAGCAGCGCATCGAAGGCGAGCAGGGCGCCGATCCGGACCGACAGGTCGAGATCCTTGTGCTGCGCATAAGCGAGATCGGCCATGAAGCCGGGATCGGGCGCGCCGCGATGGATCGCCTGGAAAGCGCGGAGCATCGACCGGGCGGAAGCGGGGCGCAGGCGGCGGAACGGCATGACCCGATCATGCCATCGGTGCGCCGCGACGGCGAGAGGGGATGTGCGTCAGCTCCCCGGCGTGCTGAAGCGGGCGAATTGCGGGAGCGCGGGATTGGCCGCCTCCCAGGAGAGGCGCTCCCTGGTCCAGATTTCCTTGGACGGCGGGCAGGCCTCGGGGTCATCGAGCGAAGCGGTGGTGACATCGAACAGGCCGGGGCGGTTGGCGCGGGTGTAACTGAGCGACGTGCCGCAGCGGGCGCAGAAGCCGCGTTCGACGCCGGGCGACGATTCGTAGATGGCGAGCGTGCCGGCGACGATCTCGACCGCCTCCTCCGGGAAGATCGCCCAGGCGAGCGACGGTCCGCCGGTCGCCCGACGGCAGGAGTCGCAATGGCAGAGCGAGGTGGCGTTGGGAGCACCGGTGGCGCGGTAGCGGACGGCGCCGCAGAGGCAGCCACCGGTAAGGATTGTCGAGGCGTCGGGTGATTGGGTCATGCCCGCTTGTGCCACAGCCGTGTCGGCGCGGCGAGGCGGGGTTCATCTCAACACCGTTCGGGCTGAGCTTGTCGAAGCTTTGCCCTTTTCCCCTGCACCAGCAAGAAAGGCAGCCCTTCGACAAGCTCAGGGCGAACGGAGTTTGTGACGAGCGCGGTCAACCCCGCGGCACCTCGATCGTCGGCCCCAGATTGGCGACGACCTCGCGGGCGTTGAAGTCGCGGCGGCCCTGACGCTGGCCGTCATACATCAGGATCTCGGCGACCGCCTCGAAGCTCTGGACGGTGCGCACGTCGATATTGTCGGCCCAGAAGGGATCGCCGAACCAGGGGTCCCAGCGCCGCCAGCCCCAGGCGCCGCGATAGCGCCAGGACGGGCGCCACCAGCCATAGGGGCCGCCCGGGAACGGATCGCGGTAGACGCGGGTCTCGACATTGCGATCGGTGACGCGGTCGACAATGGTGAAGCCGTCATGGCCCTGTTCCAGCGTCAGCTCGGCAGCGCGGAACAGGAGGTAGGTCTCGACCCGCTGGCGCGAGGTGAGGCTGTTGCCGGCGAAGCTCACCTGCCAGCGGTTGCGGGCGATCCGCTGCTCGGCAAAGCCCCCGGAGGAGCGCGCGCCGGGCGCACCGATCGGCTGATAGGGTGTGGGCGTGGCGCAGGCGGCGACGAGCAGTGCGGCGGCGAGCGCGGACGCGCGGAAGATGCGAGCCATGACGGCCTCCTTCCCGTAAAGCGACTGGGTCCTGAAGACATCAACACTTTCGGGCCGCCGCCGTTCCGGCACGGCTGATCGGGAGGCAGACCAGTGGACGACGGCATCGTCATCGAGAGCGCGCTCTTCCTGTGGACGCCCGAGCCGCCGGCGACGGCATCCTGGCATTTCATCCGGGTGACCGGCGGCGCCGCGGATCAGGTGCGCGCGGCAGCGATGGAGGCGCGGGCGGCGGGCCTGGCGCGGGGCTTCGGATCGGTGCGCGTCGCGGCGACGATCGGCGGCATGGCCTTCCACACCTCGCTCTTCCCGCACCGCGAGACCGGCGGCTACCTGCTGCCGGTCAAGGCCGAGGTCCGGCGGCGCGAGGGGATCGTGGCCGGGGAGACGGTGCGGGTGCGCCTCCGCATCGTCTGAGCGCCCGCACTCAGGGCTGCAGGAAGGCGATGAAATAGAGGGCGACGGCGGCGAGGCCGAGCAGGGTGCGCAAGGCGTGGAGACTGCCCCAGCGGGCGAGCAAGACGCGCGTCTCCGGGCCGGCGGCCTCGATGTCGGTCGCCTTGAGACGACGGTTGGCCGGCATGATGACGAGCAATGTCAGCGGGATGTTCGCGCCGATCGCCAGCGCGCCGGCGAGCAGCCAGGGATCGCCGAGCGTCCACCAGGTCCAAGCCCCGAGCAGGAAGGAGAGCAGGGCGAGGCCGGCCTGGAGCGGCGCCGCGCGGGCATAGCTCGGCTGCCACTGGGCCAGCGCGGCGGGTTCGGCGAGGCGCATGCGGGCCGGATGCTCGGCGACGCTGACATAGAGGGCGCCGCCGGCGAACAGGGCGGCAGTGACGAGGGCAAGAAGGGCGGTGAACATGGCGGCGTCCTTTGCGGGCCCTTTCCGGGGCGAAACGAGAACGCACGACGGGCGCGGACGGATGCGCTAGCGAGAAACGATTCAGTCCACGAGGGGATCCTCCCCGGCGCGGAGCCGGGGAGGAGACCGGCCTTATTCCGGCACCACCGTCACGGCGCGACGATTCTGCGCCCAGGCGCTCTCGTTCGCGCCTTCGACCGCCGGGCGCTCCTTGCCCCAGCTGATCGTCTGCATCCGGTTCGCCGCGACGCCGCGCGACTGGAGATAGTCACGGGCCGCATTGGCGCGGCGGTCGCCGAGCGCGAGATTGTATTCGCGGGTGCCGCGCTCGTCGGCATGGCCCTCGATGGTGACTCGGGTATTCTGGTTGCGGTTCAGCCATTCGGCCTGCGCGTCGAGCGTGCTGCGCGCCGCCGCGTCGATCGAATAGGAATCGAGCGCGAAGAAGACCCGGTCGGACGGCACGTTCTGCAGGAAGTCGGCGCGCGAGCCCGGGACGACGGTGGTGCCGACGCCGGTGTCCTGGGTGGCGTCCTCCGGCGTGGTCGAGCTCGGCGGCTCGGGCGGCAGCTCCTGGGTGCGGCGGGCGCAGCCCGCGGTCAGCGTGAGAGCGGCGGCGATGGCGATGAGGCCCGTCGTTCGCATCTTCATGATTGTCTCCTTTTCGTTCGTCGTGAAACTCGTGTCAGTCGCGTAACGGCGACCAGGCCGGATCGGATCCACCCAAAGGCGTCGGCACCCGCCGCGTCGTCCCGGAAGCGACGTCGACATACCAGAGCTGGCCGGCGCCGAGGCCGCGGGTGAACATGATCGCGCGGCCGTTGGGCGCCCAGCTCGGCCCCTCGGCGCCGCCGCTGGTCAGGATGCGCCCGGCGCCGCCGCTCGGGGGCATCACGCCGATCGCGAAGCTGCCGGTGCGGGTGAAGGCGATGAGGTCGCCGCGCGGGCTCCACACCGGCGTCGCATAGCCGCCGCCCCCGAAGCTGATCCGGCGCTGGTTCGAGCCGTTGGCGTTCATGACGTAGAGCTGCTGCGTGCCGCTGCGGTCGCTTTCGAACACGATCTGGCTGCCGTCCGGCGAGTAGGAGCCGCCGGTGTCGATGCCGGGCGCGTTGGTGAGCCGCTGCGGCGTGCCGCCCCCGACCGGGATCCGGTAGATGTCGGTGTTCCCGTTCATCGCCATCGAGAAGATGATGTAGCGGCTATCCGGCGAGTAGCGCGGCGCGAAGGTCATGTGCGGCTGCTGGACGAGCGGCCGGGTCTGCCCGGAATCGAGCTCGTAGAGCATGACGCGCGGCCGGTCGCCCTCATAGGTCATGAAGGTGATCGTTTGCTGGTTCGGCGCGAAGCGCGGGGTCAGCACGGTAAACTGGCCGTTTGTGAGGAAGCGGTGGTTGGCGCCGTCATAGTCCATGATGGCGAGGCGCTTGATCCGCCGCCGCGCGGGGCCGGTTTCCGAAACATAGACGATGCGGGTGTCGAAATAGGCGCCCTCGCCGGTCAGGCGCGAATAGATCGTGTCGGCGCAGCGGTGCGCGGCGCGGCGCCAGTCACGCGGATTGACCACATATCCCTGCCTGGCGAGTTCGCTCCGCGCCGAGACGTCGTAGAGGTAGCAGCCGACGGTGATCGAGCCGTTGCCGTTGGCCTGGACGAAGCCCTGGACGAGATTCTGCGCGCCGGTCGTCTGGAAATAGCCGAAATCGGGCGCGGTCACCTGCGGATAGGCGACCGGCCTCAGGCCATTGGGGCCGATCGGGGTGAACAGGCCGGAATTGCGCAAATCTGTGGAGACGATCTCGGCGACCTGGCGGCCGAGCGCCTGGGTGTTGCCGGCCGGCGTGTCGGCGGGGGCCGGGGTGGGCATGTAGGGGACGGCGATCGGCAGCGCGGCGCGGCGGCCGCCGGTCACGTCGACGACGAGCTGCCCGTCCTCGCCGACCTGATCCTGGCCCTGCTGGGCCGGAGGCGGCGGCGGCGGGGTCTGGGCGAAGGCGGCGGCGCCGAGGACCAGGCTCCAGGCGGCGGCGATGATCAGGGGGATACGCACGGGTCAGCTCCTCATCCTGGCAGGCGGTAGTTCATGGTGAAATTGCTCCAGCCGCGCGGCACGTCATACAGCTCCTGCGGCAGGCCGCGCAGCGGCGAGCAGCCGGTGAAGGCGGCGATGGCGAGGTCGGCGACGCGATCGGCGTAGCGGCGGTTCTCGTCGTCCACGCCGGACTGGCGGCCGACGCGCGGGCGGGCGGCGAGCGAGCCGTCGCGATTGAGGCGAAGATTGACCTGGGTGACGATCCGCTCGGCGCCGGGCCCGGGATAGACCTGCCGGTCGGCGCAGGGCTGGATCTGGCGCTGGATCGCCTGGCCGATGCTGGCCGCGGCGGCGGCGCTCATCGTTGCGGCGGGCGCGGCGTTCTGCGTCCGCGCGCGCGAAGGATCGCGGCCGAGATTGCTGAGATCGAGATCGGCGAGGCGCGGCGCGCGGCTGCGATGGCCGTCGCGGTTGCGCGCCTCCTCGGGCCGGCGGCGGTCGCGCGGGTCGGTCTGGGCGGTGCGCTGCTTCGGCTGGGCGCGCTGGGGCGAGGGCGACGCCTCGCGCGGGGTGGGAGCGGGGGCGGGTGGCGCCGGGGCGGGCGCGGCCTCCTCGGCCGGGCCGAGATCGGGCGCCGAAGCCGCGGCGGGCGGCTCGGCGGCAGGGGTGGGCGACGCCGATTCGAGCGCGACCTCGTCGACGAAGGACACTTCGACCGCGTCGGAGATCGGCGGCGGGCTGCCGGCGGCGAACAGGCCGAAAGTGAGCGCGGCGAGCAGGGCCGCATGGCCCACCACCGCGACGCCCAGGCCGGTTGCCTCCGCGCGCTCCATCCTAGCGCGCCTCGTCCTGCGCGGTGCTGACCATCGCCATCCGCCTAAGGCCGGCGCGGTTGATCTCGCCCATCACCTGCATGACCCGGCCATATTCCAGGCTGGTGTCGGCGCGCAGGAAGATGCGGGGGCCGCCCTCCTCGGAGGAGCCGGCCGCGATCGACTGGAGCCGCGGCCCCAGTTCCTCCATTCCCACCGGCGTGTCGTCGACGAAGATCGCGCCGGTCCGGTCGATCGAGATCGACACCGGCTCGTTGTCCTGATCGAGCGGCGCCGCCTTGCTGTCCGGCAGGTCGACCTGGACGCCGGTGGCGAGCAGCGGCGCGGTCACCATGAAGATGATCAGCAGCACCAGCATCACGTCGACCATCGGCGTGACGTTGATCTCCGCCATCGGCGCGCGGCGCCCGCGCCGGCCGGGACCGAGGATGGGGCCCATGGCCATCAGCGCCTCCCCTCCCTTCCAGGGAGGGGATTGAGGGGTGGGTGCGAGCGAAGCGAGCCTTTCGGCGGGCACGGCGTTTGGAGCGCCTGCGGCGCTACCCACCCCCGGCCCCTCCCTTGCAGGGAGGGGAGGATATGGGTCACCATCCTCATCCCTCCATCTCCAGTTCCCGGCTGAGCGTGCCGTGGAAGCCGTCGGCGAAGCGCTGGAGCCTGGCCTCGGCACGGTTCACGGCATAGCTGAACCGGTTGTAGGCGATAACCGCCGGGATCGCCGCGAACAGGCCGAGCGCGGTCGCGAACAGCGCCTCGGCGATGCCCGGCGCGACGACGGCGAGGCTGGTGCTCTGCTGCCCGGCGATGTCGGTGAAGCTGCGCATGATGCCCCAGACCGTGCCGAACAGGCCGACGAACGGCGCGACCGAGCCGACGGTGGCGAGGATGTTCAGCCGGTTCGCCAGCTTGTCCGTCTCGGCGCCCACAGCGGAATGGAGCGCGATGGCGAGGCGCGAGCGCGTCCCCTCCTTGTCGACGGCGCGCCCGGCGGTGGACCGGCGCCACTCGGCGATGCCGGCGGCGAGGATCCTCGCGGCGGGCAACTCGCCCTTGCCGCGGCTCTCGTAGAAGCTGTCGATGTCCTCGGATTTCCAGAAATCGCGCTCGAACCGCTCGTTCTCCTTGCCGAGCCGGCGCATCTTCAGCCACTGGCCGATGATGATCGCCCAGGTCCAGATGCTCGCCACGAGCAGGCCCACCATCACCGTCTTCACGACGATGTCGGCCTGCATGAACAGCGCCACCGGCGACATCACGTCGCCCGAAACTGCCAGATGCGTCACTCGACTCCTTCCCCTTTCAGCCGCTCGAACCGTTCCACCCACGCACGCGGCTGGCGCGCCGGACGGCCGCGCTTCAGGAAAGCGGCCGTAATCTCGGCGTCGGCCAAAAGTTCCCGCCCGCGCATGACTCGTTGATGAATGAGGCAGGAGGCGGCCCGCACCGCGCGCACCACGCTCAGCACCCGGAGATCTTCGTCCAGCCGCGCCGAGGCGCGATAGCGGATGTGGGCCTCGGCGACGACATAGACGCCCTCCCCCGCCTCCAGCGTCGCGCGCTGGTCGATGCCCGCGGCGCGCAGCATGTCCGAGCGCGCTCTTTCCATGAATTTCAGATAGTTGGCATAATAGACGATGCCGGCCGTGTCGGTGTCCTCGAAATAGACCCGCAGCGCGAAATGGTGGGTGCCGCCCATCCAGGCGCCGGCATAGGGCTGATCGATCGGGTCCGTCACGTCCGAGGCTCTATCGGGGGGTGACTCAGTGTCCAACCCCCACAGGGCAGGGCGGGACGAACCGAGCCTTCCGCGCGATAGGTGAGGGTCCAGACCCGCTATCCATGAGGTCGTGACAGGGCTTGGCCGGGATGCATGGCAAGGAGGAGGACCGTGAAAAGCGGGCTGTGCAGCCCGCTTGAGCGGTCCGACGCCGCCAGGCGCCCGGAAAAGCCCTGCCCCGAAGGGGTGGGACGCATGGATAGCGGGTCTGGACCCTAACGCCGGGCGAAGGCGGCGGCCTGCGCGCCCACCAGCCGGACGAGGTCGCCCTGCGCCACCGCCATGTCGATGAGGTGGGTGCCCCAGCCCGGATTGCGCTGCCCGAGCAGATAGACGTCGCCCGGTATCCGGTCGGTCCGCGCGTCGGCCGGATCGGCATTCACGGTGAGCGCGAGATAGCCGACCTGTCCGCTATGGACGCAATTGCCGGAGACCAGGCCTTCGGTGTGCAGGAACTGCGCCGGCGGCGGGCCGGTGCGCGACCAGGTAATCGGCTCGGCGCCCGGCTGCAGCGGCGCCGCGGTGAACCAGTAGGAGTCGAGCCGGCCGGTGCCACCTCCGAGGTTGGCGGGGTTGGTGCAGGCCGCCGTCATGCCCGGCCGCACGGCGCGGCCGAACATCGATCCGTCCGGCGGCGGCGCATCGGCGCGGAAGGTCATGTAGCTCACCACGCAGCCGGTCTGGCCGGCGCGGGTGCAGAGCGGGGTCTGGCGGAAGGTCCCCCCGGTCGTCTGCCCCTCCGGCACCTCGACTGCCCAGCCGAGCAGGATCGCCGACACCATCTGCGCGGCCGCCGGCTTACCCTCGATCTCCTGCGCGATCAGGCCCTGGAGGTGGATCATGCCCTGGCTGTGGCCGATCAGGACATAGGGCCGGCCGCGATTGTAGTGCGCCATGTAGTGGCGCCAGGCGGCGAGCACGTCGCGATAGGCGAGCGCCATCACCGGGGCGACATCGGTGCCCTGCGCCATCGCGAAGATGCTGGCGAGCGTCGCCTGGCGGTAGAGCGGCGCATAGGTCTTGCAGACGCTGCCGAAGCGCGCGAGCTGCACCGCGGCGGCGGCCTGCTCCTCCGGCCCGGGATTCATGTCGCTGTTCAGCGTGCTGTCGCGCGACAGGGTCGGATAGACGTAGAAGCAGTCGATCGGCGGATCGGCCGCCGGCGCGCTCCGCGTCACCGGCCCGTAGCCGGCCGGCGTGAGGTCGGCCACCTGCTGCGGCGCGCCGCAGGCGTCGGCGCGGCCGGGCAGGCAGAGCCAGCTCGCCTGATTGGCATAGTCGACCTGTGCCGGCGCCTCGGCCGGCGCCTGCGCCGCGGCAGGGACGGCGAGACCCAGAGCCAGAACGGCGAGCAGCGTCTTCATCGGCACTCCTTCACTTCGCATCGAACAGGCCGGCCTGGCCGGTGCTGGGCTGGGGCAGGCCGAGATGGGTCCAGCCGGGGCCATTCAGCATCCGCCCCCGGGCGGTGCGGGCAATGAGACCCAGCTGGATGAGGTAGGGCTCGATCACTTCCTCGATCGTGTCGCGCGGCTCGCTGAGGCCGGCGGCGAGCGTCTCCACGCCGACCGGGCCACCGCGATAGATGTCGGCGATCATGTGGAGGTAGCGGCGGTCCATCGCGTCGAGGCCGAGATGGTCCACCTCCATCCGGTTGAGCGCGGCATCGGCGACCTTCGCGTCGACCTCGCCGTCGCCTGCGGCCTGGGCGAAGTCGCGCACCCGGCGGAGCAGCCGCCCGGCGATCCGCGGCGTGCCGCGCGAGCGGCGCGCGACCTCCTTCGCTCCGTCCCCGGTGAGGTGAAGCCCGAGCAGCCGCGCCGCACGGCGCACGACCTGCTCCAGCTCGTCCACGGTGTAGAAGTTGAGCCGCACCGGAATGCCGAAGCGGTCGCGCAGCGGCGTCGTGATCAGCCCCTGCCGGGTCGTCGCCCCCACCAGGGTGAATTTGGGGAGGTCGATCCGGACCGAGCGGGCTGACGGCCCCTCGCCGATCATCAGGTCCAGCACCCGGTCCTCCATCGCTGGATAGAGGATTTCCTCGACCGCCGGCGCGAGCCGGTGGATCTCGTCGATGAACAGGACGTCGCCGTCCTCGAGATTGGTCAGCAAGGCGGCGAGATCGCCCGACTTGGCGATCACCGGCCCGGAGGTGGCGCGAAAGCCGACGCCGAGCTCGCGCGCGATGATCTGCGCCAGCGTCGTCTTGCCCAGCCCCGGCGGGCCGAAGAAGAGGACGTGGTCGAGCGCGTCGCCGCGGGCCTTGGCAGCCGCGATGAACACGCGCAGATTCTCCCGCGCCGCCTTCTGTCCGACGAACTCGTCCAACGACTTCGGACGCAGGGCGGCGTCCAGGTCCTCCGGGCGGCGTTCGGGGGTAGTGAGGCGGTCCTGGTCCACGCCCTTTGCTTTAGGGGCCAGATTCAGGGCGGGCAACGGTCGTGACGGCGCGGATTTCCGCGCTATGCTCGGCCATGGCCGGGATCACCCATGCCCAGATCGAGCCGACGACGCGCTGCAACTTCACCTGCGGCTTCTGCGCCGGCCGCGCGATGGCGCAGGGCGACCTCGACTGGAACGACTTCACCCGCTTCCTCGACATCCATCCGGACCTCGCCCATGTCGAGTTGCAGGGCGAAGGCGAGCCGATGTTGCATCCACGCTTCTTCGACATGGTCGATGCCTGCCGGGCGCGCGGCATCCGGGTCGGCCTCATCACCAACGGCAGCCTGCTGGGCGAGGAACGGGTCGCGCGGCTGCTCGGTGCCGGCCTCACGTCGATCCACGTTTCGATGGAAAGCAGCGACCCGGGTCAATTCGAGGCGATCCGCGGCGGCAGGTTCGCCAAGGTGTGCGAAGGCTTGGTCCGGCTCATCGACTCCCGCCGCGCCCTCGGGCTGGAGCAGCCGGTGATCGGCCTTGCCGTCACCGTGCTGCGCGACACGCTGGCGGCGGTCGACGGCATCTGTCGCCTTTATGACGCGCTCGGGCTCGACGGCGGCATCGTCGCCCAGCCGCTTCAGACCATGCCCGCCTACCGGCGCCATTATCGCGCGGGGATCGCCGCCCAGATGCTGCCGGCATCGCTGATGCCGCACTTTGCCGAGCTGCGCCGCACCCTCGCCCGTCGCGCGCCGGTCCGGCGGACGGAGGACTTCTTCTATTTCTCGCTGTTCGCCGGCTTCGACGGCAGCTCTTGCCCGTGGCTGGAGCGCGGCGCCTATCTTGCGCAGGACGGCCGTGTCACCGGCTGCTGCTTCATGAAGGACGACGCGCTCGGGCCGCTGACCGCGCCGGATGCCGTCGCGGCGCGGCGCGCGGCCTTGCGCGCCGCGCTGAACGCCGGCGAGGTGCCGGACGCCTGCCGGGGCTGCTCCACGGCCGCCGCGGTGGCCGTCCGTCATCGCCCTTGAGCCCCGGCCATTCCCGTATTACCGTTCCAACACAGCAAGGGGGCAGACCAGATGGACCGTCGCAGCTTTCTCCTCGCCGCCGGCGCCGCGGGCGCCACCCTCGCCTTTCCGGTCGCGGCGCAGGACGCCCCGGCCCGGCCGCGCGGCGCCCGATCGATCTATGTCGACGCGCAGGGCGCGCCCGACGGATTCGACGAGCCGGAACCCGGCCGCTACGTGCCGAACCAGCGGCTGATCGACGCGATGCGCGCGCGCCGCATCGACCTGATCAGCGCCACCGTCGCGCCGGTCGGCAATGGCGACCACCGCTTCCGCGAATCGACCGAGGCGATCGCCAGCTGGGACCGGATCATCGCCGCCAACGCCAGCCTGCTGCACAAGATCGAAAGCGCGGCCGACATCCGGGCGGCCCACAATGCCGGCAAGCTCGCCATCCTCTACAATTTCCAGGACACGGTCGCGCTCGAAGGCGATGCGTCGCGGGTCGATACCTTCGCGACGCTCGGCGTGAAGCAGATCCAGCTCACCTACAACAAGCGCAACCTGGCCGGCGACGGCTGCTTGGAGGGCGCCAATGCCGGCCTCTCCGATTTCGGCCGCGAGGTGATCGCCAGGATCAATACCGCCAAGGTGCTGCTCGATCTCAGCCATGCCGGGCAGCGCACCCAGGCTGAGGGCATCGCAGCGAGCAGCGCGCCGCCGGCGATCACCCACAGCGGCTGCCGGGCGCTGGCCGATCTTCCCCGCAACACCCACGACGCCGAAATGCGCGCGCTCGCCGGGAAGGGCGGCGTGTTCGGCGTCTACCTGATGCCCTTCCTGCGCACGAGCGGCCAGCCGGGCACCGAGGATCTGCTGAGGCATGTCGAGCATGCGGTGAACGTGTGCGGCGAAGACCATGTCGGGATCGGTACCGACAACCCGTTCCTGGGCTATGAGATCAACGACGAGACGCGCGCGCAGCAGCGGCGTTTCTTCGAGGACCGGCAGCGCCGCGGCATCGCGGCCCCCGGTGAGGCGGCGGACGTGCTCAACCTGGTCGAAGGCTATAACAGCGCCGACCGGTACGACCGGATCGGCGCGGATCTTCGCCGCCGCGGCTGGAGCACGGCGCGGGTCGAGAAGGTGCTCGGCGGCAATTTCGTCCGGCTGTTCGGCGAAGTCTGGGGCGGCTAGTTAGCTCCCCCTTCTCGTTGGTCGTCATTGCGAGCGCTGCGAAGCAATCCAGTACGATCTTGGAAGACCCCACTGGATTGCTTCGTCGCTTCGCTCCTCGCAATGACGAGCAGTAGTCAAGGCGACGGTGCATCAGCCCACCGGGAGGTCAGAAGCTCACCTCCACGCCGGCCGTCACGCGCCGCGGGCGGATGATGTTGCCATTGTCCTGCGCATAGGTCGCGCCCGGCGCCAGCAGCACCGCATCGGTCGTGTCGAACAGGTTGGAGGCGGCCACGAACAGCCGCGCCGGGCCGGTCTGCCAGGCGATCTGGGCATTGGCGATCAGATAGGGATCGGTGCGGCCCCGGGCGTTGTTGAACGCGTCGGAATAATAGGCGTCGGTGTAGCGCAGATCGAAGGACAGCTCGAGCGGCGCGACCGGCTGGGCGAACAGGCCGGCGTTCAGCGTGAAGGCCGGCGCGCGCGGCAGATCGTTCCCCTCGACGCCCGGCTCGGCATAGCGGTTGACCCTGGTCTTGAGGAGGCCCGCATTGGCGAAGAGCGTCAGGCCGTCCAGCGCACGAAAGCGGGTCTCGATCTCGGCGCCGTAGGTGGTCGCCCGTTCGGCATTGCGGATGACGTAGGAGAAGATCGCCGGATCGGGATTGATGTCGAAGGGCAGCTGCAGCCCGGCATAGTCGTTGAAAAAGACATTGGCGCGCAGGTTCAACCGGCCGCCGGCGAGCGACGCACGGACGAAGCCTTCGTAATTGGTCACCGTCTCCTTGTCGTAGGTATAGCTCGGGAACGGCGGCTCGAAGCTGAAGCCGGCGCCGCCGGCATTGTAGCCGCGTCCGACGGTGGCGCCGACCGTTACCCGGTCGCTCGCCTGCACGGCGACGGTGATGCGCGGCAGGAAGGCTTCGAAGGTGCGGTGGAAATCGATGACGAACGGGCCGGCGCCGCCGGTGCGGTCGCGCTCCTCGGATTCGTAGCGGGCGCCGAGAGTCACGTCGAGAATCGGCGTCGCGCGGACGCGCACCTCGCCGAACACCGCGTTCGTCTCGGTGCTGTCGTCGAAGACGCCGTCGAACAGGTCGATCTCCTCGTCCTGGCTTGCGCGGTAGATCAGGCCAGCGATGAAGCCGGAGACCCTATCGTCGCCCGACCCGAAGCGCAGCCGTGGCTCGGCGGTATATTCGCGGCCGTCGATGAGCGCGTTGCCGCCGCCGAGCTGGGCGAAACGCTGGATGCGGAAGTCCGAGACGGTGCCGAGGAAGGCCAAGGTGAAGAGGTCGGAAATCCGCAATTCGGTGTCGGCGATCGCCACATTGGCACGGGTGCGGAAGCGCGGCATCGGCGGGAAGGAGGCGACATGGTCCTCGAACGGACGGACGAGGCCGGCATCCTGCGGCGCGAAAGAGTCGTTGTGCGAGACCGTGAGCAGCGCGCGCACGTCCGGCGAGGGCGTGAACAGGAGCTTGCCGCGCAGGGTCAGGGAGCGCGAGAGTTCCGGGTCTTCGATCTCGCGCGTCTCGATCGACAAGCCGGTGCGGCGGGCGGTGAACAGCGCGAAGTCGATGAACGAGCGATCGGTGCGCCAGTCGGCGGCGACGCGGAAGGCGAGCATGTCCGGCACGATCGGGCCGCCGACGGCGCCGGAGATCTGGCGGGTGCGTTGCTCGCCGATCAGCGCGCGCGCCCGGCCGCTCCAATCGAAGCCGGGATCCGCGGTCTTGACCGCGACCACCCCGCCGATCGCGTTGCGCCCCTGCAGCGTCGATTGCGGGCCGCGATAGACCTCGATTTGCTGGAGGTCCCAGAGCAGGCCGTCGATATAGATCGTCTCGTTGAAGCTCAGCGTCCGGTTGTCGACCTGGAAGTTCACGCGCGGCCGGGTGCCGCCGAAGAAGGCGTCGCCGCCGATCGCCGGGCCGGTGCCGTCGATGCCGCGGATCGCCGGCGCGGTGCTCGACGGCCGGGTGGTGACGAGGTTAGGGGTGCGGCCGATCACGTCGTCGGTGCTGTAGGCGCCACCGAGACGGTCGACGTCGGCCTGGGTCGCGACCGACACGCTGGCGGCGGTCTGCGCGAGGGTTCGGTCGGTCCGCTCTGCAGTGACGACGATCTCGTCGCCCGCGCCGTCGGCGATCAGGGCATGAGTAGGCGCTGCCAGGGCCGCCAGGCTCGCGCCGGCAAGCATCGTCGTTCGCAGAATCATCATTCCCCCTTTTCCGCTGGTTCTTGCTCAGGGGGCCTTATTGAGAATGAAATTCAGGTGCAACAGCTTTGGATCGGAGCCTGGGAAATGTCCGATATGCCGGTGCGCTCGCAAGATGCGAAGCCTGGCAGTTGTGCAAGCGGACACAAAGGTGGCCGCTGCCAAAGAAGAGGGCCGGAAGCGTCGCTCCCGGCCCAGGTAGATGATTTCTTCGGTCAGTTCCTGGACGGGCTAGGGAACCGCCCAGGAAAAAGACCGCATTTGAACGAACGCCGACCCCTAGAAGCGGAAGGCGGCCGAGATGAAGAAGTCGCGACCAAGCACGTCATAGGTGCCCGGCCAGGTGTTCCCCTGCTGGGCGTTGGCACCCATGATCGGCGGCTTCTTATCGAACAGGTTGTTCACGCCCGCGGTCATCGACAGATTGTCGTTGACGTCGAACGAGAAGGCGAGATCGAAATAATCGAACGCCGGGATGCGCTCGGTCACGCGGACCGCGGCGGCGTCGTCGTCGACCGCGCTCACATGACGCCAGCGGAGGCTGGCGGTAAGCGGCCCGTCGATCCAGGTCAGGCGGGTCGCCCACTTCCAGACCGGGGTCGGCTCGCCGCAGGTCGAGCCGAACGCGCCGGCGCATACGTTGACCGTATCGAGACCGACGACCGGAATGAAGTCGCTGGTGTTCGTCCACGTGCCGAGGAAGCTGAACGCAAGGCGCGAACTGCCGGAGCCAAGCGCGCTGAAGCCCAGCGGCAGGCTGTAGTCGACGCCGAGGTCGATGCCGTCCGTGAGCAGCGCACCGAGGTTGGCATTGTTCGCCCGGACGACGAACTGGCCGCCGGAGATGACGCCGTTCAGCGGGTTGCGGATGATCGCCTGGCAGAGCGGATTGGCGGCATCCTGGATGGTGAGGTAGCACAGGTTCAGAATGTTGGCGACGCCGCCGGCCGCCGCCGCGATCGCATTGCGCACCTCGATGTCGAAATAGTCGATCGTGATGTTGAGCCGCGGAATGAACCTCGGCCGGATCACCGCACCGACCGTCCAGGTATCGGAGACTTCTTCCTGAAGGTTCGGGTTGCCGCCGAACGTTCCCTGGATCTGGGGATTCGGCTGCAGGGCGGTGGTGAACACCGCTGACGCCGGCACGCCCGTGGCTTGGCACAAGGCCCGAATGGTCGCCGCATCGGATCGGCCGGCGTTGGCCGGCACGGCGCACGGATCGGTCGCCTGCGGGAAGCCGATCGACTGGCCACCGAACAGCTCGCCGACGTTCGGGGCGCGCACCGCACGCTGATATTGACCGCGGAAGGTGATGTCGCGGATCGGCGCCAGCTCGACACCGCCCGCATAGGTCCAAACGCCGCCGACATTGTCCAGCGAATAGTCGGAATAACGACCGGCGCCGCTGAGCTCCAGGCGATGGATGAAATTGTCCTGGATGATCGGGACGCGAAGCTCGGCGAACACTTCCTTCACGTCATAGGATCCCAAGGTCGGGCTGCCGGCGTTGAAGCCGACCACGTCGCCCGAGGCCAGGGCCGTATCCGGGATGAACTGGCCGCGCATGCTGCGCCACTCGACACCGGCCGCGAACGCCACCGGATCGGTCGCGGTGCCGAAGGTGAAGAGCGGTCCGGAGATGCTCGCCTGAGCAACCTGGAGCGTCGAGATTTCGGTGTTCTGCGCGACGATGGTGATGTTCGCGATGCACTGCGAGCTGAGCTGCCCGAAGCCGAATACGTTGCAGGTGCCGTTCGCGACGTTGTTGTAGAAGGCCCGGCGCGAAATATTGCCTTCCTGGATGTTGGAGTTCCGGTTGCGCGCATACAGATAGTAGACGTCGTAGGTCAGCGAGTCGGTGATGTTCCCGCGTGTACCAACCAGGGCCCGCCAGGAGTTGCGCTCGAAATCGGCGTTGCGCGAACCGACCTGGGTCACGCGCTGGTTGACCTCGATGCGAGCAAACCCGGGCTGAAGCGCCCCCACGTTGACCAGGCTGCCACCGGTGTTGAAGGTGAAGGCACCGAACGGCAAGGCGACACCGGCGGCCGCAGCGGCAGCATTGGCCGCCAACTGGTTGGTCGAAATCGTCGCGAGCGCGGTGCGGTCGGCCGGCGAGAGGAACGGCGCGACGGCGGCCAGGTTGACGTCGACCGTCTGCGTGATCGGCGTCGCCGCCAGCTCGTTGGCAACGGTGTTGTTGACGAAGGCGACCTCGGTATAGATGTTGATGTCGTCGGTCACGGCATATTCGCCGTAGCCGCCCAGCATCCAGCGCTCCTGCGGAACCATTAGGTAGTTCTCAGGCGCGTAGTTCCACGCATCGACGTTGTTGACGTACGGCCGGCTGACCGCCGGGGTCGCAAAGAAAGCGCCGAGGCCCTGATAGTTGGTCCCTTCGGCGATCGGCCGACATCCGGCATTACGTGGAGGCTGCCCTGCGCCGCCGCAGCTCGCACCCGGGCCGACCGCAACCGTTCCCGGAACGGCGATACGGCCGAACGGCGTGTTGGCCGAGCCTGCCGGCACGAGCGTGCCAGCCGCCGCGCCCGTCCCTTCGCCAAGCGCGAAGAAGGACCAGTCGCGATCGGCCTGCATGATCTGGCCGCGATTGTAATATTCGCCGAACACCGCGACGTGGCCGCGACCGTCGGCGAACTGGGTGCCCATCGCGATATAGGCGTTGTAACGACGGCCGTCGCCTTCCTCGGTGATGTTGTACTGCGCGCCGGCAATCAGACCGTCGAGATCCTGGCGCAGGCGGAAGTTGACGACGCCGGCGAGCGCGTCCGAGCCGTAGACCGCCGAGGCACCGCCGGTGACCACGTCGACGCTGTCGATCAGGAACTGCGGGATCGTGTTGAGGTCGACCGTCTGGGTCGGCGAGAAGAACACCCAGCGCCGGCCGTTGACCAGCACCAGGGTGCGCTGCGAGCCGAGACCGCGCAGGTTCAGCGTCGCGAAACCGCCGCCCGGATTGTTCGAGAAGGAGGTCGTGCCCGGGATCACCTGCGGCAGGGTGTTGATCACCTGCTCGACGTTGACCGCACCGGACAGCTGGAACTCCTCGCTGTTCACCACCGCCAGCGGGCTGGCGGACGTGAGGTCGCGCCGGGCGATGCGCGAACCGGTGATGACGATCGCCTCGCCGGTGTCAGACTCGCCAGTCGCAACGGTCGTCTGATTGTCCTGCGCCTGTGCGGGCGCGGCGACGACAAGCGCCGCCGTGCTGAGCAGGGCGGCGTGAAAAGCGCTCTTCGACGTAATCAAGGTCATTCTTACCCCCTTGGGTTGCAATAGGTCCCCACCCCCGCCGCTTTGCGGTCGGGAGCATCTGGCGGCCTTTTCTCGAATAGATTCTCGCGCCAGTTGGATGAGGCGGCGTAACAGGAAGCCCCAGGCTCCACGATTTGTCGAAGGTTATTGGGGGAGCTAACTTTGGACAGATTTCCCGCGATGGCGTCTTAGACAAGGAACTAGGCGCGCCATCCGCAAGCACACGAATATGTCGCTGGCGTTGCAGCGCTGCAACAGATCATCAGGTGCTTCCGATCAATCCTTGATAAGCCGATCGTTGTTCTCGCGGACCAGGATCGCGAGCTCGGTCCGATTGGTGACCTGGAGCTTCTCGTAAATACGGTTGAGATAGACTTTGATCGTTCCCTCGGTCAGCCCGAGTTGGGCAGCGATGTCGCGGTTGCGCAAGCCTTGCGCCACAAGTGCGACGATCGTGCCTTCTCGCGGGCTGAGCGTCGAGAAGCTGTTGGGCGTGGCCATGCTTTCACGCAATTTGAGATCCAGCGCCTGCTGAACGAGGCCCGGTTCAAGCCAGCGCCCGCCACGCGCCACCTCGTCCAGGCATGAGAGCAAATGGCTATGTGCATTTTCTTTCAGGACGATGCCTTCCACGCCAAGCTCGACCGCGTCGAGCAGCTTGCGATCGCTGAGATCGGCCGTCAGCAACACGACCGGTCTGCGGTCTCCTCTTTGGCGCAGTGCGCGCAGGACTTCGATGCCGCTCAGCTCGGGCATGCGCTCGTCCAGAACCAGGATATCCGGCCTCTTCTCGTCGACGAGCTTGAGGGCGCTCGCGCCGTCGCGCGCACTGCCAACGATGTCGTACGGGGTGTCTTTGAGAACCGCCTCGACACCCGACAGGATGATGGGGTGGTCATCCGCGATGAGGATACGTGTCATGCCGCGCGACCGATCGGTAGGGAAATCGTGATCTGAGAACCCGCGGTGCTGGAGACGAGCGCCATATGCCCGCCAAGGGCGCGGACGCGCTCGCTGAGCGACCAGGGCGCCTTGCCGCCACGCTCGGTGGCGAAGTGACCATCTCCAGGGAAGCCCGAGCCGTCATCGGTCACGACGAGTTCCATTGCATCGTCATTGCTGTCCACCCGAATGGCGACATTGCTCGCTTTGCCATGCCGGACCGCGTTCGCGACCGCCTCCCGAATCAGTTGATGGCAATCACGCTCGAGCAGCGCCGATGTCTCGAGACCCGGCGGGCAGTGATCGATGCTGCATGCGACATCCCATTGCCGCGACATACGTGCCGCAAGGTCGCGAAGACCCTGATGGAGATCGGCCGTGCAGTCAGGGCCGCGGCCACGCAGCTGCTCGATGAGCGCTCGCAGGTCGCGCTGTTCGGCAACGAGATCTGTCTGGAGGATGCTGATTTCCTCGTCGATGTTTCCGCCCTTCAACACCGACCTCTTGACTCCTTCCAACCGGAATGTCGTGCCCGCCAACAGCTGAAGCACGCTGTCGTGCAGGTCGCGTGACAGCGACAGACGAACACGGACCGAAGCCGCCTCCTCAAGCAAGGCCATCGCGGAGGCGCGCTCGAACGCCGCCGAGATTTCCTCGCCGAGACTCTCACCTTGGGCGATGTCGTCCGAGCAGAGACCAGGTACGTCGAGCGCGAAGATCACGCCACCATAGCCGCTGGAGGCCACCGGTACCGCAAGGCCGCTGGTCAGGCGATAATGCTCGATGAATTTGCTCTCCAACGTGGTCGCCAGCGCCAGCAAATGTCTGCGACGCCCATCGCATCGAAGAATCCAGCCATGATCGACGTCGAACAGAAAGGCGTCGCCCTTCAACTTGCCGTCGACAAGTGGACCGAAAACGTCGGGACCATGCCGCGCCTCGCCGAACCTCCCGTCTTCCAGGAAAACGACATCGGTTCCCGGTTCTTCATTGCTCCACCAGGCCAGGATCACCCGCTTGGCGCCGGTATAGGCCGCAACGAATGCGGCGACTTCCCGGACTGGAGGGGCTGCGCTCGACGGATCGGAGAGCCTGCTCTGCTCGAACCGCGGCATACGGGGGCGCAACTGGTTGAGCCCGAACCAGATCAGGATGAATGACAGCACCACCAGGAAGATGCTGCGGAAGAAGAATCTCCGCGCACTGAAATCCGCTGCATCCCAGATGAGCCCTGCCGCGCTCGCCGCGAAGAACAGCACGATCAGCACTGCCGCGGTGACGGCGGTCTCGCGCCAGCCCCAGCGCAGCGCGGCCGACATGATGATGAAGACGAAGATCGGGAAGAACGGGTTGGCATAGCCTTCGGTCAGGAAGACCAGTGCCGCAAAAAGGGCCAGATCGACGATCAACGCAGGGAGCGCGAGCCGTGTCTCCAGCCGCCAGTCATTCCAGGTGACCAGGAGAAAGACGAATGCCGCGACGAGATAGCTCGCGAGCATCGGATAGCCGAACTCGGGGTGACGGAGCGGCTGGCTGGGATCGAGCCAGATCCCGACCGGAAAGGCCGCAGCCAGCACGAGGCGGCTGAGCGAGATGACTCGCCCCGAGCGATGCTGGAACGTCTGCTGGATCATGTCGCCCCCGCGGCCAGCGTATTTCCGGAAGGAAAATACGCTAGTTCGATCTCGCCGAGAGTCAAACATCGAAAGGGGCGGTTCGGCGCATTCTGTCCCTGGCGGAGACGGAGGGATTCGAACCCTCGGTAGGAGTAATCCCCCTACGGCGGTTTAGCAAACCGCTGGTTTCAGCCGCTCACCCACGTCTCCGGGAAGGCCGATGTGGCTATAGAGGGGCGATTCCAAAGGTTCAACCGGCTGAAATCGACTCGCTTGGCCGCAGGATCGACTCGGCTCGCCGACCGTTCATGGACGGGCAAGCTTCGCGCGCGCTATTTCGCGGCAGGAGCGTTCGGGGGTTATTGCGATGTTGAAATTCTTCATGAATCTCGCCGCTGCAGCAGCGTTCGTGGCTACGATGCCGGCGCTCGCGCAGGTCGAGACGGTCGACCCCAACCAAGCCTATCAGGAATATCGGCCCGCCCCCGACGCCGCACCCGCTTATCCCGAACCGGAACCCTATCAGTCCGATCCGCTGCCGGCCGACAACGAGGCCGCCCCCGCCGATTCGGCCTGGACCCCGATCGAGCAGCAGCCTCCGGTGGCAGCGCCCGACAACTCTGGCAGCCAGCGTGATGTCTACGCGGCACCGGCCAATCCCTATGAATCCCGCGCGACCGTTCCCCGCGAGGACGTGTTCACCGCCGCCGAGGGCGTGTTTGGCCGCGGTGCGCGCGGACTTGGCGAGATCCTCGAGAGCATCCTGCGCGATCAGGGCGAGCCCAGCGCTTATATCGCCGGCGAGGAGGCGAGCGGCGCCTTCGTGATCGGTGTGCGCTACGGCTCCGGTGTGATGCACCACCAGATCGAGGGTGAGCGCAATGTCTACTGGACCGGTCCGTCGATCGGTTTCGACGTGGGCGCCGACGCCAACAAGGTGTTCGTGCTCGTCTACAATCTCCACGACAGCCAGGACCTGTTCCGTCGCTATCCGGGCGCCGAGGGCCATGCCTATTTCGTCGGCGGCTTCAATGCCCAGTATATGCGCCGCGGCGACGTGGTGCTGATCCCGGTCCGGCTCGGCGTCGGCGTCCGGCTCGGCGTCAATGCCGGCTATATGCGCTTCTCCGAACGCAACCGCTGGCTGCCCTTCTAGGCGATCAGACGCCAGGGAAGCATCTCGCCGGCGTGGAACGGCACGATCCGTGTCCCAGCGGCCGGCAGGGTTTCGGGCACATCGACCGGTGACCGTTCCAGTGTGATCCGCGCCTCGTTCAGCGGCAGGCCGTAGAAACGCGGTCCGTTCTCAGACGCGAACGCTTCCAGCCGCTCGAGCGCGCTTTCCTCGTCGAACACGCTCGCATAGGATTCGAGCGCGAACGGCGCGTTGAAAATGCCGGCGCAGCCGCAGGCCGCCTCCTTCTTCTCCACCGCATGCGGTGCGCTGTCGGTGCCCAGGAAGAATTTCGGCGAGCCCGATACGGCGGCGCGGCGCACGGCGAGCCGGTGCGCCTCGCGCTTGGCGACCGGGAGGCAATAGGCGTGGGGCCGGAGTCCGCCCTCGAAGATCGCATTGCGGTTGATGACGAGATGCTGCGGCGTGATCGTCGCCCCGATGTTCGGGCCGGCGCCGGTCACGAAATCCACCGCGTCGGCCGTGGTGATATGCTCGAAGACGATCTTCAGCGCCGGAAAGTCGCGCACCAGCCGCGCGAACACGCGTTCGATGAACACCGCCTCGCGGTCGAAGATGTCGATCTCCGGATCGGTGACCTCGCCGTGGACGAGGAGCGGCATGCCGATCCGCTGCATCCTCTCCAGCGCCGGATAGAGATTGCCGATATCGGTGACGCCACGCGCGGAATTCGTCGTCGCGTGGGCGGGGTAAAGCTTGGCGGCCGCCCAGACGCCGGTCTCGAAGCCGAGCGCGATCTCCGCCGCATCGGCCTGGTCGGTCAGGTAGCAGGTCATCAGCGGCGTGAAGTCAACGCCTTCGGGCACCGCCGCGCGGATACGCTCCCGATAGGCCCCGGCGGCCGCGACGCCGGTCACCGGCGCCGCCAGGTTCGGCATCACGATCGCCCGCGCGAACTGCCGCGCCGTATAGGGCACGACCGCCTTCAGCATCTCGCCGTCGCGCAGATGCACGTGCCAGTCGTCGGGGCGGCGGAGGGTGAGGCGCTGCGGTTCGGTCATCGGGGCTTCTTCATTTTCGGCTCCGGCCTCCCTAACTGCGGATCATGACCGGGACCACCCTCATCGATCGCGCGCTCGTCCGTTTGTCCGGTGAAGACGTTCGCGGCTTCCTTCAGGGGCTCGTCACCAATGATGTCGCCCAGCTCGCGCCGGAGCGGCCGCTCTGGGCCGGACTGCTGAGCGCGCAGGGCAAGGCGCTGTTCGACTTCATCTTGTGGGCCGACGGCGACGACGTGCTGATCGATTGCGAGGACGATCAGGCTGAAGCACTGGCGAAGCGCCTGACGCTCTACCGTTTGCGCCGTCCGGTCACGATTGCCCGCGAAGAGACTCTCGCCGTCCAATGGGCACCGGACGGGGATCACCCGGCCGACCCGCGATTGCCGGAGCTGGGTCGTCGCTGGCTCGGACCGGCGGCCGACCCGGCCGAGGGCTGGCTGAAACACCGTCTCTCGCTCGGCGTCACCGAGGGGACGGCGGAGCTGGGGCAGGACAAGACGCTCTGGCTCGAATGCAATGCCGCCGAGTTGAACGGCGTCAGCTTCGCCAAGGGCTGCTATGTCGGCCAGGAGAATACGGCGCGGATGAACTGGCGCAACAAGGTCAACCGCCGCCTCGTCGTGGTTCCCGCCGGGGCCGCGAGCGAACGTACCCGTATCCACTATCCGGAGCTCGGCCTCGCGGTCGAGCATCGCCGGGTCGACGATCTGGGCAATGCGCTGGTGCCGGACTGGCTGAAGGCGGCGCTCAGCGCCTGATTCGCGCGGGTAAGGCGGCGCGGATTATCTGTGCCAGCTCGTCGATCCCGAACGGCTTGCGCAGCACCATGACGCTCCGCCCCAGCGCCTGCTCGATCTGGCCGCTCTCGGCATAGCCGGTGATGAACAGGATCGGCAGGTCCGGATGGCGCGCCCGCACCGCCATGGCGAGCTCGGCGCCGTTCATGTCCGGCATCGCGAAATCGACCAGCATCAGGTCCGGCACGGCCTCGTCGAGCGCCGCGAGCGCGGCCTGTCCGCTCGGCGCCACTGCCCCCCGATGGCCGAGATCGCCCAGTGCCGCCGCGATGAAGGCGCGCACGTCGGCATCGTCATCGACCACCAGGATATCGGCGACGGGGCCATCGTCCGACCTGGTCTCGCGGGGACCGGGCGGGGTCGCCGTGACCCCCTCGGGCTCGACCCGGGGCAGCAGGATCTGCACCGTCGTGCCCGCGGTTTCGCGACTGTCGATCCTGAGCGTGCCGCCCGACTGGTGGGCGATGCCATGAACCTGGGCGAGGCCGAGGCCGGTACCCTTGCCGAACGGCTTGGTGGAGAAGAAGGGCTCGGTCGCGCGCGCCGCCACCTCGGCGGTCATGCCATGTCCGGTGTCGGCGACGCTGACCCGGACATAGGTGCCGGCGGCCAGCTCCGCGTCGCCGGGCTCGTCGACGGCGGCGGTGGAGATGGTGAGCACGCCGCCGTCCGGCATCGCGTCGCGGGCGTTGATCGCGAGGTTGAGAATCGCGTTCTCGAGTTGGTTCTCGTCGCACAGGGCATGGCCCGCGACCCTGTCCAACACGGTGCGCACGTCGATGTCCGGGCCGATCGTGTGGGCCAGGATCTGCCTGAGATTGCCGATCACCTGGTTCACCGCCACCGGGGCCATGCTGAGCCGCTGGATGCGCGAGAAGGCGAGGAGCTGGGTGGTGAGCTTTGCGCCGCGCCGACCGGATTCGAGCGCCGCCTCGGCGATCCGTTTCAGCCGCGGGTCGTCGAGCCTGCCGACGATCATCTCCAGCCCGCCGATGACCGGCGTCAGCAGATTGTTGAAATCGTGCGCGATGCCGCCCGTCAGACGCCCGACCGCCTCCATTTTTTGCGCCTGCCGCAGCGCCTCCTCGGCCCGTTCGCGCTCGGTCTGCTCGGCGCGCAATTGCGCCAGCGCCGCACCGAGATCGGCGGTGCGCTCGGTGACGCTGCGCTGCAGCGTCCGGTTGGCGCCGAGCATCGCCTCCTCGGCCAGCTTCCATTCGGTGATGTCGTGAGCGACGCCGATGAAGCCGATATGCTCGCCACCCGGCCCCCAGCGCGGCTGCGAGATCGAGCGCAGCCACCGCCACTCGCCGTCGCCGCGGCGGAAGCGCCCCTCCAGCATGAAGGTCTCCAGTGAAGCCTCGCCGGCGAGCGATTCGGCGAGGATGCGCGGCCCGTCCTCGGGATGGATGATGTGCCGCCAGTCATAGTCGACCGCCTCCTCGTAGCTGATGGCGAGGAAGTCGACATAGGCGCGGTTGACGAAGCTGCGCTTGCGGTCGAGCCGGGTCACCCACATCGGCACCGGCGCGGAATCGGCGATCAGGCGGAAGCGCTCCTCGCTTTCCCTTATTCGCTGCTCGCCGCTTTCGTCGCTGATGCCCGCGACGACGCCGAAGATGCCTTCGATCCCGCCGCCCTCGCCGCGGACCGGCGTGTAGCAGGAGGTGACCCAGATCGTCTCTGCGACACCACCACGGCGCCGCGGCCGCGGCGCCGCCTCGACGAACACGGTCTCGCCCGACAGCACCTTTGCCCTCAGCGGATCGAGCTGGTCCCAGATGTCCGACCAGATCTCGGGCAGCGGCTTGCCCAGCGCCGGGCGGCGGTCGCCCAGCACCTCGCCGTAACTGTCATTGTGGAGAACGGAGAGTTCCGGCCCCCAGGCGAGGAACATCGGTACGTTCGACCCAAGCACGATGCTCGCCGCCGTCTTTAGCGATTGCGGCCAATCCTCCGGCGGACCCAGCGGCGTCGCCGCCCAGTCATGCGCCCAGGCCGCCGAGGCATTGCCGCCCGGCGGCAGCGGCAGGCCGGCCGCGCCCGGCTGGGGCAGGATCGATTTCATCGGAGGCTTGCGGCTCTCCTTCCACGCTCGTGCGCCACCCTAACTGCCTCAGCGGCATGAAAAAAGCCCTAAGCGGCGGGCCTTGCGGCACCGGCCTGCACCTGGCGCATCACGCGCAGGAGGTTGCCGCCCAGGATCTTCTCGACATCGCCGTCGCTGAGGCCCTCGCGCTTCAGGCGCGCGGTGATGCGCGGCAGCAGCGCGATGTCCTCCATGCCGATCACGCCGCCGCCGCCGTCCCAGTCGGCGCCAAGGCCGACATGGTCCGCGCCAACCAGCCGGACGACGTGCATCACGCTGCGCATGAACAGGTCGAAATCGACCTGGGTGAAGCGCTGGCGGGCGTCGAGCGCGGCCTTGTCGGCGAGCAGCTGACGGCGTTCCGCCGGGCTCAGGCTCGCCCAGCGCCCCTGCCGTTCCTCGATCTGGCTGCGCTCCGGCGACCGGTCGTCGGGCGCGAGGAACAGGGTGTTCATGAAGATCACGCCGCCGCCCTGCGCGACGCGGCGCAGCCGCTCGTCGGTGGTGTTGCGCGGATGGTTGTAGAGATCGCGCGGGCCGTGGTGCGAGAGCACGATCGGCACGCGCGACAGCTCCAGCATCTGGTCGATTGCCGCGTCCGAGGAATGGCTGCCGTCGATGATGATGCCGAGCCGGTTCATCTCGGCGACCCATTGCCGTCCGAGCGGGCTGAGGCCGCGCCAGCGCCCCTCGCCGGTGGTCGAATCGGCGAGCTGGTTGTCGCGGCTGTGCACCGGTCCCGCCATCCGCACGCCGAGATTGTAGAAGGTGGTGAGCAGCGACAGGTCCTCGCCGAGCGGCCAGCTGTTCTCGATCGAGAGGAAGGCGATGCGCTTGCCTTCGCGCGCGAGCCGCTCGGCATCGTCGGCGGTGAGCGCCAGGCCCATATGGTCCCGATTCTCGCCGATCACCCGGCGGATCGCGGCGGCGCGGACCAGCGCCCGGTCGCGCGCCTGACGATAGCCCTCAGGCGTGTTCTCGCCCTGGCCGGTGTAGATGACGAAGACGCCACCATCGAGCCCGCCCTCGATCATGCGGGGCAGGTCGACCTGACTGCCGTCCCAGTCGAAATGGTGGCGCTCGGTGAAGTCCCACTGGCCGTCGTCGAAGCGCGACGGGATGTCGAGATGGGTGTCGAGCACGATCGCCCGCTCGTGCAGCTCGCGAATCTGGGGCGTCACGTCCGGATCGCCCTGGGCGGAGGCGGGGATGGCGAACAGGGCGGCAAGCGGCAGGGCAAGGGCGAAGCGCATCGGGGGTGTCTCCGGATTTGGTGGCGGCCCATTCAAGGGGTCCGCGCGTCATCCGTCAACCGCATCGCTTCGGCAGCCAGTTCCTCGGCCTGGATCAGGAGCTCGTCCTCGGCCACGCCGGCGGGCACCGTCTCGCGCCCGATCATGATCAGGGTCGGCACGGCGAGCGGCGAGACGCGGTCGAGATCGACATGGAGCATCGTCCCCGCCGCCCGGTCGAGCAGCGCCCCGAGCCGCGCCACGTCGGTGAGACGCGTGCGCGCGTCGTCCCACGCGGCGCGCAGGAGGAGATGGTCGGGCTCGTAGCGCCGCAGCACATCGTAGATGAGGTCGGTCGAGAAGGTGACCTGCCGCCCCGACTTGCGCTGGCCCGGATGCTGGCGCTCGACCAGCCCGCCGATCACCGCCACCTCGCGGAAGGCGCGCTTCAGCAGGCTCGATTGCTGCACCCAGTCGACGAATTCGTGTTCGAACAGGTCGGCGCCGAACAGGCTGGCGGGATCGGTGATCGGCTCCAGCCCGTAGCAGGCCAGCGCATAATCGTTGGCGACGAAGCCGAGCGGCTTCAGTCCGGCCGTGTCCATCCGCCGGGTGAGCAGCATGCCGAGCGACTGGTGTGCGTTCCATCCCTCGAAGCTGTAGGCGATCATGTGGTGCCGCCCCTCGTGCGGGAAGGTCTCGACGAGCAGCTGGTCGGGCCGGGGCAGGACGGAGCGGTACTTCTGCACCTCCAGCCACTCGCGCACATCGTCCGGGAAGCGCCGCCACGACTCCGGATCGGCGAGGAACTGGCGGACCCGGTCGGCGAGCCGCGTCGTCATCGCCAGCCGCGTTCCGGCATAGGTCGGGATGCGCGCCGATTTCGTCGTCGCGCGCACCACGATCTCGGCGGCGTCCATCCGCTCGACCTCGAGGCTGAGGCCGGAGAAGAAGAAGGTGTCGCCGACGCTGAGCGTCGAAGCGAAATAGTCCTCGACCGTGCCGAGCTTGCGCCCGTTCCTGAACCGCACCAACAACACCGGCGCATCGACGATGATGCCGGCGTTCATCCGGTGCTGGAGGATGAAGCGCGGATGGCTGACCCGCCATGTCCCGTCCGGCTCGCGCGTCAGCCGCTTGAACTTGTCGTAGGCGCGCAGCGCATATCCGCCGCTCTCGATGAAGCCGAGGATGCGCGCGAAGGTTTCCACGTCCAGCCCGGCATAGGGTGCCGCGCCGCGTACCTCGTCGAGCAATTCGTCTTCGCGGAACGGCCCGGCGCAGGCGACCGCCATCACATGCTGGGCGAGCACGTCCAGCGCGCCGGGCCGGAAGGTCTCGGCGTCGAGTTCGCCCGCATCGATCGCGTCGAACGCCGCGCGCGCCTCCAGATATTCGAAGCGGTTGCCGGGGACGAGGATCGCCTCCGAGGGCTCGTCGAGCCGATGATTGGCGCGGCCGATGCGCTGGATCAGGCGCGAGGCGCCTTTGGGCGCACCCATCTGGATGACGAGATCGACGTCGCCCCAGTCGACGCCGAGGTCGAGGCTGGCGGTGCAGACCAGCGCCCGGAGCTTGCCCGCCGCCACCGCCGCCTCGACCTTGCGCCGCGCCTCCACCGCGAGGCTGCCGTGATGGATGCCGATCGGCAGATTCGCGGGGTTCGCGTTCCACAATTCCTGGAAGATCAGCTCGGCGAGCCCGCGCGTGTTGCAGAAGACGAGTGTCGTTCGATGCGCCTCGATCTCCTTCATCACCTGCAGCGCCGCCCATTTGCCGCTGTGGCCGGACCAGGGAATGCGCTCGTCATCGGGCAGCATGATGCGGATCGTCGGCTCCGCGCCTGGGTCGCCCCAGACCAGGGCCACGTCCTCGGCATCGCCATGGGGGGCAAGCCAGCCCTGATAGGCCTCGGAATCGGCGACGGTGGCGGAGAGGCCGACCCGGCGCAGCCCCGGCACGATCCTCTGCAGCCGCGCCAGCGCCAGGCTCAAGAGGTCGCCACGCTTGCCGCTGGCGAAGGCGTGGATCTCGTCGACCACGACCGTGCTCAGATCGGCGAACAGCATCGGGCTGTCCTCGTGGCTCAGCAGCAGGCTCATCGATTCCGGCGTGGTCAGCAGCATCTGCGGCGGGCGGACGCGTTGGCGCTGCTTGCGGTCGGACGGCGTATCGCCGGTGCGGGTCTCGACCCGGATGTCCAGGCCCATTTCCCGGACCGGGTCGAGGAGGTTGCGCTGCACGTCGACCGCGAGCGCCTTGAGCGGCGACACGTAGAGTGTATGCAGGCCTTCGGTCGGCGCCTCGATCAGCTCGACGAGGCTCGGCAGGAACCCCGCCATCGTCTTGCCCGCCCCGGTCGGCGCGACCAGCATCGCGCTCTTCCCGGCCCGCGCCGCCGCCAGCATCTCCAGCTGGTGCCGCCGCGGCGCCCAGCCGCGCCCGGCGAACCAGTCCGCGAGGACGGCGGGTAGGGCCGGGGACTCGGAACTTCGCGGCATCGCGGTCATATAGGTTTCATGGCCTTCCAGGGTTCCCGGATCGAGCACTTTCCGATCGCCGTATCTGCCCGGATCGTGGCGGCAATCGACCTGTTCGCGCCCCGGGACGGCGAGCGCCTGCTCGAGATCGGCTGCGGCACCGGCCAGGCCACCGCGCTGATCTGCGCGCGGACCTCCGCCCGAGTCGTCGCCATCGATCGGTCCGACACCGCCGTCGCGCGCGCGCGCATTGTCAATGCCGGCGCCATCGCCGCCGGCCAGGCCGAGGTCCGTTCGGGCGACATCGACACGGCGCCCATCCCGCCCCGCGACTTCGATCGCACCTTCGCGCTGCGGGTGAACAGCTTCTGGACAAAACCGGGGGTCGCGCTCCCGAACCTCGCCGCCAGCCTGCGCTCCGGTGGCGAGGCTTGGATCCTCTATGACGCGGACCTTGCCAAATCGACTGAACCGGTCCTGCGCTCATTGGAGGCGCGCGGCTTCACCGACGTCCGCACGTTCGCGGCGCCCGGTGCCTTCGCCATCGTGGGGCGCAAGCGCTGATGGCCCGCCTCGGCGCCTGGATCGAGCCGCGTCCCGAGGGCATCTATGTCCGTCCGGCCGATGCGTGGATCGATCCCTCCCAGCCGAAGGCCAGGGCGCTGGTCACCCACGGTCATGCGGATCATGCCCGCGGCGGCCATGACAAGGTCTGGGCGACGCCCGAGACGCTGGCGATCATGGCCTGCCGCTACGGGCCGCAACCCGAGAACCCGGTGGCCTATGGCGAGAGCGTCCGGCTCGGCGAGGTCGACATCCGCTTCATCCCCGCCGGTCACGTCCTCGGATCGGCCCAGATCGTGCTCGACCATGGCGGCGAGCGGATCGTCGTCTCCGGCGACTACAAGCGCCGGCCGGACCCGACCTGCGCGCCCTTCGAGCCGGTGCCCTGCGACGTGTTCGTCACCGAGGCGACCTTCGGCCTGCCCGTCTTCCGCCATCCGGCGACCGCCGAGGAGATCGATCGCCTGCTCCAGCGCCTCCACGACAATCCCGATCGCTGCATCCTCGTCGGCGCCTATGCGCTCGGCAAGGCGCAGCGGCTGATCGTCGAGATGCGCTGCCGCGGCCACCACGATCCGATCTATATCCACGGCGCTCTCGAACGATTGTGCGATCTCTACGCCCAATTCGGCGTGCCGCTCGGCGACCTCCGTCCGGCCACCGGCGTGTCCAAGGAGAAGCTGAAGGGCCGGATCATCCTTGCCCCACCTGGCTCACTCAACGATCGCTGGTCGCGGCGCCTGCCCGATCCGATCACCGCCATGGCCTCGGGCTGGATGCGCATCCGCCAGCGCGCGCGCCAGCGGCTGGTCGAAATGCCGCTCATCGTCTCCGACCATGCCGATTGGGACGAGCTTACCGAGACGATCCGGGAGCTCGCCCCGCGCGAGGTCTGGATCACGCACGGTCGCGAGGACGCGCTGAAGCATTGGTGCATGACCCGCCAGATCAAGGCGCGCGAGCTGAACCTGGTCGGCTACGAGGACGAGGACGACTAGAGCGTCGCGATGGCGGCCACACCGACAGCGGCGGCCGCGAGGATCGCCCAGCGCACCTGCCGCTCCAGCGTGAAATTGCCGGTCTTCGACAGGATGAGGCCGCTCAGCGGCATCACCACGATGAGCAGTGCCAGCGCCAGCGCACCGCCGAGGAAGAAGCCGCCAGACACGCCGCCCGCCATCGCCAGCGCCGCCCAGGCGAGCGCGAAGAGCAAGGCGTCGGTGTTGAGCTTGGGCATCGGTTCCTGCCGATAGCCGAATGCCCGCACAGCGCAATGGCGGAATGCCGGGGCTGACCGCTCTTAGCCTTGAGGAGAGGTTTCGACGGAGGCGGGCGATGCGGGTGAAAGCGATCCTTGCGGCAATCCTGCTCGGTGCGGCATCGGCCGCACCGGCGGCGCCCGACGACCTGTTCCACCAGCTCCAGGCCAACGCCTGGTACCTGACCACCGGCGACCGGACCTCGTTGGTTTACGTGACCTCGCTCGGCCGGGGCCCGCGCGTGGTCGTGCTGCACGGCGGGTTCGGCGCCAATCTCTATTATATGGTCCGCGCGATCGAGCCACATCTCGGCGTGCGCGAGTTCGTCCTTTACGATCAGCGCGGCAGCCTGCTCTCGCCGCACCGCGCCGCGCTCGACACCCTGTCGGTCGAGAACCTGGTCGACGATCTCGAGCGGCTCCGCGTCCAGCTCGGCGAGGAGCGCCTCGTGCTATTCGCCCATTCGATGGGATCACGACTCGCCTATGAATATCTGCGCCGCTTCCCCGATCGGGTCGCGGGCCTGATCCTGGTCGGCGCCTTCCCGCCGCGCGGCGGCGGGTCGTTCGACGCGATCAACCAGCGCGGCACCGCGATGACCAGCCGGCCGGAGGTCGCCGCCGTCCTCGCCGCCGAGGGGGTGGCGGAGCTGACCGAGGCCTCGACGGACCGGCAGCGTACGCTCAACTGGCGGATTCGCTTCGCCGGCGTGAACATGGTCCATGTCGAGCGCTGGCGCGACATGGAGGGCGGCCGCGCCTTCTACAACGGCGAGACCGGCGGGCGCCTGGGCAACAGCTTGACCGGAGACTGGGACGTGCCCGCCATGCTCGGCGCGCGCCGGATCCCGATCAGCGTGATCCAGGGCGATCAGGACTATGTCGATCCGTCGGCCGCCGGCTGGTCGGCGCTGGCCGGGGAGGGCGGCCCGCTTGTCCGCTGCCTTAACGTGACGCCGATCCGCGACGGCGGCCATGCCGTCTGGCTGGACGATCCTCGGGGTTTCGCCGCGGCCGTCACCCGCGCCCTGGAGCGCAGCGCCTGCTAGTGCGCTGCCTGCGGCCCGCGCTGCAGGCCTGAGCGCGCCAGCTGATCGTCGATCTGCGCGACAAGCCGGCCGAGCCCCGCTTCGTCCTTCGCCTCGGCGCGGGCGACGAGCACGTCCTGGGTGTTGGACGCGCGCAGCAGCCACCAGCCGTCGTCGGTGCTCACCCGCGCGCCGTCGGTGCGGTTGACGTCCGCTCCGTCCGCCGCGAGCCGGTCCAGCACCTCGTCGACCACCGCGAACTTGCGGGTCTCGTCGACCTGGAAACGCATCTCGGGGGTGTTCACGACGTCCGGCATCGCAGACCGCAAGGCGGTCAGCGAGCCGCCGAGCTCGGACACCGCCCGGATCAGCCGCACCGCGGCATAGGGCGCGTCGTCGAAGCCGTAATAGTCATGCGCGAAGAAGATGTGGCCGCTCATCTCGCCGGCGAGCGGCGCGCCGGTTTCCTTCATCTTCGACTTGATCAGGCTGTGGCCGGTCTTCCACATGCAGGGTGTGCCGCCCAGCTCGGCGATCCGATCGAACAGCGCCTGGCTCGCCTTCACGTCGGCGATGATCGTCGCGCCCGGCACGGCCTTCAGCACCGGCTCGGCGAGGATGGCGAGGAGCTGGTCGCCCCAGACGACCCGGCCGAGCCCGTCGACCGCGCCGATCCGGTCGCCGTCGCCGTCGAAGGCGATGCCGAAATCGAGCCCGTGGGCGTGGACGAGCTGCTTCAGGTCCGCGAGATTCTTCTCGTCGGTCGGATCGGGATGGTGGTTGGGGAAGCGCCCGTCGACCTCGGAGAACAGCACATGATGCTCGCCCGGCAGCTTCTGGACGAGCCGCTCGACGACCGGGCCGGCGGCACCGTTGCCGGCGTCCCAGCCGATCCGGAACGCGTGGCCGTCGAAGCCCTGGAGCAGCCGGTCGACATAGCGGTCCATCACGTCCTCGTCAGACACCGCGCCCTCGCCCGTCTCCCAGTCGCCGGCGGCCGCCATCCTGCCGACACCCTGGATGTCCTGGCCGAAGAAGGCGTTGCCGCCGAGAACCATCTTGAAGCCGTTATAGTCGGCCGGATTGTGGCTGCCGGTGATCATGATGCCGCCGTCGACGTCCAGTTCGGCCGCCGCGAAATAGAGCATCGGCGTCGGGCCGAGGCCCACGCGCACGACATCGACGCCGCTCTCGTTCAGGCCGCGCACCAGCGCCGTTTCCATGGCCGGAGAACTCTGCCGCCCGTCGCGCCCGACCGCGACCTTTGCGCCACCCGCGCGCCGCACCAAAGTTCCGAAGCTGCGCCCCAGGGCATAAGCATCCATCTCCCCGAGCGTTTTTCCGACGACGCCGCGAATGTCGTACTCGCGCAGGGACGTGGGGTGGAACTGGTGGGTCATGGATACTCCGTTCATGCGGCCGAATCAGCGCATGCGCGATGTACTGCGCTGCAACTCCGCCACCAACGCGTCGCGCGCCATATTGACCCTTGTGGCAAGCTCAGCCGATCCGCCGGCATCCGGATGGACCTTCTGGATCAGCCGCCGGTGCGCCTCGCGGATGTCCGCCAGCGTCGCGTCCTCGCCGACGCCGAGCAGCGCGCGTGCCTCGGCGGGCGGCATGGCAGGGCGCTTGCGGCCGTTCTGCCACCACCACCAGGCCCCCGCCACAAGGGCGAGGAGCAGGAGCAGCTTCAACATCAGCCGGCGACCGCCTGACGCGGGGCGCCCGCGCCGTCCGCCTCGGGCAGCGCGAAACCGGCGATCATCTCGCGCAGCTCCTGCCGCGCGGCGATATGGGCGATGCCAACCTCGCCGATCTGCTTGAGGTCGAGCAGGGTCAGCCCCTTGGGGAAGAGCTCGCGGTAGATGACACGCTCGCCGAGGCCCGGGATGATCCGGAAACCGACCCGGCGCGAGAGCTCGCCGAGCGCCTCGCCGACGCGGCGCATGTTCTTCGCCTCGACATGCTGCATGCGGTTCCTCAGCACGACCCAGTCGACGCTCTGCCCCTGCGTCTTGGCGCGCTGGGTGCGGCTGTTCCAGACCAGCTCGGCATAGAAGCTCGGCCGGCGCACCCGGTAGGTCTCGGCATCGACCTCGCCGATCAGGTCGAGATCGACGAAGCTGTCGTTGATCGGCGTGACCAGCGTGTCCGCGCGCACCATCGCCGCGCGGGCATGCGGATCGTCGCGCCCGGGCGTGTCGATGACGAGCACGTCGGCGCCCTCCGACACCCGCGCGATCACGTCGTCGAGGCTCTCGCCCTTCGCCGGGTCGAACGTATCGTGGACCGGGATCGGCAGCGCGACACCGATCCGCTTCACCGTCGCTGCGCGGTTGTCGAGATAGCGGCCGAGCGTGCGCTGGCGCGTGTCGAGGTCGAGCGCCGCGACCTTGCGCCCCTGCGCGGCAAGCGCGACCGCGCTGTGCACCGCGGTGGTGGACTTGCCGGTGCCGCCCTTTTCGTTGGCGAAGACGAGAAAATGCGGGCCAGAGCCGGCCATGTCGATCACTGCCCCAACACTTGATCTTGAACCGTCGCACGGCCAAGGAACCGCGCTCCAGTCCCTCTATCGGAGGCCGTCGGGCCGTGCAAATCATCCGTGAGACCGAGGCGCTCCGCGAGGCGGTGACGGCGCTGCGCGCCGACGGCGGCCGGGTGGCGATGGTGCCGACCATGGGCGCGCTCCATGCCGGCCACATGGCGCTGGTCGCCGAAGGCCGCCGCCGCGCCGCCCATGTCGTCGCCTCGATCTTCGTCAATCCGAAGCAGTTCGCGCCGACCGAGGATCTCTCCACCTATCCCCGCCGCGAGGCGGGCGATGCCCGGATGCTGGAGGACGAGGGCTGCGCGATCCTCTGGGCGCCGGACGTGGCCGCCATGTATCCGGACGGCTTCGCGACCAACATCAGCGTCGCCGGCGTCAGCGAGGGGCTCGACGGTGCCGCCCGCCCCGGCCATTTCGACGGCGTCGCCACCGTCGTCGTCAAATTGTTCAACCAGGTCCGCCCCGACGTCGCCCTGTTCGGCGAGAAGGATTATCAGCAGCTCTGCGTCATCCGCCGGCTGGTCCGCGACCTCGATCTCGCGATCGAGATCGTCGGCGTCCCCACCCAGCGCGACGCCGACGGCCTCGCCCTCTCATCGCGCAACGCCTATCTCTCGGACGAGGAACGCAAGGCCGCCCGCGCCCTGCCGCGGTCGCTCGGCGAGGCCGCCCAGGCGATGATCGAGGGCGGCGACGTGGCCGAAGTGCTGGACCGCGCCCGCACTCGCCTCGCCGCTGCCGGCTTCGATCCGATCGACTATGTCACCCTGAGCGACGCCGAAAGTCTCGCGCCACTGGCTACCCTCGACCGACCGGCTCGCCTGCTCGCCGCCGCCCGAATGGGCCGCACCCGGCTGATCGACAACCTGCCGGTGCTATCGGCATAGGATCTTCGGCCAGCCATGTGCTGTTCGGCTGGCATGCGCTGCAGAACGATCAGTCGGCAGACCGGGGAACGGTGCGCGACGCCGGTTCATCGATCCACATGATCTCCATTGCCGGCCCGGTGAGACGCAGCCTGAGCGCATCGTCATAGCCTTCCGCCAGGAACAGGCCGTCACTGGTCATTGGCATCAGCCGGGCCGTCGGGCGATCCGCCCGTTCCAGCCAGAGCGCGCCGTCCCTGAATACGACGCGGTTGCTACCATATGTGCCGGCGAGTGGCCGCAGCCGATCGGCGGGGACTGCAACCGGATGCAACCGTGCCTCGATTCCGCTTCGCGCCCAGGCCCAGTCGGCCCGGTCCGCCGCATCGGCCCCGGTGCGACCTTCCAGATCGGCCAGCGCCAACGAGAGGGCGGTGTCCAGCGCCTGCTGCGGCGCCACCGCGACGTCGGGGCTGACGCCGACGCCTTCCCAGTTCGACTGGCTGACCGCATGGACCGGTCGCCCGAAGGAGACACTCAGCATGAAGCCCGGGGCGATCGGGGTGAAGCCGTTGTTGTTGGCCGCACCTCCGGTCTTTGCCCCGACCAGCCGGCCGAGCCGGAACTGCTGCACGTCATAGGCGAACGCCTCCGCCGCCGATCCGGTGCGGCCATCGATCAGGACGTAGAGCGGCCGTCCGGTCAGCCGGCCTGCGGGGAGATATCCGAGACTCCGTGACTGGGACGGCGTTTCGCCGCCCTGCAGGAAGGTCATTTCCAGCCGGTTGGGTGCCAGGAAATGGCTGATCAGGTAGTTGACCGCGCCGTGCGAGCCGCCGCCATTGCCGCGCAGGTCGATGACGATCGCGTCGCCGTCTCTTAGGAAACGCGCCGCCGCATCGTAGGCGGCCCCGCTTTCGTCATCGACCCAGTTGAAGCCGGCCACCTTGAGGTAGCGGACGTTGCCGGGGAGGATGCGCATGTCCCGAAGGCCATGGTTCGATCGCACAGCCAGCCGGCGCCAGTAGGCCGCCATCGCCGGATCTTCCTCCGGCGCGCCGGTCGCCGCGACGGCCAGCCGATACTGAGCCGGATCCACGTTGACGTACATGTGGCGGTCCTGACTCGACTCGCGCAGGTCCTCGGTCACGCGCTCGGCGAAGTTTCCGGGCGACTCCGTCGTGTAGCGACCGTTGGCAAGACTCGCGCGCAGCCGCGCCTCGATCACCGGCACCCGGTCGGGAAACACATATTTCTCTCGCACGGCGGCGATGATCGCCTCGATCGCCGCGGTTCGCTGCTCGACGGTGAGCGCGGTCAGTGCATCGGACCGCGCGACAGCGGTCGGGGCGGCGCGCTGGGCGAGCGCGGGCGCCGGGGCGAGGGGGGTCAATGCGGCGATCGCCGCGACGAGGGTCCTGGGTATCATTGTCAGGTCTCCGGATGGACGGCTTCGGACTGGCGGATGCGGTCGGCGAAAGGCTGGCATTCCAGAGCGTCGAGCGCCTGCGCCACGACATCCGCGAGCGGAAGGCCGAGATCGGTGTCGATGGAGCGGGCGGCAGCTTCGGTGGCGGCCCAGCGGCGTTCAAGCTGCGGCAACATCGCTTCGAGCGCCGGTGCGGCGGCGACGATACGCTCGCGGGCGTCGGCGCCCGGCACCAGCGTCACCAGCGCATGTTCCGCCATCTGGGCAACGGTCTGGCTCGCGGCCGAGTGGGAAACGCCGGTTCGCGCGGCGAGATCGCGGATCGTGGCCGGCCCGTCCCGCACCAGCGCGCGGACGATCGGCGTGTAGCGGGGGCGGTAGTCCAGCCCGTCACCGGTATAGCTGGCCTCGACCGCGCCATCGAGATGCTCGATCAGCCGTCGGAGAAGTGTACCCAAGGTTGGTCGGGTATAATACATAAGTGCTGTTATATTTTGCTGTCCTGCCGTGTCAATACAGCAGATCACGCCCTGATGGGTAGAGGCCAAGGCAGTTTTGGGATGCGCCGCGCCGCATAGCCCGCTAGCCAGTCTTCAGCTCTTACGATCAGAGGATTCGCATGCCCGGGGGATTGGTCGCGCTGCTCGACGACGTGGCGGCGCTCACGAAACTGGCGGCCTCGTCGCTCGACGACGTGGCCGGCGCGGCCGGCAAGGCCGGAGCCAAGGCGGCCGGTGTGGTGATCGACGACACGGCGGTGACGCCGCGCTACGTCGTCGGCCTCTCGCCGGAGCGCGAGCTGCCGATCATCGCCAAGATCGCGCGCGGCTCGCTCAAGAACAAGCTGCTCTTCCTGCTCCCGGCCGCAGTCGGCCTCAGCCTGCTCGCGCCCTGGGCGATCGTGCCGATCCTGATGGTCGGCGGCGCCTATCTCTGCTTCGAGGGCACCGAGAAGGTGGTCGAGGCGGCGCGCGGCGAGGATCATGGCGCCGAGGTGGTCGAGATCACCGATCCCCGGGAGCTGGAGGATCGGCAGGTCGCCGGTGCGATCCGCACCGATTTCATCCTCTCGGCCGAGATCATGGCGATCGCGCTCGCCGAGCTGCCCGAGCAGTCGGCGGTGATGCAGGCCGCCGTCCTCGCCGCGGTCGCGATCGCGATCACGGTCGGCGTCTACGGCGTCGTCGCGCTGATCGTGAAGATGGACGATGTCGGCCTCCACCTCGCCGGCCGGCCCAACGGCAGCGCCCAGGCGCTCGGCCGCGGGCTGGTCAGGACCATGCCCATCCTGCTGAAGGCTTTGTCGATCATCGGCACCGCGGCGATGATCTGGGTCGGCGGCGGCATCATCGTCCATGGCCTCGAGGTCTTCCATCTCACCCCGATCCCGCACTGGGTTCACCATGCTGCCGAGGTCGCCGGCCACGCCGTCCCCGTCGCCCAAGGCGCCGTCCAATGGATCGTGGGCGCGATCGGATCAGGCATCGTCGGCCTGATCGTCGGCGGCGTCATTGTCGCAGCCCTGCACGCCGCGAAGAAGAAGCACTAAGCGGGCCGCGTCCGCTTCAACCGCACCAGCGCTTCGTCCAGCGCCGAGAGGAAGCGCGAGCGGTCGGCTTTGGCGAAGGGCGCCGGCCCGCCGCCAACCCCATCCGCCCCGGCGCGCAGGTCGGCCATGATCGCGCGGGTGGCAATGGCGCCGCCGATCGAAGCCGTCGTGAAGGGCTTGCCGTTGGGCGCGATCACTGCCGCCGCGCCGGCCTTGAGGCAGCGGTCGGCGAGCAGGATGTCGCCAGTCACCACCACCGTGTCGGCATCGATATGCACCGCGATCCAGTCGTCGGCCGCGTCGAAGCCGGCGTCCACGACGACACGCTCGATCAGCGGATGCTGCGGCACGCGCAGCCAGGCATTGCTGACGATGCGGACCGCGACCTCGTGGCGCCAGGCGACCTTGTAGACCTCGTCCTTGACCGGGCAGGCATCGGCATCGACCAGGATCATCGCGGGCATCGCCGCGCCTTAGTCCGGCGAGACCCGGTCGGACAACCTAGCGCAGCACCATCCGGTCGCCCGCGATCTCGACCCCGTCGGCCTCCTGCAGGAAGCTCTGGCCGAGCAGCGAGACGGGCAGCTTCTCGACGACGGCGCCGCGGACGCCCCGTGTCTCGATCGGGCCGACCGCGATCCGGTCGATCGTCACCGGCGCGATCTCGATCTCGCCGCCTGCCCCCATCGCCGAGGCGCGGGCGTCGCCCGGCCGGATCCCTGCCCGCCGCGCGTCTTCGGCGGTCAACGCGACCAGGCTCGCGCCGGTGTCGACGAGGAAGCGGATGCGCGCGCCGTTGACGTCGGCCTCGGCATAGAAATGGCCGTCCGGGCCGCGGCGCAGCTCATGGCTGGCGAACCCGCGGGCCGCGACGGGTGCCGGCGCCGGCGGCTTCCCGCCCGCCTCGGGCGCCGGACCGGCGGCTTCGCGCGATCCATCGGGCAAGAGCAGCACTGCCCCGATCAGCAGCGCGCCCGCCCAGAACAGAGTGTTGCCCGACATGGCGGACGCCATCGCATGACGTCCGCCAAGACCGGGTTAACGGGCGTCTTCGTCCCCGGCCTCGCCCTCGTCGCGCCACCAGGTCTCGATCTCGCCGTTGAGCTTCACCGTCACCGGCAGGCCGTGGCGGTCGACCGCCTTGCCGGCGGCGACGCGGACCCAGCCTTCGGAGACGCAATATTCCTCGACATCCTCGCGCACCCGCCCCTTGAAGCGGATGCCGACGCCGCGCTGCAGTGCCTCCATGTCGAAATGCGGGCTCCTTGGGTTGTTCGACAGGCGATCCGGGGGCGTTTCCGCCATTAGCCATTCCTCCGTTCGGCGATCCACGCGTCGACCAGGCTTTCGAGCACGTCGAGCGGCACATTGCCGTTCTCGAGCACCACCGCGTGGAAATCGCGGATATCGAACCGGTCGCCGAGAGCCGCCCGCGCCCGATCGCGCAGCTCCAGGATCTTCAGCCGGCCGATCATGTAGCTGGTCGCCTGGCCGGGGATGTTGAAGTAGCGTTCGATCTCCTTGGTCGCGTCGCGCCGCGACAGGAGACCGTTCTCCATGAAATAGTCGATCGCCTGCTCGCGCGTCCAGCGGTGATGGTGGATGCCGGTGTCGACGACCAGCCGGATCGCCCGCCACAACTGGGTCGAGAGCATGCCGAACTCGGACATGGGATCCTGGTAGAAGCCCATCTCCTGGCCGAGCTGCTCGGCATAGAGTCCCCAGCCCTCGCCATAGGCGCTGTTGCCGCCGAACCGGCGGAACTTGGGCACGTTGGGCAGCTCCTGCGCCAGCGCGCTCTGGAAATGGTGGCCGGGCGCGCCCTCATGGTAGGAGATCGCCTCGGTCTGCGGCTTCAGCACCTGGTTCATGTCGGCGAGGTTGACGTAGTAGATGCCCGGCCGCGACCCGTCCGGCGACGGGCGGTTGTAGAAGGCGACCGCGGCCGTCTCCTGCCGGAACGCCTCGACCGCGCGGACCTCCAGCGGTGCGCGCGGCAGCCGGCGGAACCAGCGCGGCGCCACCTCCATCACCTGCGCGATGTAGCGGCGCGCGTCGGCGAGATACTGCTCGCGGCCGTCCGCCGTGTTCGGATATTTGAACTCGGCGCCCGCATTGATGTGGGCGAAGAACTGGGTGAGCGTGCCGGTGAAGCCAACCTGCGCCTTGATCCGTTCCATCTCGCCATGGATGCGCGCGACCTGCTGCAGGCCGATCTGGTGGATCTGCTCGGCGCTGAGGTCGGTGGTGGTCGATTGGCGCAGGCGCTGGGCATAGAGGGCGGCGCCGTCGGGCAGGCTCCACGCGCCGTTGTTGCCGGTGGCGCGCGGCTGGATCTCCCGCACCGTTTCCAGCATCGTCTCGTAGCCGCGCCGGAACGGGCCGGTGAGCGCCGCGCGCGCCGCCGCGATCAGCCGGTCCTTCTCGCCCTGCGCAATCTCCAGCGCGTTCACCTTGCGCTTGAAGTCGGCGAACAGGGCGCCGTCCGCACCCTCGGTGAACGGCGCGCCGGTCAGGATGCGCTGGCCGTCCTCGAGCACCGGCGCGAAGTTGAAAGCCGGCGGCACGATGCCGAGCCCGGTCTGGTGGCGCATGTTGGCGCTGATCTCGCCCATCACCCGCTCGACGTCGGCGAGGCGCGACACATAGGCCTCCGCGTCCGACACATTGTCGATGCGATGGTTGTTGATCATGAAGACCGGGATGCTGCCCATCGGGCTGCTGAAATTGGTCGCCGGGAAGCTGTGCCACCGCCAGCGGAAGGCGGCGCGGTCGTCCTCCACATCCTCCTCGAAGAGACGGTAGCTGAGCCGTCCGGCCGGGCTCAGCCGCTCCGGGTTGAACTGGGCGCGCATCGCCGCGAGCTGGCGCTCGCGCAGCTGCATCTGCCGCTCGCGGAAGCCATCGGTAAAGTCGTTGAGGCGGTCGTACTTCTCCTTCGACCCCAGGCTGGTCAGCGTCTGCGGGCTGTCGGCGATCGATTCGTCGAAGGCGGCGTCGAGAAAGGTCGTGAGGCGCGCGTCCTCCGCGTTCGGCGTCGCGGTGGCGCTGGTCGTCGGCACCGCGCCGGCGGCCGGGCCCGACGCGGCCTGGGGCTGGGCGCCGGCGAGGCCGGTGGTGGCGAGCAGCAACGCGGCGAGCGGAAGGTAGCGCTTCAAGGCAGGATCCCCCTTATCGGTGTGTTAGTGCTTAATAACGGCTGATCGCGGCGCGTCCACTGGCCGCGTCGACCCGATCGTCGCGCCGGCCGATCGCGAAGCCGAGCGCGGCCCAGGCGACCGAGATCGCCACGCCGCCAAGCGCCGCGAGCGCCGACGATCCGACCGCAACCAACCCGGCATTGGCCCAGCCGCTGATCAGGTCGCCGCCGCGATAGACGAAGGTGTCGATCGCATTCTTCGCCTTGTACTTGGTCTCGGCATCGACCCGGGTGAACAGCATCTCGCGGCCCACCCGGACGAAGGCATATTCGCCGACCCGCCGCGCGATCATCACCCCGGCGAGCACCGGGAAGGTCGCGGCGAGGGCGAGCAGGCCGAAGCCGAAGACCATCAGGATCGGCACTGCGGTCAACAGCACAGTGACGCCGAGCCGGCGGGCGAGCTGGCCGGTCGCGAAGATCTGGAGGAGGATGGTCAGCGCCTGCACGATCGTGTCGATCGCGGCGAACACCTGGGTCTGTGCCGTGCGGTCCGGGAAGGTCGCCTCGACGATCCGCGCCTGCTCGAAATAGAGGAAGGTGGTGGCCGAGGTCAGCAGGATGACGAAGGCCGAGATCGCCATCAGCCAGGGCGTGCGCCAGATGAGGATCAGGCCCGCCCAGATCGAGCCGCCGATTATTTCATCAGACGGACGGGCGTCGTCCGGGCGGCCATGACGTTCGCGCCAGCGCAGCAGCCACCAGGCGAAGGGCAAGGTGGCGAGCAGCAGCACGACCGACAGGACAAGCAGGCCGGCATGCCCGAGCGGCGCCACCAGCAGGCCGCTGATCAGCGGGCCGGCCAGCCCGCCAAGGCTCGCACCGGCGGCGATCTGGCCGAACAGGCGGCGGCCCTGGTCGGTCGCGAACACGTCCGCCATCAGGCTCCAGGCGATCGAGATGAGAAACAGGTTCATCACCGACAGCCAGACGTAGAAGCCGCGCGCTGCCCAGATATTGTCGGGATCGGTCGCGAGGCTGATCGCGAAGCCGATCATCACCAGACCGGAGACGATATAGGTGGCCGGCAGCAGGGCGCGTCGCGGCACCTTGCGGCTCAGCCAGCCATAGAGCGGCACGACGATCAGCGCGGCGACAAAGGTGCCGGTCCAGAGCAGGTGGAGGTTCTCGACGCCGCTGGCGATGCCGAACGTCTCGCGCACCGGCCGCAGCATGAAATAGCTGGCGAACAGCAGGAAGAAGAGCGCGAAGCCGGCGAGCACCGCCGGCAGCTCATGGCCGCGCGCCCCGAAGAGCCGGCCGAGGACGCCGTCCGCCGGCGCCTCAGAGGCCATCGATAAACTGCTCCATCCGCGTCCGCATCGCCGCATCCGGCAGCGGCGCGCGCGCTGCGCCGAGATTGTCCTCGACGTAGCGGACCTGCGCCATGCCCGGGATCGCGATCGGCCGGCACGGATGCGACAGCACATACTTGAGGAAGACCTGTGCCCAGCTGGTCGCACCGATCTCCGCCGCCCAGTCGGGCAGCGGCCGGTCGCGGGTCGCGCCGAACAGCCGATCGCGGCCGAACGGCAGGTTGATGAACACCGCGAAGCCCCGCTCCTGCGCGAGCGGCAGGATGCGCTCGGCGGCATTGCGGTTGTCGAGCGCATAATCGACCTGGATCGTGTCGAGCGCCTCTCGGCGCATCACCGCCTCGAATTGCTCATACTGGCGGTCGGACGAGGTGGTGATGCCGAGTGCGCGGATGCGTCCGGCCGACTTGAGGTCGCGCAGGATGGCGAGCTGGTTGTCGACGTCGCGCAGGTTGTGGACGGCGATGAGGTCGATCCGCGCGGTGCGCAGCTTGCGGAACGACTCCTCGATCTGCGCCACGCCTTCCTCGCGGGTGTCGACGCCGACTTTGGTGGCGAGGAACAGCCGGTCGCGCACGCCGAGCTCCTCGACGAGCTGGCCCACCACCTCCTCAGCCCGGCCGTAGGAGGGCGCCGTGTCGATCACCTGTCCGCCCAGCTCGGCGAAGCGCCGGATCGTGTCGCGCAGCGGCGCCAGCGCCTCGGCGCCCTGCGGATCGTCATAGCGCCGCGCCGTGCCGACGCCGACGATCGGCACCTCGACATCGGCGCCGGGAATCCGGACGGTGCGCAGCGCGCCGCCGGTGGCTGGCGCCGGCGGCTGGCCCGAGGACTGGGCGCAGGCCGCGCTGGCGGCAAAGGGGAGGGAGGCAAGGCCGGCAAGCAGGCTACGGCGGTCGATCATCATCGTCTCCTCATCGCTGGGGGTGCGCGGGCGGCGGAAGTTCGGACAAACCTGTTCCTGGGTAGGGCGATCCTGCCCCGAACCCCAGGCAAAATTTGTCGCAGTTTGTCGCGCCCGGCGGTTCAGGCCGCCTCGACCGCGCCTCTCTCGTACGCCTTCTGGACGTGCCAGCACGGGTCCCAGCTGGGCTCCGGCCCGAAGCGGGCGACGAGGAAATCGACCAGCGCCCGTACCCGCGCCGTCGTCGCGCGGCCCGGCGGCATCACGGCGTGCAGCGCGCCTTCCTCCGCCGGATAGTCGAGCACCAGCCCTTCGATCGTCCGCCGGGCGAGCGCCGGCGCCGCGATGAAACTCGGCAGCATGCACAGGCCCAGACCCGCCTCGCAGGCGGCGAGCAGCATGTCGCCATTGTTGCTGCGCAGCCGCGGCGCGACCCGCACCGTCTCCCAGCGCTCGCCAACCCGGAAGCGCCACTGCTCGTTCGCGTAGAGAAGGATGTCATGGTCGGCGAAATCGGCGGGACGGGACGGGCGGCCGCGCGCTTCCAGATAGGTGGGGCTCGCAAACACATGCTTGCGCACAGGCGCGATCCGTCGCGCGATCAGCGCCGAATCCGCCAACCGGCCGATCCGGACCGCGAGGTCGTAGCCGCCGCCGGCGAGGTCGACCGTGCGGTCCTCGAACTCGACGTCGAGCTCAACCTTGGGATGCAGCTTGACGAAATCCGCGAGCGCGGGGGCAAGATGGGCCACGCCGAAGGTCAGCGGCGCGGTGATCCGGATCGGACCGGCAATCTGTGTCACCGCCTCGGCGACCACCTCCTCGGCCGCTTCCAGCTCGGTCAGGATATTGGCGGCGCGGGCATAATAGGCCTGGCCGATGTCGGTCGGCTGCGCGCCGCGCGCGGTGCGGGTGAGGAGGCGCGCGCCCAATTGCTCCTCGAGCCGCGCGACGCGGCGCGACAGGACCGGCTTGGAGAGCCCCATCCGCTCCGCGGCGCGGGCAAAGGAGCCGGTCTCCACCACGCGGACGAAGGACAGGACATCGACGAGATCGGTGGATGAGCGTTCCATTTTTCGAAACACCATGATGATTGTTGCTGATCTTCTGGCAACACCCTTACCGGACTAGATCCCTCCCTGCAAATTCATCCCAAGGGGAGAAGAGACATGAACATCCTGGTTGTCAGCAGCAGCGCCAATGGCGACGCCTCCGTCTCCAACGGCCTCGTCACCCGCTTCGTCGACAGCGTCCAGTCGGCCCATCCGGCCGCCCATATCGTGCTGCGCGACGTCGGCGCCAATCCGCTGCCCCACCTCACTGCCGCGACGGTCGCGGCGATCAAAAGCGAGCCGGCCACGCCGGCGGAGCACGAGGCACGCGCCCTCTCGGACTCGCTGATCGCGGAGCTGCAGCAGGCCGACGTGATCGTCATTGCCTCGCCGATGTACAATTTCGGCATGAGCTCGACGCTCAAGGCCTGGTTCGACCACGTCCTGCGCGCCGGCGTCACCTTCCGCTACACCGAGGCCGGGCCCGAGGGGCTGCTCACCGGCAAGAAGACGATCGTCATCGAAAGCCGCGCCGGCTTCTACAGCGACGGCCCGGCGGGCGCGATGGACGGGCAGGAGCCGCACATCCGCACCCTGCTCGGCTTCGTCGGCCTCGACGACGTGACCTATGTCCGGGCCGAGAAGCTCGCCTTCGGCCAGGAAGCGGCATTCGCGGCGATTGCCGAGGCGACCGAGGTGCTGGAAACCTTGGCCCGCGAGGAGCTCAAGCTCGCGGCCTGATCTTCAACGCGTCCCTCCACCGCCCACCCGGAGGGACGATATGAGGCGGGGCGCCCCGGTGTGTCCCCCGACGCCGCGGCGCCCCGCTTCAACCCATGGCCCCTCCCCGTCCGGGAGGGGCTTTTGATGGGAGAGACATCATGATCGACGTCCGCAAGTTCGAGTCGCTCGGCCATGCCGACCATGGCTGGCTGGATGCGCGCCACCATTTCTCCTTCGCCGACTATCACGATCCGGCCCGCATGGGCTGGGGCGCGATTCGCGTCTGGAACGACGATGCGATCGCCGCCAAGTCCGGCTTTCCGCCGCATCCCCACCGCGACATGGAGATCATCACCTATGTCCGGCAGGGCGCGATCACCCATCAGGATTCGATCGGCAACCAGGGTCGCACCGCGGCCGGCGACGTGCAGGTGATGAGCGCCGGCACCGGCGTGCGCCACGCCGAATACAATCTGGAGGACGAACAGACGACGCTCTTCCAGATCTGGGTACTGACCGACCGGCCGAATGCCGAGCCCAGCTGGGGCGCGGCCAAATTCCCCAAGGCCGACCGCTCGGGCAAGTTCGTGACGCTGGCCAGCGGCTATGCCGAGGACGGCGAGGCGCTGAAGATCAATTCGGCCGCCCGCGTGCTCGGCGCGACGCTCAAAGCCGGCGAAAGCGCCGAGCTTCAGCTCGATCCGGCCCGACACGTCTATCTGGTCGCGACGCACGGCGCGATCGAGGTCAATGGCGTGCGCGCCGATGCCCGCGACGGCGTTGCCGTCACCGGCGAGGCCAAGATCGCGATCACGGCGCTCGACGACGCCGAGATCGTCCTGGTCGACGCACGCTAGCTTGTTTCGTCATTGCGAGGCGCGTCAGCGCCGTGGCAATCCAGTGCGGCTGGATTGCCGCGCCCCTTCGGGGCTCGCAATGACGAAAGCGACTATTCTTCCACCTCCTCGCGGATCACGCGCCTTGGATCGTCACGATCGACATAGACGGTGCGCGTCGTCCGGCTCCCCTTGCGGAACAGCGGGACGAGGCCGAGCAGGCCGAGCAGCCCCAGCAATCCCCAATTGAATCCGCCGCCTTCGGACTGGCGCGCCAGCGACAGGTCGTTGCCGAAGGGGTCCTCGGGATCCGCGAAGCCGTTGGGATAGGCCGCATCGGGCGAGATGGTGACGGTCGGCGGCGGCGCGGGCGTGGGTTCGGGGGCGGTCTCGACCGGCGCCGGCGCGGGCGGCGCCTCCGATGGCGGGATCGTCACGACCGGCGGCGCCGTCCCGGTCGCCGGGGGTGCCGGCACCGTGCCCGCGGGCGGAGAAGTCGTCGTTGCGGGCGGCGGCGAGGCCGGCTGCGTCGCGGTCGTGTTCTGCGCCGCCAGCGGCACCGCGAATCCGGTCGCCGCAGCGGCCAGGAGCAAGGCGATTCTCTGCCCCATCTCGTCCTCCAACTCCCTGTTTTCTCAATGGCTTATGTGGTTATTACGGTATTTTGACAGGCCCGATCATCCACTCGCCGACGCCGGAAAACAACCCGCCGCAGCGTCCCTCGCGCGATGAAGCGAATCCTGCGCAGGCTGGACCGAGGCGGATGCGTGGGGCCCGCCTGGTATCGGGGCGATTTCTTCAATGGCCATGTACGTTTACAGCACCGACGGCGAGCCCGTCGGCTTCGTTTTCGAAATGAACATCTACGATCTGGAAGGCACGCCGCTGGCCCGCATCATCGGCTCGCGCGTCCACCGCTTCGACGGCACCTATGTCGGCGAATGGTACAAGGACATGGTGGTGCGCCGCCCGCAGTCGCGGCCGCGGATCCTGCCGCCGGTCGAGCCGCCGCAGCGGCGCGCGCCGGCCGCCTTGTCCTACCGGCTGCGCGCGGTGGTCGACTATGGCTATCCGGACGCCTTTCCGCTGCTCCGCCAAAGCGTCAGCCACGAAGGCTATCTGAATCAGGCGGCGGAATGATCCGCCCTGGCATTCATGCACGGTTGAGACGGAACAGGTTACGGAAAAACCCATGATCCTGGTCGTCGACGACGATGAAGAGGTCCGCACCGCCATCGCCCGCGCGCTTGGCGAGCTCGGCTATCCGGTCCGCGAGGCCGCGGACGGGCCGGCCGCGCTTGCAGCGCTCGGTGAGGAGCGGCCGGAGCTGGTGATCCTCGACTATCGCATGCCGGACATGGACGGGGCCGAGGTGGCGCGGGCGATCGCCGGGATCGATGCCGATCTGCCGGTCATCTTCTCGACCGGCCACGCGGCGCTGCGGGCGTTGCGCAACGCGGCGGGCGAGGATGTGAGCGTGCTGGAGAAGCCGTTCACCCTCGACGAGCTCGACGCGTTGCTCAGCAGCCACCTCGCCGAAGGACGCCGCCGCCGCCAGGCCGCCTGATCGCAACAAAACTGTCACGATCGCCGCGCAGGATGCGGCGCTCCATGGACCTCATCTGCTACACCTATCCGGGTTGGGCGCCGCGCATCCGGCCCGCCTCGCCGAAGCGCGACTGGATGGAGAAGACGCCCGAGCGCTTCGCCTATCGCTGCCTGCCGCTCGCCATCGCCAACGCCCATGGCTGGGAGCTGCTCTCGCCCTGCGGGTTCGAGGCGCGCTGGACCGGCAGCCTGGCCGCCGATGGCGTCGAGATCCGCGTCGATCCAGGCAATGAGGGCAAGCAGAAGCCGGTCGCCCTGTTCGGCCATGGCACGATCACCTTCCATGTCGAGGGCATCTTCCGCACGCCGGAGGGCTGGAACCTGTGGGCCGGCGGCCCGCCCAATGCCGCCAAGGACGGGATCGCCGCGCTGGGCGGCGTGATCGAGACCGACTGGTCGCCCTACACCTTCACGATGAACTGGCGCTTCACCCGGCCGAACCACTGGGTGCGGTTCGAGGAGAACGAGCCGTTCTGCTTCCTCTTTCCCGTCCAGCGCGAGGTGCTGCTCGAGACCGAGCCGAGCATCCGGCCGATGACCGAGGAGCCGGGGCTCAAGGAGGCGTTCGAGGCGTGGAGCAAGTCGCGCGACGACTTCCACAAGTGGATCGCCGAGAACCCGCCCGAAGCCTCGGCCGACAAGTGGCAGAAGCTCTATTTCCGCGGCCAGCGCCCGGACGGGTCGCCCGGCCCCGGGGATCACAAGTCGAAGCTGAGGCTCAAGCCCTTCCGCACTCCCGACGGCAGCCTGATGGAACCGCCCGAGCCGAAAGCCGCCTGCCCGGTCGCGCACCAGTCCGTCCCGGCCGCTGCGGCGCCGGCGATCCTGGCGGCCGCCGCGCCGCTGCAGAATCCGGCGCTGGCGCTCACCCTCGACCGGCTCGGCTTCAATGCCGCGCCGCAGGCGCAGGCGCCTGCCCTCGCCCTTCCCGTTCAGGCCAAGCCCGCCGGAGGACTCGCCGAAAAACGGCGCGACTGGTTGCTCGCCGCGATGGAGCGCCAGCGCGGCCTCGCCAGCAACGGCGCCGTGCCGCGGGAACGGGGACTCCCCGGCGATGAATTCCTGGCACGCTACTATGCCGCCAGCCGGCCGGTGGTGATCGAGGGCGCGCTGGAAGACTGGCCGGCGCGCATCCGTTGGACCCCCGACTATCTCAAGCGCAAGGTCGGCAAGGCGCGGATCGAATATCAGGCCGGGCGCGACGGCGATCCCGATTTCGAGCTCTACAAGGACCGGCACAAGGTCGGCGCGCCGTTCGACGCCTTCATCGACGCCATCCGCCGCCCCGGCAACGACGCCTATCTCACCGCCTACAACAGCAGCGCCAATCGCGCCGCGCTGAAGCCATTGGAGCGCGATCTCGGCCATCTCGACGCCTATCTGACGCGCGGTCCGGGCATGATCTGGATCGGGCCGGGCGGCACGTTCACGCCGCTCCATTTCGATCTCACCAACAATCTGATCGCGCAGATCGTCGGCACCAAGGAGCTGCTGCTCGTCCCGCCGTCCGAGACGCCGAACATGTACAATCGGCGTCACGTGTTCAGCGACGTCCACGACCTCGCCGACGCGGCGCGGCTGGAGGCCCATCCGCTGGCGCGTGACGTGCGTTCCTATGCGGTCGAGCTGCAGGCGGGCGACGTCGTCTACATCCCTGTCGGCTGGTGGCACCAGGTCCGCGCCCGCGACTTCAGCGTGACGCTCACCTACACCAACTTCCGCTGGCCGAACGATGCGTGGGAGAGCTTCCCGGGCGAATGACCGTCAAGAAAAACCCCGCCGCGGCAGGGCCTTGGCGGGGTAAATGGTGGGCGTGGCAAGGATTGAACTTGCGACCCCTGCGATGTCAACACAGTGCTCTACCACTGAGCTACACGCCCACCGGACCCGATTCATCGGGCCCGTATTCAAGATACCGGGGGGCGCATGTAGCGGCACGCTTGCGGCGGCGCAAGGCGCCTTTTCCGCGAAGTCGTGGCCGGTGCGTCCAGGCCCGGGTCTACGCAAATGTAGGTCGAATGGCCAAGGTTAGGCTGGCAACCTTCGCCTGAGAGCGGGCCTACAGCCGCCCGTGCTGATCCTCGCTCTGGAACATCCGTTCCACTTCGGCGACCAGGTCCTTGAGGTGGAAGGGCTTCGACAGGACCTTGGCATCCGGCGTCTTGCGGCCGGCCTTCAGCGCGACCGCGGCGAAGCCGGTGATGAACATCACGCGGATGTCGGGAACCAGCGCGGCCGCCTTCTGCGCGAGCTCGATGCCGTCCATTTCCGGCATGACGATGTCGGTGAGCAGGAGGTCGAAGCGCTCGCTCTCCAGCAGCGGCAGCGCCGCGGTGCCGCGGTCGACCGAGGTCACCGCATAGCCGACGCGCTCCAGCGCGCGGGCAAGATAGATGCGCATCGAGTCATCGTCTTCGGCGAGAAGAATCTTCAGCATCCGCGCGTCCCGACCGGCAGTGTCATCAAGCGACTCCATGGGGCGGTGTATGCGCCCTGCGCCCCGCTTTGAACAGTCGCACTGAACGCAAGATTGCGCCTGTCCCAACCTGGTTCTACTTGTGGACCGATCATGACCAGCGACGCCGCGCCGCCGTTTATCCGTCTCGGGCCCGATGAACCCAATTCGCCGGTGGTCGTCTCGGTTCCCCATGCCGGCCGCAATTATGGACCGCAGCTACTGGGAGGATCCCGCCTGCCGCAATCGGCGCTCGAGCTTCTGGAGGACCGGCTGGCCGACCGGCTGGTCTGGCGCGCCACCGAGGCCGGCGTCGTCACCTTCGTCGCCCAGGCGCCGCGCGCCGAGATCGATCTCAACCGCGAGGAGCGCGAACTGGATCCGGCCATCATCGCGCCGCCGCTGCCGCCCGCCCATGTCGTCCAGTCCGCGCGCATCCGCGGCGGGATCGGCCTGATCCCGACCCGGATCACCGGCTTCGGCGCGATCTGGCGCAGCCCGATCCCGCGCGACGAGTTGACCCGGCGGATCACCCAGATCCACCGCCCCTATCACGCTGCAATCGACGCCGCGCTGCGGGCGGCGCGCGCGCGATTCGGCGCCGCAGTGCTGCTCGACTGCCATTCGATGCCGCCGCGTCCCGACGGCGAGCCGCCGATCGTGTTCGGCGATCGCCACGGCACCGCGGCCGCGCCGGGCCTGCTCGACGCCGCCGTTTCGGCGGCGGCCGTGCTCGGCTATCGCTCGGCGCTCAACGATCCCTATGCCGGCGGCCATGTCGTGGCGCGCCACGGGCGGCCCGACCGGAACATCCATGCGCTTCAGATCGAGATCGACCGGTCGGCCTATCTCGACACCGAGCTGCGCGCCCCCGGGCCGGGCTTTGCCGCGATCTGCCGGCTGGTCGCGGCCGTCGCGGAAGCGCTGGAAGCCCGGATCCTCGGCACCGCCCAGCCCCTCGCCGCGGAGTAGAAGGCCGCTGAATAAAAAATGACCGCCTCACGTTGCCGTGAGGCGGCCAGGTTCAGGGAGGAGCACCTCGCGATGGAGGTGCGTCGCGCCGCCGCAAAGGGGGGAATACGACGACGCGAACCATAAAATAGGCGGGTTTTTTTCCGTTTCAATGACAGACGCACATTTTCTCGCGCCCGGAACTTGAGCCTCGGGCGACGCGGGAAGACGACAGGAGCAGAAAAGGCCGCGGTGATGGCTCACCGCAGCTTTTTCAGGATTTCAGGCGTTGACCGGGGTCAGTTCCGGCGCGCCGGGCACCTTGCCCTGCGACATCTGCCGCGCGAAAATGTCGCGGACCAGCGAGAGCGAGAACAGGTGCGCGACGATGAGCGCGAGAATGCCGTTCTGGTTGATCTTCCGCAACTGGTCGCCATGCAGCTCGCGGAACTTCTCTTCCGAGACCATCTGGAAGCCGCGATAGACGAACGGCTGGTCGGAACCTTCGGGCTGGATCGAGACTTCGCCGTCGATCAGCAGATCCAGGCCCTTGAGCTCGTTCATGAACGCGGTGGTGCGTTGGCCGGCAAGTTCGAAATCTTCGCAGAATTTGAGCACATTGTTCAGATGCTCGCTCGGCTTCTCGTCGTCGAACAGCGCCTGCCCCTCGTCGAACGCGCCGACCAGATCGGTGGTCGGATCGAAGCACAGCGACAGCTCGTCCACCTCGGGCCGCAGCCGCGCGAGCAGATAGGGATAGCGCCGCACATAGGCGGGCACGTAGAACGGATTGTGCGGCTTGCCCTCCTCGTCGACGAAGGTGTTGACCCCCTCGTTGAGGCCGAACAGCGCCAGCGGCACGCTGTTCTCGCCGCTCGAGAAGACGATCGGCGTGTGGCGCTGCGCGTGGATGAACTCGTCGATGGTCAGCGGGACCGCATGGATCCTGGCGAAGAACGGCGCCTTGTCGCTCGGCCGGCTGTGATAGGCGCCGTGCTCGTTGCTCGAAAGCGGCCTCAGATCGTTGTACATCACTGGAAGGTTGGGCGGCGGCTGGGTCGCCATGACGTTCTCCATCTCGGGATTGGATCACGGCATGCCGGTGGCAGGCCGCAATTTCAGACCATCGGTCTATGGGCCCGGAGCGATTTAGGCAAGCGGGACCAGCTTGCCGGGATTCATTATTCCCCCGGGGTCCAGCGCCCGCTTGATCGCGCGCAAGGCGTTGAGGCGCGCATCGCCGCCGAGCCGGGCAAATTCCGCGAGCTTCATCTGGCCGATGCCGTGCTCGGCCGAGATCGACCCGCCGGCGGCGGTGACGAGATCGTGCACCAGCGCGCTCACCGCCGGCGCCTCGGCCTCCAGCCAGGCGGGCGCCGCGCCGGCGGGCGCCATCACGTTGAAATGGATGTTGCCGTCGCCGAGATGGCCGAAGGCGTTGACGCGCGTCCCGGGAAACCGCGCCTCCACCGTCCGAGCACCCTCGGTCACGAAGCGCGGCATGTCCGCAATCGCGACCGAAATGTCGTGCTTCGCCGCCGGCCCCGCCGCCTTCTCCCCCTCGGCAATGTTCTCGCGCAGGCGCCACAGCGCCTCGGCCTGCGCCTCGCTGGCGGCGATCGTCGCGTCGGACGCGAGCCCGGTCTCGAACGCGGCGCGCAGCGCCTCGTAGAGCAAGGGCTCGGGCCCCGGCGCGCCCATCGGCGCCACCGCCTCGACCAGCGCATACCAGGGATGCGGCGCATCGAGCGGATCGCGCGTGCCCGGCACGTGGGCAAGGACCAGGTCGAGCGACAGCCGCGGCACCAGCTCGAAGCTCTCGACCGCGTCGCCGAGCGCCGCGTCGAGGTGGCGCAGCAGGCGCATGGCCGTATCCGGGGTCCCGAGGCCGATCCAGGCGACCGCGCGCGCCCCGATCGCCGGCACGAGCCGCAGGCTGGCCGCGGTGACGATGCCGAGCGTTCCTTCCGCGCCGATCAGCAGCTGGCGCAGGTCGTAGCCGCGATTGTCCTTCTTGAGCGCAGTGAGCCCGTCATAGAGCGACCCGTCGGGCAGCACCGCCTCGATGCCCTGGACGAGCCCGCGCATCGTGCCGAAGCGCAGCACCTGGGTGCCGCCGGCATTGGTCGACACCAATCCGCCGATCGTCGCGGAGCCCTTGGCGGCAAGGCTGAGCGGGAAACGGCGCCCCGCCGCCCGCGCCGTCTCATGCAGGTCGGCGAGCACCACGCCGGCGTCGCAGACCGCCAGGCCAGCCTCGGCGTCCAGCTCGCGAATCCGGTTCATCCGCCTGAGCGAGACGACCAGCGCCGCACCGGACCCGTCGGGCGTCGCGCCGCCCACCATCGAGGTGTTGCCGCCCTGCGGCACCAGCGGCACGCCTTCGGCGGCGCACAGCCGGACGATCCCGGCCACCTCCTCGCGGCCGGCCGGCGACAGCATCGCGGCCGCCACGCCATGGAATCGTCCGCGCCAGTCGGTCAGCCAGGGCGCCATCGCCCCGGGATCGGCGGTGAAGCCCTTGGGGCCCAGCAGGGCGGCGAGTCGGTCGAGCAGGACGGGGGACGCGAAAGCCATAGCGGCGAGATAATCACGCGCTCGCGGCACGGCAATTCATCGGCTGTTCAACAAGGCCCGTAAAAGCCAGCCGGCGCGATGGAGGGAATCCGGTAGATGCTGTGGGGTGCCGCCGCCCTGTTACTGGTCGCATGGAGCGACGGCGGCGGTGACGTGCGCGTGCAATACGCCCAGGCCGGCAGCATCTCGATCCGCCAGCAGGTCATCATCCGCATTCCCCGCACGAGCGGCGCCCAGCGCAGCGCCGCCCGGCGCACCAACTGGCGGGAGGGCCGCGGGCCGCGCTGCATCCCGGCCACCCGGGTCGCGGGGGTCGGCCTGGTCGGCGAGAACAGCGTCGACCTCATCCTCAACGACGACCGCCGTATTCGCGCCCGCCTCGGCGGCCGCTGCCCGGCGCTCGATTTCTACCGGGGCTTCTACATCACCGCGACCGAGGACGGCCGGATCTGCGCCGACCGCGACGCGATCCGCTCGCGCGCCGGCGCCGAATGCGAGATCGAGCAGTTCCGCACGCTGTCTCCGGTGGCGGAATAGAGCCCGCCGGAGCGGCGCTTGCTTGACAAGCCCCTCCGCTTCGCACAAGCGCCTCCCTTGAAGCGGCCCGTCTCCGTCGATCCGCCAATCCCGGACCTTGCATGAGCTTTGCCGATCTCGGCCTTTCCGACGAATTGCTCCGCGCCGTAGCCGAGGCGGGCTACGACACGCCCACGCCGATTCAGAAGCAGGCGGTGCCCTCGGTGCTGATGGGCCGCGACCTGATCGGCATCGCCCAGACCGGCACCGGCAAGACCGCCGCCTTCGTCCTGCCGATGATCGACATATTGGGTCAGGGCCGGAGCCGCGCGCGCATGCCGCGCTCGCTGATCCTGGAGCCGACCCGCGAGCTCGCCATGCAGGTCTCGGAGAATTTCGAGAAGTACGGCAAGCATCACAAGCTCAACATGGCGCTGCTGATCGGCGGCACCAACATGGCCGACCAGATCAAGAAGCTCGAAAAGGGCGTCGACGTGCTGATCGCGACGCCGGGCCGGCTGATGGACCTGTTCGGCCGCGGCAAGATCCTGCTCACCGGCTGCAACCTGCTCGTCATCGACGAGGCGGACCGGATGCTCGACATGGGCTTCATTCCGGACATCGAGGAGATCTGCTCGAAGCTGCCGGCCAACCGCCAGACCCTGCTCTTCTCCGCGACGATGCCGCCGCCGATCAAGAAGCTGGCCGACAAGTTCCTGTCGAACCCCAAGTCGATCGAGGTCGCGCGGCCGGCACAGACCAACAGCCTCATCGACCAGCGCATCCTGCGCGTCAGCACCGCCAAGAAGCGCGACGCGCTGGCGGATATCCTGCGCCATGGCGACGTGCGCACCGCGATCGTCTTCTGCAACCGCAAGACGACGGTGCGCGAGCTCGCCACCAGCCTGAAGCGCGGCGGCCTCAGCGTTGGCCAGATCCATGGCGACATGGAGCAGTCCGAGCGGATCAAGGAGCTCGAGCGCTTCAAGGCGGACGAGATCAACATCCTGATCGCCTCCGACGTCGCGGCTCGAGGCCTCGACATCAAGGGCGTCAGCCACGTCTTCAACTATGACGTGCCCTGGCATCCCGACGACTATGTCCACCGCATCGGCCGCACCGGCCGCGCCGGCAAGACCGGCATCGCGATCACCCTGGTGACCCGCGCCGATGCCGAGGCGATCGACAACATCCAGAAGCTGACGAGCACCAAAATCCCGGAGCTGGACGGAGGCAGGGCCGCGTCAGCGCCCTCGGCCGGGGAGGCCGAGGCCGACGCTGGAGATGAAAAGCCCAGGCGCGGCCGCGAGCGCCGACCGCGCCGCAGCGACAAACCCGCGGCCCGGGAGGACCGGCCGAAGCCGGACCGCGCGGCCGCCAGGCCCGAACGCGCACCCCGCCGCGAACGCCGTCCCGAGCCGGACGACAACATGTCCGACGAAGGCTGGAACGGCCCGGTCCCGAGCTTCCTCGGCCAGGGCTTCGGTAGCTAAGGCCGATGTCCAAGGAGGCGGTGCCCTCCCCCTGCATCCTCGTCTGCACGCTCGATCCGGGCACCGACACCTGCACCGGTTGCGGCCGCACTCTCGACGAGATCGCCGAATGGGCATCGGCGCCTCGCGCGCGCCAGCTCGAGATCGTCGCCGATGCCGCCGCCCGGCTTGCTGCGATACACGCAGATCAAGCTCCCCTCCCTGGACGGGAGGGGCCGAGGGTGGGTTGCGAGCGAAGCGAGCCTTCAGAAACAGGATAAGGTGAGATGAGCGGCATCGAGCCGCCCATCTCACACCCACCCCTACCCCTCCCTTCCAGGGAGGGGGATTGCGAACGCGGACCTTGATCAGCCGAGGTGGCGTTCCAGCACCACGTGCGTCGACACCTCCGCGATGCCCGGCACCTCGGCGATCGCGGCGCGGGCCGCCTCGATGCCGGCAACGGTCTCCGCCGCGACGCGGACGATGAGGTCGACCGGGCCGGTGACCGAATGGATCATCTCGATCGCGGGGATGCGCTTCAGCATCGGCACGACCTGCGGACAGCGATAGCCGGACGCGAACTTGATGGTGAGATAGGCGCTCTCCCGCGCCGCTGCGCTTCCCTCCACCACGGTGAATCCGGCGATCGCACCCGACGCCTGGAGCTTGGCCAACCGGTCCTGCGTCGCGGTGCGGGACAGGCCGAGATCGCGGGCGAGCGCCACCACCGACCGGCGCGCGTCGCGCCGGAGCAGGGTCAGCAGCAGCCGGTCCTTCTCGTCCATCGCACCTCCGCCGGCACTTTGCCGGTCTCGCCGTCGCATTGCTCAATGAAACCGGCAGCACGCGCGGGCAAGGGGCGGCGAGAAGGAGAAGCCCATGACCCCCGATCTTTCCCGCACCGTACTGCTGCCGATCGACGTCCAGCAGGGGTTCGACGATCCCGCTTGGCCCAGGCGCTGGAACGCCGACATGGAAGCGAACGGCCGGGCATTGCTGGCCCGGTGGCGGGCGGCGGGCGCGCCGATCATCCACGTCCGCCACGATTCGGTGCAGCCCGGATCGACCCTCGCGCCCGGCCATCCCGGCAACGGCTTTCGGGGCGGGTTCGAACCGCTGCCGGGCGAGCCGGTCGTCGCGAAGAGCGTCAACTCGGCCTTCATCGGCACCGACCTGGACCTGCGCCTGCGCCGGCTCGGCGCGGAGAGGATCGTCACCTTCGGCATCTCGACCGACATGTGCGTCTCGACCACGATCCGCACCGGCGCGAACATGGGCTGGACACTGCTGCTGGTGCCGGACGCCTGCGACTGTTTCGACCTGCCGGACGGCCAGGGCGGCACCCTTCCCGCGCGCGCCATCCACGATGCCCATATCGCCACGCTCGCCTTCGAATTCTGCGAAGTTGCCCTGACGAGGGAGCTGATCAGCTAGGACCAATCGACATTCAGCATGAAACTCCCTCTCCCCAGCGGGGAGAGGGTTGGGGTGAGGGGGTTCTGCCTCCGAGAATAGTCCCAAATGCCCGACACCCTCACCCTGCCCTCTCCCTCAAGGGAGAGGGTACAAACCGAATGTCGATCCGTCCTAGCGGCAACCGCGCTCGGCCTCGAGCCGCCAGAGCTGGCGGCGGCGCTCCGAGGCCGAGCGTTCCGCGCGGCGGCGCGTCTTCGAATCGGCGACGCCATAGCCGCGCCCGGCCTGGTGACCGGCGAGCGCGGCAGCGCGCGCCACCTCGCTGACATGCCCCTCGAAGCCCTGAACCCGCGACAGCGCCGCCGCGATGGCGGCGCAGTCGAGTTCGGTTCGTTCTGCGTCGGACAGCGGCTCCAGCCGCCCGTAGGGATTGGTCGTGCAGCCGGCGAGCAACGCCGCCGCGCAAAGCCCCGCGATCTTCGACACCATCGGTTCGAATCCAACCAGCGCGGAGCAGCAGGACGCTGCTTAGCAGGGGACGGCCGATCCGGGCCAGAGGCAATGCAGGAAAACAAAAGGGAGCGGGCGAACATCTGCGCCCGCTCCCCATCGCCCCGTGGCCGCCGTCAGAGCGCGACGATGCCCCCGTCGTTCTTGGTGACGACGATCGTCGCCGAGCGCGGCCGGCCGCTGGCGGTGCCGCCCTGGCTCTGCGGCCAGTTGCTGGTGATGTTGGTCGGGCCGCCATTCTCGCCCGGATGCTGGATGTTGACGAAGAGCGTGCGCCCGTCCGGCGTGGTATCGACGCCGGTGAGTTCGCACTCCTTCGGGCCGACCATGAAGCGCTTCAGCTTCACGCCCGGACTGGCGCCGACGAACGTGCTCTGCTGGGCGGTCGCGCCGCCCGCGCCGGTGTTGGTGATCGTTCTCGCCCCGCCGTCGCCGGTGCGGCCCGGAATGGCGACCAGCATCTGGTTGTTGGTGACGTCGGTGAAGGCGCCGTCGTCGGTCTGGATCCACAGCAGCGGGTTGATCAGGCCCGACGGATTGGTCGGCCGGGCGAACCAGATGCCGTCCGGGCTGGAGAAATCGTTGGTCGCATCGAGGCCGGACAGGTTGATGTTGTTGGGATCCGCATCGCCATTGGCGCCAAACAGGTAGATGTCCCAGGTGAAGGTCAGCGACTCGCTGTTGTCGTTGGCCTCGCGCAGCCGCAGGATGTGGCCATTGGGATTGCCGAGCGGATTGGCCGAGCCCGATGTCCGGGGATCGGCATAATGCCGCGGATTGGCGGCATCGGTGGCGTTGAGCGGGCGCTCGTTCGTCCGGTTGTTGGTCAGCGTCAGATAGATTTCGCCGGTCTGATACTGGGTTGCCGTCCATTCCGGACGGTCCATCTTGGTCGCGCCGACGGCATCGGCGGCGAGGCGCGTGTAGAGCAGCACGTCGGCCTGATCCTGGAACGGGAAGATCGGGCTGGCCGGCGTGATGCCGTTCTGGCCGAACACCAGCGGGATCCAGCTGCCGGTCCCGTCGGCGTTGAACCTGGCGACGTAGAGTGTGCCGTTGTCGAAATATTTGTCGCCGATCGCGAGCCGGTCGGCCGCCTGCGCGTCGGCCGGGTTCCAGGCATTGGCCGAGATGAACTTGTAGAAATATTCGTTGCGGGCGTCGTCGCCGGTATAGATCGTGACCTTTCGGCCCGAGACCCACTGGCCGTGCCACGCGCCCTCGTGGCCGAGCCGGCCGAGCGCGGTCCGTTTGCGGGGCGCCCTGGTCTTGTCATAGGGATCGATCTCGACGACCCAGCCGAACTGATTGGCCTCGTTGCGATAGTCGCCCGTCCCGTCGGCCGGCTGGGCGGTGTCGACGGTGATGTTCCAGCGGCGGAAGCGGGTGTCGCTGGCGCCGGCGGCCGGCGTGACGCTGGCCCAGCCGTAATTGCCATTGGCCCCCTGCGGGATGCCGTAGCGGTTGAAGGCGGTGATCTCCCGGGCGCTGCGATTGGCATTGTCGCCGGCCGCGCGGCGGAAATACCCCGCCCAGTTTTCCTCGCAGGTGATGAAGGTGCCCCACAGGGTGAAGCCGAGCGCGCAATTGTTGATCGTGCCGCGGCCGCGTGTGCCGTCGGTCGAGAAGGCGGTCCTGAGCTGCGCATTGCCGCGCACGGGTCCGTTGAACTGGACGGGCGTGTTCGGCGTGACGCGGTGGTTGAAGGCCGAACTCTGGTTGTAGGCCCAGGTGCCGTTCGTGCCCCTGGCGATCTCGACCACGCTGACACCGTGCGCTTCGATCTCCTTGATCGCCTCGCCCTCCGGGCGGGGCGTCGTCGTGCCGTTGCCGGTCGGCCCGTTGGGATGGAGATAGGGCTGGTTGATGTTCTCGTGATTCATGGTGAGCAGGCCGCGCGCGCTGCTGTTGTCGTCGCGGGCGGTGCCGGCGGCATTGAGGCCGTACCAGTACATGCCGTCGCAATGGTCGCCGGCGCGCTGGGCGAAATTGGTGTCGGTGCCGTCATTGGCATAGGCCGGCACGCCGGCTGCGAGCGGATCGCCGAGCCGGTAGAGGACGCTGACCGTATAGCCTTCCGGGACGGTGACCCTGTCGTCCAGATTCTTGGCCACCGCGGTGAAATCGAGCGTCGCGACGTCGACCGTGACGGTCGTGTTCGCGCCGACGCTGCCGCCGCGCGAATCGCGCGCCGAGAAGAGGAAGCCCAGGGGGGTCGGCCCGGACACCGCCGGCGCGATGAAGCTCGCCTCGGTGGTGCCGGCATTGGTCAGCGTCACGGCCGGCCCCGAAGTCTGGGTCCAGCCGATCACCTCGAGCCCGCCCGACACCGAGCCGACCAGCCTCACCACCTTGCCGGTCCGCGACGTGCCGTTCTGGCCGGCGTTGACGCTCGGATCGGCGTCCCCGCCGTCATCGTCGTCGCAGGCCGCGAGCAGGCTGGACGAGAGCGTCGCCATGGTGAGCGCCGCGACGCCGCCGCGCAGCGCCTGGCGGCGCGAGTAGCGGGCCTCGATCAGGCTGGAGAGGTGCGGATTGTCCGAAAGGTTGGTGTCGACGTCGCCGTCCGTATAGCCGCCCGAAAGCGCATGATCGTTCATCGCAAGGCCCCATCTGCTGTGTCGGAAGAATCAGGCGGGGCGCGCATGCCCCGCGCCCAGCTATGGCGGGAGGATGTGACACGACGCTGATCGTGCGATGGCGGCGCGGTTTCAGGAAAAGGTCAGTTCGGAGACTCTAGCGACTCCGGTAGCGGGCGCGGAACGCGGCGGCATAGGCGGCCAGCCGCGCCTCGGCGATCGCCGCGCGCAATTCCTGCATCAGCCGCTGGTAGAACCAGAGATTGTGCTCGGTCATCAGCATCGCGCCGAGGATCTCGTTCGAACGGACGAGATGGTGGAGATAGGCTTTCGACCAGCCTGCCACGGGCGAATCGGGATCGAGCGGCTCGGGATCCTCCGCGAACTTCGCGTTGCGGATGTTGATCGGGCCGTCCCGGGTGAAGGCCTGCCCCGTCCGCCCGCTGCGCGTCGGCAGCACGCAATCGAACATGTCGATGCCGCGCTCGACCGCGCCGACGATGTCGTCGGGCTTGCCGACCCCCATCAGGTAGCGCGGCTTGTCGGCGGGAAGCTGTCCCGGCGCGAAATCGAGGCAGCCGAACATCGCGTCCTGCCCTTCACCGACCGCCAGGCCGCCGACCGCATAGCCATCGAAGCCGATGTCGACCAGCGCGTCCGCCGATGCTTTGCGCAACTCTTCGTCCAGCCCGCCCTGCTGGATGCCGAACAACGCACCCCCGTTGCCGAGCGCGTCGAACGCGTCGCGCGAGCGCTTCGCCCAGCGCATCGATCGCTCCATCGCCGCCTTCTGCGCCTTCTCGACGTCGGTGGTCTTCACCAGCTGGTCGAAGGCCATCACGATGTCCGAGCCGAGCAGGGTCTGGATCTCCATCGACCGCTCCGGGGTGAGCAGGTGCCGGCTGCCGTCGAGATGACTGGCGAAGGCGACCCCGTCCTCGCCGACCTTGGTGAGCTCGCTGAGGCTCATCACCTGATAGCCGCCGCTGTCGGTCAGGATCGGCCGCTCCCAGCCCATGAAGCGGTGCAGGCCGCCCAGCTTCGCCACCCGCTCGGCGCCGGGGCGCAGCATCAGGTGATAGGTGTTGCCGAGCAGGATGTCGGCGCCCGACGCGCGCACGTCGGCGGGCTTCATCGCCTTCACCGTCGCCGCGGTGCCGACCGGCATGAACGCGGGCGTGCGGATGTCGCCGCGGCGCATCCGGATCGTGCCGGTGCGGGCGCGCCCGTCGGTGGCGGCGATTGAAAAGGCGAAACGCTCGGTCAAACTCTCGTCATTCCAGCGAAAGCTGGAATCTCCCTGAACTTCGGTGAGGAAGAAAATGAGATTCCGGCTTTCGCCGGAATGACGAGGGGGGTCAATCCGGGCAGCGCGTCCATGTGTCGCGCGGCGAGGCCGGCAACCATTGCAACGCATCCGCCACGGCAAAGTCCTCCGATTCCCGGCTCTGCTGCTCGAGCAGGTAGCCATGGCCGGCACCATAGATCGCGACGATGCGCTCGTGCGGGCCGCTGGCGAGCGCGCGCAGGTTGTTCAGGATACGCAGGTTGCGCGTGTACCAGGTGCCGACCCAGGCCGCGCCCGGATTGGCGCCATTGAGCTCGCCGAGCTGCGCGACGTAATAATAGGTCCGGTGGTTGGCGAGCCGGTAGGCGGATGTGTTGACGGCGCGCACCCAGGCCGAAACGGGCGTGCAGGCCATCAGCCGCGCGCTCGCATCGGCCTCGGCCTGGAACTGGCTCACCCAGGTCCGGAACGCCGCGCCCCGGCCGTGTGCCTCCGCCCAGGCGGGATAGTCGTAGTCGGACTCCGCTCCGGGCGCATTTTCGCTCCAGTCCACCGCATCGACGCGGGGCAGGCCGAGCCGCGCCGCAAGTCTGAGGCCGATCTGGTCGCGCTCATTGGCCGTCAATGCGAAGTGCCCGGCACGATAGTCGGCATAGCGCCGGTCGAGCCGGGCCTGCTCGCTTGCCGGCCATTCCACGGCGACGCGGGTCGGCCTGAAGGCCGCCAGCCGCTCGACGACGGCTTCGATCTCGCGCTGCCGCTCGGGCGAAAGCACGTCGGGGACGCGGATGTTGACCACATCTCGCCCGGGATTGCCGAAATGCGGCGTGCCGACGATCAGCAGGGCGGGCTTCTCGCCCGTCTGCGCAGCCGCCGGCACAGCCGCAAGCAGGCCCGCGATGAGGGCGGTAGAAATCTTCATGCAAGTCTCCATTGGCAATTATGCTACATATGTAGCACACACGCGTTCGCGTCCGTCAAGCCGGCCCCGGCTCCGCAGCGCGCAGGATGGTGGCGACGAGCCGGTTGAGCGGCGCCGATATGCCGTGCGTCTCCCCCAGCCGGGCGATCACCCCGTTGCGCGCGTCCCATTCCATCCGTCCGCCGGCCATCCGGTCGGCGTGGATCGAGTTGACCGAATCCGGCGGCGAAGCCTGATAGCCCTCGACCACGCGGCGCGCCGTGTCGTCGTCCAGCACCGCGCCCTCGGCCCGCCCGACCGCGACGCATTCGGCGAGCAGCCCGTACATCAGTTCAGCGATGTCGGGATCGCGGGTGACGATGTGCGGCTTCAGCGTCAGCGCACTCACCGCCCCGGCGCAATTGACCGCGAGCTTGCGCCACAGGACGCTGGTGAAGTCGTCGGAGGTGGAAACCCTCAATGCCGTGTGCCGGAACAGGTCGACGAACGCGGCCCCGTTCACGCCGGCCGGGACGACGATCACGCCCTCGCGCCGCTGCCGCACCCGTCCCGGCGCGTCGCGCTCGGCGGGGATGTCGACCATCGCCGGCACGATCCGCTCGAGCGGGACCCAGGGTGCGAAGCGGGCGAGATGCTCGACCCCGTTCTGCAGCACCGCGACGCGGGTTTCGGGTCCGAGCAGGCGTTCGATCCAGCCCGCGGCGCCGGGCGCGTCATAGGTCTTGGTGCAGACCAGCACCCAGTCGACCGGCCGCGCCGCGGCGGGATCGGTCAGCACCGCCGGCGCCGCCGCGATCGGCCCGTCCGGCGTTTCGACCGCCAGCCGCGCGACCGGGGTGCGGGCGCAGAGCGTGACCGCCAGCGCCGGCGACTGCGCCAGCCACGCGGCGACCGTGCTGCCGATCGCACCGGGACCGATCAGGGCAATGGTGGTAGGAGCGGCCATGGGTAGGACTTAGAGTCTGTCTGATTGAATTTGAACTACCCCCGCTCATCCTGAGTAGCGGCTGAGCTTGTCGAAGCCGCGTATCGAAGGACAAGCGCGGTCCCTACCCAGGATGAGCGGTTCAATTTAACTCGAAAAAGGTCCCAGCGCCGCATCAGCCCAGCGCAAGCTCCCAGGTCTCGCCCGTCTCGGCCTTGCCGAATTCGCGATGCTCCTCGGTCGCGACGATGCGGAAGCCCTGGCTTTCGTAGATGCGCCGGGCGCTGGTCAGGACCGTGTGGGTCCACAGCCGGATGGTGTGATAGCCGGCCTCGCGTGCGAATTTGACGCATTCTGCCACCAGCGCCGAGCCGATGCCGAGCCCGCGCGCCCAGGGTTCGACATGGAGCAGGCGCAGCTGCCCGACACCGTCGCCCGCATCGACCAGCATGATCGCGCCCGCCATCATGCCGCCGCGCTCGGCGACCCAGCACTGCTCGCGGCCCGGCTTGAAATCGCGGAGGAAGGCGGTGGTCACCTCGCCCTGCAGCACCTCCATCGGCCGCTTCCAGCCATAGGGCTCGTAGAGGATCGACTGGCGCGCGGCGATCAGGGCGAGATCGCCGGTCCGGAAGGTGCGGATGTGCCAGGGCGCCTCGCCGCCGCCGAGCAGGCCGGTGACCGCCTTCAGCGCCTCGACCAGCATCTCGCGATCGGCCGCGCCCAGCCCCTCGATCCGCGCGGCGGTCGCGGCGCGGGTGCGCGCGTCAAGCGCATCGAACATCGTGCGGCCCGCCGGCGTCAGCGAGATCGGCCGCCGCCGCGCATCGCTGCCGCGGCCGCGCGCGATCCAGCCCTTGGTCTGGAAGCGGCGCAGCATGCGGCTGACATAGCCGGCGTCGAGCCCGAGCACTGCCTGCAGCTCCGCCGCCACCGGCGCCTCGCGATTGGCGATCTCGTAGATCAGCCGCGCCTCGGCCAGCGACAGCTCGCTGTCCATGTAATGCGCATCCAGCGCGCCGGCGAAGCGCATGTAGAAGCGGTTGAAGGCGCGAACGGCGGGCACGGCGTCGAGCATGCGCGAAAACGTGCGTAAATTAGTTGCCGTTGTCAACTAATTTACGCACGTCGAACCCTCGGGCTGATTCGGCGCTGCTGGATTGCCTCTCCGGTCGAGGCGGAAGGCTTCAGGGCTTGAGCTTCCAGCCGGTCCGGAGCAGCGCGAAGCAGAGCAGCCCCAAGGCGACATTGATGCCGAGCAGGAGCAGCGCGCCGAACAGGATCGGCGAATCGGCCTCGCCGACGAAGCCGTAGCGGAAGCCCGAGATCACGAAGAAGAACGGGTTGGCGTGGCTGACCGCGGCGAAGGTCGGCGACAGCGAGTCGATCGAATAGAAGGTGCCCGACAGCAGCGACAGCGGCGCCACCACGAAATTGGTGACGGCGGCGGCATGATCGAACTTCTCCGCCCAGATCGAGGTGACGAGGCCGAGGAAGCCGAGCATCATGCTGCCCATCAGCCCGAACCAGAACACCGCCCAGATATGCTGCGGCATCACATGGACGCCGGGCCAGAGCAGCATCGCCGCCCAGACCGCGAGGCCGACCAGGAAGGCGCGGGTCACCGACGCACCGATCAGGCCGGTGATCAGCTCGCCGACCGAGAGCGGCGGCATCAGATAGTCGACGATCGTTCCCTGGATCTTGCCGACCAGCAGCGAGAAGCTGGAATTGGCGAAGGCGTTCTGGATCATCCCCATGACGATGAGGCCGGGGGCGAGGAAATCGGCGAAGCGGATCTGCGCCCCGCCCAGCGGCACGGTGCGCCCGTCGCGGCCCAAGGCGACGGTGAAAATGATCAGGAACAGCATGGTCGTGACCGCCGGCGCCCACACGGTCTGCAGCTGGACCTTGAAGAAACGCCTCACCTCCTTCACATAGAGGGTCTTGAGGCCGCCCCAATTGACGTTCCGGATGACGGGGACGCCGGGGGCGGTTCGAACCCAATTCGAAGGCTGGTCGTTCACAGGCGCCGTCGCTAGTCGCAGACGCCGTGGCCCGCAAGGAGTCGTTAGCGGCCTTCGCTGTGCTCGCTGTCGAGGTTACGCGCCATCGAGTCGCGGATTCGATCGACTCTCTGCTCGGGCGGGACGCTCCAGTCTCCCGAGTAGAACGACCGCAAATATGCCCGGTCCCAGTCCGACATCCCGTCTGCAATGATAGCGCCCTCCACGCGATCCCTGGCGAATATCGAAAGAATGGACTCCCGGGCTATGACGTCATGTTCAGGGCGGATGTTCCCGAGCACGACCATGGTGAGATAATCCGCCAAAGACTGGTTCGAGAGACCCGCGATCTTCGACGTGTCAACGAGCACCAACATGGTTTGCAAATCCATCCGTGAGCCGGTCGCAAGTCGCGAGGCGGTGCCTCGCATGCCCGGCACGGGCCGTTCCACCCCGCCGGTTTTCGGATCTACGGAGAAGCTGAAGGGGGTTTCCCCGTGCGCTCCTCGCAACTGGGCCGACGAAAGCCATCGAACAGGGGCCGCCGACGCCCAGAATGCCTCACGTTCGGCGCCCGAGAGGGAACCGAAAAATCCCGGGCGCTGATCCTCCAACCGCGCCCGCAAGGCGGTCGGATCGGGCGTGAAGATGATATAGGCCGAAGGCTCACAAGGCCGCTGAGGCACGATCTCCAGTCTGAGATTTTGCGCGACGGCCTCCATGCGGTCCACCAGATAGTTTCGGTAGTCGTTACCTACACCAACGACGTTGAGGCAAATGCGATCGGCCCACCTTGCCACGCGCCCATTTCGCGTCTCGGCGAGGATGGCGTTCAAATACTGGCTCACATCAATGCCGGACACCTGTCGCCTGCCGATTATCGTAATCTCATTGGGCGCAGCCTCGTTTGCAGCTGCCGGGGGCGCGCCGCCTGCATCCGGCGGTATTGCAGTTTGTGCTGCGGCCTGCGGCGCGGAGACGAAGAGCGCGAGAAGAATGAAGGCACTTTTGTGAGATCGAAGCGCGCTTCTCGGCAATCTATTCATACGTGGCCATCCTCGGCGGCTGCCGTCCGCATTGACCTTGCTACTCTTGATACACGAAACTCGAGCTCTGGCTTACATGTGCCTGCTCGAACGCCGTTTCGAACTCACGTAACTCCTGCGAATCGGCCACGTCGATCAAGGATGGAAATCCAAGCTTCCCGGTCGGGGTGAATAAGAAAGCGCCCCCGACGAGGAACTCGCAGAATGGCGCCAACAGCCGGATGTCTGGGTTAAGCTCTTCCATCCAAAGGAATTGACCGGCAGGATTCACCTCAAGGAATACCGTCTGTCCTTCCTTATCGACGATAAAATCGAAACATCCAAAGGCAAGGTTCAGTCGCTCCATCACCCTCGCGCACGCTTCCCTCAGGCGCTCATCGGGTGCCATCGGTTCGATCGGGAGGTCAGATCCACCCATTCGCCAATCGAGTGAAGAGATATCATCGTGCTGACTGTCCAGCTTCACAAATGTGGCATGGCTTCCAAATATCGTAACTCGTATCTCGTACGATTTCGGAATAAGATGCTGATAGATGGCGGGAGAGCTTGTCAACGCAATGTCATTTGCGAGTACCTCTTTGTTGACCTCGGCGGTCATGGCGGCAACTTTTCCCCCATGAGAATTTTCCCATAACGCTGGCGCAAAAGACTTTAGAATCACGCCCCGCCCGCGCGCACTTGCGACAAATTCTCTTATATCTCTGGAGTCGCAGGATATGAGAGTCGGAGGTATCTTTAGACCGACATCAATCGCTGCCCTGAGTTGAGATACCTTGTTGCTGGTAAGCAGGCTAATCGGTTGATTGGCCCAGAACGTATCCTTTGGAATTGCATCGAGGAATCCGTCAAAAAAATGTCCGAACTCCCGCTCAGCGATTAGCCTGTCTGTGGGGTGCAAGCCGTCAGGTGGCTGCGGCTTGGCATATTTACGAAACAGAATGGTCTTGTATGGTTTCAACTGCCTTCGGCCAGAATGCAGTTTTATTGTGCTGTTTTCGATGTAAATCGAGGCCTGATCAAATACCGGAATGTCAGAAGGGCACCAGAAGGAAACCTGGTAACCCCGCTCGCACAGCACGAAATATGCAAGAGTGGCATGTTGATCGTTCGCCGAAGAGATCACCAAGATGCTCATTACAGCTCCAACAAGTCAGTCGAATCAATTCCATAAGGCATCCAGGGTGTCAATCAACTAAACCCCGGTTGGCCATGTTTATTGAAGTATCTCGATATGATCTGTCAGAAAGGAATGGCTCCAGGTACATTGACACGTAATTTATGCGAGATACTCTTTGATCGCGGCGATGCTGCCGCATCATAAGGAGTCGTGCCATGACAGAATCTGGCGTTTCCTTTGGCGTCGAATCAAAGAGCGAATCTAGAATTGCATCTCGACTTCTCGCCAGGGAACTGACTGTCGAGGACGTGTCACGAGTATCCGGAAAACACTTTACCAAGGTCTTGGGGCTTGGAGAAATGGGCGATTGGGTTAATCCCTGATGCCGAACAGATTAATATGGCGATTCCAACTTTGGAGGCGGTCCCGCTGTGACGGGACCGCCCTTTTGCCGACTTTCCCTTGCCATCTCGCACGCAAGCGTGATTAAGGACGGGGGCCCAGAGGGGGCGCCCCTTGAACAATAGCGTGGCCTCCTTCACATAAGTGAACGATCACTCCGATTGACGCTCCCAGCCCCGCTGGAGCGCAGGGAAGCTGATTCGGACGCAATTCGAAGGCTCGTCGCTGGTGGCGCCGCCTTCGGACATGAACGCCCTAATCAGGAAACCCGCGAAACCTGTTGAGGAAGCAAAGCAAGCATGTCGTGGACCGACGAGAGAATTGACCGGCTCAGGGAATTGTGGAGCCAGGGCGTCACCGCCAGCCAGATCGCCGACGAACTCGGCGGGGTCAGCCGCAACGCCGTGATCGGCAAGGCGCACCGCCTCGGCCTCCAGTCGCGCCCGTCGCCGGTGAAGCCCAACGAGCCCGCGCCGGCCCCTGCATCGAAGGCCAAGGCCGAGAAGCCCGCCGCGGCACCCAGGGCGGAGGCCCCGGTCCGGGAACCCCGATCGGAACCCGTCGCCCGCCCGGCCCAGCCCGCCCCCGCCCCCGCGGACGGCGCGGCCGAGAAGCCCCAGCCGATCGTCCGCTCGATCGGCCCGGGCGGCTTCGTCCGCCAGGGGCCGAGCGACCAGCAGGCGCCGATCCCGCCGGCGCCGCCGCGCCGGCTGGTGCCGGCCAAGCCGAGCCCGGAGATCGCCGACAAGACCAGCCTGCTCGATCTCAACGAGCGGATCTGCAAATGGCCGATCGGCCATCCCGGCGAGCCCGATTTCCACTTCTGCGGCAATCCGGCCAATCCGGGCTTCCCCTATTGCGTCGAGCATTGCGGCGTCGCCTATCAGGCGCAGCTGCCGCGCCGCGACCGCAAGCCGCCGCCGCCCCTGCCGTTCGGCGGCCCCCGAGTCCGATAAGCGCCTGCGCTGAGGATCCCTGGCCCAGCCGGGGCGCAGCTGTTACGCCCCGGTGATGACCGACACCCACCGACCTGACCGGCGCCTCTTCCTGCAGATGGCGGGGCTCGGCGCCGTGACGCTTGCGATCCCCGCCGCCGCGCAAGGCCAAGGGACCGACATGCTGATCGTCAATGCGCTCGGCGGCTTCGGCAATCCCAATGCGGTGCGCCAGCCGGGCGCGATCCAGGGCACCCGCCGACGTGAGATCGAGGCGCGGATGATCGCCGACGCCAAGGCGTCGGGCATGAACGCGGTCAACGTGACACTGGGCTATGTTTCGGGCGACATGGACCCCTTCGAGCACAGCGTCCGCGAGATCGGCCTGTGGGACGCGCGGCTGCGTCGTCACCAGACCGACCTCATCCAGGTGCTGACCGCCGCGGACATCCTGCGCGCCCGTGAGGAGGGCCGGATCGGCGTCATCTACGGCTTCCAGAACGCCGCGATGATGGGCACGGACGCCAGCCGCGCCGACATCTTCGCCGATCTCGGCGTGCGCGTGATCCAGCTCACCTACAATCCCGCCAACCAGATCGGCGACGGATCGATGGCGCCGGGCAATCGCGGCGTCACGCCGTTCGGCCGCGAGGTGATCGCGGCGCTGAACCGCAACCGGGTGATGGTCGATCTCTCGCACAGCGGCGAGCGCACCTGCCTCGAGGCGGCCGGGATCTCGCGCCAGCCGATCTCGATCAACCATACCGGTTGCCGCGCGCTCACCGATCTGCCGCGCAACAAGACCGACGCCGAGCTGCGCCGCGTCGCCGAGCGCGGCGGCTTCGTCGGCATCTACTTCATGCCGTTCCTCAGCCCCGACAGCGTCGCCGAGCCGGCGGACGTCGTCGCCCATATCGACCATGCGGTGAACGTCTGCGGCGAGGACCATGTCGGCATCGGCACCGACGGCGGCACCACCGGCGTCGACGACATGGCGGCCTATCGCGCCCGCACCCGCGAGGAGATCGCCGAGCGCCGTGCCGCCGGCATCGGCGCCGCCGGCGAGACTCCCGACACATTGCCCTTCGTCGAGCGCCTCAGCGGCCCGGACCAGTTCCGCGACCTCATCCGGCTGCTGGGGCAACACGGCTATTCGACCGGGCGGAGCGAGAAGATCATGGGCCTGAACTTCGTGCGGTACGCGCGGGAGGTCTGGGGCGCATGAGCGAGGCATCGGTCGCCTTCTTCAACGCGACGCTCGTGCCGATCGGGCTGATGCTGATCATGTTCAGCATGGGCCTGACCCTGACGCTGCGCGACTTCGCCCTCGTCGCGCGCGATCCCAAGCTGGTCGCCGCCGGCTTCGGCACGCACCTGTTCCTGCTGCCGCTGCTCGGCCTCGCGATCGGCGCCCTCTTCCGCCTGCCGCCGGAGCTGGCGCTCGGCCTCTTCATCATCTCGATCTGTCCGGCGGGCACGACCTCCAACGCGCTGACCTTCGTCGGCCGCGGCAACGTCGCGCTGGCAGTGATCCTGACCGCGCTCACCAGCCTCGTCACCGTCTTCACCATCCCGCTGCTGCTGAGCTGGGCGGTGCCCTGGTTCCTGAGCAGCGAAGGGCGCGAGGTGCCGAGCCTTTCCGTCCCGACCACGATCCTGCAACTCGTGCGCATCACCGTCCTGCCGATCGCCGCCGGCATGCTGGTCCGCCGCTTTGCCCCCGAGGCCGCGCAGAAGATGGCACGCTGGCTGCGGCCGACCTCCTTCGTGATCCTGATCGCGGTGATCGGCGTCTCGGTGGCGGTCAGCATCGAAATGGTGCTCGAGCGGCTCGTCGCCGCGACGCCGGCGATCTGGACGCTGAACGTCGCCGCGATGGCGCTCGGCCTCGGCATCGGCCGGCTGATGGGCGTGTCGAACCGCGACGCGATGACGCTGGGGATCGAGACCGGCGTCCAGAACGTCACCCTCGCCCTGTTCCTGACCTTGACCGTCCTCGGCAGCCTGCCGCTCGCGGTCACCCAGAACATCTACGGCGTCCTCATGATCCTCAACGCCACCCTGCTGATCCGCTGGTGGCGCGCCCGGATCGCCGCCGAGGCGCCGGAGGCGGCGTGAGCCTCCGGGTCATCGGCGCGGCGGAGGTCGCCGAGCGGCTGACCTACGAGGCCTGCATCCCGCTGATGCGCGAGGCGATGATCGCCCTGTCGCAGGGCCGCACCCGCCAGCTGCTGCGCGGCATCATCGACCTCGATCGGGGCAACGCCTTCGGCGTCATGCCCGGATCGCTCGACGACGGACCGTTCGGCGCCAAGCTGGTCAGCGTCTTTCCCGGCAATGTCGCGACGGGCGGCCTCTCGCACCAGGGCCTCGTCCTGCTCTTCAACCCCGACACCGGCGCCCCGACCGCGGTGATCGACGCCGGCGAACTCACCGCGATCCGCACCGCCGCCGCCTCGGCCGCCGCCACCGACACCCTCGCCCGCCCCGACGCCCGCATCCTCGCCGTGCTCGGCACCGGCGAGCAGGCGCGCCGCCATGTCGAGGCGATCCGCCGCGTCCGCCCGATCGCGCGGGTGACGATCTGGGGCCGCGATCCGGACAAGGCGGCGGCGCTCGCCGCGGAGCTGGGCGCCGAGGCTGCCTCCGACGTGCAGGGCGCGGTCGAGCGCGCCGACATCGTCTGCACGACCACCGCCACCGCCGAGCCCATCCTGTTCAGCGACTGGATCGCCGACGGCACCCATCTCAACCTGGTCGGCTCCAGTCGTGCCGGCCCTGCCGAGATCGACAATGTCCTCGTCGCTCGCGCCCGCTTCTTCGCCGACCACCGCGACGGGGTTCTCGCCCAGGGCGCCGAATTCCTCAGCGCCAAGGCCGCCCGCCTGGTCGATGACGCCCATGTCCTCGGCGAGATCGGCGCGGTCATGGCCGGCACCCTCCCCGGCCGCCTCGGCCCGGCCGACGTCACCGCCTACAAGTCGCTCGGCAGTATCGTGCAGGACCTCACCGCAGCATATTGGCTCAGCTGCGAATCCTAGCCGCCGGCATCACCGGTCCAGGGTCGGCTCGGCGAGCCCCCGGGCACAAGCCTTTCCTTGAAGCCCCACAGCGATGGGTGTAACCCGCAAATCCCAATCCTGGAGTTTCCAAATATGGCGCGGTTCGAAGGCACTTCGGGCGATGACTTCCTTTCGGGAACGAACGAGAACGACATCATGGACGGGCTCGGCGGCAACGACGAAATCCAGGGCCGTGGCGGGAATGATACGATCAACGGCGGCACGGGCGCGGATGTTCTGGACGGGGAAGGCGGCGATGACATCCTCCGGGGCGGTGACGACAACGATCGGCTGACGTCCACCACCGGCGGCAGCGACCAGCTCTACGGCGAGGGCGGCAATGACATCCTCATCATGACGGTGCGCGACGTTGCGGCGGTCCTCCTGGACGGAGGCGATGGCGACGATGTCATTCAGGCGAGGATCGCAGCCGCGACGATCGGCGGCGGCGCCGGCAATGACACGATCTATTATTCGGGCGGCGCCTTCCAGTCGCTCGCCGGCACGATCGACGCCGGCGACGGTGACGACCGGATTACCTACGATTCGCCCGACGATCTGTTCACCCCGATCACACTTGGCGCCGGCTCGGACACCGTCAGGATGATCGGCTCCGGCGCCAGAATTGTCGATTTCACTGCCGGAACCGGAGGCGATCGACTCGATTTCAGCGCGTTCGGGCCCGATCCCTTTGGTTCGGGCCGATTCGAGGCACGACAGGAGGGCGCCGATACCTGGATCGTCGAAACCTCCACTCAGACCGTCTATGTGCAACTGCTCAATATCCAGGCAAGCAACCTGACCGCCTTCAATCTCGGGTTGGAGCAAATCATTGGCACGGGGGCGGGCGAGACTCTCACGGGCACGGATGGCAATGACGCGATCTACGGGCTCGGCGGCAATGATGTCCTTGAGGGGCTCGCCGGCAATGACACGCTCGACGGTGGCGAAGGCGCCGACGAGATGCGGGGTGGAGAGGGCGATGACATCTACTTCGTCGATAACGCCGGCGATATGCCCGTCGAGGTGGGCAATAATCAGGGTATCAATCGGGTCTATGCCAGCGTCTCTTATGTCCTTCCGTTTAGTGGTATCCAGTTTCTCTCCACGACCGACGACGCAGGGACGGACCCGATCAACCTGACGGGGTCCGATGACACTGAAGTCATTACCGGAAATGCCGGAAACAATATCCTCACGGCGGATTCCCTCGTCCAGGTCACTCTCATCGGCCTCGGCGGAGATGACACCTATATCGGCGCTGGAAGCACGGACATCATCGTCGAAGGACCTGATGGCGGCATCGATACGGTCATCGCGTCCAGCTTTACGCTTGCGCCGGGCGTGCATGTCGAGATCATTCGCAACCCGAACCCGACGTCGAATTTCGGCACCACGTTCCTGACCGGTAATGAGCTTCACCAGACGATCACGGGTGCCAGGAGCATCGACTTCATCGATAGTCGCGGTGGGGGCGATATCCTTATTGGCCTTGAGGGCAATGACACCTATTCAGTCCAGGCCGGGGACATTGTCGTGGAAGTGGCCGGCGGTGGCATCGATACGGTGCTGGCTAGAACTGATTTCGTGCTCAGCGCCGATGCCGTCGTCGAACGGTTCGGACCGGCCGACTATACCGCTCTGAACGGTATGACCATCCGGCTCACCGGCAATCAGTACGATCAGGAGATCTTCGGCAATACCGGCGCCAACTATCTCGACGGGGGTGGCGGCGCCGACGTGCTGAAGGGGCAGGCCGGCAACGACTTCTATTTCGTCGACGCCGACGACATCGTCCTGGAGCTGGGTCCGGAGGCGGAATCGACAACGTCCTGGCACGGACGAACTATGTGCTCGTCGCCGACACCCAGATCGAATTCCTTTCGACCACCGATCATTCCGGCACCGACAACATCAATCTGACCGGCAACAACTACGACCAGGCGGTGATCGGCAACAACGGCGCGAACGTCCTTCGCGGCGGGGGCGGGATCGACCAGCTGGTCGGGTTCGGCGGCAACGACATCCTCATCGCCGACAGCGACGACCTCGTCTACGAGGAGGTCGGCGGCGGCTATGACAATGTGTTCGCGCTGGAGAGCCTCGTCCTGACCGCCGGTGCCGCGGTCGAGATTCTGTCGACGACGAACCATGGCGGCACCGCGGACATCAATCTGACCGGCAACGAGTTCGGCCAGGTCGTGATCGGCAACAATGGCGCGAACGTCCTTCGCGGCGGGGGCGGGATCGACCAGCTGGTCGGGTTCGGCGGCAACGACATCCTCATCGCCGACAGCGACGACCTCGTCTACGAGGAGGTCGGCGGCGGCTATGACA
>NZ_JAVIFV010000002.1 GCF_031157375.1 Sphingosinicella sp. LHD-64
GACAATGTGTTCGCGCTGGAGAGCCTCGTCCTGACCGCCGGTGCCGCGGTCGAGATTCTGTCGACGACGAACCATGGCGGCACCGCGGACATCAATCTGACCGGAAACGAGTTCGGCCAGGCCGTGATCGGCAATGCCGGCGGCAACGTCCTCGACGGCAAAGGAGGGCAGGATGCGCTGGTCGGTCTCGGCGGCGCCGATGCGTTCACCTTCACCAGCGCGCTCGGGCCCGACAATATCGACCAGATCGTCGACATGACGGTCGGGACGGACAAGATCTACCTGGACAACACCATCTTCTCGACGCTTGGCGACGGCGCGCTCGCGGCCGGTGCCTTCCGGACCGGCGCGGCCGCGATCGAGGCCGATGACCGGATCATCTACGATTCGAGCAGCGGCGCGCTCTTCTACGACGCCGATGGCAGCGGTACGGGTGCCGCGATACAGTTCGCAAGTCTGTCCGCCGGCCTTGCGCTCGGTGCGGGTGACTTTCTCGTGATCTGAATGCCGAAGAGGGGCCGGAAGATCTTCGGCATCGGGGCAGGACGGACGCCAGCTCAAAATCCAAGAGTCACGAAGGTGCGGCGAACCGGCCGCAGGCAGTGCCGGCGCCTGGTTCATGGCCCTCATCCCTGGCACGCGCTGCGCCCAGGCCGGCACAGCTCGACATACCAACCTCCTTCGCTTCCGTCTCGCGCCACAAGGCTCCCCCAAAGGTTGAACTCGCCCTGGTGCGTCGAACCGCGTCCAAATGCGACGACCTGTGGTTTCTACGGGGAACCGATCCGCTTTTCGTGGTTTCTTATGCCGTTACCGGAGGGGGCCTCTGGTCTCCGGCACCGCATATGGAGAAACCGAAACGATGTCGTCCGACGACAGCGAATATCTCGAGCAGCGCGCGGAAACCGAGATCGAGCTGGCCCAGCATGCCACCGACCCCCGCGTCGTCCAGGCCCATTACGACCTCGCCACCGCCTATCTCGACCGCATCCACGGCGACGAGGAGGCCGATCCCGCGCCCGAACAGCCGGCTCCGGCAGGCTAGAACCGCACGGCGGCAACCGTCTGTTTACGCGAGCCCCGGATCGGACACCGCTATTCAACCAGATGATCCCACCTGGCCGGCGGTCGGCCTGCCGAATCCCGCTTGGCGGCGCCGCCACAGGCCGCAAGCCATCACGCCACCGTCCCATTGGATAACGCCATCTTAACCAGTGGCGCCCTATCCCGCCTGCCCAACACGGGTGCGCAAAAGGGAATGCAGGATATGGCGGGCGAAACGGGGCAGCTGGACGAGATCGCGCTTCACGATCGGATCGCGCTGTTCGACGTGGACGGCAACCTCGCGGCGACCTGCCGCGAGATCTGGACCCTGATCGAGCCCCACAAGCGCGAGATCGGCCGCGCCTATTGGGAGCAATATGCCCGCTCGTCCGAGATCAGCCGGCCGATCGGGCCGGACAAGATGGACGAGCTCACCGACCGCATCCTGCCGCATCTCGAAGGCAAATATGCGAACCTTGCCAATCCCGTCTGGGCGCATCGGGTGCGCGACTATGTCCAGGCCGCGGCGCGGGCGAAGGTCTCGGCCTCCACGCTCTATTCCGGGGTCGCCGCCTGCGCGCACAAGATCCAGGCGATCATCGACGCCAGCGTCACCGACGACGTCGAGCGTCACCATCGGCTGAGCAAGGCTTTGCTGTGGCTCACCACGCTCGAGGTCGACATCTTCTCAGCCTATTACGACAAGCTGCGCGACCAGGCCGAGCGCGAGCGTCGCAGCGCCCAGGGCGCCGAGTTCAACAAGGAGATCGTCAGCGTCGTCGACGTGACCGCGACCGGCAGCCGCAAGCTGCGTGATCAGGCCGCCGAAGCGAGCAGCGCGGCGCGCGGCATGCTCGGCAAGACCAGCGAGGTCGCCGCGGCCGCCGAGCAGTCCGCCGTCGCGATGCGCGAGGCCGCGCAGACCGCGGCCGGCCTGATCATGGCGATCGAGGAAGCCCGCAACGAGGTCGAGGTCGCCGCCGGCGTCGCGACCCGTGCCGGCGACCAGGCCCATCAGGCCGTCGTCGTCAGCCAGGCGCTTTCCGGCCATGTCGAGGCGATCGAATCGATCCTCGGCCTGATCCGCGACATCGCCGGCCAGACCAATCTGCTCGCGCTCAACGCGACGATCGAGGCCGCCCGCGCCGGCGACGCCGGCCGCGGCTTCGCGGTGGTCGCGCAGGAGGTGAAGAGCCTCGCCAGCCAGACGGCGCGCGCCACCGACGACATCACCGCCAAGATCGCCGCCATCCAGTCGGCGACCAAGCAGACGGTCGAGGCAAACGACTCCATCCAGAGCACGGTCGAGGAGGTGCAGGTGAGCGCCGACCGCATCCGCAAGGCGATGGAGATGCAGGCGCAGACGGTGACGATGATCACCGCCGCCGTCGACGAGACCGCGCTCGCCGCCGACTCGATGTCCTCGACCATCGCGGCGATCCGCGCCGACACGGAGAGCGTCGCGAGCGAGATCGACGAGGTCGAGAAGAGCTTCTCCGACGTCAACGAGCAGATGGCCCGCTTCAAGGCGACCGCCGGCAAGTTCGTCCAGGTCTTCGCAGCTTGACCTCGTCATTCCAGCGAAAGCTGGAATCTCTTCGCCTTCCATATCCGCGCAGAATCGCGGAGGACGCAGAGAAGAAAAGGGAGATGCCAGCTTTCGCTGGCATGACGGCGGGGGGCGCATTATCCGTCGCGCCATGAGCGAGCCACTTCACATCCTCGTCACCGGCGCGAGCCGGGGCATCGGCGCCGAGATCGTCGCCGCGCTGGACGGCCACCGCGTCGTCGGCCATTCCAGCAAGGGCGGTGACGGACATCAGCGGGTTGACCATGCCCCGCATGGTCAAGGAACGTCCGGGGGACGTTCCGACCCTCTGATCGCCGCCGACCTCGCCGATCCCGCCGCGCCCGCCGCGCTCTGGCGCGAGGCGGTGGCGGCGCTCGACGGCCGGGTCGACGTGCTGGTCAACAATGCCGGCATCTTCGAGGCCGCACCGATCGCCTTGTCCGACGCCGATTGGGCGAAGAGCTGGGACCGGACGATGCGGGTGAACCTCACGGCCGCCGGCGGGCTCTGCCGCCTCGCCGTCAACCACTTTCGCGAACGCGGCGGCGGCGGACGGATCGTCAACATCTCCAGCCGCGCCGGCTATCGCGGCGACAGCCCGGATCACTGGGCCTATGCCGCTTCCAAAGGCGGCATGGTCGCGATGACCAAGACGATCGCGCGCGCCTATGCCGCGGAAGGCATCTACGCCTACACTGTGTGCCCCGGCTTCACCGTCACCGGCATGGTCGAGGACTATGTCGCGAGCCGCGGCGGCATCGCGGCGCTGGGCGACCTTCCGATCGGCCGGCCCGCGACCGCGAGCGAGGTCGCCGAGACGGTACGCTGGCTGGCGACGAGCGCGCCGCCCTCCGCGACCGGCGCGGTCATCGACGTGAACGGCGCGAGCTTTGTCCGCTGATCGTCATTGCGAGGAGCGCAGCGACGCGGCAATCCAGTGCTGGATTGCTTCGCTGCGCTCGCAATGACGAAGGTGGGTCCTGTGTCCGATAGCTGGAAGGTCACCCTGCCCTGCACCAGGGCCGAGGCCGAAAGGCTGAAGGGGGACATTGCCGCCTTCGCCGCCCTGGACATGCCACCGGTGCTGATGACCAGCGAGGTCGATGGCGGGGCATGGCGACTCGATGCCTATTTCGAGGCCGAGCCGAGCAAGGCGGATCTGGCACTGCTCCGCACCCTCGTGTCGAGCGCCGCCGGAACCGCGACGGCCGTCGAAAGGATCGGCGATGCCGACTGGGTGACGTTGTCGCAGGCCGGCCTCGAACCGATCCGCGCCGGTCGTTTCTTCGTCCACACGCCGACGCATCGTGGCAAGATCCCAACCGACGCCGTCGCCTTCGAGATCGATGCCGGCCTGGCCTTCGGCACCGGCCATCACGAGACGACCACCGGCTGCCTGATCGCGCTCGACCGGCTGAAGGCGGGCGGCGCCGTCTTCGCCAACATCGCCGACATCGGCACCGGCACCGGCCTCCTCGCCTTTGCCGCGCTGAAGCTGTGGCCGGTGGCGCGTGCGATCGCGTCCGACATCGATCCGATCGCGATCGAGGTCACCGCCGAGAATGCCGCGATCAACCGGGTGCCGCTCGGTCAGGGCCCCGGACAGATGGCGCTGGCCGTCGCCCCCGGTCTCGACCATCGCCGCCTAACGGCGCGCGTGCCCTATGACCTCGTCATCGCCAACATCCTCGCCGGGCCGCTGATCGATCTCGCGCCAGACATCGCCGCCGCGCTTGCGCCGGGCGGCCGCCTGATCCTCGCCGGCCTGCTCGACCATCAGGCGCCGCGCGTCCTCGCCGCCTATCGCCGCCGCGGCTTCGCGCCGGCGGGGCGGATCGACCGCGGCGAATGGCCGACCCTGGTGCTGCGCCGCCGGCCCCGCTTCGGCTAGCCGGGCGGGGTTTCCGCCGTTAGGGTCCTTCACCGGGAGGCGAAGGATGCGGTTCACGAAGGCGATCCAACTTCTGTTGGCGGTCGGCGCGACCGCCCTGTCTGCCGAGGCCTCTGCCGACGCGACGCTGCGCAGCCCGCTCGTCCCCGGCCAATCCTGCCTTGATCCGGCGGCGCCCGGCGCGGGGCCCGAGGCCACCCGGCCGCCGCCCGTCCTGGTCGACGGGCTCGGCTATGCCGGTCTGGAGCCCGACAGCGCCAACCCCGAGGCACGCGCCTGGTTCGCGCAAGGCGTCCGGCTGGTCTGGGCGTTCGACGAAGCCGAGGCGATCCGGGCGTTCCAGGAGGCGCAGCGGCGCGACCCCGGTTGCGCCCTGTGCGTCTTCGGCGAGGCCTGGGCGCGCGGCCCGACGATCAATCTCCAGCCGCGCACCGAGGAACTGGAGGCCGCTCGCGCCGCCGCCCGCCGCGCGCTTGCCCTGTCCCAACGGCTCTCGCCGCGCGACCGCCTGCTCGTCGAGGGCATGGCGTTGCGCACCCGCGACGGCGACGGCTTCAGCAACGAGGCCTATGCCCGCTTCATGGAGGGCGCGGCGCAGCGGATGCCGGAAGACGATATGCTGGCGATCCTGGCCGCCGATGCCCGGATGGTGATCTCGCGCAGCATGCGGCCGGGCTCGCTCAGCCAGCGGCTGCTGGAGCGGGTGCTGGCGCGCAATCCCGACCATGGCGGCGCGATCCACTTCTATATCCACCTGACCGACTGGACCGACGAGCAGCATCTCGCCGAACCCTATGCCGACCGGCTCGCGCGGATCGCGCCGGCGGCGAGCCATCTCGTCCACATGCCGTCGCACACCTTCTACGGCGTCGGGCGCTATCGCGACGCGGCCGCGACCAACGTCGCAGCCGTCGCCGCGGACCGCGCCTATGTGGAACGCGTCCGCCCGCCACGGTCCGACTACCGCTTCTACCTCAACCGCCACAACATGCACTTCGCGATCGAAAGCGCGCTGGCCCGGGGCGACGCGCAGACCGCGACCGAGATGTCGCGCCAGTATCGGGAGGTCTATCTCGGCGAGAATGCCGAGCAGGGGTCTCGGGTGCTCGGCTCGGCGACCTGGTATACGCAAGGCCTGCATGACGAGATCAACGGCGTGCTCGCCGTTCCCGAGCAGACGGCCGCGATCGACCGGGTGCTCCGCCATTATGCGCGCGGCGAAGCGCTGACGCGTCGCGGCGACGGTACGGCCGTGGCAGCGGAAGCGGCCGGCATCGCCGCGCTGCGGAACGGCGCGGCGGCGCCGGAGCTGGGGGACAGCGGCGCGAAGCTTGCCGAGGTGCTGCAGCACGTCCTCGAAGGCCGCGCGGCGATGCTGGAGAACCGGTATGCGGCGGCGGAGACCGCCTATCGCCGCGCGATGCAGGCGCAGCTCCGCGCCGATTTCGGCTTCGATCCGCCGCTCTTCTGGTATTCGGCGCGGCGCAGCCTCGCCGCCGCTTTGCTCGCCCGCGGCGATGCCCGCGGCGCGCGGCGCCAGCTCGAAGCCTCGCTCCGCCACTGGCCGAACGATCCGCTCGCGCTCTATGCCCTGTCGCAGGCCGAACGGGCGCTGGGAAATGCCGGCGCTGCCGAGGCCAGCCTTGCCCGCGCCCGGTCGATCTGGGCCGGCAACCTCGCCGATCTCCCGCTCGCACGTCTCTGAGCCGGGCGCTTTTCGCGCTGACATGGCCCGCCACCCCCGCTAGGCAAAAGCGCGATGGAGCTTCTGGTTCTCCTTCTGGCACTGGGCGTCTTCGCCCTGTGGGTTTCGAACCGGAACCTGAAGACCCGCCTCGACTGGCTCGAGCAGCGGCTCGACGACGGCTCGCTGACGCCGCCGCCTGCCCCTGCCGATGAACCGAAAGCCGCGTTCACGGTCGGCTACACGCCTCCACCCAGGGTGGAAGAGCGGGTACAGGCCGCGCCACCCGCGCCGCCGGAGCCGCAGGCGATTCCGTTCGAACCGGCGGCGGCTCCCGAGGAACGCGAAACGCTCGGTGCCTTGTTCGAGCGCCTGGTCGCCGGCAAGCTGCTGATCTGGCTGGGCGGCATCGCCCTCGTCGTCGCGGCGGTCTATCTCATCCGCTATTCGATCGAGCTGGGGCTGGTGACACCGCAGCTGCGCATGGCCGGCGCCGCGCTGTTCGGCCTCGCCCTCCTCGCCGCGGGCGAGGCGGCGCGCTGGAAGATGGCGGACGATCCGCGCATCGCCCAGGCGCTGGTCGGCGCCGGCATCGCGGTGCTCTACGCGACCGCCTACGGCACCCACATCCTCTACGGCCTGATCGATGCGGGAATCGCTTCGGCCGCGATGCTGGCGATCACCGGCGCGGCGCTCGGCCTGTCGCTGCGCCACGGCGCGCCGACCGCGGTGATGGGCCTCGCCGGCGGCTTCCTGACCCCGGCGCTGGTCGGCGATCCGGATGCGGGGCCCGTTCCGCTGCTCGCCTATCTCGGCCTGCTCGACCTCGCGATCTTCCTGATCGCCTGGCGGCGCGGCTGGACCTGGCTCGCCGCCGCGGCCGTGGCGCTGAGCTTCGTCTGGAGCGCCTTCCTGCTCAGCCAGTCGGCCGAGGATGCGCTGGCCTCGGGCGTGTTCATCATCCTGCTCGCCGTCGCCGCCTCGCTGGTGCGGCCGGGCGGCGGGCGGGCGCTCGGCTTGATCCAGCCGCTGCTGATCGGCATCGTCCAGCTCGCCATCCTCGCGGCGCGGACCGACCTCGGCTTCCTCGGCTGGGTTTTGTTCGGCATCCTCGCCGCCGCGAGCATGGCGTTGGCGGTGCTGCGCAGCGAGTATCGCCTGGCGCCCGCGGCGGCGCTGGTGCTCGGCCTCCTCGTGCTGCTCGGCAAGGCCGGCCTCGGGCAGGACCCGTTCCTCCTCCGGGCGATGGGCGGCCTCATCCTCCTGTTCGGTGGCGGCGGCCTCGCCCTGGCGCTCTGGAAGGGCGGCCGGCTGTGGACCGCTATCGCCTGCGGCGGCTTTGCCGGACCGCTGTTCGTCGTGCGCGCCGCCTGGCCGGGCCTGCTCGAGCCGATCCAGTGGGGCGGGCTCGCCGCCGTGCTGGCGATCGGCCCAGCCGCCCTGATCTGGCGCAACCGCGCACGGGCCTCGGCGGAGGCGCCGGCCGAGCTCGCCTTGCTCGCCGCCGGCACTGGCACGGTCATTTTGCTCGGCGCCGCGATCTGGGATCTTGCGCCATCCGACCTGATCGCCGCGGGGTGGCTCGTCGTCGCCCTCGCGGTCGCGCTCGCCGCGCGACGGTTCGGCGATCTGGCGCTGGGGACGGTGGCGGCGCTTGCGGCTGCGATCGGCATCGGACGCGCCGTCGCCACCGTGCCCGAGCTCTCGACGACGGCGCTCGCCTCCCTGCTCGGCTTTCCCGCGCTGGCAGTGGACCTGCCGGGCGCCCGCGCGGCCCTGTTCGCGCTCGCCCTGCCGGCCGGCCTGCTCGGGGCGATGCGCTGGGCGCTGCCGCCGCTGCCGCTCGGCGCCCGTCGCGCCCTGGTGCCGGCGGCGGGCGTGCTGGCGGCCGGGGCGGCCTATGCCTGGTTCAAGCAGGCCTTCGGCCTCGCTCCGGACCCGGACTTCGCCGCGCGTGGTTTCCTGGAGCGGACCCTGCTCACGCAAGCGCTGTTCGCCCTGGGCTGGCTCTGCGGCTCCGCGCACATTCCCGAGCGCTGGGCCGATCCGGACCTGATGCGCAAGGCCGGCGCCGCGCTGACCGGCCTCGCCGCCGCGCGGCTGGTCTGGTTCGACATGCTGGTCCACAATCCCGCCTGGTGGGTGCAATGGGTCGGGCCGCTGCCGGTCCTCAACCTCATCCTCCCCGCCTTCCTGCTGAGCGCGGTCTGGCTGTACGCCGCACGGCGGCGGGCGCACGTCGCCGGCGGATCGGGCATCTGGCTCGTCCTGTTCCTCGCCGCATTGATCGCGGGCGCGCTGCTGATGGTGCGCCAGGCGTTCCAGGGCGCCTTCCTCGATGGCGCGAGCCTGCCGATCGCCGAATTCTACGGCTATTCGCTGGCCGGCCTCGTCCTTTCGATCGGCCTGCTCGTCGCCGGCATCCGCCTGCCCGACAAGGCGCTCCGCCTCGCCGGCCTGGTGCTACTGACCGCGACGATGCTCAAGGTGTTCCTCATCGACGCCTCGGAGCTGGAGGGCGTGCTGCGCATCCTCTCGTTCCTCGGCCTCGGCATCGTGCTGATCGGGATCGGACGGCTCTACGGGCCGGTGTTGCGGGCGGAGCGGGGCGGGGTATAGCCAGAGGCGCACTCCACCGGCTGCCTCCGGCGGATCATATGAGAAGGGCCGCGTCCCACGCGGCCCTTCTCATATGATGGTCGGGGCGACTGGATTCGAACCAGCGACCCCCACACCCCCAGTGTGATGCGCTACCAGGCTGCGCTACGCCCCGACCAAGGCTGGCGCATTTAGGCGGGGGGCGCGACGATGGCAAGCGAGTCGACGCCGGTGATTGACTTCGGTGGCAACGTTGTTAGTTTCTTTTCGAAACTTATTGGAGCAACCGGTGGAATATGGTGTCGCCACGGCCCAGCAGATCAAGGACCTGTCCGGTCTCGAGACGTTGCGGGCGATGCTGGCGGGCAACCTCCCCGCGCCGCCAATTGCTGAAACACTGGGTTTCCTGCTCGTCGAGGTCGAGAAGGGCCGCGCCGTCTTCGAGGGCGTTCCCGGACCGCATCTTCTGAACCCGCTCGGGTCGGTCCATGGCGGCTACGCCCTGACCCTGATCGACAGCGCCTGCGGCTGTGCGGTCCATAGCGAGATCGGGCCGGGCGTCGGCTACACCACGGTCGAGACCAAGGTGAACTTCACCCGCCCGATCGACCCTGACGGCGGCCCGATCCGCTGCGAAGGCCGGGTGCTGAGCCGCGGCCGCCAGATCGCGACCGCCGAAGCCTTCCTGCGCGCGGCCGACGGCAAGCTCCTCGCCCACGGCACCTCGACCCTGATCATCTTTCCGGGGCGTTAGCGTTTTGCACCTCAGCGAAGCCCGGGACCATAGTCACATGATAAGGCTCTGAGAATGTTATCACGCCTTGCCAGCTAAGCTCTTTATCTCGACCGGCGCCTAGCCCAAAGAGAAACAGGGACAATCAGAAAAGCTAGCAAAATAAAGAACACCAGCGTATTTTCAGAAAAATGATATGCAATAGCTGCGCAGACTATAATAAAAATGATCCAACTGACCAAGTAGCTTGGGCGTGACATAGAAGACTCCTGCTTAATTACATTGAAGATCATATAACGGCGGCGTCGAGACGGCTACGTTCGCTCCGACATTAACGTAGGCGAGAGGCGTTCCGGCTCTTCCCATAGCGCCCCCTGACCAACCCGGGTCCGTGCCGATAATGTTGTATGATGTTTGCGCGCCTTGGTTCAAGCCGGGGGCTACCGGCAATGCACCTCCTGCCGTCACTGCCAAATTGGCTGAAGCCACACCTCCTCCGCTTGGCTGTACGCCATAGTTTGGGCCAGCGCCCATCCCAAGGCCAAGGCCGACACCAAGCGAACCGGACAGCGCAAACCTGCCGTTAGCTAAATCGACATTGTAAGCACCTCCTACAGAACCGCCGACGCCACGGTACAAGTCGGCTCCACCGCCAAATGCCAATGTCGGGAGTGAGCAGACCGTGGCTACTGCTTGAGCCCGCGTGCTTGAGAATAGCCGGCCGATTCGACAGAACAGGCCGCACGGTCTGACGGCCGTAATGACTATCTCTCCTTCATCTCCAGGATTTGTTCCCGAATACGGAGTGAAGGGGAAAGCGGGGATCACACGTGGTCCGCACATATCCGGAAACACGGCGCACACGCTCGCCGTGACCACGATCGGGTCCTGCGAACGGTCGCCGTCGCCATCTTCCCGGCGCGGGTCTTCCACGAGGCCGCTCGGATCGGTGAAATTGATGGGATCGTTCCCGACATAGGCGCACAGGTTGGCCTCCCATTCGTGGCCCGACGCTCTTGTGGTCATCGTCAACATGTCTCGTCTCCTCATTCGACAGGTTCAGGGCAGGATCGACGGCGTTCTGCCGTCCTCAGTCAGCCGGTCTCGGGCTCCCAGCCCAGCGCGAAGGCCGTGGTGAAGATTGCGCGGTTGCGGCACCACAGGAACTGGTAGCGCGGCTGCAGGTGGATCGGGACGAGCGCCTGCATCCCGTAGCGGTCGAGGAAGTCGCGCCGCAGGATGCGCTCGTACATGCCGCCCATGTTGACGAGGGCAAGCGCGTTGCGCGGATAGTGTTCGAGGATCGCCTCGCAGACGGCGAGATTTACGGTGATCGTGGGTTCAGCCAGATGCGAGATCTCTGATTACGTCCGGGACAGGAAACCCTAGATCTCTTTCTTGCATTCCTCCGTCCCAAACAAGGCTTCCTGATCGATATAGTTCGGAAGTGTATAGATCGGTTCCAATTTTTTTCATTGCTAAGCATAACGACTGAACAGAGTCAATTCCTATTGCGTATCTAACTTTCCTCTCCGATCCCCAGTCGATGACATATTTGCACCAATACTCCTCGTTACTTTCATCGTGCAGATATGGTTCTGATATATATACGTTTATCCGAACTCCATCTTTAGATCTAAGCGATCTGCTGGCAACTATATTTCCGATCCCTAAATCTTCCATGATATTCTCCTGTATTAAGGAACTGGAACTAAATTCCTGGGCGGAAAAAGAATTCTGCTTCCAATGCTAATGATCCAATATAGAAAAGCTCCCATGGCTACCGCTGCGCCAGCTTCTCTCCATGTCACCAGAGGCGGAATGGGGCGATTTGCCGCTCTTGCCGCATCGCGTTCAGCCGCGCTGGCCCAACACCGGGCACGAACCTCACGATCTCGTAGTGACCGACAAACAGCATAGTCCTCCTCGGCTGCGGCATCTCTTTCATCCCAGGATACAGACGCAGTGGAGAATAGGCCATGGGATGCCCTCAGCCTGGGAGCCGGCTGTCTAACACGAACTCCCGTCACCACGATTTCCTCTTCGACCTGCTCTCTCGGCCGAGGTCCGGTTCCCCATACAGGATCGATGCGTATGGCCGGAACCACGCGAGGTCCGCACATATCCGGAAACACGGCGCACACGCTCGCCGTGACCACGATCGGGTCCTGCGAACGGTCGCCGTCGCCATCTTCCCGGCGCGGGTCTTCCACGAGGCCGCTCGGATCGGTGAAATTGATGGGATCGTTCCCGACATAGGCGCACAGGTTGGCCTCCCATTCGTGGCCCGACGCTCTTGTGGTCATCGTCAACATGTCTCGTCTCCTCATTCGACAGGTTCAGGGCAGGATCGACGGCGTTCTGCCGTCCTCAGTCAGCCGGTCTCGGGCTCCCAGCCCAGCGCGAAGGCCGTGGTGAAGATTGCGCGGTTGCGGCACCACAGGAACTGGTAGCGCGGCTGCAGGTGGATCGGGACGAGCGCCTGCATCCCGTAGCGGTCGAGGAAGTCGCGCCGCAGGATGCGCTCGTACATGCCGCCCATGTTGACGAGGGCAAGCGCGTTGCGCGGATAGTGTTCGAGGATCGCCTCGCAGACGGCGATCCCCTCCTCGTAGCGCCTGCTGTCGCGCAGATGCTGGATGTTCGCCATTGCCATCAGCGCGATGCCCTCGCGGCGCGACAGGGTCTGCATGTAGAGCCCGCTGGCGATCGATCGCGCGCTGATGCCGAGGGTCCGGATGAGCCAGATGTCGCGCGCCGGATCGGCGCCGCCGGTCGCCTCCAGGTTCACCATGCGCCCCTCGGCGTTGCGATAGCGCAGGAAGACATGGCACGGCGCGCTGGCGAGCCGCATGTCGATGCCCAGCTTCTCCGCCAGGATCAGGAACAGGATCGGCATGGAGACGCAGTCGCCGCGCCGCGTCGCCAGATAGTGGGAGATCAGCTTGACCCGGACGTTCGCGCCCTTGTGGTTGTCATGGTCATAGGCGAACGGCCGGTGACCGTTCCACGGGCCGCTCCGGTAGATCAGCCGCCGCAGCGCCGCGAGCCTGGCCTCGTCGTCCGCAACGGAGCCCGCCATCTCCAGCGCCCGCGCCGCCATCGCATCGAGCTCGGCCATGACCGCGGCCGGATCGAAGCCGGGATCGACGAGATGGTCGAGCGCCAGCTTGGCCTTGCCATAGTCCAGCTCCGCGTCCGGCACGGACAGGATCGCGCGCACCGCCGCCACCACGCCGTGCGACTCCGCCGGCTGAACCCGCTCCGCCTCCGCAACCGCCGCGGCCATGCGACTCTCCTTTCGCCCATCTGGAACAAAAGAAGAACAAACGAAATCCTATTTCGCAAGCCCGAAAATGGGCGGCCACAGAAGAAGGCCCGGTACCAGCCGACCGGGCGGAGCGGCGGTGCCGAAACGCAACACTTGTCGCGCCTTCGGGGCGGCTCGCCTTGCCTTGGCAAGTGGCCACACCCATGATAGTCGCCTCGCGCTTTACGGGTCCGCTTCGAGGCGGGCCATTCCCAGGTAGGACCACATGTTCGCATCGCCAGCCTTCGCCGCGACCGGCGGGACCGCATCGGGGGGGACCGCCGGGTTCCTGGTCCAGATCTTCCCGCTCGTCCTCATCTTCGTCATCTTCTACTTCCTGCTGATCCGCCCACAGCAGCGGCGGATGAAGCAGCACCAGCAGATGATCATGGACGTGAAGCCGCGCGACGTTGCGGTTACCAATGGCGGCCTGATCGGCAAGGTCACCAAGGTCGACGAGAACGAGATCGAGCTCGAGATCGCCCCGAACACCCGCGTCCGGGTGGTGAAATCGATGCTGAGCGACATCCGCCCGCACGGCACCAAGGCGGCGAACGACTGAGATGCTGAACTTCCCAAGCTGGAAGATCTGGGGCATCACGCTCCTCAGCGCCCTCTGCGTGCTGCTGGCGGTGCCGAGCTTCCTCCCCGCCAGTGCCTACAACCAGCTGCCCGGCTTCGTCCGCGCCATCCACATCAACCTCGGCCTCGACCTCGCCGGCGGCAGCCACCTGCTGCTCGAGGCCGACACGAGCGGCCTGGCGCAGACCCGCGCCGAGGCGCTGGAGGACAATCTCCGCCGCGAACTGCGCGGCGCCAGCATCCAGATCGGCGAGGTCTCCGCGCGCGGCGGCCAGCTGAGCTTCATCGTGCGCAATCCGGCACAGGTGAACCAGGCCCGCGACCTCGGCCGCCAGCTGGCCCAGCCCGCCGGCTTCGGCTCGACCGCCGAATGGTCGGTCGACGTCGAGGGCAGCCGGATCACCATGCGGCCGACCTCGGCCGGCCAGAACCAGGCGATCGACCAGGCGATGGACGTCGCCCGCGACGTCATCGACCGGCGCATCAATGCGCTCGGCACGCTGGAGCCGACGATCATCCGCCAGGGCGAGAACCGGATCATGGTCCAGGTGCCGGGCCTGCAGGATCCCGAGGCGCTCAAGAACCTGATCGGCCGCACCGCCCGGCTCGAATTCAAGCTGGTCGATCTGACCGCGACGCCCGAGCAGCTCCAGGCCGGCCGTGCGCCGGTCGGCAGCCAGATCCTGCCGATGGCCGAAGGCGGCGGCCGCATCGCCGTCCAGCGCCGCGCGATGATCACCGGCGACCAGATCACCGACGCGCAGCAGGCCTTCGGTCAGCAGGGCGAGCCGGTCGTCACGATCCGCTTCGACGGCGCCGGCAGCCGCCGCTTCGCCCGGGTGACGCAGGAGAACGTGAACAAGCCGTTCGCCATCATTCTCGACAACGTCGTTCTGTCCGCGCCGAACATCAACGAGCCGATCCTCGGCGGCTCGGCGCAGATTTCCGGCAGCTTCACCGTCGAGACAGCCAACGCGCTCGCCATCTCGCTCCGCTCCGGCCGCCTGCCGGTCGAACTGAGCGTTATCGAAGAGCGGACCGTCGGTCCGGATCTCGGCGCCGACTCGATCCGCCTCGGCGTCATCGCCTCGATCATCGCGACGCTCGCCGTCATCGTCTTCATGCTGGCGACCTATGGCCGGTTCGGCGTCTACACGACGATCGGCCTGATCGTGAACGGCTTCATGATCATCGGCATCATGGCCTTCTTCAATGCGACGCTCACCCTGCCCGGCATTGCCGGCTTCGTGCTCACCATCGGCGCCGCGGTCGACGCCAACGTGCTGATCAACGAGCGTATCCGCGAGGAGCAGCGCAAGGGCAAAAGACTGCTCGACGCGCTCGAATCGGGCTATCGCGAGGCGCAAACCGCGATCTTCGACGCCAACATCACCAACACGATCGCCGCGATCCTGATGTTCTACTTCGGCTCCGGCCCGATCCGCGGCTTCGCGGTGGTGCTGATGATCGGCATCGTCACCTCGGTGTTCACCGCGGTCAATCTCACCCGGATGATGGTGGCGCTCTGGATCCGCCGCGCGCGACCGAAGGAACTGCATATATGACGATCACTCTCGTCATCCCGGCGAAGGCCGGGATCTCAGGACAAGAAGTCACGGCCTGGCCCAACGAGACCCCGGCCTTCGCCGGGGTGACGGGAAGGATGTAGTCCCATGCGCCTGCTGAAGCTCGTCCCCGACAACACCAACATCGATTTCATGAAGTGGCGCCATGTCGCGCTGATGCTGTCGATCCTCATCACCGCGGCGGCGATTGCGCTGGTCGCGGTCCGCGGCCTCAACCTCGGCGTCGACTTCATCGGCGGCCAGAGCGTGCAGGTGACCTTCGCGCAGGCGCCCGATCTCGACGACCTGCGCAACCGGGTCGACGGCCTCGGCCATGGCGAATCCACCCTGCAGGAGTTCGGCGCACCCAACGTCATCGCCATCCGCATGCCGCTGCCGGAGGGTGGCGAAGCGGCGGCCGCGCAGGTCGCGAGCCAGGTCCGCCAGACCATCTCCGAACGCTATCCCGACGCGCGCTTCGACGCGGTCGAGACCGTGTCCGGCAAGGTTTCCGAGGAGCTGTTCCGCTCCGGCGCGCTCGCCATCGCGCTCGCGATGCTCGGCATCGCCATCTACATCTGGGTCCGGTTCGAATGGCAGTTCGGCGTCGGCGCGCTGATCACGCTCTTCCACGACGTCGCGATGACGATGGGATTCTTCGCCCTCACCCAGCTCGAGTTCAACCTCAACGTGATCGCCGCGGTCCTCACCATCGTCGGCTATTCGCTGAACGACACGGTCGTCATCTACGACCGCATCCGCGAGAATCTGCGCAAATACCGCAAGATGGAGATCGTGCCGCTGCTCAACCTTTCCCTGAACGAGACGCTGTCGCGCACGATGGTGACGTCGCTCTCGATCCTGCTCGCGCTCGGCGCGCTGCTGCTGTTCGGGCCGGACGTGATCTTCGGCCTCACCATCGCGATCTTCATCGGCATCTTCGTCGGCACCTATTCGTCGATCTACGTCTCGTCGCCGGTGCTGACGCTGCTCGGGGTCTCCTCCGACAGCTTCCTGCCCAGAGACCCGGTGGGCCGCGCCGAGCGTGGGGGTCCGCGCAACGAAAGCCATGACGGCGCCCGGGTTTGAGCGCACGCCGGCGGCCGGCGGCCCGCTGGTCCGGGGCTTTTCGGGAAACCGGTTCAAGATCGACGGCCGGACCTATGAGGCCGTCCTGCTCACGCCCGAACGGGCGGTCATGTGGGAAGCCCCCGACCTGGCCGACCTGACCGCCGCCGATGTGGCGCCGCTGCTTGCCCTCGATCCGGCACCGGAATTCGTCGTCCTCGGCACCGGGAGGACGACCGCCCCTCCGCCGCGCGCCTTCGTCGCGGTGCTGGAGGACAAGGGCATCGGCGTCGAGGCGATGGGCAGCCGCGCGGCGGCCCGGACCTTCGGCCTGCTCCGCGGCGAAGGCCGCTGGATCGCGGCCGCGCTGATGCCGCTCTAACGCCCCAGCGCCGACAGGTGCGCGAACAGCTGGTCGCTGTTCTTCTCCCAGCTAAACCGTTCTGCGGCAACCCGAACCTCGTCTTGCCCCGGCGGGTCTGCCAGTATCTGCGCCGCCGCCGACGCGAAGGCCTCGGCGTCGCGCGCCACCAGGCGGCCGGCGGCCGGCCGGTCGATCGCCTCGCGCGCGCCGCCGACGTCGCATGTGACGACGGGCGTGCCGCACGCCATCGCCTCCACCCACACATTGGCGAGGCCTTCGGACAGGCTCGGCTGCAGCGCCAGGTCCGCGGCAGCGAGGTATCGGGGCAGCTCCTCGTGCGGGCGATTGCCGACGAGCCTGACCCGGTCGTTGAGGCCGCGGTCCCGGATCATCCGTTCGAGCACCGGCCGGTCCGGTCCCTCGCCGACCAGGATCAGGCTGGCGCCGGGCAATCGGGCCAGCGTCTCGATCACGATCCGTTGCCCCTTGCGTTCGATCAACGCCCCGGCGCACACCAGCAACGCCCCCGAGAGGCCGAGTTCCGCCTTTGCCGCGCCGCGATCGACAGGCTGGAAGCGAGCCATATCCACGCCGGTACGATGCACGGATATCCTGTCGGACGGCATGCCGAGTGCGACCATGTCGCGCTTGAGCGCCTCGCTGACGGCGAGCATCCCGTCCGCGGCGCGCCCGGCCGCAATGATCCGCGATCGGACGCCGGGACGATCGGTCCAATAGTGAATGTCGCTGCCGCGCGCCTTGATCGACACCGGGACGCCCAGCGCCCGTCCGAGCCGGACCGCCGCCGGCCCGTCCGGCCAGAAGAACTCTGCGTCGATGACATCGAACGGAAAGCGGGCACGGATATCCCGGAGCAAGGGCAGCAGCGCCTTTGCGATGCTCCTCGCGGTCAGCGCGACGCCGAGACGTGGCCAGACCCGGTAGCGCGGGCGATGCACGGTCAGGCCCTTCCAGCTCTCCTGCCGCGGCAGCGCGGCGAGTGGCGCATAATGCGGATGGCGCGACAACGGCCAGATCGGCAGTCCCACCGGCGCGACGACCTCCACGGCCACGTCCTTGCGCGCGGCGAGGCCAAGCGTCTGCCGCTCGACGAACACGCCGAGCGTCGGCTTCAGCGCGTTCGGGAACAGGGTCGACAGGGTAAGGACACGCAGCATCGCGCGCGCCGTAGCACAGGTCGCCTATCGCGGGGTTAAGGCCCCTGCGTTCAACCGCTGTTCAGCCCCGTCCGGCGCAGATGCGCGAGCCCGCTTGGCCTTGTCCCGAGCCTCCGCTAAGAAGCCCGCCATGCACAGCTTTCCCCGCCCCGTCGCGCTCCTCGCCATCGCTGCCGCGCTTGTCCCGCTTGCGGGCTGCGGCGCGCTGGGTGGCCGGAACAACAACCGGATCGACCAGCGCTATGTCGCCCGTGACGTGAACACGCTCTACAACGCCGCCTACGACCGTCTGCAGCGGCGCAACTATGCGCAGGCCGCGGCGCTGTTCGACGAGGTCGAGCGCCAGCATCCCTATTCGGTCTGGGCACGCCGGGCGCAGCTGATGAGCGCCTTCTCCTACTATGCGGCCGGCGACCACACCAAGTCGATCGAATCCGCCCGGCGCTTCCTGTCGATCCATCCGGGCAATCGCGACGCCCCCTACGCACTCTATCTGATCGCGCTCAACTATTACGAGCAGATCAGCGACGTGACCCGCGACCAGGCGATCACCCGGCAGGCGCTCGATGCCCTGGGCGAAGTCGTCCGCCGCTATCCCGGCACCTCCTATGCCGACGATTCGCGGCTGAAGATCGATCTGGTCAACGACCATCTTGCCGGCAAGGAGATGGAGATCGGCCGCTTCTACCAGCGCCGCAACCAGTGGCTCGCCTCGGTGATCCGCTTCCGCACCGTGATCGACCAGTATCAGACGACCAGCCACACGCCGGAAGCGCTGATGCGCCTCACCGAATCCTACCTCGCGCTCGGCATTCCCGATCAGGCGCAGCGCTCGGCAGCGGTGCTCGGCGCCAACTATCCGGAGAGCCGCTGGTATCAGCGCGCCTATCAGCTGATGCAGCGCAACGATCGGCGGGGCCAGGCCGCGGCGACACCGCCCGCGCCGCCGACGCCCGTGCCGGCTCCTGCGGAACCGGCCCAGCCGACGCCGGCTCCGGCCGAAACCCCGGCAGACTAGGATGCCTGGCCGTCATCCCGGCGCAGGCCGGGATCCCAGGACGGAAAGGCACGGCAGGCGAGCTGATTGGGTCGGTGCGGACTGCCCCACAGTCCGCAGCCATGCCGGGGGCATGGCGACCTCCCCAATCCCGGCCTTCGCCGGGGCGACGACCTCCTGAGGAGGCCGTCGTGCTGACCGGCCTCTCGATCCGCGACGTCGTCCTGATCGACACGCTCGACCTCGAATTTTCGGGCGGGCTCGGCGTGCTGACCGGGGAGACCGGCGCCGGCAAGTCGATCCTCCTCGACGCACTCGGGCTGGCGCTCGGATCGCGGGCCGATACCGGCCTCGTCCGCGCCGGCCAGACGCAGGCGACGGTGAGCGTCAGCTTCGACTTGCCCAGGGCCCACGACGCCATCGCGCTGCTCAAGGAGAATGGCCTGGACGGCGAGCCGGGCGAGCCGCTGACGATCCGCCGCGTCGTGCGCGCCGACGGCGGCAGCCGCGCCTTCGTCAACGACCAGTCGGTCTCGGCCGGGCTGCTGCGCGAGCTGGGCGCCCTGCTGGTCGAGATCCACGGCCAGCATGACGAGCGCGGCCTGCTCAATCCGCGCGGCCACCGTGCGCTGCTCGACACCTACGGCGCCCTCGACACGGCGCCCACAACCGCGGCGTGGCAGCGGCTGCGCGAGGCGGAGGACGCTTTAGCCGAGGCCCGCCGCACCTACGAGGAAGCGGAACGGGACCGCGAATGGCTGACCCATTCGGTCGGCGAACTGGAGCAGCTCGATCCGCAGCCGGGCGAGGAGGAAAGCCTCGCCAGCCTTCGTGCCGGCATGCAGGCCGGGGCGAAGCTGGGCGACGAGCTCGAAGCCGTGAACGCGCTGGTTCAGGGTTCCGAGGGCGGCCTCGCCCAGCTCCGCCAGGCGGCGCGGCGGCTCGACCGGATCGCGCCCGAGCATCCGCTGCTCGCCGAGGCACTGGCGGCGCTCGACCGCGCGGTCATCGAGGCGTCGGAGGGCGAGACGGCGCTGGAGCGCGCCGGCGAGGCGCTTGCCTTCGATCCCGCCCGGCTGGAGGCCGCCGAGACGCGCCTGTTCGACATCCGCGCGCTCGCCCGCAAGCATCGGGTCGAGCCCGATGCCCTGCCCGCACTGCGCGAGGAGCTGGCTCGCAAGCTTGGAGCGATCGAGGCCGGCGAGGAACGCCTGGCCATGCTCGAAGAGGCGGTCCGCGGCGGCCGGGGCGACTATGACCATGCGGCCGAGGCGCTGAGCCATGCCCGCCGCGCCGCCGCCCAGCGCCTCGACGCCGCCGTCGCGGCGGAGTTGGCGCCGCTCAAGCTCGATGCCGCCCGCTTCCGCACCGTGATCGAACCGGCCGAGCCCTCCGCCGCCGGCATCGACAGGGTCGCGTTCGAGGTCTCGACCAATCCCGGCGCGCCGTTCGGCCCGCTGACCAGGATCGCGTCCGGCGGCGAGCTCAGCCGGTTCATCCTCGCGCTCAAGGTCGCGCTGGCCGAGGAAGGCGGCGCGACGACGATGATCTTCGACGAGATCGACCGCGGCGTCGGCGGCGCCGTCGCCAGCGCGGTCGGCGAGCGGCTGCACCGGCTCGCCGACGCCGGCCAGGTGATCGTCGTCACCCATTCGCCGCAGGTGGCGGCGCGCGGCGCGCGGCACCTGCTCATCGAGAAGAGCCATGACGGCCTCGTCACCCGCACCAGCGTCCAGGCGCTCGACCCGGCCCGCCGCCGCGAGGAGATCGCCCGCATGCTCTCCGGCGCCGAGGTGACCGACGAGGCACGGGCACAGGCGGCACGACTTCTGGAGGCAGCATGACGATTGAAGTGACGCCCGTTTCGAGCCAGTTCGAGGATACTGAGCTGGAGGGGCTGCTCGTCTACAATACAGCGCGCGGACCATCGCCGGCGGTCCTGATCTTCCCGACCGTGGTCGGACGCTCCGATCTTGAGCTCGGCTTCGCCCGGCAGCTGGCCGAACGCGGCTACACCGCATTCGTCGCCGATCTCTACGGCAAGGCCAATATCGGCCTGCCGCGCGAGGAATGCCGGGAGATGATGCTGGCCTTGCTCGCCGATCGCGCGAAGCTGCAGGACCGGCTGCTCCATGTGCTGGCGACGATGCGGGCGCAGGAAGCGGTCGACGCCGACAGGGTCGCGGCGATCGGCTATTGCTTCGGCGGCCTCTGCGCGCTCGATCTGGCGCGGACCGGAACCGACGTGCGCGGCGTCGCAAGCTTTCACGGCCTGTTCGATCCGCCCGGCAATCTGGATGGCGTGCCGATCGCCGCGCGAGTGGTTGCCTTCCACGGCTGGGGCGACCCGATGGTGCCGCCCGAGAAGGTCGTCGCTCTGGCCGCCGAGCTGACCGCGGCCGGCGCCGACTGGCAGATCCATGGCTATGGCCACACCGCCCATGGCTTCACCAATCCGGAGGCCAACCTGCCGGAGCGCGGCGTCGTCTACAACGAGACCGCGGCGCGGCGATCCTGGGCGTCGCTGGAGGCGTTCCTCGCCGAGGTGCTGGCGTGACCGAGGCCGAAGCCGCTGCCGAGCTCGAGCGGCTGGCCGCGGAGATCGCGCGGCACAACCGGCTCTACCACACCGACGACGCGCCGGAGATTTCGGACGCCGACTATGACGCGCTGACCCGGCGCAATGCCGAGCTGGAGCGGCAGTTCCCCCATCTCGTCCGGGCCGACAGTCCGTCGAAGCAGGTCGGCGCCGCGCCGGCCGGGCATCTCGCCAAGGTCGCGCATGCGCTCCAGATGCTCAGCCTCGACAACGCCTTTTCCGAGGAGGAGGTAGCGGAATTCCTCGCCCGCGTCCGGCGCTACCTGAATCTCACCGACGACGCCGAGGTGGCCGTCACCGCCGAGCCCAAGATCGACGGCCTCTCCTGCTCGCTGCGCTACGAGAAGGGCGTGCTCGTCCTCGCTGCGACCCGTGGCGACGGCACCACCGGCGAGGACGTGACGCCCAATGCCCGCACCATTGGAGACATCCCGCAACGCCTGTCCGGCGACGTGCCCGACATCTTCGAGATCCGCGGCGAGGTCTACATGTCCAAGGCCGATTTCGCGGCGCTCAACGCCCGGCTGCTCGCGGAAGCGGAGGACCCGGACAAGGCGCGCCAATTCGCCAATCCGCGCAACGCCGCCGCCGGTTCGCTGCGCCAGAAGGATGCCGCCGTGACGCGGTCGCGACCGCTGCGCTTCTACGCCCATGGCTGGGGCGAGGTCTCGGCGCTGCCCGCCGACACCCAATCGGGCGTGATGCGTGCGATCAAGAGCTGGGGCGTGCCGATCTCGCACGACATCGGCCTATTCACCGACGTCACCGGCCTCATCGCCCAGTATCGCAAGATCGAGGCGAAGCGGGCCGACCTGCCGTTCGACATCGACGGCGTCGTCTACAAGGTCGACCGGCTCGACTGGCAGCGCCGGCTCGGCCAGGTCGCGCGCGCGCCGCGCTGGGCGCTGGCCCACAAATTCCCCGCAGAGAAGGCCGAGACGATCCTGGAGGCGATCGACATCCAGGTCGGCCGCACCGGCAAGCTCACCCCGGTCGCGCGGCTGAAGCCGGTCAGCGTCGGCGGCGTCACCGTCACCAATGCAACGCTGCACAATGCCGACGAGATCGCCCGGCTCGGCGTGCGCGTCGGCGACCGGGTGCGCATCCAGCGCGCCGGCGACGTGATCCCGCAGGTGCTGGAGAACCTGACGCCGGACGAGAAACGGCCCGCCTACGTCTTCCCGGACAAATGCCCCGAGTGCGATTCGGACGCGGTGCGCGAGGAAGGCGAGGTCGACATCCGCTGCACCGGCGGGCTGATCTGCCCGGCCCAGCGGGTCGAGCGGCTGCGCCATTTCGTCGGCCGCCACGCGCTCGACATCGAGGGGCTCGGCATCACCCATATCGAGGCCTTCTTCCGCGACGGCCTGATGCAATCGCCCGCCGACATCTTCACGCTGAAGAAGGATGATCTGCTCGCGCGCGAGCGCTGGGCGGAGGTTTCGGCACAGAACCTGATCGACGCGATCGATGCGCGCCGCATGCCGCCACTCGACCGCTTCCTGCTCGCGCTCGGCATCCGCCATGTCGGCGAGGTGACGGCCCGCGACCTCGCCCGCCGCTACCGGAGTTGGGACGCGTTCCAGACGATGATCGACGGCGTGCTCGCGCTTCGCCATGAAACGCAACCGGTGATCGGCGAGGAGGAGCGCAAGTTCCTCCAGCGCCGCAACAAGGCCGTGGTCGAGGCTGTCGGCACGCAGAATATCGGGCCGGAAGTTGCCAATGCCCTGCTCGACTTTTTCGAGGAGGGCCATAATCGCGAGGTGGTCGCGGCGATCTTCGCCGCCGGCGTCGCGCCGGCCGATGTCGTTCACGAGGTCCGCCAATCCCCCGTCACCGGCAAGACGGTGGTCTTCACCGGCAGCCTCGAGGCCCTCTCCCGCGATGAGGCCAAGGCGCAGGCCGAGGCGCTCGGCGCCAAGGCCGCCGGCGACGTGTCGAAGAAGACCGATCTCGTCGTCGCCGGCCCCGGTGCCGGCTCCAAGCTCAAGAAGGCGGCCGAGCTCGGGATCGAGGTGATCGACGAGGCGGCCTGGCTGAGGATCGTCGCCGAGGCGGGTTAAATATCTGGTAAATAGACTTTCCTACAGATAACCAAATAGGTTACTCAAACAATCTTCGCAAGGAGGTTGTCATGGATGAGTCGCTTTCCGTTCCCGTGCCGCCACCGCGGACCCTCGCGGGCTATCGTGCGCTGCTCAGCATCGTCGCGCTGACCGGTGGCCTGCTCGGTCTCGCCGGGCTCTATTTCATTCCCATCCCGGAGGGGAATCTGGAGCCGCTGCTGCTCGCCCTCGGGCTGGTGCTCGGCTGGGGATCGACCGTGATCGGCTACGAATTCGGTTCCTCCCCGGCCGGCCGCAAGGCGGCTGATGCCGGGGTTCGCAGCACGGGTAGATAATTTCGTGTTGACTTAATTAAGCAAACCGTGAAATAAGAGAACATGAACCGATTCGCCGCCCTTTCCGATTCGACCCGGCTCGGCATCGTCGAGCTGCTCGCCGCGGGCGACCGCACCGCCGGTGCGATCGGCGAATGCTTCCCGATCAGCGCGCCGGCCGTTTCCCAGCATCTGAAGACGCTGCGCGAGGCGGGCCTCGTCCGCGTCCGGATCGACGGCCAGCGGCGGATCTACAGCCTCGATCCGGACGGGTTCGAGGAGATGGAGGACTGGTTCGCCAAGGTGCGCCGCTTCTGGGGCGGCCGGCTCGACGCGCTCGAACGCGCGTTGGAGGAAGACGACAAGGAAGGAGACGAGCAATGACCACCGCGACCGCCGACTACGGCACCATCGCCGAAGCCGGCACCGTCCGCTTCGAACGGCTTCTCCCCGGCCCGATCGAGCGGGTCTGGGCCTATCTCACTGAATCCGACAAGCGCGCCAAATGGCTCGCCCATGGCGACATGGACCTGAAGCCCGGCGGCGAGATGGAATATGTCTGGCGCAACTGGGAGCTGGCCCAGCCCGACGAGGTCGCGCCGGAGAAATGGAGCGGCGAGCACCGGATGAAGGGGCATATCGTCCGGGTCGAGCCGCCCCGTCTCCTCGTCCACACCTGGGACGAGGAGAGCAGCAGCGCCGAGGTGAGCTTCGAGCTCAGCGAAGAGGGCGACAAGGTCCGGCTCGTCCTCACCAACCGCCGCCTGCCCAATCGCGGCGAGGTGGTCGGCGTGTCGGGCGGCTGGCACACCCATCTCGACGTGCTGCAGGAGGTGCTCGAGGGTGGCCCCCGCAGCCGCTTCTGGGACAAGGTCGAGCGCCTCGAAAAGGAATATGAGGTGCGCACGCCAGCCTAACCCCTCGATCGTCATTGCGAGCGAAGCGAAGCAATCCAGTGTGGTCTCCGAAGCCCGCTGGATTGCTTCGTCGTTCCACTCCTCGCAATGACGGCTTCTCTCGCCACCGTTGCAGCACTTGCTTCGACATCCCACATTCCCGCCCATCAATGAGCGGGAGTTCCTCACAGATGGAAAGCTGGCATGGCACGACGATCGTCGGCGTGCGCAAGAACGGCAAGGCGGTGATCGCCGGCGACGGGCAGGTCTCGTTGCAGTCGACGGTGATCAAGCCCAATGCAAGGAAGGTCCGTCGGCTGGGCGCTAAGGACGAAAAGGGGGGCAACGTGATCGCCGGGTTCGCCGGCGCGACCGCCGACGCCTTCACCCTGTTCGACCGGCTGGAGCGCAAGCTCGAACAGCATAACGGCCAGCTGATGCGCGCCGCGGTCGAGCTCGCCAAGGACTGGCGGACCGACAAATATCTGCGCAATCTCGAGGCGATGATGATCGTCGCCGACAGGGACGTGACGCTGATCCTCACCGGCAATGGCGACGTGCTGGAGCCGGCGGCGGGCGTCGCGGCGATCGGCTCGGGCGGCAATTTCGCCTTGTCCGCCGCGACTGCCCTGTTCGACTATGAGGAGGACGCCGAAGTGGTCGCGCGCAAGGCGATGAAGATCGCCGCGGACATCTGCGTTTACACCAACGAGAACGTGACGGTGGAGGTGATCGAAGGCGCCGCCTGACCCCGGTTTTTCTCGGATCTCTCCCAAGAAATTCTGGCTTCGCCGAAGCGACGCGGGAAGCTAGCGTGGGGCGATGCACCGCCGCGCCTTCATCGGCTCCGCCGCCGCCACGCTTGCGCTCCCCGGTTGCGCCACCGTCGCAACCCGCCCCCTCATCCCGCGCGGCTGCCTGCCGCCGGTGAATGTCGCCGAGAACCGCGTCATCCGCACGATCGCGGGCCTGCGCCCCTATCGCGCGTCGGGCTTCGTGGTCCGCGCCGAGCCGCTCGGCGACAAGAGGCTGGTACACAATTACGGCCATGGCGGCGCCGGGATCACCCTGTCCTGGGGCTCGTCGAAGCTCGCGACCGGGCTCGGCCTGCAAGGCCATGGCGGTCCGGTCGCGGTGATCGGCGCGGGGATCATGGGCCTGACCACCGCCCGGCTGGTCCAGGAGGCGGGCTTTCCCGTCACCATCTACACGAAAGCGCTGCCGCCCGACACGACCTCGAACATTGCCGGCGGCCAGTGGAGTCCGTTCGGCCATTATCGCGACAGCGCCGTCTCGCCCCAATGGCGCGCCCAGTTCGCCGCCGCACTCGATTACAGCTGGCGGCGCTTCCAGATCATGGTCGGCGACGATTACGGCATCCGCTGGCTGCCGACCTATACCGAGGGAGATGCCCCCGCCGACGGCCACCATCCCGGTGCAGAGCGGCTTTCACCGGAACAGCATCCCTTCCCGGTCCAGGGCTTGTCGCGCTTCGACACCCTATATGTCGAAACCGGCCGGTTCCTGCGCGAGCTCGCCCGCGACGTGCAGATCGCCGGCGGCGCGATCCGCATCCGCGATTTCGCCACGCCTGCCGACATCGCCACCCTGCCCGAGCGACTGGTGTTCAACTGCACCGGCCTCGGCTCCCACGCCCTGTTCGACGACACGGAGCTGGAGCCGATCCGCGGCCAGCTCGCCGTGCTGCTGCCGCAGCCCGAGGTCCGCTACGCCTTCACCGGCCAGGCCGGCTACATGTTTCCCCGCGCCGACGGCATCCTCCTCGGCGGGACGTTCGAACGCGGCGTCTGGGACGCGACGCCGCAGCCGGACGACATCGCCCGCATCCTCGCGTCGCACCGGCGCCTGTTCGGCGGTTTCCGCTGCACCGCTTGAACTGCCTCGCCCCGAGTCCAATCTAGCGTCACGATATGGACTATGAACCGACTTTCCCGGACACTGGCGGGACCCCCGAACCGGACGCCGACGCCACCCCCAGAAAAGCAGGACGCATGAACGACGCCCTCACCCCCAAGGCGGTGGTCGCCGCGCTCGATTCCCACATCATCGGCCAGGACGAGGCCAAGCGCGCCGTCGCGGTGGCGCTGCGCAACCGCTGGCGCCGCCAGCAGCTTCCTGAAGGGCTGCGCGACGAGGTGACGCCAAAGAATATCCTGATGATCGGGCCGACCGGCTGCGGCAAGACCGAGATCAGCCGGCGCCTCGCCAAGCTCGCCGACGCGCCGTTCGTGAAGGTCGAGGCGACCAAGTTCACCGAGGTCGGCTATGTCGGCCGCGACGTCGAGCAGATCGCCCGCGACCTCGTCGAGGAGGCGGTGCGGCTGGAGAAGGAGCGCCGCCGCGAGGCGGTGAAGGGCGCCGCCGAAGCCGCGGCGATCGAGCGGTTGCTCGACGCACTGACCGGGAAGGACAGCTCGGCCGCGACCCGCGAGAGCTTCAAGCGGATGCTCGCCGACGGTCATCTCAATGATCGCGAGGTCGAGATCGACGTTCTCGACCAGCCCAACACGCCGTTCGAAATCCCCGGCATGGGCGGCCAGGTCGGCATGATCAACCTCAGCGAGATGATGGGCAAGGCGATGGGCCAGCAGCCGCGCAAGAAGCGCAAGATGCCGGTCCGCGAGGCGCTGGCCAAGCTGGTCGAGGAGGAATCGGACAAACGGCTTGATCCCGACGACGTCAACCGCACCGCGCTCAAGGACGCCGAGGCCAATGGCATCGTCTTCCTCGACGAGATCGACAAGATCGCGGTCAGCGACGTGCGCGGCGGCTCGGTCAGCCGCGAGGGCGTGCAGCGCGACCTGCTGCCGCTGATCGAGGGCACGACCGTCGCCACCAAATATGGTCCGATGAAGACCGACCACATCCTCTTCATCGCCTCGGGCGCCTTCCACGTCGCCAAGCCGTCGGATCTGCTTCCCGAGCTGCAGGGCCGCCTGCCGATCCGCGTCGAGCTGAAGGCGCTCACCGAGGCGGATTTCGTCCGCATCCTTTCGGACACGCAGGCGAGCCTGACGGAGCAGTATCGCGCCCTGCTCGGCACCGAGGGCGTTTCGGTCGAGTTCGCCGAGGACGGCATCCGCGCGCTCGCGAAGATCGCCGCCGAGGTGAACGAGAGCCTCGAGAATATCGGCGCCCGCCGCCTGCAGACGGTGATGGAGAAATTGCTCGAGGACGTCAGCTACGACGCCGAGGAGCGCAGGGGCGAAACCGTCCGCGTCGACGCCGCCTATGTCGAAGCCCAGCTCGCCGACATCGCGCGCAACGCCGATCTCAGCAAATACGTCCTCTAGATACTTACCTTCAAGGTCATTGCGTTCCTCCTATGTTCCGGCCATCGTCGGATGGCAGCGAATCACGGGAGGACTTGGGATGCCCACCGGCCAATGCCATTGCGGCGCCATTCGTTACGAGGTGACGGGTGCGCCGTTCTACACCGGCCTTTGCCATTGCAGCGACTGCCGTCGCCATGCCGGCGCGCCGCTGGTCGGCTGGACGGCTTATCCGGAGGATGGCCTCAAGGTCCTCCAGGGCGCGCCGAAAATCTATGCCTCGTCCGAACATGGCCGGCGGCATTTCTGCCCCGACTGCGGGACCGGTCTCTTCTACTATAATGCGGAGATCCTGCCCGGCATCGCCGATATCCAAATCGCGACGCTCGATGATCCGGAGGACGTGACGCCCGAAATGCACGTCCAGGTCGCCGAACGGCTCGGCTGGATGGAGAAAGCGCACGAACTCCCGGCCTTCGAACGCTATCCGCCGATGGAATAGCGCTCGAAAAGCGCGCAGAAGTCCCCGTATTATTACGGTTTTTTCGACCTTTTGTTGCATTCGTTTCGCCGGCCATCGTCCAGAGCGAACGATTCACCGATTGGCTGGAACCCGAATCGCGCACGCCCGCGTTCTCCCTCCAAATCTCACCTACGGAGGGTAACAATGACGTTTAAGATCAAGATGTTGACCGCTGTCGCTGTGTTGGCGCTGCCGGTCGCGGCCGCTGCCCAGGAGCAGACCACTCCGCCGAGCGGGCAGGAGACGCCGATGCAGCAGCCGGTCGAGTCCCCGACCCCGCCGGCAGAGCCGTCGATGCAGACCCCGGATCCTGCAACCCAGACTCCGGATCCGGCTGCGAATCCCGTAACCCAGACTCCGGATCCGGCTGCGACGCCCCCGGCGTCGACCACGCCTGATCCGTCGGCCAGCCAGCCGTCGGCCACGCCTCCGGCCAGCGCCGGTGCCGTGACCCAGGCGACCGCGGCCGACATCCAGGCCGGCGCGCAGGTGCGCGATCAGGCCGGGGCACCGGTCGGCACGGTCGAATCGGTCAGTGCGGAAGGCGCCGTGGTCAGCACCGGCACGGTGCGTGCCCAGCTGCCGATCTCGAGCTTCGGCAAGGACGGCCAGGGTCTCGTCATCGCGATGACCAAGGCCCAGCTTGAGGCGGCCGCGGGCCAGCGCAGCCCGGGCTAACTCGAGCACTGAACTCAAGGACTGAGCGAATAGCTCCCAATCCGCCGCGCCGGCCCTCTCGCCGGCGCGGCTTTTTGTTGTATGGCGCGGGCCGTGACCGCCCGTTTCCTCGCCCTGATCCCGCTTTTCGCCGCGACGCCCGCCGTCGCCCAGAGCGAGATCGTCGTCACCGGCCGCGGACTTGAGGAGCCCCGGACCGATGCGGTCTACGACGTGGTGACGATCGGGCGCGAACGCCTGGCGCACAGCGCCTCGAACCGACTGGAGGACGTGCTGCGCGACGTGCCCGGCTTCCAGCAGTTCCGCCGTTCCGATTCCCGCACCGCCAACCCGACCAGCCAGGGTGCGACCCTGCGTGCGCTCGGTGGTAATGCGTCGAGCCGGGCGCTCCTGATCCTCGACGGCGTGCCGCAGACCGATCCGTTCGGCGGCTGGATCGCCTGGCCGGCCTACGATCCGCGCCGGCTGGGCCGGATCCGTGTCGTGCGCGGCGGCGGCAGCGGCACCGCTGGCCCCGGCGCGCTTGCCGGGTCGATCGAGATGGACAGCGCCGGCCCGGACGATGCGGCGGGCCTCGCCGCCGGCCTTGCCTATGGCAGCCGCGATGGCGTCGACGCCTATGCGGGCTATGGCGCGCGGCTTGGCACCGGCTTCTTCACCGTCTCGGCAGCCTACGCGCACGGCGACGGGTTCGTGCCGATCGTCGCCGAACAGCGCGGACCGGCCGATCGCCCATCCCCTTATGAACAGGCCAGCATCGGCCTGCGCGCCGTCGCCGCGGTTTCGGCGGGCACCGAGCTGCAGGCCAATGTCTCGGCCTTCACCGACCGGCGCGAGCGCGGCACCGCGTTCAGCGCCATCCGCAACGCGGGCGCCGATGCCTCGCTGCGGCTGGTCGGGCACGGCGACCTGCCCTTCTCGCTGCTCGCTTATGTGCAGGTCCGCGACTTCGCCAATCAGTTCGCGGCGGTAAGCGCCGGCCGCACGGCGGCCGCGCTGACGCTCGATCAATATTCGGTGCCGGCCACCGGCCTCGGCGCGCGTGCCGAGGTGCGGCCCCGGTTCGGCGAGGTCGAGCTGCGCCTCGGCGCCGACTGGCGCGACACCGAGGGACGCACCCAGGAGCTGTTCCAGTTCGTCGCCGGCGCGCCCACGCGCGGACGCGTCGCCGGCGGCCGCACCCGCACCCTCGGCGCCTTCGCTGAAGCAAGCTGGGAGCACGGTCCCGTCACGCTAACCGCCGGCGGCCGGATCGACCGCTGGCGGATCCTGGACGGCACCCTGCGCGAGCGCATTCTCGCCACCCAGGCGCCGCTCACCGACACCACCTTCCCCGACCGCGCCGGCTGGGAGCCGACCGGGCGCGCCGGCGCCGCCTGGCGGATCGCCGCGCCGCTGACGCTGCGCGCCGCCGCCTATCGCGGCTGGCGGCTGCCCACGCTCAACGAGCTCTATCGCCCGTTCCGCGCCGGCATCGACGCCACCGCCGCCAATGCCGCGCTCGCACCCGAGACGGTGGAGGGCGTCGAAGCGGGGATCGATTTCGTCCCGGCCGACAATGCGCGGATCGGCGTCACCTTCTTCGTCAACCGGCTCGAGGACGCGATCGCCAACGTGACGCTGGGCCGCGGGCCCGGCACCTTCCCCGGCGTCGGCTTCGTCCAGCCCGGCGGCGCCTATCGCCAACGCCAGAACATCGATGCGATCGTCAGCCGCGGGCTGGAGATCGATGCCGGCCTCAGGCTCGGCCGCTGGCACCTCGCCGCCGGCTATTCCTATGCCGATGCCGAGGTCCGCGCCGACGGCCCGGCCGCGCCGCTCGACGGTCTCCGTCCCGCCCAGGCGCCCCGGCACAGTGCCAGCGCCTCCCTGTCGTGGGAGGGACCGCGCGGCGCCTATGCCTCGCTCGGCCTGCGCTATGCCGGAAGCCAGTATGAGGACGACCTCAACGCCCAGCGCATTCCTGACGCGCTAACCGTGGATGCGGTCGGCGTGCTGCCGCTGACGCGCGCCCTGGCGGTCGAGGCGCGCGCGGAGAACCTGACCGACGCGCGCGTCGTCGCCGGCATTTCGGGCGCGGGCATCATCGAGCGCGGCACGCCCCGCACGCTGTGGCTCGGCCTGCGCTGGCGCGGCTAAGCGAGATTCTCCTCCATCCAGCGGGCACCGAATTCGACCAGGTCCGCGGCGTCGATCAGCTCGCTCCCCGCCTGCCCGACCTGTCCCTCGCGGTGCCGAGCGAGCGCCAGATAGGCGCGGACGATGACGGCGAAATAGTCGTCGCCGTCATAGGGGGCGATCCCCGCATTGTCGTTGAGGCACTCGACCCAGACCTGACGGGGCCCGTCGGCGCCGACGATCAGATAGTCCCAGCGCGTCCGCCGCTTGTCCGGCAGCCGGGCGAGATATTCGGCATAGTGGAGCACGGTCACCGTCTCGGGATCGGCGCCGAGCCGCAGGACACGGCCGCCCCAGGCGCAGAGCTTCTCGAGCGGGGAGTCGGGGCCGTAATAGTCGTTCCACGGCTGGTCGGCGACGAGCTCGGCCGCGCGGGCACCGCGCGCGCCGAAGCGGCCGCTCGGATTGGCGCTGAGGAGCGTGCCCGCCCGCTGCCGGAACGCCTCGGCGAGCCAGCCGACGTCGGTCATCGCCGGCGCCGTTTCGTGGACGAAGGGCGCGCTGCCGGCGAGCAGCGCCGCGCGCTCCTCGACCGGGCGGTCGTTCACCCAGTCCATTCGGTAATGGCTGCCGAGCACCATCATCAGCGTGCCGGACGGCCCCACCGCCGCATCGAGCGCGTCCAGGAGCAAATCGGCGCCCCCCTCTCCACAGGCAGAGCGGGCGAGGCCGAGCCTGCGCAGCGAGGCATGAACCATCACGAGATCGCCCGGGCGAACGCCCAGACGGCTGAGGTCGTCACATAAGTCTTTGCTGGTCATTGCGAACTCCCGAATTCAGAAAGCAAAACCGCCCTCCCGGCGCATGCCGGTCGGGCGGTTCGCGTGCTCTGAAGCCGGTCGTTCGCCGGCAGGACTTCTAGCTGAGGTGGCGCGACAGGTGCTTGTTCATCTCGAACATCGACACCTTGTCCTTGCCGAAGATCGCCCTCAGCTTCGCGTCCGCGATGATCTCGCGCTTGTTCTGCGGATTCTGCAGATTGTTCTTCTTGATGTGGTCCCAGATCTTGCTGACGACCTGGCTGCGCGGCAGCGCCGCCGATCCGGTGATCTCCGCCAGTTCCTTGGACGGGGTTACCGGCCGCTGCAAACCGCTCTGAGCTCCTGCCATATTATCCTCCCTGTGGATCCTGGCGATTCGGATAGGACGCAAAGGAGGGCCTTGCAATGGGCACCAGAGGCGTTTGCCCCCTTTTGCGCGCCCAAGCGCGGCTTTTCTGTGGATAGACTGGTTCACAGAGGCGGCAAACCGAACGGGACCACGGTATTTGCCGCATCATGGCCGATGTCGGCGCGCCCCAGGAACGGGATATCGGCGCGCGCGCACCAGTGCCGGACGATCGCTTCCGCATCCTCGCCGAAGTCGGGATCGTTGGCCGGCACGTCGCTCACCCGGCCGAGCCGGATGCCGGCGAGGCGGCGCACCGAGGGCGTCGCGGTGATGTGGAACATGGCCCGGTCGATCCGGTAGTCATGTTCGGAGACGTCCTCGAGCAGGAGGACGTGCCCGGAAAGATCGGGCTCGAGCGGAGTGCCGAGCAGCAGGCCGAACACGGTGATATTGAAGGCGGCATGCCGCATCCCGGGCTTCAGACCCGGCTCCAGCGACGCCGGATTGTCCTCGACGAGCCAACCGAGCGCGCGAACGACGGCGGCCTTTCCCCCCTCGCGCATCGCGTCCTGAGGCAACGGTCCGTGCGCGAGGTCCTTGAAGCCTGCGCGGTAGAGGCCGGCGAGCAGATAGCCGGCGTCGCTGTAGCCGAGATACGTCTTGTCGCGCGCCGCCGGCCCGAGCCGGCCGATGACATCCTCGGCGATCCGGCAGGCACCATAACCGCCCCGCGCGAACCATATGGCGTCGAACGCGGGATCGTCGGCGACCTCAACCAGCGCATCGGCCCGTGCCTGGTCCGTGCCCGCGAAATGATTGTGCGTGAGGAAGCATTGCGGGTGGAAGAACAGCTCGACGCCGGGGAAATGCGCGGCCGCGATCTCGCGCACCCGCGCAGCCGCCTCCTCGCTGAAGCGGGAGCTTGGCGCGACGATGGCGATGCGCATCTTCTCGATCCCGTTTGAATATCCCGGCCCTTGCCAATAGGGCGGGCGGATGGCCGGCACCAAATCCTATTTCTTCTCCGGCATCGGCGGCAGCGGCATGCTGCCGCTGGCGCTGATCGTCCAGGGCCGCGGCGGAATCGTCGCGGGCTCCGACCGCACACTCGACCAGGGCCGGCTGGCCGCTAAATTTGAATTCCTGAAGGGCCGCAACATCGCCCTCTTCCCGCAGGACGGCAGCGGCCTCGTTGACCGGGACCAGATTTTCGTCACATCCGCCGCGATCGAAGACACGGTGCCCGATGTAGTCAAGGCAAAGGAGCTGGGCGCGAAACGGCTCAATCGTCCCGAACTGCTCGCCGAGCTGTTCAATGCGGCCGGGGCGGGGATTGCGGTCGGCGGCACCAGCGGCAAATCGACGGTCACCGGCATGATCGGCTGGATCCTCCACGCGACGGGGCGCGATCCGACGGTGATGAATGGGGCGGTGATGAAGAATTTCGTCAGCCCGGACGTGCCCTTCGCCAGCGCGCTGGTCGGCAGCGGCGATGCCTTCGTCAGCGAGGTCGACGAGAGCGACGGCTCGATCGCGCTCTACCGGCCGCGCATTGCCGTCCTCAACAACATCACCCTCGACCACAAGTCGCTGGACGAGCTCAGGCGCCTGTTCCGCGACTTCGCCGGCAAGGCGGAAACGGTCGTGCTCAATCTCGATGACGACGAGACCCGCCTGCTTGCCGCGGCACTCCCCGCAGAACGGCTCAAGACCTATTCGTTCGAGGACGAGGCCGCCGACCTGTTCGGCACGGACATCGTCGAAGAACCCTATGCGGTCTCGTTCCGGCTCGGCGACATTCCGGTCCGGCTGCAGGTGCCCGGCCGGCACAATGCCGAGAATGCTCTCGCCGCACTCGCCGCGGCCGCGGCAGTGGGCGTCCCGCTTGCCGAAGCCGCCGGGGCGCTGTCCAGCTTCACCGGCGTCCGCCGTCGCTTCGAGAAGGTCGGCGAAGCGAACGGCATCACCGTCATCGACGATTTCGGGCACAATCCCGACAAGATCGCCGCCACCCTGCGCACGCTGCACGCCTTCCCCGGCCGGCTGCTGCTGTTCTTCCAGCCGCACGGCTATGGCCCGCTCAGGACGATGAAGGAGGAACTGATCGCCACCTTCGCCGGGGGAATGGCACCGGACGACATCCTGATCATGCCCGATCCTGTCTATTATGGCGGCACCACCGATCGCAGCGTCGCGACCGCCGACATCGTGGCCGGGGTCGCAGCTGCCGGACACCTCGCCGAGCATATTCCGGAGCGCAGCGAGTGCGCCCGGCGGCTCGCGGCGCTGGCCCGGCCCGGCGACCGCATCGTCGTCATGGGTGCGCGTGACGACACGCTGACCCAGTTCGCCGAAGATATCGTCGCGCGACTTTAGCCGACATGAAAAAGGCGGACCCGAAGGCCCGCCATTTCATTGGTCCAGGGAGACCAGATTCCTTAGCCGGCGACCGTCATGTCGACCTTCTCGACCCATTCGGGGAAGAAGACCGGCTCGCGGTTCGACCAGCCGGGCGCGGTCGCTGCCGCTTCGCTGATCGACTGGAGCAGCCCGCGCCGGCGATCGGGGTGCAGATGCGGCAGCGCCGCCGCCGCGCAGAAGGCGCCGGGCAGCCAGGGCCGCACATGGGCGCCGATCAGCCGCTCGTAGAGGAAGCGATAGGAGGCGAAGCAGGGCAGCCGGTCCTGGCCGAGATCGAACGCCGTCATCGTGATCAGCGGCGCCATCAGCGGCTCCATCGCGTCGATCCCGCTGTCGTCCGGCACGCTGGCGCGAATGAGATCGAGCCGGCCGTAGATCTTTTCCTGGGCACGGATGCCGACCGCCTCGCCGGGATCGCGCGACCAGCGCTTCACCGCGTCACGACGGCCGAGTCCGATATCAAGCGACCGGCGGATGTAACGCTGCGTGCCCTTCGCGAAGCTCGCGAACTCTTTCATCTCAGCCAGTGCAACCGCTCCGCTGGGCTGAGTCCTCGTACTCATATCCCACACTCCTCTTGCCCCTGGCGCGGGATTTACCCCCAAACGGCTTTCAAAGCCGTTAACCAAATCGCCGCTCCGCGTTCAGAATTGAATCAGAGTTCGATTCCTGCTGCAACGCAAAAAGGAAGACATCTGTCGCTCGCCGGGACGGTGTCGCCGAAGCGCAACAGGGGCCGACCGGAAACCCCTGAAATCCGGGGTCATTGCGGTTCTGCAACGGCCGTCGTTGCGGGCGCGACCTGTGGATAAGCGGGGCAAAGGTGCGCTCGCGGCCTCCAGAATCCGTGCTATGCGATGCGCGTGGGCAACAAGATGAACCGGGGCGGCGAGGACGAGCCGGCGCTGGGCGAAGCCGATGCGCATGGCTATCGCCGCCCGCTGCCCGGCTTTTCGACCAACGCGCCCCTCCCTTCTGCGAACGACCCCGGCCGGCAAGGCTTTTCGAGTCAGCCCGCGTTAAGGAACGGCATGGACAGAATACCTGCCGAGGCTGAGGCGCGCCGGCTGCCGGATCTCGGCATCGCGATCAAGTCGATCATCGCCTTCTGGCTGCTCTATATCGGGCTGATCACGCTGCGCGCCGTCGTCCTTCAGTACGAGAATTTCTGGGACATGCTCGCCCGGCGGGCCGCCGCCACCATCGTCGGCGCGACGATCACCTTCCTGGTCTACCTGGCGCTCCGGCCGGCACGGGGGGCAAGCCTCAACACCTATGCCGCCGTTGCCGCGGCCCTGTGCCTGCCGGCATGTCTGCTGTTCTCCTCCTTCAACTACTACATCTTCTACATCTTCGCGCCGCTCGATTCGACGCTTGAGGAGATGAGCAGCATGAAGGCGATGCAGTGGACGCCGCTCGAGATCGCGCTGCGCTCGATCGCCGAAAGCGCGCTGTCCTGGTATTTCATCTTTGCCGCCTGGGCCGCCTTCTTCGTCGCGTCGAGCTATGCCCGCCAGCTCCGCGCCGCCGACCGCCGCGCCGGCGTCCTCGCCCGCGAGGCGCAGGAAGCGCAGTTGAGGGCGCTGCGTTACCAGATCAACCCGCACTTCCTGTTCAATACGCTGAACTCGCTGTCCTCGCTGATCCTCTCGCAGCGCACCGACACGGCCGAGCAGATGCTGATGAACCTGTCGACCTTCTTCCGCGCGACGCTCTCGGCCGATCCGACGGCCGACGTCCCGCTCGAAGAGGAGATCAAGCTCCAGCGGCTCTATCTTGACATCGAGCAGATCCGCTTCCCGCAGCGCCTGACGGTCGAGGTCAACATTCCGCCGCCGCTGCTCGGCGCGCAGGTGCCGATCCTGATCCTTCAGCCGATCGTCGAGAACGCAGTCAAATATGGTGTCGCCAAATCGAAGAAGCCGGTGACCATCCGCATCTCGGCCTACGAGGAAGCGGGCCGGCTCCACCTCAAGGTCAAGGACGACGGCGACGCCCCCCCGCCCGAAGGGGAAGGCGGCACCGGCGTCGGCCTCCGCAATGTCTGCGAGCGGCTGGACGCACGCTACGGCAGCCGGGCGGGATGCCTCTACGGCACCGATCCCGACGGCGGCTACACCGTTCATCTGTTCATGCCGGTGGTGCGCGATGACTGAGCCGGCGCTGTTGCGCGTCATGGTCGTGGACGACGAGCCGCTCGCCGTCGAGCGGCTGCAACTGCTGCTCGCGCGCCTGCCCAATGTCACCGTGGTCGGCACCGCGAACGAGGGCGAAGCGGCGCTGCGCATCGCCGAGGCGGTGACGCCCGACCTCGTGCTGCTCGACATCGCCATGCCCGGCATGGACGGGATCGACGTCGCCCGGGCGCTCTCCACGTCGACAGTTGATCCGGCGATCGTGTTCATCACCGCCTTCGACAACTTCGCCGTCGCGGCGTTCGACGTGGCAGCGATCGACTATCTGATGAAGCCGGTGCAGCCCGAGCGGCTCGGCCGCGCGCTCGAACGGGCACGCGCGCATCTTGCAGCCGGCGGCGGCGGGAGCGGCAGGGCGGCGGCGGGCCATGTCGAGGAGTTCTGGGTACCGGACCATACCGGCCTGGTGCGAATCGCCGCGTCCGATATCGATCGGGTGACGGCCGAACGCGACTATATGCGACTGCATGTCGGCCCGCGCAGCTGGCTGATCCACCGCACGATCGGCAAGCTGGAAGCCGAGCTCGATCCCGCGCATTTCCTCCGGGTGCATCGATCGGTGATCCTGCGGCGCGACACCATCACCGGCCTCTATCGCGACGAAACCGGCCATTGGACCGCGCGATTGCGCGACGGCGGCGAACAGCGAATCGGCCGGTCCTATGTCGACGAGGTGAAGCGGCTCGCGGGGCGCTAGGTTGAATCGGCATCCAACGCGAAGCTCCCTCTCCCCAGCGGGAAGAGGGTTGGGGTGAGGGGGTTCTGGGTCAGAATATAGCCTCGAACGCCCGACACCCTCACCCTGCCCTCTCCCTCAAGGGAGAGGGGAAGGGGTGAATATCGATACAGCTTAGATCCAGACCTCTCGTGAAAGTAAAATGGGAGGCGACGGCGGGGAACCGTCGCCTCCCTGTGGAGTGGCGCTGCCGGTGGGCTCAGCTCGCAGCGCACCTCACGACCAAATCTCATGCCCGTCGCGGGCTCTCGTGCGGCCCCGGGGCGCCGGAAAGGGGGAAACTCCGCACCACCCGAGCCGCCCGTCTTCCTTGCGCCCGATCGATGCCTGGCGCCCGTGGCTTTCGACGATCGTGCCGATTTGTTCTGCAAACGGAGATGGCGGCTCGACAAATCGCCATTCCGGGTCGCCTGGAGAGAAGCGGATTCGACCGGGTGAGTAAGCTTCCCGCCGCCGTCTGTCCCCGAATGGGACGCGCCGAAATCGGGGGGCGCATTGACGCGCAGGTTGGCGCTATCTGCCTGTTCCGGGCGCTGTGCCCCGGTGGGAACGGGTATGGCGGCGAGCAGGCAATCGGGGCGAAGCGGGGTTGCGACGGCGCGTTCGCTCGCGCTGCTCGGCCTTGCGTTGACCAGCGCGTCATGCGTTCCGGGGATCAGCGCCGAAGCGCCGATGACCTTCGTCGCGATCGAGGCTCCCACCGCGCCTGCCCCTTTGCCGCATACCGCCATGCCGACACCGACGGCGGCCGTCTCCGCGGTATCGGGTGCCACGGGCTATGCGTTCCAGACACGCACGCCGCTCGACCGGCTGCGCGCGCTCGATTGCCTGGCGGAGGCGGTCTATTACGAAGCGCGCTCGGAGAACGAGGACGGGCAACGGGCGGTCGCGCAGGTCGTGATCAACCGGGTGCGCCACCCGGCCTGGCCAAAGAGCATCTGCGGCGTGGTCTACCAGGGTCCCCTGCGCGCCGGCGGCGGCTGCCAGTTCACCTTCACCTGCGACGGCTCGCTTGGCATGCGGCCCCAGGGAGTGGCCTGGGCACGGGCACGGGCGATCGCGGCCGAGGCGCTGGCCGGTCAGAGCTATGCGCCGGTCGGGCTCTCGACCCACTATCATACCAATGCGGTGTCGCCCTCCTGGGCGCCGCGCCTGGCGCTCACCACCGTGATCGGCGCACACATCTTCTATCGCCTGCCCGGCGCCGGGGGCCGGCCGACAGCCTTCACCGCCGCCTATACGGGACGCGAGCCGATTCCACAGCCGACGCAGATCTTCTTCCGCACCCCGACGATGCCGGCAGTGCCCGAGCTTGCAGCAGCGGCGCTGCCAATGCCCGCCGCGCCGAGCGTTCCGTCCGATATTCCGCAGGACCCGCGCTGGACGGCGAGCAACCTTCCCGAATCGACCGTGCGCGATGAATATCGCCAGTCCGGCCAGTGGCGGGCCGACGCGCCGGCGGCGATCGCCGGCGCGCGCTAGCCGATCCGGCTGAGGCGCGCGGCGAGGCCGACGAGCCCGCCGATCTTTGCCAGCTGCATCATTGCCGTGCGCCCGGCGCGATGCTCGGCCATGTGCCGGAGCGCCTCGGCCACCTTGACCGGTCGGGCGGCGCGCCGGGCGAAACCGGCCTGATAGGCGCGGGCGCCCCTGCCGTCGCCATGGAGGCAGGCCTGGGCCGCGGCCGCACCGCTCGCCAGAGCCACGGCGATGCCGTCGCCGGCGAAGCTCGCGATCACGGCAACCTGATCGCCCACGCGGTAGATTCCCGGCTTCGTCGTCCGCGCGCGCCAGCCATAGGGCACGCCGGCGATCGCCTCCCATCCTTTCGGCAATGCGCCGATGCGCTCGGCCAGCAACGGTGCCTCGCTCATGAGCGCGGCAAGGAAGGCCGCGCGCCCTCCGGCCATCCGGTCCTGCGCCACGGTCAGGCACAGGTTGACGGCGCCATCCTCCTGAACCAGCAGGCCCGCATAGCCGCGGTCGTAGAGATGAAGCTCGATCGTGGCGGCCAAAGCATGTTCCAGCTTCGGCGTCGGGACCAACGTTGCGCGCAGACCGACCGAGACACCATGCGCGCCCAGGTCCCGCACCGTGCCGCGCAACTCATGCTTGCCGGTCGCGACGAACAGGGAATCGGCCTCGATCTCATGTCCGTCGTCGAGCCGCACCCGGTGCCCCTCGACCGCCCGCGCGGCACGTCCGCGCAGCACGGTCGCGCCTTCGGCCTCGGCGATCTGCAGAAGGGCCGCGTCGAGGGCGCGCCGCGACAAGCCGGCCGCCGCCCCGGGCAGATCCGCTTCGACGACCCGGGTGCCGGCGACGAGGCGCAGGCGGCGGATCGGACGGGCGCCGAGCCGGGCCGGATCGAGCCCGAGCCGCCGCAGATGCGCCAGCGCGTCCCAGCCGAGGAAGCCGCCGCAGACGACGTCGCGCGGGCCCGGCGCACGCTCGATGATCACCGGCATGGCGCCGGCGCGGGCAAGGCCGATCGCAGCGGCCGATCCGGCCGGCCCGCCGCCGACGATCAGTGCAGCCGCTCGACGCACAGCCGGAACGGGAAGCGCCGAACGATCCGCGCCGCGCCTTCCGGCAGGCCGGCGCGGGCGAGGATCGCGCGCCACTCGGCGGGGCGAAACGCGCGGCCGATCGAGACCTGTCCGTCCTCGCGCACGATCGGATGGACGCCGAGTGCCCATGCGAGCAATGGAAAGCCGCAATAGGCGAAGCGGTGACGATGGAGATCGTTGATGATCCAGCCGCGCAGCGCCATCCGTTCCATATAGGCGATGAACGCGAGCAGCTCCTCGTCGGTCATATGGTGGGCGACGAGGCTGGAGACGACGAAATCGAACGGCGTCGGCTGGGCCTCATAGTCGCCGGTGCGATATTCGATCGGCATGGCAGGGGGCGTCGCCGCCCGCGCAACCGCAGCGCTGCCGGGATTGAGATCGACCCCGACGAGATCGACCGCCTGTCCCCTGCGCCGCGCCCAGCGTGCGATGCGGCGGAGCATGTCGCCCTGGCCGAAGCCGACGTCGAGCAGGCGGAACGCGGGCATGCCCCGCGCCGCGCGTTTCAGAAAGCCGAGCGTCGGCCGTGCCGCCAAGGTCCAGGCGTTCACCCGGGCGAGATCATGGAGCACGGCATCGTAGACCTTGGGATCGAGCGCGGGATCGTCCATCTGTTCGTCCCGACGGATGCGCTCGGCCAGATCGATCACGCCGTCCCTCGGTCCGCCCGCTCGAAATGGAAGCCTTCCGCGGCAAGGCCCGGCCCGAATGCGATCGCCGCGCCGCGCTCCGTGCCCGGCCGCTCCATCAGCAGCGCAAGCACGAACATCAAGGTCGCCGACGACATGTTGCCGCGCTCGGCAAGGATTTCACGCGACGCGAAAAGCGCGCCCTGCGGCAGGGCCAGCCCGCGCTCGACCGCGTCGAGGATCGACCGGCCGCCGGCATGGACCGCCCAGGAGTCGATCTCGCCCGCTCCCCAGCCGTTGTAGAGCGTTGCGCGGACAGCCTCGTCTTCCAGCGCGTGCTGGATGCGGTTCGGCACCTCGCCGGAGAGGGTCATCTCGAAGCCGGTGTCGCCGATCTTCCACTGGATGAGCTCGGCACTCTCCTGGAGCGCGAGCGAGAAGAGATGGGTCATCTCGAAACCGCCCGGCTCGGAGGTCACCAGCGCCGCCGCGGCCCCGTCGCTGAACTGGAGCATGGCGAGCAGCGATTCGAGCTGCTGCGTCTCCTGCAGGTGCAAGGTGCACAGCTCGATGGTCACCGCGAGGACCCGCGCACGAGGCTCAGAGCGGGCGATGTGATAGGCCGTACGCAGCGCCGAGACCGCCGCGTAGCAGCCCATGAAGCCGACGAGGGTGCGCTCGACGTTCGGGATGCCGAGCGCGCGCGCGATGATCTGGTCGATGCCCGGCGCGATGAAGCCGGTGCAGCTCGCCACGACGAGATGGGTGATGCCGTCGAGGTCGGTCCGGGCCCGCAAGTTCTCGATGGCGGCGAGCGCGAGCTTCGGTGCCTCCTCGGCATAGCAGGCCATGCGCGTCGACGTAGGCGGCATCCCGCCATGGTAGAAGCCGCCCGGGGCATCGTGCCTCAGCCCGCCCGGCGCCGGCGGCAGCACCGACCAGCGATGGTCGATGCCCGAGCGATCGGCCATGCGCATGAACAGCCTGCGCATCCGTTCGTCCTCGACCTGGGCCTCGGCCCAGTCGATGAACAGGCGGTGCACGTCATGCTCGGGCGTCGCACCGGCAATGGCGTTGATGAAGGCGCGTCGTTCGGTCACGGCGATTCCCTTCCGGACATGCGCCCCTGTCCCACAACGGCTACGATGCGAACCGGGTCCGTGGCAATATGGGATGCGCCGTCATTCGGCCGCCGGCGGGCAGCGGTTCCAGCCCGGCCCGCGCACCACCCGCCCCGGCGTCGCGCCGGTCGGCTCGCCGTCGGCGAGGACCTGCGTGCCGTTCACGAAGACATGGCGCATGCCGATCGCATATTGATGTGGCTGCGCGAAGGTCGCGCGGTCGGCGATCGTCGCGGGATCGAAGATGGCGAGATCGGCGAAATTGCCGGCAGCAAGCGTGCCACGATCCCGAATGCCCAGGTTCGACGCCGGCAGTGAGGTCAGCCGCCGCACCGCTTCCTCGAGCGAAATCAGCCGCTCGTCGCGAACGTAGCGACCCAGCAGGCGCGCGAAATTGCCATAAGCACGCGGATGCGGATTGCCGTTGGTGAACGGCGGCTCGGCGGCGACGCTCCCCCCGTCCGACCCGAAGCTCATCCACGGCAGACGGATGCCGCGGCGGACATTGTCCTCGCTCATCAGGAAATAGATCGTGCCGACCCGGCTGCCGTCCTCGACAACGAGGTCCATCGCCGTCTCCTCCGGGCTCTTGCCGCGCTCGCGCGCGACCTCGGCCAGCGTCTTGCCGACATAGCGGCGCAGCGCCGGATTGCGGAATTCGGAGAAGACGACGCCGTCCGCGCCCGCGCCATGATAGAGATTCTCCCAGCCCTGGCCTGGCGCGCGCATCTCGGCGGCGACGCGCGCCCGCGTCGCCGGATCGCGCAGCCGCGCGAACCAGGCCTCATTGCCACCTTCGCGCACCCAGAGCGGCATCGACGCATCGAGCCCGGTCTCGCCGGCGGTGTAGGTGTACATGTCGGTGCTGATCCGGACGCCGGCCGCGCGCGCCGCCTCGATCCTGCGGACCACTTCGTCGAACCGGTTCCAGTTGTTCCGGCCGGCGAGCTTGAGATGGTAGATTTCCGCCGGGGCGCCGGAGCGGCGGGCGATCTCGATCAACTCGTCGACCGACTCGAGGATGCGGTCGCCTTCCGAGCGCATGTGGCTGATATACATGCCGCCGCAGCGACCGGCCTCGGTCACCAGCGCGACCAGCTCGTCGGTCTCCGCGAAGCTGGCGGGCGCGTAGATGAGCGAGCTGCCGACGCCCATCGCGCCTTCGTTCATCGCCTGGCGGACCAGCGCCCGCATCCGTGCGAGCTGCGTCGGATCTGGATCGACATCGCCCTCGCCGAGCTCGTGGATGCGAACCGTCGTCGCACCGACGAAGCTCGCCACATTGGGCGCGATGCCGCGCCGCTGCAGATGCTCGAGATAGTCGCCGAGCGAGGTCCAGGTGACGGGATAGCGGATGTCGCTCTGGTCGGCGACGGCCCGGCGGCGCATCGCCTCGGTGAGCGGTCCCATTGACCAGCCCTCGCCCATCACCTCCAGCGTGACTCCCTGGCGGATGTCGCTCTGGCTGCGGCCGTCCTGGATCAGCGATTCGGTCGCCCAGCTCAGCATGTTGATGAAGCCGGGCGCGACGGCGAGGCCGGTGGCGTCGATCTCGCGCGTGCCGCGGTCCTCGATCCGCGGCGCGACCGCCGCGATCCGGTCATCCGCGATGGCGACATCGCCGGCATAAGGCGCGCCGCCCCGGCCGTCGTAGATGGTTCCGCCGCGGATGACGATGTCGTAGGCGGACGCCGGCTGCTGGGCCTGGGACGGCCCGGTGAACAGCAAGGCAAAACCCGCAAGCCAGGCACCGAAACGTCGCATGAGCCCCTCCGTTCAGTCGCAGATGGGCGCGACCATGCGGCGGCCGGCGATGCGGCTCAAGCTGCAGAAACAAAAAAGAATGGCGGGCCCAGGGGGATGCCCGCCATTCGTCTCCCTGGAGTCCCCTGCGGGATTTCAGCTTTCGCCGCGGCGCATCCTTGCGGCGCTTTCGCGCATCTCGCGGGCGCCCTCGCGCATGCCTTCGGCGCCGTCGCGCATGTCGTCGGCGGCGTCGATCAGCTGCTCGTGGGTGACGGTCTCGCCCTGCTCGCGGGCGCGGCGTATCTGCTCCTCGCGATAGGCGGGATCGCTCTCGAGCCGGTGGGCGGTGCGCTCCATCTGATCCGCGCCGCGCTCCATTCCGGCGGCACCCCGCTCCATTCCGGTGGCGGCGCTCGCCATGGAAACCGCGACGGTGCGCGGCACGGCTGCGATCGCCCGCTGCGCCTCGCGCATCGCAGCGGCGACCTCGACCCGGCGGACACGATGCGCCTGGGCGATCTCGCGGCGCGCCTCGCGCATCGCTTCCGCAACTTCCCGGTCACGCGTGCGACGAGCCTCGGCCTGAGCGCGAGTGATCTCGCGGCGCGCCTCGCGCATCGCCTCGTCGATCTCGGCGTGGCTGCGGCCGGCCCGGCGCATCTCGACCTGGGCGAGACGGAGCGAGGGCTCGACCGAGGCGGTCGCGGACGCGACGATCCGCGGCACCTGCGGCAGGACGGCGAGCGCCCCTTCGATCGCCGGAGTCATGTCCGGCACCTCGGGAATCGCGGGCAGCTCGATATCGAGGGGCGCCGGTGGAGCCGGTGGGGCAGGCGGCGCGACGGGATCCGGCGCAGACGGTGCAGAGGGTGCGGCCGGCGCGGCCGGGGCCTCGGGTACCGCGGCCGGATCCTGGGCGGCGGCGACCAGCTTGGCGGCGGCGACCGGCGCGGCGATGCCGAGGCACAGCAGCATGGCGATCCGGGTCCAGACCGAGCCCGTCGGGCGTTCGCGGGTGCTGCGGTCGAGCACAGCGCGGACACGACGGCCAAGCGCGCTCGAGGTCGGCGCGATGCTGTTCGCCGGCACCATGCCGTTGAACCGCGCCCAGCTCAGCAAGGTCTCGGCATAACGGGCCGGATCGACGCGCTGGGCGGCCTCGAGGTCGGCAGCTTCCTCCGCCTGCTGGACGATCTCGCGCTCCAGCAGCCAGACCAGCGGGTTGAACCAGAAGAGGGTGGCGGCGACGCGGGCGAGCATCAGCGACAGCCAGTCGCGGCGGGCGATGTGCGCCACCTCATGGGCGAGGATCGCCTCCGCATCCTCCGGCTCGTCGAGCGTGTCGGGGTCGATCAGGATCACCGGACGCAGCCAGCCCCAGCTCAGCGGCGACTTGACGAGGTCCGAGACCATGAGGCGGATCGATTCGGGATCGCCGGCGCTCCAGCGGACGCGGTCGAGCGCCGCCTGCCATTCCGGACAGGTCACGTCGCGCGCGGCGCGGGTCCAGCGATGCAGCATGAACAGGCCGGCGACGAGGCGGCCGCCGACCATCACGAGGCCGCCGAGATAGGCGAGCACGATCAGCGGCGTCGGATCGTCCCAGATCGTCGGCTCCGCCGCCGGCGGCAGCGTGCCGAGATCGGCGAGCGAGAGGCCGGCATAGGCCGCGGACGGCAGCGCCGGCGCCGCGGGCGCGGCGAACGCGACGATCTCCAGCGCCGGGAGGAACAGAACGATGAGCGGCAGCGCGAGCAGCATGGCGACGCCGATCCGGAGCACCATCGCCCGGTCCGCCGCCGCCCGCGAGCGCAGCAGCATCGCGAAGGCCAGGGCCGCGCCGCTGATCAGCGCCGATTTCCACGCCATTTCGGCAAAGAAGGAGAGTTCCATCACTCGCGCTCCTTGGCTTCGTCGATCGCCCGTCTGAGGGCCGCCGCTTCGTCCGGCGACAGGCTCTTGGTGAGGCCGAGCAGCGCCGTCGCCGCGCTCGCCGCCGACCCGTCGAAGAAGGTCTTCACCATCTGCTTCAGCGCCGACTCGCGCACCTTGGCGGGCTGCGGGACGCTCTTGTACACATAAGCGAGGTCCTCGACGCGGTGTCTGACCAGCCCGCGCGCCTCGAGCCGGGCGAGCAGCGTGCGCACCGCCGAATAGCTTGGCGGATCGGCCATGGTGCTGCGGACATCGGCTGCGGTCGCCTCGCCGGCGCTGCAGAGGATTTCGAAGATTTCGCGCTCGCGGCGCGGAAGCGAATCGATCATGGGCCTCACCTGCTACCTTTGTAGCATGCCACAGATGTCGCAGGATGCAAGCGCGTTCCGTCGCACCTGAGTCTCGTTTCGGCCCCGGAAGATGAAGCCTGGATGAACATGTCAGGCACCTTCGGGATAACGCTCGCGCATATAGGCCAGGGCCTGCGACACCAGCTCCTCCAGCACGCTCCGGTCCACGTCGGCGAGGCGCTTGATATAAAGGCAGGACTTGCCGGTGCGATGCTTGCCAAGCCTGGCGAGCAACGCATCCTGCCCCTCGGACTCGGTCAGGACATAGAGTACCAACTCGGCCTTCCTCGGGGAGAAGCCAAGGCGGCACATGGTCCCCTCGTGACCGCTGTCATACTTATAATGATAGGTGCCGAAGCCGACGATGCTGGGCCCCCACATTGTCGCCGGCTCCCCCGTGATACGCTCCATCATCGCGCGGACCGCTCTGGCGTCCTCGCGCCGCCGCGGGTCAGCGACATTGTCGAGGAACGCCTCGACGCCGACGTCGGTCGGCTTGGTCTTGAGCTCGGCGGCCATCCCCCTCCCCCTATTGTCGTCGGTAGGTCCAGCTCGTCGCGTTGGCGCCATCGATCGCCGAGATCGTCGCGACCAGTGTCTCGCCGTCGCGACGATAGCGGATTCGCTGCGGGAAATCATGCCGGGGATTCTCGAACACGGCCTCCGTGCCGGTCGCCGAGACGAGCCGGAACGCGACCGCCTCCCTGCCGCCCGGCGAGGCCCAATAGACCGGGACACCGTCGGCGCCGGCCTGGATGCGCAGATGCTCGAACTCGCGCACCGTCTCGCCACGGCCCGAGCGGCTGTAACCGAGCAGCAGCCCGCCGCGCGGCGCGGACCAGCTTTCCTCGGTCCAGCGCCCCGCCTCCATCGTCTCCCAGCGGCCGCTCAGCCAGTCCAGATCACCCACGCTCGCCGGCGCTTGCAGCGCCAGCATCGCGGCCAGGAAAATGCTCATAACCACCTCCCCTTGGCTGCATCATGCACCCGAAGGGCAGCGCGGCGCTAGGCAGGTTTGCGGAATCGATAGACGACCCGATCGGTCCGACCCTGAATGGCGGGATCGAACACGCCCTTGCTGTGGTCGTCCCCGGGATTGCGCAGGATCGGGGATTCGCCGTCGAAGACGAAGCCCGCGCGCTCGAAATCGGCCCGGATCGTCGCCGGATCGATCCGATGGAGCGCATCGACCACCTGCCGCGTGTCGCCGCCGGGATTGGCGACATGATCGATCACGACGATCGTGCCGCCACGCTTCAGCGACTGGAACACCGCCTGCAGGAACGGTGCCGGCTCCATGCGAAAGCCCGAACGCGCCGAGGTGAAATAGGCATCGTGATAGTTGAGGTTGATCATCGCGAAATCGAAGCTGTCGGCGGGCAGCGAGATCGCTTCGGGGCGGCTGTCGATGGCGGTGAAGTTGGCGCTGCGCTGGTGGACCGCGGCCAGGGTCTGGCGATCGTCGTCGCCGACGAACTGGCTGGGATTCCAGCCGACGACGCTGCCCTGCGGGCTGACGGCACGCGCCATGATCTCCCCGTAATAGCCCGAGCCGGTGAACAGATCGAGCGCGCGGGCCCCGCGCTGGAGCCCCCCGAAGGCGAGCACCTCGGCGGGCTTGCGCCCGGCATCGAGCGCGACCGCCGCCTCCGGGCGGCCGGGCGCCGAAACCGCGGCGGCGACGTCCGCCGGCTGCGCCTGGGCGGCGACGGGCGCGAGGGTGAGGGCAAGAGCGATCAGGCCGTGCTTGAGCATGGAGCATCCCCTTCGAAAGACGTCCGCTTATTTCATCCCGCACCGAGGCGCCTGATGGGTTTCGACAAAGACGCACGGCGCTTCGACGGGGCGTCCGGACCGGCTTCGCTCGGGGCCTTTTTTCCGGTCATTTTCGTTGCGCGCTCGTCATGATAGTCTGGCCTTCGACCTTTGGGGGGGATCGCCATGCTGCGTGAAGCCATCGTCGCGATGTCCACGGTCGCGGGCGCCGGGCTCGCTTTCATCGCATTGCCGGGGATCGGGACGACGGCCGCCGCGGCGCAGGCCGGCGGCGCGCCGGCCTGTCCGGAAAAGCTCGCCGGCCAGGCGTCGCTCGTCTGCGCCTGTTCTGCCGAAGCAGCTTCCACCGGTTCGGTCTGGGGAAGCGGCCTCTATACCGCCGATTCCTCGGTCTGCCGGGCCGCCCGGCATGCCGGCGCCGTGTCCGCGGCCGGCGGCGAGGTGCGCCTGCGCGTCAGCGAAGGCCGCGACAGCTATGCCGCCAGCGCGCGCAACGGCATCGGCGCCAGCGCGTGGGGCAGTTTCTCGACCAGCTTCGCTTTCGACCGCTAGCGCGGCTGGCGCCGCCCGCCTGGCATCGCTACATGGCGGGCAATGCCCCATCTCCTCCTCGTCATGCTGGGCGGCGCGATCGGCGCCGGGCTGCGCCATCTGGTCGGCGCGGCGTCGCTCCGGCTGCTCGGGCCGGGCTTTCCGTGGGGAACGCTGGCAGTGAACCTTGCCGGCGGCCTGGCGATGGGGCTGCTGGTCGGCTGGCTGGTCCGCGCGGGCGGCAGCGAGGGGACGCGGCTGTTCCTCGGCGTCGGCATCCTCGGCGGCTTCACCACCTTCTCGGCGTTCAGCCTCGAGGTCGGCAGCATGCTCCAGCGCGGCGAGATCGGCGTCGCCGCCGCTTATGTGACCGCCTCGGTCGTCGGTTCGGTGCTGGCGCTGTTCGCCGGGCTCTGGCTGATGCGGGCAGCGGCATGAGCGGCGAGGTCCGGCAGTTCACCGTCGCGGCCGACGACGACGGCATCCGGTTGGACCGCTGGTTCAAGCGCAACCTGCCGGAGGCGGGCTTCGGCCAGGTGTCGCGCTGGGCGCGGACCGGGCAGCTCCGCGTCGACGGCAGGCGCGCGACGCCGGGCGACCGGATCGAGGCCGGCCAGATCATCCGCGTGCCCCCGCAGGGCGAGGAGGCGCCGGCGGCCGTCCGACCGCAGCGCAAGCGCGAAGCGTTGAGCGAGGACGAGGTCGAGTTCGTCCGCAGCCTGGTCATCCATGCCGATCCGGCCGCCTTCGTCCTCAACAAGCCGCCCGGCCTCGCGACTCAGGGCGGCACCAAGACGAAGGACCATCTCGACCGGTTGCTCGACGGCCTCGCGGGCGAGACTGCGGCCCGGCCGAAGCTGGTGCACCGGCTCGACAAGGACACGTCGGGCGCGCTCCTCGTCGCGCGCACGCCGCGGGCGGCGGCGGCCTTCTCGAAGAGCTTTTCCGGGCGCACGGCGCGCAAGGTCTACTGGGCGCTGGTCGCCGGCGTGCCCTCCGTCGAGGACGGGATGATCGACCTGCCGCTCGCCAAGCAGCCGGGCACCGGCGGCGAGAAGATGCATGTCGACGAGGGCGAGAACGGACAGCCGGCGCGCACCCGCTACCGGGTGATCGAGCGGGCCGGCAACCGCGCCGCCTGGGTCGAGCTCCAGCCGCTGACCGGCCGGACCCACCAGCTGCGCGTCCACATGCTCGCCATCGGCCATCCGATCGTCGGCGACGGCAAATATGGCGGGCAGGACGCCTTCCTGACCGGCACGATCAGCCGCAAGCTCCACCTCCACGCCCGGCGCCTCAGGATCGATCATCCCGACGGCGGGCGGATCGACGTCACCGCCGAACTGCCCGAACATTTCGCGGCGAGCCTGGCCAGCCTGGGCTTCGATCCCGCACTCGGCGATGCGTTGCCGCTCGACGAAATCAAGTTCTCCGAAACGCCGGAAGGCAAGCGCAAAGCCGCCTCAGCCGTGGCCAAGGCCCGCCGCAAGGAGCGCAAGGGCGAACGCCGCAGCCGGAGGCACGGCTGATGCATCCCGACCGCCGCTTCGCCTGGGACGACCGCGACGCCATGCTGGCCTTCGTCGCCGACATCTCCTTCTGCACGATCGCGGTCGACGGGCCGTTCGTCATCCATGCGCCGGTCGTGGTGGATGCACCGGGCCGCCTGCGCTTCCATGTCGCCCGTGGCAACCGCGCGACAAAGGCGCTGGACCGCGCCCGCGCCGTCGTCTCCTGCCTCGGCCCCGACGCCTATATCAGCCCGGACTGGTACGGCACGCCCGACCAGGTGCCGACCTGGAACTATGTCGGCGTCGAGGCGGAGGGGTCGCTGCGGCGGATGGACGAGGATGAGCTGACAAGCCTGCTCGACGATTTGAGCGCGGCCCATGAAACGCGGCTTGCCCCCAAGCCCGCCTGGACCCGCGGCAAGATGACGCCGGCCCGGTTCGAAGGGCTGCTGAAGGCGATCGTCGGCTACGAGCTGGCGATCGAAGACCTGCGTGGCACCCGCAAGCTCGGCCAGAACAAACGCGACGAGGAGCGCGCCGGAGCGGTTGCCGGCCTGACGCCATTCAATCGCGCGGTCGCGGACCTGATGCGCGAGGCCGGGCGGTGAACCGTCTCGCCATCTTCGACTGCGACGGAACCCTGGTCGACAGCCAGCACAATATCTGCGCGGCGATGGCCGAATGCTTCTCCGCCGCCGGGCTGGAGGTGCCGCTGCCGGAGCGCACCCGGCAGGTCGTTGGCCTGAGTCTCACCGAAGCGATGCAGGTCATGCTGCCGGACGCCGAGCCGGATTTCCACGTGGCGATGGCCGAGGATTATAAGCGCGCCTTCCAGGCGATGCGCGCCCGGGGCCTCGAGGAAGAGCCGCTCTACGAGGGGATTGCCGAACTGGTCGAGGCGCTGGAGGCAGCTGGCTGGCTGCTCGCGGTCGCTACCGGCAAGTCGGATCGCGGCCTGAAGCTCTGCCTCGACCATCACGGGCTGGCCGACCGGTTCGTCAGCCTGCAGACCGCCGACCGGCACCCCTCGAAGCCGCACCCGTCGATGATCGCGCAGGCGATGACGGATGCCGGAGCGGCGCCGGAACTCACCGTGATGATCGGCGACACGAGCTACGACATGGCGATGGCGCGGGCGGCGGGCGTCGGCGCGATCGGTGTCGCCTGGGGCTATCATCCGCCGGACGAGCTGGTCCGGGCCGGCGCGCATCATGTCGCGGACCATCCGCGCGACATCCTCGATCTCACGAAGGCATGGGCATGACACAGCAGGATCCCGACGCCGTCTGGCGCAACCGCTTCATCCTGATGAACCTGCTCAGGATCGGCGCGACCGTCGTCGTGCTCCTGAGCCTGATTCTCTGGCAGACCAGCATCTTCGTCGAGGGCGGCTCGATCATCGGCTTCCCCCTCGCGATCGCCGCCCTGGTGGTGAGTTTCTTCGGGCCGAAATGGCTGGCGGCGCGCTGGCGGACGCCGCCGGGCGCATGAAGCGGTTCTACAAGGCGGCCAGCGTCGCCGAGGGCAACCGCATCCTGCTCGACGGCCGACCGGTGAAGACGCCGGGACGCGCGGACCTCGCGCCGCCGCACGCCGCATTGGCCAACGCGATCGCCGCGGAGTGGAATGCGCAGGGCGAAACGGTCGACCCCCGGTCGATGCCGATGACCGGCCTCGCCAATGCCGCGATCGACCGGATCGCTCCGGACACCGATGCCTTTGCGCGCAGCCTCGCCGTGTATGGCGAGAGCGACCTGCTCTGCTACCGGGCCGACCGGCCGGCACCGCTCGCCGCACTGCAGGCGGAACACTGGGATCCGCTGCTCGTCTGGGCACGCCGGCGCTACGATATCGATTTCGCGATCGCCGACGGTGTGATCCACACCCCCCAGCCGCAGCACACGGTCGATCAGCTCGCCCAGGCCGTGCTGGCGCGCGACGCCTTCCAGCTCGCCGGCCTGTCGCCGCTGGTCACGGTGGGGGGATCGCTGGTGATCGCGCTGGCGCTGGCCGAAGGCGCGATCAATCTCGACGCCGCCTGGGCGGCCGCGACGGTCGACGAGGCGTGGCAGGCCGGGAAATGGGGCGAGGATGCCGAGGCCGTGCAGGCGCTCGCCAGCCGCCGCGCCGACTTTGCGGCCGGCCACCGCTTCCTCACCCTGCTGCCGGCCTGATCAGACGTCCGTGGGCGCGTCCGCCGGCGCGCGGCGGTCCCGCGGCAGGAACCAGGCGACGATCACCGCCGCGGCCCCGAGCATCAGCACGTCGGCGACGAAGGTATAGATGAAATGGCCCCAGTCGTGATGGTAGTAGATCGGCTCGCCGAGCAGATGCAGGGCGGCCGCGGCAATCGCGATGATCAGCGCCACCTTCACCCGTGATCCCATGTCGCCGACGCGATCGGCGATCATCGAGAGCGCGACGCCGATCAGCAGCGCGACGATGAAATTGAGAACGAGCCCGCTGATCAGCGATGTGCTGTCGACCGCCGCGAACCCGCCCGTATTGTAATGGACGGTGGCGATCGGCCCCTGCGAGAACATGTTGGTCTGCGCCTGGGTGTCGACGCTCGGCACCGAATAGGTCCCGGTGCGCGGCAGGTTGGCGGCCAGCGTCTGCTGCACGGCCGCCGCCTCGGTGTCGCCGAGGCTCGCCGTTCCCAGTTTCGCGAGCGGCGTGCCGAAGAAGATGAAGCCGATGATGAACATCGCCACGGCCGCCGCGGCCGCGCCGACGACCACCCGTCCCAGCACCTTGCCCATGTCGTCCTCCCTGTTGTTTGCGGCACGGTAACCGAAATGCGGGAGTCAGGCGAAAGGTTTCAGCCGATCAGCTCGCGGACGAAATCGTGGAGGAACACGCGGCGCGTCGCCTTCAGCCGCTCGGCCTTCAGGATATTGTGGACGAGCTCGCGGCATTTCTCCGCATTGTTGTTGATGAGGACATAGTCATACTCCGCCCAGTGGCTGATCTCCGCGGCGGCGCGCTCCATGCGTCGTGCGATAACGTCCTCGCTATCCGTTCCGCGATTGCGCAGGCGCCGCTCCAGCTCCTCCATCGAGGGCGGCAGGATGAAGACCCGCACGATGTCGGGATCGACCTGCTTCAATTGCTGGGTGCCTTGCCAGTCGATGTCGAGCAGGACGTCACGGCCGCCCTCGATGGTCTGGCGGACCTCGCGCTTCAGCGTGCCGTAGCGATGGCCGAAGACATGCGCCCATTCGAGGAACTCGCCGGCCGCGACCATCTCCTCGAACCTTTCGGTGCTGACGAAATGATAGTCGCGCCCGGCGAGCTCGCCCGGCCGCATCGGCCGGGTGGTCGCGCTGACCGACATCGCGATGCCGTCGTCGCTCGCCATCAGCATGCGCGCGATCGTGGACTTGCCCGCACCGGAGGGGCTGGAAAGGACGAAGAGCAGGCCCCGCCGCTTGAACGCGCTGGTGACTTCCATTGCGGGCTACTGGCGTGGGCCGCGCACGCACGTCAAGGGGAGACGTTCGCGGATTTGCTGCTAAGGTGGCCGGATGGGGCGGATGGTTGCGTTGCTCAGGGCGGTGAATGTCGGGGGGCGCAAGCTGCCGATGGCGGAGCTGCGAACATTGTGCGGCGCGCTCGGCTGGACCGACGTCGCGACCTATATCCAGAGCGGCAATGTCGTGTTCGACGCCGATTGCACGCCGGCCGAGGCCGAGACGACACTCGAGGGGCGCATTGCCAGCCTCTACGGATACGAGGCCCCGACAGTCGTTCGGACGGCAAGGCAATGGGCAGCCTACGCGCCCGCATGCCCTTTCCCCGAAGAGGCGATCGCAACGCCGAACTACCTGCTCCTGCTCGTCTCCAAGCGCCCGCCAGTCGCCGCCGCGGTGGATGCGATCCAGGCACGCGCCGCGGCCGGCGAACAGGTCCGCCAGTCCGGCGACGGCATCTGGATCCATTTCCCGAACGGGTCGGGCACGTCGAAGATCACGCCCACGATCATCGACAGGGCGATCGGCTCGCCCGCCACCAGCCGCAACTATCGAACGGTCGTCACCCTGCAGGAGATGTTGGAGACATGACCGGTGCGCCGCTCATTCCCCGCAAATACTGGATCATCGCGTTCGCGCTTGTTGCGGTCATGGCGGCGATCCTGCTCTGGATGGGCCGCCAGCCGATCTGCACCTGCGGCACGGTGAAGCTCTGGGTCAGTACCGTCCACGGCCCGGACAACAGCCAGCATCTCGCCGACTGGTACACGCCGAGCCACATCATCCACGGCTTCCTGTTCTATGCGCTGGGCTGGTTCTTCCTCCGGCGCAATCCGCCGGGCGATCGGCTGATCGGCGCGGTGGTGATCGAGGCGGCGTGGGAGATTCTGGAGAACAGCCCGCTCATCATCGACCGCTACCGCGAGGCGACGATCGCGATGGGCTATACCGGCGACAGCGTGATCAACTCGGTCGCCGACGTGCTCTGGATGATCCTCGGCTTCGGCATCGCGCGGCGACTCCCCGTCTGGGGAACGGTCGCGATCGCCCTGGCGTTCGAGCTGCTGACCTTGATCGTCATCCGCGACAACCTGACGCTGAACGTGCTGATGCTGGTCGCGCCGATCGACGCGGTGCGCGTCTGGCAGGGGGGCGCCTAGCTCCGGCGCATCCGCGCGATGATCGGCACGAAGAACGCCGTCGTCCATCCGAGCAGGATGATCCCGTTCACGCCCTCGATCGCGGCGACCAGACGCCACGCATCGGGCAGCCCGGCATTATCGTCACCGATCGTGGCATAAGTGACGGCCGAGAAATAGACCGACGTGTGAAGATCGGGCAGCGCGTCGGTGGCCCAGTAAAGCAGCGCGTAGAGCCAGATTTCCACTCCATGCAGCCAGAACAGGCCAAGCACCAGCGCGAGGGTGACCGCGATACCGCGCGGCGACATCGGGTCGATATGAGTCTCCGCCTCCTCGGCCGATCTGATCCGCAGCCGGTGGGATAGGATGTAGAGCCCGGCGCCATGCACGATGACGGTGAGGAGCACCATCCCGGTGGCGACGGCAAGCTCGGTGAGCATGGCCTGGGTCAGCGCCCCAGCATCTTCTCCGGGATGACCACGCGGTCGAAGGTCGCCTCGTCGACCAGGCCGAGTTCCAGGCCGGCTTCCTTCAGCGTCTGCCCTTTCTTGTGCGCGTGCTTGGCGATCGAGGCGGCGTTGTCATAGCCGATCTCCGGCGCCAGCGCGGTGACCAGCATCAGCGACTTGTTCATGAGATCGGCAATGCGGGCCTCATCCGCCTCCATGTCGTCGAGGCAGCGTGCGGTGAAGCTCTCCATGCCGTCGGCGAGGAGGTTGATCGAGCGCACCACATTGGCGCCGATCAACGGTTTGAAGACGTTCAATTCCATATGGCCCTGGAGGCCGCCGACGGTCACCGCGACATGGTTGCCCATCACCTGGGCGGCGACCATGGTCAGGCTCTCGCACTGGGTCGGATTGACCTTGCCGGGCATGATCGAGCTGCCCGGCTCGTTTTCCGGCAGGCGCAGCTCGCCGAGGCCGCAGCGGGGGCCGGAGCCCAGCAGGCGGATGTCGTTGGCGATCTTGGTCAGGGACACGGCGATGACGTTGAGGATGCCGCTGAGCTCGACCAGGGTGTCATGGGTCGCCAGCGCCTCGAACTTGTTCGGGGCGGTGGTGAAGGGAAGCTGGGTCAGGTTCGCGACCTCGGCGGCGAACTTCTCGCCGAAACCCCTGGGCGCGTTGAGCCCGGTGCCGACCGCGGTGCCGCCCTGCGCCAGTTCGTAGAGACGGGGCTGAACCCCCTCGACGCGGGCGATGCCCATCTTGATCTGGTGGGCATAGCCCGAAAATTCCTGGCCGAGCGTCAGCGGCGTCGCGTCCTGGAGGTGGGTGCGGCCGATCTTGACGATCCCGTCCCATTGCTCGGCCAGCGCCGCGAGGCGGCGATGAATGGTGTTGAGAGCCGGAAGCAGGCGCGCGGCAACGGCGCGCGCCGCGGCGATGTGCATCGCGGTCGGGAAGCTGTCGTTGGACGACTGGCCCTTGTTGACATGGTCGTTGGGATGGACCGGCGACTTGCCGCCGCGGCTGCCGGTCAGGATCTCGTTGGCGCGGCCGGCAATCACCTCGTTGGCGTTCATGTTGGACTGGGTGCCGGAGCCGGTCTGCCAGATGACGAGCGGGAACTGGTCGTCATGGACGCCGCTCGCGACCTCCCCGGCCGCCTGCTGGATCGCTTCGGCGAGCTCGGCGTCGAGCCCGCCCTCCCGCGCATTCACCCGGGCCGCGGCCTGCTTCACGAACCCCAAGGCGTGGACGATCTCGACCGGCATCCGCTCGCGCTCGCCGAACGGGAAATTCTCGATCGAGCGCTGCGTCTGCGCGCCCCAATAGGCGTCGGCCGAGACCTCGATGGGGCCAAAGCTGTCGGTCTCGGTGCGGGTGCTGGTCACGCTCATCTCTTCCCCTCTCGGCTGTCCTCCCGCCCGTAGAACGAACGCACGGCGAGGTGAAGGGGCGACTCGGCAGCCGACCAAGGCGAGGGCAGACATTTTGACCGCTGACAGCCCGTGCACCTCGGGCTAAGCCATTGATGGCGGGAGGCAGGCCATGGCGGGGTGGCGTCGGTTCGGATCGTTTCTGGGTCTGGTGGCCCTGCTTTCCGCCTGTGGCGGCGGCGGAGGCGGCGGTGGTTCGACCGGTGGCACCACCAATCCCGGCGGATCGACTCCACCACCAACCGCAACCTGTTCGGTACGCGACCGGCAGAACTGGGCGGCGGCGCAGCTGCGCGAATGGTATCTTTTTCCGGAGACGCTGCCCGCAAACCTCGATCCGGCGGCCTACACTACGGTCGACGCCTATATTGATGCGCTGACCGCCACCGCCCGCGCGCAAGGCCGCGACCGCTTCTTCACCTATCTGACCTCGATCGCCGAAGAGGACGCCTATTACAGCTCCGGCACCAGCGCCGGCTTCGGCATCCGCTTGTCGGTGGACACGGTCCAACGCCGCGTGTTCGTGTCCGAAGCGTTCGAAGGCGCGCCGGCGCTCGCCGCCGGACTCGACCGCGGCACGGAGATTCTCGCCATCGGCACGGGCACGAATCTGCGCGCCGTCGGCGACATCATTGCCGCCGAGGGCAGTGCCGGCGTGACCAACGCCCTTGGCCCGCCGACGGCAGGTACGATCCGGGTGCTGCGCGTGACGGATGCCGGCGGTCAGCGGGATGTCAGCGTCACCAAGGCGAATTTCGAGCTGCTGCCGGTCTCCACCCGCTACGGCGCCCGGATCATCAACGACGGCGGACGGCAGGTCGGCTACGTCAACCTGCGCACCTTCATCACCACCGCCGATCCGGCGCTGCGCAATGCGTTTGCGCAGTTCCGCGCTGCGGGTATCGCCGAGGTTGTCGTCGACCTGCGCTACAATGGCGGCGGCCTGGTCTCGATCGCGGAGCTGTTCGGCGATCTGCTCGGGCAGAACCGGGCGACGTCCGACGTGTTCTCCTACACCGTCTTCCGGCCGGAGAAATCGGCGGAGAACGAGACGCGCTATTTCCAGCCGCAGCCGCAATCGGTGGCGCCGGCGCGGATCGCCTTCATCGGCACGAACGGCACCGCCTCGGCGAGCGAGCTCGTGATCAATGCCTTCATCCCCTATCTGCGCGCCGATGCCGCGCTGGTCGGCACCAACAGCTTCGGCAAGCCGGTCGGCCAGATCGCCCTCGACCGCGCGCAGTGCGACGATCGGCTGCGGGTCATCGCGTTCGCCACCCAGAATGCAGCACGGCAGGGCGATTATTTCAGCGGCCTCGCCGGCCGGATGGACGCGACCTGCCAGGCTGGCGACGACATCGCCCGCCAGCTCGGCGACCCGCAGGAAGCCTCGATCCGCACCGCGCTCGACTTCCTTGCGGGACGGGGGTGCACGCGGATCGGCACGGCGAGCGCGTCCGCGGCGCGGACCCAGCAGACGTCCGCCCGGCGCGAGCTGCTGTCGCCCGAGCGGCCGAGCACCGCGCAGCGCGAGGTGCCGGGACTGTTCTAGAGGGAGGGCCCGACGGGCCGGGACTACTTCTTCCGCTTGAAGTCCACCGAGACGACGTTGGAGCCGTCCTCGACCGGTTCGGCTGCCGGCGGGTCGTTCTCGGCGTGCTCGTGCTCCTCGAAGCCGGTCTCCTCGGCCTGGGCCTGGAACTGGAGCGCGAAATTGACCGCGGGATCGACGAAACCGGTGATCGCCGAGAAGGGGATGATGAGCCGTGCCGGCGCCTGGTTGAACGACAGCCCGACCTCGAACCCATCCTCACGCACCTTCAAATCCCAGAAGCGGTTCTGGATGACGATCGTCATTTCGTCCGGGAAGCGCTCGATCAGGTGCCTCGGGATGTCCACACCGACGGCCTGGGTCTTGAAGGTGATGTAGAAATGATGCTCGCCGGGCAGCCGTCCGGTCGCCTCGACCTCGCCAAGCACCCGTCCGACGACGGCGCGCAGGGCCTCCTGGACGATCTCGTCATAGGGAATCAGGCTGTCGGGCGCTTCATCGCTCATGATCCGACTCGTAGCGCGGCAGGGCGACGGGTCAAGCGCGTTGCTCGTGTCCGGCCGCCGCTTTATCCCGGGCCCAAGGAGACGAGCCATGCCGATCGACGCCACCCTGCCCTATGACGACAGCAACATCTTCGCGCGGATCCTGCGCGGCGAGATTCCGTCCAAGCGCGTCTACGAGGACGAATTCGCGCTCGCCTTCCATGACATCAATCCGCAGGCGCCCACCCATATCCTGGTCATCCCCAAGGGCGCCCACGTCTCCTGGGACGACTTTTCCGAGCGCGCGAGCGCGGACGAGATCGCCGGTTTCGTGCGGGCGGTCGGGAAGATCGCGCGCGAGCACGGGCTGGTCGCACCGGGTTACCGCTTGCTCGCCAATGTCGGCGCGGACAGCGGGCAGGAGGTGCCCCACCTTCACGTCCACATCTTCGGCGGCCGCGGGCTGGGCCCGATGCTGGCGCGCTGACACTCGTCGATATGGGCTGGCGCCGGCCGAAATTCCGGCTAGGGACCGCCGGACAAACGCGGCGAGGGAGTCGAATGGCAAGCGTACCGGAGCGGGGGTTCCTCGCGCGCATCATGATGCGCAAAAGCGTCCAGCAGGTCCAGGAAGAGACGGCGACCAGCGAGCTGAAGCGGACGCTGGGGCCGTGGAACCTCGTTTTCCTGGGGATCGGCTGCATCATCGGTGCCGGCATCTTCGTACGGACCGGGAATGCCGCGGCGCTGCACGCCGGGCCGGCGGTGCTGCTTTCCTTCGTCATCGCGGGCCTCGTCTGCGGCTTTGCGGGCCTGTGCTATGCGGAGCTGTCGTCGACCCTCCCCGTCTCGGGCTCGGCCTATACCTACACCTATACGACGCTCGGCGAGTTCGCGGCCTGGATCATGGGCGCGCTGCTGCTGCTCGAATATGGCTTGGCCGCCTCGGTCGTCGCGGTCGGCTGGTCCGGCTATATGGTGAGCCTGCTCGCCGACATCGGCATCCACGTCCCTGCCACGCTGACCGGTCCGGCCGGCCATGCCAGGGAGCTGGCCGACGGTACGGTGATCACCACCCTCTTCAACCTGCCCGCCTTCCTCGTCTGCACCGTGCTGGCGCTGCTGCTCGTCGTCGGCGTCTCGGAATCGGCCAAGGTCAACAACGTCATCGTGGCCATCAAGATGACCGTGATCATCGCTTTCATCCTGGTCGGCGGCTATATGGTCATCGCCAATTACGACACGCTCTCGGCCAACTGGGATCCGTTCATCCCGCCGCCCACGGGCCAGGAAGGCGAATTCGGCTGGGGCGGTGTGCTGCGCGCCGCCTCGATCGTCTTCTTCGCCTATATCGGCTTCGAGGCGGTCTCGACCGCCGGGCAGGAAGCGCGCAATCCGCAGAAGGACATGCCGATCGGGATCATCGGCTCGCTGCTCGTCTGCACGACGCTCTACATCCTGGTCTCGATCGTGCTGACCCATGTCGTCAACTATCGCGATCTCAACGTCCCCGATCCGGTCGCGGTCGCGGTCGACGCGTTCGGGCCGCAATGGGCCTGGTTCGCCACGACCATCAAGGTCGGCGCGATCATCGGCCTCACCTCCGTCATCCTGGTGCTGATGTACGGCCAGACCCGCATCTTCTACACGATCGCGCGCGACGGCCTCTTGCCCGGCATCTTCGCCACCGTGCACCGGAAGTTCAAGACGCCGTGGATCAACACGCTCGCCGTCGGCCTCGGCGTCGCCACCGCCGCCGGCTTCTTCGACATCAACACGCTGGGCGACATGACCTCGGTCGGCACGCTCGCCGCCTTCGGCATCGTCAGCCTGACCGTGGTGTGGCTGAGGATCACCCATCCCGAGCTGCCGCGCGGGTTCAAGGTGCCGCTCTATCCGGTGCTGCCGGTCGCCGGCGTCATCGCCTGCTTCGCGCTGATCTTCACCGTCGAGACGCGGGTGCTGATCTTCTTCGGCTGGTTCCTCGTCGCGGCGGTCCTGCTCTATTTCGCCTACGGCATGCGTCATTCGCGCCTGGCCCGGGGCGAGCTCCGCGTGATCGCGCCCGAAATGCCGGAATTCCCGGAAGACGCGCCGGCCCGGCCGCTCGGCAGCCGCGCCGACTGAACCGACCTTGTGCCGCCGCCGGACGCCGCGCGCCGATTATCGGCTTGCGGCCAGCGATTTAGCGGTTAGGCTCCCCGGCCAAACATAAAGGAGCGGCCGGGGGGTCGCAGGTTCAGGGGACGAACATCATGATTTTCGGGCGCGTAAAGCCTCTCGACGCTATTCTTGCCACCGCAGAAAAGAAATCGCTGCACCGCTCGCTGGGCGCATTCCAGCTCACCCTGTTCGGCATCGGCTGCATCATCGGCACCGGCATCTTCGTGCTGACCGCCGCCGGCGCGCAGAAGGCCGGCCCGGGCCTGATCCTCTCCTTCGTCATCGCCGGCGCGGTCTGCGTGGTCGCCGCGCTCTGCTATGCAGAGATCGCCGCCATGGTTCCCGTGGCGGGATCCGCCTACACCTACACCTATTCCGTCATGGGCGAATTCCTCGCCTGGACGGTGGGATGGGCCCTCGTCCTCGAATATGCCATCGCGGCGAGCGCCGTCTCGGTCGGCTGGTCGGGATATTTTACCGGCACGATACTGGAATCAACATTTGGCATACACCTGCCCGACGCCTTGCGCGCCGGGCCGCTGTGGCTGGGCGGCGCGGAGGGAGGCTTCTTCAACCTGCCCGCCTTCGTGATCGCGCTGCTCGTCACCTGGCTGCTGATGATCGGCACCACGGAAAGCGCCCGCGTCAACGCCATTCTGGTGACGATCAAGATCACGGCGCTGGTGGTGTTCATCATCCTCACCCTGCCGATGGCCCAGGCGGGCAATTTCAATCCGTTCATGCCGGGTGGCTTCTTCGAGGCCGGCGGCGTCGGCGTCGGCGGCGCGGCGGCGACGATCTTCTTCGCCTATGTTGGATTCGACGCTGTCTCGACCGCGGCGGAGGAGACCAGGAACCCGCAGCGCAACGTGCCGATCGGGCTCATCGGCTCGCTCGGCATCTGCACCATCTTCTACATGCTCGTCGCGGCGGGCGCGATCGGCGCGATCGGCGGCCAGCCGATCATGGGCCCGGACGGCATTCCGCTCATTACCGGCTCGCCCGAACTCGCCCGCCAGTGCGGGCTGCCGCAAAATGCGGAGCTTCTCGTCTGCTCGAACGAGGCGCTCGCCCATGTGCTGCGCACGATCGGCTACGGCCAGATCGGCAACTGGATCGGCTATGCGGCGTTCCTCGCGCTGCCGTCGGTGATCCTGATCCTGATGTTCGGCCAGACCCGCATCTTCTTCGTGATGTCGCGCGACGGCCTGCTGCCGGACGCGCTCTCGAAGGTCCACCCGAAGTGGAAGACGCCTTATGTCGTCACCGCGGTGACCGGCCTCGGCGTCGCCCTGGCCGCCGCCATGCTGCCGGTCGGTCAGCTCGCCGACGTCGCCAATGCCGGCACCCTCTACGCCTTCTTCATGGTCGCCCTGGCGGTGATGATGCTGCGCAAGCGCGATCCCCATCGCGAGCGCAAGTTCCGCGTTCCGGCGCTGTGGCTCGTCGGCCCGCTCACCATGGTCGGCACGCTCGGCCTCTATCTGCTGTTGCCGCTCGCGGCGATCCTGGTCCTGCCGATCTGGGCGCTGATCGGCTTCGTCATCTATTTCGGCTACTCCTATCGCAACAGCCATCTCGGCCGCGGCCTGGTCGAGGTGCACGAGCCGGAGATCCACGATATCGAGCCCGGCATTCCGGGCATCGACGAGCCCCGATAAAGGGGAAGGAGGGGAGGCTTCGGCCTCCCCTTTTTCATTGTGCCCGATGAGCGTAGGATCGTCGAATGCCGAGCCGCCCACCTTTTGCGCTCGAAGGCCTCGACCACATCCTGCTTCTGGTCGAAGACTTGGCTGCGGTTGAGCCTTTCTACCGGGACGTGATCGGCTGCTCCGTCGAGAACGCCCTTCCCGAATATGGCATGCTGCAGCTGCGTACTGGCAAGGCTTTGATCGATCTGGTCGACGTTAGCGTCGAGGAAGGGGCCTGGGCGCGACCCTCGGCCAAAGGCGGACGCAACATGGACCATATCTGCATCGCCACGGGACCGTGGGACGAGACAGCGATGCGCGCGCATCTCGCCGCTTATGACGTCGCCATTGTCGAAGAGGGCGTGCACGGCGGCGCGCGCGGGGAAAGTCTCTCGATCTATGTCGCGGACCCGTCGGGCAATGTGATCGAGCTTAAGGGACCGCCAGCACAATAGCCCGTGCAACCACCGGTCAACCTGCCGCGTTCCTCTTGCGAAGGAGAGGTTCATGGCCACCCCGCCACCGCCCGAGGCACCGCCCCAGCCGACGCAGCCTGCCCAGCCGGAGGCGCCGCCGCCGGAGATCAGTCCGCCGATGCCGAACGTGGATGTGCCCGCGCCGTCGCCCGATCTGCCGGATACTCCGGCGCCGGCGACGCCAAGCAGCTAGCCGAGGCGCCTGGCGACGAGCGCCTTGAGGTCGGTCTCGGGGCGCGCGCCGTAGTGCGAGATCACCTCGGCCGCGGCGACGGCACCCATCACCAGAGAGTCTTCCAGGCTGCGGCCCTGCGCCTGTCCCGCGAGGAAGCCGGCGGCGAAGAGGTCGCCGGCGCCCGTCGTGTCGACCACCTTGCAGACCGGCTCGGCCGGCACTTCGGCGCGCGCCCCGTCCTGCACGGCGATCGCGCCGAGCTCGGATCGGGTGACGACCAGGGTCTGCACCCGCCCCTGCGTGGCGGCCATAGCGGCCTCGAAATCGTCCGTCCCGGCCAGCATCTTGATCTCGGCCTCGTTGGCGAAGAGGATGTCCAGCCGCCCGTCGTCGAGCAGCTGGTTGAAGCCGCCCCGGTGACGATCGATGCAGAACGTGTCGGAGAGCGTGAAGGCGACCTTGCGGCCGGCGCGGCGGGCGATGTCGATCGCCTTCACCATCGCATAGCGGGGCGTCTCCGGATCCCACAGATAGCCTTCGAGATAGAGCGTCGCGGCGCCTTCGATCTGCGCCGCGTCGAGCGCCGAGGCCGGGAGGAGCTGGGCGGCGCCGAGGAAGGTGTTCATCGTCCGGTGCGCATCCGGCGTCACCAGGATCATCGAGCGCGCGGTCGGCACGCCGAAATCCGTCGCCGGCGTGGTGAACTCGACGCCGGTGGCGGTGAGATCGTGGCGATAGAATTCGCCGAGCTGGTCGGGCGCGACCTGGCCGATGAAGCCGGCGCGGGCGCCGAGCGCCGCAATGCCCGCCGCCGTATTGCCCGCCGAGCCGCCACTCACCTCGCGCGCCGGGCCCATATGATCGTAGAGCCGCACCGCCTCCTCGGCATCGATCAGCCGCATCATGCCCTTGGTGAGACCCTCCCGCTCCAGGAACGCGTCGTCGCAGTCGGCGATGATGTCGACGATCGCATTGCCGATGCACAGCACGTCGAGGCGGGTCTCGGTCATGTCAGGAAGGCTCCCCCGGGGATCGCAAAGCGTGGCCCCTAGCCGGGCGCGTGCGCTGGGGTCAACCACGCCCATTGCGCGACGCCGGGCGCCCCGCCATAGCGCCGCTGATGACGTCGCTCGGACTCGCCTTTCTCGCCGGCCTGGTTTCCGCCAGCGGCTTCGCGCCGTTCGGCTTGTGGCCGCTGACGCTGGCGGCCTTCGCGGTGCTGCTGTGGCTGATCGAAAGGGCGCCCAGCCTGCGCTCGGCGCTGGCGCGGGGCTGGTGGTTCGGCTTCGGCCAGTTCGTGCTCGGCCTCAACTGGATCGCGACCGCCTTCACCTACCAGGCGGCGATGCCGGCCTGGCTCGGATGGGTCGCCGTGATCTTGCTGTCGCTCTACCTGGCCGTGTTTCCGGCCGCGGCGGCCGGACTTGCGTGGCGCTGGGGCCGCGGCCACCGAACGGCGCTCGTGCTGGTCCTCGCCGCCGCGTGGATCGTCACCGAATGGCTGCGGGCAACCGTCTTCACCGGCTTCGCCTGGAACCCGGTTGGCGTTGCCCTGGTGCCAAGCGGCCTTGCGGGACTGGCCCCCTGGATCGGGACCTATGGCCTGTCGGCCATCGCGGTGCTGCTGGGCGGGGCCCTTCTTCTGCTCTCGCAGCGGACATTCCGGACGGCGGCGGCAACGCTGATCGTGATCGTGGCAGCAGGCGGCCTGGCCTGGGCGGTTGCGCCCGACCCTCAGGGCCAGGGCGCCGCGATCCGGGTCGTCCAGCCCAATATCGGCCAGCAGAACAAGTGGGACCCGGACTTCCGCGAAGAGAATTACCGCCGGCTTGCCGGCCTGACCGGGCGGCCCTCCGCAACGCCGCGCCTCATCCTGTGGCCCGAGGCGGCGACGCCCGATTTCCTGTCGCTCCAGCGTGGTGCACGGCGTCGGATCGCAAGCCTGCTCGGCCCCAACGACCTGATGCTGCTCGGCGGCGTCGAGCTGGTGTTCGGGCCGGACGGCCGGTCCATCGCCGCCTACAACAGCCTGTTCGCGCTCGATCCGCGTGCGAACCTGCGCGGTCGCTACGACAAGGCCCATCTTGTCCCCTATGGCGAATATCTGCCGATGCGGCCGGTGCTCTCGGCGATCGGCCTCTCGCGCCTCGCGCCCGGCGATCTCGACTTCTGGAGCGGCCCGGGGCCGCAGACGCTGGCCCTGCCGGGCTTCGGGCGTGCCGGCATCCAGATCTGCTACGAGATCATCTTCTCCGGCCATGTCGTCGACAGCGCCGACCGGCCCGACTTCATCTTCAACCCCTCGAACGACGCCTGGTTCGGCGCCTGGGGGCCGCCGCAGCATCTCGCGCAGGCGCGCCTCCGGGCGATCGAGGAAGGGCTTCCGGTCGTGCGCGCGACTCCGACCGGCATCTCGGCCGTGATCGACGCCAACGGCCGCATCCTCCACAGCCTGCCCCTCGGCACGGCGGGGGCGATCGACGCGCGGCTGCCCGGCGCCGTTTCGCCGACTCTCTTCGCACGCCTTGGCAATGCTCTGCCCTTCGCCTTCGCCCTGCTGCTCGTCGCGCTGGCGATTGCAGTCCGGCGCAAGGCGCGCTAGGGAGCGCACCGCACATAAGGATATCTTTATATCCGCAATTCCCGAAGGATCGACCAGCCACGATGCGCAGCTCCTATCTCTTCACGTCCGAATCGGTGTCCGAAGGCCACCCCGACAAGGTTTCCGACCAGATCTCCGACGCGATCGTCGACCTGTTCCTCGCCAAGGATCCGGAGGCCCGCATCGCCTGCGAGACCCTGACCACCACCAACCGGGTGGTCCTTGCCGGCGAGATCCGCTGCACGCCGATCTATGACGGGGCGAAATGGGCCGAGACCGGCGGCTGGGCTCCCGGGGCGCGCGAAGAGATCGAGCGGACGGTCCGCGAGACGGTGAAGCGGATCGGCTACGAGCAGTCCGGTTTCCACTGGAACACCTTCGACTTCGCCAATCACCTGCACGGCCAGTCGGCCCATATCGCGCAGGGCGTGGACGAAAGCGGCAACAAGGACGAGGGCGCCGGCGACCAGGGCATCATGTTCGGCTTCGCCTGCGACGAGACGCCCGACCTTATGCCGGCGACGCTCTACTACAGCCACAAGATCCTCGAGAAGATGGCCGCCGACCGCCATTCCGGCGCCGCGCCCTTCCTCGAGCCTGACGCCAAGAGCCAGGTGACGCTGAAGTTCGAGAACGGCAAGCCGGTCGCCGCGACCGCGATCGTTGTCTCGACCCAGCACGCGCCGGGCTATGACGACGGCGAGAAAGAGGCGGAGCTTCACGCTTACGTGAAGAAGGTGATCGCCGAGGTCCTGCCGGCCGAGCTGCTCTCGGACGAGACCAGGTACCACATCAACCCGACCGGCAGCTTCGAGATCGGCGGGCCGGACGGCGACGCGGGCCTCACCGGGCGCAAGATCATCGTCGACACCTATGGCGGCGCGGCCCCGCATGGCGGCGGCGCCTTTTCGGGCAAGGACCCGACCAAGGTCGACCGCTCGGCTGCCTATGTGAGCCGCTATCTCGCCAAGAACATCGTTGCGGCGGGCCTCGCCCGGCGCTGCACGATCCAGCTCTCCTACGCGATCGGCGTCGCCGAGCCGCTGTCGCTCTATGTCGACCTGCACGGCACCGAGGTGAACGGCACGAGCGCCGAGAAGCTGGAAGAGGTCCTGCCGACCCTGGTGCGCCTGACCCCCAAGGGCATCCGCACCCATCTCGGCCTCAACAAGCCGATTTACGAGAAGAGCGCCGCCTACGGTCATTTCGGCCGCAAGGCGGAGGGCGACTTCTTCTCCTGGGAGCGGACCGACCTGGTCGACGCGCTGAGGCAGGCGGTCTGACCGGCCGGCGATGAACCTCTACGGCCTGATCGCGGAGGCCGCGAGACTCGCCGGCGACACGCCCGCTTTCGTCGAGGGCGGAGAGGTCCGCCTGCGTTACGATGAACTCGACAGCGCCGTCGCCGGCTGGGCGGCGGCGCTGTCCGCATCAGGGGCGCGGCCGGGTGACCGGGTCGTCGTGCAGGTCGAGAAGTCGGTCGACAACGCCCTGCTCTATCTGGCCAGCCTGCGTGCGGGCCTCGTCTACGTGCCGCTCAACACCGCCTATACGACCGCCGAGCTCGACTATTTCATTGCGGATGCCGAGCCGGCGCTCATCGTCGCCGACGGGCATTGCACGATGGAGGAACTGAAGGCGCGCGCCACCGCGGACGCGTTTCAGACCGTCGCACGCAGGCCGGACGACCTCGCCGCGATCCTCTACACGTCGGGGACGACGGGCCGCTCCAAGGGGGCGATGCTCAGCCACGGCAATCTCGCGTCCAACGCGCTGGTGCTGAGGGATTACTGGCACTGGCAGCCGGGCGACGTGCTGATCCACGCGCTGCCCATCTACCATGTCCACGGCCTGTTCGTGGCGCTGCACGGCGCCCTGCTCAACGGCTCGACCATACTCTGGCACAAGGGGTTCGACGCCGATGCGGTAATCGACGACCTGGGTTCCGCGACGATGCTGATGGGCGTGCCGACCTTCTATGTCCGCCTTGCTGCGCATCCGCGCCTGACGCGCGAAGCCGTCAAGACTATGCGGCTGTTCATCTCCGGGTCCGCACCGCTGCTTGAATCGACCTTCGCCGATTTCGAGGCCCGGACGGGACACCGCATCCTCGAACGCTACGGCATGACCGAGGCGGGGATGATCTGTTCCAATCCCTATGACGGCGAACGCGTTCCCGGCACCGTCGGCTTCCCGCTGCCGGGTGTCGCCGCGCGGGTCGCGGACGATCAGGGGCGCGAGGTGCCGCGCGGCACCCCGGGCGTGCTGGAGATCAAGGGTCCGAACCTGTTCAGGGGCTACTGGCAGCGGCCGAGCAAGACCGCGCAGGAGATGCGCCCCGACGGCTACTTCATCACGGGTGACGTCGCGACGATGGCTGAGGATGGGCGCGTTGCCATCGTCGGCCGGACGAGGGACCTGATCATCGCCGGCGGGCTCAACATCTATCCCAGGGAGATCGAGCTCGCGATCGACGCGATCCCGGGTGTCGGCGAAAGTGCGGTGATCGGCGTGCCGCATCCGGATCTGGGCGAGGCCGTTGTCGCCGTGGTGACGCGTACCGATTTGGCGCTGGACGAGGCGGCGGTGCTGGCCGGCGTGGCCGACCTCGCCCGCTTCAAGCAGCCGCGCCGCATCATCTTCGCCGAGACGCTGCCCCGCAATGCCATGGGCAAGGTGCAGAAGGCCACATTGCGGACGACGCATCAGGGATTGTTCGGCGGCTAGCCGCTTTCCTCGCAGCGGACGCGCCACGTCCGCCCATTCAATATGAGAATGCCGAGATAATCCTCGCCCACGCGCCGCCGAGTGTCGAGGCGCGCGATGCGGGCGTCGGCATTGCCATCGACGATGTCGAGCTTCAGCTGCCACCGATCGAGCCAGGTCTGGGCGATCATCGGTGCGCCCACACCCTCGCCGGTGGTGAACGGCTCCCCGCCCTGGATCAGCCGCGCCTGCACGATGCCGCCGGCGCCGACGACCAGCGACAGGGCCGGTCCGTCGGTCGGGCTGATCGTCGAGCGGCAGAGGATCGTGCCGGTGGCGAAGGCCGGCGACGCGGCGGCGCACAGGATCGCGGCGATACAGCTTGCGAGTCTCATGGGAAGCGGGATAGCAGCGCGCTCTCAACGCACCATGAACGATCCCACCACCATCCGCCGCCTCTACGGGCGCTCCAGGGGCCGGCCACTGCGCCAGGGCCAGGCGGCGCTGATCGAAGACCTGCTGCCGCAGCTCAGCGTGCCCGCCGAGGGACCGATCGACAGCGTGTCGCTCTTCGGGGGCGATCGCCCGCTCCATTTCGAGATCGGCTTCGGCGGCGGCGAGCATCTCGCCTATCGCGCCGACCTTCTGCCCGATCATGGCTTCATCGGGGCCGAGCCCTTCCTCAACGGCGTCGCGACCGCATTGGGCCATATCCGCGAGGCGCATCTGGCCAATGTCCGCGTCCATATGGGCGATGCGCTCGAAGTGATGGCGCGGCTGCCCGATGCCTCGCTGCGCTTCGTCTATCTGCTCCACCCCGATCCCTGGCCGAAGGCGCGCCATGCCAAGCGGCGGATGGTGAATGACGGTCCGCTCGACCTGATCGCCGCCAAGCTCCAGAGCGGCGGCGAGTTCCGCGTCGGCACCGACGATCCGACCTACTGCCGCTGGGCGATGATGGTGATGAACCGGCGCCGCGACTTCGACTGGCTGGCGGAGAGCGCCAAGCACTTCCTCACCCGCCCGGGCGGCTGGCCGGAAACGCGCTACGAGGCCAAGGCACGCCGCGAGGGCCGCGAGGTCTGGTACTTCCGCTACCGTCGCGTCTGAGTATAGTTCCCCCCATTCCGAAGCCGGGCACAAGAGGGGGACGCCATGGCCGCTGTCTGGACCTGTCAGGACGCGACGTGCGGGCGCACCGTCGAAACGAAAACGACAACCTGCCCGAAATGCGGCGGGCCGGTCCGCAAGGTGGGCGATGCGCCCTGGCGCGGCTGGCTGGGGCTGCTCTGCGGCCTGTTCCTGATCGGCATGATGGGCGCGATCATCTGGAATCTGGGACCGGCGCTGCGCGAGACGATCGCGACCGGGAGCAGCGTCGGTTTCACCGGCACCGCCGAGCAGGCCCAGGCGATCCTCTATCTCTTCTACACGATCATCGCCTTCGGTGTGCTGGCGCTGGTCAACGGCATCTACATGATCGTGACCGGATCGCAGCACCGCATCTTCATCATCCTGACGGTGCTGATGGCAGCTCTTCTCGTGTTCACGGTCTATCTGGCGGTCAAGGACATTAAATAGACCTGGGCAGCAATCGCTCGACCCGTTCGGAGAGCGACATCCGGTCGAGAGCGCCTTCCAGACGGTCGAGCGCAGCAGACGGGTCGGCGGCCTCCCGGTTGATGGCGTCGCCCACTGCATTCAGTGCGTCCCAGAGCGGCCATAGCCGCGCCACGAAGGCCGCGCCGGCGTCCGTGAGATGCAGGGTCCGCCGGCGTCCGTCGGCGGGATCGAGTGTCGATGCGATCAGGCCGGCGGCCGTGAGCGACCGGCGCGCCTGACTCACCGCGACGTGAGTGATGTTGAGCGCGCGTGCAATCTCCGTCACCGAAAGCGGTCCTCGCTCGTCGAGCAACGACAGCGTACCGTACCAGCGCTGCTCGAAATCGATCCCCCGCGCGGCATAAACGGCGTTCGCCTCGCGATCGATGCGTTCGGACAGCCGCCGCAACCGCGCTCCGATCGCGGCACCGCTGGCTTGACGACGCAAAGATTCCTTCGTCATAACTCCGTAAGCACTTACGTTGATTCGCCGGAAGCCGCAAGGGGTGCAGGATGCCTTTCTCTGTCGAAGTCACACGCCGGAATGCCTTGGGCCTTCTCACCGCCGGGATGAGCGTGGCAACTTCTGCCGCACATGCGGATACCACGGTCGCAACACCGGAGTCGGCCAGCGCGCGCGCGATCGCTGTGCAGCTCGAATCCTATCTCGATCGCGCGATCCGCGACGACGATTTCAGCGGCGCGATCATGCTCGGTCGAGGTGGCAGAACCGTATTCGCGCGAGCGACCGGCCTGGCAAGCCGGGACTACGAGACGGCGAACCGGATCGACACGCGGTTCAATTTCGCCTCGATCGGCAAGCTGTTCACCGGAACGGCGATCCTGCGCCTTGTGGAGCAAGGCCTGGTGCGGCTGGACGCATCGTTCGGCACCTATTTGCCCGCCTATCCTGATGCCGACATCGCCCGGCAGGTCACGATCGAGCAACTGCTGACCCACAGTTCCGGGCTCGGCAATTACTGGGAAGCGATCGCGAGCCGCGCGCCGCAGGCTTACGTCAACCTCCCGGATTTCGTTCCACTGTTCCAGGGAACGCCGCTGGTCTCCGAGCCTGGCGCGCAGTTCGGCTATTCGAACGTCGGCTACGTCGTGCTCGGGCTGGTGATCGAGGCCGTGACCGGGATCTCGTTCCACGATCATGTCCAACAGACGATCTTCGCGCCGCTGGGCATGCGAAGCAGCGGCTACTGGCCGCTCGATCTCGTCGTCCCGAACCGGTCGACCGGCTTCGTGCGGGACGAGCAGGCACACGGGGCATGGCGCAGCAACCTTTTCGTCAACCAATTCCGGGGTCACTCCGCCGGCGGCGGCTATTCGACCGTGGGCGATCTCATCGCCTTTGCCCGTGCCTGGCGCGAGGACCGGCTCTACAGCCGGGCCATGCGCGAGGAGGCGGCGCGGGGCCGGTTCGGCTACCGGCGCGGGCAATATGGCCTCGGCATCAGCATCGAGACGGTGAACGGCCACCGCATCGTCGGGCACAGTGGCGGCCATGTCGGCATCGCCGGCGAGCTGATGATCCTCGAAGATCTGGGCTGGGACGTGGCCATCCTGACCAATGGCGATGTCGACGGCTTCTGGGGGCTTAATGCCTTCGTCAAGGACCTCCTCTGCGGCGAAAGCGCCTCGACCCGCGGCTACTGGCACAGCCTCGCGCTGGTCCGGGCCGCGGCGAACGACGGCCTCGATGCCGCGCGAGCCTTTCAGGCGCGCCGCGCGCCAGGCACAGAAGCGCGACCGGGCGTGCTCGAGGTCGAGGCGGTCAAGGCACGTCACCGCGGCCGGCCCGAAGCGGCCGACCGGATCGTTGCGCTCGCCGCGGAACTGGAGGCTAGCGCGCCGGCGTGAGGTGGAGCAGCCGCCCGCCCGAGCCGTTGCGCTCGTCCTCGAGCAGATAGATCGAGCCGTCCGGCCCCTGCTCGACCTCGCGGATGCGCTGGCCCATGTTCCAGCGCTCCGCCTCGCGGGCGCTGGTGCCGTCGAGGTCGACGCGGACCAGCGCCTGGCTGGACAGGCCGGCGACGAGCAGGTCGCCGCGCCACTCAGGGAACATCGATCCGGTGTAGTAGATCATGTTGCCCGGCGAGATCACCGGCGTCCAGGTGACCTTCGGCGCGGCGAATTCCGGGCGGGTGTCGTGGTCGGGGATCGGGCGGCCATCATAATGGTCGCCGTTGGAAACGATCGGATAGCCGTAATTGGCGCCGCGCTCGACGAGGTTCAGCTCGTCGCCGCCCTGCGGGCCCATCTCGATCTCCCAGAGCCGTCCGTCCGCATCCCAGGCCATGCCGAGCGGATTGCGGTGGCCGAGGCTCCACACCTGGCTGATGATCCGGCCCTGATCGTAGAAGGGGTTGTCGGAGGGCACCATGCCGGTGTCGGTGAGGCGGACGATCTTGCCGGCGTTGGAATTGCGGTCCTGCGCGGGATCGAATTCCTGGCGCTCGCCCGAGCTGATGAAGAGGAACTGGCCGTCCGGCGAGAAGAGCAGGCGGTGGCCGTAATGGCCGCGCCCGTCGAAGCCCGGCTCCTGCCGCCAGATGACCTGGAAATTCTCGATCCGCGGGCTCCCGCCCTCGGTGACCAGCCGGCCGCGACCGACGGCCGCGTGCCGCGTGCCGTTCTCGCCGGCCTCGGCATAGCTGAGATAAATGACGCCGTTGTTGGCGAAATCCGGATGGACGGCGACGTCGCCGAGACCGCCCTGCCCGCCATAAGCGACCTGTGGCACGCCGGCGACGTCGACGGCCTGGCCGCCGACCGTCCAGAGCCTCACCGCCCCGCGCTTCTCGGTGATCAGCGCCTGGCGACCGCCGGGGAGGAAGGCCATCGCCCAGGGCTCGCGGAACTGGGCGATCTCCCGGACCTGGAACGGCCGGCCCGCTTCGCCTGCGACCGACTGGCCGGCAGTCTGCTGCCCGGCATTGCCGGCATCGGTGGCGGCGGTGCAGCCGATCAAAGCGAGGGCGGGAATGAAAACGGAGCGGAAGGCGCGCATCGGAAACTCCCTGCTGGCGGTCCGGCACGCAAATGCGCCGAAACCGAGGAAGCGCCCTTCATAACGATGCCGGTTGCGCCGCGCGAGAGGGGCGATAGGGTGATCCCCATGACCCCACTCCCGTTTCTCGCCCTCGCCGGCGCGGTCGCCGCGGATGCACCGCAGGATGCGTTCTTCGAGTCCCTGCGAGCGCTCTGCGGTCGGGCCTATGAAGGCCGCGTTGTCAGCACGGACGCGACCGACCGCGCGATGACGGCCACCCGGCTGATCATGCACGTGCGCAGCTGCACGGATACGGAGATCCGTATCCCGTTCCACGTCGGCGAGAATCGCTCGCGAACCTGGGTCGTCACCCGGACGCAGGACGGCTTGCGCCTCAAGCACGATCACCGGCACGAGGACGGAAGCGAGGATGCGCTGACGCAATATGGCGGGGACTCGGTGGCTTCCGGTAGCGCGACCCGCCAGGAATTCCCGGCAGACAGGGTCTCGCGCGAGATGTTTGTCGCGCAGGATCTGCATCCATCGGTGACGAACATCTGGACGGTAGAAGTTTCGCCCGGCAGGCTTTTCGCTTACGAGCTGCGCAGGCCAGGCCGTTTCTTTCGCGTCGAATTCGATCTCACCCAGCTCGCGGCCGTGCCGCCGCCGCCCTGGGGCGCGGAATAGCAGGCTATCGGCAGGATCCGGCGCGATGGCGCTCGCCTTTTCTCACGGCCTCTCCTTCGACGCCGCAGAAGCGCGGGCGGCGCAGCCGTGCGCCATCGGCATTGTCGTTCAGGAAGCCGCCGGCGTCGATCGGGTCGTCCCGACGCGGCACCGCGACCTCGAAATGGACATGGTCCAGCATCGAGCAGCCGACCGTTCCCTCGTCGCCGAGCCAGGTGCCGGCTTGGACCTCGTCGCCGACCTTCAATCCGGCCCGGCCGGTCACCGTGCCGTGGGCCAGGTGGGAATAGTTCGTCCATTCACCATTCGGATGGGCGATCCAGACGAAGTTGTTGCGGCATTCGCGCGCGGCGCGCCCGGACTGCTGTTCGCTGTAGCCGTCCTGGATCGCCATGATCCGGCCCGCCGCCGCCGCGACGACGCGATAGGGGCGTTGGCCGTCGACGGCGAAGAGATCGGTGCGGCCGACGGGACGGTGGCTCTCGACGTCGTCGAACACCTCGAGCGTCGTGCCATCCGCATAGGGGAGGCGATAGAAGCCCTGACTCGCCGGGATGGACGCGGCCGGCGTTTGCGCATCGCACGGGACGGCAAGGAACAGGCCGGGCAGAAGCACGAATGTGCGGACGTGCGAGAAGATCGACCGAACCATCATCAGGAAACCTGTCTGCTAGAGTGCCATGACGCCGCGGCGCGGCTCGCGGGTCCCGAGAGTGTCGGCGGTGAGCGGGGCACCGGCGGCGAGGAGCGCCTGGCGGCGCCCCTGCGGATTGGTGCTGAGCTGCGCCTGCTCGAAGGGCAGGAAGCGGGCGAAGCAGTCATGGGCAAGCAAGCGCGCGATGAGGCCGCCGGCACGCGGCCAGCGGCCGGCGTCGATCTCGAAGCCGGCATAGCCGGCATTGCGGAAGAAGCTCGCGATCGAAATGTCGGCGAGGCCGATCTCGCCGAACAGGAAGCCGTCGTCCGGCGCGAGGCCTTCGAGATAGTCGAGCGCGCCGGGTAGTCCTTCGCTCAGTGCTTTCTCCACCCGGGCAGGGTCGCCGGGCTCGCCGAACACCAGCGGACCGACCACCTTCTGGTAGAACAGGCTCCAGATGCACAGGTCGCCGAGCCGGGTGTCGGCATATTCCTCCAGCCAGCGGGCGCGGGCCCGGTCCGCCGGGCCGGCGGGGAGCAGCGGATGGCCGGGGAAAGCCTCGTCGATATACGCGCAGATCACCGAGGAGTCGGTGAGCACCAGATCGCCGTGAATCAGGATCGGGATGCGCCGCAGCGGCGAGAGGCGCTGGAATTCGTCGCCGCCGAAAAAGGGCGTGATCGGATCGATCTCATAGTCGTCGATCCCCTTGAGCGCCATGCAGGCGAGCACCTTGCGGACATAGGGGGAGACGTAGCTGCCGATGATCTTCATTGGATGTCCGGGTTCGGGAAGGTGACACCCTTTTCGCACGCCCGGGGCCCGGCTCGCAACGCCTCGGCGTCGGCCGACGAACCACCACATCCAAAAGAAAAAGCCCCGCCGAAACGGGGCTTTTTACATTTGCGGCGGACCGTTTAGGCCCAGTAGCCACCGCCGAAAAGCCAATCCCACATGGTGATCTCCCTAGAGCTCTAGTCAAAACAAACTTGGCCGAGCCCTAGCATTAACCTCTTTTGTTAGGGTTAACAAGCCATAAACCGTTTCGAAGCCGTAACTCATTGAATCGGCTGACTATGCGGCAAAGATGAGAGCGGCCGAGGGGTGAAAGGCGCGGGCACGCAAGGGGTGTGAGCTCGCGAATCGAAGCGCGCGATTCACCGAATCGGAAAAGCGGGGAGCCCCGGTCGCGCGGTTGCGCGCCGGCTCAAACGCCCAGGCCGGAAGTCCCGATCAGGCTGCGCGTTCGGCCAGGCCCAGTTGCTCGAGGAGGTCGGCGAACGGCATTGGCCGGCCGACATGATAACCCTGCGCGATGTCGCAGTGCATGCGCTTCAGCTCGGTCAGGATCGCCTCGCTCTCGACGCCCTCGGCAACCACCTTGCGGCCCAGCGAATGGGCAAGCTGGATCGTCGAGTTCACCATGATGCGGTCGCTTTGCGAGCTGTCCAGCATGCTGATGAAGCTGCGATCGATCTTGATCTCCGAAGCCGGAATGCGCCGCAAATATTCCAGGGTTGAGAAGCCGGTGCCATAATCGTCGATCGAGAGCTGGATCCCCATGGCGCTCAGCCGCTCGAGATTGGCGATCTGGGTCGCGGCACTGCCGAGTGTGGAGGTTTCGGTCACCTCCAGCGTCAGGGAGGCGGGATCGACCCCATGCTTCTGAAGCAGGGTCTCGACGGTGGACACCAGCCGCTTGCTGTCCAGCAGCAGCACAGAAAGATTGACCGCGACGTTGAAGCGATGCTTGCGGCGATTAATCGCGGCCGCGCCGGCGAGCGCCTGATCGAGCACGTGATAGGTGAGCCGCTCGATCCGCCCACCCTGTTCGGCCGCGCCGATGAACTGATCGGGGTAGATCGCGCCCTTCTCGGGATGCGTCCAGCGGACCAGCGCCTCGGCGCCGATCAGCTGCCCGGACCGGCAATCCTTTTTCGGCTGGTAGGCGATCCAGATCTCGCCATGATCGATCGCATGATCGAGCCGTGCCAGGAGAGACATTTCCCAATCGGCGTCCTCGACGCTGGCCGGATTGAAGCTGGCCCACCTCTTGCCGTCACGCGCGGCCTCGTCAGCGGCGACCAGCGCGCTCGACACCCGCTGCACCAGCGGCCGTGAGCCGTCGGGATCGAGCCCGAACGTCACCGTCAGGTCGATGAGACGGCCCGAGACAACGACCGGGCTGCGGAAGAGACCCTGCAGGCCCTCGAGCTGCTGGATGAGACCATCCTCGATCCCGATCCGGGAGGTCCACACGAAGATGCCTTCGTCAGCCTGAAAGATGTCGGCCCCGGTGGCGCCGAATTCGAGGCGCCCGACGATCTGCTCGACCAGCTCCTTCTCATGCTGCGGCGGGAGGGTCATGGTGATCTGGGCGTAGTTGTTGATCCGCGCTGCGATCACCACCCCGGACTTCGATCCGGCCTGGCGGAGCGCCTGCAGGTTGGGCATGCCGGTCACCAGATTGGTCGTGCCGCGTGCGTTGTATGACCGCTTCAGGCTCGCGGTGAGGCGGATCAGCGCTGCCGCGACAAGCACCGCCAGAGCGGGCACGACCTGCACATAGATGTGATGCGCTTCCAGCAGAATCGGAGCGGCAATTGCGCCGCCGGTCGCCACAGCGAGCACACTTCCGGCGATCACACGCCGCCGGGTGTAGAGCGCGACGCCGGACACCAGCAGCGCCACACCAAAGGGCACAGCCCACCCGAGATTCATCGGGATTCCGGAGCGCAATGTCTCCGCGGCGACGATATGGAAAAGGATGACCGGCACGGGGCGGAAGCCGGGAACCCGCTGGCGGGTCGCGGTCGTATCCGTCCGCGCGATCACGATGTCCTTGTCTGCGATCGATGCCGATCTGTAGCGATCGAAAAGAATGTCGCTGGCGCTCACCGTCGGAATCGTCTGGATGTCGATCCCGTAGTCGATCGGGAACAGTTCGGCCGCAGGCCGGTTTACGCCACCCAATACGCTTCCCAGCGAGAGCATCGTACCGGAGCCATCAGGGACGGCGTAGGGATGACTCCAGACGGCATCATCCCATTCGAGCCACAGATTGGTGTTCACGACCTGCGCGTGACGGGCGAAGCGGTCCACGGGACGATAGTCGGTTCGCGTGCCGGAGACCGGATCGACGGAGAATCTGGACGGCAACAGAATGTTCGCCCGCGACTGCGCCAACGTCGCTTCCAGCTGGCTGGCCTGGGCTGGCGATCCGAGCGCCCGCAGTTCGTCATCGAGATGGATATTGCGTGCGCCGGCCGCGTCGATCCGACGGATCAGATCGGCCAGCAGACTGCCATTCCAGGGAACCGCTCCAACCTCGGTGAGGCTGCGGTCGTCGATCGCGACCAGGACGATCTCACCGCTCGCCGGATGGCTGCGCAGCTTGTTGCGCGCGATCTGCATCCAGTTCTCGATCGGCTTGCCCGCCTGGGCGACGCCGAAGATGAGTCCCACCACAAGCGCCACGATCAGCGCTTTCCAGGGTTTCTTGCGAGGCGGCGTCACGTTCAATGGCAGCGATCCAGCCGAATTTCGGTGCATGTGGAATCTAGCAGCAAAACCTTACCGAATTCATCCATCTCAATGCGGCTTTAACCTTAAGAAAGGGTAAACATCGCCATGGCGCGACTCTGCGCTTGCCCGCTCCCCGCCCCTTCCCTATATAGCGCATGCCTTTCTCGACATCGGTGACGCTGTTGAGGCTGGCCCCGGACGGGGTCGGCACGGGCGAGCTTTAGCCGTTGGAGCGTGCATGGCGGACATCGCCGAGCTGACCCGGATCATCGAGCCCGAGGTGCAAGCCGAGGGGCTGGCGCTGGTGCGCGTGATGATGATCGGCGGCAAGGACGATCCCACGCTGCAGGTGATGGCCGAGCGGCCGGACACGCGCCAGCTCGATCTCGCCGATTGCGAGCGGCTGTCGCGGCGGCTGTCCGACGCGCTCGACGCGCTGGAAGCCCGTGGCGAGGATCCGATCGAAGGCGGCTACCGGCTCGAGGTCAGCTCGCCCGGGATCGACCGGCCGCTGACCCGGATGAAGGATTTCGACGACTGGGCCGGGCATGAAGCGCGGCTCAACCTCACCGAGAAGATCGAGGGCCGCAAGCAATATAGCGGCGATCTGATCGGCGCCGATGGCGAAGAGGTGCTGATCCGCGTCGATGGCCTCGGCGAACGGCGCGTGCCGTTCGCCGCGGTCCATTCCGCCAAGCTGCTTTTCACCGACCGGCTCCTCGCCGCGACCGCGCCGATCAGCGCGGACGGCGCGGACACCATCGAACAGACCGAAGAAGAAGGACAGGACTAGATCATGGCCACCGCCGAAGCCGGGAACGCCCCCGGCGCCGTTTCCGCCAACAAGGCCGAGCTGCTCGCGATCGCCGACGCCGTCGCGCGCGAGAAGCTCATCGACCGCACGATCGTCATCGAGGCGATGGAGGATGCGATCCAGCGCGCCGCCCGTGCCCGCTACGGCGCCGAGAACGACATCCGCGCCAAGCTCGACCCGAACAGCGGCGATCTGCGCCTGTGGCGCGTCGTCGAGGTGGTCGAGGAGGTCGACGACTATTTCAAGCAGGTGAACCTGGAGGACGCGGCGAAGCTCCAGAAGGACGCGCAGCTGGGTGACTTCATCGTCGACCCGCTCCCCCCGATCGAGTTCGGCCGCATCGCCGCGCAGGCCGCCAAGCAGGTCATCTTCCAGAAGGTCCGCGACGCCGAGCGCGAGCGGCAATATGAGGAGTTCAAGGACCGGGCGAACGAGATCATCACCGGCGTCGTCAAGCGCGTCGAGTTCGGCCATGTCGTCGTCGATCTGGGCCGCGCCGAGGGTGTGATCCGCCGCGACCAGCAGATCCCCCGCGAACTGCTGCGCGTTGGCGATCGGGTGCGCTCGATCATCCTCAACGTCCGCCGCGAGAACCGGGGGCCGCAGATCTTTCTGTCGCGCGCCCATCCTGAGTTCATGAAGAAGCTGTTCGCGCAGGAAGTCCCCGAAATCTACGACGGCATCATCGAGATCAAGGCGGCCGCGCGCGATCCGGGCAGCCGGGCCAAGATCGGCGTGATCAGCCACGACAGCTCGATTGATCCGGTCGGCGCCTGCGTCGGCATGAAGGGCTCGCGCGTGCAGGCCGTCGTCCAAGAGCTGCAGGGCGAGAAGATCGACATCATCCCGTGGAGCGAGGACACCGCGACCTTCATCGTCAACGCGCTGCAGCCGGCCACCGTCGCCCGTGTCGTCATCGACGAGGAGGAGAGCCGGATCGAGGTGGTGGTGCCCGACGACCAGCTCAGCCTCGCGATCGGCCGGCGCGGCCAGAACGTCCGCCTCGCCAGCCAGCTCACCGGATCGGCGATCGACATCATGACCGAGGCGGATTCGAGCGAGAAGCGCCAGCGCGAGTTCATCGAGCGCTCCGAGATGTTCCAGAACGAGCTGGATGTCGACGAGACGCTCGCCCAGCTGCTCGTCGCCGAGGGCTTCGGGGCGCTGGAAGAGGTCGCCTATGTCGAGGCCGAGGAGCTGTCGGCGATCGAGGGCTTCGACGAAGAGCTCGCCGCCGAGCTGCAGAACCGCGCCGCCGAGGCGCTGGAGCGGCGCGAGGCGGCGGCGCGCGAGGAGCGCCGGTCCCTAGGCGTCGAGGATGCGCTGGCCGAGATGCCCTATCTCACCGAGGCGATGCTGGTGACGCTCGGCAAGGCGAACATCCGCACGCTCGACGATCTCGCCGATCTCGCCACCGACGAGCTCATCCAGAAGAAGCGGCCCGAGCAGCGCCGCCAGCGCGAGCCGAACAACCGGCCCGAGGACAAGGGCGGCGTGCTCGGCGAATATGGCCTGACCGAAGAGCAGGGCAACGAGATCATCATGGCGGCGCGCGCGCACTGGTTCGAGGATGAAGGACCAGAGACTATCGGGGAGGACGCGGTTGCGGAAACTCCCCAATGAGCGGCTGACCCGTCAGCCGCGAACCCCGGCGAAATCGAGAGGTGTGGATGCCCCCCGGGCATCCACAGCCCTGTCCGGGGGACAGGGCGACCTCCTCGATGGGGGCCAGGACAAACAAGCGTCTGGGCTCCCGCCTTCGCGGGAGCACGGTCCTCATACGCCGGAACGCACCTGCATCCTGACCCGGGAGGCCGGGGCGCGGGGTGATCTGATCCGGCTGGCCTTGTCCCCGGATGGCGAGGTGGCGCCGGACGTCCGCGCGCGCGCCCCCGGGCGCGGCGCCTGGATCGGCGTCGATCGCAGCGCGCTGGAGGCGGCACAGGCCAAGGGCAGGCTCAAGGGCGCGCTGGTCCGGGCATTCAAGACCGGCGAGGTGCGCGTGCCCGAGGATCTGGGCGCGCGGATCGAGGCGGCGCTCCGGCAGACGATGCTCGACCGGCTCGGGCTCGAGGCGCGCGCCGGCAACCTCCTCACCGGATCGGAGAAGATCGAGACCGCGGCGCGGCGCGGCACGGTGCAGCTGCTGCTCCATGCCGAAGATGCGGGCGAGGAGGGCAATCGCAAGCTCGACCAGGCCTGGCGGGTCGGCTCCGATGCCGAGGGAAGTGGCCGGCGGGGCTTGGTTTTGCCGGTGGGAAGGGCCATATTGTCGTTGGCGCTCGGTCGCGAGAATGTGGTACATATCGCTCTCGTTGACCGGGCAGCTGCCGCGCGCGTCTCGCATGCGATCGAGCGGTGGCACGCTTTTATCGGACGTGATGCTGGGCTAAGCGCCGCGTCGGCGAAGGCGCCGGGTGCGCCTGTAATGGATGTGGGCAAAGGAAACTAAGTGAGCGATTCGACGGACAAACCGAAGCTGGGAGCGCGGGCGCCATTGGGCCTCAAGCGGACGGTCGAGACCGGCAAGGTGAAGCAGAGCTTCAGCCACGGCCGCTCGAACACCGTCGTGGTGGAGGTGAAGAAGCGCCGCATCCTGGGCCGCCCGGGCGAAGAGGCCACGCCGGCTCCCGAGCCGGTTGCGCCGACGCCCGCCCCGGCCGCGCGCGCGCCCGAGCCCGCCCCTGCGCCCAAGCCCGCCCAGCCGCGCCCGGTCGATTCCGTGCAGACGCGCAAAGAGCTGCAGGAGCGGCTGTTGCGCGAGGCCGAGGAGGCCCGTCTCGCCTCGCTCGAGGAGGCGCGCCGCCGCGAGGACAAGCAGGCCAGGGCCGCGACCGAGGAGGAGAAGAAGCGCGCCGAGGACAATCGCCGCGCCGAGGAAGAGGTGCGGCTGAAGGCCGAGGAAGAGGCCCGTCGCGCCGTCGAGGAGACCGTCAGGGCGGTCGAGGAAACGGCGTCCCAGCCTACCGCAGCGGAAGAGACCGCAGAAGCGCCGCGCCCGGGCCAGCCCCGCCCGCCGCGCCAGGCGTTCACCCCGGTGAAGCGGCCAGAGCCGGCCCGTCCGGCACGCGGCCGCGACGACCATCGCCGCGAGCGCGGCAAGCTCACCGTCACCCGCGCCCTCGACGACAGCGGCGATGCCCGCGCCCGTTCCCTCGCCGCGCTGAAGCGCGCCCGCGAGAAGGAAAAGCGCGCCCATATGCAGTCGGGCCCTGCCGCCAAGCAGATCCGCGACGTCGTGGTGCCGGAGAACATCACCGTCGGCGAGCTCGCCAACCGCATGGCCGAGCGCGGCGCCGATCTGGTGAAGGCGCTGTTCAAGATGGGCGTGGTCGTCACCGTCAACCAGACGATCGACCAGGACACCGCCGAGCTGCTCGTCACCGAGTTCGGCCACAACATCAAGCGCGTCAGCGACAGCGACGTCGACATCCAGACCGAGACCGACGTCGACGCGGCGGAGACGCTGCAGCCGCGTCCGCCGGTGGTCACGATCATGGGCCACGTCGATCACGGCAAGACCTCGCTGCTCGATGCGATCCGTGGCGCCAATGTCGTTGCCGGGGAATCCGGTGGCATCACCCAGCATATCGGCGCTTATCAGGTGACCCTGGCCGACAAGTCGAAGATCACCTTCCTCGACACGCCGGGCCACGAGGCGTTCACCGAGATGCGCGCGCGGGGCGCCCACGTTACCGACATCGTCATCCTGGTGGTGGCGGCCGACGATGGCCTGAAGCCGCAGACGATCGAGGCGATCAACCACACCAAGGCGGCCGGCGTGCCGATGATCGTGGCGATCAACAAGATCGACAAGCCCGGCGCCAATGCCCAGAAGGTGCGCGAGGAGCTGCTCCAGCACGAGATCGTCGTCGAGGACATGGGCGGCGACGTGCAGGACGTCGAGGTTTCGGCGCTCAAGAAGACCAATCTCGACAAGCTGCTGGAGGCGATCGCGCTCCAGGCCGAGATCCTGGAATTGAAGGCCAATCCCGACCGTGCCGCCGAAGGCGCGGTGGTCGAGGCCAAGCTCGACAAGGGCCGCGGCCCGCTCGCGACCGTGCTCGTCCAGCGCGGCACGCTGCGCGTCGGCGACATCTTCGTGGCCGGCCCGATCTCGGGCAAGGTCCGCGCGATGATCGACGATCATGGCCGCCAGGTGAGGGAAGCGGGTCCGAGCGTTCCGGTCGAGGTGCTGGGCCTCAGCGGCGTGCCGTCGGCCGGCGACACGCTGACCGTCGTCGAGAATGAGGCACGCGCCCGCGAAGTCGCGGCCTATCGTCAGGGCGTGATCGACCGCAAGCGCACCACTTCGGCGCCGGCCAGCTTCGACACGATGTTCTCCGCATTGAAGGAGAAGCAGGCGGTCGAATTCCCGCTGGTGATCAAGGGCGACGTGCAGGGCTCGGTCGAGGCGATCGTCGCGGCGGTCAACAAGATCTCGAACGACGACATCAAGGCGCGTGTGCTTCACGCCGGCGTCGGCGGCATCACGGAAAGCGACGTCAATATCGCCGCCGCCTCGGGCGCGCCGATCATCGGCTTCAACGTCCGCGCCAATGCGAAGGCGCGCGAGATCGCCGAGCGCAACGGCGTCGCCATGCAATATTACGATGTCATCTACGATCTCACCGACGCGGTGAAGGCGGCGATGGCCGGCAAGATCGGTCCGCTGATCATCGAGAATGTCGTCGGCCGCGCCGAGATCCGCGAGGTCTTCTCTGCCGGAAAGCACGGCAAGGCGGCGGGCCTGCTGGTCACCGAAGGCTTCATCCGCAAGGCGCTGAAGGCGCGCATCATGCGCGACGACGTGATCATCTACAACGGATCGATCGCCTCGCTCCGGCGCTTCAAGGACGACGTGCCCGAGGTTCGCGCGGGCCTCGAGTGCGGCGTCACCTTCGAGAGCCACACCGACATCAAGCCGGGTGACATGCTCGAGACGTTCGAGATCGAGGAGCGCGAACGCACGCTATAGGGCGAGTTCGGAATATCCGAACTTTCTATAGCGGAAAGGTTCGGAGAATGCTAAACACGCTTCGATGGACATCCGATTTTCCAAATCGGCGGCGAAAGCGCTTGTCCGGTCCAACAAGCGCACGCTGATCCGGCAGAAGATCGGTGAACTGGCGGCGGATCCGGGGTCGATGGGCGCGAACGTGAAGCGGCTGCAGGGACGGGTTGAATGCCGATTGCGTGTGCAGGACTGGCGAGTGATCTTCCGGATCGACAATGATGTGCTCTGGATCGACGATATCGCGCCGCGTGGATCGGTTTATGAGGTGACGGAATGACCGCACAGATTGTCGAGATCGCGGGTCGGAAGATGGCTGTGCTACCGGTCGAAGACTATGCTCGGCTGCTGGATATTGCCGAGGACAGGGCCGACAGCGCAGCGGCCGAGCAGGCCGAGCAGCGCCGCCTGGCGGGGGAGGAATATCTGCCCGCCGAGATGATCGATCGCATCCTGAACGGAGAAAGCCCCTTGCGCGTCTGGCGCCAGTATCGGGGCATGACCCTAGCGGCGCTCGCCAAGGCCGTCGGCACGGTCAAATCGAACCTGTCGGAAATCGAGAATGGGAAAGCGCAGGGCACGATGCCGCTCTGGCGCGCGCTCGCGCGAACGCTGGACGTTGCCGTGGACGACATTCTGGCGGACGCCTGACCGTGACTGCCCCAAAGTCCGTCTTCGACAGCTTCCCGCTGCCCGAAGGATCGAAACTGCTCGGCTGGACGCTGCGCGACGTGGATGTCGCCGCGGGGACGATCGAGATCGGCTTCATCGTCGACGCGCGGTTCGTGAATCCGGCGGGGACGGTGCAGGGCGGGTTCCTCGCCGCCATGCTCGACGACACGCAGGGCCCGGCGCTGTTCGCGATGACCGGCGGCACCGTCTATGCGCCGACGATCGATTTCACCATCTCCTTCATCAAGCCGGCACGGCCCGGCCGTTTCGTCGGCAAGGGCCGCGTCGTCAATGCCGGCCGGACGATCGTCTTCACCGAAGCGGAACTGTTCGACCAGGACGGCGATCTCGTCGCCCGCGGCACCTTCACAGCCCGGGCGATGAAGGGCGAGATGGCGACGAATGGGCGCTGAGCCGGGGACGTTGTCGCGCCCTCGCGATCGAGCTAGGCTGCGTCTCCTATCGGGGAAGGAGTCGTAGCATGAGTGACGAGAAGGGTGGCAAGCCGCCGGTCGACGAGAAAGGTCAGCCGCTGGACGAGAAGGGCCAGCCGATTCCCGACAAGGGCGGCTACGAGAAGAAGTAGTTTCCTTCCGTCATTGGGCATATCGCGCCCCAAGAACAGACAGATGGCACGGCACAACGAAACCCCCGAAGGCCGCTCGGTGCGGCTGCTGCGCGTCGGCGAGCAGGTCCGCCATGCGCTTTCCGACATCCTGATGCGCGGCGACGTGCATGACGCGACGCTCGTCAGCCACAGCGTCTCGATCACCGAGGTGCGCATGTCGCCGGACCTGAGGCACGCCACCGCCTTCGTCATGCCGCTGCTCGGCGGCGATGCCGAGGCGGTGCTGAAGGCGCTGAGGACCAACACCGCCTATCTCCAGAGCGAGGTCGCCCGGCGGGTGAACACCAAATATGCCGCGCGCCTCAAGTTCCTGCTCGACGAGAGCTTCGACGAGGGCAGCCATATCGACACGCTGCTGCGCTCGCCGCAGGTGGCGCGGGATTTGGAAACTGACGGCGAAATTGACGGCGAAGCTGACGGCGACGATGATCGGGACTGACGCGCTGGACGCGCCGATGCAGGACGGCGAGGTGCGTGCGGAGCTGGCGACGGAGGCGCACCGCGGCGCGCTCAAGGCCGCCTGCGCTGAGGACCTCGACATCTGGCAGATCTATTCCATGTCCTTTGCGCCGGACCGGTTCGACGCAAGCTTCGATTTCATCCGCGGTCGCCCGGACTGGCGTACCTTCGCCCTGTTCAGGGAGGATGCGCTGGCCGGCATGTCGAGCTTCCTCGGAATCGATACGCACCGCGGCGTGCTGGAGATCGGCTGCACCTATTATGTGCCGGCGATGCGCGGCACCGGCTTCAACGGCCGGGTCAAGGACCTGATGATCGGCCGGGCGATCGACTGCGGCTTTCGCCGGATCGAGTTCCGCGTCGATGCGCGCAACGGCCGATCCCAGGCGGCGATGGCCAAGATCGGCGGCGTGCGCGAGGGCGTGATCCGCGCCGACCGGATCACCTGGAACGGCCATGTCCGCGACACCGTGCTCTTCTCGATCCTCGCGGTGGAATGGCCGCGCTCAGCGTCGGTTCATCGCTGACATGGCAGGAGCCGCCCCTCGCAGAAGGGAGACGAGGAAGATGATGAAAGCCGTCACGCTCGCTGCCGCCCTGATCGGCGCCGCTCCGCTCCTTGCGGCGGAACCAGCTCCCGGTCAGACCGAGGAAACCCGGATTCCGCGCATGCGCAGCTTCCTGGAAGCCGTCGTGCGTGATGATCGGGGCGTGTATGTCCGTGCCGACACCGGTCAGTGGTATTATGCGCGTACGCGTGGCACCTGCGCCCGGCTGAGGCCGACCGCGCCGCTCGCCTTCGAAACGACGCCGCAGGGCGATCTCGACCGCTTCGGCGCGATCCGGGTCGAAGGCTGGCGCTGCCCGCTCGAAAGCGTCACGCAATCCGCGCCCCCGCCGCCGACATCCTGATCGCGACGTTAACCATTTGTTGGGGAGTGCTGCCGCAGACATGGTCCCGGACACGCAGGTTGGGGGCATGTCATATGGGTCACAGTGCGAAATCCGCGGCCTTCCTCGTCGAAAGCCGCATCGCCGATGCCGCGGGGGGCGACATCCAGGCGCTCTACGAACTCGGGGTCGCCTATTCGACCGGCAGCGGCGGCATCATGGTCGATCTCATCGAAGCGCATAAGTGGTTCAACCTCGCCGCCTTGAACGGCAGCACGCTGGCACAGGAATGCCGCGCCGACATCGCCGAGGAGATGACTGCGCGCGAGATCGCCGAAGCGCAACGCCAGGCCCGCGCCTGGCTCGCCGATTTCACGCCGATCCGTCACGTCGCCTGAGCGTCGATCTCTCGTCTCTTCTTCGACCAGAACACCAGCACGCTGCGTTCTGCACGGGCGTATTGCGCGCGTGAGAAGATAAGGTAGATCGTATACGATCTTGCCTCCTAAGCCATTGAAAATCCTCATTGTGACAGCAATGTTGCAGCGCACAAAAAGTGCTTGCAATCCGCCGCCGCCCGCACTATTTGCTGCACCGCAACAAAGACGGAGTCGTTTGCGATGGCCGAGACCAAAGCTGCCGAGCCGGCCGCCAAGCCTGCCGAGGATATCGTGTCCGACGCTGCGCCGGCGGTGATGCCTGCGAAGGCCGAGAAGGCCGAAGCGGCCCCGGTCGAAGCGAAGGTCGCGCCCGAGGCTGCGACGGCTCCGGCTCTTGTGGAGAAGACCCAGAAGGCGCCGCCGCCGGTAAAAGCTGCGGCCGTACGCGTGAAGAAGAGCGTGCCGGCGAAGAGCGCCGCGCCCGCCGTCAAGAAAGCCGCTCCGGCCCCCAGGCCGGTCGCGGCTGCCAAAGCCCCGGCCGCCAAGGCGGCCGCCGTGAACAAGACTTTGACGCCGGTTCGCGCCGGCGCCGACACACAAGGAGTGAAGACCATGGCCACCAAGACCGAGACGCCGTTCGTCGGCGCCGACCAGTTCAAGAATGCGTTCGGCGACATCAACGAGCGCACCAAGACCGCCTTCGAAAAGGGTTCCAGGCTCGTCGAGGAATTCGCCGACCTGACCCGCGGCAATGTCGAGGCGATCGTCGCCTCCTCGAAGGTCGCCGCCAAGGGCGTCGAGACCCTGAGCCAGGAAGCCGCCGAGTTCGGCCGCAAGAGCTTCGAGGACGCTTCGGCGGCCTTCAAGAACTTCGCCGAGGTGAAGACCGCGACCGACTTCTTCAAGCTGCAGAGCGACTATGCCCGCAGCGCGTTCGACGCCGCCGTCGCCGAGAGCGCGAAGGTGAGCGAGGCCGTCCTGAAGATCGCCGGCGACGTCGCCGAGCCGATCACCAGCCGCTATTCGGTCGCGGCCGAGCGCGTGAAGACCCTCGCGGCGTAAGCTTTTCGCGAGTGGTCGGCACAGCCGACCGTGTAAAAGGGCGGGCGCTCCCATTCGGGGCGTCCGCCCTTTGTTTTGGCGCCTTGTTAAGCTCCCGCCGCTACGTCGACTGACGACAACCGACCGCCGAAACCCTTGCAGGCGGCGGGCACCCTGCCATATTTATTGCGTTGATATGGACATGAGCGACATCCGGATTTGGGCTTCCGACGACGATCGGATCGACGAGGGCGATCAGGGCACCGGCCTTGGCGTCGCCACCAAGACGCGCACCCGCACCAAGACGCCTTCGCCCTACAAGGTGCTGATGCTGAATGACGATTACACGCCGATGGAGTTCGTCGTCCACGTCCTGCAGAGCTTCTTCAAGATGGACCTCGAGGACGCGACCCGGGTGATGCTCCACGTCCACCAGCGCGGCGTCGGCGTCTGCGGCATCTTTCCCTATGAGGTCGCCGAGACCAAGGTCGCCCAGGTGATCGACTATGCGCGGGAGAATCAGCACCCGCTGCAGTGCACGCTCGAAAAGGCCTGAGGTCGCTTCACCGCGGCGGCGGCAGCCAGCCCGTCTCCACCGGCGAGCGATCGAGGAAGCCCGCGTCGGCGCAGAGGCGTGCCTCGTCCAGGACACGGAACATGCCGCCGCGGCGCTCGATGATCCTGTCCTCGGCCAGCACGCGCATCATGCGGTTGACGTGGACGGCGGTGAGGCCGGTCGCGTCGCCGATATCCTCCTGCGTCAGCGGCAGTGGAATCGGGCCGCCCTCGGCCGTGCCGAGCCCGCGCATCCGCATGTAGATCTCGCACAGGAGCGCGGCGACGCGGGTGCGCGCGGGCGTGCGGCCGAGCGAGGCGATACGATCGGCGAAGGCGACGCGATCGGCGACCGCCAGCGAGAGCAGCAGCGCCCCGAGTCGGGGGTGCTCTGCGATCAGGGCGCCGACGCGCTCCCGTCCGAACGGGTGCAGGACAATGTCGGTGACGGCCGTCACCGTTTCCGGGGAATCCGGAAAGGCGAGCAAAGGCAGGCCGACGAGGTCGCCGGGGAAGTGGAAGCGGGTGATCTGCCGGCTGCCATTGCCGAGTACGACACTGGAATGCAGCCATCCCGAGCGGACCACGAACAGCTCGCGCGCATTCTCCTGCTCGCGGATCACGACGGCGCCCCGGCGATAGCTGCGCTGCTGCTCCTCGAACCGGTCGAGCGCGGCCTGCTCGCTGGCGGTCAGGCGCGCATGCTTACCGAACCGCTCGGCGAGACCTTCTGCCCCCAACAACCGCGTCCCCCAAACCCGAGAAAATTGCGACAACCGTGTGACTTGTATGGAGGAATGGCGGCCTCTGCCCTGATCGAAATTAAGTGCGTCTGGCCCCCGCGCATTTTTCCGGGTGCTTGCACGGCGGCGGAGAAGGCGTAAACGCCGACCCTGATGGACAGGATCATCATCAGGGGCGGCCGCCCGCTCAACGGCCGGATCGCGATCTCGGGGGCGAAGAATGCGGCGCTGACGCTGATGCCGTGCGCCCTTCTCACCGACGAGATCCTGGAGCTGCAGAACCTGCCGCGGCTCGCCGATGTCGACAGCTTCATGCACCTCCTCAACCAGCTCGGCGTCTCGACCATGGTCAAGGGCGCCAAGGGCGACGGCTTCAGCCGGACGATGACGCTGAAGGCGAGCGACATCGCCTCGACCGTCGCGCCCTACGACATCGTCCGCAAGATGCGCGCCTCGATCCTGGTGCTGGGGCCGCTGCTCGCCCGCGCCGGCGAGGCGACGGTGTCGCTGCCCGGCGGCTGCGCGATCGGCAACCGGCCGATCGACCTGCACCTCAAGGCGCTGCAGGCGCTGGGCGCCGAGATCGAGCTGGCTGCCGGCTATGTGAAGGCGACGGCGCCCGAGGGCGGCCTGACCGGCGGCACGATCAGCTTCCCGACCGTGTCGGTGGGCGCGACCGAGAATGCGCTGATGGCCGCCGTGCTCGCCAGGGGCACGACGGTGATCGAGAATGCCGCGCGCGAGCCGGAGATCACCGATCTCGCCCAGTGCCTGATAGCGATGGGCGCCGAGATCGAGGGCCTGAGGTCCGACACGCTCACCATTCACGGCAAGGACCGGCTGCACGGCGCCGCCTACCAGGTCATGCCGGACCGGATCGAGGCGGGCAGCTACGCCTGCGCGGCGATGATCACCGGCGGGGCGCTGGAACTCGCCAACGCGCGCGAGGATTCGATGCACGCCATCCTCGCGGGGCTCAAGGACGCCGGCGGGGAGGTCGAGATCCTCGACAACGGGATCAGGGTGAGCGCCAACGGCGCGACCCGGCCGCTGTCGCTCTCCACCGCCCCCTTCCCCGCCTTCCCGACCGACATGCAGGCGCAGTTCATGTCGATGCTCGCGCTCGCCGACGGCACCAGCCTCTTGACCGAGACGATCTTCGAGAACCGCTACATGCATGTGCCGGAACTGAGCCGCATGGGCGCCGACATCGAGGTGCGCGGCCGCTCCGCCGTGGTGCGGGGCGTCGACCATCTCGTCGGCGCGCCGGTGATGGCGACCGACCTGCGCGCCTCGATGAGCCTGGTCCTCGCCGGCCTGGCGGCCCGGGGCGAGACCCAGGTCAATCGCGTCTATCATCTCGACCGCGGCTATGAGCGGCTCGAGGAGAAGCTGAGCGCGGTCGGCGCCGATATCGAGCGCGTCAGCGACGGCTGAGCCGCCGTCGGCCGTCAGTCGGCGTCGGTCAGCTGCCGCTCGCCGCCGAGCTTGTGGACGCGGCCTTGGTGCATGACGAAGCCGACAGTCTCCAGCAGGCGCACATTCTCGGTCGGATCGCCGGCGACGGCGATGATGTCGGCCTCCTTGCCGGGCTCGATCGTGCCGATCGTGTCGGCGCGGCCGAGCAGGGTCGCCGCCCCTACGGTCGCGGCACGGATCGCGGCGGCCGGGGTCATGCCGGCATTCACCATCAGCGCGAACTCCTGGGCGTTGTCGCCGTGGCGGCTGACGCCGGAATCCGTGCCGAACGCGATGTTCACGTTCTCCCGCACCGCCCTGCGCAGGCTCTCGGTCGCATTGCCGGCGGCCTCGCGGGCCTTGTCATATTGCGCCGGAGTGAGCGCGCCGCGCGCGCCGTCGGCCAGCGCTGCAGCCGGGGCCATCAGGGTTGGCACATAATAGGCGCCGGTGCGACGGTAGAGGGCGAAGGTCTGGTCGTTGGTGAAGGTGCCGTGCTCGATCGAATCGACGCCGGCCTCCAGAGCGGCATTGACCCCGTCGACACCGTGCGCATGCGCCGCGACGCGTCGGCCGAAGGTGTGGGCCGTCTCGACGATCGCGCGCATCTCGTCCGGCATCATCTGACGGTTGAGGCCGCCCGCGACGTTGCTCAGCACGCCGCCGGTCGCCGCGAACTTGATCACGTCCGCGCCGGCCGAAATCTGCTCCCGCACCGCCCGGCGGCAGTCTTCGGCGCCATTGCACATGTTGGTGGCGCGGGCGTGCATGATCTCGGTGAGGTCGCGGTTGAGGCCGTTGACCCCGCCATGGCCGCCGGTGACCGAAACGCCGCGGCCGGCCGCCACGATCGTCGGCCCCGAGAATTGGCCGGCGTTGATCGCGTCGCGAAGGGACGTGATCGTGCGCGGCTCGGCGCCGAGGTCGCGGACGGTGGTGAAGCCCGCGAGGAGCGTGCGACGGGCATTGAGCAGCGCCGTATAGGCCTCGTCCTCATAGTCGCGCTGATTGGCCTGCAGGCGCGCCTGGAAGCGGTCGTCGAGGCCGACGAGGTGGACGTGCATGTCGATGAGGCCCGGCAGGACGTAGGAGTCGCGCAGGTCGACGACGCGCGCGCCCGGCACGTCGACATAGCCGTCGCGGATCTCGGCGATGCGGCGGCCGCGGATGACGATGCTCGCCTCCCGGCGCGGCGGACGGCCCGGAACGGCGAGGAGCGTGCCGGCGTGAATGACGGTGACCGCCTCCTGCCGGGCCTGTGCGGCCGGCGGGGTTTGGGCGACCGCAGGCGCAGCGAGGGCAAGCGCCGCGGCAGCGGCGAGCAGGCGGGCAACATTCATGGCAATTCCTCCCTGTTCTCGGCGCGCAACAAAGCCCAGCCGGGCGCCCGGTTCAAGTCCCCCGGCCCGCGAAAATGGCGCTCAGAGCGGCTTGGCGAAGCGATAGCTGGTGCGCTCGTAGCCGAGACGCTCGTAGAATCGGTGCGCGCGCGCGCTTTCGGTTACTGGTCACCTCCACGAGGCCGCAGCCACGATCCCGGAGCCCGGTCTCGGCGGCTTCCACCAGTACCGCGCCCGACCCATGGCCGCGCTGGCCCTCGATCTCCCCATCCGTCGCGGCGAGGCCGTCTTGCCGAAGCCCAGCACCTCACGACCGGTCCTCGCGTCCTTGAGCCCGTACCGCCCGTAGTCGCCGCGCCCGGGCGTGCGGATACGCGATTTGACCAGCCGGCAGCCACGATTGGCGGCCATGTCCCTGAGCGTGTCGTCGCGCGCGCTCACGCCAGCACTTCGATCGTATGGATGCCGGCGCCGACCAGGCCGCCGACGAGCGTGCCGTTGATGCGGATATATTGAAGGTCCCGGCCGACCGCGTTCTCGAGGCGGTCTGAGACGGTGCGCGCATCCCAGCCGCGCACCGTTTCGGAGACCAGCTTGACGATGTCGCTGCCGTAGGAGGCGACGATCCCGGAGGCGGCGCGGCGGGCGAACTGGTTGATCGCATTCCTGAGGCGCGGCTCGCGCTGCAGCGTCCCGCCCAACTGGCGCAGCGCCTCGCCGAACTTGCCGGCGAGCGCACGGTCGGGATCGCGGGCGGCGCGGAGCAGGCCGGCGCGGCTGTTCTCCCAGACGCCCGAGAGCCAGTCGCCGACCGCCTTGTTCTCGATCATCTCGTTCTTCCAGTCTTCGACCTTGGCCTGCATCTCCGGATCGCCCTGGAGGCCGGCGGCGAGCCGCGCGAGCCCTTCCTCCGCCTTGACGCGGAGCGGATGGTCGCGCTCGACCGCCATGTCGATGGTGAGCTTCCTGAGGCCGTCGACGATCGCGTCGGCGAGCCGGTCGTCGAGGCCGGCGAGCTTCAGGATCCAGCCGGCCCGCTGGTGGACCATGGCGCGGATCACGTCCTCATTGGCATCGAGCGTACGGCCGGCCCAGGTGATGATGCCGTCCATCATCGGCACGTGCCGCTCCTCGGTCATCGCCGCCTCGAGCGTCTGGCCAAGCAAGGGCGCGACCTCGATCGACCGCATCCGCGCGACGATCGCCCCCTTGACCATGCCGCCCAGCTGCTCCTCGTCGAGCGCCTCGAGGATGTCAGCGAGGAGGCGCGAGCCGCCCTCGCGCAGGCGCCCCTCGCCCGGCGGCTGGGCGAGAAAGCGGCCGACGGCGCCGGCGATATCGACCTGCCGCATCCGCCGCGCGACGACCGAGGGGGTGAGGAAATTGTCCTTGACGAAGGCGGCGAGCGTATCGCCGATCCGGTCCTTGTTGCGCGGGATGATCGCCGTGTGCGGGATCGGAAGGCCGAGAGGATGGCGAAACAGCGCGGTCACCGCGAACCAGTCGGCGATGCCGCCGACCAGCCCCGCCTCGGCAAAGGCGCGCACGAACCCCCAGGCCGGATGCTGATCGACGAGGCCGGTCGCAGCGATGAAGATCGCCGCCATGCCGGCGAGCATCGCGGTCGCGAGCGCCCGCATGCCCCGCGCGCTCGGCGCCGGACGGGCGCGAAAGGGCAGCGGGTCACGCGGGCTCATGGAGTCAGAATAGCTGGCGGCGGGTCCGGTTCAAACCCGCCGCCGAAATGAGGCCTATTCGGCAGGTTCGGGCGCCGGCGGACGGGCGTCCTTGCCGCCGGTGGTGAACCAGCGGCTGAGCCGCGGCCCGAGCCGCTCCTCGACGCCGAGCGCCAGGCTGAACGTGCCGGGCACCAGGACCAGGGTCAGCACCGTCGAAAGGATCAGGCCGCCCATCACGACGATGCCCATCGGCGCGCGCCAGGCGGCATCGCCGGAAAGCGAGACGGCAGTCGGGATCATGCCGGCCGTCATTGCCACCGTCGTCATCACGATCGGCTGGGCGCGCTTGTGGCCGGCGTCCAGGATCGCCTCATATTTCGGCACGCCTTTGCCCATCTCCTCCAGCGCGAAATCGATCAGCAGGATCGAGTTCTTGGCGACGATGCCGAGCAGCATGAGCAGGCCGATATAGACCGGCAGCGAGACCGGCTGCCCGACGATCATCAGCGCCAGCAGGCCGCCCAGGGGCGCGAGCAGCAACGAGCCCATGTTCACGAACGGTGGCAGGATGCGGTGGTAGAGGAGGAGCAGCACCGAGAAGACGAGGAAGACGCCCGAGCCCACCGCGATCATGAAGTCGCGGATCAGCTCCTGCTGCCAGCGGTTGAAGCCGAGCAGCAGCTCGCGCACGCCGTCCGGCAGGTTGCGCATCGACGGCAGCGCCCGGATCTTCTCCCACGCCTGGCCGCTGACATAGCCCGGGGCCAGATCGGCGCCGATATTGACGCGGCGGACCTGGTTGGTGCGATCGATGCGGGTCGGGCCGGCGCCGAAGCCGATGTCGGCGACCAGCCGCAGCGGGACCGAGCCGCCGGTCGCGGTCGGCACCGGGAGATTCTCGATCGTCGAGAGGCGTTGGCGCGAATTCTCGTTGATCGAGGTGCGGATCGGGATCTGCCGGTCGTTCAGCGAGAAGCGGGCGCTGTTCTGGTCGATGTCGCCGAGCGTCGCGATGCGGATCGCGTTGCTGAGCGCGGCCGTCGTCACGCCGAGATTGGCGGCAAGGTCCATGCGCGGCCGGATGGTGATCTCGGGCCGCTGCAGGTCGCCCATGACGCGCGGCGCCCTGAGCTCGGGCAGGCGCGACATTTCCTCGACGATCCGCTGCGCGGTCTGGTTGAGCAGCACCGGATCGTCACCGCCCAAGGTGAGCATCAGGTCGCGCTGCCCGCCCTGCTGCGAGCGGAAGAAGACGCGCGCGTCCGGAATCTGGGTGAGCGTCGGCGCCATCGCGCGCTCGAACTCGACGCTGGAGCGCTCGCGGTCGGGACGAAGCGCGGCCTCGATCGTCGCGTTGCCGACGCGGATACGCGAGAACACGCCCTCGACCTCGGGTTGCTGGCGCAGCACCGACTCGACCTGGCGGACCGCATCGCCGGTCTGGGCCAGGGTGGTGCCTGGGACCATCTCGACCGAGACGACCGTGCGGTCGAAATTCTGGTTCGGCTGGAACGTCTGCGGCAGCAGCGCGAAGCAGGCGACGGTGGCGAGCAGCGCCGCGATGCCGCCGACCACGGTCGTCCAGCGATGCTTGAGCGTGAAGGCGAGCACCGACATGTAACGGTCCATCAGCCAGCCCTCGCCATGGCTTGCATGGCCCTTCGCCTTCAGGAAATAGGCGGCGAACATCGGCGTGATGAGGCGCGCGACCGCGAGGCTGGTCAGCACCGCCGCGACGACGGTGAAGCCGAAATTCTTGAAGAACTGCCCGGCGACGCCCGGCATCAGGCCGACCGGCAGGAACACCGCGACGATCGAGAAGGTCGTGCCGACCACGGCGAGGCCGATCTCGTCGGCGGCGTCGATCGACGCCTGCCAGGCGGTCTTCCCCATCCGCATATGTCGGACGATGTTCTCGATCTCCACGATCGCATCGTCGACGAGCACGCCGGCGACGAGGCTGAGCGCGAGCAGCGTCATGCTGTTCAGCGAGAAGCCCAGCAGCTCCATGAACCAGAAGGTCGGGATCGCCGACAGCGGGATCGCGATCGCCGAGATGGCGGTTGCGCGCCAGTCGCGCAGGAACAGGAAGACGACCACGACGGCGAGCGCGGCGCCCTCGATCAGCGCCTCGATCGCCGAGTGATACTGCTCCTCGGCATATTTGACCCAGTTGGTCAGCGGCACGAAGCGCACGCCCGGATTGGCCTGCTCGATCGCGCGCAGCTTCTCCATCGCGCCGTGATAGACGCTGACGTCGGACTCGTTCTTGGCACGCTGGAAGCCGAAGGCGAGCACCTGGCGCCCGTTCTGGGTCGCGTAGAAGCGCTGCTCGCCATAAAGGTCGCGGACCTGGGCGATATCGGCCAGCTTCACCGTCCGGCCACCGCTGATCGCGATCTGGGTCTGGCCGAGCTGATGCGCATTGAGCGCATTGCCGATGATGCGCATCGACTGCTCGGAGCCGGCGATCTGGGCGCGGCCACCCGCCGCATTGAGGTTCATCTGGACGAGCTGCTGGTTCACCTGGCCGGCGGTGATGCCGAGCGCCTGAAGGCGGGTCGGATCGAGGATGACGCGGATCTCGCGGCTGACGCCGCCGGTCCGGTTGACCGCAGCGAGGCCCGGCACCGACAGGAGCTCGCGCGACACCGTGTTGTCGACGAACCAGCTCAGCTGCTCCAGCGTCATGTCGGTCGAAACGACAGCGAAGCTGGCGATGTCGTCGCCGGCGGTGTCCTCGCGGCTGACCTGCGGCTCAAGAATGCCGTCGGGCAGGTTGCCGCGGATCTGGGTGATCGCATCGCGCACGTCGTTGACGGCGCGGTCGATCGGGGTGCCGAGCGCGAGCTGGACGACCGTGGTCGAATTGCCCTCGGTGACGGTGGAGTTGATCTCGTCGATGCCGGTCAATGAACGCACCGCCGCCTCGACCCGCTGGGTGACCTGCGTCTCCAGCTCGGCGGGCGCTGCGCCCGGTTGCGAAATCTGGACGATGACGATCGGGAACTCGATATCCGGATCGTTCTGGACGTCCATCCGCATGAAGCTGATGATCCCGGCCAGCGACAGGAACAGGAACAGGACGAGCGAAGGGGTCGGGTTGCGGATCGACCAGGCGGAGATGTTGCGGAAACCCATTGTTCTGTCCTGTTCCAGCCTCAATCAGGGAGGCGGCGGCCCGGCCGCCTCCGCTTCGTCCATCAACGGGTGTTGCGCGCCCGACGCAGCTCCGGCCGCACCCGCTGGCCGGGGTTGAGGAAGGCGCCCGCGGATTCGACGATCCGCTCGTTGCCCTGCAGGCCCGAGACGATCGCCATGCCACGGTCGGTCACCTCGCCGATCTGCACGTCGCGGCGCACCACCGTGTTGTTGTTGTCGACGAGGTAGACGAAGTTGCCGCGCGCATCGCTCTGCACCGCCGATTCCGGCAGCAGCGGCGCGGTGCGCGAGCCGGCCCGGATCTCGGCGCTGGCGAAGCCGCCCGGACGTAGGTCCTCGTTGTACGGGATCAGGATGCGCGCATCGCCCTGGCGGGTCTGCGGATCGATGATCGGCGATACCTGCCAGACCGTGCCCTGGTAGGAACGGTCGGAACCGACCGGCGTCACCGTCACCGGCACGCCGGCGCTGAGCCGGGCGAGGTCGCTCTGCTGGAGCTGCGCACGCAGCTCCATCTCGCCGTTCTGGGCCATGCGGAACACCCAGCCCGAGCCGCCGCTCACGACCTGGCCTGCCTCGATGTTGCGGGCAAGGATCAGGCCGGCGGTCGGCGCGCGCACGTCGAGCTGGCTGATCCGGGCGCGGGTGCCGGCGAGCTGTGCCTCGGCGACGCGCACGCGCGCCGCAGTGGCGTCGCGCGTTGCGCGCCGGCGGTCGACGTCGGCCTGGCTGATGAAGCCGCGGCCGACCAGCGCCTGGGCGCGCTGCAGCTCGTTCTCGGCGAGCCTCAGGTCGGCGCGGTTGACCTCGATCTGGGCGGCGAGCTGCGCCGCTTCCTGGGTCTGGACCCGGCGGTCGATCACCGCCAACACCTGGCCGGCATTGACCCACTGGCCGGGCTCGGCGAGCACGCGGACCACCTGCCCGCCCTCGCCGGGAACGCCGACCTGCATGTCGCGGCGCGCGTTGAGGGAACCGGTCGCGGAGATCATCGCGACCACATCCTGCGTGCCCGGGACCATCACGGTCACCGCCGGCAGCTGCTGGCCCTGGTCGCCGGCCGGGGCCGCCGCCTTCTCGCCGCTGCCGCCGAGCAGGAACACCGCCAGGATCGCGATGAGCGCGATCGCGACCACGGCGAGGATGATGTTGCGCCGGCGCCGGCGGCGGACAAGCGTCTCCTCGTCCACCACGACATCGTCGAGCGCATCCCTGCGCCACTTGCTCGACTCGAAGTTCATCGCTTTCATTGTCCCCAATCCGGCTCTGCGGCGACTGGCCGCTTATCCGTCGCTGTGTTACCCGAATATATCACCCGGAACAAGCCAAAAACGTGGTGCCTTCCCGCCCCCGCTGCGGGAAGCGCGCTTTACAACCAACAACGGCCCTTTACCAATGCTGAATGCCGGGTCGCCCGCCGAATCGCGGACGGCGCCAAGAGGAGGGCAAGTAGCATGTCCCAATATCTCGCTGATCATGGCTGGATTACCTGGATCATCATCGGACTGATCGCCGGCGCGATCGCCAAGGCGATCATGCCGGGCAAGGATCCGGGCGGCTGCCTGGTCACCATCGTGCTCGGCATCGCCGGCGCCCTCCTCGCCGGCTTCCTCGGCCAGGCGCTCGGCTGGTACGGGCCGGGCGAGGGCGCGGGCTTCATCGCCGCGATCGTCGGCTCGCTGATCATTCTCGGCATCTACCGGCTCGTCGCCCGGCGCTGAACGGCGCCGATACGAACGATTCAGCGACGGTGCAGCCGCGTTCCTGTTAAGGGCGCACCGGGTCCGCGCCCGTGCGGCCCCGAGTAGAAGGAGCACAAGATGATACGATCCGTCATGGCCGCAACGCTCGCGGCCGCGGCGATTGCCGCGCCCCTGTCCGCCGCCGTTGCGCAGAGCGAGGCGGCGCGGCCGGTTTCCGGTACCCGCCTCGACGTCGTCGCGACCGGCGAGGTGACCCGGGTTCCCGACATCGCCCGGATCAATGCCGGCGTCGTCACCCAGGCGCAGACCGCCCAGGAGGCGATCCGGCAGAACGGCGCCAGAATGGCGTCGGTCCGCGCCGCGCTGGAGCGGGCCGGCATTGCCGCGCGCGACATCCAGACCAGCAATGTCAGCCTCCAGCCCGACTATCGCTATGCGGAGAATCAGCCGCCGCAGCTGGTCGGCTATCGCGCCTCGAACGAGGTGACGGTGCGCTTCCGGGACATCGCCGAGACCGGCCGCATCCTCGACGCGCTGGTCGCCGAGGGCGCAAACCAGATCAACGGCCCGATGCTGAGCGTGGACCGGCCGGAGGCGGCGCTCGACGAGGCGCGGACGGCGGCGATCGCGACCGCCCGCGCCCGCGCGGATCTCTATGCCCGCACGCTCGGCATGCGCGTGGTGCGGGTCCTCTCGGTCAGCGAGCCGGGCGCGATCCAGATGCCCCCGGTGCCGGTGATGCGCATGGAAGCGCAGGCGCGCGATGCGGCCGGCACGCAGATCGAGCCGGGCGAGCAGACGCTGAGCGTCACCCTGACGGTGAGCTTCGAGCTTCAGTAATAGATGCACAAGGGCCGCTCCCGCCGGAGCGGCCCTTCTTTTGCTGACGGCGCGTCAGCGGACGCGGCCGCGGCGGAACAGGTTGACGATCCCGAGCAGCACCACGGCGCCGACGAACGAGGCGATCAGCGAACGTATGTCGTAGCCCGCATTGTTGATCGACCCGCCGGTGATGATCAGCCCCGCGAGAAACGCGCCGACGATGCCGACAATGATGTTGAGGAAGATACCCTGTTGCGCGTCGGTGCGCATCACGATGCTGGCGAGCCAGCCGATGACGCCGCCAACGATAAGCCAGATGATGATACCGATCATGTGACATCCCTCCTGCAACCGCCCTGAATGGTTACAGCGGCGGTCCGACCTTAAGACGCGCCACTGCCAGTCTGGTTCCGGCGACGGGAAGGATATCGTTCCGGCAGCGAAATCGCTACCGGCTCAATATTTCTGCTGACGCTCGTAGAGGGTCTTGTAGTGCTGGATGCGCGTGACGCGCAGGCCGGGCATGCCCGAACGGTCGACCGCCCGTTGCCAGCCGGCGAATTCCTCGAGGCTGAGGCCATAGCGCTCGCACGCCTCGTCGACGCTGAGCAGGCCGCCATTGACCGCGGACACGACCTCGGCCTTGCGGCGCACGACCCAGCGCGTCGTCTGGGGCGGCGGCAGGCTGTCCAGCGTCAGCGGCTCGCCAAGCGGGCCGATCACCTGGGCGGGTCGAAATTTCTGGTTCTCGATCATTCGTACCTCAAAACTGCACACGAGTTCGGCGATCGATGCCGCCCACGTTCCTTCCCGTACTCCCCGAGCATTGAAGGAACGCTAAAACGCGACGGTAAAGATGTCGGTGAACAGGGTGTACGAAGGGTTAAGATCGGACCTGCGGGTTTCACGGTCTGCGCTCCGCCTCGTCCGGATGGAAGCTGCCCTGCTGCGCCGATCGGGCCCGCTGCCAGCCGGGGCCGGCGAGCAGGATTTCCGTGATCGGCTCCTCTGCCGTCGGCAGTGCCGGCACGCGCGCAGCCGTTGCCGCGGCGCGCGTCGCCCGCTGCGCGGCGAGCGTCGCGAGCAGGACGTCATGGTCGAGCGGCGCCCGATGCCTCGCCCCCTTGCCGGGAAAGCTCATCTTCATCGCCGCCCGCCTTAGCGAAAGAGGGTGAAGGGGAAGTAAAGCACCAAAGGGGTGGGCGGCGGGCCTTTGTGCGCCTATCTAGCGCCGCGATGGACGCGGATTTCCAGCTCGGCCGATCGCCCAGGGGGGCGCGGATCGTCGTCGCCATGTCGGGCGGCGTCGACAGCTCGGTCGTGGCCGCGCTCGCCCACCGGAGCGGCGCCGAGGTGATCGGGATCACCCTCCAGCTCTATGATCACGGCGCCGCGACCGGGCGCGCGAAGAGCTGCTGCGCCGGGCGCGACATCCATGACGCGCGCGCCGTCGCCGACCGGCTCGGCTTCGCCCATCACGTCTTCGACTATGAGAGCCGCTTCCGCGAGAGCGTGATCGAGCGCTTCGCCGACGAATATGCCAGTGGCCGCACGCCGGTCCCGTGCATCAGCTGCAATCAGGGCGTGAAGTTCACCGACCTCCTCGCCCTCGCCCGCGATCTCGGCGCGGATTGCCTCGCCACCGGCCATTATGCCCGCCGCGTCGCCGGGCCGGACGGGCCGGAGCTGCACCGCGCCGCCGATCCGGCGCGCGACCAGAGCTATTTCCTGTTCGCGACGACCCGCGACCAGCTCGATTTCCTGCGCTTTCCCCTGGGCGGCCTGCCCAAGGCGGCGGTGCGCGACCTCGCCCGCGAGCTCGCACTGATCGTCGCCGACAAGCCGGACAGCCAGGACATCTGCTTCGTCCCCGACGGCGACTATGCCCGGATCGTCGAGAAGGTGCGCCCTGAGACGGCGCATCCGGGCGAGATCGTCGATCAGGACGGGCGGGTGCTGGGCATGCATCGCGGCCTCATCCACTTCACCGTCGGCCAGCGCCGCGGCCTCGAGATCGGCGGGCAGAGCGCGCCGCTCTACGTGCTGAAGCTGGAGCCCGAGAGCCGCCGCGTCGTGGTCGGCCCCAGGCGGGCGCTCGCGGTGCGCAGCGCCCGGCTCGACGGCATCAACTGGCTCGGCGAGGACCAGCGCGACGGCCTCGCCGTCAAGGTCCGCTCGCTCGCCAGACCGGCTCCGGCGCGCATCGACGGCGACCGCGTGATCTTCCGGACGCCCGAATATGGCGTCGCGCCGGGGCAGGCGGCGGTGATCTACGAGGGCGAGCGGGTGCTCGGCGGGGGCTGGATCGCCGAGACGGAGGCCGCCGCGCTCGAAGCGGCCTGACGGCGCGCGATCAGGAACAGCAGCAGGCCGAGCGCGACGAGGCCGCCGAGCATCGCCCAGGCATCGCCGCGTGACTGCATCGCCGCCCAGACGCACAGGGCAAGGCCCGCGCCGATCAGGGCAAAGGTGCCGATGCCGGTCGCAAGGCCGGCGCGGCGCCGGTTGGCGGGCAAGGCGGCGATGCTGGCGCCATAGACGAACAGGCGCGCCAGCGTGCTGACGATGGCGAGCCAGACGAAGCTGCCGGTCACCGCCAGCGCGAAGCCGAGCAGACCCATGAACAGCACCGAATTGGCCGGGGTCGCGAAACGTGCGCTGACCCGCCCGAACCAGCACGGAAGCAGCCCGCCCTGGGCCAGCGCATAGGTAACTCGCGGCGTCGAGGTAAGCGATCCCGTGACGTTGCCGGCGACCGAGGCAAGCGCGGTCAGCGACAGCAGCACCGCGCCGACCGGCCCGATCAGCGCCTCCGCGAAGGCGGCCAGCGGCGCGTCCGGCGCGGCGCCGGCGGGCATGACCGCGACATAGGCGAGCTGCACCAGGAAGTAGATCGCCGCCGTCGCAACGACGGTCGCGATCAGCGCGCGCGGGATGTTGCGCTCGGGATCGCGCGTCTCGCCGGCCGGGACCACCGAATTCTCGAAGCCGACGAAGGCATAGAGCACGACCAGCGCCGTCGCCTCGATCGCCGAGAGCGACGGCGGCGGACCGGGTGGCGGCACCGCATGGGCGGACCAGATCAGGCCGAAAACCGCGAGCGCGACAAGCGGCAGCGCCTTGAGCAGGGTCAGCGCATCGAGCGCCCGGATCGCCCGGCGCACGCCGGCGACGTTGATCAGGGTGAGCGCGCCGATCAGCAAGGCGATGGTCGCGATCCGGCCGATCGCCGTGCCGAGCGGCGGCCAGAGCGCAGCGGCATAGATCGCGAACACATTTGCGTTGGCGGCGAGCGCCGTCACGCGGGTCAGGTAATAGAGCCAGCCGACCTGAAAGGATGCGACCGGCCCGAACACGGCCGTATAAGCGGCCGGACCGCCGGAGGTCGGAAACAGCGCCGCCAGCCGCGCGAACGGCAGCACGACGAGCAGGACGGCGAGGGCGAACAGCGGGAACAGCCACGGGCTGAACGCGCCGAACTGGCCGTGCAGCGTCGCCGGCAAGGCGAAAATACCCGCGCCGACGATCCCGTTGAACGCGAGGAAGGCCGAGCCGGTGAAGCCGATGTCGCGGCGCAGACCGGGCGCGTCAGCCTCGGTGGGCGAGCCGCCCGCGCTTATTGCTGCGGCTCCGGCGGAATCCCGGCCTCTTCGCGCTCTTCCTCACGGCCCTCGCGCAGGATCTCGGCTTCCTGGCGGCGCAGCCGCTCCTGCCGCGCCTCGTCGATCAGCTGGTTCCAGTTGATCCGCTCGTCGGTCGCGCGCTCGGCGCGGGCCTGCGTCACCATCTGGTTGAAGCAGCCGGTCCAGCCGCCCGGACCGGTCGGCGAGCAGCTCTCGGTGCCGGCGCGGCCGACATAGGAGAGCTCGACCGCGCGGCGCGCCCAGGCCTGGTTGGACGGATTGTTGGGATCGCTCCTGAGGTTCGGCGGAATGCGGTAGCGGTCGTCCTCCGGCAGGCGCGCGCAGACATTGATGACGGCATCGGTGCTCGGCGGACAGGTGTCTTCACCGTAGACGATCAGCTGGTTGATCTGCGGCTCGCCGGTGGCCGACTGGGCCGAGGCCGCCCCGGCGACGAACAGCAGCGGAAGGGCGAACAGGGCGTGACGCATGACCTAGATCCTCTTCGACAGTTCGATCGCGACACGGCAGCCGGCCCGGATCGCGGCATAGAGCACAGGATAGCCGAAGCTGTCCTCGGCGCCAGCCTCGATCGCGGCGTCGCGATGTTCGCGCTCGTCGGCCTGGAAATCGGCGATCGCCTCGGACAGCGGCGGATCGTCGGAGCCCAGGGCCGCGAGCTGCTCCGAATAATGCCGGTCGATCTCGTCCTCGACCGCCGCGGTGCAGGCCATCGCCGCCTTCGGGCCGATCAGCGCGGTGGCGGCGCCGAGCGCATGGCCGGCGACATGCCAGAAGGGCTGCAGCAGGGTCGGACGCACGCCGCGTTCGGCGAGCATCGCGTCGAAATGCCTGAGATGGCGCTGCTCCTGCGCCGCCATGCGCGCGATCAGGTGCGCGGAAGGGTGGCGATCGCCCAGCACGGCGAGCTGGCCGGCATAGATGCGGGTCGCGCCATATTCGCCGGCTTGGTCGACGCGCAACATCGACGCCGCGTCGGGGCGCGAATCGCCGGGGCGCCAGGCGGGCGTCAGATCCGGACCGGGGACCGCTTCAGACTCAACCATAACACCACCAACGCGCCAATAGCGGAAAGGATCGCATTCCAGCCGGCCATCGAAATGCCGAACAGCGACCAGGGTACCTGATCGCAGCGCACGATCGGCGCGGCGATGATCGCCTTCAAAAGGTCGTCATTGGAACCGCTGCCACCGCCGACCAGGCTGGTGCACTGGGTGAAGCCTTCGAAGATGCCCGCCTCGACGCCGGCATGATAGAAGCCGATCAGGCCGCTCGCGAGAATGGCGAGCGCCGCCAGCCAGACGAAGCTGCGGCCACGATCCGGCATGCGCCCGGCGAGCAGCGCGATCACGGCGAAGGCGAGCGCCGCCATATGGGCATAGCGCTGCCACCAGCACATCTCGCAGGGCGGGAGGTGACGGACATATTGGAAATAATAGGCGCCGCCGAGCAGAGCCGCCGGCACCGCGACCGCGAAGAGCTTGGCGAGGCCGAGCGGCCCCGGACCCGCGGCTCCGGCAGAGGCGCTGGTCGCCATCTTGAGGCTCAGCGACGGCTGGTGCGGCCGGGAGCGGCGCCGGCGGTCTGGACGCGATTCAGCCGCGAGATCGTCTGCACCGCATAGTGGAGCTGATAGTCCTCGATGCCGCGCTGCTCGAGCTCCTGCGTGGTCGATGCGAAGCGCGGATCGGGGCGGCCGTCATCCTGGAGCACGTCGTCGCGGATGCCCGCCTCGTTGACCAGGTGGCGCCTGAGATCCGATTCGCGCACCCGCGTCCGCGAGGCGAAATCGGGGTCGGAAAGCTGCGGCACGCGAAGATCGGGCGAAACGCCGCCTTCCTGCACCGAGCGGCCCGACGGCGTGTAGTAGCGCGCCGTAGTCAGCCTCAGCGCGGTGTCGCCGCGGCCGAGCGGGATCAGGGTCTGGACCGAGCCCTTGCCGAAGGTGGTCTCGCCCATGACGATGGCGCGGCGATGGTCCTGCAGCGCCGCCGCGACGATCTCGGAGGCCGAGGCGGTGCCGGCATCGACGAGCACGACGATCGGCGCGCCGTGCGCCTCGTCGCCGGGACGGGCATAATAGCGCTCGATGTCGGTGCGGCGCCGGCCGCGCTGGGAGACGATCTCGCCACGCTCCAGGAACAGGTCGGAGAGACCGACGGCCTGGTCGAGCAGGCCGCCGGGGTTCGATCTCAGATCCAGCACCCAGCCGCTCGGCTCGCCGCCGAGCTGGCGGCGGATGTCGGCCATGGCGCGCTGCGCCGCCTCGGTGGTGTTGCGGTTGAAGGTGGTGACGGTGAGGATGCCGACGCGGTCCTGCACCGCGGAGGTCACCGCGGGGATGTCGATCACGGCGCGGGTGATGCTGAGCTGGAGCGGCGCGTCGCGGCCCGGGCGAACCACGGTGATGCGGACGCTCGTGCCGGGTGCGCCGCGCATCTTCTCGACCGCCTCGTCGAGCGTGCCGCCGAAGAAGAGCTGGCCGTCGATATGGGTGATGAAGTCGCCCGCCTTGATGCCGGCGCGATCGGCCGGAGTGCCGCGGGTGGCCGCGATCACCTTCACCGCGCCGTCCTCCATGGTGACGGTAAGGCCGAGGCCGCCATAATTGCCGTCGGTCGTGGTCATCAGGCTCTGGAAGCCGCGCGCGTCGAGATAGGAGCTGTGCGGATCGAGGCTGGAGAGCATGCCGTCGATCGCGCCGCGGATCAAAGTCGTATCGTCGACCTGGTCGACATATTCGGCCTTCACGCGCTCGAGCACGCTCATGAACTGGTCGATCTCGCGATAGGAATTCACGTCGACCTGGGCGAGCGCGGCGGTCGCGGCGGGAATGAAGGCGACGGCGCTGACGAGGCCGATCGAGCGAAAGAGATTGCTGGCCATGCTTGGTCCTGATGAAAGGCGGTTTCGCCGGCTTCTACCGTGTTTCTAGGCCCGGGAAAAGCAACGGGAGATTAACGCGGTGATTGGATCGAGCGGCACCAGCCCGCACCCCCACCCGGCCTCCGGCCTCCCATCGACAGGATATGCTATTGGGAGGCCGGGTGGGGGTGTGGGCCGGCACCGTCTGACGAGCAGGCGCTAGCCGGCGAGGAGCTGCGCGACCGGAACGGGGCGCCCGTTTCGGCGCAATTCGACGGTGACGCGGGGCGACTCGCCGCCGGTCCGGCCGAGCGCCGCGCCGCGCCGGACGATGGCGCCCGGCGCCACATCGAGGGTAGCGAGATTGGTGATCACGGTCGACCAGCCGCGACCATGATCGAGGATGACGACATTGCCGTAGGAGCGGAAGGCCGCCGCGAACAGGACGCGGCCGTTCGCCGGCGCGATCACCCGCGCGCCGGGCGCGACCGCGAAGGTCAGCCCGCGCGAATGGACGCCGCCGTCGGAAATCTCGCCGACTCCGGTCAACAGGCGCCCCTGGACGGGAAGGAGGTAGGGGAGTGGATTGGCACGCTGTTCGCGACGCTCGCCTTCGCGCAGCGGGCGCGGCATCGGCTCCGGCAGTTGGGCGAGGCTGGCCTCGAGCTGCGCCTGATAGGCCCGGTTGCCGATCGTCCGGGCGAGCGCGCGCGCCTCCTCGCCTAGGGCGAGCGCCCTATCCGACTCGGTGAGCGCGAGGCCGGCCAGTTCCGACGAGTGCGACCGTTCCCGCGCCTCGAACGCGGCCAGCTCGACGCGGCGGCGGCGCAGCTGCTCGCGGCTGGCGAGCAGGGCCGTGCGCGCCAGGTCCGCGTCGCGGCGCAGAGCGTTGCCGCGTGTCACTTCGGCCCGCAGCGCGGCGGTGCGGCGGCGGATTTCCGGAAGGGTGGCCGCGAGCAGCGATCGGACGCGAACCGTGTCGTTGACCGATCCCGGCTGGACCAGCGCCAGCGCGGCCGGCCTGCGCGCCATCGTCTGGAGGGCGGCGGTAAGACGGACGAGCGGTCTCTGGCGCGCCGCCAGCCGCGCGCGCTGCCCCGCCTGGAGCTGCTCGACGATCGCGATCCGGCGCTGCGCCGCGGTGAGACCGGATTCGGCGGCCTCGATGCGGGCGGCCAGCGCCGCGCCCTCGACGCGGGCGCGCTGGGCCGCGTCGGTCGCGCGACGGGCCCGCTGGTCGAGCGCCCGCGACCGCGCCTCCGCCTGACGCGCGTCCTTCAGGGCCTGCGCGAAGGCGTCGGCATCGCTGCCGCGCGCCGCATGCGCGGCAACCGCCGCGACGAGCGGCAAGGCCGCAAGGATGAGGAGCAATGGGAGCAATGGCCCGCGCACCAGCCTATCCTTCGCGATGATAGGGGTGGTTCGCAAGGATGCTCGTCGCCCGGAACAGTTGCTCGGCGAGCATCGCCCGGGCGAGGAGGTGCGGCCAGGTCGCGGTGCCGAAGGCGAGCAGGAGGTCGGCCTCGGCGCGCTCGGCATCGCCAAAGCCGCCTGCGGCGCCGATCAGGAAGCGCGCCTCGCGCCGGCCGTCGTCGCGCCAGCGCTCGAGCCGGCGGGCCAGCTCGGTCGAGGAGAGCTGCGCGCCCTTCTCGTCGAGCAGGATCGTGACGCCGTTGTCGGCCGGTGGCGGCACCTTGCCCCCCGTGTCCGGGAGCTCGGTCACCTTCGTGGACCAGGTGATGCGTTTCAGATAGCGCGCGACCAGTTCCGCCTCCGGGCCGCGCCCTATCTTCCCCCGCGCGACGATGTGGAGCAACAAGGCGGCTCAGTGCGCTGCGACGGCCGACGCGGCGCTCTCCTCGAACGCCCACATCCTTTCGAGATTGTAGAAGCTGCGCACTTCCGGGCGGAACAGGTGGACGATCACGTCCTCGGCATCGATCAACACCCAGTCGGCGACCGGCAGCCCCTCGACGCGCACGTTGCGGCCGAGATCGCGCTTGATCCGCTCGGTGAGCTTCTGCGCCATCGAGGCAACCTGACGGGTCGAGCGGCCGCTCGCGATCACCATATAGTCGGCGATGTTGGATTTGCCGACAAGCGGGATGGAGGCGACGTCGAGCGCCTTGTCGTCGTCGAGGGAACGAAGCACGAGGTCGTGAAGCGCCTCGGCCTGTTCGTCGGCTCCGCCGGTCTGCGGAGCGGGTGCGTTAGCGGGCAAAATGCCTCCTTTGCTGTATCAGGCCCATCAACTTTCGGCGCGTCACGCCGTCGCGGACAGCCTTGTGTTGGAACGTTTCCGTGACGTTTTCGTGCCATTGCGGGTCGGCGGCACGGATGGCGGTCGCACTGGTCGGATCGGGCGGCAGTTCAAGCAGCACGAGCGACGGCAATCTCCATCTCGTCCAGTGCCGAGCCTGGCGCGCGGGCCGGACGAAGCGCCGCAGCCAGCCCAGGGCCGGTGCCCTGAGAGCCCGGCCATCATAACCCGGACGGGCGATGACGGCAATCGGCACGAGGGCGGCGATCTTCCGCCAGTCGCGCCAGAGGTGGAACTGGGCGAGATTGTCCGCCCCCATCAGCCAGATGAAGCGCCGCTCCGGGAAACGCCGGACCAGTTCGGCGATCGTCCCGACGGTGTAGGTCGTGCCGAGCTCGGCCTCGATCGCGGTGACCCGGATCGGCGCCCGCCGCGCCGCGGTCCGCGCCGATGCGACGCGGGCTGCCAGCGGCGCCATCCCCGTCTTCGGCTTCAAGGGATTGCCCGGCGAGACCAGCCACCACACCTCGTCGAGACCCAGCCGCCTGAGCGCGCCGAGGCTGATCCGGCGATGCCCGCGATGGGCCGGGTTGAAGGAGCCGCCGAGGAGGCCGGTCAGGGTCATGGGCGGGCGATAGCATGGGCACAGGCCGCATGCGAACGGCCTCGACGGCCCGCGGCGGCTTCGTCATAAGGCGGCCGACAAGGGGCGGTCATGAGCGGAATCGAAGGTGTCGGCGATGCGGTGACGGGCGGCATGTTCGCGCGCGCCATCGAGCCCGAGGCCGGGGAGGCCGCGCACGACGCCGGGGGCAAGTGCCTCAATTGCGGCGCCGCGCTGGTCGGCCCCTATTGCCGGATGTGCGGTCAGAAGGGCCACGTCCACCGCACCATCTCGGCGATCGGACACGATCTCATCCACGGCATCCTCCACCTCGACGGCAAGTTCTGGCGCGCGCTGCCGCTGCTCGCCTGGCGGCCGGGAGACCTGACACGGCGCTACGTCCATGGCGAGCGCGCGAAATTCGTCTCGCCGCTCGGCATGTTCCTGTTCTCCATTTTCCTGATGTTCGCGGTGCTGCAGATTTTCGGCCTGTCGCTGAGCAACCTCGACATGCGCTCGAGCGAGGTGGTCCAGCGGAACATGAACGTCGCGCGGCAGGAGGTGGTGCGCGAGCTGCGCGAGGCGCATGACCGCCGCGCCGCCTTCGCGCGCGGCGAGCGGGTGGTGCTGAAGAACGGCCAGCCGGCGACGCTCGACGCGCTCGACCGGGAGATCGCCGGGGCGCAGGAAGGCGTCGATGCAGTGCAGGAGCTCAGCACGGGCACCGGGCGCTTCATCGATGCGGACTTCGACACCGGCTGGCCGCGGCTCGACCATGGAATCGAGAAGTTCAACCAGAATCCGGGCCTCGCGCTCTACAAGCTGCAGGCGAACGGCTACAAATTCTCCTGGCTCTTGATCCCGATCTCGGTGCCGTTCGTGTGGCTGCTGTTCTTCTGGACGCGGCGCTTCCGCTTCTACGACCACACGGTGTTCGTCACCTATTCGCTCGCCTTCATGTCGCTGTTCGCGATCCTGCTGACGCTGTCCGGCATGACCGGCCTGCCGTCCGGCATCATCGCCATCGCGGCGATGATCGTGCCGCCGTTCCACATCTACCGCCAGCTGAAGGGCGCCTACAGCCTCGGCCGGTTCGGCACGCTGGTGCGCACCTTCCTGCTGGTCAATTTCTGCTTCGTGACGGCCAGCTTCTTCTTCCTGATGCTGCTCGGCATCGGGGCGCTGGGCTAGGGGAAAGACCAGGACATGAGCGGAATCGAGGGTGTGGGCGAAGCAGTGACGGGCGGCATGTTCGCGCGCACCGTGGAGCCGGAAGCAGGCGAGGCGACGCAGGAGGCGGAGGGCAACTGCCTCAATTGCGGCGCCGGGCTCACCGGCGCCTATTGCCGCCGCTGCGGCCAGAAGGGCCATGTCCACCGCACCATCTCGGCGATCGGCCATGACCTGATCCACGGCATCCTCCACCTCGACGGCAAGTTCTGGCGGACGTTGCCGATGCTCGCCTGGCGGCCGGGCGAGCTGACGCGGCGCTACGTCCATGGCGAGCGGGCGAAATTCGTCTCGCCGCTCGGCATGTTCCTGTTCGCGATCTTCCTGATGTTCGCAATCTTGCAGATCTACGGCCTGTCCCTCACCAGCCTGAGCGATGGCCCCCTCGGTGCGGCGCGCGGCGTGGAAATGGCCGAGCAAGGCATGGCCGCGGAACTGGCGCGGGCGCAGGAGAGCCGGCGCGAATGGCTGACGGAACGCCGCGACGACGGACGCCGCGCCGAGCGGGTGGCCCGATACGATCGCCGGATCGCGGAGCTGCAGCAGGGCCGTCAGGCGCTGGCCCAGCTGCGGCGGAGCGCGCCCACGCTCAATGCGACCGACGACGGGGTCAGGACGGGTTGGGCGCGGCTCGACTCCGGTCTCAAGAAGATCAACCAGAATCCGGGCCTCGCGCTCTACAAGCTGCAGGCGAACGGCTACAAATTCTCCTGGCTCTTGATCCCGATCTCGGTGCCGTTCGTGTGGCTGCTGTTCTTCTGGACGCGGCGCTTCCGCTTCTACGACCATACGGTGTTCGTCACCTATTCGCTCGCCTTCATGTCGCTGCTCGCGATCGTGCTGACCATCCTCGGCTTCGCCGGCGTGCCGACGGCGATCATCGCCACCGCGGGCACGTTCATCCCGCCGATCCATATGTATCGTCAGCTGAAACAGGCCTACAGCCTCGGCTGGGTCGGGGCGCTGGTGCGCACCTTCCTGCTGGTCAATTTCTGCTTCGTCACCGCCAGCCTGTTCTTCGTGCTGCTGCTCGGCATCGGCGCACTGGGATAGAAAAAGGGCGGCCCGAACGGACCGCCCCTTTTTTTGGCCTGATCTTAACGTTACGCGCCCTGTTGCGCGGGCCCGCCGATGCCGCCGCGCGGACGGCGGGTGCTCGGGATCGAGGAGCCGGTGATCGGCGCGGGGCCGGAGCGGTCGCTCGGATTCTCGCGGCCGATATCCTCGCCCTTGATCGCCCGCTTGGCCTCCTCTCCGGTCAGCGTCTCATAGTCGAGCAACGCACCGGCGAGCTTGTGGAGCTCATCGAGATTGTCGGTGAGCACCGTGCGCGCCCGACCTTCCGCCTCCTCGATCAGGGTGCGGATCTCCTGGTCGATCAGGCGGGCGGTCTCCTCCGAGACGCTCTGCGAGCGCGCGACGCTGTGGCCGAGGAAGACCTCTTCCTGGTTGTCGCGGTAACGCAGCCAGCCGAGCTTCTCGCTCATGCCATATTCCATGACCATCGAGCGGGCCATCTCGGTGGCCTGCTGGATGTCGTTGGAGGCGCCGGTGTTGAGCGCGTCCTTGCCGTAGATGAGCTGTTCGGCGATGCGGCCGCCGAAGCAGAGCGCGAGCCGCGCCTTCATCTGGATCATCGACATCGAGTAGCGGTCGCGCTCCGGCAGGTTCCAGGTCACGCCCAAGGCGCGGCCGCGCGGGATGATCGTCACCTTGTGCAGCGGATCGCAGCCCTCGACGTGGAGCGAGACGAGGGCATGGCCGGCCTCGTGATAGGCGGTCGCCTTCTTCTCTTCCTCGGTCATCACCATGGACTTGCGCTCGGCGCCCATCATGACCTTGTCCTTGGCCTCCTCGAACTCCTTCATCGCGACCAGGCGCTTGCCCTTGCGCGCGGCGAGCAAAGCGGCCTCGTTGGCGAGGTTGGCGAGATCGGCGCCCGAGAAGCCTGGGGTGCCGCGGGCGATGGTGCGGATGTCCACGTCCGGCGCGAGCGGCAGCTTCTTGACGTGGACCGAGAGGATCTTCTCGCGCCCGTCGATGTCCGGACGCGGCACGACGACCTGGCGGTCGAAGCGGCCGGGCCTGAGCAGCGCCGGATCGAGCACGTCGGGCCGGTTGGTCGCGGCGATGATGATGATGCCTTCGTTCGCCTCGAAGCCGTCCATCTCGACGAGCAGCTGGTTCAGCGTCTGCTCGCGCTCGTCATTGCCGTTGCCGAGACCCGCGCCCCTGTGACGACCCACCGCGTCGATCTCGTCGATGAAGACGATGCAGGGCGCGTTCTTCTTGGCCTGCTCGAACATATCCCTGACACGGGACGCGCCGACGCCGACGAACATCTCGACGAAATCCGAGCCCGAAATGGTGAAGAACGGCACGTTCGCCTCGCCGGCGATGGCGCGGGCGAGCAGGGTCTTGCCGGTGCCGGGCGAGCCGACCAGCAGCGCGCCCTTCGGGATCTTGCCGCCCAAGCGGGCGAACTTGGTCGGGTCCTTCAGGAACTCGACGATCTCCTGCAACTCCTCGCGCGCCTCGTCGATGCCGGCGACGTCGTCGAAGGTGACGCGGCCATGCTTCTCGGTCAGCAGTTTCGCCTTGGAGCGGCCGAAGCCCATGGCGCCGGAGCCGGCATTCTTCTGCATCTGGCGCATCACGAAGAAGGCGATGCCGAGGATCAGCAGGAAGGGCAGCGACTGGATGAGGATGTACATCCAGAGCGAGGTCTGCTGCTCGGGCTGGCCGTCGAAGGCGACACCGCGTTCGCGCAGGCGGTTGGTGAGCTCGGGATCGGCGACGAGGTTGGTGCGGAAGGTCTCGTTGTTGGTCATCCGGCCGGAAATCGCTTCCTTGCCGATCACGACCTGCTTCACCTGGCCTTCGTCGACCTTGTTCAGGAATTCCGAATAGGGAATCGAATCGGCCGCCCGGGTGGCGCCGCCGCCCATCACCTGCACGAACAGGACGAGGCCGAGCAATATGCCGGCCCAGATCAGGAGGCTTTTCATCCAGGTGTTGGTGCCGGGATCCTTGTCCGGAGTCCGGTTGTCGTCGCTCATCGCTTTTCCCTTCACACCCAAGATAGGATGTCGCCCGCGAAGCGCAATGTAGACATTGGGTGTGAACGGCGGATTAGCGCGCGTTTGCCCCTCTCTGCGGCGCCAAAGGCACGCTGAACGCCTGTCCGGCCTCCGTGGTGACGAAGCGGCCCGGCGCGAGGCCGCGGACGCGGGAGAGCACCGCGAGGCGCTGGCGGGGCTCGTCGATCGGCTCCCAGGTCAGCTGGAACGTGCCCCAGTGCATGCCGATGGCCTGTACGGGATCGAGGATCACGAAGACGCGCATCGCCTCCTCGGGGTTGAGATGATTGGCCTCCATCACGTCGCGCGGCGCGTAGGCGCCGATCGGCAGGATGGCGAGTCGATAGGGGCCGCGGCGCGCCGCCTCGCGCACCCAGGCGCCGTCGCCCCAGCCGGTGTCGCCGGCGAAGAAAATGTTGCCCGCAGGCGTGCGCACCGTGAAGGCCGACCAAAGGGCCCGGTTGCGGTCGGTGAACCAGCGCGAGCCCCAGTGGTGGTTGCGTTCGACGATCACCTCGGCCGAGCCCGCGGCGACGCGCCCGCCCCAGTCGCGCGCCTGGGCGTCGATGCCGGCGCGGCGGAGGATCGTGTCGTTGCCGAGGCTGGTGACGATCAGCGGTCGATCGCGCGCCCAGAGGCGGCGGAGCGTCGCCAGGTCCAGATGGTCGTAATGATTGTGGCTGACGAGGACGAGGTCGATCCTCGGCAGGTCTTCGAACCGCACGCCCGGCACCCGGACGCGGCGCGGCCCGGCGAAGGAGAAGGGCGAGGCGCGCTCCGACCAGATCGGGTCAGTGAGGATGTTGAGCCCGGCGGTCTGGACCAGCACGGTGGCGTGGCCGATCCAGGTGACGCGCATGTCGTTGCCGGCAATGCGGCGGGACGGAACCGTCGGCGTGACCGGCACCTGCGCCGGCCATTCGGCCCGCCCCTCGGCGCGGAGCATGCGGGTGAAGACGCTGCCCGGCCGTGGCGGGCGGGGCGCATCGGGATCGGGATTGAAGAAGCGGGCGCCGTCATAATGGCCGCTCGCCGGTCCCTCATAATAGATCCGGTCGAGGAAGGGCGGGACGAGCGTCGGCGCGAAGCACAGGAGAATGGCCAGGGAAAGGAGGGTCGTTCCCAGCCATCGCAGCGTCGCCCGCATCGGCGCCTACATAGGGGCGCCGCACGGGTGGGCAAGCGCAGAGAGTCAACCCGCGATGGTGAAGCCCGGCGGCGCGCGGTTCTCGACATGCTCCTCATGGTACATGTCGAAGACGATGCGCCGCGTCGTGCCGCCGCAGGCGACGGCATAGGCGTTGGTCACGGTGCCGAAGGCGCCGACGCCGGACTCGTTGCGCGCGCCGAGCCGGATCGCGGCGCCGTCGGCGCAGCGCAGCCGCGCGAGATAGGCACGTTCGCCGTCCGGCCCGCCGACCCGCACGGGATTGTCGATCGAGCCGAGCGGAAAGGCCGCTGCTTCCGCGATCAGCCGCTGCATCTCCTGTTCGGACGCGGCCGGGTCCATCTGGCCGAGCATTTCCTCGGGCGTGGCGGTCGGTGCGCCGAGCTCCGGCTGGCGCTGCTGTTGCTGCTGGGCGGTGGCGGGGACCGAAAGGAGGACGGCGGGGGCGAGGAGGAGGGCAAGCAAAGGAGTACGCATGGGAATCTCCAAGGGGGGCCGTCTATCTAGGAAGCTTCGCGCGGCGCGTCATCCCAAATGCGGCGACGTGCTTCGGCGCATGAGGATCAGTGGAAATTGCGTGAGCGGATGCGCATGCCGCCGTCGCGGCCGGGGAGCAAGGCCGGGCGCGGCGGAGGCAGCGGATCGCGCGGATCGTGTCCGCCGTTCTTCGCGGCGTCGGGCGGGCCGTAGCGGTGCGGGAAATGCATTTCGCCGACCCGGGCGAGCCACGGCGTCAGGTCCTCGATCCGCTCGCTGACGATGTGGATCACCTGTCCCTCCTTCTGGAGCTGGCCGTGGACCGCGATCATCGCCGAAGAGAGGATGACCCGGCGGTGCGCCTGGAAGATCCGCTCCCAGGCCAGCGCATTGGCGATGCCGGTCTCGTCCTCCATGGTGATGAAGGTGACATTGCCCTTGCCCGGCCGCTGGCGGACGAGGACGATGCCGGCGACCGAGACCTTCCGTCCGTCCCCGAGGCCGCGCAGCGCCGCGGCGGGCAGGATACCCCTCTCCTCGAGCTGGTCGCGCAGGAAGGCGACCGGATGGGCGCGGAGCGACAGCTGCACCGCGCGGTAATCCTCGACCACCTCGCGCCCTTCGGTCATCGGGGTCAGCGCGACCTCGGGTTCGTTCGCCCGTGCCTCGGCGGCGGCGAACAGCGGCAGCGGCTTGCCGCCCAGCCCCCGCACGCGCCACAGCGCCTGTCGCCGGTCGAGCCCGAGACACTGGAAGGCATCGGCATCGGCGAGCTTCTCCAGCGCCGCCGCCGGCACGCAGGTGCGCTGCCAGACATCCTCGATGGACGTGAAGGGCGCATCCATCCCTGCGGCGGCGATCAGCGCGCCATGATCGTTGGAAAGGCCCTTCACCATCCTGAGGCCAAGGCGGAGCGGGAGACATTTCCCTCCCCCCGCTTCCAGCGTGCAATCCCAGCGGCTGGCATTCACGCAGACCGGACGCACCTCCACCCCATGTTCGCGCGCATCGCGGACGAGTTGTGCCGGCGCATAGAAGCCCATCGGCTGGGCGTTGAGCAAAGCGGCGCAGAAGATTTCCGGATGGTAGTGCTTCATCCAGGACGAAGCGTAGGCGATCTTGGCGAAGCTCGCGGCATGGCTTTCGGGAAAGCCGTAGCTGCCGAACCCCTCGATCTGCTTGAACGTCCGTTCGGCGAAATCCCGGATGTAGCCGCGTCTCACCATTCCTTCGACCATATCATCGTGAAAATCGGTGACGCCGCCGGTCGACTTGAAGGTCGCCATCGAACGACGCAGCGCGTCCGCCCTGGCCGGCGAAAAGCCCGCCCCCACGATGGCAACCTTCATCGCCTGTTCCTGGAAGAGCGGCACGCCCAAGGTCTTGCTCAGAACCTCCTCAAGCTCGGGCTTGGGATATTCCGGGATTTCCTTTCCCTCGCGCCGCCGCAAATAGGGGTGGACCATATTCCCCTGGATCGGCCCCGGCCGGACGATCGCGACCTGGATGACGATGTCGTAGAACTGGCGCGGCCTGAGGCGCGGCAGCATCGACATCTGCGCGCGGCTCTCGATCTGGAAGACGCCGAGCGTGTCAGCATTGCAGATCATGTCGAAAACGGCGGGATCATCGTCCTGCATCTCGGGCGAGGCGAGATCGAGGCGCTGGCCCTTATGTGCCTCGAGAAGCTCAAAGGCCCGGCGCATGCAGCCCAGCATGCCGACGCCGAGCACATCGACCTTCATGATCTTCAACTCTTCGAGATCGTCCTTCTCCCATTCGATGACCCGGCGATCCTCCATCGTCGCCGGCTCGATGGGTACGAGATTATCCAGCCTGTCGCGGGTGAGGACGAAGCCGCCGGGATGCTGGGAAAGGTGTCGTGGCGTGCCAACGAGCTGGCGGGTCAAGTCCAGCGTCAGCGCAAGACGCGGATCGTTCTTGTCGAGACCGAGCTGCCGGACATGCTGTTCCGCGACGCCATCGTTCGACCAGCCCCAGACCTGGCCGGAGAGGGTGGCAGTCAAATCTTCCGGTAAACCCAAGGCCTTGCCGACCTCGCGCACCGCGCCGCGGGTGCGATAGCGGCTGACCACGGCAGTCAGGGCGGCGTGCTCCTCACCGTAAGTTTCATAAATCCACTGGATCACTTCCTCACGCCGGTCATGTTCGAAATCGACGTCGATGTCCGGCGGCTCGTCGCGGTCGTCGGACAGGAAGCGTTCGAACAGCAGCTTATGGATGATCGGATCGATCGAGGTGATGTCGAGTATGTAGCAGATCATCGAGTTCGCGGCCGAACCGCGGCCCTGGCAGAGAATCTCTTGGCTGCGGGCGAACCGGACGATCGAATTGACCGTGAGGAAATAGGGGGCATAGCGCCAGCGCGCGACCAGCTTCAGCTCATGCTCCAGCAGGTCCGCATAATTTTGCGGCACGCCTTCGGGGAACTTGGCCGACATTGCGGTGCGGGTCAGCCGCTCAAGCGCGTCCTGTGCCGTGCGCCCGGACATGACCAGCTCGTCGGGATATTGATAGCTGAGCTCGCGCATGTCGAAGGTGCAGCGCTCGGCGATGTCGGCCGTCGCCCGGACCGCATCGGGGAAATCCCGGAAGCGCCGTTCCATCTCCTCCGGGCTCTTGAGATAGCGGTCGGCGAAGCGCTCGCGGCGAAAGCCCAGTTCGTCGATCGTGCAATGCTCGCGGATCGCGGTGACGACGTCGTGGAGCATGCGCTTGTCGGGACCGGCGTAGAGCACGTCGCCGGTGGCGAGGCTCCTCAGGCCGTAGCTTTTGGCGAGGTCGTCGAGCGCATGGAGGCGCGCTGCCTCGCCGGGGCGGCGGCGATGGGTGAGGGCGAGATGGCCGTGGTCCCCGAAGATGTCGGCCATCTGGGCCAGCGCGATCTCGCTGGTGCGGTCCGCCTCGTCGGGGATCAGGGCGGCGACGAGGCCCGCGTTCCACGCCTCCACATCCTCCCAGTGGAGGAAGCACTGGCCTTTCTCGCCCTTCTTGCGGTCGACCCGGCTCTTGCCGGTGGTGAGCAGGCGGGTGAGGCGCGACCAGGCGGCCTTGTCCTCCGGCCAGACCAGCAGCGACGAGCCGTCCATGAGGTCGAGCCGGCAGCCGGTGACGAGTCGGACGCCGGTCGCATCGGCCGCCCGCAGCGCCTTGACGAGGCCGCCGACCGTGTTGCGGTCGGTGACCCCGAGCGCCGGATAGCCGAGCATCGCGGCGGCCGAGAACAGCTCCTCCGCACTGGAGACGCCGCGCAGGAAACTGAAATGGGTCGCGACCTGGAGCTCGACATAGGTCATGATTGCCCGCCCCCAAGGAAATGACTATATGAAGTGACCACTTCTGGAGACTTGGTCATGGGCAAGATGATCGGCGCGGCGGAATTCAAGGCGCATTGCCTGCGCATCCTCGACGAGGTGGAGCGCACGGGCGAGCCCGTGACCATCACCAAGCGGGGCAAGCCGGTCGGCGTGCTGCGTCCGGCGCCGAAGGAGGAAAAGCGACTGTTCTTCGGCTGCATGAAGAATTCCGGATATCGGTTCGACGATCCTTTCAGTCCCGCCATCGACCCTAGCGAAGTACATGCCAACGATCCCGCCAAGTGGGATGATCTTCCTTGATCCTTCTCGATACGGCGACCCTCGTCTGGTTCACGCTGGGAGACGGGCGGCTCGGGCCTGAAAGCCGACGTTTGATTGAGACCGGAAATGCGTTCTCGCTTTCGGCGATTACGCCATGGGAGGTTGCGATGCTGGTCGGGAAGGGGCGGTTGAACCTCGGCCAAGGCCCCCTCGACTGGATCAGCAGAATATTGTCCGATCCGCGCATGGAACTGGTGCCGGTTGCGCCGAAATTGGCTGTCGCGGCAGGCCTCCTTCCCCCAGCCATTCATGGTGATCCCGCAGACCGGCTGATCCTGGCAACGGCCAACGATTTGGTTTGTCCGGTGCTGACTCCCGATGAGAAAATCCTGGAATATGCCGCACAAGGCCATGTCCAGGCTCTCGACGCCCGTCACTGAGCCGCTCATCCGAACACCCCGTGCAGGTGCCAGCTGCGATCGCCGGTGGCCTCGGTTTCGCCATCGCCCTTGCGGAACAGCCAGAAGCGACGGCCCTCGTCATCCTCGACGGCGTAATAGTCGCGGATCGCCTCGCGCTCCTCGGCGCGGCGCCACCATTCCCCGTAGACGCGTTCCGGGCCGTCGCCGGCGACGATCTTGTAGAGCCGGTCGCGCCATTTGAAGTGGGCGGGCATCCCATCCGGATGTTCCGCCATGACGAAATCGACCGGCTCGGGCGGGATGACGAGGCGGGCCGGACGGGGCCATTTCGGCCAGTTCGCCGCTTGGCCTAGCGGATCGATGCGCGCGACGCTGCGCTCGGGCAGATCGCTTTCGAGCGCGCTCAGGCGGTAGATGCGGGGGCGGCCGAGGCGGACGGCGAGACGGTCGACGAGGCCGGCGAGATCGCCGCCGCTCGGCTGGCCCAACTCGGTTTCGATCGGTTGGGACTCGAGCGGCTCGACGCAGGCCGCGACGAGGCGGAGGCTTTCCAGGCCGAAGCCGGGCTCGAGCGTCTCGATCCGCGGCGCCATCAGGCGGAAGAGATGGGCGCCGTCGCGGGTGGCGCGGGCGGTGCCGATCGCGGCGCGCTGGACGTCGCCGTCGACGCGGTCGCAGAGCAGCACCAGCCGGCGCACGCCGAGGCCGGTTTCCTCCAGCAACGGGACGAGCCGGCGCATGCCCTCGCCCAGCGCTTCGGCGATCGCCTCGGGCGTGGCGATCGGCTCGAGGAAGCGGAGCAGAATTTCGGGCGGCTCCTCGGGCACGATCGGGTCGAACGGCTCGCCGATCCGGCCGAGCGCCTGATCGAGACGGGTAAGCAAGGTGCTGCCGAAACGCCGCTGGAGGGGGCCGCGCGGCATGGCGATCAGCTCGCCGACCCGCCCGATGCCGAGGCGGCGGCCGGCGTCGAGCACCTCCGCGTCGAGACGCAGCGCCGCGAGCGGGAAATCGGTGATCGCCTGCGCTTCGCCTCCGATGGGACAGAGGGTGAGCGGCCGCCCGGAAAAACGCGCGAGCGCGTGGGCGGCACCGAGGCTGCCCGCCACCGCGATGCGGGCGGCGAAGCCCAGGCGGCGGCAGAAGGCGAGGATGCGTTCGCACATCCGTTCCTCGCCACCGAACAGATGGGCGACACCGGTGAGGTCGAACCACAGGCCGTCCGGGCCGGACAGGGCCGCGCGCGGCGTCCAGCGGCGGGCGGCGAACAGGGCCAGGCGCTGGAGCCACGCGGCGTCGCCGTCATGGTCGGCATCGCGCACGTCGAGGCCGGGGACGAGGATGCGCGCCTGGGTGAGCGGCATGCCGGGATCGAGACCGAGCGCACGCGCCTGACGCGAGGCGGCGGCGACGAGGAGGCGGTTGCCATCGCGGTGCGCGGTGACCAGCGCGCCGGTGCCGTCGCGGATGATCACATCCTGCGCCGGCGCCTCGCGTGCCCAGCGCGCACCAGGCCGCCAGTGGCCGCTACGCGCGGGCAGCACGCGATCGGCGTCAGGCAGCCAGAGCGGGCGGCGCGGCGGCGCGGCGGTCCGCTCCGTGCGCCTGATCCGGTCGATCGCCAGATCGGGCAGCCAGAGCGAGGCGAGCCTCGGCATCGGGGGCCTCCAGTATCCATGTATGCGGCGGCCCGCCCCGCTGGCGGACGAGCGCGACCTGCCAGCAGGCGCGACCGAGCCCGGCATAAGGGAGCGGCGCGGCCGGCACGCAGCCGATCCGCCAGCGAGTGACGGCGGGGGACGGCGCGGCGAGCGGATCCGCCCCGCTCTTGCGCCAGCGCCGCAGCAGCAGCGCCGCCGTGCCGCTGTCCTCGGCGCCGAGTTGGAGCCGACGCAGGTTCGCCATGCCGGCGCGCGCCACCTCTCCCACCACCGCGGCCAGGCCGCCATAGCGCAGCCCCTCCTCCATCACCGCGAGCAGCTCGGCATCGTCGCGGCAATCGGCGTAGACGACCTGATCGGGCGGCAGTCCCGCCTGCGCCAGGGCCGGGGCGAACAGGTCCCGGCGGGCAAGCGCCCAGAGCACCTGTCCGCCCTGCGCGCGCACGAAGCGGCCTGCCGCCGCGGCAAGAAACAGGGTAGCGGCCGCTTCGTCGCCCGGTGCAAGCGTATCGGCCGCCGCCTCATGCAGCGCCGGCGCGAGCCCGCACGCCGCCAGCCGGTCATCCACCCCGGCGATCCCGAACGGCACGGCAGGCCGCTCGGCGGCACGACCGATCTGCTCGAGCGCGCGCACCTCGGCCCGCAACGCGGCAAGGCGCGGATCGGCGAGGGCCGCAGCGGAGGAGCGACTCGGAGTCATATGTTCCTGTTATGTTCCTCCCACGTTCAGCAAGAGTCAAGGCGGCCGAGGGAAGGACAATGCTCGACATCCCGACGCGGCATACCCACAAAGGCTCCGATGATTCCGCTTCGTCCGGCGATTCTCGCCCTCTTCCTCGCCTTCTCCGCCCCGCTGCTCGCGCAGCCACAGGCCCCTGCACCGGCCGCCCCGGCAGCCCACGGCGACACCGGCTGGCTTTATCGCGGCAGCGACATCGCGCCCGATCCGGCCTGGCGGTTCGGCACCTTGCCCAACGGCCTGCGCTATGCGGTGCGCCGCAACGCTCTCCCCGCCGGCCAGGTCTCGATCCGCATCCGCATCGACGCCGGCTCGTTGCACGAGGCGGACAACGAGCGCGGCTGGGCCCATTATGTCGAGCATATGGTGTTCCGCGGCACCGAGACTTTTCCCGATCGCGAGGCGCGGCAGACCTGGCAGCGGCTCGGCGCGAGCTTCGGCAGCGACAGCAATGCGCGTACCAGCCCGACCGACACGGTCTACCAGCTCGATCTTCCCCACGCCGACCGCACCAGCCTCGACACCAGCCTCAACGTCCTGTTCGAGATGATGGCGCGCGCCCGTTTCGACCCGGCGGCGGTCGAGGGCGAGCGCCCGGTGATCCTCTCCGAGAAGAACCGCCGCTCCGAACTCACCACCCGGATGCGCGACGTCACCCTGCCGCTCTATTTCGCCGGACTGCGCTTCGCACAGCGCGACCCGATCGGCACCGACGAGACGCTGAACGCCGCCACGGCCGAGGGCCTGCGCGCCTTCTATCGCCGCTGGTACCGCCCCGGCCGCACCACCATCGTCATGGTCGGCGACGCCGATCCCGACATGATGGAAGCGCTGATCCGGAGCCGCTTCGGCGGCTGGCGGGGTGAGGGGCCCGAGCCCGCCGACCCCGATTATGGCACGCCGGTCGAGGTCGCCGGGAAGGTCGCCAACGTTCCCTATCCGGGCGTGCCCTACACCGCCAACATCCAGTGGATCCGCCCCTACGAGCGGGTCCCGCACACCATGGCGCGCGAGCAGATCTACCTCGCCGAGACTCTCGCCGCACGGATCATCAACCGCCGCCTCGAAGCCCATGCCCGCGGCGACTCCGCCTTCATCAGCGCTTCGGTCGGCCTGTCGCGCCAGCGCAACATCGCCGACATGAGCGGTCTCACCCTGACCGCGCGGGACGGCCGCTGGCGCGAGGCGATGGCCGAGAGCTTCGCGATCGTCGGCGATGCGCTGCGCGCCCCGCCCAGCGAGACGGAGATCGATCGCGAGGTCAGGAACCTGCGCACCGGCGTCACCGCCGCCGTCCAGGGCGAGGCGACGGTGCGCTCGCAGGTCCGCGCCGAGCAACTCGTCGGTGCGGTCGACAACGGCGCGGTGACCACCACCGCCCGGACCGTGCTCGACAATTTCGAGCGCAACGTGGCGGAAATGACGCCGGCGCGGGTCGGCGCCGCGATGCGCGATCTCTTCACCGGCCTCGGCCCGCGCATGATCCTGGCGACGCCGACCGCGATCGAGGGCGGCAATGCGGCGCTGGCGCAGGGGCTGGCCGAGGCGCGCGCGGCGGCCCCCGCGACGCGTCCGGCCGAGCGCCTGGTGAGCTTCGACGACCTGCCCGCGCTCGGCGCGCCCGGCCGCGAGATCTCGCGCCAGCGGATCGACGACATGGACGTCACCATCGTCCGCTTCGCCAACGGCTCGACGCTGACCTTCAAGCCGACCGAGTTCGAGCGCGGCTCGGTGCTGGTGCGGCTGCGCTTCGGCCACGGCCAGGCGGGCCTGGCGCCGGATCGCCCCTCGCTCGGCTGGCTGTCCGCTCTCGTCGCCCCGTCGGGCCTGGCCGGGCTCGACCAGGACGGGCTGGAGCGGTTGCTCACCGGACGACGGATGAACCTGTCGTTCGGCATCGACGAGGACGCCTTCGTGCTCGGCGGGCAGACCAATGCGGCCGACCTCCCCGACCAGCTCCGCCTGCTCGCCACCAAGCTCGTCGCGCCCCATTGGGATCCGGCCCTCTTCGCCCGCTACCGGACGAGCGCGGTCGAAAATTACGACCTCGCCTTCACCTCGGCCTCGGCCCGGGCGAATCGCGAGCTCGGCGGCTTCGTGCGCCCCAACGACCAGCGCTTCCGCCCGATCGAGCGCGAGGAGATCGCCAATGCCACGATCGACCAGTTCCGCGATTTCTACACCCCGCTGCTTGCCGACGGACCGGTCCATGTCGTGATCGTCGGCGACATGACGCTCGATGCCGCGGTCGAGGCGGTCACCCGCACCGTGGCGGCACTGCCGACCCGCCCGGAGACGACGACGACGAGCCATGCCGCCGCCCTCCGGCCGCCCGCGCCGGGCCCGGAGCCGCGCACCTTCACCCATCGCGGCGACGCCAGCCAGGCGTTCGCGCTGATCGGCTGGTCGACGCTCGGCGGGATCGAAGGGATCCGCGACCGCCGCGCGCTCTCGCTCGCCGCCAACATGTTCCAGGTCCGGCTGTTCGACCGGCTGCGCGAGGCGGAGGGCACGACCTATTCGCCCAATGCCGCGCATCTCTCCTCCGACACCTTCGCGAACTGGGGCATCTTCTACGCCGCCGCCGAGATCCGCCCCGAGCGCGCCCAGGCCTTCTTCCGGGCGGCGCGGGAGATCGTCGCCGATCTCGCCGCCAATCCCGCGGCGCCCGACGAATTCGCCCGCGCCCAGAACCCGGTGGTGAGCGGCATCGAGCGGCGGCTCGCCACCAACGCCTATTGGATCGAGGCGATCGAGAACTGGGCCGGGACGCCGGCCGAGATCGACAATGTCCGCGCTTACCTCTCCACCTATCGCGACATGACCGCGGAGGACGTGCGCCGCGCCGTCGCGGCCTATGTCGCCGAGCAAGACGACTGGTCGATGCTGGTCCTGCCCGAGCGCGCGACGGCGGGCGCACCCGCGCCCGGTGCCGCCGCAACCCCGGGCGCCTATCGCCGATGAGCGATTTCCCTTGCGGGAACACATGCTCTAGAGGGAGTGCGGAGACGACGCGTGCCCGATAGCATCGCCCAGGCCGCGCCGCCCATGACGGGCGAAGCGCAGGGAAGCTGGAACCCGTTCCGGCTGCACGGCCGTCCGTTCTTCGAGGACAAGAACAGGGCCTTCTGGACGCTGCAGTCGGCCGGCTGGGCGGGCTATTTCATCCTGCGCACCCTCTCCGGCGTCGCCAACGACATGGGCTGGAGCTACGTGCTCCACACCCTGCTGCTCACCGCCACCGGCTATTCGATCACGCTCCTGATGGCCGCGGCCTATCGCCGGCTCATCCAGATGCGCGAGATCGTCACCTGGGTGGGCTCGATCCTGATCGTCGTCAGCGCCGCCGCCGCCTTCTCGGCGATCGAGACGTGGAGCGTCGCGACGTTCATCCAGCCCGGCACGCGGCCCGAGGGAATCCGCTTCCTCGGCGCGATCCTGCTCACCGTCTCGCTGCTGATCGCCTGGTCGGCGCTCTATTATTCGATCAACTTCTACATTCTGCTGGAAGAGCAGAAGGACCGGCTGCTGCGGCTTGAAAGCACGGCCTCCAATGCCCAGCTTGCCATGCTGCGCTACCAGCTCAATCCCCACTTTCTCTTCAATACGTTGAACTCGATCTCCACCCTCGTCCTGCTCAAGCAGACCGACCGCGCCAATGCGATGCTCTCGCGCCTGTCGTCCTTCCTGCGCTATACTCTGGTCAACGAGCCGGCCGGCACGGTCACGATCCAGCAGGAGGTCGAGACGCTGAAGCTCTATCTCGAGATCGAGAAGATGCGTTTCGAAGAACGGCTGCGGCCGCACTTCAATATCGATCCTGGCGCGGCCCAGTCGCAGCTGCCGTCGCTGCTGCTCCAGCCCCTGGTCGAAAATGCGATCAAATATGCGGTGACGCCGCAGGAGGAGGGCGCCGACATCTCGGTCGAGGTCAGGCGCCAGATCGACCGCGTCCTCATCACCGTCACCGATACCGGGCCGGGCGCCGACGCCCAGTACAAGGCGCGCGCCGAACATTCCACCGGTGTCGGTCTGGCGAACATTCGGGACCGTCTGGCGCAGGCCTATGGCGACAACCAGAGGTTCGAGACACAGTCGGACATTACAGGGGGCTTCCGCGTTTTCATCGATATACCCTTCCAAACCGAGGAGCCGAAATGACGATCCGCACCATCCTGGTGGACGACGAGCCGCTGGCGATTCAGGGTCTCGAGCTGCGCCTTCAGCCGCATGAGGACGTCGAGATCATCGACACCTGCTCGAACGGGCGCGAGGCGATCCGCTCGATCAAGACCAACAAGCCCGATCTCGTCTTCCTCGACATCCAGATGCCGGGCTTCGATGGCTTTTCGGTCATCCAGGGCCTGATGGAGGTCGAGCCGCCGCTCTTCGTCTTCGTCACCGCCTATTCCGACCACGCGCTGCGCGCGTTCGAGGCGCAGGCGGTCGACTATCTGATGAAGCCGGTCGACGAGGCGCGTCTCGCCGACACGCTCGAGCGGGTGCGCCAGCGCCTCACCGAGAAGCGCGGCGTCGAGGAGGTGGAGAAGCTCAAGGAGGTGCTCGCCGAAGTGGCGCCCGATGCGATGGAGAATGTCGATGCGGTCGGCGACGACGGCCATGCCGCCAGCCGCTACGAGAAGATGATCAACATCAAGGACCGCGGCCAGATCTTCCGGGTCGACGTCGACAGCATCGAGAAGATCGACGCCGCCGGCGACTACATGTGCATCTACACCGGCGACAACACCCTGATCCTGCGCGAGACGATGAAGGATCTGGAGAAGCGCCTCGATCCGCGCCGCTTCCAGCGCGTCCACCGTTCGACCATCGTCAACCTGGATCAGGTCCGCCAGGTGAAGCCGCACACCAACGGCGAATGCTTCCTGGTTCTGGGCTCGGGCCAGCAGGTGAAGGTCAGCCGCTCCTACCGCGACGTGGTGGCGCGCTTCGTCCACTGACGGGGCGGCGGCCCCGCCGACCGGCGACCCGCCGGCCGATGCGGCGCGGTGCGTCGTTCCCCTTCGCGCCGGGTGGCGGCGGACCGCCTTACCAGCGGTCCTGCCGGTCGTGCCTCTGGCGGTAGATGTTGCGGCTGGCCCGGTCCTGCATCCGTTCCAGCCGATAACGTTCGCGGCCGGTCAGGCCGGGGCCGTCGGCGCGGCTGCGCCGTTCGTAGCGGGCAATATGCGCCTGCTGGCGCTCGAGCCGGTAGGCCTCGCGCGCGGTGAGCTCGCCAGTGCCGACGCCGTGCCAGATGCGGTGCTGCTGGTTGCCCTGCCGCTGGTTGATCCGGGCCTCGGCCGGCATCGCGCTGGCAAGGGTGCCGACGCCGAGCGCAATGGCCGCGAACAGGAACTTGGTACGCATGTCAGGTCTCCTCGGACGATCACTGTCCGCAGGACCTAACGCGGCAGGCACGCGAACCCTTCGAAGGCGACTCGACTTTTGGTCTCGATCGAGAACATAATAGGAACATCTTGTCGAGTCGGAGAGCGCCATGCCGAAGCCGGATGTCTATCGCTATTTCCTCGCTTTCAGGCCCGATCCCGTGCTGCGCTACTGGATCGCCTCGCTGCGCCAGGCCGCCGGCCAGCATGAGCGGCAGATCAGGGAACGCCATCTTCATCTGACCTTGTGCGTGCTGCTCGAAAGCCTGGAGCGCGATCATTTCATCGCGCCCCGCGTCGAGGCGGCGCTGGCCGGCGCCGATCTGTCGTCGCTCCTGCTGCATCTCGGACGCGTCGGTGGTGGTGACGGCGGGGCGGCGCTCTATACGATCGGGCGGAAGGCCGGGTATCGCGCGTTCTGCCGCACCCTGTTCGGACATCTCGCGGCACGGGACATCATGCCAATACTGGAGAAGCACCAGCCGCATGTGACGCTGGGCCATGACCGCTGCGGCTTCGAGCCGTTCACATTCCTGTGCGAATGGGTTCCGGGCGAGATCCTGTTGATCGAGAGCGAGCACGGGAACGGCATTCATAATGTGCTCGGAAGTTGGCCGTTGCGGCCGCCCCCGCAGGGCTCCTTCCCGTTCGGCCCGACGCTCCCGCCCATTCCACCGATGCAGGCGGCGGCAGGGTCGCGCTAACCTATTCCACCCGCCGCACCCGGACGATCGCGACCGGATCGGCGAGCATCTGGCCGCGCATGCTGCCGCTGCCGGCGTTCGGGATGGTTTCGGCGTCGAGGATGCGGCGGATGACGTCCATGCCTTCGACCACGCGGCCGAAGGCGGCATAGCCCGGATCGTCGCCACGGGCGTCCATCTGCTCCATCCGGGCGGTGGTGATGAAGAACTCGCCCATCGCATTGCCCGGTGCGGTGCGCGCCATCGAGATCGTGCCGGGCTCGTGCCTGAGGCCGGTCTTGCTGGTCGGCTCGTGCGCGATCGGCGGCAGCATGCGTCGGTAGGAGCGGCGGATGCCGCCCTGGATGAAGCCGCGTCCCGGCGCGCCCCGCGTCGGCGCCGCGCGGTAGAAGCTGGTGCCGTCGAACCGGCCCTGATCGGCGTAGGCGAGGAAGTTCGCCGTGGTGACCGGCGCCCGCCGCCCGTCCAGCTCCAGCGTGATCGCGCCTGCTCCGGTCTCGATGCGGACCCGCGCCGCATCGGGCACCGGCGCCGGGGCGGCCGCATTCGCTGTGGCGGTTTCGTTGGCGGCGGCCGGCTGATTGATCGGGGCATCGTCGGTGCAGCCGACGAGGAGGGCAAGACCGGCAAGACATGCGAGCGGGCGAATCATGCGCACCAGCCTAGGCGCCCGAACGCCGCGATTGAATGGGCCGCTCCCGGTGCCGCCCGGTCAATCGGCGCGCTGCCGCGACGGATGGGCCGCGCGCCAGTCGGCCGGATGCTGGTGCGTGCCGCGCCAGACGCCGCGCCGCGCCTGCCGTGCGTCGGCCAGCTCCGCTTCATGCTCTTCGAAGCGCGGGTCGCGGGCGCCGAGCGCGAAGCCGGCGCGGACCATGGCGGCGCCGACGTCGCCGGCGCCGGTGCGGCAGTCGGCCAACTTGCGGCCGTAGCGGTCCGTCGCCCTCTCCATGCAAACGAGACCGCCGCCACGCACCAGCCGTTCCAGCGCGCCGCGTGCCGCCTCGCCGCACGGCCAGGCGCGTCCGTCGGCGTCGGTGCAGGTCTGGCGATATTCGGGCGCATCGATGCCGGCGATGCGGATCTTGTCGGCGCCCAGCTTCAGCGAATCCCCGTCGATCACCTGGATCTCGGCGCCGTCGGCGGCACGGATCGTCCGCAGCTCGGCGTCGCGGCGCTCGAACCACCACCAGGCGGCGAGCGTCAGCGCGAGCAGCAGCAGATAGCCGATCCGGCGCAGCATCTCAGGGTCAGGGCTGCGCGGCGTCGGCGCGGCGCGCGAAGGCCCGCTTCAGCAGGCGCCGCACCCAGAGCAAGACGGCGATCGAAACGACCAGCAGCACGACCGCGATCACCGTCGCCGCCAGCGGATTGGCGAGCGCCAGCCAGAGCAGCCCGCCGGTGACCACGTCCTCCCCGGTCGAGACCGCGATGTTGCTGAACGGCTCGGGGCTGGTGTTGACCACGGCACGCGTTCCCGCCTTCGCGCCATGGCTGAGCAGGGCCGCACCGCCGCCCAGAAGGAAGCTCGCCACCTGCCAGGTCGGATCCTGCGCATCGACGATCGCCATCGCGAGCAGCGCCCCGCCGACCGGCCGCACCAAGCTGTGCACCGCATCCCACGCGGAATCGAGCCAGGCGATCTTGTCGGCGAAGAATTCGGCGACGAGGCCGACGCCGGCAATGCCGATCACCCAGGGACTGGCGAGCGCATCCAGCGCGGAGAGATGCTGCGGCAGATCGATCCAGCCGTAGCGCATCGCCAGGCCGGTCGCGAAGGCGCACAGATAGAGTCGCCAGCCCGACAGCAGGCTGATACTGGCCGCAAGACCGATCAGCTCGGCAATGCCCATGGCGCGATGCTGACACTGCCGGCGGCCCGACGCAATGCGTCACCCGTTGCCGATTTCGCGCTGTCCCCTGTCCCCGCGCCACGGCATATCGGCGCGATGGATCAGGCGCGTGCCTATATCTGGTTGCCGCATGCGGGCGAGGTGCCGGCCCGGGCGGTACGCTTCGCCGTCGCCGACCGTGCCCGCCAGCTGGTCTCCGGCGCCTGGACGGTGATCGCCGACCGCCACGGCGCCTTCCACGTCGCCGGCGCGGGCGGCTTCGGCCTCGCCCGCCTCGCCATCCGCCGCCGCGGCCTCGCCTTCAGCCAGTCGCACGACGGCACCACGCCGCTCGTCGCGCGCGGCATCGCGTCGCCGGGCCCGCGCACCTCCCGCTGGATCCCGGCGCCCGGCACGACGCCCTGGCATGCCCTGTCGATCTCCTTCCCTGCCGAATATCTGCGCCGCACCCCCGGGGCGCCGGGCGATCCGGGGCGGCGGCCGATGATCCAGCTGCCCGTTCCCGAGCCCGGCCGGATGTACCGCATCGCCTTCCTGGTCACCGACAGCGCCTTCGGCCGGATCGACTATGAGGACCGGTCCGATCGCTATCTCGGCCGCGTGACCGACGGGCGCAGCCGCAGCCTGCTGATCCTCGCCCGCGTCGTCGACAGCGATCTCGCCGCGCTCAGCGCCAGGCTCTCCCGCCTGTCGCCGCAGGCCCCTCTGCGCCTGTTCAGCCGCACCGGTGCCCCGGCAGGGGACGAGCGCGGCCTGCTCTTCCCCGCGGCCGAGGCGGATCATCTCGACCTCGTCGAATTGCACAATCTCTACCGCCCACCCCTCGACGGACCGGCGCCAGCGCGCCAGCTCCGCCTTCCCCTCGACCACCATTAGGATGGCGCGCGATCACCCGCTCTTGTAAGGCGGGCCGGACCTTGCGGGAGATATACCATGACCAGGTTCTGGGCCTGTCTGACCACCCTCGCCGTCATCTCCTGCAGCGCTCCGGCGCCGGAACAGAACAAGGCCGACACGGCGACTGCGCCCGCACCCGGCAATGCCGCGGCGGCGGCGAACGCCACCGCCGGAACGGCAGGCATTCTCACCGCCTATGTCGGCCGCCATCCGGGCGAGAGCGTCGACGGCGTCACCTTCCGCGCCCATCCCGCGGTCCGCACCGCCGTCGCGGCGACGCTGACCGATCCGGCGCTGCGCCGGTTCGTCCTCGACAGCCCGGCGACCGATGCGCCGATCGTGGCGCGGGACGGCCGGATCCTCGCCTGGGGCTGCGAGCCGCACAATTGCGGCTACCACAATTGGTCGATCTCGATCACGCCGGACGGCGCCACCGCGGACGTCTGCTTCTACGACGATGACGACAGCGCCGATGGTCCCTCGCGCTGGTATCTGGCCGGCGGCACCACCGAAGAGCGGCCCGGCAACTGCCCGTCCGAATGACCGCCGACCAGGTTCTCGAACTGCGCGTCTACACGCTCCGTCCGGGCATGGGCGACGCGTTCGACCGGCGCTTCCACGGACAGATCCTGCCGATGCTCGAGGCGGCCGGCATCACCGTCGTCGCGGCACGATGCCGACAGCTATTGCCTGGTGCGCACCTTCCCGTCGGTCGAGGCGCGTCAGCAGACGCTCGACGCCTTCTACGACAGCGAGGCCTGGCTCACCCGACACGATGCGGAGGTGATAGCGATGATCGCGAGCTACAGCATGGCGGTGCTCGATGCCCCGCCGCCGCTGATCGACCAGCTCGTTGCCGGCCTCGCGCCCGCGTAAACCATAAGCCATCGGGCATTGTTAAGCAGGCCGTCCCTAGGGTTGGACCGCCATGGTCCGCCGCAGCATCCTCGGGCTGATCGCCGCCTTCCTCGTCGGCTTCTTCCTGGTGGGATTGCCGCACTGGTCCTCTTCCGACCGCAGCCAGGGCTTCGATGATCCCGCGATGATCGCGGGCCTGGCCGGCCTCTCGATGGTTGCGATGATGCTGGTCGTCGGCCAGATCGCGACGGTGCGTATCGCCTGGCTGACCATGAGCTTGTGCCTCCCCGCCGCCGTCGCTGTCCGGCTCGCTCTCGAGGCATCGGCGCTCCCGTTCTGGCCGGTGGCGATCGGCCTTGCCGCGGCCACCGGTATCGCGGCCATTCTCCCCGGCCTGCTGGCCGGCCGGCTCGCGCAGCGCCTCCAGAGCCGGAGCTCCGGCTGGATTTCAGGCGGCGAGTGACGGCGGTCCCCGCCGGCGGTCGCGCAGCCGCCAGGCTTTCTCGTGGAAGAAAAACGCAATCGCGTTGAGGCACGGTTCGATCAGCGCGATTCCGCTGGCGATCGCGACCGATCCGGTGAGCGCATAGGCCACCGAAAAGCCAACCATCAGGTGGATCGCAAGGTAGGACAGTGTCTTCGCCAGGTCTCGGGACAGGAGATCGTACGTGTGCATGGCACCCTAGTTAAGAATCGTTCGCAACAATGCCAATGACTTTATCCATATTCTGTGATCGGCTCCGGCGATCAATCCGCGGTCGGATCCGGCAGCCGCCAGTCGATCGGCGGCAGGCCGCTACTTTCCAGGAAGGCATTGGCCTTGGAAAAATGGCGGCATCCGAAGAAGCCGCTGTGCGCCGACAGCGGCGACGGGTGCGGCGCTTTCAGAACGAGATGCTGCCCGCCTTTGTCGAGGCCGTCGACCACGGCCGCCTTCTTCTGCGCATAGCTGCCCCAGAGCAGGAAGACGACCGGATCGGCCTGCCGGTTCACCGCGGCGATCGCTGCGTCGGTGAAGCGCTCCCAGCCCCGCTCGCGGTGCGAGGCGGCCTGGCCCATCTGGACGGTGAGCACGCTGTTGAGCAGCAGCACGCCCTGCTTCGCCCAATGCTCCAGATGACCGTGCCGGGCCGGCGGAATGCCGAGATCGGCCTGCATTTCCTTGTAGATGTTGACCAGCGACGGCGGGATCTGGGTGCCCGGCCTGACGCTGAAGCACAGCCCATGCGCCTGTCCCGGCCCATGATAAGGATCCTGCCCGAGGATCACGACGCGCACCTGGCCCAGCGGCGTCAGATCGAACGCCCGGAACCATTCGCTGCCCTTTGGGAAGATGCGCCGCCCCGCAGCCTTCTCCGCGACCAGGAACGCGCGAAGCTGGGTCATATAAGGCTCGGCGAACTCGCCCTTCAGCGGCGCCAGCCAGCTTTCGTGAAGCCTGATCGGCTCGCTCACGCCATCTCCTCCAATATCCGCAGCGTCGCAGGATCGCGCGCGCCGGCATAGAATGCGTCCAGCGCTTCGGTGAACGGGCCGGGCGTATCGCTCGCCGCCTCGAAGAGGGTCATCGAGGACCGGAATTTCATCGCATCGGTCGGCCCGAAAATGGCTTCGGCGCTCTTGTCTCGATGCTGAAGCGCACCTGTCGCCGCTTCGGCGAGCCGAGGCCCGAGGGTCGGGTGATCGAGATAGGCGCGCGCCTCGTCGAGCGAAGCCAGCGCATAGACTTGCGCCGTCGGACTGCGCCCGAGTCCGGCGATCTGCGGGAAGATGAACCACATCCAGTGGCTGGTCTTGCGGCCCGCCTTCAACTCGGCAAGCGCGTCCGCATAGACATTCTGCTGCGCCTCGACGAAACGGGACAAGTCCATGGGCCCGTCATAGAGGGGACCCTGCGCATAAAAAAGGGGCGCCCGAACTCGCAGGCGCCCTCTTTCAAAAACGCAACGGGACGCAAACTTACATGCCGTTCACGTCGGCCGGCGGCTGCGCATTGGCTTCGATCGCGTCCGCCCGGTTCTCGCCGGCTTCGCGCACCGCATCCGCCTGGTTCTCGAGCGTGTCGGCGACCAGGTCGTTCGACGTGTTGCCGGCAACGCCCTCAAGATAGTCGGCCTGGTTCTCGGTCATGGCCTCGACATTGTCGGCCGCGTTCTCGGCGGGCGTCTGGGTGGTGCCGCCGCACGCGGTCAGGGCCAGCATACCAGCCGCAATCGCCCCCTGGGTGAGAATCCTCATCGAAACCCCTTTCATTCCGTCACAAAGCGGGGCGTCGGACCTTGCGGACCGGCGCCCCGGGAAGCCGCGTGACACCCAGCATCCCGCGTCACAAAGCGTTCACAAGGACGAAGGTTCCCGAGAAAATTGTCGCGGGGCGCCCTTGCGCATTGGAACGGCTATCCCGTCCGGAGCCATCCCGTGACCGAATAGCGCGGCGCCCCCGCGAACGGCGCGACGATATTGACGCTGTGCGCCTGGGGGACCGCGAACAGGTTCAGCACGTTCATCCGGGGCAGCAGCGCGCGTTCGATATCGCCCGCCTCGTCGTGGAACATCAGCAGCCCGCCCCACTCGGCGCGCCATTTCGGCGTCAACCCCAGCACATAGGCGAGGCGGCGGTTCTTGCCGGCGACATTGTCGTCATGGAGCGTGAGGAAGTGGCCCGGGCCATAGCAGGTCGCCTGGGCATCGGCGAACGCGATGTCGTGCGCGCCCGTGATCGTGCGCAGGAGATCGCGTGCGGGACCGCTCGAGAGGAAGAGGGCGAGCTGGTCGAGCAGCGAGCCGTTCTTCCCGCGCTCGGCCGGATCGTCGGGAACCCGGATCGTCTCGTAGCGATACTGGAAACCCAGGGTCGCAGCCTGCATGACGATGCCGTCGAGGGTCGCCTGCTGCTCGGCCGTCATCGATGCCTGGCCGGGACGATCGACCTCGTAGAACTTCTCGCCGGCGTTGAACACCAGCCGCCAGTCGTCGCGGGCCAGCAGATGATCCCGCAGCGCCTGCGCGCTGGCGTCGTCGAGAAACGGGGCGATCTGAATGCGGCGGTCTGCGGCGAAGGTCCGGCGCAGCGCTTCGGCATCGATCGCGGGATGGAGTGCGAACGTCATGCCCGCGGACGGACGGGATTTCGGCAATCCCGTCAAGCCCATTCCTGTCGCGAGCGGGACGGCGTCAGCGGGACCGGCGCTGCTGCTCCGCATGCCACTGGCGGACCGCGGCCAGCGTGTTGGTCACGTGATTGCGCCAGTCCATCTCGCTGTGCGCATAGATGATCCGCCCGTCGGGAGCGATCACATAGGAGGTGCGGTTGGTCATGTTGGCGCCCTCGCGCAGCAGCACGTCATAGGCGCGGATCGTCTCCGGCGAGGCGGTCGCGACCGGGAAGGCGTTGCGGCAGGCCTCCACCGAAAAGCGCCGCAGCGTGTCGTAATCGTCCGCCGACATGCCGATCACGCGTGCGCCGGCGGCGCGGAAGTCGGCCGCCGCCTCGGAGAAGGCATGCGCCTCGGCCGTGCAGCCGGCGGTAAAGGCGCGCGGATAGAAATAGAGCACGACCGGGCCGTGCCGGAGCTGCTCGGCGAGATGGAGACGGAACGGCCGGCCGGCGAGCGCGCCGGTGGTGGTGAAATCGGGCGCGCGGGCACCGTTGGGCAGCGCCGGCACGGCGGCCGAAGGCGCGAGGGCGAGCAGGACGGCGAGGGCGGGGGCGAGGATGCGCATGGGTCAGGCGACTCCTGTCTTGGAGAGGGCGGCAGAATAAGGGCCGATTTCGTCGGCGACCAGCCTCAGCCGCCAGCCGCGGCGATCGCCTGCCCGAACGCGATCAGATTTCCGTCGGGCGCCAGCACCAGCAGCTCGCGCTGGCGATAGGGCTTGTCCGCCGGTCCATGGACGTCGCCCGCCGGCAGCCGGTCGAGCCGGGGCTTGAGCTCGGCGTACAGCGCGTCGACGTCGCGGCAGTCGAAATAATAGGCAAAGCGGCGCGTGCCCGGCTGGAACGGATTCCCCGGCCCGGCCGCCATCATCCGCAAGCCTGCGCCCTCGCGGCTCACATAGGCATAGTCGCTCATCCGGAAATCCACGCCGAACCCGAGCGTCTCGGTCATGAAGGCGAGCGCCGCCTCCAGATCGGGCACGAGCATGAACGGCGTGACCTGGACGATGTTGCGGGTCATCGCGCCGGCACCGCATGATCATGGCCGCCATGGCCGTCCGGCGCACCGCAATCGTCGCAATCGGCGCCCTCGCCCACCTCGATCTGGATGGTGACGTGGCCGATGCCGAACCGGTCGTGCATCACGCGCTGGGCGTCCGTGAGGAAGCCGTTGCCGGGATGGCCGCCGGCAAGGACGAGATGCGCCGTCATCACCGTCTCGGTCGTGCCCGACGCCCAGATGTGAAGGTCGTGCACCTTGGTGACGCCCGGCAGCGCGATCAGCGCGGCTTCGACGTCGTCGGTGTCGATCCCCTCGGGCACCGCACCCATCGAGAGATAGAGCGACTGCTTCAACAGGCCCCAGGTGCTCCACAGGATGATCGCGGCGATGACGAGGCTGATCGCCGGATCGATCCAGAGCGCGCCGGTCCACAGGATCAGCGCGCCGGCGACGACCACGCCGGCGGAGACGCCGGCATCGGCGGCCATGTGGAGATAGGCGCCCTGGATGTTGATGTCGCGCTTGCGGCCGCGGACGAACAGGAGCGCGGTGCCGAAATTGATGACGACGCCCATCGCCGCGACGGCGATCATCACGCCGCCCTCGACCGGCGGCGGATTGGCGAACCGTCCGATCGCCTCGGCCGCGATCGCGCCGACCGCGATCAGCAGCAGCACGCCGTTGCTGAGCGAGGCGAGGATCGAGGCGCCGCGATAGCCCCAGGTGAAGCGCCGCGTCGGCGCCCGCTTCGACAGTCCGGCCCCGACCCAGGCGACGGCCAGCCCGACCACGTCGGAGAGATTGTGCCCGGCATCGGCGAGCAGGGCCATGGAGCCGAACAGGATGCCGGCGGTGGCCTCCGCGGCCACGAACAGGCTGTTGAGCAGGATGCCGATCGCGAAGGCGCGGCCGAAATCGGGCGGGCCGTGGCCGTGTCCGTCATGATGGTGATGATGTCCGGCCAAACCGATCCCTCCGCCCCCGAGCGAGTCGGCCCCTGCCTAACCCACGAGGCGCAGGTGATGCTAGGACATGGCTTGGCCCATAGGTTTCGAACTGATACCAAATGCGCCGGGAGGATTGCCATGACGCCGGAACAGAACAAGGCGGTCCTGCGGCGCGTCTGGGACGCGTTCGCCGAAGGCGACACCCGGCCCTTCGTCGCGGCCATGGCCGACGACTTCACCTGGATCATGGAGGGAACGAACGCCTGGTCCGGCCGCTACGAAGGCAAGACCGCGGTCCGCGAGAAGATCCTGCGCCCGCTCGCCGGCCAGTTCGCGACGACCTACCGCAACCGGGCGGAGCGGATGATCGCCGAGGACGACACGGTCGTCGTCCTGTGCCGCGGCGAGGTCATGACCACGGCCGGCAGGCCCTACAACAACAGCTATTGCTACGTGATCCGGATGCAGGGCGGGCAGATGATCGAGCTCAGGGAATATTTCGACACCGAGCTCGTCACCGCCGCGCTCGCGCCGCCGCCCGCCGCCTGACCGGCTCAGGCATTTTCCAGCGCCTGGCTCAGCACCGAAGCCGAAAGGTAGAGCCGCTCGCGCACGTCGGCGGGAAGCATGTCGGCGAGCAGCCGATCGAAAGCCGGCCGGTCGCCGCGGCCACCTGCCCGGATCATCTCCAGCGCGAGCGCCTCGTCGTGGCTGAGCCGCGGGCAGCAGGGCGAGGCGGCGCAGAACGGATCGGGCCAGGCCGTGCCGATCTCCTCCATCAGCAGGTGCAGATGTGCCGCGGCGCGGGCGCAGCCGAGCCGCTCGGTGATCGCCCGCAACGGGCAGTGGCCGAGCTTGCCCATTACGATCCACAGCCTCAGAGCCATCACCGTGCGTGCCTCGGCGGCCGCGACGAGACGCAGATCGGGGGTTTCGGCAAGCGCTTGAATCAGCATCCATGATCTCCTGTGTCGACAGTATTATTGCGAACGCATCGCAATAGCAACACGAGATCATCGCCGGGGAGCCTAGAGAAAGCTTGCCCGTCGTGGCCGGGGCGCCCTAACGTCCGCCACGGATCGCCGGAGGGCCCATGCACAACCCCGAGATTTCCGCCATCGCCTCGCAGATCCAGCTGGCCGTCGCGCCGGTCTTCCTGCTCGCCGGCGTCGGCGCGATCCTCAACGTGCTCGCCAACCGGCTCGCCCGCGTCGTCGATCGCGCCCGCCGGGTCTCGGCCGCCGCGGAATCGCTCGATCCGGTCGAGCGCGACCATGCCCTCATCGAGCTGCGCCTGCTCGCCCGCCGGATCAGGGCGGCGAACCTCGCGATCATCTGCTGCACCGCGAGCGCGCTCCTCGTCTGCGTGGTCGTCGCCATCCTGTTCATTGCCGAGCCGACCCAGATCGCCGCCGCGCGGGTGATCGCGGCCCTGTTCATCCTCGCCATGGGCCTGCTGATCGTCGGCCTCCTGATCTTCCTGCAGGAGGTGCGCCTTGCCATGCTGAGCCTGCGCGCGCTCTCCAATTGGCGCCTGCACGGCCGGCTGGACGAGGCGCCCCCCGACATCAGCTGACTCGGGCGCGGCTCAGCCGTTGTTTTCCGCGCACATCGGGTCCATGGGAGCGCCATGCTTTCTCAACGGACGCGCTACACAATCCGGGCGCTGCTCCACCTTGCCGATCGCTACGGGGAAGGACCGGTCCAGCTCACCGAGATCGCCGAGGCGCAGAACCTGCCGCCCAAGTTCCTGACCGTGATCCTGTCGCAGATGCGCCGGGCCGGGCTGGTCGAGACGATGCGCGGGCGCGAGGGGGGCTACTGGCTCGCCCGTCCGCCGGCCGAGATCACCTATGGCGAGATCGTCCGGCTGACCCGCGGCTCCCTCGGGCTTCTCCCCTGCGCCAGCCGGCTTGCCTACGAGAAATGCAAGAACTGCATTTCCGAGGAGAAGTGCCGGCTGCACCGCGCCATGCTGATGGTGCGCGACGAGACCGCGCGCATCCTCGACGGCCTCAGCCTCGCCGATCCGGTCCAGGGCGACTATCTGACCGAGCGCGAGATCGCATGACCCAGCCCAGGATCGCCGTGATCGGCGCCGGTGCCTCGGGCACGATCCAGGCGCTGCATCTCCTCCGCCGAGGCGCCGGCCAGGTCGCCCTGATCGAACGCGAGCGCGTTCCCGGCCGCGGCACCGCCTACGGGACGACCCGGCCGGAACATCTGCTCAACGTCCCCGCCAACAAGATGATCGTCTATCCGGACGATCCCGGCCATTTCGCGCGCTGGTTCGCACCTTTTGGCGGCGCGCCGGACGATTATGCGCCCCGCATGCTGTTCGGCGACTATCTGTGCGAGCTCAAGGACGCCGCCGGCGACGCGATCGAGGTGATCGGCGGCGAGGCGGTCGACGTCGTTCCGGGCACGCAAGGCGAAGAGATCCGGCTTGCCGACGGGGGCAGCCTCCACGCCGACGCCGTGATCCTCGCGCTCGGCAACCTCCGACCGGCGACGCCGCCGGGCATCGATCCCGATCGTCTCGGCTCCGCTTATGTCGACGATCCCTGGTTCGGCGGGTTCCTGGAGGGTCTGGGCGACCAGGACATGATCCTCCTCCTCGGCACCGGCCTCACCGCGATCGACGCGGCGCTCACGCTCGACGCCACCGGCTTCCGCGGCCGCATCCTGTCGCTGTCGCGGCGTGGCCTCGCCCCCCGTCCGCACATCCGCAAGGACGATTCCTCCGATGCGGAGCCCGACTATCCGGGCGACCTGAGCTGGCTCCTCAACGCCTTCCGCAAACGGAGCGACGTGGTCGGCTGGCGCGTCGCGGTGCAGGAAATGCGCCCGGTCACCCAGACGCTGTGGACCGGCGCCCCGCTCCCGACCAAGCTCAGGTTCCTGCGGCATCTGCGCCCCTGGTGGGACGTGCACCGCCATCGCATCGCCCCGGCCGTCGCGGAGCGGATCGCGGCCATGGAGTCCGAGGGCCGCCTGACCTTCGCCGCCGGCCGGGCCCGGAAGATCGCCCCGGACGGCCATGGCCTCGCCGTCTCCTGGCAGCCGCGCGGCAGCAAGGAGGTGATCACCGAGCAGGTCCGCTACGCCGTCAACTGCACCGGTCCCGATCTCGGCCTCGCCAACAGCGGCGATCCGCTGCTCGCCACCTTGCGCGGCGCCGGCCGCATCCGCCCCGATCCCTGCCGGCTCGGCCTCAACGTCGATGCCGGCAGCCGCGTCATCGATGCGTTCGGCAATGCCTCGCCGTCGCTCTCCGCGATCGGCCCGATCACCCGCGGCGCCTTCTGGGAAAGCATCGCCGTCCCGGACATTTCGGTGCAGGCGCGCGACCTCGCCGAACGGCTGCTCGGCTAGAGCATGATCAGCTTAGCCTGAAACATCTCGTCATTGCGAGGAGCGAAGCGACGAAGCAATCCAGCCTGACTCGAAGGCCGCGCTGGATTGCTTCGCTGCGCTCGCAATGACGACGCAGCTTAAGATGATCGCGCTCTGGACCCTAGATCACGATCCGGAACAGCGCGCCGCCCCCGGCGCCGTCGAGAATGCTGATCGAGCCGCGATGGGCGAGCACGACCTGACGGGCGAGGCTGAGCCCCACGCCGGTGCCTTTCTGCTTGGTGGTGAAGAAGGGCAGGAAGATGTCCTGCCTGAGACCCTCCGGCACGCCCGGGCCATTGTCCTCGACCTCGATCTGCGTCCGCCCCGACGGCGTCCGCTGGAAACGGAGCGCGACCTTCGGCGCGTCGATGTGGCCGCGCGCGGCATCGGCGGCGTTGCGCAGCAGGTTGATCAGCACCTGGCTCATCAGGTCCGGATCGGCCTCGAGCGGCGCCATTTCCTGCTCGATGCTGGCGTCCAGCGCCACGTCCTGCGCCCGGTCGTCGGCGCGGAACAGGGCGGCGAGCTCCTCCGCCCAGGCGGCGACGTCGATCGGCCGGCGACGCACCTCCGGCGCGCGGCTGATCTGCCGGTAGCTTTCGACGAAGTTCATCACCCCGTCCGCCCGCCGGGCCAGGGTCTCCACCGCCTGACGGGCGTCCGAAATGTCGGCATTGCCGCCCGTGTCGACCTTGCGCATCAGCCCCGCGGCACTGTGCGCGAGCGAGGTGACCGGCGTCATCGAGTTCATGATCTCGTGGGTCAGCACCCGGATGAGGTCGCTCTGCGCGGCGATTTCGATGGCATTGAGCTCGCCCTGGATCGGCTGCACCGCGACGACGCGGACGAGGCCGCCGAGCCGGTGCACCACCGCCGCGCTGACCAGCATGGTTTGGGGCACGCCGTCGCTGAGCAGCGGCACCAGCCGCGGCCGGTTCACCGCCCCGCCCTCCAGCGCGTCGGCGAAGGCGTCGCCATATTCGCGGAAATCCTCGACGCGGACGCCCTGGTGCCGGATCAGCAGCCGCCGCGCCGCCTTGTTGGCGAGCTCGACCTTGCCGTTGTCGACGGTGAGCAGGGCGGTCGGCGCATCGTCGAGCACCGCCTCGTAGAAGCGGTTCGCGTCGATCAGCTTGTGCTTCTCGTCGCGCATGCGCTTCAGCGCCGCATCGAGCACGCTCCCCAGCTCGGAAAAGCCGCTGCCGTCGGCGCGGTGCGAGAAGCTCTGGCTGAAATCGCCGAAGCGCACCGCGTCGATGAACCGCGCCAGCTCCATGTTGGTGCGCTGGATGTGCCGCCACAGCCACGCCGCCGCACCGATGACGAGCAGGCCCGCGAGGACCCGTGCGGCGCCCAGGTCCGGTCGTTCCAGCGATCCCACGAAGGCGAAAACGGCGAGCAGCAGCAGCCCCAGCCGCCAGGCGAGGCCGAGCAGAAAGCGCGAGCCGAGGCGCACACTAAAGACCGTGCTTCTCCATCCGCCGGTAGAGCGAGGCGCGGGTGAGGCCGAGCTCGGCCGCCGCGAGCGAGATGTTGTAGCTGTGCTTCTTCAGCGCCTGCTCGACCATCTGCTTTTCGGCCCGCTCGAGATTGAGGTCGTCGCGCGCCGCGGCGACCGTCGGCGCGGCCGGAACCGGCGCCGGCGCGGAGGCCGTCGGCGTCCGGGCGGCGACGCGCGAGAGCGAGAAATCGTCCACCGTGAACGCGCCCGCGTCCGCGAGGATCACCGCGCGTTCGGCAGCATGGCGCAGCCCGCGGACATTGCCCGGCCAGTCGTAACTGACCAGCGCGTCGGCGACGGGCGGCGGGATCTCGCGCGGCTCCTTGCCGTATTTCCTGGCATACAGGCCGACGAAATGCTCGACGAGCAGCAGGATGTCCTCGCGCCGCTCGCGCAAGGGCGGCAGCTCGATCTCGACGGTGTTCAGACGGAACAGGAGATCCTGACGGAAGCGGCTCTCGTCGGCGAGCTGGTCGAAGCTGACGTTGGTGGCGGCGATGACCCGGACGTCGATTCCCACCGGCTTGTTGCCGCCGACCGGCACGACCTGCCTTTGCTCGAGCGCGGTCAGCAGCTTGGGCTGGAGATGGAGCGGCACATTGCCGATCTCGTCGAGGAACAGGGTGCCGCCGTCGGCTGCCTGCATCCGCCCGATCCGGTCGCCCTTGGCGTCGGTGAAGGCGCCCTTCATGTGGCCGAACAGCTCGCTTTCGAACAAGCTCTCGGCGACCGCGCCGAGATCGACCGAGACCAGCACATTGTCCGCCCGGCGCGACCCGGCGTGCAGCGCGCGCGCCACCAACTCCTTGCCGGTGCCGTTCTCGCCGAGGATCAGCACATTGGCCTCGGTCGGCGCGGCGCGCTCGATCAGCGAATAGACCCGCGCCATCGCCGGCGACTGGCCGAGCAGCGGGGTTTCACCGCCGGTCGGCGCCGTGACCGCCGCCGCGCGCTTGCGCTCGGTCACCACCTCGACCCGCGACGTGCGCAGCGTCGCCGCCGTCCGCACCGTGGCGAGCAGCCGCTCGTTCGACCAGGGCTTGGAGACGAAGTCGGTCGCGCCGCGCTTCATCGCCTCGACCGCGACCGAGATGCCGGCATGGGCGGTGATCATCACCACCACCGCGTCGGGATCGCGCTTCAGGATTTCGGAAAGCCAGTGGAAGCCTTCCGCCGCGTTGGTCGCGCCGCGCCCGAAATTGGCATCGAGCAGGATGACGTCCGGACGCTCCTCCTCCATCGCGGTCATCGCGGATTCGGGCGCCTGGACGGTGATGACCTCGCGGAACATGTCGCGCAGCAGCAGGCGCGCGGACATCAGGATGTCCGGATCGTCGTCGATGATGATGCAGCGCCCGAAGCGCTTCGTCTGGCTCACGTGGGCCCTCCCGTGGCTGTCCGATACCGGACAAACAACTTCCGTGCCAAGTCCGGAAGCGGACAGGGTCCATGCGAGATTCGACCAACACTTTCAAGCAGGAATCCCGGAAATCCGCCATTTCTTTCGGCTGGCACGGCTTATGCTCCGATCCGGGCAAGGGGGTCACCCTCGCCAAGGAGCACTGACATGGAAAAGGTCGAGACTTTCGCTTTCGCACTCGGTTTCCTGATGACCGGCTTCCTCTCGTTCATCGCGCTGCCGCTGGCATGAAGGGACGCAAGGTGTGCGGCGGCGGACAGCTTCTGTCCGGAATCGGACAGGCGACGCCGCCGCAGCCCAAGAAGGACAATGAAGGACGATAATGAATGAGCGTGGTGCGAATGACCAAGGGTGAGCATGGCCCCGAGAGCGGCGGCGCGATGGACCGTGTCGTCGAGACGAAGGGCCTCTCGAAGCAGATCAAGGTCGGCCTCGCTGCCGGCGTCGTCCTTCTCGTCGCATTGCTCTTCTATTTCTTCGCGCCCACCGCCAACAGCCAGACCGTCGACACCGCGCGCCTCACCATCTCCGAAGTGCAACGCGGCCGGTTCGACGACTTCCTGCCGCTGCGCGCCCGCGTCGAGCCGTCGCTCACCGTCTTCCTCGACGCGGTCGAGGGCGGCCGGGTCGAGCGCATCCTCGTCGAGGACGGCGCGATGGTCCAGGAGGGCCAGCCGCTCGCCATTCTCTCCAATTCCGACCTCCAGCTGAACGTGCTCGCGCGCCAGACCGAGGTCACCCAGCAGATCAATTCGATGCGCAGCCAGGAGCTCGCGCTCAACCAGACCCGCCTGGCCAACGAGCGCGCCCTCATCGAGGCCGATCTTGCCGCGCAGACCGCCGAGCGCCAGTACGAGCTGCAGCGCCCGCTCGCGCAGCGCGGCTTCGTGCCGCAGCGCACCTTCGCCGACAGCCGCGATACGGCCCAGGCAATGCGTCGCCGCGCCGAGGTGCTGCGCCGCCAGCGCGGCGAGGACGAGCGGCTGCAATCGAGCCAGCTCGCCCAGCTGCGCTCCTCCGCCACTGCGCTGAACGACAGCCTTTCGATCGCCCGCGGCAGCCTCGAGGCCCTGAACCTGCGCGCGCCCGTCACCGGCCAGCTCACCGCCTTCTCGATCCAGATCGGCCAGTCGCTGCAGCGCGGCGAGCGGCTCGGGCAGATCGACAGCGCCGGCCGCAACAAGCTGCGCGCCCAGGTCGACGAATTCTATCTCGGCCGCGTCGCCGAGGGCCAGATCGCCACCGCCGACGCCGGCGGCCGCCAGGTCCGCCTCAGGGTCAGCAAGATCTATCCGCAGGTGCGCAACGGCACGTTCGAGATCGACCTCGCCTTCCTCGGAGAGGAGCCGCAGAACCTCCAGCGCGGCCAAACCGTGCAGATCCGCCTGACGCTCGGCGATCCCTCGCCGGCGCTGCTGATCCCCAACGGCGCCTTCTACAACGAGACCGGCGGCAACTGGGTGTTCGTGGTCTCGCCGGACGGCTCGAGCGCGGTCAAGCGCCAGGTCCGGCTCGGCCGCCGCAATTCCGAATCGATCGAGGTGCTCGAGGGTCTCGACCCCGGCGAGCGCGTCATCACCTCTCCTTATACGGGTTTCGCCGAACGCGATCGGCTGAGCCTGAGTGGGCAATGAAAGGAGCCGATCTGATGCTGAGCATGCGTAATCTGTCCCGGGTCTACCGCACCGACACGGTCGAAACGACCGCGCTGGACGAGATCTTCCTCGATGTCGCCGACGGCGAGTTCGTCGCGATCATGGGGCCGTCGGGCTGCGGCAAGTCCACCCTGCTCAACGTGATCGGCATGCTCGACAGCCCGTCGGGCGGTTCCTACGTGTTCGACGGCACCGAGGTCGCGGGCCTGTCGGAATCCAAGCTCGCCGACTTCCGCAAGCGGAACATCGGCTTCATCTTCCAATCGTTCAATCTCGTCGACGAGCTTAGCGTCCGCGAGAATATCGAGCTTGCGCTGCTCTACCACAATGTCCCCGCGGGAGAGCGGCGCACCCGGGTCGACGAGGTGATGGATAAGGTGGGTATCGCCCACCGCGCCAGGCACCGGCCGTCCCAGCTGTCAGGCGGTCAGCAGCAGCGTGTCGCCGTCGCCCGGGCCCTTGTCGCAGCACCGAAGCTGATCCTCGCCGACGAGCCGACCGGCAACCTCGACACCGCCCATGGCGAAGAGGTGATGAAGATGCTGCAGGCGCTGAATGCGGAAGGGTCGACCATCTGCATGGTCACCCACTCGCCGGCCCATGCCGACTATGCCGGCCGCGTCGTCAACATGCTCGACGGCCGCATCCTCATCGAGCACCGCCGGGCTGCCTGATGCGCACCATGCCCGCCTTGCTGGTTCCGGCCATGATGCTGATCGCCTGCCCGGCGCATGCCGGGAACCGGGAGCGCATGGTCAATGCGAGCAGCGATCGCGGCATCGAAGTCCGCTACAGCGATGAAACGCCGGTCGAAGGCTCGGGCCGCCGCATCCGGCAGGCGCGCCCGGCCGGCGACTTCACCCGGGTGATTGTCGACGACGCGCTCGATGCCGAGATCACGATCGGCCCGCGCGCCGCGATCGAGCTCGAGGGCGACGACAATCTGGTCGACCGCATTCGCGCCGATGCGCGGGACGGCAGGCTCCATCTCCGCGTCGAGGGCGGCTACCGGGTGCGGCAGCCCATGATCGCGCGGATCACGGTCCCGCGGCTCGACGGCGTCGATCTCCGCGCGAGCGGCGACGTCTTGCTCACCGGCCTGACCGACGGCCGTCTCGCCTTGACCGGCGAAGGCTCAGGCTCGTTCCGGGCCGACGGCCGAGTAGACGAGGTCGAGGTGCGCATCCAGGGGTCCGGCGACGCCGACCTCGAACGCCTGCGTGCCCGCAGCGCACGGGTCGTGATCAACGGATCGGGCAATGTCCGCGCACAGGCCACCGAGGCCATGGCCGCGACGGTCAATGGCAGCGGCAACATCACCTACAGCGGACGTCCCCGGCAGGTCAGCGAGGACGTCAACGGCTCGGGCAGCATCCGTGCCGCGGCAAACTGAGCGCGCACCAGATCGCGCAGGAACGGAGACGAAGCATGTGGCGTAATTATCTCACCGTCGGTGTCCGGGCGTTGATGAAGAACCGGACCTACGCCTTCATCAACATCTTCGGCCTCGCGGTCGGCCTCGCCGCCTGCCTGATGCTCCTCCTCTACGTCCGCTACGAGACCAGCTACGACGCGTGGCTGCCGAACAGCGAGAACGCCTACCAGTTCCAGAGCCATTATCGAGATCCGCAGACCGGCGAGGAGACGCTGCTGCAGATGACCTCCTACATCGCCGGCGCGCGTGCGAAGGCCGATTTCCCGCAGATCGAACGCTCCGTCTATGCCTGGTCCAGCGGCCCGATCGTCCTGCGCGGCAGCGAGGCGCTGGAGCCCGAGAACGTCCTGCTCACCGACGGCCTCTTCTTCGATGTGCTGCGCTTCCCGTTCGTCAAGGGCGACCCGGCGACCGCGCTCTCGCAGGCCAACACGATCGTGCTCACCGAGAGCGAGGCACGGCGCATCTTCGGCGCCGAAGACCCGATGGGCAAGACGGTGACGATGGTGCAGCGCGGGATTTCCCTCGACTACCGGGTCACCGGGGTCGTGCGCGACGTTCCGCGCAACTCGCACGTCCGCTTCAACATGGTGGCGCGCATCGATCCGGGCCGCATCTATGCCGAGAGCCCGCAGATGCTGACGAGCTGGGGCTGGCAGTCGGGCTGGTTCTACTTCACCGTCCGGCCGGGCGCCGACATCGCGGCGATGCAGGCGCAGCTCCCGGCCTGGGAACGGCGCAACATCCCGGACCAGACGTTCGGCCAGGTCACCAGCAACCAGGGCGACAACCAGGACTGGAAGATCGTCAACGTCCGCGACGTCCATCTCGGCGAGGCCAATGTCGGTACGATGGCGCCGCTCAACGACCGGCGCACGATCGTCACCTTCACCGTCATCGCCTTCCTCATCCTCGGCATGGCCTGCGTCAACTTCACCAATCTCGCCACGGCGCGCGCCAGCCAGCGCGCCCGCGAGGTGGCGCTGCGCAAGGTGCTCGGCGCCAACCGCCAGCAGCTCGTCCTCCAGTTCCTGATCGAATCGGTGCTGATCGCGGCGATTGCGATGCTGGCCGCGCTGGCGCTGGTCGAGCTGCTGCTGCCGGCCCTCTCCAGCTTCCTCGATGCCGAGCTCGGCATGACCTATTTCGGCGCCGGGAGCATGTTGCTGCCGATCGTGCTGCTCACCCTGTTGGTCGGCGCAGCGGGCGGCATCTATCCCGCCTTCTACCTGTCGCGGTTCCAGCCGGCGCAGGTCCTGAAGGCGAACAAGTCGACCGCCGAGGCCGCCGGCTCGGGCCGGCTGCGCAACGCACTGGTCATCGCCCAGTTCGCCGTCTCGATCGGCCTCATCATCTGCACCGCGGTGGTCTATGCCCAGACCGTCTACGCGCGGACAACCGATCCCGGCTACCGCCGCGACGGCCTGATCCAGATCGAAAATCTCGGCCGCCGGCAGCTGGTCGAGCGGGCCGACGCCATCGTCGAGGAGCTGAAGCGGGTGCCGGGCGTGGTCTCGGTCGGCCGTTCGAGCATCGGCATCTCTACAACCAGCAGCATCAGCAACGGCGTGCAGGTGCCGGGCCAGGCCGATCCCGTGAACATCGACACCTACAATGTCGATGCGAACTTCTTCGAGACGATGGGGATCCGGCTGATCGCCGGCCGGCTGTTCGACGAGAACCGCCCGGCCGACGATTTCAACCAGCCCTTCTCACCGACGCCCGAATCCCAGCGCGCGCTGGTCGCACGCGGCGCCAATGTCGTGATCAACGAGCTCGCCGCCCGCCGCCTGGGCTTCCGGAACCCCGCCGACGCGGTCGGCAAGACCGTCCAGGTGAGCTATGTCGAGGCCGAATATGGCGTGGTGCCGACCCGGATCATCGGCGTCGTCCAGGATTCGCGCTTCCGCTCGATCCGCCAGCCGCTCGACGCGATCATGTTCGGCATGAACCCGCCCGGCGCCGGGGTGCTGCTGGTCCGCTACGACGCCAGCGATCCCCGCGGCGTGCGCGACCGCGTCGCACAGGCCTGGCGGCGGCTCTCCCCGGACGTGCCGTTCGACGGCGTGTTCAGCGAGGAGCGCGTCGCCGAGGTCTATGAGGCGGAGGCCGCCCGCACCCAGGTGTTCGCCGGCTTCGCGATGCTCGCGGTGATCATCGCCTGCCTCGGCCTGTTCGGCCTCGCCGCCTTCACGGCAGAGCGCCGGACCAAGGAAATCGGCATCCGCAAGGTGCTGGGTGCGCGCACCCGCGACATCGTCGGCCTGCTCGCCTGGCAATTCTCGAAGCCGGTGATCATCGCCAACCTGATCGCGTGGCCGGCCGCCTGGTGGGCGATGCGCGAATGGCTGAACACATTCGACGCGCGCATCGACCTGGGTCCGACGCCGTTCGTGCTGGCCGGGCTGATCGCGCTCGCCATCGCGATCGGCACCATCGCCGGCCACGCCTTCAAGGTGGCGCGGGCCAATCCGATCCACGCGCTCAGATACGAATAGCACCAGCGGGAATAGCACCAACGGGAGAAGCCGGTCGCTTCAGAATAGGTCGGGGAAGGGGATCATCATGTGGCGCAATTACGTGACCGTCGGTTTTCGTGCGCTGATGAAGAGCAGGACCTATGCCTTCATCAACATCTTCGGCCTGGCGATCGGCATGGCCGCCTGCCTGATGATCCTCCTCTACGTCCGCTATGAGTTCAGCTACGACCGCTGGATTCCCGAGGCGGAGCGCGTCTACCAGATCCAGAGCTGGTACAAGTCGAGCGAGACCGGCCAGGAGGCCCAGCTCCAGATGACGCCCTACCAGGCGGGCAAGTCGATCCGCGGCGATTTTCCGCAGGTCGAGGGGGAGGTCTACGTCACCAACAACAATCCGGTGTTCTTCCGGAACGGCCAGGCGACGATGACCGAGGACTATCTCTGGGTCGACGGCAACTTCCTCGACATCGTGCCGCTGCCGCTGGCGCGCGGCGACCGCAATGCGCTGGCTGAGGTCAATTCGGCGGTCATCACCCAGTCCGAGGCGCGCCGCCGCTTCGGCACCGACAATGTCGTCGGCCAGACGATGACGCTGATCACCCGCGGCGTCTCGCGCGACTTCCGCATCACCGGCGTGCTGAGGGACATCCCCCGCAACTCGCACTTCCGGATCAACAGCCTGATCCGGATCGACCTCATCGCCTACAATGCGGACGTGCCCGGCGCGCTCGACTGCTGGGGCTGCCAGAACGGCTATGTCTACGTGAAGCTGCGGCCCGGCGCCGACCCGCAGGAGATCCAGCGCGGCTTCCCGGCCTGGGAGCGGCGGCGCATCCCCGACGAGAATGCCGGCGAGGCGCGGTTCAACGCCGGCGACGACCAGGATTGGCACATCGTCAACGTCGCCGACATCCATCTCGGCCGCGGCCAGGCCGCCGCGATGGCGCCCGGCAACGATCGCACCACGATCGTCACCTTCGCCGTCATCGCCTTCCTGATCCTCGGCATGGCGGTGGTGAACTTCACCAATCTCGCCACCGCCCGCGCCAGCCAGCGCGCCCGCGAGGTGGCGCTGAGGAAGGCGCTCGGCGCGACCCGCAAGCAGCTTATCACCCAGTTCGTCGGCGAATCCGTGATCGTCGCCGTGGTCGCGATGCTGATCGCGCTGGCGCTCGTCGAGCTGCTGATGCCGTCGCTCGCCGCGTTCCTCGAGGCGGACATGAGGGTCACCTATTTCGGCGCTGACGGCGTGGTCCTGCCGGTGCTCGCCCTGGTCGTCATCGTTGGCATCTTCGGCGGCCTCTACCCCGCCTTCTTCCTCTCGCGTTTCGAGCCGGCGACGGTGCTCAAGGCCAACAAGTCTTCGTCGGAGACGCCGGGGACCGGGCGGATGCGCAACATCCTGGTCGTCGCCCAGTTCGCCGTTTCGATCGCGCTCATCATCTGCACCGCGGTCATCTACGGCCAGACCGTCTATGCCCGCACCGTCGATCCCGGCTTCAACCGCAGCCACATCCTCCAGATCGACGGCCTGTCGCGCTATCAGCTGCTCAACCAGGGCGAGACGATCGCCGAGCGAGTGCGGCGCGTGCCCGGCGTCGAATCCGTCGGGCGGACCAATATCGGCGTCGCGACCCAGAACAACAACAATACCGGCGTCATGGTGCCGGGTGTTCCGGAGCCGGTGACGATCGGCATCTACAATGTCGACGAGGATTTCATGCCCGCCATGGGCATGCGGCTTCTTGCCGGGCGCTGGTTCGATCCGCAGCGGCCGATGGACGACATGACCCTGCCCTACCCGCCCGATCCCGCCGCCGAGCGGGCGCTGGCGGCGCGCGGCGCGAACGTCGTGATCAACGAGCTTGCCGCCCGCCGCCTCGGCTTCAACAATCCGCGCGACGCGGTCGGCCGCTCGTTCCGCGCCGCTTTGGTCGATTCGGAGATCGGGTTGGTGCCGATCACCGTGATCGGCGTCGTCCGCGACACCCGCTTCCGCAACGTCAAGCTGCCGGTCGATCCGATCATCTTCCAGAACAGCAACGGCAACCACACCCACCTCGCCGTCCGCTTCAACGGCAATCCGGCCGACATCCGCGCCCAGGTCGAGCGGGTGTGGAAGGGCATCACCACCGAGGTGCCGTTCGAGGCCGACTTCAGCGAGGACATCATGGCCGAGCTCTACGAGGCCGAGGATGCGCGGGCGAAGACCTTCGCCGGCTTCGCCGTCCTCGCGATCATCGTCGCCTGCCTCGGCCTGTTCGGCCTCGCCGCCTTCACCGCCGAGCGGCGGACGAAGGAGATCGGCATCCGCAAGGTCATGGGCGCGCGCACCCGCGACATCGTCCAGTTGCTCGCCTGGCAGTTCTCCAAGCCGATCATCATCGCCAACCTGATCGCCTGGCCGGTCGCCTGGTGGGTGATGCGCGACTGGCTGAACACGTTCGACGCCCGCGTCGATCTCGGCCCGGCGCCGTTCGTGCTGGCCGGGCTGATCGCGCTGGTGATCGCGATCGGCACCATCGCCGGACATGCGATCAAGGTGGCGCGCGCCAACCCGATCCACGCGCTCAGATACGAATGACCGGTTCCTAAAGGGGAAAGCTGATGTGGACAAGCTATCTGACGGCGGGCCTCCGGGCCTTCGCGCGCAACCGCACCTATGCTTTGATCAACGTGCTCGGTCTCGCCCTCGGCTTCGCCGCCTGCCTGATGATCCTGCTCTACGTCCGCTACGAGCTCAGCTACGACTCCTGGGTTCCGAATGCCGAGAATATCTACCAGATGCAGACCGATTATGCGCCGCAGGACAATGGCGACGACCCTAACCTGCAAATGTCCTCCTACGTCTCGGGCCTCGCAATCGCGCGCGATTTCCCACAGGTCGAGCGCCGGGTCTATCTGCTGCCCAACACCGCCACCGTGATCCGCAACGGCCAGGCCTTCGCGGTGCCCGAGGCGGCGATGGTCGACGGGCCCTTCTTCGACGTCTTCGCCTTCCCGCTCGTCCATGGCGATCCGCGCACCGCGCTCGCGGAGCCGGGGTCGGTGGTGCTCTCGGAGAGCGAGGCGCTCCGCCTGTTCGGCGCGGGTAACCCGGTCGGCGAGACGCTGACCGTGGCGGTCCAGGGCCGCAACGTCGATCACCGTGTCGGCGGGGTGATGCGCGATCTGCCGCGCAACTCGCACATGCGCCTGCGCATGCTGACCCGCTTCGATCCGGCCGGCTTTTTCGGCGCCAACTCGGACTTCTTCACCGACTGGGGCTGGCAGGCGGGCTGGGTCTATGTCGCGCTTCGCCCGGGAAGCACGGCCGAGGAGATCCACCGGCAGATGCCGGCCTGGGAGGCGCGCAACATCCCGGTCAGCGCCGAGGTCGATTTCCGCGCCCAGCAGGACTATCGCCTCATCGGCCTACGCGACGTGCATCTGGGCGAGGCGCAGGACGGCGCCGCGGTGCGCGGCAACGACCGCACCACCATCGCGACCTTCGCGATCGTCGCCGCCCTGGTGCTCGCCACCGCCTGCTTCAACTTCATCAACCTCTCGACCGCCTCGGCCAGCCGCCGCGCTCGGGAAGTCGCGCTCCGGAAGGTGCTCGGCGCCCGCCGCCAGCAGCTCGTCGTCCAGTTCCTCGGCGAGTCCCTGCTCGTCGCGACGGTCGCGATGCTGATCGCTTTGGCCGCGGTCGAGCTTCTGCTCGCGCCTTACGCGGCCTTCCTCGACGCCGATCTGTCGATCGCCTATCTGGGCAGCGGCGGGCTCCTGTTGCCGATCCTTGGCCTGGTCCTGCTGATCGGCATCGCCGGCGGACTCTATCCCGCTTTCTATCTGTCGCGATTCCAGCCCGGCCTGGTGCTGAAGGCCAACCGCTCGGCGGCCGAGATGCCCGGTACGGGCCGGATCCGCACCTTGCTGGTCATCACCCAATTCTCGGTCTCGATCGGCCTCATCATCTGCACCGCGATCATCTACGCGCAGACCGTCTACGCGCGCACCGTCGATCCCGGCTATCGGAGCGGCGGCCTGATCCAGATCGCCAATGTGAGCGACGGCCGCGTCGCTTCGGTCGCCGAGGCGCTGATGCGGGAGCTGCGCGGCATCGACGGCGTGGAGGCGGTGGCCCGCACCAATGTCGGGGTCGGAACGACCGGCAACGTCACCCAGCGCGTGCAGGTGCCACGGGTCGCGGAGCCGGTCGAAATCAGCAGCGCGCCCGTCGGCCCCAATTTCTTCCAGACGATGGAGATCGAGCCTCTCGCCGGTCGCCTGTTCGAGGAGAACCGCGCCGCCGACGATGCCACCCGCGCTTCCCCCCGCGACGAGGCGGCGGACCGCGCTTTGGCGGCGCGCGGCATCAATATCCTGATCAACGCCCGCGCCGCCACCGCACTCGGCTTTCGCTCGCCTCGCGCGGCGATCGGCCAGCAGGTGCGGGCCGAGCTGCTTGGCGAGGATATTGGCCCAGTGCCGCTGACCATCGTCGGCGTGGTCGAGGACAGCCGCTTCCGCTCGGTCCGCGATCCCATCCGCGCGACCATGTTCCGGCAGAGCCGCGGCGCGCTCGACTGGCTGATGGTGCGCCATTCGGGCGACGACGCGCAAGGGGCGCAGAGGGCGATCGAGGCGACCTGGAAGCGCCTCGTGCTGGACGTGCCGTTCGAGGCCCGGACCAGCGAAACGATCATCGCCGATCTCTACGCCGCCGAGCGGGCGCGGGCGCAGACCTTCGCCGCCTTCGCTCTGCTCGCGGTGCTGATCGCCTGCATGGGCCTCTTCGGCCTGGCGGCCTTCACCGCCGAGCGGCGCACCCGCGAGATCGGCATCCGCAAGGTCTTCGGCGCCAGCACGATGGACATCCTGAAATTGCTCGTCTGGCAATTCTCGAAGCCGGTGCTGATCGCCAATCTGATCGCCTGGCCGGTCGCCTGGTGGGCGATGCGCGAATGGCTGAACGGCTTCGAGGCGCGCATCGACTTGGGGCCGGCGCCCTTCGTGATCGCGGCCATGCTGGCGCTCGCCATCGCGATCGGCACCATCGCCGGCCACGCGATCAAGGTCGCGCGGGCCAATCCGATCCACGCGCTTCGCTACGAGTAGGCAGGGGACGCGGATCATGTGGCGCAACTATCTGACCGTCGGGTTCCGGGCGCTGGTCCGCAGCAAGACCTACGCCTTCATCAACATCTTCGGCCTCGCCACCGGCCTTGCCGCCTGCCTGCTGCTCCTCCTCTACGTGCGCTACGAGACGACCTACGACCGCTGGCTGCCGGACGCGGAGCGGGTGTTCCAGGTCCAGACGGTCAGCATCGATCCGGAAGATCCCGGCGCGGTCCTGCAGGCGACGCACGGCATCATCACCAACTCGTTGGGCCGGGAATTCCCCGAGATCGAGGCGATCGCGCGCGCCGACGGCGAGGAGCTCGTCCTGCTCCGCAACGGCGAGCCGGTCTTCGCCCCCGCCTTCCTCGTCGACGCCGCCTTCTTCGACATTCTCCAGTTGCCGTTCCTGCGCGGCGACCGGGCCCGCGCGCTCGCGGGGATGGACGGCGTCGTGATGAGCCGCAGCGAGGCGATCCGGCAGTTCGGCACGATCGACGCGCTCGGGCGCACGCTCACCGGCATCCGCCGCGGCGAGCCATATGCGATGCGCGTCACCGGCGTGTTCGAGGATCTTCCCCGCAACAGCCACCTGAACATCTCCTTGGTCCGCCGGATCACCGACGCGGAGAAGGCGGATTGCGGCTGGGGCTGCATCAACGGCTATGTCTATCTGAAGCTGCGCCCCGGTGCCGATGCGGCCTCGATCAACGCCCGCATGCCGGCCTGGGAGCGGCGCAGCATCCCGCCGCGCAATGTCGGCGGCCAGCGGGTGAACGAAGGCGACCTGTTCGACTGGCGGCTGGTCAACATCCGCGACGTCCATCTGAGCGGCGCGGAGGGCGAGCTGGAGCGGCCGGGCAACGACCGTCGCACTCTCGTCACCTTCGCCATCGTCGCGCTGCTGATCCTCGGCATGGCGACCGTCAACTTCGTCAACCTCGCCACCGCCCGCGCCAGTCAGCGCGCCCGCGAGGTGGCGCTGAGGAAGGTGGTCGGTGCCAACCGCAGGCAGCTCGTCCTCCAGTTCCTCGGCGAATCGCTGCTGATCACCGCGGTCTCGATGCTGCTCGCCCTCGCCTTCGTCGAGCTCGGCCTGCCCTATGTCTCCGCCTGGCTGGATGCCGATCTCTCGGTCCGGTATCTCGGCGCGGGCGGCGTGCTCCTGCCGGTCCTGGCGCTGTGGCTCGTCGTCGGCCTCGCCGGCGGCCTCTACCCGGCCTTCTACCTGTCGCGCTTCCGGCCCGGCGAGGTGCTCAAGGCCAACCGCTCCTCGGCCGAGCCGGGCGGGACCGGGCGGCTGCGCGGCACCCTCGTCGTCGCCCAGTTCGCCGTCTCGATCGGGCTCATCATCTGCACCATCGTCGTCTACGCGCAGACCGTCTTCGTCCAGACCACCGATCTCGGCTTCGAGCGCGAGGGCCTGATCCAGGTCGAGAACATGAACCGCGCCTCGGCGGTCCGCGCGACCGAGACGCTGATGCGCCAGATCGGCCGCGTGCCCGGCGTCGAGAGCGTCGCGGCCGGCTCGATCTCGGTCGCGAGCGGCACGACCTTCAATACCAACGTCCAGGCGCCGGGCCTGACCGCGCCGCCGCTGATCGGCTTCTACAGCGTCAGCCCCGAATTCTTCGGCACGATGCGCATTCCGATGCTGGCCGGGCGGCCGTTGTCGCGCGCTTTTGCCAACGACAATGCCTGGACGCCGTTCGAGCCCGAGGAAGCGGTCGCGCCGGCGCAGCAGGCGCTCGCGGAGCGCGGCTTCAACGTCGTGGTGAACGCGCTTGCCGCCCGCCGCCTCGGCTTCGACAGCCCGGCGGACGCAATCGGCAAGCAGGTCCGCCCCAGCATGTTCGGCGGCGAGCTGGTGCCGGCGACGATCGTCGGCGTCGTCGCCGACAGCCGCTTCCGCTCGCTCCGCGAAGCCGCCGAACCGATGATATTCCACGATCGCGGCGCCTATCGCACCCTCATCGTCCGCTACCGATCGCCAAATCCCGAAACTGTGCGCCAGCAGATCGGCCGGGTCTGGCGCCAGGTCGTCCCGGACGTGCCGTTCGAGGGCGCGTTCGCCGGCGCCCAGCTCGCCGGACTCTACGCCACCGACGCGGCGCGCGGGCAGACCTTCGCCGGCTTCGCGACGCTCGCGGTGGTGATTGCCTGTCTCGGCCTGTTCGGCCTTGCCGCCTTCACCGCCGAACGGCGCACCAAGGAGATCGGCATACGCAAGGTGTTCGGCGCGCGCAGCCGCGACATCGTCCAGCTCCTCGCCTGGCAATTCACCAAGCCGGTGATGATCGCCAACCTGATCGCCTGGCCGGTCGCCTGGTGGGTGATGCGCGGCTGGCTGAACGGCTTCGACGCGCGGGTCGACCTGGGCCCCGGCCCCTTCGTCCTCGCCGGGCTCCTCGCCTTCGTGATCGCGGTTGGAACGATCGCCGGCCACGCCCTGCGCGTGTCCCGGACCAATCCGATCGTCGCGCTCAGATACGAGTAGGAGGGTCGATCATGTGGAAGAACTATCTCGTCGTCGGCCTCCGGGCGCTCGTCAGGAACAAGACCTACGCCGTCATCAACATCGCCGACCTGTCGCTCGGGCTCGCCGCCTGCCTCACGGTGCTCCTCTACGTCCGCTACGAGCTCACCTATGACGCGTGGTTGCCCGATGCGGCGCGCACCTTCCAGCTGCAGCAGTGGATCACCCGCAGCGACGATCCGGACGTGGAGTTGGGCGGCACCCAGATGACGTCCTACGTCTCGGGGGAGCGGCTGCGCCAGTTCCCGCAGGTCGAGCAGGTCGTCTACGCGGGCCAGATGCAGCCCGTCATCCTCCAGGATGGCGAAGGCACGGTCAGCGACCATTTCCTCTTCGTCAACGGGCCGCTGTTCGATGTGCTGCGCATCCCCTTCCTGCGCGGCGACCCGGGACGGGCGCTGGTCGCCCCGGGCGAGCTGGTGCTGACCGAAACCGAGGCGCAGCGGCGCTTCGGCACGATCGACGTGGTCGGGCGAACCCTGGCCCTCGTCGCAGGCGGCCGGACGACCGACTACCGGATCGTCGGCGTCGTCCAGGACCCGCCCCGCGAAAGCCATCTCGCTTTGTCGGTGGTGGCACGCGTCGATTTCGAGACGCTGTACGGCGGCTCCGTCCCGTTCCTGACCCAGTGGATGCCGAAGAACGGCTGGGTCTATGCGCGGCTGCGGCCGGGCGCGGACGTCGCCGAGATCGCGCGGCAGATGCCCGCATGGGAGCGCCGCAACATTCCGGACCGGGTGATCGGCGGCGAACGGGTCAACCCCGGCACCGACGTCGACTGGCGGCTAATCAACGTGCGCGACATCCATCTCGGCGAATCGCAGAACGGGATGCGGCCGACCAACGATCGCGGGACGATCGTCGCGCTCGGGATCGTCGGCGTGCTGATCCTCGCCATGGCGGTCATCAACTTCGTCAATCTCGCCACCGCCCGCGCCGGCCAGCGCGCCCGCGAAGTGGCGCTGCGCAAGGTGCTCGGCGCCTCCAGGCGGCAGCTGATCGCCCAGTTCCTCGGCGAATCGATCCTGCTCACGGCGACCGCCATGCTGATCGCCGTGGCGCTGGTCGAGATGCTGCTGCCCACCGTCAACGCCTTGCTCGATGCCGATCTTCGGGTCCGCTATTTCGGTGAACAAGGGATGCTTCTGCCAATCCCGGGCCTCATCCTGATCGTCGGCGGCGCGGGGGGGCTCTATCCGGCCTTCATCCTGTCCCGCTACCGTCCCGCCTCGGTGCTCAAGGCCAACCAGTCGTCCACCGATCCGGCCGGCTCCGGTCGCCTGAGGAACATCCTCGTCGTCGGCCAGTTCGCGGTCTCGATCGCCCTCATCATCTGCACCTCGGTCATCTACGCGCAGACCGCCTTCGCGCGCACCATCGACGTCGGCTATCGCAGCGAGGGCATCCTCCAGGTCGGGAACATCTATCGCTCCGCCCTGCGCCCCGTCCTCGACACGATGCTGCGCGAGATCGGCGCGGTCGAAGGCGTTACCTCGGTCGGCCGTTCGACGATCGGCGTCGCCACCTGGGGCATGGAGAACATGACGGTCACCGCGCCCGGCGCGACCGAGCCGGTCGAGTTCGAGCTCTACCGGATCGATCCGGGCTTCTTCCGCACGATGGACATCCCGACTGTTGCCGGCCGCACCTTCAGCGAGCGGCAGGCGATGGACGACAGCACGCTGGCCGCCGACCTGCCGGACGGGGGGGCCGAAGCGACGATGGCGCGACGCGGCTACAATGTCGTGCTCAACGAGCTGGCCGCCCGGCGGCTGGGCTTCGCGCGACCCGCCGATGCGATCGGCCGGACCCTGCGCGCCGACGACGGCGACGTGGAGACGGTCGGGCGCACGCCCGTCACCATCATCGGCGTCGTCGGCAACAGCCGCTTCCGCTCGATCCGCGAGCCCGTCGCGGCGACGATGTTCCTCTACGAGCGGACCCAGCCGGGCTGGCTGCTGGTCCGCTATTCCGGGGATCCGACGGCGGTGCGCGACCGCGTCGAGCGGGTGTGGAAGCGGATCGCGCCGGAGGTCCCGTTCGAGGCCGAGTTCAGCGAGGACATCATCCGGCAGCTCTACGATGCCGAGGAGACGCGCAGCATCGTCTTCACGACCTTTGCCGCGCTTGCGGTGATCGTGGCCTGTCTCGGCCTGTTCGGCCTTGCCGCCTTCACCGCCGATCGGCGGACGAAGGAGATCGGCATCCGCAAGGTGTTCGGCGCGACCGTCCTGGACATCGTCAAGCTGCTCGCCTGGCAGTTCTCGAAGCCGGTGATCGTCGCCAACCTGATCGCCTGGCCGGTTGCCTGGTGGGTGATGCGCGACTGGCTGAACGGCTTCGACGCGCGGGTCGATCTCGGGCCGGGGCCATTCGTCGTCGCCGGCCTTCTCGCCTTCGTGATCGCGCTCGGCACCATCGCCGGCCATGCCCTGCGCGTGTCGCGGACCAACCCGATCGTGGCGCTCAGATATGAATGACGGCCCTCATGGTGACGTTCGTCGAACCGCCATCGACCTCCGCCGAATATCCGGGGCCGAAGCCGCCCCGCCTTGCCAGACAGGCTGATTGAGATGGGACCCGAAATGACCACCACCCTGATCCTTGCCGCGACCGCGCTGACGATCGCCGCGATGCTGACCGTCGCCGCTTCACGAGCCTGGCAGGGCTGGCTCGAGCTCAAGCGGCTCGAGCTCGCGCACCGGCGGACCGCGAACGAAGCGGAGGGCGACGTCGGCACGCGCATCGAGCTCGCCGCGGTGCGCGAGCGCCTGAAAAAGCTCGAGGCGATCGCGAGCGGCGTCGAGCTCTGACTTTTCCGGGCCGCGCCGCCGGGCTATGGCGGCGCCATGGCGAAGCAGCAGACTGACGGACCTGGCCTTGCGGCGCGGCTGGCGATCGGCGGCGTCGCGGGCGTCGCGGCTACCTTGGTCTTCGCGTCGACCGTCCGCCGCTTGCAGGGCGGCCGCGCCAACGCGCGCGACACCCTCGCGTCGTCGATCCGGCTCGGCGACTTCGCTTATGGCGCTGCCTTCGGCGCTTTCCTCGCGGCGACCAATCCCCGGCTCGGCCGGCTGACCGGCGCGCTTGCCGGCGGCGGGCTCTGGCTGGCGGGCGAGGCCGGGCTGCTGCCCAGGCTCACCGTGCGCCCGGCGACGGGTGCGGCGCCGGGCAGCGCCGTGCTGCTCGCGGGGCATCTCGCCTGGGGCTGGTCGGCGGCCGAAGCGATCCAGCGCGCCGCCGATGCCCATGCAGCGGTCCGCAGCACGCTCTCCGCCTAGTTAACGCCTGAGGCCGAAATCGTCATTGCGAGCGTAGCGAAGCAATCCAGAGCGGCGCTGGCGCGAGGACTGGATTGCCGCGTCGCTGCCGCGCAGCGGCAGTTTATCCTGAGCGACGCCGCAGGCGGCGTCGAAGGGCTCCTCGCAATGACGACGCCGGGGCCCTAGAATTCCTTCATCCGGGCGATGTTGCGCTCGGCGCGGCCGAGGACGTCCTCGGCGCTGTCGCCGGCGAGGATTGCGGCGACGCCGACCGTCGCCTCCAGCGCGACCTGCGCCCCGCCGAGATCGAGCGGCTGGCCGGCGATGAAGCGGGCGATCCGCTCGCCGGTGTCGATCGCGGAATCGGGATCGAGATGGTCGAGGATGAGGGTGAAGCCGCCGCCCAACCGCGCTGCCACGTCGGTCGTCCGGATCAGCCCTTTCACCAGCCGGGCGACATGGGCGAGCGCCGCGTCGCCGGCGATCCGCCCGCGCTCGGCATTGAGCCGCTTCAGCGCCTTGAGATCGATCGAGAGCAGGGCCGCCGGGGTGCCGTGGCGCTGCGCCTGGCGCACCACCCGGTCGAGCTCGCGGCGGAAGGCGCGTTCGTTGGCAAGCCCGGTGAGCGGATCGCTGTCGACCGCCTCCTCGAGATCGCCCAGCCGGGCGCGCGTCTCGGCCAGCGCCGCGCGCAGCAGCGCATTCTCGTCGGCCAGTCGTGCCAGCTCCTCGCGCACGTCCGGCGCGTCGTCATAGCGACTGCCTGGGTTCCTCGAAAATTCCGCCTGTGATGCCACTGCCCGGCCCTTGCCCACCAAAGGCCCGCTTTCTACGCCAGCACTGGTTAACAAGCCGCGAAGCGGCGATTGCTCTCGCGCGAGGCGGTGGTTAAGGACTGCGCTTCGCCGACCAAACAGGCTCGAAACGACATGACCGCCGGAGCGCCTCTCATCGGGATCATCATGGGCAGCCGCTCCGACTGGGAGACGATGAAGGGCGCGGCCGAGATGCTCGACGCCTTCGGCATTCCCTACGAGACCAAAGTGGTGTCGGCGCACCGCACGCCCGAGCGGCTCTACGACTATGCCCGCAGCGCCGTCGAGCGCGGGCTCAAGGCGATCATCGCCGGCGCCGGCGGCGCCGCGCACCTGCCCGGCATGGCCGCGTCGATGACCCGCCTGCCGGTGCTCGGCGTGCCGGTGGAATCGAAGGCCCTCAATGGCCTCGACAGCCTGCTCTCCATCGTCCAGATGCCCGCCGGCGTGCCGGTGGCGACGCTGGCGATCGGCCGGGCGGGCGCCGCCAATGCCGGTCTCCTCGCTGCGGCGATCCTCGCCACCGCCGATCCGGTGCTGGCCGCCCGGCTCGAGGCGTGGCGCACCAGGCAGACCGAGGGGGTCGCCGAAAGCCCCGAATGATCGTTCCGCCCGGCTCCACCATCGGCATCGTCGGCGGCGGCCAGCTCGGGCGCATGCTGAGCCTCGCCGCCGCCTCGCTCGGCTACAAGTGCCACATCTACGCGCCCGACGAGACGCCGCCCGCCGGCGAGGTCGCGGCGCACCTCACCCGCGGCCGTTTCGACGACGAGGACGCGCTGGCGCGCTTCGCCGGCCAGGTCGACGTCTGCACCTACGAGTTCGAGAATATCGCCGCCGGCCCGCTGAGCGCGATCGTCAGCCAGGTCCCGCTCTATCCCCCGCGCGAGTCCCTGGAGATCGCGCAGGATCGGTTGAGCGAGAAGAGCTTCGTCGTCCGCCAGGGCGGCCGCCCCGCCCCCTTCGCGCGGGTCGACGAGGCGGCCGGCCTCGAAGCGGCGCTCGCCGAAATCGGCACGCCTGCGATCCTGAAGACGCGGCGGCTGGGCTATGACGGCAAGGGCCAGGCGCGGATCGAGCGGCCCGAGGCGGCGCCCCTCGCCTGGGAAACCGTCGCCGCCGCCCCCTCGCTGCTCGAGAGCTTCGTCACCTTCGACGCCGAATTCTCGATCCTGCTGTGCCGGGGCACCGACGGCGAGACCGTCCTGTGGGACGCGCCGCGCAACATCCACAGGAGCGGCATCCTCGACCGTTCGATCGTGCCCGTCGAGCCCGCCCTCCAGCCCGCCGTCGCCGCCGCCGAGGCCCTCGCCCGCCGCGTCGCCGAGGCGCTCGACCATGTCGGCGTGCTGGCGCTGGAATTCTTCGCGGTCGGCGAGGAGGCGCTGTTCAACGAGATGGCACCGCGCGTCCACAACAGCGGCCACTGGACGATCGAGGGCGCGGTCAGCTCGCAGTTCGAGAACCACATCCGCGCGATCTGCGGCCTGCCGCTGGGCGCCACCGGCCGCACCGCGCCGCGCGTCGAGATGGTGAACCTGATCGGCCGCGACGCCGACGACTGGCGGACCCTGCTCGCCGAGCCCGGCGCGCACCTCCACCTCTACGGCAAGCGCCACGCCCGGCCGGGCCGCAAGATGGGCCACGTCACCCGGCTGAGCGCCTGAGCCCTCTTCTTGCCGCGGCGCGCGGACCCGAAACGGTCGACGGGCGTTGACCGGCAAACCATGGAGGAAGCCCATGCGACTGCTTTTCGCGCTCCCGCTCCTGTTCGCCGCCGCGTGCAGCGTCGAGAACGACCGCCAGAACGGCCAGACCACGATCAGCTATGACGCGCCCGGCGTCGAGAATGTCGTCGACGATGTCGGCCGGGCCGCCGAGGAGGCCGCGTCCGACGTCGGCAACGTCGCCGACCGCGCCGGCCGGGTGGTCGACAATGTCGACAACGGGATCGGCGACATCGACGTCAATCTCAACATCCGCCGCGACGGCGAGCCACGCAACTCGAACTGACGCGGCCCGTCAGACGCCGCGTTGCATTCGCGGCCCCGGCCCGCCATGGCTGTGCCGGCACGGACGGCGATCGACGGGAGCGAAACTGTGACTGCGGACGGCGAAGCCCTGGCCTCGATCGCGTTCGATGGCGAGATCATCCACTGGCGCGGCCCCGCCCCCTGGCTCTTCGTGCCGGTCCCGGCGGACCTGGTCGGCGAGGTCCGCTACGCCGCCCGCCTCGCCAGCTACGGCTGGGGCGTCGTCCCGGTCGAGGCGGCGATCGGCACGACCCGCTTCACCACCTCGCTCTTCCCGCAGGGCGACACCTATCTGCTGCCGGTCAAGGTGGCGGTGCAGAAGGCCGCCGGCGTCGGCCTGGGCGACCGGGTCAGCGTCCGGATGCGGATCGTGGCGCGCTGAGCCGGGGCCAGCCGTGGCCTGAACGTCGGGACGGAAGGATGGAGGAGTCATGGCCAGCCTGCTCTTCGAGGGCGAACTGTTCGCCGACTATTTCCAGATCTACCTGCGCGACGAGGATCACCCCGATCTCCCCGACGACTATACGGACGAGACGATCGCCCGCCGCCTCATGGCCGGGCCGCATGCGGTCGTCCTCCACACCGCGCGCAACATGACGGTGCCGGTGCGCGTCGAATGGCACGCCGAGCGTCCGGCGCCGGCTCTCGATGACTGGCAACATGTGGCCGAAACCGGCTTCGATTGCCCCACGGGCCGGCTCGTGCTCGCCGGTTTGACCGACTACGAAGCCACGTCCCCGCGGCTCGAGGTGACGACCGGGCCGCTCGGCGTGCGGGTGAACCTCTCCGGTCTCGACACGCTCAGCGAAAACGGGCTCGAAGGGGACGACCAGTATCTCGTGCAACTCTGGCCCGGCGCCGGACCGGACGGCGTGCGGGTGCTGAAGGCCTGGCCATGGCCATAGGAGAACGCCGATGGACTATGCGCAGCTGATCAAGCCCATCCGCCTGCCCGCCGGCTTCGCGGCGCCGCCCCGGCTGACCTTCGAGGACATCGTGGCGAGCCGGCTCGGCCGCGAGCATCTCGCCGAGGACGTCGCCGGCATCAACGCCAGCCTCGACCTGATCCGCGAGACCCGCGGCGGCGGCTGGCCGGCCGGGCCGGTCACCGAAGACGGCAATTATATCGATCTCGTCTGGCACGAATGCGAGTTCCGCGAGGGCTATTCGTTCAGCTACGCCGCCCACACCGATGCAGGCGAATATCTTGGCTGCTGCTATTTCTATCCCCTGGGACGGCGCACGCCGCTCTCGGAAGAGCTGGCGCGGTGCGACGCCGACGTCAACTGGTGGGTGACGCCGTCGGCCCATGTCCGCGGCTATTACGAGAAACTCTACCGGGCGCTCCGCCGCTGGGGGACGGCGGATTTCCCCTTCGCCGCCTTGCATTTCTCCAACCGGCGCGTCCCCGGCTGACCGCTGCCGGCGCCCGCGGATCTTTCCGTGCCGCGCGTTCAAATTCCAGCCGGGCGCGACGGCATGCCGATGGCCCGAGCGATGCGGGCCTCCCGCCAGCGTTTTGGGAGGCCCGCCGCTCACGTCGTCGATTGGGGGGCGATCGACGGGGGCTAAACCCGCTGCGCCGGCCGCTGTTCCCATGGAATCGTCCCGATCTCGATCAGCGCGCCCGGCTGGCGGCGCGGCCGCAATCCCCGGCTCATTCGGGAGTCGCCTTGATCCCGATCTGCGGCTACAAGCGTCCCACTGCTCCATGCGAAACGGCAGGACGGGCCGGCGGCGACGAACCTCCGGCCCGTTTTGAGTCGGAGAGCTTTTTGGGATCGCCCGCGCCGCATTCGATATGCGCCAGCCTCGCTTCGATAGTATCAACATTAACTATAAGGCGCGCTTCTTCCCGGTTACTTTGAAAACGAATAATATACCATGAAATAGACTTGCAGATGCAACAATCCAGTGACAGCTTCAGCAACGATAAGGAGGCGCGTCGCCATGCGTCGATTCGTTTATTGGGGACTCGTTGGCTGCCTGCTCGGGGCTGGCGCGTGCATTTCCCTCGCACCGCAGGGCAGCGTTGCTCAAATCTCCGATACGTCGACACGTGATCCCGCCGCAGCGGATCGTGCTTTGCTGGCGTTCGGCGAGACGCACCCTCATTGTCTCATCTGGACCAATTGGCAGAAGCTGTGCTCCCGGACTGGAGCTGATGGTGCCATTCATTGTACGGCTGACCCTGATCGGGCCGTTGAACCATCGGAGCCCTTTTGCGCAGGCGCAACGGCGCCGCATGCGACTTCAGCCTTTCGGGACAACTTTGGCGGTGCACGTCAATCAAGTCTGCGCTTTTGCGAAAGCCGCTGGCAGGGCTCAGAGGCGGAGGCGGTCAACGAAGGCGAGACGACGCTCTGTACCGCATTTACTGAGGGCCGCCCTTTCAACGGACGCCGGATCGCAGCAATGCGTCACCCGTGGTGCCAAGCGTGGTCGGACGCTCTCACAGGCGATCTAATTTGCTCTGAACGTGGCGGCAACGGCACCCCCAGCTGCTCCGGGTTGGCCGCGCGTCACTACGAGCATCCCCACTTGCTCGGCTGTTCTGAATGGGTCGACGCTGTCCCGTGTTCAAGACCCGTGGGAGGGCCTCCGCGACACACTTCCGCTGGTGGGCACGATCGCGCGATTGTTGGCGGCGTTCCGAATCCTGAAGGAAGCGCCGTCTGGGGAACCTTTTGTACGGAGTAGGAAAGCATGGCCGGTCATCGAACAACAGTATCGGGCCCAACGCGTGACGATCAACTTCCGAACAGCACTACCAGTGGAACCGGCTATCGCATCGGTGACAACTTCGTACTGACTGCTGGTCATATCGTGTTCGAATGGGACAGAAGTCGATCCAGCCCAGATATCATTGATGGGTCTAACACGATCGGTCTTTCATACCGAGGTTATGCAGGACAATATCTGGATTCAGTCAACCAATTGATTGCAGCGGGAGGAGCGATCCCGGTAAACGGGGTAATAGAGGCTGGCCTTGCTCGCTACGACACAGTCATCATTCAAGGCGGGGGACAGATAGGGTCATCTGCTGACGGCCTCGTCGTTTTTCTAGACGATAATGATCTCAAGAATCCGGGCGCGGCACTAAATGGGGCGTATGTGTCTCGAGAAGGAAACCGGACGGGGCATGTTGGCACCTCCGGATCGGGTAGCGTTACCGCTGTGGCGAACGGGCGATTGGAATATGACATTGCCGCGAACATTGGCGACAGTGGAGGGGTCTACCTGCTGAATTTCGGCGGACTGGACTACGTCATCGGTACCCATTCGTCGCAGGTCGGCTATCTGGATTCCACAGGCAACAACGTCATTCCGACGGGTCGCGCAATCGGCACCTATTTCACCTATCAAGAATGGCGCGACATCGATGCGCTGCTGGAAGAAGATCAAAGTGGCGACATCACCAGCGTCGAGCCAACTAACATGGTCGTTGGTACTTTGCAGGGAGACTTAATTACTGGATCGTACCGGCCCGACATCCTTCACGGAAGGGACGGCAACGACTTCATTCTCGACGGTGACAGCCTGTTTGACTCCGTCTGGGCCAATGACACACTGATCGGCGGCGCGGGAAGCGATCAATTCACCGCCGGCGCTGGCAACGACACGATCTGGGGCGGAGACGAAGGAGACAGGACTAACGGCGGCGCAGATACCGATACCGTCAGCTACAATGCATCACGCCCAGGGTATATCACGATCAACTTTCACGGAGACGGATCGAATACTGCCATCACTGTCAACGATGCGGAAGGCGGCACGGACACGCTACATTCGATCGAGAAGATCATTGCCACCGAGTATAGTGACTATCTCAACCTCTCGGGCCTGATCCCCAACGGCTACACGCTGACGATCGACATGGGGCCCGGCGCCGATGTCATCGCGAACGCCGAGGAACTCTCGGGCAGGATCGTCGTCAACATCGACGATCAGGGCACCGGCACCGCCAGCACACCGGACGGCGGTGGCACGATCAACCTCTTCAACGCCAAGACCCAGATCATCGGCTCCGCCTATGACGACGAGATCACCGACCTCGCCGTTCACGACGGCCTCAAGCGGATCGACGGCGGCGCGGGCGCCGACGTGATCACTGTCGACGGCAGCGATGCGATGATCTTCGGCGGCGAGGACACCGCTAGCGACATCCTGACCGGCGGCGACGGCAACGACATGATCGTCAGCGGCTGGAGCGGCGGCGATGAGATGTATGGCGGCGGGGGCAACGACTATCTCGTGGTGGCGGGCAGTGGGGATTCTGCCGAGGGCGGCTCGGGCGACGACTATATCGAGGTCACGGCGATCTTGGATGCCTATGTTGCGGGCGGTGCCGGCAATGACGTGATCATGCTCCTTCCGCCTGAGGACGGCGATCTCGACATCACCGTCGAGTTCGGCGCCAATGACGGGCACGACACCGTAATCGCGCGCGATGCCGACGGCGTCACCCACCGTCACACCGGCAGGTTCGACCTCTCCAGCCTTGCCAAGGATGATGTGACGGTGATCTGGGATGCGCAGATCATCGCCGACAATCCTCCGTCGGGACCAGGCCTCTACGGCACGGTGCAGCTCCGCGGCGACTTGGTCGTCAGGGTCAACGCGACCGGGGCCACGATCCTGTTCGAAGACGTAACGGGTTCGAACGAATATGAGGACGACCCGTCGGACGCCTTGTCGGGACCTTTCTACAAGGAGGATGGCCGTCCCAGCTTCGACATCGATCTCCCCTCCATCGAACTGTCTGAGGATACACTCAGCGTTCTCGACTTCCTGCACAATTATGGCCTCAGCCCCGAGGTCGTGCTTCAGACCGGATCGGTCGCGGCATACAAGACGGCCCTAGAGGATTATCGAGACGGTGTGGCGGGCGACCCTTTGGACAATCAGGGCACGTCCGGCGCCGACGATCTGCGTGGCAGTCGCGGGGATGACGAGATCGGAGGCGGCGATGGAGACGACAATTTCCATTCTTCCGGCGGAACGGACACGATCGACGGCGGGAATGGCGCCGACACGCTGAGCCTGTTCGGCGCACGTGAAAACTTCATCTTCACCCATGAGATGGATGGAACGGTTTCCGTCCAGGGCATGAGTGGACTGGAAGGCCGGATCCGGCTGACCTCGGTTGAAACCGTCTATTTCGTGACCGACAATCAGAGCCATGCCACCGATGACCTCGTGACCGACTATAACGGCACGTCCGGCGCCGACCTCTTGGTCGGCACAAGCAATGACGACTATCTTTTCGGTCTGGCGGGCAACGACACGCTAAGGGCCCTTGATGGAAACGACGTCATCGAAGGCGGTGAAGGCGACGACGACTATGAGTTGGGTCTAGGTGACGACGAAACCTATGACGAGGCAGGAAACGATGCCTACCGATATGATCCGGGTGACGGCGACGACGCAATCTTCGACGAGACCGGCACGGATTATCTCTCATTCGGCAGCGGCATCGATCCGGCCGACGTGGTCGTGACAGCGGATGGCAGCGACTATGTCCTGTCTTTCGATGGCATGGCCGGCAGCGTGACGATCGGGCTCGGCGTCGAAGAGGACTATGCCATCGAGGAAGTCCGCTTCGCCGACTCCACCGTTTGGACCGACGAGGACCTCTACGACATGGCATTCGGCCAGCAGCTGATGGGCGGCGGCGGCGAGGAGTTTGCACATGCGGCCGTCTGGCAACCGGACGAAATGGCCTCCGTTCCGCTCCGATACGGCTACATGGCCGACTTCCACTGTTACGTGCCCTGAGGACCGGTCGGAACAGGGCGCACAAAAAGGGCCGCCCTTCGGCGGCCCTTTGTTTGGCTTGAAACCGGATAAACGGCGCTCCCGAATGCCGTTTGGGGGGACGGCACGACGAGCAACGCCACTTTTACCCAAGCAATTCCTGTTCGAGCTTCTTGGCCATCTCCTCGATATTCTCCGGCGGCCAGCCCGGGATGTCCATGCCGAGGCGGAGGCCCATGCTCGCGAGGACCTCCTTGATCTCGTTGAGGCTCTTGCGGCCGAAGTTCGGCGTGCGGAGCATCTCCGCCTCGGTCTTCTGGACCAGGTCGCCGATGTAGATGATGTTGTCGTTCTTGAGGCAGTTGGCGCTGCGCACGCTCAATTCCAGCTCGTCCACCTTCTTCAAGAGGTAGCGGTTGAGCTGGTTGGCGTCGGCCTCGGTCTGCTCGGCGCTCGGCACCGCGATGCCGGCCATGGTCGGCACGCTTACCATGCCCTCGTCGAAGTGGACGAAGAGCTGGAGCTGGTCCTGCAGGATCCGCGCCGCATAGGCGATGCCGTCGTCCGGGCTCACCGTGCCATCGGTCTCGACCGTCAGCGTCAGCTTGTCATAGTCGAGCTCCTGCCCGACGCGGGTGTTCTCGACCTTGTAGCTGACCTGGCGCACCGGGCTGAACAGCGCATCGACCGGGATGAGGCCGATCGGCGCGTCGGCCGGGCGGTTGGCGGCGGCCGGGACATAGCCCTTGCCGGTCTCGGCGGTGAGCTCCATGTTGAGCGTCGCGCCCTCGTCCAGGTGGCAGATGACGAGATCGGGGTTCATCACCTCGATGTCGCCGGTGACCGCGATCTGGCCGGCGGTGATCTCGCCCGGGCCGGTGGCCGACAGCGTCAGGCGCTTGGGCCCCTCGCCTTCCATCCGGAGCGCGACCTGCTTCACGTTCAAAACGATGTCGGTCACGTCCTCGCGCACGCCCGCGAGGCTCGAGAATTCGTGGAGCACGCCCTCGATCTTGATCGACGTGACGGCGGCGCCCTGCAGCGAGGAGAGCAGCACCCGGCGCAGCGAGTTGCCGAGCGTGAGGCCGAAGCCGCGCTCCAGCGGCTCGGCCACGAAGGTCGCCTTGCGGCGGCTGTCGCCGCCGACCTTCTTCTCCAGCGCGTTGGGCTTCTTCATTTCCTGCCAGTTCTTTGCGTTGACGGCCATGATGTTCCCTTGGCTGTTGGGGAAGCCGAGAGGGGCAGCTTCCCGAGGTATTCTCAAAAACTTCGTCTTCAACCCGCCGCGCCGGTGCGGCGCGGGCTCGGGGTCAGGCGCCCGGACTAGACCCGACGCCGCTTCGAGGGGCGGACGCCGTTGTGCGGGATCGGGGTCACGTCGCGGATCGAGGTGATCGTAAAGCCGACCGCCTGCAGCGCCCGGAGCGCGCTCTCGCGGCCCGAGCCGGGGCCCTTCACCTCGACCTCGAGGGTCCGGACGCCATGTTCGGCGGCCTTCTTGCCGGCGTCCTCGGCGGCAACCTGGGCGGCATAGGGAGTCGACTTGCGGCTGCCCTTGAAGCCCATCATGCCGGCCGAGCTCCAGGCGATCGCATTGCCCTGCGCGTCGGTGATGGTGATCATCGTGTTGTTGAAGCTGGCGTTCACATGGGCGACGCCGGCGGTGATGTTCTTGCGCTCGCGACGGCGAAGGCGCTGCGGTTCACGTGCCATGTCTTGTCTGACCTAACCTGAAGTTCGTTGCTGTGACGCCGGTGCGGCTCAAGCACGCCTCCGGCGGAGTAATTCGTCCCCCGGACGAATTACTTCTTCTTGCCCGCGATCGGCTTGGCCTTGCCCTTGCGGGTGCGCGCGTTGGTGTGCGTGCGCTGGCCGCGGACCGGCAGGCCCTTGCGATGGCGCAGGCCGCGGTAGCAGGCGAGGTCCATCAGCCGCTTGATGTTCATCGCCGTCTCGCGGCGGAGGTCGCCCTCCACCGTATGGTCGGCGTCGATCGCCTCGCGGATGTGCAGCACTTCGGCGTCGGTCAGGTCCTGGACGCGGCGCTCGGCGGGGATGCCCAGCTTCGCGGCGATTTCCTTCGCCTTGGTGCGGCCGATGCCGTGGATGTAGGTCAGCGCGATCTCGACGCGCTTGTTGGTCGGGATGTTGACGCCCGCAATACGTGCCATATTCTCTTATCTCCTGCTCCACAGGCCGCAATGGCGCGCGGCCCATCTCAGCGCTTCGTAAATCCCCCAAACAGGCAAAGCCGACGCGCGCACGAATGCGCCGCCGGGCGACCGGTTAACGGGATGAACGGCAGATAGGGAGTCGCGCGCGTGGAGTCAAGCGGCGCGGCCGCGCGCTTCGGCGAGCGGATAGAGCGCCTGATCCTCGCGGGTGATCCGGTCGGCGAGCGCATCGAGGATCGTCTTGGTCTCGGTGCGAAACGCCTCCCATTCGCGCGCGACCCGAAGGTCGTTCCAGCGCGCCATGTAGGCGGTGAAATCGGCGGCGAAGCTGCCGGTTTCGTCCCTGAGGCGAGCGGCGACCCTGACCGCCTCGGCATCCGCCGATCGCATCAGGGCGGGATAGAAGAGACGATCCTCGATCGCGAGATGGGTGATGAGCTCGCGCGCGAGGCGCCAGCGCAGCGCCGCCACTGGCTGCAGCTTGTCGCCGCGCTCGACGGCGGTGCGCAGCTCGGCGGCGATCCGCATGATCCCTTCGTGCTGCGCGCGCAGGTCCTCGACGTTCATGCCCATGCCCCCTGTACATGTCCCGTGTTATCGGTATCGCGGCCCCTTCTGCCGCGCCGGCATGAACCTCACTCTAAGGCCCGACCCCGTGCGACTACGGGGTCGGGCCGCGCAGATGTGTTAATAGCCGGTGCGCGTGCAGAGCGTATCGGCGAGATAGACCCCGCGCCCCACCGTCTCGAGGGCCTCGCGGGCCGAGCCGTTCCAGCCGCGGTCGCGGCAGAAGCGGTCGGCCGTCCGCGCGGCGCAGTTCGCATTGGCCTGGCCGCGTTCGCAGGCCTCGACCCGGCGGCCGCGCTCGCTGGGGGCCGGGAAGAACTCGGCCGCCATGCCGCGCAGCGAGCGGTCCGGCGTTGGCGGCGGGGGCGGCTCGGGCGGCCGCGGACCGCCGCCGCCGGGCAGCGGGCGCATCGAGCCGAGACGATTGAGGAAGTTGACCTGACGCCTGAGATCCGGCGTGTCGCGGTCCACCGTCGTGCACTGGCCGCGATAATTGGCGAGCGTGCACAGCTCCCAGCGCCCGTAGCGCACCCGGATCGAACGGACCGGCCAGGCGAGGCCGAGATTGGGATCGGCGCGGCTGACGTTCACCGCGGGGCCGGAATAGCCGACGTCGCGATAGATGATCGCCTCGCCGGGGAAGTCCGGGCTGGGGCGGCGCTCCTCCTGCTGGGCGGCGGACGGCGCGGCGAGCAGGGTGGTGGCAAGCAGGGCGACGACGAAACGGCGATCCATGACGCTCTCCCTCGTTTCTCGCCCCCCGGCGCCCGGACGGCATAGCATGGAACGGCCCCGTATCGAAACCTGCGCGAAACCGCGCGCTGCACCGCAACAAAACGGGGGACGAACTGGCAGGCTTGGGCTATCCTCGCCACCGGATCGCCACAGGAGAGCGCAGGATGACGGACACGGTGAGCCGGGACGAACAGGCCGACACGTCGCCAGCGCCGCGCACGATCGGCCAGAATCCCGACATCCGCTATCTCGGCCGCCTGCTCGGCGACGTCATCCGCGCGGCCGAGGGCGATGCGATGTTCCGGCGGATCGAATATATCCGCGCCACCTCGGTCGACCGTCACCGCGGCATCGCGCAGGGCGACGCGATCGATCCCGGCCTCGACGCGCTCGACATCGACGACACGCTGACCTTCGTCCACAGCTTCATGCTGTTCTCGCTGCTCGCCAACCTCGCCGAGGACCGGCAGGGCTTCACCTCCGAGCCGGGCGGGACCTTGCCCGAAGCGCTGGACATCCTCGCCGGCCAGGGGATCGACGCCGCCGTGGCCGCCGATCTGCTCGACGGGGCACTGGTCGCCCCGGTGCTCACCGCCCATCCGACCGAGGTCCGGCGCAAGAGCGTGATCGACCACCGCAACCGCATTGCCGAGCTGATGAAGCTGCGCGATGCGGGCGTCGCGGAAACGCCTGAAGGCGACGCGATCGAGGACGCGCTGGTGCGCCAGATCGGGCTCCTCTGGCAGACCCGGCCGCTGCGGCGCGAGCGGCTGTTCGTCGCCGACGAGGTCGAGACCGCTTTGTCCTACCTGCGCGACGTGTTCCTGCCGGTGCTGCCCGCGGTCTATGCGCGCTGGGAACGGGCGCTCGGCCGGCGACCGAAGAGCTTCCTCAGGCCCGGCAGCTGGATCGGCGGCGACCGCGACGGCAACCCGTTCGTCAATGCCGACTCGCTCCGGCTCGCGCTGGGTCGCGCCGCCGAGACGGTGATTGGCCACTATCTCGACGCGGTCCACGCGCTCGGCGCCGAGCTCTCCATTTCCCGAGAGCATGCCGACGTGCCGGAAGACGTGCTGGCGCTCGCCGAGCGGTCCGGCGACCAGGGCCTCGCGCGACAGGACGAGCCCTACCGGCGGGCGCTTTCCGGCATCTACGGCCGGCTGGCGGCGACCTACGAACGGATCTGCGGGCGTCCGCCGCAGCGCGCCGCAGCCGTGGCGGGCGAGCCTTATGACCGGCCCGAGGCGTTCGGCGCCGAGCTGGCGACGATCGCGGCGGGGCTGGGCGAGATCGGCGGCGGTCCGGTCGCGCGCCTGATCCGTGCGGTCGAGACCTTCGGCTTCCACCTCGCCACGCTCGATCTCAGGCAGAATTCCGACGTGCACGAGCGCGTCGTCGCCGAGCTGCTGAAGACCGCAGGAGTCGAGGCCGATCATGCGGCGCTCGACGAGGCGGCGCGGATTGCGTTGCTCCGTAGCGAGCTGGCCAGCGCGCGCCCGCTCGCCTCCCCCTTCGCTGCCTATTCGGACGAAATGGTGTCCGAGCTGGGAATCGTCCGTGCCGCCGCCGAGGCCCACGCCGCCTACGGCCCGCAGGCGATCACCACCTACATCATCTCCAAGGCCGGCAGCGTCTCCGACCTGCTCGAAGTCTTCGTGATGCTGAAGGAGGCGGGGCTCTGGCGCGCCGGCGATCCGCCCCACGCCGCGCTGATGGTCGTCCCCCTGTTCGAGACGATCGAGGATCTGGAGGCGGCGCCGGACATCATGCGCGCCTTCTTCGGCCTCCCCGAAATGGCGGCGATCACCAAGGCGCGCGGCCATCAGGAGGTGATGCTCGGCTATTCGGATTCGAACAAGGACGGCGGCTACCTGACGTCGGTCTGGAGCCTGCAGAAGGCGAGCCGGGCGCTGGCCGGCGTGTTCGCGGAGGCGGGTATCCGCCTGCAGCTCTTCCACGGCCGGGGCGGCGCGGTCGGGCGGGGCGGCGGCTCCAGCTTGGCGGCGATCCGCGCCCAGCCCAGCGGCACCGTCCAGGGCCGCATCCGCATCACCGAGCAGGGCGAGGTGATCGCCGCCAAATATGGCACGCCGGAAAGCGCCATCGCCAATCTCGACGCCATTGCATCTGCCACGCTACTCGCCAGCCTCGAGACCCGCTCGGCGCGGCGGCGCGACCGCTTCTACGCGGCGATGGAGCGGATTTCGGCCGAGGCCTTCGCCGCCTATCGCGACCTCGTCTACGGCACCGAGGGCTTCCGCATCTTCTTCCGCCAGATGACGCCGATCGCCGAGATTTCCGGCCTCAAGATCGGCTCGCGCCCGGCCAGCCGCAACCAGTCCGGCCGGATCGAGGACCTGCGCGCCATCCCCTGGGTCTTCTCCTGGAGCCAGGCGCGGGTGATGCTGCCCGGCTGGTACGGCGTCGGCCACGGCCTCGCCGCCTTCGGCAGCGTCGAGGAACTCAGGGAGATGCGCGAGGCCTGGCCCTTCTTCCGCACCACGCTCGACAATCTGGAGATGGTGCTGGCGAAATCCGACATGGGCATTGCCGCCCGCTATGCCGAGCTGGTCGAGGATCAGGGCCTGCGCGACGCCCTGTTCAACCGCATCCGCGACGGCTGGCACCGCACCCACGATTGCCTGCTGAGCATCACCGGCGAATCCCGCCTGCTCGAAAGTCAGCCCGCCCTCGACGCCTCGATCCGCCTGCGCCTCCCCTATATCGAGCCCCTGAACCTCCTCCAGATCGAACTGATGAAACGCCACCGCGCCGGCGAGGACGACCCGCGCATCGCGGAGGGCATCCAGCTCTCGATCAACGCGATCGCGACGGCGCTACGGAATTCGGGGTAGCTGCCCGCCTGTCGTGGCGGACTTGATCCGGCATCCATCTGTTCTCTGGTGAGGAGAGCCACGATCCGGATCATCTATAAATGGAAAGCCGACGTTAGGATTTTCGCGCTTATTCTCCCGGCACGACAGCGAGCGATCGATTCAACCCTGATGCGGCATCTCAAGAGAACCCGTTTCCTTAGTCATTGGGTGATCGCTGCCGTAACGTCAGTGGCGGCGTTTCCGGCTCCGTCCCAAGCCTGCCGCATCAGCGTCCGTCCCAATCTCGAAGACGTAAATTATGCCGACGTCGTAGTGGTGGGCCGCATCTCCAACTACCGCATTATCCGCGATGAGGCGTTTCGCCGACGGATGCTGACATCACCTAGTCTGCCCGCCGACCTGCGCAGAATCTACCAAGACCCTCAGCAAGGTTTACTCACCGACTATGTGCGTTTCGATATCCTCGTCGATGAAGTGCTCGTTGGCCCCGCTCCGCGCAGGGTCTCGGTGACGTGGGACAATTCGACTTTCGCTGAACCCGAGCGAATGCCGCCTGGATCCCATCTCATCGCGCTGCGCCGGCCTGCCTCCGTCGCTCCGGGGCTCGAGCGCGACGATCATGCCCAATCCCGATCCCAGTACTCTGACGCTCCTCCAGGCGCCTTGCTCAAGCGCTTTCATATACGAAACTGGGAGCGAGCAGGCGCGTGCTATCCGCAGGATTCTGGCCACGCGGCGATAGCGGGCCGGGTCCGCAACGGGTCGAATACAAATGTCCTTCGAATGTTGGATACAAATAGGATTTCGTCTGTCACGCTGATCCGCGACCGGGCTCAGGCTCGGGTCGACGGCTCTTTCGATCGTTCATCGATCCGCGACGCTTCTCGAAGCGTGACATTCGCCGCGTTTGGGAGGGGATTTTCTCGCCCAAGGAAGCTGAAACTTATGAAACTTCCGCTCGGCCCTCCTCCGATCCGGAAACCGGGGTGGGCCGAGGCCCACCCCGCACGTCTCACAGGCCGTCGACGGCCTTGCTGACCAGGACGCTCACCGCGACGCGGCGGTTCTGCGCCTGGCCCTCGGCGGTGTCGTTGCTCGCCGCCGGATCCGCTTCGGCCATCCCGGTGGGCGTCAGCATGCGATAGGGCTGCCAGCCGCAGGCCTGCTGAAGATAGTTGACGACGCTGCCCGCGCGCCGTTCGCTGAGCGCCTGGTTGACCTCGACGCTTCCGGTGGAATCGGTGTAGCCGACGACGAGCAGCAGGGCGTTCTCCGTCGCCTCGGCCGAGGCGGCCGTGGCGCACAGATCGGCTTTCGCCTGCTCGGACAGGTTCGCCCTGCCGAAGTCGAAGGTCACGTTCGTCGTGCTCCGGACATTGTACTGATCGATGCTGCCCATGCGGCCACGCAGCGCTTCCGTCGCCGCCGCATTCTGCTCGATGGCCGAACCCTGTTCGGCAAATTGCTGGGCGGTGCCGCTACGGATCATCGTCGCGGTCTGGAGATCCCTGCTCTTGAGATCGATCCGGCGCGCCACCAGGCCGCTGCCCGACTGCCATGTCGCGACGCTGACCGGCAGGCCGTTGAGCAGCGAATCCGCGGCAAGCGCGGTGCGGCCCAAGCCCAGAAAGCCCCCGCGGGACGTGATCCTGGTGTCGCTGTTGACGGCGACGGTCGTGCTGGTGCCGTCGGCGGTGTAGACTTGCACCTGATCGCCGCTGCGCGACGTGACGATGCCGTCGATCTCGGGCCCTTGGGTCATCTCGGCCGCATCAGGGGAAGGCGGGCCGCTTACGGTCGTCGAGAGGTCGGCCTCGGGCGGGTCCTGCGGCTGTGCGGCCAGGCTGCCCGGGGCTGTCCCGGCAACCGCGGCAAGGAGGAGGAGAACGGCTGGGTTTTTGGAAATGACACTCATGAAGCTATTCCTTCGAAGTCGATCGTCGGGCCTGCGAACGCAGCATCTCGTCCGACCGCCGCGCCATGATGGCGAAACCGGCTGCCGGAACCCCTCCATCCGGCTTCATGGGGATATGCGGCATGCCGCCGCGCCTGAACGCCGATGGAGTTCCGACCGTGTTCGGGCCAACCTTTCGCGCAGATGAACACGCCCAGTGCCGCTGGTCGTTGCGGCGGCCATTCGGGCGGAACGCGCGACGAACCGATATACTACGCCAGTCAAACAAGGGTTCATACGGTAGTATGATTACGGTAATTGAATACCGAATAGATTAATTTATGCTGACAGGCCATTTTCTTCTAATAGTGTAAGAATGATTTAGAAAGAAATATTGAAGTATACCCCGTGTTTACACGTGAAATCGTAGTCTCACGCAGTCCATACCTCCCGTTTCGGTGCGCTCTGAATCAGTTCTGGACGAGCGAAATGGACGCGGCCGGCGTGCCCATGCATGAGATTGTACGGCACTGCGATCGAGGGCGCATGGCGCGCGATCCGCATGGAATAGACGGTCGCTGAAATTCCTGGGCTAAGACAGGCTCTGCCTGGGACGGATCTGAGGGGCGCATCGTGAACGACAAGCTGACGCGGCGGCAACTGATCGCGGGCGGGCTGGCAAGCCTGGCGGCGCCCGCCGGCGGCCAGACGGATAGGTCCACCCTGTTCCGCGAGGTTTCGCTCGTCGACGGCACCGGCGCCCCGCCCCGGCCCGCCAATGTGCTGGTCACCGGCGACCGGATCGCCCGCGTGACGGCGCCGTCGCGCGAGCGCGTGCCGTCCTGGGCCCGCGTCGTCGAAGGCCGCGGCCGGGTGCTCACGCCCGGCTTCATCGATCTCCACACCCACGGCGATCCGCTCAAGAGTCCTTATGACGGGTTTCTCGCCATGGGCGTGACATCGATCACCCTCGGTGTCGACGGCAGCGGACCGGGCACGAGCGAGGAACTCGACACCGCCGACTGGCGCCGGGCGGTCTCGCGCGCGCCGCTCGACACCAATGTTGCCCTGCTGGTCGGCCACGGCACGATCCGGCACGCGGCGGGCATTCCGGATTCGGTCCGCCGGCCCGATGCCACGCAACTGCAGCGGCTGGCAGCTGCGCTCGAGGCCGAATTCCGGGCGGGCATCTTCGGCCTTTCCTACGGTCTCGAATATGTGCCGGGCATCTATACCGAAGCGGCGGAGCATCGCGCGCTCGGCGCGGTCGTCGCCCGACATGACGGCGTCGTCATGAGCCACATGCGCTCGGAGGATGACGATGCGATCGAGGCGTCGATCGACGAGCTCATCGCCTCGGCCGGCCAGGCCCGCGCCCACATCTCGCACCTCAAGGTCGTGTACGGCCACGGCGCGGCGCGCGCCCAAGCCCTGCTCGAATTCCTCGCCGCCAAACGCCGCCAGGGCATCGACCTCACCGCCGACGAATATCCCTACGAGGCCGGCTTCACGGGCATCGCCATCCTGTTCCCGGAATGGGCGCTGCCGCCGACCGACTATGCCGCGATTCTCAGGGAGCGCCGACCGGAGCTGTCCGACTATCTCGAGCGCCGCATGACCCGGCGCGGCGGGCCGGGCGCGCTGTTGATCGGCACGGGAACCCACGCCGGCAAGACGCTCGCCCAGGTCGCCCAGGAGGCGGGCCGCCACTATGTCGACGTCCTGATCGATCTCGGCCCCGAAGGGGCGCAGGGCGCGCACTTCACCATGGACAAGGCGCTGCAGGATATTTTGCTGGTCGATCCCCACGTCGCCTTCTCGACCGACGGTGGTCCCGGCCAGCGCCACCCGCGCGGCGCTGGCACCTATGCCAAGCTGATCGAGGACTATGTCGTCCGCGACAGCAAGCTCACGCTCCAGGACATGATCCGCAAGGCGACCTCCTACCCGGCCCGGATTCTCCGCCTCGGCGATCGCGGCACCATCCGCCCGGGCGCCAAGGCCGACCTGCTCCTGTTCGATCCGGCCCGGGTGCGGGCGCGCGCGACCTATGTCGATCCGTTCGCCAAGGCGGAGGGGTTCGACCTGGTGATGGTGAATGGGCGGGCGGCTTATGCGAATGGGAGCAAGGTCGGCAGATCGGGGGCTTTGCTGCGCGCGCGTTGAAGCTGAGGGAAGCGGCCCGAGCCGTTCAGGGATGACGCGCAACGGGCGGGCTGGCATGGGCAGCTGATGACCGCCGCCGCTCCCTACGACGCAATCATTCTCGGCGCCGGCGGCGCCGGGCTGATGTGCGCGGGGGTGGCTGGGCAGCGCGGGCGGCGGGTGCTGGTGATCGATCATGCCGACCGGCCGGGGAAGAAGATCCTGATCTCCGGCGGCGGGCGGTGCAACTTCACCAACATCCACGCCGCGCCCGACCGCTTTCTCTCGGCCAACCCGCATTTCGCCAAGTCGGCGCTCGGGCGCTACACGCCGGAGGACTTCATCGCACTGGTCGATCGCTACAGGATCGCCTGGCACGAGAAGACGCTCGGCCAGCTCTTCTGCGACGGCTCGGCGAAGGAGATCGTCGGCCTGCTGATGGCGGAATGCGCGAGGGGCAATGTCCGCGTCGCGCTCGGCCGGCCGATCGCGGACGTGACCCATGCCGATGGCCGGTTCACGGTGCGCTACGGCGACGAGGCCGCGACGGCGCCTGCGTTGGTGATCGCGACCGGCGGCCCCTCCATCCCGAAAATGGGCGCGACCGGCTTCGCCTACGATCTCGCCCGGCAGTTCGGTCTCAAGCTGGTCGAGCCGCGACCAGCGCTGGTGCCACTGACGCTGAGCGGCGAGGACCTGCTGTTCCGCGAACTCTCGGGCGTCTCCGCGGAAGTGATCGCCCGCGCCGGCAAGGCGTCGTTCCGCGAGGCCACGCTCTTCACTCATCGCGGCCTCTCCGGTCCGGCGATCCTGCAAATCTCCTCCTACTGGCGCAATGGCGAGGAGATCGGGATCGACTTCCTGCCGGACAGACAAGCCGACTGGCCGCTCGCCGCCAAGCGGGCGCGGCCGAAGACCCATTTCCACACCTTGCTCGGCGAATTGCTGCCGGATCGCCTCGCCGAGGCGCTGGCGAAGAAGATCGGCCTGTGGGGTGAACTCGCCAACCTGCCCGACGCCAAGCTGCGCGCCGCCGCCGCCCGCCTCGCCGACTGGCGCTTCCGCCCCAACGGCAGCGAAGGCTTCGCCAAGGCCGAGGTGACGGCCGGCGGCATCGCCACGGACGGCCTCTCCTCGCAGACGATGGAAGCCCGCAAGATCCCCGGCCTCTACGCGATCGGCGAGGCCGTCGACGTCACCGGCTGGCTGGGGGGCTATAATTTTCAGTGGGCATGGGCTAGCGGGTGGGCAGCCGGGCAGGCCCTGTAGCCTTTGCCCCTCATGATAGGATGCGCGACGCGCCGTGCGCCGACGCCGAAACTGGACGACACATGACATTCGACACCCTTCCGCCGCTTCTCGGCGAGGCGCTTGCCGCGCGCGGCTATGCGTCGCCGACCCCCGTGCAGGCCGCCGTACTGGAGGCCGACGCCGAGGGGCGCGACCTCATCGTCTCCGCCCAGACCGGATCGGGCAAGACCGTGGCCTTCGGCCTCGCCATCGCGCCGCAACTGCTCGATGCGAACGGCACCCTTCCCTATACGCTGAAGCCGCAGGCTCTGGTCATCGCGCCAACCCGCGAGCTGGCGCTGCAGGTCAGCCGCGAGCTGATCTGGCTCTACGGCAAGGCCGGCGCGCGCATCGCGACCTGCGTCGGCGGCATGGACCCGTCCAAGGAGCGGCGGAACCTCTCGCACGGCGCCCAGATCGTCGTCGGCACGCCGGGGCGCCTGCGTGACCATCTGGAGCGCGGCGCACTGGACCTCTCCGAACTCAAGGTCGCTGTCCTCGACGAAGCGGACGAGATGCTCGACATGGGCTTTCGGGAAGATCTCGAGGAAATCCTCGACGCGACCCCGCAGGAGCGCCGCACCCTGCTCTTCTCCGCGACCATGCCGAAGCCGATCGTCGCGCTGGCCAAACGCTACCAGCGTGATGCCCTGCGCATCTCCACGATCGGCGAGGATCGCGGCCATGGCGACATCACCTATCAGGCGATGACCGTCGCCCCGGCCGAAATCGAGCATGCCGTGGTCAACCTGCTGCGCCTGCACGAGGCGGATTCCGCGCTCCTCTTCTGCGCCACCCGCGACAATGTCCGGCGGCTCCAGTCGAGCCTCACCGAGCGCGGCTTCAACGCCGTCGCCCTCTCCGGCGAGCACAGCCAGAGCGAGCGCAACCACGCGCTGCAGGCGCTGCGCGACGGCCGCGCGCGCATCCTGGTCGCGACCGACGTTGCGGCGCGCGGCATCGACCTGCCGAAACTGTCGCTGGTCGTCCATGTCGAGCTGCCGCGCGACGCGGAGACGCTCCAGCACCGCTCCGGCCGGACCGGACGCGCCGGCAAGAAGGGGATCGCCGTGCTCGTCGTCCCCTATCCCCGCCGCCGCCGGGTCGAGGCGGTGCTGCGCGGCGCGCGGATTGAGACGCAATGGATCACACCGCCCACGCCCGAGGATATCGCCAAGGCCGACCGCGAGCGAATGATGGCCGCCCTGCTCGCGCCGGTCGAGATCGAGGACGAGGACCGCGAGCTGGCACGCCAGCTGCTGGCGCAGAAGACGCCCGAAGAGATCGCGGCCGCCCTCGTCCGCACCCATCGCGCGAAGCTGCCCGCCGCCGAGGAGCTGTCGGACGCCAGCACCCGCCCGCCGCGCCCGGAGGGTCCGCGCCCGGGCTTCGAGGACACGGTCTGGTTCCACATGGACGTCGGCCGGCGGCACAATGCCGATCCGCGCTGGATCCTGCCTTTGCTCTGCCGGCGCGGCCACATCTCGAGGAACGAGATCGGCGCGATCCGCATCGCCGCGAACGAGACGATGTTCGAGGTGCCGCGCGCGGTGGCGGCCAGGTTCGCCGCGGCCTTGAAGCGCACCGCCGGCGGCGATGGCGACGGCGAGGGCGATATCCGAATCGAGCCGGTGCGCGGCACCCCGCGCGAGGCGGCGCGACAGAACAAGCGCGCGGACGCGCCGCCTGCCCGGCACCAGCCCAAGCCGTACCGCAAGGGACCGAAGCCGCGGCGCGGGCGCGCGTAGAGCCGCCCGACTTGCGTCCACCCTTGTGGCAACATGTGGAGGGGAGGAGTTGACAGGCGCGCGCGGTTGAGGCGTTGCGCGGGCAACGCGCCTGAATGGAGTTCCCGATGCGTCTGCTTGCTCTGCTCGGTCTGATGTTTTGTCTCGCCGCGCCGCTGCGGGCACAGCCGGCCGTGCCGCCCGGCGTCACCGAGGTCGTGATCCTCGGCGTCGATCACAGCGCCCAGCTGATCAACCGGCGCCAGCAGCCGGGGGCGATGCGTGCCTTCTTCGAGGCGTCGGCCCCAAGCGCGATCTGCATCGAGCGCGCGCCCGAGCGGGTCGCGCGCAATGATCACTACGAGTTCACCTACGAGATCCAGGATATCATCGTCCCGTGGGCCCGCGAGATGAGCCTGCCGCTCTGTCCGTTCGACTGGCTGCCGTCGCCAGATGATAGCGCGCTGGCTCTGGGCATCGCCGATCTCGAGGCGCCGCCTTTCGTCCGCCGCGAATCCGGATTTCAGGGCTTCCTCACCTTCCCCGAGGCTCGATCACGCACGCTCGGCTTGTTCTTCGCGGACGGCCCGGAGGAGCGGGCGCGCTATCGCGAATTCTATGCCGCCTATCCTGACGCCCCGGCCCGCGACTTCGCGCGGCGGCTGTTCATATATCGGACCTTCATGCAAGCACGCCGGATCGCCTCAGCCGCCCGCAATTATTCCGGCAGGCGCATGCTCGTCGTCGTCGGCGTGATGCACAAGGACGATATCGAATCCATCCTCGCCGCCTATCCTTGGGTCCGCGTCGTCCAGCCGTCGGCGATTGCCGCCGAACCCGATGCCGCCGCGATCGCCCGGCACACCCGTCCCGAGGACCTCGCCGCGATCGCCAGCTTCAACCTGCTCGGCACCCAATGGCGCGACGCCAATCTCGACCGCGCCTGGATGCGCGAGACCGTGGAGGCGCTTCGCCGGCAGCGGCCGGGGCCGGAGAGCGACCTGTTCGCGGCGCGGCTCGCGGAGCTGGAAGGCGCGCCGGCCCGCGCATCTCTGGCCGAATATCTGCGCATCGCCGGGGCGGCCGGCGACGCCGGCTTCACCTATACCGGGGTGCGGGACCGGTCGCGAATCGACTCCTTCTTCGGCCCGTTCGGCAATCTCAATGTCGCGCAGCGCGCCAGCGTCGAGGCGGCACGGGTGCATCATGGGCTGGGCGAGCGCGATGCCACCGAGACGATTCGGTTGCGGCTGAGGCAGGCGCTCGACGGCGAACTCAAGCGCTTGCAGCTCGATGGCTATTGGGCGCGGTATGTGGCGGTCACAGGATAGTCTCAGCTATCTCCTCCCCTGCTTTTGCAGGGGAGGGGGACCGGCGAAGCCGGTGGAGGGGCAACGCGCAGCGCATTCTTCCTGAATCAGTAGCGCGACGGCATCGAGATGGTCTCGAACATCGGTGGCCAAGATACGCAGAGTCTTGATACCGCGGGCGGCAAGCAATTGGTCGCGCCGCTCATCGCGCACCGGATTGTCACCCATGTCATGGCTGACACCGTCGACTTCAACCGCCAATGCCGCAGCGTGACAGAAGAAGTCGAGCGTATAGGGATCGATTGGATGCTGGCTTCGAAATTTGAAGCCGCCGGGACGCGTCCGCAGTACTGCCCATAGCCGCCGTTCGGCCGGAGACATGGTGCGGCGAAGCGCGCGGGCGCGGTCGATGCCGCTCAAAAGAAACCCCTCCACCACCCTTCGGGCGGTCCCCCTCCCCGGCAAAAGCCGGGGAGGAGACTGGTGTCAGACAACTCCAAACGCCAGCATCGCGTCCGCCACCTTCTTGAAGCCCGCGATGTTCGCGCCCTTCACATAGTCGGTGTAGCCGCCGCCGCGATCGCCATATTCCAGGCAGCGCTGGTGGATGCCGTCCATGATGTCCTTGAGCATCTGCTGCAGCTCGCTCTCGCGCCACGAGCGGCGCTCCGAGTTCTGGCTCATCTCGAGGCCGGAGACGGCGACGCCGCCGGCGTTCGAGGCCTTGCCCGGCGCGTACAGGATCTTGGCGTCCTTGAAGACGTGCACGCCCTCGAGGTCGGTCGGCATGTTGGCGCCTTCGCTGACGCCGATGCAGCCGTTCTTGACCAAAGTCCGCGCATCCTCGCCGAGCAATTCGTTCTGCGTCGCGCAGGGCAGCGCCACGTCGCATTCCACGCCCCACGGCGTCTTGCCCTCGTGGAAGGTCGCGTGCCGGAACGCGTCGGCATATTCGCTGATCCGGCCGCGGCGGCGGGTCTTGTGCGCCTTCACCCAGTCGATCTTCTCCTGGGTGATGCCGTCCGGATCGTGGACGAAGCCCTGGCTGTCCGACAGGGTCAGCACCTTGCCACCGAGCTGATTGATCTTCTCGGCCGCGTGGGTGGCGACATTGCCGGAGCCGGAGATCACCGCGCGCTTGCCGCTCAGGTCCTGCCCCTTGGTCTTCAGCATGTTCTCGAGGAAATAGACCGCGCCATAGCCGGTCGCTTCGGGGCGGATCAGCGAGCCGCCATATTCCATGCCCTTGCCGGTCAGCACGCCGGTGAACTGGTTGGTGATGCGCTTGTACTGGCCGAACATATAGCCGATCTCGCGCCCGCCGACGCCGATGTCGCCCGCCGGGACGTCCACGTCCGCGCCGATATGGCGGTAGAGCTCGGTCATGAAGCTCTGGCAGAAGCGCATGATCTCGCCGTCGCTCTTGCCCTTCGGGTTGAAGTTCGCGCCGCCCTTGCCGCCGCCCATGGGCAGGCCGGTGAGCGCGTTCTTGAAGGTCTGCTCGAAGGCGAGGAACTTCAGGATCGACTCGTTCACGCTCGGATGGAAGCGGATGCCGCCCTTGTAGGGGCCGATCGCATTGTTGTTCTGGACCCGGTAGCCGCGCTGGACGCGGATATTGTGGTTGTCGTCCTCCCAGCAGACGCGGAAGGAAACGATGCGGTCCGGCTCGGCGATGCGGCGCAGGATCTGCCAGCGGTGATAATCCTCGCGGTCGGCCATGAACTCGAAAATGTCCTCGGCCACCTCCTGAACCGCCTGGACGAATTCCGGCTGGCCCGGGTTGCGCCGCTTCACGCCTTCCATGAAGCCCGCCAGATCGACATGCTCGGCGTGGTTCCTCTCCATCAGGATCGGCTCGATAATCAGGCTGTCGCCCCCGCTCATTGCATCGCCTCCCAAATGCTGACCGCCCGCCCGATCGAGCGGACTCGTGACGGGCGGAACCATAGCACTTTTTTGCCAATCCCAAGCGGTACTTGTGCAGCCCGGTCGTCCGGAACGACGCCTTCGTCGAAGAGGTCAGCGCGAGAGGTGCGCGCGCAGGCCTTCGAGCTGCGCGGCAAGCACCTGATCGACGAGCGGCGCCAGCGGCTCGGCGCCGGCCCCGCGGACATAGCCGCCGACGACATAGCTCATCACGATCTCGGTGCCGCCCTCGGCCGGGCTCAGAGTCCAGGTGAGCGTGCCCGTCACCGCCTCGGCCTGGAGCGGGCCGAGCGCACCGCTGACCCGGAGCTGCTGGCCGGGCCGCGCGTAGATCACCCGGCCATGCTCGATCGTGCCGCCGTCGGCCGGTATCGTCTCGCAAAAGCAGCCGCCGGCACGCGGCTCGAGCGTCATGTTGGCGGCGTCGCCGGAATAGGTATGCGCGCTTTGCCACCAGCGGCCGATCCGCCCGAGCGCCGCATAGGCCTCGGCCGGCGATACCGGCACACGCGCCCGCACCTCGGTCTCGAAGCCGGTCGCGCTCGCCGACTTCACCTCGGCGGCGACCGGCGCTGCGGCGGCGAGCAGGAGCGGGAACAGAACTGTATGGCGCATGATCGCCTCCCCAAACGACCTGCTGAGGAAAGCATCATTTGAACGGTCAATCAAGTCGCGGGATCAGCCGTCCAGGATCGCGTCGATCGCGGCGCCGACCTCGCCGATCGGCGCCATGCCGTCGACCCGGCTCACCAGCCCGCGCGCCTCGTAGATCGGCAGGATCGGCGCAGTCTTGGCGCGATATTCGGCCATGCGGGTGCGCACCGTCTCCTCATTGTCGTCGGGCCGGCGCTTGAAGTCGTGGCTGCCGCAAACGTCGCAGGTGCCCTCGACCTTCGGCAGCTTGAACTTGTCGTGATAGCCGGCGCCGCAGACCGCGCAGGTGAAGCGCCCGGTGATCCGCTCGACCAGCGCGTCCTCGTCCACCGCCAGCTCGACGACATGGTCGAGCCTGCGTCCATGTGCCTCGAGGATCGCGTCCAGCGATTCCGCCTGCGCGGCGGTGCGCGGATAGCCGTCGAAGATCGCGCCCTTGTCCGGCCCCATCTCGGTGAGCTTGTCGCCGATCAGCGCCGAGACGATCTCGTCGGAGACGAGCTCGCCCGCATCCATCACCGCCTTGGCCTTGAGCCCGACCGGCGTCCCGGCCTTGACCGCGGCGCGCAGCATGTCGCCGGTCGACAGCTGGACCATGCCGCGTTCGCTGACCAGCCGGTCGGCCTGGGTTCCCTTGCCCGCGCCCGGAGGCCCGAGCAGGATGATGTTCATGGCTGTCATTCACGCCCCCGTTTCGCGGCCTAGCCGCGTCTCAGACCGCCGCCCTTCAGCTTCGCCTTCTTGATGAGGTCGCCATATTGGTGGGCGATGAGGTGGCTCTGGATCTGCGTCACCGTGTCCATCGTGACGTTGACGACGATGAGCAGGCTGGTCCCGCCCAGGTAGAAGGGGATGCCGGCGCGCGCGATCAGGAATTCGGGCACCAAGCAGATGAGGGTGAGATAGGCGGCGCCCACGACCGTGATGCGGGTGAGGACGTAATCGAGATATTCCTCGGTCCGCTTGCCCGGGCGGATGCCGGGGATGAAGCCGCCATATTTCTTGAGGTTCTCGGCCGTCTCCTCGGGATTGAACACGACCGAGGTGTAGAAGAAGCAGAAGAAGACGATCCCGGCGCCATAGAGGAACATGTAGAGCGGCGCACCGTGCTGGAGCGCGGTGGTGATCGTGATGATGAACTCGCTCCACCAGCCGGTGTCGCCGGACTGCTGGGCCTGCTGGCCCGAGAACTGGGCGAGGGTGAGCGGCATCAGCAGGAGCGAGGACGCGAAGATCGGCGGGATCACGCCCGCGGTGTTGACCTTCAGGGGCAGGTGCGAGCGCTCCTGCTGGATCTGGCCGCGCGCCGTCTGGCGCTTGGGATATTGGATGAGGACGCGGCGCTGGGCGCGCTCCATGAAGCAGATGAACAGGATGAGCACGATCGCCAGCGCGAAGATGACGAAGATCACGAACGGATCCATCGATCCGGTGCGGCCGCCTTCGAACATCTGGGCGAGCGCGGTCGGCAGCTGCGCGACGATGCCCGCCATGATGATGAGCGAAATGCCGTTGCCGATGCCGCGGCTGGTGATCTGTTCGCCCAGCCACATCAGGAACATCGTGCCGCCGACCAGACTGATCACGACGGTGACGCGGAACATGAGGCCCGGATCGATCACCGCCGACTGGCCCTGCCCGGCGCCCCAGCTCTCCAGCGCCACGGCCATGAAATAGCCCTGGATCGCGCAGAGCAGCACGGTGCCGTAGCGGGTATACTGGTTGATCTTCTTGCGGCCGGTCTCGCCCTCCTTCTTGAGGGCGCCGAGCGTCGGCGACATGGTCGTCGCGAGCTGCATGACGATGGACGCGGTGATGTAGGGCATGACGCCCAATGCGATCAAGCTCATCCGCTCCAGGCTGCCGCCCGAGAACATGTTGAAGAAGTCGAGCACGCCGCCGCGGGTCGTGTCGAACAGGGTCGCCAGCGCGCGCGGGTCGATGCCGGGCAGCGGCACGAACGACAGCAGGCGGAAGATGATCAGCGCGCCGAGCGTGAACCACAGCCTCTTCTTGAGGTCGGTCGCCTTGGTGAAGTTCGCCAGGTTGATGCTGGCGGCCATCTGGTCGGCTGCGGATGCCATGTTGCGTTCATGCCTTCGTTCAGTCGGGGACTCATCCCCTGCCACCCACCCCGCTCATCCTGAGTAGCCGCTGAGCGAAGCCGAAGCGGCGTATCGAAGGACGCAGGGCCTTTCCGACCGGTCCTTCGATACGGGCCTTCGCCAAGCTCAGTCCCTACTCAGGATGAGCGGGAATGGAAGAAGGCCTATATAGGGACCGGAAGGCGCTTGTCAGCCTTCCTTGGCCCGCTTCTTGACGCTGTTCTTCTTGGCGGCGGCCTTCTCGGCGGCCGGGACGACCTCGATCACCTCGACGGAGCCGCCGGCCTTCTCGATCGCGTCCTTGGCGCCCTTGGAGACGCCGGCGACCTTGAAGGAGAGCTTCGTCTTGAACTCGCCCTTGCCGAGGAGGCGCACGCCGTCCTTGCCGCCGCGGGCGACGCCCGCCGCCTTCAGCGCGTCGTGGTCGATCACGCCCTTGGTGTCGAGCTTCCTGGCGTCGACCAGCTTCTGGATCGCGCCCAGGTTCACCTCGGCATAATCCTTGGCGAAGATGTTGTTGAAGCCGCGCTTCGGGATCCGCATGTGGAGCGGCATCTGGCCGCCCTCGAAGCCGAAGATCGAGACGCCCTCGCGGCTCTTCTGACCCTTCTGGCCGCGCCCGGCGGTCTTGCCCAGGCCCGAGCCGATGCCTCGGCCGACGCGCACCCGGCTCTTGCGGGCGCCCTTGTTGTCGCGGATGTCGTTGAGTTTCATCGTTGCACTCGCTTTCGCTTTTGTCGCGCCTGTCCCGGCGCAGGCCGGGACCTCAATGTGAAGGGCCGTAACCCATTTTTCGTCATGCCAGCGAAGGCTGGCATCTCGGGGCGGAGGAGCCTGGCGCCCTTCACCCCAAGAGATCCCGGCCTTCGCCGGGATGACGGTCCCGGGCCTAGCCCTCGACCGACACCATATGCCGCACCGCCCGGATCATGCCGCGCACCTCGGGGGTGTCCTCCAGCTCGACCGTCTTGTGCATCTTGTTGAGGCCGAGGCCGGCCAGCGTCTTGCGCTGGTCCGGCGAACGGCGGATCGGGGACCCGGTCTGGGTGATCTTCACCTTCGCCATCTCGCTTACTCCGCGACCGCTTCGGCCTGGGCCTCGGCCTCGGCGGCCGAAAGGCCCTCGCGGCGTGCCATCAGGTCGGCGATCTTCTTGCCGCGGCGCTGCGCGACGCTCTTCGGCGAGGTCTGCTCGCCGAGCGCCTCGAAGGTCGCGCGGATCATGTTGTAGGGGTTGGACGTGCCGATCGACTTGGTCACCACGTCGGCGACGCCCAGGCTCTCGAACACGGCGCGCATCGGGCCGCCGGCGATGATGCCGGTGCCGGCCGGGGCCGAGCGGACGTGGACGCGGCCGGCACCGAAATGGCCGAGGCCGTCATGGTGCAGGGTGCGGCCCTCGCGCAGCGGCACGCGGACCATCGCCTTCTTGGCCGCGGCAGTCGCCTTGGAGATCGCCTCCGGCACCTCGCGCGCCTTGCCGTGGCCGAAGCCGGCCCGGCCCTTGCCGTCGCCGACGACGACGAGCGCCGCAAAGCCGAAGCGCTTGCCGCCCTTCACGGTCTTGGAGACGCGGTTGATGTGGACGAGCTTCTCGATCAGCTCCTCGCCGCCCTCCTCGTCACCGCCACGGCCGCCACGCCGGTTGTCGTCGCGACGGCCACGGCCGCCACGATCGCCGCCGCCACGGCCACGGCCGCCGCGCGGACCGCGGGCACCGCGACCTTCGGGACGGTCGCCGCCCTCGACAGCAGCCGGAGCCGCGTCGGGCGCCGCCTGGGCTTCCGGGTTCTGGGTGATTTCGTCAGACATTCTTAGAACTCCAATCCGCCTTCGCGGGCGGCGTCGGCAAGCGCCTTCACGCGACCGTGGAACAGGAAGCCGCCGCGATCGAACACGACGCGGGTGATGCCGGCAGCCTTGGCGCGCTCGGCGAGCTTGCGGCCCACCTCCTGCGCGCTGGCGACGGTCGCGCCGGTCTTGGCCCGGGCTTCCTTCTCCAGCGTCGAGGCGGCGGCCACGGTGCGGCCCTCGCCATCGACGATGATCTGGGCGTAGATGTGCCGGCCCGAGCGGTGAACCGACAGGCGCGGGCGATCGCCGGCGCGCTGACGGAGCGACGTGCGGACGCGCTGGCGCCGCTTGTCGAAGGTGTTGAGCTTCGCCATGGCTTACTTCTTCTTGCCTTCTTTGCGGAAGATATACTCGCCGCGATACTTGATGCCCTTGCCCTTGTAGGGCTCGGGCTTGCGCCAGCGGCGGATCTCGGCGGCGAGCTGGCCGACCTTCTGGCGATCGATGCCGCTGATCTCGACCGTGGTCTGATCCGGGGTCTTGACCTCGAGACCTTCCGGCACCGCGATGTTGACGTCGTGGCTGTAGCCAAGCTGCAAGCGCAGGTTCTTGCCCTGGGCTGCAGCGCGGTAGCCCACGCCGGTGATCTCGAGCGTCTTGGTGAAGCCCTCGGTCACGCCGGTGACCAGGTTCTGCACCAGGGTGCGCTGCATGCCCCAGAAGGCACGCGCCTGCTTGGTCGCATTGGCCGGCTTCACGTTGATGCCGTCGTCGCCGATCTCATAGGCGATCTCGTCGCGCATCTGCAGCGTGAGCGTGCCCTTCGGCCCCTTGACCGAAAGGATCTGGCCTTCGGTGGTCGCGGTCACCCCCGAGGGGAGCGCGACAGGCCGCTTACCGATGCGCGACATCAGAACACCTCCGCGAGCACTTCGCCGCCGACGTTCTGCGTCCGCGCTTCCGCGTCCGAGAGAACGCCCTTCGGCGTCGAAACGATGGTGATGCCGAGGCCGTTGCGGACCCGGGGCAGCTCCTGCGAGCCCGAATAGACGCGGCGGCCGGGCTTCGACACGCGGGCCACATGCTGGATGGCAGGCTGGCCCTCGAAATATTTCAGCTCGATCCGCAGGCCCTTGTGGGCGCCGAGCGCCTCCTCGGAATAGCCGCGGATATAGCCTTCGCGCTGGAGCACGTCGAGCACGCGGGCGCGCAGCTTCGACGCCGGCGACAGGACGGAGTCCTTGCGCGCCTGCTGGCCGTTGCGAATGCGGGTGAGCATATCACCCAAAGGATCGGTCAATGGCATAGCTCTACCTTACCAGCTCGACTTGGTGAGGCCGGGGATCAGGCCCTTGTTGCCCAGCTCGCGCAGCATGACGCGCGACAGCCGGAACTTGCGATAATAAGCGCGCGACCGGCCCGTCAGCTCGCACCGGTTGCGGATGCGGGTCGGGTTCGCGTTGCGCGGGATTTCGGCCATCTTCAGACGGGCGATCAGACGCTCGGTGTCGTCCTTGCTCTCGTCGTTCGCGATCGCCTTCAGCTTCGCATATTGGCCGGCATATTTCTTCGCCAGCTTCTTGCGACGCTCGTTCTTGTTCACGGAACTCAGTTTCGCCATGACTTAAGTTCTCTCTTCTTCCTTTTTCTCGTCACCCCGGCGAAGGCCGGGGTCTCGTCGGGTGAAAGGCTCGGTGTCCTTCCGTCCCGAGATCCCGGCCTTCGCCGGGATGACGTGTTAAGCCGCTTGCTTCTGCTCTTCCTGCGGGAACGGAAAGTTGAAGAGGCGCAGCAGCTCGCGCGCCTCGTCGTCCGTCCTCGCGGTGGTGGTGACGATGACATCCATGCCCCGGACCTTCTCGATCCGGTCATAGTTGATCTCGGGGAACACGATCTGCTCCTTGAGGCCCATGGCATAGTTGCCGCGGCCGTCGAAGCTCTTCGGGTTCAGGCCGCGGAAGTCGCGCACGCGCGGCAGCGCGATCGTGATCAGCCGGTCCAAGAACTCGTACATCCGCTCGCGACGCAGCGTGACCTTGACGCCGATCGGCATGCCCTCGCGCAGCTTGAACTGCGCGATCGAGGTCTTCGCCTTGGTGATCACCGGCTTCTGGCCCGCGATCAGCTCCATCTCGGCGGCGGCCGTCTCGACCTTCTTCTTGTCCTGCGTGGCCTCGCCGACGCCCATGTTCAGGACGATCTTGTCGAGGCGCGGGACCTCCATCCGGTTCTTGTAACCGAACTTCTCGATCATCGCCGGGACGATCTTCTCGTCATATTCCTTGCGCAGGCGCGCAACATATTTGGCGTCAGCCATTGATCAACTCCCCGGACCGGGCCGCGACCCGGACCTTCTTTCCATCGCGCACTTCGAAGCGCACCCGCGTCGGCTTGCCCGTCTTGGGATCCTCGACCGCGACCTTCGACACGTGCAGCGGCGCCTCGCTCCGCTCGATCCGGCCCTGCGGGTTCGCCTGGGTCGGCTTCTTGTGACGCGCGGCCACGTTGATGCCGCTGACGATCACCTTGCTCTCCTTGGGGAGAACCTTGGTGACCTCGCCGTGACGGCCCTTGTCCTTGCCGGACAGGACGACGACCTTGTCGCCCTTCTTGATCTTCGCGGCAGACATTTACAGCACCTCCGGCGCGAGGCTGATGATCTTCATGTGCTTCTTCGCGCGCAGCTCGCGGACGACCGGCCCGAAGATACGGGTGCCGATCGGCTCCTGGTTGTTGTTGACGAGGACGGCCGCGTTCGAATCGAAGCGGATGGTCGACCCGTCGGGACGGTGGATGTCCTTGGCGGTCCGCACGATCACGGCCTTGTGGACGTCGCCCTTCTTCACGCGGCCGCGCGGCGCGGCTTCCTTGACGGAGACGACGATGATGTCGCCAACGCCGGCGAAGCGCCGCTTCGAACCGCCCAGCACCTTGATGCACTGGACGCGCTTGGCACCGCTGTTGTCGGCGACCTCAAGGTTGGACTGCATCTGGATCATCGATCCAATTCCTTCTCTTCACTTCAACCGGAACCAGTCCGGCGATCAGCTTCTGAACCGTCATTCCAGCGAAAGCTGGAATCTCTCTTCTTCCTGTCCCCACCTCCGTTGAAGGAAGTGAGATCCCAGCTTTCGCTGGGATGACGAGTTACGCCTCGGCGGTCTCGGCTTGCGCCTCTGCCTCTGCGTCAGCCTTCTTCGCCTTGCCCTTCGGCGCCGCCTGGGTGGGCGTCGCATGGGTGTCGACGCGGTCGAGCACTTTCCAGGTCTTCAGCTTCGAGATCGGCGCCGTTTCCTCGATGCGGACGGTCTCGCCGGTCTTGAACTCGTTCGCCTCGTCATGGGCGTGATACTTCTTCGACCGCTTGATGATCTTGCCGTAGAGCGGGTGCTTCACCCGCCGCTCGACCAGGACCACCACGGTCTTGTCGGTCTTGTCGGACACCACGGTGCCGGTCATGACGCGCTTGGGCATCGATTAACTCCTTAAGCCTTCGCGGCGGCGCGCGAACGCTCGCCCTGAAGCGTCTTGATCCGGGCGATGGTGCGGCGCACCTCCTTCACCCGCGACGGCTTCTCGATCTGGTTGGTCGCCGCCTGGAAGCGCAGGTTGAACTGCTCGCGCTTCAGCTCGCCCAGCTGGTCCACCAGCTGGTCGTCGGTCTGGTTCTTGAGCTCTTCGGTCTTGGCCATCTTAGGCGTCCTCAAGCAGGGATTCGCCAAGGCGGGCGACCACCTTGGTCTTGATCGGCAGCTTTTCGGCTGCACGCTCGAAAGCGGTCTTGGCGATATGGCCCGGCACGCCGTCCAGCTCGAACAGGACGCGGCCCGGCTTCACGCGGGCGACCCAATATTCCGGCGAACCCTTGCCCGAGCCCATGCGGACTTCGGCCGGCTTCGACGAGACGGGGACGTCCGGGAAGATGCGGATCCACAAACGCCCCTGGCGCTTGATGTGACGCGTGATCGCGCGGCGGGCCGCCTCGATCTGGCGCGCGGTGATCCGGTCCGGCTCCATGGCCTTGAGGCCGAAGGCGCCGAAGTTCAGGCTCGTGCCGCCCTTGGCGTCGCCGTGGATCCGGCCCTTGAACGCCTTGCGGAACTTGGTGCGTTTGGGTTGCAGCATTGTCTCTTATCCCAACGAGGCGTTAGCGGCGGTCGTCGCGGGCCGGGCGGACGCCGGAGGTCTGGGCCTCCATCATCAGCCGGTCCTGCGACAGCGGGTCGTGGCCCAGGATCTCGCCCTTGAAGATCCACACCTTGACGCCGCAGACACCGTAAGCGGTGTGGGCGGTCGCCTCGGCATAATCGACATTGGCGCGCAGCGTGTGCAGCGGCACCCGGCCCTCGCGATACCATTCGGTGCGGGCGATCTCGGCGCCGCCGAGACGGCCCGCGCAGGTGATCCGGATGCCCTCGGCGCCGAGCCGCAGCGCCGACTGGACGGCGCGCTTCATCGCCCGGCGGAACGCGATGCGGCGCTCCAGCTGATCGGCGACGCCCTGCGCGACGAGCTTGGAGTCGATCTCCGGCTTGCGGATCTCGACGATGTTCAGGCTGACGTCCGAGCCGGTCATCGTGCCCAGCGTCTTGCGGAGCTTTTCGATGTCCGCGCCCTTCTTGCCGATGATCACGCCCGGGCGCGCGGCATAGATGGAGACGCGGCACAGCTTCGCCGGACGCTCGATCACCACCTTGGAGATCGCCGCCTGCGGCAGCGCCTTCAGGATGTACTTGCGGATCTTCAGGTCCTCGAGGAGGAGCCGGCCGTAATCGTCGCCCTCGGCGAACCAGCGGCTGTCCCAGGTGCGGTTGATCTGCAGCCTGAGACCGATCGGGGAGGATTTCTGACCCATTATGCTTCTTCCTGCTCGCGCACGACGACGCGGATGCGGCTGAACGGCTTGACGATCCGCGTCGAGCGGCCGCGCGCGCGGGTCGCGAAGCGCTTCATCGACAGGCTCTTGCCGACGCTCGCTTCGGCGACGACGAGGCTGTCGACGTCGAGATTGTGGTTGTTCTCGGCATTGGCGATCGCCGACGCGAGGACCTTGCGGACATCGCGCGCCATCGCCTTCGGCGAGAAGGCGAGGATGTTGAGGGCCTCGCCGGCCTTCTTGCCGCGGATCAGGCCCGCGACGAGATTGAGCTTCTGCGCCGATCCGCGGATCTGCGTGCCGACCGACAGCGCCTCGTTCTCGGCGACACGGCGGGGTGCTTTGGGCTTACCCATGGCTTACCTCTTGCCCTTCTTGTCGGCGGCGTGGCCGGGGAAGTAGCGGGTCGGCGCGAACTCGCCGAGCTTCATCCCCACCATGTCCTCGTTGACCGAGACCGGCACGAACTTGCGGCCGTTGTAGACGTTGAACGTCAGCCCGACGAATTGCGGCAGGATGGTGGAGCGGCGCGACCAGGTCTTGATCGGGGCGCGGCCACCAGCGTCCTGCGCGGCTTCGGCCTTCCTCAGAAGGCTGAGCTCGACGAACGGACCTTTCCAGACGGAGCGGGCCATCTCTTACCTCTTCTTCTTCGCGTGACGCGAACGGATGATCATCTTGTCCGTCGCCTTGTTCTTGCGGGTGCGCGCACCCTTGGTCGGCTTGCCCCACGGGGTGACCGGATGACGGCCGCCCGAGGTGCGGCCTTCGCCGCCGCCGTGCGGGTGATCGACCGGGTTCTTGGCGACGCCGCGGGTCAGCGGGCGCTTGCCCATCCAGCGGCTGCGGCCGGCCTTGGCGAAATTCTGGTTCTGGTTGTCGGGGTTCGAGACCGCGCCGACCGTCGCCATGCAATTCGCGTGGATGTAGCGCTGCTCACCCGAGTTCAGGCGGACCATCACCATGCCCTTGTCGCGGCCGACGACCTGGACATAGGTGCCGGCGGCGCGGGCGAGCTGGCCGCCCTTGCCCTGCTTCATCTCCACATTGTGGACGATCGTGCCGACCGGCATCTGGCCCAGCTCCATCGCATTGCCCGGCTTCACGTCGGTCTTCTTGCCGGCGACGACGGTGTCGCCCTCGGCGAGACGCTGCGGCGCCAGGATGTAGGCGAGCTCGCCGTCCGCATATTTCACCAGCGCGATGAACGCGGTGCGGTTCGGATCATATTCGAGCCGCTCGACGGTGGCCGGCTGATCCCACTTGCGACGCTTGAAGTCGATCGTGCGATACTTCTGCTTGTGGCCGCCGGCGATGCCGCGCGAGGTCACATGGCCCTTGTTGTTACGGCCACCGGTCTTGCGCTTGCCTTCGGTCAGCGCCTTGACGGGCTTGCCCTTCCAGAGCGCCGACTTGTCGACCAGGATCAGGCCGCGCTGCGACGACGTGGTCGGGTTATAGGATTTGAGTGCCATCGCTGCTGCCTCAGATGCCGGTGGTGACGTCGATCGAGTCGCCGTCCTTCAGGGTCACGATCGCCTTCTTGACGTCCGAGCGGGTGTAGGGCTTGCCCTTCCACTTCTTGGTCTTGCCCTTGGTCACGATCGTGTTGACGCCGGTCACGCTGACGCTGAACAGCGCCTCGACCGCCGCCTTGATCTGCGGCTTGGACGCGCCGCCGGCGACCTTGAAGACGACCGCATTATGCTCGCTGAGCATGGTCGACTTCTCGGTGATGTGGGGGGCGAGGACGACATCGTAATGCGAGATGTCGACCTTGGGCGCCGCGCTCTGCTTCGCCTTAGCCATGGAACCGGGCCTCCAGCTTCTCGACCGCGGCGCGGGTCAGCACCAGAGTCTCGTGATTGAGAATGTCGTAGACGTTCGCCCCGACCGCCGGCAGCAGGTTGACCTCGTGCAGGTTCGCCGACGCGTGGGCGAAACCGACGTTCAGCGCGTCGCCGTCGATGAACAGGGCGGTCTTGCCGAAACCGAGCTTGCCGAGCTGCGCCTTGAGCTTGGCGGTCTTCGCCTCGTCGAGATCGAGACTGTCGAGCACGACGAGATTGCCGCCCTTCGCCTTGGCGGAGAGGGCCATCTTGAGGCCGAGCGCGCGAACCTTCTTGTTCAGCGACGGATTGAAGTCGCGGACTCGCGGGCCGTGCGCCTTGCCGCCGCCGATGAAGATCGGGGCGCGGCGATCGCCGTGACGGGCGGTGCCGCCGCCCTTCTGCCGGCCGAACTTCTTGCCGGTGCGGGCGACGTCGGCGCGCTCGCGGGCGCCGCGCGCGGTGCCTCGGCGCTTCTCGAGCTGCCAGGTGACGACGCGGTGCAGGATGTCGGCGCGCGGCTCGAGACCGAACACCGCATCGTTGAGCTCCAGATCGGAACCCTTGCCCTTGCCGTCGAGGCTTTGAACCTTGACCTTCATGATTAGCCTTCCTTGCTCTCGTCGGCGGCCGGAGCGTCGCCCTGGGGCTTCGCTTCGTCAGCAGCGGGAGTCTCTTCAGCGGCAGCGGCCGCCTCGACAGCGCCGGCTTCCTGCTCGGCGGCGATCGCGGCGACTTCCTCGTCGCTCGGGAGCGCCGGGATCTCGTGGACCGCGGCCTCGTCGACCAGACCGGCCATCGGCGTCTCTTCCAGATCCGCCTTCTTCAGCAGCTCCTTGAGGCCGGCCGGATAGGGTGCCTCGTCGGGGCGCGCGACCTTGACCGAGTCCTTGACGATCAGCCAGCCGCCCTTGTGACCGGGCACCGAGCCCTTCACGAAGATGAGGCCGCGCGGAATGTCGGTCAGCACGACTTCCAGATTCTGCTGGGTGCGGTTCTTCGCGCCCATATGGCCGGCCATCTTCTTGTTCTTGAAGACGCGGCCCGGATCCTGACGCTGGCCGGTCGAACCGAGCGAGCGGTGCGAGACCGAGACGCCGTGGGTGGCGCGCAGGCCGCCGAAGCCCCAACGCTTCATGCCGCCGGCAAAGCCCTTGCCCTGGGTCACACCCTGGATGTCGACCATCTGGCCGGGAATGAAATGGTTGGCCGAGATTTCCGAGCCGACGTCGAGGAGCGCATCCTCGGCGACACGGAATTCGACGACCTTCGCCTTGGGCTCCACCTCGGCCTTGCCGAAATGGCCGCGCTCCGGCTTGCTCAGATTCTTCGCCTTGGCCGAACCCGCGCCGAGCTGGACGGCATTGTAGCCGTCACGGCTTTCCTCGCGGCGGGCGACGACTTGCAGATTGTCCAGCGACAGGACGGTGACCGGCACGTGCCGGCCATCTTCCTGGAACAGGCGGGTCATCCCGACTTTCTTCGCGATCACGCCAGTGCGCATGATCCTCACTCCTCATACAGAGGCCCCCGACGAAATGCCGGGGGCGTGTGGCCCTTGAAACGATGCGTGCCCCGCCTGGGCCAGTTCCCGCAGGTAAGCGGGAGAGCGGGGGACGCAGACCCGGGGCAAGCCCCGGCGGTATCCCGTATCTCGATGGAGCGACGCCCCATCTCCGTCATTCCAGCGAAAGCTGGAATCCCACTTCTTCCTGCGTCGGAAGAAGGAACTGAGATCCCAGCTTTCGCTGGGATGACGCTTTACGCCAGCGCGTTACGCCAGCTTGATTTCCACATCAACACCCGCGGCGAGGTCGAGCTTCATCAGCGCGTCGACCGTCTGCGGCGTCGGCTGCACGATGTCGAGCAGCCTTTTGTACGTGCGAACCTCGAACTGCTCGCGCGACTTTTTGTCGACGTGCGGCGAACGGTTCACGGTGAACTTCTCGATGCGCGTCGGCAGCGGAATGGGGCCGCGAATAAGAGCACCCGTACGACGGGCGGTGTCTGCAATGTCGCCTGTGGCCTGATCGAGCACACGATGATCGAACGCCTTCAGGCGAATGCGGATATTCTGCGTTTCCATGTCCATCTACCGATGCGAAAGAGCCGCCCCGAAGGGCACAAAACAAACCAACACGTCACCCCGGCGAAGGCCGGGGTCTCGGGCCGGAAAAGCGCCTAAGCCCTTCACCCGACGAGGTCCCGGCCTTCGCCGGGATGACGACTAAAAAGCGAGCCGCCCGAATCGCTGAGGACCCGAGCGGCTCGCCCCTATATTACTTCGTGATCGTGCCGACAACCCCCGCGCCGACGGTCCGGCCGCCTTCGCGGATCGCGAAGCGCAGGCCCTGGTCCATGGCGATCGGAGCGATCAGCTTCACGCCGAGCGTGACGTTGTCGCCGGGCATGACCATCTCGGTGCCTTCCGGCAGGACCACTTCGCCCGTCACGTCGGTCGTGCGGAAGTAGAACTGCGGACGGTAGTTGGCGAAGAACGGCGTGTGACGGCCGCCCTCGTCCTTCGACAGGACATAGACCTCGGCGTTGAAGTCGGTGTGCGGCTTGATCGAGCCCGGCTTGCACAGGACCTGACCGCGCTCGACGTCCTCACGGCCGACGCCGCGGAGCAGCGCGCCGATATTGTCGCCCGCCTGACCCTGGTCGAGCAGCTTGCGGAACATCTCGACGCCGGTGACCGTGGTCTTCTGGGTGTCGCGGATGCCGACGATCTCGACTTCCTCGCCGACCTTCACGACGCCGGTCTCGACGCGGCCGGTGACGACCGTGCCGCGGCCGGAGATCGAGAACACGTCCTCGATCGGCATCAGGAACGGCTTGTCCAGCGGACGTTCCGGCTGCGGGATCCACTCGTCGACGGCGGCCATCAGCTTCAGGATGGCGTCATGGCCGATCTCGCGGTTCGAATCCTCGAGCGCTGCGAGCGCCGAGCCGGCGATGATCGGAATGTTGTCGCCGTCGAAGTCGCGCTTGGACAGCTCCTCGCGGATCTCGAGCTCGACCAGCTCGAGCAGCTCGGGATCGTCGACCTGATCGACCTTGTTGAGGAAGACCACCATGGTCGGCACGCCGACCTGCTTGGCGAGCAGGATGTGCTCCTTGGTCTGCGGCATCGGGCCGTCGGCGGCCGACACGACCAGGATCGCGCCGTCCATCTGGGCGGCGCCGGTGATCATGTTCTTCACATAGTCGGCGTGGCCCGGGCAATCGACATGGGCGTAGTGGCGCGCGCCGGTCTCGTATTCGACGTGCGCCGTCGAGATGGTGATGCCGCGCTCGCGCTCTTCCGGCGCCTTGTCGATATTGTCGTAGCTCGTGAACGTCGCGCCGCCGGACTCGGCGAGAACCTTCGTGATCGCCGCGGTGAGCGACGTCTTGCCATGGTCGACGTGACCGATGGTGCCGATGTTGCAGTGCGGCTTCGTCCGCTCGAACTTAGCTTTCGCCATTTTGCCTAACCCTCGTTCTTTCTGTTCACATTAAAGGAAGCGCGCTCAGGCGAGCTTCGATTTCACCTCTTCCGCGACGCTCGCCGGGACTTCGTCATAGTGCGAGAACTGCATCGTGTACTGAGCGCGTCCCTGCGTGAAGGAGCGAAGCTCATTAACGTAGCCGAACATATTCGCAAGCGGCACGATCGCCTCGACGACCTGCGCATTGCCGCGGCTGTCCGTCCCCTGGATCTGGCCGCGGCGGCTGTTCAGGTCGCCGATCACGTCGCCCAGATAATCCTCCGGGGTCACGATCTCAACCTTCATGATCGGCTCGAGCAGCTTGATGCCGGCCTTCTGGGCCGCTTCGCGCATCGCGCCGCGCGCGCAGATCTCGAACGCCAGCGCCGACGAGTCGACGTCGTGATACTTGCCGTCGACCAGCTCGACCGAGAAATCGATGATCGGGAAACCGATCAGCGATCCGGTCTCGGCCGTCTCGCGCATGCCCTTCTCGACCGACGGAATATATTCCTTCGGGACGTTGCCGCCCTTCACCGAGTCGACGAAGACGAAGCCGGAGCCGCGCTCGCCCGGGGTCAGCTTGACCTTCACCTCGGCGAACTGGCCGGAGCCGCCCGACTGCTTCTTGTGGGTGTAGGTGAGCTCGACCGGCTTGGCGAGATACTCGCGATACGCCACCTGCGGCGCGCCGACATTGGCCTCGACCTTGAACTCGCGCTTCATGCGGTCGACCAGGATCTCGAGGTGGAGCTCGCCCATCCCCTTGATGATGGTCTGGCCGCTCTCGACGTCGGTCGACACGCGGAACGACGGGTCCTCGCGCGACAGACGATTGAGCGCGATGCCCATCTTCTCCTGGTCGGCCTTGGTCTTCGGCTCGACGCTCAATTCGATCACCGGCTCGGGGAATTCCATCCGCTCGAGGATGATCGGCGCGTTGGGCGCGCAGAGCGTGTCCCCGGTGGTGGTGTCCTTGAGGCCCGCCAGCGCGACGATGTCGCCGGCATAGGCCACCTGGATGTCTTCCCGGTCGTTGGCATGCATCAGCAGCATGCGGCCGACCTTTTCCTTCTTGTCCTTGACCGAGTTGGTGACCTGCGACGCGGTCTCCAGCTTGCCCGAATAGATGCGGGCGAAGGTCAGGGTGCCGACGAACGGGTCGTTCATGATCTTGAACGCGAGCGCGGCGAACGGCGCATTGTCGTCCGCCGGCCGCGAATCCTCGGTCTCGCCATCGAGGCTGACGCCCTTGATCGCCGGCACGTCGAGCGGGCTCGGCAGATAGTCGACGACGGCGTCGAGCAGCGGCTGCACGCCCTTGTTCTTGAACGCAGAGCCGCACAGCACCGGCACGAACGCGAAGCTCAGCGTGCCCTTGCGGATCAGCTTCTTCAGGGTGGCGGTGTCGGGCTCGGTGCCCTCCAGATACGCCTCCATGACATCGTCGTCCTGCTCGACGGCCATCTCGATGAGCTCGTTGCGTGCCGCCGCGGCGGCGTCGGCGAGGTCGGCCGGGATGTCCTGATATTCGAACTTCGCGCCGAGCGACTCCTCGAGCCAGATGATCGCGCGGTTCTCGACCAGGTCGACGAGGCCCTTGAACTGGTTCTCGAGGCCGATCGGCAGATAGAGGACGGCCGGGCGGGCGCCCAGGCGATCCTTGATCATCTGCACGCACATGTCGAAGTTCGCGCCGGTGCGGTCGAGCTTGTTGACGAAGCACATCCGCGGCACCTTGTACTTGTCGGCCTGGCGCCACACCGTCTCGGACTGCGGCTCGACGCCGGCGACGCCGTCGAAGCAGGCGACCGCGCCGTCGAGCACGCGCAAGCTGCGCTCGACCTCGATGGTGAAGTCGACGTGGCCGGGCGTGTCGATGATGTTGACGCGGTGGTCGTTCCAGAAGCAGGTCGTCGCGGCCGACGTGATCGTGATGCCGCGCTCCTGCTCCTGCTCCATCCAGTCCATCGTCGCGGTGCCCTCATGGACCTCGCCGATCTTGTAGGACTTGCCGGTGTAATAGAGGATGCGCTCGGTCGTCGTCGTCTTGCCGGCGTCGATGTGCGCCATGATGCCGATGTTGCGATACTTCTCGAGCGGATGGCTGCGGGCCATGATCGTGGGTTCCTTGGCGATGTGGGGAGCCGGACGGTCCGGCTCCCCACAATATAGGTGTCGGTGTTACCAGCGGTAGTGGCTGAAGGCGCGGTTCGCCTCGGCCATGCGGTGCGTGTCCTCGCGCTTCTTCACCGCGTTGCCGCGGTTGGTCGACGCGTCGAGCAGCTCGCCCGACAGGCGGCCGGCCATGGTCTTCTCGCTGCGCGCGCGCGCAGCGGAGATCAGCCAGCGGATGGCGAGCGCCTGGGCGCGCTCGGTGCGCACCTCGACCGGCACCTGGTAGGTCGCACCGCCGACGCGGCGGCTGCGCACCTCGATGCCCGGCTTCACATTGTTCAGCGCATCGTGGAACACGCCGAGCGGGTCCTTCTTGGCGCGGGTCTCGATGGTCTCGAGCGCGCCGTAGACGATGCCTTCGGCGGTGGACTTCTTGCCGTCGAGCATGATGTTGTTCATGAACTTCGACAGGACGATGTCCCCGAACTTCGGATCGGGGAGGATTTCGCGCTTCTCTGGGCGACGACGACGTGACATTTCGGTTTTCCTTTGTTCTTCAGCCGGGTCCGGAACGCGTCCGGGGCTTACTTCGCCATCTTATTTGGGACGCTTGGCGCCATATTTGGAACGCGACTGGCGCCGGTCCTTGACGCCCTGCGTATCGAGCACGCCGCGCAGCACGTGGTAGCGCACGCCCGGAAGGTCGCGCACACGGCCGCCGCGGATCAGCACGACGCTGTGCTCCTGGAGGTTGTGGCCCTCGCCCGGAATGTAGCTGATGACCTCGCGCTGGTTGGTGAGGCGCACCTTGGCGACCTTGCGCAGCGCCGAGTTCGGCTTCTTCGGGGTGGTGGTATAGACTCGGGTGCAGACGCCGCGCTTCTGCGGATTCTGCTCCATCGCAGGGACCTTGGACTTGGCCTTCTGCGGTTCGCGACCCTTGCGGATCAGCTGGTTGATCGTCGGCATTGGAACCCTTCACCTAAGTTACTCTACTGCAACACAAAATGCGCAAGAAGCCCGGCGGCCTTGTCCGGCCCCCCAGGCCCTTGCTCCATATTGCAGCAGCGTTCAGCTCTAAAAGCGCCCGCCTGGGACAGCGTCCGGATCAGACTCCACCACCAGCCCGCGAGCGGGGCGGCCTATAGCGGCGACCCCGATGTGGGTCAACAGGGGCGGCTCATGCCGGTTCGGCGAATGTCGCGTCCGGATTGAGCCAGAGCGGCTCGAAGCTGTTGCCGTCCGGGTCCGCGAAGGTGCGCTGGTACATGAAGCCCATGTCGTTGACCGGGCGCAGATCGGCCTTGCCGCCA
>NZ_JAVIFV010000003.1:0-565000 GCF_031157375.1 Sphingosinicella sp. LHD-64
GGGGAGAGGGTTGGGGTGAGGGGGTTCTGCCTCCGAGAATGGTCCCAAATGCCCGACACCCTCACCCTGCCCTCTCCCTCAAGGGAGAGGGTACAAAACTGAATGTCGATCCGTCCTAGGGGTGGGTGCGAGCGCAGCGAGCCTCTGATCTCCAAAGGAGCGCCCTCGGCGCTACCCACCCCAGACCCCTTCCTTCCAGGGAGGGGAGTAACGTCCGCAATGGTCGAAAGCAGACTCCCTCGATTGTTGGATACAAATAGGACTTCGTCTGATCGCCGCGACTCGGGGCTTGACGATCGACAGAACATGTAACATGTAAAGTTACATGAAAAGAGACAGCCGATTGTCCGGCGTGCTCCACGTGCTGTTGCACATGGCCGAGCACAAGGGCCCGATGACGTCCGAGGTGCTCGCACAGGCGATGTGCACCAATCCGGTGGTGATCCGGCGGATCATGGCCGGCCTGCGGGACCGGGGTTACGTCCGCTCGGAGAAAGGCCATGGCGGCGGCTGGACGATCGCCCGCGATCTTTCGACCGTGACGCTGCGCGACGTCTACGAGGCGCTCGGCCGTCCGCCGCTGCTTGCCATGGGCAATCGCACCGAGGCGCCCGGCTGCCTCGTCGAGCAGGCCGTGAATGCGGCGCTCGGCGAGACGTTCGAGGCGGCGGAGACGCTGCTGCTGTCACGCCTCGGCGAGATCACGCTGGCCGAACTCGGCGCCGATTTCCATCGCCGCCTCAGCGCGCGAGGGGGTCGCGAGAACCTGGACGCAATCCATCCGGCGCCTGCGGCATGAGCGCGTTCCTCGCCCATTTCTCCGATCCCGACGCCGTCGCCCGCTATGCCGAGGGCCCGCCGCGATACGTGCCGGGCCTCGCCGATCTGCACCGGATGACCGCCATCCTGCTCGGCGAGCGTGCACCGGCCGATGCACGGGTCCTCGTTCTCGGCGCCGGCGGCGGGCTCGAGCTGAGGGCTCTCGCCGAAGCCCGTCCGGGCTGGACGTTCGACGGCGTCGATCCGGCCGCCGAAATGCTGAAGCTGGCCGAGCGAACGCTCGGGCCGATGGCCCCGCGCGCCACGCTGCACGAAGGGTATATCGACTGTGCGCCGGACGGACCATTCGACGCGGCCGTCTGCCTGCTGACCTTGCATTTCCTGGGGCGGGAGGAACGCCTGCGTACGGAACGCGAGATCCGCCAGCGGCTCAGACCTAGAGCGCCTTTCGTGATGGCCCATTCGAGCTTCCCGCAGGACCCCGCCGAACGGGATGTCTGGCTGTCGCGCTATGCGGCCTTCGCCATCGCCTCGGGTGCCGATCCGGATCAGGCCCGGGGCGCCCGCACGGCGGTCGCGGCGCATCTGAACCTGCTCGATCCCGAAGAAGACGAAGCGGTTCTCCGCGATGCCGGTTTCACCGGCGTCCGTCTCTTTTATGCCGCGTTCACGTGGCGCGGCTGGATCGCCTGCGCCTGATCCCGCCCGCCTCACGGCATCGCTCATGCGCCCTGGCGCCGGACCCAGCGTTCGGCTTGACACCTCTCCTCTCCCTCTCCACATCCACCTCATGGCCAACGAACCGATGCTGTGCCCGATCGACCGCTCGCCGCTCACCATGTCGGAGCGGCAGGGAATCGAGATCGATTATTGCCCCACTTGCCGGGGCGTCTGGCTGGACCGCGGCGAGCTCGACAAAATCATCGAGCGCAGCGCCGCCGCGCCGCCTCCGTCACAGCCGGAGCCGCGTCACAGCCGCGAACCCTATCGCGACCATGACGACCGCCGCCACTACGGCGACCACGGCCGCGGCTATCCGAAGCGGCGCAAGTCGTTCCTCGAGGAATTGTTCGACTAGGACTTCGGCGGCTTCCGCTTCTCGTCATTCCGGCGAAAGCCGGAATCTCACTGCCTGTCGGACAAGAGAAGAGGGATTCCAGCTTTCGCTGGAATGACGGTGTTTCTTTTCCCCGGCCACACGCTCTAAGTAGGCGGCCATGGCACTCACCCATCTCGGCCAGACCAGCGCCCTTCCGGCCTCGCCGGACGAGGCGGTGCTCGACTATGTCCCGAACCCGCGGCCCGGGCGGCCGTATCTGGTGCGCTTCACCGCGCCGGAATTCACCTCGCTGTGCCCGGTCACCGGCCAGCCCGATTTCGCCCATCTCGTCATCGACTATGCGCCCGGCGGGACGATCGTGGAATCCAAGTCGCTGAAGCTGTTCCTCGCTTCGTTCCGCAATCATGCCGGCTTCCACGAGGCCGTCACGGTGGGGATCGCCGAGCGGCTGACGCAAGAGATGCAGCCGTTGTGGCTGCGGATCGGCGGCTACTGGTACCCGCGCGGCGGCATCCCGATCGACGTGTTCTGGCAGTCGGGCGCCGCGCCCGAGGGCCTGTGGATTCCCGACCAGGGCGTCGCGCCCTATCGCGGACGTGGCTGAGCTTCCCGACAACCCCAGAATCGTCATCCACGGCGCCGGTTCGATCGGCTGCTGGATCGGCGGCGCGTGGTTGGCGTCGGGGCTGGATATCACGCTGCTCGGCAGACCGTCGGTCCGCGACGAGATCGCCGCCAACGGCCTGACCCTCACCGACAGCGAGAAGCGGCGGATCGAGCTGAGGCCCGACGAGGTCGAGGTCGGCGTCCATCCGAAGCTGCTGCGACAGGCGGACGTCATCGTCCTCGCGGTCAAGAGCACCGGCACGGCGGTGGCGGCGAAGGAGATCGCGAAGCACGGCCGCAAGGGCGCCACCGTGATCAGCTTCCAGAACGGCGTCAGCAATGTCGAGACGCTGAAGGCCGCCCTTCCCGGCTTCACCGTGCTGCACGGCATGGTCCCGTTCAATGTCGCCCACATGGGCAATGGCCGCTGGCACAAGGGCGTGGCAGGCACGCTCTGGGCCGAGGATCATCCGGTGACCCGCGTGCTCGCCGAACGGATCGGCGCGAAGCCGGGCGGCCTCACCCTGTCCGGCAACATGACCGGCGTCGCCTGGGGCAAGCTGCTGGTCAATCTCAACAATGCGGTGAACGCACTCTCCGGCCGGCCGCTGCTCGAAGAACTCGGCAACCGCGACTATCGCCGGGTCTGGGCGGCAGCGCAGGTCGAGGGGCTGGAGCTGCTGAAGGCGGCCGGAATCGAGCCGGCCAAGATCGGCCCCTTCCCGCCCCATCTCTTCCCGCACATCGTCGCCGCGCCCGACTGGCTGTTCAACTCGACGGTACTGAAGCTCTACAAGATCGACGCCGATGCCCGCTCCTCCATGGCTGACGATTTCGCCGCCGGCCGCGCGACCGAGATCGAGTACCTGAATGGCGAGGTGGTCAGCCTCGCCCGCCGGCTCGGGCGCGAGGCGCCGGTCAACGCAGCGATCGTCGATCTGGTCCGGCAGGCGGAGGCCGGCGTGGAGCGCGCCTGGGACGGCGCGGCGCTGCGCCGGCAGGTCCTCGCCGGCCATCGGGGAGCCGCAGGTTTCGGCTATTGAGCGCGCCTGCGAATTGACAGCCGCGCGGGTCGGGCGCATCGCCGCCCTACCACAGCCATACACCAGTGAGTCCCGCCCATGCGCCTGCTGCCGATCGTCTCCGCTCTTGCCCTCGCTACCGCCATCGCGCTTCCGGTCTACGCGACGGCGCAGACCGTCGCGCCGGCGGCGGAACGATCGGACAGCCGGCCGGAAATCCCGACCCAGCTGCCGCGCACCGCCCGCCCGCTTCACTATGCGATCAACGTCGTGCCGGATGCCGCGAACCTGCGCTTCACCGCGACCGCGAGAATCGACATCGAGATATTGCAGCCGACTGACACGATCACGGTCAACGCGGTGAACCTCACCTTCAATTCGGTCCGGATCGACGCGCTCGGCCGCCCGCCCTCGGCCACCGTCACCACCGACGAGGCGGCGCAGACCGCCACCTTCCGTTTCCCGCAGGCCCTGCCCGCCGGCCGCCATCGCCTCGCCATCGACTATGCCGGCCGGATCGAGACCCAGGCCGCCGGCCTGTTCGCGCTCGACTATCAGGATGGCGAGACGCAGAAGCGCGCGCTCTTCACCCAGTTCGAGGCGCCGGACGCACGCCGATTCTTCCCCGGCTGGGACGAGCCCAATTTCCGCACGCCCTACGACCTCACCGTCACCGTGCCGGCCGGCCAGACTGCCGTCAGCAATATGCCTGAGGCGCGGCGGCAGGCGCGGCCGGACGGCAGCGCGGTCGTCACCTTCCAGACCACCCCGGCGATGTCGAGCTACCTGCTCTTCCTCGGCATGGGCGAGTTCGACCGGATCACCACCCAGGCCGGCGGCGCCGAAATCGGCATCGTTACCCGCCGCGGTGCCGGCGAGCAGGGCCGCTGGGCGCTGGAGAGCGCGGCGCGCATCCTGCCCTGGTACAACGACTATTTCGGCACGCCCTATCCTCTGCCGAAGCTCGATAATATCGCCGGGCCGGGCACCAGCCAGTTCTTCAGCGCAATGGAGAATTGGGGGGCTATCTTCAGCTTCGAGAACATCCTGCTGGTCGATCCGGCGATCACCACCGAGAGCCGCCGCCAGGCGATCTTCGAGGTCGCCGCGCACGAAATGGCGCATCAATGGTTCGGCGATCTCGTCACCATGGCCTGGTGGGACGATCTCTGGCTGAACGAGGGCTTCGCCTCGTGGATGGCGACCAAGGCGACGGCGGCGCTGCATCCCGAATGGGAGCCTTTGCTCGGCCGCATCGACGGGCGCGAATCCGCGATCCAGCTCGATTCGCTGAGGACCACCCATCCGGTCGTCCAGCACATCACCACCGTCGAGCAGATGAGCCAGGCGTTCGACGCCATCACCTACCAGAAGGGTGAGGCCGTCATCACCATGCTCGAGGACTATGTCGGCGACGAAGGCTGGCGCAACGGCGTGCGTGCCTACGTCGCGCAGCACCGGCTCGGCAACACCCAGAGCGACGACCTCTGGGAAGCGATCGAGCGTGCCGCCAACCGCCCGGTTACCGCGATTGCGCACGATTTCATCATGCAGCCCGGCGTGCCGCTGATCCGCGTCGAAGGCGGCCAGTGCACCGGCGGCCGGACGCAGTTGGCGCTGACGCAGGGGCAATTCAGCCGCGACAACCGGGAAGGCCAGTCCCTTCGCTGGCGCGTGCCCGTGATCGCGGCGGCAGGCGGCGAGGAGCTGCGCACCCTGGTCGAAGGCGGATCGGCGAACGCGACCGTGCCGGGCTGCGGCCCGCTCGTCGTCAACTATGGCCAGGCGGGCTATTACCGGACGCTCTACAGCGCCGATCTGCTGGGTCGGCTGGTCCGCGATTTCCGGCAGCTGCGCCCGATCGACCAGATCGGCCTGCTCGCGGACAATTGGGGCCTCGGCCTCGCCGGCTACCAGTCGGCATCGGTCGCGCTGGATATGGCCGATGCAGCCGCGCCGGACGCCAATGGCCGGGTCTGGCTGCGCGTCGCCGGCATCCTCGCCTCGATCGACGGCATGTACGAGGGCGATGCGGCGCACCAGGCGCTGGTCTCGCGCTATGCCACGGCGAGGCTCGGGCCGGTGCTGGAACGTCTCGGTTGGAGCGCTCGGCCCAACGAATCGGCCAATGACGCGGTGTTGCGCGACGAGCTGATCGGCACGCTCGGCCTGCTTCGCGACCCGGAGGTCGTTTCCGAGGCCAACCGCCGCTTCGCCGCCAACGATTCGTCGGTCACAGCCGGGCCGCTGCGCCAGACCCTGCTTTCGATCGTCGCCTACAATGCCGACGCGGCGACCTGGGATCGGTTGCGCGTCATGGCACGGGACGAACGCAACCCGCTGGTCAAGGGTCAGCTCTACCAGCTGCTCGGCGGCGCGCAGGACGAAGCGCTCGCCCGCCGCGCGCTGGAGCTGGCGCTGACCGAAGAGCCGGGCGCGACCAATGCCAGCCAGATCATCTCGTCGGTCGCGACGGTCCATCCGGATCTCGCCTTCGATTTCGCCCTCGCCAACCGGGAGCGGGTCGAGACCCTGGTCGATGCCTCCTCGCGCTCGCGCTATCTCGCCGGCCTCGCCTCACGCTCGGCCGATCCGGCGATGGTGCAGAAGCTCGGCGCCTATGCCGACCAGCATCTGACGCCGCAATCGCGCGCACCGGCCGACCGCGCCATCGCCTCGATCCAGGATCGCGTGCGGGTGCGCCGCGAGCGGCTGCCCGATATCACCCGCTGGTTCGAGGCGCGGCGGGGCTGAGGCTCATCCCGCCGTCACTGCGAGCGCCGCAGGCGCACGGCAATCCAGACGAGGTGAGTCTGGATCGCCGCGGCGCTACGCGCCTCGCGATGACGGATGTATTTTTCAATCGACCAGGATCAGCTCGCCAGCGGCGGTGAACGCATATTCGAAGTAGAACCATTTCTTGGTGTCGGACTTCGATTCGATCTTGAAGGCGGCGATCAGCCGGTCGCCGTCGGTCTTCACGTAGATCGCGCCATAGACCTCGATATTGGTGCGGGCGAGCTGCCTGACCTTCGCCTTGAGGTCCTCGCGGGCGGTCTCGGTCGCGCCGGCGGCGACCCGGTCGATGCCGTTCAGGACCGAATCGACCAGCGTCTTTTCCTCACGCTCGCGGGCCGAGCGCTGGAGCTCGGTCGAGAGCAGCACCGGCGAGGCGCCGCGCCCGAACTTTCCCAGCCGGCCGAGCAGATCCGGGCGCGGATGGACATGGCCTTCGTCGTCGCCCGAGGAGATGATGAAGCAGGCCGGGTTGACCGTTTCCAGGAAGGCGTCGGTCACCTTCTCCGAGCCGTGATGGCAGACCTTCATCACGTCGGAGCGGAAACGCTTGCCCGCCTCGGCGATCATCAGCCGGTATTCGGCGGTGCCGGGGAACGGAAAGGCGCTAAGCCCGGCATAATGCTGGAGCAGGAAGCGCTCGGCCCGGTCGTTGAGATCGCCGCCGAAGAAGATGCTGAACTGGCCGTAGACCAGGCGCAGCAGGATCGAATGACCGTTCTTGGTCTCGCCATAGTCGCCGATCTTGCGCAGCCGGGGCTTGCCGGCGCCGTTGCGCTCGACGACCGGCCCCAGGACCTCGACCGTATAGCCGCGCGCGTCCGACGGCGCGAAGCCGGGCATGTAGGACTTGCCGGCCTCGACGGTTCCGTGCCCGGTCGAGAGCATCCGGTAGGATTTGACCTTCGGGTTCTTGATCGCCGCGTTCAGGACCTTGGGATATTTGAACGCGCCGATCGCGGCTGGATTGCTGAAGATTGCCTCGATCGCCGCATCGTCCTCGGGCAGGCCGGCGAGATATTTCTGGCTGCTGCCCGGATCGGAGACGAGGCCGCCGAGCTTCGGCCATTCGCCGGCGACCGGCCGTTCGACCAGGCCGTTATGATAGATCGCGCGAAAGCCGATATTGGGATTGGCGAAGACCGGTAGGAAACCGAGATAATGGTCCTGGTCCGGATGGGTGATCACCGCCGCCTCGAAATTGAACGGGCGATAGGTGCGGAAGCGGCCGCGCAGGAAGCGCTCCATATTGTCGTCCTCGCCCGCGTCGATGACGATGATGCGCTCGTTCGCGCCGGTCTCGGGCGTGATCAGGACCGCGCCGTCGCCCTGCCCCACATCGACGAAGATGATCTCGAGCGGCCGCCGCTCGATCGTCTGGGCCTTGGGGATGAACAGCTCGCGCTTCTTCACCGGATCGCGGCGCGCCCAGATGACCTTCAGCCAGCCATCCGGCTCCTCGCTCTCGACGTCGAGGAAATCGCCCCACAGGACCTGCCGGACCTTCTTCTCCCGGTCGGCTTCATACAGGAAAATGTTTCTGCCAAGCCCGACGAACCGCGTCGCCATCCGCCCCTCTCCCGCCAGAGGACCAAGTGGTTTGTAGCATAACGTCGTTCGACAACGGACTCTTTACTTGTCCGTTACAAAGCAACCTCACCCCCGTCGTGCGAGGAGCGAAGCGACGAAGCAATCCAGCCCGCTTCGGAGGCCGAACTGGATTGCTTCGCGGAGTTCATCCTGAGCGACGCCGCAGGCGGCGTCGAAGTGCTCGCAATGACGGCCTGATTAAGCGGCGATCTTTTTCGTCCGGGCATAAAGCCAGGCGATCAGGCCGATGAAGGCGAGGAGGCCGATCCAGGTCGCCACGCCTTCGAACCCTTCGCCGACGACGGCGAGCGGCGCATCGCTGCCCGACCCGGCGACGATGCCGGCGAAGGCGACGCCGAACAGGCTTTCGCCGACGATGAGGCCGGTCGCCGCAAGGACGCCCATGCGCTTGGCGAATTCGGGGCTGCGGGCGCGGTCCGCCCAGCGCTCATAGGCATAGCCGATGAACGCACCGACGGGGACGAGCACGGTCAGCGCCATGGGGAGATAAATGCCCATGCCGACCGCAAGCGGCGGCAAGCGCATCTTGCCGAGCTTGCCCAGTATCTCGTCGAGGATGATGACAACGACACCGATCACCGCGCCGTAGAAGATCAGATCCCACCTTATGTCGCCGCCGAGCACGCCCATGGCGAGCGAGGAGATCAGCGCCGCCTGCGGGGCCGCGAGCGCGTTGGGGCCGGCGCCGGGCACGCCCTGGAAGCCGAAGGCGGTGTTGAGCAGGTCCAGCACCGGTGCGATCACCAGGCTGCCGAAGATCACGCCGATCACCAGCGCGACCTGCTGCTTCCACGGCGTCGCGCCGACCAACTGGCCGGTCTTGAGGTCCTGCAGGTTGTCGTTGGAGATGGTTGCGATCGAGAAGACCAAAGCGGTCACGAACAGGGCATAGGCCGCCAGCGCGCGCGAGGTCTCGGGCCCGCCGTCATGGCCGTAGAACAACGCAAGCAGCACCGCCGCGCCGAGCACGGCGAGGATGCCGACACCGGAGACCGGGCTGTTCGAGGCGCCGATCAGGCCGGCCATATAGCCGCAGACCGAGGCGATGATCGCGCCGATGATGAGGACGTAGACCAAGGTCAGCCCGATCACCAGCGGTGCGTCGGGCGCGATCGGGCCGTCGCCGATGAACAGCCAGAGCAGCAGCGCGATCGGCAGGAACGAGAGCAGGATCGTGCCGGCGACGATGCGGATCGAAAGGTCCCGATCGGTGAGCGCCAGCACCTCGCCGCCGGCGCGCGCCCGGGCCGAGGCCATGGCGGAGCGGATGCCGCCGACGATCGGGCCGATGATCTTGAGCAGGGTCCAGACCGCCGCGACGCCGATCGTGCCGGCGCCGACGAAGCGCACCTGATTGCGGAACACCTCGCCCACCACGGCGCCGACGTCCGCCCCTACGCCCTGCGCCGCGGTCAGGGCCGGCATCAGGCCGACCCAGGCGATCAGCATGCCGAACAGCATGGCGAGACCGACCGAGACCCCGACGAGATGGCCGACGCCGATCAGCGCCATCGACAGGCTGGTCGAGGCGCCGCTCGCGCCCGCACCGACCCGAAACGCCGTGGCGATCTCCGACACCGCGAGCTTCATCGCGGCGAGGATGGCGAAGCCGGCGGAGACGAGCGAACCGGCGAGGATCGTGGCGAGGCCCCTGGCATTCTCCTCGGCGCCCGCGGCCGAGCCGAAGCCGACCTTCAGCACCTCCGCGGCGGCGACGCCTTCCGGATAGGGCAGGTCCGACCCCGTCACGAGCGCGCGCCGCAGGGGTATCGAGAACATCACGCCCAATGTGCCGCCGATCGCGCAGACCGCGACCGTGGTCCAGTAGTTGAAGCCCTGCCACCAGCCGATCATGATGAGGCCCGGCAGCACGAAGATGATCGCCGCCAGCGTGCCCGCCGCGCTCGCGATCGTCTGGACGATGTTGTTTTCGAGGATGTTCGAATTGGCGACGAAGCGCAGCAGCGCCATCGAGATGACGGCGGCCGGGATCGAGGTCGCGAAGGTCAGGCCGACCTTGAGGCCGAGATAGACGTTCGCGGCGGTGAAGATCAAAGTGATCGCGCCACCCAGGATGACCGCGCGCAGGGTGAATTCGCGCATCTCGCCTGCGCGACCCATGGGCGCCCCGATTGCCGTGTCGCTCATTCTACCTCCCCCGGAACAGGCCGCCGAGCAGGCCCCGCACCAGCGAGGTCGCGACCCGGTTCACCACCTGGCGCTGCACCGTGCGCCCGACCTGGTTCATCATCTGCTCGCCGAAGGACGGATTGCGGCGACGCTCGCGCTCGGCCCGCTCCACCTCGCGCCGCTGCCGGTCCGCTTCCTTCTGCGCCGCGGCCTGTGCCTTGGCGGCATCCTCCGCCGCCTGCGCCTCGGCCGCCGCGCTCGCGGCCTGCTCGGCGCGTCCCTTCAATATTTCGTGCGCGCTCTCGCGATCGACGGTCGCATCATATTTGGTGCCGACCGGAGACGTGGAACGAATGATGTTGCGTTCCTCGGCCGTCAGCGGCCCCAGCCGCGAGCAGGGCGGACGGATCAGGGTCCGCTCGACCGGAGTCGGTGCGCCCTTCTCATCGAGCACGGAGACCAACGCCTCGCCGGTCTTCAATTCTGTGATGACGGTCTGCACGTTCACGTTCGGGTTGGTCCGGAAGGTCTCGGCCGCCGCCTTGATCGCCCGCTCGTCCTTGGGCGTGAAGGCGCGCAGCGCATGCTGGACGCGGTTGCCGAGCTGGCCGGCGACGTCCTCCGGAATATCGATCGGATTCTGCGTGACGAAATAGACGCCGACGCCCTTGGACCGGATCAACCGGACGACCTGCTCGATCTTGTCGGTCAGAGCCTTGGGGGCATCGTCGAACAGGAGATGGGCCTCGTCGAAGAAGAAGACGAGCTTCGGCTTCTCCGGGTCGCCCACTTCGGGCAGGTCCTCGAACAGCTCGGACAGGAGCCAGAGCAGGAAGGTCGCGTAGAGCCGCGGGCTCTGCATCAGCCTGTCGGCGGCGAGGATGCTGACCATGCCGCGGCCCGTCTCGTCGACGCGCATGAAATCGGCGATTTCGAGCGCCGGCTCGCCGAAGAACATCTCGGCGCCCTGGCTTTCGAGCTGGAGCAGCTGGCGCTGGATCGCGCCCACCGTCGGCCTGGTCACGTTGCCGTAGGTCGCGGCGATCTCGCTCGCCTTGTCCGCACAGAAGGCCAGCATCGATTGGAGATCGTCGAGATTGAGCAGCAGCAGGCCCTGCTCGTCGGCAATCCGGAAGGCGATCGAGAGAACGCCTTCCTGCGTCTCGTTCAATCCCATCAGCCGGGCGAGCAGCAGCGACCCCATCTCCGTCACGGTGGTGCGGATCGGATGCCCTTGCTGACCGTACAAATCCCAGAAGATCACGGGATTGTCGGCATAGGCATAGCCGGCGAGCCCGATTTCCTGGGCGCGCGACACCAGCTTGTCGTGATTGGGCGCGGTCGGGGAGCCCGCCATCGCCATCCCGGCGAGATCGCCCTTCACGTCGGCCATGAACACCGGCACGCCGGCCTTCGAGAAGCCTTCCGCCAGACCCTGCAGCGTCACCGTCTTGCCGGTGCCGGTCGCGCCCGCGATCAGGCCGTGCCGGTTGGCGAGCTTGAGCAACAGGCTCTGCGGCCCGCCGCCGCCTGCTCCCAGGAAGATGCGGTCGGTTTGCTCCATCGGACTACCCCTCCCTGTTCACCGGCTCGCCGGCGGCTCGACGGTACACTCTCTCACACCGTCATTGCGAGGAGCAAAGCGACGAAGCAATCCAGTTCTGCCGTCGAGGCCGCACTGGATTGCTTCGCTACGCTCGCAAAGACGGTGTCCCTACTGTCGCGCCCGCGCCAGCTCCACGCCGATATAGATGGGCGGCGCGTTGCCGCGGCGGACGAGCAGCAGCACCGTGTCGCGGCCCGTGCGGCGCGCGGCGGCAACGATGCTGTTCACCTGCTCCGCCGTCGTCGTCGCCTGCTGGTTGACCGACAGAACGAGGTCGCCGGGCTGGAGGCCCTTCTGGCCGGCATCGCTGTTCGGATCGACCGCGGTGACCACCAGGCCGCGCACGCTTGGATCGGTGATCTGGAGCCGGCGGGCGGTGGCCGGGGTGAGCGGCTGCAGGGTGAGGCCCAGGCTCGCCCGCGCCGTTTCCTGACCCGCGACGGGCTGGTCGGCGCCCGGCTTGCCTGCCGCGTCGGCGCTGTCCTCTTCCGGCTCGGCGCCACCAAGCCGCGCCAGTTCCTCCTCGGTCGGCCGCTCGGCAATGGTGACGTTGGCGGTACGACGCTGGCCCTCGCGGATATATTCGAAGGGCACGCGCGCGCCGACCTGCTGCTGGGCGACGAGATAGCCGAGCGTCTGGTCCTGCGTTACCGGCTGGCCGGCCACGGCGACGATGACGTCGCCCTGGCGCAGGCCGGCCCGTTCGGCCGGGCCGCCCGGCGTGATGCTGCGGATCAGGGTGCCGCGATTGCGCTCGATGCCGAGCGCAGAGGCGACGCCTTCGTCCACGTCCTGCATCGCGATGCCGATATAGCCGCGCCGGACGCGCTCGCCGCGGCGCAGCTGCTCGACGATCGGCCGCACCTGCTCGGCGGGGATGGCGAAGCCGATGCCGACATTGCCGCCGGTCGGCGAGATGAGCGCGGTGTTGATGCCGATCACGTTGCCGCCCAGATCGAACATCGGGCCGCCCGAATTGCCCGAATTGATCGAGGCGTCGGTCTGGATGTAGCGGTCGTAGAGGCCGGCACCGATATTGCGGTGGAGCGCCGAGACGATGCCGGCGGTGACGGTGCCGCCGAGGCCGAACGGATTGCCGATCGCGACCACCCAGTCGCCGACCCGGGTGCGGGTCGAATCGCCGAAGCGGACGAAGGGCAGCGGCTGACGTGGATTGACCTTCAGGACCGCGATGTCGGCGACCTGGTCGCGCCCGACCACCTCTGCCTCATATTCGGTGCGATCGGACAGCGTCACGGTGATCTGCTCGACCACCGCGTCGGGCCGCGCCGGCGCGACGACGTGGTTGTTGGTGACGATATAGCCGTCGGCGGAGATGATGAAGCCGGAGCCGAGCGACCCACCCCGCTGGGTGACGGTGCCGTCGCCCTGCCCTTGGCCCTGGCCCTGACCCTGGCCGCCGTCGGGAACCGGCGCGCCGAAGCGGCGGAAGAATTCCTCGAAGCCCGGCGGCAGGCGGCGCTGCTGGACCTGCACGCTCTGTCGGGTCGAGATGTTGACCACGGCCGGCTGGAGCCGCTCGACCATGTCGGCGAAGCCCGGTGCGCCATTGGGCCTGGGAACGGTGATGGCGCCCGGCTCGTTCTGCGCCGTTTGTGCGCCCACCGGATTGAGAGTGAGGGTCGCGGCGGCACCGCCCAAAAGCACGGCGGCGGTGATCCCGTAAACGTAACGCACGCGTCTGATCCTTCCTTAACTGTCGTCAGGCGACCGCCGGGCCCGCGGCGGCTGCCCTGGCCGGCACGCTAGAATGGCCGGCTGAACGCCAATTGAATGACTGCGACAAATGTCGCGCATCAGCGCTGTCCCCGGAACTGGCGCAGATATTCGTTGTCGGGCGACAGGATGATGCTGGTGCGTCCGCGCGGATTCTCGGCGGTGCCGCCGCCCGAGAGGCTCGTGTCGTAGGACTGCATCGCCCGGTAGAAATCATAGAAGGCCGGATCCTGGTTGAACGCCTGGGCATAGGTCGCCGCCGCTTCGGCATCGGCCTCGGCCCGGATGATCTGCGCCTGTTTCAGACCCTGCGCCTGGATCGAGCGTGCCTCCTGCTCGCGCGCGGTGCGCATCCGCTGATAAGCCGAATCGAGCGGGGTGCCGTCCGGCAGGTCGGCGCGCTTGATCCGCACGTCGACGATCTGCGCGCCATATTGGGTGGCCACCCGGTTCAGGGCGTTCTGGATATTGTCCATCATCTGGCCGCGTTCGGGGCTGAGGAGAGCGGCGAACGGACGGCGGCCCAGCTCGTTCCGCAGCGCCGAGCCGAGGATCGGCCTGAGCGCATCGCTGACCCGCTCCTCGGTCCGCGCCGCCTTGTACATCTGCAGCGGGTCGACGATCCGGTAGCGCGCATAGGCATCGACCTGGAGCCGGAGCTGGTCGGTCGAGAGCACCTGCTGGTTCTCCATGTCGATCGAGAGGATGCGTTTGTCGATCCAGACAATCTGCTCGAAGAACGGCAGGCGCGCGGCAAGGCCGGCGCCGCTGGCGCCGAACGTGTCACCGGGGCGGTAGCGGTTCAGGATGCGCTGCGGTTCGCCGAAGCGCACGATCACCGCCTGCTTGGTTTCCGGGACGATCGCGAAGGTGCTGCCGACGATGATCAGCAGGATGATCGCGATGAAGGTCAGCGCGATCGGGTTGCGGACATAGGTGTTCATCGCGCCTGGGCTCCCTGCTGGGGCTGGGCCTCGGGCTGCGGCTCGGCCGGCCGGCGGCGGTTGACTTCGGGGAGCGGGAGATAGGGCGTCACGCCCGGCGCCTCGACGATCGTCGTGTCGACGCGGGAGAGCACCCGCTCCATCGTCTCGTAGTACATGCGTCGGCGGGTCACCTCCGGCGCGGCACGATATTCGGCATAGACCTTCTCGAACGCCGCCGCGTCGCCCTGCGCCTTGGCGGTGATCTGCAGCGCATAGGCACGGGCATCGTTCATGTAGCTCTGCGCCTGCTGCTGCGCGGCCGAGACCTGCAGGAACGCCTCGTTGACCGCCGAGGGCGGGGCCGACTGGCTGATCGCGACGCCCTGGATGCGCACGCCCGCGCCATAATCGTCGAGCAGCTGCTGCATGTTCTGCTCGACATTGGTCTCGATCTGCGAGCGGCCGGCGCCGATTGCGTCGTCGAGGCTGACTCTGGCGACGACGGCGCGCATCGAGCTTTCGGCGACGTCGCGGATCGTGTCTTCGGGCTGGGCGATCTGGAACAGGAAGAGCTGCGGGTTCTTGATGTTCCAGCGCACCGAATAGGCGAGATCGATGACATTCTGGTCGCCGGTGAGAATGAGGTTTTCGCTGCCGGTACTGGAGGGGACGGAGGTGGTGCGGATGTTCTCCACATCCACCTTCTGCACCGCGCCGAACGGCGCCGGCCAGGAAAAGCCGATGCCGGGCTGGAGCGTGCGCGTGTAGTAGCCGAAGGTGGTGACGACGCCGCGCTCCTGCGGGCCGATGCGGTGGACGCTGGTGAAGATCACCCACAGGACGAGGAAGGCGATCAGGCCGTAAAGCCAGTAGGGCCTCCCGTCGGCACCGGGGAAACGGCCGCCGATCCGCTCGCGGCTCTTCTTCAGGAAATCGTCGAGCGAGGTGACCTCGCCCGCGGCGGAGGGCTTGCGCTTGCGCGGCCCCTGCCCCCAGGGATTGCGCGGGCCGCCGCCCGAGCCTCCTCCCGAACCGCCATCGTCGCCGCCACCGCCGCCGCCCCAGGGGCCGCCGCGATTGTCACTCAAAACCCATCCGAACCATCGTGTCATGGCGCCTTTATAGGTGGCGTTTTGCGGAAAAACAGTGCCAAGCCGCGGATCATTGCCTACGGACACGCCCATGACCGACGACAATGACCGGATTGCCCCTGCCCTTGCCGGCATCGCCGATCCCTCCGGGCGGGGAAGTCTCGCCGAGAGCGGGCGCATCGCAATGACCCGCCTCAAGGAGGGCAAGGCGACGGTCGTACTCGATGCGACCGGTCTCTCCGCTGATCAGCGTGCGCAGCTGGAACGGCAGGTCCGCGCAGCGATGATCGCCGTCGAAGGCGTCGAGGACACGCGGGTCGCGATGACCGCCGAGCGGCTGGAGCGCATGATCGTGGCGATCGGGAGCGGCAAGGGCGGCGTGGGCAAATCGACGGTCTCGGCCAACATCGCCGTGGCGCTGGCGCGAATGGGCAAGAAGGTCGGCCTGGTCGACGCCGATATCTATGGCCCCTCGCAACCCCGGATCATGGGCCAGGCGGGCCGGCCGGAAATGATCGACGAGCAGATCGTCCCGCTCCCCGCGCATGGTGTGCGCATGCTCTCGATGGGTCAGCTGATCGAGCCGGGCACCGCGGTCGCCTGGCGCGGACCGATGACGGCAAGCGCCTTCGCCAACCTGATGGACGCGGACTGGGGCGATTGCGAGATCCTGATCGTCGACCTGCCGCCCGGCACCGGCGACATCCAGATGTCGCTGATCCAGAAGTGGAAGCCGGCGGGCGCTGTGATCGTCTCGACCCCGCAGGACCTGTCGCTGATGGACGCGACGCGCGCGATCGACATGTTCCGCAAGATGGACGTCGAGGTGATCGGCCTCGTCGAGAACATGGCCGGCTATGCCTGCCCGCATTGCGGCGAGGTCAGCGACCCGTTCGGGACGGGCGGCGCCGAGGCAGCGGCCGGCGTGATGAGCGTCCCCTTCCTTGGCCGCATCCCGCTCATTATCTCGATCCGGCGCGAGTCCGACGCCGGCCGGCCGCCCGCGGCGGGCGACGGCGACGAGGCCGCCCTGTTCCGCGAGCTCGCCCAGAAGCTGCTGGAGCAGCTGAACCGGAAGGCTAGCTAGCCGCCGATCAAGGAGACGACCATGCCGCTCACCCGCGACGAGGACATTTACGCGCTGCTCGCCAATACCCGCACGATCGCGATGATCGGCGCTTCCGACGGTCCCGATCGGCCGAGCCATCGCGTCATGGCCTTCCTGCAGGGGCAGGGCTACCGCGTGCTGCCGGTCAATCCGCAGATCACCGGCGAGCATGTCCACGGCGAATATGTCTGGCGCGAGCTGTCCCAGATCGGTGAGCCGATCGACCTCGTCGACATCTTCCGCCGCCCGGGAGCGGCGGGCGAAGCGGTGGACGAAGCGATCGCCGCCGGCGCGAAGGCGGTGTGGATGCAGTTGGGCGTCATCAATGAGGAGGCGGCCGCCCGCGCCGAGGCCGCCGGCCTCAAGGTCGTGATGGACCGCTGCCCGGCGATCGAGATTCCCCGCCTCGGCGTGCCCGCGGTCGGCTAGGCGCCGCGCATCGCGTTGGTCGCGGTCGTGAAGATGTCGACCAGCGACAGGCCGAGGCTCTGAAACGCGATGATGCAGGCGAGCGAGATCAGGGCCGCGATCAGGCCATATTCGATCGCCGTCGCCCCGCTTTCATCATTCGAAATCCATCGCAGTGCACGCATCCCGGCCTCCCGGCCGACATGATCGCCGCCAAGCGTTGCCGTCCTCTTAACGGCGGGCGCGACCAGGCGCAGCGGCCGCGAATCGTCTCGGCGGCGGCGCGCTCGACGATTCCGGCATCAGCAGGCGCACGCGGCGATTGGCGAAATCGACGGAGACCCGGTCGAACAGGCGCAGGGCATCCATGCCAAGCAGGATGGCCGGGCGGTTGGTGAGCCGCAGCTGGCGGAACACATGTGCATCGGCGAACGCGACCGGCAGGTGCTCGATGGTGAGGCCGCCGAGCTGGACGCGCTGTGCGACCGCCGCATCAGCCCTGAGCTCGCCGCCGGTGACGCTGACCAGGCCGACCGGCACGGTTGGCCCGAGCCGCCCCCGCCGCTCGAGACGCCGGCGCAGCGCATCGTTGCCGATCGTGAATTGCGCGCCGGTGTCGACGATCACATAGACCCGCTGGCCGTCGACGGACGCATCGACCAGGATGAGCCGGCCGAAACGATTGCGCGCGGTGATCACGATCGTGTCCCCGTCCCATCGCTCGTCCCGCCGGCGCGAGGGCGTGACCGTCATCTCCTTCCGCTCGAAATCGAACACGACCCGCTGCGACTGGAGGCTGTCGACGCCCAGCATGCCGACGGCGCCGAGATTGGTCTGCGCCAGCGCAGGCGCATGGATGTCCCGCATCCGCCGCGATCCGACCTGGAGCTCGTCCAGCACGACGGTGGGGATCCGACTGGCCTCGGTCATGCTGTGCACCATCGCCGGGCGGCCAGGGCCGAGCCGCAGCGTCTGGGCAAGCTCGCGCGAGATCACCGTGCGTTCAGAGCCGGTGTCGATGACGAACGGGAACGGCCCCTGCCCTCCGATGCTGACCGGCACCGTCAGACGCGACGCGGCGTCGTCGCTGGTGCCGAGGGTCTCCGCCGTCTGCTGGTCGGGCAAAGGTGAAGGCGGCGACGGGGGCGCCTGCCCCCAAAGAGGTGCCGCCAGGGCCAGCAGGCCGCCCACAAGCAGGATCGCGCGCACGTTCCCGACTCCCTCTCCGCATTGTTTCGCCGGCAAAAATACCGCGAAACGGGACAAAGGGGAAACGCTTCGACGAATGGCGCCCGGCGTTCTGCGAACGTCAGACCACGGCCAGCGCGCGCTCCCGCAGCCGCTCGACCGCGGCGGCATGGATGCCCGGCGTCGAGATCAGCACGCCGAACGCCTCGCCCGAGGCGGTGTTGAAGGCGAGCGGCTGGCCAAGCGCGCCGGTGACGGTGGCGCCCGCCTCCTCGGCGATCAGGGCGGCGGCGGCGATGTCCCATTCGAAGCCCCAGCGCAGGGTGGCGAGCAGATCGGCCTCGCCGGCCGCGACCATGGCGATGCGCAGCGCGATCGAATTGGGCTTGGCGACCGGCACGAGGTCGCGGTCGACCTTGGGCAGCGAATCGGCCGGCACCCGGGCGCCGGTCAGCTCGGTGCGGGCGCTGACGCGGAGCCGTGCGCCGTTGCGCCAGCTCCCCTGTCCGCGCGAGGCGGTCCACAATTCCTTGCGCAGCGGCGCCGCCAGCGCGCCGAGCACGGGCACGCGGTCCTCGATCAAAGCCACCGACACGCACCAGCCGGGACGGCTGCGGACATAGTCGCGCGTCCCGTCGATCGGATCGACCACCCAGAGCCGCCGCCGCTCGATCCGGTCGGAGAGGTCCACAGTCTCCTCAGAAAGCCAGCCCGCTTCGGAATCAAGCGCGTTCAACTGGTCGCGCAAGAAGGCGTCCACCTCGAGATCGACGTCGCAGACCGGCTGGCCGGGCACCTTCTCCCAGCGGCGGAAATCGGTGCCGAAGCGGGCGGCGGCGATCTTGCCGGCCGCCTCGACGATCTCGGCAACCTCCTCAAGCACCGGCGACGGTCATCCCTTCGATGCGCAGGGTGGGAACATTGATCGTGCGGCGATGTTCCAGGTCGTTCGCCACAGCAAGGTTTCGATACATGTCGATGAGGTTGCCGGCGATGGTGATCTCCGCCACCGGCGTGGTGATCTCGCCATTCTCGATCAGAAAGCCGGAGGCGCCGCGGCTGTAGTCGCCAGTCACCGCATTGACGCCGCTGCCGATCATCTCGGTGACGTAGAGGCCGCGGCCGATGTCGGCGATCAGCTCGGCCGGGCTGAGGCTGCCCGGCTCCAGATGGACGTTGGTCGCGCCCGCGCCCGGCGGGCCACCGACGCCGCGCGAGGCGTGGCCGGTCACTTCCAGGCCCAGCTGGCGCGCCGAGGCTGCGGTCATCAGCCAGCCGGTGACGCGGCCGCCGTCGACCAGCCGGCGCGGTGCGGTCGCCACGCCTTCGCCGTCGAACGGCTTCGACCTGAGGCCGCGCGGCCGGTGCGGATCGTCGACGATGACGATATGCTCGGGAAAGAGCGTCTCGTCCTCGCGGCCGATCAGGAAGCTGTGCCGGCGGGCGATCGCCGGGCCGTTCATCGCGCCGACCAGACTGCCGACCAGCCCGCCCCCCACGCGCGGATCGAACACGACGGGCATCGTACCGCTGGAAAGGCGGCCGGGATTGAGCCGCTTCACCGTCCGCTCGCCGGCCAGCCGCCCGACCTCCTCCGGCGAATCGAGATCCGCATAATGGCGTGCGCTGTGGCTGGCCTGGTCGCGCTGCATGTCGCCGCCGGTGCCGGCGAGCACGCTCGCCCAGATCCCGTAGCCGCTGGCCGAATAGGCGCGGGCGAAGCCGGCACTGGTCGCGAGCGCGATCACGGTGCGTCCGGCGCTCACCCCGCCGCCCTCGCTGTTGGTGACGCCGGGAACGGCGCGGGCCGCGTCCTCCACCGCCAGCGCGCCTTCCTTCAGCTCGGCCGGAGACGGGTCGGTGCCGTCGTCGGAATCGATCGCGGGCAGATCGCCGCGCAACAGGCGCTCCGCCGGCGCGAGCCCGGCATAGGGGTCCTCCGGCGCCTGGCGCGCCATCGCCGCGGCGCGCTCGACCAGCGCGCCCAGCGCGTCGCCCGAAAGATCGGATGAGGAGACGCTCGCCGAACGCGTTCCGATGAAGACCCGAAGGCCGATTTCCTCGCCCTCCGAACGCGTCACATCCTCGAGCGCGCCGAGACGGACCTGCACGTTGGTGGATGCGTCACCGAAATAGAGCACGTCGGCGGCATCGGCCCCCGCCTTGATCGCGGCATCGACGAGCGCGGCGGCGCGCGCCTCGGCTTCCTTCACACTGAGCATCAGGAGCACCTAGGACCGTACGTCCCAAAAGCAAGCCTCAAGCCGTTCCGACCACGAAGCAGGCGGCGAACATGAGCAGCCCTGCGAAGCGGTTGGCGCGGAACTTGGCGAGCGCGTCGGCGCCGTCGTCGGGCTTCAATGCCGCGACCTGCCAGACGAGATGCAATGCGATCGGCAGCAGTGCGAGCAGCGCAAACCATTCGATCCGCACCTCGCGGACGGCGGCAGCCCACAGGGCGAGCGCGAAGGCGTAGCACAGGATGACTCCGGCCCGCGCATGCCGCCCCAGCGCGCGCGCCGAGGACTTCACCCCAACCAAGGCATCGTCCTCCTTGTCCTGCAGCGCGTAGATCGTGTCGTAGCCGATCACCCAGAAGATCGACCCGGCATAGAGCAACAGCGCCGGTGCTTCGATCCGCCCGGTCACAGCCGGCCAGCCAACCAGAGCCGCCCAGGAAAAGACGAGGCCGAGCCAGGCCTGCGGCCACCAGGTGATCCGTTTCATGAAGGGATAGGCAGCGACCAAAGCGAGGCTGCCCAGCGACAGGACCTGGGCAAGCGGATCGAGCTGGAGCAGCACGACGAGCCCGATCAGGCTCATCGCCACGAGCAACGCCCAGGCGCTTTTGAGCGACACCCGGCCGCGCGCCAGCGGGCGCAGGCGCGTGCGCTCCACCTGCCGGTCGAGATCGCGGTCGACGATGTCGTTGTACACGCAGCCCGCGCTGCGCATCGCCCAGGCGCCGAGCCCGAGCCAGGCGACCAGCGCCCAGCCCTGCACGCCGCGCCCGGCGCCCTCGCCGCCGGCCAGCGCCACGCTCCACGCCCCAGGCCAGAACAGCAGCCAGGCCCCGATCGGCCGGTCGAGCCGGATCAGCGAGGCGAACGGCCGGATGCGCGCCGGCAGCGCGCCGATCAGGCCGCGTTGCTCGCTATCGGGGACGATGTCGTTTTCGGTTGCGGACACGGCCCCCACTTGCCGTAGGTAGCGCAATGCCCGCAACCCCCGCCTGGCCGCCGGCAAGCCTGCCGCGTCTGTTCGTCGAGACCGACCTTGCCGAAGGCCTGACGCTGACCCTGGACGGCACGGCTGCGAACTATCTCGCCAATGTCCTGCGGCTCGGCCCGGGTGCGCAGGCGAAACTGTTCGACGACCGGACCGGCGAATGGCTCGCCGAGATCGTCGAGGCCGGCCGCAAGCGCGTGACGCTCAGCGTCGCCGCGAAGCTCGGCGAACGCGAGACGGTGCCCGATCTCTGGCTGCTGTTCGCGCCGCTGAAGCGCGGGCGGATCGACTGGTTGGTCGAGAAGGCGACCGAGCTCGGCGTCGACCGGCTCGTGCCGGTGATCACCGAGCGGACCGTCGTCGACCGGCTCAACCTGGAGCGCCTGCGCGCCCACGCGATCGAGGCGGCCGAGCAGTGCGAGCGCACCGCGCTCCCGGCGCTGATGCCGCCGCGCAAGCTCCGCGAGATATTGAAGGACTGGCCCGCGGACCGCGCGCTCTATTTCGCCGATGAGGGCGGCGGGACGCCGCTCAGTGCGGCCGCAACGCCAGGCCCGGCAGCGATCCTGATCGGCCCGGAAGGCGGCTTCACCGATCCCGAACGCGCTGCGATCCGCGCGCTGCCACAGGCCCGCGCCGTCGGCCTCGGCCCGCGCATCCTGCGCGCCGAAACCGCCGCGCTCGCCGCGATCGCGCTGTGGATGGGCGCGGCCGGCGACCACGGGCTTCCCCCGCGCCGGACGGCGTGCAAGGATTAGCCAAACCGACAAGGAGGACGCCCGCATGGCCGATGCGCCGACTGCCCCACGCCGCACGCTCTATCCGCCGATCGAGCCCTATCGCACCGGCCGGCTCGACGTCGGCGACGGCCACAGCCTCTACTGGGAACAATGCGGCAACCCGGACGGCAAGCCGGTCGTCTTCCTCCATGGCGGCCCGGGCGCGGGGATCAGCACCGATCATCGCCGGCAGTTCGACCCGGCTCGCTACAACATCCTGCTGTTCGACCAGCGCGGCTGCGGCCAGTCGACGCCACACGCCAGCCTCGAGGCGAACACGACTTGGCATCTCGTCGAGGATATCGAGCGCCTGCGCGAGATCGCCGACGTCGAGCGGTGGATGGTCTATGGCGGCTCCTGGGGCTCCACCCTTGCGCTCGCCTACGCCCAGACCCATCCCGACCGCACCACCGAGTTGGTGCTGCGCGGCATCTTCACCTTCCGCCAGAGCGAGCTCGACTGGCTCTATCGCCAGGGCGCCAACGAAATCTTCCCCGACAAATGGGACGAGTTCCTCGAACTGATCCCGGAAGCCGAGCGGGACGATCTCGTCGCCGCTTATCATCGCCGCCTGACCGGCGACGATCCCGCGGCGCAGCTCGCCGCGGCCAAGGCCTGGAGCAAGTGGGAGGGCGAGACGGTCACCCTACTGCCCAATCCGCATTTCATCGAGGAGTTCACCGAAGACCGGTTCGCGATCGCGATCGCGCGGATCGAGAACCACTATATGATCAACAAGGGCTGGCTGGCGGAAGGCCAGCTCATCGCCGATGCGGGAAAGCTCAAAGGCATACCGGGCGTGATCATCCAAGGGCGCTACGATTGCTGCACGCCGCCCGCCACCGCCTGGGATCTCAAGAAGGCCTGGCCGGAGGTGGAGCTCAATTTCGTCCCCGATGGCGGCCATCTCTACAACGAGCCCGGCGTGCTGGACGGCCTGATCCGCGCCACCGACAGGTTCGCGGGACGCTGATCCTTCCGACATGTGTCGGGCTGGCGTGGCGGCCGGCCGTTCCCTACGATCCCGGGCATATCGATTCCTGGGCTCAATCGGGGGAAACTCGCATGCGTCTCGCTCTTGCCGCCTTGGCCGCACTGGCCGCACTCGCCCTTCACGCCGCGCCGGCGCTCGCCCAGTCCGGCGAGCCGATCCTGTCCGCGCAGGGCAGCCTGACCGGCTGCGATCCCGCCCGCGGCGACCATCAGGTGCGGCTCGAATCCGGGCGGCGCTATTATCTGCGCGCGGCCTCGGAGGATTTCGACACCGTTCTCAGGCTCTACCGCAGCGGACAGGGCGACGTGATCCAGGAGAATGACGATTCGGAGGGCAGCACCAATTCCCGCATCGCCTTTGCCCCGTCGGGGACCGGCGACTATTGCCTGCGCGTGACCGCCTATGGCGGCGGCGGCGGCGCGGGCAACTACACCGTCACCGCGGAAATGGCCCCGCCCCTGCCCGACGCGCGCAGCCGCCCGACCCGGATGGTCCGCGCCACCCAGCGCATCTACGAGGGCGATCTCGGCGGCGGCGCGGGCGAGGACGGCGGGTCCGAGCATGACTATGCGATCACCCTGCGCGCCGGCGAGGCCGTGCTGATCAGCGCCGAATCCGAGGCCTTCGATCCGGTCGTCCGCGTCTACCGCGCCGACCAGCGCGAGGGCGATCCGCTCGCCACCGACGACGACAGCGGCGCCGGCTTCAACGCCCTGCTCGCGTTCGCGCCCGAGGAGGCCGGAGACTATATCGTCCGCGTCGCCTCGTTCAGCAGCGACCGCGGCGGCGCCTACACATTGCGCGTCACGGAGTAGGCGCTCACCGGCAATAGGGCCCGCGGCCCATGTCGAAGTGCATGTGATTGTAGTGGAAGCGGTTGGCGTCGGGGCCGAGCGTGATGTTGAAGCGCCGGCACCCGGCCTCGTGGATCGTGCGCAGGAACTGGCGCACGTCGCCATCGTCGCCGTCCCAGCCCGCCTCGACCGTCACCCGCCGACCGTCGGCGAGAACGAAGCCCGACACGTCGACCGCATTGGCGAAGGCATGTTCGGACAGCCGCGCCCCCGCCTGCCCGTTGACCCCGCGGCAGGCATAGGTGCCGAACGTCTCGATCCGGACGACGCGCGAATCGAGGAAGCGGCTGGCGGCGGGCTGCACCGCCTCGCGCGTCCAGCGGGCGAACTGGCGCGCGAGCGGGCAGGTCATCGCTTCGAGATTGGTCGTCGGCGTGCCGATGTCGAGCAGCTGCACCGCGCCGATCGCCGAGCAGCCGCCGGAATAGCGCCGGTCCTCGAGCAGACGGAACTCGACCCGCTCGTCCCTGAGCTCGGAAAGGCATTGCCGGGTCGTGGCGCTTGGCGGCTCTTCCCTTGGCGGACGCTCGGGGCGCGGACGTTGCTGGGGCGGCGGTTCGCTGCGCGGAATGCATCCCGCGAGCGCCAGCATCAACGCCAGGATGAGCCCCCGCCGCATGATGGAATCCTGATTCGGCCATGCGTCCGGGTCAATATCGACGAGTCGAAACGCTCCCCGCTTGCGGCGGACCGAACTCTCCCCTAGGGCCGTCGACGGGCCACGCCGCCCCAACGCGGTGCGGGCTCTCTGGAAGGAGAGTCATGACATGACTGACGTGAAGACCGACACCACAGGTGCGCCTGCGCGCCTGGAAAAACCCCGGGAGCGCCCCGCGCGTCCCTATTTCTCCTCCGGCCCCTGCGCGAAGCCGCCGGGCTGGTCACCTGAAAAGCTCGCCACTGGCAGCCTCGGGCGCTCGCACCGCTCGAAGCTCGGCAAGGCGCGCCTCCAGCATTGCATCGATCTGATGCGCGAGACGCTGCACCTGCCGGCGACGCACCGGATCGGCATCGTCCCGGGCTCCGATACGGGCGCCTTCGAGATGGCGATGTGGACGATGCTCGGCGCCCGCCCGGTGACCGCGCTCGCCTGGGAAAGCTTCGGTGAAGGTTGGATCACCGACGCGGCCAAGCAGCTCAAGCTCGACCCGACCGTCATCCGCGCCGATTACGGCCAACTCCCCGACCTCGAGCAGGTCGACTGGTCGAACGACGTCCTGTTCACCTGGAACGGCACCACCTCGGGCGTGCGCGTCCCCGACGGCGACTGGATCCCCGACGATCGCCAGGGCCTGAGCTTCGCCGACGCGACCTCGGCCGTGTTCGCCTATGATCTGCCGTGGGACAAGATCGACGTCGCCACCTTCTCCTGGCAAAAGGTGCTGGGCGGCGAAGGCGCGCATGGCGTGCTGATCCTCGGCCCGCGCGCCGTCGAGCGGCTGCAGAGCCACACGCCCGCTTGGCCGCTTCCGAAGGTCTTCCGCCTGATGTCCAGGGGCGCGCTTGCCGAGGGCGTGTTCAAGGGCGAGACGATCAACACCCCCTCGATGCTCGCGGTCGAGGATGCGATCTTCGCGCTCGAATGGGCACGGATGCACGGCAGCCTCTACGGCCTCATCGCCCGCAGCGATGCCAATGCGGCAGCGCTCGATGCGATCGTCGAAAGCCGCACGTGGCTCGGCCACCTCGCCGCCGATCCGGCCAGCCGCTCGAAGACCAGCGTCTGCCTCACCGTCGAGGGGGCCGACGAAGCGCTGATCAAGAAGATGGCGGCGCTGCTCGAGGCGGAGGATGCCGCCTACGACGTCGCCGGCTATCGCGATGCTCCGCCGGGTCTCAGGATCTGGTGCGGCGCCACCGTCGACACCGCCGACATCGAGGCGCTCGGCCCTTGGCTCGACTGGGCCTACGAAACCGCGAAGTCGTCCTGACCCAAATCGTCACCCCGGCGCAGGCCGGGGTCCCGGCGCGGAAACGCGCTGCTTCCTTCACCCCACGAGATCCCGGCTTTCGCTGGGATGACGGAGTAGAAAATGCCCAAAGTCCTGATCTCCGACCAGATGGACCCCAATGCCGCCGAAATCTTCCGCGCCAACGGCGTCGAGGTCGACGAGAAGCCCGGCCTCAGCAAGGACGAGCTGAAGGCGATCATCGGTCAGTATGACGGCCTCGCCATCCGCTCGGCCACCAAGGTCACCGCCGACGTGCTGGAAGCGGCGACCAACCTGAAGGTCGTCGGCCGTGCCGGCATCGGCGTCGACAATGTCGACATCCCCGCCGCCACGGCACGCGGCGTGGTCGTCATGAACACCCCGTTCGGCAACTCGATCACCACCGCCGAACACGCGATCGCGCTGATGTTCGCCCTCGCCCGCGAGCTGCCGCAAGCCGACGCCTCCACCCAGGCCGGCAAGTGGGAGAAGAACCGCTTCATGGGCGTCGAGCTGACCTCGAAGACGCTCGGCCTGATCGGTTGCGGCAATATCGGCTCGATCGTGGCGGACCGGGCGCTCGGTCTCAAGATGAAGGTGATCGCCTACGATCCCTTCCTCACGCCGGAGCGTGCCGTCGATCTCGGCGTCGAGAAGGTCGAGCTCGACCAGCTCCTCGCCCGCGCCGACTTCATCACGCTTCACACCCCGCTCACGGATCAGACCCGGAACGTCCTCAGCCGCGAGAATCTGGCGAAGGCCAAGAAGGGCGTGCGCATCATCAACTGCGCGCGCGGCGGCCTGATCGATGAGGCGGCACTCCAGGACGCGCTGGAGAGCGGCCAGGTCGGCGGCGCGGCGCTCGATGTGTTCGTCGAAGAGCCGGCGAAGGCCAACCCCCTGTTCGGCGCGCCGAACCTGGTCGCTACGCCCCATCTCGGCGCCTCGACGACCGAGGCGCAGGTCAATGTCGCCATCCAGGTCGCCGAGCAGATGAGCGACTATCTGGTGCGCGGCGGCGTCACCAACGCACTCAACATGCCGTCGCTCAGCGCCGAGGAGGCGCCAAAGCTGAAGCCCTATATGGAGCTGGCCGAGAAGCTCGGTTCGTTGCTCGGTCAGGTCGAGGGTGATCATGTCCAGAAGGTCTCGATCGAGGTCGAGGGCGCCGCGGCGGAGCTCAACCAGAAACCGATCACCGCGGCCGTGCTCGCCGGCCTGATGAGCGTCTATTCCGACACGGTGAACATGGTGAACGCGCCGTTCCTGGCGAAAGAGCGCGGCCTCGACGTGCGCGAGGTGCGCCACGCGTACGAGGGCGACTATCACACCCTGCTGCGCGTCACGGCCGCGACCTCCAACGGGCCGCGCACCGTTGCCGGCACCCTGTTCGGCAATGCGTCCCCACGCCTCGTCGACATGTTCGGCGTCGCGGTCGAGGCCGATCTTGCCGGCGAGATGATCTACTTCGTCAACGAGGACAAGCCGGGCTTCATCGGGCGCCTCGGCACCGCATTGGGCGAGGCTGAGGTCAACATCGCGACCTTCCACCTGGGGCGTCGCGACGTGGGCGGCGAGGCGGTGGCCCTGGTTTCGGTCGACGGCCATATCGGCGGCCCACTCGTGGAGACGCTCAATGCGCTGCCGGGGGTCAAGCGGGTCACGCCGCTTCGGTTCTGAATCGAACCCGCCGACGATGCTTCGCGTAGCGACAAGAGGCGGCAGAAGGTCCTGACGAGGGCCGCGCCTTCGGTTTTCGGACCGGATGCGCTATGAGCTTACTCGGATCCTCGTGAAGTCCGCAGAAAGGATTCCGATGATCGTCGTGCAGATCATCCTCTCGATCCTGACGCTCTGGCTGCTCTACCATTTGATGGTTTGGGCGATCCCGATCGTGACGGCGCTGGCCCTCGGTTATCTCGCGCTCCAGAGCGGCTCGGGCTGGCTCGCCGCGATCGGCGTAGGGTTCCTCGGCGCGGCACTGGCACTGGGCATCATCCATCTCGGCATGGCTTGTCGATCGCTGTGGATCAGGCTGCCGATTATGTTGGCTTTCATTGGCCCCGCCGCCTGGGGCGGTGCGATCGCCGTCCATTCGATGTCGATCCAGACCGGCGCGCAGGGGCAGATTTGGCCGATCGTTGCAGGCGCGTTCGGCGGCCTTGTTTTCGGCGTACTGGCCTTCATCCGGCTGATCGGAATGACCGGCAACTCGGCTGCACCTGCGCGGTCTGTTGCGATGGCGCCGAAGAGCGAGCAGCAACCGCCGGAGCCGAAGGTAGTCTATTATCATCCGATCCAGCCTGTCAGACCTCGACTCGCCGATGCGCGGAGCGAGAACGGTCCGACCATTGATCTCTAATGCCGGCGGCGGCTTACCCAGGATCTCAGAATAGATTGAAATGCACGGCGTTATGCCGTACATTGGCAGAACTAGGAGCGCAGCCATGCCTGCAGCCTCGAATCGTCGGAAGCCAGACCGTGAAATCAAGCGCGAGCGGATCGAATTGCGCGTTAGCGCCTCGGCCAAGGAGCTGATCCAGCGGGCGACTGTCGTAACCGGTCTGACTGCCGGTGACCTCGCTTATGAAGGCGCCCGCCGGGTGCTGGACGAGCATGAGCGGATGGCGCTGACCGGCGCGGATAGGCAAGCCTTTCTCGACGCGCTGACAAATCCGCCCGAGCCGCCTGAGAAGCTCATAGCCGCCCTGCGCCGCCACCGCGACCTCGTGGGCTGAAACTTGGCCATCGTCTTCGAGGCGCTTGGCAAGCAACATGATCGTTCGACCTTCTCGTGCGGGCAGGCCGACCTCGATGACTGGTTCCGCCGTAGAGCCGGCCAGGATGAGCGTCGCAACGTCGCGCGCGTATTCGTCGCGGTGGACTCGGATCTGGGTGTTGTCGGGTTTTACAGCTTGAGCGCCTTCAAGCTGGAAATCGGCGATCTGCCTAAAGAAATTGCCCGAAAGCTTCCCCGATATGATGATGGCTTTCCGGCCGCGCTAGTCGGACGCTTGGCTCGCGACTTGCGTATGCACGGCAAAGGTCTTGGCGAGCTTCTGGTGGCCGATGCGATACGACGTATTCTCGGTGCCGCTCGAGCGCTGGCGGTGCTCGCCATCATAGTCGACGCCAAAGACGAGCGGGCGTCGACCTTCTACGAAGGGCTTGGCTTCCGTCGCTTCCCGTTGCGGCCGAGCCGGCTGTTCCTGTTGGCGTCATCCGCAATGAGCGCGTTGGCAACAATGTAAGTGCTCGTTAGCACGACGATTTGACAGACGAACTCTGCTAGGCTGCATTGAAACCCTGCATGTGTGTTGCTATCATAACACACGAAGGAGAGCGGGCATGGCGAAGGCGAAGCTGAAGATCCCGAAGGAAGTGGCGGGGGTCAGGCTCCCCAAGGAGCTGCGCAGGGAAGCCAAGCGGGCGCTGAAGCTCGCCGACTCGCCGACGGTGCGGGAGCTGGCGGTGGCCGGCCTCACGATCGCTGCGCAGGCGGTGCTCGACAAGGCCCGCACCCGGCGCACGCGATCGGACTCTGCCTCGTCCCGACCTGCCGCTGCGGCGCGGCCGGCCGACCTCGACATCCTCGAGCTCGGCGACATGCTGCGAGCCGCGGCGATGGAGGGCGCGCGCCGCTTCCTGGAGGGCTTCGACGAAGGTCAGGCCGTGCGTCCGGCGGCCGCGGCATCGCCTGGTGTGGCGCCCAAGCCGAAAGCCAGGGCCAGGCCGAAATCGAAAAAGGCTACCGCTCGCCGCCCCGCCGGCGTGACGGGCTGACCATCGCACCCCCACGCAGCTGGCCGCGGATCGCGCCCTGCGGGTGCGGCCCGGTGTGGATGTTCACGTAGAAATTGTGGCTCTGCGTTGCGATCTCGCGCGCGAGCTGGGGCTCGACCGTCACGCAGCCCTGACTGCGGCCGGCCGCATCGGGTGTGGTGATGGTGACCACGGGCGGCCCGGCAACGCCCGCTGCGCCGCGGTGGATATGGGCGGCGGTCGCCGGGTCGATCTGGCGCGCATAGACGTTCCAGCAGACCTGGTTCTCGCTCGGGTCGACCCTGATCTCGGCCGTGCCGGTGCCGTCCGGATCGCCGGGACCAGGCACTTCCTGCAGGCCGGTCAGCGTTACCTGCAGTTCCGTCGGCCTGTTTTCCGGTCGCGTCGCGCACCCGTTCAGCGCCAGAATCGCGATCGCCGCGGCCCAGATCGTCTTCATCGCCGTCCTCCCTCGATGTCCGCCTCAATCCAGCGCGTCAGCAGCGTATTGGCAATGGCAAAAGGTGGCGGCGCCTGGAACGGCGCATCCGGTTCAGCCGCCAGCGCCGCCTCAACCCCCGCACGATCCACCCAGATCGCATCCTCGAGTTCGTTGGTGTCCAGGGTCAATGTGTCCGATCCCGCCCGCGCGAGGCAGGCGATCATCAGCGAGCCCGGAAAGGGCCAGGGCTGGCTGGCGACATAACGCACATCGGACACGGCGATCCCCGCTTCCTCCATCAGCTCGCGGGCCACCGCCTCCTCGATCGATTCCGCCGGCTCGACGAAGCCCGAGAGCGCCGAATAGCGCCGCGGCGGATAGCCCGGTCCCCGCGCCACCAGCACGCGATCCCCATGCTCGGCCAGCATGATGACGACCGGATCGACGCGCGGGAAATGCTCCATCCCGCACTTCGGACACAGCCGCCCCCAGCCGGCGCGGAAGCTGCGGGTCTCCGTCCCGCAGACGCCACAATAGACGTGCCGATTGTGCCATTCGTTGAGGCTGCGCGCCGCGGCCCAGATCGCCGCATCCTTCGGGCTCATCGAGGCGAGCAGCCGGAACACGCCCCAGGCGCGCTGGCCGAGCGCGGTCGTCCGGATCAGCGGCGCGAAGCGCGGTGCCCCGTCTTCGAGGCCGAGGAAAATGGTGCCCTCGTCCTCCCCGGCCAACGCCGACCAGGCAAGCGCGCCGGAATCGTCGAGGACGGGATCGAGCTCGGCGAGACTGAGCAGCCGTGCTTCGGCGTGGAGGCGGAGCACGGCCAGTTCCTGTTCGTCGAGGCGCAGATGGTCGGCGCGGTCCAGCCCCGCTCCGGTGAACCCCGGCTCCGCCACGCACCACGCTCCTTCAACGCCGACCCGACTCAGCGCCGCTCTATGGACCCGAAAACCTCCTGGGCAAAGGCGTCGGTGAGCGCCGTCGCGCGATGCCCCGGCGTGCCCCACTCGCGGAAGATCTGCGCATGTGTGCCTTCGACGGCCGCCACTTCGGCCTGCGTGCCCGCGCGCCGAAGCGCCGTGCCAAGCGCCTGCGACTGCGCGCCGGAATCATCGGGCCGGCTGGCGATGTGGAGGATCAGGAAGCGCTGTGCATTGGGCGCCGCGGCATGGGCGATCGGAGAGACCTGGTGCTGGGCGGCTGGGTCGTCGCCGAAGGCATTGGTGTAGAGCCTGCGCAGGAACTGTCCCGACTGCGCCATCTGCCGAGGCACGTCATAGCCCGCGCCGTCGAGCGCCGCCACGCCGCCGATCGCGGACAACGGGATGCGGTGCGCGGCGAGATAGGCGGGGTCGCTGCCCGCCAGAGCGACGAGATGCGCGCCCGCGCTGTGACCGATGAGCAGGATGCGTCGGGGGTCGACGCCCGGTTCGCGCATCACCCGCGCCAGCGCGGCCGCCACATCCCCGGCCTGCTGGGCGACGGTGGCATCCGGCACCAGCCGATAGTTCGCGGCCGCAAAGGCGAAACCCCGCCCGCGGACATAGGCGGCCATATGCGCCGCCATCCGCTTGTCGCCGCGCCGCCAGCCGCCGCCATGGACGAACAGGACCAGCGGCGCCTCCCGGCCGGCGGCGGGCGTGAAATCCAGCCGCTGCCGCGGATGAGGCCCGTACGCGATCTCCGCCGTGCGCGGCGGCGTTCCGTCCGACTGTCCGAACGCGGGCATCATAAGAATGATCAGCAGCGCGAACAGCCCGATGAGCCGCATTGGCAAACTCCACGTATCTTTCGCGCCTAACGCACCATCCTTCACGTTCCTTCGACCCGCCGACCCGGCCGAGCCAGCCTGTCCGAAAGCGATCACCTGTTCGGAATCGGCCAACCACGCCTTGGCGGATTTCGCCGAATTTTAGCAGGCCGGATTCGGCCTTACTTACGGTTGGAATCGGAAAACCTATGTTTTCCGCCGTTTTCTGCATTTGGCACGCCCTCTGCTCAACTGTTTGGCATGACCGCCGGATGGTCCAGCGGCCAGATTGAAGGGAGACTTACAATGACTTTCGCGTTCGCCAGCATGCAGAACATCGCCGCTTCGGTCTTCGGTGCCCTGATCGTCAGCGCCCTGTTCATCTCCGCCGCGGGTTCGGTTCCGATCGCCTGATCGGGCCGTCCCGCCCTTTTCCGGGGCGGGCATCGCCAAGACGAAGATCACGAACAGCCGTTCGATTGCAAAATAGGATTTCTTCTGGTTCATGCTTCCCGATGGAAGCGACAGGATCCCCGAATGCCGGCGCGCTGCGCCAGACCTTCGAAGCCCGAAGTTTCAGCCCCGGTTTTTTGCTCCAGGGAAGCTGAAACTTATGAAACTTCCGCCGAACCTTCCGCGCCCAGGCGGGCCCTTGCGGAAAGTTGAAACGAGGTTCAGGTTCATGCCCGGGAGAGGGACATGAACGATCTGGGGCAAGCCGCGGTCTCTGCCGACAAGGCGCCGCGCACCGAGCGGGGACGACGCACCGTCCGCAAGTTGCTCGAAGCCGCCGCGCGCGAATTCGGCGAGCGCGGCTTTCACGAGGCGGCGATCACCGGCATCACCGGCCGCGCCGGCGTCGCGCTCGGCACCTTCTACACCTATTTCGAGAGCAAGGAGGAGCTGTTCCGTGCGCTCGTCCGCGACATGAGCCATGCGACCCGCAGCCATGTCGCCGAGGCCGTCGCCGGCGCCCCTGATCGCCTCGCCGCCGAACGGCGCGGCCTTGCCGCCTTCATCGCCTTCACCCGCAAGCATCCCGAGCTCTACCGGATCGTCGAGGAGGCGCAGTTCGTCGCCGACGACGTCTATCGCGAGCATTACCGCTCCTTCGTCGAGGGCTACCGCCAGGGCCTCGCCACCGCCAGCGCGCGCGGCGAGATCGTCGAAGGGCCGGACGAGCTGCGCGCCTGGGCGCTGATCGGCATGAGCGTCTTCCTCGGCATGCGCTACGCGATCTGGGGCAAGGACATGCCGCCCGAAGCGGTCGCCGACCATGCCATCGACCTCGTCTCGGAGGGCCTGAGGAAGCGGCCATGATCCCCGACATGCCCGATCTCCTCGCCAGGCGGGCCGCGCTCAGCCCGCGCGCCATCGCGCTCGAGGAGGCGGCGACCGGCCGGACCTTGAGCTATGCCGAACTGGACGCGCGGGCCACGCAGGCCGCCGCGATGCTGGCGACGCAAGGGGTCGGCGAGCGCGACCGGGTCGCGATCCTCTGCCGCAGCCGCATCGCCTTCTTCGAGCTCTTGTTCGCCTGCGCCAGGCTCGGCGCAGTGCTGGTGCCCCTGAACTGGCGGATGCCGCCTGCCGAGCTCGACGGCCTGCTCGCCGACTGCGCGCCCCGGCTCCTGCTCTACGGCGCGAGCGACGCCGATACCGTCGCCCGCCTCGCCGCGCCGCCGCCCGCCATCGGTCTCGACGACGGCTATGAAACGGCGCTCGCCGCCGCCCCTCCGTTCCGCGCCCGCCTGCTCTGGCCGGCAGCGGCGACCTGGTATCTGCTCTACACCTCCGGCACGACCGGCCGGCCGAAGGGCGTCATCTACACCTACCGGATGGCGCTCGCGAACTACGTCAACATCGGCTCGGCGACCGGCCTCAATGCCGCCGACACGACGGTGAGCTTCCTCCCCAATTTCCACACCGCCGGGATCAACCTCCACGCCCTGCCGACATTGATCGCGGGCGGGCGCGTGATCCTGCTGGAGGGGTTCGAGGCCGAGGCGCTGGTCGGCCTGATCGAGGCGCGTCGGCTCGACACCGTTTTCGCGGTGCCTACCGTCTATCAGGCCTTGCTCGACCATCCCCGCTTTGCCGCCGCCCCGCTGGATCGCGTGCGGCATTGGGGCTGCGGCGGCGCGCCGCTCCCCGACGCCTTGGTCGAACGCTACCGCGAGCTCGGCGTCCGGGTCTGCAACGGCATGGGCATGACCGAGACCGGGCCGACCGCCTTCCTCGTCGATCCGGCCGACGCCTGGGCGAAGATCGGCTCGGTCGGCAAGCCGCAGCTCCTGTGCAGCGCCCGCATCGTCGACGCCCAGGGCCGCGACGTTCCCGACGGCGAGGTCGGCGACCTGCTCTTCGCCGGCCCCGGCGTCACCCCGGGCTACTGGCGCAACGAGGAGGCGACCCGCGCCGCCTTCACCGCCGACGGCTGGCTGCGCTCCGGCGACCTCGCCCGCCGCGACGCCGACGGCTTCTTCTACATCGCCGGGCGCCGGAAGGAGATGTTCATCTCGGGCGGCGAGAACGTCTATCCCGTCGAGGTCGAGAATGTGCTGGCGGCGCACCCGGCGGTGATCGACGCCGCCGTCCTCTCCTGCCCCGATCCCAGATGGGGCGAGGTCGGCCGCGCCTTCGTCCAGCTCGCCCCCGACCGCCGCGTCGGCGATGCCGAGCTCTCCGCCCACTGCCGCTCGCGCCTCGCCCCCTACAAGGTGCCGGTGAGCTTCGAGTTCGTCGCCGAATTCCCGCGCACGCCAGGCGGCAAGATCCGGAAGCACCTGCTGCAAGGATGAGGCTGCCCGCCGCGCGGTTTGCACCAGCTTGCCGGGCGGTTTGGGAGCACCTAGGGAGGCGCCACCATGACGGTGCTCGTCCGCGCGCAGCAATTGTTCGATGAAGGCCGCCAGGCGGACGCGATCGCGCTTGTCGAGCACGCCGCGGCGGCTGGCGATTCGGAAGCGCTGTTCGCGCTCGCCAACTGGCGGATGTTCGCCCTCTATGGGGAACGCGACCTGCCCGCTGCCCACGCGGCATTGGCGCGCGCCGCGGGTTCCGGCCACGTCGATTCGATCCGCGTCCGCGCCTTCCTCATCGCCAACGGCACCGGCTGCGCGCGCGATCCGGATCTGGCGCTCTCCCTTCTGGCCGGGATCGCGTCCTCGGATTCCCACGCCGCGTTGCAGGTCCAGTTCCTGCCGCAAATGATGGCGCCGGACCTCGTCCGCGCAGCGCCGCGTGAACGCCTCTCCGAGGATCCCTTCGTCGAGCTGGTCCGCGGCCTGCTGACCCCCGAGGAGCGTAGCTACGTCAGGACGATCATCGCGCCGAACCTGAGACCTTCCTGGGTGATCAATCCCGCAACGGGCGAGCGGATCCCGCACCCGGTCCGGACATCCTGGGGCACCAGTTTCGGCCCCACCCAGGAAGATCTGGTCATCCACGCACTCAACTGCCGGATCGCCGATGCAACCGGTACGGCTGTCGAAATGGGCGAGCCCCTGCATATCCTTCGCTATCAACCCGGCCAGGAATACCGGCCGCATATCGACGCGCTCCCCGGCGTCGACAATCAGCGCATCCGAACCGCGCTGGTCTATCTCAATGACGACTATCGTGGCGGCGAAACGACCTTCCCGGAACTCGGCCTCACCGTCCGAGGACAGGCCGGCGACGCGCTGATCTTCCACAACGTGACGTGGGACGGACGCCCGGACCCGCGCACGCTCCACGCCGGGCTTCCCGTGGCCGAAGGGGAGAAATGGCTGGCGACCCGCTGGATCCGGCAAGCGCCCTATCACCCCTGGGCCGTATGAGCGACCTGCCCGAACCCATTCCTGCCGCCACGCTCGTGCTGATGCGCGAACGGCCCGGCGGCCCGCCCGAGCTGCTGATGACCGAACGGACCGGCACCATGGCCTTCGCCGCCGGCGCCCTCGTCTTCCCCGGCGGACGGATCGATCCGGCGGATCACGCAGCCGCCGCAGCCTGGCCGCACCTGCCCGACGCCGCGGCACGCATCGCCGCGATCCGCGAGACGATCGAGGAGACCGGCCTCGCCCCCGGCGTCACGCCCGCGCCCGACGACATCCCGGCGCTCCGGGTGGCACTCGCGCGCGACGAGGATCTCGGCCCGTTGCTCGCCCGCCGCGGCCTCGCGCTCGATCTCGATGCCCTTACCCCCTTCGCCCGCTGGTGCCCCAATTTCCGCGAGGCCCGCCGCTTTGACACCCTTTTCTTTCTCGCCGAAGCGCCCGCCTGCGCGCCCGAGCCCGAGGTCGCCGCCGAGGAGGCGGTGCGCGCGCTGTGGGCGAGTGCCGCCGACATCCTCGCCGAGATCGCCGCCGGCCGCGCCCATGCCATCTTCCCGACCCGACGCAACCTCGAGCGGCTCGCCCGATACGGCTCGATCGCCGAGGCCCGCGCCGACGCCGCCCGCCATCCGGTCGAGAAGATAGTCCCCTGGGTCGAGGACCGCGGCGGCGTGCCGTGGCTGCGCATCGCCGACGGACTCGGCTATCCAGTGACCGGCGAATTGCTGGAGACCGCACGGCGGCGCTGACCATGAAGCGCCTCCGCCGCACCGTCGTGACCCTGATCGTGCTGGCGGCGCTCGCGCTTGGCGCCCTCCTCCTCTACGGCCATGCCCGCCGGCACCCCGAGGACATGCCGTGGACGGCGCTTGATCTGACCCAACCGGTGGGCGCCTTCACTGGCCGCAAGCTCGCCGGCCTGGTCGACGACGCACCCCGCTGCCGCGCTTTGCTCCGCCGGGCCGGCGTCACCTTCACCGCGCTCCCCGCTCGCCGCGATGGCCCGCAATGCGGTTATGACAGCGCCGTCCGGCTCACCGGCGGCGCGCAGGACATCGCGTATCGCCCCGCCGGGCTCGGCACCGAATGCGCCGTCGCCGCCGGCCAGGTCCTGTGGGAATGGCATGTCGTCCAGCCCGCCGCGCGCCGCCATTTCGGCCGCGGCGTCGCCCGCGTCGAGCATTTCGGCAGCTACAATTGCCGCCGCATGTACGGTCGCGACGAGGGCAACTGGAGCGAGCATGCCCGCGCCAATGCAGTCGACATCGCGGCCTTCGTGCTCGACGACGGCACCCGCATCCGCATCGTCGACGACTGGGAGGGAGGCGGCCCCCGCGCCCGATTCCTCCGGGAGGTCCGCGACGGCGCCTGCGACCTCTTCGCCACCGTGCTCTCGCCCGACTACAACGCGGCCCACCGCGACCATCTCCACCTCGACCAGGCGGATCGTGGCACGCTCGGTTGGCGCGCATGCCGATAGGGAAGGACAGGCTCGCCCACTCAGATTCTGGCGCCTCATGAGCGCAAGTTGAAGCGGTGTCGCCACGCTGGTAGGCTCGTCGGAACCGGGCCATCATGGCCTGTTCTGCACACCTGTACCCAAGCGCGAACGGATGCGACAGGCAGCTTCCTCGGTTCGTTTTTCCAAGCCGACCGCCCTTCCCGGGATCGAGTTGGTGTCGGTCGCATATCCAGAGCGTGCCTTTCCGCCCCATTCGCATCCGGAATTCGTCATCGGCGTCGTCATCGGGGGCGCGGAGACGCTCCAGGTCGGCCGGCAGGTCAGCCTGGCACCATCCGGCACCACGCTGCTGCTTCACCCCGATGAGGTCCATGCCAATTCGAGCATCGGCCCCGAACCCCTTCGCTACCGTGTCATGTATGTGCCGCGCGAAACGATGTCGGCCTGGCTCCCCGAGACACTGACCTTTCCCTCCCCGGTCAGCCGGGCCCCCTCCCTGTTCGACGCTGTCCTGAGATCGCATCGGATCCTGGACCGGCCGAATGACCGCCTCACGCAGGAAGCCGCGTTCGCGGCGCTGCTGGACGAGCTCGCGAAAGGCGCGGACCTTGCCGAAAGAACATCGGATGGGAAGACGCATTGCGGCGTCGCACGGGTCCGGGACTTTATCGACGAATGCTCCGCGGGCGACTTCAGCCTGGACGATCTCGCCGCGCTCGCCGGATTGAGCCGCTTCCACTTTCTCCGCATCTTCAAGCAGGCCACCGGACTCACGCCCGTCGCCTACCGCAATCAGCGCCGCGTCGAGGCGGCGCGCCGGCTGCTGCGTGGCGGTCTCCCGATCGCAGAAATCGCGCTCGCGACCGGCTTCGCGGATCAAAGCCACCTGACCAGGCAGTTTCAACGTCTGGTGGGAACCTCGCCCGCGCGCTACCGGCAGCAATAACGTTCAAGCCGATCCGCGCGTCTCCGGGCTACGGACGAGATATGAAGCGCCTATCGATTGCCCTGGCATGTGCGACCTTTGTGCCGTTCACCCCCCTTCTCGCCTGCGAGCCTGGTCTCTATCGGTCGCCCGACGGTTCGGCCCGGGTTGCCGTGACGAGGCCGGCGGACCGGCTCCGCTACACCTTTGCCGACGGCCGGAGAGGCGAGGTCGGTGCCGCGGAAAGTCCGCTGCGGTGCGATCGCGATCAACTGGTTGGCGCGGGCGACAGGTCGGCGCCTTGGGTGCGCGTCGCTTTGAATCTCACCGAGACCCAGTTCACCAGCCATGGTCAGAGCCTGCACGGGGTCCTCATCGAGCCTCCCGGCGCTACAGCCGCGTCCCCGCTTGTCGTCCTGGTGCACGGGTCGGAGCGGACCTCTCCGACGACCGGATCCTATCCCTATATCCTGGCCGCCCTCGGGCTGCGCGTCTTCGCCTACGACAAACGCGGGACCGGTCAGTCCGAGGGTGAGTACACCCAGAATTTCGAGCTGCTCGCGGACGACGCGGCCGCAGCCTTTGCCGAGGCACGGCGCCTCGCGGCCGGACGGTTCACCGAGATCGGCTATTTCGGAGGAAGCCAGGGAGGCTGGGTCGCACCGCTCGCCGCCACGCGCAGCGACCCGCAGTTCGTGGCCGTGGGCTTCGGGCTTATGGCCAGTCCGATCGAGGAGGATCGCGATCAGGTCCTGACCGAACTGCGCGGCCAGGGGGCAAGCGCGCAGGTGCTGGCGGCTGCACGGGAGGTGACGGATGCCACCGCGACCCTCGTCCGGTCGCATTTCACCGAGGGGTTCGACGCGCTTGCGGCCGTCAAGGCCCGCTATGGCGACAGCAGCTGGTTCCGATCGATCCGCGGCGAATATACGGGCGGCATTCTCGCCTCGTCGGAGGCCGATCTCCGGCGGATCGGCCGCGCCCGTTTCGACAATCTCGAGCTCATCTGGGACTATGACGCGATGGCGGCCCTGCCCCGCGTTCGCGCCCGGCAGCTTTGGATCCTGGCGGAGGAGGATCGCGAAGCGCCGCCCTCAGTGACGCTGGAACGCCTGTCCCGGGTCAGGCGCGATGGCGCCGATCTCGAAATCTACAGCTTCCCCGGCACCGACCATGGCATGGTCGAATATACGCGGGCGCCCGATGGCTCCCGGTCCTATGGCCGGATCACCGACGGATATTTCCGCCTGCTCGCGGACTGGATCGCGGGGCGGATCTCGGGGAGGTACGGACGGGCGCGGCAGCGATGACGCCGTGATTACCGTGCGAAGATCGGACACGCGCCGATAGCAATAACGTTCAAGCCCGTATGGCCATCTTCATCTATGGGCGACACATCGTCGCGCCGAACGAGGAGGTTGAGCCATGCTCGAACCGCTCCTGCTGTCGAAGCTGGTGTTGATTGGCGGGCTTGCCGTCTGGCTCAGCATCATCGTCCTCAACAACGCGCGCAACTTTGCCGGCGGGGCGGCCGCCATCGGTCTCATGATGAGCATGCGACTGTTCGAGGAGCCGCCGGCGATCGAGACACCGCTGCTCTCCCGGCGCGTGACCTCGCCGTCCTGGCACAAGGCGATCCTCGGCCTGGTGCTCGCGATCGAGATCGTCGTCGCCCTGGCCCTGTGGGCGGCGGCCTACGCCTTGCTGAGTGCTCTCAATGGCTCCATCGCCGCCGCCGAGGCGGCGAACGGCGCCACTTTTGCGCTTACGGGTTTCCTGATGCTCATCTTCGTCATGGCGTGGGGAGGCGCCTGGTTCGCCTATTATGTCAAACAGGAGAACGCCCAGATCACCCATTTCGTACTGCTGTGCGTGGGCCTCGCCGCCATCATCGTCGTCAATCTGCCCGTCGGTTGACATCGAACGAGGCCAGCGAAACACACCGATCGCCCGCATCGCTCGGACGCCAGGTCCCGAAAAAGACTGGTGACCCCTACGGGAATCGAACCCGTGTTTCAGCCGTGAAAGCGGACCCTTTGAACAACAATGGACACCCATGGAACATTGATTTTTCAGTGACTTAGCGGTAGATTTGCCATCAAGGTACGGGCACGTTTGTGGCCGCATGTTTAATACGTATTGAATACGTTTCGGTGCTTTTGATGGCAGGAGTCACGAAAGAATTTCGAATTCACGAGCGCAGCGTTCGCGCGCGCCTGACGCCGCGTCAATACCCCTATTGGCGCACGATTTCCGAAGGGTGCCACCTCGGCTACTACCGTGGAACCCGGCGCGGGACGTGGATCGCTCGCTATCGAGAAGCGGGATCTGCGGGTCCGGCGGTTCGCAAATCAATCGGCGATGCCGACGACGGCTGCGAGGCGAACGGTTCGACCATTCTGAACTGGAAGCAGGCGCTGGATGCAGCGACCAGTTGGTTCGCGCTCCAGGAAGCCGGCGGAGACGGCGATCTTGATCCAAACATGACCGTTGCAGACGCGGTTATCGCCTATATCGAAATGCGCGATGCTCGGGAGACCGCGCGGGTCGGCAGAAAAGCTCGATCCACCGCATCGTTCAAGCTGAACTCGCATGTCTTGGCCGACCAAAAACTTAGCGGCGTGAAGCTATGCGATCTGAACGAGGCGCACTTGCGCAGCTGGCAGCGGAGGCTTTCCTGCGCGAGGGGTTCGAGCAAGCTGCGCGTGCTCTCCGAGCTCAAAGCTGCACTCAATGACATCTATGCCGAACATCGTAAGGCGCTTCCGCGAGATTTCCCCGTCACGGTAAAGTTCGGTTGTCGCCCCGTTTTCGCGGATGACGCAGCGAGCGAATCCGTCGCGAGGAGCAATCAAGTTCTGCCGGACGAGAGGATCAGGAAGATACTCGCGGCAGTGCAAGATCAAGATTCTGACGGAGACAACTCGATTCTCGCGATCCTTCTCGCGGCGACGGGCGCGCGCTTCTCGCAGGTCGTCAGAATGTTCGTGCGCGATGTTGAACTTGACCGGAACTGCGTATTCGTCCCGCCGTCAAGGAAGGGGCGCGGAAAGAAGATTGGACCGCACATTCGTGTGCAGGTGGGTGAAGATGTAGTGGCGGCGCTTCGCTCCCACGTTGAGAACAGGGGTCCGAACGAGCCGCTGCTGCTGCGCTGGCGATATCGGCAGGTCTCGCCGACAAAATGGATACGCGTTTCTCGCGCGCCCTGGAAAACCCCGTCGGAAATGCAACGGTGGTGGCCGAAGCAGCCGGGGTTCCAGGCGTGATCCCCTATGCGTTGCGCCATAGCTCCATCGTCCGCGCGATCAGGGCAAGCATCCCGATCCGACTCGTTGCCGCCCTGCATGACACATCCGTGGCGATAATCGAGAAGCACTATTCACGCTGGATTACCGAGAGCCTTGACGACATCGCCGCGCGAGCGATCGTGCCCCTCCTCGCCAAAGCCGCCTGATTTGCGCGCGGAGTAAGTCGAGGCCTCGGCCACAAGTTACGCAATAGAAACATAGGTGATGGATTGATTTCGCTGAAGCCTGGGCGGCGGCACCTCCCTTTGCATTGGTGGCCGCAAACGAACGGATCTCGGCGCCGGCGGAGCTTTCGAGCGACGTCCGGACCAGCCGGCCCGCGAAGCGCCGGAGCTGCGCCGGCATCCGGACCACGACTAGACTGCCTTAGCCGTCGCGTGGGTCGCGGCTTCGGAATGTGGCCGTCACGCGGTGGTCAGCACACCGCGATAGACTGGGTCCTCAAGGGCGCGCCCAGCGCCGAGGGCCACGCAGGTCAGGGGATCGTCGGCGACCACCACCGGCAGGCCGGTTTCATCGGATAACACCTTGTCGATATCCCGCAGAAGCGCGCCGCCACCTGTCAGAACGATGCCATTGTCGACAATATCGGCAGCGAGTTCCGGCAAAGTATTCTCCAGCGCGGTTCGCACGGTCTCCACGTTGCGGGCGACCGGCTCGCTGATCGCCTCGGCGATCTGCGCTTGGGTGATCGCAATCTCCTTGGGCACGCCATTGACGAGGTCACGGCCCTTGATGTGGACGGTGAGCCCTTCTCCGTCGGCCGGGATTCGCGCCGTGCCGACTTCCTTCTTGATCCGCTCGGCGGTCGCTTCGCCGATCAGCAGGTTATGGTTCCGCCGGATCGAGGAGCTGATCGCATCGTCCATCTTGTCGCCGCCGACGCGCACGGAATTGCTGTAGGCCAGTCCGCGCAGGGAGAGGACCGCGACCTCGGTGCCGCCGCCGCCGATATCCACGATCATGCCGCCGATCGGTTCGGTCACCGGCATCCCGGCGCCGATCGCGGCCGCCATCGGCTCCTCGATCAGCCACACCTGCGCTGCGCCGGCATTGGAGGCGGCGTCGCGGATGGCCCGGCGCTCGACCGAGGTGGAACGCGACGGCACGCAGATCACGATCTCCGGCCAGCGCGGCAGGCGACTGGTTCCGCCATGTGCCTTGCGGATGAAATATTTGATCATCTGCTCAGCGACATCGATGTCGGCGATCACGCCGTCGCGCAGCGGCCGGACGGTCTCGATACTGTCGGGCGTCTTGCCCATCATCAGCTTGGCGCCGTCACCCACGGCTTTCACGCGCTTCACGCCGTTGATCGTCTCGAGCGCGACCACCGACGCCTCGTTGAGCACGATGCCGCTGCCCCGCACGTAGACGACCGTGTTCGCCGTGCCGAGGTCGATCGCCAGATCCCGCGACGTCAATTTGAACAGGCGGCTGAAGACCATGTTGGCGGGATATCCTGGCGGCATCGGTGCAACAGCGCCGCGCCCGCGCTCGGACGCCGGAGGGGAGGCACCAGGGGGGTCGTCCTGTGAGCCGTCTGTGGGGCCAAGTCAATTGACCGGCAACGATGGCGTGCACCCATACCGGACGCGAAGCCTCTCCACGGACCGGGCTAGGTGCTCCAGATCCCGTCCCCCGTGCGGGTCGCGACAAGACCGATTTCATTGAACAACTGAAGAACCGCCTTACCACCGCCGGCACGCTGGGCGGCTTCGTCAGCGCGCTCCTTGGCGCTGGCAAGGCCGATGCCTTCGATCATCAACTTCTCGGGTGCGTCCTGCCTCGATTTCGCCTTGGTATGGAATTTCACCAGATAGTAGGACATCAGCTCCCAACATTGGGTTCGAGGATTGAAGAGCACAGGCTTGGGCGTCAGAGATTAAGATCTGCTCCGAAGCAAATCGTGACGCGCCTCAGCAAACCAAAGCTGGCGGCCAATTTGATCTGGCCATCCGGCCTCCAATGTCGCTTCGGGTCAGTGACCGCGATTAAGATCGCTATGTCGTCGCGCACCTGCTAGATACAGGAAATCACCTGCGCCCCCGCAAGCCGCCCGTGACTGAGAGACGCTCCGTGCTCCCGCTTGCTCGGAGGATGTGACACTTCATGGAAAAGATCTACCGGATCGGCCGCCGGCGCAAAGCGGCAGCTTCAGAGGCGAGGCTCGCCCACCATGTCGCGTATCTCAAGAACAGCCACTGGGATGCGGTCCACTTCGTTACCCATGGCACCAAATGCAGCGGGGAGATGATCAAGAGCCCGGCCTGTCGCGACGGTGCGGCCGGTCTCGATCTGAACCGTGCACCCACGCGGCGCAGATGCCCTGCGTCAGCGTCTTATCGTTTCAACACGCTTGTCGGAGAACCTGGATGTCGCGTGCGCTCAACATCAACGCCGCAGAAGGCGATATCGTCGTCACCTGCGAAAAATTCGGCATCCAGATCAGCATGATCGAACGCCTGCACTCGGGCGGAACCCGGATTGTTCTCAACAACGCCACGGATACCGCGTCGATCGCGAAAGCCTATGGCCCGAAGCTCCTGACCGGCCCCGTCACGCGCATGCAGACGCGCCTGAATCGCGGATATCGCGGGGCCAGCGGGTAAAGCTCGTCGGTCCGAAATACGTATGACCGGACTTGGTCGCTGGCAACTCCGCTCCGCCATATAGACGCGCCTTCTGAACTGCCGCACAGGGAGCAGGCGGGTGAGCCGGTATTCGCATGAACGTCTGTTATCCGGCGCGGGTCGTTCGAAATATGCCAGTCCGCTCTCGGCCAAAATCGGATCCGCTGGGTCACGCGAAACTACTAAGACCGAGAATAGGCGGAGAAGGGCGGCCCAGGCGCCAACTGAGACGATTACAGCTTTTCCTACGCGGATTCTCACCGCCCGTTCCATTCACACACAGCCGATTAATGTTGAGTTTGGCGCGCCAAGCGCAAAATTCGGCCGTCTTGTTCGTCAGTCAATAGATAGAGCGTGCCATCGGGCGCCTGCTTTACATTACGCAGCCGCACCGGCGTATCAGTCATAAGATACTCGACGCCAACAATCTGCCCGCCTTCGAGATCAGCCCGCATCAGGTTTCCACCCGCCAGTCCGGCTATGATCAGGTCACCCCTCCATTCGGGGAATGCCGGTCCGGTATCGACCGTGAGACCTGTCGGGGCGACCGTCCGATCGGCCCATGACCACACAGGCGCGGTATAGACTGTGTTGGGAAGAGTCTGCGCGGGTCGATACTCGGCATTGCGGTAGCGGCCACTGGTCTGCACCGGCCAGCCATAATTGGCGCCCGGGATGAGAAGGTTGATTTCGTCGCCGCTGGTCGGACCGTGTTCGGTCAGCCAGATGCGTCCGCTGTCCGGATTTTGGGCAAGTCCTTGCGATGCACGAATGCCCATCGCATAAAGTCCAGGCACACCTTCGGGCCCGAAACTGGGATTGCCGGGAGCCGGCTCTCCCTCCAACGTGAATCGATAGACCTTGCCATGCCGGCTGGACGGATCTTGGGCGACCGGCAACGGCGGGTTGTCCCACTCATGAAAATGGCGCTCGCCGACCGTCATATAGATATGACGGTCGCGGCCGATCAGGAGGCCGCCACCATAATGATAGCGCTCGGCAGTGTAGGGCGTTGCGTCGAAGAGGGTGGTAACGTCCACCAGCCGATCGTCGACAAGCCGCGCGGTCGCGAGGCGCGTCGTGGTGCCGCCTGAACCCCGGGCAGTGTAGGTGAAGTAGAGCGTTCGATTTCGCGAGAAGTCAGGATGAAGCACCACGTCGAACAGGCCGCTGTTGTCGCTGGCGGTTTGTCGGACATTGTCGAGATCCGCCGGCAAGCCGCTAACCGGAAATTTCGTTCCGTCGCTGGTGACCCGAACAAGGCCCCATCCTTTTCAGTGACGAGGAAGTCACCCGTCGGCAGGAATGCCAACGACCAGGGATGGCGAAGCCCGGACGCGACTGTGACCGTTTCTATCGGCGTGGACGAAGGCGCAGTTGACGCCAAGGCAAGGGCAAGCAGAATCATTCTCTACTCCTTCCGCGCGGAGGGCGCTGATGCGGCCCCCAATTACCTTGAGACAATCACGTCCAACACTGTATCGCCGTTTTGCGACAGTGAATGCCTCGATCCGACTAGGTCAAGGCAAGATGGGCATTCAGTCATGTCGAAGACGTGCCGGTGCGGCCACAGCGGCAATCCGCTAGCATATCAATCGACCGAAATGACGGCCGCGCCCACCTGAAGACGTCGCAGTCTAATGGCGCCACTCTACATCTCAGCAGCAATTCTGTCCGTTGCGACTGGAACGCTTGCCATCCTCAGCCGGACTCACCTCCTGAGGCCTCAGCGGCGAGCTTTTGCCGTACAACCTTCCCCATCGGCCGACTAACTCGCGCCTCAAGTCCTGTCCTCAGACGAACCCGCCACGCGGAGCCGGCTCGCTGAATGCCTTCGATCGCGGCCAGTCGCACGATCGCCGAGCGATGGACCTGCAAGTATCGGTCATTGGGAAGGCCTGCCGCCAGGTCCTTCAGTCTGCCTCGCACGAGATAATGCTTTCCCGGGACGTGCAGGCGCACATAATCACGCTCGGCCTCGAACAGGAGCACCTCGTCGAGCGGAACCTTGACCCGCCATCGTCCCTCGCCCGACCAGAATGTCGCGGAGTCTGGAAAGGGGGCGCTCGGGGGATCCTGGCACGGCGCGGCGCTCCGCGTTTCGCCGAACAGCAACAGACATAGCGCGGCCCATAGCGCGAACGTCCAATCGGCCCCTTGCAGCCCGGTGAGAACGACCTCGAAATCGAGCGGCCCCCATAATGGGCGGTAAAGGTGAAAGACACAGAGCCTGACGATAAGGTGGGCAAGATAGGCGCAGGCGCTCACCCCGAGCGCGATGCCGATCCGTTCGGCAAGCGGCCTCGAACGGGCGCGCCAAAGAAAAGGCGCCATCGCGAGGCATAGCAAGAAGCCCGCCGTGCATGTCACGATGCGGCGCAGGATCCGTTCCGACGGATGGTCGATCGGATTGGTCAGCAAGCCAAAATTCAGGCTCGCATAGGCTGTGACCCAGATGGCCAGTCCGCCGAGAATCAGCCAGCGCAGGTTCGCACCGGCGCCAGCGTCATATTCTCTCCAGATAATGCGTGAGATCATATCTACCGCCCGTCGAATTTTCTCTACCGGCCGTCGCCAAGCCAGTGGCGCGGAACCTAGCTTTCGGTCCTGTCATTCACGCGCCGACAGGGCCGGGTTGTCATGAAACAAGCAATGGAAACGAAACGCAATTCGATTTCGCGGCAACGGTACAGACGGGGAGCGGGAGATGACACACGTGATGCGATTGATCGGCCGGATGGGGCATATTTGCATGGCACTCGCGTTTCTCGTCGCAGGCCAGGTCAGTTGGGCTGCTGATTATGTCGTCCTGGCCTCAGGCGTGCCCAGTGGCGAGATGTCGGTGACGGTAACGCCGACGCACCGCGAGATCAGCTATCGCTTCAATGATCGGGGGCGTGGGCCGGACTTGCGCTCGCGCGTGGCATTGGACACGGATCTGATTCCGGCAAATCTCAGCGTGAACGGCGTCGACTACTACAAGCTGGAGGTGGCCGAGCGCTTCGAGCAGGGACAAGCCTCCGCAACATGGCGCGCGACGAACGACAGCGGCAGCTCGTCCACGCGCGGTTTCTATCTTGCCCGCGACTACGCGCCGGAGCATCTCGCCATCCTGGCACGCGCGCTGCTGCGAGCGCCCGGTCGAAGGCTTTCCCTGCTGCCGGCGGGTGAAGCGCGGCTTGAACCGGTGATGGAACGGACGTTCCTGTTGAGCGGAGCTCCGCGACGAGCCCGTCTCTTCCTCATCACCGGCATTGACCTTGAACCCAGCCCGATCTGGCTCGACGATCAGGGCGAATTGCTTCTGGATGGCAGCAGCTGGTTTGTCACGGTTCGACGCGATGCCGTGGAGCTGGCGAGCGAGATCGTGCGTGTTCAGACAGAGGCCCTGGAAGCACGTGATCTCGCCCGGTCCCCGGCGCTGATGCGCCGGCCACTGGGCCCCATCCTGTTTCGCAACGTCTCTCTTTACGATGCGGAAAATCGGCGCATGCGGGCGCACATGACCGTCGTCGTGCGCGGGCAGCGCATCGAGACGGTCGCGCGCGACGGAGAAATCACGGCGCCGGCAGATGCGATCATCATCGAGGGCGCCGGCCGGACCTTGTTGCCCGGCTTCTGGGACATGCACACCCATATCACCTCGAACCGCGAGGGATTGCTGCATCTGGCGGCAGGCGTCACCTCGGTGCGCGATCTTGGCAACAGCATGGAGGAGACTCTGCAACGCCAGCGCCGGTTCGACGCGCTGGATCTTGCCGGCCCACGGATGACGCTGGCCGGCTTTATCGACGGCCCCGGTCCGCTCGCGGGGCCGATCCGGGTCTATGCGGCCAACGCCGAGGAGCTGCGTGCTGCGATGCGCAACTATGCGGATCACGGCTATCGTCACATCAAGCTCTACTCCTCATTGGATCCGGCACTCATCCCGGTGGCCGTCGAGGAAGCTCGCCGCCTCGGCCTGAGGCTCAGCGGGCACGTGCCGGCGAACATGACGATGCGCCAGGTGGTCGAAGCCGGCTTCGACGAAGTCCATCATCTGAACTTCACAGCGCTGAATTTCATGGGGCCGGACATCAACGAGCGAACGAACGGGATCAGCCGGATCACTGCGATCGCGGAACATGCCTGGGAGCTTGATCCCGGGTCTCCGCAGGTTGGCGAGTTCATCCGGTTCCTGAGAGCGCGGCGAACGGTTGTCGACCCGACGATGAACCTCTACGAAAGTCACCTCCTCGGTCGACAAGGCCGGCCCGATCCGGCCTTGGCAGCTGTGATCGACCGTTTGCCGCCGGTGGTCCAGCGCGCGTCACGCAGCGCCGGACTCGCGCAGAATGAGGCGGAGGTGCAACGCAATGCGGCTTCCTTCCAAACCATGCTCGGCCTGCTGAGGGCGCTATTCGATAGCGGCGTTCCGCTGGTGGCCGGGACCGATGCAATGGCGGGGTTCACCTATCATCGCGAACTTGAGCTCTATGAAATGGCCGGAATTCCTCCCCCGGACGTGCTCCATATTGCAACCCTGGGCGCAGCCCGGATTGCAGGAAGGGACGTAGAGCTTGGCTCGATCGCGCCGGGCAAACTGGCGGACCTCGTACTCGTGGTGGGCGCACCCGCGGAGAGGATCAGCGATGTGCGTAATGTCGCCCTGGTGATGCGCGACGGGGTGCTCTTTGATCCGGCAGTTCTGCTGAGTGACTTTGGGATCGGAAGCGGGAATTGACGACGCTGCCGGCCCGGACGATCAGGGTTGCATCAGCCGATAGAAAATGCCGCCTAGAAAGAACCAGATCTGGCCTTCTGATGCGGACGCATGGTATCCCGGTGCGGCCTATTCCCGTGCGACGTTGTCCTGGCAAATACGGCGTCAGTAATCGCACTCCTCTTTTTTGGCGCTGTTTATGTCTGGCGAGGAAAGTCCGCTTTCGGCCAATTTTTCGCCTGCCTGGCGCGAGGTCGCGAAGGCTGATGGGGGTGGGGAGCGGACATTAGCGGTGCGCGTCGAAGAGCCTCCGCTGAGCATCGTTTATGAAGCGCTCATCCCAATCCACCTCCCGCATTGAAAAAGGGAAGAACTCGCGGAGCGGCCCTGAGACGTGGGATTCTAAAGCGCCACATCAGATCATCGCCTTTGCTAGATAAATTCGCTTCGGATCAGGATGAAGGCTACTGAAAGCCCCACCAGGATCAGCGCGGCCGCAACCGCGCGCTTCATCACCGGAGCGCGGGTTTCGTCGGTGCGGATGGTGAAGTCTTCGAAATGGATGTGCTTGGAGCTAACATCGAGAGACCGCAATTGCGCGCCGATCTCAGCCATAAAGAGCGGCGGTCCGCATAGTAGGAAGTCGGTCTCGGCGATGTCGACCCCGCCGAGTTGCAGGGTTTCGACAGAGAGGTGGCCGACATTTGGACGGACGCGAAAGTTGGGATTGCGCCTTGCAATCTCGGACAGCTCGGCCAGGAATGCGGCCTCGCCCTCGTCGCCGATGGCATAATGCAAATCGACGTCGTAGGTCCGATCTTCGGTTTCGTCCAAATGCCTCGCCATCGCGAGGAACGGAGTGATGCCGATGCCACCGGCGATCCAGTGCTGCCTCCGATTTCGGATCGCCAGATGACTGAAACCGCCGAATGGCCCTTCCACGCGCACCACAGCGCCTGGTGGAAGGCAGGGCACGGTGCGCGTGAAATCCCCGAGCGACTTGATACCGAACCGAAGGTGGTCGTCGCCCGGACCGGAGGAGATCGAGAACGGATGCGGCCGGCCGGCCATGCCCTGCAGTCGTATATCGAGGAACACGAACTGACCCGGTGCGAAGCTCGGCATCTTGCCAATGGGCCGAAGGCTGAGTTCGGCAACGCTCCCGGTCACCGCGCGCACCGCTTCAATCGCGAACACGTGTTCGTGTCTGCGATAGAGTTTCAGGATCGTGCGCCAGAACAGGGCTGCTGCGCCGAGCAGCACATAAGCCCCCAAGATCGGGTTCAGTCCATTGATGAGCCCATGCAGGCCGCCAATGAAGAAGGGGAGTGCCAGCCATTGATGGGAGAGCCGCCAGGTCTCGTATCTCCACCGGGCAAAGAACGTAATTCCGAGCAAGGTGACAAGCAGGCCGAGCGCGACCATTCCAAGGAGGTTCTGCCAAACCGAGATGTTGAACAGGAAGCGCGCGGTCGCGGTCCAGGATTCCGGCGCATATCTGAGCGCCATCTTCAGTGGATGGAGCACCAGCAGGATCAGGGCCAGACCGCCGACCAGATGATGGACGCGATATTGCTGATCGAGCGGGATCATCCATCGCTCGATGAGCTTCCACCTGGCGACGAGCACCAGATTGAGCGCGAACAGCGCCAGACCCATGGTGGCCAGGCCACGCCCCTTGAGGTCGAGTGCCCGGCCAAGATCACGGAAATTGTCCAGCAGCGCCGGTATGATGAAATAGGGCAGGAACACAGGCAAGGCAGCCAAAGCCAGCATCAGATAGAGGCCGAAATTGCGGCTACGGGGTGAAGCCAGCTTCGGTATTGCTATGCTGAGCCTCGGCCGCTGGGTTTTGCGGACCTGCTCCACGTTTTGCATGAGGGCGGCCCAGCTTGGCGCACCATATTGAGCCGCGAGCTTCCGTTGGGCGGCATTGAGCGCCAAGTCCTCGTTCTTCGCCAGACGCTTGGCCTGCTTGCGCAGGTGCTCGCTTGATGGGCGCCGCGGGAGCTGGCGGTGCGGACTTGGTTCCTCAGACATCGCTGTTTGTTCGCCCTTCTGCAGGTCTCGTCCTGGCGATCCGCAACGCCGGCAAGGCTAACACAAGAGTCCGAAGTGTCCGAAAGCGCTTGCCTGCGACCTCATTCTCAACGATATGCCTTATTAAGGCAAGGCTTGCGTTATGCAGTTTCGGCGTGTTGGTTGATGGCTTGAAGGCTGATCTTGTGATTCAGAAGAACGTGCGTTGCTTCGTTTCCTCCCGCCGCCGCCCAGGATAACCACCGGTCCCAACCGGTTGGCTTCGAGTGGTGTGTGGTGAGGCGGGGTCGAGGAAGTCGAAGCGTTCGTCAACGCAGGGAGTTGGCTGGCCCCGGATTCTGACATATGGCGCAGACGCCTGCGAAGGTTGCGAGTGAGGTAGTCCTGACATGCAATTTCCTTCCATTTGTCCAGAAGTCCCTGTTGTCAGATTGGCGCCAGCGCTTGTCTATTATCGAGACCAGCTCGGTTTCACAGTGGACTGGTCAGACGAGGAGCTTGGCCTCGCCGGGCTTTCGCGTGATGAGTCGCGGATATTTCTGAGCGCGATCGAATACCGATCTGCCTTGGGCAATCGGAGACCGATTGTTCTATGGTTGAATCTGCCCAACCGTACCGAGGTCGACGCGCTCTACAAACAATGGGCGGACGCGGGAGTGAGCATCTCGAGCTCTCCGGAGGCAAAGCCTTACAGTCTCTACGAATTTTTTGCGCGAGACATGGACGGGAATGTTTTTCGTGTGTTCTACGACTTCGGCTGGGAGGAGAAGTGATCCGTCGATTCCGGAGAAACGGCATCTTCGCAGCTGCCCGCAGCGGGGATGTCGAACGCCTGCGCGATATGCTACGCCGCGATCCCATGCTGGTCCGGGCGCGGGACGCGGCCGGCGCCACGGCGCTTCACCTCGCCATTGCCTCACCGCCAGCCGTGCGGTTGCTGCTCGAATTCGGGGCAGAACCGAATGCTCGCGACGAGAGCGACAATGCACTCCCTCTTCACTACGCAGCGAGCGGTGGAAATCTCGAGACCGTCAGGGCGCTGCTCGACGCCGGCTCCGATGTGCAGGGCGAAGGCGACATTCATGCGCTGGAGGTCATTGGCTGGGCGACCTGCTTCGACGAGCCCCGGCGCGAGATCGTGGACCTCCTGGTCGCGCGCGGCGCTGGGCACCACGTCTTCTCGGCGATCGCCTTGGCCGACCCCGAACTGCTGCGAGAGGTCGTCGCGCATGATCCTGGCACCCTCCAGAGGCGACTGGCGCCGTCTGAGCAGGAGCAGACGGCGCTCCATTATGTGATCGCGCCACCCGATGGTCTGGTCGGCGGCCGGTTCAGGACCGGCGGCCACTACGATCTGCTTGAGCTCTTGATCGAACTCGGCGCGGATCCCAACGCCGCCGACGCCAAAGGCCGAACGCCGCTCGTCCTGGCGACCTTGCGCGGCGACCGGCAGGCCATGCGGATCCTGCATGACGCCGGCGTCAGGCTCCCACCGCCCCCGGAGACTCCGGCGGAGGCGCCTTCCTCCTTCGGCGCTTCGGTCGGCCCCGTGACCCCCATGCTCGCGGCGACGGACATGGACACGACCCTCGCCTGGTATCGCGCTTTGGGTTTCGAACTGGCCGGCAGCCACGGCGGCGTCGGCCGGATCGATTGGGCATTCCTGCGCTTCGGGGAAGCGGAGATCATGATCTCGGCCGTAGATCCTGGAGGCGCAGACGCCCCGTCTCCCATGAGCCTGTGGATCCGCACCGAACGCATCGATGACCTGTACGCCCTGCTGAGGCGCCGTCAGCTGGAATGCGGGCAGGCCTTTCTCGCCGGCCGATCCGATGAAAGGCCCGACATCGCGTTCGCGCAGGATCTCCACACCGCCTTCTACGGGCAACGGGAGTTTTGCGTGCGCGACCCGGACGGCGTCGCGATCAATTTCTACCAGCCGATCCCCTAGCCGCGGAACGGGTGCATCCGCGCCTTTGCGGTAGGCGGCAGTGCTTGCAAATAAAGTAGCAATATTATAAAGTGTATTCTTAATTTATTTGTCTTCGATACGTGGATACTCCTCCACGATCCTGGCCAGCCGTCTGCCGCTCGGGGCACCGGTGTGGCAACGACCCGCTGGGGCGCTACGCTCATGTCCCGGCGGGCATGATGGAAAGGCGAGTCAAATGAACGTGCATCTGGTTCACCGCCACCGCGCGCCGCTGAGCATCGCCGCGGCGCTTTCCTGCCTTCTTGCAGCCTCGTCGCCAGCAATCGGCGCGCAAAGCGGGATGCTCTTCGAGGGCGCGGGCTTTGGCCCCACGATCGAGGTTGCCGTGCAAAGCGCATTCTGGGACGCCGAGGCGTCCGCCAGCGCTTATCAACTCTTCACGTGCCGGCTCGTCGGCGAGCCTCGGATATTCCCCGGCCCAAACCCAACGCGCAATCGCAACTTCCGCGCGCAGGTGACAGTCGCGTGTACGCCTTGACGGCAGAGTGCGAGCAGGCTGCTCCCCAATACGGACATGAAAACAGCTTCATCGGCCCCGGCGAAACAAGGTCCTGGATCGCTTGAGAACAGAGCAATCATCCCATGAAAACCATGTTCATGAGAGCATCTCGATGCGTGGATGCCTCTTGGCGATCTTGGCGAGCTGCCTCCTGGTCTCGAGCGCCGGCGTTGCGGCGCAGGCCCGGTTTACAGGCTCGAACCGCCAGGCAATTCTGGATTGCCGGGGCGGGACGATCGAGGTCGTTGGTGCTCGCAACGACCTCGGCGTCCGGGGCCCGTGTCGAAAGGTATCCGTGACCGGCGCCGGCAATATCGTGGTGATCGAACGCGTGTTGTCCATCGAAGTATCGGGCGCGATGAATCGCGTGACCTGGCGCGAACGAATGGATGGACGTTCGCCGCGTATCTCCAGAACCGGCGTCGGAAATACGGTGGCCCGGGTACCTTCTCGATGACCGGACGAGACCGGCGGGTGCGTTGTCCAGCCGCCGCCACCCGACCTGGGAATCCGGCAGAACCGTTTCCTCGCTCCATCCGGCATCCGACCAGACGCGTCGCGCTGGGCTCATCGAAGCTGGATGTCAGAATGTCCGGTATTCCGCCCCCGGTGAGATCGTCCACTGCACGTGATGGGCGCCGGGGTGGGTGAAATAGGATGATCCGGTCGCCGGGAGGTGGGAGGTCCAGCGGCTCCTCAGAATCGAGACGGCGCCACCGGTCGCCGCAAAGATATCGCACCAATCAAGGAGACGTCTTTTGCGAAGAAGGACCATCATCAAGTCGGTGGCCGGTGCGGGTGCAGCGATCGTTACGCAGCCGGCATTGGCGTTGAACGCCCTCCTCGCGCCGGATTGGTCGGCTCTCACGGCGCAGCTTGGCGATAGGTTGATCCGCATCCGCTCGCCCCTGGTGGACTGCGCGCGGGCAGGTGGTGAAGGCGCCGAAGCGCTGTTCGAGCGCATCAATAACCCCTATTATTTGGGCGACGAACCAGGCCTCACGCAGACACTGGGATGGACCGGCGCGTGGACATCGCAGCCCAGCGACTTTGCCGTTACCGCCGAAAGCGCTGCGGATATCGCCGCGGCCGTCGATTTTGCCCGACGGCACGGCATGCGTCTCGTCGTCAAGGGCGGGGGTCACAGTTATTTCGGCAACTCCAACGGGGCCGGTTCACTTCTCGTCTGGACCCGGCGCATGCGCGCCATCGAACTGCATGACGATTTCGTGGGTCAGGGATGCCCGGCCAATCCCTCACCCATCCCGGCGGTGTCGGTGGGCGCGGGCGCGATCTGGGGACAGGTCTATGACGCGGTCGCCGTGCAAGCCGGCCGCTATGTTCAGGGCGGCGGCTGCCTGACGGTTGGCGTTGCAGGCTTCGTCCTGGGCGGCGGCTTCGGTAGTCTCTCCAAGGCATTCGGCACCGGGGCGGCCAATCTTCTCGAAGCGGAGGTGGTGACGGCCGACGGCCAAGTGCGCATCGCCAATGCCTGCCACGAACCCGAACTCTTCTTCGCATTGAGGGGTGGTGGCGGCGGCAGCTTTGGCGTCGTGACACGGCTTACGCTACGCACGCATGAGCTTCCCGCGACGATCGGCGCCGTGCTGTCCTCGATAACGGCGCGCTCGGATGCAGCCTGGCGTGCTCTGGTGGGCAGAATCATCGCCTTTTACGCCGAAGCCCTGTTCAATCCGGCCTGGGGGGAACAGATACGCTTCAGCCCCGGACGGCAGCTGTCGGTCTCGATGATGTTTCACGGTCTTGGGCGCGACGAGGCGCAAGCCGTCTGGGCGCCGTTCCTGGCCTGGATCGGGGAGCGGGGAGATGATTACGAGATGGCCGGGGAGCCGGTGATCATTGCTGCAACCGGCCGCCAGTTCTGGGATCCGGCCTATCTGGAAACCTTGCCCGGGATCGTCCTCCCCGATGATCGGCCGGATGCGCCGTCATCCAACGTCTTTTGGGCTGCCAATCTCGGTGAGGCGGGTCAGACCCTGCACGCTTATCAGTCCGCCTGGTTGCCTGCCCGGCTACTGGGGGTGGATCAGCAAATTGCCCTCGTTGATGCGCTCGTTGCGGCTTCCTCGATCTGGGGCGTGGCGCTGCACACGAACAAGGGTCTGGCCGGTGGAACTCCTTTTGCACTCGCCCGGACACGGGAAACGGCGACCAATCCAGCAGTGCTGAACGCGTTCGCATTGCTCATCTGCGCGGCGGATGCGCCACCGGCTTGGCCCGGCATTCCCGGTCACGAGCCGGACCTCGAGACCGGACGACGCCGAGCGGCGCGCGTTACCGAGGCGATGGCACCGATCCGCCGGCTCGTGCCCGATGCCGGGGCATATGTGTCCGAGTCCGACTATTTCGAGAGAGACTGGAAACGGGCATATTGGGGAGAGCATTACCGCCGCCTATCGGCGGCAAAGCGGCGATATGATCCATCGAACCTGTTCAGGGTCCACAATGGCGTCGAGCAATCATGACATGTGACTTGTGGCTAACCTCATGAAAAGATGAGTCAGGATTCATTTCCGGTGATGTCTCACGTGCCCGTCCGCGTGCCGGCAGCCATCGAGCGGATCCCCGTCAGCGAGGGTGAAGGCATGCCTCCCGAAAGCTCTTCGACCGTTTTCCTAGAAACGGTAGTCCAGGCTGACGGTGAAACGCCGGCCCAGCATGTCGTAAATGCCGAAGGCCTGAGTGCTGAGCGGGAAAGGTGCCAACTGGTCGGTCAAGTTGCTGACCGTGAAGCGGAAGAAGGTTTCGTCCTTGATTCTCCAGCGGAACGATGTGTTCAAGATCAGAACGTCCTCGACTTTGAGGATGTCGAGCGAGTCCGCCGTATTGAGATTGTTGAGTTTCGCTTCGCCGGTATAGTTTGCCTGCAGATCGATGCCGAAATCATTATAGCTGAAGCCGATATTGAACTGGCCGGCGTGGCGGGGCGACGCCAGCTCGCCCTGGTTCGGGTCGATCGTCACCGCATTGTTCGATAAGCGCAGGCGATGCGTGTAGAAATACAGCGCAGAAAGATCGATGCGGCCGCCATTGAGACCGAGGCCATCGAGTGGGAAGTTATAGTTGACCTCCGCGGTCAGGCCTTTGAACTCGATGAACGCCCCGTTGACGAATATCCCCCGCAGGCCTGGATTGGCGGGATCATTGACAAGCTGGCCGTTATTGGGGCCGCCGCGCACGCGCGTGAACAGGGTACAGAAGGTATTGCCATTGTCCGGATCGTTGAGATCGAAGTCCGGATTGTCATAGCAGCCTTCCGCGATATTCGCCGGCGTCAGCGCGGCGATGTTTCCGGTGATCCGGATACGGTTCCAGTCGACGGCCGCCCGGAAGCGCGGGATGAAGGAAGGTTGCAGCACCACACCGAACGTATAGGCGCGGCCCTCTTCATTCTCGAGATTGGGATCGCCGCCAGTCACCACCGGGATAGTCGCTACGCGCGCCTGGGAATCGAACGTCGTTGCGCCGTTCACGATCCCGTAGGATTGATAAAATGCGTCGCAGTTCCGGCGACGAACGGTCGGATTTGGTCCCTGCGCGATATTGGCGCGGTCACAAGGGTCAGGGAAGAAATTGAAAGCCGGAGACAGCGGCGTGAAGAGTTCGGTCACGGACGGCGCGCGAAGCGAGCGCGTATAGTTGCCGCGAAACTGGATGTCTCGGACGGGCGAGAGGCGCCCCCCTACCGTGTAAGCGGTGAAGCCGCCGTTCACCGTATTGTGTACGTAGCGGGCCTTGCCTTCCATCTGGGCGGAGTAAATTAGCGGGATGTCATTCTGCGGCGACACCAACGGAATTAGAAGTTCGCCAAAGACTTCATCCGTGTTGAACGAGCCCTCATTCGCACCGATGGGAACCGAACGGCCCCGCCCGAGCCGCTGGAACTCGTCGGGTTCGAACCCGCCAAATTCGTAACGATGCTCGTAGCCAACAGCTACCCCGACTGGTCCGGCACCCCACAGATCGAACAGGTTGCTGCTTGCATTGACGTTGTAGACCTGTTGCCGCAGCGTCGAAATCGCACGCGTACGGTCCGTTACATATTCGAGTGCGGCCGCGCTGGCGCGACCTCGTCCGAATACGTCAAGCGGGACGCATTGTGGATCCACGACAGGGTTGATGCCGCCCGGTGCGACATTGCGCGCCGGAGTAGGATCGCAAACGATCTGGCCTTGCGCATTGGTCCGCACGTTGATCGCGTTCACGAAATTCTGCTGATTGAGAGCGGTTGCATCGAAATAGCCTTTGCTCTCGCCGATATTCGCAGTCGCTTCCCAGAACACGCCGGCGCCTGCAATGTCGAAGTTGCCTTCCAGCCCGACAACACCGCGATAGACGTCGGTACGCGAGCTGGAGTTGTTGACGACCAGATCGGTCGAAGCCCGCGACAGGCGAAAGTCGGTAACGCCCAATGCGGCGAGCTGTGTCCGGGCCTGCGGGCTGAGCCGCGGGTCGGTTGCCGAGAATGTCAGCACCTGGCTCACACCGCCGAACAGCGTTGCGTTGAAAATCGGCTGATCGGAGAGCTCTGTTGCATAAGCCCGATACAACGTGCCTTCGACGAAGAGGCGGACGTTGTCCGTGACGTCGTAGCGGGCGGTAAGGAATGCTGTGTAGCGCTCGAGATCCGCCGTCAGTTGCTGGGCCCCGGCTATGCTGAAGCCGTCGCCGCCGCTGCCGTTCTGCGTTCCGAACGGAAAGCCAGGATTGTAGGGAATGAGGTTTCCATTCGTATCGAACTGCAGGCGCGTATTGCCGCCCGGCCCAAAACCGTTCGGAACTCCTGCGGCATTGTTGAAGGCGCCTGTCAGCGGATACAAAAGACCGCCCTCGGTGAGCGAGAAAATGCGCGTGTCCCTGATGAAGACGGAATTGGGAATACCGTCGGTCGCGCCACCATTGCATGGAACATCGGGACTGACGCGCCCGTCTGTTGCCGGGGTGCGGCCGGGAATGTTTGCCTGGGCCGACCCGCAGATCGGATTGGTGCCGGTTTGGAGGAAGTCGCGAAACATCGGCCGCTCGACGCCGAGCACGCCCTCCGCGCGGTCGTAGCTCAGCGCCAGCGTGACATTGCCCTGACCGCCGCCGAAGTTCACGCCGCCCAGCAGCGACGCGTTGACACGAAAATTGTCACCCCGCTCGGTAATGCCGCTGGTGACCGAGGCGTGCAGGCCTTCGAAGTCCGTCTTGAAGATGACGTTGACGGTTCCCGCGATCGCATCGGAGCCGTAAGTCGGGGCGCCCCCGATCGCGATATTCTCGATCCGGTCCACCAGTTCGGATGGAAAAATGTTGAGGTCGACCTGAAGGCCCGGTGCCCCGCTGCCGAAGATAGAGGGCACGTTCGTCGATACGAAGCGGCGGCCATTGAGCAGGGTCAAGGTACGCGCGGAGCCGAGGCCGAAACGGCTCACGAAATTCTGACCTACGCTGAAAGCGGGCTGTCCGCCCTCTGGCGTGACGCCGACGCCGAAGCTCGGAATTTCGTTCAAGGCGTCGGCCACATTGGTGAGGCCGCGCGTTTCCAGATACTCGTCGGAGACGACCACCGCCGGTTCAAGCGTATCGAATCCGGCGCGGCGAATACGTGAACCGGTGATAACGATTGTACCTTCCCCCTCCTCGGCATCGGCCGCTTCGATCGGTGCGTCCTCATTTTCGGAATTTTGTGCGTGAACGGGCGCCGCAAACGCGGCGAGACCCAGAAGCATGGCTGGGCGCACTGCGCTCGATCTGAGCAAGCGGTGAAATTTCATGAACTTACCCCCTGTTTAAGCGCTCGACAAGATTCTAAACTACTAACTTTCTAAGTAATATACTTTATATTTGAAAATGCAAGCGCCTCCGGAATCTTGGCAGTTGCGATCAGGGGGCTGGGTCAGGGAGCTCCCTCTGCTTGCGGCGGGAGAGCAGTCGGCGGAGTGTACTAGCTCGTATGGCGTGGGGCCCGCCCACGAGTTGAAGGTGTTGATCCTTGGATGCGAGCCGCCCTTTTCGCTTCTGGCCTTTTGCTACGAGCCAGTCGCGGACCGACGGATGCGCGATGCGGCCTACCTTCTGTGCGAGATCGTAGCTTGTGGGAGACGCACGCGTTTGAGCTTGACCTATCTCACATTCGAATGTGGTCCGGATCAATTTCTGCGAGCGGCATCCGACAGTTGGGGACACAATAACGCTCATAAAGGCAAAGCTTGTCTTGATTATTTAAGATTTTGCCTTATCAATTTCTGAATTGACCTATGTCACCGACACGGAGGAATGTCATGAAAAGGCGGATTCTCAGGTGCTGGGCCTTCGCCTCTCTGCTCGGCTTGGTCGCGACCCCGCTTGCCGGACAGGATGCAAGATGGTCGATCGCCGGCACCGCGTCCGTCGAGAGCTCAGGCTATGACAACCCTTATGTGCTCCTCGCTGAACCTGGGGTACAGCAGATCGCCGAGCAGGCATTGACCGGACCGCTTGTGCGCGCACAAATCGACCGGCTCCTCAGTGGAACCGGAATCACGCTTCGACACCTGACCCAGGCTGATGTCATTCGTCCGCTGGACGGCAACCGCTTCGCACTCTCCTTCACGGTCATCACCGCTGCGGACAAGCGTTTGATCCGATCGGTCGCAGATCCTGCCGGTAGACAACTGGCGGCCGCGATCGTCGCGCACCGTGCGCGATTCGACGCCATCTTGTCGCGCTATGACCTGCCGAGGGTTCGACGCGACCTCGTCGCCATGGCGATCATCGGCTGCGTGATCCTTGATTGGGACGGTCTCGATATCACGGCGCGGCTTGGCTATCGCCGTCCGCCCGAACCGAAGCCAAATGGCGACATATTCGCCATGACGATGATGGAGAACGGACCGGGCCTATCCGTTCGCGGCCTCTATTGGGGCAGCCACAACACGGTTGTCGCAGATGGCGCGATCACCATGACCACGTTCGGCGATCACGAAAACCCGGAGCGCTACGCTTTCCCCGACCTTACCGGGCGCATCTCGGCCACGCGGCTGGCCTCGCTCGTGCCGCGCCATACTGCCAGCATGCTTGCACAGGTTCTGCGTGAGGCGCTGGCACGCCATCAGGAACATGCCGCGCGCATCATGACGAGGCTTCGGCAAGGACCACAGAGCGAGGCGACCCTATCGGCTGCGACATCGGCAACGAGCGAAGAGATCCGCACCACGCTCCGGCTTCTCGAGGCCATCCGCTACGTCGAACGAGATGGCGACCGCTATCTGGCTCGGGTTCCTGTCTTTACCGTCGAGCACGATCGCGAGATGCTGACCGAGGCGCGTGCGCTGGGCGCCGAGATCGTGCAGGAATGGCTCCGGCAGGAATATCCGACGACAAGAGCGCAGCTTGTCGGTCTCTCCGCCGTCAGAGCGGGCGTTCCCTTCGAGATTATGTTCACACAGCTCTGGCACGACCTGTTTGGCTGGACAAACTATCATCTGGCCGGCGAAGGATTCTTCTACGATCCCTACGGACCGAACGCAGATTTCGTCGGTTTCATGCCCTTTGTTGCCGAGACGGAGCTTGGTCTGCTGTAGCGTGCGCCGTTCCGGCCCTCGGACGAACCACCCTCTTGTCCCGACAATGGCTCGCGCCCAACGGGATCTGCCCTGCCGGCCAACGCCCGCGCACCTTGGTCGTCAAAGGCTCCGATCAGCCGCAAATGGCCGTCGCCAATCTTGTCAGTCAGCACCGGCGACGCGACGATCACATCGCCACCCGGACGTCGACGATGTGCCTCGGGCTGCACGGGGAAAAAGGACCCAGCGCTTCGGCACTCGTCGCGGTGCGTACGACATCCATCACCGGATCGGTGCCGGCTCCTCCATCGTCCATATCAGGGGCGCCCAGCGATAAGAGATTCAGGACCACCATCTCTAATGGTAGACGCAGGCGGTCACTAGAAGATCCTTTGGTTGACACTTATCAACCTATTACTTTATAATATATTTACTTTCGTCCTATAAGACTTGCTGGCATGCGCGGACAGGAATTCCCTGTCGTCGGCGCGCCTACGCCTGGTGTTGGAAGCACAGCACGTATCCGTCCGGATCTTGGAGATAGAGTTGCCGCATCCCATAGTTGCGGGTCGTCGGCGGGGACACCGCAAGGCCCCGGCCCGCAAGACTGGAGTAGGCCGCATCGACATCGGCGCAGTAGAAGAAGAGTCCGGTATCACGGTGCGCAGCGCACCGGACCGGATCAGGCTCGGCCGGACGCTCGCCGGTCTCATAGGCGCTGTTCAGCATGAGATCTGCAGGTCCAAGCCGCAGCAGCCCCCAGTCGAAATCGTCGCCGTCGCCGGAGCTGGCGACGACTTCGAAACCAAGCAGGTCGCGATAGAAGGCCAGCGATGTCGGCATGTCGAACACCTGAATCAGCGGCGTCATGTTCTGGATTTCCACGTGTACCATCACCTCCTTTCGGCCCTCGTGAAGCGATTTCTACCGGACACTCGATCCCCGAGCTATTGAAAGCATTTACTTTATAAGATAATCACTGATACCGGCGCAAGTCGAGGCCGCCCATAGCCGCCGATTTGGCACCAGGGGGAAGCCTTGTACTTCTGCGGGAGCGGAAAAGGGAGATGATGGAACTGGTCGAACAACCGTTGCAGGATCAGCGGCCTCCTCCAGACTCGGGCAAAGCGCCGGCATCGGTCGTTCCCATTCCCATGTATGCGGCCCGAGACATCTCGCTCGACGTGTCGCGGGGGCTGATCATTGCCCTGATGGCCCTTGATCACGTCCGTATCTTCTTCAGCGCGGCACAATTTGATCCCGTTGATCTTGATCAAACGACGGCCGGCTACTTTCTCACCCGCTGGGTGACGCATCTCTGCGCTCCCGGTTTCTTCTTCATCGTCGGTCTCGGCGCCTGGCTGATCGGGCGTAAGCACGGCCGGCTCAAGCTGGCCGGGTTCCTCGCCCTCAGGGGGCTCTGGCTGGTCGTGCTCGAATTCGCCTTATTCGGCTTTGCTTGGTCCTTTCATCCCGGTTGGACCTGGTTTGGCGTCATCTGGGGCCTCGGTGCGGGCATGATCCTCCTGTCAGTCCTGCTGCTCGTCCCGCGCCCGGCCCTGCTCGCAGGCGCCGCACTGTTCATCCTGCTGCACAATGCGTTCAGCATTCCGAGCGGAGGCGCGCTCGCCCAGATCCTCTATACCGGAGGCTGGGCGCAATTGCCGCTGTTCGGTGGAGAGGTGATTCTTTATCCAATTCTGCCCTGGGCGGCGCTGATGATGCTTGGCTATGCCATAGGTCCGTGGCTGATGCCGGCCGGTCAATCCGCGGCCAAACCCCTGGCCTTCGCCGGCGCGATCGCGCTCTTGCTGTTCGTCCTGGTGCGCCTCGCCGGTTACGGACAATCCCCGGGAGGAGGATTTGAAGGCCAGCCCGACCTCGGCTGGACGATTCTCAGCTTCCTCAATGTTCAGAAATACCCCCCGTCACTGCAATTCGCGCTTGTGACGCTCGGCCTGCTATTGCTGTTTCAGGCCTGGACTGCAGGGCGACAGGCCGTCACCGGCCCCCTCAGCCTCCTTGCCACATACGGGCGCGTGCCGTTCTTCTTCTATGCCTTCCACCTTTTCCTGATCCACGGCGCGGCGCTGCTCGTCGCTTGGCTTCTCGGCTGGCCGATCTCCTATCTGTTCTGGACGGGCGAGGGCCCGAATCTCGTGCCACCAGAGGGGTTCGGCTTTGTGCTCGTCGGCGTCTGGCTGACCTGGCTGGCGGTGCTTGTGGTGCTTTACCCCGCGTGTCGTTGGTTTGGGAAGGTGAAATCAGGTTCCGGCCATATCTGGCTGCGCTTCCTATAAGGCTCGGCGATCGGGTTCGTGGATCACGGCTGGCGAGCGCGGGCGCGACAAACATCATGTTTGCGCGCGACCTTTGGAGTCGATCGCGGTCCGGTGCGATCACATTGACTTGCTAAAGAACGGGCTTTAGGTGAATGGCTATGCAAGCTTTCGCCGCGCTCGCCGATGAGACCCGTCGACATATTGTCGAGATCCTCGCGAAGGGCGAACGACCGGCTGGCGAGATCGCCAGCCAATTCGACATGACTGCCCAGGCGGTCTCCCAGCATCTGAAAGTCCTCAAGGAAGCTGGGATCGTGCAGTATCGCGCGGAGGCCACCAAGCGGCTATATATGTTGGACCAGCGCGGCCTCGCCGAGGTCGACGAGTGGATGAGTCGGGTGCGCGAATTCTGGACGGGCAGACTCGACAGCTTCGAGCGAGAATATCGCGAGCAAAGAAAGAAGAAGCGCAGTCCGAAGAAATCCTAGGCTCCCGGACGATGCCGCCATTTCCGTGCGCACAGCCCTGACACCGGACATGATGGCGCTCGGAAAAGAGAACAACTGACCCCACCGGCCGAACCCTTCGAAACTGGCGGCTCTGCAGCATCCTAATCGGTGCTCGAGAGGCCGGCGAGGCGTGCCCGACTGATAGGCTTGCCTTCATGGATGGCCCACTCCAGAGGCGTGCAGTTCCACATCTGGTCGCGTATGTCGGGTTGCGCTCCGCGAGTGAGGAGAAGGTCAATCAGCGCCGTATCGTCCAGCAGTGCGGCCTGATGCAGCGGCGTGCTGTGCGCGTGCACGGGCATGAAGCGGTTTGGATCGGCGCCGGCGTCGAGGGCTACGCGCGCGGTGTCCGGTCGTCCATTGATGACCGCCTGGGCTAACGCCATCTGGATCTCGTCGAGCGACGCCGTAGCCAGCCGCCGCTTTAGTGCCTCGCAGTCGCCAAGCGCCGCTGCGATCGCAACCGTCAGCGGCGCGCCAGCGGCCAGCAAGGCCCGTATCGGATCGATTTCGCGGTGGGCGAGGGCCATGGCGATTGAGCGATCGGAAGGCCTTGCTCCCGCCGCCAACAGAAGACGCATTAGCGGAAGCTGCTGGCCGTGCTCGCGCGCCGAGGCGCCGGTCATCACCAGTTCCAGCGCATATTGGAGATCTTCCGGTTCGACGCCACGCTTCAGCATTGCGTTCGCGATCTGAATTATGTTGGACGGCATTCTTTGCACCAACCGCGGATTGTTGGCGATGAACCAGAAGAGTTTAGGATCCTTAAAATATTGGGGCCGCGCCGCCTGCCGGTAACAGTCCGGCTCAACGGCGCGCATGCGCAGCAGCTGAGGCGCGGCGTCGAGGTGCCGCGCAAGTTCCGCCACCTCGCCGGCCTGAATAGCGGCAACCGCCGCGCGGAAGGCCGGATCGACGATAACCGGTCGATTCAGCAGGATCGCGATCGCGTCGCGATCGGGGGCCGAGCCGTTTCGAGCGGCGTCGAGCGAAGACCAGCCGCGGCTGTCTTCCTCCCATTCGATTCCGCCATGCGCGATCAGCAGCTCGACCAATTGCAGCGGGCCGCGGGCCGCAGCGGCGTGCAAGGGAGTGGAGCCCGGGACACCCCTACGCGCATTGGCCCCCGCTGCGAGCAGAGCTTCGCAGATTGCCAACCGCGTCCCGGGCGGCGCATCGGCAACGCAGGCAAGCCAGAGCGGCGAAGCTTCATCCTCCGCATCGCCATCGGGCGCGCTTGTTTTTCCCAGCAGATCTCGCACGGCAGCGACGTCGCCAGTCTCGGCTGCGCGGGCAAGGCGCGACCTCGCCTTCGGGGAATGCGAGCCCATCGCTGCGACCCGACGCATGAGCTCGGCCCATGAGCTTTCACCATATTCTGCGGCGAGAAGACGTTGTGCGATCGAAAGCTGCAGACCCCGCTCACGAGCCAGACGCTTGGCTTGCTTGCGAAGATGCTCCTGAGAGGGGCGCGGCGGAAGCGTGCGACGCGCCCGCGGATCAGCCATGAGACGGCTCCGCTGCGTGCGCCTGGGTCTTCTTCACCCTGTCTTCCGGCACAACAGTGAGGAGGAGCCGAACCATGTCACCCACAGCCAACAACTCGACCGTCACAACGAACCGCCTTGGCTTCAAAGCCTGATGACTCCAGCTGAAGACCAACAGACGCGGCGGCCTGAGGTCGCACAGCTTACCGCGGCAGGTTCCAGACAGCGGCGCTCTTAGCCCACAGGTCAGGAAACGCTCGATCTGGTCCGCACTGGTGAGGAAGGCCCACACTTCCTCCGGACGACCGGGTAGCCAGCGTTCAATAAGAAGGCTGGCTTCGGCAGCAGCGAAAGGCGTCCGCCTGACAGCCGCCGTGTTTTGGTTGGGAGGAAACTCAACATCGGATCCGCGGCGCGCGCCGCCGTACGTTGACATAGCCGGTACCTTTCCGTCGGCGCCCGGCGTCCGCTGACGGGCAGGAAAGGTCGGCGACCTCCAATCGATCTTGCAAGGTGGGCTAGGCCCTTCCCGCGGACGGGCGGCCGCCAGTCGGCCAGACATGCATGCTACGACCGTCTCGCCAATCAGGTCAAGCGGTCACGACGCCCTCCAGAAACCTCGAAACAAGGCCGCAGGGTGCCGCGATGCAGATTGCCCACATCGCCGGACGCCTACCAATGAGCTGGTCCACAGGGATCAATTGCTGCCGTCAGCTCGGTCCCTTCCTGGACAAAGCAGAGTGAGTTTCCGAACGGATCGGAGACGTAAAAGCTTCGCTCGCCCCACGCCCGGTTCTGGATTTCGCCCGGGTTTCCCACCTGCGGATCCACCTGCGTCGAAAACGCCGCGCCCAGCAGGCAGCATCTTCGATAGACGTCAACAAGATCGGGAACCGAGAAATAGAGCGGCTCGCTCGACGGCAGCGGTCGAGACGCGTCGCCGTCCGCGAGCGCATCGTAACACGCCAGTATGACCCCGCCGCAGTCATAGTAGAGCCGGCCTGGGGAGACGCGCCGCCCGACCTGATCGGTGACGCCGGAGTAAAAAGTGTGTGCAACACCGATATCAGTGACCGGCAGAACCACACGGAAGACCTTCATCGCGATTTCCTACCGGATAGCCTGTCCTGGATCTTGCGTCAGCCGATCGAGGGGCGGTCGACATCGCCCCTCTCACTCCAGTCGATTTTCCGCAGCCAAGGTACGGCGTCCGGTGCCGGGTGCGCACCTGCGCAGTCGTCCGCACGATGCCACCCTTCGTTTCCCAACGCCTGACCTATGTCTTGCGGCGCACGGTCCTCACAGCGAGCGCCCATGCGACGATCAGCAGCAGGATACCCAGCAGTGAGGCGCCGGGCGCATCGTCGGTCTCCCCGATGTAGATGCCGGTGGCGGCAATGGCTATGCCGATGGCGACTAAACCGAGGGCGATAGCTGCGTTCCTGGCAGAGAGGGTCATTGATGCCTTCCATTCAGATCAATCAGTCTGCCTCGGGAGGATCATAAATATCATACCTTATAAAGTAAAGTGCTTCGGTTGATGGCGAGCTGGCGCCCGCGAAAACTACTCGAGCACGAAAACCGCGGACGGCAACCAACGCGCTCTCCATGCGAGTCCATCCTCACCCAGCCCTGTCCCACAAGGGGATTGAAGAGCGCGCTTTCCACCCGTAGCGAGCGCCTAAACTAGGCCAGTCACTCGGTTGGAGATGCGGCTTAGCGCCGGCATTAAGGTCGGCCGCCGCGAGAAGGTGCGCTTCTCCATCTGCTCAAACTCGCCGACGATTCCTGCTAATTGATCAGTCCAAACCGTATATTCAGCTTCTCTAGCTGTTGCGCAAAACCAACCGCGGACAATTTAGTCGTCAGTCGATCATGGTGGGCGTCGATCGTGACTCTCATCTTCGCCCGGTCGCCCTGCTGAACAAACTCAACGGTGATCGAATGGGGATGGGGCGCTACGCCGGGAATGAAATCGATCATGTGTCGAATGACAAGACGCCTAAGTGGAATCAGCTCAACGAACTCTGCTTGCGTAAAAGTTGATGCCTCCCGCCCAAGCTGGTTCATTGAGGCAATGAGCGCGGGATCGTCGGTGTACATGTCGTAGCGCAGCACGCCGCCGATCCGTGGATCGATAGTTTCGACATGAACCTTGAAGCCATGGGATCCCCACCAGGATTCGAAACCTGCCTTTGTGGTCCATAAATCCCAGAGCTCTTCTACACGCGCTTGATAAGTACGCTCGAAGGTGAGCGAGCTCTGCCCGCGAATCCGCCCGCTATTCATCATTGAAGCGCTGCGAGCATGGCGGAATCTGGTTTGCGTTGAGCGCTGCTTCGAAGCGCTCCAGCCGTTTCTCCCACCAGAGTCGAAATCCCCGAATCCATTCTTCAAGTTCCCGGAAGCGTTCTGCTCGAAGTGAATAAAGGCGGCGCTGTTGATCTGGCCGCATTGTTACAAACCCTGCATCGTGCAATATCCGAAGGTGTCGTGACACACCTGACTGGTGCACGCCAGCGATCTCGACGATTTCATTAACCTGTCGTTCGCCGGTTCGTAACGCTTCCACGATCCGTCGACGAGTAGGGTCGGCAAGCATCTGAAATGCATCGTTACTCATCTGCCGTGCGATGCTCCAACAATATTGCCTCTCGGTTCGTTCGTAAGGTTGACGTTTTAGAGAGACTGACTGCAGCTTCCCCAGGCTCAGCCGCAGATCATATAGCTCAGGTAGGCGAAGCCGCTTCTAAACCGGCGTTCGTCGATCAGCTTCAGATTCTGACGGGCTCCCTCTGGAAGAAGCTTTTTGCCGCCGCCGACGATAACGGGTGCAAAGAAGAAGCGATACTCATCAACAAGCCCGGCCCGGATAGCCTGCGACGCCAAGTTGGCGCCGCCGATGGCGATGTCATGCGGCGACGCTGCCTTCATCTGCCGGATCACAACGACATTGAAATCGCGCTCGACCCGGGTTCGCTTCGTCGAAGGCTTGTCCAACGTGGATGAGATTACGATCTTGTCCGCTGCCTGCCACGTTTTGGCAAAAGCACCCATGTTCGCTGATTGCTCAGCCAACGAAGGGTCGGTCTCCCAGCCGATCATTATGTCGTACATGCGGCGCCCGTAGAGATAGGTTCGTATCGAGCGCTCCTGCTCGTTGATGAACGCAAAAACCTCGTCGTCTGGTTCGGCCCAATCGAATTTGCCGCTCTTGTCGGCGATGTAGCCGTCAAGCGAGGCGAGGTAGGAATAGATCAGTTTTGCCATTCTGACCTCCGCGTATATGCATTGACATAAATATACATAGTTGCGCATATCTTTGTCAGGGTTCCGCCGTGGATCCCAGATGATCGTCAATACCGGACCGAACCTCGAGGAAAGGATGACCACGTCCGCTGAACCTCAAATGCGGGCCGGACCGCGCGCCATATCGAGGCGACGCTTCGTTGGAACTATGAGGGCTGCCGCCATGGTGGCTAACGGGTTGGTCCGTACAGAGGTCCTGGCGGCGCCGGCCTTCTCGATCCCGTTCCGGTTTCATGCACCGCAGTCGGCGCTCGATCATCTCCAAGATCGACTCGCCCACGCCCGCTGGCCGGAGCTGGAGACGACGGGGCAAAAGGTGAAATGCGCCATGCCGATAGCTGCAGCTATGGGTCGATAACGGACGGGCAGAAACCGACCCATTGCGGCGCTCAGCTGTGATGCGATCATCTTGACATGGATAAGCATGAAACGTGGAGCAGATTAGAAGTACTGTTGACCTCGGCACTCGAAGCCGAACAACATCACCTTCCGGCACAAGACACTGAGACCGTTCGAGAATATATTGAGAATCGGGAATACGGCTTGGCATATGAGCATCTTAGTGACACGCTGGTAGCTAAGCGCGTTCTGGTCACCGAGAAAACAAATCTAGCCTTACAAACGGCAGCTACCCTCATGAACCTTTAGATCCGCTTTCCACCCATAGCGGAAGTCGACGCCGCTACCTGACAACCGTAGCTTTTCGCCGATCTGACCTGAAAAGCCGCCGTTGGGCTATCGGCCAATTTCGGCATTCAGTCGGGCGGTTGGCACCGGGGAACCGATGCCACTTCAAGGGGAGCGCTGGCAAGTTCAGCCGGAAGCGCACCTTTGCAGGATTTTTCGCTGCGGAACGCGAGCCTCGATCGCCCATTAGCGAACAATGAGCAGCGCAACGTCTAATGTCCGATAAAGCACCGGCGCCGCGGGAGGGCATGCCAAGCGTCAAGCTGGACGAGGCCGAGTTCAAGTGTCGCTTCAGAGCCCAGTTCACCGACCCAGCCTTCGACTGCTTGTCAGAGGAACTTGAGTGCATCGCCCACGCGGCCTGGGACGGTTATGCCAATGAGCGCAAGTCGCCGCGCACCGAGAAAGCGGGGCACGGCTATGCCGACCCCGATTACGACCTCGCGACCGACTGGATAGCGGCTCATGACGCGATCCGCCAGGCGCAGGCCGAGCATGAGGACCCGTCGCAGCCGCCTTGCATCCTGATCGTCAACGGCTCCTCGCGCTCCGAGCATACGTGTCCCGGCGAAATGTCGAAGAGCTGGCGGCTGCTGGAGATCGCGTCGGAGATTTGCGGGGTCGAGGGCGTGAAAGTGAAGACACTTAATCTCTCCCGCCTCGCCGCCGAATACGGCAAGCATATCCATCCCTGCAAAGCCTGCTTCTCCACCGCCGCAGCGCTCTGCCACTGGCCCTGCTTCTGCTATCCGAACCATTCGCTCGGCCAGACGCAGGACATGATGAACGAGATCTACCCGCTCTGGGTCCGAGCGCACGGCATCATGCTGATCACACCCGTCAACTGGTATGCCACCTCGTCGCCGATGAAGCTGATGATCGATCGGCTGGTCTGCGCCGATGGCGGCAATCCCGATCCGACCTCAACGCAGGGCAAGGATGCGCGGAAGGCAAAGCAGCTGAAGCTCGATGGCTGGCCCTATCCCCGCCATCTGGAAGGGCGCCTGTTCTCGATCGTCGTCCACGGCGATGTCGAAGGCGCCGAGAATGTCCGACGCAGCTCGCCGACTGGCTGCGCTTCATGCATCTCGTTCCGGCCGGCGTCCCCGTCGAGCTCGACCGTTATATCGGTTATTGGGAGCCCTATACGACCAATCACGAGGCGCTCGACAAGGACGAGAAGCTCCAGGACGAGGTCCGCAACGCCGCACGCACTCTGCTCGAAGCGGTGCAGGCCCGGCGCGCCGGACGGCTGGTAAGCGCCGGGATCGACCTCAAGCAGCCCCGTCAGAAATAATCGAACCGGATAAACTGTCCGTCTATCTTCTTAGCGTCCGTTCGAGGCCGGAGAAGGCCGCACGCTCCGGATCGATGGCGCTTGAGATTCGCGACCGGCAGCTTTTCGGTGGCTTCATTCGAGAGCTGACGTTCCCATTTCGGCCACTTCTCGAGCAAGTATCGGCGAATGACAGTTTTCCTCATATGCATGCCCGCCGCCTGACCGGCCAACGCTCGTCGAGCGAGAAGAAAATTGCTTGTGCAGAACACGAAGGTGTCGTCATACTGCAGCTAAGGGCGGTAGCTACTCTATCCGACCAAGGACTCTACGGCCTTACGCCCATATTCACGACAGGGCTTCGCGCGTTGATCCCGGCTAGCTCGTGCGACGAGGCGCGCGCACGGCGCCTGAGCGTTCAGCGCATCAGTCCGGCCGCCTTCAGTGCCTTCTCGATCACCGCCTGAACCCCGTTCGCCGACTCCAGCCACGCCCGCGCCGCCGGCCGCGGCCGCTCGGGACCGGACTTGGGGATATCCGACAGCAGATTGTTACGACCGTAAGCGCGTTCCAATAGACTGTAACCCCAGAGACTCCCGTCCCGAGGTAACGAAATTGCCGGTTTCTTGGACATCCCTTGCCCGTCGCATATGCTGGGGTCTGGAGGGCACATGAGCCTCGCAAGCGACGCCCGCTTTTGGGATAGATCTTCCCGTCGATATGCCGAGTCCGCGATCGTGGACCCGGACGGATATGAGCGCACGCTCGAATGTACTCGCGCCCTTCTGGGATCCGAAGCAAGCCTGCTGGAACTGGGTTGCGGTACTGGGACTACGGCGCTGAGACTTGCAGGGGACGTACGGCGCTACCTGGCGACGGACATTTCTGCCGGAATGATCGCGATCGCCGAAGGAAAGATCGAGGTCAAGTCGATACCCACCCTGTCCTTTCGCGTTGCCACCGCTGAAGAGTTGGTCCGCGAAGAAACGCGGTTCGATGCCGTTCTGGGCTTCAATTATCTGCATCTGGTGCGCAATGTGAAGAGTACGCTGCGCAGCATTCACGTCCTGCTAGAGGACGGAGGCCTATTCATTTCCAAAACGCCTTGTCTGGGAGATATGAATCCTTTGATCCGGCTGCTCGTGCTGCCCGCAATGCAAGCCGTTGGCAAAGCGCCTCATGCCAGCTCTTTCGGAGCATCCACGCTGGAGCAACAGATCCTCGAGGCCGGTTTCGACATCGTGCTCATTGAAAGCCACGCCAGCAAGGGCGCCGACAAACGCCCCTACATCGTCGCTCGCAAGCGATGATAGAAATTTCAGCGCCCGGCCGATTCAATTTTTGCCTCGGTTACGAGCCGCGCCAGCTGACCCACATCCTGTTCCGGTTCGCTCACCTAATACCCTCGACGCTCGGACTTTTCATTGCCGCTGAACTTCTGGCAATAGTTCTATATTTTGATAGATTTCGCCACATGCCTTCTGTTTTGCTACCCTAGACGAAGCAGCGCTTCCGCGAACTCGTCCATCGTTCGCTGCAACATCGCAGTATTGTTCAGTATTACGACCTCCCCTTGCCCATCGAGCCGATGGCCGAGGACGGAACGATATCCCGCCAGGTTGCCGGTCTCCCAAGCGGCGGCGACTGTCGTACCCTCCACCGGGACTTGCCGGATGCGCCCGCCAAGAGCGTAGGAATCGCTCGCGACTTCCAATCTCGTGAGCGCCAACCGCGATGCGCGTGACAGAAAGCCGGTGTCGTAAACACGGTGGGCGAAGCGCAGCAGGTCGCGCGCGGTACTGAAATAGCCGCCGCTCGCCGCGCGATAGGCTGGACGACTGTCGAGCCATTCGATCGACGGGGATACGCTGCGATAGGACTTGGCGGTGCGCGGTGACGGATCCAGCGTCGTCGCCACGAGCTCGAGCGGCTCGATGACGAGCGCCCGCATCGCTTGCGCGAAGGGCGTGCCAGTCACGGCCTCGATGATGCCGAGGACAATGAACCAGTTGGTGGGCGTATAGTCGAATCGTGTGCCGGGCTCGAAGGCGAGGTCTCCCGAGGCGAAACGTCGGATCGCCTCCCGCGCGGACATCTCGGTCGCCATGAGGGACCTGTCGGCTCGGAGGGCGGTGCGGAAAAGATTGGGTACGCCGCTGCTATTGGAAAGCAGATGGCGCAGCGTTACCCGGGCACCGGTATCGGGCCGGTAATCGGGAAGATAGGCGGTGATCGGTTGGTCGAGCGCCAGGCGGCCGCGCTCGACCAGCCGCATGACCGCGACCGCGGTAAGGCGCTTGGAGATCGACGCGATCCCGAAAGGAGTCTCCACCGCGACGGCGATCTGGCGTTCGATATCGGCGGAGCCGACCGCGTGGGAGAATCGCGGCAGCCCGTCCCGACCGATGACGACCACCCCCTGAAAGCCATACTGCCGGACCATCTCGTCGATGATCGACCTCGCCGATCCGGTCAGGTTGCGCGCTGGCGCTGCCCAGGCCGCCGTCATTTCGGTCGCAAGCAAGGCGCCCGTAAGCACGGTTCGACGGGTGACGCTCATGAAACTGTCCGCCCCCATGTCGTATTTGCTTTCCCGCCTGCTCTAACTCCTTGCCAATGCGGTGCCGTGTGCGGAAGAAATCCGCCATGATGCACATCACCCCATTGGCTTCGGCCGGGTCTGCCGACGCATCGCGCGGCGAACCAAGCCGTTTTCGGTGGACGACCATTGGGGTCGGTGAACCGGGGGGCAGGCCATATGTGGCGGGCGCGTTGATCATTGCGGGCTTGGTCGCCCTGCTGATTGGAATGCTGACGCCGGGGGGCGAAAGGGAATCAGTAGCGCTCGACTGGCTCTGGTGCCCAAGCGAAACCCACTGCAGGTCGGTCGACGTCTCGGCGCTTGAGTTGATTGGGCCGGCAGGCACACTGAAGACGGTCTATGTCGGCGCCGACCGGATCCCTCACTTGCCACTTGCTGTCCACATCACTGCGATGGCAAGCGCCGAAGTGCGCTGGAACGGTGTTCTGATCGGCCGGAACGGGTTGGTCGGCGACAGCCGAGCGGAGGAAACACCGGGACGTTTCGACGCCGTCTTTCACGTTCCGACAGCGTTGGTACATCCTGGCACGAACATCGTGACGGTTCACCTGTCCGCGCATCATCTCTGGTTGCCGGTGGCGCGGCCGATCCACCGCCTGTCGGTCGGACCGCTCGATGCCAGGTCGAGCGGCGTGTTCCTCCACTATTTGCCGACGCTGATCGTCATCGGACTGCTCATCGTCGCGTTCGCGACGAACCTGTTCTTGTATCTGCTTCGCCGAAGCGCCATCGCGGCGGTCTTCGCGCTGCTTGCTGGCGCAATCGTGCTGCAGGCAGCGGTCGAGACCAGCAAGCTGACGCTCACTTATCCCTATCCATGGCAGCTTGCGCGTTTAGTCGCGCTGACCGGGCTTGCGGCGTTCGCAGGTCTGGTGGTGACGATCGCCGCGCTCTCTTGGGTGCGAGAAGCGAGGATGCGTGCGGCGATCCTTCTGATGGTCATCGCAGGCTTCGCCAGCGCCTGGCTGCTGCTGCCATGGTGGGACGCGAAAGCGCTTTGGGCCTTTCGGATCGGCGTGCTCGGTGCGCTGGTCGCGTCTGCAATCGGCACCGTCCGCGCCGCGCCGCATGCGCACCTTGCCGGGATCGCAGGCATTGCCGCGCTGGCGCTTTCAGGGATTCCGGGTTTCCTCGACCTGGGCTATTATCTGACCTTCGTCGGGCTATTCGCATGCCAGATCCCGCTCGCGGTCCGGGCCATGCGTCCCGCGCCGCGCGTCGCGACCGTCCCGCCGGCTGTTGGCGATGGAACCGAACTGATCATCATTCCGAATGGAGGCTCGCAGCAACGCGTCGCCGTCCGCGACGTCCTTTATGTACGGGCTGACGACGACTACAGCGTTGTCCACCTCGTCGATGGTCGGCAATTGCTCGCAACGATGAACCTTGCTGCGCTTTTACGGCTGCCCCGTGCGCGTCTGCTGCGGATCCACCGCAGTCATGCGATCAATCCCGACAAGGTGGAGGCGGTTCACCGGGCAGGGAGGCTCGCCCGAACCGTGGAGCTCGTGGGGGGAACCTGTCTGCCGGTGGGGCGCACCTATTGGGACGCCACAGCGAACATGTTGACCAGCCACGGTGCGGACGGGAGGAACGCCCTGGCTCCGGCCTCTGCTGAGACCTCCACCCAGATTAGGTAGCGTCCCGGATATTGCGATCTGAAACCCTTAGGGCCGAAATGGCTTCGGCCATGGCAACGATCAGTCGACCGTTTCCAGTTCATCGAGCCATGAGACTACGACCCCGGCAAGGGCGATACGACGATCCGTGAAGCTATGGTCGGTCTCGATCTCGACGACCGTAAGGTCCGCGCCGCCTAGGCCATGGATCGCAGCGGTCAGGGCGCGATTTTCCGCAGCGCCGCCATGTGTAGCATACACGTTCAGAACTTGGCCTCGTGCAAGGGCAGGCGCCGCATCCATCAGGTTCCAGTCGGTACGATGTGCCGCGATCTCGTCCGCGAGGCTGGCCGGAGTTGCACCGTTCAAACTGTGCCCGAGATCCATGGAAGCCTCGAATTGGCTGCGCCATTGCGGGCCGTTGCGAACGAGTTCGTCGCCGACAAGGGCGGCGTTCCAGGCGTCGATCAGGACGATGCCGTGGACCGGGCGCCCGCGACGGGCGAGCAGGGCTGCGGCGAGCCCGCCCATTGAGTGACCGGCGACCACGATACGTTCGGCGTCAACATTGTATCGTGCAGCGGCATCGGGGCTACGAAGGAAGGAGAGGGCCGCGTCCGCGTCCTCGATTGCGCCTGCGATCGAGAATGTTCCCGGCGAGCCCCAAGCACCGCGATAGGTAAAGGTCAAAACATTCCACCCGGCACGGCGAACCGCCTGAGCCAAGTCGAGATTTCGCTCGTTGCCCGGCAAACCGTGTAAGAGAAGCATTGTCGGCCTTCGCCCTTGGCCGGCCGCCCGCAAGAACAGGGCGTTCATGCCGACACCTTGCGAAGGCAGCAGCAGCTGGTCGTTCCGCGCCGGGTGGACCCGGTCGCGTGCCGGGTCGGCGATCACGGCGGCAGGAATTTGAGCCAGCGGGCTGCGCAAAGCCAATGCTGGAATCGACCCGCTCATCAGAAAGGCAATCGAGAAACAACCGAGGGTCCGCGAAATGCCGGCGGCATTCGTCCGCCGGGGCGACGGTCGAATCTTCCGGCCACAGATCCTCGAAAGCAAATCTTCCTCCGCGTGTGAACTGGGCAATGCGGAGGTGTGCATCATCGCCTTGCACGTCATGGGTCAGAACCTTGCAACCGCACCCGCGTAGAAGAAACGCCCCACGTTGTTGTAGATGCCGCCGGCATTGTTGATTCCGTTCAAACCGTACGGCGGTAGCCGGTCGGTCAGATTATCGACGCCCATGTAGACGTTGAGGCGGTTGCCGATCTCGATCGACATCCGAAGATCGTGATAAAGAACGTCGGGATAAAAGCGGATCGAAAAGGCGTCCTCATTTTCCGGGGGCCTGCCTTGCACCGAGCGAATGTTCTCGATGCTGCCGCCGGCCGGCGTCATTTTGCCGATGTAACGCAGCTGATAACCGAACGTCACCGGCCCGCTCTGCAGTTGAACGTCCCAGTTGAATGCGTTCTGCGGATCGCCGAGTTCGAGCAGCACCTGATTGGCACGGTCGGGATCCGTGGGGTCAAGGAAGGTATCGTTCTGGAGCACATGGGTGAAGGTGAACCGTGTCCTGAAGCTGCCGATGTCCGGCAGGCTGCGGCGGTAGCTCGCTTCGATATCGATGCCGCGCACCTTGAGAGCGGCAAAATTCACGGGACTGAGACGCAAGCTGTCCTTGAGGATCTGGCCCGGTCGTTCGCCATTGGGCCCCGCGCCGGGGCCCCGGAAACGTTCGAAGAGCCCGCAAAATGCATTGTCGGTATCAGAAGAATCATAGCATGTGTCGACCAGTTGCTGGAGCTGGGGCGTCGCGATGACGTTGTCCACCGTGATGCTGTAATAGTCTGCCGACAATGACAGGCCCGGCAGGAACCGCGGTTGGACAACCGCGCCGACCGTGAGCGAATCTGACCTCTCTGCCTCGAGGTCGGGATTGCCGCCGGCGCGATATTGGAAGGATGATCCGACATAGGTCAGATCGAAGCCTTCAGGCACACCGTCGGCGCGGCAATTGGCGACCCGGTTCGCCGAACCCGACCCGATATTCTGGACCGCGCATGGATCGGTGAGAGCGCTGAAACGGGCCCCGAACGGAGCGAAAGTCTCAACGAGATTGGGCGCGCGCACGGCGCGGGAAAAGTTCGCGCGAAGGCGAAGCCCGCTTGTCGGGGTCCATTGCGCGCCGGCATTCCGGGCCAGCACGGTCCCGGTCCCGCCGCCATAATCCGCCAGCCGGGCGGCGGCGGTGATGGTCAGCTCTTCGGCGAAGCGCCGCCGGGCGAGCAAGGGGAGTCGGATTTCCCCGAACAGCTCCTTGACCTCGAACGGCGGCGGATCAAAGCCCGGCTGGGCATTGTAGAATGTCAGCCCCGCCTGGACGATCGGATCCTGACTGCTGAAGAACGTCTCGCGGCGATATTCGGCGCCCAGCGCCACGCCCACCGGCCCGCCCGGCAGCTCGAACCAGCGGCCTAGATCGCCGCTTACGAATGCATTGGCCACGAACTGCGTGATATGAAAACGGGTGGACGTGTCCTCAAGGATATAGTCGGCCGCGGCATCGGAGATATTTCCTTCGCCGAACGGATTGAGCGGCACACATGCAGCGACATCCTGAGCCAGCCGGGCTTGCGCGTAGCTCGGGTCGGTTGCCCCCTCCAGCGCGATGCGCGCCGCCGGATCTATGCGCGCACGGCACACGATCTCGCCGCTCGAAGGGTCGCGCACCGAGTCGAGCGCAAGCAGGTAACGTTGCACATTGACATTGCCGATGATCCGCGCCCGCGAAGCGAGATCCGCATAGTTGGCGGAAATCTCGTACGACCAGTCCTGATCGATATCGCCGCGAGCGCCGACAACCACGCGATGCGTGTCGCGTCGCGCATCTTCCTGGCGGGTGCCCAACTCGAGAAAGTTGCGGCCGAAGAAAAAGCTCGCCTCCTCGCCTTCGGCGAGACCCAGCGAGCTGCGGATCAACTGCCGCGCTTGCGGATTTAGATAAGGATTGTCGGTGAACACCGCTGCCCTCGGCACGAACTCGCCCAGGGTAAAGAACGGACCGGTCGAGCTGCCGAGCGAATCGGTGCGTACGAACTTGGCTTCAACGAAGGGCTCGAAGGCGTCGCTTAGCTCGAAATGGGCGATCAGATTGGCGCTGAAACGTTCGAGGCGAGGGTAAATGCCGAGCTGGCGCCCTTCCTGGATTGTCGATCCATCTCCGCCGATGGTGAAGCCGACGGGGGGAAGGCTCACCCGTTCACCCGTCTGGGGCCTTAGCGTCCCGTCCGGCTGGAAGTTGAAGGCTGGAAGATATCCATCCGCGCCTGGCGTCGGGCCCAGGAACTGGCCGCCATTGCTGAACCCAATATAGCGGATGTCCTCGAAGAACTGCTGATCGGGAATGCCGTCGCTGCCATTGGGAAGACCGGGTTCGTCGAAGTCCACCGGCAGAAATGATCGCACGGTCCGGTAGCCTCTTCTCTGGGACGCATACCAGTCTTGCTGCAGGGTATATTGGAGGTTGACTGCAACGTTGCCGCGATCATCGCCAAAGTTGGTGCCGGCGAGCAGGCTGACGTCGAGCTGGCCGGCATCGCCATGTTCGCTGACGCCACCATGTCCGCGCAGCTGGATTCCCTCATAATCGCGCTTCAGGACGAAGTTGACCACGCCGGCGATGGCATCCGAGCCATAGATCGCGGAACTCCCGCCGGTGACGATATCGACGCGCTCGATGAGATCGACCGGAATAGTGTTGATGTCGGGCGCCGTGCCGGATGGCGAGCCGCTTATGTGGCGCCTGCCATTCTGCAGGACCAGGGTGCGATCGACGCCGAGGCCGCGAAGATCGAGCTGGCTCAAACCCGGCGTGCCAAGCAGCCGGCTCGAGTTGGTCTGGCCGACGGTCGTGCGCAGGGCAGGAAACTCGTTCAGAATATCGCCGACCGAGGTCTGGCCGGTCTGGCGGAACTCTTCGGCATCGATCGTCGTGACCGGCACCACGGAGTCGAGATTGGGACGGCGAATTCGCGATCCGGTCACCACAATCGGAGCATTTTGCTCCTCATCGGCCAAAGCTTCGGGCGGCGTCTGAACGGCAGGAGAGACCCGTGGCTCATGTCGCTCGATGACATATGCGCCTTGGGCCGTGCGTCGATAGCGCAGCCCCGTCCCTGTAAGCAGGCGATCGAGGCCTCCCTCGACGGTGAATGCGCCGCGGACCGCCGGGATACGCAAGCCCCGGACAATCAGCGGGGTGAATATGATCTCAATTCCCGCCTGGCGTCCGAACCGATTGAGCGCGTTCGAGAGGCTCTGCGGGGCAAGGTCGACACGAGTGACAGTCTGTGCGCTCGCAGGAATGGTGATCGCCATACTCGCAGCCGCACCGGCCAGCAGGCCTGCATATCTCGCCATGTGGGCCATCGCGGATTCCCCCTCCCCAAGTGACGCCCTCTGTAACGGGGCTCTACCGTCGGAAACGCGGGCCGCCGCCGAATCCACACCGGGACGATGAGAAAATTACGGTCGGGTGTCTGTTGATCGCAGCAACGACAGTTCGATACGTCCGCCGGCGACGGCTCGGGCATCGATCGGCAGGATCTCACGGAGCGTGTTGACGAAACGATCAGGGCTGCCGGTACGATATATGCCGCTCAGCCGAAGCGCGCCGACGCCATCGTTGCTCAGTATGATCGGCCGGTCCGTATATCGGTTCATCTCGGCAACCGCGTGGGCCAGGGGCTCATCGTCAAACTCGATGAAGCCATCGCGCCACAGCGTCTCTCGGGCGGGGTCTACGCTTGTGACCTGCAGCGCTGCACCCAGCTCCGCGACATACTCTTCTCCCGGACGAAGGGTGGCCGGCTCTATCTCGGCTGCTCCCGGTGTAGGCAGGCTGGCGCGCTCGATCACGACCTGTCCTTCGACGAGGACAACCTGCACACGGCCGGGATCGACCCGCACATCGAAGGTGGTTCCAAGCGCCGTTATGTGACGATCGGCGGCTTCGACGATGAAGGGGCGACTGCTGTCATGGGCGACCTCGAACAGCGCCTGGCCATGAACCAGACGGACCAGCCGGCGCCCGCCGGTAAACGCAACGACGAGGCGTGAGCGGGTGTTCAACATGACGCTGGAGCCGTCGGGTAGCCGGATGGACCGACGCTCACCTGCCGCGGTTACGTAAACCCGGGAGCCATCGTCCCGATCGATCGGATCTCGGTCACTCTGTGCGATCGTCGAGCGATCGGGGGGCACCCCGAGGCTTGTTGAAAGATCAAGCACACCGATCGCGAACATGGCGATCAGGATGCTGGCCGCGAGACCTGCGATGAGGATCGGGATGCGGTGCCGCACGGTCGGTGCCGCCTCTAGCGCCGCCTGGCGCAACGCCAGCAAGTGGGGGTCAGTGCCGTCGTCAAGATCAAATACGGTCAGGGCTCGCGTCGCCTTGGCATAGGCAAGAACATTGTTTGGTTCGGCGTGCCATAGCGCGAACTCGGCGCTATCGGTTGAGTCCAGATCGCCGCGCTCATGCGCCGCGAGCCAATAGGCCGCAGCTTCAGAGGGCGACATGCCCCGCGTTCTTGGAAAGACACGCAGGCGCATCATTCCTCCAGTCGCTTCGCGAGATGGGCGATCGCGCGCTGCATATGTTTCTCGACCGCGCTCACCGAAATGCCCAGGCGCGCGGCAATGTCGGAATATCTCATTCCCTCCAAGCGCCTGAGTACGAAAATCACGCGCGTCCGTTCCGGAAGCTCGAGCAGTATCGCGGTCGCTCGTGCAAGCTTCTCTCGCCCAAGCAAAACGTGCTCGGGCGAAAAGTCCACATCGCCATGCCGATGTTCATCAAACAGGTCGTGCGCGTCCGCATGGTGGCTGCGGCGTTTGCGGAATCGATCGGCCAGCACGCTGCTTGCAGTCTCGAATACATAGCCGCCGGCATGTTCGAGATTCGCTATATTGCCACGCTTCAGCAGCCGCTCGAACACCTCCTGAACCATGTCTTCGGCCTCGACCGGGTCGCGGACTCGTCGGGAAAAATACCGACCCAGCGATGCGCGAAAGGTCTGGCTCAGCGCCTCGATCGACGCCTGCTCCTCCGCTTCGGCTCGTGGTGTCGCTAGTCTCTTGATCGCTGCTCTCCTCGCATGCCCGCGCGAGGGTGAGCCTGGACATCATCGGGATCAAGCGACCAGCGACATCGGCTTAGCAACCCCTCGAAATACCTCACCCAGATGTGGTTTTGCGACCCTGTTGCGTTCCTGCATCCGAGGGCCCGCATGACGGGCGGCAGGGAAGGGGGGACGCCGCGATGACCAGGAACGTGCGCCGTATGCCATATGGGCGCGCCGCATGCCTCTGCGGCGTGGCTCTGATCGCCGGACCCTTCGTCGCTGGTTCGATCGGCAATGCCAGCCGCGTCGACGCAGCGCCGCTCAGTGAGCCGAAAGCCGCTGTGTCGCAGGCGGCGCAGATTGGCCCATGGGGCTTCGACCTTGCCGGCATGGACCGCTCGGTCGGGCCCGGGCAGGACTTCTTCCGGTTCGCCAATGGCGGCTGGCTGCAAGCGACGCCGATACCGGCTGATCAGGCGTCGTTTGGAGTATTTGACAGGCTCGAGGAGTTGTCGGCGCGGCGCACTCGGTCGATACTTGAGGAGGCAGCTCGCACACCGGGCTCCAGGATCGGCGACTTCTATGCGAGCTTCATGGATCGTGAGTCGACCGATGCCCGTGGGTTTGCCGCGCTCGCGCCGATGTTGGCGCGGGTCCAAGGCGCTGGCACGCATGCCGACCTCGCGGCGATCATGGGCGAGCTTGCCCGCATGGGAGTCGACGCCCCTTTCGTGACGTGGGTCGATTCCGACGATCAGGACCGCACCGTCGCAGTTTTCCGGGTCGGCCAGGGCGGCCTGGGGTTGCCCGATCGCGATTTCTACCTTGGCGACGCACCCGACCAGGTCGCCAAACGCCGGGCTTACCAGGCCTATCTCGTGCGACTTTTGGAGCTCCTCGACGCGCCCGGGGCGCGGCATCGCGCAACAGCAGTTCTCGAACTTGAGACAAGAATTGCTCGGGCACATTGGTCGGCGACCGACAGCCGCGATGCCGCGAAAACCTACAATCGCAGGTCGCCGGTGCAGCTTGCGCGGGCGACTACGCGTTTCAACTGGCGAGGCTATTTCGACGCGATCGGAATTGGCGATCGACGGACCTTGATCGTTCGCCAGCCGAGCATGGTCGATCAAACCGCGGGCATCCTCGCCTCGGCGGACATCGCGGTCCTCAAGGACTATCTGCAGCTTCAACTGCTCGACACTTATGCGCCTTACCTCGCGCAGCCCTTTGTCGAAGCCCATTTCGCGTTCCACGGTACCGTGCTGAGCGGAACGCCTCAGAATCGGCCGGAATGGCGGCGCGCCGTGGACCTGGTTTCATTGGCGCTGGCAGATGATGTGGGCAGGCTCTATGTCGACCGACATTTCACGGCCGAGGCGAGAAGCGAAGCGGATCGTCTGGTCCGCAACGTCATCGCCGCGCTCGACCGACGGCTACAGTCCCTCGCCTGGATGGCACCCGCAACCCGCACCCGAGCGCGCGCCAAGCTGGCGGCTTTCACGCCGGAAATCGGAACGCCGCCGATCTGGCGCAACTATGATGGCTTGCAAATCCGTCGCGACGACCTGGTCGGCAATGTCATCCGCTCCAACCAGTTCGAACATCAGCGGATGTTGAACATGCTGGATCAGCGGATCGAGCGCGGCGAATGGTATCGGATCATGACCGCGATGACGGTCAACGCCTATGCCAATCCGAAATGGAACCAGATCGTCTTCGGAGCAGCGATTCTCCAGCCGCCCTTCTTCGATCCTCATGCCGACCCGGCGATAAACTATGGCGCAATCGGTGCGGTGATCGCCCACGAAATCAGCCACAATTTCGATGATCAAGGTGCGAAATATGACGAGGCTGGTGCGTTACGCGATTGGTGGACACCGGACGATGTCGCGCGCTTTAACGCGCTCACCGAGCGGCTCGTTGAACAATATGATCGCTACGAGATATTCCCCGGTCGGTTCGTGAACGGTCGGCTCACGCTTGGCGACAATATCGGCGACCTCGCGGGCATCACGATTGCTTACGATGCCTACCGCGCCTCCCTGGGCGGCCGGGAGGCGCCGGTCCTCGACGGCATGACCGGCGACCAGCGCTTTTTTCTCGGCTGGGCGCAGATCTGGCGTGGTGCCTTGCGCGACGAAGTTCGCCAGCAAAGACTGGTGACCGATCCGCACGCCCCTCCCGAGCAACGCGTGTGGACCGTACGCAACCTCGACGCCTGGCACGACGCCTTCGACATCGGTCCGGACGATCCACTCTATCTGCCGCCCGAGCAGCGCGTGCGCATCTGGTGACGTCCAGCCATCCACGCCGAAGCAATCTGCAGGGCCTCGTCCGCAACATGTGCAAAAGGGGAAAGTGAATGGTTCACAGATGTCCGCCATTGGTATTGGTTGCGCTTGCAATCGCCACACCCGCGAATGCCGAAGTGCGTGAATATCTCTATGTCGAGAACACCAGCGGTGGGGATGTGACGGTTATCTCGATCCCACAGCATGAGGTCGTCGGCACGATTCCGGCAACGATCGTCGGAGGCCATCCGGACGATGTCGTCGCCTCCCCGGACGGGCGGATGCTGTTTATCAATCGCCTCGAAGGCCAAGATGTCGTCGCTCTCGATGCGCGCACCGAACAGGTTCTCTTCACGGTCCCCCTGGGCGGAGTTCCCCATCACATGACGATTTCGAGGGACGGGCGGTTTCTCTATGTGCCGATGTTCAACGGCTCGGTTCTGAAGGTTATTGACCTTACGCGCCGTGAGGTCGTCAGGGAAATTGATATCGGTCTTGGCGCACATGCGACCAGGCTCTCACCCGATGGACGCCGGCTTTACGTCGGCCATATTGTCCATCAGGCGGTGATGATCATCGACCTTGCAAGGAACGAAGTCGTCCAGACGATCAACTTCGATCGAGGGGTAAGGCCCTTCGCCATCTCACCCGACGAAACCACGCTCTACGTGCAGACGTCCAACATGAGCGGCTTCCATGTCGTGGACATCGCCACGGGCAGGATCATGCAGACCGTCAATATGCCGACGGCGCCGCAAACCATGCCGACGAGCTTCCCGCACACCGTCGACCACGGCCTGGCACTGACGCGGGATGGGCGCCGTCTGCTCGCTGCGGGCGCGCTCTCGGGCCGTATCGCCATTTTCTCGGTTCCTGACATGCGGGTCATCGCCGACATACCCGTTGGACGCGAGCCCAACTGGATCACGCTCAGCGACGATGAGCGCTTCGCCTATGTGAGCAACCGAGTCGACGACACGATCTCGGTGATTTCAATGGACACTTTTACCGAGATCAAGCGGCTTCCTGCAGGCGATCTTCCGCAGCGCATGACCACCGCGCGGGTCGATCGACTGACTGAGGCGCAGCAGGATGGCGCCGCCAGTACCGCTCGCTCGCGCGGCAATGTGGTTGACCGCCATTGATGCAGGCAACTGACAACGGCGCGATGTCGGCAACACGGCGCAGGACCGGCGGTCCATCCAGATGCCGCCACCCGCGTCGATCGGTCCGCGTCCGCTCCCGGCGGAAACTGACGTTGTGAGAGATTATCGAATGTCGTTCATCTCGCATCTCCTTCTGATCGTCCTCGCCTTCGCCGCGCCTTCTTCAGCACGCGAGGCAGGCGCCGGATCGGTCATTGCGATTGTAGGCGCCGACGTGCTGCCGATGACGAGAACAGAGCGGCTCCAGGATCAGACCGTTATCGTCAGTGGCGACCGGATCGTCACGATCGGGCCGCGTCCGGTTGTCGCCATCCCTGCGGGTGCGACGCGGGTTGAAGGCGCGGGTATGACTTTGATGCCGGGTCTGGTGGATATGCATGTCCACGTCCCCGCAATGCCCGGCGTGCCCGGCGATGAAGCTCAGCGCGCATTTGCGGTGATGCTGGCTCACGGCATTACGACGGTACGCGGAATGGCCGGGTCGCCGGACAATCTCGTAGCGCGGGCGGCAATCGAGGGGGGGACGCTGGCCGGACCGCGCTTTTATGTGGCGACACAGCCACTCAACGACGAGAACGTACCTGACGTAGCGAGCGCCCGAGCGGCGGTGCGAAGCGCTGAAAATGCCGGCTTCGATTTCATCAAGGCTCATCATATCACGTCGGTCCCGGTCTGGGAAGCGCTGCAGGACGAGGCGCGCCGCCAAGGCCTTCCGACCACCGGACATGTCACCAACGAAATCGGAGTCTTGCGAGCGGCGGCCGCCGGCCAACAGGTCGAGCATCTCGACGGCGCCATTTTCGCGCTGCTGCCTGACGGCGCGCCCGAACGGCAAATTCCCTTCGGGCAGCTTCCGCCTCCAGCCATTGTTGCCGCTGCGGCGCGTACACGCGATGTCGAGCTTGCAGGCTTTGCACAGCGGATCGCCACTGCCCGAAACTATCAGGTGCCGACGTTGGCCCTGTTCGAGCGACTGCTTGCATTCGATCGGCCGATTGACGAACTGATGCGCGCTCCGCAGATGCGCTTCGCATCGAAGCGACAGCGACATGAATGGGCCACGCAGCGCGAGCAGATGCTGAGGGCCGGGATCACGGTTGCGCAGGCACGGACCTTCCTTGACCTGCGCAGGCGGATCGCCCGCGCCTACGCGGCCGCCGGAGTGCCGCTGATGACAGGCTCAGACACGCCCAAGGCTTTTCACATATGGGGCATTGGTCTGATCGATGCGGTCGAGGCCCTGGTGAGAGCGGGACTGACGCCACTGCAGGCTTTACGGGCTGCGACCGTCAATCCTCGCGACTATCTCCGGTCGCTTCCAAATCGTGGATCCAGCCTCGGATGGGATGCTGATTTCGGCACTGTCGAGCGGGGAGCGCGGGCGGACCTCATCCTGTTGCGAGGCGACCCGCTCCGCGACTTGCGGGCTCTCAGGGGGCCGGAAGCCGTGATCGCCGGCGGCAGGCTTTATGAGCGTGCCGATCTCGAGGCGCTATTGAACGATGCCGCCGCCGGGCAGGCGGTCGCTTCATTGCCCCTGGGAGTCGACGATGACGTCGATTAGACTTGCTGTTCCCATTCTGGCTTTCTTCGTCGCGTTCGAAAGTCGCGCGGCGCCGATTGCGGCCGTCGAAGCGGAGATGAGTTTTGAAACACTCAAACGTCTGGAAGGAGATTGGACCGGCACAGCGCCGAGTGGGCGAAACATACGGGTGACATATCGATCGATTGCGGCCGGCAGCACTCTCGTCGAGACTTGGGCGCTCGGGCCGGGTCGCGTGTCGATGACAGTCTATCACATGGACAATGACCGATTGATCGCGACCCATTACTGCCCGCTTGGAAATCAACCACGGCTCCTGTTGTCCGGACATGATGGACGCGGTAGCTTCGAGTTTAGCTTCCTCGACGCAACCGGCCTGACGTCGGCAGTCGAGGCGCATCAGGACAGCTTTAGGATCACTATGCATGGTGCCGACACCTTCGCCCGCAGCGAAACCTATATCGAAAACGGGGAAAGAGCGTCCGAGATTATCCAGTTCCAACGCGTTTCGGGCGCAGACCGGTAATATATATGAGCAATCGGATACAGCGCTTCACCGGTACGAGATGACTGTCTCGACCAAACTCTCGCAAGATGCCGGCTTGTCGCGGCGTTCGGCAATGTTTGGCATTGGCGCGTTCACGATATTGCCCGTGTGTACCGCAGCGGCAAGGGCTCCAGCGGGTTGGGATCTGGGACGCATTGAGGCGACGCTGGGCGGCCGCATCGGAGTATCGGCCGTCAATCTGCAGACCCACCAGAGCCTGGCCCACCGAGAGCACGATCGGTTTGCAATGTGCTCCACTTTCAAATGGGCACTTGCCGCGCAAGTGCTGGCTGAGGTCGATCGCGGAGAGGCAGATCTCGAAGAACGCCTCTCATACTCCCAAGACGACCTCGTTCCCTATTCCCCCATTACCGGGCCGAGAGCATCTCATGGGTTCATGACGATCGGAGACCTTTGCGCCGCTGCTGTTACGATCAGCGACAACACGGCGGCGAATCTCCTGTTACGTCGGTTCGGTGGCCCGATCGCCTTCACGGCATTTCTTCGGCGCGCGGGAGATGATGTGACCCGGCTCGATCGAATGGAAACCGATTTGAACGAAAATGCAGCAGGCGATCCGCGCGATACCACCACACCAGCAGCTATGGTCGGTACGATGTCGCGTTTCCTGTTCGGCGAGCTGCTGAGTACAGCCAGCCGCAATCTGCTCCGGACTTTGATGCAGTCTTCAACCACCGGCACAAACCGATTGAGGGCGGGGTTTCCCCTTGGGTGGACAGTTGGCGACAAGACGGGGACGAGCATCAATGGAGCGAGCAACGATGTGGCGTTCGCCCTACCGGGGAATGGTTCGGGTCCGATTCTGATCGCATGTTACATCGATGCTCCCGACGCGACCGCCGAAGCGCGCAATGCCGCGCATGAGCACATCGCGCGCAAGGTAGCACTACATTTGGCTTGACAGTTCTCTATTCATGGGACGGCTCGGGGCCCCTCGAAGGCTCGGCAACGAGGAAGGCGTGACGCAGGCCGCGTAGCGCGCCCGAGCGCCCTGATAGCCGCCAAGTCAACTCCACGCACCGTGCCGTCGGCCGCATCGATGATTCGATCTCCCGACGAAGACGACCGGAACCAATCCGACCCGATATCGCTCAGAGTCGCATGCCGGATTCCCAAATCGATTGCCTGATCATAGGCGGAGGCCCCGCCGGCCTTACCGCCGCGCTCTACCTTGCCCGCTTCCATCTGGACGTGGCGGTGGTCGATGAAGGGCGCAGCCGAGCGGGCTGGATCCCGACCTCGCGCAACGTGCCAGGCTTTCCCGACGGGATTTCGGGCGAGCAGCTCCTGGAACGGATGCGCGAGCACGCGCAGCGCTATGGCGGGGCGATCAACGTCGGAAGGGTGTCGCGGCTCGATCGCGGCGAGCATGGCTTCGTCGCTGAATGGGGCGCCGGGCTGGTGGCCGCACGCACCGTGTTGCTGGCCACCGGAGTCGCCAATCGGCGCCCCGAAATGGATGAGGCATTGCATAAGACGGCGCTAGCGCGCGGTCTGATCCGCTACTGCCCGATTTGCGACGGCTTCGAGGTCACGGACAAGAAGGTCGGGGTGATTGGGAGCGGCACCCATGGGGTCGCCGAGGCATTGTTCCTGCGTGGATACACCGCCGATGTCACACTGATCGCGCCTGGCGATGGCCACATGTTGAACCGCGGCGACCGGGAACGGCTTGCGGATGCGGGCGTGACGATCTTGGAGGGGCCTTCTCGAGTTTTGGCCTTGGACGCCGATCGCATCGCGATCGAGACGGCCGGCGGGCAACATCATTTCGACAGTGTCTACCCGGCCCTCGGATCGGATATTCACAGTGAGTTGGCGGTGCGGGCCGGTGCCGCCGTAGCCGAGCTGCGTGGGTGCATCGTCGTCGACAGCCATCAGCGCACCGACGTTCCTGGTCTCTATGCTGCGGGGGATGTCGTGCTGGGCCTGGACCAGATCAGCCATGCGATGGGTGAAGGCGGCGTCGCGGCAACCACGATCCGAAACGACCTCGCCCAGACGCGACCGTTGCTACGGGGCAGCTGAACCTGAGCGCAGGAAGGCCTATTCTTCATCGCGTCGGCAACCGGGCGATCCAGACCGAGGAAGGACATCGGCGCGTAGCGCTAACGACTCTGCCCGTCTTTGCCGCGGCGACGAAGGCGACCGAAGAGGCCGGGCTTGCTCAATATTTCGAACATATCCTCGGGTTGCTCGGGATCGAGAACCTCATTGTCGGCGAGCCACCTCTCCACGTCCGACAAATCCGGGATTTCATAAGGCACGAGCGTACGGCGCCGGTCGTGCGCGTTCTTGCGGCCGGTAAAGCGCAGACGCTCGATGGTGGCGATGAGCGAGCCGGTGCTGGCGATACTCGCGGCGACTTTCCTCGGCAGGACGCCGAGATGCTCGGCAAGCAGGTCGTCGCGGATCGCGGCAACTCTCTCGGCTGACTCTCCGTTTTCGCCGGCCGCGCAATCGATCACGACATCGCATTCCGTATCGAGCCGCATCGAGCGGTTGTTCATGTTGGACGAGCCAACCCGCAGTATCTGATCGTCTACGATCAAGATCTTGGCATGACGTAGATCGGCGCGCGGTTCCGGGTGACCGGATGATAGAGCCGCAGGCGATCATGCTTGTCCCGCTGACGCAGCGCGGCAACCAGCCGCGCGCGCCGTGTCCATGGCGAGCGGCTCCAGCCATCCTTGCGCGCTTTCCGGATTGACGATGACGATCTCGGGTCCATCGGCTTCGTCGAGACGGCGCGCCAGGGCCTGGGCGATACGTCGCGATGCGAAATATTGGCTTTCCGCGTAGATGAAGCGTTTGGCGCGCGCGATCTGCTCCAGGTAGAGTCGCTCGATCTCCCATACTGCCCGTTGACCCGGCATCGCCGGGACCGTTCGCGCGATCGTGACATCGACGTCGGAAAATTGAACCGGCAAAATATCGGGCCAGCAGTCGTGCCGAACTCTCACGGCGGGGAGCGAGGCCCCTCCGGCACGCTTCCAGCGATCGCGTGCGAGCTTGCCAAGGGCGGCCGCCGCCGGTCCTTGAAGGGCGCTGGTCGCGTCATGCCAAGGCGCGTAGGCCGAACCGCCGGGGAGGACGCGCCCGGGCTGGTCGTCCTCATGGTCGCGCGTGTCCCAGCGCGCGCCCGTCATGTCGATGCCGCCACAAAAGGCGAAGCAATCGTCGATGACGATGATCTTTTGATGATGCGAGGCCCCTGTCGGGTGGTGACCGTCGAGCTTCACGGTGAGCCGCCTGGGTTCGTCAGTCCCGGGGGTCCATTCATAGATTGCAGTCGAGCCCTCCGCCCAACCCTCACGCCGGAAAAAGCGTACGTTCCCGGTCGTGGTCCACCAGGGCCGCATGCCGACAATGAGCGGCGGGATCATGCTCACCATCTTTTCGTGACCGAAAAACTGACGAAACGGCCGATCGCGGACTGGTTCGTCGAATCATACGGGATGGCCGCGGGGTCGGTCGTGCGGATGATGTCAGGCTGCTCGTTCAAGAGGTTGAGCGCCGAGAGACGGAATTCCATGTTTCGAAACGGCCCGCTGGTCGCGGTCGTCCGTGCAGAGGCGGTCAGATCGAGGGTAGTGAACGACCCAACCCCGCCGGACGTGGCAAGGCGATTGTCTCGCACGCTGCCGACATAGTTCAAGAACGCCGATAGCTGGACGTTGTCGCGTTCCCAGTTGGCGCCGGCGCGAAAGCGCCATTCGGGCGGCGAGAAGATGACGCCCGAGCGTGGGACTGCCGGCAGTCCCATTCTGATCTGGCGCGTCGCGTCCAGGTAGCTCGCCGACGTAGTGATGAGGAGGCGGTCTTGTGCAGTCAGGTTCGTCTCGTAGCTCATAGCGAGGTCGACACCTCGCGCTCGCTCGCGGGCGGTGTTGCGCAGGCGCGCGTCGACAATCGCGCCGACGCGCGCGGGGTCGAAGGGCTGCCCTGTCACGTTGGTGATCGGTTGCGGCAGCGCCTCGACGATCTCGATCACCTGCTGCGCGGAAGGTCTGAGCAGGACGAAGTCGGCGAACGCTGGATTGGCGAGCACCGAAAGCGTGTCGCTGATGGGGATGCCAATCCGATCGCGGTAGTCGATGTCGAAGTAGCTTGCTTCGAGCTGCAGACCTTCCAGGATGCGGGGCCGGACCTCGACCGTGGCTGTCCAGGTCCTAGCGCGCTCCGCCCGCAGCTGCGGATTGCCACCCGTGAGGACGAGAACGGTCGCGCCGCTCGGAAGAGGTGGCAAGGGCAGAGGGACGAAGAAGTTGCCGGGAATGATGCCGCCGGCCTGAATCTCGTTGACCTGGTCGAGGGTTGGGATCTTGAACGCGCGCCCCCAGCTCAGCTTGAAGGTGACGTCCCGGTGCGGCTCATAGATGAGCCCGAGCTTGGGCGTCGCGACTTCTTCAATGCCTTGATAGCGCTCGTATCGTACCGCGGCGCTGAGTTGCAGCGCATGGAGGAACGGCGCGCGATTTCCTGGGCCGACGAAGGGGATGGACACCTCGCCATAGGCGAACTGGCTTTCTCGTTCCTCTGTCGCATCCCGGCGCACCTGCCTCACGCCACCAATAGTGCGAGTGACGTTGATGCCCAGCTCGAACGCTCGATATCCGGCGCCCACGGCCAGCCTGACCTCGCCACCAGGTGCCGCGAACAACGGGCCCTCCCCATTGACCTCGATGTTCCACAGTCGATTTTCGTACGATGCCCGCGCGGGTGTTTCGACGCCGTTTCGAAATGAACGGGTCCGGATGATCGTCTCGCTAACGGAACGCGTCGTCTCGAGTGTCGCTGTCCAGTCCGAGGGAAGGTCGAGGCGCAGGAGTGGCGTGATCGCGTAGGAGCGCACGCTAGGATGGGTGGTGGACCCGTTTACGATCGGGTCGGCCAGCGTAAACGCCGTGGTCTTGCGCATATCGCGGCTCGCGAACTGGGCGTCGAGCTCGAACGTGACGCCCTCGCCGATGCGCTGATGGCCGGCCAACACCGCCGAAATTTGATGCTGCCGCGCCGTCAGCATCTGCGCGTCGTTCAGGCGACGCGTATATTCTCGCTGCGGCGCCAGAATCGGGGTTATGCGGTTGTAGTCAGCGGCGAGCATGAAGCCGCCCGACGACCAGCGTGAGCCGCCGACAATGGTGTATTGTTGCTGGACATTGCCGCCATCCGTCGAAGCGCCGAGGCGCGCGGTTGCCTGAACGCCGGAGAAGTCACGGCGGAGAACAAGGTTTGCGACTCCAGCGACGGCGTCGGACCCGTAAAGGGCCGAGGCGCCGTCGGTGATGACCTCGACGCGGTCGATCGCCGCTAAGGGAATGGCCGAGATATCGATGCCTTGGAGCAGCGCATCATAGGCAAGCCGGTGGCCATTGATGAGCGTGAGGGTCGCGTCGGGGCCAAGGCCGCGCAGGTTGAGCGTCGTCGAATTGTTGATGTTGCTTTGGCCGCCCTGATCGCCAGCGCCAGCCACGCCAGGATTTTGCCCGCCGGTGTAGTTCTGAGCGATGACGCGGGAGAATCCGGCCATGTCGTTCACGCCGGCGTTCTCGAGCGATTGGCGAGTTGCGACGATCCGCGGAGATGGCGTGTCTCTGCCGCGAATTCGGGTGCCCGTGACGAGAATCTCCGTCTCGCTTTCCATCCCCTCGGTCACCTCCTGCGGGGACGATTGCGATCGCCCCCGGACAAGAACCGTCCCTCCACGATATTCGGCAGCGAGGCCGGTTCCAGGCAGCAGGCGATCAAGTGCCTGGCGGAGGGTGAACTCGCCGCGAAGCTCCGGCGCGGTGAATCCGGCAACATCGCTTGGCGTGAACATGATCTCGACGCCCGCGATCTGCGCGACGCGGCGCAGCGCACTTCCGAGATCCTAGGCGGGGACGGAATACTGTGCCTTGGTGGTGGGCTGCGCGGACGCAGGCGTCGCAAGCGCGAGTGCCGAGCAGGCACCTGCCCACCCCAAAAGAATGCTCCTCAATTTGGTCAACTCGTCCTCCCCAAATGTTTTGCCATTTGAGAGGGACGACGAGGCTGCCGGCCGCGTCGGTAGTGCCGACGAAAAAAATCAGTTGCGGCGGATCACGAGACGGGCGGGTTCCTCATCCACCTTCAGGTTCAGCAGGCTGACCGCGTTCGCGGCGAGACGATCGGGATCGTTGATGCGGAACCGCCCCGAGAGGGTCAGCTGGCCGATTTCCGGTTCGGCGATGACGATTGGGCGGTTGGCGTATCGATTGGCGCGGGCGACCAGCTCGGCAAGAGTTATACGTTCGAAATCAGCGATGCCTTGTGGCCAGGATGCGCCGTCCGCCCCTGTGGTATGTGACACCGAGACGGCGCCGCGCGCGTATATAGCCTCCTCGCCGGCAGCGAGGCGTCGTGTTGCCACAGCTCCGGCGCTTTGCCCGGATGCGGGCGGGACGACATCGACCGACCCGCTCAGCAACACCACGCGGACCCGTCCGTCCGCGTCGAGCATCACGTCGAATTCCGTGCCGCGCGCGATCACGGCTCCGCCCGCGGCGGTCACGGTGAACGGCCGCCGATCGTGCGCGACCGAGAAGCGGGCGCGCCCACTTCGCAGCGTGATCCGCCGTTCCGCAGCGCCCAATTCGACAGCGATGACGCTGTCGGTGTCCAGCGTCACGCGCGAACCGTCTGCGAGGTTCACGGTGCGGATCTCGCCCCTGCGCGAAGCTACGGCTGTTACGGCTTGCTGGGAGGCGACCGCATCTTTGGGGCGATCGCTGGGAGAATCGAGCTGCTCGTTCCAGGCGAGCGGCATCAGCACGAACGCCAACGCTGCGGCAGCGGCAAGCGCTGCGAGCGGCCAACGGTTCGTCCGCGTTCGTTGGACGGCGTGTTTGGCGGAGGTACGCAGAATCGCCGCGCCCTCGAACCGCCGCGATATACGGTCATAGACTTGCCGGTGACGCGGATCGGCGGCGAGCCAAGCCTCGAGATCGGCCCGGACCTCGGGTGAAGGCTCGTTCTGCATGCGCGCGACCCATCCGGAAGCCTCGTCGCGGATGCGCTCGGATTCCGGATCGGGCCCGACGCCGGCGCCGTCGGTCATATCTTTTCGAAGCTCCGGTCGATATGCGCGATCGCCCGCTTCATATGATGCTCAACCGTCCACAATGGTACACCGAGCCGCTCGGCAATCTGGCGATAGGTCATACCTTCGGCGCGCTGGAGGAGGAAGATCGTACGCGTTCGTTCCGGCAGCTCAGCAACGACTTGCTCATAGAGGCGCAGGAGGTCGGCGGCGATCATTCCGTCCTCCTGCGTCGCAGGCGCAGGCGCGTCCTGGTCTTCGAGCGGAACGTAGACGCGACGCGAGAGGCGGTCGGCGCGGACGCGATCGATGACGAGATTGCGGGCGATGCGCTGGAGATAGGCGCCGGGGTTCGCCACCTCGCTCGCCCGTCCGATGCTGGCGAGCCGAAGGAAGGCATCCTGAACCATATCGGCAGCCGACGGGCAGTTGCCGGTCCGCCGCCGGAAATAGCGCAGCAGGCGCGGCGCCTCCTCCTCGTAGAGGCGCTCGAGCGTGGCGGCCGCGGCCAATGCGTCGCCGCGGGCGACCTCGCGCGCGTCGCTCATGGCGTGCCGCTGAAGGCGCGGCCGGGAAGATCGGACATGGCGGGGCAGCCATGCGGGCGAGACACATCAGCCGGCGAAGGCCGGTGTGCGATTTAGCGAGGGTTGCCGCCGTTGAGACGCTGGGTCCCTGGTCCGGTTTGGCCGCCTGTCCCACGATGGACTGGCGTGTTTAATGCCTGGCAGGAAAATCCCACAGTCCGCGTGCCAGCATTCGCAGACTACATCCCAAACATGCCGGAGCGAATAAATGGATGCAAGAGCGTGGAATGGGTCCTGTAGTCCTCGGTGCGGTAACCGCTCCTATCCAGCCTGATGTGAGATGCCGGAAATTGGCATGTTTTGATGCGATCTCCACCCGATGCTCGACAGCTCATGCGAGCTTGAGAGCAGCCCCTCCGCCGCCCTTATGTGGCTCCGGCAGAATATGGGACAACAAATCTATTCGTTCTCAGAGATCGACACGGTAGTTTTCCTATATTGTTTTGCTCGCACTAAAGTGGATTCTACTCTCCGTATTTGCCACCGAGATGAAGAACCGTAGGCGTAGTCTATCGGTGAACCCTATTTTCGTTCCGTATCCGTACAGATGCTCAATTCGTCGAACGGAATATCATCGATGGAATTTGACATGGACGACACGATTGTAATCACCGGTCGCAGGTTTCCCGAGATGTATTACGACTTTTGGTTCCTCCGTGGTTGGGCAGAGAACGGCTTTTCCTCATACACTATTTGGGATTCCGTGGGCGGAGGCGGTTCGGTCGGCAATGTCGAATCTGAAGTTCCTTCGGACACAACCACGTTCGATATTGTGATCCCTGCCACCGAGGACAGGCCAAGGATCGAGCTGAATGACCTTACTAAGGCACAGGCTGAGAAGGTCTTCGACTTCCTCGATCGTGTCGGCAGGGATTCAAGATTGGACGCCGCGCTCGAGCAAATGGCCGATCGGAACGTGACGCTCAAAATCACTTTCGCCGACTCACTGCCCTCGGGCGCCGATCCTACAGCGAGAGCGGTCGTCCAATTCACGCCGATGCTGGAGCCCGACCTCCAGACAGAGGGCTTCCAGCCAAATAGCACCGTCCAGATCACGATTGATCGCGACCAGATAAACAGCAGTAGCTGGGAAAGCACGATTGAAGGCATTCTGGCGCATGAATTCACGCACTTCTATCGTGACGCGACCGGACGATTCATCGATGACATCTACAATGGTGAAACACCAGGGAATAGCGTTCAGGACTTCGATGATGGCGTGTATCAGAATCTATATGGCACAGCCATAGATGGACATTATAACGACAGTTTTGATATCATCTATCCTTCGCTTTCTCTTGGCCAATTGGTGAACGTCCAAGGAACGGACGGTAACAATCACATTGAGTTTGAAAATGACATGTCGGACGCGACGGTTCATACCGGAGGTGGAAACGACTTTGTTTTTACCATGGATGGGAATGACACAGTTTGGGCGAACATCGGAGGAGGCGTTAAGGCGGTCTACGACCGGGGAACGGGATATGACATGGTCGCGGTTCCTTGGGGTTTCCTCGACATTAAGCTATCAGTCATCAATAGCGACCTTTACTTGACGAGCAAGCAAAGTACCTATTCTCCTGTTGATGATCCAAACGCCGTCATCTTTTTAGACCATAGCGATACCCTCGGGATCGAGTATGTGAGATCCCAAGATGGCAGCCTTCTTGATCTGCCGTGGCTCTGGTCGATTCAATCAACGGCTCCGAAATCCGTCAACTTTGCTGAGCTGCCAAAAGAGATCGCAGCAGCCTACGCGGCTGGAGCCGTTGGCACCGCCACATTGGCGGGAACCGAGGCTATCCCCGAGCATCTGCAGCACTTAGTAGGCGGCGCGACGACAATGACAGTCTATGAAGTCGTGCCTCCCGGCAAGACCGGGTTTGATGTCGTGGACGAGGCTGTCTTTGCAGAGGCCCATCAGCGCAGCAATCTTGCCGTAGACTACTTCGTTGGGGGAACGATGGTCGATTCCTATTTTGCACAGGTTGCATGTGTCTAGGTCAGGTCTACCGAACTCGGTGCGCGTTCGAACACGAGGCGCGGCGCTGGCTCTGGCGTGCACGAGCGCGCTGCTGTTCACGGCGCCAGCCGCCGCGACATCGTGCAATGAGAGAGCGATTGCCGCAATGTCAGTCGAGGAAGCCGCGGAATCAATCTGGTCCCACTCCGATGTTATCGGCTTCGGCTACGTCTCTACGATCGACAATCCTGAACAGGAGCAGCAGTTCATCGACATGGTTCTGGCGCTAAAGGGTGCCGCCGACCGGAGATACGATTATGCGCCGCTACGCAGGGGCCGTATCCGATCAGTCGGGCCGGGGCTGTATAGGCTTCCCGCCCGGCCGGATGAGATCGTGTTCGTCTCTTTAGTGCGTACCCCCGATGGGTACGTTATCCCCGCTTGTCGCGAACTGGTGTTTGCCAAGGACAGAATGGCGATCATCCGGCGGCTCGTCGCGATAGCGCGGCAAGGGCATACTTCCACGGCGGCGCACTGATTAGCCATCGAAGCTGCTCCGCTGCTATTCGATAGTGCCTTATGGGTAGACAAGCGATCCAAGTTTTACCAGCTCATGGAAGAAGGCGTGATCGTCCGGAAAAAGGAAGGGCGAGCCACCCTCGTGCTCGTCTCCAGCCTTCACGAGTATGTCGCCTCCCTCCCTGACGGAGCGGTACGGCGAAAGTCTTAGTCTGAGCGAGGGAAAGCCTGAATTGGCGGCACGCGAGCGTGTCGCCTTTGATTCGCGATTCGCGGAGATCATGTGCGCCGATAGCGGAGGAAGCCCGACGGCGCGAAAAAGCGTCCACCGGTGTGCAAAAAAGTCCGCCGAAAAATCGTGAATACGTATTGAATACGTTCTCGGTTTGATCCGATTCAATGTCAGTTAAGTCATTGAAAACCTTGGTGACCCCTACGGGAATCGAACCCGTGTTTCAGCCGTGAAAGGGCCGCGTCCTAACCGCTAGACGAAGGGGCCGCCGAAGCGAGGCCGCGCCTTACGGGCTGGGGCCGCGCCGGTCAAGCGTCGGCCCAGGCGGCATCCTCGAGGTGCAGTTCGGCGGTCGCCCGGCCGTTCCATTCGTCGCGCTTCATCCGGCCGGCGAGCCAGAGGCGGCGGTGCGGCGGCGCGGCGAGCATCGCCTCGCCCAGTGGGCTGTCGGCCATGCGGAAGGCGATCGCCTTGATCCGCCTGCCGTCGTCGCCGGCGGCGATGACGCGCAGATGATTGGTGCCCACCACATCCGCCTTGACCACGCTGACGGGTCCCGCGGCGACGCGCGGCCCGGGCCATCCGGCGCCATAAGGGCCTGCCGCATCGAGCGCGTCGCAGAGATCCGGCGAAACCCCGCCGGGCGCCAGCAGCGCGTCGAGCAGCAGCGCCCGGTCGTCGCGGCTGCGCGCAACGTCGGCAGCGAGCCGCTCGTCGAGAAACCCGGCAAAGGCGTCGATCCGGTCGGCTGCCACGGTGAGCCCCGCCGCCATCGGATGGCCGCCGCCGGCGATCAGCAGGCCGCTGTCCTTCGCGGCCAGCACCGCCGCGCCAAGGTCGACGCCGGAGATCGAGCGGCCCGAGCCCTTGCCGAGGCCGTCCTCGCCGAGCGCGATGACGACCGCGGGCCGGTGCAGCCGCTCCTTGAGCCGGCTCGCGACGATGCCGATCACGCCGGGATGCCAGCCCGGCGCGGCGACCACCGCCACCGCCCGATTGCCCTGGGTGGCGGACAGCGATTCCGCCGCCCCGGTCACCGTCGCCTCGATCGCCCGGCGTTCCTCGTTGAGCCGGTCGAGCTCGGCGGCGATCGCCTCGGCTTCGGCCGGATCGTCGGTGGTCAGCAGCCGGACGCCGAGATCGGACTTGCCGACCCGGCCGCCGGCATTGATCCGGGGGCCGAGCGCGAAGCCGAGATCGGTGGCGGTGGGCGCGCGCGTCAGCCGCGCCGCCGTCGTCAGCGCCGCAAGGCCGGCGTTGCGGCGCGTCGCCATCACCTTCAGCCCTTGCGTCACGAAGGCGCGGTTGAGGCCCTTGAGCTGCGCCACATCGGCGACCGTTCCGAGCGCCACCAGATCGAGCAACTCGATCAGCTTCGGCTCGGCCTGACTGGCGAAATAGCCTCGACTCCGCAGCGTTCGGAGCAGCGCCGCCCCGAGCAGAAAGGCGACCCCCACCGCGGCAAGATGGCCGTGCGCAGCCGCCTCGTCAGCCTCGTCGAGCCGGTTCGGATTGACGATGGCGAATCCGTCCGGAAGCCGGCTCGCGCATTTGTGATGATCGACGACGATCACGTCGACGCCCGCCGCCTTCGCCATGGCAAGCGCCTCGAACGCCTGCGCACCGCAATCGACCGTCACGATCAGGCTGGCGCCACGCTCGGCGATCCGGACCAGCGCTTCGCCCGACGGGCCGTAGCCTTCCATCAACCGGTCGGGGATATAGGCGTCCGCCGCGAGGCCGAGCATGGCGAGCAGCCGGATCAGCAAGGCGGCCGAGGTCGCCCCGTCCACATCATAGTCGCCGAAGACGGTGACCCGCTCATGCGCCTCGACGGCATCGGCGAGGCGCGTAGCGGCCTTCTCCATGTCGCGGAAGATCGCGGGATCCGGCATGAAGCCGCGCAGGGTCGGCTGGCGATGCCGTTCCAGCTCGTCGCGCGCGACGCCGCGCGCCAGCAGCAGCTGGTCGACCAGGCTGTCGGGCTCGAACCCGAGATCCGTCGCCGCCTGTCCCCGCCAGCGCCACGGCTGGCCGAGGATCGAGCGCTGGACGCCGCAGACATGGGAAGAGGCCGTCACCTGGCCACCCTAGGCGATCGCCGGGCGGGCGTGAATCCCTCTCATGGTTATCGAAGCGCTGACCATCTTTCTTGTCCGCCCCTTCACGATCGTCATGCGAGAGGCGAAGGTGCCGCAATCCTGCATGGGAGGAAGACATGCGACTGTTCGCTGCACTCGGCCTCGTCGCCCTGATCGGCGCCGGCACCGCCGTCGCTCAGACCGCGCCGGCGGCTCCGCCGGCGCGCACCGTCGAGTTCGAGCTGCGCGAGGACGGCCGCCTGATCGGCGCGCCGACCCTCATCGTCCAGGTCGGCCGCCCCACCGCCGTCACCGTCGGCGGCGCCTATGCGCTGCGCCTCCGGCTCGATGCCGAGCCCGACACGGACGGCGACGGCATCGTGCCCTATGTGATCCGATCGACCTTGCTGCGTTCCGGCGACGGCGCCCGCGTCACCGCACCGGCGATGACCGTCGTCCAGGGCATGCCCGCGCGCATACGCCTTGCCGCGGCGGACGGCGCCGACCTCTCGATCGGCGTGCTCGTTCACTAACAAGGAAAGCGCGCGATCAGTCGTGCTCGCCCGGCGCCCGCCGGTGCTCGCCCTTGACCCAGCGCACCGTGCCGGTCGAGGCGCGCATCACCACGCTCTCCGTGGTGAGGCAGCCCTTGCGCCGCTTCACGCCTTCGAGCAGCGTGCCGTCGGTGACGCCGGTCGCCGCGAAGATGACGTCGCCCTGCGCGAGCTCCTCAAGGTGATAGATGCGATTGAGGTCGGTTACGCCCCACTGGGCGGCGCGGGCGCGCTCGTCGTCGTTGCGGAACAGGAGCTTGCCCTGGAATTGCCCGCCGACACAGCGCAGGGCCGCCGCCGCCAGCACGCCCTCGGGAGCGCCGCCCGAACCCATATAGACGTCGATCGTCGTGTCGGGATCGGTGACCGCGATCACGCCGGCGACATCGCCGTCCGGGATGAGGTTGATGCCGCAGCCGAGCGCCCGGAGCTCCGCGATCAGTGCGGCATGGCGCGGCCGATCGAGCACGCAGACGATGATCTCGTGCGGATCGACCCCCTTGGCGGCAGCGATGGCACGGATATTCTCGGTCGGGCTCTTGTTGAGATCGATCACGCCGTCCGGATAGCCCGGGCCGACCGCAAGCTTCTCCATATAGACGTCGGGGGCGTTGAGGAGATGGCCCTCCTCGGCAATGGCGAGCACCGCCATCGCGTTGGCGCCGGCCTTGGCGGTGATCGTCGTGCCCTCGAGCGGATCGAGCGCGATGTCGATCTTCGGCCCCTCGCCCTGCGCGGCACCGACCTTCTCGCCGATATAGAGCATCGGCGCCTCGTCGCGCTCGCCCTCGCCGATCACCACCGTGCCGTCGAAATCGAGCTGGTTCAGCGCATCGCGCATCGCCTCGACCGCGGCCTGGTCCGCCGCCTTCTCGTCGCCGCGGCCAACCAGCTTCGACGCAGCGACCGCCGCCGCCTCGGTGACGCGGACCATTTCCAATACGAGCAGCCGATCGAGTACGTGGCTTGCCTTCACCATGTCGTCTGTCATCCTCTCATCGCGATCGAGCATCTGGTCGGGCGGATAGGCGAGGGCCATGACAAAGTCGAGAAGCCGGACCCTGTGGTGCGTTCCTTCCGTCGCGATCGCCGCACCTGCGGCAGCGCCGAGGCAGCGCGTGATAGCAGAGCCAAGCGGCGACGGCATTTCACGAGCATCCCAAATATGTTAGATGTCGGCGGCGACAGACAACGACCAATGGCAGAGGTTGCAGGCGCCGCTCCGGCGCGGTGCGCATTGCCGACCAGGAGCTGAGAATCATGGAGCCGTCGAAGGCGCAGAATGGAAAGGCGGAGGCGGATCCGAACGCCGGCAAGCGGCCGGGCGGCACCCTGCTCCGGTTCAAGAAGCTGACCAACCACCTCTTCGGCCGCAGCGCCGTTTCGGACGAGGCGCCGGCCGGCAAGGATGACAAATAGACGCCCCCGCTCTGCCCTGACGACGGTTGCAGCTCCCGGAGACACTCTCTAGGTCACGCGCGAGCATTCCGTTCCCCAGGGAGAGTTTCATGTCCGACGACCTCAACACCCTCGTCCTCAACCTCGACACCGGCAACGAGGGGGGCGGCGACGTCGTCATCCGCCTGCGCCCGGACCTCGCACCGCAGCATGTCGCCCGCATCCGGGAGCTGGCCGGCGAGGGTTTCTACGACGGCGTCGTGTTCCACCGCGTCATCGACGGCTTCATGGCCCAGGGCGGCGATCCGACCGGCACCGGCGCCGGAGGCTCCGACAAGCCGGACCTGCCGGCGGAGTTCAGCCGCGAGCCGCACGTGCGCGGCACCGCCTCGATGGCGCGCACGATGGATCCGAACAGCGCCAACAGCCAGTTCTTCATCTGCCTCGACGATGCCCGTTTCCTCGACGGCCAGTACACCGTGTGGGGCGAGGTCGTCGAAGGCATGGAGCATGTCGACGCCCTCCCCAAGGGCGAGCCGCCGCGCACCCCCGGCAAGATCGTCAAGGCGAGCCTCAAGGCCTGACCGTTCGCCACCATTCCGTCACCATGCGACGGAAATCCGGCGCGGGGTGACGATCGTCAGAAAGCGGTCCGGCCGTATTCCTGGCGATAGAAGGGATGCGACGACGACAGGCCGCCGTCGACGACCAGTGCATGGCCATTGACGTAGCTGGCTTCGTCGGAGGCGAGGAACAGCGCCGCGCGCGCGATCTCGTCCGGCTCGCCGCCGCGCTTCATCGGGTTCAGGTGGCCGATCATGTCCTCGCGGCCGGCGGCGCGGGCGTTGTCGTAGATGCCCTTCGTCATGCCGGTCTCGATGAGCCCCGGGCAGATCGCGTTGACGCGGATGTTGGCGCCGGCGGTCTGGGTGGCGGCGACCTCGACCAGGCTGATCACGCCCGCCTTCGACGCCGAATAGGCCGGGCCGCCCGCACCGGCGCGCAGGCCCGCGACGCTGGCGGTGCAGATGATCGAACCGCCGCCGCGCTCCTTCATCACCGGCGCCGCGTGCTTGATGGCGAGGAACGGGCCGATCAGGTTGACGCGCAGGATTTCCTGCCAGTCCTCCGGCGTCTGTTCGAAGATCGCGGCGAGGCCGCCGGAGATACCGGCATTGGCGAAGAAGATGTCGAGCCCGCCATGGTCGCGCACCGCCATGTCGATCAGGCCGCGCACGTCGTCCTCGCGGCCAGCATCCGCGGCGACGACGCTCTCGGAGCCCGCGACGTCCGCCGCGATCACGGTTGCGCCTTCCGCACGGAACAGCGCCACGGTCGCCTTGCCGATCCCCGACGCCGCACCGGTAACGATGGCGATCTTGTCCTGAAGCCTTCCGGTCATTTTCGCTTTCTCCGTCATTCCAGCGAAAGCTGGAATCTCAGTTCCTTAGCCCCCGGCCCAAAAGGCAAGGGGATTCCAGCTTTCGCTGGAATGACGGGTAAGGCTCACAGCCCCGCCCCTGTCGTCGATCCGCCGTCGACGATGATCGTCTGGCCGGTCATGAAGGTGGAGGCCGGCGACGCGAGGAAGACGGCGGCGCCGGCGATCTCGTGCGGCTCACCGATGCGGCGGAGCGGGGTGTGGCGGGTGACCGCCTTCAGCGTGTCCGGATTTTCCCAGAGCGCACGGGCGAAATCGGTCTTCACCAGGCCCGGCGCGATGCAGTTCACCCGGACGCCCGACGGGCCGAACTCGGCGGCGAGGTTGCGGGCGAGCTGGAAATCCGCCGCCTTGGAGATGTTGTAGGCGCCGATCATCGTCGAGCTGGTGAGGCCGCCGATCGAGCTCACGATGATGATCGAGCCGTCCCTGCGCTCCACCATTTCCGGCGCGACCATCGAGATCAGCCAATGGTTGGCGATGACGTTGTTCTCCAGGATCTTGCGGAACTGGTCGTCGGTGATCCCCGCCATTGGGCCGTAATAGGGATTGGAGGCGGCGTTGCAGACGAGGACGTCGATCTTATCCAATTGTGCCCGCGTCTCGTCGACCAGGCGCTGCAATTCCTCCTTGGACGAGATGCTGGCCGGCACGACGATCGCGGTGCCGGCGCCATGCTTGGCGTTGATCGCATCGGCGACCTCGGCGCAAGCGTCGGCCTTGCGGCTGGAGATCACCACCCTGGCGCCCTGATCGGCCATCGCCTCGGCGATCGCCCGGCCGATGCCGCGCGACGATCCGGTGATGATGGCGACCTTCCCGCTGAGGTCGAACAGCGACATTTTTTCCTCCGTCATGCCAGCGAAGGCTGGCATCTCAGAGAGACCAACCGCCGCGTTTTTCATCCGCCGAGACCCCAGCCTTCGCTGGGGTGACGACTAATTGAATACCATCACCGATCGCGCAGCCTCGCCCGTCTTCATCTTCTCGAACCCTTCGTTGACCTGCTCCAGCGGGATCGTCTCGGCAACGATGCTGTCGAGATCGAGCAGCCCGCGCAGGTAGAAATCGACGAGGCGCGGGATATCGACCGGGAAGCGGTTGGCGCCCATGAAGGCGCCTTGCAGCTTCTTGCCCGACAGCAGGTCCATGGCGCCCAGGCCCACCTGATGATCGAGCGGCATCATGCCGAGGATCGTCGCGGTGCCGCCGCGGCGCAGCGCCTTCACCGCCAGCACGCCGGACGCGGGGCGGCCAACCGCCTCGATCGCGTGATCGACGCCGCCCTTCGTCAGCTCGACGATCTGCTTGGCCGCGTCGTCGGCCAGGGGGTCGATCGTGTCGGTGGCGCCGAGCTTTTCGGCCAACGCGCGCTTCTCGGGAACCGGGTCGGCGGCGATGATCCGCCCGGCCCCGGCGATCTTAGCGGCGTTGACTGTGGCGAGGCCGACACCGCCGCAGCCGATCACCGCCACCGTCTCGCCCGGCGTCAGCTTGGCAACGTTGAAGATCGTGCCCGCCCCGGTCGTCACCGCGCAGCCGATCACCGCCGCCTTGTCGAGCGGCATGTCCGGATCGATACGGACGCAGGCGTGCTCGTGGACGAGCATTTCCTCGGCGAAGGCGGAGAGGTTCAGCATCTGCGCCACGGGCGTGCCATCGTCGCGGGTGATGCGCGGCGGCGCGCCTTTCGGGCGTCGGGTGTCGCCCCCCTGACAAAGCGCCATCCGCCCGGTAACGCAGAATTCGCAGTGCCCGCAGAACGCGGAGAGGCAGGTGACGACGGCGTCGCCCGGCTTCACCGTGCGGACCTCACTCCCCACCGCCTCGACGATCCCCGCCGCCTCGTGGCCGGGGATGCAGGGCATCGGGTGCGGATAGGTGCCCTCGATGAAGTGCAGGTCCGAGTGGCACAGGCCGCAGGCGACGGTGCGGATGCGGACCTCGCGCGGACCGGGATCGTCCAGCCGGGCCTCGCCGATGACGAGCGGCTGGCCCGCCGCCTCGAGAAATGCCGCCTTCATGCCTCAGTCCTGCGGCGCGTGCTTCGCATATTCGAGCTTGGCGATGGCACGCGCATGGACCTCGTCCGGCCCGTCGGCGAGGCGCAGGGTGCGGATGCCGGCATAACTCGCGGCAAGGCCGAAGTCCTGACTGACGCCGGCGCCGCCATGCGCCTGGATCGCATCGTCGATGACCTTCAGGGCCATGCGCGGTGCCTTGACCTTGATCATCGCGATCTCGGCCTGCGCGGCCTTGTTGCCGGCCTTGTCCATCATGTCCGCGGCCTTGAGGCAGAGTAGGCGTGAGCATTCGATGTCGATGCGCGCCTCCGCGATGCGCTGCTCCCAGACACTGTGCTCGGAGATGCGCTTGCCAAACGCGACGCGGCTTTGCAGGCGCCGCGCCATCGCCGCGAGCGCCTCTTCGGCCGCGCCGATCGTGCGCATGCAATGGTGGATGCGGCCGGGCCCGAGCCGGCCCTGCGCGATCTCGAAGCCGCGGCCTTCGCCGAGCAGCATGGCGGACGCCGGCACGCGGACGTCCTTCAGTTCGACCTCCATATGGCCGTGCGGCGCGTCGTCATAACCGAAGACGGTGAGCGCCCGCTCGACCGTCACGCCCGGCGCGTCGAGCGGCATCAGGATCATCGACTGCTGCTGGTGCTTTGGATTGTCGGGGCTGGTCTTGCCCATCACGATGGCGACCTTGCAGCGCGGATCGCCCGCGCCGCTGGACCACCATTTGCGGCCGTTGATGACATAGTCGTCGCCGTCGCGCGCGATCCGGCATTCGATATTGGTGGCGTCCGAGGACGCGACGGCCGGCTCGGTCATCAGGAAGGCGGAGCGGATCTCGCCGTTCATCAGCGGACGGAGCCAGTCCTCCTTCTGCTCGCCTGTGCCGTAGCGGTGGAGCACCTCCATGTTGCCGGTGTCGGGCGCCGAGCAGTTGAACACCTCGCTCGCCCAGGGGATGCGGCCCATCTCCTCGGCACAGAGCGCATATTCCAGATTGGAGAGCTGGGTGCCCTCGAACGTAAAGGTCTCGTCGACATGCTTGAGCGCATGGCCGGGCGGCATGAACAGGTTCCACAGGCCTGCCGCTTTGGCCTGAGGCTTCAACTCCTCGATCACCGGCAACGGCTGCCAGCGATCACCAGTGTCGAGCTGCGTCTTGTAGTCGCCGACACGTGGGCGAATCAGCGTCTCGACGAAGTCGCGGACCCGGTCCCGGAAATAAGCTTCGCGTTCCGTAAGGGAAAAATCCATGCCGGCGTCTCACCCTCCTTCAGGCCCTCTTCCTCACTGTCAGAAAGGGACGTTTTGCGCCAGACGTACCGCAGTTCTACGGGGTTCCAGAGAGGCTTACCGCAATCTTACGGCGCGTTTCGCACGGCTCATCCGCCGCGGCGCAAAAAATGTAATGGAAGTTTCGCGAAGATTATGTAATGCGACCTCCTGGGTGCTTCGCCCGAAGCACCTGTTTCGCAGGGAGGAAGTAATGCTTTCCAAGAAGCTGGCGGCTCTTGCCGCCCTCTCGCTCATGACCGCCAGCACTGTGGCTCACGCTCAGTCTGCGCAGTCGCTCAGCGTTGCCAGCGCCGCCCCCCGGGCCGGTGCTGACACGCAGGACGCGAACCAGATGGCCGGCGGCGCCGGCATCTGGGTCATCGGCGCGATCGTGCTCGGCCTCGCCATCTGGGGCATCATCGAGCTCACCGACGACGACGAGCCCAGCAGCCCGTAGGCTCCTGGCTCACGCTGTTAGAACGGCGCTCCGGTCCCTGCGGCCGGAGCGCTTTTCTTTTGCATCAGGTATTGCATAATTATGCACTAATGCGCATACGTGCCGCATGATCAAGGCCGCGATTTTCGGTGCGTCAGGATTTGTCGGGGCGGAGCTGCTGCGGCTCTGCGCCGGACATCCTTCTATTCGCCCTATGCGACTGTTTGGCGACAGCCAGGCGGGCGCTGCCCTGCCGAGCGTCCACCCGCATCTCGCCCTCGTCTATCCGGATTCGGTCGTCGAGCGTTTTGCGCCGGCGGCACTGGACAATATCGACCTCGTCCTCGCCGCTCTGCCGCACGGTCATTCCCAGCGTGTCGCGCCCGAGATCGTCGCACGCGGCATCCCTTTCGTCGATCTCGGCGCCGACTTCCGGCTGAACGACGCGGCCACCTATCAGTGCTGGTACAAGGAGCCGCACGAGGCGCCAGAGCTGCTCGACCGCTTCGTCTACGGTATCCCCGAGTTGCATCGCGACGCGATCGCCGCGTCGAAGACGGTGGCGGCTGCCGGCTGCTACCCGACGACGACGATCCTCGCGCTGAAGCCGCTGCTCGGCCTGATCGATCCGGACACGATCAACGTCAGTGCGGCCTCGGGCGTCAGTGGCGCCGGAAAAGGGCTCAAGGACGACACTCACTTCAACACGGTGGACGAGAATTTCACCGCCTACGGCCTGCTCTCGCACCGCCACACCGCGGAAATGGAGATGGAGCTCGGCGGCCGCGTGCTGTTCACGCCGCATCTCGCGCCGATGAACCGGGGCATCCTCGCCACCTGCACGGCGATGGCCAAGGGGCCGTGCGACCCGCTCGCCGCCCTCGCCGAGGCCTATGCCGACGAACCTTTCGTCCACGTCTCGGAACGGTCGCCCTCGGTCAAATGGACCTTGGGCTCGAACGCCGTCCATATCACCGCGCGCTATGACGAGCGGACCGGGCGGGTCCTCGCCATCGCCGCGCTCGACAATCTCGTGAAAGGAGCCGCCGGCCAGATGATCCAGTGCGCCAACCTCATGCTCGGCCTCGACGAGAGTGCCGGGCTGGCCCGCGTCGGAGTCTGGCCATGAGCGTCACCGCCGCCCCCGGCTTCGTCGCCTTCGGCCTCCATGCCGGCATCAAGTTCGCCAAGCCCGACATGGCGCTGATCGCTACCGACGACCGCAAGGCCGTGACCGCCGTCGCCGTATTCACGCAGAACAGGTTCGTCGCGCCGCCGGTGGTGCTCGACCGCCAGCGGCTCGCCGACACCGGCGGCAAGGCGGCGGCGATCATCGTCAATTCCGGCAACGCCAATGCCGGCACCGGCGCCGCGGGCATGGCCGATGCCGAGGCGATGAGCGCGGCCGCCGCCGACGCGCTCGGCATCGACAAGGCGCATGTCCTCGTCTCCTCGACCGGGATCATCGGCACGCCGCTGCCGATGGACAGGATCCTCGCGGCCGTGCCGAAGCTGGCCGGAGGACTGTCGGTCGCGGGCGGAGTGGAAGCTGCCAAGGGCATCCTCACCACCGACCATGTGGAGAAGGAGGCGGTGGTGAAGGGCTCGACCTTCACCGTCGGCGGCATGGCCAAGGGCTGCGGCATGATCGCGCCGAACATGGCGACGATGCTGGCCTATCTCACCACCGATGCCGACGTGCCCCGCGAGGATTTACAGCGCATCCTCAAGGATGCCGCCGACCGCACCTTCAACACGCTCAACGTCGACGGCGCGACCTCGACCAACGATACGGTGATCCTGCTCGCCAACGGCCGGGCCGGCGCGCCGGACCTCGCCGAGTTCGCCGACGCCGTCCACAAGGTTTGCGAGGAGCTGACCCTCAAGATGGCGAAGGACGCCGAGGGCATGACCAAGATGGTGATGCTGCGCGTCACCGGCGCGGCGTCCGACGCCGAAGCGCGGGCCGCGGCGAAGAACATCGCCGAGAACAACCTCGTCAAATGCTCCTGGTACGGCTCCGATCCCTATTGGGGCCGGCTGCTCGGTGCGGCGGGTTCGGCGGGTGTCGCCTTCGAGGCGGAAGCCTCGGCGGTCGCCTATGGCGGCATCGCCGTCTCGCGCGGCGGGATCGAGATCGATCATGACCGCGCCGCCGTCGCCGCCCACATGAAGAACGAGCAGATCGAGATCGAGGTGAACGTCGGCACCGGCGGCACCGGCACTGCGCAGGTGATCGGCATCGATCTCGGCCCCGGCTACATCAAGGAAAATTCGGTCACGTCATGAGCACTTCTACTTTCGTCATTCCGGCGAAGCATGTCCTGAGCGACGCCGCAGGCGGCGTCGAAGGGGCCGGAATCCAGACTGACTCCGACTGGACCCCGGCCTTCGCCGGGGTGATGGGGAGCTGGTCATGAGCAGCAGAAGCCCGGCCCTGATCGCCGAGGTCCTCGTCGAGGCCCTGCCCTATATCCAGCGCTTCGCCGGCAAGTCCGTCGTCGTGAAGCTCGGCGGCGCCGCGATCGACAAGGAGCTCGACCGCGCGCTTGCCCAGGACGTGCTGCTGCTCCGCTCGGTCGGCGTGCGCTGCGTGCTCGTCCATGGTGGCGGGCCGCAAGTTGACGCGATGATGAAGAAGCTCGGCAAGAAACCGGAGTTCCGGGACGGCCTGCGCGTGACCGACGAGGAGACGCTGGACATCGTCCGCACCGTGCTGGTCGGCAAGGTCAACCGCGACCTCGTCTCGACGATCAACCGCGAGGCCGGCGACGAGCCGGTCGCGGTCGGCGTCGCTGGCGAGGATGGCGGCCTGCTCGTCACGACCCCGCGCGATGCGGCGCTCGGCTTCGTCGGCGATGTCACCCATGTCCGGGCGGAGCGGCTGATCGGCCTGCTCAACCAGGGCCTCGCCCCGGTCGTCTCGACGGTCGGCGCCGATCCCGCGGGCCAGCCCTACAACATCAATGCCGACGAGGCGGCGATGGCGATCGCGGTGGCGATGCGGGCGGAGAAGATCGTCTACCTGACCGCCGCGCCGGGCCTGCTCGAGGATCCGGCGGACGAGGGCAGCCTCGTCACCCACCTCACCCTTTCCGAGCTGCGCGACCGGATCAGCCACGAGAGCGTATCGAAGGGCATGATCCCCAAGCTGCGCGCCTGCGCCGATGCGGTCGAGGGTGGAGTCGGCTCCGCCCACATCATCGACGGCCGCGTGCCCCACGCGCTGCTGATCGAGGTGCTGACCGACAAGGGCATCGGCACGATGGTGCAGAAGGACGCCGCATGACCGACCTGTTGACCATCGCCGATCTCGGGCCCGAGGGTGTCGCGGAAATCCTCGCGCTTTCCGAGCGCGCCGATCTCGGCCGGCCGCTCGCCGGCAAGGGCGTGGCGCTGGTGTTCGAGAAGCCGTCCGCCCGGACCCGCAACTCGACCGAGATGGCGGTCGTCCAGCTCGGCGGCCATCCCGTCTACATCCAGAAGGACGAGGTCGGCATCGACACGCGCGAGACGGCCGAGGACGTGGCCCGCACACTCGCCTGCTACCACAAAGTCATCGCTGCGCGGGTGCGCGAGCACCAGCATCTCGTCCGCATGGCAGACTCTGTCTCAACACCGATCCTCAACCTCTTGTCGGACAAGGATCATCCGCTCCAGGGTCTGGCCGATATTTTAACCATAAAGCAATTGACCGGCCATCTCGAAGGCGTGCGCGTCGCCTATGTCGGCGATGCCGACAACAACGTCGCGCGCAGCCTCGCCCAGGCCTGCGTCGCGGTCGGCGCCGAGCTGAGCCTCGCCAGCCCGCAGGGCTACCATCTTTCCGACGCCCCCGACGGCGTCCGGCAGGTCGCCGATCCGGCCGAGGCCGTGGCCGGCGCGGACATCGTCTACACCGACGTCTGGGTCTCGATGGGCCAGGACGACGAGACCGGGAAGCGTCTGAAGGCCTTCGCCGCCTATCAGGTCAACGAGGCGCTGATGGCGAAATCGAACGACGCCCATTTCCTGCATTGCCTCCCCGCCCGGCGCGGCGAGGAGGTGACGCACGGCGTGATGGAGAGCGCGAAGAGCGCCGTCTGGAAGCAGGCCGAGAACCGCATGCACACGGCGCGGGGCGCGCTGGCGTGGCTGACGGGGGTACGGTGATGAACCCCTTCTTCGTCATGCCAGCGAAGGCTGGCATCTCGGGACGGAGGGCCTCGGCATTTCCCAAAGAGACCCCAGCCTTCGCTGGGGTGACGATCGGGAACAGCGGCGAGACGGAGCGATGACCGACACCCGCTCCCGACGATTGCGGGCGCTCGCCGACCTGATCCGGGGCGATACGCTCGCCAGCCAGGAGGAGGTCACCGAGCGCCTGAAAACATTGGGCTTCGAGGTCACCCAGGCGACGGTGTCGCGCGATCTCAAGCAGCTCGGTGCGGTCAAGGTGAAGCGCGGCGGCGTCCTGTCCTACGCACTTCCGGACCAGATCGGCGCGACCGACTGGACCGCCGGCCGCCTCGCCCGCATCCTCAGCGAATGGGTGATCTCGATCGAGGGCGCCGGCCAGATGATCGTGCTCAAGACGCCGCCCGGCTCCGCCCATCTCGTCGCCTCGGCGATCGACCACAGCGACCTGCCTGAAGTCGCCGGCACCGTCTCCGGCGACGACACGCTCTTCCTGGTCGTCCGCGACGGCCATCCCCTTCCCGCTCTCATCGCTCGCTTCGAGCGGATGATGGGGCAGGAGAAAATCAGCTATGCCTGATCCCCGCGTCATCCCGGCGAAAGCCGGGATCTCAGTTTCTTTTCCCCGAAGCCGCTGAAGGCAAAGGGATTCCAGCTTTCGCTGGAATGACGGAGTGGAAGAATGACCGATAAACCCAAGAAGGTCGTCCTCGCTTATTCGGGCGGGCTCGACACCTCGATCATCCTCAAGTGGCTGCAGACCGAATATGGCGCGGAGGTGGTGACCTTCACCGCCGATCTCGGCCAGGGCGAGGAGGTCGAGCCGGCGCGCAAGAAGGCCGAGCTGCTCGGCATCAAGCCCGAGAACATCTTCATCGACGACCTGCGCGAGGAGTTCGTCCGCGATTACGTCTTTCCGATGTTCCGGGCCAACACGGTCTACGAGGGGCAATATCTGCTCGGCACGTCGATCGCCCGGCCACTGATCGCCAAGCGCCAGATCGAGATCGCCCGTCAGGTCGGCGCCGACGCGGTCTGTCACGGCGCGACCGGCAAGGGCAACGACCAGGTCCGCTTCGAATTGGGCTATTATGCGCTGGAGCCGGACATCCGGGTCATCGCTCCCTGGCGGGAATGGGAGTTCGCGAGCCGCGAGCAGCTCATCGACTTCGCCGAGAAGCACCAGATCCCGATCGCCAAGGACAAGAAAGGCGAGGCGCCCTTCTCGGTCGACGCCAACCTCCTCCACTCCTCCTCCGAAGGGAAGGTGCTGGAGGATCCGGCGGTCGAGGCGCCGGAATATGTCCACCAGCGCACCATCGCGCCCGAGGACGCGCCGGACCAGGCGACGGTGATCGAGATCGCGTTCGAGAAAGGCGACCCGGTCGCGATCGACGGCGAGCGGCTGTCGCCAGCGACGTTGCTGACCAGGCTCAACCAGCTCGGCCACGACAACGGCATCGGCCGGCTCGATCTGGTCGAGAACCGTTTCGTCGGGATGAAGTCGCGCGGGGTCTACGAGACGCCGGGGGGCACCATCCTGCTCGCCGCCCATCGCGGCATCGAGAGCATCACGCTCGACGGCGGCGCGATGCACCTCAAGGATTCGATCATGCCGCGCTATGCGGAGCTGATCTACAACGGCTTCTGGTTCGCGCCGGAGCGCGAGATGCTGCAGGCGCTGATCGACAAGAGCCAGGAGCATGTCTCCGGCAAGGTCCGGGTGAAGCTCTACAAGGGCAACGCGACCATGATCGGGCGGGAAAGCGCGCTGTCGCTCTACGATCAGGACCTCGTCACCTTCGAGGAGGGCCAGAGCGGCTACGACCATCGCGACGCCGCCGGCTTCATCCGCCTCAACGCGCTCAGGCTCCGGATTGCGGCGAAGCGGGAACGGCGCAAGGGCTGAGCGACGTCCGCCCGGCCGCGCCGGCGCGGAAGGCGAGGAAGCTCAAGCCGGCAAGGAGCCAGACGCCGAGGCCGCCATAGAGCATGATGAGGCGGAAGCCTTGGGCCAGCGCCGTCTGCACGGCGGCGCCGGTTCCCGCCTCGAGCGCGCCGGCATTGCCGGCGGCGATGCCCTCGGCGAGGGCGCGCAGCCCGGCCGGGTCGCTTTCCGCCGGCATCGCGCGCTTCAGCCCGGCGACGATCCCCTCGACCAGCAGCACGCCCATCAGTGCGATGTTGATCGCGAGCGTGATCAGCCGGGCGCTGATGTCGATGCCCGAGGCCATGCCGGCGCGGCTCGCCGGCACCGCCGCGGTCGTGGTGTTGGTGACCGGCGTGTTGGTGAGGGCGATGCCGATGCCGGCGATCAGCGCGCCGGGCAGGACGGTGATCCAGCCCGGGCTGGCGCCCATCGTGCCGATCGCCATTGCCAGAAAGCCGAGGCCGATGGTGAACAGGCCGAACGGGATGGTGCGCCCCGGCCCGTAACGCAGCGCGAGCCGCTCGCCGACCGGCGGGACGACGAGGGTGGGAAGGGTGTAGGCGAGCAGGCTGAGGCCGGCGGTAACGCTGTCGTAGCCGAGGCCGATCTGGAAGTAGATCGGCAGGTAGATCATCAGCGGCCAGTAGCTGAAGTTCATCCCCATGCAGCCGAAGATCGCGCCGGAGAAGGCCGGAATCCGGAAGACCGAGAAATCGAACATCGGATGGGCCTGCCGCGTCTCGGCGACCAGGAAGAGGGCAAGGCAGACCGCGGCGCCGGCGAGGATGGCGAGCATCACCGGGTCACCGAGGCCGCGCGCCGGCCCCTGGGTGATGCACCAGGTAAAGCCGAAGACGGCAAGCGAGAGGGTGACGATCCCGGCCATGTCCAGCCGCTTCGCCTCCGGATCGCGCGACTCGGTGACCGCGCCCCAGGCGAGCCCGATCGCGAGCAGGGCGAGCGGCACGTGAATGAGGAAGACCCACTGCCAGCCGAGCCAGGTCAGGATCGCGCCGCCGATCACCGGGCCGAAGCCGAGCCCGATGCCGGCGACGACGCCCCAGACCGCGAAGGCGCGGCTGCGCGCCACCCCGTCCGGAAACTGGTGGGAGAGGATGGCGACGGTGCAGATGAGGAGCGCGCCGCCGGCCATGCCCTGCAGGAAGCGGCCGACGATGAGGATGGTCATGTCCGCGGCGAGCCCGCAGACCAGCGAGGTGATTCCGAAGGCGGCGATGCTGACCAGGAAGACCCGCTTGCGCCCGAACCGGTCGGCGAGCGTGCCGGTCGCCATCAGCACGGTGGTGCAGGCGATGGTATAGGCGTTCATCACCCATTGCAGGCTGGTGAAATCGCCGTGCAGCAGCCGCTCCAGCGTCGGCAGGATCGCCGGGACAGAGGTGATCTCGAGCCCGAACATCAGCGCGCCGAGGCAGACGGCGATGAGGGCGATAGCGTTCCTTCGGGCATCGGGCAGGGGCATCGGGCGGCCTTTCATCGCGTGGCGGACGGATGCGGCGCTATCTGGGGGCGGCAGCGGCATGACGGAAATGATTTTATTTTGTAGTATTCATGATGGTCCGTCATTAATTGATCGCCATGGATGTGGATCCCACGCTGCTGCGCGCCTTCGTCGCGGTCAGTGAGGCCGGCGGCTTCACCCGCGCCGCGCGCCGGCTGCACCTCTCGCAATCGGCGGTGAGCCACCAGATCCGCCGGCTGGAGGCGCAGCTCGGCCGCTCGCTCATCTTCCGCACGACCCGCCAGCTGACCCTGACCGAGGATGGCGAGGATTTGCTGACCCATGCGCGGGAGATCCTCGCCGGGCTCGACGCGCTGACCCGGCGGTTCCGGCCGTCGGCCGTGGCCGGCGTGGTGCGTTTCGGCGTGCCGGAGACGTTCATGGGAACGCGGCTGCCGGCCTTGCTCTGCCAATTCTCGCGCGCCTATCCGGCGGTGCGGCTCGACGTGCAGGTCAGCTCCTATCTCGATCTCAGCACGATGATCGCGGCCGAAGAGCTGGATCTGGCGGTGGTGCTCTTCGTCGCCGGTGACCGGGACGGCGAGACCGGCACCTTCTTGAGGCGGACCCATTTCGTCTGGGCGGTGGCGGAAACCTTCGCGCTGGCCGAGGGCCACTCCCTGCCCCTCGCCTTCCATCCGCCGCACTGCCTCAACCGGCAGGTCGGCGTGGCGGCGCTGGAGGCGACCGACCTCGACTGGCACATCGCCTTCACCTCGCCGAGCGAACATGGCCTGCGCGCCGCGGTGCAGTCCGGCCTCGCCGCCGCCGTGCTGATGCGCGACGATCTGGAGCCGGGGATGCGGCGCATCGACGGTCATTATGGCCTGCCGCCCCTCCCCGACGCGGATTTCCGGCTGATCTGGAGCCGCGACGGCCGCCGCTCCCCCGCCGCCCGCGCCTTCGGGGAGATGCTGACCGGCATGGAAGCAGCGGAGGCGCCCGCGACCGGCCGGTAGAGCGTCCGGCCGGAACCGCACGCCGCGGCGGCGGGTTCTGACCGGCGGACCGGAAGGAGCCCGCCATGACTGCCGCCGCCGACCCCGATGCCGTCCGCCACCGCTGGCTCGATCTGGGCGACCAGCGCATCTTCTACCGCGAGGCGGGCCGTGAGGACGCCCCTGCCCTGCTGCTGCCACACGGCTATCCCTGCTCGTCTTACGAGTTCCGCAACCTGATGCCGCGACTCGCCGACCGCTGGCGCCTGCTCGCGCCGGACTTTCCCGGCTTCGGCTATTCGGACACGCCGGCCGCGGCCGATTTCGAGAGCTACACGGAGTTTCTCGACCGCTTCGTCGAGGCACTCGGCGTGGACCGGTTCGTCCTCTATCTGCACGATTACGGATCGCAGATCGGCCTGAGGCTCGCGATCCACGCGCCGGCCCGCATCGCCGGACTGATCATCCAGAACGGCGACATCTACGGCGACACGCTCGGCCCCCAGTACCACGCCCTGCTCGACCATTTCGACAGCCCCACACCCGAAAAGCGTCAGAAGCTGGTCGACGCGGTGAGTGAGGAGGGTTTCCGCGAGGAATTCCTGAACCATGTGTCGCCCGAAGTGGCCGCGCGCATCCCCCCGGACCTGTGGAAGCTGCACTGGCCGCTGATGGACACGCCCGAACGGCGCGCGATCTCGGTGGCGCTGATGGAAGGGCTCAAGGCCAATCTCGACTGGTTCGGCCGCTATCAGGCCTACCTGCGCACCCACCAGCCGCCGACCCTGATCCTGTGGGGGCCGCGCGACGGCTACATGCCGGAGGCGTCCGGGCGCGCCTACCTGCGCGACCTGCCCGACGCCGAGCTCCACATGTTCGACGATGGCGGCCACTGGCTGCTCGAGACCCATCTCGACGCCGTCGTGCCGCTGATCCGGGATTTCCTTGGCCGCGTCCACGCGCGGGCCAGCGCAGAGCGCGTGCCTGAGACCGCCGAGGCCTGAAGACGGCGTGACTCCGCCGCCGCGCGCGGTAAGCTGCGGCCATGAAGGTCGCCATCCTCGAGGCCGGCAAGCCGCCCGCGCCGCTGATCGAACGCTATGGTCGCTATCCGGCGATGTTCCGGGACCTGCTGGCCGACGGCTTCGACTATGCGAGCTATGACGTCGAGGCGGGCGAGCTGCCACACGATCCGAGCACGCACGACGCCTATGTGGTCACCGGCTCGCCGGCCGGGGTCTATGACCCGCTGCCCTGGATCGGCGGCCTCATCGATTTCCTGAGCGCCGCGAAGAGCCGCAAGATGGTCGGCATCTGCTTCGGCCATCAGGCGATGGCACAGGCGTTCGGCGGCCATGTCGAAAAATCGACGCGCGGCTGGGGAATCGGCCTCCACACCTATCCGATCGTCGAGCGGACGGCCTGGATGAACGGCGATCAGGCCGCGTCGGTCGCGGTGCCCGCCTCGCATCAGGATCAGGTGGTGATGCAGCCGCCGGCCACCGACGTCATCGCCTCGTCGGTCTTCACCCCCTATGCCGGCCTCGCCTGGCGCGACCGGCCGGCCATCTCCTTCCAGTTCCACCCGGAGCTGTCCGCCGACTTCACCAGGGCGCTGATCGACAGCCGCCGGGAACGCCTGCCCAATCCCGACGCCGCGATCGCCTCACTGGACGCGCCGAACGACAATGCGAAGGTCGGCGGCTGGATCAGGACGTTTCTGAAGAGTTGAACCCAGCCGTCATCCCGGCGAAGGCCGGGATCTCGGGACGAAAAGGCGCCGAGCCCTTCACTCTCTGAGACCCCGGCCTTCGCCGGGGTGACGGATGCAGGGTCGGAAGGAGTGATGCATCGTGACCATCGATACCGTTTCGGTGAATCGCAGCCATGGCGGCACGCAGCATGTGGTGACGCACCGAAGCGACGCGACCGGCACCGAGATGACGTTCTCGATCTTCGTGCCGCCGCAGGCGGACGACGGCACGAAGCTGCCGGTCGTCTGGTATCTCTCCGGCCTCACCTGCACCCACGCCAACGTGACCGACAAAGGCGAGTATCGCCGCGCCTGCGCCGAGCTCGGCCTGATCTTCGTCGCGCCGGACACCAGCCCGCGCGGCGACGGGGTGCCGGACGACCCGGCCGGCGCCTATGACTTCGGGCTCGGCGCCGGCTTCTACGTTGACGCCACCCGGGCCCCGTTCGACCGGCACTATCGCATGTCCAGCTATGTGACCGGGGAGCTTCCCGCCCTCGTCGCCGACATCTTTCCCGTCGACATGGGCCGGCAGGCGATCACCGGCCATTCGATGGGCGGCCATGGCGCACTCACCCTCGCGTTGCGCAATCCCGGCCGCTATCGCAGTATCTCCGCCTTCGCGCCGATCGTCGCGCCGTCGCAGGTACCATGGGGCGAGAAGGCGCTGGGCGGCTATCTGGGCGCCGGCCGCGCCGACTGGCGGGCGCATGACGCGGTCGCGCTGATCGAGGACGGCGCGCGGGTGCCGGAGCTTCTCGTCGACCAGGGCGAGGCCGACCAGTTCCTCGCCGAACAGCTCCGGCCCGAGCTGCTGGAAGCGGCCTGCGCCGATGCCGGCATCGCACTGACCTTGCGGCGGCAGCCGGGCTACGACCACAGCTATTATTTCATCTCGACCTTCATGGAGGACCATCTGCGCTGGCACGCGGCGCGGCTCGGATGAGCTTCCGCCGCATCCGCTACGGGGTCGAGACGATGCCGGCCGGCCACGACGTGCCGCGGCATCGCCATGACGGCGGCTATGCGACCGTCGCCCTTGCCGGCCGTTTTTCCGAGGCGAGCTTCGCTGGCCGCGCGACCGTCGGCCCCGGCGACGTGCTGCTGCACGGGCGGTTCGATTGCCACGGCAATGCGATGATGAGCCATCTCGGGACGACGATCCTCAGATTGCCCTGGCAGGACGACGCGATCGAGGGACTCTACACCATCGCCGATCCCGATGCGCTGGCGCGGCTGTGCGAGATCGACCCCTTCGAGGCGGCTGCCGAGTTGGGGCGGACGATGCGCAAGGCCGCCATGCGCTGCGACCATTGGGTCGACATTCTCGCCATCGATCTCGACGCCATGCCGGACCTCTCCCTCGCGCGATGGGCAGAGGAACGCGACCTTGCTCCCGAGAGCCTGTCGCGGGGCTTCCGCCGCGCCTTCGGTACCTCGCCGAAATCGTTCCGGATGGAAACACGCGCCCGCCGCGCCCGGCTGGCCGCGATGCAGTCGGGGCGGCCGCTGACCGAGATCGCCCACGATCTCGGCTTCGCCGACCTCGCCCATATGACCCACGCTGTGCGCGCCTTCACCGGCCTGCCGCCCTCGCTCTGGCGGGCGGCGCGGGGTTAACTGGCTACAAGCCAGCGGCGCGATCTTCTGGCAGAAAGCGGATCGGGAGAGCGCCGATGAAGCTGAGCCGCCGCCAGTTCCTTGAAACCGCCGCCGCGATCGGCGCCACCGTCGCCTGGGGCGCCGCCGAGGCCCGCCCCTCGCGCACCAACTGGCGGGAACGACGCGATCTCTATCCGGAAGGCGTCGCTTCTGGCGATCCCGCGCCGGACAGTGTGCTGCTGTGGACCCGCCGGGCGTTCGACGGCGTCGAAGCAGCGGATCTGACCGTCGAGGTCGCGCGCGACGCGACGTTCCGCGAGGTGGTGGCGACCGCCCCGGCGCGCGTGTCGGCCGTCGCCGACTGGACCTCCCGGGTGCTGGTCGGCGGCCTGAGGCCGGCCCAAGTCTACTGGTACCGCTTCAGCGATACCCAAGGAAACGGCAGCCGCATCGGCCGCACGATCACCGCCCCGGCGGACCGCGACGGCCGTCCGGTCAAGTTCGCCTTCGTCAGCTGCCAGAACATCAACGAAGGCGCCCAGAACGCCTGGCGCAAGATGATCCATGAGGACGAGCGCCTGCCCGAAGCCGAGCGGCTCGGCTTCGTCCTCCACCTCGGCGACTTCATCTACGAGGTCGTGCAATATCCCGCGGAGGTGCAGACCCGCTACGACCGCCGTATCCGCGACATCGGCCGCGTCCCCGACAGCGTGAAGGTCCGCGACTTCCACATTCCCCAGACCGCGGACGGCTATCGCGCCATCTACCGCGCCTATCTCGCCGATCCGGACATCCAGGACGCGCGGGCGCGCTGGCCGTTCGTGGCGATGTGGGACAATCACGAATTCTCGTGGATGGGCTGGCAGAGCGTGATGAAGGCGCCGCCGATCGAGCGGCCGGCGCAGACCCTCAAGGTCGCCGCGATGCAGGCCTGGTTCGAATATCAGCCGGCGCGGATCGCCAAGCCCGGCCCGTCGCTCGACACTTTCGATCCGCCCACGGTGACCGACGCGCCGATCGAGACCTTCGACGACGACGGCCTCGGCCAGGAACCGAACAACCTCGCCGCGATCGGCAGCCTCACCGGCTACCGGGCGCTGCGCTACGGCCGTCACCTCGACCTCTTCGTCACCGACCAGCACAGCTACCGGATGGAGGAGCCGACCGGCCAGCCGCAATGCGCGCCCCTGAGCAGCCCGGATTTTCCCAACCTGTTCCCGCAGGAAGCGATGGAGATCCTCGATGCGGGTCGCACTTATGACGGCGGCAATCCGCCCGACGAAATCGTCTTCGGCGAGGTGCGCGTGCCCAATTTCCGCAAGGCCGGCGCGCCCTACACCATCCTCGGCGCACAGCAGAAGGCGTGGTTCAAGACGCGGTTGCAGGCCGCCCGCGCGACCTGGAAAATCTGGGGCAATTCACTCGGGACCCTCGACTGGCGCGCCGATCCGCAGAATCTGCCGGAAGGGCTGACCCGACCCTGGCCGGGCAACGGCTATGCCGGCTTCGGCGGCGGCGACCATAGCGGCGCCTATCACGAGCGCGGCGAAATCTACGATCTGGTCCGCGACGCAGGCATTACCGGCTTTGCGGTCGTGTCCGGCGACCGGCACAGCTTCTGGGCCGGCTATGCTGCGAAGGCGCTGCCGCCCCACGACTTCGCGCCGATCGGCGTCGCCTTCATCACCGGCTCGATCTCCAGCCCCGGCCTGGTCGAGGCGTTCGAGCACCGATTCCCGCGCGACCATCCGCTGCGGCCCTTGTTCATGGCCGACCGGCCGGGCCGCGAACGGCCGCAGGCCGCGGTCAACATGCTGCTCCGCCACGGCGTCCGCTCCTGCCTCGAATACGGGCGCACCGGCGATCTCGCGCGGGCGCGCGCGGCCTCCAATCCCGATCTGTCGCCCCACCTCTCCTTCCTCGATCTCGGCGGCCATGGCTATACGACGGTGTGGCTGACGGCCGACGACCTCACCACCGAATTCGTCTGCATCCCGCGTCCGCTCGAGCGCAGCGAGCGCGGGGATGGCGGCCCGGTGCGCTATCGCGTCCGCCATCGCGCTCGGATGTGGTATGCCGGTGAGCGCCCGCATCTCGAACAGCAGCTTGTCGAAGGCGATCCGGAGCTCGCGATCTAGCCGCCTTTGGGGGTTAGGATTCCATCTCGACTCTGCCGAAAATGCCGCGGTTCGGCACGGCGAATCGTGCGGCGCAGCAATGAAACTGAGCCGAGTTTCAACATCCGACCGGTCGGTCGAAGAATAATATTCTCACATAGAAATAATAGCTTATCGACGATCAGGTGAATTCCTCACCTCGCGTTGACGCACTGCAGCAATTTGCGCGATGCAACATGAGCGGCGCCGTGCGGGCTGCCGACACATGGCCCGCCCGAGCCGCTTCAAGCGGCCCGGCATCATGCCTGGCCCAAGGTGAAGGGGGCAGCATGAAGCTGATCATCGCCATCATCAAACCCTACAAGCTCGAGGAGGTTCGCGACGCTTTGGCCGCCATCGGCGTCCAGGGCATGACGATCGCCGAGGTGCGCGGGTTTGGCCGGCAACGGGGGCAAACCGAAATCTATCGCGGCGCCGAATATACGACGAGCTTCGTGCCCAAGGTGCGGCTCGACATCGCCGTGCCGTCCGATCTCGCGCCCAAGGTGCTCGAGACGATCCAGCAAACCGCGTCCACCGGCTCGATCGGCGACGGCAAGCTCTTCGTCCTCGACATCGCGCAGGCGGTGCGCATCCGCACCGGCGAACTCAACGAAGACGCCATCTGACATGGGGGGTGCAATGATCCTTCTTACCCGACTTCGCGCCTTCCTTCCGGCGCTCGCCGCGGTTGCGCTGCCGCTCTTCTTCCCTGCGGCAGCGCAAGCGGCCGCCGCAGCGCCGGAACTGACCGTCGACAAGGGCGACACGGCCTGGATGCTGGTTTCCACCATCCTCGTCCTCGCCATGATCGTGCCGGGCCTCGCCCTGTTCTACGGCGGCCTGGTGCGCGCCAAGAACCTGCTCTCGGTGCTGACCCAGGTGCTCGGCGTGACCTGCGTCGCGCTCGTCGTCTGGTTCATCTGGGGCTACAGTCTCGCCTTCGGGACCGGCGGCGCGCTTATCGGCGACGCCAGCAAGCTGTTCCTCGCCGGCATTCGCGGCGACACGCTGGCGGCGACGTTCAGCGCCGGCGTCGGCATCCCGGAGCTGGTGTTCGTCGCCTTCCAGTCGACCTTCGCGGCGATCACCGCGGCGCTGGTCGTCGGCGCGCTGGTCGAGCGGGTGAAGTTCACGGCGATCCTGCTGTTCGTGCCGCTCTGGCTCACCATCGTCTATGCGCCGATCGCGCATATGGTGTGGACGAGCGGCGGCCTGATCTTCGCCATGGGCGCGCTCGACTTCGCCGGCGGCACGGTGGTGCACATCAACGCCGGCATCGCGGGCCTGGTGGGCGTGTTCTTCGCCGGCAAGCGGATCGGTTTTCTCAAGGAGATGATTCCGCCCCATTCGCTCGGCCTGACGCTGATCGGTACCGGATTGCTGTGGGTCGGCTGGTTCGGCTTCAACGCCGGCTCGAACCTCGAGGCGACGGGCGGCGCGGCGGTCGCGCTGATGAACACCCTCGCCTGTCCGGCGGCGGCGGCGATCACCTGGCTGATCGCCGAGCGCGTCGTTTCCGGCAAGCCGTCGCTGCTCGGCGGCGCCTCGGGCGTCATCGCCGGGCTCGTCGCGGTGACGCCGGCGGCCGGCACGTCGGGCATCATGGGCGCGATGGTGCTGGGCGTGGTCGCGTCGCTCGGCGCCTACTGGTTCGTCGGCAGCCTCAAGAACCGGCTGAAGCTCGACGACAGCCTCGACGTGTTCGGCATCCACGGCATTGCCGGCATCATCGGCTCGATCGGCACCGGCATCGTCTCGGCACCGTCGCTGGGCGGGTTCGGCGCCGACACGTTCGTGATCGCCACGCAGACGGTGACGCAGATCAAGGCGGTGCTGATCGCCATCGCCTGGTCCGGCATCGGTTCGGCGATCGTCTGGGCGATCCTGAAATATACGGTGGGCCTGAGGGTTCCGGACGATGCCGAGCGCGAAGGGCTCGACATCACCGACCATGGCGAGCGCGCCTACAACCTCTGACCTGCTGAACGACTGACGAGAACCATAACGACAACGCCGCCGACGGACCTGCTCCCGTCGGCGGCGGACAGGAGAGGCTTGCCCGCACGAACCGTGGGGACGGGGGAAGCGGACAGGTCTGGGAGGAGCAACCCGTAACCCAAGGGGGGAGAAATCCCATGCGCATCAAGACACTCGTCCACACCGCTATCTGTTCCCTGTCCCTCGCGGCCGTGAGCCCGGCCTTCGCCGCGGAGCTCGGCAGCGGCTTCACGATCAACGGCGGCGCCACGCTCGTCTCCGACTACCGCTTCCGCGGCATTTCGCAGACCGACAAGCGTTTCGCCGTGCAGGGCACCTTCACGCTCGGCCATGCCTCCGGCCTCTACGCGACGGTCTGGGGCTCCTCGATCGACGACTATGTGGCCGCCGGCTCCGACCAGGAGATCGATTTCATTCTCGGCTATCGGCGGACGTTCGGCGCGACCACGATCGACGCCGGCCTGCTCTATTATTACTATCCCGGCTCCTCGAGCGTCGTTCCCGGCTACAGCAGCGACTTCTTCGAGCCCTATGTCTCGGTGTCCCACACGTTCGGGCCGGTGACCGCCAAGGTCACCGCCAACTATGCCTGGAGCCAGTCGGCGCTCTCGATCGGCAACGGCAACGAGGACAATCTCTACCTCGCCGGCGATCTCTCCGCGTCGCTGGGCAGCGGCTTCGCCGTCTCAGGCCATCTCGGCCACAGCTTCGGGCCGAGCTACCTTACCATCGGCGACGAATATACCGACTGGAATCTGGGGGTGAGCTACACGACCGGGCCGCTCACCCTCGGCGTCCAGTATGTCGACACCGACGGCGACTACCTGACCCCCACGGGCCGCAATGCGAGCGGCAGTGGCGTGGTCGGCTCGGTCGGCGTGTCGTTCTAGGAGTCCGGCGTGCCGGCCGGCGTCGCTTGTGGCGCCGGGAACTGATGGCTGCGCAACCACGTCTCGAACAGGGACGGCCAGGCGGCGACCTGGCTGCCGGGCGCGCCCATGCCCCAGCTGTGGCCGCCGCGATCGAAGACGTGGAGCGCGACCGGCCGGTTCGCCGCGCGCATGGCTGCGAACAGGGCGAGGCTGTGCCCGACATCGGCGGTGGGATCGTCGGCGGCGTGGGCGAGGAAGATCGGCGGCGTCGCCGCGTCGACATGCGCCTCGACCGAATAGTCGGAAACCGCATTCGGAAGCCCGGCGAGGTGCCGCGCCGTGCGGGTCGTGTCGAGCGGCGCGCGCAAGGAGATGACCGGGTAGATCAATCCGGCGAAGTCCGGCCGCGCCGGTTGCGCGTCGACGGCATCGACGCGCGCGTAGAAATCATGGTCGCCGCGCGTCGCCAGAATGCCGGCGAGATGGCCGCCAGCGGAGGAACCGAGCACGCCCACCCTGTCCGGATCGATGCCGAGCCGGGCGGCATGGGCGCGCAGGAGCCGCATCGCGCGCTGGCCATCCTGGAACGGCGCATCGGCATTCCAGCCGTCGCCGGGCAGGCGGTAGAAGAGGACGATGGCGTTGATCCCCTGCCCCTGCAGCCAGCGCGCGATCGGGCGGGCAGCGCTGTCGATCTGTATGCGGAAATAGCCGCCGCCGCCGATCACCAGCACCGCCGCACCGGTGGGCCGCTCCGGCCGGTAGACCTCCATCCGCGGCGTCGAGATGTTGGTGTAGGCGCCCTGCCCGGAGCCCTCCCCGCCGACCCGCTCCGGCCCCGCAGGCCGGCCGTGACCCGGCGGATCGCCGGGCCACAGCCGGATCGTCTCCGCACCCGTTTCGGCCTGCGCCGCCGTAGGGAGGAGCAGCGCGGCGAGCAGGGCGAGGAGCATTTTCACGCGTTCAGAACCGCAACGTCGCGCCGGCATAAAAGCGGCGGCCGGCAATGTCGTAGATGCCGTTCTGGTTGGTGAGCCGTCCGCTCTCGGTGCCCGACGGCAGGAACGGGCTGATCGAATTGAACAGGTTGTTGACGCCCGCATAGAGCCTGAGGTCGCTGCCGCTGGCGATGTCGAAGTCGTAGGAGACGAAGATGTCGTGCTCCCAGACGTCGCCGATGTCGAGATAGGAGGGCACTTCCGCCTCCGGCAGCGTCTCGAGCAGCTCGCGGTAGCGGTCGCGCAAGCCGTTGCTGTCGTTGATGTCGCCATAATAGGTGGTCGTCCAGCGCAGCCGGAAGCCGCCGAGCCGCCAGGCGAGCGCGCCGCGGGCGCGGTAGGCGAAGGCGCCCTCGGCGAGATCGCCCCTGAGGTCGTTGACGACAAGCCCGTCGACCCCCTCGAACTCGACCGTCTGGTCGAGCACATGGGTCGCGTCGTAGCGCAGGTCGAACGTGCCCGGGACGCCGAGGCCGTTCAGATCGAAGCGGTAGTTGGCCGCGACGTCGATGCCGCGCGTGTCGAAGCGGGCGAGGTTCACCTGCCGCTGGATGAGCTCGACGATCTGGCCGTTGTTGGGGTTGCGGGTGATGTCGGCGCAGAACGGATTGTCGGCCTGCGGCACGTCCGTGTCGTAGCATTGCAGCTGGATGTCGGTGTTCGTGTAGGCGTCGATCGCGTCGCGGATGCGGATGTCGTAATAATCGACCGCGAGCGTGAACCCCGGCAGGAAGCTGGGATTGAACACCGCGCCCAGGGTGAAGGTGTCGGCCGTCTCCTCCTTGAGATCGGGATTGCCGGCGTTGGGGCTGAACAGGTTCGTGCCGACCTGGGCGAAGACCTGCGGATCGCCGGCGGCCGCCTGCTGCGCGAACAGCGCCTGGATGCCGGGATCCTGCCGGCAGGCCGCCGCGATCCGCCCGGCCGTGGCCGGCGTCACGCCGTCGCACAGGTCGGTCGCCGCCTCGAAATTGCCGCGCGGCGGCGAGAAGATTTCGGCGAGATCGGGCGCGCGCTGGGCGCGGGCATATTGCGCCCGGAAGCGCAGGTCCGGGATCGGCGCATATTGGATGCCACCACGCCACGAGAAGACCCAGCCGACCCGGTCGATGCTGTAATGGGCGGCGCGCGCCGAGGCGTCGACGCTGAGCAGCTCGATGCCCGGGCGATCGCGGACCAGCGGCGCCGAGACCTCGGCAAAGGCCTCGATCGCGCTGATGCTGCCGCCGAAGTCCGGAATGGCGTTGCCGGTCGTGCCGCCTTCGCGCGACAGCTCGTCGCCGCGCAGCCGCTGGCTGTCGCGGCGATATTCGACGCCGATCGCCGCGGAAACCGGGCCGGCGGGGCCTTCGAACAGGTGTCCGGTGGCGAAGGCCTGGGCGTTGTATTGGCGGATGCGCAAATCCTGACGCAGGTCGGCGCGGATCCATTCCGCGGCCTGGGGCGTGATCGATCCTTCGCCGAACAGGTTGATCGGCACGCAGCCCGCGGCGCGCGCATTCGGATCGACGCAGCGCGGCTGGCCGTCGGGGCCGAGCTCGGCATTGAGCGCGGCGGTCAGGTTGGCGCCGTTGATCTCGTTGCGGCGCAGCTGCTCCTGCCGGTACTGGCCGAAACCGGCGCTGGCCTCCCATCTCCAGCTCTCCGTCAGTTGCCCGCGCAGGCTGAGCCAGGACCGGATCGTCTCGCGGTCGTTCTCGGTGATCTGGCCGCCGACCTCGTCGAAGCGGCGGTCCCAGGCGAGGCCGGTGCCGTTGGTCGGCGCATCGGCGCGGATCTCGGCCGGCACGAACGGGTTGCACGGCCCGGCCGAGCCGCCGGTCGCGCGGCGGCAGGGAATGCGGCCATATTCGACCTCGACGGTCTCGCCGGTCACCGGGTCGGTGACGGGGTAGGTCGAATCCCAGCCGATGCCGACCGCCTCGCGCGTCTCCATGGAATAGATGCGCGAATATTGGACCTGCGCCTCGGCGGACACCGCGGGCGAGAATTCGTAGCGCAGCTTGGCGGCCGCGAGATAGCGTTCGCGCGGCAGGATGAGCGAGCGGCCGGTGCGCTGGTTGTAGCCGTCGCGATTGGGCAGGAAATAGCCGCTGTTGCCGTTGTCGCTGGTGCCGACCGGCACGGGCAGGCCGGTCTGGACATCGGGCCCGAGCGGCACGAGCTGGCCGTTCCGGTAGAAACGGTCGCGCGCCGCACTGGCGCCCGAGAACACGCCGCCCGGGATGAAGGAGCTGAGATCGCTCGCGACGTTCGGCGGGAAGGTGCTGAGCGGCTGGTCGCCGCTGGTTGGCACCCCGTTGTTGAGAAACACCGTCTCGAGGAGGTTGGTGCCGGTGTTGAAATCGTAGCCGTAGGCGACCGGCCGGATCGCCCAGTCGCGCTCGACGGCCCGGATGCCCCAGTCGCGGTCGTAGGTGCCGCTCACCAGAAAATAGCCGCGCCGGTCGGCGAAGCGGGCGCCCCAGCTGCCGCTCACCGTGAACTCCTCGCCGCCGCCTTCGTCGCTGACGCCGCCGCGCAGGTTGATGCGGAAGCCGGTCTGGCGGGATTCGGTGATGATGTTGACCACGCCGGCGACCGCGTCCGAGCCGTAGATCGAGGAGGTGCCGCCGGTCACGATCTCGACCCGGTCGATGAAGTCGGTCGGGATGGTCGAGAGCGACACGCGGTTGCCGATGCCGCTGTTGGAGACGGTGCGGCGGCCGTCGATCAGCACGAGCGTGCGGTTGTCGCCGAGATTGCGCAACTGGATGGCGCTGAGGCCCGAATTCTGGGTGTTGCCGGTGACCGTCGCGTCGTTGAGCGTCGAGAACAGCTGCGGCAGGTCGGCAAGCGTTTCGGAAAGCTCGGAATCGCCCGATTCCAGCAGGTCCTCGCGGGACACGCCGATCGTCGGCGCCGGCGTGTCGTAGGTTTCGCGCTGGATGCGCGTGCCGGTGATCACCACTTCCTGCTCCGGTGCCGCAGCATCGCCGGACGGCGGCGCATCCTGGGCCAGCAGCATCGTCGGCGCCGATCCCATGGCCGTGGCGAGAAGCAGGTATTTCAGTTGCATCGGATGTCCCTCCCCTAATCCTGTGGCGCCGTGTCCAGCGCTTCGAGCTCTTGTTGGATCTGGCGTTTGGCCTCGGACGCCCCCGGCATGGCGGGCCCGGGATGGCCGCCGAGCGCGGCGTCGAGCCTGGCCTGGTCGAGCGCCTTGTCCCACTTGGCGACAACGATGGTGGCGACCGCGTTGCCGATGAAGTTGGTGAGGCTGCGGCACTCGCTCATGAACCGGTCGATGCCGAGGATGAGCGCCATGCCGGCCACCGGCACGCTCGGCACGATCGAGAGCGTGGCGGCGAGCGTGATGAACCCGGCACCGGTGACCCCGGCCGCGCCCTTCGAGCTGATCATGGCGACGAGGAGCAGCGCGACCTGGTCCCAGAGGCTGAGTTCGACCCCCGTCGCCTGGGCGATGAACAGGGCGGCCAGGGTCATGTAGATGTTGGTGCCGTCGAGGTTGAAGGAATAGCCGGTCGGCACGACCAGCCCAACGACGCTCCGCGAGCAGCCGGCCCGCTCCATCTTGTCGATGAGATTGGGAAGCGCCGCCTCCGACGAGGAGGTCCCGAGCACGAGCAGCAGCTCGGCCTTCAGGTAGCGGATGAGCTTGAGGATCGAGAAGCCGGCGATCCGCGCCATCGTCCCGAGCACGACCAGCACGAAGATCAGCGAGGTGAGATAGAAGGTGCCGACCAGCGCGCCCAGGTTGGCGAGCGTGCCGATGCCGTAGGCGCCGATGGTGAAGGCGATCGCGCCGAACGCGCCGATCGGCGCCGCCCGCATCAGGATTCCCACCAGCCGGAACACGACGAGGCTCAACCGCTCCAGGAAGTCGAGGACCGGCCGGGCCGGCTCGCCGACCAGCGACAGCGAGATGCCGAACAGGATCGCGACGAACAGCGTCTGGAGGATCGAGCCCTCGGTCAGCGCCGAGACCATCGTGGTCGGGATGATGTCCAGGAGGAAGCCGGTGATCGTCGTCTCGTGCGCGCGCTCGGAATAGGCGGCGACCGCGCCCGCATCGAGCCGCGCCGGATCGACGTTCATTCCCGCCCCGGGCTGCACGACATTGGCGACGATCAGCCCGACCACCAGCGCCAGCGTCGAGAAGAACAGGAAATAGGCGAACGCCTTGCCGGCCACGCGGCCGACCGACGCCATCTCCTTCATGCCGGCGATGCCGGTGACGAGGGTGAGGAAAATCACCGGCGCGATGATCATCTTGACCAGCTTGATGAAGCCATCGCCGAGCGGCTTCAGGGATTCGCCGAACTGGGGCCAGAAATGGCCGACGATCGCGCCCAGGACGATCGCGACGAGCACCTGGACGTAAAGATGACCCAGCAGGCGGTGCCGGCTGGCCCCGGGTGACGCAGGGACGGCGGAAGCCGTGAGCATGATGGTGCCTCTCCTGACAGCGCACGCCTGCGCAGGCCGATCGACGGCTGTTGCGCCTGTGTGCGGATGATATACTTGGCCGCCGGTGGGACGGCCGGTGAACGAGAAATACTTATATGTATCTGAAAATACGTGATATTCTTAGTCTATCCGTGCTGAGGTTGGACACTGGATGTGCGAAATTCCGCACGATCTGATGCCATTTTGTGTGATAATACGCACATGACCGCCGAGTCGCTTTCGTGCGCCGGATAGACCGCTCCTTCGCACTCGCCGCATTCGCGGGCCTCATCATGCTAGTCGGCTTTGCCTTCGCGGCCAATCGGTGGGCGGCGCGCCATGCCCTTTCGAACAGCGACGTCGCAGCCGGCCAGATGGCGCGCGGCCAGGCCGGCCTGCTGGCGAGCGAGCTCCAGAAGTTTCGCCTGCTGCCGCTCGTCCTTATCGAATATCCCGATGTCCGGGCGGTGCTGGGCGGCGCCGGTCCGGATGCGGTCGCGCGGCTCAACGGCAAGCTCGAACTGCTCTCGGATCGCACCGACGCGGCGGTGATCTATGTGATCGACAGGAACGGCCGCACGCTGGCGGCCAGCAACTGGCGGCGGCCGACCAGCTTCGTCGGCCAGGTCTACGGGTTCCGACCCTATTTTCAGGGCGCGCTCCGCGACGGGGCGGCCGAGCTGTTCGCGCTGGGCACGGTGAGTGGACGGCCGGGCCTGTTCATCGCGCGCCGGGTCGAGAGCGAGGGGCGCGTGCTCGGCGTCATCGTCGTCAAGGTCGAGTTCGACCGCCTGGAGGCGGTCTGGGCGCGCCAGCCGGGCACGACCTTCGTGACCGACCGGCACGGCGTCATCATCATCACCAGCCGGCCGGAATGGCGCTTCCGGCGCACCCGGCCGCTGAGCGCCGGGGCGATCGCCGAGATCCGGCGCACGCTGCAGTTCGGCGACCTGCCCCTGCCGCCCGTCGCCCTCGTGCCGGATGGCCCCGCATTGCGGGAGGCCGGCAGCGACGCGCGCTACCGCGCCGCACGGGTCGCGGTTCCGCTGGAAGGCGGCCTGCTGCGCTACCTGCAGCCGCTCGCCGCGGCCGAGGCCGGAGCCGCCGCGACGGCGCGCGCCGCCCTCCTCGCCGCCTTCGTCCTCATCGCGCTGGCGCTTGCCTGGCTCTATCGCGCCCGCGAGAAGCGCCTGCTCCAGATCGAGGCGCGGCGCGCGCTGGAAAGCGAGGTGGCGCTGCGCACCGCCGAGCTGCGCGAGGCGAACGCACGGCTCACCGAGGAATCGCGCGAACGAACGCGCGCCGACCATCGCTATCGTGCCGCGCGCGAGGAGCTCGCCCAGGCCAACCGGCTCGGCTCGATCGGGCAGATCACCGCCGGCGTCGCGCACGAGATCAACCAGCCGGTCGCGGCGATCCGCACCTTCGCCGAGAATGCCGGCCGCTTCCTCGATACCGGCAAGGAGGATCGCGCACGGCAGAATCTCGGCCATATCGTCGACCTTACCGGCCGGATCGGCACGATCACCGCCGAGCTGCGGGCCTTCGCCCGCCGCGGCACCCCGGCGATCGACGCGGTGGAGCTCTCAGGTGTGATCGACGGCGCCCTGCTGATGCTGGGCGACCGGCTGCGGGCCGCGAAGATCGAGGTCGAGCGCAGCGGCGAGCAGCCGGGCCTGCGCGTCGTCGCCGATCGCGTGCGGCTGGAGCAGGTGCTGATCAACCTGCTCCAGAACGCGCTCGACGCGCTGGCGGGCCGGGCGGCGTCGCGGATCGCCATCACGGTCGCGGCGGGAGAGGACATTGCGATCGAGATCTCCGACGACGGCCCCGGCATCCCGGCCGCGCTGGCCGACGAGCTTTTCACGCCCTTCGTCACCGGCAAGCCGGACGGCCTCGGACTCGGGCTCGGCATCGCCCGCGACATCGCCCGCGAGTTCGGCGGCGATCTCGACCCGGTCCCCTCCCCGCTCGGCGGCGCGGCGTTCCGGATCAGGCTGAGGCGCGCATGACCTTCTTCACCGACACCCAGACCGTCTTCTTCGTCGACGACGACGCGACCTTGCGCGAGGCCAATGTCCAGTCGCTCGAGCTTGCCGGAATCGATGTCGCCGCCTTCGGGGATGCGGCGGACGCGCTGGCGGGGATCGGCGCCGACTTTCCGGGTGCGCTCGTCTCCGACATCCGCATGCCGCGCATGGACGGGCTGCAGCTCTTTGCCAGGGTGCGCGAGATCGATCCCGAAATCCCCGTCATCCTGATCACCGGACATGCCGACGTGCCGACGGCGATCGCGGCGCTCCGGGATGGCGCCTTCGACTTCCTGACCAAGCCCTTCGCGGCCGATCATCTCGTCGCCTCGGTGCGCAAGGCGCTCGAGACGCGGCGGCTCGTTCTCGACAACCGCCGGCTGCGTGCGGCGGCCGAGGACAGCGGCGACAGCCCGCTGATCGGCGACAGCCCCACCATGGCGCGGCTGCGCGACACGATCGCCCAGGTCGCCAAAGCCGACATCGACGTCCTCGTCGAAGGCGAGACCGGCACCGGCAAGGAGCTGGTCGCCCGCCTGCTCCATCGCCTCGGCCCGCGCCGCGGCAAGCCGTTCGTGGCGGTCAATTGCGGCGCATTGCCGGAGGCGCTCGCCGAGGCCGAGCTGTTCGGTCACGAAGCCGGCGCCGGTCCGCATGGACGCTTCGAGCGGGTCGGCCGGATCGAGGCCTCGAACGGCGGCACCCTGTTCCTCGACGAGATCGACAGCATGGCGCTCGCCGTCCAGGCCAAGATGCTCCGCGTGCTCGAGGAGCGCGAGATCCTCCGGCTCGGCGCCGAGACGCCGCGCGTGGTGCGGCTAAGGGTCGTCGCGGCGGCCAAGACCGATCTCGATGCCGCCATCGGCGCGGGCCGGTTCCGGAGCGACCTCTTCTATCGCCTCAACGTCGTGCGCCTGCGCATCCCGCCGCTGCGGGAGCGTCGCGCCGACGTCCCGCAGCTGTTCGCCCATTTCGCCGGCGAGGCGGCGGAGCAGGTCGGCAGCGGACGCTACGTGATGAGCGACGCGGTCCGCCGCCGCCTGGTCGACCACGACTGGCCAGGCAATGTGCGCGAGCTGCGCAACTTCGCGTTCAGCGCCGTGCTCGACCTGCCGGGCCAGGGCGCGACGCCGGCGTCCGACTCAGCCCTGGCCCTGCCCGAACGGGTCGGCCGGTTCGAAGCGTCAATCATCCGCGAGAGCCTCGCCGCCACCGGCGGCTCGGTCGCCGAAACCCTCAGGCTGCTCGGCATCCCGCGCAAGACCCTCTACGACAAGATGGCGCGGCATGGCATCGAGCCCAGGGATTTTCGATAGCCGGCGCGGGGCCGGCGCTCAGCGCTGCGGCGTCTCGGCCGGCTTGTTCGCCGCTGCCGCCTCGGGCTGATCGCCCGCCGGGGCTGGCTTGTCGGCGGCGGCCTCGGGCGCGTTCGATTCGGCCGGGGCGCTGCGGGTCGCGCTGATCCGCGGGCTGGACTCGGCGGCCGGCTTGCCCGCCGGCGCCGCTTCGTTCTGTGCGTTGGACTGGGCATTGTTCTGCGCGGCGGCCGGAGCAGCGAACAGGCCGGCGGCCAGGAGCGCGGCAATCATCGTCTTCATCACAATCCTCATTTCGTCCGGGGAGCTGGGGAAGCCCGGGTGGCGCGTGGTGTACGCCCGCACGCGCCCGTCCTCAAGAGCCGGGCGAGGCCGCCTGCCCCGCTTCCGTGGCGAGCCGCGCGTCGAGACGCTGCTCGGCCCGGTCGGCATAGGCGCGGCAGGCATTCGGATCGATCAGCGGATTCGGCTGCTCCCCCGCCTGGAAGCGGCGGTAGCGCGCGTCGAGCCCGAACTGGTCGGGATGCGAGGTGATCAGGATGTCGCAGGGCAGGGCGCGCATCGCCGCGAAGCTGCTTCGGAAGGATTCGACGACCGTCCGATGCGCCGGATCGGAGAAGCGGTAGCCGTCGGCCGAAACGGCGTTGAGGCTCGCGCCGAACACGACGTCGAGGCAGCGCGCGCCCTCGCAGGACCGCCACGACCAGCTCATGCTGCCCGCGGTGTGGCCGGGAGTCGCGCGCGCGGTGACGGTCGTGTCGCCGAGCCGCAGCATCTCGCCGTCCGCCATGGCCCGCACGTTCGCGACCGCGGGGAAGGGGGTCAGGTGCGCCGACTGCGGGTCGTCGCTGCCGACCCGGCCGGTGCGGAATACCTCGGCGGCAGGCGCGCCCGCCACCACGATCGCGCCGCTGTCGCGGGCCAGCGCCGCGACGCCGCCGACATGGTCCCAGTGCGGTTCGGTGGTCAGGATGTAGCGGATGTCCTCGACCCTGAAGCCGAGGCGGCGGATGTTCGCCTCGACGTCGCGCACCGCCTGCGGCACCGCCCCGTCGAGCAGGATCAACCCGTCGCTGGTGCGGATCAGGGCGACGCCGAGCCCGGCGAAGCCCACGAAATAGGTATTGCCGTGCACATGGGCCGGCGGCAGCGGGGTCAGCCAGCGCTGCGCATAGTCCGGCGCGATCGGCCGGGTCAGCGGGTCGTCCGCCTGGTGAGCCTGAGCGGCGCAGCTGGCGAGAGCAGCGCCGAGAATTGCGCCGATGATCGAGACGTTCTGTTTCACGCCGTTCTCCCTTGTCACCGGCAGAGAATGGCGGCGCGCGCGGACCGGCGCAAAGCATGATCTCTCGACAGAGTCATGAGATGAATTCATGGATGGCGCATGGACCGTGCCAAGCTTCCCCTCAACGCCCTGCGCGCCTTCGAGGCGTCGGCGCGCCACCTCAACTTCACCCGCGCGGCGATCGAGCTGTGCGTCAGCCAGGGCGCGGTGAGCCATCAGGTCGCCGGGCTCGAGCGGCGGCTGGGCGTCGCCCTGTTCCGCCGCCTGCCGCGCGGCCTGGCGCTCACCGACGAGGGCGCGGCGCTCGTGCCGGTGCTCGCCGACGCCTTCGACCGGGTCGGCGCGACGCTGGAACGTTATGCGGGCGGGCGGGTCCGCGAGGTGCTGAGCCTCGGCGTGATCGGCACCTTCGCCACCGGATGGCTGCTGGAGCGGCTCGACGATTTCGCCCGCGCCCATCCCGAGGTCGATCTTCGCCTCATGACCAACAACAACCGCGTCGATCTTGCCGGCGAAGGCCTCGATTATGCGATCCGCTACGGCGACGGCGCCTGGCACGGCACCCATGCCGAGCCGATCCTGGCGGCGCCGCTGAGCCCGCTCTGCGCGCCGCACGTCGCGGCCCGCCTTGCCAACCCGGCCGACCTCGCCCGCGAAACCCTGCTCCGCTCCTACCGCGCCGACGAATGGCCCCGCTGGTTCGCCCTCGCCGGCGCCGCCGCCCCGCCGCTCCGCGGCCCCGTCTTCGACAGCTCGGCGCTGATGGTCGCCGCCGCGATCGCCAGCCACGGCGTCGCCCTCGCCCCGCCCGTCATGTTCGCCCGCGAGCTCGCCGCCGAACGCCTCGTCCAGCCCTTCCCGGTCGAGCTATCGGCAGGGCGCTACTGGCTCACCCGCCTGATGTCGCGGCGCGAGAGCGTGGCGATGCTGGCGTTCCGGGATTGGTTGCTGGCGCGCGCGGACCGAAACGAGCCCGCATGATGCCCGCAACGGGTCGAAAGCGGACGCTGATGGCACATGTCGCTTCAGCGACGCCGATCCCAGAATGCGAACTCTTCGGCCTCAGTCATAGGTGTGAACTCAACGCTTCGCACCGCGCTAATCCGCAGACTCGGGGGATCTTGCATCAGCCCGAATCGACCAGGGCCGTAGGAACGGCCCAACCGTCCTTCCACCGTTATGCGAAGCACCCCGTTACGAGAGAATGCGCTGTCCAGCGCCTGTTGAAACGCCCTTGCCCCGATCGTGTCGTCACTCCAGTCAATCGCAATGCCGCCAGCGCGGTGCTCGCAACCAAGAACATAACCGTGATGAGGCCCGCCAATCACTACGCCGGTCCAGCTAACTTGTGCTCCCGTCAGCTGCGATAGCGAGGAGGCATGTCACAAAGTGGGGGTACGGGAACTTCCACGGCGCAGCCCGTGAGCGTGGCTGCCAAAATCATGATCAACCTCATCAAGTGACGGATGCATTGCGCCTGCGACGTCTGCAATGGGTGGAAGGCAGCCGCTTATTCCCCTCCCTGCAAGGGAGGGGAGCCACGTCCGCAATGGGTCGAAAGCAGACCCTGCCGATTGTTGGATACAAATAGGATTTGGCCTGACATGCTGACGACATGACGCTCCACCTCGCAACTCGCGGAGCAAGCCGGTCCCCATCGCTTCGAAGTTTCATGTGCGGCCCGGATTTTTTCGCCCAGGGAAGCTGAAACTTATGAAACTTCCGGGCCGAATCGCCGAACCATCCGGCCGATCCGGCCCCGACTCACAGCGGCACGATGTGCCGGTGGTGCCAGGCGAAAATCGCTGCGGCGCCGCGATGGGGGCGCCAGGCTTCGGCGAGGGCGCGGATGTGCTTCTCGGTCGGGTTGGCGTCGTCGAGGCCGAGGATGCGGCCGATCTCCTGGCGCACCGCCAAGTCGCCCGCCGGCCAGACGTCGGGCCGCCCTTCCGCGAACAGCAGATACACTTCGGCGCTCCAGCGGCCGATCCCCTTGACCCGGGTCAGCGCTGCGATCGCCTCTTCGTCCTCCCCGGGCAGATGGGCGAAGTCGAGCCGCCCGGACAGCACCTCCTCGGCCAGGCTCTTCACATAGGAGATCTTGCCCCAGGAGAGGCCCGCCGCCCTCAGATCCCCGTCGCTGGTCCGCGCGACATTGGCGGGATCGCCGCAGCCTCCGGTCGCGTCCTCGACCCGCGCGAGGATCGCCGCGGCCGCCTTGACGCTGACCTGCTGGCTGACGATCGCCTGGAGCAGGGTCCGGTAGCCGCGCGCGCGGATGCGCGGCGGCGGGTCGCCGATCCGGGCGCGGGCCGCCGTGAAAGCGGGCTCGATCTCGCCCAGCGCATCGAGCGCCGCCGCCAGTCTCTCCGCCGTCAGCTCCATGTCCGCTCCGTCTTGATCCGAAACCCGCCGCCTAGCATAGGCGCACCCGACTCCCTCCCGTTTCTTGCGTTCAAGGATTGCCATGGCCAAGCTCACCATCGTCGGCCGCGACGGCACCGAGAAGATCGTCGACGGCAAGGTCGGCTGGAGCGTGATGGAGAACATCCGCGACAGCGGCTTCGACGAATTGCTCGCTTTGTGCGGCGGCTGCTGCTCCTGCGCGACCTGCCACGTCCATGTCGATCCGGACTGGACCGGTCAGGTCGGCGGGCCGAATCCGGACGAGGACGACCTGCTCGACACGTCCGACCACAAGAACGAGACCAGCCGCCTTTCCTGCCAGATCCTGTTCACGGAAGGCCTGGACGGCCTCCGCGTCCAGATCGCGCCGGAGGACTAGCGGGCCACACTCGCCGCGTAGAGTGCGATCGCGGCGGCGTTCGACACGTTGAGGCTCTCGATCCTGTCGCTGATCGGCAGCTTCGCCAAAGCGTCGCAATGCGCCTCGACATTCTGCCTGATGCCCTCGCCCTCGGCGCCGAGGACCAGCGCGACGCGCGGCGGGCCGAGCGCGTCGGCCAGCATCGTCTCCGCCTCGCCGGCAAGGCCGATGCGCCAGAAGCCGGCCTCGGCCATCTCGTCGAGCGCGCGGGCGAGGTTCACCACCCGCACCCAGGGCACGGTCTCCAGCGCGCCGGAGGCGGCCTTGGCGAGCGCGCCCGATTCGCCCGGCGCATGCCGGTCCTGCGTGACGATGCCGAGCGCGTCGAATGCCGCGGCCGAGCGCAGGATCGCGCCGACATTGTGCGGATCGGTGACCTGGTCGAGCACCAGCAATGGCCGGCCGTCCTCGGCCCCGTCGAGCAGATCGGCGAGCAGGAGGTCGTCGAGCCGCTCGACCTCGGCAACGATGCCCTGGTGCGGCGCGTCGCGCGGCACCATCCGGCCGAGATCGGCAACGTCCGCATAGGTGACCGGCACGTCCGGCCGGAGCTCGAGGCCCGCCGCCGCCTCGCGCGTCGCCCAGATGCGGACGATGTCGCGGTCCGGGTTGGCGAGGGCGGCGGCCACCGCATGCCGCCCCCAGAAGCGCGGACGGTTCTCCGGCTTGGTCGCCTGGCGTGCCTTGCGCCGCATCAGTCCTCCTCGGGATATTCGAACGGGTCGCTCGGCCGCGGCTGGGTCGGCAGCGGCATGCGCGGCAGCGGCTCGTCGCGGTTGGCGGCATTGAGGAGGAAGCTCGCCATGATGATCGCCGCCTGACGCAGGTCCTCCGGCTTCAGATGGTCGTAGCTGTCCAGGCTGGTGTGGTGGATGCGGCTGCCATAATCGAGCGGGTCCTGGATGAACTGGTAGCCCGGCACGCCGACCGCCTGCATGTAGACATGGTCGGTGCCCCCGGTGGCGCGGATGCCGACCGTCGTCGCGCCCATGCTGGCGAAGGGCGCCAGCCAGTCCTGGAAGATCGGCACGGCGGCGACATTGCCCTCGGCATGGATGCCGCGGATCTTCCCCGAGCCGTTGTCGAGGTTGAAATAGGCGACGAGGTCGCGATGGCCCGGCTGCGGCGTCAGCGGCCAGCGATAGCGCCAGGTGCGGTTGTCGGGCAGCCGCGTACGCGCGGGATCGGTCTCCGGCGGCCGGGTGGCCAGATAGCGTTCGGTATAGGCGAGTGAGCCGAGCAGGCCCTGCTCCTCGCCGTTCCACAAGGCGAAGCGGATGGTCCGCTTCGGGCGCACGCCGAGCCGGGCGAGGATGCGCGCCGCCTCCATCACCACCGCGGTGCCGGCGCCATTGTCCTGTGCGCCGTCGGCGGCGACCCAGGAATCGAGATGGGCGCCGGCCATGACATAGCCGGCATTGCGGTCGGTGCCCGGAATCTCGGCGAAGATGTTGTAGGAATTGACGTCCTCGTCGTTGAAGCGGACGTCGTTGGTGATCTCCAGCGTCGGCGGCGCATCGGTCAGCGCGAGGCGCGCGAGCCGGCGATAATCCTCCGCAGCCATCTCGATCGCCGGCAGGCGCGGCGTCGCGCCGACCTGGTAGAGATAGCCCTCGCCATGGACGAGCCGGCCGTCGCGGCGCGCCATGCGCACCCAGGCGAGCGCACCCTCCTCGGCGAGGAAGGCGTCGCGCTCCGCCTCGAAGGACGCCCGCTCGAGATTGCGGGCGACCTCGGCCGGCGAATAGGTGGGCTGGCGGAACTCGTTGCGCTCGCGCAGGTCCTCATCGCTCAATCGGCGGAACGGGGCCTCGGAGGGCTCCGAGCCGCTGTCGGGCCGCGTGATCAGGACGATCTTGCCGCGCAGCTTGCCCCGCCATTCGGCGAAGTCCTCGGTCTCGGAAAGCGGCGCGACGATGATGCCGGCGCTGATCGTGCCGTTGGTCGGCGGCGTCCAGGCGATCGGGATCGCGGTGAGGGTGAGCGGGCGGGGCGCGGTCATCCGCGCGCTCGAGGAGACGATCGACCAGCCGCGGCCGAACTCGAAGCCCTCGGCGCGGACATTGCTGAGACCCCAGTCGCGGAAGCGCTGCTGGGTCCAGCGCTCGGCCTCGCGCATCTGCGGCGAATTGGTGAGCCGCCCGCCGATCCGGTCAGTGAGGTAGGCCGCCGTCTCCATCACCTCGCTATGGTTGGTGCCCTGGTCGATGATCCGGTTGATCGCGCTGCGGTCGACCGGCTGGGCAAGGATGGGCGCGGCGGCGAGCGTGACGGAGAGTGCGGCGGCGACAAGGCGCATGGAAGACCCCCTGAACGGAATTGGCGATGCCGGTCTAGGGTCCGCCCTTCCGACAGGCAAGCGCGCCGCATCCGTTGACAGGCGGCTTCCCTTTCGCCAATGGAGCCGCCTTCCTATCTAGGCGCTCCCACGGACAGGTGGCCGAGTGGTTAAAGGCAGCAGACTGTAAATCTGCCCGGGTTTCCCGTACGCTGGTTCGAATCCAGCCCTGTCCACCACCCTTGAGTCTGAAGCGCGCGCCATCGGCTCAGCGGGTGTGCGGCCTGAGGTCGGCCGGCCGGTCGACTTCGGCGGCAGGTTTGAGCCGTCCACCGCTCAGCACTGTCGCCAGCGCCGGCGACGTCGCCGCCAGCAGGCGGCCGAGGAGCAAGGTGGCGGCGAGCACCAGCAGCGGCTGCACCAGCAGGAAGACGGGATAGAGCGGCGCGCCAAGCGGCCCGGTCAGCCGGCCGATGAGCGGTCCGCCGAGCCAGATCATGATCAAGTGCGCACTGAACATCAGGAAGGCGAAAGGCTCGAGGCCGAGCAGAGCTCCGGTAAAGCGGCTGCCGGCGAGGCGCCAAGCGATCGACCAGAAGAACAGGGCGGTGACGCAGCGCATCGCGAGGTCGATGGAGGACAGCAGGAGCGGATTGTCCACGCCGCGGGCGATGCCCGCCGTCTCCAGCCAGATCTGCAGCGCGGCGAGCAGCGCATAGGCGACGCCGGTCACCGCCATCGGCTGCATCGCCACCCAAGCGGCCAGATCGCGGCGGCGGGCGAGAATACCGGCAATGAAGAACAACAAGATCGCGGGCCTCAGCAGCAGCACGAAGGCCACGCCCGAAACCGACCAGGCCAGTGCGACCAGAGCCGCGATGCCGAGCGCCCAATTCGGCAGGCGCATCAGCAGCGGCGCCAGCAGCATGCAGACGAAGAGGTCGCGCAGGAACGACATCTGGACGTTGATGTCGTTCGGGCTGGCGAGACAGAGAAGCTCGTCGATCGTCCACCACAAGGTGGTGGGCATCGGCGCCTGGATCCAGCCGAGCCGCGCCGCGCCGGAGACCAGGACGATGGCGAACGCATTCCACAGGATCATCGGCAGGATGATGGTCCGGGCCTTCGCCGGCAGGAAGCTTCGCCAGCCGCGCCTGGCCAGGGAGGCCGCGACCAGCCAGCCCGAAATGACGCTGAGCAGCGGCACGGCGCCGCGGCCGAGCAGATCGATGAGGGCCCAGCGCAGGATGCCCTGCGGCGTGTCGTTCAGCCGGGCGAGGTCGCCGCCGGGCAGGCCGGTCCAGGCGTGGACGTAGACGATGCCGAGAATGCACAGCACCCGCGCGATGCCGATGGCCGATGAGAGATGGCGCCGCCGTCCTGCCGATACCGGATCGCGCGCCGTGGATGCTGAAGTCGTCAAAATGCGGGGACTTGTTCCGGACTGGAGGATCCCAGCGTTCCGCCCCGTCCGGAGCCGGTCAACCCGACGCACCCGATTTTCGTACGGACCGGGGCACGAATCCGATCAATGAAGTTCCGGGTGTCTGCCCGCGGTCTTTCACTCCGGCCCCTGGGTGCGCGTCAGAAAGGCCACGATCCGCGAAGACTCCTCGTCGCTCATCTCGGCACCATAATCGCGCATGCGGGTCACCGTCTCGGCCCACTGGGCCTCGGTGCGGCGCGCTCCGGTGACGAGCGACAGGCTGTGGCAGCCCGCGCAATGCGCCTCGACCAGTGCCTGTCCGGGGTCAGGCCCGGGCGCCGGCGGCGCGGCCGGCGTGCCCGGGCCTTGCCGGGAGAGGGCGATCAGCCCGACGGACAGACAGACGAACCAGTGCATCGACGCGGGCTTCTAGGGCGGAACCCGCGTCGCGCCAATGGTGATCGGCGACGGCTACCAGCCCAGGGTGACGCCGGCACGGCCGCCGGTCGAGCCGCGGACGGTCGACCCCGCGATCCCGCCGCTCACCCACACGCGCTCGGTCACCCGGGCGACCATCGCGCCGGAAAAGCCCTGCTCGCCGCGATAGGTGGCGAGGTTGAAGGAAACGGCGAAGCGGCTGTCCGGTGGCATGACCGCGCCGCCCATCGCCATGGCCGCGGCAATGCCGCCATTGCCGCGCCTGAGGCCGAGATCGAGCGCGGCATCGAGCGCCGATATCTCGCCCTCGATCTCCGTCAGACGCGCGCCCGCGTCCTGGAGGGCGCTGACGTCGAGGTCGAGCGTGGCGAGATTGCCGGCGAGGTCGCTGGTCACCAGCCTGACCGCGCCGCTCTGCGCGGCGCGGCTCGCGTCGCTGCCGATGCCCGCGGCGGTGTAGGTCGAGCCTGACGTGCCCAGCGCGATCTGGTTCGCGCGCGTCGCCGAAGCACCCGCACCGATGGCGACCGACCCGGCCTGGGCAGCGACTGCGCCATTGCCCAGGGCCACCGCGCCGTCCCCGGTGGCGCTGTTGGCATTGCCGATGGCGACTGCGCCGGTACCGATGGCGCTGTTGTTGGCGCCCAGCGCGACGGCGCCGGTCCCGGTCGCGACATTGGGATCGCCGATCGCGACGGCGCCGTTGCCCGACGCGACATTGCCGAATCCGATCGACACCGCCTGCCCGTCGACCGCCTGCGCACCGACCCCGATGGCGACCGACTGGGCACCGCTCGCGACACTCGCCTCACCGAGCGCGATCGCGCCGGCGCCGGTCGCCTGCGGCGCCGCGCCGCTGCCGGTCACGCGGACATAGGCGGTGCCGGCGAGTGCCGCACTGGCGGTCGATTGGGCGACGGACGCGGCGCTGGCCGCCGCTTCCGCGCTATATTGCGCGATCGCGGCCTCGAGGCGGGCGAGGTCGGCGATGTCCTGGGCGAGGTCGGCCACCGCCACGGCGGCGCTGGCCGTGATCCGGGCAGCGTCGGCATCGACCTGCGCAGCGTCGGCGGCAACGCGCGCGGCATCGGCCGAAGCCTGCGACGCCGTCCCGCCGGCAAGTGCGGCGTCTGCGACCGTCCGGGCTGCGTCGGCGCGCGCCCGCGCGTCGATGGCGTCGGCGACGGCCTGATCGGCCCTCGATTGCGCGACGGCGGCATTGGCGATGGCCTGGTTGGCCGTGCCCTGCGCAGCATTGGCGCTTCCCTGGGCCGTGGCGGCGGCGATGACTGCGCCGTCCGCAGTCGTCTGGGCCGCGGCCACGTTCTGGTTGGTGGTGAAGAGTTGCCCTCCGGTGACCGCATCCCCGCTGCCGGCTGCCAGCGTGCCGTTCGCGACATTGACGATGCGCCGCTGCGCGCTGGCGGTGCCGACCGACACAGTGTCAGCGACGTCGGCGACGGCGCCGCTGCCGAGCGCGACCGCGTTGGCTGCGCTCGCCTGGGCGCCCTGCCCGATCGCGGTCGCATCATTGCCGGTCGCGCTGGCCGAAACGCCGAGTGCGGTCGAGCGCTCGCCCGTCGCCACAGAGCTCGATCCGCAGGCGAACCGGTTGGAGCTCGCGGTGATGCGTTGCCGGCAGGCGGCGGCGACACTGTTGGGCCCGACATTCGGCGTCACCTGCGCAAGGGCGGGCGTGGCCGGCGCCAAGGTGGCCGTCGCACAGAGAAATCGGACCATCGATCCGGCATGGCGGCTCGAGCCGCCCTTGACGCACCGTTTCATCACAACCCCCACCATGCCCGCATGAAGCCGCGGGCCACCCCGTCAAATTACGGCCGGAGGCGCTAAGAAGCCGTTAATCATGAACGCCTAGGCAACCCTGTTCGGTCGCGCCGCGCGCTAGCTAGCTGCGCCGGTCTTCGGTCCCTTCGACGTCGCCGTCGCCGTCGATTTCCCGGCCGATCCGCTCCTCCTGGGCCGCATGATCTCGCGCCGCGGGCGCGAAGCGCAGGAGGACATAGCCGGCCAGTGCCGACAGCAGCGAGCCGAGCAGGATGCCGACCTTGGCCTCCTCGGCGAGCTCGGGCCGACCGGGGAAGGCGAGCCCGCCGATGAACAGGCTCATGGTGAAGCCGATGCCGCACAGGATGGAGACGGCGTAGATCTGCAGCCAGGTCGCACCCCTGAGCTTGCCGGCGAGGCCCATCCGGACCGACAGCCACACCGCGCCGAAGATGCCGAGCTGCTTGCCGAGGAACAGGCCGGCGGCGATGCCGAGCGGCAGCGGCGCCAGGACGGCACCGAGGCCGAGCCCCGCCAGCGACACGCCGGCATTGGCAAAGCCGAAGACCGGCACGATGGCGAAGGCGACCCAAGGCGCCAGCCCATGCTCCAGGCGGTGCAGCGGCGAATCGACCGCGTCGGGCGCTCCCGGCGTCTTCTTGATCGGGATCGCGATCGCGGCGAGGACGCCCGCCACCGTCGCATGGACGCCGGAGAGCAGCACTACGTACCAGAGCAAGGCGGCGGCGATCAGATAGGGCCAGAGCCGCATCACGCCCATCCGCCCCATCGCGAACATGGCAGCGAGGATCGCCGCGGCCGCGGCGAGCGCGGCGAGCTTGAGCGAGGCCGTATAGGCGATCGCGATGATCGCCACCGCGCCGAGATCGTCGGCGATCGCGACCGTCGTCAGGAAGAGCTTGAGCGAGGTCGGCGCACGCTTGCCGAGCAGTGCCAGCACGCCGATCGCGAAGGCGATATCGGTCGCCGCCGGGATCGCCCAGCCATTGTAGAGGTCCGGCAGGTCGCGCACGACGGCGAGATAGATGAGTGCGGGCAGGATCATCCCGGCCGCCGCCGCGATCACCGGCAGGCGGCGCTTGTCCCAGCTGGCGAGATTGCCGTCGACGAACTCGCGTTTGATCTCCAGCCCGACGAGCAGGAAGAAGACCGCCATCAGGCCGTCGTTGATCCACAAATGGACCGTCATCGGGCCGAGCTTGGGGGTCAGCACCGGCCCGGTCTCGGCGTGGAGCAGGTCGTGATAGGCGTGGGCGAGGCCGCTGTTCGCGACGATCAGCGCCAGCGCCGCCGCACCCATCAGCAGGATGCCGCCCGCCGCCTCGCTGGCGAGGAAGTGGCGCAGCGCCGATCGTGCGCGCTTGGGAACGACCCTGGGCAGAACGTCGACCATCGTCTCGCTAGTGCCCACTCGCCTGATAGGCACCAACCCCTGTTTCGGAACGCACCTCCTGATCGGCGAAGCCGGCGCGGTCGACCGCGGCGCGCGGGCTCCGGTCGGTGACCGAGAACAGCCAGATGCCGAGGAACGCGACCGGCACCGAGAAGATCGCCGGCGAGGAATAGGGGAAGACCGGCGCGGCATTGCCGAGCACCGCGACCCAGACCGCAGGCGAAAGGATCGTCAGCACCAGCGCCACCGTGACGCCCAAGAGGCCGCCGATCACCGCGCCGCGTGTCGTCATGCCCGGCCACATCAGCGAGAGGATCAGCACGGGGAAGTTGCCCGAGGCGGCGAGGGCGAAGGCGAGGCTGACCATGAAGGCGACGTTCTGCGTCTCGAACAGGATGCCGAGCAGGATCGCGACCACCCCCAGCACCAACGTGGCGATCCGCGACACTTGGAGCTCCCGCGCCGGATCGTCGCCCTCCTTGCGGAACAGGGTGGCATAGAGATCGTGCGAGATCGCCGAGGCGCCCGACAGCGTCAGGCCCGCGACCACCGCGAGAATGGTGGCAAAGGCGACGGCCGAAATGAAGCCGAGGAAGACGTCGCCGCCGACCGCGTCGGCGAGATGGATCGCCGCCATGTTGCCGCCGCCCCTCAGCGCGCCGGCGCCGTCGAGAAATTCCGGATTGGTCGCGACCAGCACGATCGCGCCGAAGCCGATGATGAAGGTCAGCAGGTAGAAATAGCCGATCCAGGTCGTCGCCCAGAGCACCGACTTGCGGGCCTCCTTCGCATCGGGGACGGTGAAGAAGCGCATCAGGATGTGCGGCAGGCCGGCCGTGCCCAGCATCAAGGCCAGGCCGAGCGAGATCGCCGAGACGGGGTCGCGGATGAAATTGCCCGGCCCCATGATCGACCGACCCCGCTCCGCCGCCTCGGCCGGATCCGCGCCGGCCGCTGCCGCCAGCCCCGTCTTCACCTCGACCGCTCGGGCGAACAAGGCCTCCAGCGAGAAGCCGAATTGCGCCATCACCATCACCGCCATGAAGGTGGCGCCGGAGAGCAGCATCACCGCCTTGATGATCTGCACCCAGGTGGTCGCGGTCATCCCGCCGAACAGGACGTAGACGACCATCAGCGCGCCGACGATCATCACCGCATAGCTGTAGGGGAGGCCGAACAGCAATTTGATGAGCTGCCCCGCGCCGACCATCTGCGCGATCAGGTAGAAGGCGACAACGATCAAAGTGCTCACCGCCGCGAAGCTGCGGACCGGCGCCTGGGCGAAGCGGTAGGAGGCGACATCGGCGAAGGTGAAGCGGCCGAGGTTGCGCAGCTTCTCCGCCATCAGGAACAGGATGACCGGCCAGCCGACGAGAAAGCCGATCGAGTAGATCAGCCCATCATAGCCGTCGACGAAGATCTGGGCCGAGATGCCGAGGAAGGACGCGGCCGACATATAGTCGCCGGCGATGGCGAGCCCGTTCTGGAAGCCGGTGATGCCGCCGCCCGCGGTGTAGAAGGCGGAAGCGGTCTTCGTCCGCCGTGCCGCCCAGCGGGTGATCCACAGCGTCAGCGCGACGAACGCGGCGAACATCGCGATCGCCGTCCAGTTGAGTCTCTGCTGCTGCGCCGCGCCGGTCAGCCCGTCGGCGAGGGCTGCGGCGGGGAGCGAAACGGTGAGCGTGGCGAACGCCGCCAGCCACAACGTCCTCATTCGCCCGTCTCGTCGAGGACGGCCTTCAGCCTCGCATCGAAATCGCCATTGGCCCGGCGGACATAGAAGGCGGTGAGCGCGACGCCGAGCATGATGATCCCGAAGCCGATCGGGATGCCGAGCGAGGTCACGCCGGCCCCGATCGGTCGCGCGAGCAGCGCCTTGTCGAAGGCAATCAGCAGAACATAGCCGAAATAGGCGACGAGCATGATCGCCGAGAGCGTCCAGGCGAGCCGCCGCCGGCGACGCACCAGCTCATGATATCCGGGATGCTCCCTGATCCGGCCGATCCGATCCATGCGCCCTCCCTTTTCGAAAGGCATAGCGACGGTCCGGGACGAGGACCAGCCGAACCGGCCTGATCGGCCAGGTGATTGTCGAAGTTCGAATGGTGATATAATGATATATCATCTATCCTACACGGCCCTAGGGAGGCATTGTGACCGGAAATTCTTTTCTCCGTCGACTGGCGGTGCTGAGTGCGATCGTGCTTGGCCTGCCATTTTCTCATGGGGCGTGGGCTCAGGCACCGGTCCGGTCCGCGGCGGCCGCACCGGTTGAGGCGCCATACGGCCTGCCGCCGCTGCCATACTCCGCCGATGCATTGGCTCCGGCGATCGATGCGCGGACGATGGAGATCCATCACGGCCGGCATCACCGCGCCTATGTGGACAATCTCAACCGCGCCCTCGCCGCCGATCCGACTCTGGCACGTCAGCCGCTGGAGAGGCTGCTCGCCCGGGCCGGAACGCTGGCGCCGGCCATCCGCAACAATGCCGGCGGCCATTGGAACCACAGTTTCTTCTGGACCATCATGGCGCCGCCCGGACGGAGGGGGCAGCCCTCGCCTGCCCTCGTCGGCGCGATCGATCAGGCGTTCGGATCGATGGACGCGTTCCGGACGGCCTTCGAGACCGCGGGCGCGGGCCGGTTCGGCTCCGGCTGGGTGTGGCTGATCGTCACGCCCGAGGGCCGGCTCGCAATCACCTCGACGCCCAACCAGGACAATCCGCTGATGGACGTCGCCGAAATGCGGGGATCCCCGATTCTCGGCAACGACGTCTGGGAGCATGCCTATTATCTCACCTACCAGAATCGCCGGGCGGATTATCTCGAGGCCTGGTGGCGGGTGGTGAACTGGACGGAGGTGTCGCGGCGATACGAGGCGGCCGCGGCCGGTCCGTAAGGCCTACCAGGAAACGGCCTGCGTCGCCCTACGGGACGATCTCGCAGGCGACGACATAATCGGAGCCGCAGGCGAGGCCGCCTTCCGCGCGGCACAGCGCCACGCCGTGCGTCCGCGTCTCGCCGATGCGGTCCTCGAGCGCGGTTGCCAGAGCCCGATCCGTCACCTTCGCCAGCCGGCGCAGGCCCATGTCGAGCTGACCGTGAACCCATTTCTCCCGATAGCGGTTGGCGAAGCGTCGGGCGGAAGTGATGCGGAAGCCCGCGTCGGTAAGTGCGTTCACCGCCCATTCCAGCGGATATTCGCGATAAGGCGTCTCGTCGGCGAGGATCAGGCAGGCGTCGCGGAGACGGCCGACCTCGCGCACCATGCGCTCCGCCGGCGTGCGCGCCGGCCCGACGACATATGGATCGAGCCCGATCACGTAGAGCATGCCGCGACACAGCGGACGCAACCGCCGGAACAGTTGCGACTGGAAATAAGGCGAGAAGCCCTCGATCGCCCCCACCAGATAGTCGGCGAGCACGGTGTCGAACCTCTCGTCCGTGAGCAGCTCGGGATCGAGCCAGTTGCCGACGATCAGCCGGTCCTGTGGCCGCAGCCGATCGCCAACCACCTTTCGCACCTGCGCCGCATGGGCGCGCGATCCGGTCACCGCGCACCAGCGGCTGGTCGGCAGGCTCATGCCCCACAGGCTCGAATTGACCCCCGTGCCGGCATCGAGGAACGCACCCCAGTCGCGTCCGGCGTGGAGATGCTCCACATGCCGGAAGAGAGCGGATGGCGCCGTGTTCTCAGATTTGCGCTCCGGACCCTGTTCCGGCTTGACCTGCTTCATAAATGTGATGTTATAACATTATATATATTTCGCAACTCCAGCAGCAGGATGTGATCATGCACTCCAGAACGATGTTTCTTGCCGCCGTCGGCTCGGCCGCCTGGGCCGCCGACGCTAAGGCCAATGAGATGGGCCAGTCGGGGCCGGGCGCGTCGGCCGAGGAGATCGTCATCACCGCCGATCCGCTCGGCCGGTCGGGCGACGACGTCGCCTCGAGCGTCGCGGTGCTGCGCGGCGACGACCTGGTCCAGCGCCGCCAGGGCACGCTGGGCGAGACGCTGACCGGCCTGCCCGGCGTCAGCTCCGACACGTTCGGCGGCGGCGCGAGCCGCCCGGTGATCCGCGGCCAGACGGCGCCCCGGGTCAAGGTGCTGACCGACGGGGCGGCGCTGCTCGACGCCTCGGACGTCTCCCCGGACCACGCCGTCTCCGGCGAGCCGCTGCTGCTCGACGGCATCGAGATCCTGCGCGGGCCCAGCGCCTTGCTCTACGGCGGCGGCGCGATCGGCGGCGCGGTCAACCTCATCGACCGCAAGATTCCGACGACGCTGCCGCAAGGTCCCGTCGAAGGCGCCGCCGAGCTGCGCCTCGGCACCGCAGACAATGAAACCTCGGCGGTCTTCGGCGTCACCGCCGGCCTCGGCAATCTCGCGCTGCGCCTGGAAGGATCGGGGCGCCGGACCGACGACTATACGATTCCCGACTGGGACGAGGACCGGCTCCCCGGATCGTTCAGCCGCAGCCGGACCGGCACGATCGGCCTCTCCTGGGTCGGCAGCCAGGGCTATATCGGCGCGGCCTATACCGAGCAGCGCAGCGACTATGGCCTGCCGGGGCACAGCCACGAATATGAGGATTGCCATCCGCACGGCTCCAGCCTCCATTGCGGCGGCCACGATCATGGCGGCGATGATCATGATCACGACCACGAGCACGATCACCAAGATGGCGATCATGTCCCGACCGTCGATCTGGTGAGCCGGCGGGTCGATGTGCGCGCCGAGATCAACGATCCGGTCGCGGGCGTCGAGCGCATCCGGTTCCGCGGCGGCTATTCCGACTATGCCCATGACGAGATCGACGACGGCGAGGTCGCCACCACCTTCACCAACGAGGGGTACGACGCGCGGATCGAGGTCCAGCATGCGCCGCTCGCCGGACTCAGAGGCGTGGTCGGCGCCCAGCTCTCGCGCAGCGACTTCGCCGCGGTCGGCGCCGAATCCTTCATTCCCGAAAGCCGCACCACCAGCCGCGCGCTGTTCCTGGTCGAGGAATATGCAATCGGCGACTGGACGCTGGAAGGCGCGCTCCGCCAGGAATGGCAGGACGCCCGCGCCGCCAACCGGCCCGACACCAGCCACAGCCCCTTCTCGATCTCCGGCGCGGTGAACTGGCGCTTCGCCCCCGGCTTCGTCGCCACCGTTTCGCTGTCCCGCTCGCAACGCGCGCCGACCGCGCAGGAACTCTATGCGCGCGGTGTCCATCTCGCCACCAACACGTTCGAGATCGGCGATCCCGCGCTGGGCGTCGAAACCTCGCGGGCGATCGAGCTCAGCCTGCGCAAGACGCAGGGCGCGCTCACCTTCTCGGCGAGCCTCTACCGCTACGACTATGACGGCTACATCTTCGCCCGCACCCTCGACCAGTTCGAGGATTTCCGGCTGATCCGCTACAGCCAGGCCGACGCCGTGTTCACCGGCGTCGAAGGCGAGGTGCGCCAGCGCGTTCTCCCCGGCCTGTCGCTCGCTTTGTTCGGCGACTATGTTCGCGCCAGGCTCAAAGACAATGGCGGCAACCTGCCGCGCATTCCGGCCGGCCGCCTAGGCCTCCGCGGCGATTTCAGCCGGGACGCCTGGTCGGTGAACGTCGAATATATCCGCGTCTTCGAACAGGACCGCATCGCCGCGTTCGAGACCGAGACACCGGGCTACCACATGGTCAATGCGACCTTCGCCTATGATCTCGACATCGGCCCGGTGCGCAGCCAGGTCTTTGTGCGCGGCACGAACCTGCTCGACGAGCTCGCGCTCAACCATGCCTCCTTCCTCACCAACCTGGCGCCACTCAGGGGACGCAACATCGTCCTCGGCCTGCGCGCCGCCTTCTGATCCGGAGATCTCGATGCCCGCCCTCATCCCCTCCCGGACCGGCGATGCGCTTGCCATCGGCCTCTCAGGCCTGTGCCTCGTCCATTGCCTCGCCCTTCCCGTCCTCGCGAGCCTGCTTCCCATGCTCGGCGCCTGGACACAGGCGGAATGGGTGCACTGGGGCTTCGCCGCCGTCGCGGCGCCGGTCTCGCTCTGGACACTCACCCGCCCCAATGCAGCCGGGCCGAGCAAGGCGGCGATCGCCCTGGCGTCCGCCGGCATAGCGCTGCTCTTCGCCGGCGCAGCAGAGCTGCCGACGCATGACGCCGGGACCCCCGTCACCGTCGCCGGAAGCCTGTTGCTGGCGACCGCCCACCTGCTGAACTGGCGCCGGCGCGGCGGGGTCTGCGCCAAAGGCTGATTCTTGCCCCAACCCGTGTTGACGTCGCCCCCATGCCGGTGGCACTGAGCGGGCGCGCCGGCGCGCAGGGTTAAGCGTCAATGCGTGAGAGCGGCTCCGGGCGGCCGGTTCGCGGGTATAGCTCAATGGTAGAGCACTAGCCTTCCAAGCTTGTGATGCGGGTTCGATTCCCGCTACCCGCTCCACCGCCGCCTTCCTATAACCGGCGCGCCGCATGGGCGCCGGCGGCGGGTGGGTGACGGGCGAGACGCTCTATTTCCGCGCGATCGCGGCGCGCGAGTTGCGCGCCGGCTCCTAGCCCCGTGCAGTCTCCGCTGCGGGCCGTCCGGCGCGCAAGGCGATGACCAGCCCGAGGATCGCGAGCATCCCTCCCGCCGCGGCGAGCGGCGACCAGCGATAGCCCTCCGCGACGGTCGAGATCGCCATGGCGAGAATCGGGATGAGCACCGCCGAATAGGCCGCCTTGCCGGGGCCGATCCGGCGGATCACGTCGAAGTAGAGCGGGAAGGTGAGCGCGCTGCCGATCAGGCCGAGATAGAAGAGACCGGCCCAGTAGCCGATTCGCCCCTCCGCCACCGGCGCACCATACAGGGCGAAGGCGACGGCCGCATCGAGGATGGCGCCGTAGAGCATCGCCCAGGCGAGCAACGCGACGAGCGGCCTCGCCTTCACCCGCTCGGACAGCTGCATCACGTTCGCGGCGGACGCGCAGAGCACGCCGAGCAGGGTGAAGCCGATGCCGGTCAGCGTCGCGGCCGAGGACGCCGCGCTGGCCCGCGCCTCCTGGACGAAGAGCAGCGCCACGCCGACAAGCGCGACCGCCGAGCCGGCGAGAAAGCGCCGCCCGACCCGCTGGTCGAAGAAGATCCGCGCGAACAAGGCGTTGGGCACCATCAGCAGTGCGAAGACGACCGCGACGAGGCCGGAGGTCACATAATGCTCGGCGGCATAGACGAAGTTGAAGTTGAGCCCGAACTGGGCGGTGCCGAGCAACGCGGCCAGCACATGCCCCTCACGGCCGATGGCGAGCCGCGCGCCAGTCGCCGCGGCGATCACGAACATCGCCGCGGCGCCGATCAGGAAGCGATAGGTCACCGACCAGGGCGAGGGCACCGGGCCGATCTGGTCCTTGATGACGATCCAGGTCGAGCTCCAGATCAGGGTGACGAGGAGGAAGGGGACGAGGACCTTGGGGTCGCGGAAGCTCCCCGCTGCGCTCACAGGGCGCGGATCGCCGCCGCGAGGGCGTCGACATGGGCGGGATCGCTGTCCCAGCTCGTCACCAGCCGCGCCTCGCCCGGGCCCCAGTCGTAGAAGTCGAACCCCTTCGCTCTCAGCGCCGCCGCCTCGTCCGGCGTCACCCGGACGAACACCTCGTTCGCCTGAACGGGCAGAACGAGCCGGTCCGACCCAGCGGCCGCAGCGATCCGCGCAGCGGCCGCGTTCGCCGCACGGGCGTTGCGCAGCCACACGTCATTCTCGAGCATCGCGAGCAGCTGGGCACCGAGATAGCGCCCCTTGGACAGCAGGTGCCCCGCCCGCTTGCGGCGATAGCGCGTCGCCGCGGCGAGCGCCGTGTTGAAGAAAATGAGGCATTCGGCGAAGAACCCGCCATTCTTGGTGAAGCCGAAGGACAGCGCGTCCGCGCCAGCCCGCCAGGTGAGGTCGGCAGGCGTGCAACCAAGATGCACGACGGCATTGGCGAAACGGGCGCCGTCGATGTGGAAGCCGAGGTTCCGCGCCTTGCACAGCGCGCCGAGCGCGGCCGTCTCCTCGGGCGTGTAGACGAGGCCATATTCGGTGGCATTGGTGATCGACAGCGCCGCCGGCTGCACCCAGTGCACGGCGTCGCGGACCGTCCCGAGGAACGCCGCCACCGAATCCGGATTGAGCTTCGCGCCTTCACCCGGAAGGGGCATCAGCTTAGCGCCATGCGTATAGAATTCCGGCGCCCCGCATTCGTCATTCTGGATATGCGCGTCGCTGTTGCAGACCACGCCGCCATGCGGCGGACAAAGCGCCGCAAGCGCCAAGCTGTTGGCGGCCGTGCCCGTTGCGACCCAGAGCGCTTCCACTTCGGTTTCGAACAAGTCCGAAAAGGCCCGGTTGAGCCGCCCGCTCCAGGCGTCGCCATCATAGGCCGTGTCGATCCGGTTGGCCGTCTCTATCGCAGCCAAGGCTTCAGGACAGCCGGCTGCCGCATTGTCGGAAAAGAAGCGCATGCTGGCGCCATAGAGCGATTTCGCGGGCTGTGAAGATGCTCCATTAAGTCACTGTGCCGCCGAGGACACGCCGCGCCGGCTAAGTCGTCGGACCTGCGGGTTTTTCATCCATACGTTAACCAAAAATTTCGTTTCGCCCCGATATCCGCGCTCGCACGAAGGAGGCCGGTTCTCGATGGGCGTTGAAACATTTCTGACTTCCACGGCAAGCGGCATGAACGGCAAGCGCGGCGCCAGGCGCGCCCGTGTCCTGCTCGCGGCCAAGATCGAGACCCCTGGAGGCCGGATCGACGGCCGCTTGCGCGACATTTCGCGAAAAGGGGCACTGATCGAATGTGCCACCGTGCCGCCGGCCGGAACGGAAGTGACGTTCGTGCGCGGCAAGACGACGGTCCCGGCACGCATCGCTTGGGCGGCCGACGGCCGCGTAGGCCTCGAATTTCATTATATGATCGACGAGAACGAGCTCTTGGTCCATATCGGCCGCGCCAAGGAACCTCCGGCGAGTCCGCCGCGTTACGAGGGCCGCTCCGCCATCACGCTGGGCATGAATGCGAAGGAACGCAAGCTCGCCAAAGCGTGGAGCGTCACCGTCGGACTCAATCTGCCGGAACGTGGAGACTGAGAAGGTTTTGAATGAATCCCGGGGAGAAGAACGGCCCGCCCCCACCGGAAGGATCCACGCCCCCTCTCAGCGGCGAACTCTCGATCCAGGTTTCGGTTTCGGATCCCGACCAGACGGAACGTAAATCCTCGCGCATCCCGGTCGATTTCTCGGCCGGTCTGCGGCAGCGCGGCGGTGCGGCACCGGTTTCGGTGCAGATACTGGACCTGTCGACGCACGGCTTCCGGATCGACAGCCTGCTCGACCTTTCCGTGGGGACGGACGTCTGGCTGCGCCTGCCCGGACTGGAGCCGTGTCATGCCAAGGTGGCGTGGACCGAGGGCTATCTCGCCGGCTGCGCGTTCGAGCGTCCGCTCCACCCGGCAGTCCTCGATATGATCGTCAGTCGGATCAAGGGCTGAAACTCGGCGTTTCCAGAAGGTTGAACGACGATTCGGAGATTCGCCTGAGCCATGTTAAGCACCCCGAGTCGATTTGGGAGGCATCGGCATGGAGTCAGATTACCGCTATTATTGCAGGCGGGCAGCGGAGGAGCGGTCCCGGGCGGCGCGCGCCGTGACCGCCGAGGCGCGCCAGCGTCATGTCGAGCTGGCCAGCCTCTTCGCGAGCAAGGCGGCCCGCTATGTCGAGCCGGAGAATCAATTCGCCCGCTGACCGTCTTTCCGGAAACAGGCGATGGTGCTGCCGGTGAGGATTGAACTCACGACCTCAGCCTTACCAAGGATGCGCTCTACCACTGAGCTACGGCAGCTTATCGCCTGAAGGACGGTCCGTCCGCGGACGCGGCGCTATGGCCGCTTGCTCCCCTATATGTCAAGGCAGGCCATGGCCAAGGACGACGACGAGAAGAAACAGCGGCTCGCCGCGGCACTGCGCGAGAATCTGAAGCGGCGCAAGGCGCAGGCGCGCGAGACCGATGCGAAGAAGAAGGGAGACGCGTAGGGCCGTCCCGAACTATCCGCGCACCGGCGCCACCGCTTCGAACGCCTCGATTCGCGTGACGAAATCCACCGGCAGCGGACGTGCGCCGCCGCCGTCCGGCGCGGCGTTGACATAGGTGCTCCGGATCGCGGTGAGCAGCGCGTCGTCCCGGCGGACCTCAAACTCCATGGTGAAGCTCGACCGGCCGATCCGCGCCGTCCGGACCGCGACCGCGATCACCTCGTCGAATCGGGCGGAGCCGCGGAAATCCACCTCCGAACGAACCGCGAAAAGCTCCGTGCCCGCATCCTTCGTCGGCATCGGATAGGGATAGCCGAGCGCGCGCAGATATTCGGTGAAGCCGACGTCCGCGTAGAGCAGGTAGTTCGCGTTGAACACGATCCCCTGCGGATCGGTCTCGCTCCAGCGGACCCGCAATTCGTGCGCGAAGGCGAACCCGTCGGGAAGGCTCACGCGCCGAGCGGCGCGCACTGCGCCCCCAGCCAGGCGAGCGCCTCACCCTCCAGCTGCGGTCCGACCATTTCCAGTACCCGGGCGTGATAGGCGTCGACCCAGGCGCTTTCGTCGGCGCTGAGCATGGAGCCCTCGATCAGCCGCCGGTCGATCGGCGCGAAGGTCAGTGTCTCGAAACCGAGCAGCTTCTTCTCCGCGCCCTCGACCTCCTGCGGCACGACGAGCACCAGATTCTCGATCCGGATGCCGTAGGCGCCGGTCTTGTAATAGCCGGGCTCGTTCGAAAGGATCATGCCGGCGCGGAGCGGCTCGTCGCCGCCCGGCTGGCTGGAGCCGACCGGCGAGATGCGCTGCGGCCCCTCATGGACCGACAGGAAGCTGCCGACGCCGTGACCGGTGCCGTGGGCGTAGTCGAGTCCGACCTCCCACAGATACTGCCGGGCGAAGCTGTCGAGCTGCGAACCGCGGGTGCCCTCGGGGAAGCGGGCGCGGGCGATCGCGATATGGCCCTTGAGCACGCGGGTGAAGCGGTCGCGCATCTCCGCCGTCGGCGTGCCGATCACGACGGTGCGGGTCACGTCGGTCGTGCCGTCCGGATACTGGCCGCCTGAATCGACGAGATAGATCGAATCCATCTCGAGCGGCCGGTTGGTCGCCTCGCTCACCCGATAGTGGACGATGGCGCCGTTCGGCCCCGCGCCGGAGATCGTGTCGAAGCTGAGGTCCCTGAGGTCACCGCCCTGCTGGCGGAGCGCGTGGAGCTTCGCGGCGGCGGACAGCTCGTCGACGCCGCCCTTCGGCGCCTCGATCGACAGCCAGTGAAGGAAGCGCGACAGCGCGGCGCCGTCGCGCGCCTGCGCCGCCTGGTGCCCGGCGATTTCCACCTCGTTCTTGATCGCCTTGGGGAGCACCGCAGGATCGCGCCGCGTCACCACCTTCGCGCCGGCCTTCTCCAGCGCTTCGAAGATCGCCGCTACCGACCGCTCGGGATCGACGACCACCGTCTTGCCCTTGAGCGCCGCCAGCGCCGGCTCGAACGCGGTGCGCTCGTGCAGCCGCACGCCGTTGCCGAGATGCTGGCGCACATCGTCGCCGACCTTCTCGGAGGCGACGAACAGGTCCGCCGTGCCGTCGTCATTGACGAGAGCGAAGGCCAGGGCGACCGGGGTCCGCTCCACGTCCTGCCCGCGCACGTTGAACGTCCAGGCGATCGAATCGAGCGCCGCCAGCACCGCCGCGTCGGCCTTCTCTTCCTTCAGCCAGTCGGCCATCTCGTGCCGCTTGGCGGCGGAGGACTTGCCGGTATGCGCATCGGCCTGGACCATGAGCCGCGCCCGCGACGGCTCCGGCTGGTCGGCCCAGATCGCATCGATCGGGTTGCGGCCTACGGCGACCAGCTCCGCGCCCTTGTCCGCAAGCGCCGCGCGCGCCTTGGCGACCCAGTCCTTCGTATGCAGCCAGGGATCGTAGCCGATCCGGCCGCCGTCCGGCGCGTGGGCCTTCAGCCAATCCGCCACGCTGGTCTCCGGCACCGACTGGTAGCTCCAATGCTTGCCGTCCACCTGGTCGCGTACCTGTAGCGTGTAGCGGCCGTCGACGAAGATCGCCGCTTCCTCGGGCAGCACCACCGCGGAACCGGCGGAGCCCTGGAAGCCGGTCAGCCAGGCAAGGCGCTGGGCGTAGCTGCCGACATATTCGCTCATATGCTCGTCGGTGAGCGGTACGACGAAGCCGTCGAGCCGGTCGGCCTTCAGTTGCTCGCGCAGCGCGCGCAGGCGATCTTCATGCGTGGACATGGGGTCTTTCCCGATTGCGTGATCCGCCGCTAGATAGGCCGGTTTCCGACCCCGCGCCAGCCCGGCGCCTTGCCAGGATGCCCCTGATGCGCCTGCTCCTCGCCGCTATCCTGCTCGCCGGCGCTCCCGCCGCGGCCCAGACCCAGAGTGAGACGATGACCGCCACCAATTCCCAGGCCTCCCCGCTTCCCACGCCGCCGCGCGCCGAGCAGCGCCCGCACAGCTTCACCCGCCACGGTGTCACCATCGACGATCCGTGGAACTGGCTGCGCGATTCCTCCTATCCGACCGTCGACGACGAGGACGTGCTCTCGTACCTGCGCGCCGAGAACGCCTATTTCGAGGCAGCGATGGCGCCGCATCAGGGGCTCATCGACACGTTGTTCGGCGAGATGCGCGGGCGCATCCAGGAGGACGATTCCTCCGTTCCCGCACGCGACGGCGACTTCACCTATTGGTGGGCCTTCCAGTCCGGCGCGCAATACCGCATCTGGTATCGCCGCCCGGTCGCCGGTGGCGAGGCGCAGACGATCTTCGACGAGCCGGCCGAGGCTCAGGGCAAGCAATATTTCCGCCTCGGCGCGCTGCAGGTCAGCCCCGACGGTCGCTACGCCGCCATCATGGTCGACGACGACGGGTCCGAGCGCTTCCAGCTCAAGATCCGCGACCTCGCCACGAACCGGGACATCGAGACGATCACCCAGGTCGGCATCGGCGCGCCGGTCTGGACCAGCGACAGCGGCGGCGTCGTCTTCACCGAGGTCAACGAGAACTGGCGCAGCTACCGCGCCCGCCTGCACCGGCTGGGTCAGCCGGTCGCGAACGACCGCACGCTCTATGAGGAAACCGAGAACATCGCCTTCACGGTCGGCGTCGGCCTCACCCAGGATCGCAAGTACATCCTCATCAACACCGGCGAGAATTCGTCGAACGAGATCCGCCTCATCCCCGCCGACAATCCGGAGGCGCCGCCGGTCCTGATCGCCCGCCGCCGCCCGCTGATCCAATATTCGGTGGACGCGAGCCATGGGAAGCTCTGGATCCTGACCAACGACACGCACGTCAACTTCCGCCTCGCCGAAGCCGATCCGGCGCGGCCCGGCGAGTGGCGCGACGTGATTCCGGGCACGGACACGGCGTATCTCCGTGGCGTCACGGCCTTCCGCGACCACCTCGTCATCACCGAGCGGGTGAACGGCCGCGACCAGATCCGCCTGCGCCAATATGACGGCCGCGAGGAGCGCATCCCGTTCCGCGAGGCGAGCTACACCGTCGGCCTGGACTCCAATCCCGAATATGCGCCGGCCGCCTATCGCCTCGGCTACAGCTCGATGGTGACGCCGCCGACGGTCTACGATTATCACCCGGCCGACGACCGGCTGGAGACGCTCAAGGTCCAGCCGATTCCGTCCGGCTACGACCCGAGCCAATATGTGACCGAGCGGTTGATGATGCCGTCGCGCGACGGGTGGCAGATTCCGGTCTCGATCGTCTACAGGCGCGGCTTCGAGCGCAACGGCCGGGGCCGGCTCTTTCTCTACGCCTATGGCGCCTATGGCTATGCGACGCCGCCGGCGTTCAACACCAACCGGTTCAGCCTGCTCGACCGCGGCTATGCCTTCGCCATCGCCCATATCCGCGGCGGCGACGACATGGGCTACCAATGGTATCTCGACGGCAAGCTCGATCGCCGGACCAATACGTTCAACGACTTCGTCGACGCCGCCCGCGGCCTCGTCGCCCAGAACTACACCCGCGCCGGCCATATCGCGATCCAGGGCGGCTCCGCCGGCGGCGAACTGATGGGCGCGGTGGTGAACAGCGATCCCGGGCTCTGGGGCGCGGTCGTCGCCGACGTGCCGTTCGTCGATGTCGTCAACACGATGCTCGACGAGAGCCTGCCGCTGACACCCGGCGAATGGAACGAATGGGGCAATCCGATCACCGATGCCGCCGCCTTCCGCTACATGCTGAGCTACAGCCCCTACGACAATGTGACCGCGCAGGCCTATCCGCCGATGCTGATCACCGGCGGCCTCAACGATCCGCGCGTCACCTATTGGGAGCCGGCCAAGTGGGCGGCGCGGCTGCGCGCGACCCGCACGGACGACAACCTTCAGCTGCTCAAGATCAACATGGGCGCCGGCCATGGTGGCCAGTCGGGCCGCTGGACGCGGCTCAGGGAGGTTGCCGAATCCTATGCGTTCATCCTCACCCAGATGGGAGCGGAGGGCGCCGCCCGGTGAGGTTGCTGGTCGCGGGCCTGGTCGCCTGGCTTGCCGTCCTCCCCGCGCCCGCCCTGGCGCAGGCGCCGGTCGCGATGGAGGCGGAGATCGTCCGTGACGGCGACCGCTGGACGGCGGAGCTGCGCTTCCTGCGCGACGCGCCCGCCTGGGTGTTCGTCCGCTCCGCTCTCACCCGCGAGGGTGAGCGGCCCTGGCGGCCGCAGAGCTGGACGGTCGAGACGCGCGGCGTCCGCCTTGAGCGGCGCGGCCGCTACGACGTGCTGGTCGCCACGAACGGCGGCGATGTGCCGCGCCGGGTCCGCGTCCGCTTCACGCCGTTCACCCGCGATCTCATCGCCGATTATGATCCGGCGCTGGTTTTCACCGACGGCTCGGTGGCGCTCTACAGCGAGCAGTTCGACGCCTTTCCCTTTGAAAGCGCCGCGGCGGCCGCGCGGCTTCCCATCGACCTCGCCGCGACGGATGTCCCTCTAAGTCGCACGCGCGTCACCTTCCGCGACGACAATGGTCGCGTGCTCCACGCCGGGCGGCGCCTGGCCTCGGTGACGATCGACGATGATGACGGCTCCTACATCCTGTTCGGCCCGCTTCAGCCGATCGTCACCGACGCGATGGCCGCAATCATCGACCCCGCGCTGCCGGCCTGGATCCGGGCGACGCTGGGCCGCGCAGTGCCGGATATCCTCGATCGCTATACCCGCGCGCTCGGCCCCGCGCCGGGCCCGAAGCCGACGATCATCGCCAGCTGGGCCGGCCCGACGCCGGGCGTCACCAGCATGGGCGGCAGCGTCCTGCCCGGCATCGTCACCATGGCGTATGAAGGCTCCGGCGTGACCCAGGAGACGCCGCAGGCGCGCAGCTATGGCCTCTGGTTCATCGCCCACGAGACCGCCCATTTCTGGCTCGGCCAGGCGGTGCGCTACCAATATTCGCGCGAGGCGTGGATCTACGAGGGCGGCGCCGATCTCATCGCCTTCCGCACCGTCGCGGAGGTTGATCCCGATTATGACTGGCGCGGTGCGCTCAACCAGTCGATCGCCGACTGCGCTGCGCTCGCCAGCAACCGGGGCATCGCCAGCGCCGAGGATCGCAACGAGCAACGCGCCTACTATGCTTGCGGAGCCGTTTTCGGGCTGGTCGCCGAGGCGGCATCGCGCCGCCCGTTCATCGCCTTCATCCGCGACCTCATCGACGCCAACCGCACCGACCGGATCATCAACCGCGCGGAATGGCTCGCCGCGCTTGACCGCGTCTCGGGGGATCGATCGCTGAGCCGCGATATCGGCATATTGCTCGATCGCGGCGCCGCCGATCCCAAAGCGACGATCGCCGGCCTGTTCCGCCGCGCCGGCGTGCGCTTCGCGCGCGGCGCCGACGGCCTGCCGAGGCTGCTGTGACGCCCTTCGAGAAACGGATCACCGCGCGGGACGAGGACATCGACGAGCTCGGCCATGTCAACAATGCCGCCTGGGTGCGCTGGATCCAGGACATGGCGACGGCCCACTGGCATGCCGTCGCGCCGCAGGCCCATGTCGATGCCTATGTGTGGGTCGTGACCCGCCACGAGATCGACTATCTCCGCGCCGTCGGTCCCGGCGAGACCGTGACCGGCCGCACCTGGGTCGGCGAGGCTCCCAGAGGCGCCCGTTTCGACCGTCATGTCGAGTTCGTCGGGGACGACGGCAAGTCGCGTGTCCGCGCCAGGACCACCTGGGCGATCCTCGACAAGTCGACCGGCCGCCCTTTGCGCGTCCCGCCCGAGGTGGCTGCGCCTTTCCTTGCCTAGAAGTCGCGGATCGCGGCGACGATCCTCGGATAGGCACGGCCGCTGACCGCAAAGCCCATATGGGTGCAGTCGAGCTCGATCTGCCGGTCGCTCTGGCAGGCTTCGCCGCGCGCGCAGGCCGGCGCGACGATGCCGTCGCCGCGCGACCAGATGGCGAGTGTCGGCACAGGCGGCTTGATCCCGAGCTCGACCTCCATCGGCGGTTCGTCGACCGGATGGCCGGCCATCATCTCGTACAGCCGCCAGGCATTGTTGCCGCGCGGGTCGCCGGAGAAGGGCGAGCCGAGGGTAATCACCTTCGCCACGAGATCCGGACGCAGCTTCGCGACCTCGCGGGCATAGACGCCGCCGAGGCTCCAGCCCACGAGCGTGACCTTCTCGCCGCGGCCGAACGCCTCCAGCGCCGCAGCGATCCGTTCGCGCGTGTCGGGCCTTACCCCGCTGTTGATGCCCAGCCCCCAGCCGGTCACCCGCCACCCATCGGCGGCGAGCGCCCGTTGCAGGCCGAGCGTCGTCCGGTCGGTGGCGACGAATCCGGGAATGACCATCAGCGGGCGCCCGGCGGGCGGACCGCGCTCGCCGATCGCGCCGAACGCCCGGTAGAACCGGGCGGAGAGCGCCAGTCCCTCGCGCACCATCAGCCAGAGCGACGGCGGCGCCGTGTCGGGGCGTCTAGAGATAGTCACCGCCCATCAGATCGCACAGCGGGGCGGGAAGTTTCACCCGTCCGTCCGCGGTCTGGTGGTTCTCGAGCAGCGGCACCAGGATGCGCGGGCTCGCGAGCGCGGTGTTGTTGAGCGTGTGGACGAAGCGCACCTTGCGCTCCTCGTCCCGCCACCTCAGGTTCGCGCGCCGCGCCTGCCAGTCGTGGAGCGTCGAGCAGCTGTGCGTCTCGCGATACTTGGCGAGGGACGGCACCCAGCTCTCGATGTCGTTCATCCGGAACTTGCCGTTGCCCATGTCGCCGGTCGAAGCCTCGATCACCTGATAGGGGATCTCCAGCGCCCGGAGCATCCCTTCCGCATTGGCGAGCAGGCGTTCGTGCCAGCGCGCGCTCTCTTCGTCGTCATCCCGGCAGATCACATATTGTTCGAGCTTGTAGAATTGGTGAACGCGCAGCAGCCCGCGCACGTCGCGGCCGGCGCTCCCCGCCTCGCGGCGGAAGCAGGGGGAATAGCCGGCATAGAGGATCGGCAGCTTGTCGGGGTCGATGATCTCGCCCGCATGGAGCGAGGTCAGCGCGATCTCGCCGGTGCCAGCGAGATAGAGGTCGTCGGCCGGCATGTGATAGGCCTCTTCCTCGTGCCCGGGAAAGTGTCCGGTGGCGACGAATGCCTGCGGGCGGGCGAGCGCCGGCACCGTCATCAGCGTGAAGCCGTCCGCCGCCAGCCGCTGCTGCGCCCAGAGCATCAGCGCCTGCTCCAGCATCGCGAGCCGCCCCTTGAGGCAGTAGGTGCGCGAGCCGGCGACCTGGGTGATGCGCGCCAGATCGGCCCAGTCGTTCTTCTCGATCAGCGCGACATGATCGCGCGGCTCGAAATCGAAGCTCGGAATGGTCCCTTCCTGGCGGACGACGATGTTGAAGCTCTCGTCCGGCCCGACCGGCGCCCCCGCCCAGGGGATGTTCGGCACGCGCAGCAGCAGCGCGTCGAGTTCGGCCTGCTTGTTTCCAAGCGTCCCCTCGAGCTCGCCGATCTCCGCGCCGATCGCCTTCGCCTTGGCGCCGAGTGCCGGCCGCTCCTCCGGGGCGGCGCTCTTGAAGCCGTCGCTGATCGCATTGCGCTCCTGGCGGAGCGTGTCGACCCGCGTCTTGAGGCCGCGCACCTCGCCATCGAGCGCCAGAAGCGCATCGAGATCGAGCGTCACGTTCTTCTGCGCGATGGCGGTGCGGACGGCGTCGGGATTGTCGCGGATGAACTGGAGGCTGAGCATGGGTCCGCGCGTACCAGCGCGCCACGAAAACTCAAGCGGGCGTCGTTCCGGCTAGCGCGCCGCCTTCTTGAGCGCACTGCGGACCAGCGCGTCGAGGCTCGCCTCGGGACCTAGCTCGCTTTCCGCCTTGGCGACCGCCGCAGCGGCCTCGGACGGGCGGAAGCCGAGATTGGTGAGGGCGGAGACGGCATCCTGCGCAAGGCTGCCCATCGGCGTGGCCGCGCCTCCGGACTGCGGACCCAGCGCGATGCCGCCCGCCTTGTCCCTGAGCTCGTGAACGATGCGCTGGGCGAGCTTGGGGCCGACGCCCTGGGCCCGCGCGACCATCGCATGGTCGCCGCTGGCCACGGCGCGGTGGACCTCGTCGACGGTAAGCGCCGAGAGGATGGCGAGCGCGACCCGGGCGCCGACGCCCTGGACGGAGATCAGCAGGCGGAACCAGTCGCGCTCGGCCGCCGACGCGAAGCCGACCAGGCGCTGGAAGTCCTCGCCGACCAGCATCTCGGTGTGCAGCACGACTTCGTCGCCGATCGCGCCCAGTTGCGAGAGGGTGCGGGTCGAGGCCGAGACGAGATAGCCGACGCCCTGGACGTCGATCACCGCATGGTCGGCGCCGAAGCTGTCGAGCAGGCCTCTCAGCTTCGCGATCACGCCGCGTTCCCCAGCGCGCGCCGCGAGGCGAGATGGTGGGCATGAGTGATAGCCACCGCCAGCGCGTCGGCCGCGTCCGCCCCGGCGATCTTCGCGCCGGGCAGCAGGCGCTGCACCATCGCGTGGACCTGCGCCTTCTCGGCGCCGCCGGTTCCGACCACCGCCTTCTTGACCAGCCGCGCGGCATATTCGCCGACCGGCAGCCCGCGGCGCGCTGCAGCCAGCAGCACGACGCCGCGCGCCTGGCCGAGCTTCAGCGTCGATTGCGGATTCTCGTTGAGAAACACCTCCTCGACCGCCGCCTCGTCCGGGCGATGGTCGACGATGACCGCGCCAAGTACGTCGTCGAGGCGCACGAGCCGACCCGGCAATGCCTGCTTCGGATCGGTCCGGACCTGTCCGTTGGCGATGTGCGACAGCCGGTTGCCCTCGGCCCTGATCACCCCCCAGCCGGTGCAGCCGAGACCTGGATCGAGGCCGATGATGATCAGGCGAGCTTCTCCATCACCGCGTCGGAGACTTCGTAATTGCCCCAGACGGTCTGGACGTCGTCATCGTCCTCGAGCGTGTCGACCAGCTTGATCAGCAGGCCGGCATCCTCCTCGCCGACGTCGACCGAGGTCTGCGGCCGCCAGGCGAGCTTGACGCTCTCCGGCTCGCCAAGCGCCGCCTCGAGTGCGCGGGCGACGCCGTGGAGGTCGTCGATCGAGGTCCAGATCTCGTGGCCGTCCTCGTCCGATTCGACATCGTCCGCACCCGCCTCGATCGCCGCCTCGAACACCTTTTCGGCGTCACCGGCCTCGGCCGGATATTCGATCAGCCCGACCCGGGCGAAGCCGTGGGTCACCGACCCGCTCGCGCCCAGGTTGCCGCCATTTTTGGAGAAGGCGGTGCGCACGTTGGTCGCGGTGCGGTTGCGGTTGTCGGTCAGCGCCTCGACGACGAGGGAGACGCCGCCCGGGCCGAACCCTTCGTAGCGGACTTCCTCGTAATTCTCGGCATCGCCGCCCGACGCCTTGTCGATCGCCCGCTGGATATTGTCCTTGGGCATGGACTGGGCCTTGGCGGCGGCGACGGCCGCGCGCAGACGCGGGTTCATGTCCGGATCGGGCGATCCCATCTTCGCCGCGACGGTCAGTTCGCGCGACAATTTTGAGAACATCGCCGAGCGCTTTTTGTCCTGCGCGCCCTTGCGGTGCATGATGTTCTTGAACTTGGAATGGCCGGCCATTGAATCCCGTTCTGGCTGTTGCGCTTCAGATGATAGCGGCGCGGGCGCGATCAGCCCAGCTTCACCGCCGTTCCCGAGGCGCTGACCATCAGCATCGAGCCGCCCTGACCCAAGACCTCATAGTCGAGGTCGATGCCGATCACCGCATCGGCGCCGAGCGCACGCGCTTCCTGGCTCAGCTCGTCGAGCGCGGTGCGCCGCGCATCGCGCAGCGTGCTCTCGTAGGAGCCCGAACGGCCGCCGACGACGTCGCGGACGCTGGCGAACAGGTCCTTGAAGATGTTCGCGCCGACGATCACCTCGCCGGTGACGACACCGAGATATTGCTGGACCGGGCGGCCCTCGAGAACTGTGGTCGTGCTGAGGATCATCTCGTCAGTCTCCTTAGGCGAGGCCAAGCGCGGCCTTGTAGGTTTCGAGCAGCGCCTCCGCCTCGTCGCGGGCGTGCTTCTCCATCTTCCTGAGGCGCACGATCGCGCGCATCGTCTTGGTGTCGTAGCCGCGCGCCTTCGCTTCGGCATAGACGTCCTTGACGTCGTCGGCGATCGCCTTCTTCTCTTCCTCGAGCCGCTCGATCCGCTCGATCAGCAGCCTCAGTTCGTCCGCCGCGACATTTCCTTCCGACAATTCACGCTCCATCGATTCCGGTTGAGCGGCAGCCTGTAGGGCCTGTCGCAAACCCGCTCAAGCGGGTTGAACTGTCACCCTGAACGGTTATGGCGCCAAGTCATGCCGACCCGAGAGACCAGCCCAAGCCAGTTCGTTCCGCGCAGCCGCAAGGTGCGCATCCTGGCGACGCTCGGCCCGGCCAGCGACACGTCCGAGATGATCCGCGCGCTGGCGATCGCCGGCGCCGATGCCTTCCGCATCAACATGAGCCACGGCAATCACGAGGACCATGCCCGCCGCATCGCGGCGATCCGCGCGCTGGAAGGCGAGCTCGACCGGCCGACGACGATCCTCGCCGACCTGCAGGGGCCGAAGCTGCGCGTCGGCCGCTTCGAAGGCGACAAGGCGGTGCTCAAGAAGGGGCAGAAGTTCATCTTCGACCGCGCCAAGGCGCTCGGCGATTCGAAGCGCGTGACGCTTCCGCACCGCGAGATTTTCGAGGCGATGGAGCCCGGCGTTCGCCTGCTTGTCGACGACGGCAGACTCGTCTTCCGGGTGCTTGATTGCGACGGGACTGAGATCAGGTGCGAGGTGGAGGTCGGCGGCACGATCTCGAACAACAAGGGCCTCAACGTCCCCGACGTGGTGCTGCCGCTCGCGGCGCTCACCGACAAGGATCGCGCCGACCTCACCTTCGCGCTGGAACAAGGGGTCGACTGGATCGCCCTCTCGTTCGTGCAGCGGCCCGAGGACGTGGCCGAGGCACGCCGGCTCATCGCGGGCAAGGCACTGCTCCTCGCCAAGATCGAGAAGCCGGCCGCAATCGAACGCCTGGACGGCATCCTGGAGCTGGCCGACGCGGTCATGGTCGCGCGCGGCGACCTCGGCGTCGAGCTGCCCCCTGAGGCAGTGCCGCCATTGCAGAAGCAGATCGTCGAGGCGGCGCGACGGCTCGGCCGGCCGGTCGTGGTCGCGACCCAGATGCTCGAATCGATGATCGCCAGTCCGTCACCGACCCGGGCCGAGGTCTCGGACGTCGCGACCGCGGTCTATGACGGCGCCGACGCGATCATGCTCTCTGCGGAAAGCGCCTCGGGCCAGTTCCCGCGCGAGGCGGTGACGATGATGAACTCCATCGCGACCAGCGTCGAACAGGATCCAAGCTACAACGCCCGCGTCCATTTCACGGAGACGTTGCCCGACGCCACGACCAACGACGCCATCGCCCGCGCCGCGAGCGAGATCGTCCGCACCGTCGGCGGTTCTGCCATCGTCTGCTTCACCACCTCCGGTTCGACGGCCCGCCGCGTCGCGCGCGAGCGGCCGACCGTGCCGCTGCTGGTGTTGACCCCCTCTCTCAAGACGTCCCGGCGGCTTGGCCTGCTCTGGGGCGCCCATGCCGTGCGCACCCGCGACGTCCACAGCTTCGAGGAGATGGTCGGCAAGTCCAAGCGCATGGCGCTGCGCCACGACATGGCGAAGGCCGGCGACCGGATCATCGTCACCGCCGGCGTGCCGTTCGGCGTGCCGGGCTCGACCAACGTGGTGCACGTCGCCCGCCTGATCGGCGACGAGCTCGAGAAGCACCGGCCGAGCTGAATCAGGGTCGCGCCGGTCGGCGTGCCGATGGGCCCGGCGGACACGCCTGCCGCGAACGGCGTCAGCGCGTGAATTTCTCTCCGGCTTCGGCCTTGCTCACCAGCAGCTCGGACAGCTTGAAATCCTTGCCGAGGCGGGGGAGCTGGTTGCGGATGCCCTCGACGATCCTGGACAGGCCTTCGGTGTCCGCCCAGAACATCGGGCCGCCGCGATAGACCGGCCAGCCATAGCCGTAGACCCAGACCACATCGATGTCGGAAGCACGTTGCGCAAAGCCGCCCTCCAGGATCAGCGCGGCCTCGTTGACCATGGTGTAGAGGGTGCGCTCGACGATCTCCTGATCGCTGATCTCGCGCTGCGCGGTGCCGGTCTTTTGGCGGAACTCGTCGATGATCTCGGCCACGCGCGGGGATGGGCTCGGATTGCGCTTGTCGTCATAGTCGTAGAAGCCCGCGCCCTTCTTCTGACCCCAGCGACCCTCGGCGGCGAGTGCGTCGCGGATGTTCTCGATCCGGGTCGGATCGCGGTGCCAGCCGATGTCGACGCCGGCGAGGTCCGACATCTGGAACGGGCCCATCGGCATGCCGAACTCGACATGGACCTTGTCGATCTGCTGCGGGGTGGCCCCTTCGAGGAGGAGCTGCATCGCCTGCATCTGGCGCGGGATCAGCATCCGGTTGCCGATGAAGCCGTAGCAGACACCCGCCACCACGGCGACCTTCTTGATCCGCTTGGCGAGCTGCATCGCCGTCACCAGCACGTCCGGGGCAGTCCTGGCGCCACGCACCACTTCCAGCAGCTTCATCACGTTGGCCGGCGAGAAGAAATGGAGGCCGACCACGTCCTGCGGCCGGCTCGTCACCGCGGCGATGTCGTCGATCGAGAGGTAGGAGGTGTTGGAGGCGAGGATCGCGCCCGGCTTGGCGATGGCGTCGAGCTTGGTGAAGATGTCCTTCTTCACGTCCATATTCTCGAACACCGCCTCGATGATGAGGTCGCAGTCGGCGAGGTCTTCCAGCTTCAGTGTCGGGGTCAGCAGGCCCATCGCCTGGCCGACCTGCTCGGCGGTCATCCGGCCCTTGGCGGCGGTCGCCTCGTAATTCTTCAGCATCACGCCGGTGCCGCGGTCGAGCGCGGCCTGCTCCATCTCGACGATGGTGACCGGGATGCCCGCCGACAGGAAGTTCATCGAGATGCCGCCGCCCATCGTGCCGGCGCCGATCACGCCGACCTTCCGGATGTCGCGCGGCTTGGTATCTTCGGGGACGTTCTCGACCTTCGCCGCCTTGCGCTCGGCGAAGAAGAAATATTGCTGGGCGCGGGCCTGGGTGCCGGTCATCAGCTCCATGAACAGCCGGCGCTCGTCGAGCACGCCCTCGGCATAGGGCTTCAGCGACGCCTCGACCGCCTTGATCACCGCTTCCGGCGCCTCGAAGCCGCGGAACTTCTTCGCGTTCGCCTTGCGGAACTCGTCGAAGATCGCCGGGTTGGCGCGCGCCTCGGCGACCTTGTCGTCGCGCTCGCTGGTCTTGGGCAGCGGGCGGATGTCGCGCACCTCCTCGGCGAAGGCGACGGCATGCGGCTCGAGGTCGCCCTCGATGATCCGGTCGACGAGGCCGACGTGCGCCGCCTCCTTCGCGCCGATCGGGTTGCCGCTGGTTGCCATCTCCAGCGCCTTGAGGACGCCCGCGATGCGCGGCAGACGCTGCGTGCCGCCGGCGCCGGGCAGAATGCCGAGCTTGACCTCCGGCACCCCGAACTTCGCGGTGGGGACGGCGACGCGATAGTGACAGGAGAGCGCCACTTCGAGCCCACCGCCGAGCGCGGTGCCATGGATCGCGGCGACCACCGGCTTGGTGCAGGCTTCGATCCGGTCGACCACGATCGGCAGCATCGGCATCTGCATCGGCTTGCCGAACTCGGTGATGTCGGCGCCGGCGAAGTAGGTCTGGCCCTGGCAGATGATGACGACCGCCTTCACCGACTCGTCGGCATCCGCCTCCTCGATCGCCTTGACCAGCCCTTCGCGCACCGCGTGGCCGAGTGCGTTCACCGGCGGGTTGTTCGAGGTGACGATCAGGACGTCGCCATGCTTCTTCGTCGAAATCGGACTCATGCTTCCCTCTCCATGGGGCCAAAGAATGTGGCCTTGTGGATAGGCGCAGCTTTACGTTTACGTCAATCGACGAACGATCGAGCCATTGAATGAACGCCGTTAGTCGTGCGTATCCCCCGACAAGGGCGTCGCCCGCATCGAGGGGCGCCCCGCAAATTCGTCGAACCAGGCCGACAGCCGCGGGCAGTCCCGGAACGAGGGCAGGTCGCGGAACTCCAGCCAGTCGAGCGCGGTCGCCAACGCGATCTGGCCGACGTCGACATCCCGCGCGCGCGCAATCATCTGGTCCAGCCAGCGATAGCTCTCGACGAGCTTCTTCTCATGGCCCGCCCGGAGCGGCGGATAGCGCAGATGCTCCGGCCGGCGCACGCTTTCCCAGCGCACCGCGATGCCGGCCTCCGCCAGCCCCTGCGCCACCGCCTGCAGCTCCAGCGCCCGCCAGCGCGCTTCGCCGGTCGGGGGGATCAGTGGCGGCCGACCGTGCAGCGTATCGAGATAGCTGCAGATCACGTCCGAATCGAACACAGGCGCAAGGCCCGGCCGCAGCAGCACCGGCACCTTGCCGAGCGGATTGTGCGCGAACACCTCTTCGTTGGCATTGGTCGGACTGGTCTCGTGATGCGCGACGGCCACGCGGTCGGCGAGCCCGGCCTCGTGGAGGAAGACGAGCACCTTGCGGGCATAAGGCGAATGGGTCTGGTAGAGGAGCTTCATGGTCGGGCCTTCGACTTAGGGGAGAGCGGCGCCGACCCTAGGGCACCCTCGCGCGGCCCCGCCGCAAAGTCGCCGCGCCTTGCGCCGCAAATCCGCGGAAGCGACGGCGATTCCGCCGGACTCGGGCTAGCCGGCCGGCCGTTGCGATCGGAAGTCGCGAATGTCATTCTCGAACGCGATCAGCCGGATTTCCGGGAGGAGCGCCAGGCCGAGGCCATGATGTTCACGAAACGCTTTCGCGAAGGCGTCCGCGAAGGCCGGATCATCTGCAGTGTGCGCATCTGGAAGACGCCGCGCGTCAAACCGGGCGGCGTCTATCCGATGGAGGACGGACATATCGTCGTCGACTCCATCCGCCAGATCGCCCTCGCCGACATCACCGGCGAGCTGGCGCGGCGCTCAGGGTTCGACGGGGTCGTGGACCTGCTGAAGGTGGCGAAGCACGGCGCCGGGACGAATGTCTATCTGGTCCATTTCCACTATGTGCCGCCGCACGTGCCGCTTTCGCCGAACACTGGGCTATAGTGCCAGGTCCAGTTTCGGCTTTCGACTTGTTGCCAACATCAACCCCTCGTCATTCCCGCGAAAGCGGGAACCCAGATTCGACTCCGGGCATCAATCGCCGCCATTCGGCTTCAGCGGCTCGAACCCCAGGTCTTCCGCAAGGTCGCGCCAATCGGGATTGTCCGCCTCAATGAGCGCTAGCTTCCACGCCCGGTTCCATTTCTTGATCCGCTTCTCGCGCACGATCGCCGCTTCCATCGTCGGATGCGGTTCGAACCAGACAAGCAGTTTCACGTCATAATCCCGGGTGAAGCCCGGCAGAAGCCCGTTACGGTGTTTGTGGATGCGGGCCAGCGGGTCCGACGGACGCCCACGTACAAGGTCCCGTTGCGCCGCGAGGCGAGAATATAGACCGTCGGAGCGAAATCGGACCGCATGCTGATTGTTAGCTGGGTTCCCGCCTTCGCGGGAATAACGAAATTGGGCGCATTCGCCTTCCCGGAACCGGCCCCTCAGATATGCAGTGTCCGCCCGTAAGCCGCGAGCACGCTTTCGTGCATCATCTCGCTGAGCGTCGGATGCGGGAAGGTGGCGCCCATCAGCTCGACCTCGGTCGTCTCGAGTTCGCGCGCGACCGTATAGCCCTGGATCAGCTCGGTCACTTCCGCGCCGACCATATGGGCGCCAAGCAATTCCCCGGTCGCCTCGTCGAACACGGTCTTGATGAAGCCCTCCGCCTCGCCGAGCGCGATCGCCTTGCCGTTGCCGATGAAGGGGAACTTGCCGGCCTTGACCTTGTAGCCGGCTTCCTTCGCCTTCGCCTCGGTGAGTCCGACGCTGGCGACCTGCGGGCGCGAATAGGTGCAGCCCGGGATGTTGGCGTTGGTGAAGGCGTGGACGTCCTTCACGCCGGCGAGCTTCTCGACGCAGACCACCGCCTCGTGCATCGCCTTGTGGGCGAGCCAGGGCGGGCCGGTGACGTCGCCGAACGCGAGCACGCCGTCCACATTGGTGCGCCCGTAGCCGTCGACGACAATATGGCCGCGGTCGGTTTTCACGCCGAGTGCTTCGAGGCCGATATTCTCGGTGTTGGGGACGATGCCGACGGCGACGATGACATGGCTGAACTCGCTGGTCGCGGTCTTGCCGTCCTTGCTCTTGATCGTCGCCTTGACGCCGGTCTTCGAGGCCTCCAGCTTCTCGACGCCGGCGCCGACCTCGATCTTCATCCTCTGCTTCTCGAACGCCTTGTGGACGAAGGCCGAGACCTCCTCGTCCTCGACCGGGAGGATGCGCGGCAGCATCTCGACGATGGTCACCTCGGCGCCGAGGTCGGAATAGAAGCTGGCGAACTCGACCCCGATCGCGCCCGAGCCGACGACCAGCAGCTTGGTCGGCATCTCCTTCGGCACCAGCGCATGGCGATAGGTCCAGATCCGCTCCCCGTCCGCCTTGGCGAACGGCAGGTCGCGCGCCCGCGCGCCCGTGGCGACAATGATGTTCTTGGCGGCGAGCTCGGTTGTCTTGCCGTCCTTGGTGACGGTGAGCTTGCTTTTGCCCGCCAGCGCGCCGTCGCCCTCGTAGACAGTGATCTTGTTCTTCTTCATCAGCCCCTTGACGCCGGCATTCAATTGGTCGGCGACCTTGCGGCTGCGCTGCACCACCGCGGCGAGGTCGAAGCCCGGCTTCTCGACCGTCAGGCCATAGGCGGCGGCATGGGTCATATAGTGGTAGATTTCCGACGTGCGCAGCAACGCCTTGGTCGGAATGCACCCCCAGTTGAGGCAGATCCCCCCAAGCCGCTCGCGCTCGACGATCGCGACCTTCAGCCCAAGCTGCGCCGCCCGGATCGCCCCGACATAGCCGCCGGGTCCGGAGCCGAGGACGATGAGATCGTAAGTGTCAGCCATGGAGCGCTCCTTTAAGCCCCTCTCCCCTCTGCGGGAGAGGGATTGGGGAGAGGGGATACCAGCGCCTCAAGGATTCGCTGGGTTACCCCCTCCTTGTTGGTGAGAATGTCGTTGTTCCAGAACCGGAGAATTCGAAAGCCCTGACTGCGAAGATAGATGTCGCGGCTTGCATCGGAAGACGCATCATGTTGCCCACCATCCGCCTCGACGATCAGCCGTTGCCGGAGGCAAGCGAAGTCGACGATGTAGTTATCGATCGGCACTTGTCGTTTGAACTTGTACTCCGACAGGCGTTTCGCCCTGAGGAGGTCCCACAGCTTCCGCTCGGCATCCGTCGGTGCGCTCCGCATCGCCTTGGCGCGCGTCCGAAGGAGCTTCGGCGTCGGATGAGAGCCCTGCCCTCTCCCCAACCCCTCTCCCGCAAGGGGAGAGGGGCTCATTACGCCAGCATCCCCATCGGGTCCTCGACCAGCTTCTTGAACGCCTGCATCAGTCGTGCCCCGTCGGCGCCGTCGATGGCGCGGTGGTCGAAGCTGCCGGTGGCGCTCATGATCGTCGCGATCTGGAGCGAATCGTCGATCACATAGGGGCGCTTCTCGCCGGCGCCGATCGCCATGATCATGCCCTGCGGCGGATTGATCACCGCGTCGAATGCCTTGATGCCGTACATGCCCATGTTGGAGATGCTGGCGGTGCCGCCCTGATATTCGTGGGGCTGGAGCTTGCCCTCCTTGGCGCGGCCGGCAAGGTCGGTCATCTCCTTCGAGATCGCCGAGAGCGACTTGGTGTCGGCACCGACGATGATCGGCGTGATCAGGCCGTTCGGGATCGACACCGCGACCGAGACGTCGGCGCGGCTGTACTTGAAGAGCTGGTCGCCGGAGATCGAGACGTTGCACTCCGGCACCTCGATCAGCGCCACCGCGAGCGCCTTGATCATCATGTCGTTGACGCTGAGCTTGACGCCGCGCGCCTCGAGGCTGGCGTTCAGCTGGCTCCTGAGCTTCAGCAGCGCGTCGAGGCGGATGTCCACCGTGAGGTAGATGTGCGGGATCGTCTGCTTCGCCTCGGTGAGGCGCCGCGCGATCGTCTTTCGCATGTTGGAGAGTTTGACCGCCTCGTGCGGGATCTCGGCCTCGAACGCGGCCGGCGCGGCGTGGGCGGGCGCTACAGCTGGTGCAGCAGCGGCGGGCGCCTCGGCCACCCTGGCCGGTGCCTTGCCGGAGGCCGCCTTGATGTCGGCCTTGACGATGCGGCCGCCGGGGCCGGTGCCGCTGAGGCCGGACAGATCGATCCCCTGCGCCTCGGCCAGCCGCCGCGCCAGCGGGCTCGCCTTCACCCGGCCGCCGTCCGTGGCCGGCGCCGGAGCCGGAGCAGGTGTCGGAGCCGGAGCAGGTGTCGGAGCGGGCGCGGGTGCTGGCGCCGGAGCCGAAACTTCGGCCTTCGGCTCCTCTTTAGGCGCAGGGGCCGGGGCCGGGGCGGCCGATGCCGCGGCCGAAGCGTCTTCGCCCTCTTCGGCAATCAACGCGATGACCGTGCCGACCTTCACTTCATCCGTGCCGTCCGCGACCAGAATCTTCGCCACGGTCCCCTCGTCGACCGCTTCGAATTCCATCGTCGCCTTGTCCGTCTCGATCTCCGCCAGGATGTCCCCGGACTTCACTGAATCCCCTTCCTTCACCAGCCATTTGGCGAGGGTCCCCTCCTCCATGGTCGGCGAAAGGGCGGGCATCTTGAGTTCGATCGGCATCGGAAAGGGCTCTCCTGTTCGCGGGGTCCGCCGCACCCAAGCGTCCAAACAGCAAAGCCATGGTCCGGGTCAAGCCTGTCCTGAGCGGCCGGCCTTTGCCGGCCAGCCGAAGGGCCTGTCCTGAGCGGCCGGACGGGCCAAGACTTGTGTCGCCGCCCCGATTGGCGCAGTCCTGTCGCAAACGGAGGGGGTCGTGCGGTCCTATTTGGTCGTGATGGACGAGACGGAGGAGGCGCTGGGAGCGCTCCGTTATGCAGCGCGGCGGGCGGCGCGGACCGGCGGGATGGTCGAGATCCTGGCGCTCGTCCCCCAGGCGGAATTCTCGCAATGGGGCGCGGTCCAGCAGGCGATGGAGGAGGAAGCGCGGCTGCGCGCCGAGGCGATGCTCGCCCAGGCGGCCGGGGCGATCGCCGAGGAAGCCGGGATCAAGCCCGCGGTCACGGTGAAGCAGGGCGAACCGGCCAAGGCGGTCACCGAGATGCTGAAGGAACGCCCCGAGATCACCGCGCTCGTCCTTGCCGCGGCGGCCGAGGGCAAGCCAGGGCCGCTGATCAGCCATTTCGCCGGATCGGCCGCGAGCAGCCTGCCCTGCCCGCTGATCATCGTGCCGGCCGGCCTCAGCGACGAGGCGCTCGACCGGCTGACCTGATCCTCAGCCGCGCTCGCCGGCGGGCGGCGGGGCCGGGCGCGGCGCGGGCCGCGGGGCCGGACGGGGCGGCGGGGGTGGTGCCGGACGCGCAGCGGCCGCGGGCGGGCAATCGCAGCGCGGGCGCGGCGCGGCGGTGCGATGGACGCGGCGGCGCGGCCGCTGGCGGACCTCGACAACCTCCTCGATCACTTCCTCGGTATAGGTCACGGCCGGCGTATAGGTCGTCTCGATGATGATCGGATAGGCATAGCCATAGCCATAGCCATAGCTGTATCCGTAAGCGCCCTGGCCGTAATAACCGCCATAAGGCTGCGGCGGACCGTAACCGGGCCCATAGTCGGCATAGGCCGGGCCGCCATGCTCACGCGCCCAGGCATAATCCTCCTCACCCGGGCGGTAGTCGCGGCTTCCGTGATAGGCGGGAATGCCGTCCTCGACGTCCCAGCGTTCGCCATATTCGTCCCAGTCGAGTCCTTCGCGGCTGTCGAGGACGCGGCCGCCCCGGTCGATCCGGTAGGCGTCGTCATAATAGCGGACCCAGCGGCTGTCGGCGCCGGGATCGGCGAAACCGTAGGCCTGCCAGTTGCTGATGTGGAATTGCGGTCCGAACCAGAAAGGATGCACGACGAAGCCGCGTCGGATGCGGTGCGGGAAGCCCGGACCGGGGCGGAAATGATGGCCGCCGCCATGGCGGACGACCGTGTTGCCGCCATGCCCGGTGACGCCCGGCGGCGGCCCGTGGCGCGGCGCCGGCTGGGCCAGAGCGGCGGCCGGAATCAGCGCGGCGCCGGCGGCAAGCGTCAGGAGGGAAAGCGTCTTCATCAGGCCAGGTCCCCGTTTCGCAATCGGGGATGTCTAGCCGTCCACGTTAACCAAGGCCATGCCGCCCAGCCGCGCGGCGATGCGCTGTATCAGTTTGACACAGCCCGTTTCGTCCTCCGCGTCGAACCGCCCGGGGAGCGGACTGTCGAGATCGAGCACGCCGATCAGCGTCCCGCCCTCCGCAACGATCGGCACGACCAGCTCGGACCGGCTGGCGGCGTCGCAGGCGATGTGGCCGGGAAAGGCATGGACATCGGCCACACATTGCGGCTCGCGCGTGGCGGCGGCGGCGCCGCAGACGCCCTTGCCGAACGGGATGCGGATGCAGGCCGGCCGCCCCTGGAACGGGCCGAGCACCAGTTCCTGTCCTGAGCCCGTCGAAGGGTCGCCACCGACATTGCGGTAGAAGCCGGCCCAGTTGAGATCGGGCAGCGCCTCCCACAGGAGGGCCGCGACATTGGCCATATTGGCGATCGCGTCCGGCTCGCCGGCGGTCAGCGCGTCGGCGGCCTCGGTCAGCTCGGCATAGAGCGACGGCTTGTCCGCCGCTTCGATCTTGAAGTCGTACATCAGATCCCTTTCGTCATTCCGGTGAAAGCCGGAATCTCCCTTCCTTTGAAGAACGGGAGCAAGAAATGAGATTCCAGCTTTCGCTGGAATGACGGGCTAGTCGAAACTCACCTTTCCGCGCCCCTGCTTGACCGAACCGCGCTGCTTCTTCGTGTCGACCCGCTTCGCCTTGGCCGCGCGGCTCGGCTTCGTCTTGATCCGCTTCGCCTGCCGGATATGGGCACGCGCGATGAGGTCCGCCAGCCGGGCCCGTGCGTCCTCGCGATTGGCCTCTTGGGTTCGGTAATTGCGCGCGGTGATCACGATCTCGCCGGCATCGGTCATCCGGCTGCCCGCCAGCTCCTTGAGCCGCTGCCAGGCGTAAGGCTGGAGGCCGAGCTTGAACACGTCGCAGCGCAGCTGGCAGGCGGTCGCCACCTTGTTGACATTCTGTCCGCCCGGGCCGGAGGCGGCAAGGAACCGCTCCTCCAACGCCTCCTCGGGAATCTCAAACGGCATCGGCCGGCTCCAGCAGGGCCTCGTCGAAGCCGGCATTGACGAAGGTCGGCGGCAATGGCGCGGTGGCCTCGATCGGGGGCTTGCCCGCCCGCTCGACCCGTAGCGAGCGGGCGTGGAGCAGCATCGGCCCCTTCCCCGCCCCGTAGACCGGATCGCCGGCGATCGGCAGGCCGATGCCCGAGGCGGCATGGACGCGGATCTGGTGGGTGCGGCCGGTCTCCGGCGTGAACAGGATGACGGCGCGACCGTCGCGAACCGCCGCGATGCGCCAGTGCGTGACGGCCGGCTTCCCGCGCGGATCCGGCACCATCCGCCAGCCCTCCTCCGCCGTCGAGGTCTTGCCGAGGGCGATCTCGACCGTGCCCGACTCGAGAGCCGGCACGCCGTCCAGCACCGCGAGATAGGTCTTGCCGACCTGCTTCTCCTCGAACGCCCGCTGGAATTTCTTGTGCGCCTTCGGGTTGCGTGCGAGCAGAAGGCAGCCCGAGGTGTCCCGGTCGAGGCGGTGCACCGGGAGCGGTTCGCGCTGGAAACCGAAGCGCAGATGGCGAAGATAGTCCTCGAGGCTCTCCGGCGTGCGCGAACCCGGATGCACGGCAAGCCCGGCCGGCTTGTCGAGCACGATCGCCTCGCCATCGATGAAAAGCACCCGGTTCTGAATCACTTGGCCTCCTGCGAATCGCCTGCCACGACTGTGGCGGCACCGCAAATGAGGGGGTTGAAATTATCCCATAATTTCAAGCCATGCCGGGGCATGGCGAGCCCTCATGGCGGTTTTCCAACGATTCCATCACATTAACACCAAATTAACCTTTTGCGTTCACATCTCGAAAGGTTAATGGGCGTCGTGGACCCGGCTTTCAGGGGCGGTCCGCGACGACAGGAGGGCGATTTTTCATGCGCGTGCTGCTGATCGAAGACGAGCCGACGACGGCCAAGGCCATCGAGCTCATGCTGGGCACCGAAGGCTTCAATGTCTACACCACCGATCTCGGTGAGGAGGGCTTGGATCTCGGCAAGCTCTACGACTACGACATCATCTGCCTCGACCTCAACCTGCCCGACATGCACGGCTATGACGTGCTGAAGAAGCTCCGGACCGCCAAGGTCGGCACGCCGGTGCTGATCCTCTCCGGCGTCAGCGAGCTCGATTCGAAGGTCCGGGCACTGGGCTTCGGCGCCGACGACTATGTCACCAAGCCCTTCCATCGCGACGAGCTGGTCGCGCGCATCCACGCCATCGTCCGCCGCTCGAAGGGCCACAGCCAGTCGGTGATCCGCACCGGCAAGCTGTCGGTCAATCTCGACGCCAAGACGGTCGAGGTCGACGGTGCCCGCGTGCACCTGACCGGCAAGGAATATGCGATGCTGGAGCTGCTCTCGCTCCGCAAGGGCACGACGCTCACCAAGGAGATGTTCCTCAATCATCTCTACGGCGGCATGGACGAGCCCGAGCTCAAGATCATCGACGTCTTCATCTGCAAGCTTCGCAAGAAGCTCAGCCTCGCCTGCGGCGGGGACAATTATATCGAGACCGTCTGGGGCCGCGGCTATGTGCTGCGCGAGCCCGACGAAGTGGAAGCGGCCCAGGTCGCCTGAACCAGTTCGGGGGAGCGCTTGGCAAGAACCGGCGTCCGCGAGCCTCGCGGGCGCCGGTTTTCTTTTCAGCCCCCGTCATTCCAGCGAAAGCTGGAATCTCGCTGCCTTTGCAGGGGTAGTGACGAACAAATGGGATTCCAGCTTTCGCTGGAATGACGGCTCAAAGAGTGACCCCGATCAGAAATCTGCGGCCAGCGCGGGCCACAGCACCATGAGCAGACCGGCCAGGCTCGCCGCCCAGACGAAGGTGCGGACCACCGGCACGCCGAAGCCGTAGAGCGGCAGATAGACGATCCGCGCGCCCAGCCATACCAGCGCGCCGATCGCGGTCCACTGGCTGGTGAGGTTCGCGGCGGTCACGATCAGGATCGCGGCAGCCATGACCGGGAAGGTCTCGAAATAATTGGCCTGCGCCCGCGCCAAACGGCCGACGACCGGATCGGGCGGCGGCAGGGTTTCGTCGCGCGCGCCGACGTTCCACTTCGTACCGTACTGCCGCGTCTTCACCCGCACCGCGGCGAAAACATGGACCAGCGCAAGGACGCAGCCCCAGGCGAGCACGGCGAGTTCGGTCGTCATGGGCGAACGATAGGCCCGCCCTGTCCACGCGTCACGCCGGCAATCATGCTGCAACGCAAAATGCGTTTGCGGTCCGCGCCTATTGGTGCATGTTGATCGCCGTCCAACCGGCTGCGGGGTGCATGGCGAAACGACCGGCCTTCGACGAACTCTGGGGAGCGAGCCGCGACCGGACGGCGCGCCCCGGCTTCGAGCCGCTCGCCCGATGGCTCGCCGACACGCCGCCCGCCGAACTCGAGCGCCGCCAGCAGGCGGCCGAGGCCGCCTTCCGCAGCCTTGGCATCACCTTCGCCGTCTATGGCGAGGAGGAGGCGGCGGAGCGGATCATCCCGTTCGACATCATCCCGCGCGTCTTTTCCGCCCGCGAATGGGCGAACCTCTCGGTCGGGCTCGAGCAGCGGGTGCAGGCGATCAACGCCTTCATCGACGACGTCTACGGCGCCCGTCGCATTATCGCCGACGGGGTGATCCCGGCAGATATCGTGCTCGGCAACCCGCAATATTGCGTGCCCGTCGCCGGCGCGCGCGCGCCGCACGGCATCTACGCCCATATCTGCGGCATCGACATGGTCCGCACCGGGCCGGACGAATTCTATGTGCTGGAGGACAATGCCCGCACCCCGTCGGGCGTCTCCTACATGCTGGAGAACCGCGAGGCGATGCTGCGCCTGTGCCCGGAGCTGTTCGAGGCGCTGCCGGTCCAGCCGGTGGATTCCTATCCCGAGCTGCTCCGCGACATGCTCTATTCGGTGACGCCGGGGCGGACCCGCGCACCGACCTGCGTGGTGCTGACGCCCGGCCATTTCAATTCGGCCTTCTTCGAGCACAGCTTCCTCGCCGACAATATGGGTGTCGAGCTGGTCGAGGGGAGCGACCTGGAGGTCGATGACGACATCGTCTGGATGCGCACGACCGACGGGCGGGTGCGCGTCGACGTCATCTACCGCCGGATCGACGATGCCTATCTCGATCCGCTCGTCTTCCGGCCGGATTCGGCGCTCGGCGTGCCGGGGCTGATGGCCGCCTATCTCGCCGGCAACGTCACCCTGGTGAACGCGCCTGGCACCGGCATCGCCGACGACAAGGCGATCTATTCCTACATGCCCGAGATCGTCCGCTATTATGCGGACGAGGAGCCGAAGCTCCCCAATGTCGAGACGTACCGGTGTCGCGAGCCGGACGCGCTCAAATACACGCTCGACCATCTCGAAGAACTGGTCGTGAAGCTGGTCGACGGTTCGGGCGGCTATGGCATGCTGGTCGGCCCGACCGCCTCGAAGAAGGAAATCGAGGCGTTTCGCGCCGCGCTCAAGGCCGAGCCGCACCGCTACATTTCCCAGCCGACGCTGGCACTCTCGACCGTGCCGACGATCACCGAGGCCGGTATCGCGCCGCGCCATGTCGATTTCCGCCCCTTCGTCCTCACCGGCTCGACGGGGGTGAAGATCGTGCCGGGCGGCCTCACCCGTGTGGCGCTGCGCGAAGGTTCTCTGGTGGTGAATTCCAGCCAGGGCGGCGGGACCAAGGACAGCTTCATCCTCGACGGGGACGGCGAACCGGAGGGCGCTCCCTGATGCTCTCGCGCACCGCCCTCAGCCTCTACTGGATCGGCCGCTACATGGAGCGGGCCGAGTTCACCTGCCGGCTGGTCGAGGCGACGATCCGCCTCAACGCGCTCGGCGACCATGTCGAGGGCGATCAGGCCTGGCGGAGCGCGCTCAGCGTGGTCGGGTCCGCGCAGGCCTTCGCCGCCACCGGGGAGACCTTCAGCAGCCACGCGGCGCGGCGCTACCTGACCTTGAGCGAGGACAATCCGAGCTCGATCCGCACCTGCATCGCGTCCGCGCGCGACGGTGCGCGGGCCGCCCGCACGGCGCTGACGGTCGAGGTCTGGGAGGCGATCAACCGCGCCTGGCTCCTCCTGCGCGGACGCACAAGCCCCGGCGGCATGCAGCAGACGCTCAATCTCGTCGACGAGCTCAAGGCCGAGATCCGCGGCTTCGAGGGCGCGCTCGGCCGGATGCTGCGCAGCGAAGGCCGTTGGTTCATGCAGTTGGGCTCGGTGATCGAGCGCGGCGACAACACCGCGCGGCTGCTCGACGTCAAATATTACCTGCTGCTCCCGCCGGGGCAGGAGGTCGGCGGCGCGCTCGACCGCGACCAGTGGACGACGATCCTCCAGATCGTCTCGGCCAAGACCGCCTACCGTCACATCTACCAGGAAGCCCTGCAGCCCTGGCTGGTCGCCGACTTCCTGATCTTCCGCAAGGAAATGCCCCGGTCGCTCTCCGCCTCGGCCGACGAGACGGTCGACCTGCTCGGCGCGTTTGCCGGCCGCTCGGGGCGGATCGGTCCGGCCGACCGGCTCGCCCGCCAGCGTCAGGCACGGGTGGACGATCTCGACATCGTCACCATCTTCCAGGACGGCCTGCACGAGTGGCTGCACCGCTATGTCGGCGAGAATGCGGCGCTCGATCAGGCCATCGCCCAGCAGTTCCGGTTCGCCTGATGCAGCTCGTCGTCAACTACACCACCGCCTACAGCTATACGGAGCCCGCCCGGCGGGTGATCCAGCTGCTGCGCGTCACACCGCAGAGCTTCGCCGGCCAGGCGGTGCTCGACTGGCGGATCGACGTCGATTGCGACGCCCAGCTGCGCGAGAGCCGCGACGGCTACGGCAACATCATCCACATGCTCTACGTCGACCGGCCGGTGGATCACCTGCGGGTCGCGGTAACGGGCAAGGTGCTGACCGACGACAAGGCCGGTGTCGTCCACGGCCTGACCCATGAGCTGCCGCAGCAGATCTTCCTGAGGCCGACGCCGCTCACGCAAGACGGGCCGGCCATCGCGGCGCTGTCGGAGCGGATCGCCGCATCCGGAGGCAGCCCGCTCGAACGGCTGCACGGCCTGTCCGGGACGCTGTATGACACGCTGCGTTTCGACACCGAGGCCACGGCGGTCGACACCGTGGCCGAGCAGGCCTGCGCCGAGGGCCATGGCGTGTGCCAGGATTTCGCCCACATCTTCATCGCCGCCGCCCGCCGGCTCGGCATGCCCGCACGCTACGTTTCCGGCCATCTCTTCCGCCGCGACGGCGCGCACTATCAGGAAGCGGGCCATGCCTGGGCCGAGGCCTGGGTCGACGACCTCGGCTGGGTCGCGTTCGATCCGGTCAACGGCATCTGCATCGACGACGCCTATCTGCGCGTTGCTTGCGGACTCGACTATCGCGACGCGGCGCCGGTCGTCGGCGCACGTTCGGGTGGCGGCGGCGAGGATATGACCGTAAAAGTGCAGGTCAGCGATGCGTCGCAGCAGGCGCAGATGCAGATGCAGGCCTGAAACCAACCGCACGAGGAAATCGGGGGACGGATGACCTACTGTCTTGGCATGCTGCTCGACGCCGGGCTGATCATGATCGCCGACACGCGCACCAATGCGGGGGTCGACGACATCTCCTCCTACCGCAAGCTACACTGCCTCGCCGACGACAAGGACCGCTGCATCTACGCCGCCTCGGCCGGCAATCTCTCGACGACCCAGACCGTGCTCGGCCTGCTGCGCGAAGGCGTGCCGACCGGCGAGGATGAAAGCCTGATGCGCACGATCCACGAGCCGACCAGCATGTTCCGCGCGGCCCAGCTGGTCGGCGAGGCGGTGCAGATCGCCAACGAGACGGTCGGCAGGGCGCTCGCCTCGATCAAGATCAGCGGCGCCTCCTCGATCCTGCTCGGCGGACGGATCGGCAAGGGTCCGCCGTCGCTCTACCTGATCTACTCCGCCGGCAACTTCATCGAATGCAAGCCGGACGTCCCCTTCTTCCAGATCGGCGAGACGAAGTATGGACGCCCGATCCTCGACCGCACGATCACGCCGTCGACCTCGCTCGCCGAGGCGATGAAAGTGGCTTTCCTCTCGTTCGACTCGTCGATCCGCTCCAACCTTGCGGTGGCGCGGCCGCTCGACCTCATCGTCATGCCGACCCGGGCCGGCGCCAAGCCGTTCACCCGCCGCATCGGCGTCGACGATCCCTATTTCGACGACCTCTCGGCACGCTGGGGCGACCTGCTGCACGACGCGACTGCGGCGATCCCCGATCCGCCATTCATGGCCGAGCTGAACGGGCATTAGGGCGGTGGCGCACAGCGAAGCATTCGAGACCCTGCGCAAATACGGGCTCGCCTTTCCGGAGGCGACGGAAGGTTTCCCCTGGGGCCACACCGCGCTCAAGGTGCGGAACAAGACGTTCGTCTGGCTCGACGAGACCGAGGGCAAGCTCAGCATGACCGCAAAGCTGCCGGTCAGCCGCGACTTCGCCCTTGTCTTCGACTTCGCCGAGCCGGCCGGCTACGGCCTCGGCCGTTCGGGCTGGATCAGCTGCCGGTTCGCGGACGGCGAGACGCCCGACCTCGACCTCCTCAAGCGCTGGATCGCCGAAAGCTATCGCGCCGTCGCGCCGAAGAAGTTGGCGGCGACCCGGCCCGGCCAATGATCCCTATTCGTCATTCCGGCGAAAGCCGGAATCTCCCGTCCTTCAGGAGTGAGGAGGAAAGAGATTCCAGCTTTCGCTGGGATGACGGGGTTTAAAGTCCCAGCGCCCGCCGGATCTCGCGCCAGTCGACGATCTTGTAGTTCTGCTGGCCCTGACCGTCGTCGGTGTCATGGACGCCGATCGCGCCTTCCGGAAACGGTCCGATCGGACCGCTCCATGCGTCGACACCGTCTGTACTCGTCACCGAATCGATCGCGCCGCCCTCGATCGCGAAGCGACCGACATAGTCGTAACCCTCAGCGGTGATGCGCCACACCGGATAGGTGCTGTCGCCCTGACTGGAGGCAATGAGATATTTCGCCCCGCGGTCGCGCATGATGGCGAGGCCCTCGACGTCGGCGGTCAGTCGTCGACCGTCTGCCATGGCGATCCGGGTGCCGGCCGTCTCGCCGGAAAGCGCAAAGCGCCAGATACCGACATCCTCCTCACCGACATAAAGCTGACCGGCCTCATCATCGGCAACGCAGCCTTCGGGCTGTGACCCGACGCGCATGGTGCGCTCAAGCGTTGCGCTCGGTCCGCCGGCGCCGGCCGTCACGCGATACTGACGCACTTCCCCTTCCTTGTTGTTGGGAATGAGGAAGAATGCCTCGCCAGCTCGCGCCATGCAGAAGCCGTAGGGTTCCCCCATGTCGGTCGCCGGGATGAAGCCATAGGGGCGCGTCTCGAGCGTGTCGGGATCGAGCAGATAGGTCATGATGCCGAAGCGTCGACGATCCGTGGCCGCGACGAGCACGTAATCGCGGCCGTCAACGACGAAGCCCGGACGAAGGTCGACATTGTTCATCGGCCCGTCGCCGAAGAATTGCCGGACGCTTCCGTCCATATCATGCACGTAGAGACCGTCGGACTTGTCCGTGCCGAATATCACCGCGCGGCTCGGGTCGCGCGGATCGGCCCAGAATGCCGGATCGTCCGCATCGACAGCGGGGTCGGTGGTGACCACCGTCTCGACCGCCGCCGGCACGGGCCGCGCCGGATCGCCGCGGGCGGCGGAGCCTTGGGGGATCGCGACCTCCGTGGTGGTGGCACAGCCCGATAAAGCGAGCAGTGCGGCGACCGCAGTCGTTGCATGAAAACGCATCGACATCCCCCTAGAAATTCGCCCGGACGCCGAATTTGCCGGTCCAGCTATATTCCTCATACTGAAGAAGGCGCGGACGCCCCGGCCCGCGCTGGTAGGCCGTGTAAGGCTCGTCGAAGGCGTTCACCAGCTCCGCGAACACCTGGAAATTCCGGTTGATCCGGTAGCGGACGCTCGCATCGAACTGGAAATGGTCGCGCACGTAACGGTCCTCGTCAGGCTCGCCGCCGATCTCATCCAGATAGCCTGCCCGATAGGTGCCCGCGAGCCGCAGGCTGATCGGTCCGCGTTCATAGCCCAATACGGCATTGAAGGTATGGCGCGACGCGCTGGGCAGAGGGATGGTTCGACCGGTCGTCAATTCGCCGTCCGCGAGGCGACCCTCGGCATCCGTATACGTGTAATTGAAGTTGACGAGCAGTCCGTTGAGCGGCGCCGGCAGGAAAGTCAGCGCCTGCTGATAGCTGAACTCGAAGCCGGTCACCTCGGCCCGTTCGCCGTTGATCGGGATCGTCGCCTCGTCCGCGAACACGCCATTGAAGGTGATATCCTCGAAATTCGCCTCGACGATGAAATCGTCGATCGACTTGTAGAAGAATCCCGCCTGCACGACCGCATTGCGGGCGAAATAATATTCCGCCGACAGATCGAGGTTCCACGCACGATAGGGTCGCAATTCAGGGTTGCCGAACGTGCCTTCGCGATCGCCTTCGTCATTTTCCTCAATCAGGAAGCGGGGTGCGAGATTGCCGATATTCGGCCGCACGATGCTGCGATAGCCGCCAAGGCGCAGCAGCATGTCCCGCGCGGCCTGGTAACGGATGTTGATGCTGGGAAGCCAATCCGTGTACCTTCGGCGGAAGTTGAGCGGAGACACGAAGACTGTATCCTCCTCCAGCTCGACGCCGTCTCGGATCGCGCCCTCCTCGACGAGCTCCACGAAGTTGCCATTGATGTCGTTGCGCGTGTGCTCCATGCGCACCCCGGCCACCGCGCGCAGCGGGCCCGTGTCGAGCCTGCCAAGCAGATAGCCCGCATAGATGTCTTCCGACACGGAGTAGTCGGCCACCGCGGATTCGAACGCTGTATCGATCGGGTTGAGCTCGAAACTGCCGCGATTGGCGTCGAAGAAGTCGCGCGCATCTCCGAAACTCGGCACCGGATCAATCACGGCCAGGCCGTAATTCTGTTGACCGAGCACGTCGGCCAGCGTGAAGTCGCCGTCGAACCCGTCGTAGAGGTCGAGTTCGAGGTCATAGTCCTTCTGACGCAGCCGCACCTTGCCGCCGAACTGGATGTCGAACGAGCCGGTGGCGAGCGGGATGTTGCGCGTGATGTCGGCGCGAACCGTCCACTCCTCGTCGGTGGAATCGCTGAGCGAGGTCAGGCTGAGCTCGTTGAACTCGAACTCGGCCGGATCCAGAAACGCCTCATTGCCTGCGTTGATCGTGTAACGCGGCAATACGGTGTCCGAATAATCGAACGTGACCGACAGATCGCCCGGATCCTCGAAGCTGCGCCGGAACTCGATCGGGTCGATCGAGCCATTCTCTCTCTCCGAAGCCCATGAATAGGCACCCGAGTAACGGAAGGTCCAGGGACCCGCCACCGTCTCGCCGCCCGTGGTCAGCGAGAGGATGTTCTGGGCTTCGAAGCGATCCTTGAGGTCGCGCGTGACCTGGATCTCGCCATCGTCGGACAGGAACGTTGCCGTGTTGCTGTCGCCGCTCGACGGATCTTCGTCCATCTCGAAGATCAGGCGTCGACGATATTCCTGATCCTCGAAGCGGCTGTAGAGCCCGCGCGCGTAGAGCGTGGTCGTGCTGCTCGGCCGCCAGTCGAGCGACAGGGTGCCGCCGATACGCTGGCGGGTGACGTCATAGTCGCGATATTCGAGCGTATCGGCGAAGACGATACCGTCATCCGTCTCCCCCCAGCCATCCATTTCGACATTGTCGGTCGCGAAGCGCCGCCGATAGTAGGAAAAGCCACCTGCAATGCCGAAATTGTCGGTGAGCCGCGTGGAGAAATCGACGCTGCCCTTGGGGGAGAGACGATCGGTAAGGTCGTTGTAGGTCCCTTCAAGAGACAGTGCGAGCAGCCCGCGCTGACGATCGAAGGCACTGGTTGTGTTGATCTCGATCGACGCGCCGATCGTATCCGCGTCCATATCGGGTGTAAGCGATTTGCGGATCTCGATCGACTCGATCAGCTCGGTCGGGATCACGTCGAGCGCGACTGAGCGGACGTCTGCTTCAGGGGCCGGGACGCGATTGCCATTGATCGATGCGGCATTGAGATTTGGATCCAGGCCGCGCACCGAGACGAAACGGCCCTCGCCCTGGTCATTGAGAATGTTGACCCCCGGCGCGCGGCGCAGCGCCTCGGCGACATTCTGATCGGGAAACTGGCCGATCGCGTCGCGGGTGAGGACGGTATCGACCGTGTCGGAAGCCCGCTGCCGGGCCAGCGAGCTCGAGAGATTGGCGCGCTGGCCGATGACGAGAATCGAAGCGCCTTCGATCGCCCCCAATTCGACGCTGGTCGTGACCGTGCCGGCTTCCGGCACCGCAATCGACTGTGTGACCTCCTCCGCGCCCGTATAGCGGGTGCGCATCGTGTAGGTCCCGGGGGGCACGTCGGCGAAGCGAAAGGTGCCGTCGGAGGCGGCCTGGGTAGTCCGGCCGAGCTCGACGAGGATGATCTCGGCGCCTTGCAGCGCGCGCGTTCCTGAGCTGTCGACAACGGTCCCCGCGATCGTCTGCGCGAATGCCGTGCCCGGCAGCGCGACTGTGACCAGCATGGCCGCGATCATCCGGCTGCGCGCCGACAGCCTGCCCATCTTTCTCATGTCCGGAAAACCCCCTGATGATGCGCCGAGTCGTCGGCTTGTGGGGCTCGCTATGGCGAGTCAGCATGGCAGGCAGGCTACGTTTCGCGAACGTTTCAATGACGATTGGAAGTCAGTTTTACGACCGGAGAGACGGGTGTGAATTTCTCACATCGTTTCGGCCCATGCAGGCGCCAGCGCCGCCTCGGCCGCGACCCGCCCGGTCTGGACGGCCCCGTTCATGTAGCCGGGCCAGGCGTCCGACAGCCATTCGCCGGCGAAGAACAACGGGTCCGCGCCGCTGGCGCGGACCCGTTGTTCTTCCTCCACCGTCATCAAACTTCCGAAGCGGGTGATCTGGCCAGGCCGGAAGTTGATATAGGCGCCTTTGGTCAGCGGATCGTCGCACCAGCGGGTGCGGCGGACGATGCCGATGGGCTGCGGCAGCGCCGGGATGGCGCGGCGCGCGGCATCGCTGAAGCGGGCGGCGAGGTCCGCAGTGTTCGACGCCGCGGCGGCTGCGACCTGATCGCCGCCGAGAAAGTAGCAGATCGCGCCGGCGCCCTGCCCTTCGGCCGGCGCGAACGAGGCGGCGTCCCAGCCGGCGGCGAACGGCTGTCCCGCCCAGAGCGCGCCGCCATAGCCAAGCGAGTCGCGCCACGGCTGCGTCTCGTATCCGACCACCAGCTTCTCGTTGCGGCCAAGCTCGATCTCACCGATCAGGTCGCGCCACAGCGGCGGCAGCGGCCCGTCGATCTCCACCTCGCGGATCAGCGGCGCCGGAAGCGCGAGGATCACCCGGTCGGCGCGCACCTCCTCGCCGTCGGCAAAGGCGAGACGGACCTCCGGCCCGCTCACGTCGAGCCGGGTCAGGCGCCTGTTGAGGCGGATCGCGCCTTCGTACAGGCGGCCGAGCGCGCCGGCGATCTGATCCGACCCGCCCGAGATGACGTAGCGCTCGTCGGACAGGCTGACCCGGGTGACCCGCGCGCCGTCGACGGTGGGCAGGTTGAACAGCAGCTCCAGCGCGGAGGCGTCGCGCGGCTCGGCGCCATATTCGGTGCGAATGCCCGCCTCGATCGCGTCGCGGGCATCGCCGGCGGGCAGTTCGCGGCGATCGAGATAGTCGGCGACGGACATCGCATCGATCTCGCGCGCGACCGCCTCATAGTCCCGGTCGAGCCGATCCGAATCCCGTGTGATCTCGGCGGCGATGCCGCGTAATGCACGGGCGAGATCCGCCTCTTCGACAGGCGCGCTGTCGCGGCCGATCTGCACTTCATGCGTCGGACCGAACGCCTTGCGGTCGACCATCCGGATGCCAAACCGGCGGATGAGGCGGATCATGTCGGCATGGTCGCTGTTCACCAGCTGCCCGCCCTCGTCGAACGCATAATCCGGCGCGAACACGCCCCGCACGCTGCGCGTCCGCCCGCCGACCGCACCGCGCGCTTCATGGAGCGTTGCCGCGACACCGCGCGACGCCAGCGTGTCGAGTGCACTGAGGCCAGCCAGCCCGCCACCGACGATCGCGATGCGTGGCGGCGTCTGCCCGAAGGCCGGCGCGCGCGGCAGCAGCAGCGCGCCGGCGCCACCCGCGAGCCCGGCCAGCACCCGGCGGCGCGTGATCCCGTCGCCGCCTAGCCGCGCCAGCGCCTCGCCATTCGCCTTTAGGTTCATCGCCCGCGCCCGATCGAGCGCCCGCCAGATGCCGACTCCCTTGCTCATTTGCCCTTCTCCCCCAAAAGAAGCTTTGACAACCACGTTAGTAGAGAAACTCTAGACTCGTGTTTCGACATGCCCTAAAAGCGGCGTCCGCTGGAGGGCCGGAGGGGGGCCACTTGTGCCCGAAACGGCGCCGTGCCAGCGAATGAACTGGTTCTCCTCGCAACTGGTAAAGGAATACGAACGTGAAGAAGATTGCTATTGCTCTCGTCGCTGTGTCGACCCTCGGCCTCGCCGCTTGCGGCGGTGAGACCACCCCGACCACCAACGAGGTCGTTGCCAACACCCTCGACGCCGCCAACGAAGCCGTTGCGGACCTTGAGAATGCGGCTGACGCTGCGGTTGCCGACATCGGCAACGCGACCAGCGATCTGACCAATGCGGCCGACGCTGCCGGCGACTCGGTTGCCAACGTCGCCGACGCGGCCGGCAACGAGCTGAACTAAGCAAAGCTTCACAGCATTGCGGAAGGGCTGCGTGCCGGATTGGCGCGCAGCCCTTTTTCTTTGCCCGCGTCTCGCGTTAGACAACCGGCTTTGCGATTCTAAGCCGATTCTGGGAGGATGCGGGATGAGACTGACGCTGAAGCTGGCCGGACTGGGCCTGGCGCTGACGCTCGGCGCGTGCGGCGGCGGCAACGACAATAGCGGCGGCCTGACCCGCGAAGAGGAGCGCCAGCTCGACAATGCCGCGGCGATGCTGGAGGACAATGTCTTCGACGCGTCCGCCGACAGCCTGGTCGCCAACGAGGCGGATCTCGGCGCGGCCGAGGACGGCGCGGTGCTCGACAACGAAAGCGTCAACTCCCAATAGCTTCGGCCGGCGCGTTCGGCAGGGCAAAGGCGGGACGGCGCATCGCGGCAACGCAGGAGGTGTCGATCCCCTCCGTGCTGCCGCGGTCGAACAGCTGCCGCGTGAGCGACTGGGTGCAGTCGTTGACCGGCACATGGCCGGCCGGCACCACGACGTGCAGCGGGCGGCTGAAATTGCGCGCCATCGCCGCGCCCCAGGAGGGCGGAGTCACGGGATCGAACTGCCCGGACAGGATGAGCACCGGCACATCCGAGCGCATCTGTCGATAATAGTCGTCGGACACCTGCCCGCGCGGCCAGACCGAGCAGGCCGCCATCTGGCCGCGGACGCGGTAGGCGCCGATGAAGCTTCCCTCGGTCAACCGCGCCACCTCCTCCGGCCGAATTCGCCAGACGTCCTCGGCGCAGCTGATCGAGAGCATGAGGCCGGTGCGGACCGCGCGTCTCAGCCCGCGGCTGCCTTGCATCGCCGCCTCGGCAAACGGCGCGAGATCGCCAGCGCGGCCGCGCTTCAGGAGGAGCGGCACCTGCAGCGCATTGTCGCCGTAGAGAATGACCCGGAGGCCGTCGCCGAACGCAGAGGCTGTAAGCCGAACCTCCACCGGCGCGTTGGTCGCAGGATGCGGAATGCGGACCATGACCGGCGCGGCACCGAGCCGGGCGAGAATCGCCGCGAGGTCGCCGCGCACGTCGGGATAGGCCGCGGCGCAGGCCGGATCGGCGACACAGCTCTCGACGATCAGATCGAAGGCGCGCTGGGCAGCGGCGGCGTGATAGAGCGGCAGCCGGTTCTCGATCGGCGCTGCGCCGGACAGTGCCGCGGCGCGGACATGGGACCCGAACATGCGGATATAGGTGAGCGCGGCACGGGTGCCGTAGGAACCGCTGTCGATCAGGATCCGGTCATGGCCGAGCGCCTGACGCAACTCGTCCAGATCCTCCATCGCCTTGGGGGTGGTATACTGGGTGAGGTCGGCGCGTTGCGCGAGCTGATCGCGGCATTCGGCATAGCGGACGCCGTCGGCGAGCAGCGGCTCGAGATAGGCCTGCACATTGTCGTCCGATCCGCCGAGCGCGCATTCCAGCGCGTTGTCGCCGCCGGTCCCGCGGATGTCCATGAGGACGATGTCGCGGGTGTCGCGATACCGGGCGTCGGCAAAGCCCGGCGCGTCGACCGTCGCCGCCTGGCCGGGGCCGCCCGAAATGAAATAGACCGGTTCGCGGCCGGGCAGATTGCGTGCGGGCAGGACCACGACGTTGAGCGCAAGCACGCGACCGTCGGTCACCTCGCGGTTCTCGGGAACCCGGAGGGTGCCGCAACGCGCGGTGACCTGCTCCCCGGTCTCGGCGCCGTCGGGGCCGCGCACGGCAATCTGGCAGGACGACAAGCCAAGACGCTCTGCCGGCGGCGCAAGCTCAGCAAAGGCCGGGGCGGAACTCGCCAGCAGGGCGGCGATGACGATGAGCAAGCGGTGCGCGATCACGAGGCTCTCCCGTCGGTCTGTTCGGCACCTTGTTCCGCAAGCGGCACTGCCGGGCAAGAAAAAGGGCCAGGGAGTCGCCTCCCCGGCCCTTTCTCGTTTTCTGCCTGGGCAGCGGCGCGAAGTGAATTCGCGCCGTCGGTTGGGTCGGCGGCATGCCGCCGCCCGCCGTCCGTTCCGATTCCGTCTCCGGCGCAGCGCGAACGCTGCGCCGGTGCGAAATCAGAAGTCCATGCCGCCCATGCCGCCGCCCGGCATCGCCGGCATGGCGGGCTTGTCTTCCGGCAGCTCGGACACGGCGGCTTCCGTCGTGATGAGCAGGCCGGCGACCGAGGCCGCGTCCTGGAGGGCGGTGCGCACGACCTTGGTCGGGTCGATCACGCCGGCGGTGACGAGGTTCTCGTAGGTGTCGGTCTGGGCGTTGAAGCCCAGATTCTCGTCATTGCCGTCGATCAGCTTGCCGGCGACGACCGCGCCGTCGCTGCCCGCATTCTCGGCGATCTGCCGCAGCGGCGCCTGGAGCGCCTTGCGGATGATGTCGATGCCGCGGGTCTGATCGTCGTTGGCGCCCTTGAGGCCTTCGAGGGCCTTGGTGGCGTAGAGCAACGCCGTGCCGCCGCCGGGGACGATGCCTTCCTCGACCGCCGCGCGGGTGGCGTGAAGGGCGTCGTCGACGCGGTCTTTGCGCTCCTTGACCTCGACCTCGGACGCGCCGCCGACCTTGATCACCGCAACGCCGCCGGCCAGCTTCGCCAGCCGCTCCTGCAGCTTCTCGCGGTCATAGTCGGACGTCGTGACCTCGATCTGCTGACGGATCGATTCGATCCGGCCCTTGATCTGGTCGCCCTCGCCGGCACCGTCGACGATGGTCGTGTTGTCCTTGTCGATGGTGACGCGCTTGGCCTGGCCGAGCATGGTGACGGTGACGCTCTCGAGCTTGATGCCGAGATCCTCGGAGATCATCTCGCCGCCGGTCAGGATCGCGATGTCCTGCAGCATCGCCTTGCGGCGATCGCCGAAGCCCGGCGCCTTGACGGCCGCGACCTTGAGGCCGCCGCGCAGCTTGTTCACCACGAGCGTGGCGAGCGCCTCGCCCTCGATGTCCTCGGCGATGATGAGGAGCGGACGGCCCGACTGGACGACCGCTTCCAGGATCGGGAGCATCGCCTGCAGGTTGCTGAGCTTCTTCTCGTGGATGAGGATGTAGGGGTCGGTGAGTTCGACCGACATCTTTTCCGGATTGGTGATGAAGTAGGGGCTCAGATAGCCGCGGTCGAACTGCATGCCCTCGACGACGTCGAGCTCGAACTCGAGACCCTTGGCTTCCTCGACGGTGATCACGCCTTCCTTGCCGACCTTCTCCATCGCCTCGGCGATCTTCTCGCCGACGACGGTGTCGCCGTTGGAGGAGATGATGCCGACCTGGGCGATCTCATTGGAGCCGGCGACCGGCTTGGAGCGCGCCTTGAGGTCCGCGACGACCTTCTCGACCGCGACGTCGATGCCGCGCTTGAGGTCCATCGGGTTGATGCCGGCCGCGACCGACTTCATGCCCTCGCGCACGATCGCCTGGGCGAGCACGGTGGCGGTGGTGGTGCCGTCGCCGGCAAGGTCGTTGGTCTTCGACGCGACCTCGCGCAGCATCTGCGCGCCCATGTTCTCGAACTTGTCCTTGAGCTCGATCTCCTTGGCGACGGTGACGCCGTCCTTGGTGATGCGCGGCGCGCCGAAGCTCTTGTCGAGCACGACGTTGCGGCCCTTGGGGCCGAGGGTGACCTTCACCGCATCGGCGAGGATGTCGACGCCGCGCAGGATGCGCTCACGGGCATCGCGCGAGAAGCGTACGTCTTTGGCTGCCATGTTGGACTACCTTTCAGTCTGGAAAATTCACGAAGTTCACGGTGTTCGCCGTGCGTGCGAAGGTCAGCCGACGATCCCCAGGATGTCGCTTTCCTTCATGATGATGAGGTCCTCGCCGTTGACCTTGACCTCGGTGCCCGACCATTTGCCGAACAGGATGCGGTCGCCGGCCTTGACGTCGAGCGGGGTCACCTTGCCGTCCTCGGCCTTCGCGCCGGTGCCGACGGCGACGACTTCGCCTTCCTGCGGCTTTTCCTTGGCGGTGTCGGGGATGATGATCCCGCCGGCCGTCTTCTCCTCGGCCTCGACGCGGCGTACGAGCACGCGATCGTGCAGCGGACGAAAGTTCATGCGTTCAACCTTTCCCTGTGGCGCGGCAACCCCATCTGGATGACAAGGCTGCGCTGATGATTCACTGTTAGCACTCATGCATGACGAGTGCCAACGCGCGCCGATTTAGGCACGGGAAAGGCGGCGTCAAGGGCCGCGACGCGAAGCGGGCGCAATCAGGGTCGAATCGAGACCCGCCAGGCGACCGAGAAGCGCCAGTCGGACTCATATCCGGCGAACGGCCGGTCGACGGTGCGGGCATATTCGAGCTCGATCATCGCCCGGTCCATCCAGGCGAGGCGCACGCCCGCCCCGGCCGAGGCCAGGTCGAAATCGGCGCCCGTGAAGAAGCCCGGTCGCGGCACCAGGCGGACGGCCGCATAGTCGCCGAAGCCGTAGATTTCGCTGGCCGCGAACCGGCCGGAGCCGATCGGGCGCCAGGCGAGCTCGGCGAGGCCGGCGAGGCCGCGGTCGGCATTGAGGATGCCGATCTCGAAGGCGCGGCCGAAATCGGCGCCGCCGATCGAGAAGCGCTCGACCGCCGGTAGGGGATCGCGCGTCCACTGGCCGCTGCCGCGCAGGCGCAGGACGGCGCGCCGGCCCAGAGCCTGATCGAAGGTCGCGCGGCCATTGATCTTGAAGAAGGTCGCATCGCCGCTGGCAGCAGGCACGTCGGCGCCGAGCACGGAGAGGCCGCGGCTGACGGTGAGGCCGGCGCTCAGCGCCCGCCGCTCGGCGGTCTGGGCGTAGCCGGCCGCGGCGCGGAGCGCGCGGGTCTGCTCGGTGGCGATGATCGAGCCGAAGGCGGCATTCTCGCTGTCCAGGCCGTCAAAGGCGAGGCTCAGGGTCAGGTTGCGCCGGTAGCCGCGGATCAGCGGATGGGTGAGGACGAGGCCGAAGGACGTCGCCTCGCCGCGCAGGTCCGAGCCGCGGGGACGGGTGATGAGATGGCCGACGCTGCCCGTGAGGCGGGTACCCTCGCGCCCGATCGGGGTCGAATGGCTGCCGCCGACATAGAGCTGCTCGTCGAAATCGACCGAGGCCAGGCCGGCGATCTGGGTCTCGTCGCCCTCGCGTAGCAGGCCGTAGCCGCGCGCCGTCGCCTGGAACTGGCCGTCGCGGACCAGCCGGGTGGTGCGGTTGTCGAAGCTGAAGGCCAATGTGGGCCGGCGATAATCGAGCGCGAGGATGAGGCGCACGCCGCCCGGCCCCGCCCCCATCTCGAGCCGCGACTGGACCTTGAGGCCGGGGATATCCTGGATCAGCGAGATGTAGCGTTCCAACGTGCGGCGGCTGGTCGGCCGCTCGCGGGTGAGATTCTCGGCATAACGCCGGACCAGCTCGTTGGAGCGCCCCTCGACCTCGCCGGTCAGGATCACCGCCTCGATATGCCCCTCCGCGACCAGCACGCGGACATTGCCGGTCGACAGGTCCTGCTCCGGAACGGCGATGGTGAAGAGGGCGACCTCGGAGCGGCCATAGGCGCGCGACATCGCATCGGCGAGCGCCTGCAAGGTCGCCCGGTTCGCCGGCTGGCCGACGAAGACCATCGCCGCCTCGGCCACGATTCCCGGTACGTCGGTCTTTTCGAAGGAAATGGTGCGGATCGGCGGCGCGGCCTCGTCGCCGGCCTGGACGCTGACCGCCGCCGACGGCGTGTCCGCCGCCTCGCCGGTCGGCACCGGCGCGGTTGGCTGGGTGCGATCGACGCGGTCGCGGTCGATCGGGGTCGAGGTCTGCGCGCCCGCCGCCGACGCCGCGCCGGCCAGCGCGAGCGCGCCGAGCATGTGACGTTTCATGATGACTCCCCCTTTACATCGCGACGACGCGCGAAGGCGGGGCCCGGCGAACCAGACCCCGCCCTCTTCACGCGCGCGCCGTCAGTCGCGGCGGCCGCCGGTCAGGCCGCCGAGCAGGCCGCCGTTGTTGCCGCCATTGCCGTTGCCGCCCGTTAGGCCGCCGAGCAGGCCACCATTGGTGGCACCATTGCCGTTGCCGCCGCCGAGCAGGCCGCCGGTGAGGCCGCCGACCGTGCCGGTGACGCCCTGCACGACGCCCTGCACCGGACTGGTCGGAGCGGGGCTGCCAGTGCCGCCGCCCGTGGCCGGCTGGAGCACGCCGGTGACGGTGTTCACCACCGTCTGGACCGGATTGCCGCCCTGCCCGTCGCCGCCGCCCGGCAGCACGCCCGTCACGGTTTCGACGACCGCCTGGACGGGATTGCCACCCGCGCCGCCACCGCCGCCCGGCAACGCGCCGGTGACGGTGTTCACGACGGTCTGCACGACATTGCCGCTGTTGCCCGTCGCGGGCGTAGCGATGGTGAGCAGCTGCCCTTGCGAGCCTACGCCGAGGGTCAGCGCCTCACCCTGCTGCTGGGTCGGCGAGAGGACGCTGGCGCCGATCAGCGGCGACTGGCCCTCGCGTCCGATCACCCTGGCATTGCCGACGGTGACGTTGACCAGGGCGCCCGGCGCAGCGGTGAGGCCGTCGACGAGATAATCCTGGCCGTTGCCGGCACGGACCAGCGCCTGACCGGTATTCTCGATCACGTCGACCACCCGACCGGCAAGCGAGACCTGGCCGGGCAGCACGCCATCGACCTGGTCGGCAAGGTTCGAGACCGGACCGCCGGCAAGGCCCGTCACGGCGTTGCCGGACGCAACGAGCACGCCGGAGACGACCGGAAGCCGGCTGTTGGGATCGCCGGTATTGGCGAGAAGACCCGTGCCGGCGATGCCGTTCGGCCCGATCAGGCCGCCGACCGCCAGCGCGCCGAGCCCGCCAAGGCCGGGAAGCCCGTTCGAGCCGCCGGACCCGTTTGTGCCCGGAGGTCCGGCGGGTCCGGCGGGTCCGGCGGGTCCGGCGGGGCCTCCAGGGCCCGCTGGGCCCGCAGGCCCCTCGGCACCGGCCGGTCCCTGAGCGCCTTGCGGGCCGGCGGGCCCGACGCCCGAGAACCGAGTCGATCCGTTCGACTCACATGCCGAGAGACCAACGAAAAGAACGGCCGATGATGTCACGGCCATTGCCCTTGCTAACATGTGCGACATACTCCCTGCTCCTTCCCCGTTTGAAGTCACTAGTAAGACTATAACGCAGTTCTACTTATTATGTTCCCGAAACTGTTCCGAAACGGATGCAATAGATTCCAAGGGGTTAACTGCTATTAACTATATCTGTTAATAAACGTTACTTATGCGTCTATTTGATCTAATCTATAGACAAATTGACCAGTAACGACAGTCATCTGACCATTTACATGAGACGGTGGCTGGTCTAGCGGAGCGGGCATAAGGAGGCCCCGCATGAAGTTCGTCGGCAAGGTCTGGAGGCTGCTGGTCGGGATCAAGGACGCGCTGGTCCTCATCTTCCTGCTGCTCTTCTTCGGCGGGCTCTACGCCCTGCTCTCGGCGAGCCCCTATGACGGCAGCGCCCGCGATGGCACGCTCCGGCTCGATCTCGCCGGCGCGATCGTGGAGCAGCCGGCGGAGGAAAGCGCGCTGGCCGCGCTCGGCGGCGGATCGGTGACGCGCGAATATCGCCTCGCCGAGGTCGTGCGGTCGCTCGACGCCGCGGCGGAGAACAGCCGCATCCGGGCCGTCGCGCTCGATCTCGACATCTTCACCGGCGGCGGCCAGACCGCGATCGCCGATGTCGGCGCCGCGCTCGACCGGGTGCGGCGCGCCGGCAAGCGCGTCGTCGCATATGCGACCGGCTATACCGACGACAGCTACCAGCTCGCCGCCCATGCCGACGAGATCTGGCTCGATCCCTTGGGTGTGGTCGTGATCGCCGGGCCGGGCGGCGCCAGCCTCTATTATGCCGGGCTGATGGAGCGGCTCGGCATCACCGCCAACGTCTACCGGGTCGGCACCTACAAGTCGGCGGTCGAGCCCTATACGCGCAGCGACATGTCCCCGGAGGCGCGCGAGGCGAGCCAGGCGCTCGCCGACGGGCTCTGGCAGACCTGGCAGCAGGACGTCCGCCAGGCGCGGCCGCGCGCCAACATCGCCGGCTGGGTGCAGGACCCGCAGGCCTTCATCCAGGCCGCGAACGGCGACCTGGCGCAAGCGGCGCGGCGGGCGGGACTGGTCGACCGGGTCGGCGATCGCGTCGCCTTCGGCCGGCGCATAGCCGAACTCGGCGGCGCGGGCGAGGCGAGCGTGCCCGGCAGCTACCGGGCGGTCCACTATGACGCGTGGGCCGCGGAGAATCCGCTGAGCCGTTCGGGCCAGATCGGCGTGCTCACCGTCGCCGGCACGATCGTCGACGGCCACGCCGCGCTCGGCACGGCCGGGGCCGAGACGGTGGTCGAAACGCTGGAGACCGGACTCAGGAACAACACGCTGCGCGCGCTCGTCGTCCGGGTCGACTCGCCCGGCGGATCGGTGATCGCCTCGGAGCGGATCCGCCGCGCCATCCTGGGCGTGCGCGAGCGCGGCATCCCGGTGGTGATCTCGTTCGGCTCGGTGGCGGCCAGCGGCGGCTACTGGATCGCGACCGCCGGCGACACGATCATGGCCGAGCCTTCGACGATCACCGGATCGATCGGCGTGTTCGGCATCCTGCCGAGCTTCCAGGGCACGCTGCAGCGGATCGGCGTCGGCGCCGACGGGGTGCGCACCACGCCGCTCTCCGGCGAGCCGGACCTGCTGCGCGGCCCTTCCGAAGAGGCGAGCCGGCTGCTGCAGACCGGCGTCGATGGCACCTACCGGCGCTTCATCGGCCTCGTCTCGCGGGCCCGGCGGCTGCCGCCGGCGCGGGTCAACGAGATCGGCCAGGGGCGGGTCTGGGCCGGCGGAACCGCCCGGCAGATCGGCCTGGTCGACCGCTTCGGCTCGCTCAATGACGCGATTGCCGAGGCGGCGCGGCGCGCGAACATCGCCGCCGAGGATGCCCGCCCGGTATTCCTCGACAAGCCGCCGAGCTTCTGGGCACAGCTGCTGCGCGGCGTCGCCGAGGGCGAGAATACGGCGCGCGCGCCGGATGCCTTCTCGCGCCTCGCGCAGCGGCCACAAACCGTGCTGACCCGGGTGCTGGCAGACGCCGAGGCAATGCTGGACGGCCCGGCGATCCAGGCCCGCTGCCTCGAATGCCCGGCAATCGCGCCGGTGCGGCGGGCGCGGGGGGCGGACGACTCGCTGATCGGGCGCCTGCTGGCGCTGGTCTGGCGACCGTGACGATTCGGCTGGCGACGCCGGAAGATGCCGGAGCGATTGCGGAAATCTATGCGCCCTACGTGACCGGCTCGGCGGTCTCGTTCGAGACCGAGCCGCCGGACGCCGCGATGGTCCGCGAGCGAATGGCAGCGGGCGATGGCCTCTATCCCTGGCTCGTGTTCGAGGAGCCGGACGGGACGATCGCCGGCTACGCCTATGCCACCCAGTTCCGTGCCCGCCGCGCCTATCGCTTCACCGTCGAGGCGACCGTCTACGTGCGCGGGGACCGGCACGGCCGCGGTATCGGCGCGCGGCTCTACGAGACGCTGTTCGCGCTGCTGACTGACCAGGGCTTCACCCAGGCGATCGTCGCCATCACCCTGCCCAACGACCCGAGCATCAAGCTGCACCGGGCCCAAGGCTTCACCGAAGCGGGCGTCTACCGCGACGTCGGCCACAAGCTCGCCGAATGGCGCAGCGTCGCGATCTGGCAGCGCCCGCTCGCGCCACCCGCCGCGAACCCGGCCGAGCCGCGCCCGGTACACGAGGCCTGGCGGGGCTGACGAAGCGTCCCGTTCCGGGGCAGGATTTTCTTAACCCTGTTCCGGTCTCGACAGACCGGGCCGCGACGCGTCAGTTCGCGCCCATGGACCGGCGTTTCCTCATCGCACTCGTGCTCGCCTGCCTGTTCGTGGCGATTCCCTCGCACGGCCAGGTGCCGCCCGCGCCGTTCACCGTGCAGGAGAGCGGCAACGGGTTCGCGACGCTTGCCGAGGCCGTCGCGGCGATCGGCGACGGCAGCGGCACGATCCTGATCGCGCCCGGCCGCTACCGCCAGTGCGCGGTGCAGAACGGGGGAGAGATCGCCTATGTGGCCCAGCAGGCGGGGACGGTGATCTTCGACGGCGTCGCCTGCGAGGGCAAGGCGGCGCTCGTCCTCGACGGCCGCGCCGCCCGGATCGAGGGCCTCGTCTTCCAGAACATCCGCGTGCCCGACATGAACGGCGCCGGTATCCGGCTCGAGACCGGCGATCTCACCGTGCGCGAGACGATGTTCCGGAGCGGCGAGAACGGCATCCTCGTGTCCAACGACCATGGAGGCACGATCCGGATCGAGCACTCGACCTTCTCCGGCCTCGGCGGCTGCCCGGAAAATGCCGGCTGCGCCCATTCGATCTACAACAGCGGCACCGGCACGCTGATCGTCACCCGGACCCGCTTCGAGCGCGGCACGGGCGGCCATTATCTCAAGAGCCGCGGCCGGCGGATCGAGGTCACCGAATCGAGCTTCGACGACAGCCAGGGCCAGGCGACCAACTACATGATCGACCTCTCCAACGGCGCCACCGGCACGATCGCCGGCAACACCTTCGTCCAGGGCGAAAACAAGGAAAATTACAGCGCCCTGATCATGGTCGCGGCGGAGGGCGCCGAGCATCGTTCGGCGGGGCTTTCCGTCACCGGCAATCAGGCCGATCTCGCCCCGGGCGTCGACCGGCGGACCGCCTTCGTGGCCGATGCGAGCGGCGATCCGATCACGATCGCGAACAACCGCCTGGGGCCGCAGATCGCCCGGTTCGAGCAGCGCTAGGCTCTTTCCGAAACACGAACAGGTCGTCACCCTGAACTTGTTTCAGGGTCCAGCTGGTCACTTGCCCGGGCGGTGGAGACCTGGATGCTGAAACAAGTTCAGCATGATGATGTGAGTGGGCGGAGCGTCCGGCTTCCAGTCTTGACCCCGCCCGCCGTCGCCCTAGATAGGCGCGGCGAGGCCACGCCCTCCCCCTTTCACGGGTACAAGTCCGGGACGGCCCGGCTCTTTTTCAAAGGAGAGCCGGCATGGCTTGGCTGTTTTTGATCGTCGCGGGATTGCTCGAGGTCCTCTGGGCCTATTCGATGAAGCTGTCGGAGGGGTTCACCCGCCCCGGAGCGTCGGCGGTGACGATCGTCGCGATGATCTTCAGCTTCGGTTTGCTCTCGATCGCGATGCGCGCGCTGCCGCTCGGCACCGCCTATACGGTCTGGACCGGGATCGGTGCGGTCGGCGCCTTCCTGGTCGGCATCGTCGTGCTCGGCGAGCAGGTGAGCGCGTTGCGCATCGCTGCGGCGGTGATGATCGTCGGCGGCCTCGTCCTGATGAAGGTGTCGACGACGGCTTGAGCCAAGATCGTCATTGCGAGCGACGCGAAGCAATCCGGTACGGCTTTCGAGTCAGGCTGGATTGCTTCGTCGCTTCGCTCCTCGCAATGACGCCCTCCGCGGCCAGTCCACTGAACACCTCGCGCATGGGCCGCGCCATGCTATAGCGCGCGCGATGACTCGGTTGGCGGCCGTCCTTTTCCTGCTTCTCGCATTGGTCGGCGCCGCTGGTCCGGCCGCCGCGCAGCCGCCGCAGCGGATGAACGTCAGCCTGGTGCCGGAGACGGAGGGCGTGCTGCCGGGCGGCACGATCACGCTCGCCTTCGTGATGCGGCCGACGGCGGGTTGGCACGGCTACTGGCGCAACCCGGGCGACGCCGGGGCGGAGCCGCGGGTCGACTGGCGCCTGCCGACCGGCTGGACGGCCGAGCCGCTGCAATATCCGGTGCCCGACCGGCTGCTCGTCATGGGCCTGATGAACTATGTCTACGAGCATGATTACGCGTTGCTCGTGAACCTGAAGGTGCCCGAGACGGCCGAGCCCGGCGTCACCGTGCCGGTTGACGCGCGGCTCGATTATCTGGTCTGCACCAACGAGCTGTGCGTGCCCGAGACCGCCACGGTCTCGATCGAGCTCCACACGATCCAGCCGGGCGCACGCGATCCCGCCTTCGGGGCGTGGCGCCAAGCGCTGCCGCGGCCGCTCAATGAGCCGGCGCGCTTCCAGGTGGCGGGCAACCGCCTCAGGATCGCGATTCCTTTCCCGCAGGGGACCAATGTCGCCGCGCCCTATTTCTTCCCTATCACCACCGATGCGATGCGCCATTCCGAGCCGCAGACCGTCTCGCGCAGCGGCCAGTTCCTGATCGTCGAGGCGGGCGCCGGGGCGCAGGCCGCCTCGCTCCGGACGCTCGAGGGCGTGATCGAGATCGGCACCGGGACCGGCCTCCAGTTCGCTGCACGGCCCGGAGAGGTTCCGGCCGCCGGGGCGACGATCGCCGGGCCGGTCGAGAATGAAGGGGGGCAGGCGAGCGAGGCGGACGCGGGCGGCTCGATCCTGCTCGCTTTAATCGGTGCGCTGATCGGCGGCCTGATCCTCAACGTCATGCCGTGTGTGTTTCCAATCCTGAGCCTCAAGGCATTGAGCCTCGCCCGCGTGGGCGCGGACAGCGGTGCGGCCCGGCGCGAGGCGCTGGCCTATGCGGCCGGCGTGATCGGCACCTGCCTGGCGCTCGGCGGCGTGCTGCTGGCGGTGCGGGCCGGGGGCGCCGCGGCGGGCTGGGCATTCCAGCTGCAGGACCCGCGAGTGATCCTGCTGCTGCTGCTGCTCGTGACAGCGATCGCGCTCAACCTCGCCGGTCTGTTCCAGCTTCCCGCGCTGGCCGGTGGCGACGATCTCGCGCGGAGTGGGGGCACGAAAGGCGCCTTCTTCACCGGCGCGCTGGCTGCCTTCATCGCGACGCCCTGCACCGGGCCGTTCCTCGGCTTCGCGCTCGGCGCGGCGCTGGTGCTGCCGACCTGGGCCGGGCTCGCGGTGTTCGCCGGCCTGGGCCTCGGGCTGGCGCTCCCGTTCCTGCTCTTCGGCTTCGTGCCGGCGCTGCGCAATCTGCTGCCGAAGCCTGGCGCGTGGATGGAGACGCTCCAGCGCATCCTGTCCGTTCCGATGTTCCTGACCGCGCTCGGCCTGATCTGGGTGCTGGGCCGTCAGGCCGGCGTCGACGGCATGACGCTCGGCCTCGCCGCCGCACTGCTGCTCGGCCTCGGCCTGTGGTGGCTCGGGCGCAAGCAGGGCGGCGGGCGCATCTGGCTCGCACTCGCGGTGATCGCCATCGCGGTAGTCGCACCCTTGCCCTTCGTCCGCACCGCCGCGCCGGCCGCGGCGGAGGCGAGCGCTGATCCGCTCGGCAGCGAGCCGTTCAGCGAGGCGCGTCTCGCGGAACTTCGCGCCGGCGGCACGCCGACCTTCGTCTATTTCACCGCCGACTGGTGCATCACCTGCAAGGTCAACGAACGCGCGGCCTTGGAGCAGGAGGAGGTGGCGGAGGCCTTCCGCGCCAGGGGCGTCCGCGTCCTCGTCGGCGACTGGACGCGCGGCGACGAGGCGATCGGCCGCTTCCTCGAACGCCACGGCCGCTCGGGCGTGCCCTTCTACCTCTATTACGCCCCCGGCCGCGAACCGGAGGTGCTGCCGCAGATCCTGACGGTCGGCCGGCTGACGGCGCTCGGCGCCTGACAAGAGACGCATGATGTGTTCCCGCTTCCGCGGGAACACACTGGTTACACTATCGACTCTGGCCGTTTGACCCCCGGCGGCGGTCGAACGCCTGCCGCCCGGCCACCCAGGTCTCGATCACCTGCGTCTCGCGGATCGCGTTCGGATCGGATGTCTGGAAGATATCCCGGTCGAGGAACAGGAAGTCGGCATAGCGCCCGGGCTCCAGCGTCCCGATCTGCTCCTCGGCGAAGCCGGCATAGGCCGCGCCGCGGGTGAAGGCGTCGAACGCCTGCTCGAGCGTCAGCCTCTGTTCGGGCAGCCATCCGCCGGGCGGCTGCCCCTGCGCATCCTGCCGGCTGATCGCTGCGGCGAGGCCGTGGAACGGGTTCGGGTTCTCGACCGGGAAATCCGAGCCGAAGGCGATCGGCACATCATTGGCGAGCATCGAGCGCCAGGCATAGGCGCCCTGCAGCCGCTCCATGCCCATCCGCACCTCGGCCATCCGCCAGTCCGAGGTCTCGTGCACCGGCTGCATCGACGCGATGATGCCGTGCCGGGCGAAGCGCGGCAGATCGACCGGATCGACGATCTGGGCGTGCTCGATCCGCCAGCGCCGATCTCCCGTATAGGTATCGGATAGTTCCTCGATCGCGCCGAGCAGTTCGGCATTGGCCCGATCGCCGATCGCGTGGACCGCGACCTGGAAATTGTCCATGGCCGCGCGGCTCATCAGATTCTTGAGCACCGTATCGGTGAGCAGCATGAGTCCGCGCTGTCCGGGGGCGTCGCGATAGTCCTGCTTGAGCAGGGCGCCGCGCGAGCCGAGCGCGCCATCGAGGACGAGCTTCACCCCCACCATCCGGAGGCGTCCGTCGTAGAGCCACGGCGTCGGCCGCGTGCCGGCGGTGGCGAGCAGCGCATCGACCCCCGCCGCGTAGGAGAGGATGCGCAGGTTGAGCTGGTTGTTGTCGCCGGCGCGGCGGATCGTGCTCCAGTCCTCGATGCTCGTCCCCATGTCGGCAACGCCGGTGAGGCCGTTCGACAGCAGGATCTCCTGCGCGCGCGCAAGGGCGCGATCGCGCTGGACCGGGAGCGGCGGCGGCACGGCGCGCTGCATCAGCTCCATGGCGGTGTCGACGAAAATCCCGGTTGGCGCCGCATTCGCGCCGCGGCCGGCCCGCTCGATCCGGCCGCCGGCCGGCGCCTGCGACTGGGCGGTGATCTGCGCCTCGGTCATCGCGACCGTGTTCGCCCAGCCGGCATGGCCGTCGACCCGCTCCAGCCAGACCGGCCGGCCCGGCACGACGGCGTCGAGATCGGCGGCGGTCGGGAAGCGGCCGAGGCCCCAGCGCTCCTGGTTCCAGCCGCGCCCGATGATCCAGCGCGGGCTCGGGTTGGCGGCGGCGTATTGGGCGATGCGCTGCTGCGCCTCCTGCAGCGAGTTCGTATCGGACAGGTCGAGCGTCAGCGCGCCCATGCCGAGGCCCATGACATGGCCATGCGCGTCGATGAGGCCGGGGATCACCGTCCGGCCCCGCCCGTCGAGCAGGTAGCGCGGCCGTTCAGGGCGGCGGTCGCCGCGCCGGAGGAGCTGCTTCACCCGGCCGTCGTCGCCGATCACCATGCCGTTGAAGCGGAACAGCCGCCCGTCCTCGCGCATGGTGTAGCCGTTGACATTGTCGACGAGCTGATCGGCGAGCGCCGGCGTGGCGGCGACGAGGATCGCCGCGAGGAACAGCAACAGACGCTTCAAGGCTCCAGCCTCCGGACCAGTGAAGAGGTGTCCTGCCGCGCGCCGCCGATCGCCTGCACGTCGGCATAGAATTGATCGACCAGAGCGGTGAGCGCGAGACGGGAGCCGTTGGCGCGCGCCTCTTCGAGCGCGAGCCCGAGATCCTTGCGCATCCAGTCGACCGCGAAGCCGAAATCGAACTCGCCCTTGTCCATCGTCGCCCAGCGATTGACCATCTGCCAGCTCTGCGCGGCGCCGCCCGAGACCGCCTCGAACACCTTTCCGGGGTCGAGGCCGGCGCGGTGGGTGAAATGGATCGCCTCGGCGAGGCCCTGGACGATTCCGGCGATGCAGATCTGGTTGACCATCTTGGTGAGCTGGCCGCTCCCCGCCGGCCCGACATGGACGATCCGCGCCGCATAGGCCTGCATCAACGGCGTCGCGGCGGCGATCGCGGCGTCGGTGCCGCCGCACATGATCGAGAGCTTGCCGTTCTCGGCCCCAGCCTGGCCGCCCGAGACCGGGGCGTCGACGCTGTGGAGATCCCGCCTCTCCGCCTCTTCGGCCAGTTGCCGGGCGATGCGGGCGGAGACGGTGGTGTGGTCGATGAAGACCGCGCCGGGCCGCATCGCGCTGAAGGCGCCGTCCGGCCCCAGCGTCACCGCCTCGACATCGGCGTCGGCGCCGACGCAGGCGATCACCGCGTCGGCTTCGGCCGCCGCGTCGGCCGCGCTTGCCGCGCCGGTGCCGCCGTAGCTCTGGATCCAGGCCTCGACCTTGGCCGGGCTGCGATTGTAGACGGTGAGCGCGTGCCCGGCGGAAGCGAGATGCCGGGCCATCGGCGCGCCCATGACGCCGAGCCCGAGGAAAGCGATGCGTGCCATGGGCCCCGCGATAAGGCCTGTTTGCCGTCGGCGCCAGATGGGTCTAGGGCTCGCTCCCATGGCGAGCCCCGCGCGCACGACGCACCCTCCGGTCACCCTCGCAGGGATCGAAGCCGCCGCAGCGCGCATCGCCGGCGCAGTGATCCGCACCCCGACGATGCTGAGCCGCACATTGTCCGAGCGGAGCGGCGCCACGGTCTACGTGAAGTTCGAGAATCTCCAGCATACCGGCGCCTACAAGGAGCGCGGCGCGCTCAACAAATTGCTGCTGATGGACCCGGCCCGGCGGTCGCGCGGGGTGATCGCCGCCTCGGCGGGGAACCATGCGCAGGCCGTCGCCTACCATGCCCGGCGCCTCGGCGTGCCGGCGGTGATCGTGATGCCGAAGCCGACCCCGATCGTGAAGGTGAGCCAGACCGAAGCGCATGGCGCCGAGGTCGTCCTGTTCGGCGAGACGTTCGACGAGGCCTATGCGGAATCGCGTCGGCTTGCGGAGGAACGCGGCCTCACCTTCGTCCATCCGTTCGACGATGCCGAGGTCATGGCGGGGCAGGGCACGGTGGCGCTGGAACTGCTCGCCGATGCGCCGGAGATCGACGCGCTCGTCATCCCGATCGGCGGCGGCGGGCTCATTTCCGGCATTGCGACGGCGGCCAAGGCGCTGAAGCCCGGCATCGCCGTGGTGGGTGCGCAGGCCGAACTCTATCCCAGCATGTACGCGAAGTTGTCGGGCCAGTCGCTGCCCTGCGCCGGTGACACGATTGCCGAGGGCATCGCGGTCAAGGCGCCGGGCGTCGAGACCGCCGACATCATCCGCGAGGTCGTCGACGACATCGTGCTCGTCTCCGAACGCGACATCGAAAGCGCGCTCTGCCTGCTCGCCACTGCCGAGAAGACGGTCGCCGAGGGCGCCGGCGCGGTCGGCCTCGCCGCCTTGCTCAGCCATCCTGACCGCTTCGCCGGCAAGACCGTCGGCCTCGTCGTCAGCGGCGGCAATATCGACACCCATCTTTTCGCAAACGTGCTGCTGCGCGATCTCGTCCGCTCCGGCCGGATGACGCGGCTGCGCATCCATCTCCAGGACCGCCCCGGCGCGCTGGTCGCGGTGATGAAGCTGTTCTCCGCGCACCAGGTGAACATCGTCGAGGTCAACCACCAGCGCGTGTTCACCTCGCTCCCCGCCAAGGACGCCGCGATCGAGGTCGCCTGCGAGGCGCGCGACGCCGGCCAGATCGCGAAGCTGATCGAGACGCTCGAGGGCGACGGCTACAAGGTCTTTCCGGTCGCGCTGGAGTAGGTTTGGTTCAGTTCAAACCGTCATTGCGAGCGTAGCGAAGCAATCCAGCGTAGCCTCAGATGCAGACTGGATTGCTTCGTCGCTGCCGCGAAGCGGCAGTTTATCCTGAGCGACGCCGCAGGCAGCGTCGAAGGGCGCCTCGCAATGACGGGTACTGTTAATCGTCCTCCAGTCGCCGTCCCGGCGTGGAACGGCTCGCCGCAACGTGGCTGCCGACATGTTAACCGGCCTTCCCAACGCCCCGGCGCAGGCGCATACTTGCCGCCAGGTCCAGACGAGCCTGCCGGAGTCGAATTGAGCGCACCGTTTCGTTTCCCCCGCTTCTTCGTGACCACGCCGTCACCATGCCCCTATCTGGACGGCAGGACGGAGCGGAAGGTGTTCACCGAGCTGTCGGGCCCGCATGCGGGCGAGCTCAACGACGCGCTCGGGCGGATCGGCTTCCGCCGCAGCCAGAACGTCGCCTACCGCCCCTCCTGCCTCGATTGCGCCGCCTGCGTCTCGGTCCGCGTCGTCGCCAGCGAATTCAAGGCCACCGCGAGCCAGCGCAAGACGCTGCGCCGCAACGCCGACCTCGAGGTCACCGCCTGCAAGGCGTGGGCGACCGAAGAGCAGTACGACCTGCTCCGCCGCTACCTGCGCGCCCGCCATCCCGACGGCGGCATGGTCGAGATGGACGAGCACGATTTCTCCGACATGGTCGAGCAGAGCCCGGTCCGCACCTATATCGTCGAATATCGCGAGCCCGCGACGGACGGCCGCCCGGGCCGCCTCGTCGGCGCCTGCCTCACCGATCAGCAGGCCGATGGCCTCAGCATGATCTACAGCTTCTTCGAGCCGGACAACGAGCACCGCGCGGGTCTCGGCACCTACATCATCCTCGACCATATCGTCCGCGCCGGGCGGGCGGGGCTGCCCTATGTCTATCTCGGCTACTGGGTCGAGGAGTCGAAGCGCATGGCCTACAAGTCGCGCTTCCGGCCGCTGGAGAAGCTCGGCCCCGGCGGCTGGCGCCGCTTCGATCCCGAGCAGCGCGAGCTGGCGCTGGGCTGAGCGGCGTCACCTCGCTTCGTCGGGAACGAGGTGATCGATCGCCATACGACCTACTCCCGGCGCAGGAAGGCGAAGGCGTTGTCCCTTGGCGCGTCGTGATTGAATGCCTGATCGATCCAGAGCATCGCATAGGGCTCCAGCAAACGCGCGTTGCGGAGCGGACCGGCGTCGATCCCCTCGAAGCCCAGATTTTCCACCAGCCGCAGCACGTCGATCTTGCGCTCCCCATCGTCCCCGGCGACGAACATCGCCGGACGGGCGGCATAGCCCGATGCGTCGGCCATGACCGCGAAGCCGACCTGATTCATTGTCTTGAACACGATCGCGTCCGGGGCGAGCCGGGCGACCTCCTCACCCCCCGATGTCGAGAAACCCAGGGCGAGCGCGGGTCCATCCTTCCCGAATGTCAGCGGATTGGTCGCGTCGATCACGATCTTGCCGGCGAGCGATCCGCACTGACGGATCGCGTCCGGCACTGCCTCCCATCCGACGGCCAGCACGACCACGTCCGATTGGTCCGCCACGGCCTCCACTCCGGCAATCCGCGCATCGCCCGCCGCTTGCGCTGCGGCCACATGCTTCGGATCAACTGGATCGCGCACGCCGAACAGGATCTCATGCCCTGCGCGGGCCCAGCCGGTTCCCAGGGCCTTGCCGACATCGCCGGCGCCTATGATTCCTAATTCTCATCGCATGATCTCCGAGTTGCCGGCCGATTCCCGTCGGCTCGAAATCGGTCTAGGATCGGGTCGCTAGGGCTTTCAACGCACCGGATGGTGCGTGGACGAGGGGTTTGCATGAAACGACTGAAGTCCCGCTATGGCTGCCCGGTCGAGCTGGCGATCGAATTTGTCGGCGGCAAATGGAAGACGGTGATCCTCGCCTGGCTGAAGGAAGCGCCACATCGTTACAGCGACCTGCGCGCCCGCATTCCCGGCATTTCGGAGAAGGTCCTGACACAACGCCTCAAGGATCTGGAAATGCTGGGCCTGGTGGAGCGAACGCGTGGCGAGGGCGGCCAGGCAGTCTCCGTCTATCGCCTGACCGCGCTCGGCGAGAGCCTTCGTCCGATGCTCGACGCACTCTATGAGTGGGGGGACGCACGCGCCAACGACCTGTCTATTTCGGTGCGTTAGGCCCGACGACAGTTGGGGCGTGGTCTTTTACGGGCAATCCACGCTTGACCGGCATATAAAGACATCTTTATATCCCCAAATATGGCTGCGGCTCCAAAGATTTTTGCGTCCCTCGCCGATCCGACGCGGCTCAGAATCCTGATGCTGCTGCGTGCAATGGAATTGTCGGTGGGCGAGATCGCGCAGGTGCTGGGGCAGAGCCAGCCGCGCGTGTCGCGCCATGTGAAGATCCTGATCGACGCCGGTCTCGCCGAGCGACGCAAGGAGGGGAGCTGGGTGTTCGTCAGCCTCGGCGAACGTGGCCGGACGGAGCCGCTCTTCCAGCTTCTCGACCGCTGGACCGAGCTCGACGGCGAGAATGCCTGGATGACCGCCGATGCCGCCCGGCTCGCCGCGGTCCGTGCCGATCGTGCCGCTGCCGCCGAGCGCTATTTCGCCAGCCATGCCGGCGATTGGGACGCGCTGCGTTCGCTGCATGTCGCCGAAAGCGAGGTCGAGGCGGCGATCGCCCGTGCGCTGGGCGAGGACCCTTATGGGCGCCTTGTCGATATCGGCACCGGCACCGGGCGGATGATCGAGCTGTTCGGCCCGAAGGCCGAGCGCGCGCTCGGCATCGACCGTTCGCCGGAGATGCTGCGGCTCGCGCGGGTAAAACTCGCCGACGCCGGACTCGAATCCGCCGAGCTGCGCCAGGGCGACATGTATGCGCTGCCGTCGCCATCGGGCAGCGCCGACACGGTCATCATCCATCAGGTGCTGCATTATGCGCAGAACCCCGCCGCGGCGGTCGCCGAGGCGGCGCGGCTGCTCGGCCCGGGCGGACGGCTGCTGATCGCCGATTTCGCGGCCCATGAGCGCGAGGAGCTGCGCAGCCGCGATGCGCATGCCCGTCTCGGCTTCGCCGATGAATCGGTGCTGCGCTACCTCGCCGAGGCCGGCCTGGAGGGCGAGGTCGTCGAGCATCTCGAAGGCGGCGAGCTCACCGTCACCATCTGGCTCGGCGTCCAGCCCGAGGCGCGCCTGAAGGTGGTCGCATGAGCCCGGCCGCGCCCGCACTCTCCCGCACCGCCCGGCCGCTGTTCGAGGACGCCGCCGGCGACATTGCGGTCAGCTTCGAATTCTTCCCGCCCAGGACTGAGAAGATGGAGGCGACGCTCTGGGAGTCGATCCAGACGCTGGCGCCGCTGAACCCGCGCTTCGTCTCGGTGACCTACGGCGCCGGCGGCTCGACCCGGGAGCGCACCCACGCGACCGTGGCGCGGATCGTGCGCGAGACGGCGCTGACGCCGGCTGCCCATCTCACCTGCGTCGCCGCGACCCGGGGCGAGATCGACGACGTCGCGCGCGCCTATTGGGACGCCGGCGTGCGCCACATCGTCGCCCTTCGCGGCGATCCGCCCGAGCCCGGCGCGCGCTTCCGGTCGCCGGAGGGCGGCTACGCCAATGCCGCAGAGCTGGTCGAAGGGTTGAAGAGGGTCGCGCCGTTCGACGTGTCGGTCGCCGCCTATCCCGAATGCCATCCGGATTCGGCGACGCGCGCGGCCGATCTCGACAATCTCAGGCGCAAGATGGACGCGGGCGCCGACCGGGCGATCACCCAGTTCTTCTTCTCGGCCGAGAGCTTCTTCCGCTTCCGCGACGAGGCGGCGGCGGCCGGGATCGACGCGGAGATCGTGCCGGGCATCCTGCCCGTCTCCAACGTCGCCCAGACCCGCAAGTTCGCCGGCCAGTGCGGCGCCGCGATCCCGCCCTGGATGGACCGTCTGTTCGAGGGGCTGGACGACCTGCCCGATGCCCGCAAGCTCGTCGCGGCGACCGTCGCGGCGGAGCTTTGCGCGCAGCTCTATCGCGGTGGCGTGCGCCATTTCCACTTCTATACGTTGAACCGCGCAGAGCTGGCCTATGCCATCTGCCACCTGCTGGGCGTGCGGCCCGGCGCCAAGCAGAAGGACCAGGCCGCGTGAGCGCACGTGAGAGACTGAAGACCGCGGCCGGTGAGCGTATCCTGCTCACCGATGGCGCGTTCGGCACCGAGATCCAGAACCGCAAGCTGACCGAGGCCGACTATCGCGGCGCGCTCGATCTCTCCCGCGACCAGAAGGGCAACAACGACATCCTGGCGCTGACCCGCCCCGATGTCGTGGACGCGATCACGCGCGCCTATCTGGAGGCGGGGTCCGACATCGTCTCGACCAACACATTCAGCGCCAACCGGATCAGCCAGGCCGATTATGCGGCGGAAGCCTTGGTTGGCGACATCAACCGGGCTTCGGCCCGGATCGCCCGTGCTGCTGCGAACGACTACGAGGCGAAGGACGCCAAAAACGGAATCGGGCGCCCGCGCTTCGTCGCCGGCGCGATCGGGCCGACCAACAAGACGCTGTCGCTCTCGCCCGACGTCAACGATCCCGGCTTTCGCGAGATCGACTTCGACGAATTGAAGGCGGTCTATCGCGAGCAGATCGACGCGCTGCTGGAAGGCGGCGCCGATTTCATCTTGATCGAGACGATCTTCGACACGCTGAATGCCAAGGCCGGCATCATGGCCGCCAAGGACGCGGCCGCCGCGCTCGGGCGCGACGTGCCGCTGATGATCTCGATGACCCTCACCGACCTCTCCGGCCGCAACCTTTCCGGCCACACGGTCGAGGCCTTCTGGCACGCCGTGCGCCATGCCGACGCCGTGACGATCGGCCTCAACTGCTCGTTCGGCGCCCAGCAATTGCGCCCGCATGTCCAGGCCCTGTCCGGCATCGCCGACACGCTGATCATGGCCTATCCCAATGCGGGCCTGCCCAACGAGCTGGGCGAATATGACGAGCTGCCCGAGCAGACCGCGGCTTTGCTCAAGGAATGGGCCGAGGCCGGCTGGGTCAACATCATCGGCGGCTGCTGCGGCTCCACTCCCGCGCATATCGCCGCCATGGCGAAGGCCGTCGCCGGCTATGCGCCTCGCCGGATCGCGACGCCGGCGCGGGTCACCCGCCTCGCCGGCCTCGAGCCGATGATCCTCGCCGCCTGAAACACATAAGAGACATGACCACCCAGCAGCGCGCCACGTTCGTCAATATCGGCGAGCGCACCAACGTCACCGGCTCCGCCAAGTTCAAGAAGCTCGTAATGGCCGGCGACTACCCGGCCGCGGTCGAGGTCGCGCGCCAGCAGGTCGAGAACGGCGCCCAGGTGATCGACGTCAACATGGACGAAGGCCTGCTCGACGCCGAGCTCGCCATGACCACCTTCCTGAAGCTGATCGCCGCCGAGCCCGACATCGCCCGCGTGCCGGTGATGGTCGACAGCTCGAAATGGGCGGTGATCGAGGCCGGCCTCAAATGCGTCTCGGGCAAGCCGATCGTCAATTCGATCAGCATGAAGGAAGGCGAGGCCGAGTTCCTGCGCCTCGCGCGCAAGGTCCGCGACTATGGCGCGGCGGTCGTCGTCATGGCGTTCGACGAGACCGGGCAGGCGGACACCCAGGCGCGCAAGGTCGAGATCTGCAGCCGCGCCTATGACCTGCTCGTCGCCGACGGCTTTCCGCCCGAGGACATCATCTTCGATCCCAACATCTTCGCGGTCGCGACGGGAATCGACGAGCACCGCACCTATGCGGTCGACTTCATCGAGGCGTGCAAGGTGATCCGCCAGCGCTGCCCCAGCGCCCATATTTCCGGCGGCCTTTCGAACCTCAGCTTCTCGTTCCGCGGCAACGAGCCGGTGCGCCGGGCGATGCACTCGGTCTTCCTCTATCACGCCATTCCCGCCGGGCTCGACATGGCGATCGTCAATGCCGGCCAGCTCGACGTCTACGACACGATCGATCCGGTGCTGCGCGAGGCCTGCGAGGACGTCATCCTCGATCGCCGCGAGGACGCCACCGAACGGTTGGTCACGTTGGCCGAGAATTATCTCGGCAGCGATCCGGCGCGCGAGAAGGAAGCGGCCGAATGGCGCGGCTGGCCGGTCGCCAGGCGGCTGGAGCATGCGCTCGTCAAAGGCATCGACGCCCATGTCGTCGAGGATACCGAGGAGGCCCGCCAGGAGGCCGCCCGACCGATTGAGGTCATCGAAGGGCCGCTGATGGACGGCATGAACGTCGTCGGCGACCTGTTCGGCGCCGGCAAGATGTTCCTGCCGCAGGTGGTGAAGTCCGCGCGCGTGATGAAGAAGGCGGTCGCCCACCTCCTCCCCTATATCGAGGCGGAAAAGGACGAGGGCGCCAAGGGCAAGGGCCGGGTCGTGATGGCGACCGTCAAGGGCGACGTCCACGACATCGGCAAGAACATCGTCGGCGTCGTCCTGCAGTGCAACGGCTTCGAGATCATCGACCTGGGCGTGATGGTGCCCTGGCAGGACATCCTCAAGGCCGCCAACGAGAATGACGCGGACATGATCGGCCTCTCCGGCCTCATCACCCCATCACTCGACGAGATGGTGACGGTCGCCGAGGAGATGCAGCGCGAGAAGATGGCGATGCCGCTCCTGATCGGCGGCGCGACCACCTCGCGCGTCCATACCGCGCTCCGGATCGATCCGGCCTATGACGGCCCGGTGATCCATGTTCTCGACGCCAGCCGCGCGGTCGGCGTCGCCGCCAGCCTCGTTTCAGACACGCAGAAGGCGCCGCTCGTCGCCAGGACGGCCGAGGACTATGAGGCGGTCCGCATTGCCCGCGCCAACAAGGGGCAGAGCGAGCTGGCGACGCTCGAGGAGGCGCGCGCCAACGCCCTCGCCTACGATCCCGCCGGCAAGGCGCCGCCGCCGCAGCGCCCGGGCGTCCATCATTTCAACGACTGGCCGCTGCGCGAGCTCAGGGACAGCATCGACTGGACGCCGTTCTTCCGCGCCTGGGAGCTGGCCGGCACCTATCCCGGCATTCTCGACGATCCGATCATCGGCGAGAGCGCGCGCTCCCTGTTCGCCGACGCGCAGACGATGCTCGACAGGATCATCGCCGAGCACTGGCTGACGGCGCGCGCCTCGGTCGGCCTGTGGCGCTGCCGGCGCGAGGGCGACGACGTCCACGTCCTCGCCCGCAACGAGGAGACACAGCTCCCTTTCCTGCGCCAACAGGTGAAGAAGCGCGAGGGACGGGCGAACATGTGCCTCGCCGATTTCATCGATCCGAATGGCGAGGACTGGATCGGCGGCTTCGCGGTCGGCATTCACGGCATCGAGCCGCATCTCGAGCGGTTCAAGGCGCAGAACGACGTCTATTCGGACATCCTCCTGAAGGCGCTCGCCGACCGCCTCGCCGAGAGCTTCGCCGAGACGCTGCACGCCCATGTCCGCCATTCGACCTGGGGCTATGCGCCGGACGAGCATTTCACCAATGCCGATCTCATCCGTGAGACCTATGTCGGCATCCGTCCCGCGCCCGGCTATCCGGCCTGCCCCGACCACAGCCTGAAGCCGATCCTGTTCGACATGCTCGCCGGCGAGGGCGCGAACGAGGGGCCGGCCGGCGTCAGCCTCACCGAAAGCTTCGCGATGCTGCCGACCGCGGCGGTTTCCGGCTTCTACTTCGCGCACCGCGACAGCGACTATTTCGGCGTCGCCCGGATCGGCCCGGACCAGCTCGAGGACTATGCCATCCGCCGCGGCGTTTCCCTCGAGCAGGCAACCCGCTGGCTGAGGCCCAATCTCGACTGATCACGCTCGTCCCGGGCGATATTCGATCCGCTAATGCCCTTCGCTCCGGCGGCGTACCCAGTCGACCGGCCCGCGCACGAACCGGTCGCGCAACTGCTCCAGCGAGACGCGGTTGCCGGCGCGGAAGAAGCCGAGGAGCTGCCGGCCGGCGTCATTGTCCGCATAGTTGGTGCCGGTCAGACGCACGCGGGTCGCGCGCCCTTCCGGTATCAGCTCGAAGATGCTCACCACCTGGCGGTAAGTGTCGAAATGGGGAAAGCCCCCCGGCGCCTTGACGGTGCGGAAGACGAGCAGCCGGCCGGGAATGCGGGCGAGGACTTGCTGGCGGATCGTCGTCTGGTCGTTCGGCCCGGCGGTCGGCGTATAGCTGGTCTCGATGAGGTCGGGCGCACCGTCGACCGAGCGCGCGACCGGCGCCGCCCAGGTACGCCAGCCTTCGGGCGTCGAAATCGCCGCCCAGACCGCGTCCGGAGGCGCCGCCACGACGACCTCATGGGACAGGACGAGAGTCCCCGCGGGATCGCGCTGCTCGCTGACGGCAACATCCTGGGCCGGAGCAGGCGCCGCGGCCAGCAAGGCGAAAGCGACGAGCATTCCTTTCATGGCGGCTCTCCCTCCTGCCGCCATCATTCTTGAATGATCGATCAAGTCAAGGCTTGTCGGACCGATATTCCGGCAACGCCCAGCCATACCACAAGGCGCCGCCGCGCAGGGCGAAACCGGCCAGGGTGGCGACGAGGCCCGCCACGCCGCCGGGTACGCCCGCGACGACCAGCCCGACCAGCAGGGCGGCGGAGAGGGCGGCGGCGGTGACATAGAGTTCCGGCCGCAGCAGGATCGAAGGCTCGCCGGCGAGCACGTCGCGGACGATGCCGCCCAGGCAACCGGTGAGCACGCCCATGCCGAAGGCGGGGAGTGGCGCGAGGCCGAAGGCGAGGCCCTTGGCGGCGCCGAAGCTGGCGAAGGCGGCGAGGCCCGCGGCATCGAACCACAGCAGCGCCTTGTGGTGCCAGGAGCCGCGCGGCAGCAGCCAGGCCGCCAGCGCCGCGCCGAAGCAGATCAGGAGAGTCGCATTCTCGTGCACCCAGAAGACCGGCGCGCCGATCAGCAGGTCACGCACCGTGCCGCCGCCCACCGCCGTGACGACCGCGAAGAAGATGAAGGTGACCAGCGTCTGGCGCTTCTCCGCCGCCAGCAGCGCGCCCGACAACGCGAAGACGGCGATGCCGGCATGGTTCAGCACCTCGAGCATCGGCGCAAGCGCGGCGGGGAGCTGGGTCGGCGACATGGCCTCTCCCGTACCATATTCCCGTCACCCCGGCGAAGGCCGGGGTCTCGTGGAGACCGCCGTAACCTTTTGTCCTGAGACCCCGGCCTTCGCCGGGGTGACGCGTTAGGTCAGATGTGGATCGGAAGGCCCCGGACCGCCATCGCCGCTTCCTTGACCGCCTCGCTGTGCGTCGGGTGGGCGTGGCAGGTATAGGCGATGTCCTCGCTGGTCGCGCCGAACTCCATTGCCTGGGCGGCCTGGGCGATCATCGTGCCCGCGACCGAGGCGATGATCCAGACGCCCAGCACCCGGTCCGACTTCGCGTCGGCGATCACCTTGACGAAGCCGTCGGCCTCTTTGTTGGTCTTGGCGCGGCTGTTGGCGAGCATCGGGAACTTGCCGGTCTTGACCTCATAGCCCTCGGCCCTGGCGTCCTCCTCGGTCTTGCCGACGCCGGCGATCTCCGGGAAGGTGTAGACGACGCTCGGGATCACGTCGTGGTTCACGATGCCGACCTGGCCGGCGATGATCTCGGCCGCGGCGATGCCCTCGTCCTCGGCCTTGTGGGCGAGCATCGGGCCGGGCGTCACGTCGCCGATCGCGTAGATGCCGGCAACGCCGGTGCGAAAACCGTGGTCGACCTCGATCTGGCCGCGCGTGTTGACCTGGATGCCCGCCTTGTCGAGATCGAGCCCTTCCGTATTGGGCTTGCGGCCGATCGAGACCAACACCGCATCCGCCTCGATCGTCTCGGCCGCGCCGCCGGCGGCGGGCTCGACGGTGAGGACGACACCCTTGCCCTTCTTCTCGGCCTTGGTGACCTTGGTCGAGGTGCGGATCTCGAAGCCCTGCTTCCTGAAGATCTTGTTCGCTTCCTTGCGGACGTCACCGTCCATGCCGGGGAGGATCTGGTCGAGGAACTCGACGACCGTGACCTTGGCGCCGAGCCGCTTCCAGACCGAGCCGAGCTCAAGACCGATCACGCCACCGCCGATGACGACGAGATGGTCCGGCACCTTCGCCAGCTCCAGCGCGCCGGTCGAATCGACGATTCTGGCTTGGTCGATCTCGACGCCCGGCAGCGGCGTCACCGACGAGCCGGTGGCGATGATGAAGTTCTTCGCGGTGTAGGACGTGCCGCCAACGTCGATCGTGGTCTTCGACGTAAACTTGGCATGGCCCTTCAGCCACTCGACCTTGTTCTTCTTGAACAGGAAGGCGACGCCCTGGGTGAGGCCCTTGATCGATTCCAGCCGGGCCTCGTGCATCACGCCGAGATCGAGCTCGACCTTGCTGGTCTTCACGCCCCATTTGGCGAGCGTGCCATGCGCGGCCTCCTCATACAGCTCGGAAGCATGGAGCAGCGCCTTGGAGGGGATGCAGCCGACGTTGAGGCAGGTGCCGCCCAGCGTCTCGCGGCTCTCGACGCAGGCGGTCTTGAGCCCGAGCTGCGCCGCACGGATCGCGGCCACATAGCCGCCGGGCCCGGCGCCGATCACGATCACGTCGAAATTGGTGTCTGCCATATTCTGTTTCCCTTGGGCATCATCCCAGCGGAAGCTGGGATCTCATTGCCTTTTCACAAGGAAGGGAGATTCCAGCTTTCGCTGGAATGACGACAATCATCATAGATCGATCAGCAACCGCGTCGGATCCTCGAGCGCTTCCTTCATTCGCACGAGGAAAGTGACCGCCTCGCGGCCGTCGATCAGGCGGTGGTCGTAGCTGAGCGCGAGATACATCATCGGGCGGGCGACGATCTGGCCGTCCTTCACCACCGGCCGCTCCTCGATGCGGTGCATGCCGAGCACCGCCGACTGCGGCGGATTGATGATCGGGGTGGAGAGAAGCGAGCCGAACACGCCGCCATTGGAGATGGTGAAGGTGCCGCCCTGCATCTCCTCGATCTTCAGCGTGCCGTCCTGCGCGCGCTTGCCGAAATCGGCGATCGTCTTCTCGATCTCGGCGAAGCTCATCGCCTGGGCGTTGCGGACCACCGGGACGACCAGGCCCTGCGGCGCCGACACCGCGACCGAGACGTCGAGATAGTCGTGATAGACGATCTCCTCGCCGTCGATCGAGCCGTTGACCGAGGGGACGTCGCGCGCGGCGAGCGCGGCCGCCTTCACGAAGAAGGCCATGAAGCCGAGGCGGATGCCGTGCTTCTTCTCGAACAGGTCCTTGTACTTCGCCCGCGCCGCCATCACCGCCGTCATGTCGACGTCGTTGAAGGTGGTGAGCATCGCCGCGGTGTTCTGCGCCTCCTTGAGGCGGCGGGCGATGGTCTGGCGGACACGCGTCATCCGCACCCGCTCCTCGCGGCGCTCGCCCGTCGCGGCGGCCGCGCTGGGCGCAGGGGCCGTAGCGGGCGTCGCCGGCGCGGGCGCCTCGGCCTTCTGCAGCTTCGAAGCAGCGAGCACGTCGTCCTTGGTGAGGCGCCCGTCCTTGCCGGTGCCTTTGATCTTCGAGGGATCGAGATGATGCTCCAGCACCACCCGGCGCACGGCCGGCGACAGGGTCAGGTGGGATTCGTCGTCCCCTGCGGGGGCGGCAGCCTCTTCCTTGACCTCGATATTCTCGCCGGCGCCGGCCGGATTGACCGGCGTTTCCGCCGGTGCTGGCGGCGCCGGGGCCGCGGCGGCAGGTGCGTGAGCGGCGCTGCCGCCGCCCGCCTCGATCCGCGCGATCAGGGCGCCAACCGCGATCGTGTCGCCTTCCTTGACGAGCTGCTCGCCCATCACGCCGGCCGACGGCGCATTGACCTCGACCGCGACCTTGTCGGTTTCGAGGCTGGCTACGGCCTCGTCCGCCTTCACTGCCTCGCCGGGCTGCTTGAGCCACTGGCCCAGCGTCGCCTCGGTGATCGATTCCCCGAGCGTCGGGACCTTGACGTCTATGGCCATGCTGGTTGCGCTTTCTCTCTAGCTGGCTTTGCGATGGGCGATGGCGCGCGCCGAATGGCCGAGCGCGTCCTCGATGAGCTCGGCCTGCTCGGCGGCATGCCGCTTGGCGAGGCCGGTGGCAGGCGAGGCCGAAGCCTTGCGGCCCGCGTAGAGCGGCCGCTGCGCCTTGGCGTCGGCGAGGCACTTCTCGATCCGCCATTCGACGAAGTGCCAGTAGCCCTGGTTCTTGGGCTCCTCCTGGCACCAGACCACCTCTTCGAGGTTGGTCATCCGCTTGATCCGCGCGATGAGCGGCTCGCCCGGGAACGGATAAAGCTGCTCGACCCGGACGATCGAGGTGTTGGCATCGCCCGCCTTGTCGCGCGCCTCCATGAGCTCGTAGGCGACCTTGCCGGTGCACAGGACGAGCCGGCGCACCTCCTTGTCGGCGGGCGGGTTGAGATCGGACAGGAGGCGGCGGAAATGGCCGTCGCCCTCGAAATCGGCCGCGCTCGAGACGGCGTACTTGTTCCGGAGCAGCGACTTCGGGGTCATGATGATCAGCGGCTTGCGGAAATCGCGGTGCATCTGCCGGCGCAGGATGTGGAAATAATTGGCCGGCGTGGTGCAGTTCGCGACCTGCATATTGTCCTCGCCGCAGAGCTGCAGGAAGCGCTCGGGCCGCGCCGAGCTGTGCTCCGGCCCCTGCCCTTCATAGCCGTGCGGCAGCAGCATCACGAGGCCGTTGGCGCGCAGCCACTTCGCCTCGCCGGCGGCGATGAACTGGTCGATCATCACCTGCGCGCCGTTGGCGAAGTCGCCGAACTGCGCCTCCCAGAGCACGAGCGTCTTCGGGTCGGCGCTGGCATAGCCATATTCGAAGCCGAGCACGCCATATTCGGAGAGCGGGCTGTCGCGCACCTCGAACCGGCCCGGGCCGATGCGGGTGAGCGGGATATATTTGGCGCCCGAATTCTGGTCGACCCAGGCCGAGTGGCGCTGGCTGAAGGTGCCGCGGCCGCTGTCCTGGCCGGACAGGCGCACGCCATAGCCTTCGCTGAGCAGCGTGCCGTAGGCGAGCGCCTCGGCCGTCGCCCAGTCGAAGCCCTGGCCGCTCTCGAACATCTCGCGCCGCGCGTCGATGATCCGCCCCAGCGTCTTGTGGATGGTGACGCTGCTGGGGACGGTGGTCAGCACCTTGCCGACGTCATGGTAGGCGGTCTTGCCGATCGCGGTGGCGACGTTGCGGCGCTCCTCCTCCGGCGTCGCCGGCTTGTTGAGCCCGCTCCAGCGGCCCTCGAACCAGTCGGCCTTGTTCGGCAGGTAGGACTTGGCCGCCTCGAACTCGCTTTCGAGCAGGGTCGAGAAGGCCGCGACCTCGCCGTCCATCCAGCCCTCGCCGATCACGCCTTCGTCGACGAGGCGCGCGCCATAGACGTCGGAGACGCCCGGATGCTGGCGGATCGCGGCATACATGAGCGGCTGGGTGAAGCTCGGCTCGTCGCCCTCGTTGTGGCCGAAGCGCCGGTAGCACCACATGTCGATGACGATGTCGCGCTGGAATTCGTGGCGGTATTCCATCGCCAGCTTGCAGGCGAAGGTCACCGCCTCCGGATCGTCGCCGTTGACGTGGAGGATCGGCGCCTGGACCATCTTCGCCACGTCCGACGGATAGGGCGAGGAGCGCGCGAACTGGGGCGAGGTGGTGAAGCCCACCTGATTGTTGATGACGAAGTGCAGGCAGCCGCCGGTGTCGTAGCCCGGCAGGTCCGAGAAGCCGAAGCATTCGGCGACGATTCCCTGCCCCGCGAACGCCGCGTCGCCGTGGATCAGCACCGGCAGCACGGTCGCGCCGGTCGTGTCGCCGCGGCCCTGTTGCTGCGCCCGCGCCTTGCCGAGGACGACGGGGTCGACCGCCTCCAGATGGCTGGGGTTCGGCACGAGGCTGAGATGGACCCGCACGCCGTCGAACTCGCGGTCGGACGAGGTGCCGAGATGGTATTTGACGTCGCCCGAGCCGCCGACATCCTCGGGGTTCGCCGAACCGCCGGCGAACTCGCTGAAGATGACGCGGTAGGGCTTGCCCATGACGTTGGCGAGGACGTTGAGGCGGCCGCGATGGGCCATGCCGATCACGACCTCCTGGACGCCGTAGCCGCCGCCATATTTGATCACCGCCTCAAGCGCGGGGATCATCGATTCGCCGCCGTCGAGGCCGAACCGCTTGGTGCCGACATACTTTTTGGCGAGGAAGCGTTCCCACTGCTCGCCCTGGATCACCTTGATGAGGATCGCCTTCTGGCCCTCGGGCGTGAAGCGGATCTCCGCCTCGCGCCCCTCCATCCGGTCCTGCAGGAAGCGGCGCTCCTCCAGGTCGTTGATGTGCATATATTCGAGGCCGACCTTGCCGCAGTAATTGCGCTGCAGCACCGGCACGATCTCGCGCACCGTCGCCCATTCGTAGCCCAATGTGCCGTCGAGAAAGACCGGGCGGTCGAGATCGGCGCCGGAGAAGCCGTGGAATTCGGGGGTGAGATCGGCCGGCAGCTCGCGCTTGGTGAGGCCGAGCGGATCGAGATCGGCGGCGAGATGGCCGCGCACCCGGTAGGTGCGGATCAGCATCATCGCCTGGATCGCGTCCTTGGCGGCCTGCTCGACCTCGGCCTCGGACTTCCCGGCGGCAGTCGCGGCGGCCTTCGCCTTGTCCGCCACCTTCGGAAGCGTCATCCGCGTGGGATCGAGCCCCGCATTGACCTCATCCAGCTCGACCAGGGGCCAACCTGCGCGGGCCCAGCTCGGGCCTTGTTCGCGCTCGCTCGTCATCGATAGGTCGTTTGTCATTTTGCCTGCCGTCACCCCGGCGAAGGCCGGGGTCCAGTTCCAATCTCCGTCTGGATACCGGCCTTCGCCGGTATGACGGATTCGCTCAACCCCTTAAAAGCGACGCAAGGGTCTCGCCCAGCTCAGATGGGCTCGGGGAGACGGTAATTCCAGCCGCCTCCATCGCGGCGATCTTGTCCTCGGCGCCGCCCTTGCCGCCCGAGACGATCGCGCCGGCATGGCCCATGCGGCGGCCCGGCGGGGCGGTGCGGCCGGCGATGAAGCCGACGACCGGCTTCTTGCGGCCCTTCTTCGCCTCGTCGACGAGGAACTGGGCGGCCTCTTCCTCGGCGCTGCCGCCGATCTCGCCGATCATGATGATCGACTCGGTGGCATCGTCGCCGAGGAACAGCTCGAGCACGTCGATGAAGTTGGTGCCGTTGACCGGATCGCCGCCGATGCCGACCGCGGTGGTCTGGCCGAGGCCGGCATTGGTCGTCTGGAACACCGCCTCGTAGGTCAGCGTGCCCGAGCGGCTGACGATGCCCACCGAGCCCTTGCGGAAGATGTTGCCCGGCATGATGCCGATCTTGCATTCGTTCGGGGTCAGCACGCCCGGGCAGTTCGGGCCGATCAGCCGCGACTTCGAGCCGGAAAGCGCCCGCTTCACCTTCACCATGTCGAGCACCGGAATGCCCTCGGTGATCGCGACGATCAGCGGCACCTCGGCGTCGATCGCCTCGAGGATCGAGTCCGCGGCGAAGGGCGGCGGCACGTAGACCACGCTCGCGTCCGCGCCGGTCTTCGCGACCGCCTCGGCGACCGTGTCGAACACCGGCAGGCCGATATGGGTCTGCCCGCCTTTGCCGGGTGTGACGCCGCCGACCATCTTCGTCCCGTAGGCGAGCGCCTGCTCGGTATGGAAGGTGCCGGTATCGCCGGTCATCCCCTGGGTGATGACCTTGGTGTTCGAATTGACCAGGATACTCATTCGCTTTTCATTCCTTCGTCACGGTCCAAGTCATCAGGAAATCGGGGTTGGTGATGACTTCACCGGTACTCCTCAATCTATATTCACCGGGGGCGGCGCGCTCGAGGGTACGGACATCGAAAGGATACTCCCGGACCTTGCCATCGTCGCAATCGATGCGGACGAGAGCGTAAGCCTGTTGATCCTCGATGCTTGCCACACCTGCGAACTGCTCCTGCGTGTAATTCCCATCCTTAGCGAGCCGCGTAATCCCGATCAGGATAACGCGGCCCTCAAGCTCCGAGGGTTCGATCCGTTCAGGCAAGACTGCCATCGATCCCCTTGCAGGCCTCGAGCAACTCCTTGACCGCGTCGACCGAGACCTGGAGGTTGGCCTTCGCCTCGTCGTCCAGCGCGATCTCGACGATCTCCTCGACACCGCCGGCGCCGATGATCACCGGCACGCCGACATAGAGGCCGTCGAGGCCGTATTTGCCCTCGACGAAGGCGGCGCAGGGCAGCAGGCGCTTCTGGTCGCCGAGATAGGCCTCGGCCATGGCGATGCCGCTGGTCGCCGGGGCGTAATAGGCCGAGCCGGTGCCGAGCAGGGCGACGATCTCGCCGCCGCCGCCGCGGGTGCGCTTCACGATCGCGTCGATCCGCTCCTTGGTCGACCTGCCCATCTTGACGAGGTCGGGGACCGGAATGCCGGCGACGGTCGAATACTGGACGACCGGAACCATCGTGTCGCCGTGGCCGCCGAGCACGAAGGTCGTGACATCCCGGGCCGAGACGTTGAACTCGTCGGCGAGGAAATGGCTGAAGCGGGCCGAATCGAGCACGCCCGCCATGCCGACCACCATGTGGTGCGGCAGGCCGGAAAATTCGCGCAGCGCCCAGACCATGGCGTCGAGCGGGTTGGTGATGCAGATCACGAACGCGTTCGGGGCGTTGTTCTTGATGCCCTCGCCGACCGCCTTCATGACCTTGAGGTTGATGCCGAGCAGGTCGTCGCGGCTCATGCCGGGCTTGCGGGCGACGCCGGCGGTGACGATGATGACGTCGGCGCCCTGGATGTCCTTGTAATCGTTGGAGCCGGTGATCTTCGCGTCGAAGCCCTCGATCGGGCCGCACTGGGAAAGATCGAGCGCCTTGCCCTGCGGCACGCCCTCGACCACGTCGAACAGGACGATGTCGCCCAGCTCCTTGGACGCGGCGAGATGCGCGAGCGTCCCCCCGATATTGCCGGCACCGATCAGCGCGATCTTCTTGCGAGCCATGAAGCCCTCCCGTCTTGCAGCGATTCAAAGCGAAGGGGCCGCGGAACGCGGCCAGACGTGGCGCTCGCTTAGACCCGTGATGCGCGAGGGGCAACCGGGGAGGCAGAGAATCTTGGCGCTCGCGCCGAACTACTCGGCGCGGGTCAACACATGGCGGGCGAACTCGCGCGAACCGCCGTCGCGCGTGGCCACCGTATCGGTGACCTCGAGCCGCCCGTCGGGCATCAGCCGGTAGACGGTCCGGCCGCGCTCGGTTTCGACCGAACCCCAGTCGGCGGTGAGCACCTGCCCCTCGACCCGGCCGGAGATGCCGAAGGTCACGCCGCGATTGTCGAACCACTGCGCCTGCCAGCCGCCGGTCTCGACCGGCCGATAGAAGGCCCGCCCCTCGAAGCCGCCGCCGCCCCGGTAACTCAGCTCGAGGAACTTGCCGCCGAGCGCCGGGCGGATATCGAGCGCCGCCTCGCTCGCGGCGCCAAACATCGTTCCCGTCCCCTGCCAGCGCCCCACCAGCCAGGAAAGAGCGCCAAGGTCCTGGGCCGCGGCCGGAACGGCGGCGACCAAAGCCAGCGCGGCGACGGCGCCCCTAAACACCCTGCTCATGTGCCTCGCTCAGGTCCTGATAGAACATCAGCGCATTGTCGTCGGGATCGTAGAAGGTGAGCAGGCGAACCATGCCGGGAATGTCCATGATCGGCCCGTCCTGACGGATGCCGCGCCGGTCGAGCTCGGCCTTGGCCGCGTCGAGGTCGGTGACCCCGAAGGTCAGGGTCGCGCCGCCCTTGCCGCCCGGCTCCTCGACCTCGGACAGGCCGATATTGACCCGCGCGACGCCCGAGGTGAGCTCGCACCAGGCGAGATCGTCCATCCGGTAGATAAGCTCGCCGCCGAACACGTCCAGATACCAGGGGATCGCGCGGTCCAGGCTCTTGACGCTCATCGAGCAGGTCAGGCCGCCATCATAGGTGATCGCCATCGTTTCGCCTCCCGAATCATCCATAAGTTCTATTTTTATATCGCATATACTTTCTGGCGCTGCTAGCAAGAGGCATGATCGATGACGCCGATCTCCTGAGGCTGACCGCGGGGCGCTGGCTGGTGCCGCTGATGGCGCATGTCGCGACGGCCGGGGGCGGCGCGCGCTTCGCGGCGATGCTGGCGCAGATCGGCCTGTCGCGCAGCGCGCTGACGGCGAGTCTGGCGCAGCTCCAGGAGGCTGGCTGGCTCACGCGCAATCCTGGACACGGTCACCCGCTCCGGCCGGAATATGTGCTGACCGCGAAGGGCGAGCTGATCGCCAGGTTCTGCGAGAGTGTGATGCGGCAGCGGACGCGGCTCGGGCTGGAGCCCGGCCAGTTGCCGCGCTGGTCGCTGCCGATCGTCGCGCGGCTGGACGGGGCGCGCACGCGGTTCAATATGCTGCGCACCGAGCTCAGGCCGGTCACGCCCCGTGCCCTGTCGCTGACGCTCAAGCAGATGCTGGCGATCGACCTCGTCGACCGGTCGCTCGAAGACGAATTTCCGCCGATCGCGATCTACGGCCTGACCTCTCGCGGTCAGGATCTCGCCGCCGCGATGCACGGATGACGACAGGAGGCTCCATGCTTTTCGAAGGCATCAACGTCGTGTCCATCGAGGTGCCGGACCTCGCCGCTGCCAAGCATTTCTACGGCGAGGTGCTCGGTCTCGGGACGCCGCTCTACGATCTGCCCGACGCGGGCTGGATCGAGTTCGCCACCGGCAGGGCCGGCGGCAACCTCTCGATCATGACGGCCGGCCCGGGCTGGACCCCGTCGCACACGACCACGATCGTGCTCAACAGCCCCGATTGCCACCAAACCTGCGCCGCGCTTCGCGCCCGCGGCGTCCGCTGCGACGATCCGCAGGTCTTTCCCGGCTATGTCACCTTCGCCAGCTTCTACGACCCCTTCGGGAACCGGCTGCAGATGTGCAGTCCGGCACCGGACGCCTAGGCCGCGCCGACGATGTTCAGGATGTTGCCGTCCGGATCCTTGAACCAGGCGATCTTGTAGCCGTCGTCGGCGACATGGAGATCGCCCTCGGCGCGCATGCCGGGCATGTCGTAATGTTCGAAGGCGACGCCCTTGCGCTTCAGGTCGGCGACCTCGGAATCGATGTCGTCGACCTCCCAGGTGACCGCGGTCGCCTCGTTGGTGCCGGCGAACTCCGAGCGATAGACGTTGATGCTGCTGTCGCCGCTTTTCAGCACGATCAGCTCCTCGCCCTCATTGTCGATCTGCTTCAGGCCGAGCGTGCCGGTGTAGAAATCGCGCGCGCGACCGATGTCGCTGACCGCGAGATTGGCGACGGCGTTGCGGGTTCCAAGCATGGCGTCCTCCTCTGCCGCGGACAATGTCTCGCGCCGGAGGAGGGTTCCGGCGTCTACCGCGCCGGACCTGCCAGCCGTCGAATCATGCCGACCCAGTGATCGATATTCTCGTAGAACGAGCGCTGCGGATTGCGCTCGTCGCGGCCGTGGGCGCGCTCGTCGGTGGGCGAGATGCCCCAGCCCGATTCGACGCCATAGACCGGCACGCCCCTGTTGCGGAAATAGAGGCCATCGGTGGCCCCCGTGCTCATCTGCGGCACGATCGCGACGCCGGGATGGCGGGCGTGGATCTCGGCTGTGAAGGCGCCGACCACGTCCTCGCGCAGCGGCGAGGCATCGGCCGGACGCGCCTCGCGGACCGGCTCGACCGCGACATTGTCGGGGCCTGCGATCTCGCGCAGGATCGCCAGCACCCGCGCCGGATCATGGCCCGGGAACATGCGGCAGTTGACGTTGGCCTGCGCCTGCTGCGGCAGCGCGTTGGGGGCGTGGCCGCCGCTCAGCATGGTCGCGACGCAGCGGGTGCGGGTGAGGCCGACCTCGGTCGGCGAGGCCTCGATCACGTCCGCCGCCGCGCCGTCATTGGGATTGGCGAGCCAGGCGCGGATCGCCGCGGCCAGCGGCGGCTCGGCATTGCGCACACGATCGGCGAGCATCGCCCGCGTCGTCTCGTTCTGCATCGGCTCGAACCGGTAGCGCTCCAGCCGCTCCAGCGTGTGGGCGAGCGCATAGATCGCGTTGTCGGGGCGCGGGCGCGAGCTGTGGCCGCCCGGATTGGTCGCGGTGAAGGTGAAGTCCTGATAGACCTTCTCGGCGGTCTGGATGCCGAAGCCGAGCGGCGTCCCGTCGGCCAGATAGGCGCCGCCGCCGGCATCGGCATTGAGCGCGAAATCGATCGTGGCGACGTCGAACCATTCGTTGGCGGCGAGACGTGCGCCGTCCCCGCCCGTCTCCTCGTCGCCGGTGAACAGGACGAGGATGTCGCGGTCCGGTGCGAAGCCTTCGGCGCGCAGCCGCAGCAGGGCCATCGTGATCGCGACCACGCCCTGCTTGTCGTCGGCGGTGCCGCGCCCGTAGAAATAGCCGTCCGCCGCGCCCAGCTCGAACGGCTCGCGCGACCAGTCCTCGCGGCGCGCGTCGACCACGTCCATATGCGCCATCAGCAGGATCGCCTTGCGGCCCGACGGCCGCGCCGCCGGCCAGCGCAGGGTGAGCGCGGCGGTGTGATCGTCCGGCAGGGTCACGTCATAGGGTCGCACGGTGACATCGGTCAGCCCGCCGGCGCGGAACTGCTCCTGGAGATAATTGGCGAGCTCCGTCATCCGCCCGCGCCCCTGCACGGTCGGGATCGAGATCGCCCGCGCGTAGATTTCCCGCGCCTTCTGGTGCCACGGGTTGGCGGGCTCCATCGCCACCCGGTCCGGCTGGGCGACGGCGGCCGTGGCAAGCAACGCGGCAGCCACCGCGGCGAATCGGGCGAAGCGCATGAAAATTCTCCCTGTTTGGCGGCGCACGATCACCGGAAACGGCGCGGCGTCAAGCGCCCCCAATCCGGAGGCCTACTCAAACATCGGGATTACCACCCGAGAGAGCGCACTGTCCGTTCCATCGGGCTCAATTGACAAACTCGCGCGGCCGAAATCGCGACCTAGGAGCCCTGAGACCAACTGCACGATAATCGGACTCGCTTACCTGAAGGTTCAGTGCTGACCGATAGCACCGTTGAAGGCGGTCTTGCGAAAAGACTGCGGCACTCCAGAACCTTGAGCCAGCAGGTGTACTCATGAATCGACGAATGTCATTTAGCTCATCGACAGTAAGCTCATATGCGGCGCCTTCCGCGTCGCAAGCAATTGCAGTTCGATCAATTTGAGATCTGTCCACAGGCACGCGAGTGGCTAGGTGCTGGGCCAGAAGGTCAAGCTTCTCCACCCATCGCCGTTGTCCCGGGCGGATTCCAGCGGCGATCAGGGCATCTGCCGCTGTCGTGGTAATCGCTGCTTCTATCGACGATCGCCTCCAAAATTCTGGGATGGGATGATCCTCCCATAATCTGATCGCAGCCTCGTGACGCCCCGTCTCAGGTGGGGATGGTGGTGGCACCAACTGATAAAGCAACGCGAGAATCGCAAGAGCATATTGTCCTGGCACGCCAAACTCCGAATTTCAGCAATGACCCAACAAGCGGCTGAGCCATTCCCTACTCCACCCCGTGCCCCTTCGCGAGATAGTCCTCGCTCTGCATCTCCATCAGGCGTGAGGCGGTGCGCTCGAATTCGAAGGCGCCGTCGCCCGTCGGATAGAGCGCCTGCGGTTCGGCATCGGCGGCGGCGAGGAGCTTCACCTTGTGCTCGTAGAGCGCGTCGATCAGCGTCACGAAGCGGGCGGCCTCGTTGCGGTTCTCCGGGCCGAGCTTCGGAATGCCGACGAGGATCACCGTATGGAAATGCCGGGCGATGGCGAGATAGTCGCTGGCGCCCCGCGCCTCGCCGCACAGCCGCTTGAACGAGAAGACGGCGACGCCCTTCAGGCTCTTGGGCACATGCAGCGTCCGCCCGCCGGGGATCGCCAGTTCCTCGGTCGGCACCTTCGCCCGGTCCTCGACCGGATAATCGGTGAGGCGGAAGAAGGCTTCGGAGAGCGCCGCGCTCGCCGCCGGCCCGTTCGGCACATACCAGGTCGGCATGCCGCCGAGACGTTCCAGCCGGTAGTCCGTGGGGCCGTTGAGCGGCAGCACCTCCAGCTTCTGCTCGATCAGCGCGATGAAGGGCAGGAACAATTCGCGGTTGAGCCCGCCCTTGTAGAGATCGCGCGGTGGCCGGTTCGAGGTGGTGATCACGGTCACGCCGGCGTCGAGCAGCTGGATGAACAGCCGCGACAGGATCATCGCGTCGGCGCTGTTGTTGATGATCATCTCGTCGAAGCACAGCAGTTTCGCCTCGGCCGCGACCGCGCGGGCGACCGGCGGGATCGGATCGCCCTCTTCACGCGCCCGGGCGGCGCGCAGCCGATCGTGCATCTCCAGCATGAACTCGTTGAAATGGACGCGGCGCTTGGGTGCGTAGTCGATGGTGTCGAAGGCGAGGTCCATCAGCATGGATTTGCCGCGCCCGACCCCGCCCCACATGTAGATGCCGCCGGGCGGCTGCACCTTCCTGCCCGCGAGCCGCCACAGGATGCTGCCCTTCTTCGGCACCTCGGCGAGCGCGGTGGCCAGCCGGTCGAGCGCAGCGACCGCGCGTTCCTGATCGGCATCGGGCCTGAGCTCGCCCGCCGCGACGAGGGCGCGGTAGCGCTCGCCGACGCGCGTCATGTCGAGGCCTTGCACAACGCGCCGGTGAAGGCGGCGACCAGTTCCTCGCCCTGCACCACCTTGCCCTGCAGGAACACGAGCCGTCCGGTCTCGCGCAGCAGCTCGACCTCGGCATCGAGCGGGGCGCCCGGCCGGGCCGGCGACAGGAAGCGGGTGCTGCAATCGAGCGTCACGCCGCGCGCGACCGACGCGCCGGCGAGCGCGCCGCCGGCGAACATCGCCATGTCGATGAAGGTCAGGATCGCCCCGCCATGGACGATCCCGCCGAGATTGCAGTGCCGTTCCTCGGGAAACATCCGGCAGGTTGCCCGGCCGAGCCCGTCGGCGCGGACGACGAGCTTGCCGACCACCGCGTGGAAACGGCCGTCCTCGGGCAGGTCCCAGGTCCACCAGCCGGGATGATCCGGATCGGGCGCGTGGCGGATCAAAGGGTGGATGTCCATCGACGGTCGAAGCAGCCGCGGCCGGCGTTCGGTGAGGCTAGGCCGCCGCGCGCCGCAGCGCCCCGCCTTCTGCAAGGCGCAGATGCAGGGCATGGGGCGACAGCTCAAGCCCGTTGGGCCAACCCAGCGCCCCCCCCTCGATGAACGCACGCGCGAAATAGGCCGGATCCCGCAACCGTTCGGTCAGGACGGTCCCGCGCGCGATGAGTCCGCCCGCCGACCAGATGCCGACGCTGCCGTCGCTGAAGCCCAGCTCCAGCATCGGATGATCCAGCGGCCTCACCGACACGAGCTTAATCATCGACATCGGCTCCCGGGATCATTTCCATCGGCTCAAGCGCTTCGCCATGCGCCCAGTTTGCCATAAGCGCGTCACGGTGGTCCAGCGCCCACTGACGGACGATGCGCGCGGCCTTCTTCGGCAGATCGCCATGGATGATCTCGCCGTCGGAGATACCGACAAACGCCTCGAAACCCTGGTAGGCGGCGTGAAAATGTGGGGGCGGGTGATCGTCGTGATACATGCGGATGACGATGCCGAAGAAGACCGAGATGATCGGCATCGGCTTCGTCTCCGCTCGAGCTAGACTGCTCTTTCCACCAGCATCTTCTTGGTCTCGGCGATCGCCTTGGCGGGGCTCAGGCCCTTGGGGCAGACGTTCGCGCAGTTCATGATCGTGTGGCAGCGGTAGAGGCGGAACGGGTCTTCGAGGTCGTCGAGCCGCTCGCCGGTATATTCGTCGCGGCTGTCGGCGAGCCAGCGATAGGCCTGGAGCAGGATCGCCGGCCCCAGGAACTTGTCGCTGTTCCACCAGTAGCTCGGGCAGCTCGTCGAACAGCAGGCGCACAGGATGCACTCGTAGAGGCCGTCCAGCTTCGACCGGTCCTCGGGCGACTGCAGCCGCTCCTTGCCCGCCGGCGCCGGCGTCTTGGTCTTCAGCCAGGGCTCGATCGAGGCATATTGCGCGTAGAAATGGGTGAAGTCCGGCACCAGATCCTTGATCACGTCCATGTGCGGCAGCGGCGTGATCCTGACCTCGCCCTTCAGGTCCTCGATCGTGGTGGTGCAGGCGAGGCCGTTCGTGCCGGCCATGTTCATCGAGCAGGAACCGCAAATGCCCTCGCGGCATGAGCGGCGGAAGGTGAGCGTCGAATCCTGCTCGCTCTTGATCTTGATGAGCGCGTCGAGGACCATCGGGCCGCAGCTGTCGAGATCGACCTCGTACGTGTCGTAGCGCGGGTTCTCGCCGCTGTCCGGATCGTAGCGGTAGACCTTGAAGCTCTTTGTGCGCGTCGCCCCGGCCGGGGCGGGATGCGCCTTGCCCTTCTTCGTGATCTTGCTGTTCTTCGGAAGCGTGAATTCGGCCATGGACGTCTCCCCGGTACGTCGGCGGGGATAGCGGCAAGCGCCGCGCGGCTCAATGGCCAAGCGGCGTCACGCCGCCAGCCGCTTTTCCATCAGCAGGCTGGCGATCCGGTGGGTCCGGGCATTGTCGACATCGACCGCATAGGCGCCGTCGTCGAGGATGATGCGCGACGCCCGGATCCCGAACCTCTTGCCGATCCGGCGCATCGCCTCCTCGGTCGTCACCCGGCCGAAGCGCATGCGGACGAGGTTCATGACGCCGAACGCCCGGGCGATCCGCATCGGATTCTTGAAGAACTGGCCACCCTCGCGGAACGCCTCGGCCGCCTTCAGTCCCTGCTGCGACAGCCCGTAGAGATTGCAGTTGGAAAAGCCGCCGTCGCGAAACCGGTAGAAATTGCGCTGCGCCTCGGGATGGGCGGCCTGGATGTCCTCCTTGCGGGCCAGCGCGACCACGGCGTCGTCGCCCGCCCGCAGCCGCGCCGCCACCTGCTCCACCGGCCCGGCCGCGAGCAGGACATTGTCGGCCGTGGTCACGACCACCGGCCCGCTCGCACCTTCGGCGGCGGCATAGACGCTGTCGGCGATGTTGCCGGCCGCCGGCATGAAGCGGACCGGCAACGGCGAGGCCGTCGCAATGGCGGAGAGCTTCTCGTCCGCCCCCGCCTCGACCGAGATGCGGACGCTCGCAATGCCCTCGACCAGCTCCAGCCCGGCCAGCACATGGGCAAGCAGCGGCCTGCCCCGGATCGGCACCAGGCACTTGTGGGTCACTCCGGCCTCGGCGGCGAGCGGATCGAGCCTGCCGTCGCGCTGGGCGGCAAGCACCACGACGACGAGGTCCTTGGCCGTCACGCCGCGCACTCCTCCGGCGCGCCGCGGCCGAACGCCCGCCCCGGCCGCTCGACCGTCTCGATCACCCCCTGACGCAGCAGGCTGTGCGCGACGATGGTCTCGACCAGCTCGGCATGGCTGACGCCGATCGAGCGCGCCGAACGGCTGATCGTCTTCTTCGACCAGAGGTTGCAGGAGAGATTGACCTCCATGAACCTCAAATCACCGGTGGCGGGATCGTAGCGGAACTCGAACCGGCCGTAGTCGAACGGCCACAGTTCCGGCAGCAGCGCTCGGACATGGGTGTCCAGCCGCGCCGCGACCTCCGCGTCCTCGACCCGCTCCAGCGGATCGTCGCCGCCGCCGGAGAGGTTGCGCTTCTCGGCATAGGAGCGCACCTCGTCCGGACGGTCCGGCGGGCGGTAGCCTAGGCTCGGCAGCAGCCACGCCCCGTCCGCACCGACCACCGGCACGGCGAGATCGATCAGCGGCGCATAGGCTTCGAGGATCACGTCGTGCCCGGCCGCGAGCAGCTCTTCGGCATGCTCCCTTGCCGCGGCCCAACCGTCATGAATACGCACGCCCCACGAGGCCGAGCTCGCATTGGGCTTCACCACCAGCCGGTCCCAGGCGAAGGCCGGCTCCGGCACCCCGCTTTGCCCCTGGCGGACGATCGCCCAGGGGGTCACCGGCACGCCGCGCCGCTCGGCGACGCATTTCATCAGATGCTTGTCGTCCGAAAGGCCGCGCAGGATCGGCGAGGCGCCGAGGAACGGCAGCGCGTGCCGGCGCAGCAACAGCGGCGCCAGCATCTCGCTGTTCACGAACCCGCCGCGGTTGAGCAGGGTGACGACGAAATCCGCGTCCGGGCGGTCGAACAGGGCCTCATAGCTGTTCGCCGCGACCACGTTGAGGCCGACCTGGCGGAGCGTGGTCAGCATCTCGTGATGGTAGACGGCATGGGTGCCGTCCACCGCGTCCGGCTGGCCGCCGGCCAGCGCGTGCTTGGCAAGGAACAGGACCTTCAACCGCGCCTTGTCGGCCGCGGGAACCGACAGGATCGCCGGATGGGGCGGCGCCGATACGCGCGGCGACGCGCCCCAGAGGAGGGCAAGCCGCTCGTCGGGCGCGGTGCGGTGGCGGACGTCCATGGGGCCTGACTAGCCCGCAGGTGTGACCGGGTAAGGACGAAGCCGTGAAAGCTGTGCGACAGTGCGGTTACGGACGCTGCCAGTCCGCCACCGGCCAGCCCCGCTCGGCGGCGAGCCGGGCCAGCTTGCGCGACGGATTGACCGCCATCGGTTCGTCCGCCCATTCGAACACCGGGCGGTCCGAGGAGCTGTCGGAATAGAAGCGGACCGCCAGCCCGTCCCGCACCAGCGCCTCGCGGATCAGGAACTGCTCGACCGCGGCGAGCTTGCTGTTGCCATAGACGTTGGCGCCGGCCAGCCCCGGGCCGACCCGCCCGTCGTCGCCCACCCGCACCTGCGTCGCGACCACGAAATCGAAGCCCAGCTGCCGGGCGATCGGCGCCGCATAGACTTCGTGTGCGGCGGTCGCGAGCACGAGCCTTGCCCCGTCCGCGCGATCCCTTTCGATCTGCGCCCGGGCACCCGGCCGGATGTTGCGCGCCAGCGTCGCCGCGGTGAAGGCGTCGATCGCCCGCGCCATCCGCGCCGCCGGCACGCGTCCCAGCATCACCGCCCACATCGCCGATTTCAGCTGGTCGCGATCGAACGCGCCGAGCTTGTGCGCGATCATCAGCAGGGGGACGAGCGGCACGAGCAGCAGCCGCGCCGGCGCGATCAAAGCCGCGCTCTTCAGCAGGAACAGCGAATAGGTGGGCCGCCAGCTCACGGTGCGGTCGAGGTCGTAGATGGCAAGCAGCTGCCGGCCCTCAGCCATGCTGCGCTTCCGCGATCAGGCGGGTGGCGAGCGCGTGGTCCTCGACCTTGTCGACGTCGATGCAGGCGACCGGGTCGCTGAGCTCGACGGCAGTGGCCGTCAGACCCAGCCGCTTGCCCGCCAGACGAAGGGCCTGTTTGAGCGACAGGAGCCGCAGCCCCACCCCGGCAAGCAACAGCGGCCCGAACGCCGCAACGATCTTGCCGCCCTTCTTGCGGTGCGCCTCGATCTCGCGCCAGAACGCGATCGCGATCCGCGCGCGCGCGTTCGAGAGCAGGAACAGATTGGCGCCGGAATAAGCGCCGGCACGGAAGCGGATCCAGGTGCGCCGGCCGTCGAACCGGGTGCGGTAGAGCCGCTCCTCGACCATAGCGACGGCCAGATCGGTGCCGGCCGCCCTCGCCCTGTCCAGAAACTCGTCGATCATCGCGCGGGTCAGCAGCGGATGATCGCCGGTCGTGACCAGCACCGGCTGGTCCGGCGTCGGCGTCCCCATCGCGTCGAGCACGGTCTGGCTGATCGTGCTCGCGCCGGCCGCGAAGGTGACCTTGGGATGCCCGGTCAGCCAGGCGCAGCCCGGATCGGCGCCGAGGACGGCGGCATCGGCGCCGAGGATGGTGACCCGGCCGATCGCCGGATGCCCGACCAGCGTCCGCGCGATCCGCGACAGCATCGGCTCGCCGGCCAGCGGCACCAGCACCTTCAGCGGAACATGGAAATGGTCGGCAAGCGCGTCCGGCCCGGGCCGCTGGCCCGCGAGCAACAAGGCGTGGACGGAACCGGCGGGCGCGATCATCGCGCGCCCATAGCCAAGCGCCTCCCTGTCATCAATCTTTCACGACGCCTTCGCCGGCCGGCAAAGAATGCGCGCGCTTCCCCGCGAAAGCTGTTAGCAGACCGCCAAGAGGGACAATGACCGATCAGCTTTCGACCGCGCCGACCGTCGCCGTGATCGGCGACAATCCGACCCGCCTGTGGGGCATCAGCATGACCGAACGCACCCGCCGCATCGCGCGCGCGGCGAAGCTCGGCTGGGCCGAACCCGGCGTCGACGGCGCCGCCCCGGCCGCGCCGGTCGTGCTCGTCAATCCGGCCTTCGCCTTCGATCCCGGCTGGCTGCGCCATGTCGCGGCGCATCCCGGCCTTGCGCTGACCAAAGGCGGCGTGCCGGTGCTGGCCCATGCGACGAGCGACGCCACCGCGGCGGCAGTTGCCGGCGCGATGCAGGACGGCACGGTGCTCGACGCGCCGGGGCTGGAGACCGTCGCCTATGAAAGCGGGCCGACGCTGGAGAACGAGGAGCTGCGCAAGCGCGAGGTGCCGTTCCTCGACCGGCTGGAGCCCGCCACGGTGCGGTCGCTCGAGCGGGCAAGCTATGCCGGCGCCTACAAGGGCGTGACCGACCTGCTCACCAAATATCTCTGGCCGGAATGGGCGCTGGTCCTCACCCGGCTCGCGGCGCGGATCGGGATGACGCCCAATATGGTGACGTCGGTCGGCGCGATCCTCTGCGTCATCGCCACGATCTGCTTCTTCAGGGGCTGGTACTGGACCGGGCTCGGGCTCGGGCTCGTTTTCATGGTGCTCGACACGGTCGACGGCAAGCTCGCCCGTTGCACCATCACCTCGTCCTGGTGGGGCAACATCTTCGACCACGGCATCGATCTCATCCATCCGCCGATCTGGTGGTATGCCTGGGGCGTCGGGCTCGGCGCCGTCGGGCTGGCCCTTACCGACACGATGTTCTGGACGGTGATGGCGGTGATGCTCGCCGGCTATGTGCTCCAGCGGCTGATCGAAGGCGCCTTCATCCAGCAGTTCGGCATGCACATCCATGTGTGGCGCAAGTTCGATTCGGACTTCCGGCTGGTCACGGCGCGGCGCAACCCGAACATGGTGATCCTGTTCGCCTCGCTGCTGTTCGGACGCCCGGACGTCGGGCTGATCGCGGTGGCGGTGTGGACAATGCTCTCGCTCGTCGTCCACCTGGTCCAGCTGGTTCAGGCCTTCATCGCGCGGGCGCGGGGCCAGAAGCTGGTTTCCTGGCTGGCGACGGACGCCTCGGCCAGCACCTGAACGATCTCCTCGGCGGCACGGGCCGGCGCGGCGGCGGTTGCGTCGCCGAGCGCCCGCGCGACGAAGGCCGTCTGGAACGGTTCGTAGAGCGGGTGCCGTCCCGCCGCCGCCTCGATCGTCGGCCAGAACGCTGCGTGATCGCGCACGACATCGCCGCAGCCCTGATAGTCCTCCGCGCCCTCGCGCCACGACATGTTCGGTGCCTCGAGCAGCACGCAGGGACGGGGCCGGGCGAGATATTCGACGATCTGGCTGGAAACGTCGCCGACATAGAGATCGGCCATCTCGGTATAGCTGCCGTCGACCATCGCGAAGCTGCCGGTATCGACATGGACGTGCGGTGCCTCTCCGGCCGCCGCGAGCACCGCGAGCGCACCGGGATCGCGCTCGAACAGGCGCTGATGCGGCGCGAGCACGACATTGTAGCGATCCTGCGCCACCAGCCTTTCGACGATCTCGCGCCCCCAGTCCCACCAGGACGAGCAGTAACGCTGCCAGTGCGGCGTGTAGAGAAGCACCGGCCGGTCGTCGGCGAAGAGATCGCCGCGGCGCAGCGACGGCCGGAAGCTCGCCTTGGCGTAGCCGGTCTCGACGATCCGCTCGGCGCGGATGCCATGGGCGAGATGATCGGTCGTGTGGAACCCGCTCGGCACCAGCAGCCGCGCGGCGTAGCGCAGCCGCCCGTCGCGATTGTAGTTGAGCGGCCCGGCGCCATGAACGGTGAACAGATAGCGCGCCTTTGCGGGCAGCAGCCGTGGCAGCCAAAGGCTGGTCTGCTCGGCGCAGACCACGACACGCGTCCCGATCAGCCGCGGCGCGAGCCGCGCCAGCATCGGCATCTTTGCCGGCAGCGGCGGATTGCGGCCGGGCTCGAAGCCATTGAGTTTCAGGAAACCGGGCGCCCGCCGCAACCGCACGTTGCGATGCTGCGGCCCCAGCCAGTCGGCGACCAGGTCCTCATGGGCGGAGGTGCTGACCCACAGGTCGATCGGCAGATCGGGCCGTCGCCGGGCCAATGCGTCGACAATCGGCCACAGATGCGGCGCGAGCAGCATCTCGCCAAGGAACAGGAATGCAACATCGCTGCGGCCCATGGCCTTCCTACTTCACGCTACGGCACGCCACGACCACTGGACGATTCTAACCCTTCCAACCCGCAATATGCTCGACGCGGTCGATCTCCACCCAATGGCCCTTGTCGATCACCACGCCGTGGACGGGGCCAGTCTTCGCCAAGTCGTCGATGATCGCATGGTGGAAGCTCTGGATGCCGTTCTCGGCACGCATCGCCTTGTCGAGCCCGGCCCGGTACACGCCGCCGTCGTCGACGCTCGCGATGACGCCGAGGGAATGGAAACGGGCACGCGACGGATTGAGCGTCTTCGCCACCTGACGCACCAGTCCTGCCTCCATTTCCACCAGCATTTCGTCCAGAACCGGCGAAACCATCGGCTCGACGAAAAGGTTCACACCCTGCTGAATTCGCGACAGGCCGTCTGAAATCAGCGTCGGCTCGTAGACCGTGTCGCCGTTCAGGATCGCATAGCGGCCCTCGAGCAGGTCGCGGGCCGCCCAGACGCTGGAGATGCTGCTCGACACCGCCCAGAACGGGTTAAAACGCAGTTCCACGTCGTCGCCGCGCGCCGCGAGATGGTCCGCGAGGCGATCGATGCGATAGCCGCCGACGACGATGCGGCGCTTGACCCCGGCCGCGGCAAGCGCGTCGAGCTGGTGATCGACGATCGCGCGGCCGCCGACCTCGATCAGGCATTTCGGCCGGTCGGCGGTGAGCGGCAGCAGCCGCGTGCCCTTGCCGGCGTTCAGCAGGATGGCGGTGTCGATCATCGGCGGAGCGCCTAGCCGCCAATTATGGCGAGACTTGGAAGGCACGCATGCTAGGAATTGCCTGATGAATGTCAGGCACTGCCACAATATCGACGACTTCCGGCGGCTGGCGAAGCGGCGGCTGCCCGGGCCGGTGTTCGACTATATCGACGGCGGCGCCGACGACGAGGTGACCCTCAAACGCAATACCGCCGCCTTCGACGATTGCGATCTCGTCCCCAACGTGCTCGCCGGGGTCACCGACATCGACATGTCGGTCACCGTCATGGGCCGCAGGATCGAGATGCCGCTGATGCTCTCGCCGACCGCGATGCAGCGGCTGTTCCACTGGGAGGGCGAGCGTGCCGTCGGCCGGGCGGTCGAGAAGTTCGGCACCTGGTTCGGCATCTCGACGATCGGCACGGTGAGCATCGAGGAGATCGGCCGGACGGTTTCCACGCCCAAGCTCTTCCAGCTCTACGTCCACCGCGATCCCGGCCTCAACCGCGCGCTCGTCCAGCGCTGCAAGGACGCCGGCTTCGATGCGATCGCACTCACCGTCGACACGATCGTCGGGGGCAACCGCGAGCGCGACCTCCGCACCGGCTTCACCACGCCGCCGCGCTGGACGCCGCGATCACTGGCGAGCTTCGCCGCCCATCCCGGCTGGACCTTCGACTATCTGCTGAGGGAACCCTTCGCGCTCGCCAATGTGAGGGACTTCGTGACGGACGGCAGCTCGGTCGCCTCGGGAGTCGCCGAATATATCGACAAGATGTTCGATCCGGCGATGGACTGGAAGGCGGCCGAGGCGATCCGGGCGGACTGGGGCGGCCCGTTCGCCCTCAAGGGCGTGATGTCGGTCGCCGACGCCCGCCGCGCCGTCGAGATCGGGGCGAGCACGATCTACGTCTCCAACCATGGCGGCCGCCAGCTGGACGGCAGCCGCGCCCCGTTCGACCAGCTCGCCGAGATCGTCGACGCAGTCGGCGACAAGCTGGAGGTGATCTGCGACGGCGGCATCCGCCGCGGCAGCCACGTGCTGAAGGCGCTCAGCGTCGGCGCCACCGCCTGCTCGGGCGGCCGCCTCTATCTCTACGCGCTGGCGGCCGGCGGCCAGGCCGGCGTCGAGTGCGCGCTCGGCAAGCTCCAGGCCGAGATCGCCCGCGGCATGCGCCTCATGGGCGTCACCCGGATCGACCAGCTCTCCCGCGACAACCTGCGCTGGCGCTAGGCTGTCGCCGGGCAGGGCCCCTGCCCTTCGCCCGACGAGGGCACGATGATCACCACCCGCCGGTTCTCCGCCCGGCCGGTGCGGGTCGTGTTGCTCTCGATCGGCCGGGTGTCGCCGAATCCCTCGGCGCGCAGCAGCCCGCGCGCCATGCCGCCTTCGACCAGCGCATTGGCGACGACGAGCGCGCGGCGCTCGGACAGCTGCTGGTTGTACTCGGCCGTGCCGGTGCTGTCGGCATGGCCCTCCACCCGCGCGCTGCGGATCTCGACCGCGCACAAGGCCGTGGCGATCCGGCGCAGGGCCTCGGCCTGGACTGGATCGATTTCGCTGCCGTCGGTTGGGAAGAGCAGCCGGCTCGACATGTCGAACAGCCACGCCTCGTCGCCCTCGACGAAGCCCTGCGCCTGCAGCACCGCCTCTTGCGCGGGATTGAGACCGGCCTGGGGCGGCGGCATGGTCTGGCAGCCCGCCAGCGCCAAGGCGACAAGAACAAGACAACGACCCGGTATCGACATCACGTCAACTCCCACAGTCACTCGGCCCCGTCCGCAGCGCGGACGCGGCGCTTCTTCTCGGCATACATCGCCCGGTCGGCCTTGCGCAGCAGCGCCGCCGCATCGCGGCCATGTTCGGGATAGAGCGCGATCCCGGCGCTCAGCGCCGGCCGGACCTCGCTGCCGTCGGGCAGCGTGAACGGGCGCTGCGACGTCCCGGCGATCTCGGCGGCCATCGGTCCCGACCGCGCTGCGGCATCGTCGCCGACCAGCAGCACGACGAACTCGTCGCCGCCGACTCGTGCCACCACGTCGGCGGCGCCTGCGCAGGCCCTGATCCGCATCGCCATTTCGACCAGCACGGCATCGCCGGCGGCATGGCCGTGCCGGTCGTTCACTGCCTTGAAGCCGTCGCCGTCGACATAGATCAGGCCGACCGTCGCTTCCGCCGTCTCCGCCTCCTCGAGCGCCCGGGCGATCTGGTTCTCGAAGAAGGCGCGGTTGGGCAGGCCGGTCAGCGCGTCGTGGGTGGCGCGGTAGGCGAGCGTCTCGTGCTCCGATTCCACATGCGATCGCCACGCCTCGAGCTCGGCGAGCAGCGCATTGAAGTCGTCGCCCAGCGAATCGATTTCGGCGATCTCCGCCCCCGGCACCCGCCGCTCGAAGGCGCGCTCGGCACGGACCTCGTGCGCCACGCGGGCGATCGCCGCGAGCGGATCGGCGACGGTGCGCTGCAGGCGACGCGACAGCGCCCGGCCGACGACGGCGATGATGAGGAGGCAGGCCAGCATGCCGGCGAGGCCGCGCAGCAGCAGATGCGCCAGCCCCGCGCCGCTGCCCCTGAGCTCGACCTCGCCGATGCGCTGGCCCTGATAGGTGACCGGCGCCACCGCTGGCGCGAGCATGGCGAGCCCGCGCACGATGCGTTCGCCCGGGAAATGCAGCCCGTTCGCCTCCGATCGCCAGGCGTACATCTCGCGACCGTCGGTCGTGCGGACGACGAGCAGCTCGACGTCCCCGGTCCGCACGACCGGGGCCAGCGCCTCGGCCAGCGCAATGCGATCCTCGAACACCAGCGCCGCTTCGGCCGTGTAGGCGGCGGCCTGGGCGGTGAGCCGCACCTCCTTCTGCGCATAGTCGCGGGCGGCGAGATAGCCGACCAGCAGCATCGCGAAGGCCGACAGGGTCACGGCGAACAGGGTCACCCGCGCATGGACGCGGGCGAGCGCGTCGCGGATGGTGGGACGGGGCGCCGGCGCACTCATAGCGGGTCTCCCACGGCGCCGGACAGGCGCAACACGCGGGGGTCGACGCGGACCCGGCTGCGCGACACGGCATCGAGATTGAGGTCGAGGCCGACCTCGGCGCGCGCCACGCGCAGGCAGAACATCGCGCCGGCCCGACATTGTGGATCGGCCTCGTCGATCGTCACCACCGCCTGGCCGCGCATCCGGCCGAGCAGCGCGACGCGATCGGCTGCGGCCATCGATCCGAGATAGACCGCGTCACAATCCTCGGCGCGGGCGGCCGGCGCGGCGATCCGCCGAACGGTGGTCCGGGGGCCAGGCCCTGCTGCCGCGCCGATCTGCCCTGCGAAGCGCGGCGCCCCGGCGATGCAGATGCGAACCACCGGGGGCGAAGCGGGCCAGCGGCTGTAACCGAGAATGCCGTGAACGATGCGCGCCACCGCTTGCGGCTGGCCGGCCGGACCGGCGCCCACGCGCGCCTGGGCAAGGCTGACCGCGGCCTCCTCGGCCGCCGCCCCCGACACCGCCAGCATTGCCGACAGGAACGCAACAAATGTCGATCGAACCGGCAACGCCCCCTCCCGCATGTCGGGGAGACCATCTCCATCAGCGGCAGGGGGCGCCTTTAGCCGGAACGGCTCCGGAATGCTATGCCGTGGTTACCGGCGTCTCAACCGTTTCGGGGTCATCGGTGCGGCCGCCCCAGTTCAGGTTGCGGGTGACGTACATCACCGCGGCCAGCGCCACGAAGAGCATCAGCGACCCGATCAGCAGCGAATAGGCCTCGAGGCTGAGCAGCACGTAGAGCACCGCATAGAGGCCGGCGAGCAGCGCGCCGATGAACGCGGCCCGCCGCCAGCTCTTCAGCACCGCCGCCGAATAGGCGGTGTTGAGCGCTGCGATCGCGCCCGCGGCGACCAGATAGGCCGGCGCGAAGCCGATCACCTCGGCGAAGGCGAGCAGCAGCACGAAGAACAGCACCAGCCCGGCGCCGACCAGCAGATACTCGACCCCGGAGACGCGCACGCCGCCGATCACGTCGAACATCAGGAAGGCGAGGAAGGTGAAGCCGATGAACAGGAAGCCGTATTTGGTCGCACGATTGACCTGCGAATAGAGATCGACCGGCTGGACCAGGTCGATCTGTGCGAGCTGCCCGCCGGGCGGAGTTGCGCCGCGCGGCCCATATTCGTCCGTGACGACGGGCGGCGGCGGGGCGGCACCGGGCGCACCGGTGGAGACCAGCGACTGGCCGAGCGCGAGATTGCCGACCCGATAGACGGCGTTGAAGCCGTCGGCGGTCACCGTCCGATCGGAGGGAAGGAAGCTGCCCTGGAAGCTCGGATGCGGCCAGGCGGAGTGGACGCGCCAGCGCGTGTCGCCCGCCTGCGGCGCCAGGCTCAGCGACCCGTTGCCGCGGAACTCATATTCGAAATCGACGAGGATCGGCTGGCCGGCCAGCGCGCCGGCGTCGAGCCAGGCGAAGAAGCCCCGCCCGCCGGTCGCGCCGCTGCCGCCGCCCGGCTGAAGTCGCAGCGTCCGTCCGCCGACCCGGATGCGCGGATTGGCGCCGAGCCCGCGCGGATCGGTGAGGCCGAAGCGCAGCTCGGCGCGGGTGAGGTCCATGTCCGCGACCGCGACCGCGAGCTGCGACAGATCGGCCGGCATGGCGAAGCGCGCCCGCCCGCGCACCCGGCTGTCATAGACGACGACCTCGTAGATCGACCGCGCCCGGCGCTCGGGCCGGACCTCGGTCGAAAGGTCGGCAATTTCGGGCGACAGGGTCAACTCGCGCTGCACCTGGCGCGACCGGGTGACCTGCTGGCCGTTCTCGGTGACGGTCTCGCTGGTCGTGGCGCGATAGGGGATGACGAGCGTCGGCCCGGCGATCACCTGCGGCCCGCCCCACCCCTCGGCGATGCTGGAGCGCGCGAATTCCGACTGCTGCTGCCGGTCGTAGACCAGCAGCCAGACGGTGAAGAGCGGGAAGGAAAGCAGGAAGCCGATGAAGATGGCGAGCGCCAGCTTCGTCCCGGGCGACCGGTCCGTGGAAAGTAGCGACATGTTGGACGACTCCTTTTGTGGACTCAACTCGTCGTATGTAATGCACGGTTCATCGTCAAGTTCCCTGCGATGAGCCGTTTTCACGCAGGTTCGCCGGATGCGTCCGCCCACCCTCCTCCCCCTCGCCTTCCTCGCCGCCTGCGGCGCCTCTGTGGACAGCGCGGCGCCGCCGGCGACCGGCACCTCGACGGAGATGCCGGTGGGCGCCGTCGTGCTGCCGGCGGCAAGCGTGCCGACGATCCTGCAGCAATGCTCCCGCCAGTCTCCGACCGCGGGCGAGGGCGGCTGGCAGCCGTCGGCGGGCGAGATCGTCGCGCTGGAGGCGGCCGCCGCCGCGGCGCTGCGCGCGCGGCAGGAGACGAACGACCCCGACTGGTCGCGCTTCCCGGACAACTGGCGGCGGCAATATGTCGGGCTCGTGCGCGGCGGCCGGCGCTTCATCTACGGCAACGCGTACCCGCGCGACGTCGACCGCCACGCCCGCGACTCCGGTCAATGGCGGCGCGAGCCAGTGATCGTGTGCGACGGCGGCCCGTCCTTCTTCGGCGTCGAATATGATGTCGAGGCGGGCCGGATCACCCAGCTCGCCTTCAACGGCGGGTTCTGAGGCCGATCGTCACCCCGGCGCAGGCCGGGGTCCAGCCCTTCAGGCAAACATTACAGCCTTCATCTGGATACCGGCCTTCGCCGGTATGACGAACCAACGGAACAGATCGCCTAGCCGATCAGCCGCGCCCGCTGCTCGTCGCTGAGCAAAGCGCAATAGTCGGCCTTGCCGAACCAGCGGTAGCGATTGGCGGCGACCCGGTCGTAGAGCCAGTCACGCAGACTCTCCGGCAGCACGCCCATCGCCCTCAGCAGCCGCCACCAGCCGCCGAGCACCGAGAACAGCGCGAGATAGCCCGCACTCTTGGTGAACGCCCGCCCGTCGCACAGGAACAGATAGGTGTCGTCCATCGCCAGCCCGTAATGGCGGTAGAGCGCCGCGCCGAGCGCGCCCTGCGCCGAGGCCATGTCGACGCGACGCTCGCGGTCGTGCCGCATGATGAAGGCGGCCCCGCCCGAGCAGAGCACGCAGACGGCGTCGAACACGAACAGCGGCCTCTCGCCGAAGTCCGGCACGGCGGGATCGTCGCGCCAGGACCAGAGCTTGCCGGCCAGCTCAGGCATCGGCGCCCTCGACGATCACCGAAATGTCCAGCCCGTCCAGGGCGGCCAGATAGGTGTCGAGATCGACGAGATCGAGGCACGCCCGCGCCCCCGCCGGCACCGCCGCGCCGGCCGCAAGCCGCTTCGCGAGAAGGATCGCGGGCATGCAGGGAATATAGGGCCCGTGCCCCGAACGGGCGATCAGGAAGAAGCGGATCGTCTTCGCCGCGCCGGCGGTATCGGTGCCGGCCAGATAGACGTGCATACCGCTGCGCCCCGATCCCAGCGGATCGAACAGGAAGGCGGCGCGGAGCAGGAACGGCGCCATCCGGTCGAGCGACGGCAGCAGCCGGGCGCGGACCAGACCGGAGAGCGCCCAGGTGCCGAGGTGGAGCGGGGCGACCTCGTGGCCCGCCGAGAAGCGGACGGTGCGAAGCTCCGGCCAGCGCGCCGGGAAGAGGTCGAGATCGGGAATGTCGCAATTGCCGAACCAGCGCCGGCCGAGCTCGGGATAGGTTTCGACGTGGAGGTCCTGCCAGCCATGGACCGTGACCCAGTCGCCGTCGCGCAGTGCCCGGAACGGCTGGCCGATATAGCTCAGGACGGCCGAAGCGGTGGCGAGGCCGCGATTGGTCTGCTGCGCCGCGCTGATCCCGTAATCGACGCTGTCGAGCCGGGCGAAGTCGCCGCGATAGCGGTCGATCACCGCGGCGCTGAGGCACGGCACCGAGCTTGCGCCGGTGACGATCGCGACGCCGGCCGCGCGCGCCCGTTCGTCGAGTGCGCCGATCCCGCCGACGAAGGCGCGGGCGTCGGCAAGGTCGAGATAGTGCGCGCCCGCCGCGATGCAGGCCTCGGCGACGCGATAGCTCTGCTTCTGGAACGGCCCGACGGTGTGGATCACCACCTCCGCCCGCGCCGCCGCGAGCGCCGCGCCGACATCGCCGTCGATGTCGATCGCAACGGCCTCGGCCGGGTTCACCGCCTCGAGCCGGTCAAGGAACGCAGCCGCCTTGTCACGCGAACGCCCGCCGACGAGCAAGGTCACGTTCGGATCGGCGGCGAGCCGGCGGGCGATGCAGGACCCGAAATTGCCGTAGCCGCCGATGACGAGGACGCGGGCGGTCACGACGGCTTCGCCACCATCAGGAAGAAGACCGCGACGAGGCCGATGAAGGCCGGCCAGCCGAGCGCGAACCACCAGCGGAACAGCCGGTCGAACAGCGCCGCGTCGAACGGCCCGCCCGCGACCTTGGCGGCGAGCATCCGCGCCATCCGCGCCTGGATCCATACCACCGGCAACCAGCAGACACCGGCGAGGACGTAGAGCGCATAGGTCCACATCAGCCAGGCCTCGGTCCCGTCGAGCCCGGTGCGCGCCGCCAGCCAGGCGCCGCTCAGCGGCTGCACGATCACCGCCGGCAGGGTGAACAGGAAATCTGCCCGCACCGTCGCGCGCGCCGCCTGCAGCCGCGCCGCGTCACCGGCGTTGCGCGCCGACCAGAAGAAGAAGGCGGTGCCGAGCCCGGTGCCGAACAGGATCGTGGCGCTGAGGATGTGGATCGTCTTGACGAGGATGTAGCTGTCCACGTTTGGCCAAACTCCGGTTCGGGCTGAGCCTGTCGAAGCCCTGCCCCTCCCCTAAAGAAGAAAGACGGCCCTTCGACAAGCTCTGGGCGAACGGAAATGCGCAGCCAAAATCCCAGGACACTCGTCAGGCCGACGGGCCGTGCCGCCCGCTGGCTCGACAAGCCACGCCCCTTTTCGTCACTCCCGCGAAAGCGGGAGTCCAGCTCAGTTGAAGGAAGCGGGATTCCCGCTTTCGCGAGAATGACGGTAAGAGGGGGCGCCTCGATCCGGAGGACTGTCCCTGATGGCCATTCGCATCTCTCGCGCCTTCGCCGTCCATCCGGGCGACTGGCTGCGCAGCGAGATCGTCGCGCCCAATGGCCTCAACGTCACGGAGGCCGCGCGCCATCTCGGCGTGACCCGCCAGGCGATGAGCAACCTCCTCAACGCCCGCGCCGGCCTCTCCGCCGACATGGCGATCCGCTTCGAAAAGGCCTTCGGCGTGAAGGCGGACACGCTGCTTCGGATGCAGACGGCCTATGAGCTGGCAGGGGCGCGGGCGAATGAGCGCGAGATACGGGTGGAGCGGTTCAGGAAGGCGGCGTGATCGCGCAAAGCGCTTAGCCAAGTAGTTCAGAACCGTTCCTTTACGCCCGCTTGCTTCAGAATCGCGTTGGCCGTGAACCGCTTGCGTGTTCCCATATCGAGCGCGAAATTGCGATCGGTGATCGGGCTGTGCCAGATTTCATGGTCGCCTTTGCCGTGCCGCACGAACGTGCAGCCATTGTCGAGCAGAATGCGCTTGAGCTCGCGACCATAGGGTCCACCCATCAGGCGGCGACCGGCATCGTGCTTTCGTGGAAGGCAACGAGGCGCAGCGCGTGCGGGCCCTGGCGACGATCCTCGTCGATCAGATGCGCGTTGTCGGCGATCAGTTCCGGCATCACCGCCATTGCCCGCTCCCGCAGCCGCTCGAGCGTATCGCCCTCGGTCACCAGCCCGGGCACGTCGCAGTCAAGCGTGTACCAGACCTTCGCCTCGGGATCATATCCGGCGTGAAGGGTCCAGATGGCCATATGCTCACTCCTCTCGGAGAATATGGATGCGAGCGTGGTGGTTGGCAACCAAGCACGGAAGCCCGAGAGGTTACTCGACTACCTCATAAGGCCATTGCCAAGGCGACTGTAGAAATGAGCCACCGCCTTTGATGTCGGACTCCTTGACCCAGATGCGAAACTTGGTTCCAATCCGGTGCCTGTTCCGTGCTTCGCGAGAGAATTGAACCTGCATTTCTGGCGGGAACATCTGCCCCGACACCGGCCTGACCCGGACCTCGCCTCGGCTCCCGGTTCGCCTTGCTTGGTAAGACTCTACGATGATCTGATGGTGATACTCCCACGGCATTGCCATCAACAAGAACTCCGTTGAAGGTCGGATACGCCGAAATGGGGTTCGCACAATCGGACGCGGTCGGCTTAAACAACAGCAGCGGGCCTCAATACACCCGCGCCTTCGGCTTGATGTACTGGACCTCGTCGGTCAGCGTATATTCGTGGACCGGGCGGTAATCGAGGGTGACCTTGCCGCCCTGCCCGCCCCAGCCGTCGAACCAGGAGGCGGTGTGCTTCATCCAGTTCTTGTCGTCGCGATTCGGATAGTCCTCGTGCGCGTGGGCGCCGCGGCTTTCCTTGCGGTTGACCGCGCCGGCGATCGTCACGCTCGCCTGGCTGATCAGGTTGTCCAGCTCGAGCGACTCGACGAGGTCGGTGTTCCAGATCAGGCTGCGGTCGGTGACCTGGATGTCGTTCATCCGCGCGTAGGTCTTCGCCAGCTTCTCGACGCCTTCCTTCATCAGCTCGTCGGTGCGGAACACCGCGCAGTGGGTCTGCATGTTGCGCTGCATCTCGGTGCGGATCTCCGCGGTCGGCGAGCCGCCGCTGGCGAAGCGGAACCTGTCGAGCCGGGCGAGCGCCAGATCGGCGCCGTTCGCCGGCAGCGGCGCCTGCGCCGCGTTCGGCTTCAGGATCTCGGCGAGCCGCAGGCCCGTCGCGCGCCCGAACACGACGAGGTCGATCAGGCTGTTCGAGCCCAGCCGGTTGGCGCCATGGACCGAGACGCAGGCCGCCTCGCCCACCGCGAACAGGCCCGGCACCACGCTGTCCGGATTGCCGTCCCTGATGGTCACGACCTCGCCGTGGAAGTTGGTCGGGATGCCGCCCATATTGTAGTGGACGGTCGGCGTGACCGGCAGCGGCTGTCGGGTCAGATCGACGCCCGCGAACACCTTGCCGCTTTCCGTGATCCCCGGCAGCCGCTCGGCCAGGATCTCCGGCGCGATATGGTCGAGGTGGAGGTAGATATGGTCCTTGTGCGGGCCGACGCCGCGGCCCTCGCGAATCTCCATCGCCATCGAGCGCGACACGACGTCGCGTGACGCGAGGTCCTTCGCCGACGGGGCGTAGCGCTCCATGAAGCGCTCGCCCTCGGAGTTGGTCAGATAGCCGCCCTCGCCGCGCGCGCCCTCGGTGATCAGCACGCCGGCGCCGTAGATGCCGGTGGGGTGGAACTGGACGAACTCCATGTCCTGCAGCGGCAGGTCGGCGCGCAGCACCATGCCGCCGCCGTCGCCGGTGCAGGTATGGGCCGAAGTCGCGGTGAAATAGCAGCGGCCGTAGCCGCCCGTCGCCAGCACCACCGCCTGGGCGCGGAAGCGGTGGATCGATCCGTCCTCCATGCAGAGCGCGACGACGCCGCGGCAGACCGGACCGTTCGGGCCGTTCTCCATGATCAGGTCGAGCGCGAAATATTCGATGTAGAAATCGGCGTCGTACTTCAGGCTCTGCTGGTAGAGCGCGTGCAGCATGGCGTGACCGGTGCGGTCGGCGGCCGCGCAGGTGCGCTGCGCCGGCGGCCCCTCGCCCATATTCTGCATCATGCCGCCGAAGGCGCGCTGGTAGATCTTGCCCTCGTCGGTGCGGCTGAACGGCACCCCGGCATGCTCCAGCTCGTAGACCGCCGCCGGCGCCTCACGGACCATATATTCGATCGCGTCCTGATCGCCAAGCCAGTCGGAGCCCTTGACCGTGTCGTACATGTGCCAGGTCCAGTGGTCCGGGCCCATATTGCCGAGGCTGGCCGCGACGCCGCCCTGCGCGGCGACGGTGTGGCTGCGGGTCGGGAAGACCTTGGTGATGTTCGCCGTCTTGAGCCCGCCCTGCGCGGCGCCCATCGTCGCGCGCAGGCCCGAGCCGCCGGCGCCGACCACCACGACATCGTAGGTGTGGTCGATGATCTTGTAGGCCTCGGCCATTATGCGGCGCTCCCGGTCACGGCGATCTTGAAGAGGGCGAAGAGCGCGAGCCCGGCGCCGAGAATGGCGAGGAAGTTGACCAAAGTGACCCAGAAGAGCTTGCTGCCCTCCTCGTGCACATAGTCCTCGATGACGACGATCACGCCCATCTTCAGGTGCCAGAAGGTGGTGATGACGAGCAGCGCCATCGGCACCGCGGCGAGCGGCGAGCCCAGCCATTCGACGATCGTGCCGCGGTCATAGGCGGGCAGCCGCAGCAGCGAGACGATGAACCAGCCGGACAGGATCAGGCTGGCGAGCGCGCTCACCCGCTCGTGCCACCAGTGCCGGGCGCCCTCGCGCGCCGAGCCGAGGCCGCGCACCTGCTTGAGAGCGGTTTCCATCTTCGCGCTCATGCGCCCCTCCCGAACAGGATCCAGGCCCAGAACAGGGCGGTGAGCAGCAGCGATCCGACGATCGTCATCACCGCCCAGGTCCTGTTGGTCCGAAGCTCGTAGCCCGCGCCGATGTCCATGACGAAGTGCCTGAGGCCCGACAGCGTATGCTGGAAGAAGGCCCAGACCAGCCCGACGCCGATGATCACCCCGATCGCGTAAAGGATCCAGCCGACGGCGCCTTCGGGCGCACCCGTCCCGGTCAGCCAGCCCATCACGCTGGTGAAGGTCGCATAGGCCTCCGCGCCCGTCGCCGCGGCGACCAGCCACCAGACGAGCAAAGCCGCGGCGAGCGCGAGGCCGGAGCCGGTGACCCGGTGCAGGATCGACACCAGCATGTGCGGGCCCCAGCGCCAGATAGAGAGATGCGGCGACAAGGGCCGGGACGGATTACGATGCATGAAGCGAGCTCCCCTTCGCTGGGGTCGCTTCTAATCCGAATGCGTGCGGTTGCAAGATCGGCTTTACCCCTCCGGCGATGCCGAACGCTCAACGTCCAACATGAACCTTCCCCTCCCTGCAACGGAGGGGCCAGGGGTGGGTAGGCGCACAGCGCCTTTCTGATAATTTCATGCAGTGAACTGCCGGATCGAACGAAGAATTATGCTCGTAACAATCGCAGCATCACTATAGGTCGACGTAATAAGGGGGCAACTATGCGGAAAGGTCTTGTCGGGTTTCTATTCGCGGGGTTTCTTGCGGCGCTGGCGCCTGCTTCGGCAGAAGCCCAGCCGTCGGCAAACGCCAGAGCAGAGTGGACACCGCGAGAGCACGGGGTCGTCATCGCCGACACTTGGGTTCCGCTGAGACTCTGCTGGATCGGCGAAGGAGGATATCCCGATCCTGGTGCGATATGGACTCCGGACCACCACACCGCGATTCGGGACCTGAACGTTATGAGCTCCTGCTACGATCGCGAAGTGAGGTTTACCGAGCCCGGCACGCGCTCCATCACCTTTACGGACGAAGCCCCCGCTACCGTTGGGATACCGTTGGCAGATTTCGGGTTCGATGGGCGAGGTTGAGCGAGACCTCCGGCCCCTATCGCATACGATCAGTCGTCATCAGAAATGGAGAACCCTTAGTTCCAACGAGAACGAGGGAGGCCCTACTTTCTCGAGCGCAGGTCGTGACACCGAGTGGCCGCTTCAGGGCAACCGCGCCGAATAACAGGGACGTCATCTGTTCGTCTGTCCGGGAGGTGTCGTCCGGGCGCCGGGTCAGCGGTAGCAACGGCAGGCTAATCAGACGTTGCTACCTAATCTAAGACGGTTGAGGGTCGAGATTGCCGCCGCCATGGGTGCGGGAGGGGCGCAGCCGCACTGACGAAAAGGTGCGGGTGCCAACTCAGAACAAAGCCGCCTTCCAACCATAGCGGACATAACTGACAACACAGTTCACGCACAACCACTTTCCTATTTTGAACCTTTATGGTTCATACTGTCGAATGACAGAGAACCGATTCGCGCACAGCCCTGCGCTCCGTCACGAGGCGGCGACCGATGAGCCCGCCTTTGCCGAAACCTACCGGCCGCGCCCCGGCGATCCGGCCTATGATCCGGCCAGCGACTTCGAGTTCGCGACCGAGGCCGAGTCCGACGCCTATTTCGCCGGCCTGTGCGACGGCATCCGCCAGGGCGGCGGGGTGGTCACGCCGCGGCTGGAGGCGCGCGCCCGCGCCGCCTATCCCGAGCTGTTCGGCGAACCCGCGCCCGCCGAAAGCGGGGACCTGCTGGATTTCGATCCGGCGCCGCTGCGCTACCGCAGCGACGGCCTGACACCGGAGAAGCAGCGCGAATATGTCGAAGCGCTGGCCGATTGCGGCGTCGCCCGCGTCGCCGCGGCGCGGATCGGCGTCTCCGAGCAGGCGATCAATCGCGTCCGCCGCCGCGCCGACGCCCGGTCCTTCGATCTCGCCTGCGAGGCGGCGATGCGCTTCGGCGCCCGGCGGCTGCGCGCCATCGCCTTCGAGCGGGCGATCGAGGGCACGGTGAAGCGCCACTATTGGCACGGCGAGCTGAAAAGCGAAGAGCGGGTCTACGACAACCGGCTGCTCGTCTACCTGCTCGGGCGTACTGCCCACCTGCTCGACGAGCCCGACGACGCCAAGGCCGTCGCCGACCAATGGGAGCCCTGGGTCGAGGCGATCGGCGCGGGCACGCCGCCGCCCGTGCCGAGCGCGCCTGCTCCAGCCGAAGCCGGGGCCGAAGCGCCCGCACCGGATCCGGATGATATCGACGAAGACGATGCCGAGGTCTGGCAGCGGGACGGGGTCTGGTGGACCTGCCTCCTGCCGCCGGACGGCTTCACGGGCGTCGAGGAGGGCCGGCATGGCGAGTTCGGCTATCGCCGCCGGCTGACCGACGACGAGGAAGCGATCATGGAGGCGCACGCGGCGCGGCTCAGCGCCATCGGCACGGCCTATGCGGCCCACCGCCGCGACACCTATTTTGCGGACATCTCACAGGCGTTCGCGGCCTTCGGGCCGCTACCGGATTTTTCGCCCAGGGAAGCCGAAACTTCTGAAACTTCCGGCGGAGACCGCGCTTGAATGGCAGACACCGCTCTTCGACATGCCTTCGTCGAACCTCCGCACTTGTGGATAGAACAGGACGGAAATCTTGCCCCCGGGACTCCCCGGCCCCTATAGCTTCGCCATGTCCGATCTGTTCGCTTCGACCGGAGGTCGAGTTCATTCCGAGCCCAGCCGAGGGGCTTCCCGCACCGGCACCGATTACGACGCCAGCGCCATCGAGGTGCTGGAGGGCCTCGAGCCCGTCCGCCGCCGGCCCGGCATGTATATCGGCGGCACCGACGAGCGCGCGCTCCACCACCTCGCCGCCGAGGTGCTCGACAACAGTATGGACGAGGCGGTGGCGGGCCATGCCAGCCGGATCGAGGTGACGCTGGAAGCGGTGGAGGGCACGGCGGGGCGCCTGACGATCTCCGACAACGGCCGCGGCATCCCGGTCGACGAGCATCCCAAATATCCGGGCAAGTCGGCGCTGGAGGTGATCCTCACCACGCTCCATTCCGGCGGCAAATTCTCCGACAAGGCCTATGCGACCTCGGGCGGCCTGCACGGCGTCGGCGTCAGCGTCGTCAACGCGCTGTCGATCGAGACGATCGTCGAGGTGGCACGCAACAAGCAGGTTTTCCGCCAGACCTTCTCGAAGGGCACGCCGACCTCGCAGCTGGTCGAGATCGGCGCCACCCAGAACCGGCGCGGCACCAGCACCACCTTCACGCCCGATCCCGAAATCTTCGGCGAGGACGCCAGGTTCAAGCCGGCGCGGCTCTACCGGCTCGCCCGCTCCAAGGCGTATCTGTTCGCCGGGGTCGAGATCCGCTGGCGCTGCGATCCCGAACTCGCCAGCGACGACGTGCCGGCCGAGGCGGTGTTCCAGTTCCCCGGCGGCCTCGCCGATCACCTGAAGGAGCAGCTCGGCGACAAGGAGACGGCGACCAGCACGCCGTTCACCGGTCGCCACGACTTCCCGAACACGCAGGGATCGGTCGAATGGGCGGTGGCCTGGCCGGTCTGGGGGGAGGGCGGCCAATCCTATTACTGCAACACCATCCCGACACCCGACGGCGGCACGCACGAGGCCGGCCTGCGCATGGCGTTGACCCGCGGCATCCGCGCGTTCGGCGAGCTGGTCGGCCAGAAGAAGGCCAAGGACATCCAGGCCGAGGACGCGCTTGCGGGCGCGGAGATCATGCTCTCGGTGTTCATCCGCGATCCGCAGTTCCAGAGCCAGACCAAGGACCGGCTGACCTCGCCCGACGCCGCCCGGCTGGTCGAGACGGCGGTGCGCGACCATTTCGACCATTATCTCGCCGACCATATGGAGCGCGGGCGCGCTTTGCTCGGCTTCGTGCTCGACCGGATGGACGAGCGCCTCAAGCGACGCGCCGAGCGGGAGATCAAGCGCAAGACCGCGACGTCCGGCCGCAAGCTGCGTTTGCCCGGCAAGCTCACCGACTGCGCCAACGACGATCCGGCGGGCACCGAATTGTTCATCGTCGAGGGCGACAGCGCCGGCGGCTCCGCCAAGCAGGCGCGCGACCGCAAGACCCAGGCGATCCTGCCGATCCGCGGCAAGATCCTGAACGTCGCCTCCGCCACCGCCGACAAGATCCGCGCCAATCAGGAGATCGCGGACCTGGTCCAGGCGCTGGGCTGCGGCACGCGCGAGCGCTGCAATCCAGACGACCTCAGGTACGAGCGCATCGTCATCATGACCGACGCCGATGTCGACGGCGCCCATATCGCGACCCTGCTGATGACCTTCTTCTTTCAGGAAATGCCGGAGCTGGTGAAGCGCGGCCACCTCTTCCTCGCCCAGCCGCCGCTCTACCGGCTCTCGGCCGGCGGGACGATCGCCTATGCCCGCGACGAAGCGCATCGCGCCGAGCTGGAGCGCGAGCTGTTCAAGGGCAAGAAGGTCGAGGTCTCCCGCTTCAAGGGTCTGGGCGAGATGAATCCCGGCCAGCTCAAGGAAACCACGATGGACCCGAAGACGCGGGGCATGCTCCGCATCACCCTCCCGCCCGAACCCGAGGAGCGGTTCGCGGTCCGCGACCTCGTCGACCGGCTGATGGGCCGCAATCCCGAGCATCGCTTCCACTTCATCCAGGCCCATGCCGCCGAGCTGGACGAGGAGGAGATCGACGCATGAGCGGCGTGCCGTTGTTCGAGGTGAATCCGGCGCTCGATCGCCAGGCGCTCGCGCTGCGCTTCGCGCGTGACCGGCGCGTGCAGATCCGCGACGTCCTCACCGAGGAGACCGCCCAGGAGGTCCGGAAGGTCCTGGCCGGCACCGATTGGGGCGTCGCGTGGGAAGCGGCCGGCGACGGGCCGCACATGATGCGGGCCGCGGAGATGCGGCAAGCCGCTCCGCAAGACAAGGCGGCGATCGGCCAGAAGCTGATGAAGGCGATGCAGGGCCGGGACTATGCCTTCGTCTACGGTTGCTACCCGCTGCTGACCGCCTATCAGGAGAAGTGGGACGAAGGCGCGCCGCACGACCTCATCATGGAATATATCAACGCGGAGCCGTTCCTCGATCTGGTGCGCGAGGTCACGGGCTTTTCCGGCCTCGTGAAGGCCGATGCGCAAGGCACGCTGTACCAGCCGAGCCATTTCCTTTCGATGCACGACGACAGCCATGTCATGGAGGGCTGGCGGGTCGCCTATGTGCTCAACATGGCGATCGACGACTGGCGGCCCGAATGGGGCGGCTATCTGCAATTCTATGACGACGATGGCGATGTGATCGCCGGCTATCGCCCCCGGTTCAACGCCCTCAACCTCTTCGCCGTGCCGCAGAAGCACAATGTCACCTATGTGCCGCCGTTCGCGCCCGTGGGCCGCTATGCAATCACGGGCTGGTTCCGGGATTGGTGATGCTGCGCCGATGGACGATCCAGCGGGCGACCGGGACCGGGATCGTGGCCGGGATCGCGGCTTTCCTCGCGGCGGCGGCGATCGACAGCTGGCCCGGCGGGCTGCTCTATCCTTATGCGCTCCTGCTCGCCCTGACCGCCCTGTGCGGCGCCTCCGTGCTGCTGATCACGGCGCGCGACATGCGGGTGCGCGGCACCAGCCAGCTGATGCGGCCGATCCGCGGCTTCGACATCATGATCGGGCTCGTGCTGCTGCTGCCGGCCGGCTACGCGCTCGCGACTATATGGCCGCGTCTCGGGCTATGAGGCGCCGGCTTCCGCCTCATTGAGCGCCGCTTCGATCATCCGTTCCCACACCGCGACGTCGCCCGCCGCCGCCATCGTCGGATCGGGCTCGCGCAGCGTCCGGATGATCGACAGGGCGTCCTCGCGATAATCGCGCCAGACCGTGTCGACGATATCGGCGGCGGAGGCGTCGCTGCCGCCGGCGTTGCTGCTGACGACCCGCCCGGCAATCACGCGCGCGATCCGCTCGATCAGGCTGGTGTTCGAAACCGGCATGTCCCTCTCCTTTGCTCGGGGAAGGTAACGCCGCCCCGCGGCCGGGGTTTCCATTCGCCTTAACTCTATGTTCGGCACCTCGGCCGTCGCGCAGGTCTGCCTCTGGTTCATCAGCTGGCTGATGGTCCTGGGCGGCTTCCTCTTCGGCATCCTGGGGCTGCTCGCCGGTCTGCTGTGGGTGATCGGCGACGCCTTCCTGATGCCCGGGCTCGTCCGCAGCGCGAACGAGCGGACGCGGCGGAACGCGATCGGCTACACCTTCGCCTGAGTGACGCCCTCGATCGGCGCAATCAGCGGGAAGCGGGGAATCTCGACGGCGAAGGAGTCGCCGCCCTCTCCGATCATGAAATAGCGGCCTTCCATGTGGCCGGTCGGCGTGCTGAGCGGGCAGCCCGAGACATAGTCGAACGATCCGCCGGGCTCGAGCACCGGCTGCTCGCCGACCACGCCCTCGCCGCGTACCTGCTGGGTGATGCCGCGTCCGTCGCTGATGACCCATTCGCGGCTTATCAGCTGGATCGCCGCGGCGCCCTCGTTCTCGATGCGGATGTGATAGGCCCAGAACCAGCGACCCTTGGCGGGCTCCGACTGCTCGGGAAGGAAGCTGACCGAGACCCGGACGGTGATGTCGCCGGTCGTGGCGGAATGGGGGAAGAGTTGTTTCACGCTTCTGATGTGTGACGCCGCGGACGACAGGTCAACCATGCAAGGTCGCATCACGAGATGGCCATGCGCTTCAGGCGTTCGACCAGGCGCTCCCGGCCCGCCAGCACCTCCGCCCGCCGGTCGACGAGCACGTCGCGGGCAAGGAAGGCTTCGGTGACGCGCAGGCCCTCGCGGATCGTGTCCCAGGACGGTGTCGCCGTCCCCCGCAACAGCGCCGGCGGCAGGCCGAGGATGCGATCCTCGTCGAGACCGAAGCCGAGCTGGTCGAGCAGCAGCAGTTCATAGCGTACCAGTGCGGCGCTCCAGCCTCGTGCGCTGGGCGCAGCTTCGATCGCCGCCAGCAATCCCTCCAATCCCGCATGGAGCGCCGGATAGGGCTGACCTTCAGGCAGTGCCGCGGCGGTCAGCGCACAGGCCCATTCGATCCCGGCGGCTGCCAGCGGTTCCGACAGCAGGAAGGCGCGGCTGTGCGCCAGCTCGGCGGTCAGATGGGCGAGCTGCTCGTCGGTTCGTGCCCGGAATTCGGCCTGAATGCGATTGCCCGGCATCAGCACGGGCCGCAGCCGCCGCGAGCGCCCGCCGCGGACGTAGCCCGCCCGAACACCCTCGTCCGGCGTCAGCGCCCGGACGATCGCGCCATGCTCGCCATGCGCGCGGACGGCAACGATCACGGCCTCGGTCAGGAGCTGCATCGCCCGAGACTATCAATGGAGCGCGCCGCGCACGAGCCTTTCCATCCCGGTGGCGCCTGCGGCTCGCTTTGCGAACCTGACCGCATGGTCGAAACCGTCGAGCGTGCGACCAAGCAGCAGGTTGGCGGGCGTGCGGCGCAGGAGCAGCAGATCGACGCTGTCGATCGACCCGGTGGCGAACAGGCGTTTGTGGGCGCCATCCCCTTCGGTAAAATCGAACCAGGCGAAGCGGCGTTCGCCCATGAGCTGACGCATCGCCTCGACCTGGAGCACCGTGCCCGGCGAGAAATCGGCGAAATCGGGGTCGTAGCCGAGATGGGCGTAGAGGAGCACCTCTCCCTCTGCCGGCGCGTGGAGATAGCTGATCGGTTCGTCGTCGACGAGCAGGACCCAGCCGCGCACCGCATCGCGCCGTGCCAACGCCTCCAGTCGCGTCAGCGCTTCCGATCCCTCGGGCAGGCCGGCATCCAGCAGGCGCTCCTGGTAGGTCCGTGCCGAAACCTGACGGGCCAGGCGATGGAACTCCGCCATCTCGCCGGGCGCGCGGTAGGCTCGCAGATCGAGCGCACCGCCCGAGCGATCGGCGAGGCGCCGCACCTTCCGGCGCAAGGTCGAGCGGGTCTTGGCGGAGAAGCCGGCGAGATAGGCGTCAAAACCGATGCGAAGATCCGCATGGTGACGAGAATAATGCTGACGGACGAACCCATGCAGTTCCGGAAGAGCCGCGCGAAGCGGGGCGACGAGATGGGCCGGCAAGGCAGTGATCAGGTAGCCCTCGGCACCGCTCGGCAGTGCGGCCAGCCTCGGCACCTCGCCCGTCAGCGCAGCCGCAAGCCCGATATGCGTGCGGATGAGCGGGCGCCGAAAGCGCCAAAGGGTGCGGGCGCCAACACGCAGCGGCAGGGTGACCGGTATGGCAGAGGGCGCCATGCAGCTATCCGCCAAGCAGGGGCAGCAGCATTTCGACGCCGTGCATCGAGGAGCCGCAGGTCGCGGTCGCCGCCTCGACGGGCCGCTCGTAACGGGTCCCCGCCCACACCTGTTCGACGACGCGGCGCGCGGTTCGCAGTGGTCTGGCGGGCATCGGTTGCGCGGCCGAGGAGAGATCGATGTCGCCAAGCTCGGCAAAGGACATGGTGGGATGCAGATCGCGCCTTGCGGCAAGCAATGCGCACAGCCGCTCGAAGCGGCGCTGGACCACGCGGTTGGGCCGGAGCCCGTCACGCGAGGCAAGCTCGAAGCTGTGGCTGACGATCGTGGTCAGCGGATGGCGGTGCTTCGCCGCATGGCGGAGCGCGCCGAGCAGCTCGGCGGCCGACACGGCGCAGATCTGCAGGTGGCGCAGCTGACCGGACCGCTCCTCGAGCTGTCCCACCGGGATCTCGGCGATTCCCCCAACACGGACCGGAGCGATCTGACGCGCAGGCAAAGGGATGAGGCTCAACGATCGGTGACTGCCGTTGTGGCTCGCATCATAAGCGAAGCCCAGCTCGGCGAGCGCTGACAGCGTGTCGATGTTCGCGGCATAGCTGCCACCGCGGAAGGCGATCGGACGGGGCGCGCCGGCAGTCATCAGCAGATCGCGCGCCCGCGCGAGCAGCTCCCGTTGGCCCGTCCGGTCGTAGGATGTAAGCTCGACCCCGACAGGGTCGGAGCCCGCTGCCAAGGCCTGCCAATGGGCATGAAGGTGCAACTGCACCTCCTGTCCTGCCGCGAGAATCGGCCCGACAATCCGCCGAATCGGTTCGGGGCCATAAAGCAGCGCCGGCATCGGATCGACAAAGAAGCAGGCCTTGAGACCATGCTTGGCCAGCACCTCGAGCTGCCAGGAGATACCGACGCCTGCCGGCTCGATGCTCCGCTCGAAGTTTGTACGCCAGTCGCCGCCCGGCCGATAGTGGCGGGAGGTCAGCTCGGTATCGACCGTGATAAGGACGGGCGCGGCCATCCCGGCGGTTTAGCCGCGGGGGTGAAAATAATCGTAAATGCCCTGCGCCGTCGCGCGGCTGATGCCGGGGACCTTCTCCAGGTCCTCCAGTGCTGCAGCCTTGACGGCGCGGGCGGTGCCGAAGTGCATCAGGAGGGCGCGCTTCCGGCCCGGGCCGATGCCGGGGACCTCGTCGAGCGGGCTCGTCACCATCGATTTGGCGCGCTTGGTGCGGTGGGCGCCGATCGCGAACCGGTGCGCTTCGTCGCGCAGCCGCTGGAGGTAGAACAGCGTGGGCGAGTTGGGCGGCAGCGTGATTTCGCGCCCGTTCGGGAAGTGGAAGGTCTCGCGGCCGGCATTGCGGTCGGGCCCCTTGGAGACGCCGATCACCGGCACGTCATGGACGCCGGCATCTTCCATCACCTCGCACACCGACGAGAGCTGCCCCTTTCCGCCGTCGATCAGCAGGAGGTCCGGCCATTCGCCCTTCGAGCGGTCCGGATCCTCCTTCTCGAGCCGGGCGAAGCGGCGGCCCAGCACCTCGCGCATCATCGCGAAATCGTCGCCGGGGACGGTCTCGGGACGTTTGATGTTGAACTTGCGATAGGCGTTCTTGCGGAAGCCCTCCGGCCCCGCGACGATCATCGCGCCGACCGCGTTCGTACCCATCACATGGCTGTTGTCGTAAACCTCGATCCGCTCCGGCGGCTCGGGCAGCTCGAACAGGTCGGCCAGCTCGCGCAGGTTCTTGAGCGTCGTCGAGCTTTCGGCGAGCCGGCGGTCCAGCTCCTCCTCGGCATTGCGGCCGGCCTGGCGGATCATCTTGGCGGTCTCGCCGCGCACCGGGGTCTTGAGCTGGACCTTGCGCCCCGCACGCTCGGAAAAGGCTTCGGCGAGCAGCGCCGCTTCGGGCAATTCCCGGTCGGTCAGAATCTGCCGCGCCGGCGGCACCTCCTCGTAGAATTGCGCGAGGAAGCTGGACAGCACCTCGGCCTCCGGCACGTCGCTGGTGTGCGCCGGGAAGAAGCTGCGATGGCCCCAGTTCTGGCCGCCGCGGATGAAGAAGGCCTGGATGCACATCTGCCCGCCCCTGGAGGCGAGCGCGAACAGATCGGCGTCGCCCAGCTTCTCGGCATGGATCGCCTGGCTGCCCTGGATGTAGGTAAGCGCGCGGAGGCGATCGCGGTAGATCGCCGCCAGCTCGAAATCCATGGCGTCCGAAGCGGCGCTCATCAGGCCCTGCAGCTTGGTCTGCACCTTGGTCGAACGGCCGCCGAGATAGTCCTTGGCGTCGCGGACCAGCTCATCATAGCCGGCCGCGTCGATCCGGTCGACGCAGGGCGCCGAGCAGCGGCGGATCTGGTAGAGCAGGCACGGCCGCGAGCGATTGGCGAAGAAGCTGTCGGAGCAGCTCCGGAGCAGGAACAATTTCTGCAGTGCGTTCAACGTCTCGCGCACCGATCCGGCGCTGGCGAACGGCCCGTAATATTGCCCCTTGATCCGCCTCGCGCCGCGATGGAGCTGGACGCGCGGGAAGGCATGATCCTCGCGCAGCAGGATGAAGGGGAAGCTTTTGTCGTCGCGCAGCAGGACGTTGTAGGGCGGCCGGTAGTGCTTGATGAGCTGCGCCTCGAGCAGCAGCGCCTCGGCTTCGTTGTGGGTCGTGACGATCTGCATCGAGCGGGTCTGGGAGACCATCCGCTGCAGCCGCTTCGTCAGCCGCGGCACCTGGGTGTAGCTCGTCACCCGATTCTTCAGCGCGCGCGCCTTGCCGACATAGAGAACGTCCCCGCGCGCATCGAGCATCCGGTAGACGCCCGAACGCACGGGCAGGGTCTTCACGCAGGCGCGAATCGCCGCGATGCCCGCCTCGAGATCGGGCGTACCATCGCCACGCACGGTATACGTGGCCTTCTCCTCGTTGAAGCGCGAGGATGCATTGGGTTGGTCGGGGCGGTCGGCTTTGCTGGTCACGAGGGCAACTTAGGGGCTTCGCCCCGCCCTCGCCACATCGTCATTCCGGCGAAAGCCGGAATCTCAATGCCTATTCGGCAGAAAAGAGGGATCCTGGCTTTCGCCAGGATGACGGACCTAGCGGCGACCCAGTCCCGCAATGGTCGCGTCGACCATCGCCTTGTCGCCCTTGGCATCCAGCTTGTCGCGGATCAGGCTCTCGGCAGCCACGGCAGCGGCGCGGGCGGCTCTGGCGCGGACCTCGTCGACCGCGGCGCGCTCGGCGGCGGCGATCTTGTCCTCGGCCATGCGGGTGCGGCGCTCGATCAGGGCAGCGGCGTCGGTCTCGGCCTGGGCGACGATGCCGGCGGCCTCGGTCCTGGCGCGCTCGACCATCATCGCGGCCTCAGCGCTCGCCTGAGCGGACTTCGCCTCATATTCCGCGCGCAGCGCCTCGGCTTCCTTGCGGAGCTGCGTGGCCTCGTCGAGTTGCTGGCGGATCGTGCCGATCTTCTTGTCCAGCGCCTTGCCGATCGCCGACGGGACCTTCTTCCAGATCATCAGCGCGAACACGGCCAGCATCGCCAGCGCGACCCAGCCGTCGGCAGCGAAACCCCAGGCGGTCGGCTGGGCGTAGCCACCGCCATGATCCTCGGTCGAGGCGTGGGCGTCGGTGGTTGCGGGAAGATGATTAGCCATTGGCCAAAGCCTGTCCTGAGCCCTGTCGAAGGGCCGCCTTCACTGCCTGGGCCGCGTCGGCCTTGCTGACGGAAACGCCCGCGAGGCGCGTCACCATGTCCTGTGCCGCCTCGGCAGCGACGTTCTCGATATCGGCCAGCGCGGCGTCGGTCGCGGCACGCAGCCGCGCCTCCGCCTTCTCGACCTTGCCCCGGATCTTCTCGTCCGCCTTCGCGACCTGTGCCTCGGTGGCGCGGGCGGCGTCCGACTTGGCGGCCGCGGTCAGCTTCGCCGCCTCGGTGCGGTTCTCCAACACCCTGGCGCGATAGGCCTCCTCGGTCGCGTCGGCGGCCTCGCGCGCGACCTGGGCGGCGGCGAGATCGTCGGCGATCCGGGAATCGCGGGCGTCCATCGTCCCCAGGATCTTCGGGAGCATCGCCTTGCCGATGCCGAAATAGATCACGGCAAGGGTAAGCGCGAGCCAGAAGAGCTGCGAGTAGAGGACGTCGGCGAGCTGGTTGATCTGAGGCATTTCGGGCCTTCTTCTCTAGCCTGTGTGGATGCGGCGGGCCGGGGCCCGCCACCGCCTGAACTTAACGGGCGTAGAGAATGATCATCGCGACGGCGAACGCGATCAGGCCGAGCAGCTCGGCGGCCGCGAAGCCGATGAAGAGACGGCCCTGCTGGCTGTCGGCCGCAGCCGGGTTGCGCAGCGCGCCCTGGAGGAACGAGCCGAAGACCGTACCGACGCCCGCCGCGGCGGCGCCGACACCAATGGCGGCGAGACCGGCGCCGATGACCTGAGCAGATGCGAAGTCCATGTTAAGCTCCTTTGTGATTCAATGACTTAGTGAAGATTTTCCGCGTCGTTGATGTACAGCGACGTCAAGAGGGCGAAGACATAGGCCTGGATCGCGCAGACCAGCAGCTCGAGCGCGCTGACACCGGCGATGAAGACGAAGCTCAGCAGGGCGACGCCCCAGCCCATTGGCCCATCCGAAGAGAGGCCGGAGACGACGAAGCTGCCGAATACCTTCACCAGGATGTGGCCGGCGATCATCGCCACGAACAGTCGCAGCGCGAGGCTGAACGGACGGACCAGGAAGGAGAGCAGCTCGATCAGGAAGATGAGCGGCAGCAGCACCTTCGGCGTGCCATGCGGAATGAACAGCGAGAAGAAGTGGAAGCCGTGCTTCCAGAAGCCGACGATCAGCACGATCGAGAAGCTGATGATCGCGAGCACGCCGGTGATCGTGAACTGGCTGGTGATCGTGAACGGGTGCGAGACGAGGCCAACCCCGGGAACATATTCCGCGACAGGGCTGAGAACGCCGAACGGCATCATGCCCATCAGGTTGGAGAACAGGATGAAGATGAAGACGGTGAACACCCAGGGGAGGTACTTGCGCCCCTCCGGCCCGATATTGGTGTCGATCAGCGAGCTGATGAAGCCGGTGATCCCTTCCACCATGAGCTGCCAGCGGCCGGGAACGAGCTCGCGCTTCATCCCGCCGATCATGAAGACGAGGATCGCGCCGAGCACGATCATCATCCACAGCGCGCTGTTGGTGAAGGCGAACGGGTTGCCCGAGAGCGATCCCGCGAGGGAATCGATCTGGAACTGGTGCATCGGGTCGATGGTGGATTGCTCGGCCGCCACGCGTCTGTAACCCTTATCCTTTGCCAGCGCCTATTTCGGCGGCTGTCTTGAAATCCAAAGCACGTTCCTGATGGCGATTCCGAACCCGAGGAACATCATCGCCAACATCACCCAGGGCCGGGTCCCCGCCCATCCGTCGATCAGCCAGCCGATGAGGGCGCTGCCGAGCGGAATGCCGATCAGGTCGGAGAGGATCCGCATCCCCTGGGATCGTCCCCGGTTGGATGCGGGGTCCGTCGTCCCCGTTCGAGCGGCCTCCTGCGCTTGTGCCTGCCTCAACCGCTTGTCGAGCGATGTCAGCCGCGCATCTTCAGGAAGGCCAGGGTCCTGCCAGGGCTCGTTTTCCTGCATGCCGTCTCCCGTGGAACAAGCCGCCGTAATTGGGACTGATCGGGGCGAGGACATGCCGGCGAACAAACCCGCCAAGGCGGGGTTCCTTTAGGAAGCGGTGGGGGCCAAGTCAACATATCGCCGCAATGCAGCAACGGCCGGACTTGGCGGGCGCGCCGGAGGCGGTATGAAAACGGACATGATCGTCGTCACCGCCCTGCTCGCCCTCGCCGCCCAGCCCGGCGATTTCAACCGCACCGAGGAGACCGAGCTGCTCGAGTTCAGCTATGCCTGGCCGGCCGAAGCCGTACGCGATCCGGCGCTCAACGCCATTCTCGAAGAGCGGATGGAGGCGGCCCGTTTCGAGGCCAGGCGGACGGCCGAGGAAGACCGGCGCACCCGCCCGGCCGAGGCGCCATTCAATGCGCATCATTACGGCGAATCATGGATCGTCGACGGCGACACGCCGCGACTGCTCAGCCTTTCCTCCTCGGCCAGCACCTATACCGGCGGCGCGCACAGCAACCTGCTGTTCGCCGCGATGCTGTGGGACAAGCAGGCGCATCGGGTGCTCGACACGCCCAGCCTGTTCGGATCGGCCCTGGCCGGCCTCGGCGACCGCTATTGCGCCGCGCTCGTCGTCGAGCGCGAGGAACGCCGCGGCGAACCCACTCCGCAGGGCGACCTGTTCGGCGACTGCCCGGGGATCGACCAGCAGGTGCTCGCGCCTGCCGACCGCGACCGGAACGGCCGGTTCGACACGCTGCGCATCCTGCTGCCACCCTATGCGGCCGGACCCTATGTCGAGGGCGACTATGTGATCGACGTTGCGTTCGGCGACGCCGATCTCGCGGCCATCGAGGCCGACTATCGCCCCGCCTTCGAAGTGCCTGGGCCGGATTTCCGGCCGGTCAGCGACGAGGCGGAATAAGCCTTACCCGCAATGGCTCGGCCGCGGCACCGGCTCGTTGCCGTTGCGCTGGCGCCAGACGCCGTCGGGGAGGCGATAATACTGCCCCGCGCCGATCCGGCCGGCGAAGATCTGGCAGGCGGTCGCGGCGGCGGCCTCCTCGATCGTCACGCCGCGCTGCTGGGCGAGCTGGGTATAGGCAGCGCGGCGCTGGATGTTGATCTGCTCCACCTGCGAGCGGATATTGGCCGGCGCGGAGCCGACCACGCCCATATAGCCGTCGGCCTGCTCGCCGGCCTGGCCGGAGGCGCGCAGCTGCGCGGCGGCGTCCTGATAGGCATAGGCATAAGCCGCCCCGCCCGCGACCATCGCGAGCCCCAAAGCGGCGGCGACCATCAGTTTCATTTCGCGGGTCATCAGAATATTCCCTCGTTGTTCCGGATCAGCTCCTGGGCGTCCTGCTGGAGCCTTACCACGACTTCCTGTCGGATGTTGATGTTGAGGTTGATCTCGATCGGCCGTTCGGGCGCGGTCACCTGGACGCAGCCGCCAGCCAAGCCCACGCCGGCGAGCGCCACGATCCCCTTCCCCGTTCGTCCCCAAGATCTGGCCATGAGCCGGTGGGTCGCATCGCGGACCTTCCTCTTCAAACTGTGATGGATCATCGCACAGGCTCGCTTTCTTCAGGCTGAACGCCGTTTTCCTGAACGGCGGGAGTGTTTTGGGTGTCGATCAGGCGGTCGGGCAGGACCGACTGGATGAGCAGGGTCGGGTCGCTGAACGACTGGGCGGTGGCGAACAGGGAGCGGAATTGCCCCTGGATGCGGATGTTGAACTCGAACGGGATGCGGGCGAGCTGGTTGAGGATACGCCCCGCGACCATCTGCGGGATGCCGCCACCGCCGGGCAATGTGGTGGCGGACGGGTCGCGGGCGATGCCGTCGAGATCGATGACGGTGATGAACTCGCCGTCGAGCGCGCCGTTCAGGGTGAGATCGAACTTGTCGTAGCGCAGCGATTTCAGCGCGTTGAAGGCGAGGATGCCGTAGGCGCCGAGATCGCGGTCGGTGAGCTCGCCGACATAGGAGAGCGTGCCGCCCTCCGGCCGCGCCGTCAGCCGGCCGTCGCGAATCTCGCCGGTGCCGTTCGCGTCGAACTGCATCGGCACGATGCCGTCGAACGTGCCGGTGGCGGCGATGTTGCCGAACTCCATCTGCGCGATGAAGCTGGCGGCATCGAGTCCCTCGACCCGGAAGGTCAGATATTTCGTCGTCTCACGGCTGAAATCGAGCACGGTCGGCTCCAGCGACAGCGTGCCGCCGGAGAAGGGCCAGCGCGCGCCATCGACGGCGACGCGGTAGTCGGGCTGGAGCTGATAGGTGACGCGGCCGTCATAGACGTCGATGCCGGCCTGAATCAGGCGGACCTCGGCGGTCTGGCCCGGCGCGGTGACGAGGCCGAGCAGATCGGTGAAGTTCAGGGTCGTGGTCAGCCCCTCGACCGGGCCGAACGGCGCGGCGAGATTCATGTCCTGGGTGGCGAAGGTCCCGCTGCTGCGCGTCCCTTCGGCGTCCCACGCGATCCGGCCCCGGCCGGTGACGGTCCCGTCGACGAGCGCGACGACGCCGACGGTGAGCGGGGTCAGCGCGTCGGGCTGGAAGCCGCGGGGCTGGAAGCGCAGGCCGGCGACGTCGAGCACCGCGCCGCCGGCGCCGGTGCCGAGATCGTGGTCGATCGTCGCGCGCATCACCCGCGTGCCGCTTTCGGGATGATCGAGCCCGCCGGCGGCACGAAGGTCGTTGCCGGCGATGGCGAGGCGGAAATCGCGCGTGACGAGCGGCTGGAAGCGCAAGGGATCCTGCCGGTCGGCGACGGTGAGGGCACCTTCGGCATTCAGCGTGCCACCCGCGAACCGCCAGCGTCCGCTTCCCTCCGACACCAGCAGCGGGACGCCGGCCAGATCGCCAGCAAGGCCGGTGAACCCCCCCGCGACCCCGCCGCCGGCGAGGCGTCCGTCGAGCCCGGCGATGTCGAGGCGGCTCTCGCCGGACGAGGCGCCCAGCCGCGCGGCGAGGTCGGCGGCGGTGAAACCGTCGAGGCCGACCCGGAGCCGGCTCGCGGCCAGCGTGATCGGGGAGCTGCCGAGGCGGCCCGCGAATCGCGGCGCGCGCACCTCGGCGCCGCCCTGCAATGCGCCGCCCGGCTGCTGCGAGACGAGGGCACGGCCGACCGGACAGAGCGGCAGGCGCGTCGCGCCGAGGCGGAGGTTCTGGACCTCCAGCGCCTGGAACGAGGCGGCGACGCAGGATTCGCCGAGCGCGAGGCCGCCGCGCCCGAACCGGCCGCTGAGCGGCAGCAGCAGCCCTTCGACGCGGCCGCCGCTGAATGGCCCGTCGAGCCTTGCGGTGGTCGAGAAGCGGGTGTTGCCGCCGGATGCGGAGGCGAAGTCGATCGCGCCAAGCGCGAGACGCGCCCCGGCGGCCTCGAGCGGCGCGACCCGGCCGGTACCCCGGATCGGGCCGCCCGCACGCGCCTGGCGCAGGGTGAAGCGGGCGTCCGGGAAGCCGCCGCCGGTCAGTGCGAAATCGCCGTCGAGCGCGAGTCCGCCGCCGGGCCAGCCATAGGTCGCGCCGCTGCCGCCGTCGACGAGCAGGCGCGCGCCGCTTGCCGTGGTGAGTCGCAGCCGGCCGATACCGAGGCCACCCCGATCTGGTGCGACCGCAAGGCGAACACCCGCATTCACGATGGCGCCGCCCTGTCCGGCGCGCACCAGCGCCCGGGCCAGGTTGTCGCCGATCGGGCCCAACGGGGTGCCCTGCATCGCCCGCAAGGAGCCCGCAGCGCCGGCCAAAGTGCGCTCCGGCAGCACGACACCCGTCGCCTGCAGGTCGCCGGTCATCACCAGCTCGCTTCGACGCAGGGAGAGGACATAGGGTCCCGCGATCCGCGCCCGCCGGGTACGCACAGCATCGGCCTCGACCGATCCGGCGGAGAGATCGGCGCGGCCCTGGGTGCGCAGCGCATTGCCGTCGAGGGTCAGGCGGGCGTCGACGTCGTTGAGCCGGCCGGCACGCGTGACCAGCGTCGGAATCCGCGCCGCCGCACCGCCCTGCCAGATGTCCAGCGACCGGCCCAGCCGGGTGTTGACGGCCAGCAGCGGGCGTTCGACGACGAGATCATCACCGCAGCCGAACCGCGCGGCGGAGACCGGCCCACGCACGGCCGGATGCCGATCGTCGACCGCCGCGGCAAGATCGGCGCGGGGCCCCTCGACGGTGCAGCCGCCCAGAGTCAGCCGGTTCGCCGCCAGCGCCAGCCTGCCGGCAAAGCCGTCGGCGAGATTGCCCCTCCCTTCAACCGCGACGGCGAGGAAGCCGGCCGGCGTCTCAAGCGCGATCGCCGCGTCGGCGACGTCGATGCGCTGGTCCGGCAATTCGAACGGGACGCCGGTGGGGGGCGGAAGCAGCCGGTCGATCTGGCCGAGGCTGAGCCGCCCGTCCTCGTCGATCCGCCCGCGCAACCGGACGCCGCGCGCGGTGACGAGCCCGATCTCCGGCCCGCCGAGGCCGAGCACGACCTGTACCTCGAGATGGCGGACGGTCGCGTCGGGACGGGCGCGATCGCCGATCACCACATTTTCGAGGATCTGGCTGCCGAGCCCGATCCGCTTCACCTCATAGGTCGCATCCACCCCGCGCCGGGCGAGCTCGCCTTCGATATAGTCCGTCGCCAGCCGCTCGCGCAGGATCCAGGCAACGGCGAGCGCGACGAGCAGCAGGACGAGCAGCACCGCGAGGCCGCGTCGCAGCCGTCGTGGCCACCGCCGCACCCCCACCGTTTCTCCGATGTCCTCAGATTCTTCCACGCGTCGGTCCGAAACTCGCCCGTTCAACCCAGCCGCGCCCGATGCGTTCCGGCGCCGTCACGTTGCCTAACCGCTACGTCGGGCTTAATCCAACCCTGATGGCCGACGCCGCACCGGACGGCAGCGGGCACCGTGCCCGGCTGCGCCAGCGCCTGTTCGAGGGCGGCCCCGACGCGCTGCTCGATCACGAGCTGGTCGAATATCTCCTCGCCCTCGCCATCCCGCGCCGCGACACCAAGCCGCTCGCGAAGAAGCTGCTGCGGGACTTCGGCGGCTTTGGCGGGCTGATGACAGCCGACGCCGAAGCGATCATGCGCGTCGGCGAGATCAGCGAGCCCGCAGTTGCCGCGCTGAAGACCGCACATGCCGCGGCGCTGCGGCTGCTCAAGGACGATGTGCGTCAGCGCCCGGTCCTCGGCTCCTGGCAGGCGCTGCTCGACTATCTCCACGCCGACATGGCGCACGAGGGGATCGAACGGGTCCGGGTGCTTTTCCTCAATGCCAAGAACGTCCTCATCCGCGACGAGCCGATGTGGGAGGGCTCGGTCGACGAATCCGCGGTCTATATCCGCGAAATCATGCGCCGGGCGCTCGATCTCCACGCCACCGCGATCATCGTCGTGCACAACCATCCGAGCGGCGATCCCAGCCCGAGCCAGCAGGACATCCGCCTCACCCGCGATCTCGCCGAGGCCGGGCGGCATCTTCGCATCACCTTGCACGATCACATCATCATCGGCGCGAGCGGCCATGCCAGCCTGCGCGCGATGGGATTGATCTAGCTTTTTCCCCGCATTTGCCGGAGGCGGAACTCCCGGTTGCGCCCCCGCCCTCCCGGCCATAAAGCCGCGCGCATGATCCCCCGCTATTCACGCCCCGCCATGGCCGCCATCTGGGAACCGGAGAACCGCTTCCGCATCTGGTTCGAGATCGAAGCGCACGCGCTCGACGCGATGGCCGAGCTCGGGGTCGTGCCGAAGGATGCCGCGAGGGCGGTCTGGGACTGGTGGGCGACCAAGCCGGCGATCGGCGTCGCGCGGATCGACGCGATCGAGGCGGTCACCAGGCATGACGTGATCGCCTTCCTGACCTGGGTGTCGGAGAATGTCGGGCCGGAAGCACGCTTCCTCCATCAGGGCATGACCAGCTCGGACGTGCTCGACACCTGCCTCGCGGTGCAGCTGAAGCAGGCCGCAGACATATTGCTTGCCGATCTCGACGAGTTGCTCGCCGTGCTGAAGCGGCGGGCCGAGGAGCACAAGCTCACCCCGACGATCGGCCGCAGCCACGGCATCCATGCCGAGCCGGTCACCTTCGGCCTGAAGCTCGCCCAGGCCTATGCCGAGTTCGCCCGCAACCGCGCCCGCCTCGCCGCGGCGCGCGACGATGTCGCCACCTGCGCGATTTCCGGCGCGGTCGGCACCTTCGCCAATGTCGATCCGCGGGTGGAGGCCCATGTCGCCGGAAAGCTGGGTCTGGCCGTCGAGCCGGTCTCGACGCAGGTGATCCCGCGCGATCGTCATGCGATGTTCTTCGCGACGCTCGGCGTCGTCGCCTCGTCGATCGAGCGGCTGGCGACCGAGGTCCGTCATCTGCAGCGCACCGAGGTGCTGGAGGCGGAGGAATATTTCTCGCCGGGCCAGAAAGGCTCGTCGGCGATGCCGCACAAGCGCAACCCGGTGCTGACCGAGAATCTCACCGGCCTCGCCCGGATGGTGCGCGGCTATGTGACGCCGGCGCTGGAGAATGTGGCGCTCTGGCACGAGCGCGACATCAGCCATTCGTCGGTCGAGCGCTATATCGGCCCCGACGCGACGGTGACGCTCGACTTCGCCCTCGCCCGCCTCACCGGCGTGATGGACAAGCTCCTCGTCTACCCGGAGCGGATGCAGAAGAATCTCGACCGGATGGGCGGGCTCGTCCACTCGCAGCGGGTGCTGCTCGCCCTTACCCAGGCGGGCGCGTCGCGCGAAGGCGCCTATGCGATGGTCCAGCGCAATGCGATGAAGGTGTGGGAATCGGACGGGCGGCTTTCGCTGCTCGACCTGCTCAAGGCCGATGCCGAGGTGACCGCCTTGCTCACCGCGGCGGAGCTCGAGGAGAAATTCGACCTCGACTACCACCTGAAGCACGTCGAGACGATCTTCGCGCGGGTGTTCGGCGCATAGAATTTGCCGCTTGGCGGGCGTTGCTTGCCGGGCGTTGCGGTCACCCTATCTACCGGCTCAGCACCCAGCAGGAGCCCGTCATGGCCGACCTCTCCGCCTTTCCGATCACCAAGCGCTGGCCGGCGCAGCATCCCGACCGCATCCAGCTCTACTCGCTGAACACGCCCAACGGGGTGAAGGCGTCGATCATGCTGGAGGAGACCGGCCACGCTTACGAGCCGCACCTCGTCGACATCGGCGCGAACGAGACCTGGATCCCGGAATTCCTCTCGCTCAATCCCAACGGGAAAATCCCCGCAATCATCGATCCTGACGGCCCCGGAGGAAAGCCGTTCGGCCTGTGGGAATCGGGCGCGATCCTGATTTATCTCGCGGAGAAGAGAGGCCAATTCCTTCCCGCCGATCCGGCGCGGCGCTACGAGACCATCCAGTGGATGATGTTCCAGATGGCGGCGATCGGGCCGATGTTCGGCCAGGTCGGCTTCTTCCACAAATTCGCCGGCCGCGAATATGAGGACAAGCGGCCGCTCCAGCGCTACGTCACCGAGAGCAAGCGCCTGCTCGGCGTGCTCGAAGACCGGCTGGCGACGCGCGCGTGGATCATGGGCGACGACTATACGATCGCCGACATCGCAACCTTGGGCTGGGTCCGCAACCTCATCGGCTTCTACGAGGCCGGCGGCCTGGTCGACTATGCCAGCCTGAAGAACGTCCCCGCCTGGCTTGAACGCGGCCTAGCCCGGCCGGCGGTCCAGCGCGGTCTCGAAATTCCCGCCAAGCCCTGACCGGTCAGCGCCGCGCCGGCAGGACGTGGACGAGGCCGCGGGTGAAGCCCGACGGGAAGACGGTCAGGTGGTTCTCGTCGGGCAGCACGACCGAGGCCATGCGGAGGCCCGGATAATTGCGCGCGCGCAAGCGTTGTTCGAATGTCGCGAGGTCCGCGACCAGATCGACCTCCTGATTGTAACGCCGGTCGCCGGGTCGGATCGCTTCCAGCGCGCCGACATAGAAGAAGAGGTTGGCCGGCAGGTCGCGGTGATTGCGGGCATAGGCCGCCTCGACGTCGAGCATGTGGCGCCGGTCGTACCAGAGCGACGGGCTGCCCAGGATATAGTCGTGGAACAGCGTCGGCTCGGTAAACAGGATCTGCGTGCCGAGCAGCGCGCCGTAGGAATGGCCCATGAAGACGCGGCGGGCGGGATCGGAGCGGAAGCGCTGCTCGACGAAGGGCAGCACCTGTGTCCTGATGTAGGTCTGGTAGGCGGCGCCCGCGCCGTGCAGCGCGTTGCCCGCGCTGCGCGGACCGTTGGGGGTCGGCGTGTAGTCGCGGCGGCGGCTGTCCGCGCCGTCCTCGCCCACGGCGTAGGACAGGCCGACCAGGATGAAATCCTCGACCGCCGGGCCTTCGAGATTGACCCGCCTGGCGATCGACCGGATGAGCGGGAAGCCGTAATCCGCGTCGGCGACGTACATCACCGGATAGCGCCGGGCGGCATCCGCCTCATAGCCGGCCGGCAGGCTGACGAAGACCTGATAGCTGCGCCCCGACGCGGGATCGGGCACGGTCCAGACCTGGGTGCCGGCCAGTTCATAGGGCCGGCCTTCCGCGGGCCGCTCCTGCGCGGCTTCGGCATCGGCGGCGTTCGTGCAGCCGGCCAGTATCGCCGCCAGCAAGGCGGCGACGCAGATCATGTTCGTTTTCAAGGACAATCCCCCGCTGAATAGACGCGGGGACCGTAGGAATCCGCGGGCTGCCGCGCGAGATCGTTGCGCCCGCGCGTGGCCGGAACGGGCCGACCGCTAGGCCGGTCGCTCCATATAGACCTTGTCAGCGGCGAGCGGTCGTTCGGCCTCGCCGGGTTCAAACCCGTGCCGGGACCAGAAGCGGTCGGCGCCGCCGACGGCGATCAATGTGAGGCGGTCAATGCCGCGGGCACGGGCGGCAACGGCGATCGTTGCCAGCGCACTCGCCGCGAAGCCGCCGCCACGCGCTTCGGGCGCGATCACGACGTCGTGGACGTACCAGCCGTCGGCGTCGTCCGGGATCGCGCCCAGCAAGGCGTTGATCTCGGGGACGGCGCCGCGAGGCCAGGGGTGGCTCAGGAAATGGCCGAGGATTTCATCGCCGCGGGCCAGCACGAGGCAACCTTCCGGCGCCAACGCGATTCGTTCGGCATAGATAGCCGCATCCTCGCCATAAGGCCCGAGCACGGCCGCGGCCAAGGCGGCGATCGCCCCGGCATCCGCGACGCGCGCCGGGCGCCAGCGCGGCGGCTCAGCCGCCAAGCGCGGTCTTGATCTTCTTGAAGAAGCCCTTGGCGTTCGGACATTCGTCGCCGGTCTCGGTTTCCCGGAACGCTTCGAGCAGTTCCTTCTGCTTCGCCGAAAGCCGGGTCGGCGTCTCGACCTGGATCTCGATCACCATGTCGCCCGCGCCGCGTCCGTTCAGCACCGGCATGCCGGCGCCGCGCTGGCGCAGCTGCTTGCCGGTCTGGGTCCCGGCCGGAATGGTGATCTGGTGCATTTCCTTGTCGAGGCCGGGAACCTCGATGCACCCGCCCAGTGCCGCGGTGGTGAAACTGACCGGCGCACGGGCGAACAGGGTCGTGCCCTCGCGCTGGAAGATCGGGTGCCGGGCCATGTGCAGAAAGATGTAAAGGTCGCCCATCGGGCCACCGCGCACGCCCGCCTCGCCTTCGCCGGCGAGCCGGATGCGGGTGCCCTCGTCGACGCCGGCCGGGATGTTGACGGTCAGCGTCTTGCGCTTCTCCACTCGGCCTTCGCCGCGGCAGGTGGGGCACGGATCGGCGATCGTCTCGCCGACACCGCGGCAGGACGGGCAGGTCTGCTCGACCACGAAGAAACCGTTGCGCGCGCGAACCTTGCCGTGGCCGCCGCACATCTGGCAGGCGCGCGCGCCGGTGCCGGGCTTCGCGCCCGAACCGGCGCAGGGATCGCAGACAGCGGTCGTGTCGACCTGCAGCTCCACCTCGCGGCCGGCGAAGGCGTCCTCGAGCCTGATTTCGAGATCATAGCGCAGGTCGGAGCCGCGACGCAGGTCGCCGCGCCGGCCCTGCTGGCCACCCATGAACTCGCCGAAGATGTTGTCGAAAATGTCGGCAAAGGAGCCGAAATCCTGCGCCCCGCCATTGCCGCCGCCAAAGCCTCCTGGGCCGCCGTTGCGGAATGCGGCATGGCCGAAGCGATCATAGGCCGCCCGCTTCTGCGGGTCCTTCAGGCAGTCATAGGCCTCGCTGATCGCCTTGAAGCGGGCTTCGTGATCCTTGCAGCCGCCATTGCGGTCCGGATGGCACTCCATCGCCAGCTTGCGATAGGCGGACTTGATCGTCGCCCCGTCCGCGGTGCGCTCAACCTGGAGCAGCTCGTAATAATCGGTGTCAACCATGACGGTTCGGCGCCCCCCGGCGACAAGCCGTCACCCCGGCGGAGGCCGGGGTCTCAGCGAGCAGGGCCGTGACCTTTCTCCCTGAGATGCCGGCCTCCACCGGCATGACGACCATGATCATGCCTCAGCCCTTGTTCTCGTCGTTCACTTCGGAGAACTCGGCGTCGACGACATCCTCGTCGCCGCCACTGCCGGCATTCTCGCCAGCGGGCGCCTCGGCGGCCGGCGAGGCGGCCGCCTGCTGCTCCTTCTCGTAGATCGCCTGGCCGAGCTTCATCGCGACCTGGGCGAGCGCCTGCGACTTTTCCTTCATCGTCTCGGGATCGCCGCCTTCGAGCGCGGTCTTCGTCTCGGCGACGGCGGCCTCGATCTCGGTCTTGAGGGTCGCGTCGATCTTGTCGCCATGCTCGCGCAGCTGCTGCTCGGTCGAGTGGACCAGGCTCTCGGCGCCGTTCTTCGCCTCGGCGCCCTCGCGGCGCTTCTTGTCCTCGTCGGCGAACTGCTCCGCTTCCTGGACCATCTTCTCGATGTCGGCGTCCGAAAGACCACCAGAAGCCTGGATGCGGATCTGCTGCTCCTTGCCGGTGCCCTTGTCCTTGGCATGGACGTTGACGATGCCGTTGGCGTCGATGTCGAAGGTGACCTCGATCTGCGGCACGCCGCGCGGCGCCGGCGGGATGCCGACCAGATCGAACTGGCCGAGCATCTTGTTGTCCGCCGCCATCTCGCGCTCGCCCTGGAAGACGCGGATGGTCACCGCATTCTGGTTGTCCTCGGCGGTCGAGTAGGTCTGCGTCTTCTTGGTCGGGATCGTCGTGTTGCGGTCGATCATCCGGGTGAAGACGCCGCCCAGCGTCTCGATGCCGAGGCTCAGCGGGGTGACGTCGAGCAGCAGGACGTCCTTGACCTCGCCCTGCAGCACGCCCGCCTGGATCGCGGCGCCCATCGCGACGACCTCGTCCGGGTTGACGCCGGTGTGCGGCTCCTTGCCGAAGAACTCCTTCACCGTGTCGCGGACCTTGGGCATGCGGGTCATGCCGCCGACCAGGACGACCTCGTCGACCTCGCTGGCCTTGAGCCCTGCATCGGCCAGCGCCTTCTTGCACGGCTCCAGCGTCCGCTTGATCAGGTCGCCGACGATCTTTTCCAGATCCGAACGCGTGATCGTCTCGACGAGGTGGAGCGGGGTCGAAGCGCCGCCCTCCATCCGCGCGGTGATGAACGGCAGGTTCACCTCGGTCGACTGCGCCGAGGACAGCTCGATCTTCGCCTTCTCCGCGGCTTCCTTCAGCCGCTGCAGCGCGAGCCGGTCCTGGCGCAGGTCGATATTCTCCTTCGCCTTGAATTTGTCGGCGAGCGAATCGACGATCTTGGCGTCGAAATCCTCGCCGCCCAGGAAGGTGTCGCCGTTGGTGGACTTCACCTCGAACACGCCGTCGCCGATCTCGAGGATCGAGATGTCGAACGTGCCGCCGCCCAGATCGTAGACCGCGATCGTCTTGCCGTCCTGCTTCTCGAGCCCGTAGGCGAGCGCCGCCGCGGTCGGTTCGTTGATGATGCGCAGCACTTCGAGGCCGGCGATCTGGCCGGCATCCTTGGTCGCCTGGCGCTGCGCGTCGTTGAAGTAGGCAGGGACGGTGATCACCGCCTGGGTGACGGTCTCGCCGAGATAGGCCTCGGCGGTTTCCTTCATCTTCTGGAGCGTGAAGGCGGAGATCTGCGAGGGGCTGTAATCCTTGCCGCCCGCTTTGACCCAGGCGTCGCCATTGGCGCCCTTGACGATCTCGTAGGGGACCAGCTCGGTGTCCTTCTTGGTCACCGGATCGTCGAAGCGGCGGCCGATCAGGCGCTTCACCGCGAAGACGGTGTTGTCGGGATTGGTGACCGCCTGGCGCTTGGCCGGCTGGCCGACGAGGCGCTCGCCGTCCTTGGTGAAGGCGATGACGGACGGCGTCGTGCGCGCGCCTTCCGCATTCTCGATGACCTTGGGCTTCCCGCCCTCCATGACGGCGACCGCGCTGTTGGTGGTGCCGAGATCGATACCGATCACTTTTGCCATATTCGTCCCTTTTTGGCCCCTCTAAATAGCGATGGCCCGCGCACCCTCGACAGGAGCCGCGCGCAGGCGCTTCATGGAGGGCGATATAGGGGCCGATTCCGTTGCGACAAGAAGTCGCGCCGTCTATGGGCAGGCCCATGCGAAACGCCGTCCCGATCCTGGCCGCGCTGCTCCTCGCGACCGGCTGCAACCAGGCCCCTTCGACCGATGTCGAGGTGACCAATCCGGTGATCCGCCTGCCGGCCGTCCCCGGCCGGCCCGGCGCCGGCTATTTCCACCTCCGCGCGCCGCAGGACCGGGTGGCGCTGACCGCGGTCACGACCCCGGCCGCCGAGCGGGTCGAGATGCATGAGACGATGAGCGAGGGGAACATGGCCTCAATGCGCCCGGTGCGACGGATCGAGGTCGGCCGCGAGATCGCCTTCGCGCCGGGGGGCCGGCACCTGATGCTGTTCGGGGTCAGTCCGGAGCTCAAGGCCGGCGAGACGACCGACCTCACCTTCCAGTTCGAGCAGGGCGCGCCGGTGACGGTGAGCGCCCGGGTGATCGGCGCCGGCGATGCGCTCGGCGGAGAGCATGACGGCCACTAGTCTTTCCCTCCTTCCCGGCGTCACCCTGAACTTGTTTCAGGGTCCAGCTGGCCATCCGTCCGGGCGGTGGAAGCCTGGATGCTGAAACAAGTTCAGCATGACATTATGGGAAACGAATGACCTCGCGCCCCCTTACCGCCGGCGAGCGCGCCATCGTGCAGGGCATGTTCGGCGACGCGGTCGATGCGGAGCGCGTGCGCATCCACCGCCGCAAATGGTTCTTCCTGCATCCGGCGAAGGTGATCATGGCCCCCGACGGCCACATCTGGGTGCCGCCGAAGAGCGACCTGTGGGCCGACGACTATTCCAAGGCGCCGATCAGCCTCCAGGGCCTGTTCGTCCACGAGATGACCCATGTCTGGCAGGCCCAGCGCAAGGGCCGCTGGTATCTGCCGCTGATGCGCCACCCCTTCTGCCGCTACGATTACAGCTTCGTCCCCGGCTGGCCACTGGATCGCTACGGCCTGGAGCAGCAGGCCGAGATCATGCGGCACGTGTTCCTGCAGCGGCGCGCGGTCAGGCCGGCCGGCGTGACGGAGCTGGCGAGCCTGGAGGGTGCGCTTCCGTTCAGATCGGCTTGACGGCTGTGATGGGTGGGAAGCCGACTTCTGTTCCCCTCCCTTCCGGGGAGGGGAGTAACGTCCGCAATGGGTCGAATGCAAAGGTCACCGCGGCGGCGTCCCATGCGGCCGGTATGTATAGTCGTAGGACGGCGTCCAAATCTGTCCGCCATCGGTCGAGGTCTCGCCGACCTGTCGGACCGTCTCGCCCTCCCGCCACTGGGTGACCCGGGTCTGGCGGGCTTGCTCGCCGGGACGAGCTGGGCGCTCGGCGATGAAGACCATCCGGCCGTTCTCCACACGGCCGGTATAGTCGATCCGGTCGGCGGCGGAATCGACCCAGGTCTGCCGCCACACACCGGCCGCGCGGTCGTAGCTGCTGACGCTGCCGCCGTCGTTCATGTCGAACGGGCGCCACGTCTCCCGGATCGCGCAATCGTTGTAGATCCGCTCGACGGTCGAGCGGCCGGCCAACCCGAGCGAGCCGGTGTAGTAGACATCCCATTCGCCCACCCAGAAATCGAGCTGGCGGTATTCGGGGGCGGTGCAGTTTTGTGGCGCCGGGCGTGGCACCGGCGGCGGCAATGGCAGCTGCGCGTCGGCCTGCATGGGTGCCAGCAACGCGGCCAGCGCCAGTCCCCAAAGCCGACCCTTCATCAGCGCCTCCCACGATGAGCGGAACAGCATATACAGCCTTTGGCAGATCATCGTCACCCCGGCGCAGGCCAGGTCCAGACTCCTTTCTTGAAGGACTGGATACCGGCCTACGCCGGTATGACGAAAGGACTGAAAGCCTGCTTCCTTTCGGCCTCGCCCGTGCTAGCCTTTCCGCGACATCGGGGACCCGCGACCATGACCGAACAGCCGCTCGATACCTTCCGCTCCTCCACCCTGGGCTGGCTGCGCGGGACGTTGGCGGGCCTGGGCACCGGGCTGCTGCTCGTCCTCGGCATCGTGCTCACCGTCGCCGGCGTCGGAGTCGCGCAGACCGGGATCACGTGGCTGCCGCTGCTGCTCACCCTGGCCGCGCTCGTCATCCTGGCCGTGGTCTGGGTGAAGAACCTCGCCGCGACTTACGAGATCACGGAAGAGCGGCTGATCATCCGGACCGGCATCCTGTTCAAGGCGGTCGACGAGATCGAGCTCTACCGGATCAAGGACGTGCGCCTCAACTTCACCCTGCTGAATCAGTGGGCGGGGATCGGCACCCTTTCGATCTCGTCGAGCGACGAGACCACCCGGAGCGGCGATCTCGTCATCCCGCACGTCGCCAGTGCGCAGGCCCGCCGCGAGCATCTGCGCCGCCTCGTCGACACCGCCCGCCAGAAGCGGCAGGTGCGCGAGATCGACATGGCGCACGAGCACATCTGATCGTCGCGCCACGCGGCCCTACCGTCACCCTGAACTCGTTTCAGGGTCCAGTTCTCAACCTGCGCCGAGGTCTCCACACTGGATGCTGAAACAAGTTCAGCATGACGGTGGAGCGTCAGGCCGCCTTTCGCACGTCATCCGCCGCATGCGGATCGAGATCCTCGGTCCCTTCCAGTGCCTCGTAGAGATGGTCGAGCCCCTCCGACACCGTCTCGAGCAACGCCTCGAAGCTGTCGATGACGAAGTAGCGCGGCTGGAAGCTGTCCGTCCGGTAGCGGGTGCGCAGCACCTGGTTGATGTCGAAGCGGGCGCGGTGGGGCACGTCGCTCTCCAGCGAGTAGACGCTCTCGCCGAAGCTGGAGAGGATGCCGGCGCCGTAGATGCGCCGCGCGCCCGCCTCCATCGTGAGGCCGAACTCGATCGTGTACCAGTAGAGCCGGGCAAGCCGCTGCAGCGTGCCGCCCGCATGCGCCTCGAGGCCGAGCGCGCCGAGATGCTGGATGAAGTCCGCGGCGACATGGTCGGCGAGGATGGGGACGTGGCCGAACACGTCGTGGAAGACGTCCGGCTCCTCGAGGTAGTCGAGGCTGGTCGCGGCGCGGATGAAATTGCCGGCCGGGAAGCGGCGGCGGCTCAGATGCTCGAAGAACACCTCGTCGGGGATAAGGCCGGGAACCGAAACCACCGTCCAGCCGGTGCGGGCGAACAGCCGCTCGTTGAGCTCGTCGAAATCCGGAATGCCGGGCTTGGAGAGCTTCAGCAGGTCGAGGCCTTCGAAGAACTGCTTCACGGCGCGGCCCTTCAGGCATTCCTGCTGGCGCGCGAAGAGCAGGTCCCACACCCGGTGCTCGACCGGGGTGAACCGCTCCCAATGCTGCGGAATCGTCCAGTCGGCCGCCGCCCCCAAGGGCGGTTTCGCGGTGTCGAGGCCGATATGGGTATCGGAGGTCATGAGGTCCTTCCTTTCGAACACAAAGAAAAACCCCGCCCGGAGGTCCGGACGGGGTGCGATCCTGAAACTTGGCTGTTACGCGCGCGTCAGATCGGTCCCGCCCGGGCGGTCCGATAATAATAGACGGTCGAGGCGATCATCGCGCGCATCGCCATAAGGATCGGTGAGAAGCGCCGTGCTGTCAAGGGCGGAGCTTGCGGGCCAGCCATTCCTCGATCGCGCGATAGGCGGAGCGGCCGCGCGGCGGATCGTCGCCATTGCCGACCGAGAAATAGGCGATGCCGGTTCCCGAAGCCGGATCGACCCAGAGGCCGGAGCGCAGGCCGTAGGCATCGCCGGCATGGCCCGCGACGGCGCGGCCACGCCCAAAAAGGTCGTCGCGGCAGCCCGCGGTGCGGACCGGCAGACTTTGTGACGCGAGCCCATAGGCGCAGTAGAAACCGCTATCGATCTCGCCATTGGCGCCGTCGAAGGTCCAGACGGGCGCGAGGAGCATGCGAATGCTCGCCTCGCTCACGAAGCGCTGCCCCTGGTGCGTCCCGCCGTGGAGCAGGAGGCGACCGACGACGGCAAGGTCGCGCGCCGAGATCCTGAGGCCCCCTTGCGGCGAGAACAGGGCGCCGTTGCTGCCGAGCACATAGTTCGAGAGGTCGCAGGAGGAGCCCTCGGGCGCGTTGACCGCGCAATCGGGCGGCCGCCCGCCGAGATCGTCGCGGATTGGCTGGCCGCCGCCAGAACGCAGCACGACGGCGCGGGCGATGGCGGCGTCGCTGCAGGTCGACCAGTTGAAGCAGGCATCGAGGCCGAGCGGTTGCAGCACCAGCCGCGCCATCAGCCGATCGAACCGCTCGCCGGTCACCCGTTCCAGCGCGGAGGCGATCACCGGGAAATTGAGGTTCGAGTAGCGAAAGTAGGCGCCGGGCGGATGCGCCGCGTCGAACGCCGCCGGCGACCCCGCCACCGCGCGCACCTCCGTGCCCAGCGGCACGGCATAGTCGACATTGTCGGTCAGCGAAGAGCGGTGCGACAGCAGCAGCCGGAGCGTAATCGGCCGGTCCGGAAAAGCGGGATTCCTGAGCGACCAGCCGAGATAGTCGGACACGTCCCGGTCGAGATCGATCTGCCCGTCCTCGACCAGCCGCATGACGCCGAGCGCCATCACCAGCTTCGAGATCGACGCGATCCGCACCGGATCGTCGATCGTCAGCGCCCGCCCGCGCCCCGGATCGGCAAGGCCGGAGGCGCCGGACGCGGTGACCCCGCCCCGGTCGAACGTCGCCCAGACGTAGGCGACGTTCGGGGCGGGCACGTCCGGCACCGTTGCACAGGCCGAAAGCACTGAAAGGGTGAGTAGGAGCCAAGGCCGCATCGCCCTATCGTCATTCCCGCGCACGCGGGAATCCAGCTTTTTCTTTCTTATGAGCCAAGATCGTCACCTCGGGGTTGACCCCAGGGTCCATCTTGAACACGGCCGCAAAGACAGCTGGATGCCGGATCAAGTCCGGCATGAAGAACCAAGCGCGGCTAAGGCTTGTGCGCCATGCCCACAAGCGCCGGACGCAGCAACCAGTCCTTGATCGTGTAGCCGGCCTGCATCTCCTGGACGATCGTGCCGGGCTCGGCCTCGTCCGACGGGACCTCGATCATCGCCTGGTGGAGATGCGGATCGAGCGTCTCGCCCATCATCTCGACACGGGCGATGCCATGGCGCTGGAAGACGCTGTCGATCTCACGGCCGGTCGCCTCGATGCCGGTCGAGCCGGATCACCTTTCCGTCGGCCTCGTCGGTGAGGATGTAGAGGGCACCGTCCGGTCCCTGCGTGACGTTGCGCAGCCGAACCGGCGCGTCCTCCAGCAGATACTCCACGCCGCGCACTGTGCCATGCTCCACGTCGAGGCGCATCAGGTAACCCCGCCTCAGTCCGGCGACGATCAGATCGCCGCGCCATTCAGGGAAAACATTGCCTGTATAGAAGGTGAGACCGGTCGGAGCGACGGTGCGTCCGCGCCATTCGTGGACGGGATCGGTGTAGGCGGCGCCCTCCAACCCGCGCGGACGATAGGCTGGGTCGCGATAACCGCCGCCCGTGCGCACCGGCCAGCCATAATTGGCGCCCGGGGCAAGGATGTTGATCTCGTCCCCCTGGGTCGAGCCATGTTCGGAAAACCAGATGCGTTCCGTGCCCGGTTCGGCCGCCATACCCTGCGCGGCACGAATGCCGAGCGCGTAGAGCGCCGGATGCGTGCCGGGCCCGAAATCGGGATTGCCCTCGGCCGGACGACCGTCCAGTTCGAAGCGGAAAATCTTGCCGCGCCGGTCGGTCACGTCGAGGGAAACCGGCAGCGGCGGATTGTCGCTCTCCATATAATGGCGTTCGCCCACCGTCAGGTACAGCTTGCCGTCCGGTCCGATCAGCAGTCCGCCGCCATAATGGAAGCGGTCGCCCGAACGCGGCGTCGCCTCGAACAGGGATTCGATGTCGCTCAACCGGTCGCCGTCGAGCCGCGCCCGGATCAGCCGGGTCGTCGTACCCCCCTCGCCGCGTGACGCATAGGAGAGATAGAGCCGCCCGTTCGCCGCGAAGTCCGGATGCAGCGCGATACCGAACAGGCCCGAATTGTCGCGCGGGTTCTGGCGGACATTGTCGAGATCGTCGGGAAGACCCGCGATTCGCGTCACCGCGCCGCCCGCGTCGATCCGCACCAGCCCGCCATCCTTCTCGGTCACCAGCATGCCGCCATGGGGCAGGAAGGCGATGCTCCACGGATGCCGCAGCCCGGCCGCGATCGTCACCCGCTCGATCCGGATCGCGGACACCGGTGAAGGCGGCGCGCTGTCCTCCAGGAAGCGGGGATCCTGTGCGGCGCCGATCAGCGCCGCCGCGATCAGCCAGCTCAAGGCTTCTTCGCCACGCCCACCAGCGCCGGGCGGAGCAGGCGGTCCCTGATCGTGTACCCGGCCTGCATCTCCTGGACGATCGTGCCGGGCTCGGCCTCGTCGCTCGGCAGCTCGATCATCGCCTGATGCAGGTGCGGATCGAGCTTCTCGCCCATTGCCGCGATGCGGGCGATGCCGTGGCGCTGGAAGACGCTGTCGATCTCGCGCCCGGTCGCCTCGATGCCGGCGACGAGGCCCTTCATCCGCTCGTCCTCCCGGAGATCGGCGGGGATGGCGGCGAGCGCACGCTCGAGATTGTCCTTCACGCTCAGCACGTCGCGGGCGAAGGCGGTGGCGGCGTAATTGGCCGCATTGACCTTCTCCTGCTCCAGCCGGCGGCGGACGTTCTGGGTCTCGGCCTGGGCATAGAGCACCTGCTGGCGCACCTCGGCCAGCTCGCCTTCGAGCGTCGCCAGCGGATCCGACTGGTCGTCGGCCTCCGGAATTTCAGGGGTCTCTTCGATCTTGGTCTCGTCTTCGTTCATGCCATCAATCTCGACAATGCTTTCGCGGTGAAATCCACCATGGGAACCACCCGCGCATAGTTCAACCGGGTCGGGCCGATCACGCCGACAACGCCGACGAGCCGGCCGTCCGCCCCGCGATAGGGCGCGGCAATAACCGACGAGCCGGACAAAGCGAACAGTTCGTTTTCGGAGCCGATGAAGATCTTCATCGCCGCACCGTCGCGGGCGCGATCGAGCAGGCGCGCGATCTCCGCTTTGCCCTCCAGTTCGTCGAGCAATTGGCGGACCCGGTCGAGATCGGCTGCCGCGCTCTCGTCGATGAGGTTGGCCTGGCCGCGAACGATCAGCACCGGGCGGCGGGCACCGTCCTCGGACCACAGCGCCAGGCCGCGGGCGATCAACTCCTGCGCCGCCTTGTCGAGCGCCGCCTGACCGGCGCGAATCTCCTCGGCGAGCCGCGCCTCGGCATCGCGCAGCGTCAGGCCGGACAGGCGGGCGGACACGTAGTTGCCCGCCTCGGCCAAGGTCGACACGCTTACGCCCGGCGGCAAATCGATGACGCGGTTCTCGACGCTGCCGTCGCCGCCCACCACGACCGCGACCGCCTGCCGGGGCGACAACGGCACGAAGGCGAGCTGGCGAAGCTGCGGCTCCTCCTTGGGCACCAGCACGATGCCGGCGCAGGCGGAGAGGCCGGAGAGCGCGGCGGTGGCGGCGCTGATCGCCTCCTCGATCGGCCCGCCGCGGTCGATCAGCGCCTCGATCGCGGCGCGGTCCTCGGCGCGTGGCTCGGCGACCTGCATGATCCCGTCGACGAAGAGCCTCAGGCCGCTTTCGGTCGGCACCCGCCCGGCCGACGTGTGCGGCGCGGCGAGCAGTCCGGTTTCCTCCAGATCCTGCATGACGTTGCGGATCGAGGCGGGCGACAGGTTGAGCGTCGAGGTCCGCGAGATGGTGCGCGAGCCGACCGGCACGCCGCTCTCGATATAGGCCTCGACGACGAGACGGAACACGTCCCGCGCGCGATCGCTCATTTCGCCGATGCTTCCGGTCATGGGTCCGAATGTAGGCATCGCCATGCGGATTTGGCTAGCGCCGCGGGCCGATCATCTCCGCGATGGGAAGCAGACCCGGCGCCTCCTCGAGCGCCTGCGCCAACGCCCGGTTCCCCTCGTCGCGGCAGCCGAAATAGAATCCGAGCCGGTCGTTGCGCCCCCCGCCGGCCCAGGTGACGGTCGCCGACGGATGATCTGTCGCGGCCAATTGGCAGCGCGCATGACCCATGTTGATCTCCTCCGCGCCGCGCGGCCGATAGGGCGCGAGCTTCGCGATGAAGGCCTGCCATTGCGCGGGCGTCAAGGTGAACCGCCGCTCGCCCTCCACCGCGGTGAACCGCTCGCCCACGAACACACCCGTCCCGTCCGCATTCACCGTCACCCGGTAGATCGGGCAGGCGCCGAAGCAGGGACCCCGCGTGTAGCTGATCGTCTGGGTCGGCACCTCGTTCGCGGCGGAGCTGGCGCAGGCCGCCAGGAGAAAGGTTATGGCAAGGACGAGGCGGGTCATGGCGCGTTCCTCCCGCGCCGCCCGAGCCAGATCAGCGCCGCCCCGCAGAGCGCCAGCAGGCCTCCCCAGAGCGTCCAGACGGAGGTGTCGATCATGAAGCTTTCCGCCGGCCAGCGGATCAGCCCGGTCCCCTGCCCCATCCAGAGCAGGCCCATCAGCAGTGCGAGCACGCCCAGGATCGTGAGCAGGGTCTTCATCGGGCTTCTCCTGCGACATGACTGGCATGGCGCGCCCGCTTTGGCTAAAGCCCGCCACCAATCATCACCGAGGAGTTTCTATGCGTCCCTCCGGCCGCGCGCCAGACCAGATGCGCGTCATCACCATGGAACCCGGCTTCACCCGTCATGCCGAGGGCAGCTGCCTGGTGAGCTTCGGCGACACCCGCGTGCTGTGCACCGCCTCGGTCGAGACCAACCTGCCCGCCTGGCTGCGTGGTAAGGGCAAGGGCTGGGTCACCGGCGAATATGGCATGCTGCCGCGCGCCACCCATACCCGCGGCCGGCGCGAGGCGGCGGGCGGCAAGCAGTCCGGCCGGACCCAGGAGATCCAGCGGCTGATCGGCCGCAGCCTGCGGGCGGTGGTTGACCTCGAAGCCTTGGGTGAGCGGCAGATCACGCTCGACTGCGACGTGATCCAGGCCGACGGCGGCACCCGCACCGCCTCCATCTCCGGCGCCTGGGTGGCGCTGCGCCTCGCCGTCGACGCCCTGCTCCAGAAGGAGCTGATCGCGGCCGACCCGATCCGCCAGAAGGTCGCGGCGGTGAGCTGCGGCATCCATGACGGAACCGCCGTGCTCGACCTCGATTATATCGAGGATTCGTCGGCAGGGTCGGACGGCAATTTCGTCCTGACCGGCGACGGCAAGCTGGTGGAGGCGCAGATCAGCGCGGAAGGCGAGGTGTTCGACGAGGAAGGGCTGCTGCGGCTCCTCCGCCTCGCCCGCATCGGCTGCGCGGAGATCTTCGCGGCGCAGGACAAGGCGACCGGCCGGTGACCCACAAGCTCCTGCCGGGCAAGCTGGTCATCGCCAGCCATAATGAAGGCAAGGTCCGCGAGATCCGCGAGCTGCTCGGCCCCTACGGGATCGAGCCGGTCTCCGCTGCGGAGCTTGATCTCCCGGAACCGGATGAAACCGGCGTCACCTTCATCGACAATGCCGACCTCAAGGCGCGGCAGGCCGCAGACCTCTCCGGCCTGCCGGCCCTCGCTGACGACAGTGGCCTCTGCGTCGAGGCGCTGGGCGACCGGCCGGGCATCTTCTCGGCGCGCTGGGCGGTGGTCGACGCGCATGTCGATCCTGCCGCCGATCCGGGCGAGGTGCAGGGCGGCCGCGATTTCGGTTTCGCCATGCGGCGCGTCCATGACGAGCTGGAAGCGCTGGGCGACGATGCCAGCCGCAACGCCCATTTCGTCTGCGCGCTCGCACTCTGCTGGCCGGACGGGCACAGCGAGTGGTTCGAAGGCCGGGTCGACGGCACGATCGCCTGGCCGCCGCGGGGCGACAACGGCTTCGGCTACGATCCGATCTTCGTTCCGGCCGGCCACGACATCACGTTCGGCGAGATGGACCCGGCCGAGAAGCACGCGATGAGCCACCGCGCCGACGCCTTCCGCAAGCTGGTGGTGGCGCTGCTCTAGGTGGATCATGCGCCCGCCTCGCTGATCCCGAGCGCCGGTGAGGGACGTCCGGATGCGCAGGCTGCGGGAGAGGAAACCGACCTCGCCCTCTACATCCACTGGCCGTTCTGTGTCTCGAAATGCCCTTATTGCGACTTCAACAGCCATGTGCGGGAGTCGATCGACCAGGGGCAGTGGCGCGACGCGCTGCTCGCCGACCTTGCCTATGAGGCGACGCAAACACCAGGCCACAGGCTGACCTCGATCTTCTTTGGCGGCGGCACGCCCTCGCTGATGCCGCCGAAAACCGTCGCGGCGCTGATCGAGGTGGCACAGCGTCATTGGGAGTTCGCCGACGACATCGAGATCACCTTGGAGGCCAATCCCTCCTCGGTCGAGGCACGCCGCTTCGCCGACCTTGCCCGCGCCGGTGTCAACCGCGTCTCGCTCGGTATCCAGTCGCTCGACCCGGCCGCCCTCAAGTTCCTCGGTCGCGCCCATGACGTGGAAGAGGCGCTGATGGCGCTCGGCACCGCCCAGTCGGCGTTCGCGCGAACGAGCTTCGACCTGATCTACGCCCTGCCCGGCCAAAGCGCGGAGACTTGGGAAGCGCAGCTCCGCCAGGCGCTCGACTTCGGCACCGACCATCTCTCGCTCTACCAACTGACGATCGAGCCCGGCACGCGCTTCGCGGCGCTCGCCGCGAAGGGTGAGCTGGAGTCGATCGATCCGGACCGCGCCGCGGAGCTTTACGAACTGACCGGCGAGATCACCGGTGCGGCAGGCCTGCCCGCCTACGAAATCTCCAATCACGCCCAACCGGGTCAGGAGAGCCGGCACAATCTCGCCTACTGGCGCTACCAATCCTACATCGGTGTCGGGCCCGGTGCCCATGGCCGACGCGGCGGCGCCTCCACCCAGCGCCACAAGAAACCGGAGAACTGGCTCGCCGCGCTCGGTCGCAACAGCCACGGCATCGTCGAGGAACGCATGATTGCCGCAGAAGAGCGCGGCATCGAGGCCTTGCTGATGGGTCTCCGGCTCCGCGAAGGCGTCGATCTCTACCGTATCGCCAAGCTGGCCGGGCGTGACCCTGTCGATCGCGCCGCCATTGCGCGGCTCGAAGCGCAGGGTCTTCTTGTCCGCGACGATGAGCGCCTGCGCGCCACGCCCGGCGGGATGCTGGTGCTCGACGCTCTGCTCGTCGAGATCATTTCCGCCTAGCGCTGTCGCGCGATGTCTTCGGGCTCCGCTATTGCGGTCAGGTTTGATCAGATCACTGTCGTTGTTTGACTAGACAGTCAAAAATAGGACCCAACCTCGCGACAAATGTGCCGCAACATTGACAGACGCATCCCATCGAATACTCTATCACTCCCAATATAATGAAGACAGGAAAGAGGATAGCATGAGAGCGATCATTTGTTCAGCGGCATTGATTATTTCTGCGATCTCGGTTCCGGCTGTCGCTCAGACGGCACCCTCGGCTGGCCCGGTCGCGTACGACGATCTTCCGCCGGGCTGCTATTGGGTGATGGGCAGAATTATCTGCGTGGATATGCCGATGGGCTGACAGAGATAGAAGAAGCTCCAACCTCTTGGACGGGGTCGATGCTGGGTCCTCGGGTGAGCCACATCGATCCCGTCCTTCTTACTCGAACCCGCGGGGTGCGGGCGAAACGACGCCTACGCCGCTTGCGCCAACCTCACGCACTTCCAGTGCCCGCTCCGCGACATTGTCGCGGCCGAAGCGGAAGGCGCCGTCGACGCCGGCGAAGCCGGTGGATTCGCGAAGGGTGCGCGCCGGAAAGCGGCGGCCGATCGGCCAGTTTTCGGCGATCCGGACGGTGAGCAGCACCGCATCATAGCCGAGGCTCGCGAGCCGGAACGGGTTCGCGTTGTAGCGCGCCCGGTAGCGCCGGCTGAAGGCGCCAAAATTGCCGTCGGAGGGTGCGGCGAACCAGGACCCGCGCAGCGCGACGTTGCTGCCGAGATTGGCGTCGGTCGCCCACAGCTCGGTGCCGAGGATGCGCGGCTGCGGCGAGGACTGGCGGACGATCGGAATCGCCGCCAGCGCGACCTGCGATCCGTCCGCGATCAGCACGGCATCGGCGCGGCCCCGCGCCGTCAGCCGGTTCGCCGCGGTGCGGAGGCTGGCGGTGCCGCGCTCGTAGCTCTCCATGCCGACCAGCGTTCCCCCGGCGGTTTCGACCGCCCGCGTCAGGGCCTGACCCGTGCGCTGGCCATAGACGCCGGTCGGCACCAGCGCGGCGAAACGCTGCGCGCCGCGCGAACGCGCATAAGCGACGACGCGCTCGACCGACTGCCCGGGGTTGAAGCCCAGCACATAGACGCCATCGCTGGCGATGCTGACGTCGTTCGAGAAGGCGAGGACCGGCACCCGCTCGCGCGCCGCGATCGCCGTCACCGCGCGCACGTCCCCGGCGAGCAGCGGGCCGAGGAAGAGGCCGCTGCCGTCCTCGATCGCCTCGTTGGCCGCGGCCTGGGCGCCCCGGGCGGTATCATAAGCGGTGATGCGGATGCGCTGGCCGCCGGTGTCGAGCAGGGCGAGATTGGCAGCGTTGAGGATCGACTGGCCGAGGCCGGCATTCGGCCCGGAAAGCGGCACCAGCACGGCGACGCGATTGCGCGTCTCGTCCGGCGGCAGGCGCGACGGCCCTTCCGGCTGCTCGATCGGCCCTTCCGGCTCGGGCGGCGGCGCCGGGCGGCTGCGCGGCACGCAGCCCGCGATCACCACAGCCAGGAGAAGGAGCAACAGGAGCCGCGCCAGCGACAGCACGGCCTTTCGATCCTGTTCAGGACATGCTTGCGGGCTGAGCGACAGCGATGCCATGACGTTACTCCTGATGGACGACCCACTCGAACCCGGCCTCTATATCGTTGCGACCCCGATCGGCAATCTTTCCGATCTTTCGCCGCGCGCCGCGGCGGTGCTGGCCCGCGCCGATCTGATCGCGGTCGAGGACAGCCGGGTGACCGGCAAGCTGCTCAACCATATCGGCGTGAAGCGGCCGATGACGCCCTATCACGATCACAATGCCGACAAGGTCCGGCCCGGCCTGATCGCGCGGATGGCGACGGGAGCGGTGGCGCTGGTCAGCGATGCGGGCACGCCGCTCATCTCCGATCCCGGCTACAAGCTGGTGCGCGACGCGCGGGCCGCGGGCGTGACCGTCACTACCATCCCCGGCCCCAGCGCCGTCATCGCCGCGCTGACTTTGGCGGGTCTGCCGACCGACCACTTCGCCTTCTTCGGGTTCCTGCCTGCCAAGGGTGGCGCCCGAGCGTCCGCGATCGCCGAGGCGGCCGAGTTCAGGGGCACGCTCGTCTTCTACGAAAGCGGGCCGCGTCTCGGCGCCGCGCTTGCCGCGCTACGCGACGGGCTCGGCGATCGCGATGCCGCGGTCGCGCGCGAGATCACCAAGGCCTTCGAGGAGGCCGTCACCGGCACTCTTGCCGAACTCGCCGCACGCTATGCCGTCGCGCCGCCCAAGGGTGAGATCGTGATCGTCGTCGGGCCGCCGGGCGAAGCGCCTGCGGCCGATGCCGACACGGTCGATGCCGCGCTTGCCGACGCGATGACCCGCCTCTCCGCCTCGCGGGCCGCCGCCGAGGTGGCCCAGGCGCTCGGCCTGCCACGTCGCGACGTCTATGCCCGTGCATTGGACCTGAAGGAGCAATCACAATGAGAGTGGCCCTCCTGGTTATCCCCGCCCTGTTGCTTGCCGGCTGCGCGACCACTTCGGGGCCATCGTCGACTCCGTGGCTCTCCGGCCTGTGGATCGGCATGGAGGAGGGCGTCGAATATCCGCTCGCCTGCGCCAGCGGCCTGCCGATCCGCTACCTCGCCGGCGGACGCTACGAGATTTTCGAGGAACGGGGCACCTGGCGGCTCGACGGTGACCGCCTGACCGAAACGGCGACCGAGGCCACAGGCGCGGGCGACGAGGGCACGCCCGAGATCGGCCGGCCCTACGTCTCGCGGATCGCCCGCGACGGCGACGGCGCCTTCGTCAAGACCTATGCGGACGGCGCCCAGACACGCTTCCGGCGCTGCCCGGAATGAGCCGCCGGGCGGCCGAGCGCGGCGGCCGGCGGGCCGAGACGCTCGCCGCCTGGTGCCTCAGGCTCAAAGGCTGGCGCATCCTCGCCCGCCGCGTCCGCACGCCCGTCGGCGAGGTCGATCTGATCGCCCGTCGCGGCCGCATCGTCGCCTTCATCGAGGTCAAGGCGCGTGCAACCAATGCCGGCGCCGAGCTCGCGCTCGACGACTGGCGCCTCAAACGCGTTGCCCGCGCCGCCGAGGCGCTTGCCGCGCGTTATGTGAAACCGGGTGACGACGTGCGCATCGACGCGGTCTTCGTGGTGCCGCGCCGCTGGCCCCGCCATCTCGAAAATGTCTGGCACGGGTGACAGCGGGGGTGTGGCTCTCTAATTGGGCGCCATGACATTGCGCGTCGCCGTCCAGATGGACCCGCTCGAAGGTATCAACATCGCGGGGGATTCGACCTTCGCCATCATGCTCGGCGCGCAGGCGCGCGGGCACAAATTGTGGCACTATACCGCCGATGCGCTGAGCTGGGTCGACGGGCGGCTGTGGACGATGGGCTATCCCGTCACCGTGCAGCCCGTCGCCGGCAACCACTTCTCCTTCGGCGAACCCGAAATCCTCGATCTCGGCCGCGACACCGACGTGGTGCTGATGCGCCAGGACCCGCCCTTCGACCTCGGCTACATCACCGCCACCCATCTGCTCGAGCGCATCCAGGGCGAGACGCTGGTGATCAACGATCCGGCCAGCGTCCGCAACGCCCCGGAAAAGGTGTGGGTGCTGGACTACGCCCGCTTCATGCCGCCGACCGCGGTCACCCGTTCGCTCGGCGTCGCGCGCGAATTCCTCGAGCGGCATGGCGAGATCGTGGTGAAGCCGCTGCACGGCAATGGCGGCAAGGCCGTCTTCAAGATCGGCCGCGACGGACAGAATCTCGCCTCGCTGATGGAGGTGTTCAATACTGCCTATCGCGAGCCGCACATGCTCCAGGCCTTCCTGCCGAGCGTGGCGGAGGGCGACAAAAGGATCGTCTTCGTCGACGGCGAGGTGGTCGGGGCGGTCAACCGCATTCCGGGCGCGGGCGAGATCCGCTCCAATCTCGCGGTCGGCGGCAAGGCAGCGAAGACCGAGCTGACCCCGCGCGAGGAGGAAATCTGCGCCGCGCTCGCGCCGGAGCTCAAGGCGCGCGGCCTGTTCTTCGTCGGCATCGACGTAATCGGCGGCGAGTGGCTCACCGAGATCAACGTCACATCGCCCACCGGCATCGTCGCGATCGATCAGTTCAACGGCACCGACACGCCGGCGCGCATCTGGGACGCAGTCGAATCGAAGCTCGCCTGAGCGCATGACCGACTGGGCCTTCCGCCTGATCGACGCGACCGGTTACTTCGGCGTCTTCCTGCTGATGATGCTGGAGACGGTCTTCCCGCCGATTCCGTCGGAAGTGATCATGCCGATCGCGGGGGTTCGCGCCGCGCACGGGCCGATGACCCTGCCCGGCGTGATCGCCAGCGGCACCGCCGGCGCGATGGCCGGCAATCTCGTCTGGTACGGGTTCGCGCGGCGGATCGGGCTGGAGCGCTTCAAGCGCTTCATCGACCGGTACGGACGCTGGCTGACACTCGACTGGGGCGATGTCGAGAAGGTCCGCCGCGGCTTCCGTCGCTATGGCGGCGCGATCGTCTTCTTCGCGCGATTGACCCCGAACTTCCGGACCTTCGTCTCGGTGCCTGCCGGCCTCACCAAGATGAAGCTGCTGCGCTTCCTTGCGTGGTCGACGCTGGGGACTGCGGTCTGGAGCGGACTGCTGGCGGCCGCGGGCTATGCGCTCGGATCGCAGTTCGAGAAGATCGAGCGGATCATCGGTCCGGTCTCCACCGTCATCGTCGTCGCGATCGTCCTTTTCTACATCTGGCGGCAGGTCACCTGGACACGCCGGCATGAAAGCTCCGGATCGGACTCCGTAGCGGATTAAACAGTTGAAATATCTGGATTTTACTTCCGGTCATTAACCAATTCTTGCCCGCTTGGCCGTATCCGGATCCCCTCACCGAGGAGGACCGGACATGCACCGCAAGATCCTGATCGCTCTCCCGCTGCTCGCGCTCGCCGCGCCCGCCGATGCCGTCGAGATCCGGCTGACCGGCACCCTGCTGTCGAGCTGCGTCCTGTCGCTCGCGACACCGGGCCAGCTCGCCCTATCGAGCGACGCGGGCGTCTACGGGTCCGAGCAGGTCGGCGGTCTCGCCGCCACCATGACCGTCGTCGCGATCGGCACGGTGCCGACGATCACCTTCACCGCCCCCGCCATCGATGCACCGGCCGGCTTCTCGCCGACCGCCCAGGCGCAGATCCGCTACACCTCGCTCGGCGGCTCGAACCAGGCCTATACCAGCGCGGCCTCGTCGAGCTCGGCCGTCACGCTGCTCGACACCTTCACCATCAACGGCCGCATCCTGAGCAGCGAGGGCTTCAAGGCCGGCAGCTATGCCGTGCGGACGACGGCGACATGCCAGCAATGAGGCATCTCGGTCTCGCGGTCCTGGCGCTGGCGCTCGCCACAGCGCCCGCCGCCGGAGTCGGGCTCGGCCCGCTCGCCAAGTCGGGCATCACCGACGGGCCGCGCAAGGCGTTCTACCTGACTCTCATCAATCCCTATCCGACCGCGACGGCCTTCCGGGCCTATGCCGTCGGCGAAAGGGATGAAACCGCCCAGCCGAGGGTCACGATCTTCCCGGGCGAGACGACGCTCGGCGGGAACGCCAACCGCCGCCTGCTGGTGATCGCCGATGATCTCGCGGCCGGGGAGACCTACGCGTTCCGCGTCTGCGCCGAACGTGCCGAACCGAGCGAGGGACTGATCCATGCACGCGTTTGCTCGCATCTCGCTGCTCGCCGCCTGCCTGCTGCCTAGCGCCGCGGCACTGGCCGGGCCGACCGGCATCTACCTGCCGCCACCGCCGAGCGGACCGGGCGGCGAGGATTCGATCGAGACGTCCGGCGGGACCCGATGCCGCCAGAGCATGAACAGCAACGGCGCCTATCTCGACGTCGGCGCCACCGGCAGCGCCGCGAGCCCGCTCGACGACGTCTCCCGCCAGTTCGTCACCGACAGCCGCGACCGCGAGGCGACCGCCTACGTCCGCGTCACCATCCCGCTCGGCCGCCGTCCGCAGCGGATCGACTGCCAGCAGGTCTACCAGCTCGAAATCCAGCGCCTCCAGCGCGAGATCGAGCTGTTGAGGATGGCGGTGGAATAGGGTCAGGCGCGCGGATGGGCGTGTCGATAGACGTCCATCAGGTGCGCTGCATCCACCGCGGTGTAGATCTGGGTCGACGACAGGCTGGCATGGCCGAGCAACTCCTGCAGCGCGCGCAGGTCCGCGCCACGGCCGAGCAGGTGGGTCGCGAAGCTGTGGCGCAATGCATGCGGCGTCGTTCGCTCCGACAGTCCCAATGAGCGTCGCGCCTTGCGGACGGCACGCCGCACGATTTCGCCCCGCAGCGGACCACCGCGGGCCCCGCGAAACAGGGGCTGGTCCCTCTCTAACGGCCAGGGGCAAAGCGCAAGGTAGCGCTCGATCAGCGCCCGGACCTGCGGCAGCAATGGCACGATCCGGGTCTTGTTGCGCTTGCCGGTAACGGTGAGCGCTTCGCCCAGTGGCAGGGCTGCGCCGGCGAGGCCCAATGCCTCGGCGACGCGCAGGCCAGAGCCGTAAAGCAACATCAGCACCGCCTCGTCGCGCGCCGCGATCCAGGGCAACGAGGCATCCTCGCCCGCTTCTTCCGCCAGCGATACCGCCTCGTCCGGCGAGATCGGCCGCGGCACGCTGCGCGGCTTCTTCGGCCCCCGGAGCCGCGGCAGCGACGCCTCGCGCCCCTGCTCCGCCGCGACGAATGCCAGGAATCCCCGGACTGCGGACAACTCCCGCGCTGCCGAAGCGTTGGACAGCCCCGTCGTCCGGCGCCGCGTCAGATAGGCCCGCAGATCCGTCGGCCGCAGCCTCAGCAGGGCGTCGATCCCGACGCTGCCGCCAAGATGTTCGCTCAGAAAGGCGATCAGACGATGCGCCGTTGCTACATAGGCACGCACCGTGTGCTCGGACCGGCGCCGTTCACGCGAGAGATGATCGTGCCAGCGCAGCGCCAGCGCCGAAGCCGGATGCAGGCCTAGGGAATCAACCACCGGCCCATGCAACGGGTCAGGACCCGCCCGAGGAAGAGCAGCAATTCGGAGCCATGCGGCGTTTCGAAACATTGCGGCCCGCGCTGGCCGAGCGCCAGCAGGCCGCTCGGCAAGGGCGGCTCGCTGGCCAGCCGGATCAGCGCCTCGGCCCGGATCAACTCGCAGGCCGGCCCGAACAGAGGATGACCCCGTTCGACCCCGCGCAGCAGCACCCCATCGAAATCCCGGACCGAACGCTCGATCAGCCGCGGATCGACGAACTGGAGGCCCGAGGCATCCGCGCGCACCCCGGTCTCGCCCGCCCACAAGGCGACCGCGACCGAATCGAGGCCCAGGACGTGCGGCCATTCCTGGGTGACGATATGGATCAGATGATCGAGCCCCTCGGCCTCGATCGCGGCGAGCACCGCCGCGTGAATCGAGGCGACCGCGCCCGAATGACCGCGCGCGAAGGCGATGAGGTCCTGATTGGCCTCCTCCGCCGCCGCGATTCGCGCCCTCAGGGTCGCAACCGCCCGGTCCTCGAAATTGATCACCCTTCCCATGAGGTTGAGCCTAGCCCGGATATGGTTAAGAAGCGATGGCGAAATGACATTCCGGCTCGCCACGTCCGCGACTCGGTCACTGTTCAAGGGGCACCGAGTCTTCATTTCTCCGCCGGCAAGAGGCGGCTGATGGAACCCGATCGGATCACCCGCCTGACCGAGATGCAGCGCAAATGCCTGCGGCTCGTCTATGCGCATCTCTCGTCCAAGGAGATCGCGCCACGGCTCGGCGTCGAGCCGGGGACGGTCGATCAGTATATCAAGGCGGCGATGCGCACCCTGGGCGTCAGCGATCGGCGCAAGGCCGCGCGCATGCTCGCCGAGCAGGAGGGAGCGGTCGCCCAGCCGTTGGTATACCAACCGCCGGACATTGCCCGTGGGCATGAACCGGAGAAACTGACCCCATCGATCGGAGAGCGGCCCGAAACTGCGCTCGGCGAGGCGATGCGGGAAGAACCGGTTCCCTTTCAGGTGACCGCCCCCAGCGCCGCCAGGCTGAGATTGCCGTTCGCCGCGAAAGGAGGAACGCGAAATGACCTAGGCTCGGGGCAAAGACTGGCATGGATCGCGGCGATCGCGATCCTGGGGGCACTCGCCTATTTCGGCCTGATCGAAGGGGCGGGCAAGATTGCGGAGGTCGTACGGGGGCTCCGGACGACACCCTGAAATCATCGGAACATCGGCAACTGGAGAGCCGCGTCCATGGGGCGCGGGAGGGGGTATTTATGCTCAAACAACGTCGGGAAGCCGCAGAGAAGGTGGCCGCGGGCCTGTTCGCGGTAGAGCAGGCGATCGATCTTGCGCTGGCGCGGTCGGCCGAGCTCAATGCGATCATGCCCGCGGCGCGCGCCGCGGCGAATCTCTCGGCCGTGGTCGGCCAAGGGGCGTTTGACGGCGCCGCCGAAACCTTCGCCGCGCTGGCGCGAGCCCGCCGCCATATCGTCGACACGCATCAGCAACTGCAGAGCACGAAGCTGCAGGTCGGGCTCGGCGCGGTCGCCATCGGCGACGGCACCGAAAAACCGCCAATGCCCGCCTTCACGGTGGTGGAGGATCGCAGCCTTGCGGCCTGAAGGGGGTCGTCCTTGACCGAGGCGCCCTGGGGGTGCTTCGGTCAAGGCATGACGACCCCGCTCTTCTACTGGACGGTGCTGGCGCTGTGCGGCCTGTACGTCTTCTGGCGCGGGGGCGCCGCCGAGCGGGTGGGGATGGGAATTGTCGTGGTCGGCTCCATCCTCACCACGCTCAGCGCATCGGCCAGCCTCACTGTACGCTTTCATTCCATTGAAGTGGGAATGTTCCTTGTCGATGTCGCCGTATTCGTCGCGTTCGCCGCGCTCGCGCTTTTCGCAGACAGGTTCTGGCCGCTGTGGGTAGCCGGCCTGCAGCTCGTCGGCACGCTCAGCCACACGCTCGTGTTGGCGAGCAGCCAAGTGGTCGCCTGGGCCTATGCCGTGACCCAGGCACTCTGGGCCTACCCGATCCTGCTGATCATCGTGATCGGGGCGGCGCGGCACCATCGCCGGCTGAAGCTGAGCGGTGCCGATCCCTCCTGGACGCGCTCCTCCGTCCCGCCTGGCCTGCCGACGCATCCGCCTGGGCCGACGCCCTGATCGCCGAGTTCGGCTCCCTGCCGGCGGCGCTGGCGGCGGGCACGAGCGATCGGGCGCGGGTGATTGGCGCCGCGCCGGCGCGTTTCCTCGCGCAGATCCAGGCGACACTGCTCCATGCCCTGCGCCTCCCGATCGCCGGCCGGCCAATCATCTCCACTTCGAAGCAACTGCTCGACTATCTGCGGGCGGACACCGCCAATCTCATCACCGAGCGTTTCCGCGTCCTCTTCCTCAGCTCCCAGAACGAGCTGATCGACGACGATCTCGTCTGGAACGGCACCGTGGGCGAGGCGCCAGCCTATCCCCGCGAGGTGGTGAAGCGGGCGCTCGAGGTCGGCGCGACCGGCATCATCCTGGTCCACAACCACCCGTCAGGCAGCCACCAGCCGAGCAAGGGCGATATCGAGGCAACCCGGCGGATTGCCGATGCGGCCAGCTTGCTCGGCATCTGCCTGCACGACCACATCATCGTCTCGCGCGCCGGCTGGGCGAGCTTCCGGATGCTGGGCCTGCTCGACACACCGGCCTCCAAGGCTGCGTAAGTAAGCGAGCCTTTCAGATGCTGCGCTTCCCCGCCGTCCTGCACCGGCTGGCGAGTGGACAGGTGCTGCAGTCGGGCGCCTCGAAGCGGCAGATCGTCTGGCCGAGCCGCTTCATGTTCCGGAACAGCTGGAACATACCGTCCGCGCCGAGCGCATGGCCCGAGATCGTGACGAGTTCGCTCGCGGCACGGGCGGTGGCATTATCGGAAACGGTGCCGAACCGGATCATCACGCGATGGACATGGCTGTCGACGATGAAGATCGGTCGCCGCAAAGTACTGGCATTCAGCGTCGACGCGGCGACCTTCTGCCCGACACCGGGATAACGCTCCAGCGCGGCGCGAGCCGCCTCGACCGGCCATGCGGCCAGCCTGTCGAGCCGGAATCCGGGAAAGTCCGCTTCGATCCGGCCCAGCGCCGCCGGCAGGTGCTCCGCCTTCGCTTCGGCAAAGGTCACCGCGCGGATTTCCCGCTCGACCTCCGCCGGCGAGGCTCTCGCCAGATCCCTGGCTTTCGGCCAACGGCGGCCGAGCCGGTGATAGGCGTGCAGGGCGACCTCGTCCCTGGTGCGGCAGCCGAGCATCGAGCGGACGAGCTGCCCGATCGGCTTGCGCCGCCGAGGCTCGATCACGCGGCCGAAGCTGCGGCTCAGCGCATGATCCCAGAAGGCAAGCTCGCGCGACTCGAAGTCGAACATGGAGTGATGGTAGAACGAAAGCAGAACATCCGCAACGCTCAGTTGACCTGCTCGATCTCCAGCCTGCCCGCCGGCAAGGATCGGATCACCTCACTGGCCGGCACCGCCGGATCGAGCCAGCGGACCCAGTCGGCTCGGGCGAGAACGGCCGCCTGGCGATTGTGATAGGGCGCAATGTCCGGGCCGGGCGCGCAGGTCAGCATGGTGAAGGCCTCGCCGACTTGCCGATCGGCCCGCCACAGGCCGGCGATGCCGAACCAGCGCTCGCCCGTCAGGGTGAACAGCCATTTGTGCTTGCGCTTCGATTTCGGGTCGCTGTGGGCGGTGAACTCGTAGAAGCCGTCGGCGACGATCAGGCAGCGGCCGCGCGGAAAATCGCGCCCCTCCGAGCGGAAATTGTAGACCGGCTTGCCGCCCGGCCCCGGCCAGCTCCAGCGCCGCTGGACCAGCTCGACCGCGCCCGGCGTGTCGGTTGCGGCGCGGACGATCGGGCCCCGGTCGGTGATGCGGATATCGTCGCGCGGCTCCAGATTCGGGATGCCCTCGGGGTAAAGCAGCCGGACGTTCACGCTGTCGAAGAAGTCGGCGAGCGTCGGCACATCGACATGGCTGCGATAATCGTTGCACATAAGGGGTGTGTACCCCCTAGCGCGGGCGCCGGCCGCGCGGTGCTTCCGAGGCGAGCAGCTTGTCGATCTTGCGGCCGTCCATGTCGACGATCTCGAAGCGCCAGCCGCCATAGCCAAAACGCTCGCCCACCTCCGGCAGGTGCTTCAGCACCGAGAGCGCGAAGCCCGCCGCGGTCGCATAGTCGCGGTCCTCGGGGAGCCTGAGGCCGAGCCGGTCGGCAAGCATATCGGCCGAGACCGAGCCCGAGATCCACCAGCTGCCGTCGTCGCGCTCGATCAGCGGCGGATCGGTGTCCTCCTGATCCGAAGCGAAGGCGCCGGCGAGCGCGACGAGCAGATCGGACGGCGTCACCAGCCCCTCGAAATGGCCATATTCGTCATGGACGAAGGCCATCGGCACCTCGGCCGACTGCAGCACGACGAGCGCGTTCATCGCGTCCATCTGGTCGGGAACGATCGGCGCGTCGCGCATCAGCGCGCGCAGGTCGAGCGGCCTGCCCTCGAGTGCTGCGGTCAGGATGTCGCGCGCCTGAACCACGCCGACCAACTTGTCGACCGAGCCCTTGGCGACCGGCAGAAGGCTGTGTGACGAGGCCAGAAGCGCGGCGCGGACTGCTTCGGCGTCGGCGTCGACGTCGAGCCAGGCGACCTCGGTGCGCGGCGTCATCACTTCGCGCGTCGGCCGGTCGGCGAGACGGACGACGCCGGAGATGATCTGCCGCTCGCTCTCCTCGAGCACGCCCGCCGTCGCGGCCTCGGCGACGACCATGTGGAGGTCTTCCGCCGTCACCTGGTCGGCCGATTCGCGGTTGAGGCCGACGAGGCGGAAGACGAGCGCCGTGGTGCGGTCGAGGAGCCAGACGAACGGCGCGGTGATCCGCGAGAGCCAGAGCATCGGCACCGCGACGAGGACCGCGATCGGCTCGGGCGAGCGCAAGGCGAATTGCTTGGGCACCAGCTCGCCGATCACCAGCGACGCATAGGTGGTGAGCACGATGACCAGCGCGAAGCCAAGATTCTCCGCCGCTTCATGTTGGAGGCCGAGCAGCTCGAGCCGCTGCCCGGTCGGCCCGCCCAAGCTGGCGCCCGAATAGGCGCCGGCGAGGATTCCGATGAGCGTGATGCCGATCTGCACGGTCGAGAGGAACCGGCCGGGATCGGCGGCAAGATCGAGCGCGGTCTGTGCGCCGGTGCGGCCGGTCTTGGCCATCGCCCTCAGTCGCGCCCGGCGCGAGGAGACGATGGCGAGCTCCGACATGGCGAAGACGCCGTTCAGCGTCACCAGGAAGAGGATGATGATGACATCGATCCAGGGGAAGGGTGCGAGGGGGGCGGGCATGGCCGTCGCTTATCCTCTAGCCTTAATGTTCCGGGTTCGACAACCGTCTCGTCAGCGCCGCTCGCGGAAGAAGGCACGCAGGAGCGCGCCGGCCTCGCCCTCGCCGATGCCCGAATAGACCTCCGGAGCGTGGTGGCAGGTCGGCTGCACGAACAGCCGCGGCCCATGCAGGACCGCGCCGCCCTTGGGGTCAGGCGCGGCGAAATAGAGCCGGCCGATCCGCGCCAGCATGATCGCCCCTGTGCACATCGCGCACGGCTCCAGCGTCACCCAGAGGTCGCAGTCGTCAAGCCGCGAAGTGCCGAGCGCTGCGGCGGCAGCCCTGAGCGCGACCATCTCGGCATGGGCGGTCGGATCATTGTCGTCGCGCATCCGGTTGCGCGAGGTCGTGATCACCTCGGTCCCCCGCATGACCACGGCGCCCACAGGTACTTCGCCCTCGCGCGCCGCGGCGGCGGCCTCATCGAGGGCGAGGCGCATCGGCGGGGGCAGCGGGAAGCTCATGCCCGCCTGCTACCCGCCAGGCAGCCGACGGAAAAGACTTACTGCGCGCTGTTGCCGTCGCTCAGGGTGACACTCGGCACTTCGACCTGGCGATTCTCGATCGTCACCGTCGGCAGCTGGACGTTGGCCGGGGTGGTGCCGACCTCGATGTCCTTGGTCTGGACCGAGACGCCGCTGCTCTCCTGGCGCAGGTTGACGAAGCCGGTCATGACCAGGGCGATGAAGATGACGATGACGAGAACGATCAAGAGAAGCAGGGTACGAAGCATCGATTCCTCCCCTTTTCGGGCAAACTGGATTGCCCTAGCAACGAAGCGGTGCCGGATTGGTTGCCGGGCCGCAACGATCTTCGCGCCCAAGAGCGGTTGACGAATCTCCCTCTCCCCTCTATCTGCGCCCAGCTTTCAGGGGCAAAACGGCTCCGATTCCAGAAGAAGAGATTCGATCATGTCGCGCATTTGCGAGCTGACCGGCAAGGGCCGTCAGGTGGGGCACAACGTTTCCCACGCCAACAACAAGACCAAGCGGACATTCCTGCCGAACCTGCAGAACGTGACGCTGATCTCGGACGCGCTCGGCCGCAGCGTGAAGCTGCGCGTGTCGACCCATGGCCTGCGCTCGGTCGAACATGTCGGCGGCCTCGACAACTGGCTTGCCAAGGCCAGCGACGACAAGCTGAGCCTCAAGGCCCGCCGCCTGAAGCGCGAGATCGCCAAGAAGGCTGTTGCCGCTTAGGGCCTACTGGCGCCGCAGTTGCGGCGCCCTTTCCGGAAGCAGCTCGAACTCGAGCAGCAATGTGCGCTGGACGCGCATGAAATTGTCGTCGGAGGCGATGCGGACGATGGTTCGCCCATTCTCGCGCGCGACACTCAGCGCCTCCATATTGTCGACGGTGAGCGGCGCTTCCAACGTCGCAACCTCCCGTCCTTCGATCACGGCGCCGGCGCGCCAGGCTGGCAGGTCCGCGATCACCAGCTTGGCCGAGAGGCGCACCGGCCAGTCCACCCGCCGGTTGAGAATCATCAGGCGGCTGTCGGGAAGCAGCGCCGCATCCGTCGGCCGATAGCCGGTGGGGCGACGATAGCGCGCTTCCACCGATCGTGTGCCGGCCATCGCGGGATCACCCGCATATAGCAGCACCCGGCTGGCGGTCCCTCCGCCTTCCGCGAACAGGATGAAGCGGCCGTCAGGCAGCCGCACCATGGCTTCGGCACCGGAATTGCCTCCCCAGCGCCGCATGGCCTCCGGCCGCTGAAAGGCTTCGAGGCGCCAATCGCTGCGGCGGTAGCGGGCGATCAGATTGTTGCGCTCGAAGCTGACCCAGGCCTCGCCGCCGGCCACCGCCACGGCCTCGGTGTCGCGATTCCGCTTTCGAAGCGGCGAGCCGTAGGGCACCGGCAGCGCCGTGATCGCAACCCGCCCGGTATCTCCAGTCCCCGGCAACCGGAATCTTAGCACGTCGCCGACGTCGCTGATCGCTGTTACTGCGCCATTCTCGACGTGCATGGCCGAGAGGCCACCGAACCGCGGCGCGTCGCTGCGCAGCACCCAGCCGCGCCGATAGATCAGTGCACCGACGCGGCCCCGGGCAGGATCACCCGGGTCGAGTGCCACCGGCTCTGCCGTCAACCTCCCCTCCACTCGCGCCGCCCGCGGCGGCGGCGGCGCGGGCTCGACGATCGTGGTCAGCGCGAAGAAGGCGGCGAGCAGAAACAGCAGCCGGCCTGACTTGGGCACCGATCGCTTTTTGTTCAGGAAAGTCGTCACTTTTATGAACGAGTCCTGTCAGGTGCATTCAGGGCGGTCTCACCCGAATCATGCGAAAAGCCCCTCATGTCGAAGGCGGTCGCCGCGCCGATCGGGGCGCGGCAACCGACGGGACCAGAGGAGTTTGAGACCATGTTGAAGACGCTCGTTCTTTCCACTGCGGTCGCCGCTTCGGCGCTGACCGCTCTTCCGGCCGCGGCGCAGGCCCAGGGCCGCTACGGTTACTACGACAATCGCGGCTATGACTATCGCGACTATGATCGGCGCTACGACAACCGGCGCTACGACAACAACCGTTATCGCGACCGCGCTTATTATGGGGGCCGGTACAACTATGACCGCCGCTACGGCAATTATTACGGCCGTCGCTGCAGTGGCGAGACCGGCACGATCATCGGCGCCATCGCCGGCGGCCTGCTCGGCAGCCAGGTCGCAGGACGCGGCGACCGCACCGTCGGAGCGCTGATCGGTGGTGCGGCGGGCGCCCTCGCCGGCAACGCGATCGACCGGGGCGATTGCCGCCGCTGAACCAAAGTGGTCCTCCCGTTGCGTATCGAGGACCGGGGCCGGTCGCCTGCAAGGGCGGCCGGCCCTTCTCATTTGCAGATATAAACATGTCTTTATATTTGCCTTGACAGGTCTCCTTGCAGCGCGCATTCTCTAGGGCGTCGAGGTTCTCCGCCTCGTGCGAGCGTGGCGGAGCTAAGACGGGAAGCCGGTGCGAAGCCGGCGCTGCCCCCGCAACTGTAAGCGGCGAGCGGCGGTCCATATCGAGTCACTGGCGGTTCTACCGTCGGGAAGGCCGGACCGGCGCTGTGACCCGCGAGCCAGGAGACCTGCCTCGGCGCGATAACGTCCTTCCGGCGGGGTGCCCGGGCAGGTCGCTTGCAGGACCGTCCGGCATCGCCGTGGCGCTCCTGCCCGCGTCCGACCCGGTCGTCCCGCCCCAATCGGGGTAGAAGACATGACCGTCACCGTCGCCACCTTGGGCTTCCCACGTATCGGCCCGCGTCGCGAGCTCAAGTTCGCGCTCGAATCCTTCTGGGCCGGAAAGATCACCGAAGGCGAACTGTGCGAAGCCGCCGCGGGTCTGCGCGCCGCCGTCTGGGCGCGCCAGCATGCGCTCGGTGCCGACCACATTCCGACGGGAGACTTCTCCTTCTACGACCATGTCCTCGACACCAGCGCCATGCTCGGCGCGGTTCCGGCGCGCTATGGCTGGACGGGCGATGCCGTCGGTCTCGGCACCTATTTCGCGATGGCGCGCGGCACGCCGGGAGAGGGCGGCCACATCGCCCAGGAAATGACCAAGTGGTTCGACACCAACTATCACTACATGGTGCCGGAGTTGGCCGCCGGACAGGCACTGAGGCTTTCGTCGACCAAGGCTCTGGACGACTATCTGGAGGCCAAGGCGCTCGGCTACGACACCCGGCCGGTGCTGCTTGGCCCCGTCACCTGGCTCAGCCTCGCCAAGGGTCGCGACGTCGACCCGTTCGACCGGCTCGACGACGTGCTCGCCATCTATTGCGAACTGCTCGAGAAGTTGCGGGACGCCGGAGCGCAATGGGTGCAGATCGACGAGCCGGCGCTCGTCCTCGACCTCGACGGGCGGCAGCGGGCCGCCTTCACCCGCGCCTATGCGCGTTTCGCGCGGCGCGGGCCGAAGATCATGCTCGCCACCTATTTCGGTGCGCTCGACGACAATCTCGGCCTCGCGACGTCGCTTCCCGTCGAGGGCCTGCATGTCGATCTGGCCCGCGCCCCGGAACAGCTCGACACCGTGCTCGCCGCCGCCCCGAAGGAGATGCTGCTGTCGCTGGGCGTCGTCGACGGCCGCAATGTCTGGCGCGCCGATCTCGAGACGCTGCTCGACCGGCTGGAGCCGCTGGCAGCCCGCCGCGACTTCATCGTCGCACCCTCCTGCTCGCTTCTCCACGTCCCGGTCGATCTCGGCCTCGAAAAGAGCCTCGATCCGGAAGTCGCGCAATGGCTCGCCTTCGCCGTCCAGAAGATCGAGGAGCTGGCGACGCTCAAGCGCGCGCTGAACGGTGGCCGCCATATCGTCGCCGGGGCGCTCGCCGCCTCGTCGCAGGCCGCCGCCAACCGCCGCACCTCGCCGCGCATCCACAATCCGGCCGTTGCCGCGCGTCTTGCCGCCGTGACCCCGGACATGGCGCGGCGCCGCTCGCCTTATGCGGAGCGGACGTCTGCACAGCGCGCGCAGCTCAACCTGCCGGCCTTCCCGACCACCACGATCGGCTCCTTTCCACAGACCGAGGCGGTGCGCGCGGCCCGCGCCCGCTTCAACCGCGGCGACATCGACGCCGGGGAATATGAAGGCTTCCTGCGCGCCGAGACCGAGCAGGCGATCCGCTGGCAGGAGGAGGTGGGTCTCGACGTCCTCGTCCACGGCGAGTTCGAGCGCAACGACATGGTGCAGTATTTCGGCGAGCAGCTTGCCGGCTTCGCCTTCACCAGGAACGCCTGGGTGCAAAGCTACGGCTCACGCTGCGTCCGTCCGCCGATTCTCTACGGCGACGTGTCCCGTCCGACGGCGATGACGGTCGACTGGTGGCGTTACGCCCAGGGGGCGACCGAGCGGCCGATGAAGGGCATGCTGACCGGCCCGGTCACGATCCTCAACTGGTCCTTCGTCCGTGACGACCAACCGCGCGAGGCGAGCTGCAGACAGATCGCGCTCGCGATCCGCGACGAGGTCGTCGACCTCGAAGCGGCCGGCGCCAGGGTCATCCAGATCGACGAGGCGGCGCTGCGCGAGGGCCTGCCGCTCCGCCGCAGGGACTGGGCGCATTATCTCGGCTGGGCGGTCGAGTGCTTCCGCCTGACGGCTTCGGGCGTCGAGGATGCGACGCAGATCCACACCCATATGTGCTATTCGGAATTCAACGACATCCTGCCGTCGATCGGGGCGATGGACGCCGACGTGATCTCGATCGAGACGGCGCGTTCGCAGATGGAGCTGATCGAGGCGTTCGCCGACTACAAATACCCCAACGAGATCGGCCCGGGCGTCTACGACATCCACGCACCACGCATTCCGGACAGCGAGGAGATGGCGCAGCTGCTCCGCCTCGCCCGCGGGCATCTGCCGCCCGAGCAGCTCTGGGTGAACCCCGATTGTGGCCTCAAGACCCGCAAGTGGGAGGAAGTGCGCCCGGCGCTGGTCAACATGGTCGCGGCCGCCCGCGCGCTGCGCGAGAGCGCGGCATGAGCGAGACGATGCCCGCGGGCGACCCGGCCATCCGGGTCACTGCGGTGCCCGCCGACACCAACGTCTATGGCGACATTTTCGGCGGCTGGCTGATGGCGCAGATGGACCTCGCCGCCTCCTCGGTGGCCTCGCGCCATTCGGGCGGCCGGGCGGTGACGATCGCGGTGGACTCCATGACCTTCCACCGCCCGGTCTTCGTCGGCGACGAGGTGTCGGTGTTCGCGACGCTGGAGAAGGTCGGGCGCACGTCGATGACGGTCGCGGTCGACACCTGGCGCCGCGACCGCCATTCGGACGAGGCCTATCTGGTGACCAAAGCCCATTTCAGCTTCGTCGCCATCGGTCCGGACCGGAGGCCGAGGCCGGTGCGGCCGCTCTAAATCCCGACTCCGCTCATCCTGAATAGGGACTGAGCTTGGCGAAGGCCCGTATCGAAGGACGCAGGGCCTTTTCGTCCGGCCCTTCGATACGCCATTTCGACTTCGCTCAATGGCTACTCAGGATGAGCGGATGGAGGACTTTCTCGCGATCAGGACTTGTCGAACAGGCTCGCGAGCTGCTCGATCATCGTCCCGCCGAGCTGCTCGGCGTCCATGATCGTGACCGCGCGGCTGTAGTAACGGGTCACGTCATGGCCGATGCCGATCGCGACCAGTTCGACCGGCGAGCGGCCTTCGATCCAGCCGATCATCTGCCTGAGATGCCGCTCCAGATAGGTGCCTGAGTTCACCGACAGGGTCGAATCATCGACCGGCGCGCCGTCCGAGATCACCATCAGGATCTTGCGCTCCTCGACCCGGCCGATGAGGCGGTTGTGCGCCCAGAGCAAAGCCTCGCCGTCGATATTCTCCTTGAGCAGGCCCTCGCGCATCATCAGGCCGAGATTCTTGCGGGCATGCCGCCATGGCTCGTCGGCGCGCTTGTAGACGATGTGGCGGAGATCGTTGAGCCGGCCCGGCTGGGGCGGCCGGCCGTCGGCGAGCCATTTCTCGCGGCTCTGCCCGCCCTTCCAGGCCCGCGTCGTGAAGCCGAGAATCTCGACCTTCACCCCGACCCGCTCGAGCGTGCGCGCCAGGATGTCGGCGCTGATCGCCGCGATCGAGATCGGCCGCCCCCGCATCGACCCCGAATTGTCGATCAGCAAGGTGACGATCGTATCGCGGAACTCGGTGTCCTTCTCGACCTTGTAGGACAGCGAATACATCGGATTGACCACCACGCGGGCGAGGCGGGCGACGTCAAGCAGCCCCTCCTCCTGGTCGAACTCCCAGGAGCGCGACTGCTGCGCCATCAGCCGTCGCTGCAGCCGGTTGGCGAGCTTGGTGACGGCGCCCTGAAGGTGAACGAGCTGCTGATCGAGATAGGCCCTCAGCCGCCCCAGCTCCTCCTCGTCGCAGAGCGCGGCGGCCTCGACGATCTCGTCATACTGCTCGGTGAACACGCGATAGTCGAAGGACGGCGGCAGATCAGACAAGGGCCGGTTCGGCCGGAAGGGCATCATCCCCTCCTCGCTCTCCTCGCCGAGCCCGTCGCCCGAATCGGACGCATCCTCTTCCGACCAGTCGGAGTCCGATTCGTCGTCGCTGTCCTCGGCCTCGCCCCTGATCTCGGCCTCGCCGCGGCCGGCATTGTCGTCCTGCGACCCCTCGTCCTCGTCGTCGCCGCCTTCGGACTGGTCGTCGCCCTCGCCTTCGTCGCCCTCCTCGGGCTCGGCCGGCGCCTCGGGCTCGCCCTCGACCAGCTCGAGATCGCGCAGCAGCTTGCCGACCAGATCGGCGAAGGCCGCCTGGTCGTCGAGCGCGAGGCCGAGCGCATCGAGATCGGCGCCCGCCTTCTTCTCGATCCAGTCGGCAACGAGATCGAGGCCCGCGCGCGCCTCCTCCGGCACCCCCTCGCCGGTCAGCCGCTCGCGCACCATCAGCCCGACCGCCGATCCCAAAGGCACCTCGTCGCGGTTGCGCGCCCGGGTGAGCGGATCGGTGCGCAGCCTGAGCCGGGTCAGGCTCGCTAGATTCTCCCGCACCCCCGCCATCGACCGCGCGCCCAGCGCCTCGCAGCGCGCCTGCTCGGCTGCGTCGAACACCGCGCGGGCGACTTCGTCGGCTGGCGCGGCCCGTGCGTGGAGCTTGGCATTGTGGTGCCTCAGGCGGAGCGCCGCCGCATCGGCGAAGCCCCGCGCCTCGGCCACCTCCCCGGCACCGAGCGCCCGGCCCGGCATCGGCGCCTTCACCCCCTTGCCGGAGACCGAAGGCGCATCGGTGGTGAAAGAGAGCTCGACCTCGGCATCGCCGGCGATCGCGCGCGTCGCGCCGGCCAGCGCGCTGCGAAAGGCTTCGAGGGGATTGTCTTCCGCCAAGCCGTCATCCCAGCGAAAGCTGGGATCTCCCTTCTTCAGGGGCAAAGAGATTCCAGCTTTCGCCGGAATGACGAAGGATGGGCACCGCTACGCCTTCCCGACCACGCTTTCCGGCAGGTCCTTGCCGAACACGCGCTGGTAATATTCGGCCACCGTCGCCCGCTCGGCCTCGTCGCACTTGTTCAGGAAGGTGAGGCGGAAGGCGAAGCCGATATCGCCGAAGATCATCGCGTTCTGCGCCCAGGAAATGACAGTGCGCGGGCTCATCACGGTCGAGATGTCGCCGTTGACGAAGCCGCGCCGCGTCAGGTCCGCGACCTTGATCATCTTCTCGACTTCGGCCCGGCCGCCTTCGTGATCATATTCGCCCGACTTGGCGAGCACGATCCGCGCCTCGGTCTCGGCTGGCAGGTAGTTGAGCGTCACCACGATGTTCCAGCGGTCCATCTGGCCTTGGTTGATCTGCTGGGTGCCGTGATAGAGGCCGGTCGTGTCGCCGAGGCCAACCGTGTTCGTCGTCGCGAACAGCCGGAAATAGGGATGCGGGCGGATCACCCGGTTCTGGTCAAGAAGGGTCAGCTTGCCCTCGGTCTCCAGCACGCGCTGGATGACGAACATCACGTCCGGCCGGCCGGCGTCATATTCGTCGAAGACGAGCGCGGTCGGCGTCTGCAGCGCCCAAGGAAGGAGCCCTTCGCGGAATTCCGTCACCTGCTGGCCATCGCGCAGCACGATCGCGTCGCGGCCGATCAGGTCGATGCGGCTGATATGGGCGTCGAGGTTGATCCGGATCAGCGGCCAATTGAGCCGCGCCGCGACCTGCTCGACATGGGTCGACTTGCCGGTGCCGTGATAGCCCTGGATCATCACCCGGCGGTTCTTCGAGAAGCCGGCGGCGATCGCCAGCGTCGTGTCCGGATCGAAGACATAGGCGGGGTCGAGGTCCGGCACCCGCTCGTCGGCTTCGGAGAAGGCCGGGACCTCCATGTCGCTGTCGATGCCGAAGAGGTCGCGGACCTTCTTCATCTGATCCGGCGCGTCCATCACCGTCGCGGCGCGGCTGTCGGGGTTCACGTTGGGAATGTCTGCCATGGTCGTTTCTCTGGATGTCGGGCAAAGGCCCACCGGCTCCGTGACGTGCCGTATAAGCCTCGCTCACCTGCTGCAACGCTTCATCGTCCGTTCAGGGCCGGAATGGCGATTTGCGACCCGCATACCGGAGGCCTGTCGCTCATGTCATTGTCGGTCTCCTGTCCCGAAATTCAAGCAGGAGCCCGCTCTTGAGCGCAGGTCGAATCGCGAAACTGGTCGTTGCCGCCGCCCTCCTGTCCGGAAGCGCCACGCAAGCCGCGGCGCAGGACGCCCGTGCCGCGCCGCCCGATTTCGCGAACGGCCTCCGGCGCGCGATCGTCACCGAAGGCGCGGCGCCCGAGCGCCTGCCGATCGCCGAGCGAATGGCACGCTGGCACGTCCCCGGCCTCTCCGTGGCGCTCATTGAGGGCTGCCGGGTCGTCGACGTGCGCAGTTTCGGCGTAGTCCGCGCTGGCGGTCCGGCGGTCCGGCCCGAGACGCTGTTCCAGTCCGCGTCGGTCAGCAAACCCGTCGCGGCACTGGCCGCACTGCGCCTGGTCGAGCAAGGCGTGCTCGATCTCGATGCCGACGTTGCGGCCCGGCTGCGCAGCTGGACCCTTCCCGCGAGCCCGCTGACCGAGGGCCACCCGGTCACCTTGCGCGGCATTCTCAGCCACAGCGCCGGCCTCGTCCCCGGCGGCTATGGCGGCTACGCGCGAGGCACGGCGATCCCAACCCCGATCCAGACCCTCAACGGCACGCCACCCGCCCAGCCGAAGCCGGTGCGCGTCAACTATGTCCCGGGATCGGCCTGGCGCTATTCCGGTGGCGGCTACCAGGTCGCCCAACTGCTGATGACCGAGGCGACCGGCCGGCCGTTTCCCGATATCGTCGGTGACCTCGTCCTCACCCGGGCCGGCATGACCCACAGCCTGTTCGGCGAACCGCCGACAGGCGCCAGCGTCGCCTCGGGCCACAATGCGGGCGGTCAGATGATCGAGGGCGGATGGCATATCTTCCCCGAATATGCGGCCGCCGGCCTGTGGAGCACGCCCTCCGATCTCGCCCGCTTCGCGATCGCGGTAATGACCGCCAATCGCGGCGAACCGAGCGCGATCCTGGGCAGGGCCATGACCGCGGAAATGCTGGAGACGGAGATCGGCCCGCGCAGTCTCGGCTTCGTCGTCGGCGGCGAAGGCCAGGCGCGCCAGTTCGGCCATGAGGGCGCCAATGAAGGCTATAACGCGATGCTCATCGCCTTCCCGGAAACCTGCCAGGGCGCCGCACTCATGGCGAATTCGGACAATGCCAAGCCACTGATGTACGAGGTCCAGCGCGCCATCGCGGACGCCTATGGCTGGCCGGACGCGATGGCATCGGCGACCCAGCCCGCCACCGCGTTCACACCCGCGATCCTCGAACGATTCGCCGGCACCTACCGGTTCACCGAAATCGACGTCCCGCCCTTCCGGATCGTGCGCGACGAAGCCGGCGGCCTGACCTTCGATCGCGGCGACGGCCACACCGAGCCGCTGCGTGCCTCGCCCGACGGCTTGTTCGCCCCCGACAGCGGCGTGCTGATCCGCGCCGTCGCCCCGGAGGCCGGCCCGGCAGGAACGATTACCTATGGTCGGATCGGCGGGCGCGGCCCGGCGGAAGCCCGGCGGGAGCCACCGCAAAAGGCGGCGGACGCCGTCACACGCCGTTAATATCTACTGTGGTAGTAGACTATCCGGATGCACGAGACGGATCGTCCCGGCTCATATGCGGAGCACCCGATCTGGGTGGCGCTCTCCCGTTATTCCATCGGACCTGAAGACACGGCGCTCACCTTCGCCGACCGACTGGCGCGCGAGAATGGCTGGAGCAGCGCCGAGGCCGAACGGGTCATCGACGAGTACAAGCGCTTCTGCTTCCTCGCGGCAACGGTGGACCACGAGGTCACCCCCTCCGACGCAGTCGACCAGGCCTGGCACCTGCACCTCATCTACACCCGCGACTATTGGCAACGCTTCTGTCCCGAGGTGCTGGTGAGGCCGCTCCATCACGGCCCCACCGCCGGCGGCCCGGCCGAGCAGCACCGCTATTTCGCGCAATATGCCGAAACCTTGAAAAGCTACGAGCGCGTCTTCGGCAAAGCCGCGCCGACCGATCTCTGGCCCGATGCCGCGCGGCGATTGATCGAGGATCCCAAGGCGCGGCGCGTCCATCCGCGCGACGGGATCGTCATCTCGCACCGGCTGGGCACCATCCTGATGTGGCTGGCCATCCTCGTCGTGCTGGCGCACATCATCTTCTGGAGGAGCTGATCTTATGTCGCTCGGGCCCTTCGATATGACCGGCGGACCCTTCCTGATCCTCTACGGCGTGCTCTTCGTGGCCACCATCATTGCCGGCTTCGTCATCCCCCGCGCCATGCGCCCGGACGGGCGGCCGGGCCGCGTCACCGACGAAGACCAGATCGCCTGGCTCGCCGGCGGCAAGGCCCGCTTCGGCGATGCGCTCGTCGCCCGGCTGCTCGCGGCACGGGACCTTGTGATGACCGGCAAGGACCATTTCAGCGTGCACGGGCGAGGCGGTGGCGCCACGGCGGCGGAGAAGAGCGTGCTCGCCCTCTACCCGCCGGTCCGCTGGCGCGACATCGAGCAGGCGTTGAAGCCTTATGTCGAGCCGATCGCGCGCAAGCTGGCCAAGGCCGGCCTGCTGGTCACCGACGGCGAGCATGCGAACCTGCGCTTCTATGCGGTGCTGCCGTACCTGATGCTGTTCGTCTTCGGCGCGACCAAATGGGTGATCGGCGACCTGCGCGACAGGCCGATCGGTTTCCTCAGCGTGCTGCTGATCGCCACCTTCGTCTTCGGCATCATCCGCTTCTTCACCATCGATCGACGCGCGCGAAGCGGCCTCGATGCCCTCGAGAATGCCAAGCTGCAGGCCCAGCGGCTGAAGGCCGCGCCGACCGCTCCAGAAATGGGCCTCGCCGTCGCCCTGTTCGGGACGGTGGTCCTGGTCGGCTCCGGTTTCGACGACTTCCACAAGCTGCGCAACGCCAGCAGCGGCGATAGCGGGAGTGGCGGCGACGGAGACGGCGGAGGATGCAGCGGCGGCTGCGGAGGGTGCAGCTAGGTCTTCCACTCGTCATTGCGAGGAGCGAAGCGACGAAGCAATCCAGACTGCGCCCGAGGCAGCACTGGATTGCCGCGCTACGCTCGCAATGACGGTCTCAAAATCAAGCGAAAGCAGGCCGGCTCTTGAGGGCGGTATAGGCCTCGATCACCTGCTGCAGCGCCTTTTCGTGGCTGCGGTCGCCGCCATTGTGATCGGGATGATAGCGGCGGAGCAGCACGGTATAGCGCATCCGCAGCTGCCGCCGGTCGGCATCTACCTCCAGCCCCATCAGCCTCAGCGCCTTGCGGTCGCCCTCGCTCAGCGGTTTGCCGTCCTTGCGCTCCTGCGGCTGCGCGGCGCGGAAGCGCGCGCCGATCGCGTCGAGCGGGTCGGCGAAGTCCGCCCATTTCGGTGGCCGGTCGGCGCCGTTGGAGGCGAAGGCGCGAGTCTCGCGGTCCCAGCCGCCATAGGGATTCTGCGCCGCGGAGATCTCCTCCGGCGTCATGCCGTCAAACCAGTTGTAGGCGCTGTTGAACGCGCGAACATGGTCGAGGCAGAGCCAACGCCAGTCGCCCGGCCCGTTGAAGTCGGGCCGCTGCGCGCCGGGGGCGCGAAACTCCCCGGGCGCCTCGCACCCGGGATGCGCGCAATGCTGCGCCCGCCCCTCGACCCGCCCGTGAAATCGCTGCTTCCTGCCCGAACTCGCCAAACCCGACTGCCTTTCCCAATCGACCCCTCTATATAGAGCGGATGACCGACACATCCATCGGCCCCGTCGCCGCCGAAATCGAAAGGCGCCTGCGCACGGCCCTGAATCCCACCCGCCTTGCCGTGATCAACGATTCGGACAAGCATCGCGGCCATGCCGGCCATGACGGCAGCGGCGAAAGCCATTTCACCGTCGAGATCGAATCGCCCGCCTTCGCCGGCAAGACCCGCCTGGAGCGCCAGCGCGCCGTCAACGCCGCGATCGGCGACCTGATGCAGGAGCGGGTCCACGCGCTCGCGATCCGCGCGAAGGCGCCGGGGGAGGCATAGCAGGCACCGGGTCCATGATCAGCCGCGCGCCGCGCTCGTAGGTGAGGTAGCGCCACAGCCACTGGATGCTGACCAGCACGCGCTTCTGGAAGCCGACCAGCAGATAGACGTGGACGAACGCCCAGAGCAGCCAGGCGAGGCGCCCGGTGAGCTGGTATCTGCCGAAATCGAACACCGCCGCGCTGCGCCCGATGATCGCGGTGTTGCCGCGGTTGTGGAAGCGGAACGGCGCCGGCGCCTCGCCGCGCGCCACCTCGCGCGCCAATGCCGTGCCGAGATAGATGCCCTGCTGCTTGGCGACCTGGGCGAGCGCCGGGAGCGGCGCGCCGTCCGCGCCGGCGAGCAGCGCCATGTCGCCGATCACATAGACGCCCGGCCGCTCCGGCACCGAGAGATCCGGCGTCACGGCGATCCGCCCGAGCCGGTCGCCGGAAAGCCCGAGCCATTCGGCCGCGGGCGCGGCGCGGATGCCGGCGCCCCAGATCACCGCCGACGCGCCGATCCGCTCGCCCGAGACGGTCACGCCGTCGGGGCCGACATGCTCGACCGCGCGATCGAGCAGCACCTCGACACCGAGTTTCGCGAGCCTCGCCTCGGCATAGGCGCCGAGATGCGGCGGAAAAGCGGGCAGCAGCCGCGGCCCCGCCTCGACCAGCACGACCCGCGCCTCCTGCGGATCGATCCGTCGGAAGTCCCTGGCGAGCGCGTGGCGGGTGAGCTCGGCGACCGCGCCGGCCGTTTCCACTCCGGTCGGCCCGCCGCCGACCACGATCGTGGTCATCAGCGCGCGCCGCCGATCGGCATCGGCGCCGGCCTCCGCCTCTTCGAGCGCGCGGAGCACCTGCGCCCGCACCGCCCGCGCATTTTCCAGATTGCGCAGGCCCGGCGCATAACGCGCCCATTCATCATGGCCGAAATAATTGTAGACCGAGCCGGTCGCGATCACGAGCCGGTCGTAGTCGAGCGCCGGGCCCTCCCCGAGCAGCACCCGCTTCGCCTGCCAGTCGACGCCGGTGACCTCGCCCAGCCGCACCTCGACATTCTCGTAGCGGCGCAGGATCCGCCGGATCGGCTCGGCGATGTCCGATGGCGACAGCGCCGCGGTCGCCACCTGGTAGAGCAGCGGCACGAACAAATGATAGTTGACGCGGTCGACCACGGTCACGCGCAACGGCCGCAGGCCCAGCGCCTTGGCGCATGCAAGTCCGCCGAAGCCGGCGCCCACGATCACGACATGCATGGCCGCTCCCCTGAGTCTGGAGCCCGGAACGAGGAAGCCGTCGGTCGGTTGCGGGGCTGCCGGCGCGAGATCACGATGTCAGACCTCATGGCCGCTCCGCCCGGCCCCGGCAACGTTTGCCTGCATTGCATCTTGCGCACCCCCAGGATCGCGGGGCAGCATCGACGGATCGCCGGGAGGAGATGTGGCTTGCTGGCAATGACTCTCGCCTTCGCGCTGATGGCGCAAGCGCCCGAACCACCGCCGGACATCTGGACCGCCGTCGATCCGACGCGGGTGTGCACCATATCGAGCTTTCGCCGACTCGGTGTCGGCACCGCACGGCCGAACGACGCGATCGAAACGGTGCTGCCGTTGACCGTCGACGGCCGGGAGGTGTGGCGCATCATCCATTCGCTGGCACGCACCATCGACGATGTCCCACCCACCGGCGCGGTGCCGCTCGACGTCTACGATCTCGATCGGGCGACGCTGCGGCCGATCCGCAGCGAGCACAGGAGCCCGCGTCCCGATGGGCGGCCGCCGGTCGTCACCCGTTTCGTCTATGAGGCGGATGTCGCGAGACGGCTCGACGATCGCGGCGAAGAGATCGAACGGGTAGCACTCGCCGGCAGAACGCCGCTCCCCGAGGGGCCCGGCTCGGCCGCCATCTTCCAGGCGATCCGTTGGCGCGAAGGCCTGCGGTTCGCGGCCCATGCCGTCAATCGCTTCGAGGGGACCGGCGATGCGCGCCTCCATGCCGTGACCGTCGAAGTGACCGGCCGGAGCGTCGCGGCGGTCGGCGCCCGCCAGGTGCCGGTCTGGGTGGTCGCGCAGGCGGCGGCGGACGGCAGCTACCGAACCGTCTATCAGATCACCGTCGCGGCGCCCCATGTCATCGTCGGGGCGACACACAGCGCCGGAAATCGCCGGCCCTTCATAACGGAAGGATTGGCCATGGCCCAGGATCCCGGCTGCATGGCGACAACGGACTAGGTCGCTCTTCGCCCGTCAGGAGATGCGCTGGCCCGTCTTCTCCCAGTCCGCCAGGAAGGCCTTGAGGCCGTTGTCGGTGAGCGGATGCTTGAAGAGCTGGCGGATCACCGCGGGCGGCGCGGTCATCACGTCGGCGCCCAGCTTGGCGGCGTCGTGGACATGGATGGGATTGCGCACCGAGGCGACCAGGATCTCGGTCGGGAAATCGTAATTGTCGTAGATGAGCCGGATGTCGGCGATCAGCTCCATGCCGGGGTAGCCGACATCGTCATGCCGCCCGACGAACGGCGAGACGAGGGTCGCCCCCGCCTTGGCGGCGAGCAGCGCCTGGTTGGCCGAGAAGCACAGCGTCACGTTCACCATTGTGCCGTCGCTGGTCAGCTTCCGGCAGGTCTTGAGGCCGTCGATCGTGAGCGGCACCTTGACCGCGATGTTGTCGGCGATCTTCCGCAGCACCTCGGCCTCGCGCATCATCCCGGCATGGTCGGTCGCGACCACCTCGGCCGAGACCGGGCCGGAGACGATCCCGCAAATCTCCTTCACCACTTCGAGGAAATCGCGCCCGGCCTTGTGGATGAGCGACGGATTGGTGGTGACGCCGTCGAGCAGCCCCGTTTCGGCGAGGTCGCGGATGTCGGCGGTGTCGGCGGTGTCGACGAAGAATTTCATGTGACTCAAGTCCCTGGCGCGGCGAACGATCTGAGCCGCTTAGCGTGGGACCGCACCGCTTCGCAATCGACAACCTGACGCGCGGAACAGGGACGCGGCCAGGTCCGGCGGACTCATTGCCCGCCGGATGACGCCGGCGCCGGCACCACCTCCACCGGCAGGCCGGTCTGCTCGAGCTGCGCCCGCACCCGGCTGGCGTCGCCGACCACCACCCACACGAAATTGTCCGGGTTGATGTAGCGCCGCGCGGTCTGGTCGAGCTGCTGCTGGCTCATGCCGCGGTAGCGGTCGGCGATCGTCGTCCAATAGTCGTCCGGGCGATGGTAGAGCGCGTTGGTGCGCAGCGCATTGAGCACCGCCGGCGACGTTTCGAACTGGCCGGGCAGCTGGCGGGTGTTGCCCAGGATCACGCGCTGGAGCTCGGCCGGCTGCACGCCGTTCGCGCCCATGAAACCGCCCACCTGCTCGCGGATCGCCTGGATCGAATCGCCCGTGCGGTCGGCCTGGACCGGCGCCTGGATGATGAACGGCACCTGGTGCTCGCGCAGGTTCGGGCCGCCGCCGGCGCCGTAGGACCAGCCCTTCGTCTCGCGCAGGTCCATGTTGATCCGGGCGAGGAAGTTGCCGGCCAGCACCTCGTTGGCGGCCTGGAGATTGAGCAGATCCTCGGTCCCGTCGGCGGCGAGCAGCTGGCCGGTGAGGATCACCGACTGCGGCGATTGCGGCCGGTCGATCAGCACGATGCGCGGGCGGTTCGTCGTCGCATGGCCCGGGAAGGTCTTCGTGCCCCTCGGCGCGGCCGGCGGCTGCCAGTTGCCGAAGCGCCGCTCCAGCTCCGGCACCAGCCGGTCGAGCGGCAGATCGCTCACCGCGAAGATCGTGGCATTGTCGGGCCGGATCCAGCGCTGGTGGAAGGCGGTCAGCTCGTCGCGGGTGAGGTTCTGAACGACCGCGGCATCGCCGGTGCCGGTGCCGGGTTTCCCATAAGGATGCCGGGCGCCGTAGAGCACCGCCGGCAGCGTGCGGGCGGCGAGGGCCTGCGGATTGGTCATCTCGTTGGCGATGCCGGCGAGCTGCTGCTGACGAACCCGTTCCAGCTCGCGGGGATCGAAAGCGGGGTTGCGGATCACCTGGGCGAGCAGGTCGAGCGACGGGCCGATGCTGGGGCTCATCGCGGTCAGCGACACCGTCGTGCGGTCGAGGCTGGCGCCGGTGGCGACGCTCGCGCCCAGCCGCTCCTGCGCCTCGGCGAGCTGGATCGAGTTGAGGCTGGTCGTCCCCTCCTCGAGCATGTTCAGCATCAGCGCCTGGGTGCCCTGGCGCTCCGTCGGATCGGCGGCGATGCCGGCATCGAACTCGACCGCGACGCGGGTGACCGGAACGGCATTGCGGCGGGCATAGATGACATGGATGCCGTTGGAGAGTGTCGCCCGCTCGGTCGCCGGGAATTCGAGATTCGCCTGCCCGGTGACGCCGGGTGCCTCGCGACGCGTCGTCGCGGCGGGGGCCGGCGCGAGTGGCCGGTCGCCCGCCTGCGGCTGCGTGTAGTAGCGCGGCCGCTGGCTCGACGTGTTGACCGCCGCGCCGCCGCCGGTGACGCCGGGGGCCTCCTCATAGGCTTCCCGTTCGCCGGGTGCGACGGTGAGCGCATAGACGGGCCGGTTGAGCCAGCGCTGCATCGCCACCCGGACCTGCTCCGGGGTGACCCGGGCGAGCTGCTCCAGCCGGGCGCGATAGAAATCGGGATCGTTGGCGTAGAGCGTGCCTTCCGCCAGCGCGACGGCCTTGCCGCCGAAGCCGCCGACCTGCTCCAGGCCCTGGATGCGGCCGGAAAGGGTGCGCATCACGGTGCGCCGCACCTCGTCCTCGGTCGGGCCGGTGCGGACGAACTCGGCGATGATCTCGTCGAGCCGGCGCGATACCGCCGCGGCGTCCTGGCCCGATTTCACGTCGACCTGGACCTCGAACAGGCTGATCCGGTGGAAGGGCTGCACCTCGGCGCTGACGCGGACCGCGGTCTGCTCGCCGCGCACCAGCAGATTGTCGAGCCGCGAGCTGGCGAGGCCGCCGAGGATGGTCGCGCCGACCGACAGCGGCACCACGTCCTCGTCGGTGAGGCCGGGCACCACCCAGTCGCGGTAGAGCCGGGTATTGGCGACCCGATCATGCATGGTTCGGTCGACCCGCGCCGGCAGGGTCGGGACCGGCGCCTCGGCCGGATTGTTTACCGGCCCGCGCGCGATGTCGCCGAAATAGCGCTCGACCAGCGGCCGCGCCTCGGCGGCATTGATGTCGCCGGCGAGCACCAGCACCGCATTGTTGGGGCCGTATTTGCTGCGGAACCAGTCCTGCACCGTCGCAAGCGAGGCGGCGGAGAGGTCCGCCATCGATCCGATCGTCGAGTGGCGGTAGGGATGGCCTTCCGGGAACAGAGCCTCCAGCTGGGCATATTCGACCAGGCCGTAGGGCTGGTTGTCGCTCTGGCGCTTCTCGTTCTGGACGACGCCGATCTGGTTGGTCAGCGTCTCCTGCGTCACCGCGCCGAGCAAGTGGCCCATCCGGTCGCTTTCCAGGAACAGGGCCTGCTCCAGCGCCGGCCGCGGCACCGTCTCGAAATAATTGGTGCGGTCGAACCAGGTCGTGCCGTTGAGGTCGGTCGCGCCGATCGCGCGGGTATATTCGAAATATTCGCCCGGCGCGTTCTCCGAGCCGTTGAACATGATGTGCTCGAAGAGATGCGCGAAGCCGGTGCGGCCGGCCGGCTCGTCCTTGGAGCCGACATTGTACCAGACGCTGACCGCGACGATCGGCGCCTTGCGGTCCTCGTGGACGACGACGCGCAGGCCGTTGGCGAGGGTGAAAGTCTCGTAGGGGATGCGCACCCGCTCCAGCAGTGCCTGCGGATCGGCGCCCTGCGCCTGGGCGGCGGGCGCCTGCGCGAGGGCGGCGGCGCCGGCGAATGTCGTGGATCCGGCGACCGACAAAATGGCGGCAAGGGCGATGAAGAACCTGCGCATGCGACTCCCCTAAAGGCTTTCGCCGAACAGTAACGCGCCGTACTGCCAAGGCAAGACAGTCAGGGAACCGGAGGCCGTTTCGGCGGCTTTTTGTGACCGACCCTTGTGTTGCACAAGGGCAACACTAAATCCCGGTGACCAGGAGGGGCGAACTGCACCATGAATCTCGAAAAGTTCACCGACCGCGCCCGCGGCTTCCTTCAATCGGCGCAGACCGTTGCCTTGCGGATGAACCACCAGCGCATCGCACCGGCGCATGTGCTGAAGGCCCTGCTCGAGGACGAGCAGGGCATGGCGTCAGGCCTCATCGCCCGCGCCGGCGGCGGCGCCGAGGCGGCGCGGCGCGAGGTTGACGAAGCGCTGGCGAAGATCCCGGCCGTCTCTGGCAGCGGCGCGACGGCGACGCCCGCGCTCGATGGCGAAACCCTGCGCGTCCTCGATAGCGCTGAGCAGATCGCCCAGAAAGCTGGCGATTCCTATGTCACGGTCGAGCGGCTGCTGCTGGCGCTGGTGCTGGCGACCAACACCGACGCCGGCAAGGCGTTGGCCGAGGCCGGGGTGAAGGCGGATGCGCTCAACACCGCGATCAACGATCTGCGCGGCGGCCGCACCGCCGACACCGCCGGCGCCGAGGACCGCTACGATGCGCTGAAGAAGTTCGCACGGGACCTCACGCAGGCGGCGCGTGACGGCAAGCTCGACCCGGTCATCGGCCGCGACGAGGAGATCCGCCGCACCGTCCAGATCCTCGCCCGCCGCACCAAGAACAATCCCGTGCTGATCGGCGACCCCGGCGTCGGCAAGACCGCGATCGCGGAAGGCCTCGCGCTCAGGATCGCCAATGGCGACGTGCCGGACAGCCTCAAGGACCGCCGCCTGATGGCGCTCGACATGGGCAGCCTGATCGCGGGCGCGAAATATCGCGGCGAGTTCGAGGAACGCCTCAAGGGCGTGCTCGACGAGGTCCGGCAGGCGGAAGGCGACGTCATCCTGTTCATCGACGAGATGCATACGCTGATCGGCGCCGGCGCCAGCGAGGGGGCGATGGACGCGTCCAACCTGCTGAAGCCCGCGCTCGCCCGCGGCGAGCTGCACTGTATCGGCGCGACCACGCTCGATGAGTATCGCAGGCACGTCGAGAAGGACCCGGCGCTGCAGCGGCGCTTCCAGCCGGTCTTCATCGGCGAGCCGACCGCCGAGGACACGATCTCGATCCTGCGCGGCCTCAAGGAGAAATACGAGCTGCACCACGGCGTCCGCATCACGGACAGCGCACTGGTCGCCGCAGCGACGCTCTCCAACCGCTACATCACCGACCGCTTCCTGCCCGACAAGGCGATCGACCTCATGGACGAGGCCGCGAGCCGCATCCGCATGGAGGTCGAGTCCAAGCCCGAGGAGATAGAGACGCTCGACCGGCGGATCATCCAGCTCAAGATCGAGCGCGAGGCGCTGAAGAAGGAGAGCGACACGGCGTCCAAGGACCGGCTGAAGACGCTGGAATCCGACCTCGGCAATCTGGAACAGCAGTCGGGCGAGCTGACGCAGCGGTGGCAGGCGGAGAAGGACAAGATCCACGCCGAGGCGAAGGTCAAGGAGCAGCTCGACGCCGCCCGGCTGGAGCTGGAGCAGGCGCAGCGCTCGGGCGACCTCGCCAAGGCGGGCGAGCTGCAATATGGCCGCATCCCCGCGCTGGAGAAGCAGCTCGAGGAGGCCCAGGCGTTGAGCGGCAGCGCCATGCTGCGCGAGGAGGTGAACGCCGAGGACATCGCCTCGGTCGTCTCGCGCTGGACCGGCATCCCGGTCGACAAGATGCTCGAAGGCGAGCGCGAAAAGCTGCTCGCGATGGAAGAGATGCTTGGGCGTCGCGTCATCGGCCAGAAGGATGCGGTCGAGGCGGTGAGCCGCGCGATCCGCCGCGCCCGCGCCGGCCTGCAGGACCCGAACCGGCCGATGGGCTCCTTCCTGTTCCTTGGCCCGACCGGCGTCGGCAAGACCGAGCTCACCCGCGCGCTTGCTGGCTTCCTGTTCGACGACGACAGCGCGATGGTCCGCATCGACATGTCCGAGTTCATGGAGAAGCACTCGGTCGCCCGGCTGATCGGCGCGCCGCCGGGCTATGTCGGCTATGAGGAAGGCGGCGTGCTGACCGAGGCGGTCCGCCGGCGGCCCTATCAGGTCGTGCTGTTCGACGAGGTCGAGAAGGCGCATGCAGACGTGTTCAACGTCCTCCTCCAGGTGCTCGACGACGGCCGACTCACCGACGGCCAGGGCCGCACCGTCGACTTCACCAACACGATCATCATCCTGACCTCGAACCTCGGCAGCCAGTTCCTCTCCGGCCTCGCCGACGATCAGAGCGTCGAGAGCGTCGAGCCCCAGGTGATGGAGGTGGTCCGCGCCCATTTCCGGCCGGAGTTCCTCAACCGGCTCGACGAGATCATCCTGTTCCACCGCCTCGGCCAGGAGCATATGGGCCCGATCGTCGACATCCAGATCGCGCGCGTCCAGAAGCTCCTGAAGGACCGCAAGATCGCGCTCGACCTGACCGACGGCGCCCGCGCCTGGCTCGGCCGGGTCGGTTACGATCCGGTCTACGGCGCCAGGCCGCTGAAGCGCGCCGTCCAGAAATACCTCCAGGACCCGCTCGCCGACGCCATCCTGCGCGGCGACGTCAGGGACGGTCAGACGGTCCATGTGGAGGACGGGGACGGGGCGCTTCAGCTCAAGATCTAGGCCGGGATAGATAGACCATCCCTTCGGACCGCCGGTTGCCCGTGAAGCCCGCCGATCCTATAGTCCGGCCGCTCGTGCGGGCCCATTCCGGGGGAGACCTATGGTTCGGCAGGACGTCACGCGGCGCGGATTCCTCGCCATGGCCGGCGCGGCTGCGCTGACCGGCAGGGCCGTCGCCGCCGAGGCGGAAGCGCGCCCGATCCGCTATGTGGACAGCCTGCTCACGCTGCCCGAAGACCTCGCCGATTTCGGCCGCGCCGGCCTGTCGGCGCTGATCTGCGACGTATCCAATGGCCAGGGGGTCTATAACGAGGACGGCACCCCGGATTATTTCCGTACCTACGACGGCAACATCGATCGGACGGTCACGCGTCTCGCGGGCAGCGCCGATGCCTTCGTGGCGCGCAGGGGCAGCGACATCGGAAGCCGGCCCGGCTGCGCCATCGTCATGCAGATGCAGACGACCACGCCGATCGGCACCGATCTGTCGCGGATCGCCCGTTTCCACGGCAAGGGTCTGCGCGTCCTCCAGTTCACGCACCATCGCGACGAGCCCTTCGCGGGCGGCGCGCTCGAGCGGGTCCAGAGCGGCCTGACGCCGCTGGGCATCGACGGTCTGGCCGAGATGAACCGGCTGCGCATCGTCCCCGACGTCGCGCATGGATCGGTGCCGACGATGGTCGAGGCGGCGCAGCGCAGCGCGACCCCCATCGTGCTCTCGCACGGCGCGGCGCGCGCGATCGTCGACAATCCCCGCTGCGCGCCCGACACCGCGATCCGCGCGATCGCCGAAAAGGGCGGCGTGATCGGCATCTTCATGCTGAGCTTCTGGCTGACACCGGATCCCGTGCCGACGGTGGACCATCTGCTGGCGCATATCCGCCATGTCGCGCGGATCGGCGGGATCGACGCCGTCGGCATCGCCAATGATTTCTCGCTCGCGGGCCACAATGTCGACGCCGCGTTCGTGCAGGGCTATCGCGAATGGTGGGTCGCGATGCGCGACGAGGGGCTTCCCGGCTTCGATGCGCCGCTCCGGCACGTCGTCATCCCCGAGCTCAACCGGATCGACCGGATGGCGCGCATCCATGCCGCGCTGGAAAGGGACGGCTTCCGCGCGGGCGAGATCGAGAAGATCATGGGCGGCAACTGGACACGGGTGCTGATCGATGTGCTGGGATAGGGCGTCGCAGGACCCGCTCGCCGCTGGACAGGACGCCGTCTGACCGCGCATCATCGCGCAATGGTGACCACCGACATCAACATGCTGTTCGCGCGGGCCGAGCGTGCCTTCGCCGCCGGTCAGTTCGACGACGCGCGGCGGGATCTGGTCGCAATCGGCCGCGCGGCGGGCGATCACCCGGCCGTGCTCCATCTGCTCGCGCTGGTCGAGCGCAGGAGCGGCAACATCGCCGCGGCGCGCCAGGCCTTCGAGCGCGCCGGCGCCCTCGCGCCGCACGACGCGAAGCTGCTGGGCAATCACGCCAACCTGCTGGGCAGCCTCGGCGAAGCGGAGGCTGCCCTCGCCCTCTATGCGCGCGCGCTGGCGATCGACCCCGCCTTCGCCGATGCACGCTACAATCGTGCGCTGCTGCTCCAGAAGCTCGGCAGGCTGGACGAGGCACTTGCCGACCTGGATGCGGTCGTGCCGCCCGATGCGCGGGCGCATTCCGCGCGCGGCAGCGTGCTGCGTGCGCTGGGTCGCCTCGACGCCGCTTCCGGCGCTTATGACGCCGCCTTGCGGCTGGATCCCGGCCGGTTGACCGCCCTCCATGGCCGCGCCCGCACTGCGATGGAGCGGGGCGAGACCGGGGCGTCCGATCTCTATGCGCGCGCGCTGGCCCAGAAGCCCGGGGATCTGGAGCTGATCCTGGGCGTGGCCGAAGCATTGGAAGCCGAAGGGAAGCCAGAGGGCCTGGACATCCTCAAGGAGGCGGTGACGCGCAATCCCGACTGGGTCGCGGGCCACGCCACGCTCGCCCGGATGCGGTCGGAGGCCGGCGATGGGGCCGGCTTCGCGGACCACTATCTCCCGTCGCTCGCGGCGCGCCCCGCGGACCGTGCGCTCCACGCAGCCCATTGGCGCAGCCTGATCCATGGCGGCCGGCATGCCGAGGCCCTGGCCGCGCTGCATGGCGCCCGCAAAACCCTGCCCGAAGATCCGGATATCCTGCTCATGGAAGCCATGCTTGCCGGCGAGACGGGCGATTTCGATGCGGCCTTTGCGATCACCGAACGGCTCGGTCTCGAGCAACCGGAGGTCGCCTCGGTTCGCGGGCGGGCCGCCCTTGGGGCCGGCGACGCCGAGCAGGCCGGACGACTGTTCGAGCGAGTGGTCGAGGCCGATCCCGCGTCCGTGAACGGCTGGGCCCATCTCGATCTGGCCTGGCGCCTGATCGGCGATCCGCGGCACGACTGGCTCGCGCTCCAGCCCCGCCTGTTTGATGCGCGCGAGATCGGCCTGGACGAGAGCGAGCTTGCGCGGCTGGTGGGCCTGCTGCGCAGCCTCCATGTCACCCGGGCGCATCCCATCGGCCAGTCGCTGCGCGGTGGCACACAAACCCGGGGGCGCCTCTTTGCCCGGAGGGAACCGGTATTGGGCCGACTGCGCGAAGCCATCATCGAGGCGGTGCGCGGTCATTTCCGCGCATTGCCGCCGCGGGACGATCGCCATCCGCTCCTTCGTCATCGCGATGCGGAGCCGGTGCTGGCCGGCTCCTGGTCGGTGCGCCTGACGGGCCAGGGATTCCATGTGAACCACATCCACCCCGAGGGCATTTTGAGCTCGGCCTGCTACATCAGCCTGCCGGAAGCCCTTGGCGACGAGCGCGACCGGGACGGGTGGCTGGAGCTCGGCCGCCCGCCTGCTGAACTGGGGCTTCCGCTCGAGCCGATCGCGGTGATTGAACCAAAGCCCGGGCGGCTGGCGCTGTTCCCGAGCTACCTGTTCCACGGCACCCGCCCCTTCGCGGACGGCGAGCGGCTGACGGTCGCCTTCGATGTGGTGGTGCGATGACCGGCACCCATTGGGATCGCTATTGGATACAGGGCGGGGGCGGGTGCCTTCCCGACGCCGACCGTGCGTTCGGCCCGGTGCTCGAGACGTTGTGGCGCGATTTCGGCGCCCAGCTGCCGCCGGGCGCGAGGGTGCTCGATCTCGCCACCGGCAACGGCGTCGTGCTACGCATGCTCGCCGCAGGCGGACGCCGGCTCGATCTCACCGGCATCGATTCCGCCGGCACGCTGCCGAAGCCCCCGCCCGGCATCGCGCTCAGGGCTGGTGTGGCCATGGAAAAGCTGCCCTTTCGCGACCGCCAGTTCGACGCGCTGACCAGCCAGTTCGGCATCGAATATGGCGACACCGCGGCGATCGCCAGGGAAGCGGTGCGCGTGCTGAAGCCCGGCGGCCGGTTCCGGTTCGTCGTCCATCACGCCGATGGTCCGATCGTCGCGCACAATCGGGCCCGCCGTGAAGCGATCGCTTGGGCGCGCGACGAAAGCGGCGTGCTCCCGCGGGCCCGGCAGCTTGCACGCGCCCGCCTTGGCGCGCGCCTGCCCACCCCCGCCTCGTTCCGGGTCGCGGTCGAAGACGCCCGAGCCCGTTTTCCGGGACAATCGGCCGCCGCCGAATTCCAGGCCGCCATCCTCCAGACGCTCGACATGGGCGCATCCCGTCCGCCTGCGGAGACGCTGGAGGTGCTTGCGGAGATCGAGCGGCGGGCCGGCGAGGAGATCGGCCGGCTGGACGCGCTCGCCGGTGCCGCGCAGGACGAAGACGGCGTCCGCACAATCGTCGGCCAGCTGTACGCGGCCGGGCTCGATCCGGACGAGGCGACAATCGTCATCGACGCCGGCGTCCCTCTGGCATGGCGCCTCGACGGCACCGCCTGAAAAAGAATGGGGCGGCGGACCGATATGGTCCACCGCCCCGAAAGGTCTTCCGGCTTTCGCTTAGAAGCGGAAGCTTGCCGAGACGAAGAAGTCCCGACCGAGCACGTCGTACACGCCCGGATAAGTGTTCGCCTGCTCCTGGTTGTCGCCCATCAGCGGCGGACGCTTGTCGAACAGGTTCTGGACACCGACGTTGACGGTGAAGTTGTCATTCACATCGAACGCAACGGTGAGATCGAACAGATCGTACGCACCGATCCGCTCCACGACGAAGTCCGTATCGTCGTCGTCGTCGCGAACCGAGCCGACACGCCGCCAGCGGAAGCTGGTAGTCAGCGGACCGTCGATCCAGGACAGGCGGCTCGACCACTTCCACTTCGGCGTCGGGTTGCCGCAGTTCAGGCCGAATCGACCCGCGCACTCGACCACTTCATCCGGCAGCTCAATGAGCGGGGTGAAGTTGTTCTCCCAGGAATAGTTACCGAGGAAGAAGAAGCTGAGCCGCGAGCTGCCGCCGTTCAGCAGGCTGAAGTTCAGCGGCAGGCTGTAGTCCACCTGGAAGTCGATGCCTTCTGTCGAAAGCGAGGCCAGGTTGGCGTTGATCGCCGACACGATGTTCGGCGGACCGGAGATAACGCCCTGATCGTCGCGGCTGATCAGTCCGCAAATCGCGCTGTTGGCATCCTGGATCGTGTTGTAGCACAAGCTCAAGATGTTGTTGACGCTGCCGCCGGCGACCGCGATCGCATTGTCGACCTTGATGTTATAGTAGTCGACGGTGACGTTGAGCCTCGGAATGAAGCGCGGCCGGATCACGACGCCCGCCGTCCAGGTATCGGCGACTTCTTCCTGCAGGTTCGGATTGCCGCCGAAAACGCCCTGAATCTGCGCGTTCGGCTGGAGGGTGGACTGACCGACGCTCGCTTCGGGCACGCCCGTGGCGACGCAGACTGCACGGATGGTTGGATCCGTGGCAGCCGAAGGAAGTGCGCAAGGATCGGTCGCTGGCGGGAAGCCCACGGCCTGACCGCCGAACAGCTCGCCGACGTTCGGCGCGCGGATGGCGCGCTGATATTGGCCGCGGAAGGTGATGTCCCGGATCGGCGCAAGTTCGATGCCGCCCGAATAGGTCCACACGCCACCGACCGCCTCGAGCGAGTAGTCGGAATAGCGCGCCGCGCCGCTCAGCTCCAGTCGATGGATGAAATTGTCCTGGATGATCGGCACGCGAAGCTCGGCGAACACTTCCCTCGCGTCGTAGCTTCCTTCGGTCGGCTGTCCGGCGTTGAAGCCGACGACATCGCCCGAGGATAGCGCCGTGTCAGGAATAAACTCGGCAGCCATCGAGCGCCATTCGACGCCGGCGGCGAAGGCGACCGGATCGGTCGCGGTCCCGAAGGTGAACAGCGGGCCGGAGATGCTGGCCTGCGCCACCTGGAGCTCGGAGATGTCCTGATTCTGCGCCAGGATCGAGATCTGGTTGATGCAGTCCGCGCTCAGCAGGTTCTCGCCGAACACGTTGCAGGTGCCGTCCGCCGCGAGCCGGGTGAAAGCCGAACGCGAGACGTTGCCGAGCTGCACCGACGCGTTCCGGGTCCGCGAATACATATAGTAGACGTCATAGGTCAGCGAGTCGGTGATGTTGCCCTTGAGGCCGGTCAGCACGCGGAAGGCGTTGCGGTCGTCGGTGACGTTGCGCGAGGCGATGCCGGTGGTGCGGCCATTGAGCTGGAGCCGTACGAAGCCGGGCTGCAATGCGCCGAACGAAGCGCTTCCCGCCGCGAATGGCCCGAAAGGGTTCGGTGCGCCCGCGGCGGCCGCGGCCGCGATCGCCGCCTGCTGATTGGCCGCGATCTGCTGCATCTGGGCAAAGTCGGCGGCCGAGACCAGCGGCTGGATCGCCGCCAGCTCGAAGTCGACATTCTGGGTGATCGGCGTCGCGGCCAGCTCGTTCTGGACGCGGTTGTTGATGTAGGCCACTTCGGCATAGGCGGTGATGCCGTCGGCGATCTCATATTCGCCATAGCCGCCGAGCGTCCAACGCTCCTGCGGCACCATCAGATAGTTCGCCGGCGCATAGTTGTACGCATTGGCATCGACATACGGGGTGCTGGTACCCGGGGTGCCGAAGAAGGCGCCGAGACCAGGATAATTGGTGCCGATGGCGATGGGGAAGCAGTTGTTGCGCGGGATGGCCGGCGGCGGCGCGCCGACCGGCGCGCAGCTCGCACCCGTGCCAATGGGGATTTCCGGCGCCGCGACAAAGCGACCCTGCGGAACACCGGCGGAACCGCCCGGAATCAACTCGCCATCACCTTCAGTGAAGGCGAAGAAGGACCAATCGCGATCGGCCTGCATGATCTGGCCGCGATTGTAATATTCACCGTAGACGGTGATGTTGCCGCGGCCGTCGGCGAACTGGGTGCCCATCGCGATATAGGCGTTGTAACGACGGCCGTCGCCTTCCTCGGTGATGTTGTACTGCGCGCCGGCAATCAGACCGTCGAGATCCTGGCGCAGGCGGAAGTTGACGACGCCCGCGAGCGCGTCCGAGCCGTAGACCGCCGAAGCGCCGCCGGTGACGACGTCGACGCTGTCGATCAGGAACTGCGGGATCGTGTTGAGATCGACCGTCTGGGCCGTATCGAAGAAGATGTAGCGGCGGCCGTTGACCAGCACGAGGTTGCGCTGGGTGCCGAGACCGCGCAGGTTCAGCGTCGCGACGCCACCGCCAGGGTTGTTCGAGAAGGAGTTGGCACCCGGGATCACCTGCGGCAGGGTGTTGATCACCTGCTCGACGTTGACCGCACCGGAGAGCGTGAACTCCTCGTTCGACACGACCGCCACGGGGCTGGTCGAGGTGAGGTCGCGCCGGGCGATGCGCGAACCGGTGATGACAATCGCTTCGCCGGTATCGGCCTCCTGAGAAGCGACCGGCGCCTGATCGGCCTGGTCGTTCTGGGCAAAGGCAGGCGTGGCAATCCCGGTCATACCGAGCAACAGCGTCGACGTGAGCAGACGCTGACGAAGAGTGATCTTCATGTGTAGGTCCCCTAGCAAGTGACGGCGAGCCGTCCAAACTGCTCCCGGCCCACGTCGCCCTTTCCGGGTCGTCCGCATGACCGGCAACAAACCAAAAAACGGCGCGAAGCCGTTTTTCCGTCGTCGCGTTTAGGCCACCTCTCGAAAGTAAGGCAATTGGACTTTACTTTCGAGAGGCGAGTTATCGGGACCGTGTAGCAAAAAGGTCACATGCCGGTGGCAGGGCCGGCAACCCGGCGCGACGGAGCACGGCCGGCACCCACTTGCCACCCGGGTCTTTCAACCGCTAACTCTCAGCTTCTCACGGCCGACTGGAGCGACCATGCGTCCTGCTTTTCTCTTCCTGCTGGCCCCGGCCATCGTCGCGACGCCGGCCTCCGCCCAGGAAACAAGCCAGGAGCGCCCGGAGGCGCTGATGCGGGTGCTCGCATGCCGCGCGCTCCAGTCTTCGGAGGAGCGACTGGCCTGCTATGACCGGGAGGTCGGGGCCTTCGAAGCGGCCGAATCGAGCAATCAACTCGTCGTGATGGACCGAGAGCAGGTTCGCCGCACCCGCCGCACCTTGTTCGGCCTCGCCCTGCCCGATCTCGGCGTCTTCGGCGACAACAATCAGGATCCGCAGGAAGCCGTCGCCGAAATCCAGACGACGATCCGCAGCGCCGCGCAGAACCCTCTCGGCAAATGGATCATCGTCCTGGAGGATGGCGCCCGCTGGATCCAGACCGACGTGCGCGAGCTGGCGCGAGAGCCGCGCGGAGGCATGCCGATCCGCATTCGCCGGGCGGCGATGGGCTCCTACCTCGCCAATATCGACAATCAGGTCGCGGTGCGCGTGCGCCGCGAGCGCTAAGGGTCCAGACCCGTAACCGGCAATGGTCGGGATCGCTTGGAGAGGCCTGCTGGCAAGGAGCGCAGCGCAGTCGCGTAGCTGACCGCTACGCGCAAGCAAGCGACGTAGCCAGCGGGCCTCTCCAGGCGACCGCTGAAGGCGGCGGGCGGCTTTTGGTGCAGGGCGGCGTCGCTCGTCGGTCACGATGCGTTGAGCATCGCTTCCTCCTCGCTCCTTGACCTGCACCAGAATCCACTCCGTCACGACCGTTGCCAGTTATGGGTCTGGACCCTAATCCTCATTCCATCGCGCCGGCCGCCGCCTGCGGATCGAGCCGGGCCCCGTTCCAGACCAGGCTCCAGTGGAGATGCGGGCCCGTGGCGCGCCCGGTGGCGCCCACGACGCCGATCGGCTGGCCCTGCCGCACCACCTCCCCCTCGCGCACGTGGGCACGCGCGAGATGCAGGAAGGCGCTGCTGAGGCCCATGCCGTGGTCGATGATGACGAGGTTGCCCTCCAGGCTGAACATCGGCGGAGACGCCAGCACGACGGCCCCGTCCGCGGGTGCGAAGACGATCGCGCCGGCCCCAGCGGCAATGTCCGTGCCACTGTGGTAGGCGGCGGGAACGCCGCGATAGATGCGCTGCGCCCCGAACCGTCCGCTGATTCGCCCGCGCGCCGGCCAGATCAAGCGCTGTGTCCAGCCCATGCTGTCCGAACGCCGAGCGCGCGCCGCGCCGATCCGGGCAAGCTCGCGTTCACGCCGGCGCCGGAACTCCGGCGTGGGGCCATCGGACGGACGCGCCATGTTCACCCGCTGGATTGGCCAGATGCGCGCGGCGACCGATATGATCTGCGCCACCTCGGTGCCGTCCGCCAGTCGAGCAACCAATCGCATGCTCGAAGGCGCATCGCGGTCGAAGCCGACGAGAAACCGGCCATCCGGCGCAACGGGCACGTGACGGCCATCCAGTGTCAGCGATTGAGTTCCGGCCGGCGCGCGGGCGCGCAGCAGCGCGCCCTGCCCGGGTTCGCCATACAGCTGAAATATGTGGTCCGGGGGTCCCTGGGCGATGCCGGCAGAAGCGAACAGCCCGATCGCACATGCAATCACGCGCTGGCTCGCTGCGCGCATGTCAGCCGACAACGCGCACCACGGCCCGCTCCGCCTCGGTGAGAAGTGGATTCCAGACATCGAGGATCAGGATGGCGCGCGGCCGATCGCTGTCGTTCCAGGCTTCGTGCTCGATCGTGTCGTCGAACGCCCAGGCCTCGCCCTCGCGCCATTCGCGCGTCTCGGCGCCGACCCTGAAGCCGCAGCCGTCCGGCACGACGAGCGGAAGATGGACGGTCGTGCGCACGTTGCTCGATCCGGTGTGCGGCGGAATGCGCGTGCGCGGCTCCAGGATCGAGAACATCACCGTCGGCGCCTTGCCGGGATGGTCCATCAGCGGGACCGCTTCCAGCGCGTGCGTCGTGGCAGGGCAGCGGGCGCAATGCGCCTCCTGCTTCACCCCGTCCTTCCACAGGAACCAGGCGCTCCAGCGTGGCGAATGATTGAGCTCCGTCCACTGGTTGACCGGCTCGGTCGGCGCGAAGGCGACATAGGGGCGAAAGTCATCGTCGCTTTCGTCCCAGAGCGAGACCAGCTCGCGCCGGATCTCGGGAGTCGCGGCTTCCAGCGATTCGAACCAGGGAAAGCAGGTCCGGTCGAAGAACTCGATCGCGGGGAGATAGGGAAAATGCCCATCGACCGGCTGTTGCTGATAGACTCTTCGCCGGCCGAACTTCTGGTCGACATAACCCTGGACCCGCCTGAGGTCGGCATCCGCATGGGTTGTATAGACGGCGGCCAGCCGATCCTCGAACGTGTCGGACCGGCGTGTATCCTCGGCGCGAACAATCTCGCGACCGTGATCGAGCGCCTGCCGCACCGCCTGAGGCAGGCTGGACGAATCCTCAGTCGCAGCCAGGAGCGCGCGATAGATATCTGCGCTTTCCGGAACACGGCTGACGCGCTCCAGCGCCTGCGCCTTCTGCAGGACAGCCGGCAGAAGATGAGGGTCGATCGCGAGCGCGCGGTCCAGGCTGGCGATCTCGCCGGGCACGTCGCCGGCACTGCGCTGCGCCTGGGCCAGATTGAGCCACAGCGGCGGTGCCGCCGGGTCCGCGGCGGTCGCGCGCTCGAAATAGCCGATGGCGCCGCGCGAATCGCCCGCCCCGAGGGCGATGAGTCCGAGAGAGTTCAGGGCAGCGGCATGGCCGGGCTGGCGTGCGACCAGCATCTCGAGCAGCCGCCTCGCTTCCCCCGCGTCTCCCCGGCGACGCGCTTCGTTCGCCCGCGCCAGCAAGTCTTCCGGTCCCCCCGCGGGCGTCATGCGCCCGACCGGTTCAGCGCTGTCATGATTTTCCTTCTGCTTTCAGCGAGGCTTCGGCCGAGGCATAGGCTTCCTGCCGCTCGACGCTCCAGTAACGCAGATCGGAGAGCGGGATCGGCTGGTGCGTCACCGCGCAGACGACATGGTCACCGGGGGTGAGCACCCGATAGGTGCCGGGAAGATAGTGGATCCGGGCGAGCCGGTTCTTGTTCGACATCAGCATGATGCTCTCCCGTCAATCACAAGAGCTTGGGCTGATCAACCCTGGGCGGCGCCGGACCGCCGCGTCGCGGTGGCGGCGGACCGCCCTCCCCGACGGTCGCGTCGACCGCGCCATCGTGGAAGACGAGGCCGAGGAGCCGCGCCTCGCGTGCGGCTGCCGCGGAGGTGAGGACGTGGCCGGCACGGTCCTTCACCAGCGCATAGCCGCGCCGCAGCGGCCGCTCCGGATGCGCGGCTTCGGCGATCCGCCACAAGGCGGCGATCCGCTCCTTTGCCCGCTCGTGCGCGGAGCGCAGGAGGACCGGGCGCAGCGCGCCGGCGGCGTGGCCGAGCTCGCCGCGGGCGCGGTCGAGTCGGCCCCGCAGCGCGCGCGGCAGGCGCTCGCCGAGATCGTCGAGCCGCTGGCGCTGCGGGGCGAGCAGATCTTCCCTGGCCGGCCAGTGCCGCAGCAGCGCCTGCAGCTGCTCGCCCGCCCGCTCGTGCGTCCGCCGGGCGCAGCGTTCGGCGCGCGCGCCGAGCTCGCGCACCTGCCCTATCAGCTCGGCGCGGACCGGCACGGCGAGCTCGGCCGCGGCGGTCGGCGTCGGCGCGCGCCGGTCGGCGGCGAAGTCGCACAGGGTGGTGTCGGTCTCGTGGCCGACCGCCGAGATGGTCGGGATGGCGGACGCCGCGACAGCGCGCACTACGACCTCCTCGTTGAACGCCCACAGATCCTCGATCGAGCCGCCGCCGCGCGCGACGATCAGCAGATCGGGCGGCGCCGGCAGCGCGTTGAACCCGCGCACCGCCGCGGCGACTTTCTCCGCCGCGCCGTCGCCCTGCACCGGAACCGGCCAGAGGACGACGCGCACCGGGAAGCGGTCCTCCAGCCGGTGGAGGATGTCGCGGATGACGGCGCCGGTCGGCGAGGTGACGACGCCAATCGTCCGCGGCGCGAACGGCAGCGGCCGCTTGCGCGCCTCGTCGAACAGCCCCTCCGCCGCCAGCGCCTGCCGCCTTCTGTCGAGCAGCGCCATCAGCGCGCCCTGCCCCGCCAGCTCCAGCCGCTCGACGACGATCTGGTAGCGCGAGCGCGCCGGATAGGTGGTGAGCCTGCCGGTCGCGATCACCTCGATCCCGTCCTCGGGCCGGAAGCGCAAGGCAGCCGCCTGGCCGCGCCAGATCACCGCGTCGATGTTCGCCGCCTCGTCCTTCAGGGTGAAATAGCAATGGCCCGAGGCGACCCGCTTGAAGCCGGAAATCTCGCCGCGCACCCGGACATGGTCGAACGCCCCCTCGACCGTGCGCTTCAAGGCGAAGGACAGCTCCGACACTGATAGCGCCGGCGCGTTGTCGCCCGCCACCTCGCTTGCTAGGAGCCCGCCATCGGGAAGGAAATCGTCGCTCATGCCAGAGTCTTGTTCATGAATGTGTTGCTCATCGGTTCGGGCGGGCGCGAACATGCCCTTGCCTGGAAGCTCGCGCAATCGCCGCGGCTGGGCAAGCTCTACGCGGCGCCGGGCAATCCGGGCATCGCCGAAGCCGCCGAACTGGTCGCGCTCGATCCCGCCGACCACCGCGCCGTCATCGATTTCTGCCGCCGCCATTCGATCGGGCTGGTCGTGATCGGCCCCGAGGCGCCGCTGGTCGACGGCCTCGCCGACAATCTGCGCACCACCGGCATCCCGGTCTTCGGCCCGAACCGCATTCCCGCCCAGCTCGAAGGCTCCAAGGGCTTCACCAAGGATCTGTGCGCGCGCGCCGGCATCCCGACCGCCGGCTATGCGCGGGTCAGCGACCGGCTGGCGGCCGAGGCGGCTTTGCCCGATTTCGGCCTCCCCGTCGTCATCAAGGCGGACGGGCTCGCCGCCGGCAAGGGCGTGATCATCGCCGAGACCGAGGCGGAGGCCGCCGCGGCCCTCGACACGATGTTCGACGGCAGCTTCGGCGCGGCCGGTGCCGAGCTGGTGATCGAGGAATATATGACCGGCGAGGAGGTGAGCTTTTTCGCCCTGGTCGACGGCGAGACGGTGCTGCCCTTCGGCTCCGCCCAGGACCACAAGCGCGTCGGCGATGGCGACACCGGCCCCAATACCGGCGGCATGGGCGCCTACAGCCCGGCCTCGATCTTCACGCCGGACCTGGAAACGCGCGCCCTCGACGAGATCGTTCGCCCCACGGCGCGGGCGCTGGCCGAGGCCGGCACGCCCTATTCCGGCATCCTCTATGCCGGCCTGATGCTGACCTCCGAGGGTCCCAAGCTGGTCGAATACAATGCCCGCTTCGGCGATCCCGAATGCCAGGTGCTGATGATGCGGCTGGACAGCGATCTTCTCGACCTGATGCTGGCGACGGCGACGGGCGAGCTGGCCGATGCCACGCCCCCCAGGTTCAGGCCGGATGTCGCGCTGACCGTTGTGATGGCCGCCAAAGGCTATCCCGGCACACCCGAAAAGGGCGGCGCGATCGGCGGGCTCGACGCGGCCGAGGCGACCGGCGCCAAGGTCTTTCACGCCGGCACCGCGCAGGACGGCGGCAAGCTCGTCGCCAATGGCGGGCGCGTGCTCAATGTGACGGCGCTTGGGCCGACCGTGCTGGAGGCGCAGGCCGCGGCCTATGCCGCTCTCGACGCGATCGACTTCCCGACCGGCTTCTGCCGCCGCGACATCGGCTGGCGCGAGGTCGCGCGCCTGAAGGGCTGACGCGGGCGCCGACGCGGGATATTGTGGCGTTCGAGAACGTTGGGGAGGCGCAATGCCGGCCTGGGGCAAATTCACGATCGGACTGGCCGCCGCCCTCGCTGCGGGCTGGATCAGCCACGGCCCGCTTGGCCGGGGCGCCGCCTTCGTCGATTCGCTCCAGACCCAGGCCGACGCGGTGCTGGCGCGGGCCGAGGTGCCGGGCGTCCGCGCCCGCTTCGAGCGCGATCCCTTGAACCGGGAAGCCATCCTCTCCGGCGATGCGGACGAGTTCCAGCGCGAGGGTCAGGGCCAGTTTCCCGGCATCAACGACCGGATCGCCGCCATTCCCGGCATCTCCGGCTACCGGTGGGAGAACTGACCATGCCGCTCATCGCCGAAACCGAAATCCTCGTCGCCGCGGCTTACCTGATCGGCGTCGGCGTCGGCTGGCTGCTGTTCCGGCCGAAGCGCGAGACCTTCCTGTGAGGGCGCCCGGACGATGCTGACGCTCGCCCAATTCAACCTGCCGCTCCTCGCCACCGCGCTGGGAATAGGCCTCGTCACCGGCTGGTGGATGTTCCGCCGGCCCAACCGGAAATAACCAGGAAAGCGTATCTGTCATGACCTTCGACGCGACCACCATCGGCATCATCGTCGCCGTCCTCGCCGTCCTCATCCTCGGCTTCCTGATCATGCGGCCGAAGAAGGCCGCGCCGCGGGTCGAGCGGCCGGACGGCGCGCCCTATGTCGCGAACACCGAGCGGCCCTACATGAAGGCGAAGAAGGACGGGCCGGAAGGCAATGGCGTCACCGACGAGGTCGCCGCCGCGACCACAGACGTCGCCGGCGAGGTGCTGGGCGTCGAGGCGCATCGCGAGCTCGCCGGCGCACCCGCCGGTCCGGCCGACGACCTCACCCGGCTGAAGGGCGTCGGCCCGAAGATGGTCGCGCGCCTCCACGAGCTCGGCATCACCCGCTACGCCCAGCTCGGCGGCTTCAACGACACCGAGCTCGCCCATCTCGACGAGCGTATGGGCCCCTTCAGGGGCCGCCTCGCCCGCGACCGCGTCGCCGAGCAGGCCGGCTATCTGGCACGGGGCGACGTCGACGGCTTCGAGGTGAAGTTCGGGAAGCTGGGGGGATAGAGGCGGTATTAACGGGCGGTTTCGACCGCCCTTCTCTTATCCGCTACGGGTGGAAAGCGAACCTAAGCTGCCCCTTGAAATAGGATGGTCGACAGGTCCCGAAATCCCTCCGGCGTGCCCTCCCAGAAGGCTGATAGCTGACCGGGAAATCGCGCCTTGAGGTCCGCCAGCACAGGACTCGCCTGCGGTGCGTGCAATCGTACGAGCCAGCGCGCGAGGGGAAGGCCGGCGCGCGCCGCTCCACAGAGCACGCTTTCGGCCTCGGTTCCAATCCACCCGTCGTCAACCTCCGCCAAGTCGCGCGCCAAGGCCCACTCGAACCACGCATCCAGGAACTCCTCGATTACGCCCTGCTCTGCGGCGGACCACGATCTCCAGTTCGCGAGTCTCAGTTTCCCGAGAACGATTTCCGGGTCGTTGGCGTTTGTTGGGTCGCTCACCGAGATGTCCAGGATACGCGGCAAAAGATACCGAAAATCGAGTTCGCCGCCGACCGTGAGGAAAGCGCCCGATACATATCGCCAGAGTTGCTGGCCCGTAAGCTCTCGCAACGGAGTGGTCAGCAAGACATCCACACCCCGCGTCGAGATACAGCAGGGACATCCCTCGATTACGGCAGGGATCGGTAGTGCAAACGCTCGATAGACCGCCTCAACGGCCTCACGGACCCGCACGTCAGCGGAGGCGGATCGTGGACTGATCATCGCGGTAGCATGACGGCCAGCATAAATGTCTGCAATGGGTCGAAAGCAGCCGCCGGTGATTGTTGGATACAAATAGGATTTCGCCTGTCACCTTGGCGGGATGCGATCCGCGATTCGCCTCGTTCCGTCGCGCCGCCAGACCGGCCTTGCCCTACCCTTCGAACAGAGCGATTTTTTCGCCCAGGGAAGCTGAAACTTATGAACCTTATTCAGCCAAAGCGGGGCCAAGCTGAACGAATCGGCCGCCGTCGCGCGAGTCGCCGGGAACGCCTGTGAGCGGCCTCGCCACCACCCGCATCGCCCTTCCCACGGGCGTCACGCTGAACCTCCAGCGCGGCGGCGCGCGCGGGGAGCCGATCGTCCTCCTCCACGGCTTTCCGGAATCGCACCGCACCTGGCGCGCCGTCGCGCCCGCCCTTGCCGAGGACCATTTCGTCGTCGCCCCTGACCAGCGCGGCTTTGCGGGGTCGGACAAGCCCGAGGGCGTCGAGGCCTATGCGACCGAGCGGATCCTCGAGGACCTGATCGCGCTCGCCGATGTGCTGGAGCTGGAGCGCTTCACCCTGGTCGGCCATGACTGGGGCGGCGCTGTCGCCTGGCTGGCGGCGCTCCGGCATCCCGAGCGGGTCAAACGGCTGGTCATCGTCAACTCGCCCCACCCGCTCGTGTTCCAGAAGAGCCTGATCGAGGATGCGGACCAGCGCGCCGCCTCCCAATATATCCGCGCCTTCCGCAACCCGACGATGGAGCGCGGCATCGAGGCGATGGGCTGGGAGACATTCTACACCAAGACATTCGGCAGCCACGCCGATCTCTCGCTGATCCCGGCGGAGGAGAAGCAGGCCTATCTCGACCAATGGTCCGCGCCCGGCGCGCTCACCGCGATGCTGAACTGGTACCGGGCGAGCGGGATCGTCGTGCCGGAGACCGGCGAGGCGGCGGAGTTGCCGGCATGGACGCAGGCGCCGTTCCCGCACCTGACGATGCCGACGCTCGTCATCTGGGGTTTGAAGGACAAGGCCCTGCTCCCGGTCCAGCTCGGCACCCTGCACGACTATGTCGACAATCTCGCCGTCGCCGCCACCCCGGACGCCGGCCATTTCATCCCGTGGGAACATCCCGAGTTCGTGGTTTCGGCGATCCGGGATTTCATCGCCGAGACGCCTTAGCTATGTGCCCCGGCATGGCCACCACACCGAAACGCTCGCGGTCGCGCTCCGCCGCCCGGCTCGCCGCCGTCCAGGCGCTCTACCAGCAGGAGATGGAATCGACGCCGCTCGCCCGGCTCCTCCACGAATTCCACCACCACCGCCTCGGCGCGACGATCGACGGCGTCGAATATGCCGATGCCGAGGTCGAGTTCTTCGACGATGTCGTCGCCGGCGTCGATGCCCGCCGCGAGGAGCTGGACAGCCTGATCTCGGCCAGGCTCGCCGAGGGCTGGTCGCTGGCCCGGCTCGACAAGCCGATGAAGGCGATCCTGCGCGCCGGCGCCTACGAGCTCGCCGCCCGCGCCGACGTGCCGGTGGGCAGCGTGATCAGCGAATATGTCGACGTCGCCAAGGCCTTCTACGACGCCCGCGAAAGCGGCTTCGTCAACGGCCTGCTCGACGCCATCGCCAAAGAGGTGCGGCGGTAGTTTTCTGTCCCTCCCCCTTGATGGGGGAGGGTTGGGTGGGGGTGAACGCAGGTCGTAAGGCGGTGAGGATGAGGTATCGCCCTTCGGAAGACGCAACCGCCCGAGCGCGCATACTCCGTGCAAACGCCACGGATGCCGAGCGCGCGATGTGGCGGCTCTTACGAGAAAGCTTCCCCGAGGCACGCTTTCGGTTTCAGGTGCCGCTCCGGATGTTCACGGCGGACTTTGCAAGCCATCGCGCAAGGCTGGTGATAGAGATCGACGGCGGGCAGCATTCGGCCGAACGGGACATGCAGCGCACCCGCCTGATCGAAGCCGAAGGATATCGCGTCATTCGCTTCTGGAATCATGAGGTGCTTGGCAATCCGGAAGGGGTGTGGACGACTGTCCGGGCAGCGCTGCTCGAACGCCACCCCCTCCCCGACCCTCCCCCATCAAGGGGGAGGGAGAAATGAGCGCGGAATCGGCCTTCATCGAAAGCCTGCGCGCGCTGGCGGCTGACCCCGCCGCGCGCGGACTGATGGACGATGCGGCGGTGCTGGAGCTGGGCGGTACGAAGCTCGTCCTCACCCACGACATGATCGTCGAGGGGGTCCACTACCGGCCCGACGATCCGCCCGCGGACGTGGCGTGGAAGCTGGTCGCGGTGAACCTCTCCGATCTCGCCGCCAAGGGCGCGGCGCCCGTCGGCGCGCTGCTCGGCTACGCGCTGGGCGACAGCGAATGGGACGCGGCCTTCGCTGCGGGCCTGGGAACGGCGCTCAAGGCATTCGGCCTGCCGCTGCTCGGCGGCGACACAGTGGCCATGCCGAAGGGCGCGCCGCGCGCGCTCGGCCTGACGGCGATCGGGCGCGCCGAGGTCGCCCCGTCCCGCAGCGGCGGCGCGCCGGGCGACCTGCTCTGGGTCAGCGGGTCGATCGGCGACGCGGGCGCGGGCCTTGCGCTCCTCGATGCGGGCAAGGCGGAGCCGGCGGCGCTCATTGAGCGCTACCGCAATCCCCGCCCGCGTCTGGAAGCCGGCCAGCGGCTCGCGCCGCTCGTCACCGCGATGATGGATGTATCGGATGGTCTGCTGATCGACGCCGCCCGCATGGCCGAGGCGAGCGGGTGCGCGGCCTCGATCGAGCTGGATTCGGTCCCGCTTTCCGAGGCGTTCCTGAGCGAGAAGGGCGGCGAACGTGGCGCACGACTGGACGCGGCAACCGCCGGCGACGACTACGAACTGCTCTTCGCGACGCGCGAGGATCGGGCCCCCTCCATCCTCGCCCTCGCCGACGAGATCGGCCTCCCTTTGTCCCGCATCGGCCACTTCGAATCCGGTGCCGGCCTGGCGCTCCGCGACGCGGCCGGACCGGTGCCGCTGCCGGCCCGGATCGGCTTCGAGCATGGCCACTGAAGCCGCCGGATTCCGGCCCGTCCGCAAGCGGTTGCAACGCCCCGGCTTCCAACATAGGCTCCGCGCCCGCGGGCTCAGCGCCGCCAATGAATCAACAGGGGAAGGACATTCATGAACGTGGTGCTCATTGCGATAGGCTGCGGGCTTGTCGCCGTATTGTACGGCATACTCACATCGATGCAGGTCCTGCGCGCCTCCGCCGGCAACGAGCGGATGGTCGCGGTCGCCGCCGCCATCCAAGAGGGCGCCAAGGCCTATCTCGGGCGCCAGTACACCACCATCGCCATCGTCGGCGTCGTGGTCGCAGTCCTCGTCGGACTGTTCCTCGGCGTGAATGCTGCGATCGGCTTCGTCATCGGCGCGATCCTTTCCGGCGCCGCCGGCTATATCGGCATGAACATCTCGGTCCGCGCCAACGTGCGCACCGCGGAGGCCGCCCGCACCAGCCTGCAGAGCGGCCTCACCGTCGCCTTCCGCGCCGGGGCGATCACCGGCATGCTGGTCGCCGGCCTCGCGCTCCTCGCCATCGCGGGCTTCTTCTACGTGCTCGTCGCGGTGCAGGGGCATCAGCCCAACGACCGCGCCGTCATCGACGCGCTCGTCGCGCTCGCCTTCGGCGCCTCCTTGATCTCGATCTTCGCCCGCCTCGGCGGCGGCATCTTCACCAAGGCGGCCGACGTCGGCGCCGACCTGGTCGGCAAGGTCGAGGCCGGCATCCCCGAGGACGATCCCCGCAACCCGGCGGTGATCGCCGACAATGTGGGCGACAATGTCGGCGACTGCGCCGGCATGGCCGCCGACCTGTTCGAGACCTATGTCGTCACCGTCGGCGCCACCATGGTGCTGATCGCCCTGCTGGTGCAGGCGGGCGCGGAGCAGATGACCGCGCTGATGAGTCTGCCGCTGATCATCGGCGGCGTCTGCATCATCACCTCGATCATCGGCACCTACATGGTGCGCCTCGGCTCCTCCAACTCGATCATGGGCGCGCTTTACAAGGGCTTCTGGACCACCGCGATCCTCTCGGTCCCGGCGATCCTCTATGTCACCATGCAGACGCTCGGCGACATGAACGCCGTGATCGGCGGCGCTTCGGAGGTCGACCTGCTGATCGATCCGACCGCAGCCGCCGCGGCCGGCCAGGGCTTCACCGGCTGGGATCTCTTCTATTCGATGCTCGTCGGCCTTGCCGTTACCGGCCTCATCGTCTGGATCACCGAATATTATACCGGCACCAACTACCGCCCGGTGAAGTCGATCGCCAAGGCGTCGCAGACCGGCCACGGCACCAACGTCATCCAGGGTCTGGCGATCAGCCTCGAATCGACCGCGCTGCCGACGCTCGTCATCTGCATCGGCATCATCGTCTCCTACCAGTTCGCCGGCCTGATCGGCATCGCCTTCGCGGCCACCGCGATGCTGGCGCTGGCCGGCATGGTCGTCGCGCTCGACGCTTACGGCCCGGTCACCGACAATGCCGGCGGCATCGCCGAAATGTCGGGCATGGAGGAGGACGTCCGCACCCGCACCGACGCGCTCGACGCGGTCGGCAACACCACCAAGGCGGTGACCAAGGGCTATGCGATCGGCTCGGCGGGCCTCGCCGCGCTCGTCCTGTTCAGCGCCTATACGACCGATCTTCGCCAGTTCGCCGGCGAGCTCGGCGTGTCCTACGCCAACATCGACTTCACGTTGGCCAATCCCTACGTGATCGTCGGCCTGCTGCTCGGCGCGCTGCTGCCCTATCTGTTCGGGGCGATGGGCATGACCGCGGTCGGCCGCGCCGGCGGCGCGGTGGTCGAGGAGGTGCGCGAGCAGTTCCGCAACAATCCGGGCATCATGGAGGGCACGTCGCGGCCCAATTATGCCCGGACCGTCGACCTCGTCACCAAGGCGGCGATCAAGGAGATGATCCTCCCCTCGCTGCTGCCGGTGTTCACGCCGATCGTCGTCTATTTCGTCGTCCGCTACGTGGCGGGGCCGGAGCAGGGCTTCGCGGCGCTCGGCGCGCTCCTCATCGGCGTCATCGTCTCCGGCCTGTTCGTCGCCATCTCGATGACCTCGGGCGGCGGCGCCTGGGACAATGCCAAGAAATATATCGAGGACGGCAATTTCGGCGGCAAGGGCTCCGAGGCGCACAAGGCCGCGGTGACCGGCGACACGGTCGGCGATCCCTACAAGGACACGGCCGGCCCGGCGGTCAATCCGATGATCAAGATCACCAACATCGTCGCTTTGCTGCTGCTGGCGGCGCTGGCGGGCCACGGCGCTCTGTAGCGTCGCGCGGATTTGAATGAATTGTCATTGCGAGCGCAGCGAAGCAATCCAGTGCGGCTTCCGAGTTGGGCTGGATTGCTTCGTCGCTTCGCTCCTCGCAATGACGAAGCTGTTTTGACGTAAGATCAACGGGAACCCAGACACCAAACGGTGTCGATGTCAGGCCCGTCCGGAGCGATCCGGGCGTCCCTTATTTTGTTGCGGCGCAGCGCGGCGCGGCTATCAGGGCCGGCGATGGAACGGATGGACATCTTCGCCGGCCAGCTTGCCGCGCTCGGCGAGGCCGGGCGGCTTCGGTCTCTGGCCCCGCGCCTCGGAAGAGACTTTTCCTCGAACGACTATCTGGGCCTCGCCGGCGACCCTGACATCGCCCGCGCCGTCGCAGAGGCGGTCGTTCGCGGCGTGCCGGCCGGATCCGGCGGCTCACGCCTGCTGCGCGGCAATCATCCCGAACACGAGGCGCTCGAGGACAAGGCCGCCCGTTTCTTCGGTTCCGAGACCGCGCTCTATTTCTCGAGCGGCTTCGCGGCCAACATGGCGCTGTTCGCGACCCTGCCCCAGTCGGGCGACCTCGTCGTCGCCGACGAGCTGGTCCACGCCAGCGCCCATGAGGGCCTGCGCCGCAGCCGCGCCGAGCATCGCTTCGCCAGTCACAACGACGCGGACGCCTTTGCCGACATCGTCGCGGAGTGGCGGTCCGCCGGTGGTCGCGGCCGCGTCTGGCTGGCCTTCGAGACGGTCTACAGCATGGAAGGGGACGTCGGCCCGATCGACGACCTCGCCGCCATCGCCCGCGCCGAGGACGGCTGGCTGCTGATCGACGAAGCCCATGCGACCGGCGTGTTCGGCCCGGGCGGGCGCGGCCTCGCCGCCCATCTCGACGGCGCCGGCAATGTCGTGTCGCTCCACACCTGCGGCAAAGGTCTCGGGGTCGAGGGCGCCCTGGTGTGCGCCCCTCGCATCATCGTCGACTTCCTGGTCAACCGCGCCCGCAGCTTCATCTTCTCCACCGCGCCTTCGCCGCTGATGGCCGTCGCCGCCGGCGCCGCGCTCGACCGCTGCGCGCGCGGCGATGATCTGAGAGCCCGCCTCGATGCACTGCGCGATCATGCCGGCGCCCTGCTCGGCGCGCGTTTCGGGCTGCCGGCGCCGGCGAGCCAGATCATCCCGTTCGTGCTCGGCGACGAACGCCGGGCCATGGCGGCGGCCGGGGCGCTGCGCGCCGCCGGCTTCGACGTGCGCGGCATCCGCCCGCCGACCGTTCCGGACGACACCTCGCGGCTGCGCATCTCGCTTACGCTCAATGTCGGTACACATGATGTCGACGATCTCGCCGAAGCGCTCGCCGCGGTGCTGGAATGCGTGCCCGCGTGACCCGCCCGATCGTCGTCACCGGCACCGACACCGGCATCGGCAAGACCGTCTTCGCCGCCGGCCTCGCCGGCCTGCTCGGCGGCCATTACTGGAAACCCGTCCAGGCCGGCACGGACCCTGAGGGCGACAGCGAGACGGTGGCGCGCCTCTCCGGCCTGCCGCGCGACCGCATCCTGTCCGAAGCCTATCGGCTGAAGCTCGCGGCGTCACCGCACCTTGCCGCCCGGGAAGAGGGCGTCTCGATCGAAACCGGTCGCCTGGCCATCCCCGAAGTGAAGGGGCCGCTCGTGATCGAAGGTGCCGGCGGGGCGCTGGTCCCGCTCGACGAGGCCCTGCTCTTCGCCGATGTCTTCGCGATCTGGGGTGCTCCGGTGCTCGTCTGCGCCCGCACCGGGCTTGGCACGATCAACCACAGCCTGCTGACCGTCCGCGCATTGCGGGCCCTCGACGTCGACGTGATCGGCCTCGCCTTCATCGGCGACCCTCATCCCGAGAACGCGCGGATCGTGCCGAAGCTCGCCGGCGTGCCGTCGCTGGGCCGCCTGCCCTGGCTGGACCCGCTCACCCCCGGCGCCCTGGCCGAGGCGATGCGTACGCACATCGACATCGTGCCGCTGGCGAGGGCGCTGTGACCTCCCCGGTCTGGCATCCCTTCACCCAGCACGGCCTCGACGAACCGATCCCGCAGGTCGTCCGCGGCGAGGGGGCGGTGCTGCATTGCGCCGACGGGACGACCCTGATCGACGCGGTCTCGAGCTGGTGGGTGACGACCCACGGCCATTGCCATCCGCGGATCGTCGCGGCGATCGCCGAGCAGGCGGCGCGGCTCGATCAGCTCATCTTCGCCGGCTACACCCACGAGCCGGCCGAGACTGTGGCACGCGGCCTGATCGCGCTCGCCCCGGAAGGCCTGAGCCGCGTCTTCTTCTCGGACAGCGGCTCCACCGCCGTCGAGGTCGCGCTCAAGATGGCGCTCGGCTTCTGGCACCGCCGGGGCGACCCGCGCCACCGCATCCTCGTGCTGGAATATGGCTATCACGGCGACACGATCGGCGCGATGTCGGTCGGCGCGCGCGGGGTGTTCAACCGGCGCTACGAGCCGCTGCTGTTCGACGTCGGCACGATCCCGTTCCCGGCAGAAGCGAACGCCCAGGCGACGCTCGACGCCCTCGATGCCGCCTGTCGCGACACCACAGCGCCGCCGGCCGCCTTCATCGTCGAGCCGCTGCTGCTCGGCGCCGGCGGCATGTTGACCTATCCGGCGCCCATCCTCGCTGAAATGGCAGCGATCTGCCAGCGGCACGGCGTCCTGATGATCGCCGACGAGATCCTGACCGGCTGGGGCCGGACCGGCACGCTCTTCGCCTGCGAGCAGGCGGGGGTCGCGCCCGACATCATGTGCGTCGCCAAGGGCATCACCGGCGGCGCGCTGCCGCTCGCCGCGACGCTGGCGAGCGAACCGATCTTCGAGGCGCATCTCTCGCGCGACCGCGCCGACATGTTCTACCATTCGAGCAGCTACACCGCGAACCCGATCGCCTGCGCCGCCGCGGTGGCGAACCTCGCCATCTGGCGCGAGGAAGACGTGCTGGGACGGATCGATGCGCTCTCGACGATCATGGCTGGAGAGCTCGCCAGGCTGGCCGGCCACCCCGCGCTTGAGAGCCCGCGGCAGATCGGCTGCGTCGCCGCGATCGATCTCCGGACGGCCAGCGGCGGCTATCTCTCGGATGTGGCGCCGGCGCTGCGCGCCTTCTTCCTCGACCGCGGCCTGCTGCTGCGCCCGCTCGGCAACGTCCTCTACGTGATGCCGCCCTACTGCACGAGCACCGCGCAGATCGGCGACATCTTCGCCGCGATCGGCGACGCGGCGAACCGTTTCGGCGCGAAACATTCCGCCTGAGGCGCAGGGTTCCCTTTTCGCGGGCCAGCCGCTAAGGGCGTTCGGAATTTTTTCGAAGCAAGGATGTGAATGGCCAAGGAAGAACTTCTCGAGATGCGCGGGCAGGTGGTCGAGCTGCTGCCCAACGCCATGTTCCGCGTGAAGCTGGAGAACGGCCATGAGATCCTGGGCCACACCGCCGGCAAGATGCGCAAGAACCGCATCCGCGTGCTGACCGGCGACGAGGTGCTGGTCGAGCTCACCCCTTATGATCTGACCAAGGGTCGGATTACCTACCGCTTCAAATAGGCGCGGGACCGCGACATGCGGCTCGTGCTTGCCTCCTCATCGCCCCGCCGGCGCGAGCTGCTCGCGCGCATCGGTGTGGTGCCGGCGCGCCTCGCATCGCCTGACATCGACGAGGAACCGTGCCCCGGCGAGTTCCCGCGCCCCTATGTCCTGCGCCTGGCCGAGGAGAAGGCGAAGGCGGTCGAACGGGCGCCGGATGAGATCGTCCTTGCCGGCGACACCACCGTCGCGGTCGGCCGCCGCATCCTCGGCAAGCCGGAGGACGAGGCGGACCTGCGCCGCATGCTCGCGCTTCTCTCGGGACGCCGCCACCATTGCTACTCCGCCGTCTGCGTGGTCGGCCCGGACGATCGCGCCCGCACCCGCGTCTCCGACACGATCGTCGCGTTCAAGCGCCTGACCGCTCGGGAGATCGACCGCTACGTCGCCGGCGGGGAGGGCATGGGCAAGGCCGGCGGCTATGCGATCCAGGGTCTCGCCGAAGCCTTCGTCCGCTACCTCGCCGGCAGCCACTCGGGCGTCGTCGGCCTGCCGGTCTTCGAAACCCGCGCCTTGCTCGAGGCCGCCGGATACGATCTTGGCTGAGTGGCTCTACGAGGACGGGATCGGCGAGAACCGCGCGATCCTGGTCGAGGACGACACGATCGTCGAGGCCGTCATCGAATTGCCCGCCACGATCCGCGCCGGGGCCATCCTTCCCGCCCGGCTGACCTCGATCCTGATCCCCGGGCGGCGCGGCATCGCCGCGCTCGACGGCGGCGAAGAGGCGCTGATCGAGCCGCTGCCGAAGGCGCTGACCGAAGGCGCCGCCTTCCGCGCCGAGATCCTGCGGGAGGCGATTCCGGAACCCGGCCATCTCAAGCGTGCCGTGGGCCGCGCGACCGACGCGGACTTGCGTGCCGGGCCGGCGCTCAGCGAAAGACTCGGGGTCGGCGCGGCATCCGCTCATGGGCCCGATCGTTTTGAGCAGGCCGGATGGTCGGAGCTGCTCGAACAGGCGGCGACGGGGGAGATTCCCTTTCAGGGCGGATCGCTGCGGATGAGCCTGACCCCGGCCATGACGCTGTTCGATGTCGATGGCCCGCTGGCGCCGGCGGAGCTAGCGGAAGCGGGCGCGCGGGCCGCAGCCGAAGCGGTCCGGCGCCTCGGCATCGGCGGCTCGATCGGCATCGACCTGCCGACCGTGCCCGACAAGGCCGCACGCCAGCGCGCCGCGGCCGCGATCGACGTGGTCCTGCCGCAACCGTTCGAGCGCACCGCGGTCAACGGCTTCGGTTTCCTCCAGATCGTCCGTCGCCGCCAGCGCCCGTCGGTTCCGGAGATCGTGCAGGGCGACCCGTTGGGCGCCGCGGCCCGGGCGCTGCTCCGCCGGGCGGAGCGGATGGTCGGCGCGGTGACACTCCAGGCCGCACCCGCCGTGATCGGCCATATCGAGGCGCAGCCCGGCTGGGTCGCCGCGCTCGCCCGCCGCACCGGCGGCGCGGTCGCCTTGCGGGCCGAGCCCGGCCTCGCCATATCGGCCGGACATGCCCAGATCTCCCAAAGCTGACGCCTGCCCGCTCTGCGGCAAGCCGGCGACATCCTCGGCGAAGCCCTTCTGCAGCCAAGGCTGCCGCGACCGCGACCTCCTGAACTGGCTCGGCGACGCCTATCGCGTCCCCGCCGGACCGGCGGAGGACGAGGAAGGCACGGACGGGCTGGACAGGGAGGCCTAGGCGCCTTTATAGGCCCTGCTTCCCGCGACCCGAGCGGGGTGCGCCCAGGTAGCTCAGTTGGTAGAGCACGTGACTGAAAATCACGGTGTCGGTGGTTCGATCCCGCCCCTGGGCACCATCCCTTTCTGACAGCACAGCAGTCCGATTCCACGCTCATGCCGAGCCTGGCTCTCTCATCGCAGCCCAAAATGCGTGAGATGACATGTGTGTTTTAACGGATTATGGCTCCACATCCGGATTGGCTCTGCTAAGGACAAGTCAAGCGAAGCCGGTGGGCGATCGTTACCTGCGTAACGACAATGCTCGGCATGAGCGAACCCAATAAGGACGACGAAAGGCTTCCGAATCCATGGCCGACAGAAGTGCCTATGATCCAAGCAATGCCGAGTTCCGCTTGGAGAACTCGCCCTTTTACCTGATGGCGCATGCCGACTTCAAATATCACGAGGACATGGACAAGGTGCTGCACAAGCACGGTGTCTCCAAGCCGATCTACCGGATCATGACGGTCCTGCGCGAGCGGCAGCCGGCCAGCATCGGCGCCCTCGCCGAAGTGGCTCTCACCAAGAGATCGACCGTGAGCCGGATCATCGACCGGATGATCGAGCAGGGCTTGGTCACGACCGATCCCAATCCCGAGGACAATCGCATTACCGAGGTCACGCTCACGCCTGCCGGACAGCAGACGCTGCGAAAACTCACCCCGATCGTGGGGCGCCAGTTCGTGCGGGCGATGGAGGGAGTCAGCGACCGCGACATCGCCCATCTGCTGCGTACGCTGCACAAGATCAGCCAGAATTTGAGCAAGCTGCCGATCGAATAGGCGGCCTGCTCAGCGCGCTTCACGCTCCACGACCACCTCGCCGTCGGCGATCACGTAGCGCACCTGCCGGAGGTTCGCGAGATCGGCGAGCGGATCGGCGGCGGTGACCAGGATGTCGGCGATCTTGCCGGGCTCGATCGTGCCGAGCTTGTCCCCCATCCGCATGATCTCCGCCCCCACGCGCGTCGCCGAGGCAAGCACCTCGGCGTTGGAGAGGCCCGCCTCGCTGAGATAGCGGAGCTCGCGGAAATAGGCGTCGGGATAGCGACTCTCATTCTCGAACGGGATGTCGGTGCCGACGCCGATCGGCACGCCAGCGCGATGCGCCTCGCGCACACGACGGAGATGCTGTGCCTGATCAATCGGGAAGCGCCGCGAGTGCGTATAATAGAAGCCGCCGACGGGGATTCCGGCCGGCGGATAGCCCGTGGTCAGCAGGTTGTGGAACGCGCCGATCGTCGGCACGAAGGCGGTGCGGTGCTGCCGCATCAGCGCCACCGCCCGATCGCTCATGTCGAGCGGATGCTCCAGCGTGTCGACGCCGGCGGCAATCGCCATGTCGGTATAGGCACCGAAGCTGTCGATCGCGACCGGTACGCCGAGCGAATGGGCCTCATCGATCGCGGCGGCGATCTCCTCCTGCGTCGCGGGCGCGCTGATCTTGATCCAGTCGGCGAGGGCGCGGACCTGCTCGCGCACCGCCTCGCGCCATTCCCAGGGGCCGTTGGCGACGCGGCGCCCGCCGGAGCCCGCGGCACGCTGGCGGCCGGTCGCGGTCGAGGTCACCTCGTCGCCGTGGCCGCCGGGGCTGGCGATCAGCCGTCCGCTCCAGAACACGCGCGGCCCATGAATGATGCGACGGTCGACCCCTTCCTTGATGCGCAGCGCGACATCCTCGACCGTGCCGACATCGCGCACCGCGGTGATTCCGGCATCGATCAGCTGGGCGGCCAGTGCAGTGCCCCGAACCGCGGCGGCGGCCGGGCTGTCGAGATAGCGGCCCATGTCGTCGCCGCGCTGCTGGGTGAAATGGATGTGAAGATCGATGAGGCCGGGCATGATGTAGAGACCCGTCGCATCGATCACCCGGGTCGTGCTCGGAGGAACCGGCGTCGAAGCCGCCGGGCCGGCGGCAAGAATGCGGTCGCCCTGCATCACCACCACCGCATCGGAGACAGGCGCGCCGCCGCGCCCGTCTATCAGGGTGCCGCTGGTGAGGGCGACGATCGGCTCACGGCTGCGGTCGACGGGCGGAATCGGCAGTCGGCGAACATCGTCGGTGGTCTCGTAGGCCGCGGGCTGGCCCTGAAGTGCCGCGGGCGACGCAATGACGGTCGCCAGAAGCGCAAGCGCCATCCCGCTGAACCGCCCCCGCCGCTTCGTTCCATGCCGCATGCCGCTCTCCATATTATGTGAATTTACATATGATTTAAAACGTGATTCGCTTGACGGCACAAGCGGTTTTTGCTTCCTTCCTGCGCTGGCCGGCCGGGAAGGCTGCTCTTCTCCGGGAAAGCCGACCAGAGGAAGGACGACGACGTGCGCGGGGAGCCGGTTCGCCAATGAGCGCCGCGGCCGCATTGAGAACACCAGTGCAGGCGACGCTGGCCGACGCCATGCGCCTGGGCCGCGCCGGGCAGGCCGACGCGGCCGCGCGATTGCTCCATGCCGTGCTCGCAACCGATCCCGAGCACTATGACGCCTTGCAGCTTCTCGGCCTGCTGGCACGAGGTCGGGGCGACCATGCGGCAGCTGCAGACCTGTTCCGGAAGTCGTTGCGCGCCAATCCGTATCAACCGCACGTGCTCAACAATCTCGGCAATGCTCTCACCGGTCTTGCGAGGCAGGACGAGGCGATCGCCGCCTATCGCGAGGCGCTGCGGCTGCAGCCCGCCTATCAGGAGGCGGAGGTCAATCTCGCCAGCGCCCTGCTGGCGCGGGGGGAAGCGGTCGAGGCATGTGACGTACTGAAGGCGGCGACTCGCCGGGCGCCGCAGGACGGCAAGGCCTGGGCGCTGCTGGGGCGGGCGCTGCGGGCCGGCGGGCGGCTCGACGAGGCAGTCGCCGCCCTGCGAACCGCACTTGAGCTCCGGCCCGGCCATGTAGCCACGAAGCACAATCTCGCCGTGGCGCTGCGGCTCGCCGGCCGGCCGGACCAGGCGCTTGCGCTGCTCCGACAATGCGCCGCCGCCGACCCGGGATCGCCCGAGATCCGCTACAATCTCGGCCACTGCCTCCAGGATCTGGGAGACACCAAAGGCGCGGCCCAGGCCTATCGCGAGACCATCGCGCTCCGCCCCACCGATCGCGATGCCCATGCCTCACTGAACCGGCTGTGCTGGCAGGCCGGCGACCATGCCGCCTATCTCGCCAGCTATCGGGACGCCCTGCGGCTCCATCCGCGCGATTCGGGCTTGCTTGCTGACCTTGCCCATCAACTTACTCTGTCCGGCCAGGCGGCCGAGGCAGTGGCGCTGCTGACGCCCGCTGTCGGCCGGAGCGCGGTAACCGCCGACATCCATCACCGCCTCGGGCAGGCCTTATGGTCGCAGGGCCGGATCCCCGAGGCGCTGGTCCAGTTCGCGGCCGGACGCGAGCGCGAGCCAAACCACGCTCCTTTGCGCCGGGAGACGGCCCGATCGCTGATCATTCTCGAACGATACGAGGAGGCGCTCGCCGTCCTCGGCGAGGAGAATTTCGATCAGCAGGCACTTGCTTATCAGGGCCTGTGCCGGCGTTTCCTGGGCGACGCACGTGCCGCCGCGCTGAACGACTATGACCGCTTCGTCGGCGGCGCGATCCTGACGCCGCCGGAGGGCGACATCGTCACCTTCAACGCGCAGCTGGCTTCGACGCTGGCGGGACTTCATGTGATGGCGGAACATCCGCTGGAGCAGACGCTGCGCGGCGGCACCCAGACGATCGGCGATCTCTTCGACCGGCGCATCCCGGAAATCCGCACCATCCGCGCGATGATCGAGGCTGAGGTCGCGCGCTATATCGCCGCGCTGCCGAACGATCCCGGCCATCCGTTCCTTGCACGCAAGTCGAGATCCTTCGCCTTCTCGGGATCATGGTCGGTCCGGCTCCGGCAGGGCGGCCATCATGTGAACCACGTCCATCCCGAGGGGTGGATCAGCTCCTGCTATTATGTCGCCCTGCCGCCGTCGGTCTCGGGAGGCAGTCACCAGGGCTGGCTGAAGTTCGGCGAGACGGCGCTGCATCTCGGCGCCCGTGAGGAAGTCGCGAAGCTGGTGCGGCCTGAAGTGGGAAAGCTCGTTCTCTTTCCATCCTATTTCTACCACGGGACGGTGCCGTTCGAGGACGACGCGTTCCGGACGACGATCGCCTTCGACGTCGTGCCGGCGCCCTGACGCCGGCCAGTCGAGCCATTATGGGAGAGGAGCGAGACATATGACAAGCCAGCTGCTTCAGCAATTCGCCCAGGCGGTGACGTCGGGCACGATCCGGACGGTCGACCTGACCCAGACGCTGTCGCCAGACACGCCGACACTCGTCCTTCCCGAGGAATTCGGCCAGTGCGCCGGCTTCAGCCAGCAGGAAATCTCGCGCTACGACGAGCGCGGCGTCGCCTGGTACTGGAACAACTTCACCGTCGGCGAGCATACCGGCACGCATTTCGATGCGCCGATCCACTGGGTGACCGGCAAGGACCTGCCCAACAACGCGCTCGACACGGTTCCGCCAGCCGACTTTATCGCGCCGGCAGTGGTGATCGACGTATCGGAGAAGGCGACGGCCGATCCCGATTATCTGCTGACCGTCGCCGACATCGTCTCCTGGGAGGCCGATCATGGCTGCATCCCGCCGCGCAGCTGGATCCTGCTGCGCACCGATTGGTCGAAGCGGCCAGTCGATGCCTACACCAACCGCCGAGACGATGGCGCCCACACGCCCGGGCCCTCGTCCGAGGCGGTGCGCTTCCTGGTCGACGAGCGCGACGCGCACGGATTCGGCGTCGAGACGATCGGCACCGACGCGGGTCAGGCCCACCTGCTGGAGCCGCCCTATCCCGCCCACACCCTGTTCCATGCCGCGGGTCGCTACGGCCTCCAGTGCCTGCAGAATCTCGACCAGTTGCCGCCGACCGGCAGCGTGGTGATCGCCACCCCGCTCAAAATCGCCGGCGGCTCGGGCAGCCCGCTGCGCGTGCTCGCCCTCGTCGCGGGCTAGGACGGATGGCCGAACGCTCGTTCAAGGCCGAGGTCGAGCAGCTCCGCATCGGAGCGGGCGAGGTCTTTCGCGGCGAGGGTATCCTGGCGGTCACCAAGGCGCTGCTCCAGTCCGGTGTCGCCTATGTCGGTGGCTATCAGGGGTCGCCGATCAGCCATCTGATCGACGTCTTCGCCGACGCGAGCGAGCTGATGGCCGAGCTCGGCGTCCATTTCGAATCGAGCGCGAGCGAAGCGGCGGCGGCGGCGATGCTGGCCGCCTCGGTCAACTATCCCCTGCGCGGCGCGGTCGCGTGGAAATCGGTGGTCGGCACCAACGTCGCCTCCGATGCGCTTTCCAACGTCGCCTCGGGCGGCGTGACCGGCGGTGCGCTGGTCATCCTCGGCGAGGATTATGGCGAGGGCTCCTCGATCATGCAGGAACGCACCCACGCCTTCGCGATGAAATCGCAAATGTGGCTGCTCGATCCGCGGCCCAATCTCTCGCTTATCGTCGATATGGTGGAGAAGGGGTTCCAGCTCTCCGAGGCGTCGAACACGCCGGTCATGCTGGAGCTGCGCGTGCGCGCCTGCCACATGACCGGTCGCTTTGCCGCCCGCGACAACCGGCGGCCGACGATGACCGTCGTCGAAGCGACCGAGGCGCCGAAGCGCGACATCGAGCGGATCGTGCTGCCGCCCGCCAATTTCCTTCACGAGGTCGAGAAGGTCGAGAAGCGCTGGCCGGCGGCGCTCGACTTCATTCGCATGCACGGGCTCAACGAGCGTTTCGGGCCCGCCACCGATGAGATCGGGATCATCGTCCAGGGCGGCCTGTTCAACTCGCTCAACCGGGCCATGGAGCTCATCGATCTGTCCGACGCCTATGGCGGCGCGCGCATCCCGGTCCATGTGCTCAACGTCACCTACCCGCTGGTGCCCGACGAGGTGCACGATTTCTGCGCGGGCAAGCACGCCGTACTGGTGGTCGAGGAAGGCCAGCCCGAATTCATCGAGCATGAGCTGAACACGCTGGTGCGCCGTGCGGGCCTCCAAACGCAGATCATCGGCAAGGACGTGCTGCCGCGCGCGGGGGAATATAGCGGAACCGTGATCCGCGACGGGCTCGCCGCCTTCCTGCGCAGCTGGGCGCCGGACCGCGCGCCGCCCGTGGCCCCGACGCTCCCACCCGCCTTACCACCGAGCGCTGTGCCGCAACGCCCGGCCGGCTTCTGCACCGGCTGCCCGGAACGGCCGATCTTCTCGGCGATGAAGCTGGTGCAGAAGGAGCTGGGCGCGTTCCACGTCTCGGCCGACATCGGCTGCCACCTCTTCTCGATCCTGCCGCCCTTCCACATCGGCAATACGACGATGGGCTACGGACTGGGCACTGCCGGCGCCTCGGCCTTCAAGCCGCGGGACAAGCGCGCGATCGCGATCATGGGCGACGGCGGCTTCTGGCACAACGGCCTCACCTCCGGGATCGGCAATGCGGTCTTCAACCAGGACGACAATCTCACCATCGTCATCGACAACGGCTATGCGGCCGCGACCGGCGGGCAGGACATTCCGTCCTCCAAGGCCGAAAATGCCAACCGGCGCACCAACAATCCGATCGAGAAGGCCGCGCGCGGTGTCGGCGTGGGCTGGGCAAAAACACTGACCCGGACCTATGACGTCGCGGCGATGCGCGATGCGATCCGCGAGGCGGTGACCGCGCCGGAGAAAGGGCCGAAGGTCCTCGTCGCCCAGTCCGAATGCCAGCTCAACCGGCAACGGCGGGTGAAACCGTTGATGGCAAAGGCGATCAAGTCCGGGGAGCGGGTGGTGCGCGAGCGGTTCGGCGTCGATCCGGACACCTGCACGGGCGACCACAGCTGCATCCGCCTGTCGGGCTGCCCCTCGCTGACGATCCGGCCCAATCCCGATCTCCTGCGCGAGCATCCGGTCGCCCATGTCGACAACAGTTGCGTCGGCTGCGGCGTGTGCGGCGAGGTGAGTCATACCGCCGTGCTCTGCCCGTCCTTCTACAAGGCGGAAATCGTCTTCAATCCGAACCGGCGGGACCGGATCGGCGCGCGCCTGCGCGGCTGGGCGATCGGCGCGTTGCAGCGCCGCGCCGACCGCAAGCGTGCGGCGCGGGCCTTTTGACGATGGCCCGCGAACGGATCGCGATCGCGATATTGGGGCTGGGCGGCCAGGGCGGCGGCGTGCTCGCCGACTGGATCGTCCAGCTCGGAGATAAAAACGGCTATGTCGCGCAAGGCACGTCCGTGCCGGGCGTCGCGCAGCGGACGGGATCGACCGTCTATTATGTCGAGATGATGCCGGCGGGCGGGCCGGCCGAGCCGGTGCTGGCCCTGATGCCGGTGCCCGGCGATGTCGATATCGCCATCGCGTCCGAGTTGATGGAAACCGGCCGCGCGATCCTGCGCGGCTTTGTCGCGAAAGACCGCACGACGCTGATCGGATCGACGCACCGTATCTATGCCATCTCGGAAAAGTCCGCGATGGGGGATGGCCGAGCGAGCGCCGAACGCATCCTGACGGCGGCGCGGGAGCGGGCGAAGAGCTTCATCGGCTTCGATATGGACGCCGCGGCAGAGCGGGCCGGATGCCCGATCAGCGCAATCCTGTTCGGCGCGCTGGCAGGAAGCGGCGCCCTGCCCTTCCCGCGCGCTGTGTTCGAAGCCGCGATCCGCGCCGGCGGCAAGGCAGTGGACGCCAATCTCGCCGGCTTCGACGCGGGCTATGCGGCCGCGCAGGGCGGGAACGAGGAGACTTGGGCTGTGGAAGCGGCCGCTTCCCCTCCCACCAGCGCGGCCGGCCAAGCGCTGGTCGCCCGCATCCACTCCGAATTGCCGGAATCCGCATATGCGTTCGCGATCGAAGGCGTGCGGCGGTTGATGGACTATCAGGACGAAGCTTATGCCCGGCTCTATCTCGACCGGCTGGGCAGCATCCCGTCCGGCGACGGCGCACTGATCGCCGAGGCCGCGCGGCATCTGGCGCTGTGGATGGCCTATGAGGACACGATCCGCGTCGCCGACCTCAAGATTCGCGCCAGCCGCTTCGCGCGCGTCCGCGAGGAGGTACGCGCGGCGCCGGATCAGATCGTGCGGGTGACCGAATATATGCACCCGCGGCTCGAGGAGGTCTGCGAGACGTTGCCGGCCGGGCTCGGGCGCCGGATCCTGGCGAGCAAGCGGCTCTCGAACTGGCTGCACCCCTTCTTCGCCAAGGGTCGCCATGTCGAGACGACGGGCCTCCGGTGGTTCCTGATGCTGAACCTCCTCGCCGGTTTCCGGCGCTGGCGGCGAAAGAGCCTGCGCTACGCGGTGGAGCACGCGCGGATCGAGGCGTGGCTGGAGTTGGTGCGGGCGGCGGCGCGCGATTCGGCGCTCGCGCTGGAGCTCACCAAGTGCCAGCAGCTCATCAAGGGCTATGGCGACACCTTCGCCCGCGGGCTTGCCAATTACGACCGGATCGTCGCGCGCTATCGCACTGGCGGTGTCGACGCCGGGGCCCTACGCCGCCTGCGCGAAGCGGCGTTGGCGGATGAGGATGGCGAGGCGCTGGACCTAGCGCTGGCGGGCTGAGCGCTCCGCGATCCAGCGATCGACAAGGTTTTCGAGGACGCGCATCGGCACCTGGCCCTGCGCGAGGATCAGATCGTGGAAGGCACGGATGTCGAAACGGTCATCGAGGCGCTGCTCGGCGCGGCGGCGCAACTCGACGATCTTCAGCTCGCCGACCTTGTAGGCGACCGCTCCGCCCGGTGCGCCGATATAGCGGGCCAGTTCGGTGTCGATGTTGATATCGGCGAGCGCCGTGTTCTCGGTGAAGCAGGCGCGGGCCTGCGCATAGCTCCAGCCCATCACGTGGATGCCGGTGTCAACGACCATCCGGCACGCCCGCCACATCTCGGTCGAGAGGCTGCCGAAGGCTTCATAGGGATCGCGGTAGATGCCCATCTCGTGGCCGAGCCGTTCTGCATAGAGCGCCCAGCCTTCGCGATAGGCGAGCATGTCGCCCTCGCGGCGGAAGGCCGGAAGATGGGTCAGCTCGCCGGTGCGCGCCATATGGGTATGATGGCCGGGCGCGGCTTCGTGGAGGGTCAGAGCGGGCAGCTCGTAGAGCGGGCGCTGATCGAGGTGCGAGGTGTTGACGAGAAAGCGACCGGGAAAGCCCCGGCTGAAATCGCCGCCGGCATAGCGGGCGGTCGTATAGCCTTCCTCCACGTCGCGCGGCACCGGCTCGACCGCGAAGGGCTGGCGGGGCAGCATGCCGAAATAGCGCGGCAGCACCCCGTCAATCCGCTTGGCGACGGCGCTGGCCCGCTCCAGCAATTGCTCCCGGCTGGTCGCGTAGAAGCGCGGATCGGTGCGCAAATAGTGGAGCCATTCGGCGAACGTGCCCCGGAATCCTGCAGCGGCGATCACCTGCTCCATCTCGCTCCGGATACGCCGGACCTCGGCGAGACCCATGTCATGGATCTGCTCTGCGGTGAGATCGGTGGTCGTGTAGTAGCGCAGCAGGAAATGGTAATAGGCGCGCCCCTCAGGAATCGAGGCGATGCCGATCTCCGGCCGGGCGCGGGCCCGATAGGGGCCGTCAATGAAGGCGAGCGCGTCGCGCTGGGCCGGGCGGACCACCTCCGCGATCGTCCGGGTCGCTTCGGCGAGCAGCGCGCTGCCGACCGGGAGAGCCTTCAGAGGATCAAGGAGCGGGTCTTCTGCTGGAGGGCGGGCGATCTGGTTGCGCAGCACGCCGACGGCAACGTTGACGACGACCTCCGGCTGGGTCCAGCCGGTGGCGATGCCGCGTTCAAGATTGGCGCGTTGCTCGGCGAAATAGGCGGGCAGGGTCGCGAGCCGCGCGATCCAGGCGCGGGCGTCCGCTTCGTTGCGGACCGTGACCGAGCGGGCGGTGTAATAGGGCGTATTGTAGAAGCCCTCGTGCGCCACGAAGGCGAAACGGCGCTCATCGAAGTCGATGCCCTCGATCCGCCACCCGATCAGTTCACCGAGATAGTCGCGGTTGATCGCGTCCTCGCCGTCGGGCGGACTCTCGATGGCGGCGAGCCGGTCACGGAGCGCGACGAGGCCTGCACGGCGCTCGGCCATTGCGGCAGGGCTCTCGCGCGGCCAGCCCTCGCGAGCGCTGGACGGATCCGAGCGGCCCGCTTCCCTGGGATGTTGCTCGGTGAAGCGCTCATAGTCGTCGATCACGTCCGGCAGCCCCTGCGCCGACAACGGCGCAGCGAGAAGAAGCGCGATCGACGGAAGGGCGGCACGGATCATCGTCCTCAGTCCGAGAGATAGGCCAGGGTCATCATCGCCTTGGGCAGCCGTGCCGCCGCCCGGAAAAACGGGAACGGTTTGGGCTTACGCGGCTGGACTGACATGGTCCCAAGATCATTGGTCGCCAGTGCCCCGGCGAGTTCGACGCCGATCGCGCTGTTGAGCGAGATGCCGCGGCCATTGCAGGCCTGGATCGCCAGCGCACCGTCGCCGAGATCATAGATTTCCGGAAGGAAGGAGGCATTGATCCAGGCGACGCCCTCCCAGACGCTTTCGATCTCGACCGTCTCGAATCCCTTGAAATAGCGCACGAGCCGCCGCTTCGCCTCGTTGCGGCGGGCCTGCGCGCCGCGCACCACGAAGGTCTTCGGGAAGGCCGAGATCAGGCGACCGGCGCCGTCGTAGCGCGCCGAGAAGATATAGGGCGACTTGTCGGTAAACGCCCCGCCCTCCGGCAGTACGCGGGCACGCAAATCCGGCACAAGCGGCGCCGTCGCGAACTCGTAGACGTGAAGTGGCAGTGCCGCGTGGCGCATTGCCGGATGGAGCCCGGCATTGCCGCCGTTCGCGGCAAGGACGATACGGCGCGCGCCGATCAACCCGGCCGGGGTCCGGGCATGCCATCGGTCGCCGATGCGGGCGAGGTCGGCGACAGGCGTCTCGACATGAATCCGCGCGCCGGCCGTGACGGCGGCGCGCGCCAGCCCGCGGGCATAGGCCAGCGGATTGAGCCAGCCGCCCTGACCGAAGCGCAAGGCCCCGCAATAAGCGCGTGACCCGAGCCGGCGCTGGGTTTCGGCGCCGTCAATGACCGAGACGTCGAAGCCCCGCGCCCGCCACTGTTCGGCGGTATCCCGCTGGGCGGCGGCGAGCCGGTGCGTATGGACCGGCGTGTAGAAACCGTCCTGCCGGGCGTCGCAGTCGATGCCGTGGTGCGCGATGAGATCGAAGCAGCGCTGCGCAGCCTCCCCGACCAGCCGGGTCATCCGCTCGCCCGCCTCGTTGTTGCCCAGCGCATGGCCGATGCTGGCCGGGCTGTGGCGGATATAGTCCGGCGCGATCAGGCCACCGCTCTGGCCGGTCGCGCCGCTGCCCAGCTGCGCCGCCTCGACGAGGAGCACATCGACGCCCCGCTCGGCGAGGTGCAGCGCGGTCGAAAGGCCGGCGATGCCGCCGCCGATGACCAGCACGTCGGTCTCGGCATTGCCGTCGAGCGCCGCCAGCTTCGGGGCGGCCGGCGCCGTCGCCTGCCACAAGGTGGCGGACGGATCGGCGGGATCCGCGACAGGGCCGGTGCTCGCGAGCATCAGGCCCGTCCCCGTCGGATGGCGGGTTCGAAGGGCGAGGATGCCGTGCCGGAGGGAAAACGCACCCCTCCGAGAGCCGGGAATAACTGCAATGTCATCGAACTCGACTGTCCCCTGGCGCCCGCCAACCGGAGCGGACGCGTTACACCTAGGCCGGCGCGGCGGCCGTCTCCGGTCTTCGCCGCGCGATCGCGACGAAGGCCAGGACGACGACGAGCGCCACCGGCGTGTTCATGATCATCGGCAGCGACATCTCGTTGTTGCCGACGATGGAGACGGCGATGAAGATCGCCGTCCCCTCCTGGCGCATGAGATGCTCGATGCCGATCGCGATATTCTCGCGCCGCCTGAGACCGGCGAAGCGGATGAGCGTCATCACGATCGCGACCATCGCGACGTTGAGGCCGACCGTGATCCAGAACAAAGCGCCGAGATTCTGGCGCAGCACCGGGATCTGGTCGAACAGGATGAAGCCGAACGAGGTGAACAGCACGATCGTCGCGGCGCGCTTGATATGACCCTTGATCCACAGCGCGAATTCGGGGCGCAGCGCGCGGATGATGAAGCCGGTGCCGGCGGGCAGCACGGTGATCGAGAAGATGTCCCAGAAAAAGGAGGCGAGCGGCACCTCGACATCCGCCTCCAGCCCCATGAAATGCAGGATCGCGAAATGGGCGTAGAAGGGGACGACGACGACGTAGATCATGCTGAGCAGCAGCGTCATCGACATGGACAAAGCGAGATCGCCCTTCGCCATATCGGTGAACAGGTTGGAGAGCATGCCGCTCGGGGTCGTCGCCAAGAGGATGAAGCCGACCGCGAGCGCCGGCGTCGGCGCCAGGGTGAAGGCGATGACGAGGCCGAGCAGCGGCGGCACGATCAGCATCGAGCAGAGGCCGATGATCAGCGCCCGCTTGTTGCGGAACACCTGCCGGAAATCGTCGGCGACGAGCGACAGGCCCATCGACAGCATCACGCAGACCAGCGAGCCCGGCAACAGCCAGTCTCCCATCAGCGCCATCAGGTCGGAATATTGCATGGCGCCTCAGGCTTCCTCGATGGTGATGGTGCAGGCGCCGTTGCGGCGGATCGTCTTCATGTCGGCCTGCGCCCTGTCGAGATCCTCCGCGACGATGCGCGCGCAGACGTTGGCCTTGATCCAGCCGAACGGCATCAGCAGCCGTCCACCCGGGCCGTAGAACAGGCCGATGTCGTAGAAGTCGCCGGGCGGGAGGTCAGCCACGCTGCCGGCCGGAAGATAGGCAAGGACGATGTCGCCGACGCCCGGATAGGAAGTCGCACTCTCCTCCGGAATCGGCGGGCGGGGCATGTCGGCGGGCAGCAGGCCGGCCGGCATCGGCACGGAGATTTCCGGGCCGGTCCACATCGCGTGTATCGCCTCGAAGCTCGCCCGCCGTGCCGCCAGCTCGCGCAGGAAGGCGGAGGAGGCCGGCGCCTGGTCCTCAAGCAGGAGGCAACGAGCAGAGAGGCCCGATTGTGGCTCGACGAAGCGGATATGGGTCATCGATTCGCTCCTGCCGCCATGGAGAGATACTCCTCCTTCTGGAGCGCGATCGGCATGTTGCCGTTCTGCCAGAGATAGTCGTGGAAATGCCGCAGGTTGAACCGGTCGCCGAGCCGGGTCCGCGCCTCGGCGAGGAAGTCCAGGGTCTGGAGCTTGCCGATCTGGTAGCTGATCGCCTGACCCGGCGCGGCGGCGAAGAAGACCGCTTCCTCCTCGGCCGTGGCGCGGTCCATCGGCACCGCCGCTTCGAGATAGTCGGCTGCCTGGCCTATGGTGAACGCGCCCAATGCCAGCTTGACGTCGACCTCGACGCGCAGCGCCCGGAGTCTTGCGAAGCTGTAGATGATCTCGCGGGTGCGCGGGGAATCGTCGAACAGCCCGGCCTGAAGCATCATCTCCTCGGCATAGAAGCCGGTGCCCTCGTTGGCGGCGCTGTCGTAATAATGGCGGCGAAGCGGATTGGGGTGCCGCCAGCTCATCGTCAGCTGCAGGAAATGGCCCGGCACGCCCTCATGGACGATGATCGGGCGCGGATCGCGGGTGATCGAGAGGTTGAAGAAGCCGAGCGACGGCGACGGCTCGGGCAGGTAGACGGTCGCGTTCTGGCCCACCCGCGCCTGGCTGGTGAGATCGAAGGTCCGCCCGAGCCAGCCGATCGGCGCGAGATAGGCCGGAAAGGCCATCGCATTGTAATGTCCCGCCCAGTCCGGCACGGTGAGCAGATTGTGTGTGCCGAGAAAAGCGCGGACCCGTAGTTCGTCCGCATCGAGCCGGGCGATCACGGCCTCGATCGACGGCCCGATCGGCAGCTCGGGCGCGCCGCGGTTGCGATTGCCCTCCAGCTCCTGGAACTGGACGGTGCGCGCCCATTCCTGCCGGCCCATGATCAGCAGCTGCTCGGGCGTGTAGGGATAGAGCGCGACCCGTTCGAGGAAGAAGCGGTAGCTGTCGCGGCCGACCGCGGTCTCCTGCGACAGGCCCTGCCGGCGACTGTTGAGGAAGGTCCGATAGCCGTCGAACGCGGCCAGCGCCCGTGCAATCGCTGTGCGCATGCGCCGGTCCTGGCTGCGCGTCACGAAGGACTGAAGGCCGGCCGCCATACCATTCAGACTGTCAGGGATTCGGCTGAGGCCGCTTATTGCGACATCGACAAAGGGGCCGCGCATGTCGTCGAGATTGGCCTCGCCGGCTGCGAGAGTCGCCGGAATCCGTTCCAGCAGGCGGATGACCGTCTCGATCCGTGCCCGCTCGACCGGGGGCGGCGGCAGCAATGCCTCGAAGATCGGGATCAGCGCCTGATCGACGTAGAATTGCGGCTGACGGCGCCAGGCGGCGACGTGATCGAGCTCCCAGCGCACGCGCGCCAGCGCCGAGCCGACGAGACGATAGTCGATCCGCTCGCTGACACTCTGCGGCGTCTCGCCCAAAGCCCGCCAGCGCGCCTCGAACGTGGCGATTTGCGCCTGCCGTGCCCGCACCGCCTCCGCCGACCAGTCCGGCGTCCAGCCGTCCGGCCGGACGATCCGGGGAATGTCGTCGCTGGTATTGGGCTGGGTACGGGCGCGCCACTGCCAGAATTCGGCGCCGAGATCCTGCACCGGCTGCGCGGGCGTTGCCGTGGCTGCCGCGAGCAGGCCGCAGACGAGGATCAGGCGCAGGAGCGTCAGCAGCATCTACCGCTCGGGCCTGAGGTGACGGTTGAAGAACTCGACCATCGTCTTGAACGCGAAACGGGTCTGCGGGAGATTGTCGCTCGCCCAGGCGTGGTTGGCGCCGGGCAGCGTCACCAGTTCGAACCTCTGGTTGTTGGCGATCATCCGCTCGGTGAGCGCGACCGTATCCGAATAGAGCACCACCGGATCGCGCGTGCCGTGAATGATCATCAGCGGATCGCGCATGCCCTGAACCTGGTAGAGTGGCGACTGCGCCTCGTAGCGGCCGGGCATGTCCGGTCCGTCGGGCGGACCCATGATCCACATCTGCGACGGATAGGCATGCCAGACGTTGGTCGCGGGCGCGCCGGCGATGCCGGCGGCATAGACGCCGGGCTTCTTGGCGAGCGACATGATCGTCATCAGGCCGCCATAGCTCGACCCCCAGATGCCGACCCGGGCCGGATCGACATAGCCTTCCGCGACCAGATAGCGCACGCCGCTCTCGAGATCGTTGATGTCGGTCTCGCCATAGCTGTTCAGCTGGCCGTGCGTATGGGCGCGCCCCTGTCCCCAGCTGCCGCGGATGTTGACGTTGAGGACGATATAGCCCTGGGCGACGAAATACTGGTCGAGGCCCCAGGTCGGGTGGGCGCGCCGCCCGCCCCACTGGTTGCGGACCGCATCGGAATAGATCGAGCCGACGATCAGCGGATAGCGCCGCGACGGATCGTAATTGGCCGGCAGGCTGAGGCGGCCGATCAGCCGGGTGCCGTCGACATGGCTCGGGAACTCGACATAGCCGATATTGGCCCAGGTCTGGCGGTAGAAGTCCGGCTGGGGCGAGCGCGTCACCTGCGTCGCGCGGCGGGGACGATCGAGGTCGATCAGGAACAGCTCGGGCGGCGTTGTGTCGTTGGTGAAAGAGCTCGCGACATGGCGAAAATCCGGCGACCAGATTGGCGCGTGGGTGCCGGGCGTCTCCGGGCTCACCCGCTCGATCGTGCCGCCCGCCAGCGCCACGCGATAGAGCTGCCGTTCGGGGAGATAGGATTCATTGGCGACGAAATAGAGCCGGTTGTTGCGCGCATCGACCTCGAAGAATTCGATCTCCCATTCGCCGTGCGTGATCTGGCGCGGCGCGCTTTGGGCGGTCTCCTGATGGTAGAGATGGAGATAGCCGTCACGATCCGTGAGGATGATGAGGCCGCGGTCGCCAGGCGCCCATGCAACCTGCCAGTCCGGCCGGATGTGGCGGGGGTCGCGCTCCTGGTAGAAGGTCTCGCGCGCGCCCGTCGCAACGTCGAAGACGTAGACCGTATGTTCCTTGACCTCCATGTCCGAGCTGTTGACGAACAGCCGGCGTCCGTCGTGCGACAGCCCGAAGCCCCAGATGTGATGCTTGTCGTCGGGCCGCTCGAAGAAGCGGGTCCGGAGCGAGGCGGGGTCGACGACGCCGATCCGCGCGCGGGTGGTCTCGTCGCCCGGGAAGGCGCGGATGACGCGGTTGTTCTGCAATTCGCCATGCGCGTAGTAGTAGATGTCGCGCTCGGGCATCGCCCGATCGTCCGACTGCTCGAAGACGATCGCGCGGCTGTCGTCCGACCAGTGGTAGCCCGAGACGTAGACCTTGGGATCGTCGTCGCCGACGATGCGGCGGGCAGCCGCGTCGCCGCGAGTGCCGACGTCCCGCGCCCAGAGGATACCGCCCAGCGTCACGCGGTTGCGCGGATCGACCGGATTGCCGGAGAGGAAGGTCAGCGTCCGCCCGTCCGGCGACACCGCCAGCCGGCGGATGGCGCGCTTGTCCGTCTCGACCTGGGCGACCGTGCCATCCGCCTCGCGGATGTGGAGCTTGCCGTCGAGAACGAAGGCGATCCGACCGCGATCGAGGAACATCGCCTCGGCGATGCCGCGCTGCTCGCTCTCCGGCCGGGCGTCGCGGCCGAGCATGGTCAGCCGAGTCCGCCCGCTGCGCCCGACCTCGTGAACCCAGATGTCGCGGAAGCTGTAGCCCTCGTCATTCCACAGGAAGAGGACGCGGCGGCCGTCGGGAGACCAGCTGGAACCTTCCGGCGTCGTGCCGACGAGGCTGCGATACTGGTAGAGCTCGTCGATCGACAGGCTCGTCCCGGGCACCGTCGCTGTCCCGCGCGCCGGGGCGTGGTTTGGCGCCCCGGCGCTCTGCGCCTCGGCATGGCCAGGGAATTGCAGGCCGAGGCACAGCAGGAACGCGGCGAAAGCGCGTACGAGGAGGCGGTGCGTCGTCATCGCTCAGTATCTTGTGGCACCGCCTCGCGGCTGTCGATCCATACGCATCCTCAGAAGTTCGCCGTGAAGCCGACCGTGAAGCGGCGGCCGATCGCGTCATAGGTCTGCCGTTCGAACAGCTGGAACGGCGGGTCGCGATCGAACAGATTGTCGATCGTGCCGTAGAAGCGGAACCGCTCGCTGACCCGGACGCTGACGCTGAGATCGAAATAGTGGATGTCCGGCGTCGACGGCACGGCGAGCAAGGGCGGCGCCGAGCCGGTCGAGATCGCCGCGGCGATGCGACCGTCCTTGGCCGAGCCGATGAAGCGGTGGCGCAGCGACAGCTCGTAGTCGTCGATGCTCCAGGTCAGGCGCTGGGTGAACCGCCAGTGCGGATTGGCGCTGCCGCAGCTGCCGCCGCCGATATAGCCCGCGCAATCGATCGGATTGAGGACCGGGCTGCTCGTCGTCTCGTTCTCGAAGAGATAGGCACCGGCGAGGAAGTAGGCGAGGCTGCCGTAGCGGCCGATATTGTGCCGGTAGTCGAGCCGGAAATCGATGCCGGACGCGGTGATCTCCGCGATATTCTGGTTGAGCAGCGGCACGTCCTGAAGCTGGCCGTCGGGCGTGCGGGTGCGAAGCGGCGCGCAGAACGGGTTGCTGAGCGAGAGGTTCGCACGGCAGGCGTTGATCGTCGGCTGGAGGCCGCCGCCAAACACCGCGATCGCGTCGCTGATCTTGATGTTGTAATAGTCGACGGTGATCTGCAGGTTCGGCACGAAGTCCGGACGGATCACCGCACCGACCGACCAGGTGTCGGAGGTCTCCTCCTGGAGATCGGGGTTGCCGCCGGTGATGGCGCGGATCTGGACGTTCTCCTGCTGGAACACGTCGATGATGCTCGCCGGCACGCCGAGCTCCAGGCAGAAGGCGCGTTCCGCGGCGGTGCGGGTCGGTGTCGCGTTGCAGAAATCGGTGGCGAGCGGCGCCGTGTTGGTCGCGCCCGAATAGAGCTCGGTGATGTTCGGCGCGCGCACCGCCCGCTGGTAGAGGCCGCGGAACTTGAGGCCGCGGAAGGGCGAATATTCCCCGCCCATCTTGTACGACACGACGGAGCCGGCGGTCGAGTAATCGGAGTAGCGAACGCCGCCCTCGAAGGCGAGCAGCTCGACGCCGGGCCGGTTCGCGAGGATCGGAACGTAGATCTCGCCGAACACCTCCTTCACGTTGTAGCTGCCGCCGGTCGGCTGCAGGCCGGCCGAACGCGAGATCGCGTCGCCGAGCACGTAGAGCTGGTCGGGCTGGAAGCGCGCGGATTCGCGCCGATATTCGGCGCCGATCGAGATGCCGACATCGCCGGCCGGCAGGGTGAAGAGCGAGCCGGTGATCGTGCCGCCGATCTGGGTCTGGCGGACGCGCGTCTGGTTGACGAGATCGACATTGTAATAGGCGACCATCTCCGGCGTCAGCGTGTTGAGGCCGAACGGATTGATGACGACACACTGCGGATCGCGATTCGCGCAGCGGGTGGGATCGGTCGGATCGGTGAGGAACATCGCCGCGAAGCGGTCGATCAGAACGCCGCCGCCCTGCTCGTCGGTCAGGTCGTTCTCGCCATGATTGAAGAACACTTCCCAGTTCAGCCGGTCGGTGAGGCCACCTCTCAGGCCCACGACGGCGCGCCAGAAGTCGCGCGTCTGATCGCTGGTGCGCGGGCCGGATTCCAGCACCCGCCGGTTGATGTTCAGCGGCACCAGCCCGTTGCCATCCGGATCGAGATTGGTGCTGAGGAAATCGCGCAGCGAAGCGGGCAGATAGGGATTGCGCAGATCGAGCTGGAAACCGGGAATGAAACCGGAGCTGCTCATCGGCAGCGCGCCCAGGGTCGAGTTCACCCGGGAGCGTGCATAGGTGCCTTCCCAGAAGAGGGTGACGTCTTCGGCGACGTCGAAGCGGCCGAGCACCGCGCCCTGGATGCGCTCCAGCGGCAGCTGCAGATTGTTGTACGGCCGGTCATTGAAGCCGTCGCTCGTCCGGTAGGCGCGCCAGCCCTCCGGCGCGAAGAAGATGCCTTGCGTGCCGATCACATTGCCGAACTGGTCGCGCCGCCCGACCAGCGAGGGCGAGAAGATCGTGCCCTGCGGCGTCACCGCGTTGCCGCCGGGGACCAGCACGCCGACACCGTTCTGCACCGCATCGACCAGGAACAGGGAGGCATGGTCACGCGCCGACGCGAACACCTGAGCGCGATCGAAATAGTTGGCGTAGAAAACGATGTTGCCGCGGCCGTCGGCGAAATTGCCACCGACGGTGAGGTCGAAATTGTAGCGGGCCGCGTCGCCCCGGCTCGAGATGCCGGCCTGGGCGCCGATTTCCAGCCCTTCGAAATCGTCCTTCATGACGAAGTTGACGACGCCGGCCATCGCATCCGATCCGTAGACTGCCGAGGCACCGCCGGTCACGACGTCGACCCGGCTGATCAGCGCCGGCGGGATCAGATTGATGTCGACGACGCCGTCCTCGCCCGAGCCGACGACGCGGCGACCGTTCATCAGCACCAACGTGCGCACCGTGCCGAGATTGCGCAGGTTGACGGTCGCGGTGCCGTTGCCCGGATTGTTCGACTGCGAGCCGAAGCCGGCGACGAATTGCGGCATCGAGTTCAGAATCTGCTCGGTCTCGTTCGCAGCGGTGAGCCGGATCTCCTCTTCGCCGATGACGTTGACCGGACTGTTGGAGACCACGTCCGGCCGCGGGATGCGAGAGCCGGTGATGACGATCGATTCCTCCTCACCCCCGGAAGCGATCGCCGTTTCGGCGGCGACCGACTCATCGGCGGATTGCGCGAAGGCGGGATGGGCGGCCAATGCCGCGAGGAGAATGGCGGAGCCGCCCTGCAGAGTCTTCAGTCTCGCCAAAGCCCGGTTCCGTTCCATGCTCATGCTCCCTCCCGTCGCAACATTTCATTTTGAGTGAAGATACGTGTGATTTTGAGCATAATTGGAAAGCCGGATCAAGCGGGTTCGACACAAAAGTGAAAAATTGACGTATCTCAGGGAATTGGTTTGCGCAGGTGCCGCCATCCCAAGCATCACTTCATTGATTCTCATGTGATTTCGGTTGCTGGACAACGAATGGGCAAGACCCCGTCATGCCGCAGAGGCGGTCTCGCGATCGCGATCCTGCCCGTGGGCTCATCCGGATGCACGAACCCAGATTGGCTCGACCGTCGAAAGGCGGCCGCAGACTGTGCCCCGAATCACCCGATTGACCTGCGCGACAAACTCAAACAATGTGCAAAATCATATGAATCGTGCCTAAAGTCTATCTGCCAGGAAGGTTATCCTGTGGGGAGCGAGGACGGAGCGCGCAGGAGCCGAGCGATTCGCGCGGAGGAACAGGGAGAGTGGGAATGGGGAAGCGGTCAGGATGGTTCGTCGCTCTGGCATTGGGTTGCACGGCGCTTGTTCCAGGCGCCGCCTTGGCCGAGGCGCCTACACAGGCATCGCAGCAGCCGGCCGGGCCGCCGAACGGGCCGGGCAGCTATGACGAGTTCGTCGCCCTGTTCACCGAATTCCATGTCTGGCGCACCGAGCGGCCGGCCGACGGCGTCGTCGACTACAGTCCCGTGGCGGTCGAGCGGCGTCGGGAGCAGCTCAGGGCGTTTCAGGCGCGACTGCCGGGCTTCGCGGTGGCCGGGTGGGATCGGCACCGCCAGGTCGACTGGCTCGCGGTCCGCGCACAGATGGACCTCGAGGACTTCACCCTCAACGTCACCAAGCCCTGGGCGCGCGATCCCGGCATGTACATCGATGCGCTCCAGCGCCTCGCCTATACCGAACTGCCGCTCCAGGGCGCCGAGCTCGCCGCCTTTCGCGCGCGCCTCCAGCGCATCCCCGCCTCTCTCGACCAGGCCCGGATCAATCTCGATTCGGTCGCCGGCGACTATGCCGATCTTGCCCTCCACAGCCTCTCGAACGGCGACGGCGTCGGCCACGGCATGCCCTATCGCGCGGTCGAGCCCGCCGGTCTGATCGGCTGGTTCGCCGATCTGCGCGGCCGGGCCGAGCGGCAGCAACCGGAGCTGGTTGCCGACATCCGGGCGGCCGAGCGGGCGATCGGCGCGTTCCGCCAGTGGCTGACCGCCAGCCGACCGCGGATGACCGCGCAGGCGGGGGTCGGGCACGTGGCCTATGACTGGTTCCTGACCAACGTCCGGCTGATGCCCTATACCTCGGACGAGATCGTCGTGCTCGCCCGGCGCGAGCTCGATCGCCTCTGGGCCTTCTACACGACCGAGCGGCATCGCAACCGCAACCTGCCCGAGCTCCAGATCGCGCGCTCCGGCGAGGAATATGAGGCGCAGCTCGCCAGCACCGATGCGATGATCCGCCGCTGGCTGGTCGAGGAGGAGATCCTCACCGTCCCCGACTACATGCCGCGCACCTATCAGGAGATGGGCTTCAACGCGCCATGGATCGTCCGCCCGAACGGCCCGATGTTCTGGGAACAGGTCCAGTTCCGCGACGCCTCGCCCGACCATCTCCACGCGACCTTCCCCGGCCACCGCTTCGACGGCCACGCCGGACGCCGCGTCCAGCACCCGATCCGCGCCCATATCTCGGACAGCGGACGCACCGAGGGCTGGGGCTTCTATCTGGAGGAATCCGCATTGCAGCTGGGCCTGTTCGACGAACGGCCGCGTACCCGCGAACTTATCTACATCTTCGGCCTGTTCCGCGCCGCCCGCACGATCGGCGACGTTAGGATGCAGCGTAACGAGATGAACGTCGCGCAGGTGATGAACTTCTGGAAGGAATGGACGCCCTATCTCGACGACAATGTCGCCCGGGTGGATGCCGGCATCTATCTGCGCCGGCCGCCGGGCTACGGCATGACCTACACGATCGGCATGATGCAGCTTCAGCAGCTGCTCATCGACCGCCGCCGCCAGCTCGGCGAAAGCTTCGTGCTCAGGGATTTCCACGACTATCTGATGAACACCGGGCGGCTGCCGGTCTCTCTGCTGCGCTACGACCTCACCGGCCATGACGACGAGATCAGCCGCTTCTGGGCCCACCAGCCGCTCTCGGCGCTCACCCGCGACTGACCGATCTTTCGGAGATGCAACCTATGAAATGGCCTGCACAGCGGCTGAAGGACAGCTCGAAGAAGAGCTTCGGCATGTACGAGCAGGCGCTGGCCCTGGAATCACAGGGCCTCGACCTCATCCATCTCGAGTTCGGCCGTCCGCACGCCGATACGCCCCGACACATCAAGGAGGCGACGAAAGCGGCGCTCGACGCCGGCATCGTCCACTATGGCGACTTCCGCGGCACCCGCGGCTTTCGCGAGGCGCTGGCCGGGAAGCTCCGCGACTTCAACCGGCTCGACTACGGCATCGACGAGATCCTCGTCACCAACGGCCTCACCCACGCCTCGTTCGCCGCATTCATGGCGGCGATCGATCCCGGCGACGAGGTGATCCTGCTCGATCCCTATTATCCCCAGCATGTCGGCAAGATCGAGCTCGCGGGCGGCCGCGCCGTCACCGCGCCGCTCGACGCGGAAAACAATTTCGCCATCTCGAAGGCGGCGATCGCGGCGAAGATCACGCCGCGGAGCCGCATGATCGTGCTGGTCAACCCCGCCAACCCGACCGGGCGGGTCTATGCGCGCGAGGAGCTCCAGCACATCGCGGACCTCGCCATCGCGCACGACCTCCTCGTCCTGTCGGACGAGGTCTACGAATATATCACCTACGACAAGGCGAAGCATGTCAGCATCGCCAGCCTGCCGGGGATGCGCGAGCGGACGATCACCTGCTTCGCCTTCACCAAGGCCTATTCGATGGACGGCTGGCGGGTCGGCTACCTCGCTGCGGACGCGACGCTCATCCCGGCGATCCTGCGCATCGTCATGACCGACGTCACCCATGTGAACGTCTTCGCCCAGGAAGGCGCGCTGGCGGCGGTCACCGGACCGCAGGAGCCGATGCAGGCGATGGTCGATGCGGACCGGCGCAAGCGCGACGTCGTCGTGCGCGCATTGAACCAGATGCCGGGCGTCACCTGCCGCGCGCCCGAGGGATCGATCTACGCCTTCCCCGACATACGCGGCACCGGCCGCAGCTCGGCGGACCTCGCCACGGCGATTCTGACCGAGGCCCATGTCGTCACCGAGGCCGGGTCGTTCTATGGACCCGGGGGCGAAGGGCATCTGCGCATCTGCTTCGGCTCGGAATCCGAGGCGCGGGTGACCGAGGCGATGGAACGGCTCGGCCGATTCTTCAATCGTCTCTAGAACACCAAGCGGCAGCAGGAGGGGTGAACATGATCGGCAAGGCTCGGCTTCCCGCGGCGATGCTCGCGCTGTTGTTCCCGGTGAACGGCATTCCGCTCCAGGCGGCGCAGCCTCCCGCAGCGACACCCGCGACGAACCAGCCGGTGCCGGCGGGCCATCAGGCGCTCGTCTCGCTCTACCGGGAGTTCCGCGCCTTCGTGCCGCCGGCGATGCGCGATGGCGTTCCTGACTATTCTCCGGCGGCGATGGCGGCCCAATATACCGGGCTGCAGCGCTTCATGACGCGGCTGCGCGCGATCGACGACAGCGCCTGGCCGGTCCCCGACCGGGTCGATTACATGCTGGTTCTCGCCGAGATGCGCGGGCTGGAATTCCAGCACCGGGTCGTCCAGCCGTGGCGGCGGGACCCGGCCTTCTACAGCACCACCAATCTCGGCTTCGGGCCCAAGATGCACGGCGCGTTCAACATCCCGGCACTGCCCATCCGCGCCGATCAGGTGGCGCCGCTCGCCGTGCGGCTGAACGCGGTGCCCGAGGCGCTGCGCCAGGCCCGCGCCAACCTCACCGATCCGCGCGGCGATCTCGCGCGCCTCGCGATCCAGCAGAAGCGGATCGAGGTCAACGTCTTCACCCGGCTCGCCGAGGATGCGCGCACGCATCATCCCGAGCTCGTCGCACCGGCGCTCAGGGCCCGCGATGCGGCGGCTGCCTTCCTCGCCTGGCTGGAAGGCATCGAGGCGTCGCTTCCCGCCCATGCCGGCGTCGGGCGCGAGAATTACGACTGGTATCTGCGTCACGTCCTGCTGCTCCCCTATACCTCGCGCGAGATCGAGACGATCGGCGAGCGCGAATATCAGCGCATGATCGCGTTCCTGCGCATCGAGGAGCACCGCAACCGCGGCCTGCCCGAGCTGCCGATGGTGCGCACCCGCACCGAATTCGACGCCAAGCGCGCGCGGGAGGACGACAGCCTGCTCGCGTTCCTGCGCGACGGCGAATGGGTGACGATCCCCGACTATGTCCGGCACGATCCCGAGGAAGGGCCCTACATCCTGCCGGCGGAGCGCGATCCGAGCCGCCCCGGCCTGTTCGAGAATCCCGAGGGCGTCCATTTCTTCTTCCAGACCGAGTTCCGCGACGGCCTGCCACTGCGCGCCCACAACCTGCCCGGCCACGCCTTCGACCAGCTCCAGGCGGAGCGCGACGCCCGGCCGATCCGCGGCCAGCGCCGCCTGTTCTTCGTCGACGGGCTGCGCAACGAAGGCTGGGCCTTCTATCTCGAGGAGATGATCCTGCAGGCAGGCTTGCTCGAGGATCGCCCGCGCACGCGCGAGATCGACTATATCCTCGGCGCCAAGCGCGCGGCGCGAGTGCTCCCGGAGCTGCGCATGCAGGCGAACGAATGGACCTGGGCCGAGGCCAATGCCTCGCTGGTCCGCCGCACGCCACGCTGGATGCATCCCGGCGACGCGATCGCGCAGTTCGACATCGAGCTCTACCTGCGCCAGCCCGGCTACGGGATCGGCTATTATATCGGCAAGGTGGAGCTGGAGCGGCTGCTCGCCGAGCGCTCGATGCAGCTCGGCGACGGGTTCGACATCCGCGCCTTTCACGACCAGTTCCGCGCGGCGGGCGCCCTCCCGATCTCGCTCATCCGCTGGGAGATGACGGGCCGGGACGACGAGATTCGGGCGATGCGGGACGGATTTCGGAACGCCGGCACAACAGCAGCAAGCGGGGATTGAGGTCCGGCTAGGCCCTCGGCCAGGTGCCCAGCCTGTGCCCGGCGCGGATCGCCGCGTCGCGGGCGCCGGCATCCATGCCCTGCCGCGCCGAACGCGTCGCCGCCGTGCGCTCCGGACCCGCTTCGGCCGGGGTGCCGTTGCGGAAGGGCGGCGCGGGCGCATATTCGAGGATGAGCTGGACGCGCCGGGCGGCCTCCTCGTCCTTGAGCTGCGCCGCCAGCGTGAGGCCGAAATCGATGCCGGCGGTGACGCCGCCGCCGGTCGCACGGTTGCGATCGATCACTACCCGGCGGTCGACGTGACGGGCGCCCAGGATCGGCAACAGATCGGTGGTCGCCCAGTGCGACGTCGCGTCATAGCCGTTGAGGAGGCCCGCCGCGCCCAGCAGCAGGCTGCCGGTGCACACGCTGGTCACCCAGCGCGCGCGTTCGCCGCGGTCGGCGAGGAAGGCCAGGACCTCGGGATCGTCCATGCAGGCGGTGGTGCCCATGACGCCGCCCGGCACGCAGATCACGTCGAGATCGCGCGGGCATTCGGCGAAGCTCTGCGTCGCCGCCATCGGCACGCCGACGTCGGTCGGCACCGGCCCCTTGTCCTTCCACACCAGCTGGACGTCGCAGCGCAGCACCTTGAAGACGGTCATCGGCCCGACGAGGTCGAGCGCGACCATGTTCGGATAGATGAGGAACGCGACCTTGGGCGCGTCCGCAGGCAGCGGCGGATGACGGTGCGGGGACGACTGGGCCGCGGCCGGCAATGACGCCCCCGCAGCGAGCGCGGCGCCCGCTCCCAGCAGCGCGCGACGATCGATGGAATCCGTCATCTCAATCTCCCTGAAAGGTCTGGCGGCCCATCCGGATTCGTGCGTCGCCCGGCAAGCCCCGCCCGCCGGATTGGCCGAAACAGTCAGCGCTTCGTCCGATCGAAGCAGCCGGTGGGATCAACCGGGCTCACCGTCCTCGCCTGCGCTGCGTCGATAGTCGCCAGGCGTGGTGCCCATCATCTTCCTGAAGGCATGGGTCAGATGCTCGCCGCTCGAATAGCCGGCGCGGCGCGCGATCGTCTCGATCGGCAGGGTCGATCCGGTCAGCCAGCGACGGGCCGCCTCAAGCCGTGCGGCGACGATGAAGCGCTGCGGCGACATGCCGATCTCGCGCGTGAAGGACCGCGAGAAGTTGCGCTCGCTCATGGCGAATCGACTGGCCACCGCCGCCACGGTCGGCCGCCGGTCGAGGCTCGCGAGAATCCATTCCGCCGCCTTCTGCACGCGTGGCGACACCGCCGTCTGGGCGCGTAGCTCCGCACTGACCTGCGGCTGGTCGCCCGGTCGCATGTGCGGCAGCACCATGACGCGGGCAACCGTCAGCGCGAGAGATTTGCCGTGGTCCTCCTCGATCATGCTGAGCGCGAGATCGATGCTGGCGATCGACCCCGCCGCCGTCAGGCAGTGGCCGTCGCGCACGAACAACGCGCCCGGTTCGACCCGGGCGGCCGGCACCTCCTCGGCCAGCACGTCCGCGATGCGCCAATGCGCCGCGCAACGGCGGCCGTCGAGAAGGCCGGCCTTGCCGAGGAGAAAGGCGCCGCTGCCGAACGAAGCGACCCGCTTCGCGAGCGGCACGGCGGCGCGGAGCCAGCGGAGGATCGATGTGTCCGTGGCCAGCTCGCGCATGTGAAGGCCGCCGATCATCGCGATGGTGTCAAAGTCTATAGCAGCCGGCTCGGGGAACGCCTCTGTGACGAGCGCGACGCCGCAGTTGGTCCTTATCGTGCCGCCGGCGGGAGAATAGGTCCGGATCTCATAGGGCGGAGGTCCGCCTTCGAGGCCGCGCTGACGGATGAACTCGCGGTTGGCATAGCCGAACGCCTCGGCCGGTCCGGCGAGGTTGAGCAGCACCGCATCGTCGAACGCGACCATCGCGATCCGCCGTGTCGCTTGCGGGCCCAACGTGGTCACGCGCCGGTCCTTTTCATCCGCCCAATCTGCGCGGTGACCGGAAGGAGCGCAATCTCGTCCGTTAAAATCGGCCAGCTTGGCCGATCCGCACGGACAATGGTCCGATCCGTGCAGCCCCGCCGCGTCGACAGCGGCGCACCCGCCGCCCTAGCTTGGCGCGTCACTTCGGAGCGTCGCGCCATCGTCAGCATTTCCGCCTCGACCCGCCCTGTGCTGCCTGAGCCTATCGCCCAGGGACCCTGGAATGCAGTCCGGCCCGGCCAGCGCGGCTGGCTTGTGGTCGTGCTCACCCTGCTGCTGATCCTCTCCTTTCTCGACCGCAACATCCTGAAGCTGCTCGTCGATCCGCTGCGCCGGGATCTCGGCATCACCGACCTGCAGGTGAGCCTGCTCGTCGGCCTCTCCTTCTCGATCCTCTACTCGCTGTCGTGCATCCCGTTCGGCCACGCCGCCGACCGGCATTCGCGCCGGTCGCTGATCGGCGGCGCCGTCTTCCTGTGGTCCTGCATGTCGATGTGCTGCGGGCTCGCCGGCAATTACTGGCAATTGTTCGCGGCCCGCGCCGGACTCGGCATCGGCGAGGCGGCGCTGCAGCCCAATGCCGTCTCGCTCATCCGTGACAGCTTTCCGCCGGACGGGCGGGCGCGGGCGTTCAGCATCTTCGGGATCGGCCCGCTCGTCGGCAGCGCCTTCGCCATGCTGATCGGCGGTGCGCTGTTCGCCGCCGCCGAAGCGGGCGCGTTCGATGCCGTCCCGCTGCTCGGCGGCTTGCGCCCGTGGCAGATCGCACTCGTCATTCCGGGCATGGCCGGAATCGTCCTCGCGCTGCTCGCCTTCACCCTGCGCGAGCCGCCGCGACCGCCCCGAGGAGGGGCGAGCGGGCCGACGTTCCGCGACCTGTTCGCGCATATGGGCCGGCGACGGCGCTTCTATCTGTTGCTGTTTGCCGGCCCGACCTTGTGGTCGCTCGCCAATAGCGGCTGGAGCGCATGGATGGCGGCGGGGATCGGCCGCACCTGGGGCCTCAGCCCCGGCGAGATCGGCGCGACCGCCGGCCTGATCGGCCTCGTCTGCACGCCGATCGGCCTGATCAGCCTGGGATTCCTGATCGACCGGCTGACCCGGCGCGGCAACCGCGACGCGATCTTCCACGTCACCTTCGCCGTGCAGGCGCTGCACATGCTGCCGGCGATGGCGATTTTCCTCGCGCCTTCGGTCGAGGCGATGTGGATCGCCTATGCGGCGGCGGCGCTGATCGCGAGCACGGTGCAGATCCTGGGCTCGGCCGTGCTGACCGAGATCACGCCCAGCCACCTCGTCGGCAAGGCCGCCGCGCTCTACAACATGGTCCAGAACTTCCTCGGTCTCGCGATCGGCCCGACCATCTTCGCGCTGACCGCCACCGGGTTCAGCGGCGAGCGCGCGATCGTGGCCGCGATGATGCTCTGCTACGCCCTGTTCATCGCGCTCGCATCCGGGGTGATCGCCTTGCTGATGCACGAACGGCGGCGCCTCCGGGACACAGAAGGACATGTCGATGGCTGAGCAGGCCAGCCTGATCCATTGCGACGTCGATCTCGACGCGCCCGGCAAGCAGACCGGATTCCTGCGCCTGCCGCACTCGGTCCATCGCTCGGCTTATGGCTGGATCCCGATCCCGATCGTGACGATCGCGAACGACGACGGGCCGACCGTCCTGCTCGTCGCCGGCAATCATGGCGACGAATATGAAGGCCAGATCGCGCTCATGGACCTTGCCCGCATGGTCGCGCCGGACGATCTGGCTGGCCGGCTGATCATCCTGCCCGCGATCAACTTCCCCGCCGTCATGGCCAGCGCGCGCGTCTCGCCGATCGATGGTGGCAATCTCAACCGCGAGTTCCCCGGCAATGCGCTCGGCACACCGACGCAGATGATCGCCCATTTCGTCAGCAGCGTGCTGGCGCCGCGCGTCGATCATTGTCTCGACGTGCATTCCGGCGGCACCTCGCTCGCCTACGACGCGGTCCTGCTCAGCGGCCCGCCGCCAGTAGATCTCGAAGCGCGCAATCGGCAGCGCGCTTATATCGAAGCGATCGGCCTGCCCTCCACTTTGGTCTTTCGCGGCGGCGGGGTCACCGGCGGGCGCAATCTCGGTGCCGTGATCCGGGCTGCAGGCGGCACCTCGTTTGCAGCCGAGATCGGCGGCGGGGCGCATGTCACGCCCGCTTCGGTCGCGACAGCCAAGGCGATGCTGCGCCGCTATCTCACCGCGACCGGCGTATGGCGCGGCGCGCCCGCCTCCGAACCGCCGGCCGCGACCCGGTTCCTCGCGAACGGCCCGGAGGACTATCTCTATGCGATGGAAGCCGGCCTGTTCGAGCCGCTGGCCGGGATCGGCGACGAGGTCGATGCAGGCCAGCCCGCGGCCTTGATCCATTTCCCGGACACGCCCTGGCGCGCCCCGGTCGAACTCGCCTTCCCGCGTTCGGGGATTGTGGTGTGCGTCAGGCCGCTGGCGCAATGCGTGCGCGGCGACTGCCTGTTCCAGACCGGCGCGCCATGGCCGGACGCGTTCGCCTAGGCTCGGGCGGGCCGATAGGCCGGGCGCAGCGTCATCGCCGCAAAGCCGGCGACGGCGATCGAGACGATGAAGATGCCAAACGGCCACGCATAGGAGCCGGTGAGATCGTAGAGGTAGCCGGCAATCGCCGGGCCGGCCGCGCTGCCGACCATGTAGGTGGTGGACAGCACCGCGATCGCCCGGGTCATTGCCCGCGGGCCGAAGCAATGCTTGGCGAGGACCGGAAGGCTGACCATGAGGCCGCCCTGGGTCGGCCCGTAGACCACGGCGAAGAGCAGGAAAGTCGAAAGGCCCGCCACCGGAAAGGCGAGCGCGACTCCCGCCGACAAGGCAAGGCAGCAGAGGCCGATACCGCGGGTCGAGAGCCGATCGAACAGCCACCCGAAGCCGAGCTTGCCGAGATTGCTCATCACCATGATCGCCGAGAAGCCGATCGCGGCGATCTCCGCGCCCAGATGCACGTCGCGGTCGAGGAAGATGACGAGATGGGCGCTCATCCCGTGATCGACCATGCCGATCAGCACGCTCACGAAGGCCGCGACGAGGAAGAAGCGGGTGAAGCGGATGTCCCTGAAAGCCGGCGCGTCGCCATAGTCCGCCTCGGCCGCCAGTTTGGCGACCTCATTCCCCTGCGAGGCGTGTTCGCGCGCACGCCACAGGAACAGCGGTATGGCGACGAACCAGATGACGAGACTCATCAGCGCGCCGGCGACGCGCCAGCCATAGGCCTCGGTCAGCAAGGTCGTGCTATAGGGGATGACGACCCCGGCCGCACTGACGCCGGTCAGAGCGATGCCGAGGGCGAGGCCCTGATTGCGGGTGAACCATTGCGAGACCAGCACCTTCATCGCCGTCATCACGCCAAGCGCGCTGATCCCGAGCAGGACGCCGATCAGGTAGAGCATGGGAAGACTGTGTACCTCGAGCAGCATCAGCAGCGCCGCACCCGAGAGGACCGCGCAGGCGATCGTCACCTTGCGGATGCCGTAGCGATCGACCAATGGCCCGGTGAGATAGGCGGCGACCGCGCCCGCACCGAATTTGAAGGTGGTGAGCAAGGCGACGTCGCCGCGCGACCAGCCGGTCTCGTCGATGATCGGGGCATAGAGCACCGGCACCATGATCGCCGGAATGCCGAGCGCGGCGAACAGCATGACGAACGCGCAGGCGACGTTCCACCAGCCGTCGCGGCCATCGTCCGGCGCCTCCGCCACCGTGCCGACACCCGCCTGGGCCGTTGCCATACGCCGCTCTCCCGTCAACGCGTCCGCCTGCCGGTGCCGGTTCGGCCTGTCTCGGGCAAGCGGGTTTGTCGTTGCAATAAATCAGACGTCTGATTATATCAATCGGGAAAGCGCCCCTGCTGCCCCGAAGAAGGAATGGACCCGCGCATGTTCGCCGATTTGGCTCCGCCGCCGCCCGACCCGATCCTGGGCATCGCCCAGATCTTCAGCGCCGATCCTGCCACGGACAAGGTCGATCTCGGCATCGGCATCTACAAGGACGAGAGCGGCGAGGCGCCGATCCTGGCCAGCGTGAAGGCAGCGGAGGCCTGGCTGATCGAAACCCAGAAGAGCAAGCGCTACCTCTCCTCGGCCGGCAATCCCGACTATAATCGCCTGACCCGCGCCCTTCTGTTCGGGGAGGGCAGTGACATTTTCGAGCGCGCCCGCACCATCCAGACCCCGGGTGGCACCGGCGCGCTGCGCGTCGCGGCCGATTTCCTGAAGAAGCTGCGGCCGGAAGGTGCGCGCGTCTTCATCCCAGATCCGACCTGGGCCAATCACAACCTGCTCTTCACCACCGCCGGCCATCAGGTCGTCGTCTATCCCTATTACGACGTCGCCAGCGGCACGCTGCGCTTCGACGAGATGATGGCGGCGCTGGCCGGCATCGGGCCCGGCGATATTGTCCTCCTCCATGGCTGCTGCCACAACCCGGCCGGCGCCGATCCCGATCCCGCGCAATGGGCGGCGATTGCGGACCTGCTGGAGCGGACCGGGGCGACGCCGCTGGTCGACCTCGCCTATCTCGGCTTTGGCGAAGGGCTGGAGGCGGATGCGGCGAGCACCCGCCTGCTCGCGTCGCGCCTGCCGGAGATCATCGTCGCCAGCTCCTATTCGAAGAATTTCGCGCTCTACCGCGACCGCGCCGGCGCGCTCAGCCTGATCGCGAAGACCCCGGCGGAAGCCGACCGCGCCCACGCCCATCTGCTGCCGGTCGTGCGCGCCAATTATTCGATGCCGCCCGATCACGGCGCGGCTGTGGTCGCGCATATTCTCGGCGACACCGTCTTGCGCGCACAGTGGGAGGCGGAGGTCGCCGCCATGCGCGCCCGCATCCACAGCATGCGCGCCTGCCTGTCCGATCAGCTCGCCGGCAGCAACGCCCGCGATTATGACTTCATCGCCCGTCAGCGGGGGATGTTCGCGATGTTGGGGTTGGCGCAGGATGTCGTCGAGCGCATGCGCGGCGAACATCGGGTCTATGTCGGCACCGGCGGGCGGATCAACATCGCCGGGCTTACCGAGCGCAACGTGGCGCACGTCGCCGCGGCCATCTCGGCCATTTGAGGCGGCCATGGCTCAGGGCGCCCTCTCCAACGACCAGCAGACCCAGCTCGGCGCGCTCTATGCCGAGATGGCGCCGGCGAGCCTGGCACCGCTGTGGGAGGTGCTCGCCGCGCTCGTCACGCCGGAGCCGACCTCGCCGGCGCGGGTCCATCGCTGGCGCTACGACGTGGCGCGCGATTATCTGCTGCGCGCCGGCGACCTGATCAGCGCGGCGCAGGCGGAGCGGCGCGTCCTGATCCTCGAAAACCCCGGCATGCCGGGCGCGGCCTCGATCACCACCAGCCTCTATGCCGGACTGCAGCTCATCCTGCCCGGCGAGGTCGCGCCCTGCCACCGCCACAGCCAATGCGCCCTGCGCTTCGTGATGGAAGGCGAAGGCGCCTTCACCGCGGTCGACGGCGAGAAGGCGGTCATGCGGCCGTTCGATCTGGTGCTCACCCCCGGCGGCCAGTGGCACGACCATGGCAATCCGACCGACCGGCCGATGATCTGGCTCGACGGGCTCGATATCCCGACGGTGCGCCATTTCGACGCCAGCTTCGCCGAAAAGCTGGACGAAGAGGCCCATCCGCCGACCGTCGCGCCGGGCGACAGCCTGAATCGCTACGGCCGCAACCTGCGTCCGCTGAAGGGCAGCAGCGCCGACCGCCGGCCGGCGCACCAGCCCTTGTTCCACTATCCCTATGCCGAATGGCGGCCGGCGCTCGACGCGCTTGCGGCCGCGGGCGATCCCGACCCGCATCTCGGCCACGCGCTTGAGTTCCTCAATCCGGCCGACGGCGGCGCGATCATGGCGACCATCTCGGCCCATGTCCGCCTGCTCCCCGCCGGCTTCGAGACGAAGCCCCGCCGATCGACCGACGGCACGGTGATGGTGGTCGTCGAAGGCCGCGGACAGGCGCGGATCGGCGACGAGACGCTGGGCCTCGCGCCGCGCGATGTCGTCGCCATCCCGTCGTGGAAAGAGGTCGTGCTGAGCGCGGACAGCGACCTCGTCCTCTTCGCCTATTCCGACAAGGCCTGCCAACAAAAGCTCGGCCTGTACCGCGAAGAGAACGGTTAGGCATGATCAGCTTGGCTGGAAACACTTCGTCATTGCGAGCCCTTCGACGCCGCCTGCGGCGTCGCTCAGGATAAACTGCTGCTGCGCAGCAGCGAAGCAATCCAGTGCAGACTCGGACGCAGCCTTGATTGCTTCGTCGCTTCGCTCCTCGCAATGACGATGCAACTTAAGATCGCGTTTGGGCGGATCAGCTCGCTGCGGCCCGCCGCTTCGGTTTCTCGTCCCCCGCTTCTTCGGACACGATCGGCGCGCGGGTCACGTCGTTGAACCTGTCGACGAACTTGCCGAGCAGGCCCAGGAACTGCTCCGCCTCGTCCGGCGTGAAGGCGGAGAGGGCGATCTCCTGTGCCCGTGCCGCGGGGCCGCGCAGGCTCTCCAGATGGCGTTCGCCCTTGGCAGTCAGCACGATGATCTTGCGGCGGCGGTCCTGCGGGTCCTCGACCCGGACGACGAGGCCGTCGTCGGCGAGCTTCTTGACGACGAGGCCGGTGGTCGAGCGGTCGAGCCCGACCTTCTTGGACAGGCCGATCTGATCGAGGCCCTCGCAATGGCGCAGGATGGTCAGCACGCCATATTGGGTCGTCGTTGCGCCGATCTCGGCGCTTTCGGACATGAACAGCGAGACGCTGATCTGATGGGCGCGGCGCAGCAGGAAGCCGGGCCGTTTGTAGAGCGCATCGAGGCCTTCGCCCCGCTTCGTGTCCCCGTCACGCTTGCCCGTCAAAGACCGTCCCCTGCTGTTGATCCGTGCCTGTTCCGGCTTTGGCCATCGACCGGCGAACGCCCCCGCCGCCGGCCCGCCTCGCCGAAACGTCGGCCTTCCCGGGTTTCTAGCTGCACTTGGGAGCCGCGCAAAGGGGCGTCAGACGTCTGCCTTCACTGTGCCGATCGGGTCCGGGCGAGGGCGCCGGCGGCCGCGAGGCTCGCATAGGCTTGCCCCAGATGGGTGCGCATGAGGACCCGTGCCGCCTCGCCATCGTGCCGCCAGACGGCGTCGATCACCGCCTGGTAGGACCTGAGGACGCTCTGCGCGCGCTCGGCGGTCGTGTTGCGCCCGTAGGTATCGATGAGCACGCGGAGCACGCCCTGGAGGAACGTGGCGAGCACGACGTTCCCGGCCGCGCGGGCGAGGCCGGTGTGGAAGGCGACGATCTCCTCCATGAAGCGTGCGGGATCGTCGACATGATCCGCCGCATGCAGGAGGATTGCGCGCAGCCCCTCGACCTCGTCCTCCGACGCACGCTGGGCGGCAAGCTCGGCGGTTGCCGCCTCGGCGGCGATCTGGGCCTCGATGAGATCGGAAAGCTCGACGCCGAGCAGGCGGAGCTGCACCGCCAGCGATTCCGCGAACCGGTCCGGATCGCCTGTCGCGATCCGCACACCCCCGGACGGCCCCTTGCGGACCGTGGCGATCCCCTGCGCCACCAGCGCGCGTATTGCGTCGCGCGCGGCCATGCGGGAAACGCCGAAGCGCTGCGCGATCGTCGCCTCGCTGCCGAGATGGTCGCCGGGCCCGATCCTACGGTCGAACAGGGCCGCCTTCACTTCGGCGACGATGCGCTCGGACAAGGTGGTCGCGCCGTCGCCGCGCGGGCGGGGGAGCGGGAGGGCCTCGTCGCGGGCGGGCTGCGCGTCCATCAGGCGATCTCCACCGGCGCGGGCGGCACCACCGGCAGGCCCATCGCCTCGCGGAAGGCCGCCCAGACTTCCGGCGGCTGGCCGGCCTGAAACGGGAAGGTGTGGAGATGCTTCCCGTACATCGGCAGCTTCTCGTACTGCGCGAGCGGCACGCCCTTCTCGAACAGGTCGCGGTCGGCGACGGGGAGCGCGATACGCTGATTCTGCTCGGGATCGCGGATCACCGCCTTGGGATCCTCGCCCGCGGCCACCAGCTTCAAATCGCTCATGAAGCGCTGGCGCAGCTTGACGACGCCCATGTCGCTTTGCCCGAGATGTTCCCTTGTGCGATCGGCGACCGTCCCCTGCCCGACCCAGGCGATGAAATCCTGGTTCATCACATGGCTCGATATCCAGCGGCCGGTCTCGGGGTCCTTGATGTCGCTGCGCCAGGCCGGGATCTTGTCCTGCACATAGGGCTCCTGCTCGTTGGGCACGCGGAAGAAGAGCCAGGAGACGCTGAGCGTGCGCTCGTCGTCGATCGGCACGCGCCATTCGAAATGGTCGCCGAGGAAGAAGCAGTTCGGCCACAGGCACACCCGCCCGACCGTCCACATCTTGTGCGCCTCGTCCGTATCCTCGCGCTGGCGGCGGTAGACGAGGCCATAGTCGAACTCGTCGAACGCGACCTTGAGATGCTTCGGGCCATGCTCGGACTCCTCGTCGCGCAGGCGCCGGCCCCAGTTCATGTGCATCCATTCGAAATGCACGGGGTCGATCGAATTCTCCTGGCACTGCAGCCAGTTGCAGGGAACTTCCGCGAACGCGATCTGGACGAAGCCGTTCTGCCAGCTGAACGGCTCCCAGTCCGGCACCAGAGGCGCCGGCTGCGGCCCGAGATAGGCCCAGACCAGCCCGCCCCTGGTCTCGACCGGATAGGACTTGATCCGGATCTTGTCGCGGAAGCGCGCGCGCGGATTGGCCACGTCCTCATAGGGCTGCTCGAGGCAGCGGCCGTCGGCGTCGTAGAGCCAGCCATGATAGTTGCACCTGAGGCCGCATTGCTCGACGAAGCCGTAGGCGAGGTCGGCGCGGCGATGCGGGCATTGCCGGTCGACCAGGCCGAACGTGCCGCTCTTGTCCTTGTAGAGAACGAGGTCCTCACCCATCAGCCGGACCGGCCGGATCGACTGGTCGTCGAATTCCGACACGGCGGCGATCGGCATCCAGTAGCGGCGCAGCAGCTGTCCCATGTCGGTGTCGGCGCCGGTGCGGGTGAGGCGGTGGTTGCTCTCCGCGCTCAGCATGTCTGAAACTCCTCGTTCACTTGGGCATCCATCATGAAATCAGACTCCAGGCCATGCGCAGGCCGGTGATCGCCAGGAACAGGGCGAAGGCCAGCCGCAGCCACTTGGGATTGAGCTTGTGGGCCAGCGCGACGCCCCAGGGCGTGGCGATGACGGTCGCCGGCACGATCAGCGCGAAGCCGAGCAGGCTGGCATAGCCCAGCGACCAGACCGGCCGCTCGTCGACCCCGATGCCGCCGAGGCAGAAGCCGATCGCGCCCGGAATGGCGATGAGCACGCCGATATTGGCCGCGGTCGCGACCGCGCGGTGGATCGGATAGCCGAACAGCGAGAGATAGGGGACGGTGAAGGTCCCGCCGCCGATCCCCATCATGACCGAAATGCCGCCGATCAGGGTCGCGGAAATCCGTTGCCAGATGCGCCGCGGCAGCTCCGATCCCAGTTTGAAGCGCTCGTTACCGACGATCATGTTGACCGCGACGAGCAAGGCGAAGCCGGCGAAGACCGCGCGCAGCACCTCGCTGCTCGCGTGCGGCGCGAGCACGCTGCCGGCGATCGCGCCGATCAGGATGGCGGGCAGCCAGGACCGGAACAGCTCCATGTCGACCGCGCCCTTGCGCCGGTGCGCGAGGGCCGAGCGGATCGAGGTCGGGATCATCGCGGCGAGCGAGGTGCCGACCGCCATATGGATGCGCACGTCCTGATCGACGTCGAACACGCCGAAGACGTAATAGAGCACCGGCACCATCACGATGCCGCCACCGACCCCGAGCAGGCCCGCCAATATGCCCGCCACCACGCCGGTGCCGACGAGGGCGAGGGCCATCAGGACCAGAAAGGTCGTCTGCTCCATCCCGCTGCGCCCGGTCCTAGAGGAAGCGGGTCGGCGCGATGATCGTCCGCCACATGTGGCTGGAGGGGCTGCTGTCATAACCCAGCCCCTCTTCCGGCTGGCGGAAGTTGCGGCCGATGATGTCGGTGAACTCCTCGATATCGACCGTGGTGTCCGGATCGAAGGCGTAGAAATCGTACATCGTGACGTTGCGCGCGGTCATGTACCAGCGGTGCTGGCGCGCTTCCTGATAGTCGCGATCGACATAGGGATCGGGCCGGTAATCGGGGCCGAACATGCGGATATAGGCCTCGGGATATTCGTAGCCGACTTCCTCGTCCGGATAGAAGCGCAGTGCCTGGTGCGCGCGCACCGCCCAGCTTACCTCCTCGTCGACATAGGGCTCGATGAGCTGCGCGCCCCAATAGCCGTGGTCGGACCGGATCAGGCCGAACACAGCGATGTCGTGCAGCAGGCAGGCGAGCACCGTCTTCTCGGGCAGGCCGTCGCGCACCGCGAGCCGGGCGCTCTGCAGCAGGTGGGCGGAGGGGCCGAAGCGGTAGCGGAAGAAATCGATCAGGGTCGGCTTCTCCGGCATCTTCTGGAGCCGCGGGTCCTCGCGCATCAGGAAGTAGCGCCCCTTGCGCTCGGCCTCGGTCGGCCGTCCGCGCGGTGCCGCCGGATCGATGTCGCCCGACTGGTAGAGGACCGACTTCACGACCATCTCGTCGAGCTCGCGGGTCATCTTCTCCTCAAGCGCGTCGGCCTGGGCCGAGGCGGTGGCGAGATCGGGATGGGCCATGGGTCTCTCCAATCCTTCAGAGCAGGTAGAAATCGGCGACGGTGGGGATCTGGTCGTTGGCCAGCACCGTCGTCTTGCGGGCGATCCGCCAGACGCGCTCGTCGCGTCGGAAGCCATATTCGTAGCGGCCGAAGAAGACGTGCTGGCTGCGCCGCTTCGGATCGAAATGGTGGACAGCGAACGCAGCGGTGGCGGATGCCGCGGCATCGCTCTCGCCCGGCTCGACCAGGACATTGGTCACCATATGGGCGGTCCGCCGGAGCGGCGTGCTGGCGACCGAGAGACCGCTCTTCAGCCGCCAGATGCGATCGGCGAGACTGGAGCGCCCTTCATAATAGATCAGCGAAATCTCGCTGTCCGGCGACGAGGTCGTCTCACTCTCGTTCTTCCACGCCGGCACCCAGTAGACCGCGTCCTCGGCATAGAGGTCGAGCCAGTCGTCCCAGCGGCGCTGGTCGAGATAGAGCGCCTCCGACGAGATCAGCCGCTCCGCCTCGGCCTGGGTGAGCGCGCTCATATCGCCACCTCCAGCGCCCGCGCCTCGGCCGGAAGCGCGTCGCCGAGCCGCTGCTGCCAGGCGCGGTAGTAGGAATGGAAGATGCTCTCGTCGCCGAGCGTCCGGTCGCCGGTGATCGACCATTCGGGCGCCATGTCGATCGCGTCGGAGAAGGCGTTGCCGCCTTTGGCGCCGCCGCACATGCCGCGGGAATAGCCCTGCAGCCAGGGCTGCGCCTCGGACGTATAGCCCTCCTGGCACGCCTCGTAGACCACGGCGTCGTCGGGCGTGGCGAGGCCGCTGGGATTGAAGAAATCCTCATATTGCCGGATGCGGACGCGCCGCGCCTCGGCGCTTTCGCCGATCGGCGCCATGCAGAAGGTGCGCATCTCGGTGCGGTTCACCGAGAGCGGGCGGATGATGCGAAGCTGGCTCGACGCATTCTCGGCGAACTGGACGTTGGGGAAGATGGTGAGGTTGCGCGAATAGAACATCCAGTCGCGCTTCGCCTCGCCGACCCTTGTCGTGAGCGCGTCCTTGCTTTCGAACAGGGGCAGCGCGTCCGGCGCGTCGGGCATCCGCCAATTCAGCACGTGGCCGTTGGCGAAGTTGAAGCTCCCGCCGGTCGCCTCGCCATGCTCGTCGCGGCGCCGGTTTGGATCCCACATGTTGCGGGTCGCGCCCATCCACTGCGTCTCGGCGCGGTGATCGAGGAGCTTGAGGTACGAGGGGTGGACCGACGAGAAATGATACTGGTCGGAGCAGTTCTCGAGCTGCAGCTTCCAGTTCGCCTCATAGGTGAAGGTGACCGCGCCCGGCACCAGCTCCAGCCCCTCGGCGCTCTGGTCAACGATGAGGTCGAGGAGCGTGCGCGCTTCGCCGAGATGGTCGTCGAGCGAGGGCACGTCGGCGCTGAGGCTGCCGAACAGGAAGCCGCGATAGTCGCCGAGCCGCGGCAGGGCGGAGAGGTCGTGGCTGTCGCGGTCGAAGGCCTCGCTGTAGTGGCCGCTCGCTTTGCCCTTGATCGCCTTGTTCTTGCCGGCGCTGTCGAACGACCAGCTATGATAGGGGCAGACGTGGATCTTCGCATTGCCCTGTCCGAGCTGACAAATGCGCGCGCCCTTGTGCGGGCAGGAATTGACGAAGGCGCGGATTTCGCCGGCGCCGTCGCGGGTCACCAGGATCGGCTGGCGGCCGATGCTGGTCGTGAAATAATCGTGCGGCCTGGGAAGCTGCGAGGCGAGGCCGAGGAACACCCAGCCGCCTTCGAAGATATGCTTCATCTCCAGCTCGAAGATCGCCGGATCGGTGAACACCCGCCGGTTGACCCGGAAGACGCGATCGTCCGGCCGGTCGTCGATCAGGCCGAGAAGCTCATCGCGGGTGAGGTGCTGCATCTCCGTCATCGCCCTCACCCCTGCGCCACATATTTGGTGACGAGATAGCCTTCGAGGCCCTCGATCCCGCCCTCGGAGCCGTGCCCGCTCTCCTTGACCCCGCCGAACGGGGTCTCGGGACCGGTGAGCTGCGAAAAGTTGATGCCGATCATCCCGGCCTCGATCGCGTCGCCGATCCGGGTCGCCCGCTCTGCGGACTGCGTATAGGCGTAGGCGGCGAGGCCGTAAGGCAGCCGGTTCGCCGCCGCGACGACTTCGTCGAAGGTCCGGAAACGCTGGGTGACGGCGATCGGCCCGAACGGCTCCTCGTTCATGATCCGGGCGCTGTTGGGCACGTCGGCGAGCAAGGTCGGCTGCCAGAAATTGCCCTCGCCCGCGATAGCGCTGCCGCCGCTCGCGACCCTCGCGCCGTGCGCCTCGGCATCGCCGATCATCTCCGCCATCGCCGTCACGCGGCGGGGATTGGCGAGCGGGCCCATGCGCGTGTCGGCGGCGAGGCCGTCGCCGACCTTGAGCGCGCCCGCGGCGGCCGCGAATTTTTCGACGAACGCGTCGTGGATCGCGTCGTGCAGGTAGAAACGGGTCGGCGCGACGCAGATCTGACCGGCATTGCGGTACTTGGAGGCGGCGCTGAGCTGCACCGCCTTGTCGAGATCGGCGTCGTCGAAGACGATGACGGGCGCGTGGCCGCCCAGCTCCATCGTCGTCGGCTTCATCTCGGCGGCCGCGAGCCGGGCGAGATGCTTGCCCACCACTGTGGAGCCGGTGAACGAGATCTTCCGGATCACGGGCGAGGCGATCAGATATTCGGAGATGATGGCGGGCACGCCGAAGACGACGTTGAGCACGCCCTTGGGCAGGCCGGCATCGTCGAGCGCGCGGGCGAGCTCGAGACAGCTCCCCGGCGTCTCCTCGGCCGGCTTGATGATGACCGGGCAGCCGGCGGCGAGCGCCGCGGCGATCTTGCGCGAGGGGATGGTGGTCGGGAAGTTCCAGGGCGAGAAGGCCGCGACCGGCCCGATCGGCTCCTTGAGGACGAGGTGGCGAACGCCCGGCTGCTTGGACGGTACGATCCGGCCATAGGCACGGCGCGCTTCTTCCGCGAACCAGTCGAAAATGTCGGCGCAGGCGTAGGCTTCGGCGGTGGATTCGGCGAGCGGCTTGCCCTGCTCCATGGTGGTGACGCGGCCGATATGGGCGGCGCGCTCGCGCATCAGGGTGGCGGCGCGGTGCAGGATCTTCGCGCGGTCATAGGCCGAGGTTTCGCGCCAGGGGGCATTGGCCGTGGCCACGGCGGCCAGCGCCTCGTCGAGATCGTCGCGGCTCGCGATCGGCACGCCGGCGATCGCTGCGCCCGTGGCGGGGTTGATCAGGTCGAGCGTCTCGCCGGTGCTCGACCCGCGCCAGTTGCCGCCGATGAACAGCTGCGGCCGGCCTTCATAGCTTTCGGAACCCAAGACACGCTCTCCCCAGGCGATGGCGAGCCGCGCGCTTCGAGGCGCCTGTCGACCCGTCCAAAGATGCTATCTTTTCGCCTCAGGTGGACAGCAGAGTCAATCAAAAAAGATCAGACGTCTGTGTTTTTACGCGACTATCGACGGAGGAGCAAAAGGATCGAGTGGCGCTGCTGACCCCTAAGACAACGGCAGCAGGAGACCGGTTAAATATAATATCAATCGAGCCACACCGTCACCCCGGCGAAGGCCGGGGTCCAGTTGGACTGAGAACTGGATACCGGCCTTCGCCGGTATGACGAAGAGGGCAGCGCCTACCTTTCCCCCAACCCGTACAAATCCAGCGTCCGCGCACCGGCCCGGAGCTTGGCGATCTTGTCGGCCTCATCGGCTTCACGCTGCCGCCCCTTCTCGACGGCCGCCTCGACGGCCTCGGGCGGAAGCACGAGAACCCCGTCCCGATCGCCGACGATCAAGTCGCCCGGGCGGATCACCACATCGCCGATCGCGATCGGACGGCCGAGCGCATAGGGCGCGATGCCCTTCAGCGTGCCGCGAATGCAGACACCGTTGGAGAAGACCGGGAAGAGCTGCTCGGCGAGCACATGGGTGTCGCGCACGCCGCCGTCGATGACGAGGCCGCCAAGCCCCAGCGCCATCGCCGCTTCGTTCAGGATTTCGCCCCAATAGCCCCATTCGATCCCGCCGCGAGTCGCGACGACAAGGACGTCGCCGGGCTCGGCGGCATAGAGCGCACGGTGAATGGCGAGATTGTCGCCGGCGGGCACCTCCACCGTGAACGCCGGTCCGGCGAGACGCATCGCGGGCGCCACCGGCTTGATCGCCCCCGGCAGCGCGCCGATCCGTCCGGCGGCCTCGTGCAAAGTCGCGGTGCCCTGTGCGCGGGCGGCGGCGAGGAGATCGTCTGAGAAAGCGGGCATCGGGGTCTCCCTGCTCAAGCAGCCAGCCGCGCCATCCGCGCGTGCCACGCCGGCAGCGCGTCCGGGTTGCGAATGTGGAGCGGATCCAGCCCGCGAAGGCCGCGCAGCATGTTCTCCGCCGCGACCTCGGGGATGCGGGCATAAAGCTCCTCCGAGTGGCCGACGACATGGCCGGTCGCGATAACCTTCGGGTGACGGCGGAGCGGATGATCGGCGGGGAGCGGTTCGGTCTCCCAGGTGTCGATCGCGGCGCCGGCCAACCGGCCCTCGTCGAGCGCAGCCAGCAATGCCGCCTCGTCGACGCAGCCACCCCGGCCGATGTTGATGAGATGGGCATTGGGCTTCATCCGCGCGATCGCCGCCGCGTCGATCAGGTGGCGTGTTTCCTCGGTCAGCGTGACCAGCATCACCACGACATCGGACCGCTCGAGCAGCGCCTCCAGCGACACCAGCTCGGCGCCGGCCGCGACCGCCTTTTCCGCGCCGAGATAGGGGTCGTGCGCAATGATGTCGCAATCCCAGCCCTGCAGCCGGCGCGCGACGCCCTGACCGATGCGGCCGAAGCCGATGATGCCGATCGTCGCGCCCTTGACCATCCGGCCGGCGGGGGCGGGCTTCCAGCGCCCCTCGGCGAGCGCGGCGATCTTGCCCGGGAGCGCCTTGCGCAGCGCCGCGATCAGCATCACGCCGGCCTCCGCCATGCCGTCGAAATTCTCCGCCATAGCACCATGCGCGACGAGGATGCCGAGCTTGCTCGCCGCCGCGACGTCGATGAAGTCGGTGCCGATGATGCTGGAGACGACGAGCCGCGCCCGTTCCGAGCGTTCGAGCACCTGACGCGGCAGCTTCAGCCCCGGGAAGGTGCCGAGCCAGGCATCGGCGGTCGGCGCATAGTCCGCGATCAGCTCAGGGGTCCACGCCCGCGCCTCGGCCGGAATTTGCCGCACCATGCAGCCGGCCCCCTCCAGCAGCGGGATCGCCGCCGCATGCGGACCTGCCGCGAACGAGGCGACGATGGTGAAGCTCATGCGTCTTCTTTGCGCTGGAGCAGGTGGTAGCTTTGCTGCTTGCGCGCCTCGTCCAGCCGCATGCCGCCGGCGATCGCCTCGCGGATGCGGGCCTCTGCGGCATCGATCGCCTCGGCGGCGGCGAGCACCTCCTCCTCGCGCGCCTTGGGAATCACGACCACGCCATCCGAATCGCCGCGCAATATGTCGCCCGGCGCCACCCGGGCGTCGCCGACATTGACGATCGTTCCGACCGCCTCGAGCTGCACCCGGTCCTTGCCGGTGCGCATCGAGTAGGATCGGCTGTACATCGGATAGCGGAGGTCGAGCGCGAGGTGGGTGTCGCGGCAGGCGCCGTCGATCACGGTGCCCGCAAGGCCCCTCTTGTGCGCGCAGAAGGTCAGGATGTCGCCCCAGACGGTGGCGTCCGGTCGCCCGCCGTTGTCGATCGCGACCACTGCGCCTTCCGGCACGTCGTCGATGAAGTCGCCTACGGTACCGACCGGATGACCGACCGGAGCATAGGACAAGGTGAAGGCCCGACCGGTCATGCGGAACGCATGGTCGAGCGGCTTGATGCCGAGGCACTGGCCGGCGATGCCGAGCTTGTCGAGCGCGTCGCTCAGCGTCGCGGTGTCGATCCGCGATGCCCGTTCGACATTGGTGTCGGTCATGCTTCGGTCTTTCCTTCGAGAAGATGTTCGTAGCCGGCGCCCATGATCGTGCTCACCGCATGGCCGGCGAGCACCGCTTGGGTCATGCCCGCTTCCTTGGCGGCGATCGCCTCGGCCGCGGCGAGAACGTCCGCGATCCGCGCGGCGGGGATGAAGGCTGCGCCGCTGCCGTCCGCGACGACATAGTCGCCGGTCGAAACCGTCACGTCGCCGACCGTGACCGGCTCCCCCGTAGAGGCTTCGTGGATGCGCCCACGCGCCGTCCGTGCCGTCGCGCCGCGGGCATAAACGGCAAAGCCGATGTCGGCGGCTTCATCGACGTCGCGCGCCAGGCCCTCGACGATCACGCCGCTCAGGCCCTTCACCTTCGCCGCGTTGGAGAGGATGCCGCCCCAGCCGGCGCATTCGACGCCGGTGCGCTGCTCGACGACGATCACATTGCCCGGCTCGGCCGTGTCGATCGCCGTGGTGCACAGGTGCCGGGCCGGCGCACCTTCGGGCGGCTTGCCGGCGGCGAGCTTCACGGTGATGATCCGCCCGGCGATGCGTCGGCGTGCCGCCAGCGGGCCGAGGCCGGTGATCGACGCCGGCAGGCCGAGCTGGTCGAGCGCGTCAGAGACCGCGCAGGCATCGAGCTTCGCCAGCCGCTCGGCAATCGCGTCGCTCACGCCGCCTGCTCCCGGTTCCAGTAGATGAAGCCGTTGGCGGTGCCGGTTCCCGCTTCCGAGCGATAGCAGGGCTGATAGTCGACCAGGCCGCCGGCGAGGTCGGTCTCGAACAGCGCACCGGCCGCTGCGATCCAGTTCTTGAGCTCGGACGTGCCGGACTGGAAATGATGCTCCTCGATCGCGCAGAGCGCCGCGCCGTCCCGGCTGGCGATCGCCTCGATGATCCTGCGGTCGAACGCCTCGTCGATGACGAAATGGCTCATCCCGCCCGACCCGAAGATCGCGACGCGCGCATCCGACTCCCATTCGCGGATCACCCGGCCGACCAGCCGGCCGAAGGCGAAGCAGCGGCGCGCGGTCGGCTGGTTGGGCGGGAAGAAGGTGTTGGCGATCACCGGCACGTTGGGGATCACCCTGTCGCGCATGATCTGGCGGTAGATGAAGCCGAAGGCGTGGCCGATGCCGCTCGACCAGTGGCCGGGATTTTCCGGCAGGCGGTGCGAGCGGGCGACATCGAAATCATTGGCGATCGCCGCCGCGATGATCCGCCGGCCGAGCTCGGGATGGCCGGGATAGTCGGTGCGCTCGGGCGGGTTGTGGCCCCATTCGGCGGCGTGGATGCCGGGCGCCATCTTGGCCGCCTGCTCCTCCGACGCCGGCTCGTTCCAGATCACGGGCCCGTCGAACACGGTGAGCGCCGGCATCACGTCATCGAGGAACAGCTCGTTCTGGTCGTTGCCGAAGATCACCGCGACGTCGGGCGCCGCGGCCTCGAACGCATCGGCCATCGTCTCGATCGCGGCCCGGCAGGCGCCGGCGCGGCGGGTGCGCTCTTCCAGCGTCGCCTGCTCGGCGAGATGCTCGTCCCTGCGCATCACGACGAGCGTAGGGAAATCATACTTGCCGCCGCGGAACGGATGGTCCTTGCGGGCGTGATCGGCCGGGAGGCGCAACAGCCACTCCTCCGGCGTGGTCGACAGCGTGGGACCGTGGGTGGTCCACATGCCCAGGACGATCTCGGCCATCGGCGTGCCTCCTTACTGGTCCAGCCGGAACAGGCGGCGGGCATTGTCCTCGAAGATCATCTTCTTCTCCGCATCGCTCAGCCAGTCGAAGCCGGCGATGATCGGGGCGATGTCGTCCATCGTCCTGCCGTCGTCGCCGGCGACCTTGGAGCCGACGCCCGGGCATTCCGAGCCGAACAGGCAGCGATCCGCGCCCACTGTCTCAATGAGCAGACGCAGCGCCCCTTCCGTGTAGAGGACGGTGTCGAAATAGAGGTTGCGCAGCCCTTCCGAGAAGCGCCGCTTCGCGCCCGGGTGGATCGAGCCCGCCTCGAACCGGCCGAGCTGATAGGGAATCGCGCCGCCGCCATGGCTGACGACGATCTTGAGGTCCGGGAAGTCGTCGAACACCGACGAATTGACCAGATTGAAGACCGCGATCGTCTCCTCGTTGATGAAGTGGAGCGAATAAGGCGAGCGGTCGGTGCGCGATCCGGTGGCGTGGATATGCGCGGGCACGTCGAGTTCGCAGAGCTTCTCGTAGAGCGGGTACCAATAGCGGTCGCCGAGGCCCGGCTGGTCGGTGCGGGTGTTCTCGTAGGGATCGGGATTGAGCAGGCAGCCCTTGAAGCCGAGCCCGCCGACGCACCGGTCCAGCTCCGCGAAGGTGTTCTCGATCGGCTCGCCCGCCACCTGGGGCAGGCCGCAGACGCCGACGAACGTGTCCGGGAAGAGCTGCATCTGGCGGTGGATGATCGTGTTCGTCTCCTCGACGAACCAGTGGACCACGCGACCGGGTTCGAAGCTCGACATCATCTGGAACGGCCGCGGCGAGATCAGCTGCAAGTCGGTGCCGTGGCGGTGGAGCATGTCGAGATGCCCGCATGGCGCCATCTCGACCTTGTTGGCGGCGCGGCGGATGTCGTCGTCGCTGACCTTCACCCCGCCACGCCCGTGCGAGCCGCGGTGCGAAAGGATCGACGCCTTGTAGGCCCAGAGCTCGGCCGGCGCGCTCACATGCCCGTGACAGTCGATGATCAAGCCGGCTCTCCTTGCTGATCCGATCCGCGCGGATCGTTAATATACAGACGTCTGTATATTAGCCCGAACCCGGAATGCAAGAGGCCCGGTCCGGCAACATACCCTCAGAAATTCAGGCTGGATCGAACATGATTGACAATCCTTCTCAATGAAAGCCATAAACGCACAGACATCTGATTAACTGCGTACGAACCCGATGCAGATTGCCACGTCCCGCCCTGACGACTCAAGCGCCGACCCCCGCGGCGCGTGTCGCGAGCGGCAGGCGAATCGGGCCGCGACGCAAGGACGAGTGGAGTGACCATGATCGCGATTCCGGCCCCGACCACCGTGCCCGTCACGGGCGGCAACAGTTTCCCGGTCCGCCGCGTCTACTGCGTCGGGCGCAACTACCGCGCCCATGCGATCGAGATGGGTGCCGATCCGGACCGCGAGGCACCCTTCTTTTTCACCAAGCCGGCCGACGCGGTGGTGCCGAGCGGCACCACGATCGCCTATCCGCCGCGCACCGGCGACTATCAGCACGAGATCGAACTGGTGGTGGCGATCGGCCGGCGCGGCCGCGATATCCCGGTCGAGCGCGCGCACGAATTCGTCTTCGGCTATGCGGTCGGCCTCGACATGACTCGCCGCGACCTCCAGATCGAGGCGCGCAAGGCCGGCCGGCCGTGGGACATGGGCAAGGCATTCGACGAGTCCGCGCCCTGCGGCGAGATCAGCCCGGCCGCAACGACCGGCCCCCTGACTGGCGGCGCGATCAGCGTCACCGTCAACGGCGAGACCCGCCAGTCGAGCGATCTCTCGCTTCTCATCTGGAACGTCGCCGAGGTCATCGCGGACCTCTCCACCTATGTCGAGCTCGCGCCGGGCGACCTCATCTACACCGGCACGCCCGAGGGCGTCGGGCCGGTCCAGCCCGGCGACCGGCTGGTCGGCAGGATCGACGGCCTCGCCGACCTCGAAGTCACCATTCGCTGAGCGGCGCGCGTGGACGGGGCGGCCATGAACATCGGAATCGTCGGCGGGGGAATCGCCGGCCTGGCGCTCGCGCTCGGCCTGCACCGGCGCGGCATCGGCTGCACCGTCTACGAAGCCGCGCCCGACGTGCGCGAGATCGGCGTCGGCATCACCCTCCTCCCCCATGCGATGCGCGAAATCGCCGGGCTCGGCCTCGACGACGCGATCCTGGCGGCGGGAATCGAGAACGAGACGAGCGCCTTCTTCAACCGCTTCGGCCAGCGCATCTTCGCCGAGCCGCGCGGCAAGCATGCCGGCTACCCCCATCCCGAAATCGGCATCCATCGCGGCAAGCTGCATGGCATCCTCTATCGCGCGGCGCTGGAGCGGCTGGGGCCGGATCTTGTCCGCACCGATCATCAGCTCGTCGGACACGAACAGGGGGACGACGGCGTCACGCTCCAGTTCCGTCGCCTGTCGACCGGCGAGGCGCTGCCCGACGCCAGCGCCTCCGTCGTCATCGCCTGCGACGGCGTCAACTCGACCGTGCGCCGGGCCTATTATCCGGACGAGCAGGTCGCCTTCACCGGCATCAACACCTGGCGCGGCGTCACCCGCAGCGCGCCGATCCTGGGCGGACGCACCTATATCCGGGTCGGTTCGATCAAGACCGGCAAGATCGTCATCTACCCGATCGTCGACCATGACGACGGCACCCAGCTCATCAACTGGATCGCCGAGATCGAGCGGCCGGGCGAGGCCAAGAACGACTGGAACAAGCCGGGCCGGACCGAGGATTTCCTGCCGATCTACGAGAGCTTCCGCTTCGACTGGCTCGACGTCGGCCAGCTCATCCGCGACGCGGAGATGGTGCTCGAATATCCGATGGTCGACAAGGATCCGGTGGCGCGCTGGACGTTCGGCCGGGTGACGCTGGCGGGCGATGCCGCCCATCCCATGTATCCGCGCGGATCGAATGGATCGGCCCAGGCGCTGATCGACGCGCGCGTGCTCGCCGACCTCCTCGCCACATATGAGCCGCAGGCGGCGCTCGCGGCGTTCGAGGCGGAGCGGCTGCCCGCGACCTCGGCGGTCGTGCGCACCAACCGCACCAGCCCGCCCGACGTGATCAACCTCAAGGTCGAGGAGCTGGTCGGCGACCGCCCTTTCGCCAATCTCGACGACCATATCAGCCAGGACGAGCTCCGTGCCCTGTCCGACCGCTACAAGAGCGTCGCCGGCTTCTCGCAGAGCGAGATGAGCAAGTAGGGCGCCACGCCCTCGCCCAATCAAAAGCAATTCTTGTGTTCCCGCGAAAGCGGGAACACAGCCGCGCCGGGCCTGGGACTGGGCTCCCGCTTTCGCGGGAGCACATCATTGCCGCATGTCGTCATTGATTATGATCATAACTATGATAATAACTCATTCAACCGACCCCGAATCGGCGGGGCGGGCTGAACGATCGAGGATGAGGATATGTCGAAGTTCGTGATCCAGACGCACGGCCGCCTGCAGGAATGGGTGGCGCACGAAAAAGGCTTCTTCGCGGAAGCGGGCCTCACCGACTACGACCTGAGGACCATCGCCCTTCCGCCTGCCGATCCGAACAGGCCGGCCGGTGCCTATCAGAGCTACGAGGAAGGCCGCGAGGCGAGCGTCAGCTGCGCCTGCCACTGGACGGTGAACATGGCCGCCGCCAACGGGCACGGGAAGCTCTGGGCCGGCTGCTATTCGCTCTCGCCCGCCGGCATCTTCGTCGCCGACGAGTCGCCGGTCCGCAAGCTTGCCGATCTGGCCGACGTGCCGGTCGACGTCGGCTACCAGTCGGGCAGCCACTATGCGACCATCCAGGCGCTCGAGACCCGGGTCGAGCGTGATCGGATCAAGCTCGACTTCACCGGCCGCCCCAATGCCCGCCTCGAACGGCTGGTGAATGGCGAGACGCAAGCCGCGACCCTGTTCGGCTGCCAGCTCTATGTCGCCGAGCAGCTGGGCTTCCGCCGCGTCGCCGACACCACCTTCATGATCGCCGGCATGGTTCCCGAAGGCACCGATCCGGCCGACGTCGCGAGATATTACGAGGCGCTGCGCAAGGCGCAGATGGAGATCGACCTCGATCACCAGCGCTTCACCCATTATTTCCTGAACGACGTGCCGGAGGCTTATCGCGACCGCGTCGACACCGCCGCCTTCGGCCCGGGCGAGCGACTGGTGTTCGAGCCCTATTCGCCCGAGATCTTCGACAAGACGCAGGACTGGGTCGCCGAGCGCGACATCTTCACTGCCGACAAGCTCAACCAGCTCGGCTACGCGGAAGCGACCGTTCTCGCCTGATGCATACGTTGCCGGGCTTCGTGGGCGGAGCTAACGAAGCCCGGTGACAGACCAGACCGACAGTTCCGCCGAGCACGGCCTCCAGATCGGGCAGCTGCTGCGGCGGGCCTATGCCCATGCCAAGAAGCACAGCAGTGCCGAACTGGCCGGGATCGGCGACCTGACGCCGGTGCAGGCGAGCGCCCTCCTCGCTCTCGCCCGCCATTCGATGTCGCAGGCCGAGCTTGGCCGCTGGATCGACATGGAACCGGCCAACGTCCATTCCTTCGTCCGCCGCCTCGCCGCGGCGGGCCTTGCGAGCATCGAGCCCGACGGAAACCGCCGCTCGCGCGTGGTCCTGACCGCGGACGGCTGCCGGATCGCAGAGAAGGTGCGCGAGGGCGCCCGCCGATCGGCCGACACCGCCCTTGCGCGTCTTGATGCAGACGAGCGCGAAACCCTCGTCCGGTTGCTCGCTAAGCTCCTGTCCTAGACCGCGTCCGGCTGCCGCTCCGGCGCGGTCTCGGCGAAGGCCGGGAGCGCGGTAAGATGCGCGTCGATCGCCCGCAGCGTCGGATAGGGATTGAGATCGGCGCCGAACCGGCGGGCATTGTACATTTGCGGCACCAGGCAGATGTCGGCGATCGACACGCGATCGCCGTGGCAATGGCGACCGTTACCCTGGGCCCGCGCCAACGCCTCCAGCGCGTCGAAGCCCTGCTTCACCCAGTGGCGATACCAGGCGTTCACGCTGTCCTTGTCTTGTCCGAACTCGGTGCGCAGATACTGGAGCACCCGTAAATTGCCGATCGGGTGGATGTCGCAGGCGACGATCTGCGCCATGGCGCGGACCTGCGCCCGGCCGATCGGATCGTCCGGCAGAAGCGGCGGATCGACATGAATCTCGTCCAGATATTCGATGATCGCGAGCGACTGGCCAAATGGTACCCCGTCGGCGACGAGGGTCGGCACCAGCCCTTGCGGGTTCAGCGCGAGATGGTCCGGCGTGCGCTGTGCCTGTTCACGGAAATTCCGGTACACCGTGCTGTAGGACAGGCCTTTCAGCCGGAGCGCGATCCGCACCCGCCAGGCGGCGGAGCTGCGGAAGAAGGTGTTGAGGACAAGCTCGGTCATAGGAAATTACTCAGACGTCTTTCTATCTGGCCACGCGCTCGGAGAGCTCTATCGACCGGCTTGACCCGGATCGACGTTTTGATGGACGATGCTGATTGGACATGACTCTCCTATTGCCAATTATTCAGACGTCTGTCTATATTCCCGTCGAATGACAGAATGAGGATTCCGATGGCCCAGACTGCCGCGACCGCCGCCTCCCGGAACGCCCCGGCGACCGCCGAATCCGTCGCCGAGGCCTTCCTCGTGCAGATGAAGCAGAAGGGCATCGACTGTCTCTTCATCAACAGCGGCACCGATTCGGCGCCGATGGCGGAGGCCTATGCCCGCCAGCACCTCTCCGGCCTCGATTTCCCGCAGCCGGTGATCGGCACGCACGAGAATCTCGTCGTCGGCATGGCGCACGGCCATACGATGGTGACCGGCAAGCCGCAGGCGGTGATGGTCCATGTCAGCGTCGGCGCGGCCAATGCGGTGTGCGGCGTCATGAACGCGAAGCGGGACGAGGTGCCGATGCTGTTCATCGCCGGCCGCACCCCGCTCTACGAGAAGGGCCCGCTCGGCGCCCGTTCCGGCGCGATCCACTGGGCGCAGGAGATGTATGATCAGGGCGGCATGCTGCGCGAGCTGGTCAAGTGGGACTATGAGCTGCGCGGCGGCATCAATGCGGACGAGGTGCTCGACCGCGCGCTGGCGATCACCCAGGCGCCGCCGGCTGGCCCCGTCTATCTCACCCTGCCGCGCGAGGTGCTGGCCGAGCGCACCCTGCCGATGCCGGTCGACTCCGCCCCGGTCACCGTGCCGCTGCCGCCCGCGCCCGATCCGGCCGGCGTTGGCGCGCTGGCGGAGATGATCGCGGCCGCGCGCTGCCCGGTCCTCGTCACTTCGGCCAGCGGCCGCGATCCCGCTACCGTGCCGCCGCTCGAAGCCTTCTGCGAGCGCTTCGGGATCGGCATCGTCGAGGCGAAGTCGCGCTACGTCTGCGCACGCGCCGACCATCCCTGTCATCTCGGCCAGAACGTCCATCCGGTGCTGGGCGAGGCGGACCTCCTGATCTGCCTCGAAAGCGAAGTGCCCTGGCTGCCGGGCACGCGCGAGCCGGAGCCGGGCACGCGGATCGTCCATGTCGGCGTCGATCCCCTGTTCCAGGATTATCCGGTCCGCAGCTTCCGCAGCGACCTTTCGATCACTGCCTCCGCCGCCAGGCTGCTGCCTCCGCTCACCGAAGCCGTGACCCGCGTCGACACCACAGATGGCGCAGCGCGTCGCAAGGCGGCGGTGTCGGCCCTTGCCGCGGCGCGGCGGGCGCGGCGCGAGAAGCGCCTGGCGCCCCTGCTCGAAGCACCGCGCATGACCAAGGACTGGCTCAACCATTGCCTCAACGAGGCACTCGACGACCAGGTGATCCTCATTAACGAATATTGGGTCGACCGCGAGATCTACGACGCGCACCGTGCCGGCGGCTTCTTCATGCACTCGCCCGCCGCCGGGCTCGGCTGGGGCCTCCCCGCCGCGGTCGGCGCGGCGCTGGCGGCGCCCGACCGGGCGGTGGTCGCGGCGATGGGCGACGGCGCCTATCTCTTCTGCAATCCCGCCGCCTGCCACCAGGCCTCGGCGATGCACGACGCGCCGATCCTCACCATCATCTGCAACAACGCCCGCTGGGGCGCGGTCCAGCAGTCGACGATCGGCGTCTATCCGGACGGCCATGCGGCCCACGGTCCGAAGCCGGCGCCGCTCAGCGACCTGCGCCCGGTCCCGGACTTCGAGAAATATGTCGAAGCCTCGGGCGGCCATGGCGAGCGGGTCACCAACCCCGTCGAATTGCCGGACGCGATCCGGCGCGGCCTCGACATCGTCCGCCGCGAACGCCGGCAGGTGCTCCTCAACGTGATCTGCGAATGACCGGGACCGCGGGAGACGGCTCATGCTGAAGTTCGACGCCGCCTTCCGCTCGGAATTCCGCGACAACCGGGTGCCGCTCGCGCTCGCGACGATCTGCATGATCTTCGCCTTCTCGGCGCCGTCCTTCTCGCTGCCCTTCCTGTTCCCGGAAGTGATCAAGGAGTTCGGCTGGACCCGCGAGCAGGCGACGTTGCTCGCTTCCGCCAAGTACGCGACCGGCGCGGTCGCCGCGATCGTCATCGGCCGGTTCATCGACAGCATCGGCCCGATGGTCGCGCTCGCCATCGCCTCGGCGGTGGGCGGCGTCGCGATGGTCGGCTTTCTCTGGGTGAGCTCGCTGACCGGCTATTACGTGCTCGGCATGATGCTCGGCGTCGCCGGCCCGGGCACGATCATCGCGGTCAAGGTGCTGGTCTCGCAGCGCTTCCACCGGACGCAGGGCACCGCCATGGGCGTCGCCTTGCTCGGCGCCAGCGTCGGCTCGATGCTGGTGCCGGTGATCATCGCCGCATTGATCGCCGGGTTCGGCTGGCGCGGCGGCTTCGCTTTGCTCTCGCTCGGCGTCTGGCTGATCGCGCTGCCCGCTCTGGTCCTCGCCGCCTTCGTCCTCAGGAAATCGAACGCGTCGGCGCCGGCCGCGCCCGCCGTCGCCGATCTGCCGCCCGGAACGCTGAAGGCGGTGATGAAGCGGCCGGTGTTCTGGATCTTCGCGCTCGCCGTCTTCCTCGGCGGGATGGTCGATCAGGCCTTCATCCAGCATCAGGTGCTGATCTTCAACGATCTGTCGCTGTCGCGCGAGGTGGTCGCGCTCGGCATCAGTGCGATGGGGGTGATCGGCTTCTTCGCCCGCGTGCTGGTCGGCACCCTGTTCGACCGCACCTCGACCAGGGGCGCGGCGGCGATGTACGTGCTGCTCGGCTTCGGCAGCCTGCTCGCCATCATCCTCGGCCACCCGCTCGTCTTCGCGCTGTTCATCGTCGCGCGCGCCGTCGCCCATTCCGGCATGCTGCTCGAGACCACGGTCATCACCAAGCACGTGTTCGGCACCGAGCGGCTCGGCACCCTGCTCGGCATCTACACCGCCTTCGTCACGATGGGCTTCGCGACTGGCCCCTGGCTGATGGGCCGCCTGTTCGACATGTCCGGCAGCTACACGCCGGCCTTCCTCATCTTCTTCGGCCTGGCGATCGTCGCGGCGTTCCTGATGAGCCTGATCGAGCCGACCTACTGGCGCGCGCTGAAGGCCGCCGACGCGGCCCGCCCGGCCACCGCCTCATGAGCCGCCAGAACGGACCGATTTCATGCCCACCATCCACGTGACCACCCGCGAAGGGGAGCAGCGCGCCGTCGAGGCCAGGACCGGTCATTCAGTGATGGAGACGCTGCGCGACGGCGGCGTCGACGAGATCCTCGCCTTGTGCGGCGGCTGCTGCTCCTGCGCCACCTGTCATGTCCATGTCGGCGCCGAGTGGATCGACCGCGTCGGCCCGCCGGGCGCCGACGAGGACGACCTGCTCGACACGTCGGATTACCGGACCGCGACGAGCCGTCTTGCCTGCCAGATCCACATGGACGACGCGCTCGACGGCCTCGCCGTCACGATTGCGCCGGAGAGCTGAGCCGCGAAGTTCGGGGATTCCACGAAAAAACCGGAAAATCCCGGCCCCTTTCCGACCGAAAATCCCGGAATTCCGCCGATTCGGCCGGTTCGGGGTGGTTCGGGCCTAGAGCAGGGCTTGTCCAGTCGACGCCGTGGCGCGGAACCTCGACGCCACCTCGCGACCGGAACGGTCATATGCACCTTGCAAAGAGCCAAAAGGCTTCTGCCTTCAAGGGCTTGGCATAACATATCGCCAGTGCTGTAGGAAAATGGCCGCACGCTTCCTGATCGTGCCCGTACCCTGACCGACCCCGCTCCTGCCGGTGGCCCCACGCAAAGCGGGCCGCCAAGCCGGGAAGGCGTGGCGGCCCGAGTTGGCAGGCTCAGGGAACGATCAGAACTGGAAGCGCGCGCCCATGCGGAAGGTGCGCCCCGCCTTGTCGTAGAGGCCGACCAGGGCGGTGTAGGGGAAGGGCGGCTGTTCGTTGAACAGATTGTCGACCACGCCGTAGACCTCGACATTGTCGTTGACGCGATAGTTGAGCGCGACGTTGGTGTAGAAGCGCCCGGATACCGTATTGTCGCCGATCGAGATCGGCGAGGCCGGATTATAGTCTGGATCGTCGGGGCCGACGAGGCCGGCATCGATCAGGCCGCCGTCGACGTAGCGGCCCTGGATCGTCGCGGTCCAGTTGGCGATCCGGTAGCTGAGGCTGGCATTGAGGGTCCAGTGCGGCGCGTTGGTCGCGCCGGTGTTGAAGCCGCTGTTCGCGCCGCCGACCTGGCCGGCCCGGTCGATCACGCTGCCCACGGTCTGGAGCACGCCCGCGGCGTTGTAGGTCCGCGGGACGCCGAGGCCGTCGTCGAAGATCAGGTCGTCGGTATAGGTGCCGAACAGGCGGGCGTTCATCGTCCCGGCGCCGAGATTGAAGCGGTAGGAGGCCTCGAAATCGACGCCGCGGGCGCGGAAGCCGGCGATGTTAAGCAGCGGCGCACGCACCTCGTCGACATTGGTGCCGGTCCGATCGACGAAGCCGCAGAAGAAGCCGGGCGCGCCCGCGTTCACCTCATTGGCGCAATTGTCGAGCACCGTCTGCGCATTGTAGGACGAGATCGCACCGTCGATCTTGATGTCCCAATAGTCGACCGAGAGCCTCAGGCCCGGAATGAAGGTCGGGCTGATCACCACGCCGAGCGTCAGCGTATCGGCCTCTTCGGGTCGAAGGTCGGGATTGCCGCCCAGCTGGACCCGGACCTGGCCGCTGGCGCCGGTGAACGGGTTGCGCAGCGTCGCGATCTGGTTGAGCTCGGCGAACAGATCGCTGTTGTTGGGCGCACGGATGTCGCGCGAGCGGGTGGCGCGCAGCGTCAGGAAATCGCTGACCTCCCAGGTCGCGCCGAGCTTCCAGGTCCAGACGCCGCCGCTGGTGCTGTAATCCGCGTAGCGGACCGCGCCGTTGAGATCGAGGCGGCGGGCGAACGGCAGATCGCGCGCAAGCGGCACGACCGCCTCGAAATAGCCTTCGTTGACGGTGTAGGAACCTTCATAGGCCTTGGGGTTGCCGTACTGGAAGGTGTCCGCCTGCGACAGCGGGTCGGAGAGCGCTTCGGAGCGCTCGTTGCGATGCTCGACGCCGGCCGCGATGGAGACCGGCCCGGCCCAGGTCGAGAAAGGCTCGCCCTGGATGTTCGCCGCGGCGACCTGCTGGGTGGAATCGACGGTATAGATGGCCGTCCCGGTCACATAGTCGATCGCCGCCGCGCCGGGCGAACCTTCGCCGAACAGGTTGATCGGCACGCAACCGGCGGCACGCGCAGCGGCATCGCGGCAGACGATATTGCCGCTGCCGTCGCGGATCGCGTCGGCCGCGAAGCGCAGGTTCGGGATGAGCTTCAGGTTCGCCTGGGTCGAGCGGAACTCGTTGCGGCCATAGGCATAATAGGCATCCCATGTCCAACCGCCGCCGAGCGAGCCGGACCCGCCGAGCACCGCGCGCACCGTGGTGTTGAAATTGCGCGTCTCGATCGGGCCGAAATCGCGATACTCGCGGCCGAGCGAGAAGGACGTGATGTTGTTCGCCAGCATGATATCGCGGACATTGGTCGGCAGATAGGCATTGTCGCGCTGGATCACGATTGCGCCCGGTGCCTGATCGCGCGGATAGGCGGTGGTGAAATCGGAGCCGCTGCGCCCGTAATTGACCTCGCCGAACAGGCGGAGCGCGTCGCTGATCTCGTAATTGACGTGGAACAGGCCGGTGGTGCGCTCGACCGGCAGGATGAGATAGTGGCCCGAGCGGATCGAGAAGCCCGGCTCGCCGCCGGTATTGTTGATCGCGGACGTGCCGACCGCGGTGCCGTAGTTGAACGGCTGGGTGGCGCCGCCGGGGCCGAACTGGATGCCGCGCAGGGGCTGGCCCGGCCCGGTGTTCGGACCGATGATGAGGCCGCCACGCGTCATGTTGATTGGTCCGACGCCGCTTGCATAGAAGCGTGACGGCGCGTCGGCCGGACGGACGCCGGAATAGGACACCTGCTCCTGCCGGTCTCGCCCGAACGGCCGCTCGAGATGGCTGTCGACGCCGGCGCTGTTCACATATTCGCCGCCGACGACGAAATGGCCGCGCCCGTCGGCGAAATCGGATCCGTAGGCGAGCGAGGCGCGATACTCCTCATTGTCGCCATAGGTGGTGATGCCGAACGAGAAGTCGCTGCGGAAGCCGTCGAGCCGGGTGTTGAGGATGATGTTCACGACGCCGGCGACCGCGTCCGAGCCCCATTGCGCCGATGCGCCGCCGGTCACGACGTCGATCCGGTCAACGAGAACCGTGGGGATCATGTTGAGATCGACCTGACCCTCGGGCGAGCTCGGCGTGAAGCGGCGCCCATCGACCAGAACGAGGGTGCGCACGTTGCCGAGGCCGCGCAGGTCCGCGAAGTACTGGCCGGCGCCGCGCGAGGATTGCGGATTGGACTGCGGCGAAGTGCTGGCCCGGAAGGCGGGGACTTCGGTCAGGAAGGCGCCGATCTGGGTGGTGCCGCGCAGCTGCAGCTCGTCGGACGACAGCACCGTGGTCGGGGTCGGCGCATCGAAGCCGTCGCGCACGACACGGCTGCCGGTGATGACGATTGCGCCCGAGTCGCTGTCGTCCGCAGCCTGGCTTGTCGCACCTGCCGAATCGTCGGCCGGCGCCGAGGCAGCATCCTGCGATTGCGCGAGGGCCGGCGCAGCAACCGCCGACAAAAGGATCCAGGTGGCAACGCCCTGACAGAGGCTGCGACGGCTCGACATAGTTTCTCCCCTCCGGCCGCGGATGGCGTCTCGTTGATCGGCCCAGCCGCAATCGGCGCGACTGGCGGCCATTCCGCCTATGGCTCCAACACACCGGAAAACATGTCGCCTGTCAACAACAATCAGACGTCTGCTGTTTTTGCCTCATATGACACCCCTGTCATCTGGAGGCAGGAAGCCGTGTTGAAGCCTTTGCGAAAAAAGCGAGATTCGGACGCGCTTTCCTCTGTGAAAACAGTCGATCGGCTTGTCGGCGTGCACACCCAGCAGGATGACCGCGGCCATGGAACCGGCGTGTCTGGCGCGACGAACAGCGTTCCGGGTGGAATATAAGCAGACGTCTCCACATGCATATCGTCATCAGCATGACGGCCGCGCGAGCGAGGGCGCCCCGGCCATTGGCAGGGTCGCAACCGGGACGATAATCGCGGTTCGCGCGCGTCCTTGAGACCCGCGACTATCCTTTGGGATAGGCCCAGCTTCGGGTCTTCCTGTCGACGTCGATGAAGGCGCGGATGTCCCGGATCAGGCGCAGGGTCTGGTCGATCGGATCGGCGCCGGCGAGAAGGGCGTCGCGGGACTCGGGATCGATCTGAAACCTGTGGCTTTCCTGCGCGGGGCCGTCGATTCTCTGGGCGACAAGGTCGACGGTGAGCGTGCGGCCTGGTCCGGCGGCAAGGCCTGCGGCCATCTTCTCGACGAGCGAACCGGGCAGGACCGCGGGCACCACGCCATTTGCGACGCAATTGCCCCGGAAGATCGGGTTGAACGACGGCGCGATGATCGCGCGGAAGCCATATTCGGCGAGCGCCCAGACGGCATGCTCGCGGCTCGAGCCGCAGCCGAAATTGGCGCCGGTGACGAGGATCTGCGCGCCGGCATAAGCCGGGTCGTTGAGGACGAAATCCGGATCGGGATCGCGGCTGCCGATCGCTGCGTAGCGCCAGCCGGAGAACAGGCCGGCGGCCAGGCCCTTCTTGGACACGGTGCGCATCTCGCGCGAGGGGATGATCGCGTCGGTGTCGATATTGTCGCGCAGCAGCGGCGCCGCGACCGCGGTGAGGGTGGTGAACGGCTCCATCAGCGCACGGCCTCACGCGGATCTGCGATGACGCCGGCAACGGCCGAAGCGGCGACGGTTTCCGGCGACGCAATGTGGGTGCGCGTCCCCGGGCCTTGCCGGCTCTCGAAGTTGCGGTTGGTCGAGGAGATCACGCGCTCGTGCGCCCCGAAGCTCTCGCCGCCGGCGAAGAAGCACATCGAGCAGCCGGATTCGCGCCATTCGAAGCCGGCCTCGAGGAAGACCTCGTGCAGCCCTTCGGCTTCCGCCTGGCGCTTCACCCGGGTCGAGCCGGGGACGCAGATCGCCTTCACGCCCGGCGCCACCTTGCGGCCTTCAAGAATCGCGGCGGCACGGCGCAGGTCGGAAAGGCGGCTGTTGGTGCAGGAGCCGATGAAGGCCGCATCGACCGGCAGCCCCGCCAGCTTCGTGCCCGGTGCAAGATCCATATAGGCGAGCGCGCGGGTGCGGCTTTCGATCGAGCCCGGTCCCGGATCGGTCGGGTCCGGCACCGCGCCGTCGATCGGCACGACGAGCTGCGGGCTGGTCCCCCAGCTCACCATCGGCGCGACCCCGGCGGCGTCGAACGCCAATTCGGTGTCGAATGCCGCATCCTCGTCGCTGGAAAGCTCCCGCCACGCCCGGACGGCCGCGCCCCAGCACGCGCCCGACGGGGCGAACGGACGGCCTTCGAGATAGGCGAAAATGGCCTCGTCCGGCGCGATGATCGCGCTGAACGCGCCGAACTCGGTCGCCATGTTGCACAGGGTGAGCCGGCCCTCGATATCGAGCGCCTCCACCGCGCTCCCGGCATATTCGACGACATGGCCCGCCCCGCCGCCAACGCCGAAGCGGCCGAGCAAAGCGAGCGCGAGGTCCTTGGCGGTGACGCCGGACGCCAGCCGCCCGTCGATGCGCACCCGCATCGTCTTCGGCCGGTTGACCCGGAGCGTCGAGGTCGCCAGCGCATGCTCCGCCTCGGTCGAGCCGATGCCCCAGGCGAGCGCGCCGAGCGCGCCCTGCGAGCAGGTGTGGCTGTCCGGACAGATGAGCGTGGTGCCGGGCAGGACGATGCCGAGCTCGGGCGAGATCACATGGACGATGCCCTGGGCCGGATCGTCGAGATCGAACAGCCGGATGCCGGTGATGCGCGCCGCCTCGCGCGTGGCGCGGATGAAATCGGTGCCGGTCGGCATCGTCGTCCGATCGGTGCGGCCAGGGAAGGTGTCGACGATATGGTCCATGACGGCGAAGGCGCGCTCGGGCGCCAGCACCGCACGGCCGCGCTCGATCAAGCTCTTCAGCGCGACCCCGCCGGTCCGCTCGTGGAGCAGGACGCGGTCGATGAGGATCAGGTCGGCGCCGCCCGGCATCTGCTTGATGCGGTGCTGATCCCAGATCTTGTCGAAGATGGTTCGGCTCAAGCGCGCTCCGCCTCTTCCAGCACGTCCGCATCATGCGCACCCGCACGGGGCAGGTCGAGGCGCACGCCCGCCTTCTGCCCGTCGATCTCGATCGGCAGGGTCGGCAACATGGCCGGGGTGCCGTCTTCCAGCGTTACCTCGGCGAGGCCGCCGCCGGTCAGAAGATGTTCGTCCCGGAACAGATCTTCCGGTCTGGTGATCGGCGCGAACGGCAGGCCGATCGCCTCCAGCCGCGCGACCAGTTGCTCACGGGTCATCGTGGCAAACAGGGTCCGCAACGTCGGCAGGATGCGCTCGCGCCGGAGCACCCGGGCATTGTTGGTCGCGAGCTCCGGATCGCGACCCAATTCGCCGAGATCGAGCGCGTCGCAGAAGGCCACCCATTGCGGATCGCTGACCACGCCGACGAACAGTTGCTCGTCCGGCCGCGCGGTCTCGAACACGTCGTAGACCGCCCAGGCGGAGACGCGCGCCGGCATCGGCGCCGCAGCGGTGCCGGTCACCGCCTTCTGCGCCATATGCTGGCCGACGAGGAAAGCGGTGGTCTCGAACAGCGAGCATTTGACATGCCCGCCCTTGCCGGTGCGGTGCCGGCGCTCGAGCGCGGCGAGGATGCCGATCACGCCGAACATGCCGCCGGCGATGTCGATCACCGAGGCGCCGGCACGCAGCGGCCGTCCCGGCGGGCCGGTCATGTAGGCGAGGCCGCCCATCATCTGCGCGACCTCGTCGAGCGCAGTGCGGTCCTCATAGGGGCCGGTCAGGAACCCCTTGGCGCTGCAGTAGATGAGATTGGGGTTGCTGTCCGCGAACGCCTCCGGGCCGAGCCCGATCTTCGCCAGCGCGCCGGGGCGGAAATTCTCGATCATCACGTCGGCCTCGTCGACGAGGCGCCGCGCCGCCGCCTTGCCCTCCGCGCTCTTGAGATCGAGGCAGATGCTGCGCTTGTTGCGGTTGAACATCGGGAAATAGCCGGCGCCCGAGCCGAGCAGGCGGCGGGTGTGGTCGCCGCCGGGCGGCTCGACCTTGACGACGTCCGCGCCGAGATCGCCCAGGATGAGCCCGATGGACGGGCCCATTACCATGTGGGTAAACTCGACGACCTTCAGCCCCGCAAGCGGCAATGGATCCATAGCCCCCGACTCTCCACGTTACGCGCGCCGCCGGCTCATTCTTCACCGGCTCGACAACCTGAGCTGATTTGATATAGATATATGACAATAAAGCAAGCAGAGGTTTGATGCAGACCGATATTCTGGTGAGCGAAGTGGGACCGCGTGACGGCCTGCAGAGCATCAAGACGGTGATGCCCACCGAGGCCAAGAAGGCCTGGATCGCCGCCGAAGCGGCGGCCGGCGTCCGCGAGATCGAGGTCGGCAGCTTCGTGCCCGCCAAGCTCCTGCCGCAGCTCGCCGACACGGCCGAGATCGTCGCCTTCGCCAAGACGATCCCGGGCCTCACCGTCGCGGTGCTGGTGCCAAACCTGAAGGGTGCCGAGGCGGCGCTCGCAGCCGGCGCCGACAAGATCACCCTGCCGCTTTCGGTTTCCGAATCGCACAGTCGTGCGAACCTGCGCCGCAGCCACGACCAGGTGATCGAGGAGGCGCAGGCGATCGCTGCGGCAATCCGCGCGCTGCCGGTGGAGCGGCGCCCGCATTTCGAAGGCAGCCTCTCCACCGTGTTCGGCTGCACGATCGAGGGGGCGATTCCCTTGCGCCAGATCCTGGCCCTCGCCGAGCGGCTGATGGCGGCCGGCTGCGACGAGGTCGGCCTCTCCGACACGACCGGCTATGCCGATCCCAAGGCGGTCCGGGAGATGGTGACGGCAGTGCGCGGCGTGGTCGGTGACAAGGCGCTGACCGGCATCCACCTCCACAACACCCGCGGCCTCGGCCTTGCCAACGTGCTGGCGGCGCTGGAAATGGGCCTCGACATGGTCGACAGCTCGCTGGGCGGCATCGGCGGCTGCCCGTTCGCACCCGGCGCGAGCGGCAATATCGTGACCGAGGATCTGGTGTTCATGCTGCAGGCGATGGACCTCAGGACCGGCATCGACCTCAAGAAGCTGCTCAAGGTCCGCAAGGTCCTCGCCGAAGCGCTGCCGGGTGAGCCGCTCTACGGCTTCACGCCCGATGCCGGCCTGCCGCTCGGCTTCGTTCCCGAACAATCGACCCGAAAGCTGGAGACTGCCTGATGACCCTCGGCACCAAGATGATCCGGGAGGACAAGACGGCGCGCGAGCTGTTCGAGGCGGTGATGGCCAATCCGGCGCGCAACAAGTTCGGCTTCGGCGAGAAGCTCGCCATCGTGAACGTCGACGTCCAGCAGGCCTATACAAGACTCGACCTGTTCAAGACCGCCTATGAAACCGACCCCCGCCAGATCGAGCATATCAACACCATCTCCCGCCTCGCCCGCGCCAAGGGGATGCCGGTCATCTGGTCGCGCGTCGCCTACAAGAACGATGCCGGCGACGCCGGCGTCTGGGGCACGCGCACCGACACGCCCGATTCCCTCCAGAACATCAAATATGGCAGCGCGCGCCACGCCTACGATCCGCGCTGCGAGATCGACGCGAACGACCTCACCTACACCAAGCGCATGCCCTCGGCCTTCTTCGAGACGCCGCTCGCCTCCTATCTGCGCTGGCACAAGGTCGACACCGTGGTGGTGACGGGCGGCAGCACGTCGGGCTGCGTGCGCGCGACCGCGGTGGATTCCCTCTCCTACGGCTTCCGCACGATCGTCCCGATCGAGACCTGCGCCGACAAGCATGAGAGCTACCATTTCGCGAACCTCACCGACCTCCAACTCAAATATGCCGATGTCGAGCCGGTCCAGGCCGTGATCGACTGGCTGGAGGCGCGCTGATGCGGGACGGCAAGACGGATCCGGGCCTCTACGATTTCCGGCCCTATCGCGACCGGGCGAAGATCGAATGGCCAGAGGGCAAGACGGTCGCGGTCTGGGTGTCGCCGAACCTCGAATTCTACGAGATCGATCCGCCCGCCAATCCGCAGCGCAAGAGCTGGCCGAAACCCCATCCGGACGTCGTCGGCTACGGCCACCGCGACTATGCCAACCGCGTCGGCCACTGGCGCCTCGCCGAAGTCATGGAGCGGCACGGCTTCAAGGGCTCGGTCTCCCTCTCCGTCGCGCTCTGCCAGCATCATCCCGACGTGGTGGCGAACGCCAACGATCTCGGCTGGGAGTTCTTCAGCCACGGCATTTACAACACCCGCTACAGCTACGGCATGGACGAGGCGCAGGAGCGCGCGATCATCGAGGATTCGATCCGCACCGTGCGCGAGGCGACCGGCCAGACGATCAGGGGCTGGCTTGCCCCCGCCCTCACCCACACACCGCGCACGCTCGATCTCATCGCCGAATATGGCATGACCTATACGTGCGATCTCTACCATGACGACCAGCCAGGGCCGGTCCATGTCGCGAGCGGGCGGCTGATCTCGATGCCCTACAGCATCGAGGTGAACGACCATTACGGCTTCTTCGTCTACAACATGAGCCCGCGCGAATATGCCGAGACACTGATCCGCCAGTACGAACGACTGGCGGCGGAGGGTGCCGAGTCCGGCACCGTGATGTGCATCCCGCTCCACTCCTATCTGATCGGCCAGCCGCATCGGATCGGCCCGTTCGAGGAGGTGCTGCGGCATATCGCCGCCGACGGGCGCGCCTGGATCACCCGCTCCGGCGACATCGCCGACCATTTCCTCGCGCACGGCTATGACGACGCCGTCGCGGATGCCGCCCGCTACGCAAAGGCCGACGCATGAGCCTCGATCCCGCCTATCTCGACTATCCCAAGCGCCGCGCAGGGATGGATCACGACCTCTATACGGCGTCCAACCTGTTCACCCGTCCGCCGGTCGCCTGGCCGGACGGCAAGAGCGTCGCAGTCGCGATCCTGGTCAATCTAGAATGGTTTCCGATTCTCCCCTCGGACACGCCATTCCGCGCGCCCGGGCACATGCAGACCCCCTATCCCGACTATCGCCATTATACGGCGCGCGAATATGGCACGCGGGTCGGCTCCTATCGGCTGCTCGACGCCTTCGCGAAGGCCGGAGTGAAGGCGACGGTCGCCGCCAATGCCGCGATCGCCGAACGCTATCCCTCGATCATCGCCGACCTCCTCGCCGGCGGACATGAGATCATCGCCCACTCGACCGACATGAACGGCACGATCGCGACCGATCTGCCGGAGGATGAGGAACGCGCGCTGATCCTGAAGGCCCGCGACACGTTCACCCAGGCGATCGGCACGGCGCCCCGCGGCTGGCAGTCGATCGCCCGGTCGCAGAGCTGGAACACGCCGCGGCTGCTGGTCGAGGCGGGTTTCGACTATATGTGCGACTGGGTGAACGACGATCTGCCCTATGTCGCGACGACGAGCGCAGGCACGATCGTCAGCCTGTCCTTCAACCACGAGTTGTCGGACCGGCAGCTGATTGCGGTCCAGCAGCAGTCGATGGACAGCGTCGCGCAGCAGGTCGAGGACGCGTTCGACTGGCTGAAGGATGAGGCGATCCGTTTCGGCGGCCGCATCCTGCCGCTGACGCTGACGCCCTACATCACCGGCCTGCCCTACCGGATGGACGCGTTCGAAGCGCTGCTGGATGGCCTCGCCGCGCGGCCGGAAGCGTGGTTCGCGACGGCGGGGGAGATCGTCGACAGCTGGCAGGGTCAAGCCAGGTAAATCCGTCATTCCAGCGAAAGCTGGAATCTCTTTGCCTTTCCAGAATCAGCAAAGTGAAGTGAGATTCCAGCTTTCGCTGGAATGACGAAGATGTTCAGCCGCCGGCCTGCGCCCTCGGATCGAGCATGATCCGGAGCGCCCGGGTGAGGAGTGCGTCGGTCGCAGCCTGCCGCTCCAGCGCGACCTCGCCGTCGTAGCGGATGTCGCGCAGGTCCTCGACGCTACGGCCGCTCACCTCCGCCACCAATCGCTCCACCCGGTCTATCCGGTCGTTCGCCACGGCGAGTTCGACCAGCACCGCCAGCGTGATGTTCAGCACTTCCTCCGCTTCGCGCGAAGCCAGGCTCTGCGGCCGCGCGCCACGGGCAGTCGCGACCAGGGCGCTCAGCGCCTCCACCTGGGTGGTCATGCGGGCTTCGTCGCGCTGATCGCGTACCAGCGGTTGGCGCCGTGGATCGCCGGCAGATCGTGCTCGACGATCTCGGCCTCCGTGAATCCGGCCGCCGTCATGTCGGCGACGAGATCGGCATTCTGGTAGGTGTTCCAGTGCGCCTCGCCGTTGAAATGCGTGTCCCAGTCGCGCTCGACCTGCTGGACCAGGGTCGGCAGGCCGCGGATCGCGATGTCCTGGTGGATGACGATGCCGCCCGGCCGGACGACCCGGCGCGCCTCGCGCAGCATCGCACGGCGCTTCTCCGCGCCGATCTCGTGCATCAGATTGTGCGAGACGACGAGATCGAAGCTGTCATCCTCGAAGGTTAGGGCCGAAGCGTCCATCTGATGGAAATGGACGCCGACGCCGAGCGACTCCGCCCGGGCATGGGCATAGCGCAACATCCCCGCGCCGATGTCGATCGCATGGACCTCGGCCTCCGGATCATTCGCAGCATAGGCCGCCGAGGCCGCGCCGGCCGAACAGCCGATGTCGAGGATGCGCTTCGGCCGGACGCCGCCGAAATGCTCGTCCAGCAGCCGCAGCACGACGCCTGCCTTGCTGTCGCCCCGCCCGATCCCCTGGCCGAAGGAGAAGACATTGCCGCCGAGCTCATAGAGTGCGCCGGCGACGATGTCGTTGTCGCCCCGGTCCATCGCATAGCCGCCGGGCTGGAGGTGGATGTCGACACCGGCCACCTCGGGCGAGGGATCGTAAGTGGGATCGAGCGCCAGGCTGCCGAGCTTGCCGGGCGTCGCCGCAAGATCGCGCGCCGCCTCCGTCATCCGGTCGAGATCGCGGTAGATCGGCTCGCCGACCGAAACCCAGATCATCTCCTGCGCCGCCCGGTTGGTCGCGCTCCACAGGCGGTAGCTCGGGGACATGAGGAATGCCTGCTGGATCTCGGTCGGCGACTGGGGCTGGCGGCCATGCGCCGCCGCGAAGGCGGGCGCCGCCTCGGTGTCGAACACCGCGACGTTGCGCGGCCGGACATGGCGGTTGAGGAAACGGCGGAGCGCCACCACGGCACCCTGCCGACTCTGCTCCTCGGCGCTGCTCCGCGGCAGCACCGCATGCTGAAGATCGCGCACCTTCATCGCCGGCTCTCCTTACGCTTCTCGCTCGGCACAGGAAAGCAGAGCCACGCACGAAGTGCAACAATTATGTTCTAATACTATAACAATTAGAGCATTTCGACGAGTTCGATGAGCTCCCCGGCCGGCCCCAGCAAAGTGCAGGCATGGCGACCGCCATAGGCCGATTCCGGCCTCGGCCGGGGCGGTATGATCGCCATCGCCGCGAAGGGCGTGAGATCGGCCACCTCGAAGCTCACCATCGCATTGCCGGGCGGCAGATGGCCCGGCGCGCGCGGCCGTGGCCCGGCGATGCGGTCCGGCCCGACCGGATAGCCGTCGAGCTCGATCAGGTTGCCATGCTGCTTCATCCCGATCGCGCTCAGCGAGACGGTCTCATCGGGCCCAAGGCCCTGCGCATCCTGCAGCACCTTCACCTTGCTCTGCCGCACGGGACGCTCGCGCAGCCGGAAATGATCGACATACCAGCGCAGCATCCTATCGAAATCAGGCCCGCCGGCGACGACGATGAAGGTGCGGCCGACGAAGCCGGACGGCCGGGGCAGGATCGACGTCTCCCGGTCGCCGCTCTCCATCGTGAAATAGAGGCATTCGCCGGCCGGCCCGACGACCTGCATGGCGACGATCGACGGCATGAACTGGAGCGGGCGCGGCGCACCGATCACCTCGAACGGCGCCGAGCGGATCTCCTCGGCAAGCCTGGGGACATCGTCGACGATGATCTCGAACGCGTTCCAGCCGAAGGTGGTGAGGGCGCGATAGCCCGGCACCGCCGGCGTCTCGACCAGCCGGACGAACACGTCCGACTCGCCCCGCGGCACCATCGTGCAGAAGCGCGCACCCGCGGCCGCCGGCGTGCCCCAGCTGCGCGCCAGCGAGGGATCGACCCAGCCGCGCTCGATCGTCCGGTAGCCGAGCCATTCGGCATAGCAGCGCTCCGTCGCCCCCAGGTCCGGCGTCGCCGTCGTCGTCGCCAGGATCCTGAGCAGGGCGGGATCGGAGGAAGTCGTCCAGTCACTCATTCGCAGCATGCTCCCGGTGCGGGGTGACGCGAGGCGTACCCGAGATATTGTTCTACTTCTATATCAAATATAGAAAGAACACCTAAAGCAGCTCCGGCCCCACCTTGGAGGAACTGAGATCGAGACGGATCTGGTAGCGATCGGGACGGAACTGGCCGAGAATGTGCTGGACCGGCCGGCCGCTCACGTCGAGCACGGTGCGGCTGACCCGGAGGATCGGCGAACCGATGTCGATGTGCAGGCTCGTCGAAAGCCCCGCGTCGGCCAGGGTGGCCGAGATTGTCTGGGTGGCCGAGCCGATCTGCACCCCCGCCTCCTCGATCAGGGTCAGCATCGGCGTCGACTTGAGCTTGGCGCGGGTCATCTTGGCGCCGACATCCTCAGGGATATAGCTGACGAAATGGGCAAGCGGCTGTCCGTCGAGCCAGCGCACGCGCACCACGCGCAGCACCGTCGCCCCCTCCTCGAGCTCCAGCGCCTCGTCGATCGGCGGGCGCGCCGGCACCTTGCCGACGTCAAGCAGCTTCACCTGCGTCGCCCGGCCGAAATTCAGCAGCGATTCGAGCGCTTTCTCGATATTCCCCTGCAACGGCTTGGCCGGCGAACGGTAGGTGACATGCGTCCCCACCCGCCGCTTGCGTTCGACCAGATGATTCTCGGCCAATTCGTCCAGCGCACGCCGGGCCGTGATGCGCGAGACGCCGAACTGGGCCGACAATTCCTGTTCGGTGGGCAGACGCGATCCGAATGCGCGCTCGCCGCTGGTGATCTCCTCGCGGAGCTGAAGGAAAATCTGATGATAAAGCGGAACGGCCTGCATGCGATCGATGGCCACCGCCTCTTCGTTTCTGTCCGACAAGAACGCGTTCCTCCTGTTGTTCAGCGGCTATATCAAAGAAGCTGAAAAGCGCGCCCCCTTTTCGGTCCTTCGGCCGCGTTAAACTGAAAAGGATCATCGATGACTCAATACAAGCCTGTGCTGACCGCTGAGAATGCCCGGCAGATGCTGGATCGGGCGCTCGAGGCGGCGTGTGATGCGGGCCTCGCGATGTCGATCGCGGTGGTCGACGAGGGCGGCTATCCGCTTGCGTTGCAGCGGATGGACGGGGCCGGGCTGATGACAGCGAAGGTCGCGATGGAGAAGGCGCGAACGGCGGCGCTGATCCGGGCACCCAGCGGACGCCTCGCCGACCGGCTGACGGCCGAGCCGGCGCTGCTGCGGTTGACCGACTATCTGCCGATGGCGGGCGGCTTGCCGGTGACCATGGAGGGGCGTTGTGTGGGCGCCATCGGGGTGTCGGGCGGCACGCCGGCGCAGGACGAGCAGATCGGCGCGACGGGACTGGAAGCGCTGACGGGGTCATAGCCCGCCGCTCAGTGCATTTCTTCGCCGCCGGAGACATTCATCGCCTCGCCGGTGATGTAGCGGGCCTGGCTCGAGCAGAGGAAGGCGCAGGCATTGGCGGTGTCCTCGACCTCGCCGACCCGGCCGAGCGGGATGCGGCCGCGCATCGCGGCGAGATACTCATCCACCGTCTGCCCGCGCGCCCTGGCCATATACTCGTTCTGCCAGGCGCCGAGCCCGGTGGTGACATGGTTCGGGCAGACCGCATTGACGGTGATCTGCTCCGGCCCCAGCTCGATCGCGGCCGAGCGGGTCAGGCCGACCAGCCCGTGCTTCGAGGCGATGTAGGAGGAGGTCAGCGCCGACCCCGATTTGGAGCCGCGGCTGCCGATCGAGACGATCCGGCCGCGCCCCCACCCCTCCTGCACCGGCTGGGTCAGCATCTGACGGACGGCATATTTGGTCGCAAAGAAGGCGCCGCGCAGGTTCACGTTGAGCACCGTGTCCCACATTTCCTGCGTCGCCTCGACGAGCGGCCCGAACAGATAGCCGACGCCGGCATTGTTGACGAGAATGTCGAGCCGGCCGAACTGCTCCACGGCATGGGCGACGAGCGCTGCCACCTGAGCCTCGTCGCGCATATCGGCCTGGAAGGTGCTCACCTCCGGGTGGATCGTCGCGATGTCGTCGGCGATCCCGGCCAGTTCGGCGGAGGCGCCCACACCATGGGCGGGGGCGAGGCTGCCCTCCACCTTGCCGAGATCGTGCAGGACGAGCCGAACCCCGTCCTCGGCGAGCTTGCGCGCGATCGCCTCGCCGAGGCCCTTGCGGCGCCCCGCGCCGGTGACGATCGCCACCTTGCCGTCGAGATCGGGATACATGGGCGGAGCTCCTCTCGTCAGATGTCCATGGCGACGCGATAGCCCTCGGCCGTCGCGCTCAGCGGAATGCGGGGCGCCCGGCAGTCGCCGATCAGCCGCACGTCGAGGCCCGCGGCGCGCAGCGGTGCGGCGAGCGCGTCGTTCGGCACGCGCGGCGTCGCATAGGTGAGGAAGGCGACATCGCGCAGCACCGTCTCATCGCCATTGTAGATATTGGCATAGGCCAGCTCGCCCTCCTCCAGTCGCGAGCCGGCAATCGGCCGGACCGAGGTCAGGATGATCGCACCCTTGCGATAGAGCCGCTGGTAGACGCTCTGCCGCACGACGGTCGATTCGTCGCTCGCCAGCCGCTCGCGCGGAGTCAGGACCGCGACCCGGTCGAAGCGCTCGAGCAGGAATTCGGCGGCGTCATAGGTGAAGGCGCTCTGGTCCTCATCGTAGATGACCGCGGTTCCGGTGTTGTGGCCGCGATGCGCGTCGAACAGACGGACGGCCTCGCGGATGTCCGGCACGAGTCCTTCGTCCAGCCATCCGGCCGGCACGAAATCCGGACGCGACGGCGTAGAACCGGTGGCGAGGATGACGACATCGGGATCGACTGCGCGAATGGCGTCGACACCGGCAGCACTGCCGAGATGGAAGCGCACGCCGTGACGGCGAGCGGCGAGTTGCTGATAATCGTAGATGCTGCTGAGGCCCTCGCCACCGGGCAGGATTGCGTGCAGCCGAGTCATGCCGCCCACCTCCTCTGACGCGCCGAAGACATGGACGTCATGCCCGCGCGCCGCGGCCACCCACGCGGCCTCCACCCCGGCGATCCCCGCACCGACGACGACGACGCGCTTGCGGGTTTCGGCAGGCGCCGGGTGCCAGTCCGCCTCGTCCGGCGCGCCGACGCGCGGGTTGTTGTCGCACAGAAGGCCGCGGCCGGTGGTGATCATGTGCCAGCAGGTGTTGCAGGATACGCAATAGCGGATCTCCGCTTCCCGCCCTTCGCGCGCCTTCACCGGCCAGGCCGGATCGGTCACCAGCGGCCGGGCCAGCATGACCAGATCGGCGAGGCCGTCGCGGACGATCCGCTCGCCCTCGTTGGGATCGGTGATGAGGCCGAGCGCGCCGAGCGGCACGTCCGGCGCGGCGGCGCGGCCGAGGCGGTGGATCGTCTCGACATAGGGCATGCGCGGGCCGCGATTGTCGGGGAGATGGGCGTGAAGCGTCTCCGAATGGCTGCCCCAACAGTAGGTGAGGTAGTCCATCGCACCCTCGCGCCTGAGCAGCGCGGTGATCTGCTCCGCCTGCTCAAGGTCGATCCCGCCGTTCATCCCGTCCTCGGCCGGCAGCTTGGCCCCGATCAGGAAGTCCGCGCCGCACCGTTGGCGAATGCCCTGCATCAGCAGCACCAGCAGCCGCGCACGCCCTGCGAGGTCGCCGCCAAACTCGTCCTCGCGCCGGTTCGAGCGGGTGGAGAGGAACTGGTGGAAGAGGTGACCGTGGCCGGCGGAAATCTCGACGCCGGCGAAGCCGGCCTGCGCCAGCAGCTCGCAGGAGGTGACGAACTCCTCGATCATGCGGTGGATCTCGCCGGTCTCCAGCACCCGCGGCACCGTCCAGCTCAAGTCGTCCGGCAGCGCCGAAGCGCCGCGAGCCTCCAGGTTGCGAAAGCCTGCGCGGAAGCCCCGCCCATTGTCCTGCACCTGGCCGAGCATCAGCCCGCCCTCGCGCGCCACCGCCTCGGCCCAGCGCGGCAGCAGATCGGCGTTGAGGCCTGACAGCACATGCGGCCGGGTTGGCAGCGTCTGCCAGTGGAGCATGCCCATCGGCTCACTGACCAGCATCGCCGCCCCGCCCTTCGCGCGGTTGGCGTAGTAGGCGATCAGCCGGTCGGTGACCCGCCCGCGATCGGCATAGTGGGTCGAGGTCGAGGCGTGGACGATGCGGTTGGAAAGCTCCCGCGTCCCGACACGCACCGGCGAGAAGAGATGCGGATAGGCGGTCACGATCAGCGGGGATCGTGGAAGCGCATCACCCTGCGGATGAAGGCCTGGTTCCAGGCCGAGCGCTCCGCCTCGCCCGCCGCGTCGGGGCGGTAGTTCTCGATGTCGGCGCGGCTGATGCTGCCCTTCGCGTCGAGCAGGCGCTCGATCGTGTCGACCCGTTCGCGCAGGGAGGAGGTCTCCGCCATCAGCTCGAGCAGGAAGGTCATCACCTGGTCGATCGCGGGATCGTCGAAGAAGCGCGGCCTTTTGCCCTTGCTCACCCGCGGGAGCTTCACGCCGCTCTTGCCTGCCTCAGCCATGCCTCACCTTAGTCGAAAGAAAAGCGGGAGGCACGCGGGGCCTCCCGCTTCCGTCGCTCTCCCCGCTTCAGAAGTCGTAGCGCAGGCGCACCATCCAGCTTCCCGGCGCATTCAGATAGGGGTAGATCAGGAAGGAGGTGATGTAGGTGTCGTCGAAGCAGTTGTTGCACTCGACCGCCAGCGACCAACGGTCCGGCGAACGCAGGGTGATGCCGCCGTTGACGATGCTGTGCGCCTTCTGGAAGCCGCGCGGATCGTTGGAGGTCGCGACCCATGTGTCGCTGATATAGTTCCAGTTGACCGCCGGCTGCAGCGTATAGCCGCCGCCGAGCTGCAGCTCGTAATTGACGCCCACCGTCGAGGTAAAGGATGGCGCGCGGGTCGGCTCGGCGATCTCGCCGGTCGGCGTGATGATGCCGGCGTTGCAATTGTTGGCGACGATGCCGGCGAGGCAGCGAGCCTGCTGGTCGAGCGTGATCTGGTTGATGTTGCGGTAGGACGCGTTCTGCAGGCCGACCGACCAGTAGAGGTTGAGTCCGCGCACCGGCCGCGCGGAGATTTCCGCCTCGAGCCCGTAGTTCCTGAGATCGGCGACGTTGCGGGTCAGGTAGGTGATCGTGCCGGTCACCGGATCGAGCCCGCCGCCCGGAAGCTGCGTATCCTGATCGTTGAAGTAGAAGCCGGTCAGGTTCACGCGCAGCCGCCGGTCGAAGAATTCGGAGCGGACGCCGCCCTCGAACGACCAGAGCGTCTCGCGGGTGAAGGCCGCGGCCCCTTCCGGGAAGTAGGCGCGCGAGTTCCAGCCGCCCGACTTGAAGCCGCGCGTCGCCGAGGCGAAGAACATGAGGTCGGGGTTCGCCTGATACTGGATCGCAAAACGCGGCGTCCAGACACGCGACCTCAGCTCCACCGGAATGCCGGCGTCGATCACGTCCTGCGTGTCGAACGGCTGGTTGCGCGGCGCGGCGCGCGGCAACGGGTTCGGATTGGGCGAGAAGGCGATGTCCTTGCGCTCATCCGTGTAGCGGATGCCGGCGGTGAGGGTCAGGCGATCGGTGAGGTGGAAGTCGCCCTGGAAATAGCCCGCGAACGCCTCGGTGTCGTTCGACATCAGGCGGTCGCCGTTGACCGTCGGCTGACCGACCAAGGGAATCGCGATGTTGGCGAAGTTCGTGTCGTTGGTCTCGTTGATATAGTAGAAGCCGGCGACATAGGTCAGGACGTCGTTGAACGCCTCGCCGGTGACCTTGATCTCCTGGCTGAACTGGCGGTGCCGGCTGTCGTTGACCAGCGGCGTCGCGGTGCCGCGATTGCCGCCCAGGAAGTCGACGCCGTCGAACCGCGCGCTCGCGCTGCTGATGCCGCCGAAGCTCTCCGTCATATATTCCTGGCGGAGGTTCCGGTAGCCGGTGATGAAGTTGATCGTCGCCGATCCGGCCTCGACCTCGAGGTTGGAGCTGACCGACCAGCTGTTGGCGGTGTTGCCCAGCGGGATATCGGCAAGGCCCTCCGAGACGAGCCCGGTGCCGAGCGATTGATCGGTCCGGAGCGGCGTGAAGCTGATCCGCCGGCCGGTCTCGGGATCGTAGAAATTGGGCAGGTTGGCGGCCGAACTGGAGACATAGTCGGCCGAGACGTCCCAACGGACGCTGTCCGACAGGAAGGCGCGCACGGCGCCGCGCAGGCCCCAATTTTCCTCGCCGTTCAGCCGCTCGCCGGTGACGAGATTGTCCACATAGCCGTCGGCGCGGATGTAATAGCCCGAGATCTTGGTGAGCAGCCGGTCGGTGACGACGGGCACGTCGACCGAGCCGCGCAGCTGCACGCGGTCGAAGCGGCCGTAGCCGACATCGAGATAGCCGCCGAAATCGTTGCCGGGCTTGCGCATGATGACGTTGATCGCGCCGCCGGTGGTGTTGCGGCCGAACAGGGTCCCCTGCGGCCCGCGCAGCACCTCGATCCGCTCGACGTCGAACAGCGCGAAATTGTTCGCGCCCTGGCGCGAGATGTAGATGTCGTCGACATAGGTGCCGATCGGCGGATCGAAGGTCGAGATCGACTCGGTGTTGGCGAGGCCACGCATCGAATAGGTGTTGGCGGTGCCGAGCGCGGTGTTGTTGTGGCCGATCAGATTGGGGACATAGTTGATCAGATCGAGCGTGTTGTTGATCTGCCTATTGGCGATGTCCTCGTCGGTGAAGGCGCTGACCGCGATCGGCACGTTCTGCAGCCGCTCGGTGCGGCGCTGCGCGGTGATCACGACCTCCTGCATGGACTCGTCGTTGCCCACCTGGTTCTGGGCCGACGCCCCCGCGTCTCCGCCATCCTGGGCGAACGCGTGAGTGGTCGACAGGAGCGAAGCCCCGACGAGCAGCGCGAACTTGTATTTCCGACACGTCATTTCTGCAGCCCCTTCCCCACTCATCCTGCGTGATGGTTTCCGTCAGGTTTCTTTTGCCGGGCAACGTGCCGCCGGGCTCGTCCTGTAATTGTCATATTCCTATATCAAATAGAGCGACTGTCCACCGGTTTTTACGGTATCGGCACGATCGGCCATGACCCGGTTCTTTCGTGCGACGAATCGAGGCTTCCATGCGGGTCGTGATCGGGCGGCCGGGATCATGGGTCGACCAGCCGCTTCAGGAACGGCGCGACCAGCGCGCACCATTCGTCGGGGCGATCGAGGACCATGCCCGGACCGCCGGGCAGTTCCGAATATTCCCAATCAGGACGGCAGTTTACGAGCCGCGCACCGGACTCGAAGACCGGGTCGGTGCGGCTGGCAACCACCAGCGTCGGCGCCCCGATCCGGCGTAGGTCGGCCGCGAAATCATAGTGCGGGATGGCCGAATGGCCATGCTCCTTCCAGGGTCCGTGGGTGAAGTAGGTAATGACCGAAACGTGGACGGTCTCATCGCTCCAGTCGGGATCGCCGACCTTGCGGACCCAGGCCCAGCGGTCGGTCAAATGACTGCCATCGGATGCAATATCCTGCCGATCGCCGAATCGGCCGATTCGCACCGCCCGCTCGTCGGCGGTGAAATAGGGGGCGTTGTCGAGGATCAGTCCGCGAATGAACTCCGGCCCTTCGGCCGCGAGCCGCCCTGCTGCCAATCCACCGCCGCGATGGCCGAGCACAATCGCCGGACCGGCGGCGAGTGCGACGAGCAGCGCGGCGAGGCTCTCCGCATAGGCCTCGATGCTCGGCTCCCGCGGCGGATCGGACATGCCATGACCGGGCAGGTCGATCGCGATCGCACGAAAGCCGGCGGCCGCGATGCGCGGCAGGACGTGGCGATACTGGATGGACGCCCAGGGCGCCTGATGGACGAGCAGCACCGCCGGCCCATCCCCGTGGCTGCGATAGTGGAGCTGCCCGTCGCGACCATCGACATAGCCGCGCCGCTCACCCGGCAAGGCAGTCAGGATCGGCAGGGTCATGGCTTCGTGTCCAGCGGGATCAGGCGGTCGCCCAGCAGACGACCGAAGGTCATCGCCGGCGTCACCATCATGCCGCCGCACGCCGCCTGCCCCATCGTCTGGCTGGATCCCAGTATCTCGCCGGCGGCATAGAGATTGAGGATCGGCGAGCCGTCGCGGCGGATGACGCGAAGGCCATCGTCCACAGCAAGGCCGATCGCGCTCGAAATCGCGCTCGCCTGCATGCGGATGGCATGGAACGGCGCCTCGGCGATCGGCAGCGGCTTGTGCCGGCGACCGAAGAAGTCGTGCCCGGTCCCGACGCCGTAATTGTACCCGGCGATGGTCTTGGCGAGTCCGGCCGCGTCGATCCCGGCCTTGTGCGCCAATCCTGCAACGGTCTCGGCGCTCAGGAACGCCGGCCCAGCCCGCTCGAAGGCCGCGAGCATGTCCTCGTGCGTCCAGCCGATCACGATTGGCGGCGCCTCCTCGAGGATGCGGTGGTCGAAGACGATCCAGTAGCGGTGGTCCGGCTGGTGGAGCAGCGCCATCTCGCGCGCGTCCACGCTCTCCACATCCTCGCGCACGAAGCGCGCGCCCAACGCGTTGACGTAGATTTCCCAGGGCGGTCGCCGCTCCGGGAAGTGCTCGATCCGCCCGGCTGCCGTCGCGGGAAAGTCGTCGGTGTCGAACAGGGTGCCGAAATTGACGTAGACGTTCTCGGCGCCCCGCGCATAGCCACCGGCCGCCTCGCCGAGGCGCAGGCCGTCGCCGCGCGACCAGGGCCAGGGCGCGGCATTGTATTGCGGATAGCCGTTCAGTTCGGCGAACATCTCGGGATTGCCGGCATAGCCGCCGCAGGCGAGGAGCACCGCATTTGCCGAGAAGCTGCGCTCGACTTCCTCGGCATCGCGGGCTTTCACACCGGTTACGGCACCTTCGGTATCCTGGATCAGTTCCGTCACCGAACAGGAGAGCCGCACATCGATGGCCCCCTCCGCCGCCAGCGCCTCGATGATCGGCACGAGCACATGCTTGATGCTGAGCGCGCCCTCGGCGCCCCAATAGTAGCGCGGCACGCGATAGGGCTCGTGGCCGAAGCCGGTGATCGGATGTTCGGGCAACGGCGCAAGCCCCTCGGCGACCAGCCAATCGAACGTCTCCGCCGCATGATCGACGGCGAGACGGACGAGGCCGGGATTGGCGGTGCCGCGGCTGATCCGCATGACGTCCCCGAAATGAAGGTCGGGCGAATCTTCGATGCCGCGATCGCGCTGGAGCTGCGTGCCGGCCGCGCTCATCTGGCCGGTCGCCACCCAGAGCGAACCACCAAGGATGTCGGCATGTTCGAGCAACAGAACCCGTGCCCCACGCCGCGCCGCGAAGATCGCCGCCGGGAGCCCCGCCGAACCGCCGCCGACGACGATCAGGTCCCAGTGCCTGCGTTTCTCGTGCTTGGCCTCCGCCATGTCGGCCTCCATAATGTTCTGTATTTATACCAAATCAGCATGAGGGCGCACGCGATGATGCTCCGATCACGCGCAGTGGGCAGAGGTTGCCGCCGCGTGCGTCGACGAAAACCGACTAGGCGGTCGCCGGTGTCGCGCCCACTGAGGCAGCCTCGTCCTTGGCGCGGGAGACCGCCGCCATCTCGTCGGCCGCGGCGCGATAGTGCCCCAGCCCGAAGGTGACGATGAGCAGGGTGGGCAGGCCGATCAGGAAGACGAAGCCGGAGAGCGCCATGCCGATGGTCGTCGGGTCTCCCGACCAGTCGACCGCGGCGCCGATCAGCGGCGGCCCGAGCAGCGGGCCGACCACGGTGATGATCGTGTTGAAGATCGCCACCGCGCGGCTGCGCATCTCGCCCGGCGTGATGAGCTGGAGCGCCGCCGGGCCGCCCGCGGTTGCCGCCGACTTGCCGATGAAGGCGATGAACATCAGCACGACCGCAAGCTCCGCCGTCGGCATGATCGGATAGAGCACGCTCGCCGGGATGCCGATGAACAGGCCGAGGATCAGGGTGCGCATCGCGCCGTCCTCGCGGCCCCTGCCCAACGCCTTGTTCGCCCACAGCGCCAAAGCGGTCCCCAACGGGCCGGCGGTGAAGTAGAAAATGCCGGTGACCGCGCCGATGGTGGCAATGTCCCAACCGTAGACGCGCTGGAACAGCGGCACGTTCCAGAAGGTGAGCGTGCTGAGCGCGAAATTGCAGGTCGCTCCGGCGATGATCACGCCGAAGCCACGCCAGCGGGCGAGCATGTACTGGAACGCGCTGATGCCGCTCTCGCCCTCGGGCGCGTCGGTGATCTTCTCGGTGCGCTTCGGCTCCCTCACGGTCAGCATCAGGAAGGCGAAGATCAGCCCCGGGGCGCCGACCAGCAGGAAGGTCGCCTGCCAGGGCTCGAACGGCCCCATACCGAGAATGGTCATCGGCCCGACCTCATGCAGGTGCGAGACCAGATAGCCGCCGACCAGGAAAGCGAGCCCGGCGCCAAGATAGGGTCCGGCCATATAGAGACTGATCGCCCGCGCCCGGCCCTCGCGCTTGAAATAGTCGCTGATGATCGAGACCGAGCAGGGGCTGACCACGGCCTCGCCCAGGCCAAGCCCGAAGCGGAACAAGAGGAGCGGCAGGAAGGCCATGGCGAAGCCGCTCATCGTCGTCATCGTACACCAGAAGACGATGCCGGCGATCAGCAGCCATTTGCGGCTGGAGCGGTCGGCGTACCAGCCGAGCGGGATCGACACCATCATATGGAAGACCGAGAAGGCCGGTCCGAGCAGCAGGCCCATCTGGAAGTCGCTGAGCCCCATCGACTCCTTGATCGGATCGACGAGCAGCGAGAGGATGAACCGGTCGAAATAGGACAGGATGAAGACGAGCAGCAGCAGGACGACGACATACCAGCGATAGGCCGTGCTCGTTTGGTCGTTCACCTGCAAATTCCCCTCTCGCGGGGCCGAAGCGCCCCTGCCCTTTTCAAACTCTGATGATGCCGCGCCCTAGTCGGCCAGGCTGCTCCCGAAGACGTACCAGCCGCCCTTGCCGTGCCGCGGGCGGCCCGGCTCGTCCCAGCCGAAGGCGCCATGGCGGTCCGGATAGGCGTTCACGTCCGGCAGGATCTGCGCGAAGCAGCGATCTCGGTCGAACCCGGCCTCGACGCAGAGCGCGATCGGGTCCTCCGCCCGGAAGGCGGTGTAGAAGGGCTCGTTGTTGTTGTCGGTGTCCCAGTTCCAGAAATAGTCTTCCCAGGCATCGACCAGACCGGTCGCGGGCAGCTCCTGATGGACCATCATCCCGCCTGGCTGGAGCAGGCGGCGGCATTCCTTGAGAACGCGCCGCGTCGCTTTCACCGGAATCTCGTGGAAGAAGAAGCTGGAAACGATCAGATCGAAATGCCCGTCCGGGAAATCGAGCGTCTCGGCATTCTGCTGGCTGAAATGGATCGGCACGCCCTCATGCTCGGCGAGCGCATGGCCGTAGCGCAGCAGCGGCGCGGCGACATCGACACCATACGCCTCTGCGCCCGGAAAAGCCTCGACATAGGGAAGCAGATTCTTGCCCGAAGAGGTGCCCAGGTCGAGGATGCGCAGGGGCCGGAAATCGGGCCGGGCATGCTTCACCCAGCGGCTGATCACCTTGGCGACGCCGCCCCAGCTGCGATGGTTCATGCTCGCGGTGAACACCCGCGCGCCAAGGCTCACCACCGCGCCCTGCGCGACGTCGTCGTCCGCATATTCGGAATGGAAGCAGCCCGGTGTCAGATGGACGTCGAGCGCGGTCACGTAGCGCGGCACTTCGAGCGCGGGATCGAGCCGAAGCGTCCCGCCCGCCGGGCTGCGCTCTGCCGCGTCACGCGCAACCTCGATCATCTCGGGCAGCGCACGCTCGACCGGCTCCTGCACCGACAGGAAGCACATCTCCTGCGCGTTGTAGCGCAGCACGCTGTAGAAACGGTACGAATCCTCGCCCGCCAGCGCCGCATCGATCGCGCGCGCCGTATCGAGCCGTTCGCCTTTCGCCTCGCGCGCCGGCTTCACCCGCTCTTCGAAATCTTGCTGGAGGCGCTCCGGCATGTCCTGGATGGCGAAGCGGCGCAGCGCGCTGCAGAAACGCTGCCGGCCGCGCTCGTCGAGCGTCGGCGTCGCCAGCGCTTCGATGTCCGGAACGGCCGAATTGCTGCGGTCCGTCACCGTGTCTGCGGGCGTTGCCATCCTGCATCTCCTTCGGTTGCGCCGGAACGGTCTTCGCCATCCTTGTAGCGCCACGCATCTCTCGCGACAGCGGCATTTACGCCGGCTGATTAGTCTTATATCTAATACAAATCAGAAAACAAGGGAAGCGGGATGGAGCAGGCGAATCGGGTGATCATCGTGGGGGCGGGACCGGTCGGCCTGACCGCGGCGCTGCTGCTCCAGCGGCGCGGGATTCCCTTCGTCGTGCTGGAGGCGAATGCCGATCTCCCCGACGACCTGCGCGCCTCGACCTTCCATCCGCCGACCCTCGATATGCTCGCAACGCTCGGCGTCGCCGCGCCTTTGATCGCCGAGGGCCTGGTCAGCCCGACCTGGCAGATCCGCCTGCACGCGACCGGCGAACGGGCGCTGTTCGACCTCGCCGTCATCGCCGATTCGACCGACCATCCTTATCGCCTGCAGTGCGAGCAATCGAAGCTCTGCCGGATTCTGCTGGATCGGATCGTCACCGACGGCGGCGACGTCCGCATGGGCTTCGCCGCCGAAGCCGTCGAGCAAGACACCGACAGGGTCACCGTTACGGCGCGCAGTGCCGGCGGCGAGCCGGAGCGCTTTGCCGGCACCTTCCTGATCGGCGCCGACGGGTCGCGCAGTGCGATCCGCCGTGCGCTCGGCTTCGCCTTCGAAGGCAAGACCTATCCCGAGACGACGATTCTCGCGACGACCCATTTCCCGTTCGAGGAGCACCTGCCCGGCCTTTCCAACGTCAACTATGTCTGGAAGGAAGGCGGAACCTTCAGCCTGCTGCGGCTTCCGAGCGTCTGGCGCTGCAGCCTCTATCCCGACGGCGAGGAGACGATCGAGCAGGCGTTGGAGCCGACCAGCATCGCCCGCAAGCTCCAGGAGATCGCGCCCTCGCCCGACGGTCACAAGGTGGAGGAGGTTCGCCCTTATCGTATCCACATGCGGATCGTGGACGATTATCGCGCCGGCCGCGTGCTGCTCGCCGGCGATGCCGCCCATGTGAATTCGCCGTCGGGCGGCATGGGCATGAACGGCGGCATCCACGACGCGTTCGAGCTGGTCGCGACCCTGACCGAGGTGCTGGACGGCGCCCCGCTCGACCTGCTCGACCGCTACACCCGCCGCCGCCGCCCGATCGCCGAGGCCGAGATCCTGACCCAGGCCGACCGCAACCGCGCGCGTATGCAGGAACGCGATCCGGCGCGGCGGCGGGAGATGTTGACCACGCTCCAGCGCACCGCCGACGATCCGGTGGCGGCGCGCGAGCATCTTTTGCGCAGCTCTATGATCGCCGGCCTGCGCCGCGCCGCGGCGATCGCATGAGCGGCTACGACTATGGGCGCGCCGGCACCCTCGGCATTGGCACGCCGCAGGCCAATCCCACGGTCGAGGCCGAGATGCGCATCCTGCTGCCGCCGCCGGTCGCGATGGCGGTCGTGCGCCTCACCAGCACGTCGCAGAACCCGCTCTTCCGCCTGCGTCTCTATCTGGAGGGCCTCGAGGAGACATTAGCGCAATATGACGCGCTCCGCCCCGACGCCTTCGGCTTCGCCTGCACCGGCTCCTCCTATCTCGTCGGCGCTCAGCGGGAGGCGGAGATCGTGGCGGAGGTCGAGAACAGATTCGGCTATCCGATCGTCACCGCGACGGCCGCCATCGCCTGGCAGCTCGAGCGACTGGGCGCCCAACGGATCGCGCTGGTCTCCCCTTACCCCGCCGCCCTCGCCGATGCGGCCGAAGCCTATTGGCGCGCGGCCGGTTTCGACGTCGCTGAGGTCCGCCGGATCGAGACCGGCAGCGCCGACACGCGCAGCATCTATGCGCTCGGCAGTGAAGACGCGCGCCCGGCCGCCGAGGCGCTGCGCCGCACCGGCGTCGATGCGGTGCTGTTGAGCGGCACCGGCATGCCCTCGCTCGCGCTGATCGCGGACGCGGAGGACGGGCCACCGGTGATCTCCTCGAACCTCTGCCTCGCGCTGCGTCTCTGCGACCTGCTCGGCGCGCCGGCGCCCGATCCCGCCGACTGGCGCCCCCGCCTCGCCCAGGCCCTCACTCTCCCGGAAGGACCAAGATGACCAATTCCGTCACCGCCATCATCGACGGCGAAAGCCTGACTGGCACCGGTGCGCCGTTCACCGTCGTCGATCCGTCGAGCGAGGAGGTGATCGCCGCCGTGCCCGAAGCCGACGGGGCGCTGGTCGACCGCGCCGTCGCCTCGGCCCGCGCGGCCTTCGAGCGGGGCGACTGGCGAGGTGCCAGCGTCGAAGAGCGGCAGGCGGTGCTGCGCCGCTGCGCCGACGCGATCGACGCGGCCGCCGACGAGATCGCCGACATCGAATGCGGCAATACCGGCATTCCCTATGCGCAGGTCCGCAATGGCCAGGTCGTCCGCGCTGCCGGCAACCTGCGCTTCTTCGCCGACTATATCGGCCAGATGGCGGCCGAGCTCTACGAGCAGGAGCCCAACTACCTCACCTATGTCCGGCGCGAGCCGGTCGGCGTCGCGGCGCTCATCTCGCCGTGGAACTCGCCGCTGGCGCTGGGCTCGATGAAGGTCGCCTCGGCGATCGCCTTCGGCAACAGCTGCGTGCTGAAGCCCGCCGAGCAGGACCCGCTCGGCCTCACCCGTCTCGTCGAGGTCATGCAGGGCGCCGGCCTGCCGCCGGGCGTGGTGAACTTGGTCAACGGCGGCGGCGCCACTGTCGGCGACCGGCTGGTCCGTCACGCTGAGGTCGATTGCGTCTCCTTCACCGGCGGCACCCGCACGGGCAAGATCATCATGTCCGCCGCCGGCGCCAACCTGAAGCCGTCGGTGATGGAGCTGGGTGGCAAGTCCGCCAACATCGTCTTCGACGATGCCGATTTCGAGCAGGCGCTGGACGGCGCGCTGATCGGCATCTTCTCGAACAACGGCCAGCAATGCCTCGCGGGCTCGCGCGTGCTCGTCCAGCGCGGCATTTACGACCGCTTCGTCGAAGCCTTTGTCGCGCGCACCAAGCAGGTCCGCGTCGGCCACCCGCGTGATGCCGCGACCGAGATCGGCCCGCTCGCCACGCGGGCGCATTACGACCACGTGATGAGCTTCGTGCCGTTGGCTCAAGACAGCGGCGCGCGCATCCTCGCCGGCGGGCGCCGGGCGCCGGGCTTCGAGCGCGGCTTCTATTTCCAGCCGACCATCGTCGAGGTCGACTCCAACGCGCATCGCCTTTGCCAGGAGGAGATTTTCGGGCCGTTCGCCGCGCTGATGCCGTTCGACACGGACGAGGACGCCTACGCCATCGCCAACGACTCGCGCTTCGGCCTGGTCGGCTATGCCTGGTCGTGCGACATCGGCCGGATCATGACGGCGCAGGAGCGCATCTCGGCCGGCACGATCTGGTGCAACACGCCGATGATCCGCGACCTGCGCGCGCCCTTCGGCGGCTATCGCGACTCCGGCGTCGGTGCCGAGGGTGGCCGCGCCGCCGAGGCATTCTACACGCGGCAGAAGGCGGTCAGCATCCCGCGCCGTCCGCTAAACTTGCGCAAGCTGGGAACGACTGCATGACCACCGATCTCCGTCGCGAGCTGACCGATTTCCTCGACGCCTATTTCGACGCTTGGAACGTCTACGATCAGGCCCGGATGCGTGGGCTCTGGGATACGGACGAGGCCGACGTTCTCTATCTCGCCGAGGAGTGCGAGCCGCATATCGGCTGGGCGGCGATCGACGCCTACTGGGGCGTGGATCGAACGAAGGCCGAGCGCCTGCTGACCTGGCACGATCTCCATGCCGTCCAGGCCGGCGCCGACGTCGCGATCGCCTTCTTCCACTGCAACTGGAGCACCTATCTCCCCGGCAACCGGCTCTATCCCAAGCCGTTCGGCGGGCCGGTCCGGATCAGCATGGTGCTGCGCCGCAAGGAGGCCGGCTGGAAAGCGATTCACTATGTCGAGGCGCCGCTCGCGTCGCTGATCCAGATCCGCCGCGCCCACGAGGATGCGGTCGATCCGCGGCTGCATGAACGGCTCGCCGCCAGGGGCATCACCTACTAACCTGAATCAAACCGCAGAGAGGATTCGTCATGACCGCCATCCAGACCATTCCGCTCAGGACCACCGACGGCAGGGACAGCTCGCTCGGCGACTATGCCGGCTCGGTGCTGCTCGTGGTCAATACGGCCTCGAAGTGCGGCCTGACCCCGCAATATGAGGGGCTGGAGAAGCTCTACCGCGCTTACAACGACCGCGGCCTCGTCGTCCTCGGCTTCCCGGCGAACAACTTCCTCCAGCAGGAGCCGGGCACCGACGTGGAGATCGCGACCTTCTGCTCGACCACCTACGACGTCACCTTCCCGATGTTCGCGAAGATCAGCGTCGCCGGCGCCGATCGTCACCCGCTCTATGCGGCGCTCACCGCCGCCGAACCCAGGGCCGAAAGCCCGAACGGCAATGCAATGCGCGAGCGCCTCGCGAGCAGGAACATCCCGATCCATCCGGAGCCGGAAGTTTTGTGGAACTTCGAGAAGTTTCTGATCAATCGCCACGGCGAAATCACTGGCCGCTTCAGCCCCGATACGCCGCCCGACGACCCGGCCCTGATCGCGTCGATCGAGCGGGCGCTCGGCGATCGCTGATTACGCGGCGCGGCGGAGGCTGCGCCATGAGAGGCCGCGCATCGCCAGCTTGGCGAACAGGGTCGGCAGGCCTGCCTCATCCAGCTGTCCGGCGGGCCACCAGATGCCCTCGACGTCCTGGCTTGTCTCGGCACAGAGCAAGGTCATCGTCAGCGCGAAATGGGTGAAGACATGGTCGACAGACCCGGCCGCCTGCCAATCCGCGGTCAACGGCGGCGAGTCTGGTAGCGCCAGCATTCCGCCGAGCAGGCCCCTGGCCGGCCGACGCACCAGCAGCACCTTCCCGTCACGTTCCAGCCAGTAGGCGGTCCCGACGCGATGGGGCTTCGCCGCTTTCGGCGCCTTCACCGGATAGCGGGCCGGATCGCCTTCGGCATGGGCGGCGCAATAACCGGTCAGGGGGCAGTGCCCGCAATCCGGGTTGCGCGGGGTGCAGATCGCCGAGCCCAGGTCCATCATTGCCTGGGCGAAGTCGCCCGCGCCTTCCTCCGGAACGAGCGTGTCGGTCAGCTCGCGGATTCTCCCACGGGCGCCCGGCAGCATCTCCTTCACCGCGAACAGCCGCGAGACGACCCGCTCGACATTGCCGTCCACCGCCACGGCACGCCTGCCGAATGCGATCGCCGCAATCGCTGCGGCCGTATAGGGTCCGATCCCCGGCAGTTTGCGCAGTGTGGCCTCATCGTCGGGAAAGCGCCCGGCGTGCTCGGCAACCACCGCCCGGGCGCAGGCGAGGAGGTTGCGCGCCCGGGCATAATAGCCGAGCCCCGCCCAGGCCCGCATCACCTCGCCGTCTTCGGCCGCGGCGAGCGCCGTCACCGTCGGCCAAGTCGCCGTGAACTTCTCGAAATAGGGCTTCACCGCCGCGACCGTGGTTTGCTGCAGCATGATCTCCGACAGCCACACCCGATAGGGGTCCGGTGTCTCACCGCCCTCGGCGCGCCAGGGAAGCCGTCGCTTATCCACAGCATACCAACACAAAAGCGCGCTCGAGGCATCGACGGGCATGGGCCGCCTATGCCATCATCCCGGCCATGACGGAACTGGTGGGGACGAAGCCGCGCAGCGCGCGCCGCAAGCCGGCGGCGGAGCCTGTCCGCTCGCGACGGATGCGCGCCGTCTCCGATCTCCTGCCCGAGGTCGGCGGCGCGGCCTTCCGCCGCTTCGGTTTCGTCCAGTCGTCGATCGTCAGCCGCTGGGGCGAGATCGTCGGCGCCCGCTATGCCGCCGTGTCCGCGCCCGAATCGATCCGCTTCCCGCCGGGCCGGAAGAGCGGCGGCACGCTCACCCTCGTCGTCGAGGGCGCCCATGCGCCGATGATGCAGCATGTCGCGCCGACGATCGTCGAGCGGGTCAACCGCTTCTTCGGCTACGAGGCGGTGGCGCGGGTCAGCTTCCGCCAGGGCATCGTCCGCGCGGAGGCCGTGAAGCCGCGCAAGGCGCCGCCCTCGCTCCGTCCGCTTCCTGCCGATCTCGGCGCTTCGCTCCGCGAGGTCGCCGATCCGGAGCTGCGCGCATGTCTGGAATCGCTTGCGCGCGGCCTCTCCTCCGGCGATGGAACGCCGGTGGTGACGACGATCCCGGTCGTCGGCCGAATTGGTGGAGAGAAAAAGCGATGAAGATCCTGACCGGCGCCAGCACGATCGCCCTGGCCCTCCTCCTCGCCGGCTGTGGCGACGGGGGCAGCGGCGACCTCAACGCCTTGGCCGCCAACAGCTCGGCGCCGCTGAAGCAGATCGCCGCGCCGAACAATGGCGACTGGAGCGAGACGGTCAGCCAGACGCCTGAGGGCGGGTTCCTGATGGGCAACCCCGACGCGCCGGTGAAGCTGGTCGAATATGCCTCGCTCACCTGCCCGCACTGCGCGGCCTTCTCGAACGAGGCGACCAACGGGCTGCGCAACACCTATATCCGCTCGGGCCAGGTCAGCTGGGAGTTCCGCAACTTCATCCTCAATGCGCCGGACATGGCGATGTCCGCGCTCGCCCGCTGTCAGCAGCCCGCGGCCTTCTTCCGAACCGTCGAGCAGATCTTCGCCCAGCAGACCGAGATCCTCGGCCGGATCGACGAGCAGGAATCGCAGCGGCTCCAGTCGCTCCAGCCCGACCAGCTGATCCCGCCGCTCGCCCGGGCGATGGAGCTCGACACCTTCTTCGCCCGCCGCGGCATGCCCGAGGCGCGCTTCAACGAGTGCCTGTCCGACGCGCAGGCCGTCCAGCAGCTCACCGACATGACCAACCGCGCGATGACCGAGCAGCAGGTGACCGGAACGCCGACCTTCTTCATCAACGGCGAGCGCCAGGACGTCGCCGAATGGTCGGCGCTGGAGCCGCGGCTGCGCGCGGCAATCGGCGGCTGACATGATCCGCCGGCTCGCCGCCGCGCTCATCCTCGGCGTCGCCGCGCTGGCGGCGCCGGCCGTGCCGGCCGCCGCCCAGGCCCAGCGCGACTGGACGCAGGTGGTCAGCCAGACGCCCGAGGGCGGCTTTCGCATGGGCAATCCCGATGCACCGATCAAGGTCGTCGAGTTCATGTCGATGACCTGCCCCCATTGCGCCGCCTTCTCGGCGGAAGGCGGGCCGCGGCTGGCCACCTATGTCCGTTCGGGCCGGGTGAGCTGGGAATATCGCAACTTCGTGCTCAACGGCCTCGATCTGGCCGCGGCGCTCGTCAGCCGCTGCGCGGCGCCGCAGAACTATTTCGCGCTGAACAGCGAGATTTTCGCGCGCCAGCAGGAATGGATGAACCGGATGCAGGAGATTCCGGCCGAGCAGCGCCAGCAGATGGAGGGCCTGTCGCCGCTCGAGACCATGCAGCGGGTGGTTTCGGTGGCCGGCCTCGAGGCGATCGCGGCGCGCCACGGCGTGAACGCGGCTCAGGCGCGCACGTGCCTGTCGAACCAGGCCGGACTCGACCGACTCGTCCAGATGCAGCAGTCCGGCGCCAATTTCGGCGTGCAGGGCACGCCGACCTTCGCGATCAACGGCCGCATCGCCGGCACGGTACGCGACTGGGCGACGCTCGAGCCGCTGCTCGGCGGCCGCTAGGGTGAGATGAGGGGGGCCGAAACCGTCCGGTGCAGGTAAAGCGTCTCAAGCTTTCTGGGTTCAAGAGCTTCGTCGAGCCGGCGGAGCTGGTGATCGAGCCCGGCCTCACCGGGGTGGTCGGCCCGAACGGCTGCGGCAAATCCAACGTCCTCGAGGCGATCCGATGGGTGATGGGCGAAAGCTCTCCCAAGTCGATGCGCGGCGCCGGCATGGACGACGTGATCTTCGCCGGCACCGCGCTGCGCCCGCCGCGCGATTTCGCCGAGGTGGCGCTGCTGGTCGAGCGACAGGATGCGGATGTCGGCGGCGATGCCGGCTTCGCGCCGGCCGGCGAGGTCGAGATCACCCGCCGGATCGAGCGCGGCACCGGCTCCGCCTACCGCGTCAACGGCCGCGACGTGCGCCAGAAGGACGTCGCGTTGCTGTTCGCCGACGCCGCCACCGGCGCCCACAGCCCCGCCCTCGTCAGCCAGGGCAAGATCAGCGCCGTCATCGCCGCCAAGCCGACCGAACGCCGGCTGATGCTCGAGGAGGCGGCGGGGATTTCCGGGCTGCACGTCCGCCGCAAGGATGCCGAGCAGAAATTGCGCGCGACCGAGGCCAATCTCGTCCGGCTCGACGAGGTGCTCGCCGACATGGAGCTGCGCGCGTCGGCGCTCAAGCGCCAGGCCCGCGCCGCCGAACGCTACCGCAAACTCTCGGATCAGATAAAGGTCGCCGAAGGGCGCCTCATCTTCGCCCGCTGGCGCGAGGCCGCCGCCGCCGCAGAAGCCGCGAAGAAGGAGGCCGAGACGGCCGAGGCCGCCGTCGCCGTCGCGGCCGAGGCCCAGCGCGGTGCTGCCGCCTGGCAGACCCAGGCCGCGACCGAGCTTGCCGACAAGCGGCGTGCCGCCGAGGCGGCGCGCGAGCGCGCCTCGGAGCTCGGCCACAGGCTCGCCGCGCTGCGCGCGGAGCGGGACGGCGTCCGACGCCGCATCGACGAGCTGGCCGAACGCCGGCGCACCCTCGCCGCCGACCGCACGCGCGAGGAGGCGCTCCGCGATGACGCCGCCGCGGCGCTCGCGCGGCTGGAGCAGGAGCTGTCGGAGATCGCCGCCCGCCTCGCCGACGCGGAGGCACGTCGCGGCACGATCGACATCCGCACCGTCGAGCATGAGGACGCCGCCCGCGCCGCCGAGACCGCGCTCGGCCAGGCGCGTGCCGTCCAGGCCGGCGAGCAGGCCGAGGCGCGGGTCGCCCAGGCCGCGCTCGACGCCGCCCGCCAGAAACTGGCCCGCGCCGAAGCCGAGGCGCAGCGCCTCAAGGACCAGATGGCAGGGCTCGGCGATCTCGCCCCGCTCCAGGCTGCGCTGGACGAAGCGCGCACGAACCGCGAGGCGGCCGAGGCCCGGCTCGCCGAAGCGGGTCGGGCGATCGCCGCCGCCGACGCCGAACGCCAGCAGGCGGCCGAAACGCGCGATGCTGCCGAGAGCGAAGCCGCTGCCGCGCGTGCCGCGCTCGCTGCGCTGCAATCCGAAGCGAAAGCACTGATCAAGGCCGTCGAGACCTCGGGCGGCGACCGCGCGATCAACCATGTCCGTGCCGACGCGGGCTATGAACGCGCCCTCGCGGCCGCGCTCGGCGAAGATCTCGACGCCAGCCTCGCCGACGACGGCCCGCGTCGCTGGGCCGGTGCCGATCCGTTGCCGGGCGATCCGCCGCTTCCCGAGGGTTGCACCAGCCTCGCCGACCATGTCGATGCGCCCGCGGCGCTGCTGCGCCGGCTCCGCCAGATCGGCGTGGTCGAGAGCGACGACGGCGCCATCGCCCTCGCCGTCGGCCAGCGCCTCGTCACCACCGATGGACGCCTGCGCCGCTGGGATGGCTATGTCGCGAGCGGTCTCGGCGCCGCGGCGGCCGAACGGCTGATCCGGGTCAACCGCCTCGCCGAGATCGAAACCGCCCTCCCCGCCGCCTCCGCCGCGGTCGAAGCTGCCGAGGCGCGGTCCGCCGGAGCGCGCTCGGCGATGGACGCTGCCCGTGCCGCCACCGAGGCGGGGCGCCGCGCCGAGGCCGAATCGACCGCCGCGATCCGCGACGCCGGCCGGGCCGAGGACAGCGCCGCGGTCGAGATCGAGCGGTTGGAACTGCGCCGCACCGGCCTCACCGAACGGGCCGACGCCGCGGAGGCCGACCTGCGTGATGCAGCCAAGGCGCGCGATGACGCGGAAGCTCAGTGGGCCACCCTGCCCGATGCCGCCGCCACCGAGGCGAAGGTCGCCGAGCTTCGCGTCGCCGCGGAGACGGCCCAGGCGGCGCTGGCGGAGATTCGGGCCGAGGCGGCAACGCAGGCGCGTGCCGTTGCCGCCGACCGCCAGCGCGCCGAGGCGGCGAAGAAGGAGCAGGCCGACTGGCGGGCGCGCTCGGCCGAAGCCGACAAGCGCAATGCCGAGTTCGCCCGTCGCATCGCCGAAGCCGAGGCGCAGGGTGAGGAGCTGGCCGCGGCCCCCGGCGACTACGAGCGGCGCATCGGCGCGCTCACCGACGAGTCGATCGCCGCCTCCGAAGCCGCGCAGGCCGCCGCCGCCCATGAGCGCGCCGGCGAGGACGCGTTGCGCGCCACCGAGGCGAAACTCGCCGAGGCCGGCGAGGCGCTCGCCGCCTGCCGCGAAGCGCGGGCCGGCGCCGCCGCGCGCGCCGAGGCGCAGGATGCCCGGCGGATCGAGATGGGTCGCATCTCCGGCGAGAAGTTCGAATGTCCACCGCCGCTCCTGCCCGAACGGGTCGGCTTCGAGGAGGAGTCGATCGAGGCCGTCGCGTCCGAATCCAGCCGCCTGGAGCGCGCCACCCAGGAGCGCGAGCGGATCGGTCCGGTCAACCTCGTCGCCGAAAGCGAGCTCAACGAGCTGGAGGAAAGCCGCCTCGCCAGCCAGTCCGAGCGCGAGGAACTGGGCGTCGCGATCCACCGGCTGCGCGGTTCGATCGGCAGCCTCAACCGCGAGGGCCGCGCCCGGCTGCTCGCCGCCTTCCAGGACGTCGACCGCCATTTCCGCAGCCTCTTCACCACCCTCTTCGAAGGTGGCCAGGCGCATCTCGAGCTGGTCGAATCGGACGATCCGCTGGAGGCGGGCCTCGAAATCATGGCCCAGCCTCCAGGCAAGCGCCTCGCGACCCTCACCCTGCTCTCCGGCGGCGAGCAGGCGCTGACCGCCATCGCGCTGATCTTCGCCCTCTTCCTCACCAACCCGGCGCCGATCTGCGTGCTCGACGAGGTCGATGCGCCCCTGGACGACGCCAATATCGAGCGCTTCTGCGACCTGCTCGACCGCATGACCGGCGAGACCGACACCCGCTATCTGATCGTCACCCATAATGCCGTGACGATGAGCCGGATGCACCGCCTGTTCGGCGTCACCATGATCGAGAAAGGTATCAGCCGCCTGGTCAGCGTCGATCTCGGCGGCGCCGAGCGGCTGCTGGCGGCGGAGTAGGCAGGGAGAGGATCGGGCGCATGCGCAACCTGATCCTCGTCGCCGCCTTTCTGATATCCGGCTGCTGGACTGGAGACATGTTCTATGCCGCAACCGAGTTGCGCGCCCCTGTCGCGCCCGGTGACTATCGGCTTCTGAGCCCGGATGGCCAGAGCGACGACGCGCGCGTTTCGATCCTCCCGGATGGTCTTACGCGCTTCACCCCGCGCGATGATCGGGAACCCGTCGGCGTCGGTTTCGCGACGCTGGATGCGGACCGTGGCATCTTCGTCGCCTGGGTGGCGACGATAGGCGAGGAAGCGGCGCCGTCCGACACGACCGTTTATGGCCTGCTGGAAGCGCGGCCGGATGGAGAGTACGCAATCCTGATGCCGTCCTGCCTGGAGATGGAAACCCTTGCCACATCCGCAGGCGCCACCATTGTTCCCGATTCCAAGGTCCGAAGCTGCCGCTTCCCGGACCGGGCCAGTCTCGAAACCGCACTCCGGCAGCTAGTCCCGCGTCTCCCTACGGAGGGTGCGAGACTGGTTGCACTCCGTGACGCCGGACGTGACTGAACGCTTCATCCCGCCCCATCCACCACGCTCGGCCGGGCCGGTGCCGGTGTGGCGGGGCTTCGTCGGGGAGCGGGCGCGGACCGCCGTCTACGGCTGGTCGGAGCGGGCGTTCGAGCTGCCCTATTTCGGCCGCAAGGTGTTCGGCTACAACGTCCACATTCCGCTGACGCCCGACGCGGTGCAGCGCGTGCTGCTCGACAATGCGGCGAACTACGTGAAGCCGGACATCGTCAAGACGCTGCTCGACCCGACGATCGGCCGCGGCCTGCTGAGCTCGGACGGCCAGCTCTGGCGCGATCAGCGCAAGATCGTCGCCGCCAATTTCGCCCCCGCCGCGATCGACGCCCTCATCCCGGTCTTCGCGCGCACGGCCCGCAACGCTTCCGAGGCGTGGAGGGCCGCGGACAGGCTGGACATGGCCGAAGCGGCGACCGCGACGACGATGCGGATCATCGCCGACGCCCTTTTCGCCGGCGACCCGCGGCTCGCCACAGACGCCGCCATGGCCCATATCGCCGCTGCGCTGGAGGGGGTGAGCGAAGCGCGCCTGCAAGCCCTGCTCGGCCTGCCGCTCTTCCCGTGGAGCCGGCGCGGCCGGCGTGCGCTCAGGGGCCGGACCTATTTGCGCCAGACGCTGACCGAGGTGGTGAAGGACCGGTTGCCCGATGGCGGGCCCGATGATTTCCTCGGCCGCCTGATCCGCGCCCTGTACGACAAGTTCGAGTCCGCCGAAGCGCTGGCGCTCGCCGTCGACAATGCCGCGACCTTCTATCTCGCCGGCCACGAGACGACCGCGAACACGATCACCTGGACGCTCTTCCTCCTCTCCGAGCAGCCCGATCTACAGACCCAGGCGGCAGACGAAGCGCGGGCGGCGCTCGCCGCCGGCGCGGACGATCCCGCCCTTCCCGACCGGCTGCCGCTGCTGCGCCGCATCGTCGAGGAATCGATGCGCCTCTACCCGCCCGTGCCCCGCTTCGATCGCCAGGCGGTCGCGGCCGACCAGCTTGGCGAGGCGCTGGTCTCGCCCGGCGACATCGTCTCGATCTGGCCTTGGCTGCTCCATCGCCACCGCAAGCTCTGGGACGATCCCGACGCGTTCGATGCCGACCGCTTCGCGCCGGGGCGGGAGCGGCACCGCTTCCAGTACATTCCGTTCGGCGGCGGCCCGCGCGTCTGCGTCGGCAGCCGCTTCGCCACCGCCGAGGCGCTGACCGTGCTGGCCCACTGGCTCGCCCGCTGGAGCTTCGCGCCGGAGCCGGGACGCGAGGTGCGCCCCTCGGGCATGGTGACGCTGCGCCCGGCTGGCGGCCTGCCGCTCCGCCTTACGGCTCGTCCCTAGCTGCATCGTCGTCATAGCGATCACGAAGCTGCCTCAGCCAGCGCGCCCGGAGCGCCGCAGGGCGATCGGGATAGCGTTCGTCGAGAAACTCGGCCGCCGTCACGCGATCAGCGCGGAAATCGCGGAAATCCCGCCGTAGCTCGCACCAGCCGACCAGCACACGCCGCGCCTCCATATAGCCGATCGCGACCGGCCAGATCGTCCGCCGGCTCTCCCGCCCCTCGCCGTCGCGATAGTCGAGGACGATCTTGCGACCCGCCCGAATCCACGCCCGCGCCATCGCGACGTCGAAGCCGTCCGGCGGGATCTTCCAGCCCGGCGCGGTGCGCGCGCCGGCGCTCTCGACCAACGGCCGCAAATCCTCCGGCAACACCGCCGCGATCTTGGCGATGAGATCGCGCGCCGCCCGCGCCAGCGCCGGATCGCCATGGCCCGCCACCCATTGCGCGCCGAGCACCGCCGCCTCGGTCTCGTCCTCGGTCAGCATCAGCGGCGGCAGATCGAACCCGCCTTCCAGCACATAACCGATCCCGGCCTCGCCCCGCACCGGCACGCGCTGGCCGATCAGCGCTGCAATGTCGCGGTAGACCGATCGTTTCGACGTCTCCAGTTCCGCGGCCATCGTCTCCGCCGTCACCGGCTTCGAGGAGCGGCGGAGGATCTGGACGATCTGGAACAGACGTTCGGCGCGGCGCATTTGCAAACCCTACTGCCATGCTGCTGACAACATGCTGGCAGCAGCATGGCGCTATGTCGAGCCGGCAACAGCGAAAGAGGGACGCACGAGATGCTCAAGACCTATCAGGGAAGCTGCCATTGCGGCGCCGTCCGTTTCGAGGCCGACATCGATCTCGCCGCCGGCACCGGCAAGTGCAATTGTTCGATCTGCACCAAGCGCCGCGCCTGGGGCGTGCTGCTGAAGCCCGAGCAGTTCCGGCTGCTCACCGACGAAGGCGCGCTCACCGACTATCAGTTCGGCACGATGCAGGGCCACAGCCTGTTCTGCTCGACCTGCGGCTGCGCGGCGTTCAGCCGCGGCCATGTCGAGGAGATCGGCGGCGACTTCGTCTCGGTCCAGCTCGGCAGCCTCGACGATGCGACACCCGAGGAACTGGCCGAGGCCCCGGTCAGCTACGGCAATGGCCGCGACAACAAATGGTGGGAACCGCCCGCCGAGACGCGGCACCTCTAGTTTCATGACCTTTCCGACCACAAAACCGTTCGGGCTGAGCCTGTCGAAGCCCTGTCCTTCTCTTCTGCCTCAAGAAAGAACAGCCCCCTTCGACTGCCTTGCAGGCGCTCAGGACAGGCTTCGACAAGCTCAGGGCGAACGGGAGTGTTTGCGAAAGAAGGCTCGCCGTTACCCGGTCACTCCGCCGGCTGGAGCGCAGGCGGTGCTGTCCGTTTGGGCCTGGGCCGGCGGAACCAGAAGGTCCAGACGGTGAGCGTGCCGAGCAGGGTCAGCGTCAGGCCCGCGAACGTCAGCGCGAGATGCCAGAGGAACCCGCCGACCTTGCCGGCATGGACCGGGTAGAATTTCTCGGTGATGGCGCTCGCCGTATCGCTGGTCGCGGGGTCCTCGACGGCCAGGACCTCGGCCGTGGCCGGATCGAGATAGACATAGGTGCGGCCGTTCGGCGTCCATTCGAAAGCCTGCCGCAGGCGCAGGACGACGGGCGCGCCGGGGCGCGTCGGCAGCATGATGCGGCGCGGCAAGGCCTCGGGGAAGGCCGCCTGAGCGCTCACCATGAGCCGCCGCCAGTCCGTCTGCGGCGTCACGGCACCCGCTCCGGTCGGCGGGGCTGGAGCGGCTTTCGCCGGGTCAGCCCAGGGCGCCAGCAGCGCGTCGGCCATGGGGGGAAAGACCATCAACGAGCCGGTCAATGCGGCGAGGATCAGCAGCGGCGAGGCGACGACGCCGATGTCGCGGTGCTGGCGCACGATCGCGCTGCGGCTCATCCGTTTCGGCCACAGGCGGAATTTGAAGGTCTTGCGCGTCTGCCACCACAGGATCAGGCCGGTGATCGAGAAAGCGAGGAGCAGCAGGCCGAGCACGCCCGTCGTGTATTTTCCGGGTTCGCCGAGAAGCAGATAGTGGTGGAGATCGAACAGCCAGAGCTCGGGCCGGCCCCACAGGCTGCCCCAACGGTCGACCACTTCGCCGGCCTGCGTGAGATAGGCCCCGCCGCCATCGGCATAAATGGCCTGGTGGAGCCCCATGTCATGATCGGCGAAGGTGATGCGGCTGAGCGCGGGATCGATTGCGATCGCCGCCTCCACCGCCGCGCCGGTCGCCGCTGCATCCACTTGCAGAGGATCATCGGCGCCGGGGAGGCCGATCCACGCCTCCTCCCACACCAGCAATGTGCCGCTGAGGCCGATGACCGCCAGCAGCAGGCCGACAACGCCGCCCGTCCAGCGGTGGAGCAGATCAAGCCAGCGCAGGATCAAAAGCGATAGTCCCAGCCCAAAGTGAAGGTCCGCCCGCGCCCGGCGAAAAAGGCGAGATTGTCGGTCGGCAGCCGGGTGTCGCTGCTATAGTCGATATATTGCTCGTTGAGCAGGTTCTGGACGCCGAGGCTGAGCCCGCCGAAGCCGGTATCGTAGCGGACATAGGAATCGACCACCGCATAGCCGCCGAAATTGTTGCGCGGATCGGGCCGCGGCTTGCCGGCATCGGCGCCGAAGCTGCGCGACAGGAAGAATTGCGCCTGCAGCAAGGCGGTGAGGCGGCCGCGATTGAAGGCTGCCGACAGGTTGAGGCGGTCCGGCGAGATGTTGACGCCGTCGAGGTCGGTATCGACGATGCCGTCCGGCGCGTTGCGGTTCGCGTCGCTGTCGAAGCGGCCGTTGATATGGGCATAGCCGACGCCGAGCGTCAGCCCCTCGAGCGGCGTCCGCACGCGCAGGTTCACCTCGAGCCCGTCAATCTCGACGCGCAGGCGCTGGACGTCGAAATTGCGGTCGATGCCCGGAACCAGCAACTGGCCCTTGTCGCTCGACGACCAGAAATAGGTGACGCTGGCCTCCAGCGGCCCGCGGTTCACCTCGACGCCGATCTCGCGATTGTTCGAGACGATCGGGGCGATGTCGAGGAAGGTGTCGATATCGACGTTCGGCGTCCCGATCGCGCGGGTGATGCGGCCGACGTCGGGCACGGTGAAGCCCTCGGCATAGCTCGCATAGGCGCGGATGCCCGGCAGCGGCTCGATGATGATGCCGCCGTTGATCAGCACGTCGTCGAACTTCGGCGACCCGCCCGCGACATCGACGCCGCCATAGGTCGAGGGGCCGCACGGCGTGCCTACCGGCAGGGTCGGCGCGCAGGCGACGAAGGTGGTCGAGGCGATCGAGCGATAGTCGCCGATCTTGATCTGGATATTCTCCCAGCGCGCGCCGCCGGCGAGGCGGAGCAGGCCATCGAACAGGCGCAGGTTGAGCTGACCGAACGGCGCGAGGCTGCGGAAATCGGTCGGCGGCACATAGGTGCGGTCGGTCGCGATCAGCCTTTGCTCGGTCCGGTCGAACAAAGCGTCGAAGCCGATCGTCGCGGTGAGGTCCTCGAAGCCGGGAATCACGCGCTCATAGCTGAACCGGGCGCCGATCTTGCGCGAGCTGTTCTCGGTCTGGTCGAACAGGGTGCCGATCGGCGCGATCGCCGGATCCTGCTGGGAGATTTGCGGGGTGACGTCGGCGCCGAACGTGTCGCGGGTGCGGCTGACGAAGAGCTGGCTGACGAAATTGCCGCCCCACAAATTGGTGTCGGTGAGCGACAGTGCGGCGCTCTCGGCGAGGTTGGCGGCGGGCATGAGCGGCGGATCGCCGCGGCGCTGGCTGGTCGGAAGGCCGGTCGCCCGGCTGCCCGCCACCGGCACGTAGCGGCCATTGCCGCCGAGGTCGAAGCGGGAGAGGATGAGATCGAGCCGTGCGCTCGACGACAGCGCGTAGCCGAATCGCCCGAACAGCGAGACCGCCTCGGAATCCATCGTCTCGCCCTGGGTGAGGTTGATGCCGACCGGGCGCCCGTCCGCGTCGTAGAAGATTCCGCGCGTCTCATAGGCGGCGCCCACCGAGGCGTCGAAGCGGCCGGCGCGATACTGGAGCAGCCCGGCGATCTTGCCGCCCAGGCCATCGCTGTTGAAATCATTGTCCGCCGTGCCCTGGACGAGCGCGCGGCCGGACCAGCCCTCCTGGCGCGGCGCGCCGGCCGTCACCTGGTTGACGATGCCGCCGGTGCCGCCGATCCCCTGCAGGGCATTCGAGCCGTAGATGAGCTCGACCCGATCGACGAAGAAGCCGTCGATGGTGAAGCCGTCGCGGCTGCCGTCGCGCAAGGGTGTCGATTGCGGGATGCCGTTGATCGCGTAGAGCGGCGAGCGGCCGCGCAGCGTCTCGCCGGCGCCGGACAGCTTCTGCCGGGTCGGCGAGAAGGACGGGGTGAGGGTCGCGACGGCGTCGGTGACCGACCCCGAGATCGCGAGCTGCTGGTTCAGCGTCTCATTGTCGATGACATCGACTGTCAGCGGCAGCGCCGAAGGTGGCAGGATGGTGCGCGCCGCGGTGATGATGATGTCGTCGCGGTTCTCGTCGCCGGCGACCTGCGTGTCGGCACCGACATCCTCGCTCTCCGGCGCCACTCCTTGCGCCAACGCCGGCATCGCCCAAGCGAGAGCGACGGCCGACAAACCCAGACCCAGGAACGTGCGCATGAAATCCCCCCGTACGGCGAACGCCGTGCGGCTAGCGTCTCGCCATCTCTCTTGCAAGTTATTATCAATAGCGGACGGGACTCACTCCGCCGGCTGCGGCACCGCCTGTCCGGCTTTCGCTCTGGCCTTGCGCTTCTTGGCGAGCTCGGCCTTCCAGCCGCGGCTGCGCCACCACATGACGAGGCCGGTGATCGACAGCAGAGCCGGTATGATTCCGCCGATGAAGATCACGATCTGCCAAACCACGCCCATGCCGGTGCCGTCATGCCAGCGCCGCATCAGCCGCGCGTTCGTCTCGGGCCGCGGCGGGCGCGGCGGCGTGACTTCGCCCGAGGCGTCGGCGACGGAGATCTCGGCCGGGCCGCCGGCGCGCGCGAAGCTCACCTTCCAGCTCTCTTCCTGGTCGGTCGGCCAGGTGACGAGGACGAGCGGCCCGGTCGCATGCGGTTGCGCGGCGGCGAGCGCTGCTTCCGGGGTCAGCGCGGTCCGCTCCAGCGGCTGGGCGCGCATCGCCCGCATCCGGTCCGGCGCGCCGCCTTTTTCGGCCCCCTTGCCGCGGCCCTCGCGGCCCTCGCGGCCGCCACCCTTCGCCTTGCCCTCCGCGCGCGGTTGGCTTGATTCGAAGACGCCGAACACGCTCGGGAAGGAGATCCAGAAGCCGGTGAAGCTCAGCATCGCCAGCGGCACAAGGATCCAGAAGCCCATCTGGTGGTGGAGATTGGCATTGAGGGAGTTCTGCCGCTTCCAGCGGAAGCCGCGCTTCACGCTGCCGGTGATCGGCCACCACAGCCAGATGCCGGTGAGGCAGGAGACGAACATGAAGATGCCGACCCAGCCGACGATCGGCCGCCCCCAACCGCCGGGAATCATCATGCTGCCGTGAAGGACGTGGAGAACCCGCACCGCGCCCGCGTTGCTGCCGGCCGTGTCGAGCACCCGCCCGTCGGCCGGATCGAGCCAGACGTTGGTGCGCACCGGCCGGCCGCCGGCGCCGGGCTGCGGCGGACGCGCCGCCTGGACCAGCACCGCGCCCTCGCCCTCCGGATAGCGCACCGACATCACCCGCTCGCCGGGCGCCAGCGCCGTGCGCGCCGCATCGGCATAGGCGGACGGCGTCAGTGCCGGCGTCCCGGTCACCACCCGCTGCGGATTGAGCGTCTCGTCGAGCCAGTCATGCCAGACCAGGGCGGATCCGGTCACCGAGATCGGAATGATCAGCACCGCGAGCAGGATGCCGATCCATTTATGGACCCATAGCCACCAGCCCCTGAGGCGCAACGTCGTCGATTGGGCCACGATCATCCCCCGATAGCGTTCGGGCTCTCCTTAAAAGCTATTGAGAATGGATTGCAACGTTAAGGTTGTATCAGACCCCGCGGCAGCGTGGCCTGCGCCTTCAGGTGCTCGCCCAGCGCCGCAGCAGATTGTGATAAATGCCGGTCAGCCGCACCACCTCGGCGTCGCCCTGGCCCTGCCGTGCGGCGATCGCCTGGATCGACCGGTCGAGGTCGAACAGGAGGGTGCGCGCGGCATCGTCGCGGACCATCGATTCGATCCAGAAGAAGCTCGCCACCCGCGCGCCTGTCGTCACCGGCTCGACCCGGTGCAGGCTCGATGCGGGATAGAGCAGCAGATGGCCGGCCGGCAGCTTGGTGGCATGGACGCCGAGATTGTCCTCGACCACCAGCTCGCCGCCTTCATAGGCCTCCGGTTCCTCGAGGAAGAGCGTCGCCGAAAGGTCGCTGCGCACCCGGAATTCGCTGCCGCGCAGGATGCGGATCGCATTGTCGACATGGGTGCCGAACGCCTCGCCGCCCTGGTAGCGGTTGAACATCGGCGGGAAGATCTTGAGCGGCAGCGCCGCCGCGATGAACACAGGCGAGCGCCCGATCGCGTCGAGCACCAGCTGGCCCGCCTCGCGCGCCGCCGCGCTGGCTTCGGGGAGCTGCTGGTTCTTCTTGGCGAGGGCCGACTGGTGGCCCGAGGTCACGTTGCCGTCCACCCACTCGCCCGCATCGACGATCGCCCGGACGCGCGCCACCGCCGCCTTGTCGAGGAGATCGGGAATGGCGAGCATCATGGCGTGGGATCCCCCGGCGGGTGCATGTCTCACCGTCACTCCCGCAAAAGCGCGAGTCCAGCTTTCTTTATGCGGCCGCGGGCCAGAACGCCTCCCCGCCCCGGGGGTTCGAGGGCGGGGAGGCTCCCCCTGTCAGAAGCTGTAGAACAGGCTGAACACGGCCGAGCGGTCCTCGCCCGGCACCGCCCAGCCGTTGTTGCGGATGCCGGTGAAGTAGCGCTCGTTGAACGCATTCTGGACATTGACCTGCGCGGTCAGCCCGTTGGCGAATGCATAGGCCGCATAGAAACGATGTGTCATGTAGCTGTCCGCCCGGAACTGCTGCGGCGCGGCGAGCGTGCTCTGGTTGAGCGCGATGCTGCCCTGATAGGTGAGGCCGTAGCCGACCTGCAGCCCGAACGGGAAGCTGTAGGTGGTGAACAGGCTCCCCGAATGTTTCGGGGTCTGCTGCAGGATGTTGCCGCGCTGCGGATCGGGATTGGCGACGCTGTTGCCGCAGCCGGCCGCGCCCGGATTGGCCAGGCAGAAATCGGAAATCGCCTGGAGCACGTCGCCGTCCAGATAGGTGTAGTTGGCGAAGATCGACCAGTTCTCGGTGATGTTGCCGGTGGCGCCGAGCGCGATGCCGTCGACCCGCGAGCGGCCGTCCAGCACCTGCGGATCTGGCACGCCCGGCTCGTTGGAGGCGACGCGGAAATTGGTGCGCTCGTTGCGGAACAGCGCCGCGGTGAGCTGCAGGCGGCGGTCGAACAGGTCGATCTTGCCGCCGATCTCGATGTTGCGCGCCGTTTCCGGCGCCACCCCGCAGAAATCGACGAGCGTCGCCCCGGAGCCGCTGGTGCAGCCGGCCCGGACGGTGTTCGAGCTCGGCGTCTTCGAATTGGCGTAGGCGACGTAGAGGCTCGCCGTCGGGATCGGATGGAAGACGAGACCGGCCCGGTAGGAGAAGAGCGATTCGTCGCTGACCTGGTCCGTGCCGCGGGTATAGGCGCCGCCGCTCGCCGGCGTGGCATAGGTGTCGGCGCGGAAGATGTTGCGGACATTCTCCCAGCGGACGCCGCCGTTGATCTCGAACAACGGGCCGATCTCGAGCGTGTCGAACGCATAGACGGCGGCGTTGCGGCTCTCGCCATAGGAGATGCCGGTCAACACGAAGTTGACCGGGCCCGTCCAGGTCGTGTCGGGGTTGGAGAGCGGGATCGGCGGCAGCACCGGATTGGGCGTCGCCCCGCCCGGGTTGCGCAACAGCTGCGCATTGGTGAGCTGATAGTCTTCCCGCGCGAAGGAGGCGCCGACGACCAGGGTGTTGCGCAGCCGCCCCGCCTCGCCGCTCGCCCAGCGCAGGTCGGTCTGGTTGTAGAGGAGCTGGTTCTCCTGGTCGCGCACCAGTCCGCGCGGGCCGCTCGGATAGTAGAAGCCCGGCGCGTTCTGGCCGGCCGGGCAGGCGACGCCGAGCGGCGTGAGACCGGTCGGCAGGCACCAGGTGCCCTGCGGCGCCGAAGTCTGGCTGTATTGCGCGACGCGCTGCCAGCGGGTCAGGTTGCGGATCGAGAGGGCGTCGCTGAACTCGTGGTTGAAAGTCGCGGTCAGCCGGTCGACGGTGATCTCCTGCTCGTCGAGATTGACGATGCCGAAATAGTCCGAATCGTCGACATAGGGGTCGAGCGGGCCGCCGAACGCGGCGTAGTAGGGCACGCCGAAGACCGGAACATTGTCGTCGCGCTGGTGGACGTAGGCGAGGGTCAGGCTGGTCGGCGATCCGATCCCGAAGGTGATCGACGGCGCGACGCCCCAGCGCTCGTTCTCCTCGACGTCGCGGCCGGGAATGTCGTTGCGATGGTACATGGCGTTGAGCCGCACCGCGATCAGATCGGTGACGCGCTGGTTGGTGTCGATCGTCGCGCGATAATAGTTGTCGGTGCCGATCGCGGCCTGGAGGATCGTCAGGTCCTCGGCCTGCGGCACCTTGGAGACGAGGTTGATCGTGCCGCCGACGCTGCCCGACCCGTTGAACACGGAATTGGCGCCGTTGTAGACCTCGATCTGCTGCAGGTTGAAGGGGTCGGTGCGGCTGTACTGGGCGCTGTCGCGCACGCCGTCCACCGTGATGTCGTTGTTGGCGGAATAGCCGCGCAGGTTGATCGAGTCGCCGTAGCCGCCGCCGCCTTCGCCGGCGCCGAAGGTGATGCCGGGCACGGTGCTGAGCGCGTCGCGCAGGCTGAGCAGGTTCTGCCGTCTCAGTGTCTGGTCGCTGATCACGGTCACCGTCTGCGGCGTGTCGAGCAGCGGCGCCGTCGCCTTGGGCGACTCGAGCTCGCGCATCTGCTCGCCGGTGACGATGATCTCGTCGGTGTCGGACGAGCGCACGTCGCTCTGGCCGGCATCATCGGCATAGGCCGGCGAGGAAATGAAGCCGACGCAGCTCAGCGCCAGGAACAGGGAGGCGGCGCCGCGCGCGCCCGTCGACTCGTGCATGGAAATAGCCCCTTTCGCATGCCGGTTTTCCGGCTTGCGGGCGCTATTGATAGTCATTCTCAACATTGTCAACAGATGTGTCGACGAACGTCAGGCGTGTTATCTGTCATTTCGCGCGAGCGAAGCCACCAAGCTAACCGGCCAAGGCCATGCCGGGCTGCGTCGCCATATCGCAATGACGGGTTGAACCGTGTGAAAAACCCTATTGCAACTCATTCTCAATAGGGCTAGAGACATTTCAACGAGGCCGCCGCAGCGTATCCGCGGCCCTCTGACCAGGTGGACGACTCTCCCCATTTGCTCGTCCATCCGCGCCGGCGTGGAAGCAGCCTCCACGCCGGCGCTTTTGGTTTTCAGAAGCCGGGAGATCGCTCCCCCGGCCCTCCGTCTTGGCTAGACTCCCTGCATATAGGTGTCGCAGGCGGCCGGATTGCCGCCATTGAAGCCGCGCATCAGCGCTTCCTGGCGCTGCGCCGAGGTGCCGTGGGTGAAGGTCTCCGGCACCACCGTGCCCTGGGCGGCGCGCTGCAGCGTGTCGTCGCCGATCGCCGCCGCCGCGGTCATGCCTTCCTCCATGTCGCCGGGCTCCAGCGCGACGCGCTCGCGCGCCGCCCAGACGCCGGCATAGCAATCCGCCTGCAGCTCCATGCGCACCTGCAGCGCGTTGCCTCGGGCCTGACTCACCGCCTGCTGGGCCTGGCGGATGCGCCCGGCGGTGCCGGTGATCGTCTGGATGTGATGGCCGACCTCGTGGGCGATCACATAGGCCTGGGCGAAGTCGCCGGGGGCGCGGAAGCGCTGGGCGAGCTCGCGGAAGAATTCGGTGTCGAGATAGATGCCCTGGTCGGCCGGACAGTAGAACGGCCCCATCGCCGAGTCGGCCGCGCCGCAGCCCGAGCGTCCGGCGCGTGAATAGACCACCATCTTGGGCGGCTGATATTGCCGGCCGTTCTCCCGGAAAATCTCGGTCCAGCGGTCCTCGGTCGAGCCGAGCACCTGACAGGCGAAGCGGGTCGCCGGATCGGACTGGCAGACATTGCCGCCGGCCTGCGCGCCCTGCTGCTGTTGCTGGGTCGGCTGCGGACCGACCGCGCGCTGGCCGCCGGTGCCGAAGATGTCGCCAAGGCCGCCGCCGAAGATCAGGAAGATCGCGACGAGGACGATGATGCCGCCGATGCCGAACCGGCTCGCCACGAGGCTGATCAGCATTCCGGCGCCGGCGCCCAGACCGCCGCCGCCACCGCCGAACCCGCCGCCGCCGAAATTCTGGCCGCGCTGGCTTTCCACATTGTCGCTGGTCCTGCGGTCCCCGAAACGCATGGCACCCTCCTCATCCGGCGGACCGTGAAATCTGCGCACCCGGCCGGCGCAAGTCCGATACGGCTTGCATAACCCTTTGCGCCGGGCAAGGGAACGCCGCGATGGCCGATGTCGAGTCCCGTCGCCGCGCCAAGACGCCCGAGCGGCTGCCGCTCCCGGACACGGTGGCGCTCGTCCTGCAGGGTGGCGGGGCGCTCGGCGCCTATCAGGGCGGCGTGTTCGAAGGCCTCCAGGACAAGGGCATCGAGATCGACTGGATCGCCGGCATCTCGATCGGCGCGGTCAATGCCGCGATCATCGCCGGCAACCCGCCCCGCAACCGCCTCGTCAGGCTCCGCGCCTTCTGGGAGGAGGTGACCGCCGCCCTGCCGACGCTGCCACTCGCCGGCGGCGAGGAATGGCGGGAGCTCGTCCACATCCTCTCGGCCGGCTACGTCGCCGCGCAGGGCGTGCCGGGCTTCTTCACGCCCCGACTGCTCAACCCGATGTTCGCGCCGTCGAAGAGCACCGGCGCGCTGAGCTTCTACGACAGCGCGCCGCTGGCGAGGACGCTCGATTCCTACGTCGACTGGGAGCTCTTGAACGAAGGACCGATCCGGCTCTCGGTCGGCGCGGTCAATGTCGAGACCGGCAATTTCCGCTATTTCGACACCCGCCGGGAGCGGCTCGACGCGCGCCACATCATGGCGTCGGGCGCTTTGCCGCCCGGCCTGCCGCCGATCGAGATCGACGGCGCCTGGTGGTGGGACGGCGGCATCGTCTCGAACACTCCGCTCGCCCATGTCCTCGACAACCAGCGCGAGGACCTGCTCGTCTTCCAGGTCGATCTCTTCCCGGCCCGCGGCGCACTGCCGGCGACGATCATGGACGTCTATTCCCGCGAGAAGGACATCCGCTATTCAAGCCGCACCCGCCAGGTCACCGACCAGCGCATCCGCCTGCGCAAGGAGCGCGAGGCGATCCGCAAGGTGCTCGCCAAGCTGCCGCCCGAACTCGCCAGCGATCCCGACGTCGCCCACCTGACGAAGCTCGCCGCCGAGCATGCGGTCAACGTCGTCCACCTCATCTACCGCCGCCACGGCTGGGAGGGGTCGGCGAGCGACTTCGAATTCTCCCGCGCCACCATGGACCATCACTGGCAGGAGGGCGTTGCCGCCATCGCCGAGACGATGCGCCACGACAGCCTCCTTGCCCGCAACATCGTCAGCGGCCACACCGCCGCCTTCGACCTCGCCCAATAGAAAGGACCCCCGCTCCGATGTTCCTCAAGGGAAAGACCGCGCTGGTCACCGGCTCGACCTCCGGCATCGGCCTCGCTTACGCGAAGGCGCTGGCCGGCGAAGGCGCCAATGTGATGATCAACGGCTTCGGCGATACCGCGGCGATCGAGGCGGAGCGCAGCGGTATCGAAAGCCAGTACGGCGTCAAGGCCGCCTATAGTGGCGCCGATCTCACCAAGGTCAGCGAAATCGAAACGATGATGAAACAGGCGGCCGACACGTTCGGCACGGTCGACATCCTCATCAACAATGCCGGCATGCAGCATGTCGCCCCGGTCGACCAGTTCCCGGTCGACAAATGGGACCTGATCCTCGCCCTCAACCTTTCCGCCGCCTTTCACGCGACCCGGCTCGCGGTGCCCGGGATGCGCGCGAAGAAATGGGGCCGCATCATCTCGACCGCCTCGGCGCACAGCCTTGTCGCCAGCCCCAACAAGTCCGCCTATGTTGCCGCCAAGCACGGCATTGCCGGCTTCACCAAGACGGTGGCGCTGGAGACCGCGACCGACGGCATCACCGTCAACTGCATCAGCCCCGGCTATGTCTGGACGCCGCTCGTCGAGAACCAGATCCCGGACACGATGAAGGCGCGGAACATGACCCGCGAGCAGGTGATGAACGATGTCCTGCTCGCCGCCCAGCCGACCAAGCAGTTCGTCCAGCCCGACCAGGTCGCCGCGCTCGCCGTCTTCCTGTGCCGCGACGAGGCCGCGTCCATCACCGGCGCGAACCTCTCGATGGACGGCGGCTGGACGGCGGGATAGGCTTCAAAACGTGCTCCAGGAAGTTCGGGCGAGCGGAAGCTGCAGAATCCGGCCGACCCGTTCAAGCTCGATGGCGACTGCGGGCCGCGACCGCAGCACCCGCAATTGCGCAAGCAGCCAAGCCTCTTTCGGAGGCCCGCTTCCCGGCAACCAGTCCTGAAGGACCCGTACCGCCTGCGACGGATCGCTGGAGCGCAGTCGACGCAGCAGCACGGCCTCGGCAGCTGCCATATCGCCCAGGCAAAGATGAGCCAGCATCATTGCGCCTTCATTGGCGGTTGCAATATCGCGCATCCGCTCGATCCAGGGCCGCGCGTCGGCCGCACGATCGAGACCGGTGAGTGCGCAGACCACATGGCTCCAGACCCGCATCTTGCCGTAGTTGTTCACGAATTGCAGCATTTCCCCGTCGATCCGCTGCGCTTGGGCGAGCGCCTCTTCGACCCGATCTGCCTCCCATAGCATCTCGGCCAAACTGACGTTCGGACCAACAAGTTGGATCCGTTCCGCCACCGGAAGAGCGGCCAGCTGCGCCATCAGCCCGAAGGCAACATCGGAACGCCCGAGATCAATCAGGGCCCGGGCCGCCTCGGTCACCAACCACATCCCGTCCTCACTCGCGGCGATCGTTTCGGCGACGTCGGAGAGATAAGGCTGGAGCAGGGCGAGCGCTTCCGCATCGCGATCGAGATCGCGCAAATGCTGCACGCGATCCAGGACCACGCGGTGATTCTGCGGCGCAGCAGCAACAGCTTCGGCGGTTTCATCTTCCCGATGTCCAATTGCACGGCGCAACAGGGCAAGGCGATCCTCGCCGGGCGAAAGGATATCATCATATCGCTTGAGGAGAATCATCGATAAAACGCTCGATGGGGTCGAGAGGCCGGCAGCGAATTCGGTGGCGCTGGCGTGGTCAGCTCGATTCAACCGGTCCTCGACGAGGATCGAGCGCAGGGAGTCTGCCATGCGCGTATCGCTGTTGCCGGGCCAGCCGATCCTGAACAGCGCTTCGGCGAGGCGCGCGCGGGAGCGCATGTCCCCTCGCTCCCACATATCCTGAAGCAAGGAGCGCCAACCGTCGCGCGGCATCAGCTCGCGCAACGTTGACCATTCGCTGGCCCGCACATTCCGGCTGGCGTGATCCATGATTTCCGCAAGCAGCGGATGATTGTTGAACCGGCCCGCGGCCGCCAGGACGGCGAGATATTCCACGGCAGTCCGCGGCCGTGCGGCCAGAGTACGGTCGATGATTTGGTGAATCTCGGCGTTCCGTCCCAGCGTGCCCAGCGCGGCGAGACGTATGCTGTCGACGGCCACCCGCAACTCGGCATTCTCTGGAACTTCGGTTACCGTCCGCGAGAAATAATCAAGTGTTTCCTGTGCATAGGCTCGATCCGTGAGCAGGCGGTGCATGTCGACGGCGCGACGGGTGCCAGTGGAAAGCTCGACATCTGACTCCGCCCGCTCCAGGACTTGAGTCGCCAAAGCCGCTGCGGGTGTGAAAAAGACGGCGCTTGCCACCAAGGCTGCGAACCATGCCGAACGTATCATGCAGGAGCCTCCAGGCTCGAAATGGCTACTGGCTGTACAGCTCGGAAATGTGGAGCTGCGCTTCCTGGTAGCTCGAATTGCCGTAGGTGCCGATCCAGATCTCGTAGCGGCCCGACGACGGCTTGTCGAAGCGCAGCGACGGGTTCAGCCCCTCGTTGCCGCCGTCGTCGTCGCAATACCATTGGCCGTCCGGGCCGTTGACGACGAGCGTGGTGTCGGCGCTCGAGTTGACCGACAGGATCAGCGGCAGGTTCCCCGCCTCGAAATTGAGTCGCACGTCGGGCGCGTTCGAGATGAAGCCGCGGCAATTGCTGCTGAGGTTCTGGACGTCGAGCGCGCCGCCCGAGCGCACTGCGATGACCTGCGGATCGGGCGTGAAGCCGGTCCTCAGGTTCACCGTCCCGAAGTTCGGCTGTGCATTGAAATCCTGCGCTGCGGCCGGCAGTGCCGCGAGCGCCAGCGCAGCGCCCACGAAACATCGTGCAAAAGACATCGAGCCCCCTTCCCCCGGCCGATTTCCCGTCCGGCCGCCACCCCGACACGTGCCTGAAATCGCGACACCGTGCAATGCGAGCGCGAAGCGGCTTGCCGCCGCCGGATGGATGGCCCAAGATTCGACCCGATGTTCCTGCCCCTCATCGCGACGGCCGCGCTGGCGGCACTCCAGGCGGCCGAATGCCCCGATCCGGCGAGCGCCCCGGGCGCGACCTGGCGCGGGCGCGCGACCGAGGAGGACCGGCACCGCCTGCACGACTGGCGCGACGCCTGGACCGACGGGCTTGCCGCCGCCCGCGCCCAAGGCCATCAGGCGGAGATCGCCGCCGAGGGCGCCCTGCTCGATCCCGACGCGGCGCAGACCGAGCCGGCGCCGCCGCCCGGCGACTATGCCTGCCGCACCTTCAAGCTCGGCAGCCGCGCGCCCGGCGGCCTCGCCTATGTCGCCTATCCCGCCTACACCTGCCGGATCACCGCCGATGCGAGCGGCAATGCGCTGGGCTTCACCAAGATCGACGGATCGCAGCGGCCGATCGGCCTCATCTATCCCGACAACGACCTGCGCCTCGTCTTCCTCGGCACGATGCAGCTTGGCGACGAGGCGCGCGCCTACCAATATGGCATCGACGGGGAGCGCGACATGATCGGCTTCGTCGAGCGCGTCGGCGCCAATCGCTGGCGCCTTGTCCTGCCTCGCCCGAACTACGAATCCCAGATCGACGTGATCGAGCTCACGCCCCGCTGAGAGGACCTTCTACAATGCGACGCAAATTCCTCGCGGCCATGCTATTGGCCACGGCCATGGCCAGCCCCGCACCTGCCCAGGACCTCCGCCAGGCGATCCGCCAGGACATGCCGCAGCTGCTCGAACTCTATCGCGATCTCCACGCCAATCCCGAGCTCTCGATGCAGGAGACGCGCTCGGCCGGCCTGATGGCCGATGCGGCGCGCGAGCTGGGATTCACCGTCACCACCGGCGTCGGCGGCACCGGCGTCGTCGCGGTGCTGGAGAACGGCCCCGGCCCGGTGCTGATGCTGCGCGCCGACATGGACGCGCTGCCGGTCGAGGAGCAGACCGGCCTGCCCTTCGCGAGCCGCGCCCGCGGCACGACCCGCGAGGGCCTCGCCACCGCGATCATGCACGCCTGCGGCCACGACACCCACATGGCCGCGTGGGTCGGCACCGCGCGCCGCCTCGTCGCGCTCAGGAGCCAGTGGTCCGGCACGCTGGTGATGATCGCCCAGCCCGGCGAGGAGACCAGCCAGGGCGCCAAGGCGATGCTGGAGGACGGCCTCTTCACCCGCTTCCCCAAGCCGACCCACGCCATCGCCTTCCACGATTCGGCGACGCTTCCCGCGGGCATGATCGGCTATTCGGACGGGCCCGCGCTCGCCAATGTCGATTCGGTCGACATGACCGTCTTCGGTGTCGGCGGCCACGGCGCCGCGCCGCACACGACGCGCGACCCGATCGTGCTCGCCAGCCGCATCGTCACGTCGCTCCAGACCCTGGTCAGCCGCGAGCTCGATCCGCTCGACAGCGCGGTCGTCACCGTCGGCAGCTTCCAGGCCGGGACCAAGCACAACATCATTTCGGACGAGGCGCGGCTGCTGATCACCGTGCGCAGCTACACGCCCGAGATCCGTCGACAGCTGCTCGACGGCATCGCCCGCATCGCGCGCGGCGAAGCGATCGCGGCCGGCGTACCGGAAGACCGGATGCCGCGCGTCACCGTCCGCGAGGCGGAAGCCACGCCGGCGACGGTCAATTCGGACGACCTCACCCGTGCCACGGCCGAGCGGTTCCGGACCCATTTCGGCGCCGAGCGCGTCCGCCAGGTTCGCCCGGTCATGGCCGGCGAGGATTTCGGCCGCTACCGCATCGCCGAGCCCGGCCTGCAAAGCCTGATGTTCTGGGTCGGCGGCGTGCCGCAGGCGCGCTGGGATGCGGCGCAGCGCGACGGCACCGTCCTGCCCTCGCTGCACAGCCCCTTCTGGGCGCCAGAGCCAGATCCCACCATCTCGACCGCGGTCGAGGCGATGACCGTCGCGGCGCTTGGCGTGCTGGGCCGGCAGTAGCTTACGTCATCCCGGCGGTGAAATCAGTGTCCGGCCGCCTGGTCGCCCCAGACTTCGCGCAGCCGTGCGTCCTTGCGGCAGCCGGTGCGATAGCGATCGTAGCGCTCGGAATTGCGCCGTGCATAATCCTGATGCTCGGGTCCCGCCGGATAGAAGCGACCCGAATTGATCACCGGCGTCACCACCCGTCCGCCGAGCGCGCGGTTGGCCTCGGTGATCGCGGCCATGGCCTCGCGCCGCTGGATCGGGTTCATCGCGAACACGGCGGTGCGATAGCCTGGGCCCCGGTCGCAGAACTGCCCCTCCGCATCGGTCGGATCGATCGTCCTCAGGAAACGGCGGACGAGCTCGGCATAGGAGATTCGCGCCGGATCGTAGGTGACCAGCACCGCCTCGCGATGGCCGGTATCGGTGCGGAGCGACTGCTCGTAGGTCGGATTCGCGGTCCGCCCCCCGGTCAGTCCCGACACCGCCGAGATCACGCCCGGCACCGCCTCCATGTCGCGCTCGGTCGACCAGAAGCAGCCGCCGGCGAAAATGGCGCGTTCGGTTCGCGCGGGCTGGCCTTGTGCGGCCGCATCCGCCGTCCCGGCGCTGCTCTGGCCGCAGGCGGCGAGCAGCAGGAAGGCAAGAAGAAGCCGGCGAGTCATTGCGCCAATCTAGCCCGGGCCTCGCGTGCCTGCCCAGTCTCGTTCGACGAACGCACCATTGGCGCCGCCCGACGCACTCAACTTTCGCCCCGCCGATTCGGCATGAGGCCGCGCAGCGCCTCCCGGCGCGCCGCGATCATGTCGGCGAGGACGAGGCGGCCGTCGCGCGCGGCATCGAGCATCGCGAAGCGGCGATCGGCCGCCGCCGCGAATTCGGCACGGCTGACACCCCGGTTGAAGTCCGCATCCGCGTCCATGACCGGATGGGCGATCGACAACAGGCTGAAGCGGGCCGCGCCCTGCAGCATGGCCCGTGCCGCCTGCGCCCGTTCGCCATTGCCGCGGCGCTGGGCCAGCCGCCGGCCGAGCCGGCCGCCGCCCCGCCCCTGCATCGCGCGACCCGGGCTGGTCGCCATCTCCGGCAGGGTCACCTGCTCGTAGTGCTGGACATCCTCCGGGTCGATCTCGCCATCGCCGTCCCGGTCGAGTTCGGCAAAAGCCCGTTCGAAATCGGCGCCGAACTCGGCGAGATCGAGCACGCCGTCGCCATTCGCGTCCGCCGCGGCGAACCAGCGCTCGGCCGGCCGGGCGCTCTCGCCGTCAGGCCGGAACACCTGCCCCGCCGGACTCACGAACGGCCGCGTCGCCGCCGCCTCGGCGATCCGCTCGGATCGGTCCTGACCAGGGGCCGGCGTGCCGGCGACGAACAGGACCGACAGGGAGATCAAAAGGGGGATGCGCATACGGGTTCTCCGGAGCGAGGGTGTCGCACTCCTAACGCCGGTCCGCGTTCGATCCTTCGCGTTCAGGCCGAGGCCGCGTTCAGCCTCTCGACCTGGCTGTCGTCCAGCTCGAGCGTCATGACGCCCAGCAGCTCCTCGAGCTGCGCGATGCTCGTCGCGCTTGCAATCGGGGCGGTGACACCGGGCTGGGCGGCGAGCCAGGCCAGCGCCACTTGCGCCGGCGTCACGTCCGTCTCGGCCGCAACGTCATCGAGCGCGGCCAGCACCGTACGGCCCTTGTCGTTCAGATAGCGCGCCATGCCCTGTCCGCGCGGGCTCTTCGTGAAATCGGCTTCCGAGCGATATTTGCCGGTGAGAAAGCCGGAGGCGAGGCCGAAATAGGGCAGCACGCCGAGGCCCCGCTCGACGCAGAGTGCCTGCAGCGCTCCTTCGAAGCCGGCGCGCGCGATCAGATTGTATTCCGGCTGCAGCACGGTGAAGGGGGCGAAGCCCTCGCGCTCCGACACCGCCAGCGCCTCGGCCAGTCGCTCGGCCGAATAATTGGAGGCGCCGAGCGCCTTGACCTTGCCGCCCTTCACCAGCCGGTCGAACGCCGCGAGCGACTCCTCGAGCGGGGTCTCGGGATCGTCCTTGTGCGCATAATAGAGGTCGATCGCCTCGATCCCCAGCCGCCGCAGCGAGCCTTCCACCGCGGTCTCGATCTGCTGCGCGGAGAGACCCGCATCCCACCCGACCTTGGTGGCGACGGCGAGCTTGCCGGCGCCGCCATGGCGCGTGATCCATTCGCCGAGCACGGTCTCGGATTCCCCGCCGACATGACCCGGCACCCATTTCGAATAGACGTCGGCGGTGTCGACCATCGTTCCGCCGCCTGCGGCAAACCGGTCCAGAACCGCGAACGCCTCCGCTCCCTTCAGCGTGTAGCCGAACACATTGCCGCCAAGCACGAGGGACGGAGTCGCCAAGCCACTCTTGCCCAACTTCCATGTTTCCATCGTCGGCCTCCTTGTCCGCACCCACGCGCCGAAATGCGATTACGGCGTCGTCGCCCCGGACGGAAGGGCGGGTCGCCATTGTGCTCCGAAGCGCGGTTCAGGCGTGCATTGCAGCAGAAACGACGGATCTTTCAAACCGGCTCCCGACCCGTGCGAGGCCGTCGCCGGGCACGAGGAAGGAGGGGAGATCGCATTCGGCGTGGAAGCGCAGCAGCTGGTAGGCGATTCCCCCGAGGCCGCCGAGCAGGCCCGGCACGAACGCGTCGCGCAGCATGCCGCAGCTCGGGCCGTGATCCTCGAGCCCGGTCACGATCGCGGCCTCGAGGCCTGCACGCGACATGCCTGGCGGCCCTTCGCCGAGTCGAATGGCATGATCGAGCAATTCCCACGCGCCGACGTCGCCATGGCAGGCGCAATGGTTCCAGCCCAGCCCCATCCGAAGGGTCGCTGCGGCGGCCCGCCGCAGCGCCAGCCGTGTCCCCGGATCCGCCAGGTCCGGATCGAGATCGAGCCGGGCAAGGCCGATGCCGACCGCGCCATGACACCACGCGGCAGCGGACCTGGGGCCGAGCCCGCGCAGGTCGATCCAGTTCTGCTCCTCCTGATCGAACAGCGAGTCCTCGAAGGCCAGCGCGGCGGCCGCGGTCCGGCGATGGCGCTCGTCCCCGGTCACATGGGCGAGCCGCGCGAGCGCCCAGCCGACGCCGCTCACGCCATGCGCGAATCCGCCCAGCCCTTCCGGCCAGTCGCGATGCGTCCATCGCACGGTCGCGCCCCGCAGATCCGCCTGCCGGCACAGACGATCGCCCAGTTCGGCGGCGATCGCCACGAAGTCTGCATCGCCGGTCCGCTCGGCCAGCAGAAGCAGCGGCGGGATCGCCCCCGCCGGCCCGGAGAGGACGTCCGGTGCGTCGTCGTTGGTTAGTGTCTGGGGTATCCGGCGCGCCATCGCGGCGGCGCGCGAAACCTGGCCGTCCACACCGAGGCAGTCGAGCACGAGCCGCACCCAGACCTGACCGGCAAGCCCCATATAGGCGCCAGGTGCGGGCGGCCGCATTTCCGGGCCGCGGCCCGTCAGCTCCGCCTGCTTCGCCTCGGCGAGATCGAGCGTGCGAAGCAGGGCATCACGCAGCGGCGCGATGCCGGCGACGGGATCGGCCCGGCCCGCGTCCGTTTCCCGGCAATAGGCGGCGGCGAGAAGGGCGACGCCCGAAATACCGCCATAAAGGTCGGGATCGAGCGGTTGGACCGACCAGCCGGCCGGCGTCAGCATAGGGGCGATCCAGGTCACGGTGCCGTCATGCCCGCGGATCGCGGTCTCCACGAAGCGCCCGGCGATCGCCGCCGCCTGCGCGCGCCGGCGGGCATCGAGATCGCTGCTGCGCACCACGTCCGGCCAGCGCCGCTCGCCGGCAGAACTCCAGCCGTCGCTGACATAGGCGCAGACCAGGGCCGACCGCACATAGTTGCGCTCCAGCGTGAGGTCGGCACCGCGCCAGTCCTGCCATGCGGCATCGACGAGATTTGCCGACTCGCCCCACGTCGTTCCGCCCGGCCCGTCGAACCGGCCTTCGTCGGCAATGGCAGAGAAATAGGGCACGTCGCCGGCGAGCATGTCCTCGATCTCCGCAGCGATCACGGCCGGATCGCCCGGCGCGGTGGAGACGTTGCCGGCCATGCGGGCAAGCAGATCGTGGGCCGTTTCCCGAGCTTTCGTTTCATCGTTCAGCGATACCGGATGCCAGAGCATGCGCAGGATCTGGGCATAGACTTCGGTGTTGCGCAGCACGGCGCGGACGCGGCAGGATTCGAATCGGCCGAGGGCGCTCCGCAGCACGCCGCGCCCGTCGAGCCGCCGCAGCAGGGCCGACATCTCGTCGAAACCGGCCAGCACGTCCGGCCAATGGTCGGCCAGGACCGGTCGGGGCGCCGGATGGTTCTGCGCGGCCGGAGCCTCGACCTGGCGCTCGCCCAGCCGGGCCTCATCGGTGCCGGCGCCGATGATCGTGGGGATCGTCATCATCGGCTGCTGGCCGGGCAGAGCGCCGATTCCCGACGCATCGACCCCGCGCCACACCAGCCCCTGACCGCGGCTCGGCAGCAGCCCGATGGCGAGCACGGTCCCGCGCACGAACTGGATGGCGATGTCGGTGGCGTCGCCGTAACCGGACGGAAACGGATCGATCCGGGGCGTGAACAAGGTTTCGCAATCGATGACCGATGGCCGCGCGCCATGGGCGATCAGATTTTCGGCGTGGAGATCGCTGCCGCCGAGCAGCCGCATCAGCGCCAGCCACTGCCCGATGCCGACATAGAAGCGCGCAAGCTCAGCCGCATCGGCGGCATGGACATGGGGCACGAATTCGGCCCAGCCATAGCCGTCGCCGGGGGTCACACGCGGCACATGGATCGGCAGCGTCCGGCCGACGTCCTGCCGCAGCCAATCGATGAAGCCGGCGAGCGCCACATCGATCGCGACCGAGCGCGGCTTGTAGACGATCCGGCCCCGCGCGCAGTGGGCGATCGCGACGGTATGCCCGCCACCATGCGTGTCGCCGGCACCGAAGCGAAGCTCCGTCAGCGTGCCCGGATCACCGCCGCACAGTGGCGCGAGCCGATCGCGATCCGCGGTCCAGCGGCGCGCGAAATCCAGCGCCGCGCCCGCATGATTGTCCATGACCCGCGCGATTCGTCGCGAGAGAGCTGGATAATGTCTTCCAAGGTCCGACCAAAAGGCCGGCCGGGCCGTGAGATCGAGAAAATGCCGCCAGCGGGCTTCGGGGCTGTCACCCTGTAGCCGCCCCTCGACCCGTGCCGCATTGAGTTCGACCAGCAGCAGCCGGGTGAGCTTGCGGAGCAGCGATCGATCGAGCGCGACGCTCCAGCCGGCCAGGACGGCATCGGCTTCGCCCGCCCCGAGATTGGGAAGGCGCGAAAGCTGGGCTGCCAGCCGCGCCTTGGCCGGCGCGGTCAGGCAACCCAGCGAGGCTTGAAAGCTTTCTGCGTCTGCGTCTGACGCTTCGGTCAAATCAGCAGCAATCGCAGCAAGCCGAGCCCGTGCAGATCGTGCCGCACTGGACCGTCAGCGCGCGGGCATCGTTGACGATGTCGCCCATCGTCAGTGCGCCGCCGGCGAACAGCGGACCGGCCGGGCTGGTTTCGTCCGCCTGTGAACGCCACTGGGTGGTGAGGTCGGTAGCTTGCTTCGTCATGAGATTTACTCCCTAGGCTTTGCTACAGTCACGCCGAGATCACTGGTATTTGTTTTGATCGACCAATGACTCGACGCGACCTTTCTAGGGACAGGCTATTCTGAGTCAATTCGATTGCGGTTATTACCGTATCTTACTTTGTCTATTTAAATGATCATATATAATTTGTTATTTCATTAGGACTTTTATGTAAAATCAACTTACTCAATCCACCAAACAGCTCGCTCAGATCAGATAGTCCGAAGGTGCAAGAAAGGTGACGCCGATCAATGTGACCTGGCCGCTGCCGAAATCGACGATGCAGTCGTCGCCTACGTAGCGGATGTCGAGATTGCCCTGGAACGCCGCCTCGGTCTGGCGAAGGTCGAGCAGGTCGTTGTCACCCTCTTCCTGGCCGAAATCGTGGATCACGTCCGCATAGGTGAGCCCCTTGAACACGAAGCGGTCGTTGCCGCCGCCCCCCCAGAGCTCGTCGAAGCCGAGGCCGCCGTCGATCGTGTCGTTGCCGCCGCGCCCCGCGCCGACCGCCCCATCGCCATATATCCGGTCGTCGCCGTCGCCGCCGGTCAGGACGTCGTTGCCGCCGGTCCCGCCCGCCAGGATCATCTCCGCGTCGCCGTAGAGGATATCGTCGCCCTCGCCACCGAACAGCCGGTCGTTCGCGCCGCGGCTGCCGGCGGCGATCGCAGTCAGGTCGCCATACAGGATGTCGTTGCCGAGCTCGCCCCACAGGCTGTCGCCCTGCCAGCCGCCGATCAGCCGGTCGTCGCCGACGCCGCCGTAAAGCGCATCCTCCCCCTTGTCGCCCCAGAGGCGATCGTCGCCGAACCCCCCATAGACGGTATCGGCGCCTGCACCGGCGCGGATCAGGTCATCGCCGAACCCGCCGGTGAGCGTCTCGCTCGCGCCGGTGCCGTTGATCGTCTGGCCTTCCGGCATCTCGTCGACCGCGAAGAGCTGGACCTTGATGCCGCCGTCGAGGCCGTCCTGGCCCTCGTCGGCGTTCCAGGCGATGGCGAACCGGTCGCCGCCGAGGCTCGCGACGCTGGGATCGATCGAGAAATAGGGCGAATCGGCATGGACCTGGAATTCCTCGCCGATCCGGCCGCCGGCCGCGTCGAACACCTGGGCGCGGATCGTGATCAGCGGCTGCAGCCCCTCCGGATCCTCGGCGCCGTTCTGCCAGACCACGACGAAGCGGCCGTCCGACAAGGCGGCGATGTCGGCATTGTGTTGATCGGCGGCGATCTGGTCGTGGACGGTGAAGGCTTCGCCGAGCGCGGCGCCGTCCGGCGCGAAGAGGCGCGCCTTCACGTCGGCGCCGGGATCGTTGAATGCATCCTCGCCGAACGCGCCTTCCGTCCAGACCACGACGAAATTGCCGTTGGAGAGGCGGGTGATGGTGGGATCGGGCCGCCCGCCCGCGCCCTCGCCGATCTCGAAGATCGTGCCGCCGAGGCCGTTCTTCTGCATGATCTGGCCGTAGAAGGCCGCCTCCGCGCCCCCGAACGCCTCCTCCTCGCTGCGATAGCCGTGCCAGGCGACGACGAAGCTGGTGTCGGAGAGGACAGCGAGGCCCTTGGCGCCGGGCATGCCTTCATAGCCGAAGTCGAAGGCCGCGCGGACCGAGCTGCCGTCAGGCGAGCGGACCTCGCCCTCGCCGACATATTCGCCGCTCCACACCGTGACCACGCTGCCGTCGGCGAAGGAGGCGCTTTCCGGGTTCCAGTGATAATAGTCGTAATCGGTGAGATGTTCGGGGCCGGTCCGGACGCCGTTCGCATCGAGATACTGGGTGTTCACCGACGTACCGGGGAGCTGATTCTCCTCGCCGCTTGAATAGGAGATGGCGAAGCTGCCGTCCGGGCGCGCGGCAACGGTCGGGCTCCACTGCTGATCCTGGGTGATCGTGTTCACCGTGAATTCGTCGGCGAGCGCCTGGCCGGGGAGGATGGCGCGCGCCTGGATCTCGATGCCGAACCCGGTTTCCTCGTTCGGGCGGAACTGACTGCGCCAGGCGACGACGAAGCCGCCTTCGGGCGTGCCGGCAATGTCGGGCTGGGTCTGGGGCCCGACGAGGTTGCCGGTGTTGATGACGAATTCGGGGCCGATCCGGACGGGCATGAACGTTCCTCCGCTCGCCGCCCGCCCTTCCGGCAGCGCGGCCGTTGGTCCCCGCCCACGGCGACGCTAGGCCGATTCGTGTGACAGACGGCATCGGACCACTACGGTAGCCGAGCCGTCCCGCCCCGTTTTCGCGACCAGTTCGAAGGCCCGGCAGACACCCGGTGAAAAGCCGCGACTCCCCCCGGGGTCTGGCGAATGCGCCGAGCGATTCCTACGTCGCTGTCCCCCGACCGGAGACCTGCCATGGCCGACACCGAAGACGCCCCCGCCAACCAGCCGCCGGGCTATGTTCCGCCAAGGGTGTGGACTTGGGACAGCCCGAGCGGCGGCCAGTTCGCCAACATCAACCGGCCCGTCTCCGGCGCCACCCACGAGAAGGCTCTCCCGGTCGGCACGCACCCGCTCCAGCTCTACTCGATGGGCACGCCGAACGGCGTCAAGGTCACGATCCTGCTCGAGGACCTGCTCGCGCTCGGCCATTCGGGCGCCGAATATGACGCCTGGCTGATCGAGATCGGCGAGGGCGACCAGTTCGCCAGCGGCTTCGTCGAGATCAATCCCAATTCCAGGATCCCGGCCCTGCTCGACCGCTCGACCGACCCGCCGACGCGCCTGTTCGAGAGCGGCTCGATCCTCTTCTATCTCGCCGAGAAGTTCGGCGCCTTCCTGCCGACCGAGCATTACAAGCGCGCCGAGACGATGAACTGGCTGATGTGGCAGATGGGCTCGGCGCCGTTCGTCGGCGGCGGCTTCGGCCACTTCTTCACTTATGCCCCGTTCAAGATGGAATATCCGATCAGCCGCTACGCGATGGAGACGAAGCGGCAGCTTCACGTGCTCGACACCCATCTGGCGAAGAACCAGTTCATGGTCGGCGATGACTATACCATCGCCGACATGGCGATCTGGCCCTGGTATGGCGGCCTGATGCGCGACGCCTATGGCGCGCAGGAATTCCTCTCGGTGCAGGACTATCCGAACCTGCGGCGCTGGACCGCGCAGCTCTGGAGCCGCCCGGCGGTCCAGCGCGGTCGCATGGTGAACCGCACGTCGGGCACGCCCGACACCCAGTTGCGCGAACGCCACGACGCCGGCGACTTCGAGTCCAACCGGCAGGACATGGTCGAGGCACGGGGCCGCGTGCGCGTCTAGCCGGGGTTCGCGACACCCCTTACGCCCGCCTCCGGGTTCGCCTATGCGCGGGCCATGCATCAGCCGCGCACCCCTGCCGCCGGGCTCTGGCGCGCCGAAGCGCGCGCGACGCTGCTGCTCGCCTATCCGCTGGTGCTCACCAACCTCGCCCAGTCGCTGATCCACGCGACCGACGTCATGCTGCTCGGCCATGTCGGCCCGGAGACGCTCGCGGCGGCGGCTTTGGGGGTCAACCTCTACGTCTTCTGCCTGGTCTTCGGCATGGGCCTGATGACCGCGGCCGCGCCGATGATCGCGCGCGAGCGGGGGCGCCGCTTCAACAGCGTGCGCGACGTGCGGCGCACCGTCCGCCAGGCGATGTGGTCGGCGGTGCTGCTCGTCCTGCCGATGTGGGCGTTCCTCTGGAACGCGAAGGCCATCCTCATGTTCATCGGCCAGGACCCTGTGCTGGCCGGGGAGGCGCAGGTCTTCGTGCGCCACCTGATGTGGGCGCTGCTGCCGGCCTTCCTCTACCTCGTCCTGCGCAACTTCCTCGCCGCGCTGGAGCGGCCGCTCTGGTCGCTCGCCGTCGCCGCCGGCGCGGTGGCGGTGAACGCGGTGATCAACACCTGCCTGATCTACGGCGTGCCTTCGATCGGCCTACCCGCCTACGGCCTCGCCGGAGCGGGCACCGGCAGCTCGATCACGGTAACGCTCGAGTTCCTCGCCCTCGCCTTCATCATCGGCCGCCACAAGCGCTTTCGCCGCTATCACCTGTTCGGCCGCTTCTGGCGGCCGGACTGGCCGCGCTTCCGCGCGTTCTGGCGGCTCGGCACGCCGATCGCGATGACGCTGGCGCTGGAGGTCGGCGTGTTCAACTCGGCGGTCTTCCTGATGGGCCTGATCGGCGCCGCGAGCCTCGCCGCCCACCAGATCGCGATCCAGATCGCCAGCCTCTCCTTCATGGTGCCGATGGGCCTCGCCCAGGCGGTGACCGTCCGGGTGAGCCACCAGCTCGGCCGCGGCGATCCGGCCGGCATCGCCCGCGCCGGCTGGACGAGCTTCGTGCTCGCCACCGGCTTCATGGCGATGATGGCGGTGGTCATGTGGATCGCGCCCCACCAGCTCGTCGCGGTCTTCGCGGACATGAGCGATCCCCGCAACGCCCCGGTCATCCCGCTCGCCGTTTCCTTCCTCGCCGTCGCGGCGCTGTTCCAGATCTTCGACGGCGCCCAAGCGGTCGGCGCGGGCATGCTGCGCGGGCTGCACGACACCAAGGTGCCGATGGCCTTCGCGCTGGTCGGCTACTGGGTCGGCGGCTTCGGCACCGCGGTCGCCTTCGGCTTCGGGCTGGGCTGGCAGGGGGTCGGCATCTGGGCCGGCCTCGCGACGGGCCTCGCGATCGTCTCGGTGCTGATGCTCGCGCGCTGGCTGCGGCGCGTGCCGCTCGGCCTCGTCCCGGGCCAGTAGCGGAACCTGGCCTCCGGCCGATCTCCAGTCATTGATGTCGGTCGCGGCGTGAGGCTATGTCCGGCGGAGGAGAGCGCACCCGATGAAACATGTTCCGTGGATCGCGATGGCCATCGTCGGCGGCCTGGCCCTGTCGGTGGTCGCGGTCTCGCGCGGGGAGCCGATCAACGCATTGTGGATCGTGGTCGCGGCGGCATGCAGCTTCCTCGTCGCCTACCGCTATTATGCGCTCTACATCGCCCGCAACGTGATGCACCTCGATCCGGCGCGGCCGACGCCGGCGATCTACCGCGCCGACGGGCTCGACTATGTCGCGACCGACAAGCGGGTCCTGTTCGGCCACCATTTCGCGGCGATCGCCGGAGCGGGGCCGCTGGTGGGGCCCGTGCTCGCCGCTCAGATGGGCTATCTGCCCGGCACCTTGTGGATCATCGCCGGCGTCGTGATCGCCGGCGCCGTACAGGACTTCATGGTCCTGTTCATCTCGATGCGGCGCGACGGCCGGTCCCTGGGCGAGCTCGTGCGCATGGAGATGGGCGCCGTCGCGGGCACGATCGCGCTGATCGGCGCCTTCATGATCATGGTGATCATCCTCGCCGTTCTCGCCTTGATCGTCGTGCGCGCCCTGGCCGAGAGCCCCTGGGGCATGTTCACCGTGGCAGCGACGGTGCCGCTCGCGATGGCGATGGGCGCCTATACCCGCTGGATCCGCCCCGGCCGGATCGGCGAGGTCTCGCTGCTCGGCTTCGTCGGCCTCATCCTCGCCATCGTCTACGGCCAGCAGGTCGCCGCCTCGCCCTTCTGGGGGCCGCTCTTCACCTTCACGCCGCTGCAGCTGTGCTGGATCCTCGTCGCCTATGGCGCGGTCGCTTCCGTGCTGCCGGTCTGGCTGCTGCTCGCGCCGCGCGACTATCTCTCGACCTTCCTCAAGATCGGCGCGATCGTCGCGCTGGCGATCGGCATCGTCATCATGGCGCCGCCGCTCCGGATGCCGGCGCTCACCCAGTTCGTCGACGGCGGCGGGCCGGTCTGGTCGGGCGCGCTCTTCCCCTTCCTGTTCATCACCATCGCCTGCGGCGCGGTGTCCGGCTTCCACTCGCTGATCGCGAGCGGGACGACGCCCAAGCTGATCGCCAACGAGATGGACGCGCCGGTGATCGGCTATGGCGGCATGCTGATGGAGGCGTTCGTCGCGATCATGGCGCTGGTCGGCGCCTCGATCCTCGATCCCGGCCTCTACTTCGCGATGAACAGCCCCGCCGCGCTGACCGGCGGCGATCCGGTGACCGCGGCCGCCGCCGTGACCGCGATGGGCTTCCCGGTCTCGCCCGAATTCCTCGCGCAGACCGCGCGGGACGTCGGCGAATCCACGATCATCTCGCGCACCGGCGGCGCCCCGACGCTCGCCGTCGCGATGGCCGAGATCTTCAGCCATGTCGTCGGCGGCCCGGCCTGGAAGGCGTTCTGGTACCATTTCGCGATCCTGTTCGAGGCCCTGTTCATCCTGACCGCGGTCGACGCCGGCACACGCGCGGGCCGCTTCATGCTGCAGGACCTGATCGGCCTCGCCGTCCCGGCCTTCCGCGCGACCAACTCGCATGTCGCCGGCGCGATCGCGACCGCCCTGTGCGTCGGCGCCTGGGGCTTCTTCCTCTACCAGGGGGTCACCGACCCGCTCGGCGGGGTCAACACGCTCTGGCCGGTGTTCGGCATCTCCAACCAGATGCTCGCGGCCGTCGCGCTGATGCTCGCGACCGCCGTACTGTTCCGCATGAAGCAGGACCGCTTCGCCTGGGTGACGATCGTCCCCACCGCCTGGCTGCTCGTCTGCACCGTGACCGCCGGCGCGCTGAAGCTGGTCTCGGCCGATCCCGCGGTCAGCTTCGTCGCCCATGCCCGCAGATTCTCCGAGGCCGCGGCGCGCGGCGAGGTGCTCGCGCCCGCCACCTCGATGGCCCAGATGGAGCGGATCATCTTCAACGACTGGGTCGATGCGGGCCTGTGCGCGCTGTTCCTCGCCGTCGTCCTCTCGATCCTCGCCTTCACCATCCGCACCTGCCTCGCCGCCCGTCGCGCGGAGAAGGTCACCACGCGCGAGATCGCGCCCGAAATGGTGCCGGCCGAATGAAGGCCCTGCTCGACAGGCTGCGCGCGACCGCCCGGCTGATGGTCGGCCAGCCGGACTATGGGGCCTATCTCGCGCACATGGCCGCGCATCATCCGGAGCGCGCGCCGATGACCAGGGTCGAATTCTTCCGGGACCGGGAGCAGGCCCGCTACGGCGCCAGGGGCGGAGGACGCTGCTGCTGATCGGCCCCGATCGACCCCCGAATCATCCCTTGTCGGGTTCGGGGCCGTGCAGGTTCAGCAGCGAATCCATCAGGCCTTCGTCCGCGCTCGAGCAGACACCCAGCACGGTCGCCTCCTCGCAGCCCTCGGCGACGACATAGGCGTGGCCCATCTGGGAATCGATGTAGATCGATTCCCCGGCGTCGAGCACGACCGGATCGTAGAACTCGGTGTGAACCGCGATCCGCCCTTCCAGCACGTAGATATATTCCTCGCCCGTGTGGCGGACGAGATCGCCGAACTCCTCGACGGTCTTGGCGCGGATGCTGGTGAGCACCGGGATCATGCGCTTGCGGCGCAGCTCCGGGCAGAGATAGTGATAGTCGTAATTGGGCGTCGTGACCTGGATCGCCTTGTCGAGGCGGCCGATGCTGCGGCGCGCCGTGACCGGCGCCTGGCCGCTGTCCTCGTCCTCAGCGAACAACTCCGACATGCGCATGCCGAGCCGCTGGCTCAGTTGCTGGAGCTTATCGTAGGTCAGGGTCAGCCGGTCGTGCTCGACCTTGGACAGGGTCGAGACCGGTATGCCACTGCGGTCGCTCATCTCCTTCAGCGTCCAGCCATTGTGTGCCCTCAGGCTCCTCAGCAGCTGGCCCAGCGTCGGCTGACCGCCTTTGTCCAGATCGGAACGTGCCACAAATCCCCGCGTTGACAATTTTCCAATTAGGACATTATGTCCTGTTTGGGATCAAACAAGATCGCCATAGCAACTTTAGCCGGTCACGTCGCGAGAGGCAAACGCCCGCGCCGGCTCGAAGCCAAGGGGAAGAGGCATGCATTACCTCAAGGGACTGGCCGCCGGGGTGCTGGCGCTGGCGGGACTCGCCGCCGTCGCGCAGCAACCGAATCCGCTCGCGCCGGCGCCGACTCGGCCGACAGCGGAGACGCCGGCCACCTCCGCGCCGACTCCGGCAGCTGCCGGCCAGCCGCAACTCACACCGCAGGACGTGAATGCCTGGCTCGACGGCTTCATCCCCTATGCGCTGGCGAGCGGCGACATTGCCGGCGGCGTCGTGGTGATCGTGCACAACGGCCAGGTGATCGCCCAGCGCGGCTACGGTTTCGCCGACGTCGCACGGCGCACGCCGGTCGATCCGGCGCGGACCCTGTTCCGCCCGGGCTCGGTCTCCAAGCTCTTCACCTGGACCGCGGTCATGCAGCAGGTCGAGCAGGGCCGGCTCGATCTCGACGCGGACGTGAACCGCTATCTCGATTTCGAGATCCCGCCCTACGAGGGCCGGCCGATCACCCTGCGCAACATCATGACCCACACGGCGGGCTTCGAGGAGGCGATCAAGGGCCTGATCTCGACCCGCGACTCCGGCGCGTCTCCCTATGAGGACCTGCTCAAGGAGTGGATCCCGCACCGCGTCTTCGCGTCGGGCACGACGCCCGCTTATTCGAACTACGCGACGAGCCTCGCCGGCTATATCGTCCAGCGGGTCTCGGGCGAACCGTTCGACACCTATGTCGAGCGCCACATCTTCGCGCCGCTCGGCATGGCGAACTCGACCTTCCGCCAGCCGTTGCCGCCGCGCCTCAGGCCGATGATGGCGACCGGCTATCAGCTGGCCTCGGGCGAGCCGGTCGGCTTCGAACATGTCGGGGCGCGCCCCGCCGGCTCGCTGTCGGCCACCGGTGCCGACATGGCGCGCTTCATGATCGCGCATCTCAATGGCGGGCAACCGCTGCTGCGGCCGGAAACGGCGCGGCTGATGCACACGACCGCGGCGCGCGGCGTCGGGCCGCTCAACCGGATGATGCTCGGCTTCTACGAGACCGACATCAACGGCCATCAGGGGATCGGCCACGGCGGCGACACGATCGGCTTCCACTCCGATCTCCAGCTCTTCCCCGACGACGATGTCGGCATCTTCGTGTCGTTCAATTCGGGCGGCCGCGAGGGCGCCGTCCACGGTCTCAGGAGCGCGATCGTCGAGGAGTTCGCCGATCGCTATTTCCCCGCGCCGGCCGACACGCGCCGCGTCGACGCGGCGACCGCGCGCCAGCACGCCGAGCTGCTCGCCGGCACCTGGACCAACTCGCGCGGCGCCTTCACCAGCTTCATGAACATCCTCGACCTGTTCGGCCAAGTGAAGACGAGCGTCGATGCGGAGGGGCGGCCGGTCGTGCCCTTCCTGAACGGCCTCAACGGCCAGCCGCGCACCTGGGTCGAGGTCCAGCCGTTCGTCTGGCGCGACCTCAACAGCCATGAACGGCTCGCGGCCCAGGTGGAGAATGGCCGGGTCGTCCGCTTCAGCGTCGATACGATCGCCCCCTTCATGGTGTTCGATCGGACCCCCTGGTACCTGTCCTCGGCCTGGCTGGTGCCGGCGCTGCTGGTCAGCCTCGCCATCCTCTTCCTGACCGCATTGTTCTGGCCGGTCCGTGCGCTGGTCCGCCGCAGGTTCGGGGCGACGCTGGCGCTCGAGAAGCGCGACCTCACGAGCTACCGGCTGGTCCGCGGCGCGGCTTGGCTGATCCTGCTGGTGCTGATCGGATGGGCGGTCACGCTCATCACGATGATGGGCGACTTCAACAATCTCAGCCCCGGCTTCGATCCGATCATCTACGTCCTGCAGAGCCTGAGCTTCGTCGCTTTCCTGGGCGGCCTCGCGGTGATGCTGTGGGATGCCTGGCTGATCTGGCGCGGCAATCGCGGCTGGAAGGCGAAGGTCTGGAGCCTCGCGCTGGTCTTCGCCGCCTTCATCATCGTCTGGATCGGCTTCGCCTTCAACCTCTTGAGCCTGGGCGCGAACTACTGATGACCACACGCACCCTGACGGTGAGGACGGAGCAGCTCCGCCTCACCGTCCCCTTCCGCATCTCCGGCTATGTCTTCGAGCATTCCGATGTCGTCGTCGTCACCATCCGCGACGGCCCTCGTTCGGGCCGCGGCGAGGCCTCCGGCGTCTATTATGTCAGCGATGACGCGCCGCACATGCTGGCCGGGATCGAGTCCTGCCGAACGGCGATCGAGGGTGGCGCAAGCCGCCATGACCTTCAGGCCCTGCTGCCGCCGGGCGGCGCCCGCAACGCGCTCGATTGCGCGCTCTGGGAGCTGGAGGCGGCCCAGCGCGGGGTGCCAGTCTGGGCACTGGCCGGCCTCGAGGCGCCGAAGCCGCTCGTCACCACCTTCACGCTCGGCGCCGACGATCCCGAGACGGTCGCGGCCGGCGCCCGGCGCTATGCCGATGCGCGGGCGATCAAGCTGAAGCTCACCGGCGAGATCGAGGCGGACCTCGGGCGGATCGAGGCGGTGCGCACCGCCCGTACGGACGTCTGGCTCGGGGTCGACGCCAACCAGGGGTTCGCACGGCGCGATCTCGACCGGCTGGTCGAGGCGCTCGTCGAGCACCGCGTCGCGCTGCTCGAGCAGCCGCTGGCGCGCGGACGCGAGGCCGATCTGGAGGGCTATGCCTCGCCGGTCCCGATCGCCGCCGACGAAAGCGCGCTCAGCCTCGCCGACGTGCCCGGGCTGGTCGGCCGCTTCGACGTGGTCAACATCAAGCTCGACAAGTGCGGCGGCCTGACCGAGGGCCTCGCCATGGCGGCCGAGGCGCGCCGGCTGGGCCTTCAGGTGATGGTCGGCAACATGGTCGGCACCAGCCTTGCCATGGCCCCGGCCTATCTGCTCGGGCAGCTCTGCGACTATGTCGATCTCGACGGGCCGACCTTCCTGACCGAGGACCGGCAGCCGGCCGTCGTCTATCGCGACGGCTTCATCACGTGCGGCGAAGGCGTGTGGGGCGGCGGCGGGAGGCTCGTCGCGTGAGCACGGCCCCGGCGCCGACCTGGTTCGGGCAGCCCAAGGGCCTCACCATCCTGTTCCTCACGAACATGTGGGAGCAATTCTCCTATTTCGGCATGCGGGCGTTGCTCGTCTACTACATGACCCGCGAGCTCCTGATCGCGCAGGAGACGTCGTCGTTCATCTACGGCCTCTACACGGCCTTCGCCTATTTCACCCCGATCGTCGGCGGCACGATCGCCGATCGCTGGCTGGGCAAGAAGCGCGCCGTGATCATCGGCGCGAGCGTCATGGCGGCCGGCCATTTCCTCATGGCGTTCGAGCCGGCCTTCTACCTCGCGCTGGCGACGATCGCGCTCGGCAACGGCCTGTTCCTGCCCACCCTGCCGAGCCAGATCAACGACCTCTACCGGGCCGGCGATCCGCGCCGGCCCTGGGCCTACAACGTCTATTATGTCGGCGTGAACATCGGCGGCTTCCTCGCGCCCCTGATCTGCGGGATCCTGGGCGAGTTCTATGGCTGGCACTGGGGCTTCGGCGCGGCCGGCATCGGCATGCTCGCCGGGCTCGCCATCTATCTCGCCGGCGCGAAATATCTGCCGCCCGAGCCGCCGCGCGCCGAGCCGGAGGTCGTGCGGGCGAGCCGCGGCAGCGGCCGCCGCGACGTGATCCTGCTGCTGCTCGCGATCGGCCTCGCCGTCACCGTGTTCCGCGGCGCCTATGAGCAGATCGGCAACACCGTCGCCTTCTGGGCGGGAAGCGGCGTCGACCGGGCGGTGGCGGGGCTCACCATCCCGATGACATGGTTCATGTCGCTCAATCCGCTGCTCGTCATGCTGATGACCCCCTTCCTGCTCGCCCGCTGGAAGCGCAAGGCTGAGGCGGAGCGCGAGCATTCGCCGCTGCAGAAGATGGCGATCGGCGCGCTCATCGTCGCAGCCGCCTATCTGCTGCTCGCCCTCGCCGCTGCGCTGGCGGGCGACGGCCAGGCGAGCTGGCTGTGGCTCGCTGCCTTCTTTGTCGTCTTCACCCTGGGCGAGCTCTACATCCTGCCCAACGGGCTCGGCCTGTTCGCCCGCCTGGCCCCGCCGCGCTTCGGCGCGACGACGGTGGCCGCCTGGTATCTCGCCATCTTCACCGGCAGCCTCACCGCGGGCCTGGTCGGCACCTTATGGAGCGGGATGGGGCCCGCGCCCTTCTTCACCATGCTGGCCGTCATCGCGACGGCCGCGGCCGGGTTCCTGATCCTGCTCGACCGGCCGGCGCGCCGCATCGTTGCCGGCGCGGACGACGCCAATTCCGCCCGGCCGTCGGCTGACGGCCCGAAAGAGGGCGACTTGGCCCAATCGATTTGACAAATCTCCAAATAGGACATTAGTGTCCCGATCAGAAAATATAGGCCGGAAGGGGATGAGGGTGAGTCGCACGGGCCTCAGCCGTCGCAACATGCTGAAAAGCGCGGCCGCCCTGGGTGCCTGCGCCTTCCCGATGATCAACATCGGCCGCTATGCGATGGCGGGGGCTGAGGAGCGGACCTATTCCGCCCGCGCGATGGGCCTCGTCGAGCGCTCGCTCGTCATCGACATGCTGGCGATCCCCAGGCTCGACTTCCGCCCCGAAGCCTATAGCCGGCCGCTGTCCGAAGCGGCGGTGGCCGAGTTCCGCGCCTCGGGCATCAATGCGATCCACAATGCTGTCGGGCTTATCGGCCGCGACGACGCCCTGACCTTCCTCGCTGCCCAGCAGGGCTTCGCCGGCCGCCAGCCCGGGCTGTTCCAGCTGGTCGATACCGCCGAGGATCTCGACCGGGCCAAGCGCGACCGCCGCGTCGCGATGATCATGGGCTTCCAGAACGCGCCGTTCGATGCGGTCGAGGACGTCGCCTTCTTCCACGGCCTCGGCCTGCGCTGCGCCCAGCTCACCTACAACAACCAGAACCTGATCGGCTCCGGCAGCACCGACCGCGTCGACGGCGGCGTCAGCACCTTCGGCACCGAGATCGTCCGGGCGATGAACCAGGCCGGCATGCTGGTCGACGTCTCGCATAGTGGCGACCGCACAACGCTGGACGCGATCGAACTTTCGACCGGGCCGATCGCCTTCACCCATTCCAACTGCCGTGCGCTATGCAACCACCCGCGCAATAAGACCGATGATGCAATCCGCGCACTCGCCGCCAAGGGCGGGGTAATGGGGATCACCGGCGTGCGCATGTTCATCCGCGACCGCGACCCCACCAATGTCGGCCATATGGTGGATCATATCGAGCATGTGATCCGGCTGGCCGGCATCGAGCATGTCGGCATCGGCTCCGACGCCGATCTCAACGGCTATGACGACATGCCGCCCGATCAGTACCGGCAGCTCAAGGCCTCCTACGATCGGTCCTACGCCTTCCGCGAGAAGATCGACATCGATGGCTTCGATCACCCGCGCAAAATCTACGATCTCACCGAGGAGCTGATCCGGCGCGGCCACAGCGACGCGCACATCGCGCTCATCCTCGGCGGCAATTTCAGGCGCCTGCTGGGCGCCGTCTGGACGCGACCGCAAAGCGGCGCGTGATGAGGGGAAGGACGAAGGAAATGACCAGGACCACGGGCGCGCGGCGCGCCACCTTGGCAGCATCGGCAGGCTTGCTGGCGCTCGGCGTCGCCATGCCCGCCGCGGCGCAGGACACCCAGCTGGCGGCGGCCGATACCGACCAGAACGAGATCATCGTCACCGCGCAGCGACGCACCCAGACCCTGCTCGAAGTGCCCCAGTCGGTCTCCGTGGTCGGCGGCGAGACGCTGGAGCGGCAGCAGGCGACGAGCTTCCTCGATTATGCCCAGCTCGTCCCCGGCCTCAGCATCACCCAGGACAATCCCGGTGAATCGCGCGTCATCCTGCGCGGCATCAACACCGGATCGGTCGCCTCGACCGTGTCGATCTACGTCGACGATGTGCCGTTCGGATCGAGCGGCAGCCTCTCCAATGCCGGCGAGCTCGCCGGCGACTTCGACACGTTCGACGTCGCGCGGATCGAGGTGCTGCGCGGGCCGCAGGGGACGCTCTACGGCGCCAACTCGCTCGGCGGCACGCTCAAGTTCGTGACCGCCGCGCCCGCCTTCGACCGGTTCGAGGCGCGCGGGCAGGCCGGGGTCGAGTTCGTCGACGACGGCGGCACCGGCTGGTCAGGCAACGCGCTGGTCAACCTGCCGGTCACCGACATGCTCGCGATCCGGGCGAGCGGCTTCTATCGGCGCAATGCCGGCTATGTCGACACGGTCGGCCGGTCGGGCGAGGACGTCAACCGGTCCGACAGCTATGGCGGCCGCGTCTCGGTGCTGTTCGAGCCGACCGACAATTTCTCGGTCCGGCTGTTCGCGATGGCGCAGAATATCCGCACCGATTCGCCCTCCACCTACGAGGTCGATCCTGCGACGCTCGAGCCGGTCAATGCGCTGACCGGTCTCGCCAGCGACGAGCGGACGCGCTTCGAGCGGATCGCCGAGTTCAACGATTTCGACTACCGGCTCTACAGCGGCACGCTCGACTGGGATCTCGGCTTCGCGACGCTGACCTCGGTCACCAGCTATGCCACGCTCGACCAGCGGTCGATCACCGATTTCAGCAACACCGCCGAACGGGATCTGGTCAACGCGTTCGTCGCACCGACGGCACCGGGGACGGTCGGCCTCGCCTTCCAGGCCGACATCGACACCGACAAGTTCACCCAGGAGGTGCGTCTCGCCTCGCCCGATTCCGGCACGATCGAATGGCTGGTCGGCGCCTATTACACCCGCGAGAACGCGCTGCTGTTCCAGCGCTTCCAGCCCTTCGATCTGGCGACGCAGGCACTGCTCCCGACCGAAGTCACGCTTGCGCCCGGCGTGACGGTGCCCGAGATCGTCTTCGTCACTCTCGATTCCAACTATGAGGAGGTTGCCGGCTTCGCGAGCGCGACCTGGCACATCTCGCCGCGCTTCGAGGTTACGGCGGGCGGCCGCTACAGCCACAACAGCCAGGATTCGGTGCAGTTCACCTCGATCTTCGGCGGGGACGAGACGATCACCGGCGACTCGTCCGAAAGCGTCTTCACCTGGTCGGTCGCGCCGCGCTTCGAGATCAACGAGCGCACCTCGCTCTATGCGCGCGTCGCCAAGGGCTATCGCCCCGGCGGGCCGAATGCGGTGCCGCCCGGCGCGCCGGCCGATTTTCCGGCCACATTCCGGGCCGACACCCTGGTCAGCTACGAGATCGGCCTGCGCGGCGAGACGGAGGACCGGACCTTCGCCTTCGACGCATCGCTCTTCTACCTCGACTGGAAGAATATCCTGATCAACACGGTGTTCATCGATCCGGACACCGGCACCGCCTTCGGCACCAACGGCAACGGCCGGCGGGCGCGCAGCCTCGGCGCCGAGGCGACCGCGACGCTGCGCCCGATGCGCGGCCTCACCGCGGTCCTCAACCTCGCCTATACCGACGCCGAGCTGCGGGACGACACCACGCCGGAGGACGGCGCGCTCAATCTGGTCGGCGGCCTCAGGGGCGACAAGCTGCCCTACACGCCCGAATTCTCGATGAGCCTCTCCACGGACTATGAATGGACGCTCTCGGGCTCGACCCGCGCCTTCGTCGGCGGCAATGTCCGGCTGGTGAGCGATCAGACCGGCGGCTTCGATCCCGACTACCGCGCCGTGTTCGGACGGCGCCCGGAGCTCGACGGCTATACGACCGTCGACCTGCGCGCCGGCGTCGATTTCGAGCATTTCTCGGTCACCGCCTATGTCCGCAACCTCACCAATTCGCGCGGGCTGGTCAGCACGAGCGGCTATCCGCGGCAGATTCCGCCAGTGGTGGGCGGCAACGACGTGCCGCTGGCCTTCGCCTCGTCGATCCGGCCGCGCACCATCGGCTTCACGCTCGGCGCGCGCTTCTAACGCGCGCCTGTCGGCTTAACCCCGTGTCCGGAAAGTAAGGCGTTGCATAACTCAGCCCACAAGAGACCGGCCCAGCCAGCGCAAGGCAGGCACTCCGGCTCGGTCGGCCAGCTCGACCTGCCGACGCCTTACCTGCTGTTCCTCGGCGACGTCACCGAGGCGGGATATGCCAAGACCGCCTTCGGTCTGCGGGACTGGGCACCGGACAAATGCGTGGGCGAGTATGCGCTGCCGGGCGCGACCGTCTCGGCGGACCTGCCCCGTCTGTCGCCCACGGACGCGGCGGCGCAAGGGGCGAAGGCGCTCGTCATCGGCATCGCCAACACCGGCGGGGTGCTCGCCCCGAGCTGGATTCCGGCGCTGCTCGAGGCGCTGGACGTCGGGCTCGACGTCATCAGCGGCATGCACAGCCGGCTCGGCGATCATCCGCTGCTGCGCGAGCGGGCCGAGCGGCTCGGCCGGCGCCTGATCGACGTCCGCCGCCCGCCCGCCGGCATTCCGATCGCGACCGGCCTCAAGCGCAGCGGCATGCGGCTGCTCACCGTCGGCACCGATTGCGCGCTCGGCAAGAAATATACAGCGCTGGCGATCGCCCGCGGCTTCTCGGAACGCGGGCTGACGGCCGAGTTCCGCGCGACCGGCCAGACCGGCATCATGATCGCCGGCAGCGGCATGCCGATGGACGCGGTGGTCGCCGATTTCGCCGCCGGCGCCGCCGAGCTGCTGAGCCCCGATACGGACCCGGGCCACTGGGATGTGATCGAAGGCCAGGGCTCGATCCTCCATCCCGCCTATTCGGGCGTGTCGCTGGCGCTGTTGCACGGCAGCCAGCCGGACGTCATCGTCGTCTGCCATGACACGTCGCGCGCCATGCTGCTCGGCCACGAGCCCTTTCCAGTGCCCGGGGTGGGGGAGGTGATCGACCTCACCATCCGGCTTGGGCAGCGCGTCAATCCGGCGATCCGCTGCGGCGGCGTGACGATCAACACCTCGGCGCTCGATCCGGATGCGGCGGCAGTGCTTCTGGACCGCGAGGCCAGCCGGCTCGGGCTCCCGGTCGCCGATCCGATGCGCGGCGGCGATCGGTTCGCGCGCCTGCTCGACGCCTGCCTCGCCTGATGTCCGCCGCGACGGGATCGAGATCGAGCTTCTTCCAGCGCTTCCTGCTGCCCGGCCTCGCCTTCAAGGCGGTGGTGATCGGCGGCGGCTATGCCACGGGGCGCGAGCTGGTCGAGTTCTTCCTGCCGAGCGGCCCCTGGGGCGGTATCGCCGCGATCGCGCTCGCCACTTGCGTGTGGAGCCTGGTCTGCGCCGCCACCTTCCTGTTCGCCCGTGCGACCGGGGCGCTGGACTATCGCACCTTCTTCCAGCACCTGCTCGGGCCGGCCTGGGTGCTGTTCGAGGTCGCCTATTTCCTGTTCATCATCCTCGTCCTCGCCGTGTTCGGCGCCGCGGCCGGCGCGCTCGGCGCGGCCGCGCTCGGCTGGCCGGAGATCGCCGGCACGCTCGTCCTGATGGCCGGCATCGTCTCCTTCGCCGCCTTCGGCAACAGCTCGGTCGAGCGCCTGTTCAAGTGGGTTTCGGTGCTGCTCTACGGCGTCTACGCCGCCTTCCTCGTGCTCGCGCTGCTCAGCTTCGGCGACCGGATCGCGGCCAATTTCTCGCTGCCCGCGCAAAGCAGCGGCTGGGCGCTGGGCGGCCTCACCTATGCCGGCTACAATGTCGTCGGCGCCGTCGTCATCCTGCCCGTGGTCCGGCACATGACCAGCAACCGCGACGCGATCGCCGCCGGGCTGATCGCCGGGCCGCTGGCAATGCTACCCGCCCTGCTCTTCTTCGTCTGCATGATCGCCTATTACCCTGCGATCGGTGCCGAGACGCTGCCGTCCGATTTCCTGCTCGCCCAGCTCGATCTGCCTGCCTTCCGGCTGCTCTTCCAGCTGATGATTTTCTCGGCCCTGCTGGAGAGCGGGACCGGACTCGTCCACGCCATCAACGAGCGGATCGACAAGACCTGGCGGGCGCGGCGCGGGACGGCGCTCTCCGCCACTGCCCGGCTCGTGGTCGCAGGGCTGATCCTGATCGGCTCGATCTTCCTCGCCACCCGCTTCGGCCTCGTGGCACTCATCGCCGAAGGCTATGGCGTCTTCGGCTACGTCATCCTGGCGATCTTCGTCCTGCCGCTCGCGACAATCGGCGTCGCGCGGATCCTCAAGTCATCTCCCGGAGGCGCTCATGCTGCGACTTAAGAGCCTTGCCCTTTGCCTGCTGCTGATCCTGCCCGCGCCGGCACTGGCCGATCCGCCGGCGGGCTTCGCCGAGCGGGTCGAGCGGCTGCGCGAGAGCCTCGGCGTGCCCGGCGCGACGATCGCGATCGTCGAGAACGGCCGCGTCACCATGACCCAGGGCTTCGGCATCCGGCAGATCGGGCGGACGCAGCGGGTCGATGCCGACACGATCTTCGCCACCGGATCGACCGGCAAGGCCTTCACCGTCGCCGCGCTCGCCCTCCTCGTCGACCAAGGCCGGATCCGCTGGGACGACAAGGTCATCGATCACATGCCCGATTTCCGCATGTGGGATCCCTGGGTGACGCGCGAGATGACCATCCGCGACCTCCTCGTCCACAGAAGCGGCCTCGGCCTCGGCGCCGGCGACCTGCTGTTCGTGCCAAGGAGCGATCTCTCCCGCGCCGAGACGGTGCGGCGTCTGCGCCACATCCGCCCGGCGACGAGCTTCCGCAGCGGCTATGCGTATGACAACGTCCTCTACATGGTCGCCGGCCAACTGATCGAGGAGGTCACCGGCCAGACCTGGGAGGCGTTCGTCCGCCGCAACATCTTCCGCCCGCTCGGCATGACCAATTCGACCGTCGACGACGCAGGTCGCCTCGCCAGCCGCAACTATGCCCGGCCCCATGCCCGGCTCAACGGGCCGATCCGCGGCACCGGCGACCAGGAGATGCTCGGCCCGGAAACCGACATTGCGGCCAATGCCGCGCCCGCCGGAGGCTTGGCGATCAGCGCCAACGACATGGTCCACTGGCTCAATGCCCAGCTTGCCCGCGGCGCGCTGCCGGACGGCGGTCGCCTGTTCAGCGAGGCGCAGGCGCGGGAGATGTGGCAGCCGGTGGTGATCCAGCCGATCGGCGAAGTGCCGGAGAATTTGCGCGCGACCCAGCCGATGTTCGACACCTATGCGCTCGGCTGGGACGTGCGCGACTATCGCGGCGCCCGGATCATCTGGCATGGCGGCGCCGTGTTCGGCTCGCTCGCCGCGGTCGTGCTGATCCCCGAGCGCCATGTCGGCTTCTACATCGCGGTCAACAGCGAGGAAGGCGAGATGGTCCGCGGCTTCATGTACGAGCTCATCGACCATTATCTCGGCCTGCCGCGGGACAGCTGGCCGGAGAAGCTCCACGACTTCGTCACCCAGCGCCGCCAGGCGGCGGTCGCCAGCCTGCAGGCGCCGCAGGCGCAGCCCGCCGACATCGGTCCCTCGCTGCCGCTCGCCCGCTATGCCGGCGACTATAGCGATCCCTGGTACGGGACGATCAACATCCGCGAGGAGAACGGCGCCCTCACCGTCGCCTTCCCGCACACGCCGGGCCTCACCGCCACGCTGGAGCACTGGCAGTACGAGACGTTCCGCACCCGCTTCAACGACCGGAACATGGAGCCGGCCTACGTCACCTTCCAGCTCGACGCGGAGGGCAAGGTCGATCGCATCACGATGCGCGCCATCTCGCCGCTCGCCGATTTCAGCTTCGACTATCACGACCTGCTGTTCACGCCGGTCGCCGCAGCGGGCGCGGCGCCGTCGCCCTGACGTCGCGCCCTTACTGCCCGCCGCGCGCCTCGAGCAGGCGACGGGCCTCGGCGAAACGGGCGCGGATGCGCGGAATCTCCGCGTCGCGATAGCCCGTGTCGAGCCGGGCCTCGGCGACGGCCATCCAGCGCAGCAGATCGGCGGCCGCCCGGCGCGCGGCGGCGGGGTCGCTGCTGCCGACCGCGCCGAACCAGATCGGCGCGGTATGGGCGAAGGGATAGCTGTCCTGCACCGGCCACCGCGTGGCGCCGCCATGGACGCGCGCCGCCACCCAGCCGCCCGGCGGGACGTCGATCCGGCCTAAATAGCGGCGATGTCCGGCGTCGCCGAGGCCCTCGCCGCGCCATACGACCTCGCCATTGACCAGGATCTCGACCTCCTCGACCGGCGTCGGCGACCAGGCATCGAGCTGCCACTCGACGCTGGCGGGGCCGGCCGCGACCACGCCGCCGGGCCCGCTGCCGGCCACGTGGAAATCGAGCTGCGGCCCGGTCGAGACGAAGCTGCGGCCGCGGCGGACGGCGTCCAGGAAGCTCGCCAGGCTGAGCGGCCCTTCGGGCCTGGCGTAGATCCGGGTCGATCCGACCGCCATCGTGCGGTGGAAATTGTGCATGGCGTCGCTGCCGGCCGACGGCATGACCGGCAGGCCGAGATTGAGCAGCCGGTACCAGGCGGCGCTCGATCCCAGTTCGTCGCTCCACAGGCAGACGATGTCGATCAGGTCGACGTCGCCGAGCAGGGCATCGGGGACGAGCTCGAGCGGCAAGCCAGTCGGCGGGCCCCCGGCCGGGAAGGGATCGCGCTCGTTGACCGGATGGACATAGGCGTTCACCCCGCCATGGGCGCGGGCGAAGCCGAGCGCGTCGGCATTGGGCCGGTCCAGCGCGCCGTAGACCGGATAGCCGGGCCCGGAGAACCAGGGCGCATAGAGCGCGTCGGCGCCGATCACCGCGACATGACCGAGGAAATGGGAACGCACTTCCTGCGCGAAGGCGATGAGCGGCGGCTCGGTGCGCCGCCAGCCCCACCAATGCTGGTCCATCAGCTGGGTGTGGAGATTGGCGAGTTGCGGCGTCGCGACGTCGAGCCCCTCGCCCCGCATGTCGAGGACGAGATCCTCCGGGGTCAGCTGATAGGGGCCGCCGTAGTTGAGATGGGTGTGGAGGTCGGCCGAATACCAGCCGCGGCGCGCCCCGTCGAAGCCGGTGAACGGAATGTCGAGGTCGACGGTCGCGGTCTCGCCCGCCCGCAACGTGCGCGAGACGGTGGCGGCACCGTCGAAACCGTGGCTCGCCGCAACGCGCACCGGGCCCGCCGGCACCTCCAGCGTGACGATCCCGGGGCTGTAGAAATAGACCATCCCGTTCTGGCCGTCGAAGCGCGCCATGCCGTCGGTCGGAACGAGCGGATGGCCGCCCGCGCCGGTCACCGACAGGCGGGCCGCGACATGGGCGCCGCTGTCCCCACGACGCGTGCGGATCGACAGGTGCGCCGTCGCCGCGCCCCATTGCCACGACAGCGGCGAGACGTCCTCCGGCGCGCCGCCGACGGCCGGGACGCGATAGAGCCGGAAGCGCTCGTCCTGTCCGGCCTCGACGAAATAGACGAAAGTCCCGTCGCGGCTCCAGCTCGGGGTGAGTGGATAACGTGCCGACGGCGCGAGACGGATCGTCGATCCACCGTCGGCGTCGGCGAGCAGCAGCTGCCAGCCTTCGCCGTCCGGCACGGTGGCGGCATAGCTTCGGACGGCCGCGGAGGTGCGCAGGTGCGGCGCGATACCGTCCTGGCGCAGCGCCCGTCGCGATCCGTCGCCGAGGTTGAGGAGCACGAGGCCCTCGGCCGACCCTCGCTTGTCGACGATCAGCAGCTCCGCGCCATTGGCGAGCGGCTGGGGCTGGAGCTCGGGTTGCTCGGCGGTAGTGAGGCGGGTCCGTTCGCCGCTCGCCAGATCGATCCGCCAGATGTCGAGGCCGCCGGCTTCCGCCGAACTGTAGAACAGGCTGCGGCCGTCCGGTGCGAAGGCCGGGTCGAGATCGAGGCCGGGGCTGTCGACCAGCACCCGCTCGCGCCCTGATCCGGCATCGATCAGCATGATCGAGGTGTCGCGGCTGTCGTCGCGCACGAAGGCGATCTGCCGGCCGTCGGGCGACCAGGCGGGCCGCGAATCCACGCCGGCACCGCGCGTCAGCCGGCGCGCCTCGCGCGTCTCGGCGTCCATCAGCCAGAGCCAGCCGCGTGCCGCCAGCGCGATCGTGCGGCCGTCGGGCGACGGCGCCGGATCGGTCGGCCCCGCCGCCAGCGTCGGCAGGTTGTAGCCCTCCAGATAGACATGATGCCGGACGCCCGCGACCTTGGGATAGCGATTCGTCCACTGTCCGTCGGCCGGGGCGGCGAGGAGAAAGGCCGGCAGCAACGCCGCGATCAGCCGAGACCTGGTCGAGCCGGACATGCGCACCCCTCTTGGCTGGCGGGAAGACGAGGCGGTCATGCCCAATCGTGGCGCGCCTGTCCAATCGCCGATCAATCGCTCGTCCAATCGCTGGCAAGGGCGGCGCAGCCATGCGATGATCCCACGCATGTTGTTGCTCGCGCTCGCCCTTTTCGCTGCACCGCCCGGCATGGCCGGGGACTGGCGGACGGAGGACGGGTCGGCGATCGTCCGGATCGGCGACTGCGGCAACAGGGTGTGCGGGCGGATCGTGCGGGTGCTGAATCCGGCTGCGCCACCCAATGATGCCAACAATCCCGATCGCGCGCAGCGCAACCGCCCGTTGGCGGGTCTCGCCGTGCTGAGCGGCTTTTCGCGCAACGGCGCGGGCGACCTTCAGGGCACCGCCTACGATCCCAAATCGGGCCGCAGCTATCGCGCCTATCTCGCCGTCGGCGCCGATGGCACGCTGCGCGTCACCGGCTGCATCGCCTTCCTCTGCCGCTCCCAGACCTGGCGCCGGGTGCGCTGAAGCCCAAAAACGGCGCCTTCATCCTTTCTTTGTCAATTTCTCCGACACTGCGCCAGGTGTCGGACGGGCTTACACCTGACGCGACGGCCGGGGCGGCGACGCCATGATCCGGCTGTTCAAGCATTATATCCCCTATGCGGTGCTGCTGCTGGGGGCGATCGACTTCGCCCTGCTGCTGCTCGCCGCCGAGGCCGGCTGGGCGCTCAGGGTCTGGCAGATTTCCGGCACCTTCGATCCGGGCGGCGAGCGGCTGCCCAACATGCTCGCTTTCGCGCTGACGCTGCAGGGCGCGATGGTCGCCGTCGGCGTCTATGGCGTCGAGGCATTGCAGTCGGCGCGCTTCGCCATCGCCCGGCTCGTCGTCGCGGCGATGCTCGGCTTCCTGCTTCTCAGCCTCGTCTTCTTCGTCGTGCCGCCGGTCAGCTTCTGGCGCTCCAGCCTGCTCTACGCGATGTGGTTCGGCCTGGCCGGCCTGGCGATCGTCCGCACCCTCCTGCGGGACGTGCTCGGCGGCGAGCGCTTCAAGCGGCGTCTGCTCGTGCTCGGGGCCGGCGGGCGCGCCGGCCGCATCGAGGCGCTGGCGAAGCGCCCGGGCGCCGGTTTCGCGGTGGTCGGCTTCGTCGGCATGAACGACGGACCGACGCAGGTGACCAGGGCGGTGAACCGCGCCGACATCGCCAGCCTGCCCGTTCACCTGCTGAGACTCGGCGCCAGCGAGGTGGTGCTGGCGCTCGAGGAACGGCGCAACGCCTTGCCCTTGAACGACCTGCTCAGGATCAAGACCACGGGCGTCGAGGTCCACGACTTCTCCAGCTTCCTCGAACGCGAGACCGGGCGTGTCGACCTCGACAGCCTCAATCCCTCATGGCTGATCTTCTCGGATGGCTTCTCCGCCGGGCGACGGCTGTCGAGCTGGGGCAAGCGGCTGTTCGACGTCGCGGCGAGCCTGCTGCTCCTGCTCGTCACCTGGCCGGTGATCCTCCTGACCGCGATCGCGGTGAAGCTGGAGAGCCGCGGCCCCGCCTTCTATCGCCAGCGCCGCGTCGGCCTCTACGGCGAGACGTTCGAGGTCATCAAGCTGCGCTCGATGCGCACCGATGCCGAGGTCGGCGGCAAGGCGGTCTGGGCACAGAAGGACGATCCGCGCGTCACCCGGATCGGCCGCTTCATCCGCAAGGTCCGGATCGACGAGCTGCCGCAGGCATGGAGCGTGCTCAAGGGCGAGATGAGCTTCGTCGGCCCGCGTCCCGAGCGCCCCCAGTTCGTCGCCGATCTGGAGGCGCGCCTGCCTTATTATGCCGAGCGCCACGTCGTGAAGCCGGGCATCACCGGCTGGGCGCAGATCAATTATCCCTATGGCGCCAGCATCGAGGACGCGCGCGAGAAGCTCGAATACGATCTCTACTATGCCAAGAACTACACGCCCTTCCTGGACATCCTCATCCTGCTCCAGACCTTCCGGGTGATCATTTGGCCGGAGGGCGCGCGCTGATGTTGCAGCTGCTGTCCCTGTGGAGCCATGTGCTGGCCGCCGCCCTGTTTGGCGCGCTGGCGCTGGCGCAGCTTCAGCACTGGAATGGCGCCCCGCATAACCGGCCGCTCGCCATGGCCTTCGCCGTGGTTGCCGTCTGGTCCGCCGTCATCGCGATCGCGGGCGGCGAGACGGTGTTCGCTCAGGTTGCGGAAGGCGGGCGCAACCTTGCCTTCCTCGCTTTCATGTACGGACTGATGCGCGAGGCCGACGACGACGGCAGCCAGCGCGGGGTCAAGGCGGTCTATGCGGCGCTGGCCGCCGCGATCGGCTGCCAGACGATAGCGGGCGGCCTCATGGCCTTCGCCGGAAGCCTCCCGGGCACGCTGGACGCGCTCGTCTCGACCGGCCGGCTGCTTGGCCTGCTCGTCGCCGCCGGATCGCTGATCCTGGTGCACAATCTCTACGGGCAGGCCGCGCCCGGCTCGCGCAGCGCCCTGCGTTTCCCGATGCTCGCGCTGGCGGCGATGTGGGCCTACGATCTCCATCTCTACACATTGGCCTATTTCACCCACGGCCTCGCCGCCGACCTGTTCGCGACGCGCGGCCTCGTGCTGGCGCTGCTCGCACCCCTGTTCGCGCTCGGCCTGCGGCGCCACGCCGCCTGGCAGTTCCAGCTCTCGCGCGCGGCAACCTTCCAGTCGGTCTCGGTCATCGCGATCCTCGCCTATCTGCTGGTGATGGTCTCGGCGGCGCGGACCGCGGAGGCCGTCGGCGGCAATCTCGGCCTCGTCGCCCAGTTCGGCGTCCTCTTCGTCACCACCCTCGCCGTGCTGGCCCTGCTGCCGTCGGGCCGGGCGCGGGCCTGGCTCAAGGTGTTCCTCGCCAAGCATGTCTTCGAGCATCGCTACGATTATCGCCGCGAATGGCTGCGCTTCGTCGCGACGCTCGATCGGGAGGGCGCCGACGGCGCGCCGCTCGAGCAGCGCGTCGTGAAGGCGCTTGCCGACATCGGCGATTCCCCGGCCGGCCTGCTGCTCACCGTCGACGACCAGTATCGCCTGACCCTCTGTGCCCGCTGGAATTCGGACGCGAAGCTGCCGTCGACGGGCCTCGGCGCGGAACGGCTGCTGCGCTTCATCGAGGCCGGAACCCATGTGCTCGACTTCGCGGCGATCGGCGGCGGCAGGTTGAGCGCGAGCGGCGAGGCCTTCCCGGTTCCCGGCTGGCTGAGTGAGCTGGAAAATGCCTGGGCAGGCATTCCGCTGATTCACTCGAGGCGGCTGGTCGGGCTCGTCCTGCTGGAGCATCCGGCCCAGCGCCGGCCGCTGGACTGGGAGGATTTCGACCTGTTCCGCACCGCGGGCGTCCAGGCGGCGAGCTACATCGCCGAGGCGCGGGGGCAGCAGGCGCTGGCCGACGCGAGCCGCTTCGAGGAGTTTAACCGGCGCTTCGCCTTCATCCTTCACGACATCAAGAATCTGGTGAGCCAGCTCAGCCTCGTCGCGCGCAATGCGGAGCGTCACGCCGACAATCCTGAATTCCGCGCCGACATGGTCGCCACCCTGCAAAGCTCGGTGAAGAAGATGAACGACCTGCTCGTCCGCCTGTCGCCGGGCGCCGCGCGCGAGCTCGAGGCGCCGCGCGCCGTGCCGATCGAGCCGATCCTCGGCCGGCTTGCCGGCGCGAAGGGGCGCCGCCACCCGGTCGGTTTCGCCTGCGACGACGGCCTGGCGGCGACTGCCAATCCGGACGGCCTCGAACAGGCGCTCGCCCACCTTCTCCAGAATGCGATCGACGCCAGCGCGCCCGATCGGCCGGTCGAGCTGCGCGCCTATGAAAGCGGCGGCGACGTCGCGATCGAGGTCGTCGATCGGGGGCGCGGGATGTCGGGCGAGTTCGTCCGCACCCGCCTGTTCCAGCCGTTCGTCTCCACCAAGGATTCGGGGTTCGGCATCGGCGCCTATGAGGCGCGCGCCCTGATCCATGGCATGGGCGGCCGGCTGGAGGTGGAAAGCGCCGAAGGCGAAGGCACCTGCTTCACCATCTTCCTGGCCGGCGTCCAGCGCCAGCCGAACCCCTTCCATGACCGCCTGACCCGCGAACGGATGCGCGCATGAACATGCATGTGAAACCCAAGCTGCTGATCGTCGAGGACGATGAAGGGCTCCAGCGCCAGCTGCGCTGGGCCTATGACGATTACGAGGTGCTCGTCGCCTCGGACCGGGGCGCCGCGATCGACATGGTCCGCGCCGCCGAGCCCGCCGTAGTCACGCTCGACCTCGGCCTGCCCCCCGATCCGGACGGCGTCTCGGAAGGCTTCGCGGCGCTGGAGACGATCCTGTCGCTGAAGCCCGAGACCAAGGTGATCGTCGCCTCCGGCCATGGCGCGCGGGAGAGCGCGCTGCGCGCCATCGCGTCCGGCGCCTATGATTTCTACCAGAAGCCGGTCGATATCGACCAGCTCGGCCTCATCGTCCGCCGCGCCTTCCAGCTCCACGGCATCGAGGTCGAGAACCGGCGGCTGGAAAACCAGGTCGGCGACGAGCGCACCGTGCTCGGCACGATGGTGACGGCGGCGCCGGAGATGGCCAAGGTCGCCCGCACGATCGAGCGCGTCGCCAACACCAACGTCTCGGTCATGCTGCTTGGCGCCTCGGGCACCGGCAAGGAGCTGCTCGCCCGCGGCCTGCATCAGGCGAGCGCGCGGCGGAGCGGCGGCTTCGTCGCGATCAACTGCGCGGCGATCCCCGAGAACCTGCTCGAGGCCGAATTGTTCGGCTACGAGAAGGGCGCCTTCACCGGCGCGATCAAGACGACCGAGGGCAAGATCGAGCTCGCCCATGGCGGCACCCTGTTCCTCGACGAGATCGGCGACGTGCCATTGGCGCTCCAGGTCAAGCTGCTGCGCTTCCTGCAGGAGCGGGTGATCGAGCGGATCGGCAGCCGCAAGCCGATCCCGGTCGATACCCGCATCGTCTGCGCGACCCACCAGGACCTGGAGGCGATGATCGCGGCCGGCACGTTCCGCGAGGATCTCTACTACCGCCTCGCCGAGATCGTGGTGCGCATCCCGGCGCTGGCCGAACGGCACGGCGATCCGGCGCTGCTCGCCAAGCATTTCCTCGCCCGCTTCGCCCGCGAGATGAACCCGCAGGTCAAGGGGTTCGCGCCGGGGGCGCTCGCCGCGATCGAGACCTGGCCCTGGCCCGGCAACATCCGCGAGCTGGAGAACCGGATGAAGCGCGCGGTGATCATGGCCGAAGGCCGGTTCATCTCGGCCGAGGATCTCGACCTGGCCGCGCCCGACGAGACGGCGCTGCCGGTCAACCTCAAGTCGGTGCGCGAGGAGGCGGACCGGCGCGCGATCCGCAAGGCGCTCGCGCAGACCGAAAACAACATCTCCGGCGCGGCCAAGCTGCTCGGCATCAGCCGGCCCACCCTCTACGACCTTTTGAAGCAATACGGGCTCCAGCCGTGAGGATTTGGGCGCCGCTCATTGCCGTGGCCCTGATCGCTGCCTGCTCGGGCGGACCCGGAGCGGCGTACCAGCGCGGCGTCGCCGCGTTCGAGGCGGGCGACGTGCGCACCGCGCGGGTCGAGTTCATGAACGCGCTGCAGGCCGATCCCGACAACCGCCCCGCTCGGGTGATGCAGGCGCGGGTCCTGCTGGCGCTCGGCGACGGCGCCGCCGCCCAGGCCGAGATCGAGCGCGCTCGCCAGTCCGGGGTCGCGCCCGCCCAGACGCATCACCTCCTCGCCCATGCCCGGCTGCTGCAGGGCGATGCGCAGGGCGCGCTCGCCGAACTGGCCGACGTGCCCCCCACCCACGCCGCCTATGCCGCGCGCATCCGCGGCCGCGCCGCGATGGCGCTAGGCGACATTGCAACTGCCGCCCAGGCGTTCGACGAGGCGCTCAGGCTGTCCCCGAACGACAGCGCGCTCTGGACCGACATCGCGCGCTTCCGCCGCGGTGGAAACGAGATCGGCGGCGCGATCCAGGCCGCCGACCGGGCGGTGGCGGCCAATCCGCGCAACACCGATGCCCTGCTGCTGCGCGGCGAACTCACCCGCACCCAATATGGCCTCGCCGCCGCCTTGCCCTGGTTCAGCCGCGTGCTCGAGGTCGACGGCAATCATGTCAACGCGCTGCTCGAGCGCGCGATCACCTATGGCGACATGGGCCGGATGCGCGAGATGCTGGCGGACGTGCGCACCGTCCACCGGCTGACCGGCGGCCATCCGATGGCCTACTACCTTCAGGCCATGCTCGCCGCCCGCGCCCGCAACTACACGCTGGCGCGCAGCCTGCTCGATCGCACGCGCGGCGCCTTCGCCGACATGCCAGCCGCGATGCTGCTCGCCGGCGCGATCGATTTCGGATCGGGCAACCTGCCGGAGGCCGCCGAGCGCCTCGGCCGGCTGGTGCAGCTCCAGCCCGGCAACCGCAAGGCGCGCCGCCTGCTCGCCGCGACCCAGTCGCGGATGGGCAATGCCGCGGCCGCGGTCGAGACGCTGATCCCGATCGCCAACCGGCCGGACGCCGACAGCTACAGCCTGACTTTGATGGGTCGCGCCCTCGCCGCCCAGGGCGATGCGGGACATGCCTCCTTCTATCTCGCCCGCGCCGCCCAGCCGCGGCCGCCGGTGCTGGCCGCGATCGAGCAGGTCGACGACCGCGCCTTCGCCGATCTGCGCACCGCCGCGTCCGAGCGGCCGGGGGAGGTGCTGCTCCAGGTCCGTTTCGTCTCCGCCTTGCTCGCCCGCGGGCTTGGCGGCGAGGCGCTGGCACGGGCCCGACAACTGCAGGCCGCCAATCCGGGCGCGCCGGAAGTCCATATGCTGGCCGGCGATGCGCTCGGTATGCGCGGCGATTTCCGGGGCGCCGCCGAGCAATATCGCCGCGCCGCCAACATCGCCTTCTCCGAGCCGGTGGCGCTGCGGCTGATCGAGGCGCTGCAGCGCTCCGGCCAGATCGAGGCGGCGGACGGCGTCCTCCGGCTGTTCCTCCAGCAGAATCCGCGCAACGTCCCCGCGCTCGTCCTCTACGCCGCCCGCGCGATGCAGGCGGAGGACTGGCCGCACGCGATCCGTGTCTACGAGAGCCTGCAGCGCCGCCTCGGCAGCAACGACGCCACCATCCTCAACAATCTCGCCTGGGCCTATTCCGAGGAGGGCGACTATGACCGCGCCATCCCGCTCGCCCGCCGCGCCTGGTCGCTCGACCGCGACAATCCCGCGACCGCCGACACCTATGGCTGGATCCTGTTCAAGAGCGGCACCGACCGCGCCCAGGGCCTCGTCCTGCTCGAGCAGGCAGCGCGCGGCGCCCCGAGCGACGCCGAGATCCGGCGCCGCCTGGAACAGGCCCGGCGCAGCTAGGGTTGTCCATTCTACATTGGACCAGGATCGTCATTGCGAGGAGCGTAAGCGACGAAACAATCCAGACTGACTCGACGGCCGCACTGGGTTGCTTCGTTACGCTCGCAATGACGATTCTTTGAACTCGGAAAGACTCTAGCGCAAGGTCGGCGTGTCGAGGTTGAGCGCGCTGAGCGGGATCACGATCAGGTTCGGGTAGCGCTGACGCAGCCGGTCGGCGAACTGCGAAGCCTCGCCGACGATGACGATCGTCGACCCGTCACCCGGCAGCAGCTCCGCCGCGACAGACTGCACGTCGGCCGGCGTCACTGCGAGCACCGACGGCAGATAGGTGTCGAGCGTTTCCGGCCCGATGCCGCGCAGGACATAGCCGGCGATCAGCCCGGCCACGCCGGACGTGGTCTCGATGCTGCGCCCGAACCCGCCGGTCAGCGAGGCGCGCCGCGCGGCGAGATCGGCTGCCGTGGGAGCCTCGCTGCCGAGCCGCTGCATCTCGCTCAAGGTCAGCGCCAGCACTTGATCGGCGGCGGCGTTGCGGGTCTGCGTCACTGCGAGGAACGGTCCGGCCTCGCGCCGCGCGTCGATGCTGCTGCCCGAGCCGTAGGAGAGGCCGCGGCGGATGCGGATCTCCTGGTTGAGCCGCGCCGAATAGCCGCCGCCCAGGATCGCGTTGGCGACCAGCGCCCGATAGAAGCGCGGATCGCGCCGCGACAGGCCCTCGCGCGCCACTGCGACCGCCGCCTGGCCGGAGCCCGGCATGTCGACCACCACCACATTACCGCGCGCCGGGGCGCTGGCGTTCGACGCTGCTGCCGTAGCCGCGGAGGCTTGAGCGTTCCAGTTGCCGAAATGCCGTTCGGCCAGTGCGCGCGCCTGTGCCGGATCGATGTCGCCACTGAGGATCAGGGTTGCATTGGCCGGCGCCCAGGCCGACCGGTAGGCGCCCTCGATGTCGGCGCGGGTGATCGCGCGCAGCGAGGCGACCGTGCCGCCCGACGGATGCCCGTAGGCCCCGGCGCCGTAGAGCGCCCGCATCGCCGCCATCTGCGCGACCTCGCCGGGATCGCTCATCGAGACGGTGACGCCGTCGATCGCGGTCGTGCGCTGCCGCTCGATCTCCTCGTCCGGCAGCGAGGCGTGCCGGGCGACGTCGGCGACGATGCCGAGCGCCGCGTCGATCTCGCCGGTCTGGACGGTGAGGCCGAGCTGCGACCCGTCCCAGCCGGCGCCGCTGTCGAGCGACGTGCCGAGCGCCTCGACCGCGCGATCGATCTCGGTCGCGGATCGGGTCGCGGTGCCCTCGGTCATCACTGCGGCGGTGAGGCCCGCGGTGCCGGCCCGTCCCGCGGTGTCGGCGGCCGATCCGCCCCGCGTGACCAGGCTGGCGGTGACCAGCGGCAGCATGTGGTTCTCGACCGTGATGACGGTGAGGCCGTTGGCGAGCCGCTGCGTGTTCGGGCGCGGCACCGTCGGCACGATCTCGGGTCCCGGCGCCGGCGGCGCGACGCGCTCGGCCTCGCTTGCTGGCTGGATGATCGGGATGTCGGCCGGCGCGGTCAGCGCGGCGGTCTGCACCGTATCCGCGGTCGCGATCGTATCCTCGCCCGCGCCTTCCTGCGCCGTGTCGGGCAGGTAGCGGACCCCGGCGCTGGCATCCTCGCGCAGCCAGGTGAGCGCGACCCTCTGAATGTCGGCCGGAGTCACCGCGGCGATGCGCGCCAGCCGCTCATCGGCCGCGCGCGGATCGCCGTCGACGATCACCGCCTGGGCGAGCGCCGAGGCCTGCCCGTCGACCGTCTCGCGCTCGCCCAGTGCGCTGGTCAGCAGCTCGTTCTTCGCCTCCTCCAGCTCGGCCGGGGTGACCAGGCCGTCGCGGAACCGCGCGATCTCGCGACGCAGCCCCGTCTCGCCGGCCTCCGCCGTCTGGCCGGCCGAGAGGATCGCATAGACGCCGAGATTACCCCGCCCCTGCCTGGTCTCGAGGAACGAGCTCGCCTGCGCGGCGATACGGTCGCTGTAGACCAGGCTCTGGTGAAGCCGCGAGCTCTCACCGGTCGAGAGGACGCCGTCGAGCACCTCCATCGCCGCCGCATCATCGCTGCGCGCCGGCGGCGCCGGGTAGGAGATCAGCACTGCGGGCAGCGGCGTGTTGGGCTCGTAGACCGTATAATTTCGCGCCTGCCGCCGCGCGGGTTCCTCGACCGTCACCCGCGGGATCGCCGTCGCCGGGCGGGTGAGCGGCGCGAAATACTGGTCGACCCAGCGATCGAGCTCGGCCTGGTCGAAATTGCCGGCGACGACGAGCACCGCATTGTCGGGCCGGTAGTAGGTGGCGTGGAAGGCGCGCACGTCGTCGATGGTCGCTGCATCGAGGTCTTCGATGCTGCCGATGCCGGGGCGGGCATAAGGATGCACGTCGTAGGAGATCTGCGGCAGATAGAGGTAGAAGAGCCGGCCGTAGGGCGCCGCGAGCACCCGGCTCCTGAACTCCTCCTTCACCACGTCGCGCTCGGAGTTGAAGAAGCCCTCCTCCACCACGAGCGAGCCCATCCGCTCCGCTTCCGCCCAGAGCAGCCGCTGGAGATGGTTGGCCGGGACGACCTCGTAATAATTGGTGTAGTCGTCGTTGGTCGACGCGTTGTTGAAGCCGCCGACATCCTCGGTCAGGCGATCGAACTGCTCGGGCACCATGTTGCGCGTCGCCTTGAACATGATGTGCTCGAACAGATGCGCGAAGCCGGAGCGGCCGCGCGGGTCGTCCTTGGAACCGACGTCGTACCAGACCTGCACCGACACATTGGCGCTGTTGGCGTCGCGGATGGAATAGACGCGCAGGCCGTTGGCGAGCGTCCGCGTCTGATAATTGAGCGGCGCGATTGCCGGGGCGGGCGTCGATGCGCCCTGCGCCAGCGCACCGGCGGAAAAGGTGAAGGCCAGCGCGGCGAGCGCCACGCGCGAGATCGAACGCTTCATATCCGTTAACTCCCCAGCGACCCCGCTTGCTGCGCCCGCGCGCGGGGCCGCGTCAAGCGTCAGCCGGCCAGCGCCTCGGCCCGCTCGGCCAGCTCCAGCCAGCGCAGCTCGGCGGCATCGCGCGCGGCGCGCGTCTGCTCGACCGCCTCGGTGAGGGCGCGGAAGCGGGCATTGTCGGCCATGAACAGGTCGGGATCGGCGAGCGCCGCCTCGTCCCGCGCGATCTGCGCTTCGAGCTCCTCGATCCGCGTCGGGAGGAGATCGAGGTCGCGCTGGTCCTTGTAGGAGAGCTTCGGCCGCTTTGATGCATTGTTCTCCCGCGAAAGCGGGAGTCCAGACTGCTTGGCCGCCTGGGCTCCTGCTTTCGCAGGAGCGCGAGCCGGAGTCCGCTTCCTCTGCCAATCCTCGTAGCCGCCGGCGACGATGTCGACCCTGCCCGATCCGTCGAGGCCGAGGGTGATCGTCACCGTCCGGTCGAGGAAATCGCGATCGTGGCTGACGATCAGCACCGTGCCGTCATAATCGGCGATCACTTCCTGCAGCAGGTCGAGCGTCTCCATGTCGAGATCGTTGGTCGGCTCGTCGAACACCAGCAGGTTCGATCGCCGCGCGAATTCGCGCGCCAGCAGCAGCCGCGAACGCTCGCCGCCCGACAGGGAGCCGATCTTCGCGTCGACCAGCCCGGGCTCGAACAGGAATTCCTTGAGATAGCCCTGGATGTGCTTCTTGACGTCGCGCACTTCGATCCAGTCGCCGCCGTCGGCGAGCACGTCGCGCACGGTCTTGTCGGGGTCGAGCAGCCGGCGCTGCTGGTCGATCACCACGCCGGACAGGGTCTTCGCCTGGGCGATCGCCCCCTCGTCCGGCGCCAGCTCGCCGGTCAGCAGCCGCAGCAAGGTGGTCTTGCCCGTCCCGTTGGCGCCAACCACGCCGATCCGGTCGCCGCGCTGGATGCGCAGGAAAAAGTCCTTGATGATCGTCCTGTCGCCAAAGCGTTTGGAGACGTCCTTCGCTTCGATCACCATCTTGGTGCGGACGTCGTCGGTCGCCAATCCGAGCTTTGCGGTGCCCGCTGGCCCGAGCATCGCCGCCCTCGCCGCCCGCATCTGGTTGAGCTTTTCCAGCCGCCCCTGGTTGCGCCGCCGCCGCGCGGTTACGCCGCGCTGCAGCCAGTGCAGCTCCAGCTTCAGCCTGGCGTCGAGCCGCTCGGCGTTGCGCGCCTCCTCCTCATAGACCTTCTCGGTCCAAGCCTCGAACCCGCCATAACCCACTTCGGCGCGGCGGATCTGGCCGCGGTCGAGCCAGAAGGTCGACCGGGTCAGTCGGGTGAGGAAGGTGCGGTCATGGCTGATGGCGATGAAGGCGCCGGTGTAGCGGGAGAGCCAGTCCTCCAGCCATTCGATCCCGGCGAGATCGAGATGGTTGGTCGGCTCGTCGAGCAGCAGCACGTCCGGATCCATCGCGATCGCCCGCGCGATCGCGGCGCGGCGCCGTTCGCCGCCCGACGACGTCGAGGCCGGCCGGTCGAGGTCGAGCCCGATCTGGGTCGCGGCGGCCTCGACCTCGTGCGCCGCCGGCGCATCCGGACCCGACAGGGCGAAATCGCGCAGGGTCGCGAAGGCCGACAGGTCCGGATCCTGCTCCAGCAGCACGACCTTCGTGCCCGGCTGGATGGTGCGGCGCCCCTCGTCCGTCTCGATCAAGCCGGCGAGGCATTTGAGGAGGGTGGTCTTCCCTGCCCCGTTGCGGCCGATCAGTGCCAGCCGGTCCCGCGCGCCCACGAAGAGGTCGAGATTCCGGAACAGCCAGCCGGAGCCCTGGATCAGGCCGAGATTTTCATAAGCGAGCACGGGTGCGGACATGGTCGGCGATGTAGTCGGCCCCGCCGCCGATCTCCAGCCCAGCGCGCGAACAGTGTTGACCGAAACGATCTCTGCGCTATTAGCGAATGAGAATCATTCTCATTATCAGACGAAGCGGGGACATCGATGACACGCGCCACTCTCATGCTCGGCACCGCCATGGCGATGCTGCCTCACGCCGCCTGGGCGCAGGTGGAGCTTGCCTCGGCGGATGCGGCCGAGCAGGCGATCACCGTCACGGCGACGCGGACGCCGACGCCGGTCGATCGGGTGCCGGCGACCGTGACGGTGATCGACGAGGAACAGATCGCCGACCAGCTCGCGACCGACGCCAACGACCTCGTCCGGTTCGAGCCGGGGGTCAGCGTGCCGCGTTCGCCGGCGCGGTTCGGGGCAGCGCTGGGGTCGACCGGCCGCGACGGCAATTCGGGCTTCACGATCCGCGGCATCGGGGGGAACCGCGTCCTCATCCAGGTCGACGGCATCCGCATTCCGGACAGCTTCGGCTTCGGCGCGCAGCTCACCGGGCGCGGCGACTATGTCGATCTCGGCATCGTCCGCTCGGTCGAGATCCTGCGTGGACCCGCCTCGGCGCTCTACGGCTCGGACGGCCTCGCCGGCGCGGTGAGCTTCCAGACCTCCGATCCGTCCGACCTGCTCGGCGACGGCCGCGACGTCACCGGCATGGTCCGCGCCGGCTATACCAGCGACAGCGACGAATTTTCCGAAACCGCTTTGGTCGCCGCCCGCTCCGGGGCCTGGTCGGGCCTCGTCTCCTACACGCGCCGCGACGGGCACGAGCTCGAAAACCAGGGCGAGAATGATGCGGAGAACTCGACCCGCACCACGCCCAATCCGCAGAACACCCGCTCCAACGCGGTGCTCGGCAAAATCGTGTTCGCGCCCAACGACAACCACCGCTTCCGCGTCACCGCCGAATATGGCGACAGCTTCGTCTTCACCGACGTGCTGAGCGGACGCAGCGCGACCGTCGTCGACCTCTACGGGCGCGACACGAGCGAGCGCAAGCGGGTCAGCTTCGACTGGCGCTACACCGGCGACGGCGTGATCGATTTCGCCCAGCTCGCGCTCTACTGGCAGGACAGCGACAACCGCCAGTTCACCTTCGAGGACCGCCAGCCCGCGGTCGATCGGACCCGCATCAACACGTTCGACAACCGCATCGTCGGCGGCAGTGCCGAGGCCCGCTCGACCTTATCCACGGGGGCGATCCAGCACACGCTCGTCTTCGGCGGCGACCTTTCCGTCACCCGCCAGGAGGGGCTGCGCGACGGCACCGTGCCGCCGGCCGGCGAGACCTTCCCGACCCGCGCCTTCCCGGTCACCGATTTCACGCTGGCGGGCGTGTTCATCGGCGACGAGATCGGCTTCGCCGGCGGTGCCTTCACCCTCCATCCGGCCCTGCGCTTCGACTATTACGACCTCGATGCCAGCGACGATCCGCTGCTGCCGAGCTTCCAGGGCGCGGACCAGAACGGCTCGCGCGTCACGCCGCGGATCGGCGCGGTCTGGCGGTTCGCGCCGAACCTCAGCCTCTACGGAAATTACGCGATGGGCTTCAAGGCGCCCTCGCCGACCCAGGTGAACCAGTTCTTCGAGAATCTGACTTCGCCCTTCTTCTCCTACCGCACGATCCCGAACCCGGATTTGAGGCCCGAGACCAGCGAGACCTGGGAGGCCGGCATCCGCTATCGGGGGCCGATCGCCTCCGCCTCGATCACCGGCTTCATCGGCCGCTACGACGATTTCATCAGCCAGGAGCAGATCGGCGGCGCCGGGACGATCGCCAATCCGATCCTCTTCCAGTTCGTCAATCTCGACCGGGTCGAGATCGAAGGGGTCGAGGCGCGCGGTGGGCTCGACTTCCCGAACGGCTTCAACGCCGATTTCTCCTTCGCCTGGGCGACCGGCGACATCGTCGAGCCGGGCAACGTCACGCGGCCGCTCGCCAGCATCGATCCGATCAAGCTCGTCCTCGGCGCCGGCTATCGCGATCCGGGCGGGCGCTTCGGCGCGCAGCTCCATCTGACCGCGATCGCGCGCAAGCCACTCGAGCGGACGACGGGGGTGTGTACCGGCACTTGTTATCGCCCGGACGCCTCGACGGTGCTCGACGCGACCGCCTTCTGGCGGATCAACGACAATTTCACGCTGCGCGCCGGCCTCTTCAACATCACCGACGAGCGCTACGCCTATTGGAGCGACGTCGCCGGCCTCGCCGCCGCAACCGCGGTGGCCGATGCCTATACCCGGCCGGGACGCAACGTGCGCGTGTCGCTGACTGCGCGCTTCTAGGGGAGAGAGACGATGACCAGACTGGCCCAGACCTTGTTCGCCGCGCTTCTGGCCTTCGCGGCGCTGGTGTCGCCGGCGACGGCGCAGACGCAGGCCGGGGATGGCTTCGGCGTGCTGGTGATGGCCCATGGCGGCGGCCCGGCCTGGAACCGCGAGGTGGCGGCGATGCTGGAGCCGGTCGGCCGCGACCATCCGCTGGAGCTCGCCTTCGGCATGGCCGATCCGGCCACGCTGCAGGAGGCCATCGGCCGGCTGGAGGCGCGCGGGGTCAGCCGCATCGCGGTGGTCCGCCTGTTCATCAGCGGCGACAGCTTCCGCGAGCGCACCGAGCAGATCCTGGGCCTCAGGCCCGGCGCGCCGCCGCGACCCGCCGACGCCGCCCATGCCGGGCATGGCGGCGATCATGGCGGCCACAGCATGGCACTGTGGCGGATCACATCGAACGCCCGCTTTGCGCTCAGCGACGAAGGCCTAGCGAATGCGCCCGAAATGGGCGCGGTGCTGGTCGAGCGCGTCCGGGCGCTGAGCCGCGAGCCGGCGCGCGAGAGCGTGCTCGTCCTCGCGCACGGCCCCGGCGACGACGCGGAGAACGAGCGCTGGATCGCCGAGATCGGCCGCCGCGCCGAAGCGGTGCGCGGCTTCGCGCCGTTCCGCGAGGTTCGGGTGGACACGCTGCGCGAAGACTGGCCGGAAAAGCGTGAGGTGTCGCAGGCGCGCATCCGCGCCTTCGTCCAGGAGGCGAGCGCGTCGGGCGATCGCGTGATCGTCATCCCCTACCGGGTGCAGGGCTTCGGCCCCTATGGCCGGGTGCTCGAAGGTCTCACCTACGAGGCCGACCGGCGCGGGCTGATCCCGAGCGGTGAGGTCGAGCAATGGGTGCGCCGACAGATCGAGGCGCTGCGCCCGGCCCTCGCCGCGCAGCAGCCCGCATCCTGACACCCACAACACCGTTCGCCCTGAGCTTGTCGAAGGGCTGTCCTTTCTTTGGAAAGAAGAGAAGAACAGGGCTTCGACAGGCTCAGCCCGAACGGAATTTCAGATAGGAATTCTACACATGAAGCGCAGGAACATTTTCATCCTCCTCGCCGCACTGGCTCCGCCCCAGGTTCCTGCGCTCGCACAGGCGCCCAATCCCCCCGTCGTCCAGCAGGCGGATTTCGAGGCGGCGCGGCGGGCGATCCTCGCCATGGCGGGCAATTACCGCGTCCGCTTCGACATGCGCGAGACAACGCCGTGGCGCGAAGGCTACACGCCGCTGGAAGCGAAGACCTCGGGCGGCCACGAGGTCGTGCGGGTGATCGCCGACACCGGCCGCTTCATCAGCCTGCAGCACATGCTGGTGATCGCCCATGAAGGCCAGACCCACGTCATCAAGCACTGGCGGCAGGACTGGACCTACGAGCCCGAGAGCGTGCTCGTCTATGCCGGCCCGAACCGCTGGACGGTCGCGCCGGTCCCGGCGGCCGCCCGCCGTGGCGCCTGGTCTCAGACCGTCTGGCAGGTCGACGATTCGCCCCGCTACGGCGGGGTCGGCCACTGGACGATGACGGGAGGGGCGCCGCGCTGGCAAAGCGACTGGAGCTGGCGCCCGCTCGCCCGGCGTGACGCGATCCGTTCGCCCCTCTACGACCGCTATCTCGCCATCAACCGCCACTCGCCGACCCCGGACGGCGGCTGGATCCACTGGCAGGACAACACCAAGATGGGGACGGTCGACGGCGCGGTGGTGCCGTTCGTGCAGGAGATCGTGCTCAACACCTACCGCCCGGTCGCCGACGATCCCGCGCCCGCCGACCGCTACTGGGCCGCGACGCGCGACTATTGGGCGGCGGTGCGTGGCGAATGGGACCGCGTCCAGCGCGACCAGGGCGGCATCCCGATCCGCGAGGAGGCCGAGACCGGCACGGTGATCAGCGGCCGGCTGCTCGAAATGGGCGACCGGATCGAGGACGGGCAGATGCAGACCGCCGCCGCGATCGCCGAGGCGCAGCGGCTGATCCGCGAGGCGACGGCGCGGCGCTGAGGCTATTCCACGGCTGCGGCGGTCGCCTCCCGGCCCCGCCGCAGCAGCCACACCAGGCCGCCCTCGACGACCAGCAGCGCCAGAACGCTGCCGATTGTCGCGACGACCGGGTTCCAGCCGAGCACGTGCAGGCCGTAGCCCAGGGTGGTGAAGCCGCCGACCCAGAGCAGGCTGCCCGTCAGCACCGCCGGCGTGAAGGTCGCCAGGGGCAAGGACAGGATGCCGGCCGGCAGGGAGAGATAGACGCGCACGACCGGGATCGTCTGGCCGATGAAGGTCGCGATGAAGGCATTGCGGCTGTAGCGCTCGGCGAGCGACAGATAGACCTCCTCCCGCAGCCAGACATAGCGGCCGAACCGCTTGACGAGCTCATGGGTCCGCACCTCGCCCAGGGCGAAGCCGATCCCGTACCAGCCTATGGCTCCAAGGGTGGAGCCGAGCGTGGCGGCGGCGATCAGCGGCACCAGATCGGTCGGCGCCGCCACCATCGAGCTGCCGAGCAGGATGAACAGGCCGTAGGAGGGCACCACCGGCACGAGCCGCTCGATCAGCGCCAGCAAGGCGGCGCCGAACAGGCCGTAGGCGACGAAATCGGGAATCGGGACGATGTCGGGCATCAGGGAATCGCCGGGTGGAACGCTGCGTCTCGATAGGCGAAGCAGGCGTATTATGCAAATAGTACAGTCCTCGGGCGATCGCGAACCTGATCCCTCCTGACAGGGACGGATTCTCCCTGTAGAGCGCCGGCCATGCTGTCCCTGAACGCCATCACGGTCCGCCTCGGCGGGCGGACCATCCTCGACCGCGCCACCGCCGCGCTGCCGCCCGGTGCGCGCGTCGGGCTGATCGGCCGCAACGGCGCCGGCAAGTCGACCCTGATGAAGGTGATCGCCGGCCTGATGGAGGCCGACGAGGGCGCTGCCGACATCCCCCGCGCCGCCCGCATGGGCTATATCGCGCAGGAGGCCCCGGCCGGCGAGGCGACGCCGTTCGAGACGGTGCTCGCCGCCGACGTCGAGCGCGCCGCCCTCCTCCGCGAATCCGACACGACCGACGATCCGCACCGGCTTGGCGAGATCCACGAGCGCCTCAACGCCATCGCCGCCCATGCCGCTCCGGCCCGCGCCGCGCGCATCCTCGTCGGCCTCGGCTTCGACGAGGCGGCGCAGCAGCACCCGCTCGACAGCTTCTCGGGCGGCTGGCGGATGCGCGTCGCGCTCGCCGCCTTGCTCTTCTCCGCGCCGGACCTGCTCCTCCTCGACGAGCCCTCCAACCATCTCGATCTCGAAGCCACCCTCTGGCTGGAGAATTTCCTCAAGAGCTATCGCGCCACCATGCTGATCGTCAGCCACGAGCGCGACCTCCTGAACAACGTCGTCGACCACATCCTCCATCTGGAGGGCGGCAAGACCACGCTCTACGCCGGCGGCTACGATTCCTTCGAGCGCCAGCGCGCCGAGCGTCAGGCCCAGCAGAGCGCGATGCGCGCCAAGCAGCTCGCCGAGCGCGAGAAGCTGCAGGCGTTCGTCGACCGCTGGCGCGCCAAGGCGTCCAAGGCCAAGCAGGCGCAGAGCCGGGTCAAGGCCCTGCAGCGCATGCAGCCGATCGCAGAGGCCGCCAGTGATCCCAGCCTCACCTTCGACTTCCCGAGCCCGGCCGAACTCAAGCCACCCCTCGTCACGCTCGACATGGCCGCGGTCGGCTACGCGCCCGGCCAGCCCGTCCTTCAGCGCCTGAACCTCCGCCTCGACCCCGACGACCGCATCGCCCTGCTCGGCCGCAACGGCAACGGCAAGACCACGCTGGCCCGCCTGCTCGCCGCCCAGCTCCCCGCAATGGAGGGCGGCATGACCGCGTCGGGCAAGATGAAGGTCGGCTATTTCACCCAGTATCAGGTCGAGGAGCTGGACGCCGACGACAGCCCGCTCGAACATATGAGCCGCCTGATGCCCAGGGCGATGCCCTCGGCCGTCCGCGCCCAGCTCGGCCGTTTCGGCTTCTCCGGCGACAAGGCGACCATGCAGGTCAGGAAGATGTCGGGCGGCGAGCGTGCCCGCCTCGCGCTCGCCCTCATCACCCGCGACGCGCCCCACATGCTAATCCTCGACGAGCCGACCAACCACCTCGACGTCGACGCCCGCGAGGCGCTGGTCCAGGCGCTCAACGACTATACGGGCGCGGTCGTCGTGGTCAGCCACGACCGCCACATGCTGGAGCTGACCGCCGACCGCCTCGTCCTCGTCGATAACGGCACCGCCACAGAATTCGCCGGCAGCCTCGACGACTATACCGACCTGATCCTCAAGGGCGGCGACAACGGCGCGTCAAAGGACGCTCCCAAGGGCAATCGCAAGGACGAACGCCGCGCCGCCGCCGAAGCCCGCGAGCGCAGCCAGACCCTCCGCAAGGCCGCCCACACCGCCGAAAAGGAGATGGCGAAGCTGGAGGCCCGCAAGACCGAACTGGAGCGCGCCATGTTCGACCCCGCCTCCGCCGCGCCGGCCGACGCGGCGCATTCGATGACCACCCTGATGAAGCTCCACGCCGACACCCTCGCGGCCTTGGCGGAAGCCGAAGCCCGCTGGCTGGAGGCAAGCGAGGCGATCGAGGAAGCGCAGGCCGCCTGACCGGCACTGGTCCGCCGCGGCCTTTTCTGGCAGCGTCGGATCATGTGGCGGACGGTGATCCTCTATGCCCTCGCGCTGGGGCTGGGCGCCGCATTGCTTGAATGGCTGCACTATCGCCATGCGATGCGGTTCCTGCCGACAGAGGTCTACATCACCGTCATCGCCCTCGCCTTCACGGGTCTCGGCATCTGGGCCGGCCTCAGGCTCACGCCGCAGCCCGCCCCGGCGACATTCGAGCGCAACGCCGCGGCGATCGCCTCGCTCGGCCTCTCCCCGCGCGAATGCGAGATCCTGGAGCTGCTCGCCGCCGGCCAGTCGAACAAGGAGATGGCCCGCACGCTCGGCATCTCGCCCAACACGGTCAAGACCCACCTCGCCCGCGTCTACGAGAAGCTGGAGGTCCAGCGCCGCGTCCAGGCGATCGAGAAGGCGCGCTGGCTGGCCCTCATCCCCTGAATGCGCGCCCGAATAGGTCGAGCGCCGTTCGGGCCCGTTCGTCGCACGGTCTTCATCTTCGTCGCACCGGAGCGAGACTTTGTCGCGCCGTCATGTCCTTCCGCGCCGCCGGCGATAAGCGCCCCTCGCGAAGGAGACCCCTGCAATGAACCCGAACAAGGCCCTCTGGGAGAAGGGCGATTTCACGCAGATCGCCGAGACGATGCGCGAAAGCGGCGAGGAGCTGGTCGCGGCCCTCGGCGTCGCCGGCGGCATGGAGATGCTCGATCTCGGCTGCGGCGACGGCACGACCGCGCTGCCCGCCGCCCGGGCCGGGGCGAATGTGCTCGGCGTCGACATCGCCGCCAATCTGGTCGCCGCCGGCAATGCGCGAGCGACGGCGGCCGGCCTCGCCAATCTCGGCTTCCAAGAGGGCGACGCCTCGAACCTCGCCGGCCTCGCCGACGATCGCTTCGATCTTGTCCTCACCATGTTCGGCGCGATGTTCGCGCCGCGCCCGCACGACGTGGCGCGCGAGATGGTGCGCGTCGCGAAGCCGGGCGGCCGCATCGTCATGGGCAACTGGATTCCCGGCGATCCGACGCTGGTCGCGCAGATCCTGAAGATCAGCGCCGCCTACACGCCCCCGCCGCCCGAAGGATTCGTGAGCCCGGTCACCTGGGGGGTCGAGGACAATGTCCGCGGCCGCTTCGGCGGCGCCGGCGTGCCCGCCGACCGGATCGTCTGCGCGCCCGCGACCTGGGTGTTCCGCCATCCCGGCCCGCCGCGGCAGTTCCTCGACATCTTCCGCAATTATTACGGCCCGACCATGAACGCCTTCGAGGCGGCGGCGCGCGACGGCCATCAGGAACTGCTCTATGCCGAGCTCGCCGCCTTGTTCGAGAGCCAGAACCGCGCCGGCCCGGACTGCACCGAAATCCCCGCCACCTACCTCAAGGTAACGGTGACCAAGGACTGAGGCGGCGAGGATGGACCAGCGCGACCCTGACCGGCAGGCTGCCGACTAGCATGATCGGGGGCGGGATGGCCGACAGGAGGTTCCATGACGATCGCCGACCCCGCAGCCCAGCCGCCCGCTTTCGCCGCCCGCGGCGGCCGCCGCTTTCGCACCGTGGGGCTGAACGGCGCGCGGCTGATCGTCGGGGTGCGAGGTGACGTGCTCGAGATGCATGGCGAGGAGGGTGGCCAGGCCGATCTTCCCGCGGCCGTGGTCGAGCGGATCCGCGTCGGCGCATCGCACTACCAGGGCCGGACATTCTATCGCACCGCGATCTGGCGGCGCGGCGATCCCGCCCCGTTCGTGCTGCACGCGATCGAACCCTATCGCGATCCCTATGGCACGATCGTCCGCGAGTTTGCGGGCCATGTCGCCCGAAGCGGCGGATTGGGCAGGATCGAGACGGGCCTGTCGACGGGCAGGGTGATCGGCGGCCTCGTCGGCATCGGCCTGGTGATCGGCATCGCGGTGTTCCTCGCCGTCCTCCTCGGGGATGACCTGGCCGAGCCCTGGTGGGGCCTTCCGGTCGCGTCCGCCGTCCCGGCGTTGCTTCTCGGGCTCTGGTTCGCCGAAATCTGGCGCCGCGAGCGCCCGCGGCCGGTCGCGTGCCTCGCCGACCTCGATCGCTATCTGCCGTGAAGATGCTTGCACCCCCTGAATCACCCGTCCGGGCGATAGCTTTCGGACCGCCGCCTGAGGCAGGATCGCCGCCGTCGATACCAATCAGGAGATTCGCCATGCCGCTCGCCGATGCCCGCCCCGTCGCCATGATCACCACCGGCAACCGCAAGGTCGCCGAACCCTTCTACGCCGACACGCTGGGCCTCCGGCGCACGGGCGACGACGGTTTCGCCGCTTTGTTCGACCTCGCCGGCGTCACGCTGCGCCTCACCGAAGTGCCGGGCTATACGGCTCCGCCCCACCCCGTGCTCGGCTGGGAAGTCGCGGACATGGAGGCGACGGTCGCGGCGTTGACCGCCGGGGGCGTCGCCATGAACATCTACGAAGGCCTCGGCCAGGACGACCGCGGCATCTGGACCGCCCCCGACGGCAGCTGCAAGGTCGCCTTCTTCAACGATCCCGACGGCAACGGCCTCAGCCTCACGCAGATCCTGTAGAGCGGCCCGCGCTCATGCCGAATTCCATCGCCCACATCGCCCTCGTCGTCCGCAATTATGACGAGGCGATCGCCTGGTTCACCGGCAAGCTCGGCTTCACCCTGGCGGAAGACAGCTACCAGCCCGAACAGGACAAGCGCTGGGTCCTCATCCGCCCGCGCGGCGCACCCGCAGGCACGACCTCGATCCTCCTCGCCCGCGCGGCGACGCCCGAGCAGGAAGCCTTCATCGGCAACCAGTCGGGCGGGCGCGTCTTCCTGTTTCTCCAGACCGACGATTTCGACCGCGACCACGCCGCCTTCAGCGCCGCCGGCGTCGAATGGATTCGCCCGCCCGTGGTCCAGCCCTATGGCAAGGTCGCCGTCTTCGCCGATCTCTACGGCAACAAATGGGACCTGGTGGAATTCGCCGACGACCGCTGAACGCGCCATGTCCGATCGGCGGAACCGCGTCCTGCCCCGGCTGGTTCTCCCATCGGAACCCTGAATGGGAGGCCCCTCATGCACATCATTCTCGGCGGCACCGGTCATGTCGGATCGGCAGCGGCACGCGCGCTGCTTGATCGGGACGAGCCGGTCACGGTGGTCGGCCACGATCCGGCCAAGGCGGAGGAATGGACCAAGCGCGGCGCCGGCTTCGCCTGCGTCGATGTCCATGACGTCGGCGCGCTGCGCGCCGTCTTCCGCACCGGCCGGCGCGCCTTCCTGCTCAATCCACCCGCACCGCTGTCGACGGATACAGATGCCGAGGAACGGCGGACGATCGCGGCGATCCTCGCCGCACTCGACGGCTCGGGGCTGGAGAAGGTGGTCGCCGAATCCACCTATGGCGCGCAGCCCGGCGAGCGCCTGGGCGACCTCAGCACGCTCTACACGCTGGAAGAAGGCCTCGCCGCCCAGCCGATCCCGGCGACCGTCCAGCGCGCTGCCTATTATTACAGCAATTGGGACATGGCGATCGAGACGGCGCGGGAACGCGGCGTGATCGAAAGCTTCTTCCCGGAGGATTTCGCCCTGCCGATGGTCGCGCCCGAGGATCTCGGCCGGACCGCCGCCCGCTTCCTCACCGATCCCGCGAAGCAGACCGGTCTTCATTATGTCGAAGGGCCGCGGCATTACACTCCCGCGAACGTCGCTGCGGCCTTGGCTGAAGCACTCGACCGGCCGGTGCGAGTCGCGGTCGTCCCGCGCGAGAAATGGATCGAGACCTATCGCGCCGCCGGCTTCTCGGAGGCGGCAGCGTCATCCTACGCGCGCATGACCGGCATCACCCTCGACCGCGCCTATCGGGCCACCGATCCGATCCGCGGCACGATCGGCTTGCGCGACTATCTTGCCGCGCGCGTGCCCGCCGGCGCATGACGGATGGGACAGGGCCTCGCCAACGGACGGCCCGAGCCGCTGCAACCCGCGATCACATTCAGGCGTGCGGCACAGCGATCAGGGTCACCTCGGGCGGCATCTTTCCGCCGAGACGGTAGGCGGTGACCCGCGCCCGATAGAGATCCGCCATTTCGCGGTGGACCGCACGCGCTTCGTCCGAACCGGCAAGGTCGGCACGCATTCGCTCGACCTGCTCCCGATGCAGATAGTAATTGATGTCCATATCGCTCTCCCCGGCCTGGAAGCGTTGTGGATATCGTCCCGAACACCGCCGACCGCCCGGCAGAGCGGCAGCGATGTCGGAACTATAGCATCCAGGCGGCGAGTCGCCGAGTCTGGTAGAAACCGCAGGCTCAGTTGGCCTCGCCGGTCACCGGCGGCTTGGCTGTGGCGTCGGCGCCGAGCAGCTTGTAGACGAGACCACCGATCAGGCCGCCGGCGAGCGGCGCGACCCAGAACAGCCAGAGCTGGGTCAGGGCCCAGCCGCCCTGGAGCACGGCCGGGCCGGTGCTGCGCGCCGGATTCACCGAGGTGTTGGTGACCGGAATGCTGATCAGGTGGATGAGCGTCAGCGCCAGGCCGATCGCGATCGGCGCAAAGCCGGCCGGCGCGCGGCCGTCGGTCGATCCCATGATGACGAACAGGAAGAAGGCGGTGAGCAGCACCTCCGCGACCAGGCCGGCCTGCAGCGAATATTGTCCCGGCGAATGTTCGGCATAGCCGTTCGCGGCCAAGCCGCCGTCATAGTCCGCCGCGCCACTGGCGATCACATAGAGCGCTGCAGCGGCGGCGATCGCGCCGAGCACCTGCGCGATGACATAGAGCGGAATATCCCTGGCCGGGAAACGACCGCCCGCCCACAGGCCGACGGTCACTGCCGGATTGAGGTGGCAGCCGGAAATATGGCCGATGGAATAGGCCATGGTCAGCACGGTCAGCCCGAAGGCGAGTGAGACGCCGACGAGGCCGATGCCGACCTCGGGAAAGGCGGCGGCGAGCACCGCGCTGCCGCAGCCGCCGAAGACGAGCCAGAAGGTTCCGAGAAACTCCGCGACGCCACGTTGCATGTTGGACATGTGAAGCACCCTCCCTGTTGCGCCCGCCCGGGAGCGGGCCGGCGCGAAGATGCGCCGGGTTGGCGGCAAGGTAAAGCCGTTGCGGCCAAGCAAGGATCGCAGGGTTACTCTGGAACGACTTGGGTCCGAATGGCGCCCGCTGCCCACCGCCGGGGACCTCCGCCCTCCCGGCGGAAGAGAAGAGTGGGGCTTCGGCGACTTTGGATCGAGTCCAGGCCGAACGAATGCATGCGGTTCCACCCAGCGTATGCGGACCGGAAAGAACGAACCTGCTCGCGGCATGCGCGCGCCGCGATCTCCAAAAGCAATGAGGGCCAGCGTTGCCGCCGGCCCTCACTTCGCCCGAATCCGAATCCCGCGCCGGTGAGGGCTTGGGCTCGTCCCGGGAGAGGTTCCGGCCGAGGCCTTTCGGCCCCGGTCGGTCCCTTGGGTTCCTTCCGAAGAGCCTTGCGGCTTCCGTCCGGTTCCCTGACCGTAAATTCTTCGAAGCATCGCTGCTTCGCCGATTTTGCGGTCCGGCTCACATCTCCGCCGAAGCTTCGACGTGATCCGTTCGCTCCCCTTGGCCCTAAGGCTTCCGGTTCGCCGGACATCCGGGAAAAGTGGGTTCGGCTTTTGGCCTCGCGCTTCTTTCCCAAATCTCCATCCATCGCCTCATTGGCTTTCATCCTTGCGGATGTCGGCCGCTTCCGCGGTGGTCGCTGTCGGGTCTGTCCGTCCGTTTCCGGCCGGTCATTCCGTGACCGCGAAGTTGGAGGCTGACTCCGTTCCCCGAGTCGCACCAAGCGGAATCTTGGACATCCCGCCTGTGGATAACGGGGATATCGTGGATAAAAAGCGCTGGAGGACTTCTGGGGCTCAATGAACGGACTCGTGGGCGCCGACCGCTGCCGCAAACGCTGCCTCGATGTGGGCGGCCGTTGGATCGAAATAGGTGATCCCGTTCAGCATCCGCAGCACGGGCCGCGTCCTATCGCGAAAGGCAAGCGCCAGATCGGTGCTGGCGAGGCAGACCGTCGGCTGACGGCCGTGCGGTTTCCGAAATGACCTCAGCACGATGTTCCCAAGCTCGGACGCGCCGTCGCGATCATCCCCTTGCTGGAGGGCGGCCAGAAGCCTGGCGATCGGCCCGAGCTCGTCCTTCGGCGGACAATAGACGTTGACCCCTGCCCGGCGGAAGACGGTCCGAATCTGAGCGGACGTCATCACGAGACCTGTACCGAGCAGGAGAAGGTCGTCAACGCCGGCCGCCGCCGCGTGCCGGGCCGCGATTTCGAAGATGTTGATGACGTTGAGGCCGAGACCGTCCGCAATGGCATCGAAGCGATGATGGGGCGTATTGCTTGCGATCACGGCGAGATCGACACCCAGCACCTCGAGCCGCTTCAAGGCGTCGCGATGATAGGCGTCGAACGGCGCCCATTGTCCGTGGATCTCGCCTTCCGCCAGCAGCGCGATGGCCTTGGCGAGATCGAGCGATTCAATGCCGATCTCGGGGATCGGCGCGGGTCCTTCTCCGCCCTGCGCGACATGCATCGCTTCGGCGAGCCGGCAGAGACCGGCATAATAGTCGAGGGTCGACCGCCATGAGACGCCACCGACGATGCCGATTTTCCTCACGGCGCCCTGCGCTCACCCGATGGTCCGAGCATCCGGCTGATCTCATCATAGGGCACGGCCTCTCCGGCAAAGGCGAAGGTTCCGGTTTGCCGCATCTCCCTGGCCGCCCACATCAGCGCACCATAGGCCACCCTGGCAAGCGTGCTGCCGAGGCTGATGCGCTTGACGCCCAGGTCCGACAGCTCCGAAAAACCGAACTCGGTCTTGTGCAATCCGATCACGACGTTGACGGGCAGATCGACCGCACTCATGACCGCCGCCGCCTCGTCGAGGCGGGTGAGGCCCGGCGCGTAGAGGACGTCGGCGCCGGCGTCCTGATAGGCCCGCAATCGCCGGACGACATCGTCGAGATCGCCCCGGCCGACGAGGAGGTTGTCGGCCCGCGCGGTCAGCATGAACGGGAAAGGCTGGGATCGCGCCGCCGCGGCTGCCGCCCGAATACGCTCGACGGCGAGGGGCAATGGATAAAGCGGTTCGTCCGATCGTCCCGTCGCGTCCTCGATCGATGCCCCGACCGCGCCCGCCCGGGCCGCGCGACCGATCGCTTCCGCCAGCTGGTCCGGCGCGTCCGCGAAACCGTTGCCGAGATCGGCGGTGACGGGAAGGTCGGTCGCCGCGGCGATCGATTCGACATGCGCCATCACCGCGTCGCGGCCCACATCATGGTCCCGGCACCCTTGCGCGAAGGCGTAACCGGCACTGGACGTCGCCAGCGCGGGGAAGCCGGACGCGGCCAACAGCCGGGCACTGCCGACGTCGAACGGGTTGGGAATGATGAAGGTGCCGGATTGCCTATGCAGATCGCGAAATGTCTGCGCGCGGGCCATTTGGTGGCTCATGAGGCGACCGCCGGGATGTTGAACGTGCCGGACGTGATCTCCAGAAACGTGCGTTCCTCACGCAGCACGAAGCGCTTGGTCTGCGCGGAGGCGAAATTCGCCCGTGCTTCCGGGTCGGCGCGCAGGGCGTTCCGATAGGCCTCGTAGGCGGCGAGGCTGTCGAAGGCGATGAGGCCCCAGCCGATGTCGTTGGTGCCTTCGTGGGGGAGGAAGTAGCCGATGAGATGGCCGCCGCAGCGCGGAATGATCCGGCCCCAGGTTTCGGCATAAAGCTGGAACTCGGCTCTCTGGAACGGGTCGATCTGGTACCTGATGAAGCATGCTAGGCGCATGGCCGGTCTCCTTTCGATTGCGTCGATTCGCGGCGCGCCGGCCGAAATGAGGGCGGCGCTGCCGGCGGCCATGGCGAGCAGCTCCCGTCGATCGAACAAGATCCTTCCCGCTGTCCTCATGGCGAGTCGATAGCACTTGCCAACATGGCACGTTTCGTTGATTAGCGAAGTATGGATGAAGAGATCGAGGCCGACGGCATGGTCGCCCGGATCGCCGCTGCGATCGGCGAGCCGGCGCGTGCGCGGATGCTCTTCTGCCTCATGGACGGCTGCGCCCGGACGAGCACGGAGCTGGCGGTGGTGGCCGACGTCGGCGCCTCCACCGCAAGCGCGCACCTGGGTCGCCTGGCCGAGACCCGCCTCGTGAAGGTCTCGGCGCAGGGAAAGCATCGCTATTACAGTCTTGTCGGGGCCGACGTCGCCAAGGTGCTGGAGGGGCTGAGCGTGCTCGCGACGGGCACCGCCGGTCCGCGCGTATCGCGCGTGCCGAATCGGCTCCGGATCGCGCGTACATGCTATGATCATATGGCGGGTTCGGCCGGTGTCGCGCTGCACGACCGGTTCGTGGAGCAAGCGTGGCTCGATGTCGGCACGGGCGACGGTACCTACGACCTCACCGCCGCAGGGGAAGAGGCATTCGCCGCGATCGGGATCGACACCGGCGCCACCCGCGCCCAGCGGCGGCGTTTCGCCTGCGCCTGCCTCGACTGGAGCGAGAGGCGCCCGCACCTTGCCGGCGCGCTCGGCGCCGCGTTCCTCAAGGTCGCCCTGGCCCGCAAGTGGATGATCCAGGACCTCGACAGCCGCGCGCTGTCAGTAACGGCGCGCGGCCGCCAGGAGTTTCTTTCCCGCTTCGCAGTTCAGGTTTGAGCCCCGGCGAAGCGCGTCATTGCGCGACATCCTCGCCGATCGGCGCGCCCGCGAGCAACGCGTCCAGGCGGGCGTAGCTGGCGGCGATGCCGGCCTCCATGTTGGAGCCGAGGGCGCCGTCGCGGGCCTGGGCCGACGCGTAGAGGACGGTCGTCGTGAGGGTCGTGCGGCCCGCCGCTTCCTCGAACGTCGTGGTGTTGATCGTCTCACCGCCGGTCCAGTCCTCGTCGAACAGCTCGGACGAGACCAGCCTGGCGGGCGGATCGACCTCGCGGAAGGTACCGCCCATGCCCATGATGCGGCCGTCCTGATGCGTCCATTCGTAGCGGTAGGCGCCGCCGGCGCGTAGGTCGATCTCGCAGGTCGTGAGCGCCCAGCCGTCGGGGCCGGTGAACCAGCGCCGCAGCAGCTGCGGCACGGTGTGCGCTTCGAAGACGAGGTGGCGCGGCGCGTCGAACGCACGGGTGATGACGATCTCGCGCTCGCCCTTGGCGACGACGGTGACGGGGCTGCTCATTGCGGCTTTCCTTTCCTGGCCTGGTTCTCAAGGGTCTTCATTTCCTCCAGGAGCACGTCCAAGCGCTGGTAGTTGCGCTCCCAGATCTCGCGATAGCGTTCGAGCCATCCCACTGCCTCGGCGAGCGGCGCGCCCTCGATCCGGCGTGGCCGGCGCTGCGCGTCGATTGCGGTCGAGATCAGGCCCGCGCGTTCCAGCACCTTGAGATGTTTGGAGATCGCCGGCTGGCTCATGTCGAATGGTGCAGCAAGCTCGGCCACAGAGGCTTCTCCCCTGGCCAGCCGGGCGAGAATGGCGCGGCGCGTGGGATCGGCGAGCGCGGTGAAGACCGCATCGAGACGCTCTGGCGCATTTTTATAACCATCTTGTTCCATAACTAGATGGTTATACTGATTCGCACACGCTGTCAACTCCCGGAAGGTTGGGCGTCGATGCTATCTCGAATGAGGCGGTCAGCCGCCGATGAAACCGGTCCAGTGGAGGCTGGACACCTGATGAACTGCGTGGTGAACGCTGCGTGCCCAGGCATGGCGGTAGGCGCCGTCGAACGCCGCCATGTCGACGGTGAATGCGACGATGACCAGCGCGGCGAACGCCTTGACCTGGGTCATGATCTGCCCTGTCGAACGTGAGTCCGGCTGCGACCCTACCGTGACCTGATTGAGAAGAAGCTAACGTGTCGGATTCGCGGCGATTCCGGTGGCAAGGTATAGCTTATGCTAACCATTGCGCGTGCATGACGGGCCGAAGTCGCGCGACAGGATGGGATTTGGCCGGCCGATGGCAATGCTTCCACTGCTGATCGTCATGATCCTGCTCAGCGCCCTGCTGAGCGCGGTGTTCGTGGCCGCGTGGGCGACGATGGGCCGGCCGCGCCATGCGCTGACCTGGTCCGCCTGCTTCGCGCTGGGCACGGTCCAGTGGATCCTGAACATGATCAGCGTCATGTTCGACGCCAGCCCGCCCGGCGCCTGGATCATCGCGACGCTGTGCGGCTCTGGCCTGATCGCGCTGGCGGTGATCGGTTATCGTCAGCGCAGCGGCCTGTCGCCCGAGACCGGCCCGCTCGCCGCCTTTGTCGGCGTGGAGATGGCGGCGGCGGCGGTCTTTCGCGTATTCTGGCCGCACGCAGGCTTCTATCTCATGCTCGTGCCGCTGAGCGGCCTCGTCTTGTTGCCGTTCGCCATCCACGCGATCGCGGTGCGTCCGGGGCTGCGATCGATGGGCGAGAAGGTGGCGATGGCCACGATCGGTCTCTTGATCCTGTTCGAGATCGTGATCTTCCTGCTCGCCCTCCGCGTCGGCGCGACGGTGCCGGATCCCGCCTATGATATCTATATGGCGACACTGCTCACCGGCCTGCCCACCCTCTATATCGCGACGGGCATCTCCGGCTTGTTTCTGCTGATGGCCGATCAGACGGTGGTGCTGCAGGGCCTCGCGCGCCGCGATACGCTGACCGGCCTGCTCAACCGCCGCGGCTTTCGCGATGCGGTCGAACGGCTGCTCACCTCCCCCGGCGCCGGCTGCGTCGTGCTCGGCGACATCGACCATTTCAAGGGCATCAACGACCGGTTCGGCCATGCCGCGGGCGACCTCGCGCTCAAGCAGGTCGGGCGGGCGCTTCGCCTCGGCGCGCGCGACGACGATGTCGTGGCGCGGATCGGCGGGGAGGAATTCGCGCTGTTCGTCCCCGGGTCATCGCTCGAACGGGTGCAGCCCTTCATCGAACGGCTGCGGGCGGCCGTCGCGAATGTCGCCCTGCCCGGCCATCCCGGCCTCGGCGTCACGATGAGCTTCGGCATCGCCCAGTGCGGCGGCTCGATCGAAGGCCTCGATGCGGTGATGAGCCGCGCGGACGAGGCGCTGTATCGTGCCAAGACGGCCGGGCGGGACCGGGTCATGTCGGCCATGGGCGAGCGCACCGCGCGGCGCACGGCGAGCGAACTCGAAGCCGCACGACAGCGCGCGGTGGGCGGGGTTCCGGGGCTCCGCTAGCGCGCCCTCACATAGCTTCCGGGCGCGTCCTCGATCGCCTTCAACCGGCCCTTGCCGGGCTCGCGGACGCCGGCAGCCAGCACCTTCTCGTCGGACAGGCCCTCGAGCCAGCGGAGCCAGTCCGGCCACCAGCTGCCCTTGGTTTCGGTCGCGCCGGCGATGAAGGCCTCGAGCGTGTCGGCTTTCGCTTCGTTGATCCAATATTGGTATTTCCCGGCCCCGGGCGGGTTGACGACGCCCGCAATATGGCCGGAGCCCGCGAGCACGAAGCGCAGCGGTCCCTGGAAATGGTGGGTGATCTTCCACACGCTCTGCGGCGGCGCGATATGATCCTCGCGCCCGGCCTGGATATAGACGGGGGTCTTCACCCGCCTGAGATCGATGGGCGTGCCGTCGATCGTGACCGCGCCCGGCTGGACCAGCCGGTTCTCGCGATAGAGCTGGGTGAGATAGGCCTGGTGCCAGCGCGCCGGGAGGTTGGTCGTGTCGCCGTTCCAGAACAGCAGGTCGAACTGCGGATATTCCTCGCCGAGCAAATAGTTGTTGGTGACATAGCTCCAGATGAGGTCGCGGCCGCGCAGCAGGTTGAAGGTCGCGGCCATGTAGCGCCCGTCCAGATAGCCCTTGCCGGCGGACAGCTGGCGGATGAGCTCCATCTGCTCGTCGCTGACGAACAGCCTGAGGTCGCCGGCTTCCGAGAAATCGACCTGGGCGGTTAAGAAGGTGGCGCTCGCGACCGTCTCCGCCTGCCCGCGTGCATCGAGCAGGGCAAGCGTGGCGGCGAGCGTGGTGCCGGCGACGCAATAGCCGATCGCATGGACATTCTCGACGCCGAGCCCCTCGCGCACCGCGTCGATCGCGTCGATCTGGGCGAGGACGTAGTCGTCCAGGGTGACGTCGGTCAGGCTCTCGTCCGCCGACTTCCAGGAGACGACGAAGACGGTCAGCCCCTGCTCGACGGCCCACCGGATGAAGCTCTTCCTGGGGTTGAGATCGAGGATGTAGAAGCGGTTGATCCAGGGCGGGAAGATGATCAGCGGCGTTTCGAACACGTCGCCGGTGGCCGGTGCATATTGGATGAGCTGATAGAGCTTCGTCTGCCTGACCACCTTGCCCGGCGTCGTCGCGACGTTGCGGCCGACCTCGAACGCCTCGGGATCGGTATGGGTGAGCTGCCCCTTCGACAGGTCCTTGAGCATATGCTCCAGGCCCCTGAGCAGGCTTTCCCCCTTCGTCTCCATCGCCCGCGCAAGCACCTGCGGGTTGGTCAGCGCGAAGTTGGACGGGGCCATCGCATCGATGAAGGCCTTGGTGTTGAACCGGATCTTCTCGCGGGTCGCCTCGTCCACTCCCTCGATCGCATCGACCGACCCGAGCAGCCGTTCGGAGATCAGCAGATAGGTCTGGCGGATCGTGTCGAACAGCGGATTGCCGCGCCATTCCGGCGCCGCGAAGCGCCGGTCGCGGTCCGCCTGGTCGGCACGCACGCCCCTCTCCGCCTCGTTGCCCCCCGCCTGACCAAGCGCGCGCTGCCAGATCGCGAGCCCCTCGGTCCACATCTCGGCCTGCTGCTGCATGACCTTGGCCGGGTCGCCGAACAGGCTCATGCCGGACCATTGCGCGAAGGCCGTGCGCGCCATCCTTTCCGGATCGGACGGCAGGCCCGCCGCAGCGTCGCCCATGTGCCGGGCGAGATGCTCCAGCATCATCTGCTGGGCGCGCCCCATGACGAAGGTCCAGTGCTGGATGTCCTCGAGGGAAGGGGCGGAAAAGGGCGGCGGCGCGGCGCTGTCGCCATCGGTCTGCTCGGCCATGTGCGGCTCCTTAGTCTCCTCAAGCCTTAAGAGGGCTGCTTGATCCCTGCAATGGCCCGGCTGCTCGGTCTCGGCCTGGGAGTGATCGCACTGCCGCGTCGTATCGACAGGTCGGAGCGAGACGCCTAGGAACCATTCGTCGGCGCGTCACTTGAGGGAGGGCGAGATGAGCGAGAGCGACCTCGAAACCCCCGAAGACGCCGCGCCGGCAGTCGAGACCCGGCTCGATGCCGACGACCGGCTGAAGCCCGAATTCGTCCAGGAGGTGGTCGACCGGGTCGATGCCGGTGACGAGGATGGCGCACGCGCGCTGGTCGAGCCGCTGCATCCGGCCGACGTCGCCGACCTGTTCGAGCTGGTCGACCGCGACCAGCGCCAGCGCCTCGCCGCCGCGCTCGCCGGCCTGCTCGACGGCGACGTGCTCGCCGAGATGAACGACTGGGTGCGCGACGAGCTGTTGGAAGCGCTCGAGCCGCACCAGGTCGCCGAGATCGCCGGCGAGCTCGATACCGACGACGCGGTCGCGATCATCGAGGACATGGAGGAGGAGGATCAGCGGGCCGTCCTGCGCGCGCTCGATCCCGACGACCGCGCCGCGATCGAGGAGGCGCTCTCCTATCCCGAGGAATCGGCCGGCCGCCTGATGCGGCGCGACGCCGTCGCCGTGCCCGAGCACTGGACCGTCGGCCAGGTGATCGACTATCTCCGCGCCGGCGACGACCAGAGCACGGAATTCTGGGAAGTCTATGTCGTCGATCCGGCGCACCGGCCGGTCGGCACCTGCCTGCTCTCCTGGATCCTGACAACGCCGCGGCGGATCGCGATCGCCGACGTGATGAAGCGCGAGCAGACCCTGATCCCGGTCGACATGGACCAGGAGGAGGTGGCGCTCCGCTTCCAGAAATATGCGTTGATCTCGGCGGCGGTGGTCGATGCGGGCGGGCGGTTGGTCGGCATGATCACCGCCGACGACATCGTCCACATCATCCAGGAGGAAGCGAGTGAGGACGCGCTGCTGCTCTCCGGCGTCGGCGAGGGCGACATCAACGAACCGGTCGTCGACAGCTACAAGGCGCGGGTACGCTGGCTGCTCGCCAATCTGGTGACGGCGCTCGTCGCCTCGTTCGTCATCAGCCGGTTCGAAGGGGCGATCGCCCAGATGGTCGCGCTCGCGACGCTGATGCCGATCGTCGCCGGCGTCGGCGGCAATGCCGGGACGCAGACGCTGGCGGTCACGGTCCGCGCGCTCGCCACCAACCAGCTCACCCAGTCGAACCGCTGGCGTTCGGTGCTGCGCGAAATCCGCGTCGCACTGCTCAACGGCCTGACCGTGGCAGTGGTGATCGGAATCGGCGTGTCGCTGGTGTTCCAGCATCCGATGCTGGGCCTGGTGATCGCTTCGGCGATGCTGACGAACATCGTCGTCGCGGGAATGGCCGGCGTGCTGGTACCGCTGACGCTCGAACGGTTCGGCGCCGACCCCGCCGTCGCCTCGTCGGTGTTCGTGACGATGACCACCGATTCGATGGGCTTCCTCGCCTTCCTCGGCCTCGCGGTCGCCACCGGTCTCGTCGGCTAAGGGCTTGATCGGAAAGGCCCGAAGCGGCACTGCGCCGCGATGCCCGAGCTCCACATCAGCAAGGTCGCGGTCGGCTGCGACAGCCTCGACGCGCTGCGTGCGCGGGTCGAGGCGCGGCGCGAGGGCGCGCGGGTGGCGATCGTCACCCGGTTCCGGCCGAAGCGGGCGGACGCGCTGGTCGGCGGCTCGCTGTTCTGGATCGTCAAGCATCGGCTGGTGGCGCGACAGGAAATATTCGGGTTCGAGGAGCGCGAGAGCGACCGGCGCACTTTGATCTGGCTCTCCGCCGAGCTCGTCCCGGTCGAGCTCAGGCTGAAGCGCGCCCATCAGGGCTGGCGCTACCTCGACCCGCGTGAGGCGCCGCCCGACGCGGGCTCGGCCGACGGGCTGACAGCGCTGCCGTCGGACGTCGCGCGCGAGCTAGCGCGGCTGGCGCTGATCTGAGCCGCAGCGCACCTGGCCAGCGCTAGGGCCGCGGACGGTGCAAGCGGGACGACCCAGGATCGTGACCTCACCGATGCCGTTGGCGGTGACGCGCGCGGTGCGCGACGCGCCCAGCGAGACCGACCCGGACGTGCCGGTCGTCACCGTCGCATTCTCCGACGCGAGCGCTGCGCCATCGAGATCGCCCGACCCGATCACGTCCACATAGGCGGCCTCGGTACGCCCGGCGATCTCGAGCCGGCCGGCGCCGCGCAGGGCGAGGTAGAGATTGTCGGTCCGGACATTTGTGGCGGTGAGCCGGCCGCTGCCTTCCAGGCCGAGGTCGACGCGCAGGCCCTGCGCGCCCTCGAGGTCGAGCCGGCCGGCGCCGATGATGCGGGCCGAACGCAAGGTGCGCGTCGTGAGGGTGATCTCCACCACGCCCTGCTGCGCGCCGGGCGTGCCGGTCCAGGCGGTGCGATTGGGGCGGATGCGCAGCGTCTGGCCGACGGTGTCGATCGCGACACGCTCGATAGACTCCTGCGGGCCGCGCGCCGTCGCCGAGCTGGGCCGGCCGGTGACGAGGCGCACGACATAGGGGCCCTCGACCGTCACCCGCTCGAAATCGGTGACCGAATAGCGCCGCTCAGCGCCCGCAGCCGGGACGGCGATCGCGGCGAGGCAGGCGACGACAGGCATGGTCCGGATCATGATCCGGACCATGAACTGAAAAGCTTAAGGGTCAATGGAAAGGCGCCGGCGCCTATCCGCAGCGGACGTCGCCCGAGCCCATGCGCGAGACCGCGCAGCGCGCACCGCCGCGGACGGTCACGTCGCCCGAGCCCATGATCGATCCGCTGACCGATTCGCTGGCGCCGATCGCGATGCCGCCCGAGCCCATCACGGAAATCTCGACCCGGCGCGCGTTCAATCCCTCGAGCGCCGCGTCGCCCGACCCGGCGATCGAGACCTCGACCGCCTCGGCGGTGCCCGCCGCGCGGATGCCGCCGGAGCCGGAGATGGAGAATTCCGCTTCGCGCGCCTGCAGCGCGCCGATCTCCAGGTCGCCCGAACCGCTGATCGAGGCGTCGAATTCCTGCGCCTGGACCCGGTCGACCCTGAGATCGCCCGAGCCGCCGATCGAGACCGAATCGAGCGAGGGCGCGGTCACATGGACGGTGACGTGGCCGCCCGGGCCGTTCCACGACCAGTTGCGCTGGGTGCCGACCCTGAGCACGCCGTTCTCGACCCGGATGTCGAGCCCGTCGAGCGCAGCGGTGTCGCCCTCGGCGCGGACCGAGGGCTGGCCGCCGACGGTGACGACGACATCGTGCGAGCCGCGCAGCGAGACGCCGTGGAAGGCGCCGACGTCGAAGTTGCGCTGGCCGCGCTGGCCGCTGGCCTGGTGCTGATTGGCCTGGGCGCCGACCGAGCAGGCCGCCGCCAGCAAGAGGGCGGGTCCGATCGCGAATATCTTGCGCATGACATCCTCCGGAGCTGAGCTGTATTGCCTGTATAATACGCAAGCGGCGATCTCATGCAACGAAAAAGGCGGCCCGCCTGTCCTGGCGAAAGCCAGGATCGCGGACCGCCTTTTTCGAATCATCGGAGCCGAGGCCCCGCTCGGGTTCAGGCCTCGATGCGCACCTTGTGGTGAACGACCGCAGCCTTGTTCAGGATGTCGAGCAGCTTGGCGAGCGCCGTCTTCTCGTCGACCTCCTCCATCGCCGCCAACTCGCGGGCGAGGCGGGTCGAGGCGGCCTCGAAGATCTGCCGCTCGGAATAGCTCTGCTCGGGCGCATCGTCCGGGCGGAACAGGTCGCGGACCACCTCGGCGATCGACACGAGGTCGCCCGAGTTGATCTTCGCCTCATATTCCTGGGCGCGGCGCGACCACATGGTGCGCTTCACCTTCGGCCTGCCCTTCAGCGTCGCGAGCGCCTCCTGCATCGTCTTGTCGGACGACAGCTTGCGCATGCCCACGCTCTCCGCCTTGTTGGTCGGGACGCGCAGGGTCATCTTTTCCTTCTCGAAACGCAGCACATAGAGTTCGAGCTGGATGCCGGCGATGTCGGTGCTCTGCAGGTCGATCACTCGGCCCACGCCGTGCTTGGGGTAAACGACATAATCGCCAACGTCGAAGCTCAACGCCTTCGTTGCCATCAATTGGAACCTTCCCGTGGAAACAGCCGCAAGATTACCGGTTTTGCCCGCATCCTCCCCGACAGACGCAGTTTCATTTCCGGCGGTGCGGCAATAAGCTGTTGATCACCGTCGGCGGATGCGAAAGACATCCGCTTCGATCCACGCCATATAGCAGCAAAGTCAGGACAAATCCACCCCTTGGGGTGTTTGCCTATTGTTCGCCGCGACTCAGCCGCCGCGGCGCGCATCCACGCTGATCGGCCCCGGCCCGGCAAAGACGAAGTAAAGGAAGACGAAGCAATAGAGGATCGCCCCGTCCCCGCCATTGTTCACCGGGAAGAAGTTCTGCGGGGCATGGGCCATCCAGTAGGCGACCGCCATCGTGCCCGAGGCGAGGAAGGCGGCGGGGCGGGTGAAGAGGCCGATCGCGATGAGCAGGCCGCAGACGAACTCGATGATCCCGGCATAGGCACCCGCGCTGGACAAGGTGAGGCCGTAGCCCGCCATCTCGCCGGCGGGAAAGCTCAGGAACTTCTGCGTGCCATGAGCAAGAAAGATAAGACCTGAAACGATACGCAGGATGCTGAGGAAGGTCGGCGCGTGGCGGGACAGGCTGGCGGCGTTCATGCGGGCTTCTCCTGCAAGGAAGGCGGCACGCTAGCCGCTCCCGCGCAAAAGTCACCCGCCTGTTTCGAGAACGCCCTGTTTCGGATCAGTCGCCTTCGCCGGGCTCGGCCGAAAAGTACTTGTCGAACTTGCCGTCCTCGCCCTTGTGCTCGTCGGCATCGGCGGGCGAGTCCTTCTTGCGGGTGAGGTTCGGCCACTCGGCGGAATAGGTGGCGTTGAGCTCCAGCCACTTTTCGAGGCCGCCCTCCGTGTCGGGCAGGATCGCCTCTGCCGGGCATTCGGGCTCGCAGACGCCGCAATCGATGCACTCGCTCGGATTGATGACGAGCATGTTCTCGCCCTCGTAGAAGCAGTCCACCGGACAGACTTCGACGCAATCCATATATTTGCAGCGGATGCAGGCATCGGTGACGACGTAGGTCATGGTGTCTCTCTTCTCCCCAGCGGCGTCCCTAAGCGCCGCCGCCTTCGCTCGTCAATTCGGAATAGAGAGGAAGAGCGGCGCTTGATGCTTGCACTGTGCTAGCATTTCCATATATATCCTTCATCATGAGGTGAAGAAAAATAATGGCCACGCTGACCATCCGCCGCCTGGATGATGATGTCTACGCCCGCTTGCAGGATCGCGCGCGGTCCAACCGGCGATCCCTGGAGGCCGAAGCGCGCGAGATATTGACCGAACGCGCGCAGGGCCTCGATGCGCTGGTCGAAGACCTCGTCCAATTTCACGCGGAGATGGTGGCGAAGCACGGCCATCTGACCGATAGCGCCGATTTGCTGCGCGAGATGCGCGACGAAGAATGATCGTCGTCGACGCCAGCTTGGCGGTCAAATGGTTGCTTTGGGAAATCGATACGCCTGGCGCGTTGGCGTTCCTCAAGGCTTATGGACGCGAATTGGCAGCGCCTGAGCTGATCTTCATCGAGGTCGCCGGAGTCATCGTTCGCAGAGGCAACCAGTACAAGCATCTGCAACCGGACGCCCTACGCGCGCTCGACAAATGGACCATCGCCTGGTCCGATCATGTCGTGAAGCATTATCGGGTAACGCAGCGTCGGCTGTTCAACGCTTCGAGCATGGCCCTTACTATGGGTCATCCTCTGAAGGACTGCATCTATCTTGCGCTCGCGAAGGAACTCGGCGTTGAGCTTGCGACATGTGACGCGAAGTTCCGCGACAAGGCGTCGAGCCTGTATCCTCGGATACGCCTTCTCGTCGACTATTCGCTGTCAACCTCGGAATAGCAGGCGCGCGCCTCGGCGGCCGGCCCGCGGCGTTCGGGGAGCGCCTCCACTTTCAGCACGCGAACCGCGCCGCGCTGGGCGAAGCTCAGCACGTCGCCGACGCGGACCGGGGCGTGGGCGCGGTCGAGTATGCGGCCGTCCATCCGGATGCGGCCCTCCTCGGCCATCGCCTGCGCCTGGGCACGGGTCTTCACGATCCGCGCGAACCAGAGGAATTTGTCGAGCCGCAGCGTCTCAGCCACGCTTCAGCTCTGCGAGGGCGGCAAAGGCGTGACCTGAGCCGGGCTTCCTGCCCACTGGGCGCGGTCGTCCGCGGCCGCGCCAGACCCAGCCGGAACCTTCGTCCGATTCGCGCACCACCTCGCGGAAGCCGAGCTCGCGCATCAGCCGGGTGACGGCCTCGGGCTTGAGGCCCAGCGAGGTGACGAGCGCCTGATTGACCGGCGGCCGGTCGCGCCCGGACCGCGCCTCGTGGGCCTGACGCGCCATCCGCTCGGCCATGTCGACGCGAATCCATTGCGGGCCCGCAGCGCGGAAGCCGAGCCTCGCCTCGCCATTCGCCTTGCCATTCATCGGCAGCACGACGCTCGACCCCGGCGGCAGCTGCGGCATCGGCTGATTGGCCTGGGCGGCCCGCAAGGCGGCGCGCCAGCGCATCGCCTCCGGCTTCAGCACCGCCGGCATGAACACGTCGAGCGCGCCGATCCGCACGCCGAGAGCGGTGACCGCACGGCGCTGGTCCTTGTCGAGCGCGACCAGCGCGCCGGCAACGGCATCGCGCGCGACGATCCCGCCCTCGTCGACCAGCAAGGCCAGCAGGGCGCGCGCATGGGCGGGGGTGAACAAGTCCTGCGCCGCATGGCCGGCAGCGCGGAGCGGCCCCAGCACGTTTCCGACCTGGTCGCGGATCCAGTCCCTGAGCCGGCCGATCACCGCCTCGCGGCCCTGCGGCGAGACCGAATCGATGCGCCGGTCGAGCTGGACGCGCGGGCTCAATAAATTCTTGCCCGGCCCGAGCCGCGCGACCTCATGGCCGCGCCAGAGGACCGACACCGGCTTGTCCGCCTCGGTGCCGAGCGCAAAATGATCGTCGGTGTCGGCGACCAGGGCCGCCGCACGCTTCTCATATTCGCCCGCAAGGCGCCGTTCGGCGGTGGCAAGCAGCATCTTGCGGTCGGCGTGGCGTGCCGCCGGATCGACCTCGAACGCGAAGCCGCTCAGCTTCCCGATCGCGTAGGAGCCGACGCTGACCTCGCCTGCCTCGTCGATCAGCACCGGGAACTCGCCCGCGCCCTTGCGGCCGAGATCGCGCATCAGCACCGCGGTGCGGCGGTCGACGAAGCGCTGGGTCAGCCGCTCGTGCAGCGCTTCGGAGAGCTTCTCCTCGACGGCCATCGCCCGCTCGGCCATCTCCGCCGGTGCGGCCAGCCAGTCGCTGCGATGGGCGACATAGGCCCAGGTGCGGATCCCGGCGAGACGATCGGCAAGCGTGTCGATGTCGCCCTGGACATTGTCGAGCTTCGCCACCTCGGACGCGAACCAGTCCTGCGGAATATGGCCGCTGCCCTCGCTCAGATGACCGAAGATGCGCGCGACGAGGCGGGCATGATGCTCCGGGCCGGTCTTGCGGAAATCGGGCAGGCCGCACGCGGCCCAGAGGCGGCGGACGAGGTCCGGCCGCGTCGCGCCCGCCGCGACGGGATCGGCGGACAGGAGCTTCAGGACGGCAAGGTCGATCGCCTCGGGCGCTGCGCGGAGGCTTCGCACCGAGGGTCTGCGCTCCAGGGACCGGATCAGAGGCTCGATGCCGCGAAAATCGAGATCGCTCTCGCGCCAGTAGAGAAAGTCCAGCGGGGCGAAGCGATGTTCTTCGATCGCTTCGATCTCCTCGGGCCGGAACTCGGCCTGCGCCCCGCCCTCGAAGGTCAGCGAGCCGAAGGTGCCGTCGCGCTGGTGGCGGCCGGCGCGGCCGGCGATCTGCGCCATCTCGGCGGGAGTCAGCCGGCGGCGGCGATTGCCGTCGAATTTGGAGAGGCCGGCGAAGGCGACATGGGCGACGTCCATGTTGAGGCCCATGCCGATCGCGTCGGTCGCGACGAGATAGTCGACCTCGCCCGCCTGATACATGGCGACCTGGGCGTTGCGGGTGCGCGGGGACAGCGCGCCCATCACCACTGCCGCACCGCCGCGCATCCGGCGCAGCATCTCGGCGACCGCATAGACCTGCTCGGCCGAGAAGGCGACGATCGCCGAACGCGGCGGCAGGCGCGAGAGCTTGGCGGGGCCGGCATAGCTCAGGGTCGAGAAGCGCGGCCGGCCGATGATCTCGGCATCGGGCAGCAGCGCCCGGACCATCGGCTTCAGGCTTTCCGAGCCGAGGATCATCGTCTCCTCGCGGCCTCGGGCATGGAGCAGCCGGTCGGTGAACACATGGCCGCGCTCGGGGTCGGCGCCGAGCTGCGCCTCGTCGAGGGCGACGAAGGCGAAGTCCCGAGGGTTCTTATTGCCGGCTCCGGCGAACACGCCTCCGCCGATCGGCATGCTCTCCGCCGTGCAGCAGAACCAGCGGGCGCCTTCGGGCAGGATCTTCTCCTCGCCGGTCAGCAGGGCGACCTGCTTCTCGCCCTTCATCTTGACGATGCGGTCGTAGACCTCGCGCGCGAGCAGGCGCAGCGGGAAGCCGATCATCCCGGACGAGTGTGCGCACATCCGCTCGACGGCCAAATGGGTCTTGCCGGTGTTGGTTGGCCCGAGAATGGCCTTCAGCGGCGCGCGGGCGAACACGGTCATGACGAATAGATCGGACCGGGGGCAGCAAAGCGCAACCTTTTCCGGCGGGAATCCGCGCGACTCGGCTCATCCGGCCTGCTGGCCGCTTCGTCGCAAGCTAAGCAGTTCTTCAGAAGTGGTAATTTGACTTTAACCTGTTTTCTTCACAACCCTCGCCACCTGTCGAGCGGGGGTCGCGCGACGGGGCAAAACAGGCGCGGGGACAGACCAGCCTTGTATCGATTCAACGAGATCGCCACCGGCTCGGGGAGCGTCGCGCTCCGCCCGGGTGGCGCGACGCTGCGTCCGCCGCGACCGCAATTCGGCCACAAGGTCGAGAGCGTCCGCACCCGGGTCGGCGACCTCGATCTCGTCGTCGATCTCGGTCAGCGGATCGGCAGCCGCGAGTGGTTCCGCGGGCTCGTCACCTGCACCGCGCTCTGTTACGCGGCCTGGTCGTTCGCGCCGGACATGGGGCCGATCGAAGCCTTCTCGCCGGCGCCATTCCCCGATGCGCAATTCCAGGAAGCGCGTGCGCTCAATATCGCGCCGCTGGCTTATGGCGCCGACACCGGGCGGCGGATGGCGCCGACCGATGCCGTGCAGCCGCTGGCCGACATCCCCGAACGCCCGGTCATCGACCTGCGCGCGACGCTCGGCCGCGGCGATGGCCTCGCGCGCGTGCTGGAGCGGGCCGGCGTCGCCCACGCCGAGGCCGATCGGGTCGCGTCGATGATCGGCGAGATCGTGCCCGTGACCGATCTTCGTCCTGGGACGGTCATGGATCTGACGCTGGGCCGGCGGCCGAACCGGATGGTCGCCCGTCCGCTCGACAAGCTGAGCTTCCGCGCCCGTTTCGACCTCAGGATCGAGCTCAACCGGGTGGGCGGCCTCCTGACCACGACCCGGATTCCGATCGCGGTCGATGAGACGCCGCTCCGCATCCAGGGGCAGGTCGGATCGAGCCTTTACCGGGCCGCGCGCGCAGCCGGCGTTCCCGCCCGCGCGATCGAGACCTATCTCCGCGCCATCTCGAGCCAGGTCAGCGTCTCGGATATCGGCGCCTCGGACCGGTTCGATTTCGTCATCGAGCATCGTCGCGCCGCAACCGGCGAGACCGAGACCGGTCAACTCCTCTATGCCGGGCTCGACCGCGTCAGCGGCCGCGACCTCAAAATGATGCAATGGACGGTGGACGGCCGCGCGCAATGGTACGAGGCCTCCGGCGTCGGGCGGCAGCGTGGCGGCATCCAGCAGCCGGTGCCTGGGCCGATCACCTCCAACTACGGGCTCAGGATGCATCCGATCCTGCGCTATTCGCGGATGCACCGCGGCCTCGATTTCCGCGCCAGCTACGGCACGCCGATCCTCGCGGCGATGGACGGCACGGTCAGCCGCGCTGGCTGGGCGGGCGGCTACGGCAAGCAGGTGCGGCTGAGCCATGGCAACGGCCTTGCCACCTCCTACTCGCATATGAGTCGGTTCGCGGTGTCGCCGGGCGCGCGCGTGCGGCAGGGCCAGGTGATCGGCTATGTCGGCTCGACCGGGCTCTCGACCGGCCCGCACCTGCACTACGAGATGTACCGGAGCGGCCAGACGATCAATCCGCGCTCGGTCCGCTTTACCGAGCGGGCGCAGCTCTCCGGCGCCGATCTCGCCAGTTTCCGCAGCCGGCTGCGCAGCCTCCTGGCGACCCCTCTCGGCGCGGCGCGGACCGCCGAAGTGCCGGCTTCCGCGACAGCGGCACCCTAGCGCGGGCAGAGAAACGGCTCCCCGTCAGGTGACGAGGAGCCGCCAAGTCGCTGCGGAGCTCAATCTTCGATCAGGCCGCCCCGCTCCTCCCATTCCTGCCGGGTGTAACAGATGCGGCGGCTGATGCGGGAACCCGTCGGCGTTTCGCGGACGCAGATCGGCCGCGAATCCGCGGCCGAGGAGGGGGTAGTGCCGGCGCGCTGCGCGGGCCGCGCGTTGTCGCCGGCACTGGAGGCCGGGGCATTCAGCGCATAGGCGTCGTTGGCACCCGGGTTGGCGGCCGCGGGCAAGGTGAAGGCCAGCAGCGTGGCGCCGGCGACGGCAATCAGGGCGCGGACTTCGAAGCGGGGGAAGCTGCTCATCGAACTCGATCCTCTCGGCAAGGGTGGCACAGCGCGTCGGCGTGCCCCTCCTCACCGATGCAGGACTGCCTTATCTCATTAAGACACGGCTCACACTGACCAGGCTTGCTAATTTTGTAGCAGGTTGCCCTTTGTCGTCCCTGCTAGCGCCCCTGCGCGCGCCAGCGCTTGACGACGCGGGCGACCATCGCGTCCTCCTCGCCCTTGTGCCGCCACAGCTCCGAGAAGAGCGGGTCGGACGAGGCCGGCCGGCGGTCGCGCTCGAGATCGTCGAACGAGACGCGGATCGGGATCGCCACGCCCTCGCCGCACACGATGCACTCGCGGTTCCGGAGCGCCGGGATGACGTCGAGGAAGCCGCGCGAACCTTCCGGCATCGCGGACTTCACGAAGGCCTGGTCGCGGTCGTTGTTGAGGCGCATCGCGATGATCGTGCCGCACTGGGAGAGCACGCCTTCGGCAAGATCGGACGGGCGCTGTGTGATGAGGCCCAGTGAGACGCCGTACTTGCGGCCTTCCTTGGCGATCCGCTCGAGGATCTTGCGCACCGCCTGGCCGTTGTCGATCTTGTCGGAGGGGACATAACGGTGCGCCTCCTCGCAGACGAGCAGCACCGGTCGCTGTACCTCGTTGCGCGACCAGATCGCATAGTCGAAGACGAGGCGCGACAGCACCGCCACCACCACCGAGGTGATGTCGCTGGGCACGCCGGAGACGTCGATGATCGAGATCGGCTTGCCGTTGGCGGGCAGGCGGAAGATCTTGGAGATGAAGCCCGCCATCGAGTCCGCAACCAGCATGCCCGAGAACATGAACTGGTAGCGTGGATCCGACTTCAGCTCGTCGATCTTGCTCTTGAGCCGCATGTAAGGCGCCGTGTCGGTCGCCTTGTTGAGCAGGCCCATGTCGTTGGTGATCGCCGCCGTCAGGTCCGACAGTGCGTAGGGGATCGGCGAATCCACGGTGAGCTTGTTCAGCCCTTCCGCCGTGCGGTTCTTGGCGCGCGCCTGCAGCAGGCATTTGGCGAGGATGTCCTTGTCGCGCTGTCGTTCCGCGCCCTGGCTGGTGAGCATGACCTCGCAATGCTCCTCGAAGTTCATCAGCCAGTAGGGCATGGCGAGATTGTCGACGTTGAACAGCTCGCCATTGCCCTTGAACGCGGCGCTATATTCGCCGTGCGGGTCGATCATCACGATATGCCCCTCGGGGCTTGCATCGCAGATCCGGTGCATGATGAGCGCCGCCGAGGTCGACTTGCCGGTACCCGTCGATCCGAGCAGGGCGAAGTGCTTGCCGAGGAACGCGTCGACGAGCAAAGCGGCGCGCACGTCGCGGGTCGGGAAGACCGTTCCGATCTCGATATGGGCGCGTTCGTCGGCGGCGAACATCTGTTTGAGGTCGGTGCCGGTGACCGGATAGACCTTGCTGCCGGGGATCGGATAGGCGGTGATGCCGCGCTTGAAATTGACCAGCTTGCCCGTCTGCGGATCCTCGTCCCCTTCGCCGAGGAAGTCGATCTCGGTCACGACCACGCCGGCCTCGGCATCGGTGACCTTCAGGCTCCTGACGTTGGCGAGCAGCCAGCGGCGGCCGCATTCGACCTTGATCTGGCTGCCGACCTGACCCGACATGGCGACCGACGGATCGGGGTCGCCGGACAGCTCGGCGAGGCGGCGGCTGATGACTTCCACGCGCGCACCGCCGCCGGAAATCTCGATGATCTGGCCGATCGCCTCATGCTGTGCGGTCAGCGTGCGCCCGAGGCCGGTGCGGGCACCCGGGTCGGTTTCATCGGCGGTCGGGAAGCTGTGGAGGTTCATCGCGTCGGTCATGCGCTCGCCGTCCTTCATCGGCTGGAGATCGATGGATGGAGGTAGCCCAATCGGGTAAACAAGCCGTTTGCGTTGTTGGGTGCAAGCCTATCCGTAGCGGCGGCGGAACGCCGCGCTCGCGCCCCAGCCGAGCAGCAGCGAGAGTGCGACCGCGACGATGCCGTAGGTGAACGACCAGCGTTCGGCGGCGTCGGCGATGAAGCCCTCGAAGCCCAGCTTCTCGATCCGGATCTCGCGGGCCGCGCCGGCAAGGACGCGGCCGTCACGGATCAGGAAGGTCTCGGCCGTGTAGGTGCCGACCGGGACGCGCGCCGGGATGGTGATCCGCGCACGATAGAGCACGCCTTCGCTGATCTCCACGCCGCGCGGATCTTCGGCATAGAGCTGGGAGCGGCGGCGCAGGTCGATGAAGCCCTGCTCGAACCGCCGCAGCGTTGCCGTGTCGGCGCCACCACCCGGCGAGAGCTGCAGATTGTCGAGCCCGAGCTCATAGATCGCCGCGGTGCGTTCATCGACGAGCCGGCTCAGCGGTCGGGAGGAGGCGATCGCGTAGAAGGATGGTGCCGAACGGAAGCGCACGCGATCGACATTCATCCAGATGCCGGCGACCTTCTGTTTCTCGCGCACGACGATCGGCTCGAGCGGACCCTTCAGCACCACGGCGATGTCGGTATCACCCTCCGGTGTCCGCCCGTCCGGGTAGATGATCGCGCCGAACAGCAGCAATTCGGCGCCGGTGAAGCTGTAGCGGATCTCGACCTGACGTTGCGACACGTCGGGCACGAGCCGCGGCTCCGCCTGACCCAGCAGGACGGGAGCGAACAGCGCCAGCAGGAGGGCCTTCAGCCTCACAGAATCTGCACCGTATAGATTTCCTCGGGCCGCCAGCCGAGCTGCAGCGCCATGCGCAGCGCGACGCCGAGCACGACGATGGCGAGGATCATGCGCAGGAGCTCGGGCTTCATCTTCTGTGCAAGCCAGGCGCCATATTGCGCGCCGATCACCGAACCGAACAGCAGCAGCCCGGCCAGCACGATGTCGACCGAGCGGGTGGTCGTGGCATGGACGAGGGTGGTGACGGCGGTGACGAAGAGGATCTGGAGCAGCGACGTGCCGACCACCACCGTTGCCGACATGCCGAGCAGGTAGATCATCGCCGGCACCATGATGAAGCCGCCGCCGATGCCGAGCAGCACCGTGAGCAGGCCCGAGACGAAGCCGAGCAGCAGCGGCGCGAGCGGCGAGATATAGAGGCCCGAACGATAGAAGCGCCAGCGCATCGGCAGCAGCGCGATCACCGGGTTGTGGCGGCGCGGCGGGCGCTCCTCCCCGGCCTCGCCGCGCCTCAGGATGCCGAGTGCGGTCGCGGCTTCCTTGGCCATCATAAGGCCGATGCTGCCGAGCAGCAGGACATAGAGAATGGAGATGACGGTATCGATCTGCCCCCCTTGCTGGAGCAGCCGGAAGATGAAGCCGCCGAAGATCGACCCGAGGACGCCGCCGAAGATCAGCACCGCACCCATCTGGACGTCGACGCCGCGGCGGCGGCGATGGGCGAGCACGCCGGAAATGCTGGTCCCGGTGATCTGCGACGCGGTGGAGGCGACCGCGACCGCCGGCGGGATGCCGTAGAAGATCAGGATCGGCGTCGTCAGGAACCCGCCGCCGACGCCGACCATGCCGGTCAGCAGGCCGACGAGCCCGCCCAGGCCGATGATGACAAGGGCGTTCACCGACAGGCCGGCGATCGGCAGGTAGATATCCATGGGACGGCGACCCTAGAGCCTGATCGTTTGAGGTGGAAGCGCTTCGCGCGTTCGTCGAAAGCGTGAATCAGGCTCCCGTTCAAGGTCAAGCCGAGGTCGCGCAACTGAATCGCTTTGAATCGCGATCTTCAGAAATCCGCGCCGAGCGTCAGCGCCGGACCCGAGCCGGGCGCTGCGTCGCCGGCGATCCGGAAGCGCCAGTCGGCGGAGACGCGCAGGTTCGCGCGCTCGACGGGCAGACGGGCGGAAATCTGCGGGCCTATGTCCAGCCGCGCGGCGCCGGGCTGGGCCGCGCCCCAGGCGCCGGCGCCGATCTCGACCGGGCCGACCGGGCCGACCGGGCGTCGGACCTGGATCGCGCCATCGACGAAGAGATCACGTGACCTGAAACCGACGATGCCGGTCTGCGCATAGCTATCGAGGCGAAAGCCGAGAGGCAGATCGGCACTGCGACCGCCATAAAGGGTCAGCGAAAAGGCGGAGCGGCCACTGTCCCCCAGTGCCTGACGGCGCTCAGCCAGCAGGAAGACCGGCACATGTCGAACGGGCTGCCAGTCGATGCCGATCGCGGCTTCTGCGCCGGACCTTTGCCGAAGCGGCGCATAGACGCGGCCGCTCATCCGCACGAGAGGACCGCTCTTTCCGCTCAGCCGGTAGAGCAGGCGGACGCCCGCCTGACTCGCACCCAGCGTCCCGCCCGGCACCAGCGCCGGTGCCGCGGCGTCCCCTCGGAAGAGCAACCAGGCCGAAGCAGACCAGCGCGCGCTGGTCGCAGGCACGTGGAGAGGCACAGGGGCGACGGACGTCGGGATTCGCGGCGCGCCTGATGACGGCACGTGGATCGAGTCTGATACAGCCCGTCGCGATGCTAGCGGAAAGGTCTCCGAAGGGGCGATCATGTCACAGCATCCGATCTCGCGCGATGAGATCGCGCTGGCCGTCGGCATCGGGAAGGGGGCGGCGGCAAATGTATCAGGCGAACGAGTACGGACCGGGATGCTCACCGTTTCCGCCCGCAGCTGCACGATCTGGGCGGCCTGAGCTTGACGCCCCTGGACCCCCGCCACGACGGGCGGGTTCTGCCAGATCACCAATGCCGTCACGCGGATCACGACCCAGCCGCCGATGACGACGAAGAGGAATCTGAGCGGCGGGGCCGGGCCATTCATTCGGCGGGAAGCTGAACCGGGAAATTGTGCGCGGTCTTGCCCCATATGGTCGTGCCGGTCCGGCGCCCGACCAGATAGCGAATCACCGCGAGCCGCGCCGCCCGCATCGCGACGATGTTGCCAACCAGGACGCGCGGGATCGACCGCAGCCCCTCGCCGAACCCGTAGGCGCGGGCAACGAAACCGAAGCGCATGGCGAGGCGCCAGGCGAAGAGAAAGGAGTTGAGCAGCAGCAGGGCCGCCAAGAGATCGGACGGCGGACGCATCTGCCGGCCTGCGATCAGCTCCAGCACGAAGAACAGGCTCCAGAGCAGGAGCGATGCATAGGCCGCGAACAGGACGATCGCGGCGAGGACGGACTGGCGATCGCGCAGGCGCATCCAGCGTTCGGCAAGCCCGCCCTGCCAGCCGAGCCGTTCCCAGCCGGCCAGCGCGATTCCGGCCATCCAGCGCGATTTCTGGGCGACCGCCGCCTCGAACGTCGCCGGAAAGAACTCGCGGGTGGCCACCACCGCCCGACGCTCCCCGGTGCGCAATCTCACGAACGCGCCGCGGCCACCCATTGCCCGCAGGCGCAGACCCAGCTCGTAATCTTCGGTGAGGCTGCCCGGGTCGAACGGCTGGCCGTGGGCCGCCGCGATCCGATCGAGCGCGTCGCGCGAGATGGCGCATCCGACACCGGCCGAAGGGAGGGCGGCGCCGAGCGCCTGCCGGACCACCAGCTCCTTGCCGTGCGCCTCGGCGAACTCGTCGGCATAGTGGCCGGCAACCCATCGGGACGCGGGATCGATCAGCGGCACGACGGGCAGTTGGACGAGATCGAACCGGTCTGCCAGGGCGCCGAAGATCGCGAGCTCGGCGGAATGGACGACGTCCTCGGCGTCGTGCAGCACGATCGCCTGGAAGCGATATCCTTCGGCGGCTTCATCGAAGCGCATCCGCGCCCAAAGCTGGTTCAGGCAATCGGCCTTGCTGGTGGGTCCGGGCCTTTGACACAGGACGACGTGGATGCGCTCGTCCACGAGCGGCCCGACAACGGCGAGCGTCGCCGGATCGTTGGGATAGCATCCGACATAGATTCGATAGTTCCCGTCGCGAAATGCCGTTCGGGCGAAAGACAACATGCCACCGATGACGGCGGCCTCATCCCATGCCGGCACGAAGATCGCGAGATGCCCGCGCGCGGTAACCCGGACGACTTCAGGATCGACGGCATGAGAACGGAAAATCCGCCGCTTCACGGTCAAGCCGATCCAAATCAGGTCGACAGCAAGATCGCTTGAACCAAGAATCAGGAAACCGAGAGCTGCAAACAAGGCGATTTCGTGTGAAACGAATTCAGCCGAAATAAGCACCGAGTCCAGCATCGTTGCCGAATCCCCCCGATTCGGGGCAAGATTCATCCGTTAACGATGATTTATTATCAAGAAGATTCTCTTGATCAATATAGAGTCATCTTAAATGGATGAATAAATGCAGAGACATTCACGCCGATCGCATCCGTCGCATAGCCGCCCTCCATGATGACGGCCGTATCGAAATCCAGGCTGCCGATACGACGGCCAATCGTTGCATAGTCCTGTGTACGCAGGCGAAAGTGGGAGATGGGGTCGTCCACGTAAGTGTCCGCCCCAAAGGAGCAAATCAGGAGGTCGCGCGACAAGGATGCGATGGTCTCGAGTGCCTGTTCGAGGGCCGGCAAGTAATTCTCGAGATCGGCTCCGCGCGGCAGCGGCAGGTTGAGCGTGGCGCCTTCGCCCGCACCTTCGCCGGTTTCGTCGGCATGACCCCAGAAATAGGGATAGTCCGTCCTGGGGTCGGCATGGATCGAGGCGAAGAAGACGTCGCCGCGCGCGTAGAAGATGTCCTGCGTGCCGTTGCCGTGATGATAGTCGATGTCGAGGATCGCGACCCGCCGGCCAGCGGCGGTCGCGGCCTCGGCGGCGATGGCGGCATTGTTGAGATAGCAATAGCCGCCGAGATAGTCGGCGCCGGCGTGGTGGCCGGGCGGCCGGCAGAGCGCGAACGCCGCCCTGTCCCCGGCCAGCACCGCGTCGAGCGCCGACAGCGCCGTCTGCGCGGACCAGTAGGCGCCTTCCCAGGTGCCTTCGGCGATCGGGCTCGACGCGTCGAAACTGTAGGCGCCGAGCCTGGCGTCGATCCGGTCGAGGTCGAGCGGGCGGCGGCGGACGACCGGCCAGGCATAGGCGCCGGCATCGCCCGGCCGCCCGGCGGCGCGCCAGTCCTTGTGCGCAGACCAGAGGAAGGCAAGGTAGGCCTCGTCGTGGACGGCGCGCAGCGGCGCCTCGCCATGATCGACGGCCGGCTCCACCGCACCGAGCGCGGCCACTATGCCCTCGGCCCGCGCCGGGCTTTCCGCATAGGGCACGAACGCGCCGTTGTGCAGCTCGAGCGCCGGCGCGTGGGCGAGCTGGCGGGGATCGAAGAAGGCGCGCATCATCCTGGCTTCCCGTTCCTGCTGTTGCGAAGCGACTTGATGTGCCGGCATCGCATGGCGACGGCGCGGATCAAAGGCCGAGCGTGCGGGCGGGGCGCCTGGGCGGATGGAAGGTCCGACGACCGGGCGGCCTGCCAGCCGGCGCGAATTGGATTCATTCTGGCGCGAAAACGGATCGGACCCTTTGCGAAAGCTTAGGGCGGACTCTGGCTAGAGCGGACCGGTGAAGGACTGGAATCCGCGTATCATTCCCGGCGGCCGTCGTTTCCGGCGTGGCACGCGATGGAACCCGATCCCGGGCGCCGGACGCCGGAAAGGCTGGCGGCTGAGCGCGGGCGAGATCCGGCTGATGGTGTTCGGCGGCGTCATGGCCGGGCTGGCGTTCGCGATCGTCGACCGCCCGGAGCAGACATCCGGAGCCGCCGCGCCGATCGCGCTCACCGGAGGAGGAGACGCGGTTCGGGTTTCCCCGGCGGCAGTGCGGGTGATCGACGGGGACACGTTCGGCTATCGCGGGATGCGGGTGCGGGTCGCCGATATCGACACGCCGGAGACGGAGGGGCGCTGCGCGTACGAGACCCGGCTTGCGGCACTGGCGACGCGGCGGATGCGGGGGCTGCTGGCCGAGGGGCCGTTCGAGCTCCGCCGGCTGCCGAACGGGCGGGACGAGGACCGCTACGGGCGCAAGCTCCGGATCGTGACGCGGGGCGGGCGCAGCCTCGGCGACCAGCTCGTCGCGGAAGGGCTGGCGCGGACCTGGACGGGACGGCGCGAGCCGTGGTGCTAGAGGCATCGGATCAAAGTGATACTTTGATCGGGGTCGGGAGTTGAGGGCTGCGAACGAGGGACGCCGATTCCCTCTTTTCCCGAGGTGAAGTTCACGATCTCCCGCGTTGTTCGTGCACTTCGCGGAAGAGCTTCGCGCGGAAGAGCTTCGGATGAGGCGCTCGATTTTCAAAGAGCCGACGGCGGGTGAGACCGGCCGATTCGGGTCACGCTGACAGACGAAATCCTATTAGTCTCCAACAATCGGCGTGTCCGGATGGGCGGCCTGAACGCTCCGTCCTTGCGCATTCGCGCCCTTGCGCGACACCGATGCGTGACACCGATGCCATATGGTTCACGCAAGGACGCGAAGGAGGTCGGCGTCGGTGCATGGGGTCCGGTCACCACGTCCCCGCGGCCACCTTCGCGCGGCGCTCGAGCTCGGCCGGGGACGGCTCGTCGGTGGCGAAGTTGCCGGGCTCGACCGGGCCGGCCGGTTCGTAGGTGGCGACGATGTTGCCGCCCGAGGTGACCTGGTGCTCCACCATGCGCATCGCGCCGGGGGCCAGGTCCTCGCCGGACCAGCGCTTGCCGGCGCCGAGCAGGACGGGGAAGGTCCGGAGCACCAGCCGGTCCATCAGGCCGGCGCTCAGCAGCTGCGGGTAGAGCGTGCTGCTGCCCTGGATGAGGAGATCGGGGCCGTCGCCCCGACGCAGGGCGGCGACGGCGTCGATGTCGGCGAGGCGGTGGCTGTTCTGCCAGCCGAGCGGCTGGTCGCCGCCGGTCACGACATATTTGTTGGCGCGGTCGAACACGTCGCCGATCGCCTTCGCCTCGCCGGTGACATAGGGCCAGTAGGCGGCGAAGATGTCGTAGGTGCGCCGGCCGAGCAGCAGATCGAAGGGCGTCTCGAACAGCCGGTCGAGGCCCGCACCGGTCTCCTCGTCCCAGAACGGGGCCAGCCAGCCGCCGAGGGCGAACCCGCCGCTCCGGTCCTCCTCCGGCGCGCCGGGCGCCTGCATGACGCCGTCCAGCGAGACGAACACGGCTCCGATGATCCTGCGCATGGTTGTTCTCCTTGTGCCTCTGGTGCGATACCGGCTTCAGTTGCCGGACATCCCAGCGACGAACGAGGTTCCGGGGAATCGACATCGGCCGGCGATTTTTTGGCGATCGGGCCGCGACGCGCGTGACTCGCGCGCGCCGTCCGGTCGGCCCGGAGAGCAGGAGAGGATATGGCAGGGCATCGCATCTACAAGACGAGCTTCGCGAGCGTCTATCCGCACTATATCGCCAAGGCGGAGAAGAAGGGGCGGACGAAGGCGGAGGTGGACGAGATCCTGCGCTGGCTGACCGGCCACAGCCAGGCGAGCCTCGAGGCCGAGATCGCGGCGAAGACGAATTTCGAGGATTTCTTCGCCCGCGCCCCGCGGCTGAACCCGAACCGGACGCTGATCACCGGCATGATCTGCGGCTATCGGGTGGAGGAGATCGAGGAGCCGCTGATGCGCGAGCTGCGCTACATGGACAAGCTGATCGACGAGCTCGCCAAGGGTCGGAAGATGGAGAAGATTTTGCGGGCCGGGTGAGGGCCGCGGTCGTGCGCTTTACGCGCAGGACCGGCTTCGCTAGAGGGCGCCTCCCCGCGCGATCCGGCGCGGGTTGACGAGGGAGGGCGCCATGACACGCATCGACGACCACAACGACCTGCCCTGCTTTCGAGGTTACGTCCAAGCGGCGTAAGGGCTTCCCGAGCGAGACGCGGGTGAAGCGCGGGCTGCGCTTCGTGCGCGGCGGCGAGAAGGAGCTGGTCGAGAAGCTCGGCCGCGAAGACCCCTGCCCCTGCGGCTCGAGGAAGAGATTTCAAGCGCTGCTGCCTGACCTCCGGCCGGTTTCGATGGCGCGGAGCGGGACGATTACTGGCGGGATTGATCGGGCAGTGCGCTCCCGCAGCGCGCAGCCCGGGACCGATCGACTTTTGGAGCCTAACCCCTCTCCCCAATGGGGAGAGGGATGGGGTGAGGGGGCTCTGCCTCCGAGACTATTCTCGACCGCTCGACCCCCTCACCCTGCCCTCTCCCCGCCGGGGAGAGGGTAAATCCTGAATATCAATTGATCCTAGTCGATCGCCGGGGCGGCCGGATCGATGGCGAAGTCGATGCTCATGCCGCGGCCGGCGCGGCAGATCGAGGTGCAATAGTCGCCGAGGCTCGCCTTCAGGCGGCCATGGCGGACGACAAAGGCGGTGTCGGGGCGGAACCCTCCCCGCGCCTCTTCGGCCGCCAGCGTCGCGCCGGGAAGGCAATCGCGGATGATGGCGCCGTAGCTTGCCGGGGTCACCTCGTGGGGCGTCACGTTGCGCCAGCAGCTGTAGCCGCCATCGTCGGCCGGCCGGCAGCCGTAAAGGAGCGGCGGCGCGAAACCTTCGTCGATCAGCGCGCGGAACGAGCCGGCGCGATTGGCCGCATCGGACAGGCGCTGCATATCCGCGCAGCGCGGCGGCTGCTCCAGCGGGTCGCTCGCGGCAGCGGCGAGCAGCAAGGCGGCCATCAACAGGTGCATTCATTCCTCCCCCCGATCGGAACGTCGGCGCAATGATGGCGGGTGGTGGGTTGCCATGGGGTGAACGTGCGAGGTCGAGACGCCATTTGATATTGTTTCCCCGGAATGTCCCCGGAGTGCCTGTCACCGACCCGAAATGCCCAACTACATGGGCTGTTTCCACGAGGAACGGGCACGCCGGAATCTAGGCGGGTCGATCTTCGGATCTATGGTCATGAACTCAGATCGATCATCAAATGAAAGGTCATTTCGGAACTTGTCTGCGAGGCCCCTAAGTGATGGCAGCCGCAGAATGTCGCGAGTTATGTTCCGCAACAAGGTGGTCGCCTTTCGAGATGAACTTGGTATCAACCCCTGCAAGCGACGAGATATCGACTTCGAGCTGAGGCTGGGCGCGAGTGTCAATGTGCTGACGCTCAGACTCAGGTCGTCTTCCGTGGCGTTACCAAACTGTCGCTTTAAGGATGCGATGTCTGAGGAAATGGCTTGGTAGATCTTCGCGGCCTCTTTGCGTGCGGCCCACCCATCAGAGCCAAGTAGATCCTCGATTTCTCGAAAGCGCTTCCTGAGTGACAATGCCTCTGGGGAGAATCGAACATCGAGAACATGATCGTAAGCCGCGCGCGGCGAGCCTGCATGTGCAATTGCCCAGGTAGCAAAGAATGGGAGATTGAGTGTGAGGGCCGGCGCGCCGATGATCCGCTGACTCTCTAGTACGACCTGCGCGGCCTCATCCGAGAAAAACTTTAGTACGTTCTCGCGGAAAATTTGAGAAGTATCCGCACTGAGTTCACGCGCGGCGAACTGCGCCAGAAAATTATGACGGATCGGATGAAGCACAAATGCAGCATCATATGCGTCCGCCATTAGCAGATAGAAGATTGAACGTTCGCTCATCCAGTTGAGGCCCGCGGAAAATGCTTTCACATCTCCATTCACCACATAGCGAGCCTCACCCCGTTTGCCCTCGCTATCGGGGATTGCTGCCCCTCCCGATGATCGTAAGTCCTTATCCCATCGGACGGGTGCATCCGATCGCTTGTTCTGGCTCAACTGATTGAAAATGGCCGACATCAAAGGCCCGTATTTCGGAAGATCCACCCCCGCATGGTCGGAAAGTAGCCGCAGTCGAAGGAACCAATCACTCGATTGCAGATGCCAAGCTGGCGCCACATGAAGGTCGAGAGACTTCAAGGCGTCTCCAAGCAAGTCAGACTCCAGCTCGCCGCCTTTGATTTTTAAGAAGATGTCCTTTGCGACAGCGCGCGCCTGCGCCGCACGCTCCTTATAGGCTTCCTCCTTGGGGGAAATGAACCGGACTTCGGAAAAGCGGCCTTTTCTTTCATCACGGAACTCTGGTTTATAGTCGTCAACTGCAGCGATTTCATCGTAGAGTATAAGAGCTTGGATATACTGATCGAATGCTGATGCATCGCCTTCGATAGCGAATGATCGCTGTACTGGTATGTCTCCGGTTAGCCGCTGGATCGCCGTCAGCGTGGAGTTGTCAACGAAGGTTGAGCGCACCAAATCTCTCCGTTCATATCCTGATAGGACACGAGCGAAATGTGTCTAGGCGGTTTTTTCCTTCGAGATTACTCCGCCGCCACCCCGGCCCGGGTGAACATATCGTCCCCGCCCTCGGCTTCCGGCACGTCGTTGGCCGCCTTGGCGGCCTTGCGGCGATCGAAATTGTCCCAGACCTCGTTCCAGTTCCCCCGCGTCGCGGCCTTGGAATATTCGGTCGCGCGGGTTTCGAAGAAGTTGGCGTGCTCGACGCCGTTCAGCAGCGGGGCGAGCCAAGGGAGCGGGTGCTCGTCGATCATGTAGATCGGCTGGAAGCCCAGCTGGCCGAGGCGCCAGTCGGCGATGTAGCGGATATACTTCTTGATCTCCTTGGGCGTCATGCCGGGGACCGGGCCCATCTCGAACGCCAGATCGATGAAGGCGTCTTCCAGCCGCACCGTCTTCTGGCAGACGTCCATGATGTCGTCGCGGACCGCCTTGGTCATGCAGTTCCGCTCCTTGACGAAGGCGTGGAACAGCTTGGTGATGCCCTCGCAGTGCAGGCTCTCGTCGCGCACCGACCAGCTCACGATCTGGCCCATGCCCTTCATCTTGTTGAAGCGCGGGAAATTCATCAGCATCGCGAAGCTGGCGAAGAGCTGCAGCCCCTCGGTGAAGCCGCCGAACATTGCGAGCGTGCGGGCAATGTCCTCGTCCGTGTCGACGCCGAAGGTGGCGAGATAATCGTGCTTGTCCTTCATCTCCTTATACTGAAGGAACATGCCGTATTCGCTCTCGGGCATGCCGATCGTGTCGAGCAGGTGCGAGTAGGCGGCGATGTGGACCGTCTCCATGTTGCTGAACGCGGTCAGCATCATCTTGATCTCGGTCGGCTTGAACACGCGGCCATATTTGTCGTGGTAGCAATCCTGCACCTCGACATCGGCCTGGGTGAAGAAGCGGAAGATCTGGGTCAAGAGGTTGCGCTCGTGATCGGTGAGCTTCTGCGCCCAATCGCGGCAATCCTCGCCCAATGGTACCTCCTCCGGCATCCAGTGGATCTGCTGCTGACGCTTCCAGAATTCGAACGCCCAGGGATATTCGAAGGGCTTGTACTGCTTGGAGGCTTGAAGGAGGGGCATTGGAGCTATCCTTTGGAGACAATTCGAATGATGCCGAATGGCAGGAGAAACAGGGTGATGAGGGCAAGTGCGACGAAGGGCAGGGCATAAGGGCTCAACATCACCGAAAGGACGAGATTCTTGAATCCGGCCCAGCCGCCGGCAGCCACGAGGCTGATCAGAAACGTGATCGCCCAGGATGCGAGCAAGATACCGCACCAGCGGGCCAGATGCAGTTGCAGGCGGGTGACGCTGGCCGTCATCGCCCGCTCCCGTGAATGTCGATTGTCTCGATCCCCGCGACCGGGCCGAACAGGCCGAAGGCGAGGCTGACGAGCATCATGAAGGGGAGGATGGCGGTGGCGATCAGGATCTGGCCGGTGACGCGGTAGGGGAGGGCGACGCCGCGCGCGCGGGCGGGATCGGGCGCGCCCGGGCGGCGCAGCAGCATCAGGCCGACGCTGAGCTCGGTGACGGCGAGCAGCACGGCGACCGCGACGAGGAGCCAGCCGCTCATCGCTCGCGCACCCTGACGACGCGGTCGCGGTAGACGACATGGCTCTTGCGGGCGCCGACGCCGAACACGGCGATGCCGAGGAAATAGCCGAAATCGTACCAGCCTCCGTCATTGGGCACGGCGTAAATCGCGACATCGTCCATGAAGAGCGACAGCACCCAGGCGACCGGGAAGATGAAGCCGTGCCAGAGGCCGTGGAGGAAGCCGGGCGCCGCGGGCGCGACCGCGCTCGACGCCTGGGTCGCGCAGGCGGCGAGGAACGCGACGGCGGCGAGCGCGAGCGAGGTGCGCAGGCGGATCATGCCTAGAGCTCCACCAGGCCGAGGCCGGTCACCAGGAAGAAGCCGCCGCCCAGCAAAGCGAGCGCGGCGGCCTGGCGGCGCTGGTTGAAGCCGCGCGTGCCGTGGCTGACGAGGAGCATGCCGATCCCGAGCAGCACGAACAGGATGCCGATGGCGACGCGCAGGGGATCGGCGACGGTCATGGCTTTACTGGCAGGCCAAGCATTCGTCGTAGTCGGTCGACTGGAGCTGGATCTCCTTGAGGTCGGGCGTGTTGTCCGCCTCGACGCCGCCCGCGAAGCCGGCGCGCTGGACCGACTTGGAGCGCAGGTAATAGAGCGATTTCAGGCCGAGCTCCCAGGCGCGGTAGTGGAGCATCAGCAGGTCCCACTTGTCGACGTCGGCCGGGATGAAGAGATTCAGCGAGGTCGCCTGGTCGATATAGGGCGTGCGGTCCGCCGCCAGCTCGATCAGCCAGCGCTGGTCGATCTCGAAGCTCGTCTTGAACGTGTCCTTCTCGTCCTGGCTCAGGAAATCGAGGTGCTGGACGCTGCCGCCCCGCTCGAGGATCGAGTTCCACACCGTCTCGCTGTTCTTGGACTTCTCCTTCAAGAGCGCCTCGAGATGCGGGTTGCGGATCGAGAAGGAGCCCGAGAGCGTCTTGTGGGTGTAGATGTTGGCCGGGATCGGCTCGATGCAGGCCGAGGTGCCGCCGGCGATGATCGAGATCGACGCGGTCGGCGCGATCGCCATCTTGCAGCTGAAGCGCTCCATCACGCCCTGATCGGCGGCGTCCGGGCACGGCCCGCGCTCGGTGGCGAGCAGCATCGAGGCCTCGTCGACCTGGGCGCGGATGTGCTTGAAGATCCTGAGGTTCCACGACTTCGCCATGGCGCCCTCGAAGGGCAGGCCGCGGGCCTGCAGGAAGGAGTGGAAGCCCATCACGCCGAGGCCGACGCTGCGCTCACGCGCCGCGCTGTATTTGGCGCGGGCCATCTCCTCGGGCGCGCGGTCGATATAGTCGGTCAGCACGTTGTCGAGGAAGCGCATCACGTCCTCGATGAAGACCTTGTCGCCGTTCCACTCGTCCCAGGTTTCGAGATTGAGCGACGAGAGGCAGCAGACCGCAGTGCGGTCGACGCCGTGCTGGTCGCGGCCGGTGGGCAGGGTGATCTCGCTGCACAGGTTCGAGGTCGAGACCTTGAGGCCGACGTCGCGCTGATGCTTGGGCATCGAGCGGTTCACCTGATCGATGAAGATGATGTAGGGCTCGCCGGTCGCGAGGCGGGTCTCGACCAGCTTCTGGAAGAGGGCGCGGGCATCGACGGTGGCGCGGGCCGAGCCGTCCTTGGGCGATTGCAGCGTCCATTCGGCGCCGTCGCGCACCGCCTCCATGAAGGCGTCGGAGATGAGCACGCCGTGATGGAGGTTCAGCGCCTTGCGGTTGAAGTCGCCCGAAGGTTTGCGGATCTCCAGGAACTCCTCGATCTCCGGGTGGGAGATGTCGAGATAGCAGGCGGCCGAGCCGCGGCGCAGCGAACCCTGGCTGATTGCGAGCGTGAGCGAATCCATCACGCGGACGAACGGGATAATGCCGCTGGTCTTGCCGTTGAGGCCGACCGCCTCGCCGATGCCGCGGACATTGCCCCAATAGGTGCCGATGCCGCCGCCGCGCGCGGCCAGCCAGACATTCTCGTTCCAGGTGCCGACGATGCCTTCGAGGCTGTCGGAGACCGAGTTCAGGTAGCAGGAGATGGGCAGGCCCCGGCCGGTGCCGCCGTTCGACAATACGGGCGTCGCCGGCATGAACCAGAGCTTCGAAATATAGTCGTAGAGCCGCTGGGCGTGGGCGGCATCGTCGGCATAGGCCGAGGCGACGCGCACGAACAGGTCCTGATAGGATTCGCCCGGAAGGAGGTAGCGGTCGCGCAGCGTGTCCTTGCCGAAGTCGGTGAGCAGCGAATCGCGGCCACGGTCGACCTCGACCTCGTAGAGGATCGGCTGCACCGATTTCGAATCGGCCTCGGCGGCCCCTTCGGACCCGCTCAGGACAGGTTTCGAAGCCGTCTTCGCCCCCTCGCCTTTGCTCGGGACAGGCTTCTTCGGCGGTGCCATGGTGGCGGTGTCGGTCACGTCGCTCGCGCTCACGTCGTTGCTGCCGGACAGATCCATCACTCTACCTCTTGTTCTCAAAACGTTCCAGTGGGCGTTACGCCCCATCCTAGGCGCTTGATATAGGGATCGGAGGCCGAAATTGCGCCTATCCCCGATATCCACAGGGACGCGACGGTCCTGTCGGCAGAATTTTCTCTGCCGAGGACGCTCCCACAACCTCTTGCGGCTCCCCCTACGAAGCGCCACTAGCCATTGTGCCTGAACTGGACTCGCACGCAAGAGGGTAAATTCGAATTCACCTTCAATTTCTTCGCCAATGGCGGTTTCGCAGAGCTTGTTACGGAAGTGAATCAATCGACTACGAAATAGCCTCAAAGCGACCTTCAGGCGCTTGCGGTGGGCGCGATAGTCCGTCAAATCTGCGTCGAAGAGGGGGGATCAATGAAAGCCGCGATCCTGTTGCTGGCGATCATCGCCGCCCAGACCGCGCCGACGCCGGCCCCAGAAGAGGGGGCCCGATGGCAAGTCGACTGGGGTCAGCAAATGTGCTCGCTCGTGCGCACCCGACCCGGCGCGACGCCGATCGATTTCGCGATCCAGATCGTCCCCGGCTCCGGGTCTGCGGACCTCATCCTGGGTCGCCGCGATGACACCGAAAGATCGCGGATCGCCAGTCCCGTCGTCATTGCGCTGGCACCCAACGACATGCGGTTTGAGACCGAAATGGTTTTCACCCGGGGGTCGTATACGACCTTCCGAGGCCTGAAGCCGGATTTCCTGAACAGGTTCGCTGCGGCGCGGGAAATCCAGGTCCTTCAAAATGGCGGGATTCGTGCATCGATTCCCGTCCCCTCGACCGAAGGCGTGATTGCTGCCGTGGGTCAGTGTCTCGACAGCGTCCAAGCTCAATGGGGGATCGACGCGGCACGCCTCGCCACGCTTCGGCAATGGCCTGAACTTGACCGGCCCTGGGTTCATGCCGACGACTACCCGACAAGCGCATTGAGGGCGAACGTATCCGGCCAAACGATCCTGCGCCTGACGATCGATGCCGAAGGACGCATCACAGGCTGCACGACCATTGCCACGAGCGGCAACGAGGCGCTGGATCGCGCCTCCTGCGCCAACGTCTCGCAGGGGAGGTTCCGGCCCGCGTTGGACCAGAACGGCGCGCCCATCGCGGTCGAGATCGCGATGCCCATACGCTGGACCGTCCACTAGGGAACGGGCCGCCACGGAAAGCATCCCGCGACGGCCCCGATCGTCAGGCCGCGCGCTTCACCTCGCCGAGTGCGAGGTGGCCGCGGAACGCGCCGCTGCCGGTGGGCTCCTCACCCGCTTCGATCGCATGGGCGAAGGCGGCGGCGGGCTCGCGCTGGAGCCGGTCGTAGAGGGCGGCGACGCCGGGCCAGGCGGCGCGGTCGATGGCCTTGTGGAAGTCGTTCCAGCGCGCGATGCCGGCGAAATAGGCGTCGGCGATCGACATCCTCTCCCCCATCAGCCAGTCGCGGCCGCCGAGGAGCGCCTCCAGCTTGGCATGGGCATCGGCGACCAGCTTGCGGCCCATCGCATGGAGCGGCGCCTTCTCCGCCTCGTCGTCGAGATGCTCCAGCGCGAACCAATAGGGACCGAAGGCGGCGAAGAAGCCGGTGTTGAGGAAGCCGAGCAGGCGGTTGAGGCGGTCGAATTCGGCCGTGCCCTGGCGGAAGCCCAGGCCCTTGTCGATGCCCCGGGCGGCGATGTGGTTGAGGATGGCGACGCCCTCGGTCAGGACATTGCCCCCGGCGTCGATCAGAGCCGGCGTCTCGCCGGCGGGATTCACGCCAAGGAATTCCGGCACCTGGGTGCCTTCCGGTATCTCGATCCGGACGAGCCGGTAGGGCTCGCCGAGCATTTCCAGCGCGACGATCGATCCGAACGAACAGCCTTCCGGAATTCCGTAGAACAGGACGGGCTCCATCATCTTTTCCTTTCATTCTGGCGTGGGAGCCCCGAACTAAGTGGCTCGAAACGCGTCGCAAGAACGGAGAAATCTGTGCCTCGCGCACATTTTTGTGACGCTTGGAAAGGATGGGAAGGCGATGAAGACGCGTGTGTCCGACTGCCCGATCGAGGGCGCGATGGTGCTGTTGAGCGGCCGCTGGCGCGCGCTCATCCTCTATTATCTGGGTCAGGGGCCGATGCGCTTCAACGAACTGATGCGCGCCCTCGACGGCATCTCGCAGCGCATGCTGACCCGCGACCTGCGCGAGCTCGAGGCGGCCGGGGTGATCGACCGTGCGGTCTTTCCCGAAGTGCCACCGCGTGTTGCCTACAGCCTGACGGGCGCTGGCGCTGGCGTTGTGACGATGCGGGTCTAAGGGACGTTCAATCCGGCAAGGAGACGAGTGATGGGCATCGACGCGGTGAAGGAAGGCATGGAGGTGATCGGCGCGGACGGCGTGCATGTCGGCACCGTCGACCGGATCGAGGGCGACCGGATCAAGCTCACCAGGAAGGACAGCGGCGAGGGCCGCCACGAGGGCCATCACCACTATCTCTCGGAGGGCCTGATCGCCGGGGTCGAGGGCGACACGGTGCGGCTTTCGGCCAATGCCGACGTCGCCGTGCAGTTCGAGGAAGAGAAGGACGGCTGAGCGCGATCAGCCGAAGGCGCTGGCGCTCCTGTCGCCGATCGCGACCGCGTCCCACTCCGGCAGGGTCGCCTCCGCCCAGGCGAGGGCGGCGTCGAAATGGCGGCCGTTGCCGTGCTCGACCGCGTCGTTCACGCCGTCCTGCTGCTCGGGCAGGAAATCGCGGCCGGCGATCTTGGCGTTGCGATGGGCGCTGCGCACGATCCCGTCGGCAATCTCGTTCGCGGTGAGCCCGAGCGCGAGCGCCGTGTTGGCGGCCTGCGCGGCTTCGAACGGCGCGCCGACAATGTCCTCGTAGCTCAGCATGTGGCCGGCGTCCCAGCCGCCCGCTGCCATGACCCCCCGGAAATCGCGGAGCTGGATGTGGAGCGCCAGCAATGCGATCCGCGCGCCCTTCTCGAGCGGATCGCCGACCGCCACGGCCGCGGCAAGCTGCGCCCCGTCGGAATCCCGCGCCTTCGCGAGGTGCTGGGCGGCGTGGATGGTGAAGGCGAGCCGCTCGCGATTGCCGCGGAAAACCGCCCGCAGGAAGGCGCGCGGTGCGATGCCGACGAAGAGAGGGCGGATCATCGCCGGCGATGCGGTGAGCTCGCGCAGCAGGTTGTTCGCCCAGTTCGACGGCTTGACCAGCACGGCCTCGCGCGGCCGCCAGCGCGCCCGTAGCGCCGCGCGCGCAAAATCCGCGAGCGGGCCGACCGCGTCGCTGCCGCGCGGGGCATGTTTCGCCTTCCAGTCGGCGAGGGTCACGAGGCAGTGGGGCTCGCGCAGCGCGAAGACCTTGCCGGGCTGCTCCAGCATCCGGGTCAGCAGGGTCGAGCCGCAGAAGGAGACGTGGAAGATATAGCGGTCCGGCGCGCTCGGCCGCGCAAGCGGCGTGGCGAGCGCCTGATCGACGCCGACGTCGATCGGATCCCCGATCGCGATCGGCGCCCGGCCGTCGAGGAAATTGGCCCGCTCGAGCAGGTTGCGTGCGACGGGCAGGAACCTCAGCCGCCCGCCGGCCACATCCATTTCGTGGAGGAGCCGTGCCGGCGCATCCAGCAGCTCTTCGACAGTCGGCACGGCTTGAACTCCAACATGGCGCCTCCGGGACCTGCGATCGGACGATCCACCCCGATGACGGCCAAACTGTTCCACGAAACGTTACAGACCTCGATCGGCACTTCGTTCGGGGGGCGCGACAAGTGCAATGATCGAAATTGCGAATTCTTAACGCATCTGGAGGCCGGATGCGATGGAGCGACCTGCCGATGCCGACCAGTGTTCCGGGCGCAGGCGCCCGGAGACTGCCGCCGGCAGGAATATTGCCTCGCCGCTCCGATCCGCCGCTTGACCGCAAGAAACGGAACGTCCAGCGCCCGGGCCATGGGTATCGGCCGGTCACCCCCGCCTCAGGGGTGATCGTCCAGCCGCAAGCAGGAGAAAGTGATGCCGTCGCAATCCGAGAAAGCCGCCTTGTTCGCCGCGCTCCACCGGCCGGGCGATCCGGTCATCCTCTACAATATCTGGGATGCGGGCAGCGCCCGCGCGGTCGCGGAAGCGGGCGCCAGGGCGCTGGCGACGGGAAGCGCCTCGGTCGCCGCGGCGAACGGCTTTGCGGATGGCGAGGGGCTGCCGATGGCGGCCGCGCTCGACAATGCGGCGCGGATCGTGGCGGCGGTCGAGCTGCCGGTCACGGTCGATTTCGAAGGCGGCTATGCGCTCGCGCCGGAGGGGGTGGCGGCCAATTTGAAGCGGCTGGCGGAGACGGGCGCGATCGGCTGCAATTTCGAGGACCAGGTCGTCGGCGGCGAAGGACTCCACATGATCCCCGACCAGGTCGCCCGCATTCGGGCGGCGCGCGAGGCCGTCGGCGCCGATTTCTTCATCAACGCACGCACCGACATCTTCCTCCAGGCCAAGCCCGACACGCATGACGATGCCAAGGTCGACCAGGCGATCGCCCGGGTCGATGCCTATGCCGATGCGGGAGCGAGCGGCTTCTTCGTGCCGGGCCTCGCCAATCTCGCCTTGCTGGAGCGGGTGTGCGCCGCCTCGCCGATACCGGTCAATTTCATGGCCTTCCCGGGCGCGCCTTCGGCGGCCGAGGTCGCGGGCGTCGGGGTGGCGCGGATCAGCCACGGCCCCTTCCCGCACATGGATGCGATGAAGGTGCTGACCGCGGCCGCGCGGGAGATTTACGCCGGTTAGAGACTCTGCCTTGCCGCGATTTTCGAGCCGTCCCTGAGCCGAGGCGGCTCGGGAATCGCTCTATTCGGCCGGCTCGAAGGCGGCGATCAGCCGGTCCATCCGTTCGATGATCTGGCGCTGCCGGTTGGCACGCTTGGCGGTCACGTCGCGCATCGGCGCGTCGCCCTCGGCCTCGTAGATGAGAAGCCCGTCTTCCTCGATCTGCCGGAGAATCCCGATCGCGCGGTCGCGCTCGTCCTGGATCAGGGCCACCACATCCCGAGTCATGACGCGACCATAGCCGAGAATCGCCGCGGAGGCGAACATGGACTTGGGCCAGCGCGCACCCTAGTCTTGGCATATGGGCGCGCTCATGCCTCGCTTCGCCGATCCGGGGACGGAACGCGCCTTCGTCGAGGGGGAGCGGTCGGGCCGGGGCCGGGCGATCCGGGCGCTGATCCTCGTCGGGATCGCCACCCTCCTCTCCTATATCGTCCTCAACCCGATGCATTTCCCGCGCGAGGGCGTGATCGCCTATACCGGCGGCGCCACCCTGCTGATGGCCCTCCTCGCCGGCTTCTTCGCGCTGACCCGGACACGCTTCTACCTGGAGAACAGCTGGACCGACGTCCCGGCCTTCCTGCTGCTCGCCGCCGGCATCGCGGCGCTCACCGCCGCGCTCAACGGGCAGGCGACGGTCACCGGCTTTCCGCCGCACGCCATGGCGCTGGTCCAGATGGGCATCCTCATCGTGTTCGCCAGCGTCCTCTTCGCCGGCACGTTCCGGCTGTTCCTGCTCTCCGCCTTCCTGCTGGCGGCGGGCTTCGCCGGCTGGCTGACGCTTCATACCGACGCGCCGGGCATCGCGCGGATCTACACGCTCACCAACTTCTCGACCTTCTTCATCTTCGCGCTCTACTTCAACTGGGACATCGAGCGGCGCGCCCGCGAGGTGTTCGCCGCCAACCGGGCGCTCGAGGCGGAGCGGGCGAAGACCGAGGAGCTGCTCTACAACGTCCTGCCGCAGGAGGTCGCGGCGCGGCTGCGCGCCGGCGAGGCGGTCGCGGATTCCTTCTCCGACGTGACCGTGGTGTTCGTCGATCTGGTCGACTTCTCGTCGCTCGCCAAGCGGCTGTCGCCGGGCCATCTCGTCCAGCTCCTCAACGCCTGCTTCTCCGAGGCCGACCGCTGCGCCGAGCGGCACGGGCTCGAGAAGGTGAAGACGATCGGCGACGCCTATCTCGCCGTCGCCGGCGGCATGGCCTCGCGCCCGGCCGGCGCTGGCGACGCGATCGCCTTCGCCCGCGATCTCGTCGCGGCGCTGCGCGGCCTCGCCGAGGAGAGCGGGATCGACCTCAGGGCACGGGTCGGCGCGCATACCGGCCCGGTGGTGGGCGGCGTGATCGGCAGCCGCCGGCTCGCTTATGATTATTGGGGCGACACGATGAACGTCGCCAGCCGCCTGCAGGGCGCCGCGCCGCCCGGCGGCATCGCGGTCTCCGAGGCGACCTACTTCCAGACCAAGGCGCTGCTCGCCTACCGCGCCGAAACGCACGTGCTGAAAGGCATCGGCGAGGTCGCGACCTATGTCGCCGACCTTGGTGAGGCCGCTAGCGCGACCCCGCGCGCCAGAAATCCAGGCTGAAGAACGCGCCGCCCGGCGCGGATTTGAGCACGGTCCTGCGGAACAGGCGGGCGGAGGCGCGGATGATGACCACCACCCAGATCGCCTGCCAGACCAAAGCTAGCAGATGCGGCCAGAGGCTCTCGTACCGGGCGGCCTGGGCGATCATCGCCAGCGGCGAGCTGAACGGGAAGATCGCGGCGAACCAGGCCAGCGCCCCGCCATCGTCGCCGACCGCCGCCACGGCGATCATGACGACGACCACCTGCAGCAGCGTGACCGGCATGGAGATGGTCTGAATCTCGCGGATGTTGCTCGCTTGCGCACCGATGCCGAGGAACAGCGCGCCGAGCAGCATGTAGTTGGTGCCGTAGTAGAAGAGCACGAGCAGGATGAAGGCCGGCCAGCCGACCGCCGGCGCGACCTGCGGCAGCGTCACCCAGTCCTGCACCATCTGCACGAAAACATAGGCCAGGACACCCAAGCCGCCCCAGAGCGCGAGGCCAACGAAGGAGATGCCGAGCATGGCGGCGAGTTTGCCGAGGAACACCGAGTCGAGCGGCACGGCGGCCGCCAGCACCTCGATCACCTTGTTCGACTTCTCCTCCGCCATGTTCGAAAGAAGAAGGGTCGCCAGCAAGACCGTGATGCCGAAGATCATCATCTGCACCGCGCGCGCAATGAGGCGGCGCGTCATCTGGAGATTGCCCGCCGATTGATCGATCATCACCCGTTCGATTGCCACCGGCGGGGGCGTTTGATGCGATGCTTCGAGCGCGGCCGTCCGGCGGGCCTCGTCGACGAGAAGTTGCATGCGGCGGCCCACAGTCTCGTCCACCTTCGCCGGACCCGTCAGCACGGGACGGTCGAGCGTCCCCGAAAACACCGCGGAATATCCTTCGGCGCCGTCGGCAAGCAGTCGACCGGCCTGGACGGCGAGGTTCTCGGCGGGATCGACCGGCCGCAGGATCGGGAACGACCATTCCGAGGTGCCCGTCACGAGCCTTGTCCGTGCCTCCCCAAGCGCGCGGGTGGTGGCACCGTCCGCGATCACGGCAACCTGCGGCCGGAGCGATTCCCCTTCCCGTGCGTCGATCAATTGGCCGGAGATCAACGCAACGGCGAACACGACCAATGGTGCGAGCAGGAACAGGATGAAACTGCGCGACCAGACGGTGGCGACGAAATCGCGCCGCGCGATCACCCAGGCGGCCTCGAAGATGCCGGTCATGCCGCCTCTCCGAGCGGATCGGTGTCATCATCCATCCCGCGGGCCGCGTCTTCGCCGGCAATGGCGACGAACGCATCATGAAGGCCCGGGCGCTCGATCGACAACTCCTCGACCCCGGCACCGCCGTCGATCAGCGCCTTGAGCAGCGGCTCGACCCCGCCTTTGGGGAGGTCGAAATCCCAGACCCCGTCGCGAAGCTGCGCGTCCGCCGGCAGCGCTCCTCGCCATGGCCCGTCGGCGGTGCGCGTGCGCAGCCGCACCTGCGGCGCCAGCCGGTCGCGAGCCTCGGCCACCAGCCCTTCGAAGCGGATCTGCCCGCCGGCGATGATCGCCACGCGCTCGCAGAGGCGCTCGGCATGATGGATGACATGGGTGGAGAAGATGACCGTCGTGCCGGCCGCCGCCTCGTCGCGGATCAGATGCTCGAGCCGCCCCTGATTGATCGCGTCGAGGCCGGAAAAGGGCTCGTCGAGCACCACCAGCTTCGGCTTGTGGACGATCGTCCCGAACAGCTGGATGGTCTGCGCCATGCCCTTGCTGAGGCTCTTGACCGGCTTGTCGACATAGTCGCCGAGGCCGTTGTCGCCGAGCAGGATGTCGGCGCGCTTGCGCCCGACCTCGAGCGGCAGGCCGCGCAGCGCGCCCATGAAGGCGATCGCCTCGCGCGTCGTCATCGCCGGATAGAGGCCGCGCTCCTCGGGCAGATAGCCGACCATCTTCGCCGCTTCGAGCGGCCGTTCGTGGCCGAGCAGGGTGCGGGTGCCCTGGTCCGGCTCGATGATGCCGAGCAGCATCCGGAGCGTCGTCGTCTTGCCGGCGCCGTTGGGGCCGAGGATGCCGTAGATGCTGCCGGTCGGGACCGCGATGTCGATGCCGCGCACCGCCGGCTTGCCGTCGAACGACTTGAGCAGACCCCGCGCCTCGATGGCTAATTCTGCGGCCAAACGTCCCTGTCCTTCCCCCTTGGACAAGTAAAAGCGTAAAGCTTAGAAAGTGTTGAAAGGCAACATGCTGTTGCCGCAAATGCCGGAAACAGGAAAACTAACGCGCTTGAGTGCGCTGATTCAATGCGGCGACGCAGGACGACCGGTCCATTTCCCGTCCGTCCGGCAGACGCGCGTCGACATGGGTGACGACAGGCTCGCCGCGCCCGCCGCGCGGCGGATAGAGATAGGCGTCGAGCACGCAGGCCGGCCCCAGGAACTGGAGCTTGCGCGCCGGCCCCTCGGTGAGATCGAGATCGGGCTGGCCGAACTGCGCGACCAGAGACCGGAAGGTCTGCCCCAGCACCGATTCGAGACCGGTCGGGCTGTAGGGGCGGGGCGGCGGCGCCGCGGTCGTCGGGCCCGGCGCCTGGACCGCCGGCGGGGCGCAGGCCGCAAGCGCACTGCCTGCGATCATCAAGGCTGCCAGTCCCGTCCGCATTCATCCCTCCCCGGAAATCCCGTAGGAATCACGTAACGCGCGCGGCGGCAAGGCGATGCACCCCGCTCGACCCACGATCCGTCGCAAGCCCGTACTCCCCGAGCGCTCCATACCGCGCTAGAAGATGCCCATGACCGCATTGCCGCCCTTCCACCTTGCCTTTCCGGTGCACGATCTCGACGCGGCGCGCGCCTTCTATGGCGGGCTGCTCGGCTGTCCCGAGGGCCGCAGTGCGGCGGAATGGATCGATTTCGATTTCTTCGGCCACCAGATCGTCGCCCATCTCGATCCCGCCGGGCCGCCGCGCCGGGCGCACAATCCGGTCGACGGCCATGACGTGCCGGTGCCGCATTTCGGCGCGGTGCTGCCGATGGCCGACTGGCGTGCGCTGGCCGACCGCCTGGCCGGCGCGGTCGATTTCGTGATCGAACCGACGGTCCGCTTCGAAGGCCTGCCGGGCGAGCAGGCGACGATGTTCTTCCTCGACCCGTCCGGCAATGCGCTGGAGATCAAGGCGATGGCGGATCCCGCCCGTTTGTTTGCCAGGCAGTAGGTCAGTCGCCGACCCGGCCGTAGCGGCCATCGAGATAGACCAGCGGATCGACGCCGTCGCGCGTCCATACCTCCTCGACCACGCCGATGAAGATCGAGTGCGTGCCGAAGCGGTGATGATCGATGCGACGGCACAGGATCGAGGCCTGCGCGTCGATGAGCCGCGGCGGGCGCACGCAGTCATTCTCCCAGCCGTCGGCGAAACGTTCGGCATGGAAGCGCCGGTCGGCGAAGATGCGCGCGATCGCCTCCTGATCGCGATGCAGGACGTTCACGCCGAAATGGGTCACCACGTCCATCGAGGGATGCACGGCCGCCGCCTGGTTGATGCAGACCAGCAGGCTCGGCGGGTCCATCGAGATCGGCGAGACGGCCGTCGCGGTGATGCCCATCGCCTCGCCCTCGACGCACAGGCTGATCACGTTCACCGTCGAGGCGACGCGCCGCATCGCGAGGCGGAAGGCGTCGGTGAGGGCGGCGTCCGTCTCGATCATCCGCGCCTCGCATGGCCGGCCAGAATCTCGCACACCCAGCGCGCCGCGGTGAGACCGCTCAAATCGCTGGCGTCGAGGCTCGGGTCGAACTCGGTGAGATCGACGGCGCGGACCCGCTCCTCCTCGGCGAGGCGGCGGGCGGCGCGGAAGAAGTCCCAGACCGGCAGGCCGCCGGGGCGGGCGCCCGACGCGCCGGGGAACTGGCCGCGGTCGATCACATCGATGTCGAAATCGACGAGGATCGCCTCGACATGGGAGAGACGCTCCAGGGCGTCGTCGATCGCGGCCTCGATCCCTTCGGCAAGGACGTAGTCGAGATCGAACATGCCGATGCCGGCGGCGAGCGCGTCCTCGTGCATTTTCCGGGTGTTGGCGAACGGCGCGAGGCCGATCTGGCAGATGTTGGCGCCGGGCAGGCCGTCCTCGAGCAGGCAGCGCACCGGATTGCCGTTGCGCGGGCCGTCATCGGTCTCGCGCATGTCGAAATGGGCGTCGAGCGTGATCAGGCCGACGGCATCGAGCGGCACGCCGAGGGCGTGCGCGGCGGGGCGAGTCACCGCGTTGTTGCCGCCGATGAGGAGGGTGAGCTCATGGCTTGCCGTGCAGGCGGCCACGGCATCGCGAATCGGCGCGAAGCCGTCGGCGGGCATCAGCCCCTGGACCGCGACGTCGCCGGCATCGTGGACCGGCAGCTCCAGCTCCAGTGATTCGACCAGATCGTAGGTGCTGAGCCGCTTCAGCGCCTTGCGCACCGCACCGGGCGCGAGGTCGCAGCGCCCGGGCGTCACGGACCCCGCTTCCATCGGCGCGCCCAGCAGGGCCACCGGCGCGGTCTCGTCGGAGGTCAGAAGATCGGCGATCGATGTCCAGCTCATGGCTTTGCCTTACACGCGCTCGGCCCTAGAAGGCGAGGCCATGTGGGACCGGCTGCTGATCGACTGCAACATCGCGACCATGGACCCGGCGGTGGCCGGGCCGTTCGGGGCGATCGAGAATGGCGCGATCGGCATTCAGGACGGGCGAATCGTCCGGGTCGGCAAGCGGACCGAACTCGCCGGCCATCAGGCGAAGTCGGTCGAACGCCTGCACGGCGCCTGGGTGACGCCCGGCCTCATCGACTGCCACACCCATCTCGTCTTCGGCGGCAACCGGGCGCATGAGTTCGAGCAGCGGCTCGAAGGCGCAAGCTATGAGGAGATCGCGGCGGCGGGCGGCGGCATCGTCTCGACCGTGCGGGCGACGCGCACGGCCTCGGCGGAGGCGCTGGCGGAGGTGGCGCTGCCGCGGCTCCGGGCGCTCATGCAGGGCGGCGTCACCACCATCGAGATCAAGTCCGGCTACGGCCTTGACGTCGAGACCGAGCTCAAGATGCTGCAGGCCGCAAAGGCGCTGGGCGCCTCAGAGCGCGTCCGGATCGAGACCACCTTGCTCGCCCTCCATGCCCTGCCGCCCGAATTCCGGGAGAATCGCGACGAATTCGTCGCGCTGGCGACCGGGGGCCTGCTGCCCGCCGCCGCGTCACGCGGACTGGCGACCGCGGTCGATGCCTTTTGCGAGGGGATCGGCTTCACGCCGGACGAGGTCGAGGCGCTGTTCCAGGCGGCACGGGAGCACGGCCTCAAGATCAAGCTGCACGCCGAACAGCTCAGCAACCTCCACGGCGCGGCGCTCGCCGCCCGCTACGGCGCGCTCTCGGCCGACCATCTCGAACATCTCGACGAGGCCGGCGCGATCGCCATGGCCGAAGCGGGGATGGTCGCGGTGCTGCTGCCCGGCGCCTTCTACGCGCTCAAGGAGACGAAGAAGCCACCGGTCGACCTGCTGCGCCGGCACAATGTGCCGATGGCCGTGGCGACCGATTCCAACCCCGGCACGTCGCCGGTCCTGTCGCCGACACTGATGCTGTCCATGGCCTGCACCCTGTTCGGCCTGACACCGGAGGAAGCGCTGGCGGGGATGACGGTGCACGGCGCGAAGGCGCTCGGGCTGGAGGACGAGATCGGCACGGTAAGCGCGGGGAAGGCGGCGGACCTCTGCGTCTGGCGGATCGGCCGGCCGGCGGAGCTCGCCTACTGGATCGGGCTGCCCGGGCCGGAGCTGCGGATCGTCGCCGGCGCGAACGCCTGAGGCTCAGGCGCCGGGGGTGAACTCCGCCATCAGGTGGTAGCGCCCGCCGGGGAACAGCTGCCGCACATAAGTCACCGGGGCGCCGGACTGCCACGTCCAGCGTCGCACCTCCAGACAAGCGCCGCTCGTGGGCATGTCGAGTGCAGCGGCTTCTTCGGGCGTCGGGTTCGCCGCGCCAATCTCGTGGCGCGCTTCGGTCCACGGCACCTGCTCCAGCAGCCAGGCGCCCGGCGACCGCTCCCCGAACGGCTGCGAAGCAGCCAACGGCACTGCCGACAAAGAGATCAGTCGCATCTCAAGAGCCAAAGGGACGCCATCCGCATGATGGACGCCATCGATCCTGAGGGCAGGAGATGGAATGTCCCCGGTTTCGAGATCGGACGCGCTGGCGCGACATTGTTCGATCAGTGTCCAGCGATAGGCTTCGCCGCGCGCGGCGATCAGCTTCTCGAGGTCCGGTACGGCAAGCACGGCGGACTGGACATGGGGATGCGCGACGAACGTGCCCGCCTTGCGCCGCCGCTCGACCAGGCCCGCTTTGGCCAATGCCTCGACAGCCTTGCTGACGGTCGCGCGCGCGCAGCCATAGGCGGCCACCAGCTCGTGCTCGAACGGGATGCGGTCGCCGGGGCGCAGCGCGCCCGACCGGATTCGGGCTTCGATGTCGCTGCGGATGCGCTGCTCGAGAGTCGTCTTGCTCACCGATATTATGTCTAGACATAAATGTGGGGATCGACAATGGTGCGTGCGTTGACGACTCTCTGTAGAAGGCCTTTCCTGTGACCCGCACGGACAACAGCCGCCATATCCAGGCCCCGACCGGTACCGAGATCAGTGCCCGGCATTGGACCACCGAAGCCGCGATGCGGATGCTGATGAACAATCTCGATCCCCGCGTCGCCGAGGCGCCGGAGGAGTTGGTCGTCTATGGCGGCATCGGCCGGGCGGCGCGCGACTGGGAGAGCTTCGATGCGATCGTCGAGACGCTGAAGCGGCTGGAGGACGACCAGACCCTGCTCGTCCAGTCGGGCAAGCCGGTCGGCGTCTTCCCGACCCACAAGGATGCGCCGCGCGTGCTCCTCGCCAATTCGAACCTGGTGCCGCATTGGGCGACCTGGGACCATTTCAACGAATTGGATCGCAAGGGGCTCATGATGTACGGCCAGATGACGGCCGGATCGTGGATCTACATCGGCACCCAGGGCATCGTTCAAGGCACCTACGAGACCTTCGTCGAGATGGGCCGGCAGCATTATGGCGGCGACCTCAAGGGGAAATGGATCCTGACCGCGGGCCTCGGCGGCATGGGCGGCGCCCAGCCGCTCGCCGCGGTGATGGCGGGCGCGCACTGCATTGCGATCGAATGTCAGGAGAGCCGGATCGCGAAGCGGCTGGAGACCCGCTATCTCGACAAGCGCGCGACCAGCATCGACGAGGCGCTGGAGATGATCCGCGCCGCGGACGAACCGATCTCCGTCGGCCTGCTCGGCAATGCGGCGGAAATCCTGCCGGAAATGGTGAAGCGCGGCATCCACCCCGATGCGCTGACCGACCAGACCTCGGCGCACGATCCGGTGAACGGCTATCTGCCGGTCGGCTGGACGGTCGAGAAATGGGTGGAGATGCGCGAGCGCGATCCCAGGACGGTGGAGCGCGAGGCGCGCGCCTCGATGGCGCAGCATGTCGAGGCGATGCTCGCCTACAAGGCGATGGGTGTGCCGACGTTCGACTATGGCAACAACATCCGCCAGGTCGCCAAGGACGAGGGCGTCGAGCATGCGTTCGATTTCCCCGGCTTCGTGCCGGCCTATGTCCGCCCGCTCTTCTGCCGTGGTGTCGGGCCGTTCCGCTGGTGCGCGCTCTCGGGCGATCCGGAGGACATCTACAGGACCGACGCCAAGGTGAAGGAGTTGATCCCGGACGATCCGCACCTCCACCGCTGGCTCGACATGGCACGCGAGCGGATCGCCTTCCAGGGGCTGCCGGCACGCATCTGCTGGGTCGGCCTCGGCCAGCGGCACCGGCTCGGCCTCGCTTTCAACGAGATGGTGGCGTCGGGCGAGCTCAAGGCGCCAATCGTGATCGGCCGCGATCATCTGGACTCGGGCTCGGTCGCCAGCCCCAATCGCGAGACCGAGGCGATGCGGGATGGTTCGGACGCGGTGTCGGATTGGCCGCTGCTCAATGCCCTGCTCAACACCGCCTCGGGCGCGACGTGGGTGTCGCTCCATCATGGCGGCGGCGTCGGCATGGGCTATTCGCAGCATTCGGGCATGGTGATCGTTGCCGACGGCAGCGAGGACGCCGCGCGGCGCCTCGGCCGGGTGCTGTGGAACGACCCCGGCACCGGCGTCATGCGCCATGCCGATGCGGGCTATGACATCGCGATCGACTGCGCCCGCGAACAGGGCCTCGATCTGCCGATGGTCGGCCGGTGAGCGCGCTCGTCCCGGGCGCGGTGACGCTGGCTGAGCTGCGCGACATCTGGGCGGGCGGCCCGGTGGCGCTCGGCGCCGACGCCTGGACGGCGATCGAGGCGTCGGCGGCGGCCGTCGGCCGGATCGTCGAAAGCGGACGCACCGTCTACGGCATCAACACCGGCTTCGGCCTGCTCGCCAGCACCCGCATCCCGGCCGACCGGCTGGAAGAGCTGCAGCGCAACCTGATCCTGTCGCATAGCGCCGGCCTCGGCGACCCGCTGAACCCAAGCATCGTACGGTTGATGATGGCGCTCAAGGCGATCGGCCTCGCCCGGGGCCATAGCGGCGTGCGGCGAATCGTCGTCGAGAGATTGCTGACGCTGATCGAAGCTGACGCGCTACCGGTCGTGCCGAGCCAGGGCTCGGTCGGCGCTTCGGGCGACCTTGCTCCGCTGGCGCACATGAGTGCCGCGCTGATCGGCGAAGGCGAGATTGCGCATGGCGGGCAACGCCTGCCCGCTGCGGAAGCACTGACCCGGCTCGGGCTGGAGCCACTGGTGCTGGGTCCCAAGGAGGGGCTGGCGCTGATCAACGGCACCCAGGCCTCGACCGCGATCGCCCTCGACGTGCTGTTCACGGCGGAGCGGGTGTTCGCCTCCGCCCTCGTCACCGGCGCGCTCGCGACCGACGCGCTCAAGGGCACCGACGTGCCCTTCGATCCGCGCATCCATGAAGCGCGCGGCCAGCCCGGCCAGATCACGGTCGCGGCGGTGCTGCGCCGGCTGCTCGAGGGCAGCGCGATCCGGCACAGCCACGAAGGCTGCGACCGGGTGCAGGACCCGTACAGCTTCCGCTGCCAGCCGCAGGTGATGGGCGCGGTGCTCGATCTTCTCCGCAATGCCGCGCGCACGCTCGAGATCGAGGCCAATGCGGTCAGCGACAATCCGCTGCTGTTCGGCGAGGATGCGCTCTCCGGCGGCAATTTCCATGCCCAGCCGGTCGCCTTCGCCGGCGACATCCTGGCGATGGCGCTGTGCGAGATCGGTTCGATCGCCGAGCGGCGGCTGGCCGTGCTGATCGATCCCAAGATGAGCGGCCTGCCGCCGTTCCTGATCCCCGACAGCGGGGTCAATTCGGGCTTCATGATCGCGCAGGTCACCGCGGCTGCCCTGGTGTCGGAGAACAAGAGCCTCGCCTTCCCGGCGAGCGTCGACACGGTGCCGACCTCGGCGGGGCAGGAGGATCATGTCTCGATGGCGACGCACGGCGCGCTCAAGGCGCGGCGGATCGCACATAATGCGGCGGGTGTGATCGGGGTGGAGCTGCTGGCGGCGACGCAGGGCGTCGATTTCCACAAGCCGCTCGCGACATCGCCGGCACTGCAGCCGGCGGTCGACACGCTGCGCGCGGTCGTTCCGTTCCACGCGGCCGACCGCTATCTCGCGAACGATATGGAATGGGCGAAGCGGGCGGTGCTGGACGGCGCCGTCTCGGGCGCCGTCCAGGCCGAACTGTTCGACTAGGGCAGCTGGACCGATCCGCCGCCCATCAGCCCGCCAAGCGGGAAGAAGCTCGCGACCAGCGCGCCGACGATGAACGACACGACCACCCACAGCACGATCGCGACGAGGATCACGACCACCGTATAGCCGACCGCCTTGTCTTGCGGCGCCTTCATCAGCACCGGCAGGCCGAGATAGAGCAGATAGAGGCTGTAGAGGCCGACGAGGGCGAGGATGCCGAGCATCGGGATGATCCCGAAGACGCCGGCGAGCCAGGCGGCAGTCCAGGAATAGGCCGCGACCTTGAACGCCTTGAGCTGGTCCTTGGTGCCGCCGAAATTGGGCGCCAGCGCATCGATGATCAGCGCCAGCAGATAGATGCTGATCAGCGACATCACATAGCTCAGCACCGCGAAGGTGATCGAATAGCCGATCGGCGGCTTGTAGGTGATGCCGAGCGCCGAGAAGCCGAACACCTGCTGCCCGACCAGCGAGGCGATCGGGCCGATCGCAGCGAGGATCATGACGTAGCCCGTGTAGATGCCCTGGATCGACGCCGGTTCGGCATCGATGCGGGGCCATTCGGTCTTGGGCGAGACGATGATGTTCTTGGCGCGCTCGACCAGCGAGGCGGGCGCGGTGGGCAGAGGATTGCTGGGTCCGTCGGTCATTAGGCCCTCCCTGTTGATGGGCCGGAATGAAGCACGTTCGGCCGTAAATCACAAGCGAGGGAAAGCCGCAAAATGCAGCGCCTCCGAGACGCCAGAAACGGAAAAGCCCGCCGATCTTCGGGAACTAGGCGGGGGACGGCGCCGCGATCAGGCGCGATTGCAGCGCCTGCCTGTAGCGCCGGCTCAAACGGAGCCGGATGCCGCTGCGCAAGACGACCGCATAGTCCCCCGAACTTTGCAGCTCGAGCCCGCTGACGCGCGCGAGGTTCACGATGGTCGAGCGGTGGATGCGGATGAAGCTGTCGCCGACGTCCCGTTCGAGCTCCGCCATCGTGCGGCGGATCAGATGCGCCTCCTGCCCGACGTGCAGGCACGCATAATAGCTCGCAGCCTCCACCCAATCCACGTCCGAGACATCGATGAAAAGCAGTCGACGCGGTGCCTTCACGACAAGCCTGCGCGGTGCCTGCTGGTGCGATGCGTAGCGGGCGATCTTCTCCTTGGCGCGGGCCAGCACCCTCGTGAAGCGTGCGTCGTCGAACGGCTTCAGCAGATAATCGAGCGCGCCGGCCTCGAAGGCGCGCAGCGCATATTCGTCGTGGGCGGTGACGAAGATGATCGTCTGCGGACCATCGGTACCCAGCAGTTCCAGGACATCGAAGCCGTCGCACTCCGGCATCTGCACGTCGAGAAACAGCAGATCCGGCTTGCGGCGCCGGATGGCCGCGACGGCCTCCGCGCCCGAGGCGCATTCCTCGATCGAGCCGATGTCGGGATCGCCCTGCAGCAGGACGACGAGATTGCGCCGGGCGAGAGGCTCGTCGTCGACGACGAGGACGCTGATCGGCACGGGCGGCGTCATGCAGTCTCCGATAGGGGCAAGGTCACGACCACTTCGGCGCCGCCGTCCACATTCCTGACGTCAAGATCGGCGGCGTCACCGTACATGATCCGGAGCCGCGTGCGCAGATTGGCGAGGCCGACGCCGGCGCTGTTCGACTCCCAGCCTGCCGCAAAGGCCGGGCCGTCATTGTAGACGCTGAGCGACAGAACCGCGCCCTGTCTCGCCGCCGTGATGCGAATCTCGCCGCCCGCCACTCGCTCCGTCAGGCCATGTTTGATGGCGTTTTCCACGAGCGGCTGAAGCAGCAGGCTCGGGACCCGAGCATCCATCAGCGTCTCCGGAACATCCTCGTCATACCCGAGGCGTTCGCCGAAGCGGACCTTCTGGATGTCGATGTAGCGCTGAAGATATTCGATTTCCTCCGCGAGCGTCACCTCCGGCTTGTGATTCTGGGACGTGCGGCGAAGGATTTCGCTGAGGCCGACGATCATGTTGACGGCCGCCGCCTTGCGATCGTCGCGCACCAGCCCGGCGATCGAATTGAGCGTGTTGAACATGAAATGCGGCTCCATCTGGCGGAGCAGCGCCGCGAGCTGGGCTTTCGAAAGCTCTTCGCCGAGCTGCGCGGCCTCGGTCGCCTTGCGCGCCACCTTGTCCCGCGAGTCCACCAGGTAGGTGATGGCGAGGATCAGCGCGTAGGCGAACACGCAGATCAGCCCGTGAAAGATGAGCGTTGCGCTGAGCGTGTCCCAGAAGGTCGGCGCCTGGCGATGGGCCCAGGGATTGAACAGCATGTGGAGCGCCGCGGACCACCCTTCCGCGATCAGGGTGATGAACAGGAACGCCATGAGATGCGCCCCGATCCCACGCGCCGTCGGCGCGGGAACGATGGGGTGACGCTGCGCCAGCTCGATGACGAAGGGCGTAGCCAGCGCCCAGGGCAGCCAGCCCGCCAGTTCGGTCAGGAAGAGCACCACTTCCCCGCCACGCCCGCCAATGGCGTGTTGGATGAGGATGGATTGGGTAGCCTCGAACAGTGCGGCGGCGAACCAGAAGAGGGCGATCCATCGCCAGCTGATCGGCGCGGGAGGGGCGGCAGCGTGGGTCATGCCGCCGATCCTAGCCCAACTCGCGGAAAACGCCGCATCGATGCAGCGAATCGCCAGCTGGCTGCAGCGAGCTGCCTTCGCCCTCGGGGCCGACACCCTTAGGTTTGGCGCTCCACGGTAAGAGGAAGCATTCATGATCCGCATTGCGTCCCTGACCCGCTTCGGCGGGATCGCCATGACGTGTGCCACCGCCGTGCCGGCCGCCGCGCAGGACAATGCGGTCAGGAATGCCGCCGACGCGTTTGGCGAGCGTGCCGGGATCGAGCAATCGGGTCTCTACACCGAGAGTCAGGTCCGTGGCTTCGACCTCAATGACAGCGGCGCCTATCGCATCGACGAGGCCTATTTCAGTCGCGGTGGTGCGTTGGACGACTCAGTGCTGTCCGGTGTGAGCGTGCGCGTCGGCGTGAACGCCGCCCGCCTCCCTTATCCGGCGCCCTCGGGCGTCGTGAACTACCGGCTGCGCGAGGCCGGACCGGCGAACGAGTTGCGGCTGGGTGCGGGCCTGCGCGATTTCGGCACGCGCGTGCTTCAGGGCGACGTCTCGCTGCGCGACGGGGCGCTCAGCCTCGCCGGTGGCTTCGTCTGGAGCCCCGACCGGCAATATGCGCAGGGCTATAACGGCTCGAGCCTCACCGCGGGTGCCGTCATAGGCTGGACCGTCGCGCCCGGTCACCGGCTGCGAGGGTTCGCGTCGGTCAACGATCGCCAATATGACGGCGACTATTATGTGATCCCGAACGCAGCGGCGATGCCGCCGAACCCGAGGATACTGCACCAATATTCGCCGGATTGGGCGCGGACTGCGGCCACGACCACCAATCTCGGCCTCCTCTACCGCGGCGAGCTCCACGGTTTCACCATCGACGCTTCGGCCTTTCGCTCGATCTGGGTCCTCGACAACGGGGACAACACGCTGATCTCGTCGGACGCACAGGGGAACGCGACCGCCACCACGCTTCGGACCCCGCAGCGCAGATGGAAGGACTCGGACACCGGTGAAATCCGGCTCGGACGCGCGTTCGAGACGGGCGATTTCGGGAACCAGATCACGCTGGCCCTGCGCGGCCGGCACACCGTCACCGAGCTCGCCTCCGCCCTCGCCACCCCGCTGGGCGCGTTCGACCTCGAGACCGGCGATCCGCCGGATGTGCCCGAACGCCCATGGTCCGGCACGCGCGGCGAGGACGTGGTCAGGCAATATACGATCTCGGCGGGCTATGGCCTCACCTGGCGCGACCGGGTGCAGCTGCGCTTCGGCGTGCACCGGACGCGCTACGACAAGGCGGTGCAATCGACGTCCGGCGTGACCAGCGAGCGCATCAGCAACACGACCGACTACAATATCTCCGCCGTCGTCAACCTGACCAGCCGGTTCGCGCTGTTCGGGAGCTGGGTGACCGGGCTGGAGGAAACCGGGTCGGCGCCCGCGTCCGCGACCAACCGCGAGGAGGTCCTTCCGCCGGTCGAGGCAGAGCAGTTCGAGTTGGGCGCGCGCTACGCGATCACGCCGCGACTGACCCTGATCGGCGCGCTGTTCCAGGTCTCCAAGCCGACCCCGGGGTTCCGCAGCGACGGATCGTTCGGGCTGGTCGGCGAGGTACGCCACCGAGGCTTCGAGACCTCGATCGCGGGACAGGTCGATGATGCGACGCGGGTCGTCGCCGGCCTGGTCGTGTTCGATTCGGATGTGACCGGGCCGCTCGTGGATGCCGGCATCGTCGGGGGGAGCGCGGCGGGCATCTCGCAGTTCGTGGTCAACGCCAATATCGAACGGCGGCTTTCGGACGACTTGTCGGTGGACGCGGGCTTCAGCCATCTCGGCGAACGCTGGGCCAATACCGTGAACAGCTTCAAGGCGCCGGCGGTGACGACGCTCAACCTCGGCGCGCGCGGGCGCTTCAGGCTGGCCGGCCGGCCGGCCGAGCTGCGCGTGCTCGCGTCGAACATCACCGGCACCGAAGGCTATCTGGTCGCGCCCTCCGGTTTGCTCACGCCCGTCTCGCCGCGCACGGTGCGGGCGATCCTGACCCTCAGTTTCGGGCCGGGCCGATAGCTCTTACGGGACGATGCTGACCGGGCCGGCCTTCGCCGGGGCACGTGAAGTTCACAAGCTCGCTGCTCTCGCCAATGAATGTCGGTGGTTGCGAGGCAGGATTATTGGCGGCGTGGGCTGCTCCTGGCGTCGTACCGGCCCCAAACGCAAGAACCCCCGCCGAGGCGGGGGTCTTCGCTGGTCGCGGGGGCAGGAGTTGAACCTGCGACCTTCAGGTTATGAGCCTGACGAGGCGCAACCACCAAGGGCGATCCGGGGGATCGACCGACTGGTCGCGCGGGCTGCGGGTTGAATGGCTCGGTGGTTGCGGGGGCAGGATTTGAACCTGCGACCTTCAGGTTATGAGCCTGACGAGCTACCGGGCTGCTCCACCCCGCGCCAAGCCACCGAAAACTCGCGGAGCCGTGCTCGACGCGATCAAAAATCTACGACAAAGTGAATGGGTTCAATCCTGCATGCGCCGGCTGCAAAGCCTGGCGACGACCTACTCTTCCAACGCTTAAGCGGTAGTACCATCGGCGCTGTCCGGTTTCACGGCCGAGTTCGGGATGGGATCGGGTGGGTCACAGACGCTATGGTCACCAAGCTATGGAGCCGGCGCATGCGGGATCTAGAAATCGTGCAACTTTGATCTGCTGAGCCACATCGGCGACAGCCAAAACTGTCGTTGACGGTGTGAACTCTCAAGCGCGAATAGAGCAATTAGGACCGGTTAGCTCCACGGGTTACCCCGCTTCCACATCCGGCCTATCAACGTGGTGGTCTTCCACGGCTCTGAGATATCTTATCTTGAGGGAGGCTTCCCGCTTAGATGCTTTCAGCGGTTATCCCGTCCGTACATAGCTACCCTGCTGCGCTCTTGGCAGAACGACAGGTCCACCAGAGGTACGTTCAACCCGGTCCTCTCGTACTAGGGTCAACTCCTCTCAAATATCGACGCCCACGGCAGATAGGGACCAAACTGTCTCGCGACGTTCTGAACCCAGCTCACGTACCACTTTAATTGGCGAACAGCCAAACCCTTGGGACCTGCTCCAGCCCCAGGATGTGATGAGCCGACATCGAGGTGCCAAACAACCCCGTCGATATGAGCTCTTGGGGGTTATCAGCCTGTTATCCCCGGCGTACCTTTTATCCGTTGAGCGATGGCCCTTCCACGAGGGACCACCGGATCACTATGACCGACTTTCGTCTCTGCTCGACTTGTCAGTCTCGCAGTCAGGCGGGCTTATGCCATTGCACTCTAACAGACGGTTTCCAACCGTCCTGAGCCCACCATCGCGCGCCTCCGTTACTCTTTGGGAGGCGACCGCCCCAGTCAAACTACCCGCCACAGAGGGTCCCAGCACCGGATAACGGTGCGTGGTTAGACATCAGGAAGGAACAGGGTGGTATTTCACCAATGGCTCCACACCAGCTGGCGCCGATGTTTCAAAGCCTCCCACCTATCCTACACAGTTCATTCCTAATGCCACTCTGAAGCTGCAGTAAAGGTGCACGGGGTCTTTCCGTCTAACCGCGGGTACTCCGCATCTTCACGGAGAATTCAATTTCGCTGAGCATGTGCTGGAGACAGTGGGGAAGTCGTTACGCCATTCGTGCAGGTCGGAACTTACCCGACAAGGAATTTCGCTACCTTAGGACCGTTATAGTTACGGCCGCCGTTTACCTGGGCTTCATTTCGGAGCTTGCACCCCTCCACTTAACCTTCAGGCACCGGGCAGGCGTCAGACCCTATACGTCGTCTTGAAGCCGACTTAGCAGAGCCCTGTGTTTTTGCTAAACAGTCGCTACCCCCTGGCCTGTGCCCCCTCAAAGCGGTTGCCCGCTATGAGGGCCTCCTTCTTCCGAAGGTACGGAGGCAATTTGCCGAGTTCCTTCAGCACACTTCTCTCAAGCGCCTTGGTATACTCTACCATCCCACCTGTGTCGGTTTAGGGTACGGTCTATACGGAGGGGCTATTTCCTGGAACCTCTTCGAAGCCAGACCAATCCGATAAGGACTGACAACTTACGAGATCCGTCACACACCTCCAGGTGCTGGAATATTAACCAGCTTCCCATCGACTACCCCCTTCGGGCTCGTCTTAGGGGCCGACTCACCCTGCGCGGATTAGCCTTGCGCAGGAACCCTTGGGATTTCGGCGACAGAGCATCTCACTCTGTTTATCGCTACTCATGTCAGCATTCGCACTTCCGATACCTCCACCACCCATTGCCAGATGGCTTCATCGGCCTACGGAACGCTCCGCTACCGCTCAGTCTTGCGACTGAACCCTAAGCTTCGGCACGTATCTTGAGCCCCGTTACATCTTCGCCGCAGGACCTCTTGATTAGACCAGTGAGCTGTTACGCTTTCTTTAAAGGATGGCTGCTTCTAAGCCAACCTCCTGGTTGTTTTGGAAGTCCCACATGCTTTCCCACTTAGATACGATTTGGGGGCCTTAGCTGTAGGTTAGGGCTGTTTCCCTTTTGACGACGGACCTTAGCACCCGCCGTCTGTCTCCCGGATAGTACTCGATGGTATTCGGAGTTTGGTTAGGTTTGGTAGAACTCGCGTCCCCCTAGCCCATCCAGTGCTCTACCCCCATCGGTATTCGTCCGAGGCACTACCTCAATAGTTTTCGCGGAGAACCAGCTATTTCCCGGCTTGATTGGCCTTTCACCCCTAAACACAACTCATCCGGTAACTTTTCAACGTTAATCGGTTCGGACCTCCAGTGCGTGTTACCGCACCTTCATCCTGGTCATGCCTAGATCGCCGGGTTTCGGGTCTAATGCATCAAACTCAGTCGCCCTATTCAGACTCGCTTTCGCTGCGCCTACACCTATCGGCTTAAGCTTGCTTGATACATTAAGTCACTGACCCATTATGCAAGAGGTACGCGGTCACTCCTCAAGGGAGCTCCCACTGCTTGTAGGCAATCCGTTTCAGGTACTGTTTCACTCCCCTCATCGGGGTGCTTTTCACCTTTCCCTCACGGTACTAGTTCACTATCGGTCATG